>NZ_CP035491.1:0-2400000 GCF_004135405.1 Agromyces protaetiae
CGTGAGCGTCTCGCCGGGCTGCACGGTGTGCGAGTCGGGGTTGCCGAGGTTGTAGTTCAGGAGCGAGGTCTCTTCGAGCGCGACCGCCGAGACGTAGCCCGAGCCGCCCGCGCCGTGCTGGGTGTCGTCGTAGAGCGTGTTGAGGACCTTGCCGGTCGTGTCGCCGTAGTGGATGACGCACTCCTCGAACGCCCGCGAGAACTCCTCTGCGGCCGCGACGTCGTCGGCCGTGAGGCCGTCGGTCTTGCCCGAGGCCTCGTACGACTGCATGAGGATCGCCGACAGACCGGTGGTCGAGGTGTTCGGGTTCGTCTTCGAGATCTTGAACGACCCCCAGATCGGCTTGCCCACGCTCCCCCACCCGGCCGGGTCGGTGCAGAGCCGCTCGAGGTCGGTGATGCCGATCGGGCGGTCGGGCCAGCCGAGCGCCTTCGCCATCGTCTCGGGCATGCCGAAGACGACGGGCGTGTGGGTGAACGAGACGGGCTCGCCGACGAGCGCCGGCGATGCCGCAGCGGCGACGCGCTCGGTCCAGACGGTCGAGGCGGGCGACCACAGCGTCGGCTTGCGACGGTCCTCGTCGGGCCAGTCGCCGCCCGACGTGAGGAAGCGGGTCGCGTCACCGGACGAGACGTTGATCGGATGCACCGTGGCGCACTCTGCGAGCGCGTCGTGCTGCGGAGACTCCTTGAACGCCTTCGCGAGGGCGTCGAGCATGTTGACCTTCTCGGACGACGTCGCCACGACGACGCTCGTGCAGCCGTCGTCCGCGAAGTCGCCGCCGCCGTCGGCGCGATCCCCGTCGTACGAGCCGACGGTGCATGCGCTCAACACGAGGGATGCCGCGGCGAAGACGGTGATCGCGACCCCGGCGCGTGCGCCACGACGGGCCGACGACGAAGCGGAGGGGGACGCAGCCGTGCGCCGCGGAACGAGAGCCATGGGAACACGATAAGTGGTCGCGCGCGAATGCACAGTGCGCGAGAAGCGACGGCTGTGGAGGGCGCGCGTCAGCGCGCCCTCGCGAGCGCGGCGCCCGCCGCCTCGAGGAAGCGCACGGCCTCGGAGCGCGCGGAGCGCGGGTCGCCTGCGAGCGAGGTCAACGAGACGGATGACTCGAAGCCCGAGGCATCCGGATCGGCGCCCTCGTCGATCACCCCCGCGACGAGCGCGACCGGCACCCCGGCGTGCGCAGCGAGCCGCGCGACCTCGGTCGGGGCCTTGCCCGCCTCCGACTGCGCATCGAAGCGGCCCTCGCCCGTGACGACGAGGTCGGCGTGTGCGATCGCTTCGGCGAGTCCGATCGCGCTCGCGACGACCGCCGCGCCCGACCCCATGCGGGCGCCCCACGCGAGCAGGCCGAACCCCGTGCCGCCCGCGGCTCCGGCGCCGGGTGCGTCGGCGAGTCGCCGCCCGCCGGGCACGAGCCCCGCGAAGCGGTCGAGGTTCGCCTCGAGAAGGGCGACGTCCGAGGCAGCCGCCCCCTTCTGCGGGCCGAAGACCGCCGCCGCGCCCTGCGCGCCGAGGAGCGGATTGACGACGTCGCCGAGCACGGTCGCGCCGCCGGTCGGCAGGGGGCGGAGTCCCGTGAGGTCGACGGCCGTTGCGACCCCGAGCCCGCCGCCGCCGAGCGGAACGGGCGAGCCCGAGGCATCCGTCACCCGCGCGCCGAGCGCGACGAGGGCACCCGACCCTCCGTCGGTCGATGCACTGCCGCCGATGCCGAGGAGGAGTCGCGCGACGCCCGCGTCGAGGGCCGCCGCGATCGCGTCGCCGAAGCCCGCCGTGTGGGCCTCGAGCGGGCGCAGGGGGTCGACGAGCCCGAGCCCGCACGTCGCCGCGAGCTCGACGACGGCGGTGTCCCCGGGCAGCCGCAGCCACGACGACGACACGCGAGCAGCCCCCTCGTACGGCCCGCGCACGTCGACGGGCACGCGCACGGCGCCCGGCACGGCCGCCTCGAACGCGTCGAGCGTGCCCTCCCCGCCGTCGGCCATCGGCCGGAGCACCGCCTCGTCGCCCGGCCGCTCGGCGAGCCAGCCGCGCGCGAGCGCCGCCGCGGCGTCGGCGGCCGAGACCGTGCCCTTGAACGAGTCGGGCGCGAAGACGACGCGCCGCGGCCCCGCCTGCCTCATGCGAGGAGCGCCGCGCTCGGCGCCGGCACGCGCTTCAGCCAGTCGAACGCACGCGCGAGGAGCTCGAGGTTGCCGGGCGACGCGTACGAGCGCTCGTCGTGGCCGAGCGCCGTGTAGACGAGCCGCGAGCGACCGAACTCGCGCGCCCACACGAGCGGATGCCGCACCCCGCCCTCCTCGTGCTCGGCGATCGGCTCGATGACGTCGACGAGCACGAGGTCGGTGTACCGCTCGTCGAAGACGGCGAAGTCGGCGAGGCCCTCGGCGATGCGGTGATTGCCCACCACGTGCACGATCGCGTCGCCGATGGGCGGATGCCACGAGTGCTCGTGCACCCAGCGCGCTCCGAGCGCGGCCTCGAAGTACGGCAGCTCACGCAGGGTCGAAGCCGCCGCGTGCACCGCGAGGATGCCGACGCCGCGTTCGATCGCCGCGTCGAGCGCCGTCGCGGCCCGCGCGACGACGGCGGGATCGGCGGGAGTCGGGGCCTCGCCTCCCCCGCCCGGCCCGTCGGGATCGCCCGCGTTGACGATCACGAGCGAGACGTCGTCGGCGAGCGCCGCGAGCCCGTCGAGGGGGTCCTGCACGATGTCGACGTCGAAGCCCGCGGCACGCGCGAGCTCCGCGAGCCGCTCGCTCGTCTCGGCGAACGGATGCCACGGGTCGGCGTTGCGTCCGGCTCCGCTCAGGATCACGGCGTGCATGCCCGCATCGTATCGTCGGGCGGCGCGCGCCACGAGGCATCCGCCCTGTGGCTTCCCAGGGGCCGTCGCTACGCTGGGGCGATGCCGTTCGACTTCCGTAGCAGCCCCGTGGACCGCGCCGCCGAAGTCTCCCTCGGAGCCCGCGGGCTCGAGTACCGGCTCGTCGACACGGCCGACCACGCGGCGTTCGACGCGTGGTCGCAGGCCGACAACCTCGCCTTCCATCACCCGCGCCCGCGCGAGATCGACCTCGAGCACGAGCGCCGGGTGTTCGCCGAGCGGCGCGTGATCGGCGTGTACGACTCGACGTCGGCACGCCCCGACGTGCCCGTCGCGACGGTCTCGAGCTGGCCGACGGGCCTCAGCATGCCCGGCGGCCGCAGCGTCGACGCGTGGGCCGTGAGCTCGGTGTCGGTCGCTCCGACGCATCGGCGCCGCGGCATCGCGCGCGCCCTCATGGAGGCCGAGCTCCGCGACGCCGTCGCCGCGGGCGCGGCGGTCGCGATGTTGACGGCGACGGAGGCGACGATCTACGGCCGGTTCGGCTACTCCCCCGCGGCGCGCGCGGCGACGGTGCACGTCGATCGGCGGCGCGCGCGGTGGAGCGGTCCGGATGCCCCGGGGCGCACGCATCTCGTCGATCCCGCGTCGCTCCGCGAGATCGCGCCGCAGCTCGTCCGGCGGGCTGTCGCGCGCACGCCGGGCGAAGTCGACCGGTGGGGCGGACTCCTCGACCGCGTGCTCGGCCTCGTCGACCCCGAATCGGCGGGCTCGCGGGCGGTGCGCGCCGTCCGGTACGACGACGAGCACGGCGAGCCGCAGGGCTTCGCGGCCTATCGCGTGACCCGCAACCCCAACGAGCCGGGCGTGCTCGAGTTCGACTTCCTCGCCGCGGCGACCGACGACGCCGAGCGGGCCCTCTGGCGCACCCTCGTCGAGGTCGACTTCGTCGACGAGGTGCGCGGGCTCCTGCGGTCGGTCGACGAGCCGCTGCCGTGGCTCCTCGACGATCCGCGCGCGATCGCCGTCGACCACCTCGGCGACCACCTGTGGGTGCGCGTGCTCGACCCCGTCGCGGCGCTCGGCTCGCGGCGGTTCGGCGCGGGCGGCACGCTCACGCTCGACGTCGACGATCCGCTCGGGTATGCGCACGGCGTGTTCGAGCTCGAGGTGTCGGGCGACGGCCGCGCCGAGGTGCGCAAGGTCGAGGACGCTCCGGATGCCTCGGCCGCGGGCTCCTCGCGGCGCAGCCGCCGCGCGGGAGGCCTCCGGCTCGGGGTGCGCGAGCTCGGCTCGATCCTCCTGGGCGACGTCGCGCCGTCGCTCCTCGCCCGTGCGGGCCGGGTGCACGAGTCGTCGGCGGGGTCGCTCGAGGTCGCCGATCGGCTGTTCCGATCGGCTCGCGCGCCGCACCTCTCGATCTGGTTCTGAGGGCGGGCCGAGGCTGCTCGAACGCCCGCAGGGACCCGCCTCGAGGCATCCGATTGTTCTGATGTCTGTGTCAGTCGAGCCCGCTCGCGAACCCGTCACTCGATTGTCAGGTTTCCTGCCTGATTCCCCTGATCCGGAGACTTTTCGTAGGTTCGTGGTCGCGCTCTCAGGATCAGCGCCGAACCCGACACGCCGAGCTCGAAAATCGAATCGATCCGATCTTCGCGGCCGATGCCCCCACTTCGGGGCACATGCACCCCGCGACATCCGCGAACCCCGGCATTCCGCGGAACTCGCAACTTACTGACAAGTCAGTTAGTTGTGAAACCGTTACCTCGCTTTTGTTTCGGAGCACGCGAATTGGGTGAATCATGGGCACCGCCCCCGCCAAAGCCGACGGGGAGCACCACGAGGGGTCGACCTCACTTTTTTCGAGAAGGAGAGCGCCGTGAAGAACTCTTCATTGGTCTCTGCTGCCGCACTCGCCGGGGTTTCGGCGCTGTTGCTGGCAGGCTGTGCGAGCGGCGGCGATGGCGGCGGAGGCGATGAGGGCGGCGGCGAGGCTTCGGCTCGCGCCTGTGTCATCCTGCCCGACGCCGAATCGTCGCCGCGCTGGGAGAACTTCGACCGCAAGTACCTGCAGGAAGGTCTCGAGGCCGCGGGCTTCGAAGCCGACATCCAGAACGCCGGCGGCGACGTGAACAAGTTCTCGACGATCGCCGACCAGCAGCTCACCCAGGGCTGCGGCGTCATGCTGCTCGTCGACTACCAGGGCGCAGCCGAAGGCGTCGCAGCCAAGGCCAAGGCCGAAGGCATCCCCGTCATCGCCTACGACCGCCCGTTCACGGGCGCCGACTACTACGTGTCGTTCGACAACGTCGAGGTCGGTCGACTGCAGGGCCAGACCGTGCTCGACGGCCTCGCGGCCGCCGGCAAGGACCCGGCCACGGCCGTCGTCGTCTACATGGGCGGCGACCCGACCGACGGCAACGCCAAGATGTTCCACGACGGCGCCGTCGAGGTCATGGAAGCAGCCGGCATCAACCCGGCGGCCGAGCCCCCGGGGTCTGGGACGGCGAGAAGAGCGCCACCAACTTCGAGCAGGCGCTCACCGCGCTCGGCGGCCACGTCGACGGCGTCTGGGCGGCCAACGACACGAACGCGGACGGCGTCATCGGCGTCTTGCAGCGCAACGGCCTCACGGGCGTCGCGGTGTCCGGCCAGGACGCCAACGTCGCCGGTCTGCAGAACATCCTCACCGGATGGCAGACCGCCACGGTGTACAAGCCCGTCAAGCTCGAGGCCGACGCGGCCGTCGAGGTCGCCGTCGCGCTCCTGAGCGGCGAGACCCCGACCGCCGACCAGGAACTCGAAGACGGCACGCCGTACATCGCGGTCACGCCGGTCCTCGTCGGACCGAACGAGGTCGTGCAGGTCGTCGAGGCGGGCGACGCCTCGGCAGACGAGATCTGCACGGGCGAGATCGAGGGTGTCAGCCTCGCCGACAAGTGCGCGGAGTTCGGCGTACAGTAGGCGCCACGCTCAGGGGGCGTCGCGTCGCTGGCGCGGCGCCCCTTGCACGTCGAGACATCCATGCACGCAAGGAAGCGAACATGACAGAACCCATCATCGAACTCAAAGGGGTCAAGAAGTCCTTCGGCCCCGTCACCGTGCTGAAGGGCGTGAACCTCAAGGTCTACCCGGGCCGGGTCACCGCGCTCGTGGGCGACAACGGCGCCGGCAAGTCGACCCTCATCAAGGGCCTCGCCGGCGTTCAGCCGTACGACGAGGGCGAAGTCCTCATCGACGGCCAGCACCAAGACCTCCACACCCCGCGTGCGGCCTCCGCACTCGGCATCGAGGTGGTGTACCAAGACCTCGCGCTCTGCGACAACCTCGACATCGTCCAGAACATGTTCCTCGGGCGCGAAGAGCTCTCGGGCGGGACCCTCGACGAGGGCCGCATGGAGAAGGAGGCGTCCGACACGCTCCGCTCGCTGTCGGTCCGCACCGTGCGCTCGATCCGCCAGAAGGTGTCGAGCCTCTCGGGCGGCCAGCGGCAGACCGTCGCGATCGCCCGAGCCGTGCTCAAGAAGGCGCGCGTCGTCATCCTCGACGAACCGACCGCCGCCCTCGGCGTCGCACAGACCGAGCAGGTGCTCGCCCTCGTCCGCCGGCTCAGCGAGCAGGGCGTCGCCGTCATCCTCATCAGCCACAACCTCGCCGACGTCTTCGAGGTCGCCGACCACATCGCCGTGCTCTACCTCGGCCAGATGGTCGCCGAACTCGACACCGTCGAGACCAACCGCGACGACGTCGTCGGCTACATCACCGGCACGAAGACGCAAGACGGCTCGCCCATCCTCAACACGACCTCGACCTCGATCGAGACAGGAGACGTCGCATGAGCCAGGCGACCCGGACCAACGCGTCGCCCGACCCGCTCGCGGGCGACCTCATCGGCAGCGGCGTCGAAGGCGGCGTGCTCGACCAGGTGCAGGCCTGGTGGCAGCGCGTCCGCGCGGGCGACATGGGCGCGCTCCCCGCCGTCGGCGGCCTCGTCGTCCTCACGATCCTGTTCTCGGCGCTCAGCCCGTTCTTCCTCTCCGAGCGGAACTTCGCGAACCTCCTGAACCAGGCGGCCACGCTCGTCATGCTCGGCATGGCCCTCGTGTTCGTCCTCCTCCTCGGCGAGATCGACCTCTCCGCGGGCGTCACGGGCGGCGTCGGCATGGCGCTCTTCGTCGTCCTCGTCGCGAAGTTCGACACGCCGTGGCCGCTCGCACTCCTGCTCGGGTTCCTCGTCGGCGTCGCGACGGGCGCCCTCATCGGCTTCTTCGTGGCGAGGGTCGGCATCCCGTCGTTCGTCGTCACACTGGGTCTGTTCCTCGGATACCAGGGCCTCGCGCTCCTCGTCATCGGCGACGGCGGCCTCTACAAGGTGCAGGTGCCCGAGCTCCTCGCCCTCCAGAACAGCAACCTGCCGGTGTGGGCGGGCTGGGCCATGCTCGCCGTCATCCTCGCCGTCTCCGCGGGCACCTCGTTCTGGGACCGCGCACGCCGCACCCGTGCGGGCGTGCCGAACCGTGCGATCGCCCTCGTGTGGATCAAGCTCGGCGTCATCGCGGCGCTCGGCGGCACGGTCGTGTACGTGCTCAACCAGAACCGAGGCCAGTCGATCGTCGCCGTCCAGGGCGTGCCGATCATCGTGCCCGTGACGCTCGCGATCCTCTGGATCGGCACGTTCGTCCTCGACCGCACGAAGTTCGGCCGGTACCTCTACGCGATCGGCGGCAACACCGAGGCGGCCCGACGGTCGGGCATCAAGGTGCGCTGGGTGAAATGGTGGGCGTTCGTCATCTGCTCGACGCTCGCCGTCGTGTCGGCGCTCTTCAGCGTCACGCGCGTCGGATCGGTCGACGCCACCGTCGGCCGCGACATCGTGCTGTCGGGCGTCGCGGCGGCCGTCGTCGGCGGCGTCAGCCTCTTCGGCGGACGCGGCCGGCTCATCCACGCGGCGATCGGCGCGCTCGTCATCGCGGTCATCACGAACGGCCTGGGCCTGCTCCACCTGCCCGCGGGCGTCAACTTCATCGTCACGGGCGGCGTGCTCGTGCTCGCGGCGACGGTCGACGCGGTCTCCCGCCTCCGGGCGGGCGGCGGCGCCAGGACCTGACACTGCGGCGCAGCCACGAAGAACGATCGGATGCCCCGGGCGCGCTGCCCGGGGCATCCGGCTGTGTGCGCGGCCGAGCCGCTAGATGGTGTCCTGCCTCGGGAAGACGACCTTCTCGACGATGATGATGAGCGACGCCGCGACGGGGATCGCGACGAGCGCGCCGAGCACGCCGCCGAGGGTGCCGCCTGCGACGGCCGCGATGACGACGAGCGCACCCGGCACCGACACCGCGCGGCTCATGATGCGCGGGCTCACGACGTACGCCTCCACCTGCATGTAGACGAGGTAGTAGATGATCGCGGCGAGCGCCGTCGGCCAGCCGGCAGCGAGGCACACGAGCGAGATGACGATCGCGCCCGTGAGGGTGCCGACGAGCGGTACGAGCGAGCACAGGAACGCGATGAACGCGAGCAGGATGGGCGAGGGCGCGCCGATGATCGACAGGTAGATGAAGCTCAGCACGCCGTTGATGAGTCCGAGGCTCGCCTGACCGATGACGTAGCGGCCGACGGAGTCGGTGATCTCGCCCGTGAGTTCGAGGTACTTCTTGCGGCTCGACGCGGGCACGAACCGCGCCGAGTACTTCTCCATCGAGCGCAGCGACGCCATGAAGTAGAGCATGAGGATGAGCACGATCACGACGCCCGTGAAGCCGCCCGCGATGCCCGCGCCGACGGCGAGCACGCCGCCGCCGAGCGAGGCGAGGTGGCCGAAGTCGGAGAGCCACGTGAGTGCGTCCTGGATCTGCTTGTCGAGGTTGAAGTCGGGCGGCAGCACGCCCTGGGCCCACGTCACGATCGCGCTGTTCTGGATGTTCTGGACGATCTCGTCCCAGTTGTCGATGACGTTCGTCGTCTGCTCGACGATGATCGGCACGATCGTCGCGACGAGGATCGCGATGAGCCCGAGGATCACGAACACGATCACGAGGATGGCGACCCAGCGCGGCATCCACCGTTCGAGGAACGAGATGACGGGGTCGAGTCCGAGCGCGAGGAAGAGCGCGAACACGACGTAGAGGATGACCGTGGACAGCTGGCCGACGACGCCGCCGAGCAGGAGCGCCGCGAGCACGCCGAGCGCGCCCACGAACCCGACGCGGAACGCCCGGATCTTGACCTCTGGGCCGCGCGAGTCGCCGTCGGCGGTGATCTCGGCGGCCGGCTGCGGCTCGACCGGGGCGGAGCGGCGCGGGGTGATTCGGATGGCCATGGATAGAAGGTAGCCCACTGTGTTCGAGCGGAGACACCCTCAATCGCGCAGCCGCATCGGCTCGACGACCTCGAAGTCGAGCGTCCGCACCCACCGCGCATGCGTCTCATGGAATTCGGCGCGCGTCGAGAACCGGTAGTGCCACGCCTGCACGCGCACCCAGACCGGCGGCGCTCCGCCGAACGGGTCGTGCGCGAGGAGTCGCAGCGTCGGCCGGTCGGCCTCGAGGAGGCGCACGAGGAGCGTCTCGAACCACGGTTCCCAGAACCGCCCCAGCGGCAGGAACCACATGAGCCAGTCGAGCCGCAGGTGGTACGGCGCGAACCAGCGCGGGACGCGATGCACCTCGCCCGGCTTCCCCCTGAACGCGTACTCGCGCCACTCGGCCTCGGGCGAGTCGGGGTCGGCGGCGAGCGTGCCCGCGACGACGATCTCGACACGGCGCTTCGTGACGGTGCCGAAGGCCCCGTATGCGTTGCCGAGCATGTACCGGTTGAAGCTCGCGTTCATGAGTTGTCGGCGGGCGAGAAGGTTTCGGAGCGGCGCGATCGCGAGCCACAGGAAGAGGGCGGATGCCGCGAGCACGACGATCCCCCACCACAGGGGGATGCCCGAGGCATCCCGAGCCCCCGAACCGAGCGCCGAAGGCACCGCCGGCAGCCATCCGAGCGCCCATCGCCACGCCGAGTCGGAGACCGCCGACGCTGCGAGCACGACCGTGAGCCAGTTCAGCCACGCGAAGTTGCCCGTGACGATGAGCCACAGCTGCGTGAGCACGATGATCGCGGCGGCGACCGATGCGACCGGCCCCGGCACGAACAGCAGGAACGGCACGACGAGTTGCGCGACGTGGTTCGCGACGACCTCGCAGCGGTGGAACCACGGCGGCAGGAGGTGCGCCTGGCGACTCAGCGGCCCCGGCATGGGCTGGGTCTCGTGGTGGAACATGAGCGCCGTGAGGTCGCGCCACTCGCGCCCGCCGCGGATCTTGATCATGCCCGCCCCGAATTCGAGGCGGAAGACGAGCCACCACACCGCGATGAGGACGAGGAGCGGCGGCGGCTCGTGCGCCGACCCGAGGAACGCGACCGTGAAGAGCGCTTCGCAGAGGAGCATCTCCCACCCGAAGCCGTAGAAGGTCTGCCCGACGACGACGATCGACAGGTACAGGGTCCAGAGCACGAGGAAGACGATGAGCGGCACCCAGGGCGGCCCGAGTTGCGGGAGGCCGAGGACGACGGATGCGCCGAGCACGATGCCTGCCCAGGCGACGGCGACGAGCTTCGGGTCGCTGTAGCCCCACCACGCAAAGAGGCTCGGGCCGCGCAAGCGCCGCGCGCCGCCTGAGCCGCGCGCCGCCAGCAGCCGCGGCACCGGCAGCAGCCCGTGCTCGCCGAGGAGCGGCCGGAACTGGTTCAGCGTCGACACGAACGCGATGACGGCGATCGCGGCGACGCCGCGCTGGAGGATCTCGCGCGCGATCCAGTAGTCGCGCGCGTTCAGCCAGTCGAGCCAGGCGACCGCCTCCACGAGCTCACCCTAGAAGTCGTTGAGGTAGATCCAGGGCAGGCGGTCCATCATGAGCCGGTGCCGGTTGCCGACGGCATCGGGCGCGTCGTCGGGCACGGCCGGATGGTCGTCGTGGTGCGGGTCGTCGTAGGCCTCGTCTTCCTTCCAGAAGATCGTCGTGCGGTCGTCGTTGAATCGCGACACGTAGGGCTGCACGTCGCCCACGGCGAACTCGGCGAGCGCGTCGTCGACCGTCTTCGCCGGGCGGAGCCCCGCGAGCGTCACCCACGTCGGCGGCCAGAGCGTCATCGAGCCGGCCGCATGCCGGTCGAGCGCGTCCTGCGGCGTGAGCCATTCGAGCGCCATCACTTCGTCGGGCGACGGCTTCGTGCGCCCCTCGGGCGCGCGCGCCGCGAAGAAGGTCGTCACGAGGTGCTTGGGCGAGCCTGCAGGCGGCGTCCACTTGGAGAAGGGCACGAGGGATGCCTCGTCGACGACGAGCCCGACCTCCTCTTCGGTCTCGCGGGCCGCTGCGCGGCGGCTCGCCGCCTCGGAGGCGAGGTCGCCGCCGGCTTCGGCGACGGAGTCGGCGTCGGATGCCTCGACGAGCCCTCCCGGGAACACCCACGCCCCCGCGAACGAGCCGCGATCGCGAGGCCGCTCGATGAGGAGCACTTCGAGCCCGTGCGCGCCGTCGCGAAGGAGCACCACGGTCGCGGCGAACCCGTGCGTCGTGGCATCCGTCAAAGCGGACAGATCGGTCTCAGCGCCCATGCCGACCACGATAGGGGCCGCCGCCGACACGGGCCTCCCCCTTGCGGACGGCCGTCCCGCGAGACATCCGCCGCGGCTACGCTCGTGACATGGACGCTCTCGGCGACGACATCGGCGAACAGGTCACCCGCTCGGCCCGGCTCGTGCTCGCGCCGAATCCCGGCCCCATGACGCTCGACGGCACGAACTCGTACGTGCTGCGCGCGCCGGGCGCCCTGGGCGCCGTCGTCGTCGACCCGGGCCCTGCCCTCGACGTGCACCTCGAGCGACTCGCGGCGCTCGGCCCGGTCGAGCTGATCTTGCTGACCCACCACCACTTCGACCACACGGCGGGGGCCGCGCAGTTCGCCGCCATGACCGGCGCGCCAGTCCGTGCGATCGACGCGGCGCTGTGCGTCGACGCGGCTCCGCTCGCCGACGGCGAGCACCTGTTCGTCGCGGGGCTCGACCTCGAGATCCTCGCGACGCCGGGGCACACGGCCGACTCGATGTGCGTCTTCATCGCGGGCGACGGCCCGAAGCCGTCGGTGCTGACGGGCGACACGGTGCTCGGCCGCGGCACGACCGTCATCCTCGATCCCGACGGCGAGCTCGGCCCGTACCTGACGTCGATCGAGCGGCTCCGCCGCATCGGCGAGGCGGGCGGCGAGGGCGGCGACGGAGTCACGGCGCTCACGGGCCACGGGCCCGTCCTGCCCGATCTCGCGGCCATCTCGGCCGACTACCTCGCGCACCGCGCCGAGCGGCTCGACGAGATCCGCGGGGCGATCGCCGCGCTCGAGCTCTTCGGGCAGGAGGTCACGCCCGAGGCGGTCACCGACGCCGTGTACGCCGAGGTCGACCCGTCGGTGCGGCGTGCCGCCGAGGCATCCGTGCGCGCACAGCTCACGTACCTGCGCACGCACGGCGCCTGACGCGCCGGGCGCTTACGCGACGAGCGCGAGGCCGCCCGTCCAGCCGAGCTTCTCCTGCACGGCGAGCGTGAGCTGGAGGAAGCCGACGGCCTCGAGCTCGCGAGCACGCGAGAGGGCGCCCGCGTCGACGGCCTGCACGCCGCCCGCGCGCACGACGTCGGCGAGCTGCTGCTTCGCGTCGGCGTCGTCGCCCGCGATGAGGACGGTCGTGGGGGTTCCGCCGAGCTGCTTGGCGTGGAGGGTCGCGGCGAAGTTCGTGTTGAAGGCCTTCAGCACCTTCGAGGCGGGGAGCGCCTCGGCGAGCTCGTGCGCGGCGCTCGCGTCGGGGGCGACGACGAGCGAGTCGAAGGTCTGGAAGTCGAGGGGGTTCGTGATGTCGACTACGGTCTTGCCGGCGAGCTGGGCGCCGCGCTCGGCGACGATGCCCGCGACGGCGGGGTAGGGCACGGCGAGGACGACGATGTCGCCCGTGACGGGCTGGGATGCGTCGCGGCCGACGATCTCGACCTCGTGGCCGCCTGCCGTGGCGATCGCTGCGATGGCCTGGCCCATGTTGCCGTTGCCGATGATGCTGACCGTGGTCATGTCGATCTTCTTCCCGCGTCGATCCGACGCATTAGTTGTTGAGACAACCAACACCGTACACCGCTTCGGTTGTTGCGTCAACTAATGCGGTAGAATCGCCCCATGACCGACACGACGACCCCGGCGACCGGCACCGCCGCCCCCGTCTCCGGCGCCGCCACCCGCTGGCTGAGCGACGAAGAGTCCGCCGCGTGGGTGCGCCTCATCGCCGTGACCGAACTCCTCCCGACCGTCCTCGACGCCCAACTCGGCGCCGACGCCGGCCTCACCCACTTCGAGTTCCTCACCCTGCAGGCACTCGCGGCCGCCGACGGCCGCACGATGCGGATGACCGCCCTCGCCTCGCTCACGAACTCGACCCTCCCCCGCCTCTCCCACGTCATGCGGCGGCTCGAGGCGCGCGGGCTCGTGCACCGCTTCCCATGCCCCGAAGACCGCCGCGCGACGAACGCGACGCTCACCGATGAGGGCGTCGCGCTCCTCGAACGCGCCGCCCCGGGTCATGTCGGCGCCGTCCGCGAGACCGTCATCGACCGCCTCTCCCCCGAACAGCAGCGGCAGCTCTACGACATCGCGGGCGCGATCCTCGGCGAGCTCGACCCCGACGAGCGCTTCGACGCGACGAGCTGCCAGTTCAGCAGGGGCCCGCAGCTCCCGTAGAAACCGAGTGATAGTCAGGATTAGTCCAGGCTGGCGTGCCAGACTGATCGGGGCGACAGGATGCCCCTCTCGCAGACATCACCGGATCGTCACTGCGGCGTCGTCCGAGCCGCCTTCATCCGCGAACGAGGAGCAGTGATGACCGACCCCAGGACGATCACGTTCCCCGAGGGATTCCTCTGGGGTGGCGGGACCGCCGCCCACCAGACGGAAGGCGCGTACGCCGAGGACGGCAAGGGGCTCTCCGTCCAAGACCTTCTGCCGCACGGCGCCGCCGGGCCGCACACATGGGAGCCCACGCCCGAGAACCTCAAGCTCGAAGGCATCGACTTCTCGCACCGCTATGCCGAGGACATCGCGCTCTTCGCGAGGATGGGCTTCACGACCTTCCGATTCTCGATCGCATGGAGCCGCATCTTCCCGAACGGCGACGACGCCGTTCCCAACGAAGCGGGCCTCGCGTTCTACGACCGCGTGCTCGACGAGCTCGAGCGCCACGGCATCGAGCCGGTCGTGACGATGTCGCACGACGAGACCCCGCTCGCCCTCGCAGAGCACTTCGACGGCTGGCGCAGCCGACGGCTCATCGGGCTCTTCGAGCGCTACGCGCGCGTGCTGTTCGACCGGTACGGCCCGCGGGTGAGGTACTGGCTGGCGTTCAACGAGATCGACTCGCTCGCGCGCGCACCGCTCGCGGGCGGAGGCATCCTGACCCCCGCAAGAACCTCACGACGGCCGACCTCTCCCAGGCGATGCACCACAAGCTCGTCGCGAGCGCGCGAGTCACGAGACTCGCACGCGAGACGCTGCCGCATGCCCGACTGGGCTGCGCGCTCCTCGCAGCGCCGACCTACCCGCTGACGCCCAAGCCCTCGGACCTGCTCGCCGTCATGGACGCCGAGCACGCGAACCTCGGGCTCGCCGACGTGCAGGTGCGCGGACGGTATCCGGGCTCCCTCTTGCGCTCGCTGCGCGATCAGGGCGTCGAGCTCGACATCACCGACGAAGACCGCGAGCTCCTCGCGAGCACGGTGGACTTCGTCGCGGTCGGATACTCCACGAGCGCCTGCGCGTCGAGCGATCCCGAGATCGCCGCGGGCGGCGGCAGCCTCACGGAGGCCATCCCGAACCCGACGCTCGAGACGGACGAGCGGGGACGACAGACCGATCCCGTCGGGCTTCGCCTCGTGCTCAACCGCCTGTGGGACCGCTGGCAGAAACCGCTGTTCGTCGTCGGGCGGTGGCTCGACGCGACCGACGAGCTCGTCGAGGTCGACGGCGTGAAAACCGTCGTCGACGACGCCCGCATCGCCGGCCTCAACGATCACCTCGTCCAGGTGGGTGAGGCCGTCGCCGACGGCGTCGACGTGCTCGGCTATGCGAGCTCGGGGTGCATCGACCTCGTGAGCGCGTCGACGGGCCGGATGAGCACGAGGACCGGTTTCGTCTACGTCGATCGCGACGACGACGGGTCGGGCACGTTCGAGCGCTACCCCAAGAAGTCCTTCGACTGGTACGCCGAGGTGATCCGCACGAACGGCGGCTCGCTCGAGGAATGGCCGGCGGAGCGGCTCATCGAGGCGGGCTGAGCGCGACGCCGACGCCGACCCGAACCGCCGCCGCCGCCGCCGCCGCCGCTAGCGTTGAGGACATGACCCGACCGCGCATCGCCTTCCTCGACGTCGACGGCACGATCCTCGAGCACGGCGACGTCGTCGCCCCCTCGACCGTGGCGGCTGTGCGCGCCGCCCGTTCGAACGGGCACCTCGTGTGGCTCTGCACGGGGCGCTCGGCCGGCGACCTTCACCCCGCGGTCGTCGAGATCGGCTTCGACGGCGCGATCACGAACGGCGGGGCGTTCGCGACGGTCGGCATCGGAAAGGGCGCGGAGCGCGTCGTGTCGCACCGGATGTCCCGCGCCGACGTCGACCGGCTGCTCGCCTACTTCGGCGAGCACGGCATCCACTTCTTCCTGCAGAGCGATGCGGCGGTGTTCGCGAGCCCAGGCGTCGCGGCCCTCACCGACGAGTACTTCCGCCGCATGCGCGAAGCGCACGCGGCCGACCTCGAAGCGCTCGGGATCTCTGCGGCCGAGTCCGGAAGCCGGCCCGCCCGCGAGCCGATGCTCCGTCATCGTCCGCTCGCCGAGGCCGACCTCGACGACATCGCGAAGGCGGTCTTCATCAGCCCGGCCGACGAGGGGCTCGCACGCGCGCAGGCCGATCTCGGCGACCGGTTCCACGTCATCCCCGGGTCGATCCCGATGCCGGGCGGCTCGAACGGCGAGATCGGCTTGAACGGAGTCGACAAGGGCACGGCGATCGTCGAGGTGCTCGTGTCCCTCGGTCTCGACGCTGCCGATGCGATCGGCATCGGCGACAGCTGGAACGACGTCGGCATGTTCGCCGTCGTCGGCACGCCGATCGCGATGGGCAACGCCGACCTCGAACTGCAGACGATCGCCGGCGAAGTCACGACGAGCGTGCTCGACGACGGCATCTGGAACGCGTTCGTCCGCCACGGACTGATCCGGGCGGACGAACGGGAGAGCTGAGGTTCGGATGCCTCGCTACGCGCGCACCTCGTAGGTGAGGCAGTCAGCACCCGTCGAGCCGCCGATGCGCACCGACGCGGCGCCGCACTCGAGGTGGTCGTTGAAGATGCACTCGGCGCGCTGGCAGGCGCCGACGTGGGTGACGACCTTGTCGAGGCCGCCCTTGGAGCCGAGCGGGATGAAGGTCGCGCACTCGGCGTCGCCGACGGATCCGGCGATCGTGACGGCTGCGGCGTGGCAGTGCGAGTGGTCGTTGTAGGAACAGCCGGCGACCGAGCACTCGGCGACGGCGGGCAGTTCGTCGAGCGTCATGCTCATGATAGGCCTCCCGTGGATCAGACGTTGGTCGGACGTGGTGCGGTGTGTTCTGAGCCCGATGCTACGCCCGGATTCCGCCGTCGTATAGCAAGGCGAGCCTTGCCTTTTCCCAGATCAGACGCGGTTTTCAGGTTAGGCTAGCCTCACCTCGGTCACCACCCCCAAGGCCCGCCGACCCACCCCACGGGCCTGCCGACCCACCCGGGGTTTGTCGGACATCCTCCCGTTTGTCGGACATGAGCGCGCGACCATGTCCGACAAAGGCACGGTTGTCCGACAAACACAGCGCACTTCGCGACCACAAGTGCCCACTGCTGGAAGGGAGCCGGGCGGACGCGCCGCATCCGCGGCAGGATGGGCGCATGGACGCCCGTCAGGCCCTCGAAGAGATCGCGACACTCCTCGAGCGCGAGCTCGCGAACCCCTTCAAGGCGCGCGCGTTCCGCAAGGCCGCCGCGGCGATCGAGCCGTTCGACGACGCCGAGCTCGCGGCGCGCATCGCCGACGGCAGGCTCAAGCGCACCCCGGGCGTGGGCGACACGACGTACGCGGTCATCGTCGAGGCATCCGAAGGGCGGACGCCCGCGTACCTCGCCGACCTGCGGAAGCAGGCCGGGCTCACCCCCGACGGCGCGGGCGCCGAACGCACTGGCCTCTTCGCGGCGGCCCGCGGCGACCTGCACAGCCACACCGACTGGTCGGACGGGACGACGTCGATCGCGACGATGGCGCGCGCTGCAGCCGACCTCGGGCTCGAGTACCTCGTCGTGAGCGACCACTCGCCGCGCCTCACGGTCGCGAACGGTCTCACGGCCGAGCGGCTCGCGGCGCAGCTCGAGATCGTCGAGGCGCTCGACGCGCTGCACGATTCAGCGGACGGCGCGCTCGGCATCCGCCTGCTGCCGGGCATCGAGGTCGACATCAACGCCGACGGCACGCTCGACCAGACGCCGGAGATGCTGGATCGTCTGGCGGTCGTCGTCGCGAGCGTGCACTCCAAGCTGCGCGCGCCGAAAGACGAGATGACCGAGCGGATGCTCCGTGCCGTCGCGAATCCGTACACGAACGTGCTCGCGCACTGCACCGGGCGCCTGGTGGCAGGCAATCGGGGCACGCGCCCGCCGTCGGAGTTCGACGCCGAACGTGTCTTCGCGGCGTGCGCCGAGCGCGACGTCGCCGTCGAGATCAACTCCCGGCCCGAACGCCAGGACCCGCCCGACGAGCTCATCGCCCTCGCGCTCGCGGCGGGCTGCCGCTTCTCGATCGACTCCGACGCGCACGCGCCCGGCCACTTCGCGTTCCTCGGGCTCGGCGCCGAGCGCGCTGCGCGCGCGGGCATCCCCGCGGAGCGCATCGTGACGACATGGGAGCTGCCGAGGCTCCTGGAGTGGTCGCACGCGAAGCGGTGACCGGGCACGCGCCGGATGGGAGCCCCGCGCGCGTCAGCCGCGGATCGCGTCGGCGATCGGCACGTCGCCGTCGTTGAACCGGATGGTCCGGCCGATCGTCGACGGGTCGACGAGTACGGCTGCGATGACGGCCGCGACGTCGTCGCGCGAGACCTCGCCGCTCGCGGTGGCCCGGGCGTCGATCGTTCCCCGGCCCGCGAGATCGGTGAGGCGGCTCGGGCCGAGGATCGTCCAGTCGAGGTCGGTCGCGGCGAGGTGCTCGTCGGCGTCGGCCTTCGCCTCGGCGTAGTCGCGGAAGGAGTCGCCCACGGGCACCGTGCGATCGGGCGAGCGGAAGTACGACACCATGACGTAGCGCGCGATGCCGGCCTGCGCCGAGGCATCCATCGATCTGATCGCCGCCCGCCGGTCGACGGCGTCGGTGCGCTCGGGCGACCCGCCGCCCGCTCCCGCCGACCATACGACCGCGTCGTGGTCGGCGAGGAGCCTCGCGAGCGCGTCGACGCCGAGCGTCTCGACGTCGGCGACGACGGGCGTCGCCCCGGCCGACTCGACGTCGCTCGCATGTTCGGGATTGCGGACGATCGCGTCGACATCGTCGCCGCGTGCTGAGAGGAGCCGTTCGAGCTTGAGGGCGATCTTGCCGTGACCGCCGATGATCGCGATACGTGCCATGCGCCAACGCTAGCCCCGAGTGGCCTCGCCGCGGCAGAATGGGCCGCATGACGGCGGAACAGATCATCTGGTCGGTGCTCGCGTTGATCGGGGCGGTGGGCGGCATCGGGCTCGTCGCCGCGCTGTGGTCGCTCATCAAGGCGCCCAAGCAGTAGGCAGGATGCTCGCATGCCCGTCGTGAGCGCGGGCCTGCTGCTGTGGCGGCGCGCAGGCGAGGGCGGCGTCGAAGTCTTCCTCGCGCACCTCGGCGGCCCCTTCTGGGCGCGCAAGCACGAGGGCGCCTGGTCGATCCCCAAGGGCGAGTACGATCCCGCCGAAGAGGAGGCGTGGGATGCCGCGTGCCGCGAGTTCTTCGAGGAGATCGGCGTGCCGGCGCCCGGCGACGACCCCGAGGCATCCGAGCTCTCCGAGTCATCCGCCCCGCTCGACCTCGGCGAGTTCCGGTACTCGTCGGGGAAGCGCGTGCGCGTCTTCGCGGTCGAAGCGCCGGGGTTCGAGGTCGACGCGGTCGCGAGCAACCTGTTCGAGCTCGAGTGGCCGCCGCGATCGGGGCGGCGGCAGTGGTTCCCCGAGATCGACGACGCGAGGTGGATGCCTCTGGTCGACGCCGTCCCGTCGGTGTCTGTCGGTCAGCGCCCCGCGCTCGAGGCCCTCGCCGAGTGGACGCGACGCATGTGAACCCGCTATATGAGGCATCCTCAGTTCCTCGATAGGATGCGGCTACGCGTCACCGCCTGATCAGGGGAGCATCGATGGGCGAGCACCGGCGAGCGACCGCACGCACGATCGTCGCGGCAGGCATCGCCGTCCTTGCGATCTCCGCGGGCACCACTGCGATCCCGATGCTCCCGGTCTCCCCGGCCTCGGCACAGGCGACCGGGCCGATCTTCGTCGACGAGACCTTCATCGACGCCTCCGCGCCCGACTTCCTCGCGTACGGCTCGGCGTGCCTCACGGGCGCACCGACCGTCGCAGCGCTCGAACCCGGCGACCACGAGCTGACCGGATGCCCCGTGGAAGGCACCTCCCCCGGCGGCGTCGGCCCCGTCCCGCCCCGCGGGGACCCGGCGTTCGGGTACCTTCAGCTCACCGACAACGCACTCGATCAGGCGGGCGCCGTGCTGTTCGACTCCGCGATCCCGTCGACGACCGGCGTCGAGACGACCTTCGAGATCTGGCAGTACGGCAGCACGACCGACTTCCCGGCCGACGGCATCTCGTTCTTCCTCGTCGACGGCGAGGTCGACCTCGAAGCGCCGGGCGCGTTCGGCGGCAGCCTCGGATACGCGCAGAGCGACGACGGCGGCCCGACGATCAACCCGGGCGTCGCGGGCGGCTATCTCGGCATCGGGTTCGACACGCTCGGCAACTTCTTCGGCGACTGGGAGCAGCGCGGAAACGGATGCCCGCCCGAGGGGCAGTCCCCCGCGGGTACGGCGATCAACCCCGCGGTCGCCGGTCAGCGGGTCACGGTGCGCGGCCCGGGCGACGGCACCACCGGGTACTGCTTCCTCACCTCGACGACGTCGAACTTCACGACGACGCCGCCGTGGCCGACGACGCTCCCTGCCCCGCTGCAAGGCGACTTCGCGGGCTTCACGACGATTCCCCCGACACCTGCGAGCGCCGAAGCCGACCTCGTCTCGTCGCGGCGCACGGTCACGATCGTCATCACCCCCGCTCCCGATCCCGTCGTCACGATCTCGATGGACTTCGAAGACAGCGCCGGCAACGTCGAGGTACTGAGCTTTCCCGCCCCGCCCGACGTCCCCGCCACCTACAAGTTCGGCTTCGCAGCATCCACCGGCGACTGGAACAATGTGCACCTGCTGCGCCACGTGCGCGTGCAGGCGCTCGACCCGCTGCCCGCGCTGTCCCTCGTCAAGCGCGTCGGACTCGACCCGGCGACAGTCGAGGGCGAGGTCGGCAAGCTCGTCCCGTACGCGTTCGAGGTGACGAACACGGGCGGCACGTTGCTCGACGGCGTCGTCGTCGACGATCCGAAGATCGGCGTGATCACCTGTCCTGCGACGACCCTGGCACCGGGCGAGTCGACGGTCTGCACGGGGCAGTACGCCCTGACGCAGGCCGACCTCGACGCAGGCGAAGTGCTCAACACGGCGATCGCACGCGGCACCGGGCCGGCGGGCGAGGTCGAGTCGAACCCCTCCGAGGCCCGCGTCGAGATCACGAGGCCGATCCTTGCCGAGAGCGGGTCGGCGCCCGTCGTGCCGCTGGCGCTCGGGCTCGCGCTGCTCGCCCTCGGCGGGTGGGCGCTCGCGTCGGCCCGAGCACGTCGAGAACAATTCCGAAAAAGTTCCCGAACCCCGGAATGAAGTAGAAAGAACGATCGTTCTACCCACCAAGCAAGGTCGCAGACCAATCCAAGGAGCAGGAACCATGAACACCGACGACAGCACCGAGAAGGCCCCATCGTCCTCGTGCACGGACTCTGGATGACCCCAAAGAGCTGGGACACCTGGGCCGAGCGCTTCCGCGCCCGCGGCTACCAGGTCATCGTGCCCGGCTGGCCCGGCATCGACGACCGCAGCCCCGAAGACGTCCGCGAGCACCCCGAGTCGCTCAAGGGCATCGGCCTCAAGGAGATCGCCGACCACTACGAGCGCATCATCCGCGCCCTCCCCCGCAAGCCGATCATCATGGGCCACTCCTTCGGAGGCCTCATCACCCAGATGCTCGCCGACCGCGGCCTCGGCGTCGCCTACGTCGGCGTCGAACCCGGACAGCCCGCCGGCATCACGACCCTCCCGCTCTCGACCGTCTGGACGAGCACGCCGATCCTCTCGAACCCGTTCGGCAAGAACGGCGCGAAGCCCATTTCGAAGAGCCACTTCCACTTCACGTTCGGCAACGACCTCCCCGCTCCGAGTCCGACAAGATCTGGAAGGAGCAGGCCGTCAACTCCTACAACCGGGTCTTCTTCGAGGGCGTCGCGGGCGCGTTCAACGAG
The DNA here is from genome assembly GCF_004135405.1 of Agromyces protaetiae. Lineage (NCBI taxonomy): Bacteria > Bacillati > Actinomycetota > Actinomycetes > Micrococcales > Microbacteriaceae > Agromyces > Agromyces protaetiae. The sequence goes on from NZ_CP035491.1 coordinate 21,531, forward strand.
AAGGGCGGCGTCTCGCACGTCGACTACGACCGCGCCGACCGCGCGCCGCTGCTCATCATGACCGGGCAGATCGACCACGTCGTGCCGCCGGCCATCGGCAAGGCCATCGTCAAGAAGTACGAGCGGACCGGCAGCCCCGCCGTCGTCGAGTACAAGGAATGGCCCGGCCGCACCCACCGCATCGTCAGCCAGGACGGCTGGGAAGAGGTGGCCGACTACGCCATCGAGTGGGCCGAGACGCACCAGCAGAAGGCCGTCGCCAACGCCTGACGCTACCCCGCGCTCAGCACCTCGTCGACCCACGCGGGCACGAGCATGCTCGCGAGCCCGTGCCGCACCTCGTCGAAGAGGAGCGACACCTCGCTCTCGACGAGGTTGAGTTCGAGGGTCGCCGCCCCGCGTCCCGCGGCCGTGAGCACGAATCCCGCCGCGGGGTAGACGGCCCCGGACGTGCCGATCGCGACGAACCGGTCGGTCGCGGCGAGCGCGTCGTCGATGAGGTCGAGATCGTACGGCACCTCGCCGAACCACACGACGTCGGGCCGGAGCGCCGCGACCCAGCACTCAGGGCACGTGTCGTCGTCGGCGAGCGCACGCGACGGCTCGACGACCGAGCGGGCGCCGCAGGCGCGGCAGAGGGCGGTGCCGAGTCGGCCGTGCATGTGGACGACGCGCGTCGAGCCCGCGCGTTCGTGCAGGTCGTCGATGTTCTGGGTGACGACGAGGAGGTCGTCGCCGAGGTCCGCTTCGAGGCGCGCGAGCGCCAGGTGGGCGGCGTTCGGGACGGCGGATGCCACGCCCGCGCGCCGTGCGTCGTAGAACCGCTGCACGAGCCCGGGGTCACGGCGGAACCCCTCGGGCGTCGCGACGTCTTCGACGCGGTGGCCCTCCCAGAGGCCGCCCGCGTCGCGGAACGTCGGCACGCCGCTCTCGGCGGAGATGCCCGCCCCCGTCAGCACCGTGATGCGCACGCCCCCATTCTCGTACCCTTGACCCATGCCCTCGCACGAACCCGTCGACGCCCCTGCCCTGCACCCCGAGACCCTCGCCGTCACGCTCGGCCGCCCCGCCCACGAGCCTGGCGCGTCGATGAACGTGCCCGTGCACCTCACGTCGACGTACGTCGCCGACGGCGAGTTCGGGTACGGCCGGTTCGGCAACCCGTCGTGGACGGCGTTCGAGCAGACGCTCGCGGCGCTCGAGGGCGGCCCGGATGCCTCGTGCGTCGCCTTCGGCTCGGGAATGGCGGCGATCGCGGCGGTCCTCGACCTCGTGCCGACGGGCGGCGTCGTCGTGGCCCCGCGTCACTCGTACACGGGCACGGTCTCGCAGCTCGACGACCGGGCCGCGTCGGGGCGCCTCGGCGTGCGCTACGTCGACATCACCGATACGGCGGCCGTCGTCGCCGCGTGCGAGGGCGCGGCCATGCTGTGGTTCGAGTCGCCGACGAACCCCGCGCTCGAGCTCGCCGACATCCCCGCCCTCGTCGTGGGCGCGCACGCGCACGGCGCGCTCGTCGCGGTCGACAACACGTTCGCCACGCCACTGCTGCAGCGACCGCTCGAAAACGGCGCCGACCTCGTCGTGCACTCGGCGACCAAGTACATCTCGGGGCACTCCGACGTCGTGATGGGCGCGGTCGTGGCAGCCGACCCCGCCTTCACCGCGAAGCTCACCGCGACCCGCACGCTCACGGGCGCGATCCCGTCGGCCCTCGAGACGTTCCTCGCGCTCCGCGGCCTCCGCACGCTCGCGGTGCGGCTCGACCGCGCGCAGCTCAACGCGCAGGAGCTCGTGCGCCGGCTCGCCGGGCATCCCGCCCTCGAGGAGGTCCGCTACCCGGGCTTCGGCGCGATCGTCTCGATCGTCGTGCGCGGCGGCGCCGAGCCCGCCGAGCAGCTCGCGGCGTCGACGCGCCTGTGGGTACACGCGACGAGCCTCGGCGGCGTCGAATCGACCCTCGAGCGCCGTCGCCGGTGGGCGGCAGAGGCGCCGACCATCCCCGAGGGGCTCGTGCGGCTGTCGGTCGGCATCGAGCACGTCGACGACCTCGCCGCCGACCTGCTGCAGGCGCTCGACGCGCTCCGCTGAGTCTCAGCCCGAGCGCGTCAGCCCGCGTGTCCGTCGAAGACGAGCACGGGGATCGACCCGAACGGCGACGTCCTCACCCTGAGGTCACGTGCGTCGTCGGCGACGAACCCGGCCGCGGCGAGCGCCGCCGCCGTGTCGCGGTCCCAGTGGCAGCCGTGGTCGATGCGCTTCGTGAGGGGCGTCGCGATCCGCTGCACGAACCGCGTGAAGGTGCCGCGCGGTGCGGCGACGTGGTCGACGAACACGACACGCCCGCCCGGCACGAGCACACGCCTCACTTCGGCGAGCGCCGCGGGCACATCGGTCACGGAGCACAGCACGTAGGTGCCGACGACGGCGTCGACCGAGGCATCCGGCAGTGGGATGCGCTCGGCGACCGCGTCGAGCGGCGCCTGCTCGTGCCGCCATTCGCGCGCCCGCGTCGCGAGCTCGGCCCGCCGCGAGGCATCCGGTTCGAGGCCAGTCCATTCGACGTCGGGATGCCACGCGCCGAAGTTCTCGCCCTCGCCCGCGCCGATCTCGAGCACGCGCCCGCGCACGCGGCCGAGGAACTCGCGCTCGAGGTCGTCGAGCGCGTCGTCGTCGATGGGCGATGCCGGCATACCTCCATGGTGCCACCCCGCCTTCACCCGACGTCCAGCCTTCCTTCGGACGACCCCGCCTAGGCTGGAAGGCATGGTGATCGCCCTCGTCCGGCACGGACAGACCGACTGGAACTTCGAGTTCCGCATGCAGGGGCGCACCGACATCCCGCTCAACGACGCGGGTCGCGCGCAAGCGCGCGCCGCGGTGGAGCGGTTCGCGCCCGCCGGGTACGACCTCGTCGTGTCTTCGACGCTCGGGCGTGCCCGTGAGACCGCGTCGATCCTCGCCGAAGGCCTCGGTGTGCCCCTCGGCGACGCGTACGACGGGCTCGTCGAGCAGGAGTTCGGCGAGGCCGAGGGCCTGCTCGTGAGCGAGTTCCGCGAGCGCTGGCCGCACAGCGACATCCCGGGCGCCGAGCCGAACGCCCTCGTGGGCGCGCGCGGCGTCGCCGCCCTCGACGCCATCGCAGCCGAGTACGAAGGCCGGAAGGTGCTCGCGGTCGCGCACGGCACGCTCATCCGCCGCACGATCTCGGTCGTGACGGGCTACGCCGCCGACGCGTTCCCGCGGCTCGAGAACCTCGCCAGCTCGCGACTTGCCCACGAGCACCTCGCGTGGACGGCGCTCACGTTCGGCGACCGCCCGTTCGACCTCGTGCGCGCAGAACTCAACGCGCAAGCGGCCTGAGCCGCCCCGCCCTCACGCCGCTCCGCCCTCACGCCGCCCCGCCGAGCCCAGCACGGTCGGGCACCTGCATGGGCACGCCCGGCAGCCACTCCTCGACCTCGGGCCACGCGCGCCCCGTCGGCAGGCGCCTGAGCAGCCGCGCGAGCGACCCGTCGTCGGCGTCGTCCCACGGGATGACGCGCGACGGAGACGCGCCTGCGACGACGCCGAGCCACCAGTGCCGCCACGTCGGCGGCAGCGCCTCGGGGTGGATGACGACGTAGTAGTCGGGCACCGCGATGAGTCGCCGGCCGGCCGCCTCGACGGCGCGCGCGATCTCGAGTTCGAGTACTTCGAGCGTCGCCTGCTCATCGAAGAACTCGACCCACGCGCTCGCGACGTGCGCGAGCGGGTCGTGGTCGTGCACGAGGTAGGGCGTCGTCGCGCCGGCCGACCAGCGGGCGACGTCGGCGTCCGACGGCAGGGGGCGGCGCGAGGCATCCGCCGGTTCTTGCGCGCCCGCGGGATCATGGAAGCTCGCGGCGCGCACGTTTGCGTAGCGGTGCAGCGAACGGATCGCGGTCGGCGCTTCCTCGCCGACGACGACCAGCGTGGTGCTCGTCGATGGCTCCATTTCCGCAGTGTACGCCGAGAGTTAGGCTCGACCCATGAGCGACCTCCCCGTCTTCACGCTGAACGACCTCCTCTCCGAGCCGAGCTTCGTGCTCGACGACTTCACGAACGACGACGCCGTCGAACTCGGCCTCGTCGCGGTCGACGTGATCCGCGAGCGCGGCGCGAACCTCGCCGTCCGCATCCTGCGGGGCGACGACGAGGTGTTCCTCGCGAAACTCGGCTCGACGGGTCCCGGCAACGACCCGTGGCTCGCGGGCAAGGCCGCGACCGCCGCGCGGTTCAAGGAGCCCTCGCTCCTCGTGCGCCGCCGCCACGAAGACGCCGGCACGCCGTTCGGCGAGCGCCCCGACATCGACCACGACGTGTTCAAGGCGCACGGCGGCGCGGTGCCGATCATCGTCGACGACGCCGTCGTCGGCACGATCACGATGTCGGGCGAGCCCGACGTCGTCGACCACGACACGACGGTCGAGGCGATCCACCGGTTCCTGGCCCGCCGCGAGGCATCCGGAGCCTGACCTCCGCGGGCTCCGCGTGCGTCGCTTGCGATTCACCGTGCGTCCACCGTCCGACCCCCTGGCGGTCGCCGAGGCTCTTTAGCGTGCCGAGCGTTCGCCGGTTCCCACGTCCGCTCCCCTGTCTGCGGTCGGCCGTGCGGACCACGGAGGACTCGTGTCGAACCGCAAACTCATCCTCGCCGCGACGGGACTCGTCGCGGCCGCAGCGCTCGGACTCTCGGGCTGTGCGACGTCGGGCGAAGCCGCGTCGGACACCGACGCCGCCTCGGCCACCAGCCTCGCCGACTTCGGCGACCTCGCGGCCCTCGAGGCGGCCGCCAAGGCCGAGGGCAAGCTCAACGTCATCGCGCTCCCGCGCGACTGGGCGAACTACGGCGAGATCCTCGACCTGTTCGCGTCGAAGTACCCCGAGATCACGATCGAGGAGCAGTCGCCCGACGTGTCGAGCGCCGACGAGATCGCCGCCGCGAAGACGAACGAGGGCCTCGATACGGCGCCCGACGTGTTCGACATCGGCCTCACGGTCGCGCTGCAGAACACCGACGTGTTCGCGCCGTACCAGGTCGCGACGTGGGACGACATCCCCGACGCCCTCAAGGAGCCGAGCGGCCTCTTCGTCGGCGACTACGGCGGGTACATGTCGATCGGCTACGACTCGTCGAAGTTCGACGCGCCGAAGACCCTCGACGACCTCCTCGGCGCCGACTACAAGGGCTCGGTCGCGATCAACGGCGACCCGACGCAGGCGGGCGCGGCGTTCGCCGCCGTCGGCCTCGCGACGGTGCAGTCGGGCGGCGACCTCGACGACTTCCAGCCCGGCATCGACTTCTTCGGCGAGCTCCAGAAGGCGGGCAACCTGCTGAAGGTGGATGTCACGACCGCGACGGTCGCGTCGGGCGAGACCCCCGTCGTCTTCGACTGGGATTACCTGAACGCCGCCCACGTCGCCGACAACAAGAACTGGAAGACGGTCATCCTTCCGGGCACGGGCTACGCGGGCTACTACAACCAGGCCATCAACGCCGACGCGCCGCACCCGGCCGCCGCGCGGCTCTGGCAGGAGTTCCTCTACAGCGACGAGGTGCAGAATCTGTGGCTGAAGGGCGGCGCCCGCCCCGTGCGCGCCGACGCGATGGAAGCCGCCGGCACGATCGACGCGAAGCTGTTCGCGGCGCTCCCGGCCTCGCCCGACGACACCGTCGTGCCGACCGAGGCGCAGTCGACGGCCGCGGGCGACCTGCTCGGCAAGGAATGGGCTGCGGCGGTCGAGTAAGGTGACCGCCCCTGTCGCAACGCCCGCCGTCGCGGCGGCGCCGGAGGCTTCGGCCCCGGCGTCCCGCGGCGGCGGTCGCGCCTCCGGGTCCGCGGGCGGTCCTCGCACCGCCCGCGTGCCCGCGGCGCTCGGCCTCGTGCCGTTCGCCGTCTACGTGCTCGTCTTCCTCGCCCTGCCGACCGTGTTCGCCGTCGGCAGCGGGTTCTTCGACAAGTCGGGTGCGTTCACGCTCGACAACGTCGCGGCCCTCGGCGACCCCGTCATCCTGCGGACGTTCTGGAACTCGACGTGGCTGTCGCTCCTGACGGCCGCGGTCGGCGCGATCGTCGGCGCGCTCGTGTGCTGGGCGATGCTCGGCCTCGCCGAGTCGGGGCCGACGCGGCGCATCGTCGACGCGACGGCGGGGGTCTTCGCGCAGCTCGGCGGCGTCATCCTCGCGTTCATGTTCATCGCGACGATCGGCGTGCAGGGCATCCTGACCCTGTGGGTACAGGACGCGTTCGGTATCGAGCTCTATGCCGACGGCCCGTGGATCTACGAGGTGCCGGGCCTCATCCTCCCCTACGTCTACTTCCAGGTGCCGCTCATGGTCATCACGTTCATGCCCGCCCTCTCGGCGCTGAAGCCGCAGTGGGCCGAGGCGAACCTCACCCTCGGCGGCACGCGCGGCGGGTTCTGGCGCTACGTCGGCGTGCCGGTGCTGACGCCGTCGTTCCTCGCGAGCTTCCTGCTGCTGTTCGCGAACGCGTTCTCGTCGTATGCGACGGCCGCGGCGCTCGCGAGCCAGGGCGCGCAGATCGTGCCGCTACAGATCCGCGGGGCGCTCTCGAGCGAGACGGTGCTCGGCCGCGAGAACCTCGCCGGCGCGCTCGCGCTCGGCATGATCGTCGTCGTCGCGCTCGTCATGTGGGGGTACTCGATCATCCAGCAGCGGGCGGCGAGGTGGCAGCGATGAGCGCGATCCGGATGTCTCGAGCCACCGTGTCTCGAGCTGCCGGCTCGCTCGCCCCCGGCACGGGCGCCCGCTGGGCGATCGGCATCCTCGTCGGCCTCTTCTTCGTCGTGCCGATCGGGGCGAGCCTCGCGTTCACGTTCCGCGACGTCGACGGCGGCTACTCGTTCGCCCACTGGGTCGGGCTCTTCGACCCCGCGAACGCGGCGAAGTACCGCCCGATCTGGACGGGCCTCGGCAACTCGTTCATCCTCGCGATCGTGACGGTCGCGATCGTGCTCGTCCTCCTCGCGCCGACGATGATCCTCGTGCACCTGCGCTTCCCGAAGCTCCGCCGAGTGTTCGAGTTCGTCGTGCTCCTGCCGATATCGATCCCCGCGATCGTGCTCGTCGTCGGCCTCGCGCCCATCTACCAGCAGATCGGGCGTGCGGTCGGCACGGGCGTCTGGACCCTTGCGTTCGTCTACGGCATCCTCGTACTGCCGTTCGCGTACCGCGCCATCCAAGCCTCGATCGACGCGACCGACCTCCGCACCCTCTCCGAGGCGGCGCGCACGCTCGGTGCGAGCTGGCCGTCGATCCTCGTGCGGGTGCTCGCGCCGAACCTGCGGCCGGGGCTGCTCGCGGCATCCCTCATCTCGGTCGCGGTCGTCTTCGGCGAGTTCACGATCGCCTCGCTCCTGAACCGTCAGAACCTGCAGACGGGCCTCTACCTCGTGAGCAAGCAGGATGCGTACGTGTCGGTCATCCTCTCGCTCGCGGCGCTCGCGTTCTCGTTCCTCCTCCTTCTCATCATCGGCCGCGCGGGCAGCGCGCCGAGAAAGCAGCGGTGACCCCATGTCGATCTCGATCGAAACCGCCGACAACTCGATCCTCGCCGCGCGCGGCGAGGGTTCGGCCGTCGCCTTCGAAGGCGTCGTCAAGGACTACGGCCAGAACCGGGTGCTCCACGGCCTCGACCTCTCGATCGAGCCGGGCGAGTTCGTCTCGCTCCTCGGCCCGTCGGGCTGCGGCAAGACGACGGCGCTGCGCGTGCTGGCCGGCCTCGAGCAGGCGAACGACGGCTTCGTGCGCATCGGCGGCACGGATGTCTCGGACGTGCCGACGAACAAGCGCGACCTCGGCATGGTGTTCCAGTCGTACTCGCTGTTCCCGCACCTCGACGTCGCCGGCAACACGGCGTTCGGGCTGCGCATGCGGAAAGTGGCGAAGGCCGAGGCATCCGACCGCGTGCGCGACGCGCTCGCCCTCGTGGGGCTCGACGGCTTCGCCGAACGCTACCCCCACCAGCTCTCGGGCGGGCAGCAGCAGCGCGTCGCGCTCGCGCGCGCCCTCGTGACCGAGCCGCGCGTGCTGCTTCTCGACGAGCCGCTGTCGGCGCTCGATGCGAAGGTGCGCGTGTCGCTCCGCGACGAGATCCGGCGCATCCAGTTGCGACTCGGCATCACGACCGTGTTCGTGACGCACGACCAGGAGGAGGCGCTCGCGGTGAGCGACCGCATCGCCGTCATGAACGCGGGCCGCATCGAGCAGTTCGGCACGCCCGAGGCCCTCTACCGGCAGCCCGCGACGCCGTACGTCGCGGCGTTCGTCGGCCTCTCGAGCGCGCTTCGCGGCGTCGCCGCCGACGGCGAGGCGAACGTGCTCGGCGTCGACCTGCCGCTGCTCTCCCCGTCGCCGACGGGCGCGTACTCGACGGACCCGTCGAGGTCTACGTGCGCCCCGAGCACGTGCACCTCGGCGGGCCGATCGCCGCGATCGTGCAGGAGTCGACCTTCCTCGGCTCGATCCGCCGCACGCTCCTCCGCACCGATTCGGGCGAACTCCTGCGGATGCAGCACGCCGCGAGCGAGCGTCTCGCCTTCGGCGAGCGCGTGCAGGTCGACATCGAGGCACAGCCGGTCGCGGCGCGGGCGATCACCGACTGATCGAGCGCGGCTTACGGCAGCAGGTCGAGCATCTGGGGCCGCGCCTTCATGGCGTGGATGACGAGTTCGTTCCCGCTGTCGAAGGTGAGCACGACCGTCTCCAAGAGTCGCCCTTGCGTGTCGAATCCGAGCCGCAACTGACGCGCCGGAGAATCGTCGTCGAGGTCTTCGATCCAGAGCGGCCACGACGCAGCCTGGATCGCCTCCTCGTCGGAGATGCCATGCTTCCGTGCCGACGAATGAACCTTCACGCGGCGTACGCAGCCAGCGCGTCACGGATCAGCTCCGAGCGGCTCTTGTGCTCCCGATGCGCCAGCGCATCCAGCGTCGCCAGCTCTTCAGTCGTGAGTCGCAACGCGACCACCTGCGACGGGTCGGCACCGCGACCGGGGCGGCCACGCCCCCGCTTCTTCAATGCGGCGACGTCGTAGCCGGCTTCGGCCTCCGCCGCCCACGCGGCGATCTGTTCTTCGGTGACCGGGGAACCGTTGATCGTCTCGCGCTCGCTCATCTGCATATCGTATTACGTAATCCTGGCCGCAACAACCTCGAAGCATGGCGCCCCGACCACGAGACGCCAGAGCTTCAGTCGTTTCAGAAGGGTCGTGTTCACGACTGGTCGCTCGTGGAGACTGGCGGCGCATCGGCAGACACCGCGTCGAGGCGATGAGCAAGCTGAGGAACGACGCGGTCGGCGACCCGTCGGCTCATTGCCGTTGCGGGGAACTCCCAGTCTTTGTCGTCGACGTTCAACACGAGCATCCGCACATGGCGCGCCATCACATCGCGGACCGACCATCTGTTGATGTACCCCGAATAGCGCCAATTCGGGACTTCGTCGATCCGGGCTCGCGGAAACCGGTAGGTGCGGAACCATGAGGTGATGAGCAAACCGTCGTCGTCGATGCGGACTCCGATCATGAGCGCGCGCACGAACAACGCCAGCGCGGGCAAGTTCACGAGCACGATCTCGAGCCAGGGCTTTCCCGTCGTCACTCCTCCCAGCGTGAACGCCGCCACCCAGATCGCAGCGACGACGACCCCGATCACCCGAGACACGCGGCCGATCCCCACTAGGGAGAGTTCGTCGGATCGATCCACGTATCACATCATGCCGTGACGGCGACGGTCGCGCGGAGTGCCCGTCTACTCGGACGAAGATCGGGCGCGCCGCGGCGCGGGCGGCGGCGGCACCTCTTTCGCCGCGACGATGTCGGCGACGGCGATGCGTTCGACGCCGCGCTTGCCGTCGACGACGACGGTCGTGTCATCCGCACTCAGCAGCTCGCCGAGCGCGTCGGTCGCCTGCCCCGTCGGGAGCAGGTATCGCACGACGACGCGGCGGCCGGGTTCAGGAAGGTTGACGAGCCCGCTCACCACTGCCCCGGCGAGTAGTCCTTGAGGAACACGCCGAAGAGGTCTTCGCCCGCTTCGCCGCGCACGATGGGGTCGTAGACGCGCGCGGCGCCGTCGACGAGGTCGAGCGGGGCGTGGAAGCCCTCCTCGGCGAGCCGCACCTTCGTGGGGTGCGGGCGCTCGTCGGTGATCCACCCCGTGTCGACGCTCGTCATGAGGATGCCGTCGGTCTCGAACATCTCTCGCGCGCTCGTGCGCGTGAGCATGTTGACGGCGGCCTTCGCCATGTTGGTGTGCGGATGTCCGGGGCCCTTGTAGCCGCGGTTGAAGACGCCTTCCATGGCGCTCACGTTGACGACGTAGGTGCGGCGGGCCTCGCTCGCCGCGAGCGACGGGCGAAGCCGGGAGACGAGGATGAACGGCGCGGTCGTGTTCGCGAGCTGCACCTCGAGCATCTCGAGCGGGTCGACCTCGCCGACGGCCTGCACCCACGAGTTCGTGTGGTCGAGGTCGGGGATGAGCCCGCCCGCGTCGATCGCGGTGCCTGCGGCGAGGCGTTCGAGCGAGCTCGAGCCCGCCGTCATGGCGTGCTCCGTCAAGAGGTTCGCCTGTTCGGTCAGTTCCTCGGCGCGCGCCGCGGCAGCGGCGAGGATCGGATGCGCCGACACCGACCGTTCGAGGGCCTGCGGGTGGCGGTCGTTCGTGTGGCCGAACGTCACGAGTTCGGGCAGCGGCCCGTCGGGGAGCGGCGCGAGCTCGGCGTCGACGAGCGGCTGGTACGCGCCCGGCGAGCGGCGCACGGTCTGCGTCGCGTTGTTGATGAGGATGTCGAGGGTGCCGGCCGCCGCGACGTCTTCGGCCAAGCCGATGACCTGGGCAGGGTCGCGCAGGTCGATGCCGACGACCTTGAGCCGGTGCAGCCACTCGGACGCATCGGGAAGGCTCGAGAACCGGCGCACCGCGTCGCGCGGGAACCGCGTCGTGATCGTCGTGTGCGCGCCGTCGCGCAGGAGCCGCAGGGCGATGTGCATGCCGATCTTCGCGCGCCCGCCCGTGAGGAGGGCGCGCTTGCCCGTGAGGTCGGTGCGCGCGTTGCGCTTGGCGTGGCTCATCGCCGCGCACGTCGGGCAGAGCTGGTGGTAGAACGCGTCGACGACGGTGTAGCGCTGCTTGCAGATGTAGCAGGCGCGCGCCTTGATGAGGGTGCCCGCGGTCGGCGCGGTCGTCGTGCCCGAGATCTGGATGCCTCGGGTCTCGTCGTCGATCCGATCGGGCGCGCCGGTCGCGGTCGCCGCCGTCACGGCCTCGTCGGCCGCGGCGACGGCGGCACGGATCTGCCGGCGCCGCTCGTTCTTCACGGCCTTGAACATCTTCGCCGTCGCGTGGCGCACGGCGATGAAGTCGGGGTGCTCTTCGTCCATGCCGGCCATGCTCTTGAGGACGCGGAGCGTCGTCGCGAGGTCGTCTGGGTGGATCGCTTCGGATGTCTCGGGCACACGGAATCTTACGACGGGCGGTTGAGCGGAACCTGCTAGCGTGCGACCGTGACCCCCGAGCCCGCACCCCGAGTCATCCGCGTCTCCGCTGCCGTGATCGTCGACGGCGACCGCCTGCTCCTCGTGCGCAAGCAGGGAACGACGGCGTTCATGCAGCCGGGCGGCAAGCCCGAGCCGGGCGAGAACGGCGCCGAGACGCTGAGCCGCGAACTCGAGGAGGAGCTCGGCGTGCGCGTTCCGGCGGCGGAGCTGCGCCCCCTCGGCGAGTTCACCGCGGACGCGGCCAACGAGCCCGGGTTCCTCGTCGTCGCCGACTGCTTCGAGGCCGACCTCCACGGGCAGGAGCCGGTCGCGACCGCCGAGATCGAAGAACTCAGGTGGGTCTCACGGATCGAAGCCGAGGCCGACGACCTCGAGATCGCGCCGCTCGCGCGGACGTACTTCTTCCCGGATGCGTCGACGATCACGCCTGCCGACCCGTACCGACTCGAGCACGCGACCCCTGACCCCGAGACCTACATGGCGCTGCGAGCTGCTGCGGGCATGCACCCCCGGTCGCTCGAAGGCGCCCGGGTCGGCCTGCCGAACACCTGGCACGGCGCGGTCGTGCGGCACGCCGACGAGATCGTCGGCATGGGCCGGGTGGTGGGCGACGGCGGATGCTTCTTCCAGATCGTCGACATCTGCGTGCACCCCGAACACCAAGGCAGGGGCCTCGGGAAGCGCATCATGGCCGACCTCGTCGCGGCGATCCGCGAGCGCACCCCGCCGGGCAGCTATGTGTCGCTCATCGCCGACGGCGAGGCGCACCGCCTCTACGAGCAGTTCGGGTTCGCGCCGACGGCGCCCGCGTCGATCGGCATGTACTGGCGGCCGTAGCTCGCCTCACCCCTCCATCGTCACGCGCGTCCCGTCGGAGAGCACGTCGCTCATGAGCCCGAACGGGTTGCCGTCGGGGTCGGCGAGGTAGGCGCCGCGCCCGATGCCCGCCATGTCCTCGGGCGGGAGGATGCCCGTCGCACCGAGTTCGATCGCTTTGGCGTAGAGCCCGTCGGTCGTCTCGCCTTCGCCGACACCGACCACGACGTTCGCGCCGTTGACCCCCGCACCCGGCTCGGGCGCGGGCCCTTCGCGGCGCATGATGCCCCCGTTGATGCCGTGCCCGGGCCCCGCCATCGAGATGGCGCCGTCGCCCGTGTCGATGAGCCAGTACTCCATCTCGCCCCAGCGGGTGAACGTCCAGCCGAACAGGTCGCCGTAGAACTGCACGAGCCGTTCGGGATCGCTCGCCGGGATTTCGAAGTGCACGACGAGATTGGCCATGATGTCTCCCCCCTCAAGACTGATCGCGCGGCCACGGTAACCCGGGCGACCGAGGCCCGCAAGGGGGCTGCGAGTCATCCGGTCGTCGCTCCCGTGACCTTCCAGATCTTGCCGTTCGCCTTCGCGACGAGGTACAGCTCGCCGTCGGCGTCGGAGCCGAACCGCAGGTCGACTCGTGTGTCGCCGACGAGTTGCGCGAACGTCGTCTCGCGGCCGCCCGAGAAGACCCGCAGTCGCTCGATGGGCGCGAGGTCGGCGATGTCGCCGTCGTTCCGGACCATCTGCGAGGCGTTCGTCGACAGCACCCAGCCGCGCACGAGGTCGGTGAACAGGTAGCGGCCTCGGAGCGCCTGGATGGCTCCGCGGTACACGAATCCGCCGTTGAGGGCGACGCCCGCGTCGCCCGTCTGCCCGGGGTCGCGGTTGTGGTCGTACGCGGCGACGGGGTAGGTGAATCCGAACTGCGCGTCGTCGAGCGGCAGCGGGAAGATCTGCCGGTTGTTCGCGAGGAACGGCCCCTCGCGCACCGACCACCCGAAGTTGTCGCCCGGCTCGACGGCGTAGACCGACTCGACCTGCCACTCGCCGATGTGCCCGAGGTACATCGTGTGGTCGCCGCCCGGGTCCCAGCTGATCCGGTGCGGGTCGCGCATGCCGACGGCGTAGAGCTCGGGCAGGGCGCCCGGCCTGCCGAGGAACGGGTTGTCGGGCGGGATGCCGTACTCGCCGTTCGCGCTGTTCCGGCCCGCCGGGTCGATGCGGAAGATCTTGCCGTGCGGCATCGCGAGGTTCTGCGGGTTGCCGTTGCCGACGCCGCTGCCGCCGTCGCCGACGAGGAGGTACAGCTTGCCGTAGTCGGGGTCGCCGGGCCCGACGGTCGGGTTGAACGCGATCTGCTGCACCGTGTGAACCTGGCCGGGGAACGGGATGCGCATGATCTCGCGCTGTGTGCCGGCGAACACGTTCGCGGCCGGGTTCGTCGCCTTCCACTCGGTCACGACGCTGTGGTACGCCGTGTTCCCGAACGCCGGGAAGTCGGGGGCGTCCTGCTGGAGTGCCGTGCCGCCCTCGGTGTGGACCGTGTAGAAGAGCCCGTTCTGCGCGAAGCCGGGATGGAACTCGGCCGACCCGAGCCCCGTGCCGAGGCCCGCGCTGTTGTGGAAGTTGTCGACGAACCGCTGCCGCACATCGAGGTAGGCGCTGTACTGCCCCGTCGTCTTGTTCACGAGGTAGAGGGTGCCGTTGTTGTCGGGCACCATGAGCCGCCCTGACCCGTCGGGCACCTCGTCGAGATGCGTGATGCGGTTGTACCGGATGAGTCGCTGGTCCTGCGTCGCCGGGGTCGTGCTCGAGCGGGGAAGCTGCGCGAGCTCGGTCACGACGATGCCGAGCGAGGAGGCGATCGGGTCGGGCAGGGGGTTGATGAGCGCGTCGGGCGACGCCGTACCGCCGGGCGCGCAGTCGCCCGGGTTGCCGGTCGGCAGGGTCAGGTTCTCGCCGCCGGTGTCGACCGCGAGGTCGTCGAGGTAGAGCACGCCGTTGCCCGTCGGCCCGTTCTTCGTGAAGAAGCGGTCGAGGGCGCCGTTCACCGCCTGGCGGAAGCCGAACTGCTGTGCGGCGCCCGCCGGCAGGCGGGTGCGCGTCGCGTACGGGCCGCCCTGCGAGTAGATCGCGAGGCGGTCGGACTGGTTGTCGGCGACGATCCACACACACTGCCAGACATCCCGCGCGAGCGTGCCGACCGACGTGAACGCGCCGCCGTTGCGCACCCGCAGGGCGTCGTCGTTCTGGGTGTTCGCGTACGCGCGCGCGTGCGCGAAGTCGGCCGGTGCGTCGACGTCGGTGAGACCGACCGAGGCATCCACGGTCCCCGTCCGCAGGAACCGGAAGAACAGGGTGCCGGTCGAGCCGTTCGCGATCGCGGGGATCGCCCGGTACGCCTGCTCGTTGCCGCCGCCGCCCATGCGGAGCACCTGGTTGTTGGCGTCGAGCGGGTCGGCGACGACGCTCGGCAGGGCCGATGCCGTCCAGCCGTCCTGGCCCTGGAGCGCTGCGCGCGTGTACTGGTCGAAGTGGACGAGGGCGTCGAAGCCCGGGCCGGTGGTCGGCGGAGTCGTCGGCGGCGGAGTCGTCGGCGGTTGCGTCGTGCCCGGGATGACTCGTGCCGCACTCGTCCGTGAGGTCGTCGTATACCCGGCCCGCGAAGCCGTCACGGTGACGGTGATGCTCGTCCCGGCGTCCGCCGCGACGAGCCGGTACGTCGAGTTGGTCGCACCGCTGATCGCCGAACCGTTGCGGTTCCAGCGGTACCCGCCGCCCGTCGGGGTCGGCGACCAGGTGCCGGGGTTCACGGTCAGCGTCGAGCCCACGGCCGACGTGCCCGAGATGATCGGCGTCGGCGCCGACGTGAACGGGGTCGACGACGGCGGCTGGGTCGTCGGCGGCGGGGTGGTCGGAGGCTGGGTCGTGGGAGGCGGTGTCGGCGCGCCGGGGATGACTCGTGCCGCGCTCGTGCGCGACGTCGTCGTGTACCCCGCCCTCGACGCCGTCACGGTCGCCGTGATGCTCGTCCCGGCATCCGCCGCGACGAGCCGGTACGTCGCCGCCGTGGCGCCGCCGATCGCCGTGCCGTTCCGGTTCCACTGGTACCCGCCGCCGGTCGGCGACGGCGACCACGTGCCCGGGTTGACGGTCAGCGTCGACCCCACCGCCGAGGTTCCCGAGATCGTCGGGGTCGGCGCCGACGTGAACGGCGAGGCGGCAGCGGCCGGGATGGCTCGTGCCGCGCTCGTCCGCGACGTCGTCGTGTAGCCCGACCGCGTCGCCGTCACGGTCACGGTGATGCTCGTCCCGGCATCCGCCGCGACGAGCCGGTACGTGGACGCCGTCGCCCCGCTGATCGCGGTGCCGTTCCGGTTCCAGCGGTATCCGCCGCCCGTCGGCGTCGGAGACCAGGTGCCGGGGTTCACGGTCAGCGTCGAGCCGACCGCCGACGTGCCCGAGATCGTCGGCACAGGTGCCGACGTGAACTCCGCCGCCGCGGCGGGCTGCGCGAGACCCAGCGTCACGGCGAGCGCGACGACGACGCCGAACACCGCCGCGCGACGAGTGCGCGCTGCGTCACCCTGTTCCCGAGTGCTTCCTCGCACGACGATCCCCATCTCAATCGGGTCTCGGGTGATACGGACGATCGAGTCTGCCGCTGCAGGGTCGGCAGCCAGGCACGCAGAACGTAACGCGGGCCGCCGCTCGCGTCAACCGCCGGGCAGCAACGAGCGCAGCGACCTGATGGTGTCGGCTTCGGCCGCCGGCTTGTCGTCGCGATAGCGCTTGACGCGCGCGAAGCGCAGAGCGACTCCGCCCGGGTATCTGCTCGAGCGCTGCACGCCGTCGATCGCGATCTCGACGACCGTGACGGGTTCGACGAAGACCGCCTGCGCGGTGCGGTGCGTCTCGATCTCGGGGAAGTGCTCGGTCTGCCACGCGAGGAGCTTGTCGGTGAGCCCCTTGAAGGTCTTGCCGACCATGACGAACCCGCCCGGCTCGCCGAACTCGCCGTCGGGGTCGCGCGCCCCGAGGTGCAGGTTCGACAGCAGCCCCGTGCGGCGCCCGTACCCCCACTCGGCGCCGAGTACGACGAGGTCGTAGGTGTGCACGGGCTTCACCTTGATCCAGCTCGACCCGCGACGGCCCGCCGCGTAGACCGAGTCGATCGCCTTGACGACGACGCCCTCGTGGCCCGCGGCGAGCGCGTCGGCTGACACGCGTTCGGCGACGGCGGGGTCGGCGGTGACCTCGCCCGGGATGCGAAGCGCGGGCGCGATGCGCTCGAGCTCGGCGCGTCGCACGGCGAGCGGTTCGTCGATGAGGTCGCGCCCGTCGACGTGCAGCACGTCGAAGAACCACGGCGCGAGCACGGTCTCGCGGGCGGCATCGGCCCCGAAGCGCGACATCGTGTCTTGGAACGGCCGCGGGGCGTCGTTCTCGTCGAGCGCGAGCGTCTCGCCATCGAGGATGACGGATGCCACGGGCAGCGCCCGCACGACCTCGACGACCTCGGGCAGCCGCCCCGTGATGTCGGCGAGGTTGCGGGTGAAGACGCGCACATCGTCGCCCAGGCGGTGCACCTGGATGCGCGCGCCGTCGAGCTTGAATTCGACGGATGCCTCGCCCGCGGCCTCGATCGCGGCGGCAGGGGTCGCGGCGGTCGCCGCGAGCATCGGCAGCACGGGCCGGCCGACGACGAGCCCGACGGCGTCGAGCGCCGCCGCGTCGCCCGTGAGCGCGAGGACGGCGGTCGCTCCGAGGTCGCCCGAGAGCATCGCCGCACGCCGCACGGCGCCGGCCGGGCGGCCAGCAGCGCGGGCGATCGCGTCGAGCAGCACGCCCTCGAGCGCACCCGTGCGGACCTCGCCGAGGACGACCCGGGCGAGGAACTCCTGCTCGGGCCCCGTCGCGCGCGACGTGAGCTCGCCGAGGATCGACGTGCGTTCGGCGGCCGAGCCCGCACCGCCGAGCGCCGCGAGGGCGTCGAACACGGCGTCGACCTCGGAGATCGTGAGGCTCGGGACATCCGCCGCCTCTGCCGTCGCCGACTGCAAACCGCGCCATCCGACGCCGATGCGCCCCTGCCGGGGTTTGCCGACGAGATAGCCGACCGCGATCGCGACCTCGTCGGCGCTGTCGGCCGTGCTCTCGGCCGCGAGCCTGCCGAGCAGCGCCGCGAGCGCGTCGATCTTCGCGAGCCGCGACCGCGTGGCGGCGACGGCCGCCGAGGTGGCGACGAGCTCTTCGAGCAGCACGTCGTCAGTCTTCCACCGCCCGCCGACATCGGCCTCGCATCAGACCCGCACCCACCTACCCGTACCGCCCCTACCCGTACCGCCGCGCATCGCGCTCCTTCGTCGCGCCTCGTACCGCGACGGACCACATCTCGACCACCGGACCCCGACATTCCGTGGTCCCTCGGATCGCGGCGGGTCCGCCGCGAGCGGGCGGGGTGGGCGGGCGGGCGAGGGCGGCGGGCGCGAGGCGGCACCGGGCAGAATGAGCGGATGACCCGTGGCCTCCGCTGTTCGTCCGACCCCGCCGAGATCGACCGCGAGCGCGTGCACAGGTGGCTCTCGACCGACGCATACTGGGCGATCGGGCGCTCGCGCGACGCGCAGGATCGCGCGATCGACGGCTCCCGAAACTACGGCGTCTTCGACGAGGAGACGGGCGAGCAGCTCGCGTACGCGCGCGTCGTGACCGACGGCGCCCTCTTCGCGTGGCTGTGCGGACGTCTACGTCGACCCGGCCTCGCGCGGTCGCGGGGTGGGCGTGGCGCTCGTCGAGTCGGTCGTCGCCGATCTCGAGCCGCTCGGGTTCAAACGGATCGTGCTCGCGACGGCCGATGCGCACGGGCTCTACGCGAAGTTCGGGTTCGAGCTGCTGCCGCACCCCGAGTGGTGGATGACCCGCATCTCCTAGCACCGTGTCGGCGCCGACGAATAGCCTGTGCATCATGAGCTTCCAGGCCTACCTCGACAACATCGAGGCCAAGACGGGTGTGACGCCGCGCGAGTTCCTCGCCCTCGCGAAAGCACGCGGGTTCGACGCGACGACGAAGGCGACGCCGATCGTCGCGTGGCTCGCCGAAGACTACGGCCTCGGCCGCGGGCACGCGATGGCGCTCGTGCACATCATCACGAAGGGCGAGAAGATCGACTCGAAACACGTCGGCACGGGCACCGCGCACAGCGACGCGACCGACGTGCTGTGGCTCGACGGCGCAGCGACGAAGCCGGCCGACTGGCCGAAGTAGCGCTCAGGCGAGCGCTCGCCCCACCGCGGCGACCCTTCGCACGAACTCCTCGGGGTCGGGCTCGGTCGCGATGGGCTGCAGCACGACCGTGTCGGCGCCCGCCGCGTGGAATCGCGCGACGTGTTCGGCGACCTCCTCGACGCCGCCCGCAGCGGCGAGTCCTTGGTCGGTCGGCAGCTTCCACTCGGCGAGCTCGGCCTGCACCGCCTCACGTGCGGCGGCGCCGCCGAACGCCGCGAACACGTAGACCGTGATGGGGCTGCGCCCGTCGCGGCCGGCCGCCGCCCGCCCTTCGGCGATGAGCGACGCCGCCCGGGCGACGCCCTCGACGCTCGTGCCGCCCGTCAGGATCGTGCCGTCGGCGACTTCTCCCGTGAGGGCGAGCGTCTTGGGGCCCTCGCCCGCGGCGAGGAGGTCGGGTACGACGGCGGGCGGCCAGTCGAGCTTCACGCGGTCGAGCGACACGTAGCGCCCGCTCGTCGAGACCTCCTCGCCCGCGAGGAGCGCCCGGAGTGCCGGCGCGTACTCGCGCATGAGCGTGAGCGGCGACTGCACGCGCGCCCCGATCTGGTCCATCCACCGCAGCACCCCGTGGCCGACGCCCGGCAGCAGCCGGCCCGGGAAGATGCGGGCGATCGTCGCGATCTCCATCGCGGTCGCGGCGACGTTCCGGAACGGCATGGGTGCAATGCCGATGCCGACGCGCAACCGCTCACTCCACGCGAGCGCCGCCGCCGCGGTCGCGAATGCCGACTCGCGGAAGCAGTCCTCCCAGAGCCACAGCTCGGACAGGCCCGCCTCGTCGGCGGCTTCGACGACCGACCGCAGTCGCTCGGGCGGGAAGGACGGCTGGAACACGGCTCCGACGTTGGGCATGCCCCCATCGTGGCATCCGCCCCCGACATCCGGCCCGAAACATCCGGCCCGAGACATCCGCTCGTGACATCCATTCGTCCCGTTCAGGATGCATTCGGCGCGATGCGGAATAAACTGAACTGATCGTTCAGTTCACTTTGATGCACGCGATTGCCACCGGCAGCGCACCCAGAACGAATCCCGGAACGGAAGCACACCATGAGCGACACCTCGACGACCCGGCCCGCGCACGCGAGCGGCACCTTCCCGCTCGGGGGCGACCTCCCCGTGCATCGACTCGGCTTCGGCACGATGCAGCTCACCGGCCGCGGGGTCTGGGGCCCGCCCGCCGACCCAGACGAAGCCGTGCGCGTGCTCCGTCGGGCCGTCGAGCTCGGCGTCGACTTCATCGACACGGCCGACTCGTACGGCCCCGACGTCGCCGAACCGCTCATCAAGCGGGCCCTGCACCCCTACCCGACCGATCTCGTCATCGCGACCAAGGCGGGATTCCGGCGCGAGGGCCCGAACCGCTGGACCGTCGACGGCGACCCCGCCCGCCTCCGGCACCAGGCCGAGCGCAGCCTGCAGTTGCTCGGCGTCGACCGCATCGATCTGTTCCAGCTCCATCGCATCGACCGTTCGATTCCACTCGAAGACCAGGTCGGCGAGCTGAAGGCGCTGCACGACGAGGGCAAGATCCGTCACATCGGGCTGTCCGAGGTCTCGATCGCCGACATCGAAGCGGCCTCGCGCATCGCCCCGATCGTGTCGGTGCAGAACGAGTACAACCTCGCGAATCGCTCCGCCGAGTCGCTCGTCGATTACGCGACCCGCAACGGCATCGGGTTCATCCCGTGGTTCCCGCTCGCGACCGGCGCCCTCGCTCAGGCCGATGGGCCGCTCACCGAGATCGCTCGCCGCACGGGCGCGACGCCGTCGCAACTCGCCCTCGCCTGGTTGCTCCGGCGCTCCCCCGCGATGCTGCCGATCCCCGGCACGTCCCAGCTCGCACACGTCGACGACAACGTCGCCGCGGCGGCCGTCGAACTCACCGACGCCGAGTACGACGAGCTGACCGAGGCGGTGCGCTGATGGAGGCATCCGGAATCCTCGACCGCCCGCGCGGCGCACGGAGCGACCGCATCCACGCGAGCGTGCTCGCCGCGACGCAAGAACTGCTGCGCGAAGGCGGGCTGCCCGCCGCGACCGTCGACGCGATCGCGCAGCGGTCGGGCGTCAGCAAGGCGACGATCTACAAGCACTGGCCGTCGCGCACCGCGGTCGCAGCGAAGGCGTTCGGCCGGATGATGGCCGAGGCGCTGCCCCTGCCCGACACCGGCTCGACGCGCGGCGACCTCGTCGAGCAGGTGCGGCGTGTGAGCGCGTTCTACGCGAGCGAGCTCGGCGGCGTGTTCGCGCAGCTCGTCGCGGCGTGCGTCGACGACCCGGCGGGGGCCGCCTACTTCCGCAAGTACTTCCTCGACGGTCGCCGCGCGGCGATCACCGAGCTCTGGCAGCGCGGACTCGACCGCGGCGACGCCGACCCGGCGATCGCGGTCGATGACGTCATCGACCTGCTCTTCGGTCCGCTCGTGTTCCGGCGCCTGACCGGGCATTACGCGCTCACCGACGAACATGCCGCGGCGCTCGCGCGCGTCGCGCTCGCGGGCCTGTTGCCCGAATCCTGAGCCCCAACCCACCATCACAAGGAGCATCACATGTCTCGCATCTTCCTCATCACGGGCGTGAGCAGCGGCCTCGGCCGCGCGTTCGCGACCGCCGCGCTCGACGCCGGCCACACGGTCGTCGGCACGGTGCGTCAGCCCGCCCAGGCGGCCGAGTTCGAGGCGCTCGCGCCGGGCCGCGCGCACGCGCGCCTCCTCGACGTCACCGGCTTCGACGCGATCGCCCCGGTCGTCGACGCCATCGAGCGCGAGGTCGGGCCGATCGACGTGCTCGTGAACAACGCCGGATACGGCGTCGAGGGCACGTTCGAAGAGACCGATCTTGCGACGTATCGCCGCCAGTTCGACGTCAACGTGTTCGGCGTGATCGCTGTGACCCAGGCTCTGCTGCCGCATCTGCGCGCGCGCCGCTCGGGTCACGTCGTGTTCGTCACGTCGATGGGCGGCCTCCGGGCGTTCCCCGGACTCGCGGCGTACCACGGGTCGAAGTTCGCGGTCGAGGGCATCGCCGCGACCCTCGCGCAAGAGGTCGCGCCGCTCGGCATCCGGGTGACGGCGATCGAGCCCGGGTCGTTCCGCACCGACTGGGCGGGTCGGTCGATGACGCGCGTCGGGTCGACGATCGCCGACTACGAGCCCGTCATCGGCCCGATCCGCCAGCGACGCCTCGAGTACAGCGGGAGCCAGCTCGGAAACCCCGAGGCCGCCGGGCAGGCACTCCTCACGGTCGTCGATGCAGAGAATCCGCCCCGTCACCTGCTCCTCGGCAGCGACGCGCTCCGACTCGTCGGCGACGCGCGCGCGGAGTTCGACGCCGAGACGGCCGATTGGGAGGAGCTGTCGCGCTCGACCGACTTCCCCGAAGGGCTGCAGATCGCCTGAGAAGCACCGATCAGGCGGCGGATGCCTCGGCCACGACGTATCCTCGATCGGTGCCCGTGCAAGAACTCTCGGCGATGACCGACACTGCGTGGCGCGCCCGCGAGGCCGCGCACGCGGAGCGTGCCGACGCGCTCACGCAAGGGCATCGCGCGCGTGCGGCGCGCGGTGAGAAGCATCCGATCGAGGACTTCCTCTTCACGTACTACGGATACTCGCCGAGCCTGCTGCGCCGCTGGCATCCGGGCGCGGGCGTCGAGCTCGAAGGCGCCGCAGCCGACCGCGAACGCGCGGGCTGGCGCTGGTACGCGCCGAGCGCCCGGCCGGGCGCGGCGCCCGGCTCGCTCGTCGTCGATCGCGCCGCGATCGAACGCGAGAAGGCCACCCTGCTGACCGGCATCGAGCGCATCCTGCGGGCGACTGCGGGTCGGGCTGCGAGCTTCGGATGCTTCGGGCTGCACGAGTGGGCGATGGTGTACCGGCAGTCCGAGCACCGGCATCCGGTGCCGCTCCGGCTCGGGCAGGCCGGCACCGACGCCGTCGTCGACGCCCACGACCTCAAGTGCACGCACATCGACGCCTACCGGTTCTTCACCGACGAGGCGACCCCGCGCAACCGCTACGCGCCGACGCGCGAGACGCAGCCCGACCTCGAGCAGCCGGGCTGCCTCCACGCGAACATGGACGTCTACAAGTGGGCGATGAAGCTCGGCCCGCTCGTGCCGGGCGAACTGCTGCTCGACGCGTTCGCCCTCGCCCGGGACATCCGGTATCTCGACATGGCGGCCTCGCCCTACGACATGGAGCCGTGGCTCGACCCGCGCGATCCCGAGCCCGTGCGCATCGAGTCCGCCGACGGCAAGGCCGAGTACGTGCGCCGGCAGCGCGGCTTCGCCGAGCGCGCGAACGCCCTGCGAAGCCGCCTGCTCGAGACGGTCTTCGACGCGTCCTACGGCACCAGGTAGCCGCCCGCGCGGTACAGCTCGTACCACTCGGCACGCGTGAACGGGATGTCGGAGCCCTGCGCCGCATCGGCGACGCGCCCCGGCGTCGTCGTGCCGAGCACGACCTGGATGCCCGCGGGGTGGCGCGTGATCCACGCCGTCGCGATCGCGAGCGCAGGCACGTCGTACTTCGCGGCGAGCCGGTCGATCACGGCGTTGAGCTCGGCGTACGCGGGGTCGTCGAGGAAGACGCCCGTGAAGAATCCCGCCTGGAACGGCGACCACGCCTGGATGGTGATTTTGTTGATGCGGCAGTACTCGACGATGCCGCCGCCGTCGACGACGGTCGACTGCGGAAGGCCCTGCATGTTCGCGGCGACCCCCTGCGCGATGATCGGCGCATGGGTGATCGAGAGCTGCAGCTGGTTGGCGACGAGCGGCTGGCGCACGCTCGTCTTCAGGAGGTCGATCTGCCTGGGCGTGTGGTTCGAGACGCCGAAGTGACGGACCTTTCCGGATGCCTCGAGCTCGTCGAACGCACGGGCGACCTCGTCGGGTTCGACGAGGGCGTCGGGGCGGTGCAGCAGAAGGATGTCGAGGTAGTCGGTGTCGAGCGCTTTCAGCGACCCCTCGACTGCATCGACGAGGTGCTCGTACGAGTAGTCGAAGTACGGGCCTGACGGCACGATGCCAGCCTTGGACTGGATCGTGATCTCGGCGCGCTGCGACGACGTGAGCTGCAGCGATTCGGCGAATCGCCGCTCGGAGCGGTGGAGCTCGCCGCCGTACACGTCGGCGTGGTCGAAGAAGTCGATGCCCGCGTCGCGCGCGGTGCGGTAGAGCTCGCGGATCTCGTCGTCGGTCTTGTCGGCGATGCGCATGACGCCGAGGACGACGTTGGGGACGTGGAGGTCGGTGGTTCCGAGGGGGACGTGCTTCATGCGTTTCACGCTAGAGCGGGCAGACTGAGAAGTCCAACAGTTGTGATTCATGCGATTGAGAAGCACAATCGATGAATGGATCTCCGCCAGATGGAATACCTCGTCGCCCTCGCCGACGAAGGCCAGTTCACGCGCGCCGCCGCCGTGTGCCGGGTCTCGCAGTCGGGCCTGTCGGCCGCGATCCGCACCCTCGAAGACGAGCTCGGCACGACGCTCTTCCTCCGCACGACCCGCAAGGTCGAACCGACCGACGCGGGCCTCGCACTCCTCCCCTTCGCGCGGCAGATGCTCGCGCAGGCCACCGCCGGCCGCGACGCCGTCGTGCGCGCGAGCCGCGAGCTCTCGGGCCGCCTGCGGGTGGGCGCCGAGCAGTGCCTCGGCATCGTCGACGTGCCGACGCTCCTCGAACGTTTCCGCCGCCGCTACCCGCAGGTCGACATCCACTTCGTGCAGACGGGATCGCACGACCTCGTCGCCCAGGTGCGCGAGGGCGACCTCGACGTCGCGTTCGTCGCGACCACAGATCACCTCGGGGCGGTCGCCCGCACCGAGCTCGGTCGCCGCCGTCTCGTGCTCCTGTGCCCGCCGGAGCATCCGCTCGCCGCCTCGTCGCGCATCGAGTGGGCCGACCTCCGAGACGAGGACTTCATCGACTTCCAGGAGTCGTGGGCGGTGCGCTCGCTGAACGACGAAGCCGCCGCGGCGCACGGCCTCGGCCGCCGCGTGCGCTGCACCGTCAACGACGTCCACACCCTCCTCGACCTCGTGCAGCGCGGTCTCGGCGTCGCACTCGTGCCCCAGCACGTCGCGGCGAAGCCGCAGGCGGCGGGGCTCGCGTCCGTGCAGCTTCCGGCGTCGTCGACGCCCGAATGGGTCGTGTCCGCCGTCACGGCGGCGGCGCCCGCGGCGTCGGCGCCGCTCCTCCTCGAGATCCTCGACTCGGAGCTTCGCGGCGACGAGCAGCGCGCGGCGTAGGCGCGGAGCCTAGCGCGCCCGCCAGTAGCCGCAGAATGCGACGTTCGCCTTCGGCACGCCCCACTCGTTCACGAGGTGGCGGCGCGCGCCGGTCGCGAGCTTCGACTCGCCGGCGGCGAATCCGACGACGGATGCCTCGGGGCGCGCGAGCTGGGCCAGCCGATCGAGCGCCGACACGCCCACGGGCGCTTCGCGCTCGCGCACGACCCAGTGCACCTCGACGCCGTCGGGGGCGCCGGTCTCCTGCCGGTCGGCGGCATCGGGGAGCTCGACGATCGCGTCGCCGACGGCGTCGCGCGGCAGGTCGCGCAGGATGCCCGCGACGGCGGGCAGTGCGCTCTCGTCGCCGACGAGCAGCACGCGGTCGGCCGCGACATCCTTGAAACCTCGGCCCTGGTCGATGAGACCGACGTGCGCGCCGACCGGGAGCGTGCCGGCCCACGGCCCGGCGACACCCTCGTCGCCGTGCACGACGAAGTCGATGTCGAGCTCGCGCACCTCGGGGCGGAACTCGCGCACCGTGTAGTTGCGGATGACGGGGCGGGTCGCCTTGGGCAGCGTGAGGTACTTGAGGTAGGCGATCGTGTTGAACGTGTCGGAGAGGTTGTCGAAGCGGGTCTCGTCGCTCGTCGGGACGGCGAGCCGGAACCACTGGTCGAACCCGACGTGCCGCCATTCGGCGAGCTCGTCGCCCGCGATCGTCAGCCGCACGAAGTGGGGCGAGATGTGCTCGGCGCGGGTGACCTCGGCGGTCACGAGACCGGTGTCGGCGTGAGAGATGGCGATGTTGCTCGAGGCCACGGGCTTGCCTTTCGGTGAGGGTAGCCTCACCTTACAAGACGATCCACCCCTGCACGAGACCGACGATGCCCACGACGGCGAGCCCGAGCGCGACGAGGAAGATCGCGAACTCGGCGAGCGTGAACACCCGCCGCCCCTGCTCGCGGCGGGCCATCGCGAAGAGGACCGTCCCGGGCGCGTAGATGATCGCCGAGAGCAGCACGTACGACAGTCCGGCCGCGAAGATGAGGAAGGCCGTGTACCCCGTTGCGAGGAGGCCCACGATCAGTTCGCGCGTCCGATGGCCCTGCACCGAGGCATCCGCCCCGTACCCGTCGCCGCGGATCGCGATCTTCAGCAGATACGCCGCCGACAACAGGAACGGGATGAGCGTGAGCGCACTCGTGAGCTCGAGGGCGAAGTCGAACGCGTTCGCCGAGAAGTAGGCGACGATGAGGATCGCCTGCGCGAGGAGCGTCGACGCGAGCAGCGCCGTCACGGGGACGTCGCGCGAGTTGACCCGGGCGAGGAAGCGCGGCATGTCGTGGTCGCGCGCCGCGACGAACATGACCTCGGCCGCCATGAGCGTCCACGCGAGATAGGCGCCCAGCACCGACACGATGAGCCCGATGCTCACGAACCACGCACCCCACGGACCGACCGCCGCCTCGAGCACGCCCGCCATCGACGGCTGGCGGAGCCTCGCGATCTCGTCGGCCGGGAGCACGCCGTACGAGACGATCGTGACCGACGCGAAGACCGCGAACACGCTCAGGAATCCGAGCACGGTCGCCTTGCCGACATCCGACCGTTTCTTCGCATGCCGCGAGTACACGCTCGCGCCCTCGACGCCGAGGAACACGAAGACCGTGACGAGCACCGTCGCGCGCACCTGGTCGAAGAGCGTGCCGTAGCCGACGCCCGACCAGTTCGACGCGAACGCCGCGGGGTCGAGCACGAAGAGGGCGAGGAGGACGAACACGACGATCGGCACGACCTTCGCGATCGTCACGATGCGGTTGACCCCCGCTGCCGCCCGCACCCCGCGGCTCACGAGGAAGAAGAACGCCCACAACCCCGCCGTCGACAGCACGATCGCGAGCACCGTGTCGCCCTCGCCGAGCGCGGGCCAGATCGCGCCGATCGTCGACATGATGAGCACCCAGTACGTGACGTTGCCGAAGCACGCGCTCGCCCAGTACCCGAGCGCCGAGAAGAACCCGAGGTACTCGCCGAAGCCCGCCTTCGCATACGCGTAGATGCCCGCGTCGAGCTCGGGCTTCCGCGTCGCGAGCGCCTGGAACGCGAACGCGAGCATGAGCGTGCCCGTGCCCGCGATGAGCCACGCCGTGAGCGCGCCCGCGACGCCCGTCGCGGCGGCGAACGTGCGCGGCAGCGAGAACACGCCCGCGCCGACCATCGACCCGACGACCATCGCGGTCATCGTGGGGATGCCGAGCTTCGTGCCCCTGGGCGCGACGGGTCGCGCAGTGTCGGAATCGGCGGTCTCGGAATCGGTCATCGGTCCCCCCGGCGATGCGGCGATGCGGTGCGCTGACGCGACCAGCCTAGGGGCGCTGCGGATGCTCCGCCGCGAGCCACTCCTCGAAGGTCTGCGCGCTGCGATCCGCGTCGGCGTCGGGCATGGCGGCTCCCCGCCGCATGGCGCGCAATTGCGCGGTCGGCAGCACGACGGGGATCACGGGCCCGCGCACCCCCGTCCGCCGCACGAGCCCGCGCACCATGTCGGGCAGGCGCTCGTCGCGCGGACCGCCGAGATCGCGCGCCCGACCGACCGCACCGCCCTCGGCGAGCGCGACGAGCCGTTCGGCGACCTCGCGAGCCGCGACGGGCGCGCTCGGAATGCTCGGCACGACGTGGAACGGCCCGAACGACAGTTGCGCGAGCATCTGCCCCGCGAACTCGTGGAACTGCGTCGTGCGCTGGATCGTCCACGGGACATCCGTCTGCCCTTCGACCGCCCGCTCCTGCGCGAGCTTGCCCGCGTAATAGTCGTAGGGCGCGCGGTCGACGCCGACGATCGAGAGCGCCACGTGGTGACGCACGCCCGCCGCGCGCTCGGCCGCAAGCAGCGTGCGCGTCGCGGTCGTGAAGAACGCGACGGCCTTCGCCGCCGACAGCGTCGTGATGTTCGACGTGTCGATGACGACCTCGACGCCCGCGAGCGCCTCTGCGAGCCCTGCTCCGGTCAGGAGGTCGACGCCGTTCGAGCGCGTGAGCACGACGACCTCGTGCCCGTGCTCGCGCGCGACGTCGACGACGTGCGTTCCGACGGTTCCGGTTCCTCCCGCGACGGCGAGCTTCATGGATGCATCCTCTCGATCGAAAGCCTTCACCCCATCAGACCGCGCACTCCCCCGGACTGTGACGCCGAAACGCGCACCGCGCTCACGCGGGCTTCGGTACGACGAGCGGCGTTCCCGTGTGCGGGTCGGGGATGATCGTCGCGGGCAGGCCGAAGACGTCTTCGACGAGCCGCTCGGTGAGCACGTCGCCCGGCGCGCCCGTCGTCACCACCGCTCCGTCCTTCATGACGACGAGGTGGTCGGCGTAGCGGGCGGCCTGATTGAGATCGTGGAGGACGGCGACGAGCGTGCGCCCGCCTTCGCGGTGCAGTCGGCGCAGCAGCTCGAGGAGCTCGTACTGGTGCGCGATGTCGAGGAAGGTCGTCGGCTCGTCGAGGAGCAGAAGCGGCGTCTGCTGCGCGAGCACCATCGCGACCCACACGCGCTGGCGTTGGCCGCCCGAGAGCTCTTCGACGAGCCGCCCCGAGAGGTCGGCGGTGTTCGTCGCGGCGAGCGCGTCGGCGACGGCGTCCTGGTCGGCCGCGGTCCACTGGCGGAAGAGCCCCTGATGCGGGTGCCGCCCGCGCGAGACGAGGTCGGCGACCGTGATGCCCTCGGGTGCGATCGAGGTCTGCGGCAGCAGGCCGAGCCGACGCGCGACCTCTTTCGCGGGGTACTCGGTGATCGCCTTGCCGTCGAGGACGACTGTGCCCGCGGCGGGCGCCATGACGCGCGCGAGTGCGCGCAGCAGGGTCGACTTGCCGCACGCGTTCGGCCCGACGACGACCGTGAACGAGTCGGTCGGGATCTCGACCGAGAGGTCCTCGGCGATCGTGCGGCGGTCGTAACCGAGGGTCACGTGCTCGGCGGCGAGGCGAGCCGCCACCGCGGGTCGGTCGGGCGCGTCGGCGCCCGCAGTCAGGAGCAGTTCGCTCGCGACATCCGTCATCGTCGTCTCGCTTCCGTGATGAGCAACCAGATCAGGTACACGCCGCCGATGCTCACCGTGACGACGCCGACGGGCAGCTGCGTCGGCGCGAAGAGGTGCTGGGCGGCGAAGTCGCTCGCGGCGAGCAGGAGCGCCCCCATGGCGGCCGCGGCCGACAGGGTGACGCCCGCCGACCGCGTGAGGCGGCGCGCGAGCTGGGGCGCCGCGAGCGCGACGAACGCGATCGGCCCGGCCGCGGCGGTCGCGGTCGCCGTGAGCGCGACGCCCACGATCACGAGCGCGAGGCGCGTGCGGGTCGTGCGGACGCCGAGCGCGGTCGCGGCGTCGTCGCCGAGTTCGAGCACGTGCATGGGCTTCGCGAGGAACGCGACGACGGCCCACAGCACGACGAGCACGATCGCGGCGGGGACGGCCTGCTCCCATCCGACGGCGTTGAGCGACCCCGTTCCCCACGCCGCCGCGGCGAGGGCGACGTAGAGCTCGGCGTTCAGGATGATCCACGTGTTGAGCGACGCGAGCATGGCCGCGACGGCGATGCCGACGATGATGAGCCGGAACCCGTGGAACCCGCGCCGGTACGCGAGCAGGTAGACCGCGACCGCGGCGGCGAGCCCGCCGGCGAGCGCGCCGCCCGCCGTCGCGAGGTACCCCGTGCCGACGGTCGTGATGACGAGGAGCGCCCCCGTGTAGGCGCCCGCGTCGAACCCGATGAGGTCGGGGCTGCCGAGGGGATTCCGAGTGATCGACTGGAAGATCGCCCCCGACACGCCGAGCGCGGCGCCCAGCATGAGGGCGAGGGCGACCCGGGGCATCCGCCAGTCGAGCACGACGAGTTGCGTGCGCGAGTCTCCGCCGCCCGCGAGGGTCGCGACGACATCGGGGATCGGGATGAAGAAGTCGCCCGTCGCGAGGCTCACGACGCCGACGGCGAGCGCCGCGGCGACGAGCAGTGCGACGACGACGAGGTGGCGCACGGCGATGCGCGCACCGAAGCGGCCGTCGGGCGAGCGCAACTCGACCGAGCGGTACCCGAGATCCACGCTCACAGCGCGCTCGCCTTGCGTCGGCGCACGAGCGCGATGAGGACGGGGGCGCCGACGAACGCCGTCACGATTCCGACGGGCAATTCGCCGCTCGGCAGGACGACGCGGCCGAGCACGTCGCTCGCGACGAGGAGCACGGGCGCGGCGACGGCGCTGCCCGCGAAGATCCAGCGCTGGTCTGGGCCGGTGAACCAGCGCACGGCGTGCGGCACCATGAGGCCGACGAATCCGATGGGGCCTGCGGCGGCGGTTGCGGCGCCGCACAGGAGCGTGACGGCGACGATCGACACGACGCGCGTGCGCACGACCTTCGAGCCGAGCGCGACGGCGAGCTCGTCGCCGAGGGCGACGGCGTTCAAGGGCTTCGCGACGGCGAACGCGAGCACGAGGCCGACGGCGATGAACGGCAGGATGCCGAGCGTGAGTTCGAGCGGCGCGACGCCGACGCTTCCGGCGTTCCACCCCCGCATCCGGTTGAACACGTCGGGCAGGAGGAGCGTGATGCCCGACGTGATGCCCGACAGGAATGCGCCGATCGCGACGCCCGCGAGCGTGAGGCGGAGCGGGTCGGGGCCGCCGCGGCCCGTCGCGCCGATCGCGTAGACCGCGAAGGTCGCGACGATCGCCCCCGCGAACGCGAACCACACGGTGCCCGTCAGCGAGGTCATGCCGAACGCGGCCGCGCCGATGACGACGGCGAGCGCGGCGCCGTTGTTGACGCCGAGGATGCCGGGGTCGGCGAGCGGGTTGCGCGTGAACGCCTGCATGACGGCGCCCGCGACGCCGAGCGCCGCGCCGACGGCGATGCCGAGGATCGTCCGCGGCACGCGCAGCTCGCGCACGATCGTCCCGGCCTCGTCGGCCGACCCCCCGATCGCGGCGAGCACCTCGTCGATCGACAACCCCTTCGATCCGATCGCGAGGCTTGCGACGCAGCACGCCGCGAGCGCGGCGACGACGAGTGCGAACCCGAGCGCGCGGCGGCGGCGCACGGCGGCTATGGCGCGGCGCGCCTCGCCGGACGCGGCGGCGGATGTCTCGGAGCTCGCGCTGCTCGAGACATCCGCCGTTCTGGTGTCAGAGCCCATGCGCTTCGAGCGTGTCCTCGTACTCGTCCTCGAGCTCCTCGAGGTCGCGGCCGGCCTCGTCCCACATCTCGCGGAGGCGCGTGCGGACGTCGTCGGGCAGCGCCTCGTAGCGCTCGGTCCACGCCTCGGCGGCCTCGGTCCAGTAGCCGACGACCTTGTACGCCGTCGCGGGCAGCTTCAGCTCGTGCCGCAGGTAGCGGCGCACGGCGCGCGTGACCCGCGCTTCGCCGGCGACCCACACGTAGCCGGGTTCCTGCGGGAACTCGGTCGCGCGCACGATCTCCTCGAGCCGGCTCGGCGAGTGGCCGTTGCCGCCGTGCACCCACTGGAGGTCGACGTTCGCGGGCAGGTCGGGTCGCTGCTCGTCGCGGTCGTCGGCGACCTCGAGGACGACGCGCGTGCGCACTCCTTCGGGTGCCTGTTCGGCGAGGCGGAGCGCCGCCGGGAGGCCCGTCGCGTCGGCGACGAGAAGCTGCCATCGGATGTCGGGGTCAGGCGCGTAGAGTCCGCGGGGCGTGTTGACGCCCGCGACGTGCCCGGGCTGCGCCCCGAGCGCCCAGCGTGCGGCGACGCCGCCGTCGTGGACGACGAAGTCGATCACGAGCCGACCGGTCGTCTCGTCCCAGCCGCGCACCGTGTAGGTGCGCACTTCGCTCGCCTCGACTCCGGCGGCGAACTCCCAGTACCCGTCGCCGGTCGCGACGGGCAGGTTCGGCTCGTCGTGGCCCTCGGCCGGAAGGAAGAGCCGAAGGTACTCGTCGCCGACGCCCGACGACACGAACCCTGCGAGGCCGTCGCCCGTGAACTCGATGCGGAGCATTCCGGGCGTGAGCCGGCGCACGTCGGCGACGACGACGCGGTGGATGCGGTTGACCTCGGCCTTGCTCATCCGAGGAGCGCCTTCGCGATGATCTCGAGGAGGCCGTCCTGGCCGCTCGGCGAGCCGTAGCTCATCTCGTAGTTGTAGCCGTAGACGCGGTCGTTCGCGACGGCGGGCAGAGCGGTCCAGAGCGGGTTCGAGGTGAGCGCCTCTTCGTTCGTGATGATGTCGGAGCCGTCTTCGCTCATGCCGTTGAAGATGACGTCGATGCCCGAGAGCTCGCCGATCTGCTCGAGGCTCAGGGTCGTGCCCTCGCCGTCGGGTGCGCCGTCGCCGTCGCCGTCGGCGAGCGGGGAGATCTCGAGGCCGAGGTCGGCGAACACGAGGCACGAGATCGAGTAGCAGCCGACCGAGATCTGGCCGTCCCAGAACGAGACGTCGGCGACGACGGGAGAGATGCCTTGCGCGTCGAGCTCGGCTTTGACGTCGGCGGCGCGGGCGGCGTAGTCGTCGAGCCATGCCTGGGCGCGGTCTTCGCGGCCGAGGTCGGTCGCGAGCTTCACGAACTTGTCGCGCCAGTCGCCCCCGTCGAACCCGTCGTAGGTGTACGTGGGGGCGATGGGCGTGAGCTTGTCGTGGAGGTCGGTCTCGTAGCCGAGCCCGTTGAGGATGAAGTCGGGCCCGACCTCGAGGATGTGCTCGAGGTTGAACTCGGGGTAGTTGTGGAAGCCGGTGATGCCCTCGAGCTCGCTCTGGGGAAGAAGCTCGGGAACTCGTCCCAGTCGACGCGGATGGGCTGTTCCTTCGCGAGGGTGTACCCGAGCGTGATGAGCATGTCGACGTCGGTCGTGTAGAAGCCCATGGCCGCCTTCGGCTCGACGGGGACCGTGACCTCGCCGAAGTCGGTGTCGATCGTGAGGGTCTCGGCTGCGGCTGCGCCGTCGTCGGTGGCGGAGGCGCTCGCGCAGGAGGCGAGGAGGGCGGTGGCGGCGACGGCTGCGAGGGCGGCGCGGAGGGCGCGCGAGTGAGAGGTCTTCATGCTGCTTTCGTTCCGGGGAAGGCGACGGCGATGAGTGCTTAGCTTAGGCTTACCTAAGAGCGTGCCGCCTTCGATCATGCATCACCCGGATGTCGCGGAGCCGCCATCCGATGACGCGGAGGCGACAGGATGTCCCGCGCCCGTCGCCGCTCCGCCCGCGAACGCGCCCGGCGTCGTGCCGAACTCTCGGCGGAACGCCTGCACGAACGCGCTCGGCGTCGCATACCCCACCCGGCGGCCGACCGCGCCGACGGGGTGGTCGGCCGCGAGCAGCCCGATCGCCGCGCGCATGCGCGCCTTCGTGCGCCAGTCGGCGAACGTGAGGCTCGTCTCGAGCTTGAAGAGCCGCGAGAGGTTGCGCTCGCTCGCCCCGACGAGACTCCCCCACTCGTCGAGGGTGCGCTGGTCTGCGGGGTCGTCGAGCACGGCCTCGGCGATCTTGCGCGTGCGATCGTCATCGGGCATCGGCAGGTCGAGCCGCATGAGTTCGGCATCCTCGAGCAGCCGCACGACGAGCCGCTCGGCGAGGTCGCGGGTCTCTGCATCGAGGTCGCGCGCCTCGAGCTCGGCGAAGATCGCACGTGCGACGGCGGGCACGCCGACCGCCCCCGTCGTCTCGCGCGGGCCGCCGAGCCGCCTCGGCACGTAGGTGCACGCGAACTCGGTGCCCGACCCGGCGGCGACCCGGTGCGCGGTGCCCGCGGGGATCCAGAGCCCGACGGTCCAGGGCACCGCGTGGTCGCCTTCGGCGGTCTCGACGACGAGCGAGCCGCGCGTGCCCCACAGCAGCTCGTGCACGTCATGGCGGTGCCAGCCCCACTCCTCATCGCGGCGCACGGCGAACGAGCTGGTCATGACGCCGTCCCAGTCGACGGCGACGTCGAGCACGTCGAGTATCTGGCCGGTTCGCGACATCCTTCGGCCCCCTATCGCCTGTCTGCAGAAGTAAGGACATCCTAAGCTAGCCGCCGTGCCAGCACCGTCCCGCACTTCCCCCTCCCCCTCGCCCTCGTCTTCCGGGGCCGTCGGCTCCTCGTCGCCGCCGCGATCGCGGGGCTCGTCGTGCACCAGATCACCGAAGCGCTCGTGCCCGTCGTCGTCGGCATCGTCGTCGATCGCGCCATCGCCCCCGGCGACCCGACCGCGCTCGCCTGGAGCCTCGGCCTGCTCGCGGCCCTGTTCGTCGCGCTCCTCCTCGCGTGGCGCCTCGGCGATCTCGCCGCGTCGCGCGCGACCGAGCACGGCGGACTCGCCGTCCGCCGCCGGCTCGTCGAGCGACTGCTCGCCCCCGCCGGATTCGCGGGACAGCGGAGCCCCGGCGACCTCCTGAGCGTCGCAGGCACCGACGTCGATCGCACCGCGGGCGTCGTGTGGGTCGTCGGCGGGGGTGCCGCGCAACTCGCCGCCGTCGTCACGGCGACCGTGTCGCTCCTCGTCGTGTCGGTGCCGCTCGGACTCATCGTGATCGTCGCGACGCCCGTGTTCGTCGCCCTCATGCACCTCGTCA
This sequence comes from Agromyces protaetiae, assembly GCF_004135405.1. Lineage (NCBI taxonomy): Bacteria > Bacillati > Actinomycetota > Actinomycetes > Micrococcales > Microbacteriaceae > Agromyces > Agromyces protaetiae. The sequence continues at coordinate 55,975 of NZ_CP035491.1, forward strand.
CCACGCCGCTCGAACGCCGCATGCACGCCGAGCAGGCCGCCGCGGCGGCCGCGAGCGCGACGGCGGGCGACCTTCTGACCGGGCTCAGGACGATCGCGGGGCTCGGCGCCGAACGGGCCGCGATCGACCGGTTCGAGGTCGCGAACCGACGGTCGCTGGATGCCTCGCGGCGGGCCGTGCTCGCGAAGGGACTCCACACGACCGCGAGCCTGTCGGGCGCCGCCCTCCTCCTCGCCGGCATCGCGTGGGCGGCCGCCGCCGAGGCCGCCGCGGGCACGATCACGGTCGGCGAACTCGTCGCCGTGCTCGGCCTCGCGCAGTTCGTCGCGTGGCCGGTCGGCGGGCTCGCCTACGTCGGGGCCGAACTCGCGACGGTGCGGGCCTCGGCGAAGCGCGTTCGGGAGGTGCTCGACGCCCCCGCCGCGGTCGAGGTCTCGACGACCGCGCGAACGAGCGCAGACCCCGACACATCAGACCCCGAGACATCCGCCCCCGATGTCGTCTTCGACGCACTCGCCACCCCGCACCTCCCGTCGTTCTCCGCCCGGATCCCCGCCGGCTCCCTCGCCGCGGTCCGCGTCGCCGATCCGCGCGCCGCGCGCGAACTCGCGGGGGTGCTCGCAGGCGCCCGCACGCCCGACGCGGGCCGTGTGCTCGTCGGCGGCGCCCCGCACGCCCCCGGCGCGCCGCTCGTCCTCGCTCCTCCGCACGACGCGGCGCTCTTCGCGGGCTCGCTCCGCGACAACCTCGAACTGCACCGACCGCCCGTCGGCGACGCGATCGCCCGGGCCGTGCACGCCGCCGCGCTCGAAGACGTGGTCGGCGGGACGCTCGACGCCGCCCTCGAGCGCCCCGTCGGCGAGCGCGGCCTCACCCTCTCGGGCGGGCAGCGCCAGCGCGTCGCCCTCGCACGCGCGCTCGCCCGCGAGGCGCGCGTGCTCGTGCTGCACGACCCGACGAGCGCCGTCGACTCGGTCACCGAGGCGCGCATCGCCGAGCGGGTGGCCGCGCTCCGGGCCGGTCGCACGACGATCCTCCTCACGACGAGCCCCGCGCTCGTCAACGCGTGCGACGTCGTCATCGACGTGGGCACGCCCTCATCGGTCTACGAAGGAGCCTCCGCGTGACGACGACCCCGCTCCCGGTCGCTTCCCCCGCCGACACCCGCCGTACGCTCGGATCGCTCCTGCGGTCGCGGAGCGCGGCGCTCGTGGCCGCGAGCGGCGCGCTGCTCGCGGCCTCCGTCGCAGGACTCGCCCTGCCCGCCGCGCTCGGCCTCATCGTCGACGCCGTCGTCGACGGCGACACGCCTCGCGTCGGCGCGCTCATCGCGGCGATCGCGGGACTCGGCGTGCTCTCGGCCGTGCTCACGGGCGCCGGTCGCGTGCTCGTCGCCCGCCTCGGCGAAGGGGTGCTCGCCGAGCTCCGGGGCGCCGTCGTCACCCGGCTGCTGCGACTGCCGTCGACGGTCGTCGAACGCGCGGGCCGCGGCGACCTCGTCGCACGGGCGGCGGGCGACACGCGCATCGTGGGCGACGTCGTGTCGGGGGTCCTGCCGACGTTCGCGTCGGCGGCGTTCGCGATCGTCGTGACGGTCGCGGGGCTCGGTGTGCTCGACTGGCGCTTCGCGCTCGCGGCGCTCGCTGCGGCACCCGTCCAGGCGTTCGCCCTCCGCCGCTACCTGCGGCGGTCGCGGCCCGTCTACCGTGACGCGCGCGCGGCCGAGGGCGAGCGTTCGCAGCGCATCCTGGAGTCGGTCGACGCGGCGGCCACCGTCCGCGCGATGGGCGTCTCACGCGAGCGCGCGGCGGTCGTCGATGAGGCCGCCGTGCGATCGGTCGCGCTCGAGCTGCGGGCCGTGCGGATCGGCGTGGACTTCTGGAACCGTCTCAATGTCGCCGAGCTCGTCGGCCTCGGCGCCGTGCTCGCGGTCGGATTCGCCCTCGTCGCGTCGGGAGACGCGACCCTCGGGGGCGCGACCGCCGCGGCGCTCTTCTTCCACTCACTCTTCGGCCCCATCGGGCAGGTGCTCGCCAACGTCGACGAACTGCAGAAGGCGCAGGCCGCGCTCGCACGACTCGTCGGGGTGTTCGCCCTGCCCGAGCGCGCGCTCCGCGCCCGCGGGTCGAGGACGCCCGCGGCGGTCGCGTTCGAGGGGTCGGCTTCGCGTACGAGCGATCGGATGCCCCGGCGCCGTCGCTCTTCGACGCGCCCGCGCCCGCGCTCGACGGCGTGACCTTCCGGGTCGCGGCGGGCGAGCAGGTCGCGCTCGTCGGGGCGAGCGGCGCCGGCAAGAGCACGATCGGCTCCCTCGTGCTCGGCTCGCTCGCCCCGACTGCGGGCCGGGTGCGGATCGGCGGCGTCGATTCGACGGATGGTTCGTCCGAGTCATCCGCCGCCCCGACCCTGCCGACCGTGGGACTCGCGGGCCAGGATCCGCACGTCTTCGCGGGCCCGCTCGCCGCCGACCTGCGCCTCGCGAAGCCCGACGCGACCGACGCCGACCTGCGCGAGGCGCTCGCCGCCGTCGGCGCGCTGGACTGGGCCGAACGCCTGCCCGACGGGATCGAGACCGTCGTCGGCTCGGGCGGGCACGCGCTCACGATCGTCGAGTCGCAAGAGCTCGCGCTCGCCCGGCTCGTCCTGCTCGACCCCGCCGTGCTCGTTCTCGACGAGGCGACGGCGAGCGCTGGCGTCGCGCTCGACTCGGCCGTCGCACGGGTCGCCGCGGGACGCACGTCGATCCAGATCGCGCACCGGCTCGACCAGGCCGCGCGCGCCGACCGCATCGTCGTGCTCGACCGCGGGCGAGTCGTCGAGCAGGGCGCCCACGACGTCCTGGTCGCCGCGGGCGGCGCATACGCGGCACTGTGGACGGCGTGGTCGGCGAATCGCTCCGACACGGCAGGATAGCGGGCATGACCGCTCACGACACGTCGCCGTACAGCCAGCAGCCGCAGTACCCTCAGCAGCCGCAGTACCCGCAGTACCCGCAGCAGCAGCCCGCCGCCCCCACCCGCACGCTCGCGCTCGTCTCCGCGATCGCGGGTGCGGCGACCGTGCTGCCGACGATCGTGCTGACGTTCGTCACCGCGGCGCTCTACATGGCGGACGACTACGGCGGCGTCTCGGTCGTGTACCTCATCGGCAACGCGATCAGCTTCGTGTTCGCCCTCGTGGCGGTCGTGTTCGGCCTCATCGCCCTTCTTCGGCGCCTGCCCGGCGCGGCCCTCGCGGGTGCGGGCCTGGCGCTCGGCGCCGCGGAGATCGTGACGGTCGTCCTCTCGCTCGCGCAGCCGCTCGTCTACGGCCTCTTCTGAGCCGGGCGGCGCGCACTACTCCCGGTCGATCGTCTGCTCGAGCACGCGTTCGAACGCGCCCGGCCCGACCGAGATGGCGCCCGCATAGGGGTGGTCCATGTCGGCCGTCACGAACATGACGAGTCCGATGAAGAGCGCGAGGAGTCCGGCCATCAGCAGGTGCAGGCGCAGGCTCTTGACGTAGATGAAGGCGATGAGGACGGCGTTGACGATCGCGCCGACCCAGAGCACCGCCCAGAAGAGGCCGGGCAGTTCGAGGGTCGTCGCGTCGATGCGTTCGCGGCGGGCCTCCACGAAGTCGTCGAACGTGCCGAGCATCTGGATGTAGTTCGCCTGCTCCTGCCCGTTCGTCGGCTCGAACCGGTGCAGGAGGTCTTCGAACTCGTCGACGCGGCCCGTGCTCGTCTCGGGGATGATCCCGTCGCGCTGCAGAGGCCAGTCCTCATCGATGACGACGTGCACGTACCGGTCGAGCGCAGCCTCGAGCCCGTCGGCCGTCTGCGGCGGGAGCCCGGCTGCGCCGCGGTAGAGGGCTGCGACGTGGGCGGCTTCCTTGAGGGTCGCGACGCGCGTGTCGGCGTAGTTCTCGTAGACCGACACCGCGACGAGGGCGAGCAGGATCCCGAAGAACACGCCGAAGGTGCCGATCGTGTGGCCGAGCACGCGGTCCCACTGGTCGGGATCCTGCACGAGCCGGTGCACGGGGCGGCGGAGGGCGATCACGATGCCGCAGGAGGCGGCGACGAAGAGTCCGACGAAGAGGGGCAGCGCGACGGCGACGTTCAGGTCGTAGAACCAGTTCACGCGCACCTCCCCGGTCGGACGCGATGCTCCGAGATGCATGCTACGGATGCCTCGGGGCCGGGCGCCAGACGATCACCCCACCCCCACTTCGGGGGTCACCCTTCGGGTGCCCCTCGCCGCCCCCTTCCGACCGGATTACGCTCGGCCCCAGCGGGAGCGGCCGAGGGGTGCGGTCGCGCGGGTGCCCGCAGGCGGGGAACCCATGCCCGAGATCGACGCACGATTCGCCGCGGCGATGGCGAACGTCTTCGCGCCCGCGGCGACGCTCGGGGTGCCGGCCCGCGACGTCCTCGGCCTGTTCGATCCGGCGCTCGACGACGGGATCGACGTGGGGGCGCACCTGAATGAGTCGCTCGCGAGCATCCGCGTGCTCCGCACACGGGACCTCGTCGACGTCACCTTCCGCTTCTCGGGTCTCGCGCTCCGCGTCGACGAACGCGGCGGGCGCTTCCTCGTGCGCCGCGGCCGCGCGGCGGCGTTCCTCATCGCCGACTTCGGCCCGCAGCACCTGTACGAGCAGGCGTTCTTCGAGGCGGGCGGCGACGCCTCCGACTTCCTGAAGAACCCGCTCGCGCAGCAGCGCGCCGGGGTGCCGCCGACCTCGGGGACGCCCGCGCGCGACGTGCTGTCCAAGGCGATCCTCGCTCGCTCGAGCCGGCTCGTCTTCACGGTGACCGGGCAGCGCATCCCGTACTCGTCGGCGGGACTCCTCGCGGCGATGCGCGTGCTGCCGCTCAGCGTCGTGCCGCACGCGTCGCCGCCGCCGATCATCCTGGACTGGCGCGAGGTGTCGGGCGTCGTGTCGGTCGTGCGCCCCGATCGCCTGACCGCCATCGACCGGGCGATCGCGGGTGTGCGGCTCGCGCACACCGCAGACATCGTGCAAGCCCGGTTCGGGACGGCGAGCGCGGTCTCGGCCGTCTTCGACGACCTGTCGCCGATCGACTGGTACACGCCGTCGATCGAACTGCGTCCGCCCTCGCCGCGCCCGCCCGAGCAGACCGAGACGGCGATCGAGCTGCCGTGGCGGCTGCAGCTCAGCCCGCACTCGCGCGGCGCGTTCGCGCACAGCCTCGACGAGGTCGAGCACGACGAGCGGGTCGAGTTGTGGCACACGAGGCTCGGCACCCGCATCGGGCAGGTCGACGAGGCCGCCGCCGTCGAGGCATCCGAAGCCATTCCCGCTCCCGTGAACGAATCCGATCCGGGCGCGCGCACGGTGCGTGCGATCTGGACGCGCGACTACGACCGCGCGACCGATGCGGCCGACGAGTCGCGTGCGAAGAAGATCGCCGTCGACGCGGCAGCCGATCTCGCGAATCCGCAGCCGTTCCGCGGGTCGCTCTCACCGCGCGACCGCCGCCAGCTCGTGCATCTCACGAGCGACTTCCGCTGGCCGAAGTCGACGGGCGAAGACCGGTGGGAGCCGCGCGCGTTCCGCGCCGACGCGCTCATGCTCACCTCGCTCGGCGGGTGGCTGTCGGGCACGATGCAGATTCCGGGTGCGGTGCCTGCGGGGCTCTCGATCGAGGAGTGGACGCACCGCGCGACGATGGCGCGCGACCAGTACGTGAAGGTCGTGTACCAGGGGGTGCTGCTGCCGTTCGGGCATCGCGCGGCGCTCGTGAAGGTCACTGAGCGGCTCCTCCGCGACGGCGTCGCGCGACTCATCCAGCGCCTCTTCGTCATCGTCAAGCAACCCGAACGCAGCTTCCGTGCGAGCGGCGTGCCGGCGCTCGACCACCGGATGCCGTTCGGGTGGGTGCGGATCGTGACGCCCGGCACGCCGCCGCTCGCGCTGCCGTCGCAGATCGCGGGGGTCGTGGGCGGCTCGGCGTTCGTCCCGAGCATCCCGACGGCCGACGCCGTCGGGGCGGGCGGCGACCCGCCGACGGGCACGGCGCCGTTCCGGTTCCGGATGGTCGCGAGCGACGTCGAACACGGGCTCGTCGAGTTCGAGGGACCGCTCGTGTTCGTCGAGAAGACGGTGCTCGACCAGTCGGCGGGTGCGACCGCTGCGGCCTCGCTCGCTGCGCTCAACGGCGCTGTGCCGACGTTCGACCTGCGCGGCCAGCGCATCGCGTACGCCCCGCACGGCGACCCCGACGACACGACGCTCTCGACCGCATCGGCCAGGTTCGTGTCGGAGCCCGACCCCGGCACGGCGGAGCGGTACACGAACTTCGTGCTGCCGCGCCTGCAGGTGACGAACGCCGTCGTGCCCGCGATGAGCGCGTTCACGGGACAGAACGGGCCCGTGCCGCTGCGGTACCCGCAGGTGTTCGCCGACCACGGCCTCGACACGGCCGGGCGCAACCGGGGCGAGCTGTTCCTCGAGGTGTCGAACGCCTCGGGCGGCACGGCGACGGCCCCGAAGCCGATGGACTTCGCGAAGCAGTCCGACCGATCGGGCGGGTTCCTCGCCCCGAGCGTCGCGATCAACTCTCTCGCCCGGCGACTGGGGCCCGTGGGCGGCGCGGTCGCCGCGCTCGACCAGAACCCCGCCGGGTTCGATGCGGGATCGATGTTCCCGCCCGACATGGCGAAGCTCTTCGGCATCCTGTCGCTCCGCGACCTGCTGCCCGATGCGGGCAGCCCGCTTCCGAAGTTCGCGACGCAGGCGGTCGACACGGTCGTCACGATCCAGACGGCGATCGTGCGCCTCCAGCAGCTCGACCCGGTCGCGGCGCTCGCGGGGCAGGCGCAAGCGATCCAGGATGCCGCGGGGTCGCTCGTCGACCGGATCGAAGCCCTCGCCGACGCGGTCGCGGCGCTCGGCGCCGACCCAGCCGCATCCCCCGACCTCGACGGCATCCTCGGCGACCTCGGGGCCGCCGCCCGCACGCTCGCAGACGGCTGGAACGGGTTCGCGCCGAGCCTCGGCCTGCCGCGCGCGCACGTCGAACAGCTCGAGGGCGTCATCCGGAAGCTCTCCGACCTGAGCGACGACGTCACTGCCGTCGCGAAGGCCGTCGAGGCGTTCTTCCGCGGCGAGCTCCTGCCGCAGTCGATCGACGCCCGGCTCGAATGGTCGACCGAGCTCACGGCCTGGCCCCCCGGGGCATCCGTCTTCGAGCCCAAGGGCGATCGCACCCTCCGTCTCGTCGCCGAGACGAGCGCACCGCTCCGCCCCGGCGGGACGCCGACGGCGCTCGTGTCGTGTTCGCTGCCGCCCTTCGAACTGCGACTCGTAGGCCCCGACGCAGTCATCCTCATCCGCTTCGAGGTCATGGAGTTCTCGATGCAGGCGGGGCGCAAGCCCGACGTCAACGTCGTGCTCGGCGACGAGAAGGGCATCGAGTTCGCGGGCGCGCTGAAGTTCGTCGAGACGCTGAAGGACATCATCCCGTTCGACGGGTTCAGCGACCCGCCCTACCTCGACGTGTCGCCGAGCGGCCTCACGGCGGGCTTCGACCTCGCGATCCCCGACCTCGCGGTCGGCATCTTCGCGCTCACGAACATCACGTTCGGCGCCGAGATCTCGGTGCCCTTCATCGGCGAGTCGCTCGAGTTCCGGTTCTTCTTCGCGACGCGCGAAGACCCCTTCCGGTTGCAGGTCGCGTTCTTCGCGGGCGGCGGGTTCCTCGCGATCACCCTCACCCCGAAGGGCATGCGGGTCATCGAGGCGGCGTTCGAGTTCGGTGCGCAAGTGGCGCTGAGCTTCGTCGTCGCGAGCGGGTCGGTGTCGGTCATGGCGGGCATCTACTTCCGCCTCGAGGTCATCGACGACGACAACCAGAGCGTGACGTTGACGGGATACTTCCGGGCGCGCGGCGAGGTCGACGTGCTCGGGCTCATCTCGGCATCGATCGAGATCTACCTCGAACTCACCTACAAAGAGGTCACGGCGGGCGGGCAGAAGCAGTCGAAGGCGTACGGCAAGGCGTCGATCACGATCGAGGTGAGCGTGTGCTTCCTGTCGTTCTCGGTGACGGCGTCGTGCGAGAAGCAGTTCTCGGGGTCGAAGGGCGACCCGACGTTCGCCGACATGCTCGGCGGCTACGTCGACGCCCAGCAGGTCACGCGAGACCCGTGGGCCGAGTACTGCGACGCGTTCGCGGTCGAGCCGGCATAGACGACGAAGGGCGACGATGGGCGAACAGGCGATCTTCACGGCGATCCCCGGCGGGCGCTTGGACGACGGGCGGCTGCGGGTCACGGTCTTCGTGACGCCCAAGCTCACGCCCGCGGTCGCGGGCGACGAGCAGGCGCTCGTCGAGTTCGAGGCGTTCAGGGACTGGCCGCGCACGCTCCGCGATGCCAGGTGGGAACTGGATGTCGCGGGCGTCGGCACCTTCCCGGGCTCGCCGCTCGACGATCCGATCGAGCCCGACCGGGCGCTCTGGCACGCGCTCTTCGGCGGCACCCGCGTGGGCGAGGCGGGCTTCCAGCACTTCGAGCAGTCCGTCGTGCACTCCTACCCCGTCGAGGAGGTCGTGCGCGCGATCACGACGCTCTACGCGGACGCCGCGACGCAGTTCCCGACGGCGTTCCCGCCCGTCACGACGAGCATCCTGAAGGACGCGCAGCAGGAGCTCTCCTCGCCCGGCCTCGAACAGGGTCGCGGCGACCGGCGCGCGATCCTCCGCGACTACCTTCGCCGGTACCGCAAGCTGAGCGACCCCTCGGGCGGCGGCCGCTACTTCCACATCGGCGCCGTCTCACCGTCCGAGCGACCTCGCGCGGCCCTCGCCGCGGCCGTCGGATTCTACGACCGGGCCGTCGACCCGCACGACCCCGCCAACCCGACCGCACCAGTTCCCCCGCCGGTGAAGCCCGAGTTCCACAGCTTCGCGGCCCGCTGCGCCGACTTCCCCGAGCTCATGCGCCATCTCGGCCTCGCGATCGACCTCTGGATCGACGACCCCGGGGTCACCGAGCGCACGACGACGATCCGAGTCGTCGCGGGGCTCAACGTCGACCCGCTCGAACGCCTCCTCGCGCCCGACGAGGCCCGCCCGTTCACACTGCTCCACTACTCCGACCGGTTCTGGGCTCCCGCGCCGCGGCGCGAGCGCGGAGACATCCTCGACGGCAGCCTCGCGCTCGACGACGTGGAGCGCTTCCTCCTCGAGCAGGTCGACCCCGACGGCATGGCGCTCAAGACCTCGCAACTCCTCGACTCGCTCGCGCGCACCGACGCCGTGCTGTCGTCCTCGCCCGCGAACGCGCTCGGCATGCCGTCGATGACCGCGGATGCCTCGTCGTTGCCCGCGCTCCGCTCCACAGGCCTCATCGTGGCGCGGCGGAATCGCGCGAAGGAGCTCGTCGCCCAGTTCGAGGAGTCGGCCGACCACGAGCGCGAGCGCACGGTCGCCATGCGCCCGGCGACGCTCGACGCGACGGATGTCACGCGCGGGTGGCGCATCGATGTCTACGACCGCGATTCGGCGACGGGCGACTGGCAGTCCCTCCACGAGCGCGTCGGCGAGTACGAGCTCGTCGCGCCGGGCGCATCCCCCGAGCCGCTGCCCGTGCAGCCGAAGCCCGACGAGGGGTATCTGAAGGCCGCGAGCACGTCGAGCGAGGCGCCCGACCCTGCGGCCGACCAGTACCTGCACGAGACGCTCGCCGGGTGGGACGGCTGGTCGCTCGCCGTCAAGCGGCCGGGACGCCCGCAGACCGAGACGGGCACGACACCGGCGGATGCCGAACCGGATGTCGCCGACACGGGGTTCCCGCTCGCCGCCCGATTCCGGGTGAAGGGCGGCACCCTGCCGCGGCTGCGCTTCGGCCGTTCGTACCGCGTGCGCGTGCGCGCCGTCGACCTCTCGGGGCACTCGATCCCGTCGAAGCAACTCGACGAACGACACGAACGCGACCTCGACGGACCGTATCTGCGGTGGGAGCCCGTGCCGGCGCCCGCCGTCGTGCCGCTCACCGAGTACACCGAGGGCGAGTCCCTCATGCGCATGGTGATCCGCTCGACCCTCGGTGAATCCGTCGACTCGTACATCGCGCTGCCGCGCGTCGCGGGGCTCGCGGGCCACGAACCGTCGGGGCGGATCGGCATCGTCTACCGCGAAGACAACGAGCGGCACCTCGCCGCGCCGCTCACGAGCGTGCAGCTCGCCGAGACGCACGGCGTCTTCGACGCGGCGCTCGCGGGCGATCCGGCGCAGGTCGCCGCGCAGTTCGCGATCGCAGCGAAAGAGGCGGGCAGCTATCTCACCTTGCCAGGTGCCCGGCTTGCGAACCCCGCACCTCGACCGCCGGGCGAGGAGTTCACGTTCGCGAAGGACGACGCGCTCCGCGACGGCGAGGTGCTCGTGCACGACGTGCCCGAGCTGCCCCTCCCGTACCTGCCCGACGTGCTCTCGCGCGGGATCTCGTTCACGACGCTCCCGGGCGACGGGGGCACGACGGGCAACCCTGCGACGCGCCTCCTCCGCTGGCCGGGCGACCCGGCCGCGTGGCACGACCGGCTGCCCGTGCGCATCCGCGTCATCGAAGGCGACGGGGCGCCCTTCTTCGACGCCGACCGGCGCACCCTCACGGTCCCGCTCCCGAAGGCGACGCTCACGACCGTGCGCGTCTCGTCGTTCCTCGACGAGCGCGACGTCGACCTCCTCCGCGTGTGGGAGCTCATCGCCTCGCACCCGCAGGGCGGCGGCCCGACGTGGCTCCAGGCCGCCCGCGCGCGCGTGCGCGACGGCCTGCACTGGATGACGACCCCGTGGGCCGAGCTCACCCTCGTGCATGCCGTCGAGAAGCCCCTCGAGAAGCCCGTGTTCGCCCTGAACTCCGAGCAGAAGCGGCAGCGGAAGGACACGTTCTCGGTGCTCCCGGGCTTCCTCGACAACCACGCCGCGAGCACGGGCCGCATCGACATCGAGGCCGACTGGTCCGACCCCGTCGACGACCTCTCTCTCCCCGAGCCGACGACCGCGACCCGGAACACGCACGTGGCCGACTTCCTCGTCACCCCGACCGAGTCGCACGCCCGCATCGGCCGCACGGCGATGGGCCCGGCGGGCCCCTACGGGCCGCGGCACGTCGTGCGGCACGAGTTCGGCGACACGCACCACCACTGGGTCGACTACCGCGCGATCGCGACGACGCGCTTCCGCGAGTACTTCCCGCCCGAGATCACGAACGACCGGAGCCTCATCGAGCACCCCGGCGACGTGCTCCGGGTGGATGTCCCGTCGAGCCGCCGCCCCGACCCGCCCGACGTGCGCTCGATCATCCCGACGTGGGAGTGGCAGGAGTCGCGGCTCGAGGTCGACGCTCCGTTCGCCGTCCGCCGCGTCCGCACGGGCGGGGGCCTGCGCGTCTACCTCGGTCGACCCTGGTACTCGAGCGGCGCCGACGAACTCCTCGGCGTCGTGCTTCGCGTGCAGCCGTGGCTCACGTCGGTCGTCGACGTCGAGCGGGGCGTCGCGGGGTCGCTCGCGGCGCGCGGCATCGCGGACGCGTGGGCTGCGACCGTGCTCGCCGAGCTCGGCGTGCCGTTCGAAGAGGTCGCGGCCGCGACATCCGCTTCGTCGTTCCTCGTCGACAAGCTGACCGAAGCGGCCGAGACGTCCGCGAACGCGACCTCCCCCGAGTCGGCGGCCCCCGCGTACGGCGTCGTCGAAGGCCTCCGCGTCACGGGCGCAGGCGGCCGCATCGTCCTCGATCCCGGTCGCGCGTTCAGCGCGCGCGGCGAGGAGCTGCCGATTCTCGCCGCTCGCGCCCGACCGCGCGACGACGTCGAGCGGTTCCTGCTGGGCGCCGCCGCCGCCGTCGAGGAGGCCCGCGCGATCGACCTCTCCCCGGCGTTGCGTGAAGCCGCGGTCGCGGCGACCCTCGCCGAATGGCTCGACGTGTTCGCGCTCCGCACCTCGCCCGAGGGGCGTCGGTTCACGTCGTCGTGGGGCGTGGACCCCGTGTTCCGCGGCGAAGCGCTCCCGGCAGGGCCGTATGTGCACCAGTTCGCGCTGCGCACGGCCGTGGGCTACTCGGTGACGCTCGCCGAGATGGCCGGGGTCGACGGCACGTCGTCCGACCCCGTGACGGTCGTCGGGCACGAGCCGCACTTCGACCGCGAGCGCGGCCTCTGGTACTGCGACCTGCAGATCGACGCGGGCTCGGCGTACACGCCGTTCGTGCAGCTCGCGCTCGCGCGGTACCAGCCGCACTCGATCCCCGGCGAGGAGATCTCGGCGGTGTCGATGGCCGACTTCGTGCAAGTCCTGCCGCGACGCGAGGCGAGCTACATCGTGGCGCCCGACGAAACGGCGCTCACGATCTCGCTCGCGGGCGCGGTCGGGGTGCCCGAGTTCGCGGCGAGCCTCTCGGGCATCGCGAACCAGGTCGCGGCGTCGAGGTTCGTGGAGGCGTGGATCGAGCGACTTCCGGCGGGCAGCGACAGCGACCTCGACTGGGAGCGGGTCGGCGGGGTCGTCACGCTCTCCCTCGTCCGTGCGCGGACGCGCATCGCCATCCTCCGGCCACGCTACGGGAACGTCGAGTGGGCGGGCGTCGTCGGCATGCCCGAGCGCGTCGACGGTGAGCGGTACCGGGTGCGGCTCGCCGAGTACGAGCTGCACGCGGCCGACCAGAAGGGCCTCCTGCAGCTCGCGGCGCTGCGGAAGGCCCGCCGGATCGTCTACGCCGACACGGTCGATCTGCCCTGACGGGACTCAGCTGAACTCGATCTCGCTCAGCTTGATCCAGATCATCGCGAGTTCGGTGACGGGCTCGGCATCGGGTCCGCGCACGTAGGCGCGCCGCGTCGTCGGCAGCCTGATCCCGCCCGCCTCGACGTAGTCGGTCGTGAGCTGGGCCGCCGGGAACCCGCCCGCGATGTTGACCCGGTAGTCGTGCCGGCGCAGCAGGTGGTCCTCGCCGTCGAAGGCGAACTCCTGCACGGCGCTGTGCGTCTCGATCGAGGCGGGGAACCGCGCCCTGAGCACCCGCCAGGTCTCTTCGTCCGCCTGGATCGGGTCGATCTCCTCGACCTCGACCCCGGGCAGCGCGAGGAGGAACGGCGTCGTGAAGTACGTCCACAACGCCTCGCCGTTGAAGTACGCCCGCTGGAGCGGATCCCACGGCGTGTTCATCTGATGCCCGGCGAACGAGTCCTTCGGCGCGAGCCGTTGCCCGACGACCGTGCCGTCGGTCTTCTCGACGGCGATCCGCTCGGGGGTGAAGACGCTGCGCTGGTCGGCCGCGCCGAACGGCTCGAGCACGACATGCTCCTCGTGCAGCGCGACGGTCATGCGTCGCGGCGAGTCATCCTGCACGATGCCCTTGAGCGAGAAGAATCCGCCGCCCGAGACGATCGTCGCCTCGACCTGCCGGTACCCGGCCCAGCGCTCGGCGCCGCCGTGGGCGTCGAGGACGTCGGCGAGGAAGGCGTTCACGGTAAGAGTCCCCTCACTCCTGGATGAACGCCAGGATGTCTTCGTCGAGGGTCTGCTGGTAGGCGCCCTGGATGCCGTGCGGCGCGCCCGGGTACACCTTGAGCGTTCCCTTCGACACGAGCTTGATGGCCTTCTCCGCCGCGTCGCCGATGGGCACGATCTGGTCGTCGTCGCCCTGCGCGATGAGGATCGGGACATCCAACGCCTTGAGATCCTCGGTGAAGTCGGTCTCGGAGTACGCCTTGATGCAGTCGTACGCGGCCGACATGTTGACGAGCATGCTCTGCCGCCAGAAGTCGTCGATGAGTCCCTTCGAGATGCTCGACCCCGCGCGGTTGGCGCCGAAGAACGGGATCGCGAGGTCCTGGTAGAACTGCGAGCGGTCGCGCAGGAGCCCCGCGCGCGCCTGGTCGAAGTCCTCGATGGGCGTGCCGTCGGGGTTCGACTCGCTCTTGACCATGATGGGCGGCACGGCGCCCGCCGTGACGACCTTGGCGACGCGGCCCTTGCCGTACTGCGCGGCGTAGCGCACGACTTCGCCGCCGCCCGTCGAGTGCCCGACGACGACGAGATCGTGGAGGTCGAGGGCGTTCACGACGGCGGCGAGGTCGGCCGGGTAGTGGTCCATGTCGTTGCCGAGGTACGACTGCGACGAGCGGCCGTGGCCGCGGCGGTCGTGGGCGATCGCCCGGTAGCCGGCGTCTGCGAAGACCTTGAGCTCGACCTGCCAGGCGTCGGAGTTGAGCGGCCAGCCGTGGCTGAAGAGCACGGGTTGCCCGCTGCCCTGGTCGGCGTAGAAGATCTGGACGCCGTCTGAGGTGGTGACGTACGGCATGAGGGCCTCCTGGAAAGAGATCGATGGCGGATGTCCCGAGCCTCCGCCGCACGGCGCGTGCGCGCATCCGCGTGCCCACGCGTCGACTCCCCAGTGCGGGCCCGGCACCCCGCAGTGCCGCGCGTCCGCAACCCCGCGCTCGCGCGCGGAACCCGGCCGTAGACTCCGCGTGTGCTGCTCGGCAGACTCGACGAGCAGAGGCTCCTCGATCGCGCGGTCGCCGAGGTTCGCTCCGGCCGCAGCCGCACGCTCGTCATCCGCGGGGAGTCGGGCGTGGGCAAGTCCGCGCTGTGCGATCTCACCGCCGAGCGGGCGACGGCGAGCGGATGCCTCGTGGTGCGCGTGACGGGCGTGCAGTCCGAGATGGAGCTCGCCTCAGCGGCACTGCACCAGTTGTGCCTGCCGCTGCTCGGCCGCCTCGACGACCTTCCCGAACCCCAGCGCGACGCGCTCGCGACGACGTTCGGGCTCGTGCCGGGGCCGCCGCCGAACCGGTTCCTCGTGGGGCTCGGCGTGCTGAGCCTGCTCGCGGCGGCGGCCGCGGAGCATCCGCTCGTCTGCGTCGTCGACGACGCGCACTGGCTCGACCGCGCGTCGGCGCAGGCGCTCGGGTTCGTCGCGCGCCGACTCGACGCGGAAGGCGTCGGGCTGCTCTTCGCCGTGCGCACGCCGCACCGCCCGCCCGAGCTCGAGGGGCTGCCGTCGCTCGAAGTCGCGGGCCTCGCGGAGACCGACGCGGCCGCGCTCCTCGACTCGGTCGCGCACACGCCGCTCGACGCCCGGGTGCGGCGGCGGCTCCTCGCCGAGACGCGCGGGAACCCGCTCGCGATCCTCGAGATCCCGCGGCTGCTGCGCGCCGAAGAGCTCTCGAGCGGGTACGTCCTGCCGGCCGACTACCGGCTCGCGGGCGACGTCGAGGCGGGGTTCCGCGACCGGGTGCGGGCGCTCCCGACCGACACCCGGCTCCTGCTCCTCGTCGCGGCGGCCGAGCCGTTCGGCGATCCCGTGCCGATCCGGCGGGCGGCCCTCGGACTCGGCGTCGCGCCTCGTGCGCTCGCAGCGTCGGCGCGCGAGGGGCTCAGCGAGCTCGGTCCGACGGTGCGGTTCCGGCATCCGCTCGTGCGCTCGGCCGTGTATCGGAGCGCGTCGCCCGCCGACCTCCGGCGCGTGCACGGCGCCCTCGCGGCCGCGACGGATGCCTCCACCGACCCCGACCGTCACGCGTGGCACGCCGCGCGAGCGGCGGCGGGTCCCGACGAGCAGGTCGCCGGGGCGTTGGATGCTGCGGCCGCACGTTCGCTCGTGCGCGGCGCCCCGGCCGCGGCGGCGGCGTTCCTGCGGCTCGCGATCGACCTCTCGGTCGACCCGACGGCGCGGGCGCAGCGGGCGCTCGAGGCGGCACACGCCGAAGTCGCGGGCGGCGACTTCCACGCGGCATCCGCACTGCTCGCGACCGCCCGTTCGGGGCCGCTCGACGAGCGCTCGCTGCGCCGCGCCGACGTGCTGCTCGCCCGCATCGCATTCGCCACCGCGCGCGGCCGGAGCGCGGTCGGACCGCTCGTCGACGCCGCCGACGCGCTCGTCGCGCACGATCGCGCCGCCGCGCGCGCGACGTACCTCGAGGCGCTCGGGGCGGCGCTCTTCGCCGGCCCCGAGTCGACTCCCGGGCCGGAGGAGATCGCCCGGCGCGCGGTCGCCGCCCTGTTCACGGGAGCTTCGCCCCCTGCTCCGACCGCGTCCGAACTCGTCCTCCAGGGGCTCGCGGAACCGCCGGGCCCCGGCCGCGACGCGCTCCTCCGCGCCTCCCTCGACGGCTACGACGCCGAGCTCGCGGCGGGCCGCGAGTGGCTGCCCGACAACGCGTTCGCGGGTGTGACCGCGATCTGGCTGTGGGACGACGAGCGGCTCCGCCGCTTCTCGATGCATCACGCCGACGTCGTCCGCGCGTCGGGCGCGACGGGCGAACTGCCGCTCGCGCTCCTCCAGGGGGCGTTCTTCGACCTCTTCTCGGGCGATCTCGCCGCGTGCGAGCGGGCGGCCGACGAGGTCGACGCCCTCATCGAGGTGACGGGCACGCGGCTCGTGCCCTTCGGCGCGCTCGCGCTCGCAGCGATGCAGGGCGATACGGGTCGCGTGGCCGCCCTCGTCGGAGCGCACCTCGCGGGCGCGTCCGAGCGCGGCGAGGGGTCGTCGGTCGCCCTCATCCGCTGGACCGAGGCGCTCCTCGCGAACGGGCTCGGCCGGTACGCCGACGCGCTCGCCCCCGCGCAGCAGGCGGCGGGCCTCCTCCAGCCCCTCGACGCGGCCGCCGAGTGGGCGCTCGCCGAACTCGTCGAGGCCGCCGCCCGCACGGGTGCGCTCGCCATCGCGCGCGACGCCGAGGCGAGACTCGCCGTGCTCGCCGCAGCGGCAGGCACCGATTGGGGGCTCGGCGTCGCCGCGCGCTCGCGCGCCTTCGTCGTCGAGGGCGTCGCCGCCGAGTCGGCGCACCGCGAGGCGATCGCCCGGCTCTCCCGCACGTGCATGCGCATCGACCTCGCCCGCGCCCGGCTCGTGTTCGGCGAGTGGCTGCGGCGCGAGCACCGGACGCGCGAAGCGCGGGACGAGCTCGGGGCGGCGTTCGACGCGTTCGCCGAGGCGGGTGCGGACGGGTTCGCGGCGCGCGCGGAGCGCGAGTTGCGGGCGGCCGGCGCGTCGGCCCGGGTGCAGCACGCGCGCGACCGGGCGAGCGAGCGCGGCGGGCCGACGCTCACGCCGCAGGAGGAGCAGATCGCCCGGCTCGCGAGCGGCGGGCTCTCGAACCCCGAGATCGCGGGTCGGCTGTTCCTTTCGACGCGCACGGTCGAGTACCACTTGCACAAGGTGTTCGCGAAGCTCGCCGTCTCGTCGCGGCACCAACTCGCCGGAGCGCTGCCCGACACCACTATCGTGTGATCGGGGGTTGAGGATGTCTCAGGGCGACCGGGTACCGATCGACGCACAGCAGGTCGACGCGCCGCTTTCGCGGTTCGCGATCTTCCTCGTGGTGACCGCGAGGGCCGGTGACGACGCACTCGACACCGTGCGCGACGTCGTGTCGGGCATCGACGACCTCGTGAAGACGGTCGGGTTCCGAGACCTCGGCGGCAAGCTGTCGTGCGTCGTCGGCATCGGGCGCGCGCTGTGGGACCGCCTCTCGCCCGGGCGTCGGCCGATCGAGCTGCACGCGTTCCCGCCCGTCCGGGGCGACGTCCACACTGCGCCCTCGACGCCCGGCGATCTGCTCTTCCACATCCGCGCCGAACGGCAGGACCTGTGCTTCGAGTTCGAACGCCTCCTGCTCGACTCGCTCGGCGACGCCGTCGCGGTCGTCGACGAGACGCACGGGTTCCGCTACTTCGACGCGCGCGACCTCCTGGGCTTCGTCGACGGCACGGCGAACCCCATCGGTGCCGACCTGCCCGAAGCATCCCTCATCGGCGACGAGGACCCCGACTTCGCGGGCGGCAGCTACGTCGTCGTGCAGAAGTACCTCCACGACCTCGATGCGTGGGCGAAGCTCACGACCGAGGAGCAGGAGGCCGTCATCGGCCGCACGAAAGCCGACAACGTCGAGCTCGACGACGGGCCGGGCCCGCAGTTCGCCCACAAGACGCTCGCGACGATCACCGACGCCGACGGCACCGAGTTCGACATCCTGCGCGACAACATGCCGTTCGGCAGGCCCGGACAGGGCGAGTTCGGCACCTACTTCATCGGCTACTCACGTCGGCTCTGGGTCATCCAGCTCATGATCAAACGCATGTTCGTGGGCGACCCGCCCGGCTACTACGACCGCATCCTCGACGTCTCGCACGCCGTCACGGGCACGACGTTCTTCGTGCCGAGCAATCCCGTCCTGCAGGCACTCGGCGACGACGAAGTCGTCGCCGCCACGGAGCATCCGGATGTCTCGCCCGACGCGCCTGCCGTCGGCGCATCCCTCGGAATCGGGTCGCTGCGCGACCGCGCGCCACGGAAGGAACCGCAACCATGACCGACCACCTGCTGCGCCGCCTCGCGCCCATCACGAGCGACGCCTGGGACCTCCTCGACGACGAGGCGAAGGACCGCCTGCCCGTCGCCCTGGGCGCCCGCAAGCTCGTCGACTTCGTCGGGCCGAAGGGGTGGGAGCATTCGGCGACGAACCTCGGCCGCGTGGGCCCCGTCGTCTCGGCGCCCGCCGACCGGGTCATCGCCCGCGCCCGCAGGGTGCTGCCGCTCGCGGAGGTGCGGGCCGACTTCACGCTCGTGCGCGAAGAGCTCGTCGACGCGAGCCGCGGCGCCGCCGACGTCGACCTCGGCCCCCTCGACGACGCCGCGCACGCGATCGCCGCCGTCGAGAACGCCGCCGTGTTCGCCGGGTGGGAGGAGCTCGGCATCGTCGGCATCGTGCCGTCGTCGCCGCACGCCCCCATCCGCCACGACGCGGGCACGTCGAGCTACGACGACCTCGTGGCGTCCGCGATCGCGACCCTCAAGCACTCGGGCATCGGCGGGCCGTACGCGCTCGCGCTCGGCCCCGACGACTGGACCGCCGTCGTCGAGGCGAACGAGGCGGGCGGCTACCCGCTCATCCGACACTTGCGCGACCTGCTCGGCGGGCCGATCGAGTGGGTGCCCGGGCTCGAGGGCGGCGTCGTCCTGAGCCAGCGCGGCGGCGACTACGTGCTCGAGGTCGGCGAGGACCTCTCGATCGGGTATGCGAGCCACACCGCGGAGACCGTCGACCTGTACTTCGAGGAGAGCTTCAGCTTCCGCGTGGCGACGCCCGAAGCGGCGGTCGCGATCTTCCTCGTGTGACGGGGGGATTACTCCGCGGCTGCGCGACGACGGCGCACGACGCCGGCGCCGACGAGCGCGAAGCCCGCGACGAGCGCCGCGAGGCCGACGAGGCCCTGCGTGCCTTCGAAGCCCGTCTCGGCGAGCTCGTCCTTCGCGGCCTCGGTCTCGACCGCGGCGGTCTCACCGGTCGCGGCGGGCTGGTCCTGCGGAGCCGCCGACACGGGAACATCGGCGCCGAACGTGTACGCGCAGCCGTCGACCGAGATCGACGAGATCGTGCCGTCGCCCGTGATGCCCGAACCCAGCGAGTAGCCGAACGCGAGGACCTGCGCGTTCTCGTACGCTGCGGTCCACTCGGCGAACGAGCCCTGGTTGGGGTAGCCGCCGCCGCCGGGCGCGTGCGGTGCCGCCGGGATCGAGACCCACGTGCCGCCGGCCGGCACCGAGAGCCAGATGTTGCCGCTGTAGACGGGCTCGATCACGAGCGTGCCGTCGGCGGTGCCGTCGCCGTCGAGGTCGACGACGAGCTGTCCGCCGGGTGCCGGGGTCGTGCCGGTCCAGTCGAGGGCGAAGTCGGTCGCGTTCGCGAGCGGCATCGCCGGGGTGAGCTCGTAGTACCCCGCGGCCTTGCGGTGACCGGTCGCGTCGGTCCACACGTGAAGGAGGTCGTCGCCCTCCTGCTCGACGATCTCGTTGTGGCCGGTGCCGTCTTCCGACGTCGAGGAGAGATCCCAGTCGGCGAGGGTCGTGTAGACCTCGCACCCGGTCTCTTCGGCGTTGGCGGGGGCGGCGACGACGCCGGCGAGGGCGACGCCGCCCACGAGACCGGCGGCGGCGAACCGGGTGGCGATCTTCTTCAACATGACTCCTGAGTGAAGGGGGTCGACGCGTGGCGGATCCACGCGCCGTCGGCAGAGGTGACCGGCCTTCGCTGGGCTCGCGAAGGCCGGTCGGGGTTCGATGCTTCCGCATCGATCGGGTTCCTATGAACCTAGACGGACGGCGGGCCCCGAGAACGCCGGGACCGGTTCCAGACCTGGCCCCAATACGGGGCACGCGCTCCGTGTTCCGCGGAATTCCGCGGCGCACGAGGCATCCGATTTCGACCTGTTGCGAATAGAACGAACACTTCCGCACCCTGTGGCGCCGCTATCGAGTCGCCTGGAGTTCACCCGGAGCGGGCCCCGGGCGCCGCTCGTCGCCCTACGCTGGGAGGCATGCTGGTGATCAGCTACAACCTCCGCAAACACCGCGCGATCAGTGAGCTCGCGGCGCTCGACGAGCGCCACGAGCCCGACGTGCTGTGCCTGCAGGAGTGCGACACGACCGACCTCGCCGAGCACGTCGGCCGGCTGCAGCTCGCGCACTCGACGACCGGCAATCGCCTCGGCCTCGCGATGTACTACCGCGCCGACCGGTACGAGCCTCGTGACATCAAGGCGTTCGCGCTCAAGAAGTCGCTCCACGATCGCGTGCTGCGCCCCGCGCACGAGCGCCTCCTCGGCGCGCGCCTCATCGACCTCCAGCACGACCGGCGCGAGTTCATCGTCGCGTCCTTCCACGCGGCCCCGCTCACGGCGCTCAACTCGCTCCGCCGCCACCAGATCAGGTCGGCGCTCGGCGAGCTGCAGTTCCTCGGACCGGGCCTTCCGACCCTCATGGTCGGCGACTACAACTACCCCGTGTTCAAGACGAACCTCGCCGAGAAGGTCCAGGCCGCGGGCTATGAGCTGACCCTCAGCGACAGCCGCACCTACACGCGGTACAAGTTCTTCCGCGGGCACTTCGACCTCGCCACGAGCGCCGGCCTCGACATGCGGAGCGTGCGCACGCTCCCGCGCGGGTCGAGCGACCACCTGCCGATCCTCGTCGACGCGCACTACCACCAAGACCATCTGCTGCCGGTGCCCGAGGGCATCGACGCGGTCATCTGAGCGCGGTCAGCGCCCGAGCAGGTCGTTGAGCCACCCCGGCCCGGCGACGCGCACGTCGCTCGGGAGCCGGGCGCGAAGGCCGCGGTCGGCGGTCACGACGAGCAGATCGGCACCGGATCTCTCGGGCGATCCGGATGTCTCGGGCGATCCGGATGTCTCGGCGCGCACCCGCTCGACGATCGCCGTGTCTCCGTCTGCGGCCGCGCGGACGACCTCGAACCGATCGGGATCGACGCCGTCCGGAGCATCCGCCCGCTTCGCCTGCCCTTCGACGACGGCGACGATCCGCGCGATCTCCACGTCCTCGCCATCGGGCCCGGCGACCGTCCGCCCGACGAAGGATGCGAGCCGTGCGAGCAGCCGTTCGGCAGCGCCGGCCCGGTCGCGCCACCACCCGTCGGGACGAGATCCGACGACGTTCGCGACGTCGACGACGAGGATCACGGCTGGTTCCGGCATCGACGGATGGTAGCAATCATTGTGCTCGGCCCGCTCTCGCGGCATTCTGAGTCCATGAGCGACCGTGCGGAGTTCTTGGACTGGTTGAACGGCGAATACACCGAAGGCGAGCGGGCCCTCTTCAACGGCGACGACGGGCCGCGCCGCAACACGTGGGCGCGATCGGAGCCCGTGAGCGTCCTCGGAGCGTGGCGGAACGCCGTCGGCCGCGAGGACCTCATCGAGGCGTTCGTCGATCTCGCGCAGAGTTTCTCGGACTGTACCGAGTACGGCCTCGACCTCATCTCGCTCGACGTCGTCGGCGACCTCGCCTACACGGTCGGGTACGAGCGCGTGTCGACGTCGGTCGACGGCAAGCCGCGCACGTTCACGCTGCGGTCGACGCAGGTGTACCGGCGCGACGCCGACGGCTGGCGCGTCGTGCACCGGCACGCCGACAGCGTGCCGTCGCCCGCCGAGTAGCGTTCGAGCGCGCCGCGCTCAGTAGTCCACGTGCTTCTCCTGGAGCACGTGGAGCTTGTCCTCGTCGTCCTGCCACGCCTGCAGCGCGTCGGTGAGCTGGCGGGCCAGCCAGTCGGCGTCTGCCTCGTCGGCGAACCCGCCGGAAAGCTGGGTCAGCCGTTCGGTCGCGGTGCCACGCAGATCGTCCATCGTCACCCTCCCCGTTTCGAGGGTCATCCTGCCATTCGCACGCGCGCGCGTCGATGCCTCGGTGCGGATGCCTCGGTGCGGATCCCTCGGTGCGGATCTCCGTGCTGCGCACGGATGTGCACGCTCGGCGGCAGGAGCACGCTGATCTTCGTCATCGAGTACACGGACGAAGGAGATCGAGATGACCGCAACCACGACGATCACGCGCACCGATGCGGATCGCGAACTGAAGGCCCGCCACCGCAGCATGTGGGCGTCGGGCGACTACCCGACGCTCGCGAGCGACCTCATCTGGTCGCTCGGGTCGCGTCTCGTCGAGGCGACGGGAGTGCAGGCGGGCGACCGCGTGCTCGACGTCGCCGCGGGCAGCGGCAATGCCGCGATCCCAGCGGCGCTCCGCGGCGCGGACGTCGTCGCGAGCGACCTCGCGCCCGAACTGTTCGCAGCGGGGCGTGCGCGCGCAGGCGAGGCGGGAGCCCGACTCGAGTGGCGCGAGGCCGACGCCGAGGACCTGCCGTTCGAGGACGCCGCGTTCGACGCCGCGGTCTCGTGCGTCGGCATGATGTTCGCGCCGCACCACGAGCGGTCGGCGGCGGAGCTCGTGCGCGTCGTGCGCCCGGGCGGTCGGTTCGGCGTCTTGAGCTGGACGCCCGAGGGGTTCATCGGGCGGATG
Organism: Agromyces protaetiae; assembly: GCF_004135405.1. Lineage (NCBI taxonomy): Bacteria > Bacillati > Actinomycetota > Actinomycetes > Micrococcales > Microbacteriaceae > Agromyces > Agromyces protaetiae. The sequence goes on from NZ_CP035491.1 coordinate 78,804, forward strand.
TTCCGCACGATGAAGCCGTACGCGCCGCCGCTTCCCGAGGGCGCGCAGCCCGCGCCCCTGTGGGGCGACGAGTCGCACGTGCGGGGCCTTCTCGGCGACGCGGTCGACGATGTCGTCGCCGTCCGAGAGACGATTGCGATCGACCGGTTCGGGTCGGGGGCGGAGTTCCGCGACTACTTCAAGACGCACTACGGGCCGACGATCGCCGTCTACACACGGATCGCCGACGACCCGGCGGCCGTCGCAGAACTCGACGACGCCCTCGCCGATCTCGGCGACGAGGCGCTCGGCGACGACGGCCGCGCCATGCACTGGCAATACCTGCTCGTGACCGCGACGAAGCGGTGACGACGACCGATGGGAACCACGACCATGTCACTCTCGGGAACCTACGAAATCCTGCTCCTCCGCGACGCCGACGAAGTGCGCTTCGCGCAGAACGTCGAACGGCGCAGGCTCGCCCTCGAGCGCGAGGCGTTCGACCGGCAGGCGGATGCCTCGCGGCAGGCGCCGACCCCGGGACATCCGGTTCGCGTCTCACGCGCCGCCCGCTGGGCGGCCGTCAGGAGACTCCTGCGAGGCACGCGCCCGGCGCTCTGACCCTGGTGCCGCCCGACCGCGTCGGCCCTAGACTCTGCAGCGTGTCGGACACCTCGCTGACACCACGCGAACGCGCGGTCCTCGCCGCCGTCGAGCGGCGCCTGACCAACCCCGAGATCGCCCGGGAGTTGTTCATCTCGGTGCGCACGGTCGAGAGCCATATCGCCGCGCTCCGCCGGAAGCTCGACGCCGAGACCCGCGCCGACCTCATCGCCGCGGGCGCCGAACGCCACGAGTCGTCGGTGCGCGTGCCCGAGAACGCGTTCGTCGGTCGCGCCGCCGACCTGCGCGCGCTCGGCGACGCCGTCGACGCCCGGCATTGGGTGACGGTGACCGGACCGGGAGGCGTCGGCAAGACGCGGCTCGCACTCGAGTTCGCCCGCGCGGGCGAGCGCATCCCCGTCGCCGTCGAGCTCGAGCACGCCGAGCCGGGTGACGTCGTCGCGCGCATCTCGCGCGCCCTCGACCTCGAGTCCGCACCAGGCACAGACGCGGCCGCGGCCGTCGCGATGTCGCTCGCCGCACACCCCTACCTGCTCGTGCTCGACAACATCGACCGGGTCGGCGCCGCCGTCGGCGCCCTCGTCGCGCGCGCCGCGACCGCCGCCCCGGACCTCCGCGTCCTGACGACGTCGCGCACGCCCGTCGGCGACCCCGCCGAGCACGTCCTCGCCCTCTCACCCCTCGGGACGGTCGGCGACGACGCGCCCGCCGTCGCGATGTTCTTCGACCGGCTGTCCGCGGGCGGCTTCTCACCTGCACGCACGGCGACCGACCGCGCCCATGCCGCCCACATCTGCGACCGGCTCGACGGGCTGCCGCTCGCGATCGAGCTCGCGGCATCCGTCGCCCGACACCTCACGCTCGCCGAACTCGCCGACCGGCTCGACCGCGACTTCGCGACCCTCGACCGGGCGACCCCGAGGGCCGGCACCGCACGGTCGAGACCGCGTTCGAGTGGAGCTGGGACCTCTTGAGCACCGACGAGCAGGATGTCCTGCGGCGGCTCGCCGCCCTCCCGCGCACCTTCGACATGGACCTCGCATGCGCCGTCACCCGGCCGGGTGCCGAGGGCATCGTGCTGCGCCTCCTCGACCGCTCCCTCATCGTGCCCGTCGCGGGCACCGAGCCGAGTCGGTTCCGGCTGCTCGCGGTCGTGCGCGACGTCGTGCGGGCCCGCACCGACGAGGACGTCGTGCGCGACGTGCTCGAACGCCACGCGACCTTCATCGACGGGATCGTCGTGCCGTTCGCCGGCCGCGCGCGGCTCGACGACAGTCTGCAGGCCATGCACGCCTCGGAGATCCTGTGCCCCGAGGTCAACGCGGCGGTGCGATGGGCGACGGCCACGAGGCATCCGCTCGTGCTCTCCCTCGCGACCTCGCTCGGCATCGGCGTCGAGCAGTACGGCTCCGACGTCGACAGCGTCCGCTCGCTCGCGGCCGTCGCGCGCGAACCCGACATCATCGACGACGCGACGCCGCAGCAGCTCCTCGCCCTCGGCACGGCGCTCACCTTCCTCGACATGGACGCCGTCGCCGCCCTCGCCGACCGGGCGCTCGCGATCGCCGTCGACGACCCGTCGCGGCTCGCGGCGCTCCACCTCGCCGGCATGGCAGAGGCCTACCGCGACCACGAGGAGGCGGCGCTCGAACGCCTCGCCGACGCCGAAGTCCTCGCCGAACGGCTCGGCGACCGCTGGCAGCTCGGCGCCGTGCGCCAGATGCGCGGCGTCGCGCTCCGCCGCAGCCATCCCGAGCGCGCGATGGCCGACTTCGCGGCCGCGATGCACGACTACGGGCGCGCGGGCGACGCCATGCACGTCAACAACGCCCGCTACATGATGGCGCTCACGGCCGCCGAGGCGGGACTCGACCTCGACCGGGCGATCGAACTCGCCGCCGAGTGCGTCGACTACGCGCGAGCGGCGCACAACGAGCACGAGCTCGCGCACGCCGCGATGGTGCAGCAGCTCCTCGGACGCGACGACGCCGCGCTCACGCTCGACGAGCTCGGGCACGAGTTCACCCGGTTCGGCGACATGCGCTGCGGCATCCGCACCCTGCTGCTCCGGGCCGATCGCGACGCCCCCGACGACGCGGCGCGCCGCGCGCTCCTGCGCGATGCACTCGACCTCGCGCGGGCGGCACGCGACGAGGCACGCGAAGCGCAGATCCTCGCGCGCCTCGCGGTGCCGGTCTAGCGCGGCTCAGGCGATCGCGGCGACGTACCCGAGGCTCGAGCCGATGCGGTCGGCCGCTTCGATGAGCGCGGCGGCGAGCACCGTCTCGCGCTCGTCGAGGCGCACGGCGCTCGCGGGGCCTGAAAGCGAGATCGCGCCGACGACCGTGCCCGAGGGGTCGCGGACGGGCGTCGCGACGCTCGCGCGCCCGAGGGCGAACTCGTCGACGTCGACGGCGTAGCCGCGCCGCCCGACCTCGGCGACCTCGGCGTTCAGCCGGTCGAGGTCGGTGATCGTGCGGGCCGTGTAGGCGATGAGCTCGCCGAGGAGTTCGGCGCGCTCGGCGACGGCGACCCCGAGCAGGAGGCACTTGCCCATGCTCGTGGCGTGCAGCGGGTCGCGGCGACCGGCGATCGTGTGGTCTCGCGGGGCGTTGACGCCGTCGAAGTTGACGAGGTACATCACGCTGTCGTCGCGGCGGACGGCGACGTTGGCCCCGAGACCGAAGTCGGCCGAGAAGTTCTGCAGCGTCTGGCGAGCGCCGCGGTAGAGCGAGTTCTGGTTGAGCGCGACGCTGCCGAGCGCGATGACGTCGGGGCCGAGGCGGTAGAGCCCCGTCACGGGGTCGCGCTCGACGAGTGCGACCGACTCGAGCGTGCTCAGCAGGCGCGAGGCGGTCGACTGGCCGAGCTGGGTCGCCTTCGCGACGTCGGACACGCGCTGCGGCTGGCCGCCGGCGAACACGTTGAGGACGGCGACGGCCTTCTCGACACTCTGGTTGTTTCCACGCTCGGACGGCATAGCGATCATCCTAGGGCCCAATCTTGCCCAGACGGATCGGGGCATGCGGAATGTGCGACGAATGTGCAAAGAGCGGGCGGCTCAGATCCCGAGGCCACCGACTCCCGGGCCGACGCCGAGGCCGACCCCGCCCTCCGGGCCGACGAACTCGAGCCGAGCCCCGCCGTCGCCGGGCCGCTCGGCGAGCGAACGGTGCACGTCCCACAGCGGACCCGGACGCGAACGCGCGCGCGAGCCGCCGTCGGCGCCCCCGGCCGCCGCGACGACCGCGAGCCCGTCGCGCATGACCGCCGTGGGCTCCCCGTCGGGCCGGTCGGCGTCGCCGCGTTCCCCGAGGGTGACCCGCAGACTCGTGCCGCCGCGGACGGCCATGACGCCTTCGACGATGTCGCCGGCTGCGCCGCCGAACGAGCCCGCGCCCACGAGCTGCAGCCGCACGATCGTGGCCCAGTCGGGCACGCGCACCCGCTCGCAGTGGCGCCGGGGTTCGACGAGCACGACGGCCGAGCGCACGCCGTCGTGTACGCCGTCATGTACGCCGTCGCGTGCGTCGGCGTCGACGAGTTCTTCATATCGGCGTTCCATCTCTTCAAAATAGAAGAGAATTTCTCTTTATGACGAAGGTGTCGGTCGATCCGCAGGCGGCTCGAAGGCTACGCGGAGGTTCGCTCCGACGCGCCCTCGACGGATGCGTCGGGCACCGGCGACTCGTCGCGCACCTCGGTGCGGAGGATGCGCACCGACTGGCCGAGGCTCCGCGCGAGCGCGGGGATCTTGGGCGCCCCGAAGAGCAGCAGGATGACCGCGACGACGATGAGCGCGTGCCATCCGTTCAGGTTCGCGAACACGAGGACTCCGTTCCCGCCCGGCAGGCCGGCGGCTCTGCCGGGCGATCTCTCTTTCGATGCGCGTTCGGCATCGATATGAACTGCGGGTTGAGCGTAACATGCGATATGTGCGATAGTCATGCACCAGGTGCACACCACTTTCCGGAAACGGATGATCAATGCAGATCGCATCGACCGAACCCACGTTCGCGACATGCTGACCGAGAAGGACCCGCCCCGCGATGCAACTCACCACAGCCCCGCCGAAGAGCGGCCGCCTCTCAGAGCTCGGCTTCATCACCCTGCTCCTCCTCCCCGGCCTCGCGCTGCTCGTCTGCGTCGTGCTCTACCCGCTCCTGCGCTCCCTCGCCTCGGCGTTCTTCACCGAAAGCCTGGTCTTCCCGGGCGTCGAGTGGGCGGGATTCCAGAACATCGCCGACGTCCTCGCCGACGGCTTCGGCGAACTCCTCCTGCAGACGCTCATCTTCACGGTCGGGGCGACCCTGTTCCCCTTCCTCATCGGGTTCGCGCTCGCACTCGTGCTCAACGAGCGCTTCCGGGGCTCACGCCTGCTCCGCGGCGTCTTCCTCATCCCGTGGCTCCTGCCCGGTGTCGTCGTCTCGTTCCTCTGGATGTGGATCTTCGACGCGAACTACGGCGTCCTGAACGGACTCCTCCTGCAGTCGGGCGTCCTCGACTCCCCCGTCCCGTGGCTCTTCCAGACCGACACCGCGCGCGGCGCCCTCATCATCGCGAAGACCTGGAACTCGTTCCCCTGGATCATGGTCATGCTCCTCGCGGGCCTCCAGACCGTGCCCAAGGAACTCCACGAGGCGGCGATGGTCGACGGCGCGGGCGCCGTCCGGCGCTTCCTCACCGTGACGTGGCCGCACGTCCGCGGCGTCGCGGGCCTCGTGCTCCTCCTCGAGTTCATCTGGAACTTCCAGCACTTCGACACGATCTTCGTGCTCACGGGCGGCGGCCCCGCCGGCACGACCGCGACGTTCGCCACCGAGGTGTACGACACCGCCTTCAAGGGCTTCGACCTCGGGCACGCCGGCGCGCTCGGCCTGCTCTGGATGGCGCTGCTCATGATCCTCGTCGTCGTCTACGTGCGCTTCTCGGAGCGCGGAGAGAAGCAGAACGCATGACCGGCATCCTCACCGCCAAGTCCGCGTCGATCGATCCCACGACGGTCGACCCCACGCCGACGCGCGCCGCCGTCGCGGCCGACCCCCGTCGCTCCGACCGTCGACGCGGGCGACCGCGCTGGGCGATCTGGCTCACGCTCCTCGTCGTCGGGGCGTTCGCGTTCCTCCCCGTCTACTGGCTCGTCGTCACCTCGCTCACGCCGAACGCCGACGTGTTCGCGTTCCCGCCGCGGCTCTTCCCGACGACGATCACCTTCGAGCACTACGCCGACGTGCTCGCGAACCCGGCGATCCTCGGCTTCCTCGGGAACAGCATCTGGGTCTCGGCGATCACGGCCGTGCTGTCGGTCGTCGTCTCGATGTACATGGGGTACGCGTTCTCGAAGTTCCGCTTCCGCGGCCGCGCCTCGCTCATGTACTTCGTCCTCTCGAGCCAGATGTTCCCGCAGGCGCTCCTGCTCGTGACGCTCTACGTCGTCTTCGCGCAGTTCGGCCTGCTGAACACGTACCAGGCGCTCGTCATCTCGTTCACGACGTTCACGCTGCCGCTCTGCGTCTGGATGCTCAAGGGCTTCTTCGACGCCCTGCCCGACGAGCTCATCGAGGCCGCGAAGATCGACGGCGCCGGACACTGGCGCACGCTGCACTCGGTCATCCTGCCGCTCGCGGCTCCGGGCCTCGTCGCGGCGGGCCTCTTCGCCTTCGTGCGCGGATGGAACGACTTCATCTTCGCACTCACCCTCGCCGGCCCCGAGAAGCAGACCCTGCCGCCCGGGCTCGTGAACACCTACATCGGCGAGGCATCCACCGCGTGGCCCGAGCTCATGGCGGCGTCGCTCATCACCTCGATCCCCGTCTGCATCGCCTTCATCGCCCTCCAGCGCTTCCTCGTCGGCGGCATCACCGCCGGCGCGGTCAAGGGCTGATCACCCTCATCCGCAGCACCACCCACACCCAGCACCACCACCCCAACCGAGTATCACCAGAGGAGAACCACCATGTCCGCACAGCTCAGTCGGCGCGACCTGCTCCGCTTCAGCGCCATCGGCCTCGGCGCAGCCGCCATCGCGGGCGTCGCCGCAGGATGCGCCCCCGTCGCCGGGGGCGGCGGCGCAGCCGCCCCCTCCAAGACCCCCGCAGGCCCCACCGATTTCTCGTTCGCGTCGTGGGGCATGTCTGAGGATGCCACGAAGGCCGCCCTCGGACCCACGATCTCGTCGTTCGCGAAGAAGGACGGCATCACGATCGACACCCCGAGCTACCCGTTCAACGACTACCTCGGCCAGCTCACGCTGCAGGTCCGCGGCGGCCAGTTCTCGGGCGCGGCCCAGTTGGACGTCGCGTGGCTCGCGAGCCTCGCCGCGCTCGGCAAGCTCACCGACCTCGGCTCGTACGCGAAGGGTCGCGGGTACACGCCGGCCGCCCTGAACGCCGGTCAGTTCGACGGCGTCCAGTACGGTCTGCCGTGGACGATCGCGGCCATCGGCCTCATCACGAACACCGAGCTGTTCGAGAAGGCCGGCGTCTCGAACACCCCCGCGACGATCGACGAGTACGAGGACGCGCTGAAGGCGCTCAAGGGCCTCGGCGTGATCCCCTACGCCGCGTCGACGAAGACCGCCCAGCTCAAGGACTTCATCGTGTGGGCGCAGACGTTCGGCTCGCCCATCGTCGAAGACGGCAAGTGCACGATCGGCGACGCCGCCTCGGTCGACGCCGTCACGTGGTACAAGAAGCTCTACGACCAGGGCCTCATCACGGCCGACGTCGACCGCGGCGCCGCGCGCACGCTCTTCAGCCAGGGCAAGACGGCGATCTACGACGACGCCCCCGCGGGCCGTGCCGGCGTCTTGAAGAACTCGTCCGACCCCGAACTCGGCTCGAAGATGGCGCCCATCGCACGCCCGGTCCTGAAGAAGGGCGACACCCCGCAGGAGCTCCTGTGGGGCCACCTCGTCGTCGTCGTCGACGGCAAGGGCGCCGGCACCGCGTCGGACTTCGCGCAGTGGCTCACGAGCGACCCCGCCCAGGAGATCAGCTACTTCTCGGCGCTCGGCCTCCCGCCGACGACCGAGGAGGCGCTCGCGGCGTCGGCCGTGCAGGCGAACCCGTTCGTGAACTCGTTCACCGAGCTCGTGACGAAGGACGCCAAGGCGAGCGCGCTCTGGCAGTTCCCGCAGTACGCGCAGATGGAGAACGCCGTCGCCGAGCAGGTGCAGGCCGTGCTCATCGGCGCGTCGTCGCCGAAGGACGCGATGAAGACCGCCGGCGAGCAGATCACGCGCCTCATCGGCTGATTCCGTCCTCTACGGCCCCGCACACCCGGACACCCCTCCCACACCCCCGAACGAAGGAACCCATGCTCCACCGAGAGATCACCACCGATATCGTCGTCGTCGGCGGCGGCCTGGCCGGGGTCTCGGCCGCGATCAGCGCGGCGAGGCTCGGGCGGACGGTCGCCCTGATCGGCAACCGGCCGGTGCTCGGGGGAACTCGTCGTCCGAGGTCCGTGTCTGGGTGTGCGGGGCGACGGCGCACGGCATGCAGCGCTTCGCCCGGGAGTCGGGCGTCATCGGCGAGCTGTACGTCGAGAACCAGTACCGCAATCCCGACGGCAACCCGATCCACTGGGACGAGGTCGTCTTCGACGCCGTGCGCGCCGAGCCGAACATCAGCCTGCACCTGAACACCGACGTGCGCGCCGTCGAGGCCGACGACGCATCCTTTGAAGAGGGCGCGGGCGGCGAGCGCGTCATCCGCTCGGTGACGGGCTGGACGATGGGCTCGGAGATCGAGACCGTCTTCCGCGGCGCGTACGTCGTCGACGCGACGGGCGACGGGCTCGTGGGCGAGCTCGCGGGCGCCGACTTCCGCCTGGGGCGGGAGGCTGCGTCGGAGTTCGGCGAGGAGTGGGCGCCCGAGGTCGCCGACCGCGAGTTCCTCGGCTCGACGATCCTCTTCTACACGAAGGATGCGGGACATCCGGTGCGCTTCGTCGCGCCCGATTCGGCGAAGGACATCTCGAAGACCCCGATCCCGAAGTCGCGCATCATCCGGAGCGGCGACAAGGGCGCCCACTACTGGTGGATCGAGTGGGGCGGCGAGCTCGACATCGTCCACGACAACGAGCGCATCCGCGACGAGCTGCGCTCGGTCATCTTCGGCATCTGGGACCACATCAAGAACTCGGGCGAGTTCGACGCCGACACGCTCGACCTCGAGTGGGTGGGCACGCTGCCGGGCAAGCGCGAGTACCGGCGGTTCCTCGGCGACCACGTGCTCACCCAGCACGACATCCTCGACCAGGTCGACTTCCCCGACCAGGTCGCGTTCGGCGGCTGGTCGATCGACCTCCACCCCGTCGAGGGCATGTACGCCCAGCATGCGGGCGCGCACCAGCGGTTCTCGAACGGCATCTACGGCATCCCGTTCCGCAGCTACTACTCGCGGAACGTCGCGAACCTCCTCATGGCGGGCCGCGACATCTCGGCGTCGCACGTCGCGTTCGGCTCGTCGCGCGTCATGGCGACGTGCGCCGCGGGCGGCGAAGCCGCCGGTACGGGCGCAGCCGTCGCGCTCGAGCTCGGGGTGCGCCCGAGGGAGCTCGGCGGGGAGCGCGCGGAGCGGCTCCAGCAGACGCTCCTGCGTCAGGATGCCTCGGTGTTCGGCGTGCGGAACCGCGACCCGCTCGACCGGGCGCGCGCGGGCCGGGTGACCGCGTCGAGTGCGACCCGGTCGCTCGCGGCCGATCCGGATGCCGAGGAGTCGAGGCATCCGCTCGCCCACGACCTCGGCATCCTCGTGCCGGTCGATCCGCGACTCGACGCGCTCGACGTGCTCCTCGACGTCTCCGCCGACACGACGCTCGCGGCCTCGCTCTGGACGACGGGCAAGCGTCAGAACGCCGTGCCGATCGACCGGCGGCTGACGGTCGAGGTCGCGCTCGAGGCATCCGATGCGCCGCAGGTCGTCCGTCTGCCACTCGACTGGCGGCCGTCGGAGCCCGAGAACGTCGTCGTCGTGCTCCACGCGAACGATGCCGTCGCGGCCGTGCTCGCGCACGACACGGTGACGGGCGTGCTCGCCCTGCAACACGTGCCCGAGGCCGACGGCGACGTCAACGTCGAGTACGACCCCGGCGAGGCGCTCGTGCAGTGGCCCGCCCATCCGTTGCGCGGCTGGACGCCGCGGATCGAGGCGCATCCGCCGACGGAGGCGTACGCGCCCGAGAAGGCGGTCGGCGGCTACCAGCGGCCCTACGGCGGCCCGCAGCTGTGGGCGTCGGCGCCGGTCGGCGACGGGCACGAGTGGGTGCAGGTCGAGTGGGATGCCTCGTGGTCGCTCGGCGAGCTGCGGCTCGTCTTCGACGACGACGTCGATGTCGAGCTCAACACGCTGCACCATCACCGCTCACCGCACCTCGTGTTCCCGCAGCTCGTGCGCGACTATCGCGTCGAGGCGCGGCTCGCAGGTCGCTGGCGGGTGCTCGAAGAGGTCTCGGACAATCGCCGCCGGCATCGCATCCACCGGTTCGCACAGCCCGAGCAGGCCGACGCCGTGCGCGTGACGGTGCTCGCGACGAACGGCGACCGCCGGGTCCGGATCGTGAGCCTGCGCGCGTACGAGTAGGCGGTTGGTAGCGTTGCTGGCATGCCGAGGGTCAGCGATGCGTATCGCGCGAAGCGCCTCGACGCGCTCTACCGCGCGACGTGGGGGTCCATCGCCCGCATCGGCATCGAGCGCACGACGATCACCGACATCATCGAGTCGTCGGGCTTCAGCGCCGGCATGGTCTACAACTACTTCGCGAGCAAGGAAGACCTCGTCGACGCCGCGCACATCGAAGCCATCCGGCGGTTGCGCGGCGCGATCGAGTCGGCGACCGAGAAGCCGTCGCCCCGCCCCGACGTGCTCTTCGAGCGGCTCATCCGCGCCATCGCGACGCGCCCCGAGGCGGGCGACAACGCGATGGGCGCGCTGTGGTCGATGAACGTGAGCGAGACCGCGAGCCCGGCCGCGCGCGCCGCCCTCGACGAGATGTGGCGGTTCGCCGCCGACCGGGTCGCCGAGCATGCGCTGCGTTGGGAGCGTCCCGACGGGCGGCTCGTGGGCCGCGCCGCGGCGCGCGCCGACGCCGACCTGTTCGTCTCGGTCGTGCTCGGGTACTTCGCGCAGCAGCGGTTCCGCACCCTTACGTCGTCGACGCCGCTCGTCGACGCGCTTCGGTCGGCCGTGACGCACCGTGCGGCGCTGCGCCGACTGTGGTCGACCGGGCGCTGACCGGCGCGGGTCTCGCCTGATCGGGCCGCAGGCGTCGGCTATTCGAGTCATTCTCGGCACCTTTCATGCCCATCGTGCATCCTGACTCTGCGAATCGCATACGTTCTGCAAAATATGTTGCCGCCGTGCGCACCAGGCACTACCTTGACCGTGCCCAAACGATTCGAAGGAGATTCCGTGCGGCCACCCCTCCGGCTCCGCCTCGCAGCGGCCACCCTCTCGACCCTGCTCATCCCAGCGCTCGGCGTCACCGCGATCGGTGTCACCGCGGCGTCCGCCGAAGAGACGCCACCGGCCCCCGCCGGCCCGGGAAGCCTCTACGACGAGCCGTTCGACGACCTCGCCGGCTGGACGGCCGTCACGGGCGCCGTCACCGAGTGGACCGTCGCCGACGGCACGATCGGCATCGACACCCGCGGACAGTCGTCGGGACGGTACATCCGCCCGACCGGCCCGCTCTCCCTGCCCGACGCGTACGAATTGCGCACGAGCGTCAAGATCGACGCGATCGATGCGCAGGGCACCGTCACCCTCATGCTCGACATGCGGAACCTCACCGACTGGAAGAGCACTGGGATCAGCCCCCAGTTCTTCGGCTTCGACGCCGACGGCAACGGCAGGTTCCGCATCTCGAAGCCCATCGTCACCTCGACCGTGTGCGACGGCATCTCGCCGCTCGAACGCGGCGAGTGGACCGACCTCGTCGTCCGCCGCGCCGCGGGCATCACCGCGGTCTACGCAGACGGCGCACTCATCGGCGCCGTCGAGTCGCCCACCGCGGGCGGCACGATCGGCTTCGGCGCCTACAAGAGCGCCGCGAGCTTCGGCCCCGTCTCGATCGACCCCCTGACGGCGACGCCCGAGGGACATCCGGCCACCGCCGTCGGCTGCCCGTGGAGCCCGCCCGTCACGCCGCCCGACCCGGCGCCCGGCACGGGCGAGGTCACGGGCTCGGGCGAGTGGACGCCCGCCGCGGCGACCTCCTCCGACCGCCCCGGCCACGAGGTCACGAGCGGCGAGTCGACGATCTCGCTCGACGGCGACTGGGCGTTCACGACCGACCCCGACCGCTCGGGCGTCGCCGACGGCTTCCCGCTCGTCGCGACCTCGGTCGACGGCTGGGACACGCAATCGGTCCCCGGCAACTGGGACGTCCACGACGAGTACGGCCGCTACACGGGCGCCGCGTGGTATCGACGCACCTTCGAGTCGGGCGATCTCAGCGCCGCCGCGGGCGAGCGGGCGTGGCTGCGCTTCGGCGCCGTCTACAACGACGCCACGGTGTGGCTCAACGGCGCCCGCCTCGGCTCGCACTCGGGCGGCTACACGCCGGTCGAGTTCGACGTCACCGACCATCTCGTCGACGGCGAGAACACCCTCGTCGTCCTGGCCGACAACACGTTCCAACAGGGCGCGTGGTGGTCGTGGGGCGGCATCTCCCGCTCGGTCGAGCTGGTGAAGACCGCCGAGGTGCGCATCGACCGCCAGCAGATCGTCGCGACCCCCGACCTCGCGGCGGGCACGGCGCACATCGAGTCGACCGTCTTCGTCGAGAACGCGGGCGACGAGGCACTTACGGTCGCGCTCACTGGTCGCATCACGGATGCCGCCACCGGCGCCGTCGTCGTCGACGGCCTCGAGGCATCGGTCGAGGTGTCGGCAGGCGGCACCGCGAACGCGTCGCTCACGGCCGACCTCGCCGAAGGCTCGTTCGAGCTCTGGAGCATGGACGACCCGAACCTGTACAGGTTCGATGTCGCCCTGGATGCTCCGGCCGCGTCTCAGAGCGACCGCTTCGGCATCCGCCTCTTCGAGATCGACGGCACGTCGATGCTGCTCAACGGCGAGCCCCTGAAGCTCGCGGGCGGCAACCGAGTCTCCGACGACCCGGCGAACGGCAACGTCGAGCCGACATGGCTCGTCCGTCGCGATCTCGACCGCATGAAGGCGTCGGGCATGAACCTCTCGCGCATCATGCACTACGCGCAGTCGCCCGAGCTGCTCGACTACGCCGACGAGATCGGCATGCTCCTGATCGACGAGGTGCCGGTCTGGAACCAGGGCCGCAACCTCAAGAACGACGTCGACGAGATCAAGCTCGAGTTCCGCGAGATGGTCGAGCGCGACTTCAACCACGCGTCGGTGTTCGCCCACTCGATCGCGAACGAGATCATCTCGTACGACCAGACCGGGCGCACCTACCTGCAGACGATGGCCGACTACTCGCACGAGGTCGATCCGACACGGTTCGTGACGGCCGCGAACGACAAGATCGACGAGGCCGACAAGGTGCCGAACGCGGCGTCCGACGGTGCTCAGTACATGGACTTCGTGAGCGTCAACATGTACGACAGCTTCGCTGCGAAGGTCGACCGGGCTCACCTGCTCTACCCCGACGTGCCGATCTTCGTCACCGAGTACAGCCCCGACGGCACGAGCCACCCGATCGAGCGCGAGTTGCTCGATCACACGACGGGCGTCGGCACGGCCGCGCAGGCGTTCGAGAGCCGCGACTTCGTCTTCGGCTGGTCGCAGTGGACCTTCAACGACTACCGCAGCGACTACTCGAACTCGAGCCGCGACCTCGTGCGCGGCTGGGGCAACGTCGACGTGTGGGGCCGGCTCAAGGCGGCGTACTGGCAGTCTCAGTCGTCGAACGCGCCGGTCGCGTCGTTCACGCTCGGCGGCGTCACGTCGGGGGACGCGGGCGGGCTCGGCGTCGTGTCGATCACCCCGTCGGGCGAGGTGCCCGCGCACGGGCCGTCGGACGTGCTCCGCGGCTACCGCGTGTCGCTGCAGGCGTTCGACGCCGCCGGAGCGGTCGTCGGCGGCACGATCGTCGACCTTCCCGAGGTCGCGCCTGGCGATGCGGCGTTCGACGTGCCCGTCGCGTGGCGTTCGCAGACGGGCGCGACGCGCGTGCGCGCGACGCTGCTGTCGGCGACGGGCTACGAGGTGGCGGTCGCGGTGACGGATGTCTCGGCGCCCGCCGCTCCCCTGATCACCGAGGTCGTGGCGGCGAAGGACGCCGTGCGCGTGCGCTTCGACGACCCGGCGAACATCGGCAAGTACCGCGTGGTCGCGACCGCGCCGGGCGGTGCGCGCACGACGGTCGACACCCGCGAGTCGTTCGCCGATCTGAAGGGCCTCACGACCGGAACCGAGTATGCGATCACGGTCGCCGCGGTCGGCTCGACCGGTGCCGGAGCGATCGCCGAGGCATCCGCGACCCCGACGGGTTCGCTCGCCCTTCCGCCCAAGGCGCTGAACCTCGAGCCCGTCGACGGCGGCGTCGTGCTCGGCTACGCGAGCCAGACCGCGGGCGGCACGTTCGAGGTGCGCGCGACCGACGCGTCGTCGGGCGCCGAGGTCGCGTCGTACACGACGACGAACCGGCCGGGCACGCGCGTCGAGGGTCTCGCGGCCGGCGTCGCGGTCGACGTGCGGATCCGCGAGGTGGATGCCTCGGGCGCGGCCGTGTCCGAGTGGAGCGACGCGCTGCGCGCCACGCCGCTCGCGGCCGACACCGTCCCCGTGCTCGATGTGCGCGGCGTCATCGCCGGCTCCGACGAGGCGGGCATCGTCCTCCGCCCGTCGAACCGCACCGAGCGCTACCTCGTGACGGTGTCGGGCGAGGGCGTCGACCGCTCGTTCGCGGTCGAACGATCTGCGGTCGACCTCATCACGATCGACGGCCTCGCGCCCGACCGCGAGTACGCGGTGTCGATCGCCGCGCAGGGCGCGGGCGGCACGTCGGCGACGTGGTCGGGCAGCGTACGCACCCGCGTGCAGGCGTCGGGCGAGGCATCCGTGCCGACCGGCGTGCACGTGACGAACCGCGGCGACGACGCCTTCCTCGTGTGGGACGACTCGGGCGCCGACGGCTATCGCGTGGCGTTCACGGCGTGCGGTGAGACGACGACCGCCACGGTCTTCGGCGCCGAGTACTCGCTCGGCAAGATCGGACAGTTCGCGGGAGAGTACTCGGTCGCCGCCGTGGTCGGCTCGTCGGTGTCGGATGCCTCGGCGCCCGTCACCGCACCCGGCGAGGAGCGGTGCCCGCTCGTCGTGACGGTCGGCGACACTGTCGCGCGCGACGACGGAACGGTTCCGTTCCGCACGACGGGCACCTGGGCGAACAGCTCGCTCACCGCGCCCGGCGGCTACGCGTCGCGGTACGCGGAGGTCGCGAAGTCGCCGACCGCGTCGGCGACGTGGACGGCCCCGGTCCCCGACAGCGACGTCACCTCGCGGATCGCGGTCGTGCTGCCCGCGAACGACCTCAACACGACGACGGCGACCTACTCGGTGCACACGGCCGACGGCGAGCAGCAAGTCGTCGTCGACCAGCTCGCCCGCGGCGGCGGCTGGGTCGAGCTCGGGGACTTCGCGTTCGACGAGGCCCACCCGCCGAAGGTCGTGCTCACGGCGTCGAACGGGTTCGTCCGCGCGTCGGCGGCCCGGTTCACCGACGTGACCGTACCGGTCGCCCCGGTCGACGGCGCCGCCGCGGCGCCGGCCGTCGGCGTGCTGAGCACCGACAACGGCTGGGACACGGGGCTGCAGGACGGCGAGTTCACCGTCAGCATGAACCTGTGGTGGGGCGAGAACGCCACGTCGCTGCGGCTCTTCGAGAACGGCGAGCTCGTGTCGACCGTGCCGCTCACGCCGGCTTCGCCCGGGGCGCAGACGGCGTCGGTGCGCATCTCGGGGCTGCACAACGGGGTCTACCAGTACACGGGCGAGCTCGTGAACTCGAAGGGCGCGACGCGCGTGCAGCCCGTGACCGTGCAGGTGTCGCACGCGACGCCCGCGACGCCCGTGCTGAGCTCCGACAACTGGGACGGCGACGGCGTCTACACCGTCACCGCGAACCTGTGGTGGGGCACGAACGCCACCTCGTACCGGCTCCTCGAAGACGGCGCCGTCGTCGCCGAGGGCGCCCTGACCGCGGCGACGCCCGGCGCGCAGCAGGTCGCGGTGCCGCTCACCGGTCGCGGCCCCGGCAACCACGGGTACGTCGTCGAGTTCCGGAATGCGGCGGGCGCGACATCCAGCGCTCCCCTCACCGTCGCGGTGCGATAGCTCGGTCGACATGCAGAGGGCCCGGCTCCCTTTCGGGAGCCGGGCCTTCTGGAGAGCGGGCTAGGCCGCGAGCTTCACCTCGGCGAACGCGCGCGGCACGGATGCCACGATGAGCGCGCCGTCCGAGGCATCCACATTCACGGCCTCGCCGTCGCCCAGGTCGCCCGTGACGAACAGGTCGGCGATGCGGTCGTCGACCTCGCGCTGGATGAGCCTGCGGAGCGGGCGGGCGCCGTACTCGGGCTCGTACCCGTGCTCGCCGAGCCACGCGATCGCGGCGTCGGTGACCTCGAACCCGACCTCACGAGCCGCGAGGCGACCCTCGGTCGCACCGAGCATGAGCCGCACGATCTGCGCGATCTCACCCTGCGAGAGCTTCTGGAACAGCACGATCTCGTCGATGCGGTTCAGGAACTCGGGGCGCATGGCCTCGCGGACCTTGCCCATGACGCGAGCCTTCACGTCGTCGGCAGAGGAGAAGCCCGAGCCATCCGTCGACGCCACGAACCCGAGCGCACCCGACCTGCTCGCCAGGAACTCACTTCCCAAGTTGCTCGTCATGATGACGACCGTGTTGCGGAAGTCGACCGTGCGACCCTGACCGTCGGTCAGGCGTCCGTCGTCGAGCACCTGCAGGAGCAGGTTGAAGACGTCGGGGTGGGCCTTCTCGATCTCGTCGAACAGCACGATCGAGTATGGGTTGCGCCGCACGCGCTCTGTGAGTTGCCCGGCCTCGTCGTAGCCGACGTACCCGGGAGGGGCACCGACCAGGCGCGACACCGTGTGGCGTTCGCCGAACTCGCTCATGTCGAAGCGGATGATTGCGCCCTCGTCGTCGAACAGCCGGTCGGCGAGCGAGCGTGCGAGCTCGGTCTTGCCGACGCCGGTCGGGCCGAGGAAGAGGAACGACCCCACCGGACGCTTCGCGTCGCCCATGCCCGTGCGGTTGCGGCGCACGGCCTTCGCGACGGCGGTGACCGCGTCATCCTGGCCGATGACGCGCGCGTGCAGCTCCTGTTCGAGCGAACCGAGGCGCTCGCGCTCGGTCTCGGTGAGGCGGTTCACCGGGATGCCGGTGGCCCGCGAGATCACCGCGGCGATCTGCGCCTCGTCGATGACGGTGTCTTGCGTGCCTGCCGTCGCCCGGCCGGAGGCCGTCGCCGCGTCGAGCCGGTCCTGCACCTTCTGGATCTCGTCGCGGATGCGCGACGCCTCCTCGTAGTGCTCGGCCGTGACGGCGGCGTTCTTGTCGGCCTCGAGGGTCGCGAGCCGCTCGATGAGCTCGGAGACATCCACCTTCACTCCCAGTCGCAGGCGCAGTCGCGCGCCCGCCTGGTCGATGAGGTCGATCGCCTTGTCGGGCAGGACGCGGTCGCTGAGGTAGCGGTCGCTGAGCTCGACGGCGGCGCGCAGCGCGGCATCCGTGTACTCGACGCCGTGGTGCCGCTCGTACGCGGGCTTCAGGCCCTGCAGGATCAGCACGGCGTCCTCGATCGACGGCTCGCCGACGCGGACCGGCTGGAAGCGGCGCTCCAACGCCGGGTCCTTCTCGATCTGGCGGTACTCCTTGAGGGTCGTCGCGCCGACGAGGTGGAGCTCACCGCGCGCGAGGCGCGGCTTCAGGATGTTTCCCGCGTCCATGCCGCCGTCACCGGCGCCGCCTGCGCCGACGACCGTGTGCACCTCGTCGATGAAGACGATGAGCTCGCTCTTGTGCTCGGCGATCTCCTCCATGACCTTGGTGAGGCGCTCTTCGAAGTCGCCGCGGTAGCGGGTGCCCGCGAGCATCGCCGGCAAGTCGAGTGCGACGACGCGCTTGTTCAGCAGCGCCTCGGGCACGCTCTCCTCGACGATCGCTCGGGCCAAGCCCTCGACGATCGCGGTCTTGCCGACACCGGCCTCGCCCACGAGGACGGGGTTGTTCTTCGTGCGGCGGCTCAAGATCTCGATCGTCTGCTCGATCTCGTCGACGCGGCCGATGACCGGGTCGAGCTCGCCGTTCTCGGCAAGTACGGTGAGGTCGGTGCCGAACTTGTCGAGCATGGGGGTGGCGGATGTCTCCTGCTCACCTTGCTCGTCTTCGATGACCTCGCCTGCCGCGACGTTCTCGCGCATGCCCTGCGTCAACGCCTCGGCCGTGACGCCCGCACGTGCGAGCACCTGGCCGGCCGGGGCATCCTGACCGAGGACGAGCGCGAAGAAGAGGTGCTCGGGGTCGATGTAGGTCGATCCGGAAGAGCGCGCGACCTGGTAGCTGTGGAACAGCGCCCGGCTCGCGCTCGGGGTGATCGTGGCGGCGTTGATGTCGGCCGTCTCGGTCGCCTGCGGAAGGCGCGCCTCGGTGGCCGTGATGATGCGCTCGGGGCTCGCGCCCACGCGCTTGATCGCGTTCTGCACGCTCTCGTCGTCGACGATCACGCGCAGGATGTGCAGTGCATCGAGATCGGTCTGTCCGCGCTCGAGTGCGAATCGTCCTGCCTGCTGCAGGATGCTCTGGGTGCGCGAGGTCAGGAACCGGCTGAGGTCGATCGACCGCGCCTGCCTGGCCTGCTCACCCGCGAGGTAGCGGCTCAGGAACTCGTCGAATGAGTTCTGGCCGGCCTCGTTGAAGTCTTCGGGCACCTGGTCCTCCTGGAACTTGAGTTGGGTACGCTCAGGTTTAACGCGGAGGGGCGGGGGTATTCCCGGTTCGCGTGCTCGCATTTCAGACTTTCATGGGGAACAATGGACGTTGTGGCAATGTTGCTACATCTCAACCGAAGGAGAGGTGATCCCGATGTCCATGCTCAGCTCGCGCGAATTCAACAACGATGTCGCCGGGGCGAAGCGACGCGCAGCGCACGAGCCCGTCGTGATCACCGACCGCGGGGAGCCGGCGTTCGTGCTGATGTCGATGCAGGAGTACCGCCGACTCCGCGCCCCGAAGCAGAACATCGTCGAAGCGCTCCGCATGAGCGAAGACATCCCGTTCGAGACGCCTCGCGTCGGTATCGATCTGCGGGTGCCCGAGCTGTGAGTTGGCTGCTCGACACCAACATCATCAGCGAACTCCGCCGCCCGACCGCCGTCGCGAATCCCGGCGTCGTCGAGTGGGCGGCTTCACAAGACCCCGACTCGCTCTACCTTTCAGCCATCACGGTGCTCGAACTCGAAATCGGCGTGAGGCGCAAAGAGCGAACCGACGCGGTGCAAGGTGCGATGCTCCGGCGCTGGCTCGACGGCGACGTGCTGCCGACGTTCAGCGGTCGCATCGTTTCCGTCGACACCGCGGTCGCGGTACGCGCGGGAACACTGCACGTGCCCGACCCACGGCCAGAACGTGATGCGCTCATCGCCGCGACCGCGACGGTGCACGGCCTCACCGTCGTCACCCGCAACATCAGGGACTTCGCAGATCTCGGCGCGACTCTGCTGAACCCCTGGAGCGACTGACCACAGGGTCAGCGGATCGGCGAACTCGACAGCGGCGGCGGCGACAGCACCTCCCGCCCACTCGGCCCCCGCCACCGCACAACCCCACCCGTCTCCTGCTCCATCCGCCACCGTGTGTGGTGTTTCAACCGGTGATGCGACCGGCACAGATGCGCAAGGTTGTCGTGCCGCGTCTCACCGCCGCGGGCCCAGTCGACGGTGTGGTCGATGTCGCTCTCGCGGGCGCGACGGCCGCAGCCCGGGAAGCGGCAGCCGCCGTCGCGCACGGCGAGGTAGCCCGCGAGGTCGGCGGGAACGCGGTAAGTCGTGCGGCCGTACGATAAGAACGCGCCGGTCTCGGGGTGGGTCAGGATTCGCGTGAACGAGGGCGCGTCGGCCGCGAGGCGGCGGGCCGTGTCGGCGTCGATCGGGCCGTAGCCGTCGAGGTCGGCCGGCTCTTCGGAGAGACCCATGAGCGTGAAGACGGGCACGGTGACGAGCACTCGCGGCTTCACGAGGCCGGGCTGCGTGACGGCGGCGAACTCGCCTTCGGCGAGCGCGCCCGCGAGGAGCAGGTTGGCGGCGATGTCGGCGCACCGCTGCGCACGCGTACGGGTGTCGACCGGCGACGATGAAGCATCAGCAGCGTCAGCTGCGAGCGCATCGAGCCGATCCTTGATCGCGTACGCGCGCTCGGCGCGCATGAAGACGCTCAGCCACGCCATGCCGTCGCGCGCGGGCTCGACGCACACGCGCCGGTCGCGCTCGGCGGCGGCACGGCGCTCTTCGAGCGGCACGGGCTCGAACCGCTCACGGAAGCGGCGGAGCGCTCGGCGAAGAGCAGGGGGAGTCTGCCGCGGGGCGCGCTCGATCGCCTCGGCTTCGAGTCGCGCCGAAAGCGCAGCGGATGCCCCGGAGGTCGCCTCGATGACGGCCTGCACGTGTGCGAGGCCGAGGTCTCCGCGCGCGAAGGCGGCGGATGTCTCGGGCAGACGCTCGAGGCACACGGCATCGCCGAGCATGCCCGACGCCCGCACCTCGGGCACGACGAGCGCGGTCGCGAGCTCGGCGATGAACGAGCGCGTCGCGAACTCACGGTCGGTCGACGTGCTGCCGTCATGCACGCCCTCGAGCAGCGCGGCGGTCTCGCGGGCGCGGCGCACGAGCCGCAGTTGCTCGGCCTGCGCGATGCGGATGCTGCGTTCGAGCTCGACGATCGCGTCGAGGTCGGTGGAAAGGTCGAGTTCGAGCAGCTCAGACGGCGACACCGCGCGCGCAGGCAGCCCCACCGAGGCATCCGCAATCACCGCTGTCATACCTTGATTCCACCATGACCCACTGACATTCGAGGCATCCGGAAATCTCGCCTGACCAGCGCTTCCTCCTGTGGATAACTCCGCCCGACGTCAACCTTGTGGAGGACCGATCGCGGCCCCGGTTCGAGCAACCGGCACCCCCGGCATCCGCACACGGGCGCTACCCTCGCGAGTATGACCGTCATCCGCCTCGACAACGTCGCCATCGTCGTCGAAGACCTCGACGCGGCGATCGCCTTCTTCACCGACCTCGGGCTCGAGTTCGAGGACCGCGCGCAGATCGAGGGCGAGTTCGCCGACCGCACGGTCGGGCTCGACGGCGTACGCAGCGAGATCGCCATGCTGCGCACGCCAGACGGCCACGGCCGGCTCGAGCTCACGACGTACGCGCACCCCGAAGCATCCTTCTCCGAACCGCGCACCCCGCCGCCGAACACGCTCGGGCTGCACCGGCTCATGTTCGCCGTCGACGACATCGACGCGACCGTCGCGCGCCTGCGCGCGCACGGGGCCGAGGTGCTCGACGCGATCGCGCAGTACGAGGACTCCTACCGGCTGTGCTACCTGCGCGGGCCGAATGGCATCATCGTCGCCCTCGCCGAGCAGATCGGCCGCGAGGCGCCACCGGCGGCAGCCCCGTCCGCTTGAACTGCCACGTCTGCAACGCCCAGAACACGCCGAACAGCACGAGCAGCACCGTCTCGACCCAGAAGATCACCTGCGGCGGATGCGTGTGCGAGCGGGTGACGAACCAGGCGACGACGCCCGTGACGACCGCGACCGCCATGAGCGCCGCGATCGTGAGGTAGATCGGCCGGTACGACACGGACGCCCGGCCCGCGATGCTGAGCCGCATCTCGGTGCGGAACGCGTTGACGACCGCGACCACGATGAGCAAGGCGAACATCGGGATCGCGGCGGCGTAGTGGCCGTAGTCGAAAAACGACGCGCGCAGCGGCCAGGAGGCGTCGAAGCCGAACCAGAGCAGCGCGCCCGCCCAGACCCCGCACGCGACGAGGAACCCGGGGAAGGTCCACCGGTCGCCCACGCGGTTCCGCCACGCGGTCACCCCCGCGAACACCAGGCCGACGACCGCGAGCACGAGCAGGGCCCACATGTTGTTCACGATGCCGGGCAGGAGTTCATCGGGAATCGATTTCCCCGGGGCATCCGGATTCACAAGAGGCGTCGGCACGAACGCGACGACGGGCGCGAGGAGACCCGCGAGGTTGAGCGCGGCATCCTCGACGCCCGGCCGCCCCATGAGCGCGACGAGCACGAAGCCCATCCCGACGAGGGCACCGACGAACGCGCTGCGCGCCGGCGTGTAGTAATAGGCGCTGATCGACGGGCGCAGCACGCCCGAGTGGATGATCTCGATGACGACGGCCGCGAAGACGAGCAGCACCGCGGCGATGAGCGACACGCGCAGGTAGACATAGGTTCGGATGACTCGAGGGTCGATGCCGCTCGGATCCGCTTCGCTTGTGAGCATGATCCGACCCCCTGTCGACGGCGGTGTTCGACCCCATTATCGGGGCCGCGGACCCGCGAGCCCTACACTGACGGCATGTCATTCGGCACCGCGATCCAGACCGTACTCCGCAAGTACGCCGAGTTCGAGGGCCGCGCCGGGCGCCCCGAATTCTGGTGGTGGATCCTCTTTTCCGCCCTCGTAGGCAGCGCCCTCAGCGTGTTCAACGTCATCCCGATCGGCGACGCGTCGGTCGGCGCGATCTTCTCGGGCCTCTGGGGCGTCGCCGTGCTGCTCCCGACGCTCGCGGTGCTCGTCCGCCGTCTGCGCGACGCGGGCTACGGATGGGGCCACGCCTTCTGGCTCCTCGTGCCGATCGCGGGCCTCATCGTGCTCGCGATCATGTGCTCGCAGCCGACGAAGCCCTGAACCGGAGCCGCCTCTCCCCCGTGGATTGGGGGCATCGACGATCGGGCCTCGCTCAGTAGCGTGAGCGCGTGCCAATCGGGTTCACGGTCGATGCCGACGGGTCGGTCTCAGCCCATCGCGCGCCGCCAGCGCCGCCGCGCGGTTGGTATCGAGATCCGGATGACTCGTCACATTGGCGTTTCTGGACGGGCACCGCGTGGACACCGTTCCTGCACCCTCGCGATGAGCGTCAAATGCTCGACTACCTCCCGGAAGGCGGAGACGAATCCGCGCACCTACTGCCCCGAGACATCCGTTCTAATGACCTCCGTGCGCGCATTCCGGCCCAGTCGCTCATCGAGAAGCTCGTCGAACTGGAACACCGCGGCGAACGCGGCGAACAGGAATCGTGGCACCGCGGAGCCGTCGGCGAGCGCTACGTCGCCGACCTCCTGAAGGGCCTCGGGCCGGAATGGACCGTCCTCCACTCGGTGCCGGTCGGCAAGGACGGCAGCGACATCGACCACGTGCTCATCGGCCCACCTGGCGTCTTCACGATCAACACAAAGCATCACCCGGGCAAGAGCGTGTGGGTCGCCGGGAGGGCCCTTCGGGTCGACAACCAGCCGAAACACTACCTGACGCACGCGATCCACGAGGCCGATCGCGCACAACGGCTCCTCTCGAAGGCGACGGGGTTCACCGTGGAAGTCGTCGGGATCATCGTCATCGTCAGCGCGACTCTCACGATCCGCGAACGGCCGCACAGCGACGGCGCGCAGATCGGCGTGGTTCGGGCAGCGGACCTCCTCAGCACCGTGCAGGTGCCGCGCGGGTACAACGACGAGCAGGTCGCGAAGATCGTCGATGCGGCCATTCGGCCGGAGACGTGGTCGCCGGTGAAACCGCGTGCGGTTTCCGATCCCGCCGCGCTGCTCGCGCAGTTCGCGGCGATCGATGCGCGGATGCGTACGAGGACGCGGATGCCTCGTCCCGCAACGAATGCCCCTCGCCCACGCCCATCCACGCCGGGTCCGTCGACGCGGGACAGTTGCTTGGGTGCGTTCGTCAAGTTCCTGGGGATCCTCGCGCTGATCGCGGCAGCGCTCTGGGCCCTGACGATCGGGTTGCCGATGCTCTTGAGCGCGGCCGCGACATCCGCTCAAACGCAGCAGGGCGAGCGCGCCGAAGAGGCGCGGCAGGCCGAGTTCACCGCACTCGCCCAGGCTGCGGGTACGGCGGCAATCGCACTCGATGCGAACAGCCCGGGCGGCGTACGCCCGACGAAACTGAAGATCACCCCGCTCGGTTCTCGACTCGTGATAGCCGATACCGAGGTCTTCCTCGCCGATCTCCCCGCCGGCACGACGGGCGACTACACGACGACACCCGACGGCCTCTCGTACACGCTGACTCTCGTCGGCCCGAAGTACGGCACGACTGTGACGGTCTCCCCCGAAACCGGTGTCGTCGCGGGCTGAGCCCACCGCTGCACACAGATCACCTCAGCCGAGCCCCTCCGCCCCCACCCGCACCGCATCGAGCACCGCCTGCAACGCGGGCGAGTCCGCCTGACTGCGCCGGTGCACCGCCGACACGCCGCGGGTCGACACGGGGTCGACGGTCGGCAGAGCGACCAAGTCGTCGTGCAGTGGCGGCCGCCCGAGCCTGGGCACGAGCGCCACGCCGAGGCCGGCGCGCACGAGTTCGAGGTGGTTCTCGAACTCCATCGATTCGTGCACGATCCGCGGCGCGTTCGAGACGCCGTCGAACAGGCGCCGCAGCCATTGCCGGCAGATCGTGGAGTCGAACGTCGCGATCCAGTCCTCATGGGCGAGGTCGATCGGCGCGAGCTCAGTGCGTCCCGCAAGCGGGTGGTCGCGCCGCAGGATGACGTCGGCGACGTCGGTGAAGAGCGGCGTCTCGACGAGGTGGTCGGGCATCGCGAGCGCGACGCCGCCCCAGCGGTGCACGATGCCGAGATCGCGTTGGCCGGATGCCACGAGCGCGACGGTCTCCCACGGCTCGCTCTCGCGGAGCGGCACCGTGAGCCCCGGATGCTCCGCCCGCAACCGCGGGAGCACGTCGATGAGGAGGCCCCGCACCGACGTCGAGAACGCGCCGATGCGCACTTCGCCGGTGACGCGGCGTGCGCGGCCGTCGGCGCCGGCGTCGCCGTCAGCCCGACCTCCCGCGAGGTGCAGATCGGCCTCGATCCGTTCGAGGTCGGCGAGCACGGTCGCCGACGAGGTCACGAGCTGTCGCGCGGCATCCGTCAGCACGACCCCGCGACCGGCGCGCTCGAGCAGCGCGACGCGCGTGTCGCGCTCGAGCCGCTTGATCTGCTGCGAGACGGCCGAGGGGTGAATCCGAGCGCGTCGGCGGCCGCCGCGACGCTCCCGTTCGTCGCGACGGCTCGCAGGGCGACGACGGCTTCGAGATCGATCATGCAGAGATGCTACCGATTCAGAGGTAGAAACATTCGCTGGTGTTTCCGGATGTCCCGGGGTCGACTGGATCCATGACGAGACGCGACATGCTGCTGGCCGCTGCCGTGGCGACCCTCTGGGGATTCAACTTCGTGGTTATCGACTGGGGCATGGAGGGCATCCCGCCGCTCTTCTTCGTCGCCGTGCGCTTCGCGGTCGTCGCGCTCGCCGCGCTCGTCGTCCCCCGGCCCGTCGCGAGCTGGAAGACGGTCGTCGGCGTCGGCCTCTTCATGTGCCTCGGGCAGTTCGGCCTGCTCTACACGTCGATCGCGCTCGGCCTGCAGCCCGGCATCGCGGCTCTCCTCCTGCAGGCCCAGGTCGTGCTGACGATCCTCGTCGCGGCGCTCGCGCTCCGTGAGCGCCCGACGAGACTGCAACTCGTCGGCGTCGGCGTCGGCACCGTCGGCCTCGGGATCGTCGCACTCGGCCGCGGCGGCGACGCCCCCGCGCTCACGGTCGTGCTCTGCCTCGTCGCCGCGCTGTCGTGGGCGATCGGCAACGTCATCTCGCGCTGGGCCGGAGTCGTCGCCCCCGCGAAGCCGCTCGGCGCGCTGTCGCTCACGGTCTGGTCGGCACTCGTCGTGCCGATCCCTGCGCTTGGACTCTCGGCTGCGCTCGAGGGGCCCGACGCGATCGCCGCGGGCATCGCCGCGTTCGGCTGGCGCCCGATCCTCTCGACGCTCTACACCGCGGGCCTCTGCACCCTCATCGGCTACGCGATCTTCAACGCGCTCCTCGCGCGCAACCCCTCGGCGTCGGTCGTCCCATGGGTGCTCCTCGCACCCGTCGTCGCGATGGCGTCGGCGGCGCTGCTCCTCGGTCAAGTCCCGAACGCGTGGGAGACGGTCGGCGGGCTCGTGCTCGTCGCCGGCGTGTTCGTCGCGAACGCCCCGATGCGACAGCGAGACATCCGCCCCGCGCGAAGCGCGCCTACGCCCACCCCAACTCCCCAGCCGCCGATCGTCGAGCCCGAAGTAGTGCCCGATCTCGTGCACGAGCGTGATGCGCACGCGTGCGCGGAGCGCGTCGAGGTCGGCGCTGTGCTCCTGCATGGTGTTCTTGAAGAGGGTGATGCGGTCGGGCAGCTCGCCGTAGCCGTAGACGCCGCGGGTCTTGAGCGGCCGCCCCGTGTAGAGGCCGTAGAGGCGCGGCCACTCCCCCGGCGGCTGGTTCGCGGTGAGGATGGCGACGTTCTCGAGCCCCCGCACCATGTCGTCGGGCAGCGCATCGAACACCTCGCCCACCATGCGTTCGAAGTCCTCGTCGGAGATCTCGACCATCTTCCGATTCTGCGCCCTTTCGAGACGAGCGTGCCCTCGATACCGTGTCCCCGTGAACAGCGCAGAGCACGTCGAAGTCGGCGATTCGATCGAGATCGCCCTCCCCGACGGCACTCGCGTCTCGGCCGCTTCGACGCCGATCATCGAGGTCGGCGGCGTGCCGCTCACCTACGGCGAGATCGTCGCGCTCGGCGGCGACTTCTACGGCAGCGCGACGCCGATCTCCGACCTCGGCAGCGCCGACGTGCGGGCCGCCCGCTTCGCGGACGCGTTCGGCCAGCTCGAAACCGAGCGAGCCGAACCGCTCACGCGCATCCGCGACATCCTGCGCCTCGAACAGCGCGCGATCGCCGACGCGCGCGCCGCGACGCCGCCGCACGAGCCGTCGACGGCGTACGCGGCGCTCGGCGACTCGCTCTCGCTCCAGTGGTCGGAGGTCGCCGACAAGCAAGGCCCGAGCTACGGCGAGTTGCTCTATGGAAACCTCGACCACTTCGGCGACGACGCGCGTACCGCGTATCGGGTCGGGCATCGGGCTGCGGTCGAGGCGGCGAGCGCCGCCACCGAGACATCCGCGCTGCTTCGCGCCTACGCGATGAACGCGTTCGCCGACCACTTCCTCACCGACCTCTTCGCGGCGGGCCACGTGCGCACGCCGCGGCGCGCGCTCGCCGAGCTGCCGGGCGCGCCGATCCCGGCCTCCGGCCTCCTCGCGCTCGTCATGCACGACGAGGACAACCGGCTCGGCCTCGACGTGACGAACGCGCGCGGCGACCGCTGGACGGCCTACGGCGACGCCCAGGAGCTCGACGCGCGCAGCGCGCGCAATCGCGAGTCGGCGATCGAGGCGGTGCAGGCGTCGGTCGACGACGTCTTCCGCGCGTTCCAGCAGGGGCGGGCGGATGCCTCTGATGCACCGGATGCCTCGGAGCCGGCCGCGCTCGCGCTCGCTCCCGTCGCCGACGCCGACGCCGAAGCGCCCGGCCGCAACCACGCGCCGCTGTTCCGCGTCGAGGCCGACCGCGCCGTCTTGCGCCGGGGCGGCGTCGCCGGGAACTGGCCCGACCAGGGCGACTGGTCGTTCACGACCGACTGGGCGCTCCTCCCGATGGTCGAGACGATCCTCCGCGGCATGGTCGCGGACGGCGCGCAGGCCAACTTCGCGCATGCGATCGCCGCGGATCTCGGGATCACCCCGTAGGGTCGTGCTCCCGCGACGACGCGTCACCGCGCGAGCGCGGCCTCGGCATCCATCCGCGACAGCTTCTCGGGGTTCGCGATCGCGTAGATGCGCGTGACGCGGCCGCCTTCGATGACGAGACTGATCGCACTCGCCAACTGCCCCGCGACCTCGGCGCGCATGCCAGGGCCGCCGTTGACCCACGCGGGTCGCGCCTCGAACGGCAGGTCGAGCTTCGCCAGACTCCCCACGAGGAACCGAGCGATGCGGTCCGCCCCGACGACGGGCCGGAGCGCCGCGCGCTGCACCATCCCGCCGCCGTCCGACACCGCGACCACGTCGGGAGCGAGGACATCCATGAGGCCCTGCACATCGCCCGAGTTGACCGCCGCCGCGAACCGCGCGACGACCTCCTCCTGCTCGGCACGGCCGACGCTCACGCGCGGGCGCCGCGCCTCGACATGGGAACGCGCTCGATGCGCGATCTGCCGCACGGCGGCGGGCGTGCGCCCCGTCGCGAGCGCGATCTCGTCGTACGGCACGTCGAACACCTCGCGCAGCACGAACACCGCCCGCTCGACCGGGCCGAGCGTTTCAAGCACCGTCAGCATCGCGATCGACACGCTCTCGGCGAGCTCGACGTCGTCCGCGACATCCGGACTCGTGAGCAACGGCTCGGGCAGCCATTCGCCGACATACGACTCCCGCCGACGCGCGAGCGTGCGCACCTGGTTGAGCGCCTGCCGTGTGACGACCTGCACGAGATACGCGCGGGCGTCGCGCACTCCGGCGCGGTCGACGGCCGACCAGCGCAGCCAGGACTCCTGCAGCACGTCCTCGGCGTCGGCCGCCGAGCCGAGCAGCTCGTACGCGACCGTGAAGAGCAGCCCGCGGTGCACGAGGAACGGGTCGACGCCCGGTTCGTCGCTCATGCCGCCGAGCCGAGTTCCGCCGAGCCGCGTTCCACCGGGCCGCGTTCCGCCGGGTCGACGTCCGCCTCTCGCACCGCGAGCGGCGCGAGCCCGCATTCCGCCGCGAACTCCGAGGACCGGATGCCGAGCGCGACGTTCATCCGCGCGGTCAGGTTCATGAACCCCACGCGACCCGCGAGCTCGACGAGCGCGGCCGGCCCGAGCGCATCGAGGAGTCTCGCCGAGAGCTCGTCGGTCACCGCCGGCGGCGTCGCACTCATGGCCTCGGCGTAGGCCATGACGTCGCGTTCGAGCGGGGAGAACACGGATGCCTCGCGCCACCGCGGCACCTCGCGCACCTTCTCCTCGTCGAGGCCGCGGTCGTGCGCGAGGAAGTAGTGCAGATCGAGGCAGAACCCGCAGCCGATCGTCGCGGCCGCCGCCATCGCGGCGTACGAGGCGAGCTGTGGGTCGAGCTCGCCCCAGCCGTCGACCTTGCGTCCGATCGTCATCGAGTCCTTCATGACGGCCGGATGGTGCCACAGCACGCCGATCGAATCGGGCACCTTGCCGAGCATCTTGCGGGAGATGAGCTTGACCGCGGCGCCGTACAGGCCCGTCACCTCGGTCGGCGGAATGCGGGTGGTCTCCATGATGCGTCCTCCGTCGCGTTCGGCGTTCGAATGCGGTTCGAACGGTCCGTCGGCATGAAGACACCGGGCGGCGCGCAGCTGTGACATCCGCCGAACGTTGTCATGGTTCGGGGATCGCGCGCGCGAAGCCTTCGAGCGTGACGAGCCGCGGGTGCGGCCCGCGCCGCTGACCCGTCTCGAGGCCGTCGATCGCGGCGAGCTCGTCGTCGCTCAACTCGAAGTCGAACACGTCGAAGTTCTCGCGCAGCCGCTCGGGTCGCACCGACTTCGGGATCGCCTGACGCCCCTGCTGCAGATGCCACCGCAGCATGACCTGGGCGCGCGTCTTGCCGTGCGCGTCGCCGATCGCCCCGAGCACGGGGTCATCGAAGACGGTCGCGCCGCGCTTCCAGTAGGCCGTGATGCCGCCGATCGGCGACCATGCCTGGGTGATCGTGCCTGCCGCGGCATCCGCCTCTTGCACCGCGCGCTGCTGGAAGTAGGGGTGCAGCTCGATCTGATTGACCGCAGGAACGACGGATGTCTCGGCCGCGAGCTCCTCGAGATGCTGCGCCAGGAAGTTGCTCACGCCGATGGCACGCACGCGGCCGTCGGCGAGGAGCTGCTCGAGCGCTCGGTACGCGCCGACCGTGAGGTCGAACCGCGACGGCAACGGCTGGTGGAGGATCAGCAGGTCGAGCCGATCGACGCCGAGCTTGCCGACGCTCTTCTCGAACGCGTGCAGCGTCTCGTCGTAGCCGAAGTCGCTGATCCACACCTTCGTCTCGATGAAGACGTCGTCGCGGTCGAGGCCCGACCGGCGAATGCCCTCGCCGACGCCCTCCTCGTTGCGGTACGCCGCGGCCGTGTCGATGTGCCGGTACCCGATGGCGAGCGCCGTCTCGACGACGTCGGCCGTGATGTCGGGCGGGGTCTGGTACACGCCGAGCCCGAGGGCCGGCATCGTGGCGCCGTTGTTCAGAGTGAGCGCGGGAGTGGCGGTCATGTGGTTCATGGTGCTCTGGTGGTGGACAGGATCGCCAGATAGAATTCAACTGATCGAATGATTGGAGGCGATGTCATGAGCGCCGGTACCCTCATCCGCACCGCCCGCCGCAATCGGCGATTGACGCAAGACGGCCTCGGCCGACGCGCCCGATTGAGCCAGTCGCACATCTCCCTCATCGAGGGCGAGCGGCAGAATCCGTCGTTCGAGACCGTCGAGCGCGCGCTCGGCGCGGCCGGGCATCGCCTGATCGCAGTCCCGACGCTTCGAGCGGATGTCTCGACCGTCGCCGCAGAGATCCGCGGCGACCTGTCGTACGGTCGGCCCAACCTCGCCCTCCGGCGGTTCCTCCAGCTCAACGACAATCTGAGTGCCGAACACGGCGCCGTCCGGTTCGCACTCGCGATCACCGAGCCTGAGCCGACGGGGTCGAAGCAGTGGGACGCCGCGATCGGCGGACTCGTCGAATACCACCTCACCGCCGAAGGGCTTCCCCTCCCCGACTGGGCGAACGCAGACTCGCGGTTCCTCACTCGTTCGTGGGTGTTCGGCACCGGGCCGTACACCCTCGCGCCCGACCCCGATCATGTCCCCGATGCATTCGCCCGTCGTCGCGTACTCATCGACGAAGACACCCTCCGCAGCGTATGAGACGGTTCGACGATGCGACGCTCTTCGACCGCGATCGGCTGATCGAGGCCCTTCGTCTCCTCATCGCCGAACTTCGCGAATCCGGCGAGCGCGGAGGCATCCGGATCATCGGCGGCGCCGCGCTCTCGCTCCGGTACTTCGACCGCGGCGTCACCGTCGACATCGACGCACACTTCATCGGTACGCACGAGACGATCGAACGGGCATCCGCACGCGTTGCCGACGCGCAGCAGTGGACGCCCGATTGGCTCAACAACGCAGCCGTCGGCTTCATCCCCGAGTACGGCGCGACTCGCATCGCATGGCAGACGATCTTCAACGACGGCGACATCATCATCGAGGTCGCTCCCGCAGACGCACTCCTCGCCATGAAGCTCCGCGCGAATCGCCCGGGCCGAGGGCTTCTACGCCGGTGAAGCCCTCCCCGATCGGGCGATCCGGATGGTAGAGCGCATCGTGCGCGTGGGCATCCCCGAAGCACCGGCACCGCAACCGCCCATCGATCTCGGGTAAGGACCGAAGGGCGCAGTCATGAAGTTCATCGTGCTGCATCTCCTCCCGACCCGTTAGCGTGAGCCCATGACGGATGACTCTCGACGTGGCGAACCCTGGTGGTACACGACGCCGTTCTCGGGCATCGCTACCGTCACGGCGATGGCCCTCCTCATCGGGGCGATGGGGTTCAACATCGGCGAGCAGGGCCCTGGCTTCGCGAACGTCGGGATCCTCATCGCCGCCGTCGTCGTGATCGGCGCGACCATCGCGTCGATCGTCATGAGTCGACGGCGCGACGGCGCCTGAACGATCAGGATGTCACCGGCAGGTGCCACCCTTCTTCCATGAGCAAGCAAGGCTGGGCCGACTTCCTCGCGGCACGCGACCGGGCGGACTGGGTGGTGCTGCACGGCGGGGCGACTGCGGTCTTCCGCACGGCGTCGATGGCGGATGCCGCCGCCCTCGCCGCGGCGATCGTCGGCGTTCCCGGGTTCGAGTCGGCAGGCGGCCTGCTCACGATCGCGGGTGCCCGCCTGACCGTGCGCCTGACGCGCGACGTGTACGAGCTCGAGCCAGAGCATCAGGCGCTCGCGCAGGCGGTGTCGGAGGTCGGGCGCGGGCTCGGCGCATCCGCCGATCGCTCGGCCGTGCGCGAGGTGCAGTTCGCGATCGCGGCGAAGCCCGACGATGCCGATCTCGGGTTCTGGCGAGCGGCGCTCGGGTACGACGACACGGGCGCCGACTCGGGCGACACGCTCGTCGACCCGATCGGCGTCGGGTCGGCCGTGTGGATGCAGCACCTCCCGACCGAGAAAGCACTGCGCCACGCGATGCACATCGACGTCTCGCTGCCGCGCGAAGAGGCCGAGGGGCGCCTCGCGGCGGCTCTCGCGGCGGGCGGGCGTCTCGTTCATGAGTCGGACGACGTATGGATCCTCGCCGATCGCGCCGGCAACAAGGTGTGCATCTGCCCGTGGCCCGACGGCGAGTGACGCGCGTAGGGTGACCCAGAGACATCCGAACGAGGGGTACCGATGGCCGAGCTCGCCCGCATCCAACCGAGCCTGTGGTTCGACTCCGACGCACGCGAGGCGATGGAGTACTACGTGAGCGTGTTCCCGAACTCGCACATCGGGTCGATCACCGAGTACCCCGCCGACTCCGACGAGAAGCACCTGTCGGGCATGGCGGGCAAGATCCTCAACGGGCAGTTCACGTTGAACGGGGTCGACTTCGTCTGCATCGACGGCGGCCCGTACTTCACCTTCACCGAGGCGATCTCGTTCGTCGTGCTCGCGAAAGACCAGGCCGAGCTCGACGACTACTGGGCGAAGCTCTCGCATGTGCCCGAAGCCGAGCAGTGCGGCTGGTGCAAAGACCGGTTCGGCCTCAGCTGGCAGATCATCCCCGAGAACATGGGCGACCTCACGAGAACGCCCGAGCAACTGCAGGTCGTGCTCGGGCAGAAGAAGATCGTCATCGCCGAACTCGAGGCGGCGGGCGCGGGCATCTGAAATGGCGGATGCCTCGGCGCCCGCCGTCCCGATAGGCTCGCCGTCGTGGCATCCGCGATCGCGTTCGTCGTCATCCTCGCCCTGCTCGCCGTCTTCCAGCTCGCCCTCGTCTTCGGCGCGCCGCTCGGCCGTTTCGCGTGGGGCGGGCAGCATCGCGTGCTGCCTGCGAAGCTCCGCGTCGGCAGCTTCGTGTCGATCCTCGTCTACGCGGCCATCGCGCTCCTCGCGCTCGACCGGGTCGGCGCGATCGACGTCGTGCCCGACCTCGTGTCGACGGTCGGCATGTGGGTCGTGTTCGGGTACTTCGTGCTCGGCATCCTCATGAACGCGATCTCGCGCAGCAAGCCCGAGCGGTACACGATGACGCCCGTCGTGACGGTGTTGGCCGTGCTGAGCCTGCTGATCGCGCTCTCGTGAACGCGCCGCGCACCTGAGGTTTCCTCTGTTGCAGCACCCCTGCACGGTGCCATGCTTCGAACGTGAGGGGAATCACCGAAACGACTGCGACGCCGTGGACCCGAGCGGGCGAGGAAGCCCGCGATGACGACATCCACTCGATCGACCTCTGGTGGCGCACCGCCAACTACCTGAGCGTCGGCCAGATCTACCTGCTCGACAATCCGCTCCTCCGCGAGCCGCTCACGGGCGATCACGTGAAGCCGAGGCTCGTCGGCCACTGGGGCACGACGCCGGGACTCAACTTCGTCTACGCGCATCTGAATCGCGCGATCCTCAGGCGCAAGCAGCCGACGATGTACATCATCGGGCCGGGGCACGGCGGGCCGGGGCTCGTCGCGGCATCCTTCCTCGACGGCACCTACACGACGACGTACCACGACCTCTCCTACGACGAAGCGGGCTTGAAGCGCCTGTTCACGCAGTTCTCGTTCCCTGGCGGCATCCCGTCGCACGTCGCCCCCGAGACGCCGGGGTCGATCCACGAGGGCGGCGAACTCGGCTATGCTCTGAGCCACGCCTACGGCGCCGCGTTCGACAACCCCGACCTCCTCGTCGCGGCGATCGTCGGCGACGGCGAGGCCGAGACGGGCCCGCTCGCGACGAGCTGGCACTCGAACAAGTTCATCGACCCCGCGACCGACGGCGTCGTGCTGCCGATCCTGCACTTGAACGGGTACAAGATCGCGAACCCGACGGTGCTCGCGCGCATCTCCGACGAGGAGCTCGTCCACCTCATGCAGGGATACGGGCACAAGCCCTATGTGTTCGTCGCGGGCTTCGACGACGAGGGCGACGAGTCCATCCACCGCCGGTTCGCGGCGCTCCTCGATGAAGCGCTCGACGAGATCGCCGAGATCAAGGCCGCGGCTGCGGAGGACCCCGACATGGACCGTCCCATGTGGCCCATGATCGTGTTGCGCACACCCAAGGGGTGGACGTGCCCGCCCGAGATCGACGGCAAGCGCACCGAGAACTCGTGGCGAGCCCACCAAGTGCCACTTGCCTCGGCGCGCGACACCGAGGCGCACCTGCAGGTGCTCGACGGGTGGCTCCGCTCGTACCGACCCGAGGAGCTCTTCGACGAGGACGGCGCCCCCGTCGCCGAGGTGACGGCGATCACGCCGCCGGGCGACCTCCGCATGAGCGCGACGCCGCATGCGAACGGCGGGATCCTGCTGCGCGACCTCACCCTCCCCGACTTCCGCGATTTCGGCGTCGACGTGCCGACGCCCGGCTCGTCGCCCGTCGAGGCGACGCGCGTGCTCGGCACGTGGCTCAAGGCGGTGATGGCAGCGAACCTCGACAACTTCCGCGTGTTCGCGCCCGACGAGCTCGCCTCCAACCGCATCCAAGCGGTGCTCGACGTGACCGACAAGGCGTGGAACGCAGCCCTCGACAGCGACGACGAACACTTGGGCAAGCGCGGCCAGGTCGTCGAGATGCTCTCGGAGCATCAGTGCCAAGGATGGCTCGAAGGGTATCTGCTGACCGGCCGGCACGGCCTGTTCACGTCGTACGAGGCGTTCATCCACATCGTCGACTCGATGTTCAACCAGCACGCGAAGTGGCTCAAGATCTCGCGCGAGATCGAGTGGCGCCGCCCGATCGCGTCGCTCAACTACCTGCTGTCGAGCCATGTGTGGCGACAGGACCACAACGGGTTCTCCCACCAGGATCCGGGGTTCATCGACCATGTCGTCAACAAGAAGGCCGAGGTCGTGCGGGTGTACCTGCCGCCGGATGCCAACACGCTCCTCAGCGTCTACGACCACTGCCTGCGCTCGCGCGACTACGTCAACGTCGTCGTCGCGGGCAAGCAGCCGCAGGCGTCGTGGCTCACGATGGACGAGGCGATCTTCCACTGCACGCGCGGCGCGGGCATCTGGGAGTTCGCGTCGAACGTGCCGACGGGCGAGGAGCCCGACGTCGTCATCGCCGCGTGCGGCGACGTGCCGACGCTCGAGGCGCTCGCCGCGATCGACATCATCCGCACCGAGCTGCCGGGCCTCAAGGTGCGGATGGTCAACATCGTCGACCTCATGCGCCTGCAGCCGTCGGAGGAGCACCCGCACGGCATGACCGACCTCGAGTACGACCAGCTCTTCACGACCGACAAGCCCGTCATCTTCGCGTATCACGGTTACCCGTGGCTCATCCATCGCCTCACGTACCGCCGCAACGGGCACAACAACCTGCACGTGCGCGGGTACAAGGAGGAGGGCACGACGACGACGCCGTTCGACATGGCGATGCTGAACGACCTCGATCGGTTCCACCTCGTGATGGATGTCATCGACCGCGTGCCGTCGCTCGGCTCGCGCGCTGCGCTGCTGCGGCAGAAGCTCGACGACCGGCGCATGGAGGCGCGCCGCTACGCGCGCCTCCACGGCGAGGATCCCGCGGACATCCGCGATTGGGTGTGGCCCGACGCGCGCGGGCTGTCGGATGTCTCGGCCGGCGTCAGCGCGACGGCCGCGACGGGCGGCGACAACGAGTAACGGCAGAGCCGACCTCTCCTGACCGCCGCCTCCCGTTTCCCCCCTTCCCTCTTCCCTCACGCCGAAGTCGCGCAAATGGTCGTCATTCCGAGCGAGTGAAGACCATTTGCGCGACCTCGGCGGGCGGCGGGGCGGCGGGCGGGGGCGAGGGGGCGGGGCGGTCAGTTCCCGAGCCGTGCGACGTCGACGATCGCGTCGGCGAACGCGTGCGGCGCCTCCTGCGGCAGGTTATGGCCGACGCCGCCCGAGACGGTTCGGTGCTCATAGGGTCCGGTGAACTTCCCCTTATAGGCGGCGGGCGGCGGGTGCGGGGCGCCGTTCGCGTCGCCCTCGAGCGTGATCGTCGGCACGGCGACGGGCGGGCCTGCCGCGAGCAGGCGTTCGGTGTCGTCGTACTGCGGCTCGCCGTCGGCGAGCCCCAGTCGCCACCGGTAGTTGTGCACGACGATCTCGACGTGGTCGGGATTGTCGAAGGATGTCGCGGAGCGGGCGAACGTCGCATCGTCGAACTGCCATTCGGGCGACGCCGTGCGCCAGATGAGCTTCGCGAACTCGTCGCGGTGCTGCGCGTACCCGTCGCGGCCGCGGTCGGTCGCGAAGTAGAACTGGTACCACCACGACAGCTCGGCGGCGGGCGGGAGCGGCGCGCGGTTCGCCGCTCGCGAGCCGATGAGGTACCCGCTCACCGACACGAGTCCCGCGACGCGCTCGGGGTGGAGTGCCGCGACGATCGCGGCCGTGCGGGCACCCCAGTCGAATCCGCCGACGACGGCCCGGTCGACGCCGAGGGCATCCAAGAGCGAAAGCGCGTCAAGCGCGAGCGCGGCCTGTTGGCCGTTGCGCGGCGCGCCGTCGTCGAGGAACCGCGTCGTGCCGTATCCGCGGAGGTGCGGCACGATCACGCGGTGCCCCGACGCGGCGAGCGACTCCGAGACATCCAGATAGCTGTGGATGTCGTAGGGCCAGCCGTGCAGCAGCAGCACCGCCGGGCCGTCGGCGGGTCCCGCCTCGGCGACGCCGACGCGCAACGCGCCGGCGTCGACCTGGCGGGTCTCGAAGGACTTCATCGCAACGGCCGGAACGCCGCCCGCAGCTCCTGGGTGAAGAGCTCGGGCTGCTCCCACGCGGCGAAGTGCCCGCCGCGGTCGAGCCGGTTGAAGTGGATGAGGTTGGGGTACGCCTCGGCCGCCCACGTGCGCGGCGCCGCATAGATCTCGTCGGGGAAGACGCTCACCGCGGTCGGGATCCGCACGCCCTTGGGCGCGAAGAACGGCAGCTTCGACTCCCAGTAGAGCCTCGCCGACGACACCGCAGTGTTCGTCACCCAGTACAGCGTGACGTTGTCGAGGATGTCGTCCTTCGAGAGCCCCTCGGGCACGCCCGCGAAGACGCGCGCGATGAGGTCGTAGCTGCGCGAGTCGTGATCGAGCATCCACGCGGCGAGGCCGACGGGCGAGTCGACGAGCCCGTAGAGGGTCTGCGGGCGGCCCGCC
This sequence comes from Agromyces protaetiae, assembly GCF_004135405.1. Classification (NCBI taxonomy): domain Bacteria; kingdom Bacillati; phylum Actinomycetota; class Actinomycetes; order Micrococcales; family Microbacteriaceae; genus Agromyces; species Agromyces protaetiae. Next base: position 115,947 of record NZ_CP035491.1, read on the forward strand.
ATCTCCTGCGCGTAGCCGAGGCCGTGGGCGTAGAAGAACGCGAGCTGATCCCACGCGCCCTGCTCTTCGGGCGTCAGGTCGGCGGGAGCCGGGTCGCCGTCGTCGAGCGCCTGCTGGATCGACGGCGGCACGGTCGCGGCCATGTTCGTGTGGATGCCGAGCAAGCCCTCGGGTTCGAGGAGCGCCATCTGCTCGGTCACGGCGTTGCCCCAGTCGCCGCCCTGTGCGACGTACCGGTCGTAGCCGAGGCGGCGCATGAGCTCGATCCACGCCTTCGCGATGCGGATCGGGTCCCAGCCGAGCTCCTCGGGCTTCGCCGAGAAGCCATGCCCGGGCAGCGACGGGATGACGACGTCGAACGCGTCGTCGGCGCTCCCGCCGAACGCGGTGGGGTCGGTGAGCGGCCCGATGATCTTCAGCTGCTCGATGATCGAGCCCGGCCAGCCGTGCGTGACGATGACGGGCAGCGCGCCCTCGTGCTTCGACTTCACGTGGATGAAGTGGATGTCGACGCCGTCGATCTCGGTGAGGAACTGCGGCACGGCGTTCAGGCGCGCTTCGACCTTGCGCCAGTCGTGCTCGTTCGCCCAGTAGTCGGCGAGCGCCTTCACGACCTCGAGCTGCACCCCCTGCGAGGGGTCGGGGGTCAGTTCGGGGTCGGGCCAGCGGGTCTCGCGCAAGCGGCGCAGGAGGTCGTCGAGGTCGGCCTGCGGGATCGCGACGGTGAAGGGGCGGATGTCGGTGGAGGCAGCGGTGTCGGTCATGCCCGAGATGGTCGTCGCCCGCGAGAAACCCCGCGTCGGGGACATCCGCCAATCGCACGCCGTGCGCTCCGCAGGTGAGGGGAATCCCCCAATCAGATCACGCCGTGCCGCAGCGCGAACGCCGTCGCCTCGCTCCGCCGCGCGACGCCGATCTTGCGGTAGAGGCTCGTGATGTGGCGCTCGACCGTGCGATCCGAGAGCCACATGACGGCCGCGATCTCCTTGTTGCTGAGGCCTTGCGCGAGCAGACCCAGCACCTCGGCCTCGCGGCGCGAGAGCGGCAGAGCCGTCAAAGCACGGCCGGATGCCTCGTGGCCGCCGTCGGCCGCGGCGGCCGCGCGGGGCGTCGGGGCCGACGGCTCAGGCGATGCCTCGCGCGGCAGCGCCTCGCCCTCGGCGACCAGCCGCGAGGCATCCCGGATGCTCCGTACCGCCGCCTGCAGCGACGGCCCCGTCTCCTCGGCGAGCGCCCGGAGCACGGCCGTCTGACGTTCGAGGGTCTCCTCGGCGATCACGCGTGCCGCGCGCTCGCGCGCGAGCCGGCGCGCCGTGTGGTTCGCGATCGCAGCCTGCCCGACCGCGACCCGCAGGAGGTGAGTCTCGGTGGGGGTCGGGAACTCGTCGCGTGCCGCCGAGACGACGACGAGGCCCGACTCCCAGGGGAGTGCGATGGGCACGCGCGCGACGCGGTACCGGCCGTGCTCGTCGAGATCGACCTCGGTCGTCGTGATGCCCGCGCCGGTCGAGTCCCCCGCCTCGAGCGCGACGGCGAGTTCGGCGGACGGCTCGGGACCCGACGGCCGCCAGGCCTCGACCTCGTCGAACCGCGCGTACGCGCCGTCGAGGTCGAGCACCCCGACGAGCACGCTCAAGAGTCCCGACACGATCTCGGGTGCCTCGTGGTCGACCCACATGGCGGGCAGCGCGAGGAGGGCGCCGAGGTCGCGCGCCCAACGGCCGGCGTCGACCCCGCCGTCGGTCATGCGTGCGGCTCGCGCTCGGCGAGGAAGTCGCGCGGCGGCGCGAAGAACGGGTTCTCGTGGAGCATCCCGCCGATGAACACGATGGGGTGCGTGCGCAGGATGTCGACGACGAACGCCCCGTCGAACCGCGACGCGTCGTAGCCGCAGATGACGACGTGCCGGTGCTTGGCGTGGATGAAGTTCGCCCTCGCCTCGAACTCGATGAGATCATCGCCGACGGGTGCGCCGCCAGCGTCGCTGCCGTTCGCCCACCCCATGTCGGCGACGAGACGGATGCGCGGCGCCGCCCGGTCGACGAGCACGCGCTCGAGCTCGTCGAGCATCGCGTCGGGGTCGAAACTCCCGCCTCGGAGGTACGTCTCCTCCCACGTGCGCACCTCGAACCGCCGCTCGGAGAGGAGCCCGGCCGAATCGTAGCCGAGGTGCCGCAGGCGGTTCACGGGCGCGGCGGACTCGGCTGGATCTACGAAGTACAGCAGGCGATCGCCGCCGTCGAGGCCCTGCTGCGCGAACGCGTCGAGCACGGCCTGCGCCTCGTCGGGGCCGGTCCAGAACGCGCACACGTGCCGATAGCGGTCGAGCACACCGCCGGCGAACGTGACGGGCTCGGCCGGGTCGAGTGCGTCTTTCGCCATGGGGAACTCGTTCCGCCGGGGACAGGGGCAGGCTACTCCCCGGCAGGCGGGCCGGACAACGGGCGAACGGCTACAGCGCCCCCGTCGCCGCCGTCTCGCGCACGACCCCCGCGCCCTCGAACACGAGCAGCCGGTCGGCGAGCTTGTCGACGAAGAACCGGTCGTGCGACACGACGACGATCGCGCCCGGGAAGTGCGTGAGCGCGCGCTCCATGACCTGGGTGCTCGTGAGGTCGAGATGGTTCGTGGGCTCGTCGAGCACGATGACGGCCGCGCCCGAGAGCAGGCACTGGGCGATCGCGACGCGCGCCTTCTGCCCGCCCGAAAGGGTGCCGATCTTCTGCTGCAGGTCGGCCTCGGAGAACTGCAGCATCGCGAGGAAGCGCCCGACGCTCTTCTTCGTCGCCGTGAAGGCGAGCGAGTCGGGGTAGGCGTTGACGGCGTGCCCGACGGTGTCGGTGAGGTCGAGCTCGGCGTAGACGCGGTTGTACGAGACGAACCGCGCGCCCTTCGCCCACCGCACGCTGCCCGCATCGGGCTCGGTCTCGCCCGTCAGCACGTCGAGGAGAGTCGACTTGCCCGATCCGTTCGACCCGATGACGGCGACGCGGTCGCCGCGCTGCAGGTCGAACGACACGTTCTCGAAGAGCGGCGCGCCGCCGAAGCCCTTCGCGAGCCCCGTGACCGTGAGCAGGTCGTTCGAGACCTTGAGCTCGTCGTAGATCGACGTGATGATCTGGTCGATCGGCCGCGGCGCCTGGCGCTTCTTGATGTCGGCGAGGCGACGCGCGACGGCGTTCGAGGGGTTGCGGGATGCCTCGCGGCGGGCCGCTGCCGCGGCCTGCTCGTACGCCAGCAGTTCCTCCTCATGGGCGAACTGGCGCTCGAGCATCTTGAGCCGCGACTGCTTCGCGTGCACGTACTCCGAGTACCCGCCCTCGTACTCCTGCAGGCGGTAGTTCTCGATCTCGACGATGCGCGTGACGACGCCGTCGAGGAACTGCCGGTCGTGCGAGACGACGAGCACGGCGCCCGCGAAGCCCGCGAGCCAGTTCTCGATCCAGCGGACGCCGTCGAGGTCGAGGAAGTTCGTGGGCTCGTCGAGGAGGAGCACGTCGGGCGCTTGCACGAGGATCAGCGCGAGCGCGGCGCGGTTGCGCCATCCGCCCGACAGCCGGTCGACGGGCAGGTGCCGGCGCTCCTCGTCGAAACCGAGGCGCGTGAGCACGGTGTCGATCGTCGTCTCGTACGTCCACCCGCCGATCGCGTCCATGCGCTCGAAGAGCGCGCCCTGCTCGGCGAGGAGCTTCGTCATCGCGGCATCCGACATCGGGTCTGCGAACGCCGCGCCGATCTCGTCGATGCGCGCCTGGGTCGCGTGCACCTCGGTGAAGTGGCCGCGGAGGATCTCGTGGACGCTCCGCTCGCCGTCGAGCTCGGAGAACTGCGAGAAGTAGCCGATCGTGGTGCCCTGCGTGACATCCACCGTGCCCGAGCTCGGCTCTCGGCGACCGAGGACGACCTCGAGGAAGCTCGTCTTGCCCGTGCCGTTCTTGCCGATGAGGCCGATGCGGTCGCCCCGACGGAGCTTCAGGAACGCCTCTTTCAGAACGGGTCGCCCGTCGTACTCGATGCCGACGTCGTTCAGGCGGATGAGGCTCACGGGGTTCGAGCCTAACCGGCGAGAATGTGAGGATGACCCCCGCCGTCTTCGACCCCGACCGCTTCGACGCCGACGTCGCCGTGATCGGCCTCGGTGCGATCGGATCGAGCGCGGCCTGGCGGCTCGCCGCGCGGGGGCTGGATGTCATCGGGTTCGAGCAGTTCGAGCCGGGCCACGCGTGGGGCGGGTCGACGGGAGCGACTCGGCTGTTCCGGGTCGCGTGCCTCGAGCATCCCGGGCTCACGCCCATCGCGCGGCGTGCCCGCGACCTCTGGCGCGAGCTCGAGGCATCCGGCGGTCAGTCGCTCTTCCTCGAGACCGGCGGGCTCATGATCGGGCCGCCCGATTCGCACATCGTCGAGGGCACCCTGGCCGCAGCCGTCTCGCATGATCTGCCCGTCGAGCGGCTCGACGCCTCCGAGATCGCGAATCGCTTCCCCGGGCACGCGCGGCTCGAGCCGGGCGACATCGGCGTCTGGGATCCCGAGGCGGGCATCCTGCGACCCGAGGCGGCGATCGTCGCGGCCGTCGACGCGGCCCGCGCCGCGGGCGCGCGCATCGTCACGGGCACGCGCGTGACGGCGGTCGAGTCCGATGCCGACGGCGTCACGATGCGGACGGATGCCTCGGTGTTCCGCGTGCGGCAGGTCGCCGTGACGGCGGGCCCGTGGATCGGGCGCTTCCTGCCCGGCGTGCCGCTCACGCCGCACCGGGTCGTGATGACCTGGTTCCGAGCGCGCGGCGGGCACTCCGCCGACCTCGACCGGTTGCCCGTGTTCATCCGCAGCGTGCCGGGACGCGACACCTGGATCTGGGGGCACGGCGCGTTCGCGGGCGACGGGCTGAGCCCCGCGTTCGACGTCAAGGTCGGCCCCGAGTTCGACGGGCCGTTCGACGCCGACGACCCCGACGCGATCGACCGCGAGATCCGCCCCGAGGAGTTCGAACTCATCGCCGACCTCGTGGCCGCGACCTTCCCCGACGTCGAGCCCTGGCCGTCGGCCGCGACGACGTGCATCATGACGCACACGCCCGACGGGCAGTTCGTCGTCGGGGCGACCCGCGACCCGCGCGTGTTCGTCGGCGGCGGGTGCTCGGGCCACTCGTTCAAGCATGCGTCGGCGCTCGGCGAGCTCGTCGCGCAAGCGATCGCGGGCGAGGCATCCTTCACCGACGCGGAGTTCCTCGACCCGCGGAGGTTCGGGTGAGCGCGCTCAGGCGGACGCGCCCTCGCCGTCGGCGTCCTTCTTGAGCGCCTCCAGTTCGGCGCGCTTCTTGTAGTACTCGATCTCACGGTCGAGGTCGGCGAGCTGCTCCTCGGTCGTGCGGGTGTCGCGCGGGACGACGGGCAGGTTCCCGGCGTGCACGGACGCGCCGTAGCCGCGCTGCGTGCGGGCCGGCCGCGGGGCGCGTTCGGGCAGGTTCCACTCGCGGCCGAGGGCGAACCACAGGATGACGCCCACGAGCGGCAGGAACACGACGAGCAGCACCCACGCGATCTTGGGCAGGTGCTTCACCTGCCAGTCGTCGCGCGTGATGATGTCGACGAGCGCGGCGACGACCGCGACGAGCGTGATGACCGAGAAGAGGACCGCCATGGCGGCAGCCTAGCGACCCCGCGCGGCGAACCCGTCGAGCAGCCGTTCGAGCCCCCACGTGAACTGCTCGGTGCCGATGTAGGCGGCCATGACGTCGGTCACGGCTGCGGTGCGCGGAAACCATTCGGCGGGCACTGCGGCGAAGGCGCCGCGGCGCTCGGCGATGCGGTCGGCCTCGGCGGGCAGCGGCACGGTCGGGTCGAGTTCGGATGCCTCGAGCGCGACGGATCCGAGCACGTACACGATGACCGCATACGACGCGCGGGCCGCGTCGGCGGCGTCGAGGCCGGCTTCGGCGAGCGCGCCGAGGAGCCCCTCGCCGAGGGCGAGGGAGTTGGGGCCGTCGATGGGGGCGCTCATGAAGAGCAGGGCCGACCCCGGGTGGGCGAGGAGCCTCGTGCGGATGTCGAGGGAGACCCGCACGATGCGCTCGCGCCACGGGGCATCCGTGTCGTTCAGGATCTGCGTGTCGCGCTCGCCGACGATCCGGTCGACGACAGCGCGCAGGATCGCCTGCTTGTCGGGGAAGTACGTGTAGATCGCGTTGGGCGCGAGGCCCATCTTGGCGGCAATGCGCCGCACCGAGAGCGCGTCGGGGCCGTGCTCGTCGAGCAGGTCGAGTGCGACGCCGACGATCTGCTCATCGGTGAAGGCCCGTTCGGGGCCGCGTCGTCGTGGTCCTTCAGCCATTCGTCCACCTTTTCCGGAACTTCTTCGACCCACCTCTTGACGTTTCACTGTACACCGTACAACATTGCCTCATCAGCAAACGCTGGACACCGTACAGAGAAAGCGAAAGACCATGAACAAGACCACTACTCTGAAGGGCACGACCCTCACCGGCATCCTGCTCATCGCGAGCGCCGTCGTCGTCAACGTCGCCTTCACGGTGCTCGGCACCGCGTTCGACTACCCCGACATCCTGCAGCGCCCCTCCGACGAAGTCCTCGGGCGATTCGCCGCGAACCCCGTCGTCATCGGCGGCACGTTCGCCCTCCTCGCCGCGGGCGCCGCGATGCTCGCCCCCATCGCCCTCCGACTGAACCGCCACTTCCCGGCCGGCCGCATCGGCACCGCCGCCGCGATCACGGGCGTCGCCGCCGCCGCTGTGCAGGTCCTCGGGCTCCTGCGCTGGCCGCTCATCGTGCCGTTCCTCGCGAACGCCCTCCCCGGGTCATCCGGCACCGAGCGCGAAGCGCTCCTCTCGACCTTCTCGACCCTGAACTCGGTGCTCGGCCAGACCATCGGCGAGACCTTCGGCTACCTCCTCACGACCGCGTGGACCGTGCTCGCCGTCATCGCCCTCCGCCGCGCGGGCGTCATCGGCCGCCTCACCGGCATCCTCGGCTTCGTCTCGGCCGCCCTCATCGTCACGGGTGTGCTCGTGCCGCTCGACGTGCCCTTCGCCGACCAGGCCAACTTCGTCGGCTACATCCTCTGGAGCGCGTGGCTCGTGATCCTCGGCATCACGGCCATCGTGCGCGGCCGGCGGGCGAAGGCGGCGGATGTCTCGTCCGCGACCCGCGCGACCGCGCCCCTCGTCGGCGCCTGACCCGGCACCCTCCCCGCCTCGTCCAGTGAGGGGGCGGTTCGGCACGGTCGCGGAGACCCCGCACCGTGCCGAACCGCCCCCTCACGTTTCGTCGTGGCATCCACCGGGCTACGCTCGTGACGACAGCGATCGGCGGCAGACGGCGGGGGCGACGATGACCGGCTCGGGCACGAAAGACGATCCCTGGCAGCTGACCACGGCGCCGGGATCCAGCGCGTACACGATGTGCCGCGACGAGGCATCCGACCCGCCCGAGCTCGTCTGCCAGGTCGGCTCGACGAAGCTCCGCTACCTGCTGCGGTCGATCGACGACCTGCACGCGTGGCTCCTCGAGCAGGGCGACTGGGTGCCGCTCGGCGCAGCAGACGAGCAGAAGCCCGCCCCCGACGGCAGCGTCGAGGCGTGGGGCCGCGACCCCGGCAACCCCGCCGGTGGCTGGTACGGCCTGCGGAACGGCTACCGCGGACGGTTCGGCATGTACCTGCCGCCGCTCCTCGAGGCACTCGGCCTCGCCGAGCTCACCCACGACGCGCGCAACAACCGCGTGCGCGGAATCTGAGGAGCAGACGATGCCGAACGACGTCGGGGCGAACCGTGCGCTCGTCGAAGCCGCCTTCGCGCGCTGGATGGACGGCACCGCCTACATCTCGAGCCTCTTCGCGCCCGAGATGACGTGGGAGATCGTCGGTCGCTCCGCCGCGTCGAAGAAGTACCCCGACGCGGCATCCTTCATCGGCCAGGTCCTCGAACCGTTCGGTCGCCGTTTCCCGCACGACACGCCCTTCCGTCCGGTGCGCATCCGAAGCATCCTCGCCGACGGCGACACCGTTGCCGTCGTGTGGGACGGCCACGGCACCTCCGTCGCGGGCACCGTGTACGAGAACACCTACGCGTGGTTCCTCACGATCGCCGACGGGAGGATCGTCGACGGCGTCGCCTTCTACGACAGCATCGCATTCGACGAGCTCTGGAACGGGGTCGACCCCGTCTGAAGGCAGCGGCCCGGGGCATCCGTCAAGAAAAAACTTCCCAACTGACCGTTCGTTCGGTTATTGTGGGGCATCCTCACCTGCGGCCACCGCACGAACAACGGAGTTCAACGACATGACCACGACCGCTGCCGAAGAAACCGGTACCCCGACACGCATGCCGAGCGAGGAGCGCAAGGTCCTCGCCTCGACGCTCGTCGGCACCTCGATCGAGTGGTACGACTTCTTCATCTACGCACAGGCCGCCGGCCTCGTGCTCGCCCCGCTCTTCCTGGCGCCCGTCGCCGAGTCCTCCCCCGGCCTCGCCCAGGTGCTCTCGTTCGCGACGATCGGCATCTCGTTCCTCTTCCGCCCGCTCGGCGCGATCGTCGCGGGCCACCTCGGCGACAAGCTCGGCCGCAAGAAGATGCTCGTCTTCACGCTCATCATGATGGGCCTCTCGACGGCGCTCATCGGCCTCCTGCCGACGTATGCCGCGATCGGCATCGCCGCGCCCGTCCTCCTCATCACCCTCCGCATCCTGCAGGGCTTCTCGGCGGGCGGCGAGTGGGGCGGCGCAGCCCTCATGGCCGTCGAGCACGCCCCCACGAAGCGCCGCGGCTACTTCGGCGCGTACCCGCAGATCGGCGTGCCCGTCGGCATGATCCTCGCGACCGCGACCCTCTGGGTCCTCACGTCGTCGATGTCGCCCGAGGCGTTCCTCGAGTGGGGCTGGCGCGTGCCGTTCCTGCTGTCGATCGTGCTCATCTTCGTCGGCTACCTCATCCGCCGCGCGGTCGACGAGAGCCCCGTCTTCAAGGACCTCCAGCAGCGCAAGAAGGAGTCGTCGGCTCCCCTCGGCCAGCTCTTCCGCCACAACACCAAGCAGGTCGTGCTCACGGCGATCATCTTCATCGGCAATAACGCCGCCGGGTACCTCCTCATCGCGTTCTTCTCGACCTACGCCGTGACCGTCCTCAAGATGGACCGCCCGACCGTGCTCCTCGCGACGACCCTCGCGTCGTTCGGCTGGCTCGCGTTCACGCTCCTCGGCGGTCGCATCTCCGACACCCTCGGCCGTGTGCGCACCTTCCAGCTCGGCTACGGCCTCCTCGCGCTCTGGGCGGTGCCGATGTGGTTCCTCATCGACACGGGGAACATCGTCTGGTACTTCGTCGCGCTCTTCGTCATGACGATCGGCCTCGGCCTCTCGTACGGCCCGCAGGCGGCGCTCTACGCCGAGATGTTCCCCGCGAAGGTGCGCTACTCGGGCGTCTCGATCGGCTACGCGCTCGGCGCCATCCTCGGCGGTGCGTTCGCGCCCATGATCGCCGAGGCGCTCATGAACGCGACCGGCAAGTCGTGGACGATCGGCGTGTACATCGCGATCGCCGCGGTGGTCTCGTTCATCGGCGTCTCGCTCGTCAAGGAGCCGAAGGGCGTCGACCTGCGCGGCTGACGCGCGGCTGACGCGCGGCACGACGCAGAAGAGCGGCGGATGTCTCGGACATCCGCCGCTCTGCCGTGTCTGCCTGCGCGCTCCTTAACCGGTGCCTACTTCACCGGCGCGTCGACGAGGTGCCGCGCCCCGTGGCTCAGCACCTTGACGACGAGGTTGTGGCGGCGGAGCGTTTGGATCGTGCGCGTGACCTCGTCGGCCGTGCGGCCGAGGGCGCGCTCGGTCGAGACCACGAGCACGTCGCCCGCGCGCAGGGTGCCGAAGAGTCGGCCGAGCCGCTGCTCCCACGTCTCGAGGGTCTCGGGCGCGGGGAACTTGAAGTCGAGGATCTGCACGCCGAAGGCGGAGAGGTCTTCGCGCTGCTGGAGGATCGAGGGCATGTCGTCGCGCGCGACCACGAGCCCGACGAGGCGCGACCCCTCGGGCTTCGCCTTCCACCAGTCGCCGTTGCGCTGGAGCTCCTCAAAGCACACCGGGCACTCGATGGCGGTGTGGCCGTGCGGATGCGTGTGGCCGCCGTCGTACTGGATCGCGTCGCTCATGGTCTCGGCTCCTCGGAAGTCTGCCTCCATTCTCCCCGATGTCGTGGGGGCGTGGCATCCTGACCGCATGCCGATCGAGGTACGAGCGGCGTCGGTCTTCGACGACGTCGCGACGATGGTGGGGCCGAAGCGCCCCGACGCGAACGTGTGCTGGTGCCTGAGCTACCGGGTGGGGTCGAAAGAGAACCTGTCGCTGCGCGGCACCGCCCGCGGCGAGCGCGTGCGCGAACTCGTCGCCGAACCGCTCGCGCCCGGGGTCATCGCGTACGAGGGCGACGAGCCCGTGGGGTGGGCTGCGGTGCATCCGCGTGCCGCTACGAGTTTCGCGACGAACCGGCGCATCCCGCACGTCGACGACCTCGACGTGTGGAGCGTGTGGTGCCTGCGCATCCGGCCGGGGTATCGCAAGCGCGGGCTGTCGCATCCGCTCCTCGCGGGCGCCGTCGAGTTCGCGCGTGCGAACGGGGCGCCCGCGATCGAGGGCTACCCCGTCGACAACGCGGGTGCGAAGGTCGACCTCACGATGGCGTACGTCGGCACGCGGGCGCTCTTCGAGCGGGCCGGGTTCGAGAAGGCGGCCGACACCGACTCGGTCGTCGGCGGGTTCCCGCGCGTGGTCATGCGGCTCGACCTGCGGTAGCTTCGACCACGAGGGGGCTGATTCGCATGACCGATTTCGTCGACCCGTTGGAAGAGCCGTTCGCCTACGACCGCGACCCGCGCGCCGCGCGCGACTTCGCAGAGCAAGACGCCGAAGCGGCGCTCATCGACCGCGAGCACCGCGCCGAAGAGGCCGCGTCGGGCGTCGACGAACTCACGCTCGAGGAGCAGGACGAAGAAGACCTCCTGCCCGACGAGTGAGCTGCAGGTCGCCGTCGCCCGTCAGAGGAAGAGTTTGAACCCCGTGTGCGACGGCTCGAAGCCGAGGCGTGCGTAGAAGCGGTGCGCGTCGATGCGGCGCGCATCCGACGTGAGCTGCACGAGCGAGGCGCCCTGCTCGCGACCGCGGTCGACCGCCCACCGGATCATCGCCGAGCCGATGCCGCCGCTGCGGAGACGTTCGTCGATCCGCACCGCCTCGATCTGCAGGCGTGTCGACCCGCCGCGCGCGAGGCCCGGAATGAGGGTGAGCTGCATGGTGCCGACGACCTGCTCCGCATCGGGGCCGGCGACCGGCTCGACGACGACGAGCAGGTTCGCAGGGTCTGCGTCGATGGCGTCGAACGCCCGCTCGTAGCCCGCCCGGGCCTCTGGCGAGGTCGAGTCCTCGCCGCCGCGGAAGGCGTCGGTCGCGAGGAGCGCGATGAGTGCGGGCAGGTCGTCGCGACGCGCACGACGGAGGGCGTAGTCGGCATCGCGCGCGTGCAGGGTGGCGAGGTCGGTCGAGTCGGGTGCCATGGCTTCGAGCCTCTCATGGATGGTTCATGAGGATTTCTCTGTTGGATGTCGCTCCGCAGCAGTAGGTTGGGCGGCGGGTCGAAAGGGGTCTCGATGCCTGCATCCGATGGTCTCGCCGCGTTGGAGCGGCTCCGCGCCGAGCTCACGGGCACGCTCGTGCTCCCGGGAGACGCCGAGTACGACACGGCTCGCCTGCCGTGGAACCGCGCGATCGACCAGCGTCCGGCGGCGATCGCGACACCGGCGGACACGGCGGATGTCTCGCGCATCGTGCGTGCCGCCGCCGACGCCGGGCTAGCGGTGACCGTGCAGCCGAACGGCCACGGCGCAGCGGGCGACCTTCAGGGGGTCGTCCTCGTGCGTCCGACCCGGTTCGACACGATCGCCGTCGACGAGCAGGCGCGCATCCTGCGCGTCGGCGCGGGCGTCAACTGGGGCGCCGCGCTCGCGAAGCTCGAGGGCACGGGGCTCATCGCCCTCGCCGGCTCCAACCCCATGGTCAACGCCGCAGCCCTCTCGATCAACGGCGGGCAGTCGATGTTCAGCCGTCGGTACGGCCTCGCGGCGCGCGCGATCGTGTCGGCCGAGGTCGTGGATGCCTCGGGCACGGCCCGCCGGATCACCGACGCCGACGACCCCGAAGTCATCTGGGCGCTGCGGGGCGGCGGCGGGCACTTCGCGATCGTCACCGAACTCGAACTCGCGCTCTATCCCGGCGAACGGCTCTTCGGCGGCAGCCTCCTCTTCCCCGAGACCTGGGCCGAGCCCGTCATCGCCGCGGCGTTCGCGCTCGCGCGGGACGTGCCCGACCTCGGGGTCGACGCGGGCATGATGTCCCTGCCCGACCACGAGATGGTGCCCCCTCCTCTGCGCGGGCAGACCGTGGCATCCGTCGCCCTCGTCCACGTCGGCGACCCGGCCGAGGGGCAGTCGTACGCCGACCGGCTCCTCGCGGTCGCGCAGCCGATCGCGAACACGCTGCAGCCGTTCACGATCGGGCAGCTCGCGGCCGTCGCGGGCGAACCGACCGACCCGATGCCGACCGTCGACTTCGGAGGCAGCGTCGATGCGGCCGACGACGCCTTCGCGGCGGAGTTCGTCGCGGCGTTCACGACGGGTGCGCGGTCGGGGCTCGGCCGTGCGAGCTTCCGCGCACTCGGCGGCGCGATCGCCGACGAGCTCGGCGCCGACCGGGCCGCGATCGGTGCACCGCAGGCGCCCGCGCTCCTCAACTCGGGCGTCGTGCCGTTCGGGCCTCACGTCGACCCGGCCGCGGCCCTCGCACCGCTCCGCGAGCTCGTCGCCCGGCACCGCGGCGACCGAGGCATCCCGAGCTTCCTCGGCGCCGGCACGACGTTCGCCGACGCCTACCCCGCCGAGACGATCGACCGGCTCGGCGGCGTCAAGCTGCGCGTCGACCCCGGGAACGTGATCCGCGCGAACCGTCCGCTGCGCTGACCCGGGGGCCGCGCGCTGCGCGCTACTCGACCTCCGCAGGCTCGGGCTTCGCGTCGACCCCGGCCTCTTTGCGCTGCTCGGCCGTGATGGGCGCGGGCGCGTTCGTGAGAGGGTCGTGGCCGCCGCCCGACTTCGGGAACGCGATGACGTCGCGGATCGACGCCGACCCCGTGAGGAGCGTCATGATGCGGTCCCAGCCGAACGCGATGCCGCCGTGCGGCGGGGCGCCGAAGGCGAACGCGTCGAGGAGGAAGCCGAACTTCTCCTGCGCCTCCTCGGGGCCGATGCCCATGACGTCGAAGACGCGCTCCTGCACGTCGCGGCGGTGGATGCGGATCGAGCCGCCGCCGATCTCGTTGCCGTTGCAGACGATGTCGTAGGCGTAGGCGAGCGCGTTGCCCGGGTCGGACTCGAACGTGTCGATCCACTCGGGGGTCGGCGACGTGAACGCGTGGTGTACGGCCGTCCAGGCGGAGTGGCCGAGGTCGACGTCGTCGTCTTCGCCCGTGGGCTTGAAGAGCGGCGCGTCGACGACCCACACGAACGCCCACGCGTCCTCGTCGATCTGGCCCGTGCGGCGCGCGATCTCTTGACGCGCGGCGCCGAGGAGGGCGCGCGACTCGTTCGTCGCGCCGGCCGCGAAGAACACGGCGTCGCCGGGGTTCGCGCCGGTGGCGGCCGCGAGGCCGTCGCGCTCTGCGTCGGTGAGGTTCTTCGCGACGGGGCCGCCGAGGGTGCCGTCTTCGCCGAAGGTCACGTAGGCGAGGCCGCGGGCGCCGCGCTGCTTCGCCCACTCCTGCCAGGCGTCGAACTGGCGGCGCGGCTGGTCGGCGCCGCCCGCCATGACGACGGCCCCCACGTACTCCGACTGGAACACGCGGAACGTCGTGTCGGCGAAGTACTCGGTGAGCTCGACGATGGGGTTGCCGAACCGCAGGTCGGGCTTGTCGGAGCCGTAGAGACGCATGGCCTCGTGGTAGGTCATCCGCGGGATCGGGGTCTCGACCTTGACGCCGATGAGGTCCCACAGCGCGACGAGGATCTTCTCGCCGAGCGCGATCACATCCTCCTGGTCGACGAAGCTCATCTCGACGTCGAGCTGCGTGAACTCGGGCTGGCGGTCGGCGCGGAAGTCTTCGTCGCGGTAGCAGCGGGCGATCTGGTAGTACCGCTCCATGCCGCCGACCATGAGGAGCTGCTTGAACAGCTGCGGCGACTGCGGCAGGGCGTACCACGACCCGGGCGCGAGGCGCGCGGGCACGAGGAAGTCGCGCGCACCCTCGGGCGTCGAGCGCGTGAGGGTCGGGGTCTCGATCTCGACGAAGTCTTCAGCGTCGAGCACGCGGCGGGCGGCCTGGTTCGCCTTCGCGCGCAGGCGCAGGGCGCCGGCCGTCGCCGGGCGGCGCATGTCGAGGTAGCGGTACTTGAGGCGGGCCTCTTCGCCCACGACCTCGGAGTCGGCGAGCGCCGTCGACACCTGGAACGGCAGCGGCGCCGACTCGTTGAGCGTCACCACGTCGTGCGCGATGACCTCGATGTCGCCCGTCGCGAGGTTGGCGTTGGCGTTGCCCGCGGGGCGCGCCGACACCTCGCCCGTGATCTGGAGCACGAACTCGCTGCGCAGCGGGTGCGCCACGGCCTCGTCGCGGATGACGACCTGGGCGATGCCCGAGGCATCCCGAAGATCGATGAAGGCGACCCCGCCGTGATCGCGGCGGCGGTCGACCCAACCGGTGAGGGTGACGGTCTGACCGATGTGCTCGGCTCGGAGCGAGCCGACCTTGTGGGTGCGCAGCACGGAGCTGGTCCTTCCTGAAGACGGGATCGCGCGCGGTGCGCGCATCCGTGCGATTCTACCCAGCCCGCCCGGGAGGGCCCTGCGCAGGCGCGACGCGGTCGAGCCAGGGCAGCATCGTCTTGAGCGCGCGCAGCGCGACGAGTCCGTGCCCGGTCTTCGGGATGAGCTCGCTCGTGACGTCGGTGCCGAGGGCGCGTTGGCGGGCGACGAACGCCTCGGTGAGGTCGGGCCGCACGAGGGTGTCGGTCTCGCCCTGGGCGACGAAGAGCGGGATGTCGTAGCGGGCGGTGCCCGGGGTGTTCTCGGCGAGGAGGCTCGCCCACGGCTCGACCTCGCCGGGGTCGCCCGTCAGGAACCCGTCGATGAGGGGTGTCGCGATCTCGTGAAGCTCTGTGTTCTGCCCGAAGAGACAGAGATCGTTCATCTTCGGCAGGGCTGCGATCGCCGCTGGCGTCAGGATCGTGTCGAGGTCGGCGCCGGGGGTGTCGGCGTAGACCGACGCGTAGGCGTCGAACGCGTACGCCCCGATCGTGACGCCCGAGACATCCCCGATGTCGGCGTTCAAGAGCTCGGTGAGCTCGACCGCGGGCGCCGCGACGGCGACCGCCTGCACGTCGAGGTCGGGCGCGTAGGAGTCGGCGAGCTCGGCGGCGAAGAGCACCGCCTGGCCGCCTTGCGAATGCCCCCACAGGGCGACGCGATCGGATGCCCCGGTGTCGAGGCCGCGCGCGGCGCGCGCGATGTCGAGCACGTTCCGCCCCTCGGTCGAACCGATGAGGTACGAGTCGGGGCCGGCCGCGCCCATCCCCGCGAAGTCCGTGTACACGACGACGTAGTCGCGGGCGATGAGCTCGTCGAAGCCCTCGACGAGGTCGAACGGGTCGATGCCCCACGAGGGGCGCAGCGCCCGACGGCACCCGTCGTCGGATGCCCCCACGACACCATCGTGCGCCCGCCCTGGGGCGCGGGCTTCTCGGGCGCCGCGACGACGCCCGACACGAGGATGTCTGCACCGTTCAGATCGGTCGAGTGGTAGAGCACCTTCCACGCCTTGACGCCGTGGGGCGCGCTCTCGATGGGCTGCGTCCGCACGATCTCGCCGGGCTTCCCGGCCGGCATCGGGGTCGGCAGGGCGTAGAACGTCGGGTCGGTGCGTTCCTGCTCGGCCCCTTCGATCAACCGGCGTGGCCAGTCGCACGCGGCGAGTGCGGACACGACGACGGCCGCGGCGATGATCGCCGCGGCCGCGCGGCCGGCACGTGTCAGGGTACGCACCGGCGGGTCTTCCTACTGCCTACTTCGCGGTCACACCGCGTCAGCGCGCTTGGGCAGCTTCCAGCCCGCGCGCGGGAAGTGGCAGGTGTACCCGTTGGGGTAGCGCTCCAGGTAGTCCTGGTGCTCGGGCTCGGCCTCCCAGAACGGGCCCGCGGGCTCGATCGTCGTCGTCGCGGGCCCAGGCCAGAGGCCCGAGGCATCCACGTCTTCGATCGTGTCGATCGCGACCTTCTCCTGCTCCTCCGAGAGGGGGAAGATCGCCGAGCGGTAGCTCGTGCCGATGTCGTTGCCCTGACGGTTCAGGGTCGACGGGTCGTGGATCTGGAAGAAGAACTCGAGCAGGTCGCGGTAGCTCGTCTTCTGCGGGTCGAAGACGACCTCGAGCGCCTCGGCGTGGCCGGGGTGGTTGCGGTAGGTGGCGTGGTCGTTCTGCCCGCCCGTGTAGCCGACGCGCGTCTGGAGGACGCCCGGCTGCTTGCGGACGAGGTCTTCCATGCCCCAGAAACAGCCGCCCGCGAGGACGGCGGTCTCGGTACCCGGGATGCTCGTGACGGTTCCGTTGTCGGTCATGCGTGGTGCTCCTCGTCGGTGGTTCCCTCGAACAGGGCACGGTACGCACCGTACCCCTCGGCCTCGAGGTCCGCGAGCGGTACGAACCGCAGCGACGCCGAGTTGATGCAATAGCGAAGCCCGCCCTGGTCGGCGGGGCCGTCGTCGAAGACGTGTCCGAGGTGGCTGTCGGCTCCTGCCGAGCGCACCTCGACGCGCTTCATCCACAGCGAGCGGTCGACCTTCTCCACGATCGACGACTCGTCGATCGGTCGGGTGAAGCTCGGCCAGCCCGAACGGCTGTCGTACTTGTCGGTCGACGCGAAGAGCGGCTGTCCCGACACGACGTCGACGTAGATGCCGTCGTCGTGGCTGTTCCAGTACTCATTGCGGAACGCGGGCTCGGTCGCGTCGTCCTGGGTGACCTTGCGCTGGAGGGGCGTCAGCTTCGCGAGCGCCTCCTCGGTCCTCCGGTACTCGGTTGCCATCTGTGTTTCCCCTTCCTCGACATCGCTGGCTGCGACGCCGAGATATAGAACACCGTATGATCCGGTTTCGTTCCCGTCCGCACCTCCGTGCCGGAGCACTCAGCCGCGACCTCTAGGCTCGTAGCACCGCCACCGAAGAAGAGGAGCACTCCCGCCATGAGCGACGCCGTTTCCCTGGACGTCTTCGACCGTCGAGAGTCCGAAGTCCGCGGGTACGTCCGCGCCTTCCCCACCGTGTTCGACGAGGCCCGCGGGGCCACCCTCGTCGACGCCGACGGCCGGGAGTACCTCGACTTCTTCGCGGGCGCGGGCGTGCTGAACTACGGCCACAACAACCCCGTCTTCACGAAGGCGCTCATCGCGTACCTCGAGCACGGCGGCATCATCCACGGCCTCGACATGGCGACGAGCGCCAAGAAGGCGTTCATCGAAGCGTTCGAGCGGTACGTGCTCGAACCGCGCGGGTGGGACTACAAGATCCAGTTCACCGGCCCGACCGGCACGAACGCCGTCGAGGCGGCCTTGAAGCTCGCCCGCCAGGCGACCGGCCGCCAGACCGTCGTCGCGTTCACCAACGCGTTCCACGGCCTGAGCCTCGGCGCGCTCGCCGCGACGGGCAACAGCCACTACCGCACGGCCGCGGGCATCGGCCTCGGCGGCGTCGCACGCTTCCCCTACGACGGCTACCTCGGCGCGGGCATCGACACGCTCGACCTGCTCGAGAAGGCGCTCGACGACCCCGGCTCGGGGCTCGACACCCCGCGGCGGTCATCGTCGAGGCCGTGCAGGGCGAGGGCGGCATCAACGTCGCGAGCCTGCCGTGGCTGAAGCGCCTCCGCGAGATCACGGCGGTCCGAGGCATCCTGCTCATCCTCGACGAGATCCAAGCCGGCATCGGTCGCACCGGGAAGTTCTTCGCGTTCGAGCACGCCGACATCGTGCCCGACCTCGTGACCGTGTCGAAGTCGATCTCGGGCTCGGGCCTGCCGATGTCGCTCGTGCTCATCCGCCCCGACGTCGACGTGTGGAAGCCCGGCGCCCACACCGGCACCTTCCGCGGCAACAACCTCGCGTTCGTCTCCGCGCGCGCAGCCCTCGAGACCTACTGGGCCGACGACGCCTTCATGAAGGGCGTCGCCGCGAAGTCCGAACTGCTCCGCGCCGAGCTCGAGGCGATCGCCGCCGAGCACCCCGAGCTCGCGTTCGACGTGCGCGGCCGCGGCCTCTTCTACGGCATCGCGACCGACGTCGACCGGGGCCTCGCGGGCCGCATCTCGAAGCAGGCGTTCGCGCGCGGGCTCGTCATCGAGACGTCGGGCGCGTACGACGAGGTGCTGAAGTTCCTCCCGTCGCTCACGATCACCGAAGACGAGCTGCGCGCCGGCCTCGCGATCGTGCGCGAGAGCCTCGCGGCGGCGCTCGCGGGCTGAGCGCTCCCGGGCTGAGCGCTCACGCCCCCGTCAGGAACCGGATCCCCGCCTCGCGGAACGCCCGCGCACCGGGCGCGTTGAAGTGGTGCCGGCCGGGGATCTCGAGGAACGACCCGTTCGGCGTCGCCTCGGCGAGCGCCTTCGACTGCGCGAAGATCGCGTCGTCGGTGCCCGTCGCGAAGAGGATCGGCTGCAGGGGCGGGTGCGTGACATCCGGGTCGGCGTCGCCGTGGCGCATGCCCTCGGCGAGCGCGACGAGCGACAGCAGGTCGTTGCCCGCGACGCGCGACGCGAGGGTGACGTAGTTGCGTGTGACGGCGTCTTCGACGGGCGTGCCGTGCTCGGCGAGCGCGCGCACCTCGTCGATCTGCAGGCGCGCGAGCGGCCGCCCGTCGGGGATGCCGCCGAGCACCGCGCGTTCGATGCGCTCGGGCGCGTTGACGGCGACCTGCCAGCCGACGCGCGCGCCGAGCGAGTAGCCGAGGTAGCGCACGGTGTCGAGCAGGTAGGTGTCGAGCACGATGACGAGGTCGTCGACGAGGTGCACCATGTCGTATTCGGATGACTCGTGGGGCTTGTCGCTCGCACCGTGGCCGAGCTGGTCGACGCCGAGCACGCGGTAGCCCGCCCGCGTCAGGTCGCGCACCCAGCCCGTGTTGACCCAGTTGTCGCGCGTGCTCGACGCGAAGCCGTGCACGGCGAGCACGGTCGGCGCCTCTTCGTCGCCCCACGAGTAGGTCGCGATGCGGCGGCCCTCGGCCGTCATGATGTACTGCGGCGAGGGCATCTCGGTGAGGGCGGGGAGCGCGTCGGGCATACGCTGATTCTGCCGTAGCGAGGGCTCAGCCTCGGAAGTCGTCGGGGTCGACGTCGTCGAGGAACTTCTGGAACTCCTCGAGCCGCTCCTCGTCGGTCTCGTCCTGCCGCGCGCCGCCGGCCGGCACCTCGTCGTCGTCTTCCACTTCGACGAGCTCGGCGGGGATGCCGGCCTCGTCGAGGACGTCGTCGGCGACGAAGATGGGGGCGCCCGCGCGCACGGCGAGCGCGATCGAGTCGGATGGGCGGGCATCGAGCGTGCGCTGCCCGTCGACCGTCTGCAGCACGAGGTCGGCGTAGAAGGTGCCCTCGTCGAGGCGCGTGATGTCGACGCGCTGGAGCCTCGCGCCGAACGTGTCGAGGAGCGTCTTCATGAGGTCGTGGCCGAGCGGGCGCGGCGCGTCTTCGCCGTTGATGCCGATGAGCGTCGAGGTCGCCTCCTGCCCGCCGATCCAGATCGGGAGCACGACGCCCTCACCCACGACCTCGTCGACGGGCTTCAGGAGCACGATGTGCTGCCCGAGCGAGTCGAGCGCGATGCCGAGCACCGTAATCCTGATCATGTCTCATGTTATGCCCCTCGGGGCGCACGCCGTCAGGGGCGGCGGAGGCCGCGGACGAGGAGCCAGATGCCCGTGACGGGCGGGATCACGAACATGAGCAGGATGGCGGCGTGCCAGCCCGAGAATGCCGACACGACGAGCGGCGAGTCGCTCACCCCCGGCGTCGGGGCACCGGCGCGCTCGACCGCGCCCGCGATCGCCGAGGCCGCGAACGTGACTGCGAGCACCGCGAACGGCAGGAGCGTCGCCGTCCACTTCTCCCAGCGCGCCCAGCTCCGGGACATCCACATCATCGTGATGCCCGCGATCCATCCGATCACCGGGATCACGAATCCGCCGAACGCGACGACGAGCGAGGTCACGACGACGTACCAGCGCGGGCTCACGGGCGGGGCGGGCGGTGCGACCTGGGCAGGCGGCGCGGCGAGCGCGGTCGCGGATGCCCCGGGCTCCCCGCCGCTCGCGGCAGGCACGCCGCCCGAGACATCCGCCGCGATCTCGTTCGGATCGCCCAGTTGCTCGATCCGCTCGGCAGCCGCAGCGGGATCGAGCCCTGCGAGGTCGCTCGCGATGCCGTCGAGGATGTCTCGGCGAAGGGCCTGCGGCACGCCCGCGAGCGCCGCGTCGAGTTCGCGCAAGTACACGCGCGCCGCCCGGGAGAGCTGGTCGGTCATACGTGTGATCCCCTTCCGATGAGGTCGTCGACGGTTCGGCTGAAGCCGCGCCACTGCTCGCGGAACGCCGCGAGCTCCCGCGTGCCCGCGGCGGTGAGCCGGTAGTACTTGCGGGTCGGGCCTGCGTCGCTGTCTTGCGTGTACGTCTCGACGGCGCCCCGCGAGCGGAGGCGCGCGAGGAGCGGGTAGAGGGTGCCGGCGCTCGCGACGAGGCCGTGCGCGCCGAGCGTCTCGGCGAGCTCCCACCCGTAGTGCGGCCGCTCGGCGAGGAGTCCGAGCACGCATTGCTCGGCGACCCCCTTGCGCAGTTGCACGGTCGAATCGGCACTCATGCGTCGCATAGTATCTTGCGACGCAAGACAGCACCAGGGGCTAGCGTGGAGCCATGGCCGAAGCCAGGTCGCGCGACCAGCGACTCGTGCTCGCGATCGCCGTGCTCGCGTCGTTCGTCTCGTTCCTCGACAGCACCGTGGTCACGGTCGCGCTGCCCGCGATCCTGCGCGAGCTCGGCGGCGGGCTCGCGACCCAGCAGTGGGCCGTCGACGCCTACCTCATCACGCTCTCCGCGCTCATCCTCGTCGCGGGGTCGCTCTCCGACGTCTACGGGCGCATCCGCGTGCTGCGAGTCGGGCTCATCGGCTTCGGGCTCGCCTCCATCGCGATCGCCGCCGCCCCCTCCCCCGACTTCCTCATCGTCGCGCGCGCCCTCCAAGGCATCGCGGGAGCCCTGCTCGTGCCGAGTTCGCTCGCGCTCATCACCTCGAACTTCCGCGACGAGGCGCAAGCGCGCGCGATCGGCGTGTGGACCTCGCTCACGACCGCCGCGATGCTCGCCGGCCCCGTCATCGGGGGCCTCTTCGTGGACTTCTCGTCGTGGCGGTTCGCGTTCCTCATCAATGTCGTGCCGATCGCCGTGACGCTCTGGCTCCTCGTGCGGCTCGGGCACCGGGACATCCGCGAACCCGGCGCCCGCATCGACTGGCTCGGCGCCGCCCTCTGCACCGCGGGGCTCGGCGGCACGGTGTTCGCGCTCATCGAGCAGCCGAACCTCGGCTGGTCGCCGCTCATCGTGACGGCACTCGTCGGCGGCGTGGCATCCTTCCTCGCGTTCCTCGTGCGCGAGCGCTTCGCCGCGCAGCCGATGCTCCCGCTCGCCCTCTTCCGCGTGCGGAACTTCTGGTCGGGCAACATCGCGACCTTCTTCGTCTACGCCGCCCTCTCACTCAACGGGTTCGTGCTCGGCGTCTACCTGCAGCAGGGCGCCGGCCTTCCCGCCACGCTCGCGGGCCTCGCGACCCTGCCGTCGACGCTCATCATGATCGGCTTGAGCTCGAAGGTCGGCGCGCTCTCGGGCAAGCTCGGGCCGCGCCTGTTCATGACGATCGGGCCGCTCATCATGGCCACGGGGGCGCTGCTGCTCCTCACGGTGCGCACCGACTTCGACTACTGGACCCAGGTCCTGCCCGCGATCGTCGTCTTCGGCATCGGGCTCACGCTCACGGTCGCGCCGCTCACCTCGGCGATCCTCGGCTCGATCGACCCCGTGCGCGCGGGCGTCGCCTCGGCGGTCAACAACGCCGTCGCGCGCGTCGCGGGCCTCCTCGTGATCGCGATGCTCTCGGCGATCGTCGGCGGCAGCCTCGACCTCGACGGCTTCCACCGCGGCGCGATCGCGACGGCGGTCCTCATGGTCGCGGGCGGCATCGTGTCGTGGATCTGGATTCGGAAGCCGGCGCCGGTTCGCGGATGAACCTGCAGAGGTGTATATTTGCACCTCTGCACGAATCTGGACAGCGTCGTACCCGGATCCGCACCATCTCTCTCCGCCACGCGACCTCGAAGGACACGCATGTCGACCACCACCGCCACGGGCTCGGCTCCCGTCGTCGCGCCCGCCGCGACGACCGAGCACGACCCGATCATGACGCCTCGCCAGATCCAGCTCGTGATCTACGGCCTCATGGCCGGCATGTTCCTCTCGTCGCTCGGCCAGACGGTCTTCGGCACCGCCATCCGCACGATCGGCGACGACCTGCACGGCCTCGACCAGCAGGCGTGGGTGACGACGGCGTTCCTCATCACGTCGACCGTGTCGGTGCCGATCTACGGCAAGCTCTCCGACATCTTCGGCCGCCGCCCGCTCTTCATCATCGGCATCAGCATCTTCCTCGTGGGGTCGCTGCTGTCGGCGACCGCCGACACGATGTTCATGCTCGCGGCCTGGCGCGCCCTCCAGGGCATCGGTGCGGGCGCGCTCATGTCGCTGCCGCTCGCGATCATGGGAGACATCCTCGCCCCGCGCGAACGCGCGAAGTACCAGGGCTACTTCTTCGCCGTCTTCGGCATCTCGACCGTCATCGGCCCCCTGATCGGCGGGCTCTTCGCCGGCGCGAACGAGATCCTCTGGATCGACGGCTGGCGTTGGGTCATGCTCATCAACATCCCCATCGGCATCATCGCGCTCATCATGGTGATCGCGTTCCTCCACCTGCCGAAGTTCGCCCACGACAAGAAGCCCCGCATCGACTGGTGGGGCGCCTCGGCCGTCATCCTCGCGCTCGTGCCGCTCCTCCTCGTCGCCCAGCAGGGCCGCGAATGGGGCTGGACCTCGACGCCCGCGATCATCAGCTACGTCCTCGGCGGCGTCGGCATCCTCGCCTTCGTCCTCATCGAGCACTTCATGAAGGACGACGCGATCATCCCGCTCGGCCTGTTCCGCTCGGGCACCTTCTCGATGGCGACCATCCTCAACGTGCTCATCGGCTTCGGCATGTTCGGCGCGATGCTGACCATCCCGCTGTACCTCCAGATCGTCATCGGCCTGAACCCGACCGAGTCGGGCCTCGCGATGATCCCCATGGTCGTCGGCCTCATGATCTCGGCGATCGGCGCGGGCCAGTACACGGCCCGCACGGGCAAGTACCGCATCTTCCCGATCACGGGCACCGCGGTCACGGCGCTCGGCTTCTTCCTCCTCACCTTCGAGCACTACGACACCCCGTTCTGGGTGCTCATGGTCGAGATGTTCGTCGTCGGCCTCGGCCTCGGCCAGCTCATGCAGACCCTCACGCTCGCGAGCCAGAACGCGGTCGAGCCGCACGAGATGGGCGTCGCGACGAGCGTCGCGACCTTCTTCCGCCAGATGGGCGGCACGCTCGGCGTCGCGATCCTGCTGTCGGTGCTGTTCTCGAGCCTGCCGGGCAACATCGTGAAGTCGATCTCCGATGAGGAGACCCTCTCGACGGCCCTCTCGGCGGCGCTCGACCCCGAGATCGCGGGCGCGCCCGAGAACCAGGCCGTCATGGCCCAGCTCTGGACCCCCATCGTCGACCCCATCCAGGAGACGATCCAGACCCAGCTCGACGACGGCGTCACCAAGGCCCTCGCCGCGGCGGACCAGGCCGTGACCGAGAAGGTCACCGCAGCCGTGCAGGCGCAGGTCGACGCGGGCGCACTCTCGGCCGCCATGGCCGATCAGGTCATCGCGACGCAGGTGGCGGCCGCGACTCCCGCCGCGCACGAGGCCGCCCTCGCCGCGGTCGCCGAGCAGGCGAACGCGACCGTCACGGGCGACACCGTCTCGGTCGACTGGTCGAACGCCGATCAGCGCGAGGCGTGGGTCGACCAGCTCGTCCCCGAGCTCGAGCAGAAGCTCGCCGACGGCAACGCCGCGAGCACGACGAGCGGTGCGACGAGCGACACCTCGTTCCTGAACGGCGCCGACCCGGCCCTCACGAAGCCCTTCCTCGTCGGGTTCACGACGTCGGCAGTGCTCGTCTTCTGGGTCGCGCTCGGAGTCATCCTGCTCGCGTTCGTGCTGTCGCTGTTCTTCAAGGCGCCGCCGCTGCGCAACGTCTCGGCCCTTCAGGCCCGCGCGAACGCGGCCGCGAGCCTCGACGAGACGCTGGAAGAATCGACGGTATGACCTCCGTCGAGCCGGTCGCCGCCGCTTCCGCTCCCGCGACCCTGCGGGAGCGGAAGAAGGCGGCGACCAGGCTCGCGCTCCACGAGGCGGCGTTCGCGCTCGTCGAGGCGCACGGTCTCGAGGCGACGACCGTCGATCAGATCTGCGAAGCGGCGGATGTCTCGCAGCGCACCTTCTTCAACTACTTCCCCTCGAAGTCCGCGGCCGTCCTGGGGCTCCCCCAGGTCGTGCTGACCGACGACGCCCTCGCCCGCTTCCGCGCCGCGCGTGGCGAACTCGTGCCCGCGCTGTGCGAGCTCGTCGGCCACCTCGCCGACGAGAGCCGCAACACCCGCCGCATCAAGCAGCTCGTCGCCGAACGCCCCGAACTCGGGCCCGCGTTCACGCAGTGGACGAGCTCGCTCCGCGAGACGTTCTTCGAGCTCGCGCGCGAGCGCGCCGTGTCCGACGAGTCGGCCCGCACCGCGGTCGCCCTCGTCGTGTCGGCGTTCGCGCTCACGGTGCACACGCCCGTCGAGGACGACGTGGATGCCTCGGAGCCCGCCGCCGTGCGCTTGCTGCGCTCGGTCGACCGCATCGTGGGCGCGCGCACGGCGCCCATGGCGGAGCCGCGCGGGGAGCGCTGAGCTCGGGGCGCGGCTCTTGCGTCAGTCGTTCGGCCCGCGTCAGTGCCGAGGCTTGCGGAACGGTCGGTCGCCCCGGTCTTCGCGCGGTGCACGGTCGCGGTCGTATCCGCCTTCACGACGCGGGCGGTCGTAGCCGCCGCGGTCGTAGCCGCCGCCGTCGCGGTCGCGGCGCTGCGGGCGACCCGTGTCGGGACGCAACTCGATGAGCTTGCCGCTGATGCGGGTGCCCGAGAGCCGGTCGAGCACATCGTTCGAGAGGTCGGCGGGCAGCTCGACGAGCGAGAAGTCGGGGCGGATGTCGATGTGCCCGAAGTCTTCGCGGCGGAGGCCGCCCTCGTTGGCGAGCGCGCCGACGATCTGGCGCGGGTCGACCTTCTGGCGACGCCCGACGGCGATGCGGTACGACGCGAACGGACCCGAGCGCGGGCGCGAGCGCCGGCCGTCGCGGTCTTCCCGGTCGGAGCGGGCGCGGTCGTCGCGGAACCGGTCGGAGCCGCGGTCGCCGCGGTCGCCGCGGTCTCCTCGGTCGTCGCGGAACCGGCGTTCGCCGCGGTCGTCGCGGTCACGGGCCTCACGCGAGCGGGTGTCGCGGAACGGCCGGTCGTCCTCGGGCGAGAGGAGCAGCGGCGTGTCGCCTTGGGCGAGCACGGCGAGGGCCGCCGCGACATCGGCCTCGGGCACGTCGTGGTGCGAGACGTAGTGGGCGATGACGTCGCGGAAGCCCTCGATGCGAGCCGTCTCGGCGAGCGCCGCCGTGATGCCCTCGTCGAAGCGCGTGAGGCGCGTGGCGTTCACGTCTTCGACGGTCGGGAGCTGCATCTGGGTGAGCGGCTGACGCGTCGCGCGCTCGATCGAAGAGAGCAGACGCCGCTCGCGCGGGGTCACGAAGCTGATCGCGTCGCCCGTGCGGCCCGCGCGGCCCGTGCGGCCGATGCGGTGCACGTACGACTCGGTGTCGGTCGGGATGTCGAAGTTCACCACGTGGCTGATGCGGTCGACGTCGAGGCCGCGCGCCGCGACATCCGTCGCGACCAGGATGTCGAGCTTGCCGGCCTTCAACTGGTTGACGGTGCGCTCGCGCTGGGCCTGCGCGATGTCGCCGTTGATCGCGGCCGCCGAGAACCCGCGCGCGCGGAGCTTCTCGGCGAGCGTCTCGGTCTCGTTCTTCGTGCGCACGAAGACGATGACGCCCTCGAACGCCTCGACCTCGAGGATGCGCGTGAGGGCGTCGACCTTCTGCGCGTACGAGACGACGAGGTAGCGCTGCGTGATGTTCGCGCCCGTCGTGGTCTTCGTCTTGACGTTGATCTCGTCGGGATCCTTGAGGTACTGCGCCGAGATGCGGCGGATCGCCGCGGGCATCGTCGCCGAGAACAGCGCGACCTGCTTGTCGTCGGGGGTGTCGGCGAGGATCGTCTCGACGTCTTCTGCGAAGCCCATCTTGAGCATCTCGTCGGCTTCGTCGAGCACGAGGTACTTGAGCTCGGAGAGGTCGAGGGTGCCCTTCTCGAGGTGGTCCATGATGCGGCCGGGGGTGCCGACGACGACGTGGACGCCGCGGCGGAGCGCCGAGAGCTGCACGCCGTAGCCCTGGCCGCCGTAGACGGGCAGCACGTGCACGCCGCGCAGGTGCGACGCGTACCGCTCGAACGCCTCGCACACCTGGAGGGCGAGCTCGCGCGTCGGGGCGAGCACGAGCGCCTGCGGCGCGTGCTGCGAGACATCCAGCCTCGAGAGAATGGGGAGCGCGAACGCGGCGGTCTTGCCCGTACCGGTCTGCGCCGTGCCGAGCACGTCGCGGCCCTCGAGGAGCGGCGGGATGGTCGCGGCCTGGATCGCCGACGGGGTCTCGTAGCCGACGTCTTTCAGGGCCTTCAAGACGAGGTCGTCGAGGCCGAGGTCGGCGAAGGTCGGGCCGGCCGGCTCGGCCGGCTCGGTCGTGGCAGCCGTGTCAGGCGTCTGCGGCGCCTCGGGCTCGTTCTGGGCATCCGTTGCGCTCATAGGCTCAACGGTAGTGCGTGGGCATGTGCGATGGCTGATGGATGCCTCGGGCGGTGAGCCCGAGGCATCCGCGACTCAGCCCTGGGGCAGCTTGATCGCGCCCGAGCGGACGCCCGCGACGGTGCCGCCGTCGACGAGGAGATCGGTGCCCGTGATGAACGACGCGTCGGCGCTGAGCAGGAACGCGGCGGCGTTCGCGATGTCGGCGGGCGTCCCGATGCGGCCGGTGCCCGAGCCGGAGATCATGGCACGCATGCCTTCTCCCGACTCGCCCGCGAGCTCCTGCTGGCCCATGGGCGTCGAGATCACGCCGGGGCTGATCGTGTTCACACGGGCGCCGCGGGCGCCCCACGCGAGGCTCGCGGCCTGCACGCGCACCTGATTGCCGCGCTTGGCGATGCTGTACGCCGCACCCGCGTTGGGGAGCGCGCCTTCGGCGAGGAACGGCAGGCCGAGGAGGTCGTCGGTCGGCGTGAGGGCGAGAGCGGCTTCGAGTTCGGCGGGGAACTGCCCGATGCCGAACGTGCCCGCCATGCTCGCGATGACGACGCCTGCGCCGCCGTCGGCGATGACGCGGCCGAACTCGTCGAGGCTGTAGGCGACGCCCGCGAGGTCGACGTGGAGGATCGCGGCGGTCGGCGCCTGCACGGGCGAGAGCCCGGCGGTGTGGACCACCTTGACGACGGGCCCCAGTGCAGCGGCGGCATCGGCGAGCGCCGCGACCGACTCGCGCGACGAGACATCCACCTTCTGGGCGGTGACGTCGAACCCGTCGCCGCGCAGCGCCGTCGCGACGCGCTCGAGCAGCGCTTCGTTGAAGTCGCCGAGCACCACCTTGTGCCCCGCTCCCACGCGCCGGGCGATGGCTTCGCCCATCCCGCCGACGCCGATGACGACCAGCACTCCGTTCGACATGATGCTCCTTCGCAACATTTACAAGACACTTTGTCTCGTTATACGGAATGCTACTCCTCCCCGGCTACCGTGGACGCATGAGCGAGCCCGCGAGAGGACGACCGCGCAGCGAGCGATCGCGCCGCGCGGTGCTCGACGCGACGTCGACGCTCCTCAGTGAGTCCGGCTACGAACGCCTCACGATCGACGGGATCGCGACCGCCGCGGGCGTCAGCCGCCAGACCGTCTACCGGTGGTGGCCCGCCAAATCGGCGATCGTCGCCGAGGCGGTCGTCGAGGGGGTCATCGCACTGCCCTCGACACCGCCCGCGCCGACGGGGCATCCGCTCGACGACCTGCGCTCGTTCCTGCGCACGCTCGTCGCGACGAGCGCCGACCCCGCGAACGCGACGCTCGTGCGGGCACTCGCCGCGGCAGCGGCCGACGACGCACCCGGCGCCTCGACGATCACCTCGACCGTGACCGCCCCGACGCGAGACGAGCTCGCGAGCCGAATCGCCGCGGCGACCGCGGCCGGCGATGTACGCGCGAGCCTCGATCCGCGGATCGCCGCGGATGCGCTCCTCGGTGCCGTGCTCTTCCGCACGCTCGCGCACATCGAACTCACGCCCGAGTACGCCGACGCGCTCTTCGACGGGCTGCTCGCCCGCTGACGATGCCGTCGGCAGGGCCTCAGCACAACGCCTACGCGCGAGCCCGCACCCGCAGCAGCGCCGCCGCCGCGGCGAACACGATGACCGCGACGCCGTACCCGTAGGCCGTGACGCCGAGCGTCAGCACCGGCACGAGAACGCCCGCGAGCACGGCGGGCACGCCGAAGGCGAGATACGCCACGGTGTAGATCGACGCGAACACCTCGGCGCGCTGGCCCGGCTCAACGGCGGGAGCGATCGACCGCAGCACGCCCATGAACGCCGTGCCGAAGCCCGTGCCCGCGACGATCACGGCGACGAGATACGCCGGCAGCGAGTGCAGCGCGAGAGCGGCGAGGGTCAACGCCGTGCCCACGGCGAGCGCGCTCGTGCCGTAGATCGTGATCTGCCGGGCGCTCCGCTTGCGGATGAGGAACGCCGCGACACCGCCCGATCCCGCGAGGAGCGAGATCGCGAGGCCCTGCCAGAGGTGGTCGGCGACGCCGAACTGGGTGCGGACGATCGAGGCGCCGAGCGAGAGGAAGAGTCCGCCGGTCGCCCAGCCCGCGAGCACGGCGGGCGCGCTCACGAGGAAGAGCCTCCGCACGGGGGCGGGGATCGCGACGCGCGGGCGGAGCGAGGCCGCCCACCCCTCGTGCCGCGGCCAGGTCTCGGGGGCGAGCCATGCCGCGCCCGCGAGGGCGACGAAGGCGACCACGAGCGGGGCGAAGACGACGAGGAGCGGGTCGGCCGCGACATCCAGCACCGCACCGGCCGCGATCGCGCCGATCGCGAGCCCGGCCATGGGGGCGACCGAGTTCCAGACGGCCGCCGATCCCGGCCGGTTCGCGGGCTCGAGGTCGGCGATCGCGGCCGACAGCGCAGACAGCAGGATGCCGCTCGCGAGCCCCTGCAGCGCGCGGGCGCCGTAGAGGAGACCGACGGAGTCGGCGTGCCAGAAGAGGAGCACGCTCAGCGCGAGGACGGCGAAGCCCGCGCTGATGACGGGCCGGCGCCCCAGGTGGTCGGAGAGCGAGCCCATCGTGAGGAGGGCCGCGAGGAGCACGACGGCGTAGACGGCGAAGATGCCCGTGATGGTTCCGGGGTCGAGACCGAGACGCTGCTGCAGCACGGGGTAGAAGGGCGACGGCGCGCTCGCTGCGGCCATCATGACGGTGATGCCGGTGATCGCGAGCGCGAAGCCCGTGCGTGTGCGGCTCGTCTTCTGCTCCGGTACCGCGGTGAGCGTGTCGGTCATTCGCGACTCCAATCGTTCTAGAAGATTCGAACAATCGGATGTCCCAGACATTCCCAGATTCTTCAAATAATCTCGAACCGTGGCTTCCGCCGTCGACCTTCCGCACCCCGCCGCGAGCGACATCACGCTCGGCGGCATCCTCTTCGCGCTCAGCGATCCCGAACGGCTCGCGATCGCACGACAGGTCTCGGGCGGACCGACAGACATGGCGGCCTGCGCGGCGACCGACCCCGACATGCCGAAGTCGACCCGCTCCCACCTCTTCAAGGTGCTGCGCGAGAACGGCGTCATCCGCAACGAGCCGAACGGCCGCCGCCGCACGATCTCGCTCCGCCGCGACGAGATCGACGAGCGCTTCCCGGGCCTCCTCGACGCGATCCTCGGCGCGTCGGCCGAGTAGGCAGAAACCGCGAACCGGCGCTACTCCGAGATCGCCCGCAGGATCGCGCGCATCCCCTGCGCGAGCGCCGCGAGGTCGTCGACGGGCACCCGCTCGAGCACCTCGCGCCCGAGCTGTTCGCGGCTCGACGAGAGCCTGAGCACGATCTCGCGCCCGTCTGCCGTCGCGTGGACGAGCCGCACGCGGTGGTCGCGCTCGTCGAGCACGCGCGCGACGAGTCCCTGGGTCTCGAGCCGGTCGACGATGCCCGAGATCGTCGCCATCGAGACGCCGAGCTCCTGCGCGAGCCGTTGCCCGCTCATGCCGTCGGAGACGACGAGCATCGTGAGGAGCTTGAGCTGCTGGATCGTGAGGTCGATCTCGAGGAGCGAGCGGACGAGCGAAGACAGCGAGGAGTTCTCCATCGCCTGCCCGATCGCCTCGATCTCGCCGAGGAGTTCGGCGCGCTTCGCGTCGTCGGTCACAGGTTCACCGTAGCGCCGTCATTCCCAGTCGGGACACAGCGAGACTTGGTTAGCCTCGACCTAAGCTTCGCGCGAAGCGAAGCATCCTGTCTGCCGGAGGCCACCCACCCATGTTCCGCTTGGCGAGATTCAGTCTCGCGAACCGCGCGCTCGTCGCCCTCGTGACCCTCGTGATCACGGGCTTCGGGCTCTTCTCGATGACCCAGCTGAAGCAAGAGCTCATCCCGTCGATCGAGTTCCCGCAGTCCCAGATCGTCACCGTCGTGCCGGGCGCGAGCCCCGAAGTGATCGACGAGCAGATCGGCCTGCCGCTCTCGAAGGCGCTCGAGGCGATCCCCGAGGTCGAGTCGGTCGTCGCGACATCGTCGTCGAGCGTCTCGACCATCTCGGTCGCCTACGCGTACGGCACCGACGCGAAGGAGTTCCAGGCGTCGGTGCAGGACGCCATCGACGGTCTCGAGGGCGTCCTGCCGTCGGATGCCTCGCCGCAGGTCCTCGCGGGATCGAGCTCGGCGCTGCCGATCATGTTCCTCACGGCGTCCTCGGCAGACCGCACTCCGGCCGAACTCACGGCCGACCTCCGCGATGTCGTCGTGCCGAAGCTCGAGGGCATCGAGGGCGTCCGCGCCGCGACCGTCTCGGGCGCGCAGACCGAGCGCGTCGTCATCACGCCCGACCTCCAAGAGCTCGGCGCCCTCGGCATCTCCCCCACGGCGATCTCCGACGCCCTGAAGGCCAACGGCATGACCCTGCCGATGGGGTCCATCGCCGAAGACGGGAGCCTCCGGCCCGTGCAGGGCGGCAGCGCCATCGTCTCCCTCGACGACCTGCGTGCACTGCCCCTCGCGTCGACGACGCAACCCGGCACCGTCGCAGAGCTCGGCGACGTGGCATCCGTCGACGTCGTCGCAGAGACGCCCACCTCGATCACGCGCACGAACGGCGACGAAGCGCTCTCGGTCATGGTGACCGCGACGCAGGACGCCGACATCGTCGCCGTCTCGCACGCAGTGAACACGGCGCTCGACGACCTCCGCGACGAGCTCTCCGACGTCGACCTCACGGTCATGTTCGACCAGGCGCCGTTCATCGAGGAGTCGATCCAGCACCTCGCGATCGAGGGCCTGCTCGGCCTCGTCTTCGCGGTCGTCGTGATCCTCATCTTCCTGCGCTCGGTGCGGCCGACCCTCGTGACGGCCATCTCGATCCCGCTCTCGGTGCTCGTGACCTTCATCGGGCTGAACCTCGGCGGCCACTCGCTCAACATGCTGACGCTCGGCGCGCTCACGATCGCGATCGGCCGCGTCGTCGACGACTCGATCGTCGTCATCGAGAACATCAAGCGGCACCTCTCGTACGGCGAGCGGAAGCAGCACGCGATCCTCGCGGGCGTGCGCGAAGTGGCCGGCGCCATCACGTCGTCGACCCTCACGACCGTCGCCGTGTTCCTCCCGATCGCCGTCGTCGGCGGACTCGTCGGCGAGCTCTTCGCGCCGTTCGCGCTGACCGTCACGATCGCGATGCTCTCCTCGCTCCTCGTGTCGCTCACGATCGTGCCCGTGCTGTCGTACTGGTTCCTGAAGCAGCCCGGCGGTGCCGGTGACACAGCGGCGGATGTCTCGGCCGACGCCGACGCCAAGGTCGCCGCCGTCCGTGCCGAGGCAGAAGCGAAGGAGCGCAAGTCCTGGCTCCAGCGCGTGTACACGCCCGTGCTGCGCGGCACGCAGAAGCATCCGGTCATCACGCTCGTCGCGTCGGTGCTCCTGCTCGTCGTGACCCTCGGATCGGCGTCGTTCCTCAAGGTCGACTTCCTCGGCTCGACGGGGCAGAACTCGCTCACCGTGACGCAGGAGTTCCCGGCCGGCACCGACCTCGACACGATCTCGTCCGGGGCATCCGAGGTCGAGGACGCGCTCCTCGCGGTCGACGGCGTCGAGGACGTCATGCTGACCGCGGGAAGCGGCGGCGGCGCGATGGCGATGCTCGGCGGCGGGTCGACGTCGGCGACGTTCATCGTCAACACCGACAAGGGCGCCGACCAGGTCGCCCTCAAGCAGGACGTGCGCGACGCGCTCGACGCGATCGACGGCGCGGGCGAGATCGCGCTGGCGGATGCCTCCGCCGCGGGCGGCTTCGGCGGCACGGTCGACGTCCAGGTCAGCGCGCGCGGCGAAGACGAGCTCGCGACCGCCGCGAGCGCGGTATACGACGCCCTCGCCGACACCCCGAAGGCCGCCGCGGTCGCCTCGAACCTCGCGCCTGCGCAGCCCATCGTGCAGGTGACGGTCGACCGTGCCGAGGCGCTCCGCCAGGGGCTCACCGAGATGCAGGTGCTCGGCATCGCCGCGAACGCGCTCTCGCCGCAGTCGGTCGGCAAGATCACGCTCGACGGGGAAGAGCTCTCGATCTTCGTGAACACGACGACCCCGCCTGCGACCGTCGAGGAGCTCCGCGACGTGCTGCTCCCGACCGCGGCGGGCTTCGCCCCGCTCACGTCGGTCGCATCCGTCGAGGAGGTCACCGTGCCGACCTCGATCACGCGCGACGGCGGCGACCTCACCGCGACGATCTCGATCACGCCCGACGAGGGCGAGCTCGGCGCCGTGACCGCCTCGGTCACCGAGTCGCTCGCAGACCTCGACCTGCCCGAGGGTGCGACCGCCGAGATCGGCGGGCTCGCTGCGACGCAGGCGGAGTCCTTCGGCCAGCTCGGACTCGCGATGCTCGTCGCGATCGCGCTCGTGTTCATGCTCCTCGTGGCGACGTTCCGGTCGCTCGTGCAGCCGCTCATCCTGCTCGTGTCGATCCCGTTCGCGGCGACCGGCGCGATCGGGCTGCTGCTCGCGACGGGCACGCCGCTCGGCATCTCGGCGCTCATCGGCATGCTCATGCTGATCGGCATCGTCGTGACGAACGCGATCGTGCTCATCGACCTCGTGAACCAGTACCGCGAACAGGGCCAATCGGTCGCCGACGCCGTCTTCAACGGCGCGCGTCAGCGGCTCCGGCCCATCCTCATGACGGCGCTCGCGACGATCTTCGCGCTCACGCCCATGGCGCTCGGCGTCACGGGATCGAGCGGGTTCATCTCGCAGGACCTCGCGATCGTCGTCATCGGCGGCCTCGTGTCGTCGACGCTCCTCACGCTCATCCTCGTGCCGGTGCTCTACCGGCTCATCGAGGGTCGGCGCGAGCGCAGGGCCGCCAAGCGCGCGGCGCGCGCGGGCGAGGCGGGCGTCGCGGCGGCGGCGGCTTCGCCTGAGACGGCACCGGACGACACTCCGGTTCCGGCCGTGTAGCTCCGCACGCACGGCGTACGCGGCGGGCGCCCGGTCCTCGGATTCGGGCGCCCGTCGGCGTCTCAGCTCTCGCGCGCGGCCCACGCCGGGTTCGGGATGTGCACGAGCACGAGCGCGAAGAGCGCGAGCACGCTGTTCTGGAACGCCGGCGCGAGCCCGTTCCACGCGGTCGACATCCACATGTCGAACCACTCGCCGCCGACGTCGATGAACCCGCCCATGAACAGCAGGATGAGCATGAGGAGCCCGATCGTCGACAGCGCCCGCGCCCGCCGGTAGCCCTTCCCGCGTTCGACGATCCAGAACACGAACGCCGTCACGAGCACGATCGTCGTGAGCGTCTCCCAGACGATGAGCACGACGTAGGCGGCGTTCTGGATGCCGGGGTCGGTGATCGCGCGCCACATGATGCGCGGGTCGAGGTGGGTGCCCTCGGGCTGCCCGAAGTTCGTCGTGTCCATCGAGAGCACGTGCTGCACGAACTGCTGGTTCGTGCCGAAATCGGTGATGTTCCCGAACGCGACGAGGAGCAGGTAGAACCCGTTGAGGCCGACGAGCACGGCGGCCGCGACGGGGAGGGTGCCGAGTGCGAGCACGCCGCGAGGTCGGGGTTCGTCTGCCATGTGCTCATGCTGGCACGGCTCCCGCGCGGGCGGAACAGCCCGAACGACCTGCCGATCACGCATCGGGCGGTACGTCGCCGATCGCCTGCGCGAGTTTGCGCAGCGTCGCAGGTGTCCGGAAGTAGCTCAGGTGATCGCTCGGGAGGATGTCGGAGACAGGCGGGCGGATCGCCCACGCCGGGAAGCTCTTCGCGCTCACGACCGACACCGCGATGTCGTTCGGCTGGCCGAAGAACGGAAGGTCGGTCGCGACCCTCATGAGCTTCGCGACCAGCCGCTTCACCGTACCCGGGTCGGCCGTTTCGACCAGCGAGCGGTCTCCGACGATGACGTGGTACTGCACTCCGGGGTCCTGGCCGTGCTTCTTCAGCTCCCGATAGAAATCGGAATCCGGCGCGAGGTCGTCGAGTCCGGCGTCGACCCGCTCCAGAGCGCCCACGAGCCATCCGACAACCGCCACCGGCCACGCCGTGAAGGCGAACGCATTCGCCGCCAGGCCGAGCCCCGTCGTCGCCCAGTCTTGAACCGTCGGCCACGGCGAGCCGGCGTTCGGGGTGCCGAACGTGACGAGGGTCGACACGTCGACGCTTCGCTCGACTTCGATTGCGTACCGCGAGACGAGACCGCCCATCGAGTGCGCAACGATGTCGAGCCGCTTCCCGTGTCCCGTGCCGAGTCCTGCCGCCACGAGTCGCTTCGCGAGCGCCTTGCCGGTGTCGGCGATCCCGGTTCCGATGCTCTCGTAGTCGAACGTCAGGATGACGTCGAACCCCGCGCCGACCGGAGTCTCTCCCGCGGCGAACCGCGAACTCCTCGCCATCTCCTTGGTGTCCCCGATGATGCCGTGCACGTAGAGCAGCACCGACCGGGCGGCGGCCACGCGCCGTCGGACCTCATCGGGATCCCGCTCATACTCGACCTCGCCGTCATCGGCGACCGTCGCGACCTGGAGCAGGGGGTAGTCGTCGCCGATGCCCAGAGTCTCCCGGATGAGTCGGCGGAACAGGATCCGGATGGATCCGAAGAGGCTGCGAGTGGTCGAGACCGGCTCGGGGAGCCGCTGGATAACGATCTCGGATCCAGCTGCGGTCGCCCGCCCGAACCCCAGCGGGATGTAGAACTCGCCGTCCCACGCGAACGGAAGCACCCGCTCGTCGTCGCCGAGGCTGCGGTCGAGTTCGAGCACGAGGGGTGATGCAGGCGTGACCGCGTCGAGCCCGGATGCCCCTCCGCCGAACTCGACGACGACGGAATCGAGCTCGGCTTCGCCGCCGCGCGTCGCGACCAGGCCGAAGGGTTCGATTCCGTCGATCTGCAGCGCCGCCGGCACGGGGGCCGCCCCCAGGTCACGCGTGGCGTCCGACGCGTGGGTGAGCCGCAACGTCGCCTGCAATCCGGGGTGCGGTCGCACGCGGACGCCGTCCGCGATCTCAACGGTGCGCACGGGGTCGACTTCAACGCCGTCTCGGGGACGCACCGCGGTCACCTCGACGTCGATCGTGAACCAATCCGCGATCTCGGACCCGCCCGCAGGCTCTGCGCGTCGCGTGCCGACCCTCCGCATGAGGCGGTCGAGCGTGGACTTCGGGGACTCGCCGCCGCCGCGCGTCGCGACTTCGCGCTCGGGGAGTGCGGTCGGGTCGAGGTCGTCCTGCACGACCGTGCGCGGATCGAACTCCGAAGTGCTGACGACGAGCTTGAGGAGGTCGGTCACCTCGGTCCTGCCTCGTTCGAAGAGCCGCTGCGGCACAGTCGCCTTGAGCTCGATCGCCTTCTCCTCACCGCCCTGGAGTTCGAAGTAGCCGATCGGGTCATCGCAATAGACGCCGAAGGTGTCCGTCAGGTCGAGCAGCCCGATGAACAGCGACCGCTCGGCGGTATTGGCCACGGTCACCGTGTACTCGGCCGGGCGGGGACGGCCGTCGTCACCCGCGACGTACTCGAAGCGGTACCGCCCGTCGACCTCGGTCTGCAGCCGGCCGGAGCCGTCTGGGAGCGGCTTCGACTCGCCTGACACGGTCACGGCGACGACGTCATCCGGTAGTCGCGTGGCCCCGTTCCGCAACGCCGCGACCCGCGACCACCGGGCGAGGTGCTCGAGCATCCCGATCGTCTCCTCCGGCCCCAGGGCCGATGGGCACAGGTCCCGCTCGCCTACGGACCGCCGCACGCGGTACCGGTCTGGGAGCGCGTCGACTCGAAGCTCGGCCGCCGAGAAATCCGTCGTCTCAGCGACGAGCAGCGGACCGTCCGTGTCTCGGGCACGGAGCGCGTCCCGAAGCGCGGCGACCCGCGCGACATCCCCGTCGATCGCGACGCGGATCGGCGACACCGGACTCGCGATCACGATCGCATGCAGACCGTCCACGTCCTCGAGCGCTGTCCCCGCATCGAGTTCGATCGTTGAGTCCCCGACCCGGACCTCCGTCACCCGTGCCGTCGCGACGCGTTCTCCACTCACTGCGAGCACGCCGACGACGGTGAACTCGCCCCCGACGGGAGCGACGATGCCGTGCACCTGCCCTCCGTCGATGACGAGTTTCGCACCGGCCCGCGTCACCACGAAGTGACCGGGCAGGGGCGCGATCGCACCGTCGAGGAAAGTACGGTCAAGGTCTTCGGCCGCCGACGTCTCGAGCTGGGGGTTCTGCTCGCGTACCGAGGCGCGCACGCCGGCGCTCACGCGTCGGTGGATGTCTCGATAGCTCGACCCTCCGCCGGAGGTGCTGAGCGCCTGGTGAAGCGCGACTGACATCGCGCCGCGCGCCTTCCCTTCGTGGGTGACCTCCTTCGACGTCTCGTTCGACCGGCACCCCGAGAGCAGGACGTGGCGCGGCGAGCGGATCGCCCACCCGCTGTCGCCCAGTACCGCCGGCTTCGAGACCGCTGCTCCGCCTTCGGCGACCCGCGCCGCGCCGGGCAGGAACGCCTCGATGGGCCGCGCCCTGCGATCCAGGGGCGCCCGACGAATCGCCGTACCGTCCTCGAGGGGCCCGCGTGTGCCGCTGCCCGAATGGCAGCAATCGAGCACGACGAGCACGTGCGGCGAGCTCGCCTCCGTCTCGCTCAGCAGCACCGCGAGTTCCTTGTCGGCGAGATCCCACTTGCCGGGCGACCGACTGTCGAACAGCACGAGCGTCTCGTCGAGGTGGTCGGGCTCGATCGACCAGAATTCCTGGGGAGCCGACTCCTGCGATCCATGGCCGCTGTAGTAGAAGAGCGCGACATCCCCTTCGCCCGCCTGCCCGAGATGGCTGCGGAACGCGTCGATCACCTCGTCCCGGGTCGCCTGCTCATCGACGAGACGCAATGGGTGGAAGGTGTCGCCTGCAGACGCGACCCGAGCGCTGAGCAGCGATTCGATCGCGTCGACGTCGTTCTTGCACCCCGCAAGGCGCGGCACCGGATCCGGGTACTCGTCGATTCCCACCAACAGCGCGAACACCCGTTTGCCCATCGTGATACCTCCGATTCGGTCGTGCGGATGTCAGGTCGTGGTCGTGATCGACGGACCGATGCCGCCCTTCAACTTGAACGCGGGGTCGCCGTAGAGGGCGTACGACGCCCAGGTGATGCGATCGGATTGGGCCTCTTTCGACTTCAGCCGGGCGCTTCGCAACGCCTCGCCGACCCTCCGCCCCTCTCCGATCAGGCTCCGGTAGAACTCGCTCGCGAACATCCGCGCGGTGTCGTCGAACACCGGCCAGAGCGACCCGACGCATGCCCGGGCGCCGCCGTACACGAAGGCCGACGCAAGCCCCTGGGCCAATGCGACGGTGCCGCTCGTCCCCACGTCGCCTTGCGAGGGCGCCCGACTCGACTCGCACGCGTTGAGGAACACGATCGGGTTGCCCTCGAGGAGGCGTCGCACCCGTTCGGCGTAGAACTTGTCGCCGCCCGGCAACAGCAGATAGCTCGGATCGAGGTTGTTGCGGTCGTACCCGGCGTGGCCGGCGTAGTGGATGATGTCGTAGCCGCCCGGCATGCCGAACTCGTTGGTGAGCCGCTCCGCCGTGATCTCCTCGCCACGGACGACCGTGATCTGGGCGATCGATGCGCGCAAGACGGCGAACAGTTGTTCGATCTCGGCGATCTCCTCCCGCGCCTGCGGCAGCTCATCGTCGGGAGCGGAGTCGATGAGCAGGACTCGCAGCGATGTCGTCGACTCGCGCTGGGTGTCTCTGCTCCGGCGGGGGAAGGTCTGGCCCGCCGGAAGCCTCGAGAACATCCGATCGAGGCAGAGGTACTCCTCCCCGTCGTGGAGGAGTTCCCAGGGGAGCTCGGGGTTGTTCGACGTGATGGTGAGCGGGAACCCGTCGGTCTCCGCGATGAGCCGCTGCATCGCATCGGGGATGAGCAGCGCGTACATGCGCCTGCCGACCAGTTCGAGGCGTCGGTCGGGCGGCAGCTTCGCGATGTCCTCCAACGGGATGCCGGCGATGTCTTCCGGTCCGTCCACTGCCGCGGCGGGTCCGAGCACGGGCTCCGCCCGACGCGTCGGCGGGTCGGCCGCGGACCTGATGTTCCGCACGGCACCGGCGGCGATGTCGTCGATCGTCTGACGGAACAGCGCCTGATCGCTCGCGTAGATCTTCACGTGCTGGTGGAGGTTCGTCTCCTGGACGCGCGCGTAGCGCGGGCGACGCACGAGAACCGCGTACGAGACATCCTTCTCGACCTGCGCTTCCGAAATGAGGATCAACTCGACCCGTCGGTCCTGCCGCTCGTCGATCATGGCGGCCTCGTCAGCCCGCCCCTCGATCGCCTTCGTCCGGTCCTCGAACGACTTGGGGTTGTCGAGCCCGACCCCTTGGAGCAGAGTC
Organism: Agromyces protaetiae; assembly: GCF_004135405.1. Lineage (NCBI taxonomy): Bacteria > Bacillati > Actinomycetota > Actinomycetes > Micrococcales > Microbacteriaceae > Agromyces > Agromyces protaetiae. The sequence goes on from NZ_CP035491.1 coordinate 155,526, forward strand.
GTGAGGCGGCCGAGCGCGACGGCGACGGTGTCCCATCGTCCGGAGAGCACGTCAGCGTCGCTCGCGAGCATCATCCTGACGCCTTCGGTCGCGATGCGGATCTCCGCCTCGTCGATCTGAAGCCCGAACTCCGTGGCGCGCGCGACCGCGGCCCGGAACCGGTTGAGCGGGAGTCGACGGGTCGCTCGCTCCTGGTCGAGCTGGGTGATGTAGTCGTTCGCGGCTGCACGTTTCGCCTCGAGGTCGACGAGGGACTGCCTGGCCGCTTCCCACCGCGGCGCCGCCAGCTCGAGCTCCAACGCGTCGACGAGCTGAGCGCGATCCGCAGACGGGCTCGCGATCTGCTCGACGAGCAGGTCAGCGCGAGCGAGGATCGCCGTCAGGCTGTCGACGAGACCCTGTTCGGCCCCGACCGAGACCAGGCGGGTCCGCCCCAAGTCCTCGATGACTGCGCGGAGGTTCGCGACGAGCAGGTGATCCTTGTTCAGGCGATCCGTGGCCCGGGCGATACGCTCGACCGAGACCCGCCTCCGCACGGCGGACGGCGTCCGGGTCCCGACCGACGCACTCATCGTCTCGTTCCGTTTCCGAGGCGGTCGACCTCGTCGTCGAGGACCGCGATCTGGTCACGGATGAAGCTCGGGAGCGCCTCATCTTCGACTGAACTCCACTGTTCTTTGAGCGCTTGAAGGTTCGAGACCTTCATGTCGAGGATGATCTGATCGGCGCTGCTCTCGGGCTCGGTGAGCGCGAGCACTCCGCGCTCGACCGCGTCGGTCGCCGGTGCGGATGCGCTCGGCGACGGCACCACGAGCGGCGAGGGGTCGCCGATGAAGGCGACGGGCAACGCCCACTCGTCGGCGAGCGAGCGCGAGAAGCCCACCTGCTGGGCGCGCCCCGACGCGACCGCTTGGTCGATGGTCGCTCCCGCGGCCAGCGCCTGGTAGAGGCCGCGGAGGAAGTCCGCGCACCCGCTGTCGGTGATCTTGCCCCGCATGCCGATGACGTTCGGCATGACCGTTGCGATCCCCGCCGCGACGAGATCGGTGTCGCATCCCGCGAGCACGAGGAGGCGCGCGCGGACCGGCGACTCCTCGATGGCGTCGCGAAGCTCGGCGGCGGTGATCTCCTCGGGTGCCGTGTTGCCGCGGACCACGAGATGCTGCGTCCCACGACGCACCGTGAGGCCGCTCGCGAGGATGTGGACGATCGACGCATCCGGCCGGCTGAGCCGGCCGAGGAGTTGCCGCTTGTCGATGTCGGCGACGACGTCGATGTGCGTGGGCGAGAACCGCTCCCGCAGGATGAGCGGATCCTGTTGCTGATCGACTCCGACGTCGGTGGTCAGAGCGAGCGCTCGCAGGTCTGCGGGCGCGACTCCGGCGGGCGCGATCGTCGCGTCGCCGTACTTGCGGGGCGTCTCGCGCTCTATCGCCCACCCGTCCGCGAGCGCGAACGGCCGCGGAGACGACGGAGAGTCCCGCATGAGTTCCCACGGCAGCGCCTGGATGTTGGGGTCGGGGCTGCTGATGACGAGGCGCAACCCGCGTCCTCCTCGCGCGAGACTCACCGCTTGCGCCCACGCACTGCTCAACGGCCCGGCGAAGAGCGCGCCGAAAAGCGTCGAGCCGAGCCGCTCCGAACCGGTATCGCCGCTCGTGTACGCGTTCGCGGTCTGCGGCGCGTCCTCGATGCTTCCTAGGCGGGTGTCGATCTCGACGGCGGCCGCCAGTGTCACCCCGTCGACGGTGGCGCGTGCTTCGCGTTTCGAATCGGACATCCGATCGATCTCGACGACGAGTCGGACCCCCTCGGTTTGGGGTGCGAGGTACTCGGAGACGTCGTCGGCAGAGATGATCATCGCTCCCCCAAGCTCTGAAACCACCTGTACGACCAGTGTCGCCCCTCCGTCGAATGCCGCGCAATAGCGGCGATTCGTGCGCACGCTCAGCGTTCGTCGGCGGGCACGTCCTCGAACGACTCGGGATAGTTGTCGAGCCACGCCCAGTGCGACGTCGGCCAGCTGACGACGAACGCCCGCCCGACGACGTCCTCGACCGGCACGTATCCCTTCGAGGGTGTGTCGTCCTGGTAGCGCGAGTCGAGCGAGTGGTACCGATTGTCGCCCATGACCCACAGCGCGTCGTCGGGCACGGTGACGTCGAAGTCGGTGCCCGATGCCCGCGGATCGTCGGGTTCGTGCACGACGTACGGCTCGTCGACGGGCATGCCGTTGACGCTCAATCGGCCGGATGCGTCGCAGCACACGACATGGTCGCCCGGAAGCCCGATCACCCGCTTGACGAGATGCTCCCCCGAGTCGGTCGGAATGACGCCGATGAGCCCGAGGAACACGTCGATGACGGCCTCCGCAGGCGCCTTCTCGACGCGCGGCGGCGGCGGGAGCCATCCGCCCGGATCTCTGAAGACGACCACGTCGCCGCGCTCGAGCGCGACCGTCTCGGGCACGAGCACGTTCACGAGGATGCGGTCGTCGACCTCGAGCGTGTGCGACATCGACTGCGACGGGATGAAGAACGAGCGCAAGAAGAAGGTCTTGACGAGGAACGACACCGCGACCGCGACGAGCGCGATGATCAGGATGTCTCGGAGGAATCGCAGCGCGCCGCGTCGCCCCGAAGCCCCCATCGCCCCCATGTTGCGACCCTAGGGCACGTGGGCGGCCGGCCGGCTGTGATTGCGCTGCGAGCGATCGTGTCGGCGGCTCGCCCTACGATGGCCGGATGCCGCTCTTCGATCACCTCGGCCTCAGCGTCGAAGACCTCCCCCGTTCGATCGCCCAGTTCGACCCCGTCATGCGGGCCCTCGGCTGCGAACGCGCCGACGGCGACGACTCGGTCGCGTGGTCGCTCGGCGAGGAGGAGCTCATCCTCTTCCCCGCCCGCGAACCCGGCACCGGCCCGCACCGGCACGGACGCGTCGGATGGCAGCACCTCGCGTTCCCCGTCGACTCGCGCGAAACGGTCGACCGGCTGCACGCCATCGCGCTCGACGCCGGGTGGACGGCCGTCCGCGACCCGAAGGTCTACCACCGGTTCAGCGACCGCTACTACGCGTCGTTCGTCGAGGACGACAACGGCATCCGCTTCGAGTTCATGTTCAACCCGCCGCGCGAAGCCGGCCTCTGAGCGAGCAGCGCCCGGCTCGACCATCTCACCCGGCCGCCGGCCTCATCGTGGCGCCGGCGCGATGGGCGAACGCGACCGCCGTGGCGGCGATCGTTCGGCGCATGACCTCGATCGCGGGCGACGACGAGACATCCGATGGCCGCGCGAGGCTGATGGTCCGCCGGAGCGAGCTCTCCTCAAGGCGCACGGCTCGCAGTCCCGGGCGGTCGACGAGCACGAGCGCGGGCACGACCGCGACCCCGAGTCCGCGTTCGACGAACCGCAGCACGGCGTCCATCTCGGCGCCCTCGAGCACGACACGAGGCGTGAGCCCGGCGGCCTCGAACGCGGCGTCCGTCGCGCTCCTGAGGTCGTAGCTGGGGCTGAAGACGATCTGCGGAAGGCCGGCGACCTCTGCGAGCGCGATCGTCTCGCCCGCCGTGATCGGCGGGTTCGACGCCGACGAGATGACGACGACGTCTTCGACGAGGAGCGGTGTGACCGCGAATCGGTCGGATGTCTCGGGGTGGGAGGTCGTGATGAGCGCGAGGTCGAGCTCGCCCGCGGCGAGCTGGTCGAGCAGCGCGTTGGAGCCCTGCTCGGAGAGATGGAGCTCGACCCCGGGGTGGGCGCCGTGGAACGCGCTCAGCACCTCGGCGACGAGGCTGATGCAGAGCGTCGGTGTGGCACCGAGGCGCACGCGGCCGTGTTCGAGGCCGGCGAGCCGGGCGAGCTCGCGCCGCACGGAGTCGGCGTCGGCGAGCATGCGGCGCGCGAGCGGCAGCAGGGCTTCACCCGCGACGGTGAGCGTCGCGCCACCGCGGCCGCGGTGGAAGAGCGGCGCACCGAGTTCGCGTTCGAGCGTCGCGATCTGGCGACTGAGCGAGGGCTGCGCGAGGTGCAGCTCGTCGGCAGCCTCGGTGAAGGTGCCGAGGCGGGCGATGTCGACAAAGCCCCGCAGCTGGTCGAGATTCATATCCATAGCCTATTCGCATGGAATATGCATGAAAGATGCATTGGAGGAATCGAACGGCGGCGCTTAGCGTCATCCGCATGACCGAACGCCAGATCTCCACGACCGTCCTCGTCATCGGCACGGGCGGCTCCGGCCTCCGGGCCGCGATCGAACTCGCCGAGGCAGGCGTCGACGTGCTCGCCCTCGGCAAGCGCCCCAAGTCCGACGCCCACACCGCCCTCGCCGCGGGCGGCATCAACGCGGCGCTCGCGACGATGGACGCCGAGGACACCTGGCAGCAACACGCCGCCGACACCATCGAGGAGAGCTACCTGCTCGCCGACCCGCGCACGGTCGAGATCGTCACATCGGGCGCCGCACAGGGCATCGACGACCTCGAACGCTACGGCATGCCGTTCGCCCGCGAGGCCGACGGCCGCATCTCGCAACGCTTCTTCGGCGCGCACACCTACCGGCGCACCGCGTTCGCGGGCGACTACACGGGCCTCGAGATCCAGCGAACCCTCGTCAACCGTGCCGCACTCCTCGGCATCCCCGTGCTCGACACCGTCTACGTCACGCGCATCCTCGTCAACGACGACGGCGCCGTGTTCGGCGCCTACGGCTTCGATGTCGAGACCGGCACGCGCTCCCTCATCCACGCCGACGCCGTCATCCTCGCCGCAGGCGGCCACAACCGAATCTGGCGGCGCACGTCGTCGCGGCGCGACGAGAACACGGGCGACTCGTGGCGCCTCGCGGTCGAGGCGGGCGGACGCGTGCGCGACCCCGAGCTCGTGCAGTTCCACCCGTCGGGCATCATCGAGCCCGAGAACGCGGCCGGCACGCTCATCAGCGAGGCGGCCCGCGGCGAGGGGGGCATCCTCACCAACGCGCTCGGCGAGCGCTTCATGGCGAAGTACGACCCCGAGCGCATGGAGCTTTCGACGCGCGACCGCGTCGCGCTCGCCTGCTACACCGAGATCAAGGAGGGCCGCGGGACCCCGAACGGCGGCGTGTGGCTCGACGTCTCGCACCTGCCCCGCGAGACGATCATGCAGCGCCTCCCGCGGGTGTACCAGACGATGCTCGAACTGCAGATGCTCGACATCACGAAGCAGCCGATCGAGATCGCGCCGACCGCGCACTACTCGATGGGCGGCGTGTGGGTGCGCCCCGAGGACCACTCGACGGATGTCCCGGGCCTGTACGCGATCGGCGAGGCATCCTCCGGCCTGCACGGCGCGAACCGGCTGGGAGGCAACTCGCTCATCGAGCTGCTCGTCTACGGACGCATCACGGGGCGGGCGGCCGCTGCGTACTCGGCCTCCCTCGACGCCCAGAAGCGGTCCGCGGCGGCCGTGCAGACCGCGCGCGACGAGATCGACGCGCTTCTCGCGTCCGATGGATCCGAGAACGTGCGCGCGCTCCAGCGAGCCATCCGCAACACGATGACCGAACGCGCGGGCGTCGTGCGCGACGAGCAGGGTCTCATCGCCGGCATCGCCGAGCTCGACGAGATCGAGGCGCGCATCGCCGACATCGGTGTGCACCCCGACATCGCCGGCTACCAGGATCTCGCGCACGCCTTCGACTTGAAGTCGGCGGCACTCGCCGCGCGCGCGACCCTCGAAGCGGCGCTCGCGCGCCGCGAGACGCGCGGATGCCACAACCGGAGCGACTACCCCGCGACGGATGCCTCGCTGCAGGTCAACCTCGTGTGGTCGCCCGAGCGCGGCGTCGAGCACGAGCCCATCGCGCCCGTCCCCGACGAGATCGCCGCCCTCATGCGCGAGGTGTCGACGGTCGGCAAGCTCGTCGAGTAACGGGCGGTTCGAGGCCGATAGCCTGGACGGCGCCCCCACCACGCAAGAGGAGTCCTCGTGAGCATCACCCGCATCCAGCCCGGCGCCCGCATGAGCCAGGCCGTCGTCCACGGCGGCATCGCCTACCTCGCCGGCCAGGTCGCGGCAGGCGCCGACGTCGTCGAGCAGAGCCGCGCCGCGCTCGCGCAGGTCGACGCGCTGCTCGAAGCCGCGGGCACCGACAAGTCGAAGCTTCTGACGGCGACGATCTACCTCGCCGACATCGCGACGTTCGGCGACATGAACTCCGTGTGGGACGAGTGGGTCGACGGCGAGAACCCGCCCGCCCGCGCGACCGTCGAGGCGAAGCTCGCGACGCCCGAGTTCTTCGTCGAGTTCCAGGTCACCGCGGCGATCTGACGCGCATCCTCGTGCGCCTCTTGCGCGAGGCGCGTTCTCGCTGAACCCTGGGCACATGCGCTCAGCCGAACCGATGCCCGGCAACCCGTGGCCGCACGACATGGTCATCACCGTCGACGACGACTCGCAGGCGGTCCTCGACCTGCTGTGGGTGCGCGAGGCGTGGGAGCTCGAGCCCGTCGGCGACGACCTGCCACCGCGGCTCGCGCACGGCCCCGCGCGTGTGAGCGAAACGGTGAGGGCGGATGCCTCGGCCGACCCCGTCTCTTGGCAGCAGGCCTGGCCGGGGCTCTGGCAGGCGACCCTCGCGCACGCCGCGCGGCCGCATGACCCGTGCGTCTTCGAGGCGCTCGGGCGAACCGACGACGGATCTCCCGAACGGCGAGAACTGCTCGGGCGACTCATCGGTCCGCGAGCCCGCGAGGACTTCGGCGAACCGGCCTTCGCCGATCCCGCCTATCTCGAGTGGACGCACGCTCGATTCCAGGAGCACATGCTCCGCCGGCCGCTCAACGCCGAGGACCAGCCCGAGCGGCGCTCGCTCGACGCGCTCATCCGCGCGTGGCGCGCCGGACTCGAGAAGGTGGTCGCGATCCCGTGCGTCGGCACGTTCACGCGCATGCTCGGACCGCACACGCTCCTCGTGACGGGCGAGACGCGGCGCGATCCCGCGAGGTATGCCGAGGCGCTCGCGTGGTTCGCCGAGTCGCGCTGAGCCGGCGCCTATCCCAGGATGAAGGGCCGCAGCGCCCACACTGCGTAGTACCCGGCCCCTCCGACGACCGCCGTGATGACGATGCCCGCGAGGGCGCCCAACCATCCGCGCCGCCCGAGCAAGAACGCCGCACCCGCCGCGATCAGGACGAGCGCGCTCCACACGATCGCGGGCAGGATGCGCGCATCGCCCGCGCACCCCGCCGTCGGCGGGAAGATCGCGGCGCACACCACGCCCGGCGCCGTCACCGGCAGCGCGAGGTTCCAGATCCCGATGAGCGCGACCGCTGCGATCGCGAGGGCGACGACGGAGGCGAACCATGCGGATGCCTTCGCCGCGACCCGAACTTCGGTGTTCGTCATGGGTGCAGCCTACCCAGCAGGCCGAATGGCACTCGCCCACTCGGCGGCCGCCAGGTCGTTGTCGACGCGGGCGAGCCGGTTCTTCCGCCGCTTCGCATAGCGGGCGTTCGTCGCCGCCGAGCGCTTGGCGGGGAACCTGCGACGGGTGGGCACGGGTTCACGCTACTGCGGTGCCGCAGGCGGGTCGGGGAAGAACACGTGCTCGATCGGCACCCCGAACGTCGCCGCGATCCGGAACGCGAGATCGAGGCTCGGGTCGAACCGGCCTCGCTCGATCGAGATGACGGTCTGACGTGAAACACCGAGAAGTTCGGCCAACCGCTCCTGAGACAGCCCCGCCGCAGCGCGGCGCTCGCGCAGATCGTTGCGCATCAGGACTCGCGGCCCTGCAGCACCCAGTACCGCACCGAGAAGTCGAGCAGTCCGACCGCCAGCACGAGGGAAAGCGCGAGCGGTGCCGACGCCTCCACACGAAGCAGGCTCACCAGGATCAATGCACCGGCCGCAACGAGGATGACATCGGTGAACGCACCCGACCGCGCGCGCTCGGACTGGCTGCGCTCGATCGAGTCCCTCGAGTTCGTCAGCCGCGTCTTCGGCGAATGACGCCCGATCAGGAAGATCCACGACAGCGCGGCCCCGAGGGCGCCGCCCATCAGAGCCGGCCACACCACGGCGAACACCGCGACCGCTAGGCCGACGGTCGACGCGTCGTGGTCGCGGACGCCGATCAACCAGGCGGTCACGCCGAAGACGGCGGCACCCACGAGCGCGGCAGCGATCACGAGCAGGACGCGCGACGCCGTCGCCGCACGAACGGTGGTCGGGGGCTCGATCGGGTCGGACATGGTTCTCCTCTGCTCGGCCGCGGGAATCGGCTCGAGAACCAAGATATGTAAAGCACGCTTTACTGTCAAGTTGGCTTTACATGCGGTGCCAAGCGCCCGCGAAGCGTCACGCCAACCAGACTCCACCGACCGGCCGGACGAGCAACCAACTGAACGGGAGCGTGACGAGCACCATCAGGATGACACCCCCGAGCGTTGCGACCAGCACGTTCCGGCGCGCCCGCAGCGCGATGCCGCCGGCGACGATCGCGCACCCGATGAGCACGAGTACTCCGAGCGACCCTGCGAGTGCGGCTTGGAGGATCGCTTCGTCGACGTGTCCCCGTGAAGTCGGGTCGGGGTTGCCGGCGTAGGTGTTCGCGATCCCGATTCCCTCGATCGTGAGCCCGAGCGGCAGGAACAACAGCACCGCGCCGACGCCGTACGTGAGCACGAGCGCGACGAGTTGACGACTGACGGCCGTCGGGCGACGGCTCTCTTCCGACGCGGCGTCTCTCCTCATCGCTCCTCCAACGTCGAGCAGATCATGGCGGACCTGACGTCGACGACAGCTCCACCGCGAGACTACGGCCCGATCGCCCGCCGAACCGTCACTCCACAGGATGAGAAGCGCTCCGCGAACGACGAAGGGGCGGACGCCGCGGTACGTTTGGCGCTTCCTTCGCGGCTTGGACGTTTCGGAACCGAACGGACATGTACAGGGTGAGAGCATCTTTGACGGAAGGGGCGATATGGACGAGGACGAGTTCGACCGCCGGCTGAAATCCTCCGCCCCGGCGGCAGCGCCGAGAACGCCCGCCCTCCTTCACGCACTCGACGATCTCATCGCCGAAAGCCGATCGACCCGACGGCGTCGGAATCGAGCAGTCGTTGCCGGGATGTCGCTTTCTCTCATGCTGCTGGGCGGCACGAGCGCGGCGTTCGCGGCCGAGCCTCTGCTCGCATGGCTGGGGTTCGAACCCGACCATGTGATCCAGCATGTGAACAGCGACGGCGTCGACTGCGCCGCGGGCATGATCATCCGCCCGGAGGGTGTCGAACTCGACGACCCGTCATTCCTGGCGGCGCAAGAGATCTTCCGCGGCATCGACTTCGCGAAGCTCGAGATCCCCGAGCACATCCGCAACGACGAACGCTACTCCGACGCCGCGCGCACGGAGAAGTCCAAGGCGATCGACGAGTGGAATGCCGCGCACCCTGACGCCCCCATGGAACCGGCTGGGTGGGATCCGCAGGCAGGCATGCTGCAGGCAGCCGCATTCGAGCTGGTCACCGAAGAAGTCCGGGCGCGTGGTCTCGATGAAACGCACTTCTCGATCGAAGCCGGCGGCGAGTGCGGCGAGGTCGAGCAGTGAAGCGCGCCGACCGCGACATCCGATTGGAAGCCCTCGTTCGCGCCAACGCCTCCGACGTGCTCGCTTACCTGGAGCGACGGATCACCCCGCGCGCCGATGCCGCAGACATCTTGAGCGATTCGCTCATCACGGCGTGGACGAAGTCGGGTTCGATGCCGACCGTTGACGCCGAGGCACGCATGTGGCTGTTCGCGATCGCCCGCAATACCCTGCTCAACAGCCGTCGAGCGACGAACCGCCGACTCGCGGCGACGGCACGCCTCCGAAACGAACTCGCCGTGAGTGACGTCGCCGCAGACCCCGACGAATCGCTCGCGGTCAGGGCTGCCGTCGTCAGTCTTCAACCCGACCTTCGTGAGCTGGTCGAGCTCGTCCACTGGGACGGATTCAGCGTTGTCGAGGCTGCAGGCATCCTGTCGTTGTCATCATCGACCGCCCGCTCACGCTACTCGGTGGCCAAGGAACGGCTCCGCGCGGCACTCGCCACTGCGGACTCGCCTGCTGCGGTCCGGCCACTCACATGACCCCGACAACCAGCGGCGATCACACTGCATCGAACGCAACGCGGATCGACCCCGCCGACGTCGCGTTGCCGCCCACGATAGCCGTGATATCACGGCGCTCGTCGGATTCGGATGCTCGAGAGCACAGTTGAACGAGTACGCCACAGTTGAACGAGTACGCCCAATGCACGACGAAGGGGCGGATGCCGAAGCATCCGCCCCTTCGTCGCGAGGGATGAACCCCTAGAAGTCCCAGTCCTCGTCCTCGGTGTTGACCGCCTTGCCGATGACGTACGACGAGCCCGACCCCGAGAAGAAGTCGTGGTTCTCGTCGGCGTTCGGCGAGAGCGCCGAGAGGATCGCGGGGTTCACGTCGGTGACCGTCTTCGGGAACATCGGCTCGTAGCCGAGGTTCATGAGCGCCTTGTTCGCGTTGTAGTGCAGGAACTTCTTGACGTCTTCGGTGAGGCCGACGCCGTCGTAGAGGTCTTGCGTGTACTGCACCTCGTTGTCGTAGAGCTCGTAGAGCAGCGAGAACGTGTAGTCCTTGATCTCGTCGCGCTCCTCCTGGCTCACGAGTTCGAGCCCGCGCTGGAACTTGTACCCGATGTAGTACCCGTGCACGGCCTCGTCGCGGATGATGAGGCGGATGAGGTCGGCCGTGTTGGTGAGCTTCGCTCGCGAAGACCAGTACATGGGCAGGTAGAAGCCCGAGTAGAACAGGAACGACTCGAGGAGGGTCGACGCGACCTTGCGCTTCAGGGGCGAGTCGCCGCGGTAGTACTCCATGACGATCTCGGCCTTGCGCTGCAGGTTCGGGTTCTCGACCGACCAGCGGAACGCGTCGTCGATCTCCTTCGTCGAGCACAGCGTCGAGAAGATCGACGAGTAGCTCTTCGCGTGCACCGACTCCATGAACGCGATGTTCGTGTACACGGCCTCTTCGTGCGGCGTGAGCGAGTCGGGGATGAGCGACACCGCACCGACCGTGCCCTGGATCGTGTCGAGGAGCGTGAGCCCCGTGAACACGCGCATCGTGAGGGTCTGCTCTTCGGGCGTGAGCGTGTTCCACGACTGGATGTCGTTCGACAGCGGCACCTTCTCGGGCAGCCAGAAGTTGTTCACGAGACGGTTCCAGACCTCGAGGTCTTTGTCGTCCTGGATGCGGTTCCAGTTGATCGCGTTGACGTGGTCGACGAGCTTGAGCTTGCCCGCGTGGGCGGGGTCGTTCTTCGCCGAGTTCACGGGGTCGGTGAGGGTCATGACTCGTTTTCTCTTTCGTTGGCCCGGTCTTCAATACAGTGCCGGCACGTCTCTTTGTAGACGCCCTTGTTGGTGTGGTACCTAGTGTGGGCACTCCGAGCGCTAGACGGCATCGAACGGCCCCGAAGAGCGTCTGAGCGACGAGCGCGCTCGTCTGCGCTCATCACGCGCCCGAAGTTGGGATTCTTCGTACCCATCTTCTGCTCTGAGAGCAGCGCACGTGTCTGAGCGGAGACGTCCCTGCCGAAAGCCGGATGCTCGGCACCGAACTTACCGAAGTTCGGGTTGTCGGCACCGGTATTTCGGCCCTTCCGCATCTCAGACCACTTGGCCTTCTGCTCGTCCGAATGAGTGTGCCCCCATCGCGGCGAATCTGACCCCGTGAGGTGGACGCCCGTGGGTCGACCGCGCGCCCGATCACCGGCAGCTTTGCGCTGTTCCTCTGTCCAAACATGCCCGTTCGGCCCCTTGCCTCCGGCAGAGAGATTCAGCAATCGGTGCCCATCGGCACGAAGGCGACTGATCCAGTCGATTTCGGCCTGCGCAAGCTCATCCAAGTCAGTCATGACCACTGCAAGCGGAATCGCGTACGCGTGTTCGCGGCCACGTCTACGAAGCCAGTCGTAGAACGGAGACTTTCGCGCACCCGACTTTGCGAGCTTGAAGTGCTGCCTCTCTCGAACAGCAACCGAGGTCGTGGTCATGCCGACATACCGGATCTCCGCACTCTCATACGTGGAGAACCCGTAGATTGCCCCAATGAAGGGGATGTAGCTCGAAGCAGGACCGTCAGTCATAGTCAGAGTTGGTCAGAACGCCACTACAACGTGCAAGAGACGCAGAGATCCAGCTCCGTGCCTTCGAGCGCCATCTGCCGTAGGCGGATGTAGTAGATCGTCTTGATCCCCTTCTTCCACGCGTAGATCTGCGCCTTGTTGATGTCGCGCGTCGTCGCGGTGTCTTTGAAGAAGAGCGTGAGCGAGAGGCCCTGGTCGACGTGCTGCGTCGCCGCCGCGTAGGTGTCGATGACCTTCTCATAGCCGATCTCGTACGCGTCCTGGTAGTACTCGAGGTTGTCGTTCGTCATGAACGCCGCCGGGTAGTACACGCGGCCGAGCTTGCCTTCCTTGCGGATCTCGATCTTCGACGCGATCGGGTGGATCGAGGCCGTCGAGTTGTTGATGTACGAGATCGAGCCGGTCGGCGGCACCGCCTGCAGGTTCTGGTTGTAGATGCCGTGCTCCTGCACCGATGCCTTGAGGGCGCGCCAGTCGTCTTGCGTCGGGATGTGCACACCGGATGTCTCGAACAGCTCGGCCACTCGGGCCGTCGCCGGCAGCCATTCGCGGTCGGTGTACTTGTCGAAGAACTCGCCGCTCGCGTACTTCGAGTCGGCGAACCCGTCGAAGACCTCGCCGCGCTCGATCGCGATGCGGTTCGACGCGCGGAGCGCGTGGAAGAGCACCGTGTAGAAGTAGATGTTCGTGAAGTCGACACCCTCTTCGCTGCCGTAGAAGATGCGCTCGCGGGCGAGGTAGCCGTGCAGGTTCATCTGGCCGAGGCCGATCGCGTGCGACTTGTCGTTGCCGTCTTCGATCGAGCGGACCGACGTGATGTGCGACTGGTTCGACACCGACGTGAGGCCGCGGATCGCCGTCTCGACGGTCTTGCCGAAGTCAGGGGCATCCATCGTGAGCGCGATGTTGAGCGAACCGAGGTTGCAGCTGATGTCCTTGCCGATCGCGGCATAGGACAGGTCTTCGTTGTACGTCGTCGGCGTGTTCACCTGCAGGATCTCGCTGCACAGGTTCGACATGTTGATGCGGCCCTTGATCGGGTTCGCTTCGTTGACCGTGTCTTCGAACACGATGTACGGGTAGCCCGACTCGAACTGGATCTCGGCGAGGGTCTGGAAGAACTCGCGCGCGTTGATCTTCGTCTTCTTGATCCGTGCGTCGTTCACCATCTCGCGGTAGTGCTCGGTGATGGGCACGTCGCCGAACGGCTTGCCGTAGACGCGCTCGACGTCGTACGGCGAGAAGAGGTACATGTCCTCGTTGTTCTTCGCGAGCTCGAACGTGATGTCGGGCACGACGACGCCGAGGGAGAGCGTCTTGATGCGGATCTTCTCGTCGGCGTTCTCGCGCTTGGTGTCGAGGAACCGCATGATGTCGGGGTGATGCGCCGACAGGTACACGGCCCCGGCGCCCTGACGCGCACCGAGCTGGTTGGCGTAGCTGAAGCTGTCTTCGAGGAGCTTCATGACGGGGATGATGCCCGACGACTGGTTCTCGATCTGCTTGATGGGCGCACCCGACTCGCGGATGTTCGACAGCAGGAGCGCGACGCCGCCGCCGCGCTTGGAGAGCTGCAGCGACGAGTTGATGCCGCGCGAGATCGACTCCATGTTGTCTTCGATGCGGAGCAGGAAGCACGAGACGAGCTCGCCGCGCTGGGCCTTGCCCGTGTTGAGGAACGTCGGCGTCGCCGGCTGGAACCGACCCCCGATGATCTCCTCGACGAGGTCGATCGCGAGCTGCTCGTCGCCCTGCGCGAGCCCGAGCGCGGTCATGACGACACGGTCTTCGAAGCGCTCGAGGTAGCGCTTGCCGTCGAACGTCTTGAGCGTGTAGCTCGTGTAGTACTTGAACGCGCCGAGGAAGGTCTCGAACCGGAACTTCTTCGAGTACGCGAGGTCGTTGAGCTTCTGGATGAACTCGAACGAGTACTGCGCGAGCACCTCGGGCTCGTAGTACTCCTTCTCGACGAGGTAGTCGAGACGCTCCTTGAGCGAGTGGAAGAAGACCGTGTTCTGGTTGACGTGCTGGAGGAAGTACTCGCGCGCCGCCTCGCGGTCTTTGTCGAACTGGATGCGCCCGTGCTCGTCGTACAGGTTCAGCATCGCGTTGAGCGAGTGGTAGTCCATCGTCTGACGGGGAGCCTCGATGAGCGTCACGCCGTCAACTGCTGCGTTGCTTGCCAAAATGCGTCCAATCCTTCGTCGACGGCGCGGACGTCGTCGGGTGTTCCGAATACTTCGAAGCGATAGAGGGTGGGCACCCCGGTCTTCGCGGCGATGATGTCGCCTGCGAGGCCGTAGCCGGTGCCGAAGTTCGTGTTGCCGGCGGCGATGACGCCGCGGAGGAGCGATCGGTTGTGCGGATCGTTGAGGAACCGGATGACCTGCTTCGGGACGGCGCCATTGCCGTCGCCACCGCCGTAGGTCGGCACGACGAGCACGTACGGCTCGTCGGCCCGGAGCGGCTCCTCACGGGGAAACAGCGGAATCCGGAGCGCCGGGCGACCCAGCTTCTCGATGAACCGATGGGTGTTCCCCGAGACGCTCGAGAAGTAGACCAGGTTCGTCATGATGCGCTCACGGTCTCTGCCGACCGTCGCGGGTTACGCGAGACGCGAGGCCAGCTCGTCGATCTTGTCGGGGCGGAAGCCCGACCAGTGGTCTTCGTCGGTGATGACGACGGGAGCCTGGAGGTACCCCAGTTCCTTCACCTGCGCGAGGGCTGCCTCGTCGACAGAGAGGTCGAGCACTTCGTACTCGATGCCCTTGCTGTCGAGGGCGCGGTAGGTGGCGTTGCACTGCACGCAGGAAGGCTTGGTGTAGACCGTGACCGTCATGAGTTCCCCTCGTCGTTTCTGACTCCTGGAGGAGTCGTTTTCCCCCGAAAATGCTGGTGTGTGGTGAAGCTCTTCAATACTACATCTTGTGTTCGCCGCCGGGTACGACCCCAAGATGATGTAGTTACATTCGTGTAGTTTTCCACCGAGTCATCCACAGTCCATCCCCAGCCGGATCCCCCCGTGACCCGCGGATTCTCGGGCTCTCGCCCGAGATTCTCCACAGCCCATCACGTCGCGAAAATCTCGACCTGTGAATGGATGCCGGGCGTGTCGCGATTCCGACCGATTGGGCCTTTCACACACGCCGACCACTACATCTGGTGTTGCACCCACAACGATGCCACTCCCCACCGACATCGTCGGCGGGAGACATCCGCCCGTCGCCGCTCAGCCCTTCGCGGACTTCGCGGCCGCCTTCGCGGCCTGCTTCGTCGCCCGCACCTTCGCGAGCGACTCGGGGCTCACGATGTCGGCGACCGAGCGGAACGAGCCGTCCTCGCCGTACGCGCCGGCCGCCTCGCGCCAGCCCGGAGCGGCGAGCCCGCACTGCTTGCCGAGGAGCGCGAGGAAGATGCGCGCCTTCTGGTCGCCGAAGCCGGGCAAGGCCTTCAGTCGCTTGAGCACCTCGGCGCCCGACGGGTCGCCGTGCGTCCAGATGGCGGATGCCTCGTCGCCCCACTCGTCGCGCACGGCGACCGCGAGCGCCTGCACGCGACCGGCCATCGACCCCGGGTAACGGTGCACCGCGGGCGTCTGCTTGAACACGTCGACGAGCTTCTCGGGGTCGGTCGCCGCGATCTCGCGCGGGTCGATCGAGCCGAGCCGCTCACGGATCTTCTCAGGCCCGGCGAACGCCGTCTCCATCGCGACCTGCTGGTCGAGGAGCATGCCGACGAGGAGCGCGAACGCATCGCCCGACAACAGTTCGTCGGCGGCGGCGTCGCCCGTGATGTGGAGTGCGTGTGCCATGCGAACTATCCTTCCACCCCGAGACATCCGTCTCTCTTGCAGAGTGCGGGACCTACCCTGATCCACCGGACCCCGGACATCCGCGCGCCCTCGGATCATGCATGGTCCCTCGCGGCGCCCGATCGAGTCGCACCAGCCCGACCGCCTCAGCGCCTCGGCACGCCGAACTCGCTCAGCAGCGCGAACAGCTCACGAGGAGTGTTCGCGACCGTCCAGTCCCACCGCGCAACCCGCTCCCCCAGCCGGCGCAGCGCGTCTTCGCGGCGCTTCTCGTCGAAGAGCACGGCCGCCGTATCCCGGCCGCTCAAGTCGAGGCTGCGTGAGTACTTGATGCGGCCGTCGAACTCGCCGATGAGCCGGAGCGCCCGCCAGTAGAAGTCGACGAGCGCGTACGAGCCGAGAATGCCGTCGAACCGCACCTGGAGTTCGGGAGCCACGAATCCCAGCAGGTGGATCTGTGCACGGCTCAGCGACTCGCCGGCGCTACCCGACCGGCCGTCGCCGAACTCGATGGCCGCCTGCGCCATGCGATGCCCGCGCGCGGGCGCGATGAGGTCGAGTTCGGCGAGGAGCGACTCGACCGTGATCCCCCGGGCGAGCGCCGCATCGATCATCGCCACCGCGCGTGCGAACGGTTCGGTCGCGGCGACGTCGACGAGGGTCCGCACGAGCGACGTGCACCGCACGCCGTCGATCACCACGGGTTCGGGCTCGGGGCCCGCGCGGTGCACGACGACTTGCGGAGTGCGCCGCCCTCCCGAGCGGTCGGTGTCGACGAGGTGCACGGCGTCGGGCCTGCGTCCGATGATCGGGAGCCCATGCCAGGCCGCGGCCGACACATGAGACAGTGTGACGGGATGCCGCGCGGCGAGCACAGCACCCCCGATACGCAGTCGATATCGCTCGTCGGGGCCAGCCGCGTCCCACAGTGCACGGCGCACGTACGCACCGCTGCGCACGCGCACGAGGTCGCCGCGCTGGACGCGTTTCGCGAGCTCGCGCGGGTGCACCCCGAGCTCTCGGAGCACGGCCGCTCGCATGATGCCGCGACCCTGGGTCTCGGCGAGGTCGTAGGGGTCCATGCGGGCCATCGTCGCGCCGCGCGATCGTCGGATGCCTCGGAGCCCCCGCTCCTCGAACACCCCGCGTGCTCCTCGCGCTGTGGAGGAGCAGACCTCCATCGCGCCGAGGGACCGCTCGTGATCCGAGGGCGCGAGGAGAAGCCTGTGCCGTCGGATCAGACGGGGTCGGTCGCGCGAAGAGGGCGGATGCCACGGCACGCGCCGAACGAGCGGCGCGCACCCCGAGGCATCCGAACACGCGAAGCGGCCCCCGCCCCGGGAACCGGGACGGGGGCCGCGCTTCGCAAAGCGGAGCAGAGGCGAACGCTGCTTAGGAAGCGGCCTTCACGATCTCGAGGAGCGACGGCACGTTCGCGTACGCCTCGAGCGCGTTCTCCTTGGTGACGATGACCGGAGCGAGGAGGTACGCCGGAACGACCTTCACACCGTTGTCGTACTGCTCGGTGTCGTTGACGTCGACCTCTTCGCCGCGCTGGAGCTGGCCGATCATCTTGATCGTCTGCTCGACGAGGAGCGTGGTGTCCTTGTTGATCGTCGAGAACTGCTCACCCGCCATGATCGACTTGACCGACTCGACCTCGGAGTCCTGACCGGTCACCGTGATCTTCGTGATGTCCTTGCCGGCCTGGTTGATCGAGGTGATGATCGCGCGGGCGAGCGTGTCGTTGGGCGAGAGGACGCCGTCGATGGCGGCCGTGCCGTAGTTCGCAGCGAGGAGCGAGTCCATGCGGCTCTGGGCGTTCTCGGCCTCCCAGCCCTGGGTCGCGGTCTGCTGGATGTCGGTCTGGCCCGACACGACGACGAGCGTGCCGTCGTCGATCTTCGGCTGGAGGACGTCCATCGCGCCGTTGAAGAAGACACCCGAGTTCGCGTCGTCGGGCGAGCCCGAGAACAGCTCGATGTTCCACGGAGCGGCGTGGCCCGAGCGCTGCTCGAGGCCGTCGAGGAGCGCCTGGCCCTGGAGCTGGCCGACCTTGAAGTTGTCGAACGCGACGTAGAAGTCGACGTTCGGCGTGTTCTCGATGAGCCGGTCGTAGGCGATGATCTTGACGCCCGCGTCGGCCGCCTGCTGGAGCTGCGTACCGAGCTGCTTGCCGTCCTTGGCGCCGATGACGATGACCTTCGCGCCGTTGGTGACCATGGCCGAGATCTGGTTCTGCTGCTCCGCGACGGTGTTCGAGGCGGGGGCGTACTGCACGTCGGGGTTGAAGCCGGCGTCCTTGAGGCCCTGCGTGAACAGGTCGCCCGCGAGCACCCAGTTCTCCGAGGTCTTGTCGGGCAGTGCGACGCCGATGGTGGCGTCGGCCGCGAAGCCGCCGGCAGCGGCGGTCTCGTCACCGGCCGAGGTGCCGCCGCGTTCCGACGAGCATCCGGTGAGGGCGAGTGCAGTCGCCGCCGCGAGGGCGGTCGCCGCCAAAGCGAGTCTCTTCATTGATGTGTCACTTTCTTCTCTTGGTTGGGTGAGGCGAATCCGGATGTCCCGGCCACGTGCTACTTCTGCACGAGGTCGGCCGGAATGCTCGTCTCATTGGTCCCGGCCGACGGCACGACGGCGGGAGGTTCGGGGGACTCGACTCGGGCGGCGCGTCGGCGCGACCAGATGCCGAGGATGGATGCTCCGCCGCCGCGGCGGCTGAGGACGTCGACCGCGACCGCGAGCAGGAGCACGAGGCCCTTGATGATCTGCACGAGGTCGGCGCCGACGCCGAGGAGCTGGAGGCCGTTGTTCAGGAACGCCATCACGAGACCACCGATGATCGAGCCGATCACGGTGCCGATGCCGCCCGAGACGGCCGCGCCGCCGATGAACACGGCCGCGATGGCGTCGAGCTCCCAGCCGTTGCCGTCCTGCGGGCCGGAGGCCGTCGAACGGGCGACGAAGATCATGCCCGCGAGCGAGGCCAGCACCGACATGTTCATCATGACGAAGAAGTCGACGCGGCGGTCCTTGACGCCCGAGAGGCTCGCCGCGAGGCGGTTGCCGCCGACGGCGTAGATGTGGCGGCCGAAGACCGTGTTGTTCGTGACGAACGAGTAGATGATGACGAGCACGACGAGGATGACGCCCGAGACCGGGAAGCTCGTGCCGGGGCGGCCCGTCGCGAACAGGTAGGCGGCCCAGAGGATGACACCCGAGAGGACGACGACCTTGACGATGCTGACCCATGCCGGCGCCATGTCCGAACCCGTGCGCTTCTGCTGCGCCCGGAGGCGGAACTCGTGCCAGATGATCCACGCGACGCCGAGGAGGCCGAGGAGCATCGTGAGCACGTTGAAGTTCAGCGGGATCGGCAGTTCGGGCAGGTAGCCGGCGCCGATGTAGGTGAAGTCCTGCGGCACGGGGGTCGTGGTCGACTGGCCGATCCACTGGTTGCCGCCGCGGAAGATGAGCATGCCGGCCAATGTCACGATGAACGCGGGCACCCCGACGTACGCCACCCAGAAACCCTGCCAAGCGCCGATGAGCGCGCCGACGACGAGGCCGAGGACGATCGCGAGCGGCCAGGGGAGGTTCCAGTCCGCCATCGCCTTCGCGACGACGATGCCCGTGAACGCCGCGACCGAACCGACCGACAGGTCGATGTGGCCCATGATGATGACCATCACCATGCCGATCGCGAGGATCAGGATGTAGGAGTACTGGTTGACGACGTTGATGAGGTTCGTCGACGAGAGGGTGAGGCCCTGGCCCTTGTAGATGAAGGTCAGCAGCTGGAACAGCGCGATGATGACGATCAGGCTGCCGAGGATGCCGAACTGGTGCGCGCTCGACTGGCCGCTGCCGAACACCTTCTTGATGTCGGAGAGGCCGCCGCGCTTCTTCTCGGTGGAGACGCTCTGGGTGCTCATGCGTTCGCCTTCTTCTTTGCGGAGGTCATGCTGCGCATGAGGTTCTCCGGGGTCGCTTCGGATGCGGGGATGTCGTCGGTGATCTGGCCCTCGAAGACCGTGTAGATGCGGTCGGCGATGCCGAGGAGTTCGGGCAGCTCGCTCGAGATGAGGATGACGCCCTTCCCCTGCGCGGCGAGGTCCTGGATGATCGTGTAGATCTCGTACTTCGCGCCGACGTCGATGCCGCGAGTGGGCTCGTCGAGGATCAGCAGGTCGGGGTCGGTGAACATCCACTTCGCGAGGACGACCTTCTGCTGGTTGCCGCCCGAGAGCTTGGAGACGCCGACCTCGACGTCGGGGGTCTTGATGCGCAGGCGCTTGCGGTAGTCCTCGGCGATGCCGTGCTCCTGCGAGCCGTCGATGACGCCGCGCTTGGAGATCTTCGAGAGCTTGGCCGAGACGATCGAGCGCTTGATCGTGTCGAGGAGGTTGAGGCCGAGCACCTTGCGGTCTTCGCTCACGTAGGCGAGGCCGTGGTCGATCGCCGCCTCGACGTTCTTGAGCTCGATCTCCTGGCCGTCCTTGACGATCGTGCCCGAGATGTAGTTGCCGTAGGAGCGGCCGAAGATGCTCATCGCGAGCTCGGTGCGGCCTGCGCCCATGAGTCCCGCGAGGCCGACGATCTCACCGCGGCGCACTTCGATGTTCGAGCCCTTGGCGACGAGGCGTTCGGGGATCTGCGGGTGCTGGATCGTCCAGTCCTTGACCTGGAAGAACACGTCGCCGATCTTGGGCGTGCGGTCGGGGAAGCGGCTCTCGAGCGAGCGGCCGACCATGCCGCGGATGATGCGGTCCTCGTCGACGCCGCCGCCCGCGACGTCGAGCGTCTCGATCGAGCGGCCGTCGCGGATGATCGTGATCTCGTCGGCGATCTGCTCGATCTCGTTGAGCTTGTGGCTGATGATGATCGATGCGATGCCCTTGGCCTTGAGGCCGAGGATGAGGTCGAGCAGGTGCTGCGAGTCGTCCTCGTTGAGGGCCGCCGTGGGCTCGTCGAGGATGAGCAGCTTGACGTTCTTCGCGAGCGCCTTGGCGATCTCGACGAGCTGCTGCTTGCCGACGCCGAGGTGCTTGACCTGCGTGTCGGGGTTCTCGTCGAGGCCGACGCGGGCGAGCAGGTCGACGGCGTCCTGCTTGGCCTTGATCCAGTCGATGCGGACGCCGCGGGTCATCTCGTTGCCGAGGAAGATGTTCTCGGTGATCGAGAGCTCGGGGATGAGCGCGAGCTCCTGGTGGATGATCGCGATGCCCGCCTTCTCGGAGGCCCGAATGTCCTTGAACTCGACGAGTTCGCCGCGGAACCAGATCTCACCCGTGTAGGTGCCCGCGGGGTAGACGCCCGAGAGGACCTTCATGAGCGTCGACTTGCCGGCGCCGTTCTCCCCACAGATCGCGTGGATCTCGGCGGCCCGAACCGTGATGGAGACGTCCGAGAGCGCCTTGACGCCCGGGAACTCCTTCGTGATCGACCGCATCTCGAGGATGGGCGGCTGCATACGCGCCTCGTCGTTCACGCTGACCTCGCTGTCGTCAATCGGGTTGGAGCAGGGGTTTTCCGGTCGTGTGACCGTTCACATCGCAGATAATCGTGCATCTCGTCCCTCCTTGTGTCAAATCCCTCGTATTACAGCTCGGCAACGATCGAGTGTGCGGCCCGTTACGGCGCAAAACTACCGCGGTCTCGCGACGAGTGGGGCAGCCGTCGAATCCCGGGCGACGAGCGCGGGCTCGACGACCGGCCCCAGCTCGAGGTCTTCGCCGCGCATGCGGCGGAGGAGCAGTTCCACCGCACGGATGCCGAGTTCGCGGAAGTCCTGATGCACAGTCGTGAGCGGCGGCCACACGTGCGGCGCGACCGGGATGTCGTCGAACCCGACGACGCTCACCGCCCGCGGCACGTCGAGCCCCGCGTCGCGGAACCCGTGCATCAGGCCGATCGCCATGAGGTCGTTGGCCGCGAACACCGCCGTGAAGTCACGCCGCCGGGCGAGCTCGCGCCCGGCGAAATAGCCGAACTCCGCCGTCCAGTCGCCGAGGATCGGCGGGAACGTCGGCAGATCGGCGTCGGAGATCGCATCGAGGAACCCGCGCATGCGGCTCTCGGCCTCGATCCAGTCCTGCGGACCCGCAAGGTGCAGGATCTCGTGGTGCCCGAGCGCGATGAGGTGCTCGGTCGCGATGCGCGCCCCGCGCACCTGGTCTGCCGCGAGACCCGTGCGCTCGGCTCCCGACGCCGTTTGCAGGCTCACGCACGGCAGGCTGATCGCCATCTCCGTGAGCACGTCGAAGACCCGCACCTGGGGCGCGATCACGATGATGCCCTCGACGGCCTGCTCCATGAGGTGCTCGACCGCTTCCGTGATCGCGTCGGGCGTGCTCCCGGCGAGGTTCGCGGTGTGCACCCAGTAGCCCTGCTCGCGGGCGACGTTCTCGATCGCGGCGACCGACGACGTCGGCCCGTACTCGCCGTCGGTCTTGAGGAGCACGCCGATCGTGCGCGATCGGCTCGTGACGAGCGCCCGCGCGGCCCGGTTCGGCCGGTACTGGAGCTGCTCCATCGCCTCGAGCACGCGTTGCTTGGTCTCGGGCCGGATGCTCGGGTGGTTGTTGAGCACCCGGGAGACGGTCTGATGGGACACCTCGGCGACGCGCGCGACATCGCGGATGCTCGGCGTGCGTCCCGGGTCGGACACGGTTGGTTCAGCCATCGGATTTCGTCTCTGCGATGTGCACGTTCACATCGGCGACATCCATTATGCATCTCCTCCGGCCGCGCGAAACCCTCCCGGCCGCGCGGCCGAGATCGCCCGTGTGACAGTCACATGGCGGGTATCGAGGCTGTGTCAGCTATGTGCCGCGTGCGGCATACGACGAACGGATGCCTCGCTCAGTCGCTCGCGACGGGCCGCACGCGCGGAGCGAGCACGACCGCGACGACCGCGAGGACGACCGTCACGGCGAACTCGGGCGTGAACGCCCGGGCCGAGACGGCGCTCGCGGCGAGCGCCGTGCCCGCGATCGCGGCGGATGCCCCGAGCGACTCGCCGATCGTCAGCGCCGACGTGTTGAACCCCTGCGCCGCCTTCGGCGAGAGCTCGAGCACGGCCACCGAGAATCGCGGATACATGAGACCCATCCCGAACCCGGCGACCGACCACGCGACGAACGCGACGGCCGGATGCCACGCGAAGAACGCGACCGTGAACACGATGACGAGCGCGACCGCAAGCGTCGCCGACCCGATGCGGACGATGCTCGCGTTCGACACGTGCGGCAGTCTGCCCTGCAGCCACGACGCGATCGCCCAGCTCACGCCGGCCCCCGTGAGCACCGCCCCCGCGAGCGCGGGCGCCATGCCGTACTCCTGGCGGAAGAGCGCCGGCAGATAGACCTCGGTCGCGAAGAACGCCGCCGCGACGATCGTGCGGACGAGGACGACCGCGGGCATGCCGCGCCGCGCGACGAGCGTGCCTGCGGGCACGAGCGCCCGCACCGACACGGCGACGACGACAAGGGCTGCGATCGCCGTGATCGCCGCCCACGGCGTCGGCAGCTCCTTCGCGAGCCCGAACCCGAGCGCCGCGACCGCCGTCAGCACCGACCACGCGATGCGGCTGGCGCTCCACGCGACGGACGGGTCGCCGCCGAGGTGCGCGCGCTCGCGTCGCAGCGGCCTCAGCACGAGCGGAGCGACCGGCACGATGAGCAGGAGCACGCCGAGGAAGACCCAGTGCCAGCTCGTCGCCTCGGCGATCACGCCGGCGAGCGCGGGCCCCACGATCGACGGGATGACCCACGCCGCCGCGAACCCCGCGAACACCTTCGCGCGCAAGCGCTCGGGATACACGCGTGCGACGATGACGTAGAGCGGCACGATGACCGCCGCGCCCCCGATGCCGTGCACGAAGCGGCCTGCGACGAGGGTCTCCATGGTCGTCGCGGTGCCCGCGATGAGCACGCCCACGAGCCACACGATCGACGCCGCGACGAGGGGTCGGACCGGTCCTGAGCGATCGGACCAGTTGCCCGCGACGACCATCCCGACGATGCCCGCCGCGAGCGGCATCGCGAACGCGACCGCGTAGAGCGACCACCCGTCGAGCTCGTCGGCGACGAGCGGCATGACGGTCGTGACGGCGAGCGTCTCGAACGCGGCGAGGAAGATGAGCGCGAACATCCCGAGACTGAGCCAGCGGTAGGGCTGCTGGAGGATGCCGGGCGCCTCACCTGCGCCGATCGTGCCCGGCGCGTCGGTCACTGCTCCTCGTGCGTGTTCGGGTCGGCGCCCCAGATGCGCCCGCGTTCGAGCGCGGAGATCGCCTCGACGTGCTCGGGCGCGAGCTCGAACCCGAAGACGTCGAAGTTGGCCCTGCGGCGTTCGGCGCTCGACGACTTCGGAATGGGGATCGACCCGAGCTCGATGTGCCAGCGCAGCACGAGCTGCGCGACCGAGACGCCGTAGGCGTCGGCGAGTTCGACGATGACGGGTTCGTCGAGCAGGTCGGACTTGCGGCCGAGGGGGCTCCAGCTCTGCGTGCGGATCCCGTGCTCCTCGTGGAACGCGCGGAGCGCGCCTTGCGGGAAGTACGGGTGCATCTCGACCTGGTTCACGACGGGCAGGAGCCCGGTCTCCTCGCCGAGGCGCGTGAGCATCGCTTCGGTGAAGTTCGAGACGCCGATCGAGCGGACGAGGCCCTTCTCGCGGAGCGTGATCATCGCACGCCACGACTCGACGTACTTGTCGACGCTCGGGTTGGGCCAGTGGATGAGGTAGAGGTCGACCCATTCGAGGCCGAGCGCGCGGCGCGACTCCTCGAAGCTCGCGAGCGTCGCATCGAATCCGTGGTGGCGGCCGGGGAGCTTGGTCTGCACGTAGAGGTCGCTGCGGTCGACGGTCGTGCGGCTGATCGCCTCGCCGACGGCCGCCTCGTTGCCGTAGTTGTAGGCCGTGTCGAGCAGGCGGTAGCCGTCGTCGATCGCCGAGACGATGCCCTCCACGCCCGACCCGTCGTCGAGCTTGTACGTGCCGAGGCCGATGGCCGGGATGCGGTTGCCGTCACGGAGGGCGTAGGTGGGGGCGGTCATCTGTCCAGTCTCACGCACTCGGATGTCTCGCGCCAACCGAGCCGGCCTGCACGTCACTCCCCCGCGGGCAGCTCCGCGAACGCGCGAACGGGGAATGTGCCGAACCCTTCGACTCGCGGTGGCACGGCCGTGAACCGCGCGCCGCGCGCGGGCAGGCGGTCGAGGGCGGTGAGATGCTCGACGACGTGGATGCCCGCTTCGAGGAGGAGCGTGTGCGCCGGCCGCGTGCCGCCCGACTCGGTGTCGTCGATGTTGAGGGCATCGATGCCGACGAGCGCGACGCCCGCGTCGACGAGGAACCGCGTGCCCTCCTCGGTGAGGAACGGCGAGCCCGTCGCGTACGCGGGCGTGCCGAAGCGCCTGCTCCAGCCCGTGTGGAGGAGCACGGCGGCGCCCGCGAGCGCCTCGCGCGGGCGTTCGAAGAAGACGGCCGCCGGGATGCCCCGCTCCGAGGCATCCTGCAGATGGAACACCTCGGCACGCAGCCCGACGAGCGTCTCGAGCGGCAGCGTCGAGAGGTCGCCGCCGTCTTCGTAGCGGTGGAACGGACTGTCGAGGTAGGTGCCCGTGTTGCCCGGCAGATCGATGACGTCGATCTCGAACTCGGTGCCCGGAGCGTACGTCTTGCGCGATGCCTCGCGCGTCAGGTGCGGGCGGATCGTCGGCGCGGGGATGCCCGGGTAGGTCACGAGCCCGGCGCGGATCGTGTGGCTGAGATCGACGAGCGGGCCGCGCCCCGAGGCATCCGTCGGCTTCGAGACATCCTGATGGCGATCAACACCCCGCGACCCCTTGTGCGCCTCTTCGACGACCTCGAACCCCGCGAACTCGACGCCGCCGACGAGCGCGAGCCCGAGGTGACGCACGAGGAGTTCGGCGACCTCCCCCTCGGAGACGTCGGCGCGCGGCACGTCCAGACGGAAGCCCTGCGCGCTGAGCCCTCCGCCGTTGACGAACGACACCTCGGCGTCGAACACGGCGCGATACTCGGTCATGGAGTCTCCTCGGGGACGGGGCGGCGGAGCCGGCGGACGATCGTGACGACGACGGATGCCGCGGCGAGCACGAGCGGCACGGCGAGGTTCTGCCACGCGAGCACGAGAAGCCCCGCGGTGAGCACAGTCGCGACGACGGCGAGCCACCACCCGATGCTCCAGCGCTTCAGGAGCAGCGTCGCCGCGAGCATGCCGGCCGCGTAGATCGCGACCATGTTCGACGTGTGGATGAGGATGAAGCTCGCGAGGTCGAGGCCGTTCAGCAGCATGAGCGCGAAGTAGACGACCGTGAGCGCGCCCGTCACGACGAGCGCGCGGCGCGGGATCTCGCCGTCTTCTGCGCCCTTCGCGAGAAAGCGCGGCAGATCGCCGTCGCGGCCGAGGGCGGCGCCGAGCTTGCCGAACGCCGCGAGGTAGGCGTTCAGCACACCCGTCGTGACGATCGCCGCGACGACCGCGACGAAGACCGGGCCGACCCCGGGGGCGGTGCCCTCGACCAGGTCGAGGAGCGGCACGACGCCCGCGCCGGCGTCTTCGCCGAGGACGCCGACCGTCACGATCTGGAGGGCGAGGTAGCCGACGCCCACGACGACGATCGCGATGGCGGTGGCGATCGGGATGACCCGACGCGGGTTCTTGAACTCGCCCGCGATGTGGGTGCCGACCTCCCACCCCGCGAAGGCCCACACGAAGAGACTCACGGCCGTGCCGACGCCCGCCCAGCCGTTCGGCAGGAACGGCTCGAAGTGTCGCGCGTCGACGGCCGGGAACGTCACGGCGACGACGCCCACGACGACCGCGAGCAGGAGCCCCGTGAGCACGAACTGCACCCAGCCCGCGACCCGCACGCCGAACCAGTTGACGATGTACGGCAGCACGAGGATGACCGCGCCGACGAACGGCACCGCCGCCCGCTCGACGCCGAGCACGGCGACCACGTACTCGCCGCCGAGCACCGCGACGACGGGCGCTCCCACGCACACGCCGAAGTAGAACCAGTAGCCCGTCATGCGAGCGGCCGTGCCGCCGAGCGCCGTGCGCACGTAGCTCGCGACGCCGCCCGGGTCGGGGTAGCGCGCGGCGAGCGCGGCGAACGTGCCCGCGAGCGGGATCGACAGCACGAGAACGGCCGCGACGGCGAGGATCGACGCGGGGCCCGCGGCGGCAGCCGCGAGACCCGGCAGCGCGAGGATGCCGGTGCCCAGCACACTCGCGATGTAGAGCGCCGTGCCCTGGCCGAGACCGAGGGTGCCGCGGTGGGCGGGCGCTCCGTATGTCTCGGACGAGCCGGATGTCTCGGCCGCACGCGTGGGGCTCGAGGCATCCGTTCGCTCTTGGGTCACCCGTTCAGTCTGGGACATCCCGCCGACGCGAAGTGCTGGCAGTCCTGCCTATGCGAATTGAAATCCTGCCAATCTGCCGGTCGACGACTCACAGTCGTGCGAGCGCGCCGTCGATGTCGGCCAACAGGTCGTTCACGTCCTCGATGCCGACCGAGATGCGCACGATCGACTCGGGCACCTCGGCCTCGGTGCCGCGCACCGACGCGTGCGTCATCGACCACGGGTGGTTCACGAGCGACTCGACCCCGCCGAGCGACTCGGCGAGCTGGATGAGCTCGGTCGACTCCGCGAACCGGCGCGCGGCCTCGCCGCCGCCCGCGAGCTCGATCGAGAGCATTCCGCCGAAGCCCGACATCTGCCGCGCCGCGAGTTCGTGCCCCGGGTGCGACGCGAGCCCCGGGTAGAAGACGCGCGCGACGCCCGCGTGCTCGGCGAGCCGCTCGGCGATCGCCTGCGCGTTCGACGAGTGCCGCTCCATGCGGATGCCGAGGGTCTTGATGCCGCGCGAGGTCAGGAACGCATCGAACGGACCCGAGACGGCACCCGCCGCGAACTGCGTGAACTGCACCTGGTCGGCCAGCTCCTCCTGGCCGGCCGCGAACACGAGTCCGCCGCCGACCACGTCGGAGTGGCCGCCGAGGTACTTCGTCGTCGAGTGCACGACCACGTCGGCGCCGAGCGCGATCGGCTGCTGCAGCGCCGGGCTCGCGAACGTGTTGTCGACGACCGTCACGACGCCCGCCTCGTTCGCGATCTCGGCGAGCGCCGCGATGTCGCTGATTTTCATGAGCGGGTTCGACGGCGTCTCGACCCACAGCACCTTCGTCGTGCCGAGCTCGATCGCGCCGCGCACGGCGTCGAGGTCGCTCGTGTCGACCGTCGAGTGCGTCACGCCCCACGCGCCGAAGATCCGGCGCACGAGCCGGTGCGTGCCGCCGTACACGTCGTTGCCGACGACGACGTGGTCGCCCGGCGTCAGCACCGTGCGGAGCAGCGCGTCTTCGGCGGCGAGGCCCGACGCGAACGACAGGCCGCGGATGCCGCCCTCGAGCGCCGCGAGCTGGGTCTCGAGCGCCGTGCGGGTCGGGTTCGTGCCGCGCGAGTACTCGTACCCGTTGCGGAGCCCGCCGATGCCGTCTTGCACATAGGTCGAGGTCTGGTAAATGGGCGGGATGACCGCGCCCGTCGTGGGGTCGAAGGCCTGGCCCGCGTGGATCGCGCGGGTGTCGAAACGGGCGTCGTCGTGAAGCATGCGGAGGTCGCTTTCGTGCGAGAGGTCAGTGGGAGAGGTAGGTGAGCAGGTCGGCGCGCGTCACGACGCCGAGCGCCTTGCCGCCGTCGGTCACGAGCATCGCGGGGTGCTCGGCGAACGCCGCACGCGCGGCCGCGACCGGCTCGGTCACGCCGATGAGCGGCAGCGGCGGGCCGACGACCGTCGCGACGTCGTCGGTCAGCTTCACCCCGCCAGAGAACACGAGCTCGAGGAGGGTCTCTTCGTTCAGCGACCCGCGCACCTCGCCGATCACGACGGGCGGCTCGGCCGAGAGCACGAGCACCTGCGAGACGCCCGTCTCAGTCATGAGGTCGATCGCCTCGCGCACCGAGTCTTGCGGGTGCACGTAGACGAGCGGCGCCGTGCGGTCGGACTTCACGGCGAGGAGGTCGGCGACCGTGTGGCCCGAGGGCGCGTTGCCGAAGCCGTACGCGCGCATCCACTTGTCGTTGAAGATCTTGTTGAGGTAGCCCCGCCCGCCGTCGGGCAGGAGCACGACGAACACGTCGTCGGCCGTGACATCCGGTCGCGCAGCCGCCTGGAGCGCCGCGACGACCGCCATGCCGCTCGAGCCGCCGACGAGGAGGCCCTCTTCGCGCGCGAGGCGCCGCGTCATCGCGAACGCGTCGGCGTCGCTGATCGCGAGCACCTCGTGCGGCACCGCGGGGTCGTACGTGTCGGGCCACATGTCCTCGCCGACGCCCTCGACGAAGTACGGGCGGCCGGTGCCGCCCGAGTACACCGACCCGTCGGGGTCGGCGCCGACGATGCGCACGCGGTCTTCGGAGACGTCGCGGAGGTAGCGGCCCGTGCCCGTGATGGTGCCGCCGGTGCCGATGCCGGCGACGAAGTGCGTCACCTTGCCCTCGGTGTCGCGCCAGATCTCGGGGCCGGTCGTCTCGTAGTGCGCGCGGGGGCCGTTGGGGTTCGCGAACTGGTTGGGCTTGAACGCGCCGGGCGTCTCGCGCACGATGCGGTCGCTCACCGAGTAGTACGACTCGGGGCTGTCGGGCGCGACCGACGTCGGTGTGACGACGACCTCGGCGCCGTAGGCCGTGAGGACGTTGCGCTTCTCCTCGCCGAACTTGTCGGGCACGACGAAGATGCAGTCGTAGCCGCGCTCCTGCGCGACGAGCGCGAGGCCGACGCCCGTGTTGCCCGACGTCGGCTCGACGATCGTGCCGCCGGGCTTCAAGAGCCCGTCGCGCTCGGCCGCGTCGATCATGCGCGACGCGATACGGTCTTTCACCGACCCGCCCGGGTTCAGATACTCGAGCTTCACGAGCACCGTTGCTTCGGTGACGCCCTGAGTGACGCGGTTGAGCTTCACGAGCGGGGTGTTGCCCACGAGATCGACGATGTTCTCGGCGTACTTCATGCTGTGTTGTTCTTTCCTCAGGTGGAGTGCGGCGAACAGCGATGGGCTGCTGCGCGCGTCGAAAAGGGGTCGCCTTCTAGCGACAGCAACACAGCAGGGAAGCATTCACGTTGTCCACCATATCGGAGGAGCCTCCCTCGGCGTTCTCGCAGGCATCTACGATCGGATGAACCCTGCATCGCAGTCCCGACCGCCGACCCGGAAGGCCCCCGCATGAGCGCCGGCACGTCCCCGTCCCCCTCGACCAAGCAGCAGCGCGCCGCCGAGCGCGAGCGAAAGCTCGCCGAGTTCCGCGCGAAAGAGGCTCGTCGCAAGCGCAACGGCGTCATCATCACGATCGCGTCGATCGCGGGCGTCGCGGTGCTCGTCACCGGGCTCGTGCTCGCGTTCGTGTTCGCGCCGAAGCCGGCGACCTACACGGCGGGCAGTGCGGGCGCCGAGATCGAGGGCGTGCAGACGTTCGAGAACGAGTCGGCGCACGTCCAGGGCGCGGTCGACTACCCGCAGACGCCGCCGGCCGGCGGCGCGCACAGCCCCGCATGGCTCAACTGCGGCGTGTACACCGAGCCGGTGCCCGCCGAGAACGCCGTCCACTCGCAAGAGCACGGTGCCGTCTGGGTGACCTACGACCCGTCGCTCTCAGCGGAGGACCTCGCCGCGCTCGAGCAGAAGCTGCCCAAGACCTACGTCGTCCTCTCCCCCTACGAGGGTCTGCCGTCACCCATCGTGCTCTCGGGCTGGAACGTGCAGCTCGAGGTCGACGACGCGAACGACCCGCGCATCGCGCAGTTCCTCGAGGAGTACTGGCAGGGCGGCCAGGTGCCCGAGCCCGGCGCCGCGTGCACGGGCGGCGTCGACGCGCCCGGCAAGGTCGCGTAGTCGTGCCGGGCGGGGTCTCGACGACGCCGGATGTCTCGGACGAGGCATCCGGCGACCTCGACGCGCTCCCGACCGCCCCCGAGGCATCCGAAGACGACGCCGACCTCGACGCCCCGGCCGACGACGCCCGCGAGCCGCGGGGCCGCTCGTCCGCCGCGCGCTTCGCCGCGGGCGTCGCAGCCCTCGTGCTCCTCGCCGTCGTCGCACTCGTCGCGTTCACGGCGGGCGGCCACGCCGCGACGTCCGCGATCGAGCCGATCCCGACCGACACGAGCGCCGACGCGGGCTTCGCACGCGACATGCAGGTGCACCACATGCAGGGCGTCGAGCTCGCGATGATCGTGCGCGACCTGACCGACGACGAAGAGGTGCGCCGCCTCGCCTACGACATGGCGACGACGCAGGCGCAGCAGGCGGGCCAGATGTACGCGTGGCTCGAGGAGTGGGGGCTCTCGCAACTCGGCACCGAGCCGTCGATGGCGTGGACGGCGAAGCCCGCCGAGGGCGCGCCGTCGGGCACGCACGAGCACGAGCATTCGGCGGATGCCTCGGAGGGCGCACCTGCCGACGGCGGCGCCGCACCCGGCGACCCCACCGCGATGCCGGGCTACGCGACCCCGACGCAGATCGACGCGCTCCGCGCCGCGACGGGCGTCGAGGCCGAGCGGATGTTCCTCGAGCTCATGATCGCCCACCACCGGGGCGGGGTCGAGATGGCCGAGGCCGCCGCCGCACGGGCGCAGTCGCGGGTCGTGCTGACCCTCGCCGACGCGATCATCGCGAGCCAGAACGGAGAGATCGCCCTCATGGAGGAGATGCTCGCGGCGCGGTCGTAGCACCCGCGCGAGCGGCGCGGTCGCAGGGGCGCACCACGAGGCATCCGCCCTCGCCCTGCTCACCCGAGGAGCGTGCCGCGCGCGACGCCCGCCGTCGCGACCGCCGCTTCGGCGAGGCGCCGCTTCTTGTCGACGACGCGCCCGATGCTCCGCGCGAGCGCGGGGCGCGTGCGCACGAGCCCGTCGAGCGTCGCCTGCGGGATCGACAGCACCGTCGTGACGGTGAGTGCGGTCGCGCCGACGAACGCCGCCTCGCGAGTGAGCGTCGTGTGGCCGACGTACTCGCCCGTCTCGGCGACGGCGAGCTCGATGCGGGAACCGCCCGCTTCGACCCAGAGCTGCATGCGTCCGTCGACGACGACACGCATGTGCCGAGGGGCGACGCCCACGCGCTGCACGATTTCGCCGGGCGCGTACCCCTCGAGGCGCGCGTGGGCGAGCACGTCGGCGCGGGCCTCCTCGTCGAGGTGCAGGATGGGCGCGACCTTCAGGACCGCGGCTTCGAGCTGTGCGGGCGCCGCGAGCGGGTCGACCGCATCGCCCGCGAACGCGAGCCCGCGTCGCCTCGCGGCATACCAGAGCCACGCGAGGAACAGTCCGCGCGCCTCGGCCTCGACGGCCGGCCCGCGGAGCGGCAGGTCGACGGTGTACGAGCCCGATCCGGCATAGCGCGGCGCGGCGCGGCCGCCCGTGGCGAGCATGGGCAGGTCGCCCGCGACCTCCGCGAGGAGGGCGAGCACGTCGAACGGCGGATCGTCGGGCCCGAAGGATGCCTCGACGGTGGCATGGAATCCCGCCGCGGGCCGGCTGAGGTTCGTGAAGGCCGTGCCGGCGAGCGACGCGTTCGGCACGATGCGCGTGCCCGACGGCGTCTCGATGTGCACGGCCCGCCAGTTGACGTCGACGACCCGACCGCGGATGTCGCCCGTCGCGAGCCAGTCGCCGATCTTGAACGGCTGCTCGAACAGCAGGAGGAGCCCCGAGATCACCCCGCCGACAGCGTTCTGCAGCGCGAGGCCGATGACGATCGAGGTCACGCCGAGGGCCGTGAAGAACCCGCCGACGTCGGCGCCCCACACCCACGAGAAGATGAGCGCGAGCCCCACGAGGATGAGGAGCACCCGCACGATCGAGACGAAGATCGCGGGGATGCGCTCCCGCCAGGTGCCCGTCTTCGCCTGCTCGAAGAGCGCGACGTTGAAGACGGCGAGCACGAGCAGGATGACGAGGAACCCGAGGAGCGTCGCGACGAGCCGCACGCCGACCTGCTCGGCGGGCTGCTGCACGGCGAACAGCAGGAAGGCGAGGACGGCCGCGACGGGCACGACCCAGTTGCGCAGGAACCGCACCGGCTTCGCGGCGGGGCTCTTGCGCCGCACGAGCGACGTGAGCACCTCCGTGAGCACGACGAGCACGAGCGGGATGCCGACCGCCAGCACGACGGCCCAGACGATCCACCCCGCCTCGAGCGGCACCCTCACACGACCTTCCACACGGTCTGCCGGCCGTCCTTCGCCTCGACCGAGCCCACCTCTTCGAACGCGATCGCCTCGCCGACGCCGTCTCGCACGCCCTCGCTCACGAAGATGCCGGCGTCGCCCGTGACGGTCCGCACGAGGTGGGCGAGGTTCACGGCCTCGCCCCACAGGTCGAATGCGAGGCTCGTGCGCCCCACGACGCCGGCCGTCACAGTGCCCGTCGCGACGCCGATCCGCATCGCCAGGCGCGAGTCGTGCTGGGCGTTGAACCGCTCGACGACATCGCGCAGCTCGAGCGCGAAGTCGACGGCACGCCGCACGTTGTCGATGCGGGGCACCATCAGCCCCGAACTCGCGAGGTACCCCTCGCGGAGCGGCCGCACCTTCTCGACGCCGATGCGCTCGGCGGCGTCGTCGAAGCTCTTCACGAGCTGGCCGAGCTGCATGACGGACTCCTGGCCGCCGAGCGCGTCGGCGAACTCGTCGAAGCCGAGGAGGTCGGCGTAGACGACCGAGACATCCTGATGCTCCTCGGCGATGCCGTCCTCGCCTTTGCGGTAGCGCTTCGCGACCGACGCGGGCATGAGGGTGAGGAGGAGCCGGTCGTACTCGGCCTTCTGCTCGTCGATCAGGTCCTGCTTCACGCGCAGGCTCTTCGCCATGTCGTTGAACGCCGTGCCGAGGTCGCCGAACTCGTCGCGCCGGGGCGTCGCGACGCGCACGTCGAGGTCGCCCGCGGCCACCTGGCCGACGGCGTCGCCGAGCTTCCGGATGGGTCGCGTGAACGCCTGCGCGATGACGAGCGCCGCGAGGCTCGCGAGGAGCATGAT
Organism: Agromyces protaetiae; assembly: GCF_004135405.1. NCBI lineage: Bacteria > Bacillati > Actinomycetota > Actinomycetes > Micrococcales > Microbacteriaceae > Agromyces > Agromyces protaetiae. Next base: position 189,559 of record NZ_CP035491.1, read on the forward strand.
GCCGAGCGTCGCGAGCACGAGCGTTCGCGTGAACGCGTCGACGGGTGCGAACGCCTCGGCGGTGTCCATCCGTGCGACGACGACCCAGTCGAGGCCGCCCGTCTCGAACGGCGCGAACGCCGTGAGGCTCTCGGCGCCGATGTACTCGCGGCTCACCATGACCCCTGTGCCGCCGCCGCGCGCGGCGTCGACGGCGGGCGACGAGGCCGGCTGGAGCAGCACGGTGCTCCCCCGCGCGACGACCTCGTCGGCGACGCTGCGGGGCGTGCCGTGGGCGACGACGCGATCGGCGTAGCCGCTCGGGTCTTCGATGAGCGGGCGCGAGTTCGACCGCATGAGCCCGTCGGCGCCGACGAGGTACACCTCGCCCGTCTCGCCGAGGCCCTGCTCCTTCCAGCCTCCGCCGCCCGTCAGCACGGCATCGATCGTCGAGATGGGCACTTGCACGGCGAGTGCGCCCGTCAGGTCGCCCGCGTCGCCGACGGGTGCGACCGCCCACGCGGTCGGCTCTTCGAGCGAGGGCACGTACGGTTCGAAGTCGGTCGTCGCGACGGTGGAGGCGCTGCCCGATGCCATCGCCTCACGGTACGCGTCGGCGAGCGCGGTGCGCTCGTACGGCCCTCTCAGCAGGTCCGCGCCGAGGTCGATGCCCTTGTCGGCCGTGTAGACGACGTTGCCCCGGTCGTCGACGAGCAGCACGTCGACGTAGCCGAAGTTGTCGACGAGCCTGGTGAAGTAGTCGTGGAAGCGCGCGTGCACGGCCGACCAGGCTGTGCCGTCGCCCGCGTCTTCGACGGCCGAGGCGGCGTCCTGGTCTTCGTAGGGGTCGGTCGGCACGGTGTAGGCGAGTTGCAGGTGCCGGCCGGCGTTGCCGGGCGGCAGGAGCGAGCGAGCGTCGAACACGTCGTCGGAGTGTTCGGCGAGCTTCGGCAGGAACGACGTCTCGTACCAGTCGATGAGCCGGGCATCGTCTTCGGCGCTCACGGGCTGCTCGTCGAGTGCCGCGAAGGCCGCGTTGAACTCGACCGACGCGAGCTCGGCGCTCGCGTTCGCCGATGCGACGCGCACCCCCGCGACGAACTCGCCGAGGGTGCGAGTGAGGTCGTCGCTCCGGAGTTCGCGAATGGTCGTGAGCTCGGAGTAGGCGGCGGCGCGCAGCGAGTCGCGGCCGCTGATCCATCCGATGACGCCGACGACGAGGGCCGACAGCAGGGTCGTCACGAGCAGGATGACGAGGAGGCGGGATTGGATGCTGAGGCCGGGGCGCCGCCGGCGTCGCGGCGTCGGGGCGGGTTCGGGCGAGACGGATGTCTCGGGTGGGAGCGCGGTCTCGGACGGTCCGGATGTCTCAGGCGCGCCCGTGCTCCGTCGCGCCGGCCCGGTTTGGCCGGGCGAGGCATCCACCGTCCGCCGATCCCCCATGTCGCGCCGTTCCCCCTCCGACCGCGATCATCCACACCTTATCGACGGAAGCGGAGCCAGGCCACAGGTTGCGAGGAATCCTCACCTCGTGCGATCGTGAGCGGTCAGGCAGGCGCGACCTCCCTCGCGGCCGACTGCTCGCGGAAGAGCGACGCGTACACGCCGCCCGCGGCGACGAGCTCGGCGTGCGTGCCGTGCTCGACGATCCGACCGGCCACGACGACGAAGATGACGTCGGCGGCTACCACCGTCGACAGCCGGTGCGCGATCGCGATCGTCGTGCGCCCCTTCGACGCGTCGTCGATCGCCGCCTGCACCACTCGCTCCGAGATCGTGTCGAGCGCGCTCGTCGCCTCGTCGAGCACGAGCACGGGCGGGTCCTTCAAGAGCACGCGCGCGATCGCGATGCGCTGCTTCTCGCCGCCCGACAGCCGGTACCCGCGTTCGCCGACGACCGTGTCGTAGCCGTCGGGGAAGGAGGCGATCGTGTCGTGGATGTTCGCCTGGCGCGCGGCCGCCTCGAGCTCGGCATCGGTCGCGTCGGGCTTCGAGTAGCGCAGGTTGTCGCCGATCGTCGCGTGGAAGAGATACGTCTCTTGACTGACGATGCCGATGTGCCGGATCAGGTCGTCCTGCTTCAGGTCGCGCACGTCGACGCCCGCGAATCGCACCGAGCCGCCGGATGCCTCGTACAGACGCGGCACGAGGTACGACACCGTCGTCTTGCCCGCGCCCGACGGCCCCACGAACGCTGCGAACTGCCCCGGCTCGATCGTGAACGACACGTCGTCGAGCGTCGGACGGGAATCCGCCGCCTGGTCGGGGTAGCGGAACGAGACATCCCGGAACTCGACACGGCCGACCGCCTCGCCCGCGGGCACCGCACGCGCGTCCGCGGCATCCGAGATCGCGGGCTTCAAGTCGAGGTACTCGAAGATCCGCGCGAACAGGGCGCTCGAGGTCTGCAGATCGAGCGCGACGCGCATGAGCCCCATGAGCGGGAACAGGAGCCGCGCCTGCACGGTCGTGAATGCGACGATGGTGCCGGCCGTGACATCCGCCAGCCCTCCCGTGATGAGCCAGCCCGCCACCAGATAGACGATCGCGGGGATCGACGACATGAAGATGTTGACCATCAGGAAAAACCACTGGCCCGTCATCTGCTGCTTGACCTGCAGCTTGATCTGCCGCCCGTTCTCGGCCGCGTACCGGTCGACCTCGCTCTGCTGCCGGCTGAACGACTTCGCGAGCAGGATGCCAGATACGCTCAGCGTCTCCTGCGTGATCGCCGTCATCTCCGACAGCGACTCCTGCGTCTTCGCGGCGATCTTCGCCCGCACCTGCCCCACGCGTCGCTGCGCGACGACCATGAACGGCAGCAGCACGAGCGCGATGACCGTCAACTGCCAGTTCAGGATCACCATCGCGACGAACGCCGCGATGACGTTGACGGTGTTGCCGAGCACGCTCGAGATCGTGTTGGTGAGCACGCTCGACACGCCGCCGACGTCGTTCTGCAGACGCGACTGGATGACGCCCGTCTTCGTGCGCGTGAAGAAGCTCAACTCCATCGCCTGCAGGTGCCGGAAGAGCTTCACGCGCAGAGCGCCCATGACCTTGTTGCCGACCGTCGCCGTGAGCCACGTCTGCCACACGCCGAGAAGCGACGACACGACGAAGACGACGATCATCGCGATGACGATCCACGTCAGAACAGGCAGGTTCGGGGCGACCGTCTGGCCGTCGGCGTCGGTCGGGAAGAGACCGTCGTCGAACGCGCGCTGCGTCAGGAGCGGAGGCACGACCGCGAGCGCCGCCCCCGCCAGGACGAGCACGACCGTCGTCACGAGCGCCGCCTTGTGCGGGGCGAACAACCCGCCGATGCGCGAGACGAGATGCTGGATCTTCGGCGCCTGTGCGTTCTCGGCGCGCTGCGCCTCCTCGTCGGCCGCGCCGATGCGGCTCCGACCCATGCCCCCGCCGCGACCGCCCCCGCCGCCGCCGCCGCGTCCACCCATCATGCTCATGCGCTTCACCCTATGCCTGCGTACGCACCGGGGCCCCCGCACGAAACGGGCGGCCGTGCACGAAACGGGGGGCCGTGCGCCCCCGCACACGGCCCCCTCCCCCAGTCGCCGGGTCAGCCCTTCGTGGAGCCGGCGAGGAGTCCTCGGACGAAGTACCGCTGGAGGCCGAAGAAGACCGCCAACGGGATGAGCATGGAGATGAACGCGCCCGCGGTGAGGCGCTCCCACTCCTGGCCTCTCGACCCGACCATCTCGGCCAATCGCTGGGTGAGCGGCGCGACGTCGGCCGTGCCGCCCGAGAAGATGAGGGCGACGAGCAGGTCGTTCCACACCCAGATGAACTGGAAGATCGCGAACGACGCGATCGCGGGCGTCGCGAGCGGCAGGATGACCCGGAGGAAGATCTGACTGTGCGTCGCACCGTCGACCCTGGCCGCCTCGATGATGTCGTTCGGGATCTCCGAGATGAAGTTGTGCAGCAGGAAGATCGCGAGCGGCAACGCGAACATGGAGTGCGCCAGCCACACCGGCAGGTAGTTCTGCTCGGGGATGATCGGGATGACGTCGTGGATCCACACTTGGATCGGCCGGAGGAAGGTCGAGAAGAACTGGAGGAGCGGCACGAGCGCCATCTGCAGCGGCACGATCTGCAACGCGAACACGATGATGAAGAGCACGTTCGAACCCGGGAACTTGATCCACGCGAACGCGTAGGCGGCCATCGTCGCGAGCACGAGCGGGATGACCGTGCCGACGAGCGCGATGGCGATCGAGTTGATGATGAACGCGCCGAGCTGGGGCGCCGACGACGACGTCGAGAAGAGCACGTCGGCGTAGTTGTCGAGCGTGAAGCCGGGGTTCTCGAAGATCGTCCACCAACCGGTGTTGCGCACGAGCTCGGCAGGGCGGAACGACGACACGAGCAGGCCGAACGTCGGGATCGTCCACAGGATCGCGATGATGAGCGACACGATCGTCGCCGTGCGCGACGTCAACCGCTTCTTGACGCGGGCCGCCTTCGTGCCGACGACTTCGGGGCTCGCCGAGGTGGCGCCCTCCGCCGCCTCCTGGAAGGAGTCGCCGTCTTTGCCGATCGGAAGGTCGGCCGGTGCGATGCTCATCGGATCTCCCTCTGCTTGCGGAGGACGTTGACGTTGTAGATGACGATGGGCGCCACCAGGAGGAACAGGATGAGCGCGAGCGCCGACCCTCGACCGACCTCGCTCGCCCGGAACGCCTGGGTGAACATCTCGTTCGCGACGACCGACGTGTTGAAGTTGCCGGCCGTCATCGTTCTCACGATGTCGAAGACTTTCAGCGTCGCGATCGAGATCGTCGTCAACACCACCACGAGGGAGCCCCGGATGCCCGGCACCGTGACGTTCCAGAACCGCTGCCACGGGTTCGTGCCGTCGAGCTGGGCCGCCTCGAGCTGCTCGGTCGGCACGCCCTTGATCGCAGCGCTCAAGAGGACCATCGCGAAACCGGTCTGAATCCAGATCATGACGACGATGAGCAGGAACGTGTTGAGCGGATCGGTCTGCAGCCACTGCACTGGATCGCCGCCCGCGGCGACGACGAGCGCGTTGAGGAGGCCGATCTGGTCGCGCCCGGCCGACCGGTACTCGTACACGAAACGCCAGATGATGCCCGCGCCGACGAACGAGATGGCGATGGGCATGAAGAGGATGACCTTGTAGTACCGCTCACCGCGGGACTTGTCGATGAAGACCGCGTACGCGAGCCCGACCGCGGTCGAGAACAACGGCACGATCGCCACCCAGATGACCGTGTTGAGCAGGGTCCGCAACGCCGCGGGCTGCGTGAACGCCCACACGAAGTTGTCGAACGTCCAGTCGCCGTTGTTGGTCTGGAAGGCGAGCACCGAGGTGCGGAGCGCCGGATAGACGAGCCCGATGACGAGGAAGATCATCGCCGGCGCGAGGAAGCCCACGAGCTGCCAGTAGTCGCGGCCCCGTTTGGGCGCCTTGTCGATGAAGAAGAGGATGAGACCGATGATCGCGGCGAACACCGCGAGACCCAACCCTATTTGCAGGAACTTGCCGAGCAGATCGGCGGTCCTCATCGTGCCTCCAAGATACGTCGTCGGAACTGGAGCGGTGTGGCGAGGGGCGGGGAACCGGATCCCCGCCCCTCATCCTGCCTCGGCCGACGCGAACGACGGCCGAGGCGCGCGGATCAGGAGGTGGGCCAGCTCGCCTCGATCGTGTCGAGCACCTGAGATGTCGACTGACCGGTGATCCAGCTGACCATGCCCCGCCAGAACGAGTCGGCGCCCACGGCGCCCGGCATGAGGTCGGAGCCGTCGAAGCGGAAGGTCGTGTTGGGATCCTGCAGGATCTCGATCGACTGCTTCAGCAGCTCGCTCGACGCGACGTTCGGGTCGAGGCCCTTGTTGGCGCTGATGACGCCGCCGAGGCCGACGCGGTTGTTCGCCCACGTGTCGCTCGAGAGGTACGCGCGCACCGCCTCGACCTCTTCCGCGTCGCGGAAGGCCACGGGGAACTCGCCGCCGCCCGTGACCGCCTGCGGTCCGCCCTCTTCCGCGGGCGGAAGGAGGAAGGCCCACACGGTGCCGTCGGGAGCCACGGTGTTGGCGTCGCCGCCGTCGGGGTTCCAGAACGTCTCGTAGAACGAGGCCTGGTGGTGCAGCGAGCACTCGCCGTCGAGGATCGGGAGACCGGCCGTCTGGAACGCCTCGGTCACGATCGTCGAGACCGAGCCGATGCCGCCGTTGACCATGTCCTCGTTCTTCAGGTACTCGCCGACGGCGTCGAACGCCTCGGCCACCTGCGGGTCGTTGAACGGGATGCCGTGCGTGACCCACTCGTCGTAGACCTCGGGGCCGTGCAGGCGCAGCATGTAGTCCTCGATCCAGTCCGTGCCCGGCCAACCGGTCGCGTCGCCTGATTCGAAGCCCGCGCACCACGGCTTGGCGCCGGTCGCGGCGATGGTCTCGGACAGCGTCTTGAGCTCGTCGAGGGACTTCGGGATCTCGTAGCCGTTCTCTTCGAACTCGGCCGGCGAGTACCAGATGTACCCCTTGATGCTCGCCATGAGCGGCGCCGCGTAGAAGGTGCCGTCGACCGTGCCGTACTGCTTCCAGTCGGGGCTCCAGAACTCGTCGACGTTGTCTTCGACCGCCTGCGACGCGGGGATGAGCCATCCGCCGGCCGCGAGGCGCTGCAGGAGGCCGGGCTGCGGGACGATGCCGATGTCGGGAGCGTTGCGTCCTTCGGCGAGCACCGCGATCTGGGCCTCGAACTCGCTCGTGCCCTGGTAGCTGATCGTGATGCCCGTGCAGGTCGAGAAGTCGCTCCACGACTCGACGAGCCGGTCGGCCTCGAGGTCGAGGATCGTGCCGCCGATCGTGACGCGCGCTCCGTCGAACGTGCCGTACTGCTCGTAGTCGGTGCAGTCGACGTCGCCCGCCTCTTGATCGGCGATGTCGCCCGTGCACGCGGTGAGCGCCAACCCGGTCGCGGCCGCCGCGACGATCGGGAGCATCCAACGGCGATGCCGTGTGATTCTCATGTCTTCTCTCCTCGTCGAGATGTGGTGCAGGCCACCGGAATCGGTTCCAGGCCCAACGCTAGGACAGACGGCAGATGACGCACAAGACACTCAGGGTCACGATCGGGATACCGTGGGCACCCGCGGCAACGGCGGGCTGAGAGCGCGCACAACGGTCGAGCGGATGCCACGGGGCCGCGAAGCGGACGGTCTGCAATCGGTTCCAGACTGCGACCTCCCCCGCTATGCTCGGCACCGGAACGACCCGAGGAAGGGAGCGCCGCATGGCGGCGATCGGCGACGACGCAGGTCGTGGGGGCGCCCCGAAGGCGACCCCGGCGATCAGCGATGTCGCCCGGCTCGCGGGTGTCTCGAAGGCGACGGCGTCGCGCGCGCTGACGGGCCGCGGCCACGTCGCCGCCGAGACCCGCCGACGAGTCGAAGCGGCCGCCGCCGAGATCGGCTACATCGCCTCGCCCGACGCCGCGAGCCTCGTGACGGGCCGCACGAAGAACATCGGCGTCGTCATCCCCTTCGTCAACCGCTGGTTCTTCGGCGAAGTCCTCGAGGGCATCGAGCGCGCGCTCCTCACCGCGGGCTACGACCTCACCCTCTACAACCTCTCCCCTCACGGCCCCGCGCGCGACCGCGTGTTCGACTTCTTCCTCGCGCGGAAGCGCGTCGATGCCGTCATCGCCGTCGGCGTCGACCTCGCGCCGCACGAGATCTCCTCCCTCGACCGCCGCGACAAGCCCGTCGTGTGCCTCGGCGGCACGGCCGTCGGTGCCGCCCGCATCGCCCTCGACGACCTCGCGGTCGGGCAACTCGCGACCGAGCACCTCCTGCACCTCGGTCACACGCGCATCGCGCACCTCGCGGGACCGAACGCGGGCGCACTGCCGAACAGCGTGCAGGGTCAGCGCCGCCTCGGCTACCTCGAGGCGATGTCGGCCGCCGGTCTCGCGCCCGTCGACGACGACTGGATCGTCGAGTGCGAGATGACCTTCCCGGGCGGCTACGACGCCGGGCGCCAACTCCTCGGACACCCGGGGCAGCGCCCGTCGGCCGTGTTCGCGGCGACCGACGAGGTCGCGTTCGGACTCATGCGCGCCGCCGACCGGCTCGGCATCGCCGTGCCCGGGGACCTCTCGATCGTCGGCATCGACGGGCACGAGTACGCCGAGATGATGGGCCTCACGACGATCGAGCAGCAGCCCGAGGAGCAGGGACGGCTCGCCGTCGAGGTCGTGCTCCGACTCCTCGGCGAAGGCGACGTCGCCGATCCGCTCCCCGACTCGGGCGCCCCGCTCGCGACGCGCCTCGTCGTGCGGTCGAGCACGACGAGCGCGGCCCGCTGAGCGGCGCCGCCGCATCATGCGACCGTCCCGGTGGCACGGATGCCCCGGGCGGCGAGCCGAACGAACGGCACGCGGCCCGGGGCATCCGGAATCGCGCGAAGCGCTTACGCGGCGTCGCCCACCGCGATCGCCTCGGCCTCGCCGAGCTCGGTCTCGACGACGCCGTCCACTGCCGCGAGGCGCGCGCGCCCGACGACGACGATCACCGTCGCGACGACGAAAGCGATGGCGCCCGCGATGAACGGCGCGGGCTCTGCGATGTTCGCCGCGAGGAGCGACGCGACCGGCGGAGCGACCGCGCCGCCGAGGAAGCGCACGCCCGAGTACGCACTCGACGCGACCGAGCGGGGCAGGTCGGTGGCCTCCATGACGGCCTCGGTGAGCACGGTGTTCATGATGCCGAGGAGGAGTCCGCCGACGACCACGCCCGCGATGACCGCGACGACCGAGTGGATGAACACCGCGATGAGCACGAGGTCGATCGCGAGGAGCGGCAGGATCGTCGTGATGACGCTCGTGCGACGCATGCGCGCCGTGAGGATCGGCGCGATCCACACCGACGACAGCGCGACCGCGACGCCCCAGCCGAAGAACACGAACCCGAGCGAGATCGCGCTCGAGACGCCGAGCGGCACGAGGGCGAACGGCGTGTAGGCGAGCAGCACGAAGAAGCCGAAGTTGTAGAACACGGCCGTGACGGCGAGGATCGCGAGCGCCGGGCGCCCGAGCGCGCGGAACGGCGCCGAGAGCTTCGTCGGCACGGGCTTCTGCGCGGGCGTCTTCAGGAGCGTGATGATCGCAATGAAGCCGATCGCCATGAGCACGGCCGTGCCGAAGAACGGGCCCTGCCAGCTCCAGCTGCCGAGCGCGCCGCCGAGGAGCGGGCCGACCGCGAGGCCGAGGCCGAGGGCCGCCTCGTAGAGGATGATCGCCGACGCGGTGCCGCCGGAGGCGGCTCCCACGATGGTCGCGAGCGCCGTCGAGATGAAGAGCGCGTTGCCGAGGCCCCAGCCCGCGCGGAAGCCGATGATCTCCTCGACGCTGCCCGACAGGCCCGCCGCCGTCGCGAACACGACGATGACGGCGAGACCGATGAGCAGGGTCTTCTTCGCGCCGATCCGGCCAGACACCCAACTCGTGAAGAACATCGCGACGCCCGTGATGACGAGGTAGCTCGTGAAGAGCAGCTCGGTCTCGGTCGGCGTCGCCTTCAGGTCGCTCGCGATCGCGGGGAGGATGGGGTCGACGAGGCCGATCCCCATGAAGGCGACGACGCTCGCGAACGCGACGGCCCAGACGGCCTTCGGCTGCTTCAGGATCGAACCGGCGGATGCCTCGTGGCCGGCGCCGTGCGCGGTCTTCGCGCCGCTCATGCGACGGCTCCGGCGCGCACGTCGGCGTCGGCGCGGTCGAGGCGCGAGCGGAGGATGCCGAGCGCATGCTCGAGCGTCACGAGCTCGTCGGAATCGAGGTCGGCGAAGCGCGGCGCGAGCTCGCGCGAGAGCTCGATGCGCCACGCCTCGAGGGCCGCGAGGCCGTGCGGGTCGGCCGAGATGAGCCAGGCGCGGGCGTCGCCGGCGTCGGCGATGCGCCGGATCCAGCCGCGCTCGTCGAGCGTGTTGACGAGCTTGGTCATGGTCGGCTGGGCGACGCGGCTCGCCTTGGCGAGCGCGCCGAGGCGCATGGGGCCGAGGTCGCGCAGCACGCTGAGCGTGCGCCAGATGGCGGGCGACTCGGTCTGCTCGAGCGCGGTCGCGGCGAGCCGGGTGAGGCGGTGGTTGACGGAGACGAGTTCGCCGATCAGGGCGGCGAGCTCGTCGGACGGGTCTGTCGAGCGGAGCATCCTTCGATTATACATAGCCTGGCTATGCATCTTGCCCGGCCCACGAGGAGGTGCCCACGAAGGGGCACTTCGGCACGGTGCGAAGCGGCGCGGACCATGCCGAACCGCCCACTCGCGAAACGACGAAGCGGGGCGGGGGCGGGCGTGAGGGGGCGCGGGCGGAGACGACGGATGCCCCGTGCCGAAACGAATCGGCACGGGGCATCCGTGTGTTCAAGTGACGCGAGTCACCTCAAGCGAGGGCGCGCTCGAGCGAGCGCGCCGGATTACTTGAGGGTGACGGTCGCGCCGGCCTCGACGAGCGCGGCCTGGGCCTTCTCGGCGGTCTCCTTGTTGACGCCCTCGAGGACGGCCTTGGGAGCACCGTCGACGACGGCCTTGGCCTCGCCGAGGCCGAGCGAGGTGAGCTCGCGGACGACCTTGATGACCTGGATCTTCTTGTCGCCGGCAGCCTCGAGGACGACGTCGAACGAGTCCTTCTCCTCGACCTCTTCGGCCGCACCGGCACCGCCGGCGCCGGCAACGGCGACGGGGGCAGCAGCGGTGACTTCGAACTTCTCCTCGAACGCCTTCACGAACTCGCTGAGCTCGACAAGCGTCAGGCCCGCGAACTGCTCGAGCAGCTCTTCGGTGGTGAGCTTCGCCATGATGTTTCTCCTATTTGATGGGGTTGTAGATCACGAGATCGTCGGGCGCTTACGCGGCCGCGGCGGTCTCCAGCTTTTCGCGAAGCGCGTCGATGGTGGCGGCAGCCTTGCCCATCGTCGCCTTCATCATGCCCGCAGCCTTCGCAAGCAGAACCTCGCGGCTCTCGAGCGAGGCGTACTTGTCGACCTCGGCGGCGTCGAGGGTCTTGCCCTCGAAGATGCCGGCCTTGATCACCAGGTTCGGGTTCGCCTTGGCGAAGTCACGCACTGCCTTTGCGGTGGCGACGAAGTCGCCGTGCACGAAGGCGACGGCGGACGGACCGGTGAGGTCTTCGTCCAGCGCCGTGATCCCGGCGGCGTTCGCCGCGATCTTGGTGAGCGTGTTCTTCACGACGGCGTAGTTCGCGTCCTGACGGATGGTGTTGCGCAGCGTCTTCAGCTGGGCAACGGTCAGGCCGCGGTATTCGGTCAGCAGAACGGCGGACGAGCTCTCGAACAGGTTCGTGAGTTCGGCAACCGCGGCTTCCTTGTTCGCCATGGCCACTCCTTGTGTACTCAACGTGCATCGCGGGAGCGATGCACGGCTTCGGAGCGCTGGCGATGGTCTGTGGTCGTGCGGAAACAAGAAAGGCTCCGGCGCAAGCGCGCGGAGCCTGATTCGGGAAACCCAGAACGTCTTCGACACACCTGCGCGGGCCCCTGCATTCGCAGAGCTTCGGTCGTTCGCGCCTTGCGGCACGCACGACGACCAGCGGTCTTCGGCTCCGTACAGACTAATGGATGCCTCGCCGCCCGCCAAATCCGGTCGGATCAGGCCGATTCCACAGTGCAGGCGCCCGCCACGAGGCATCCTCAATGGTTGACATCTATCGATAGTTGACTTTCTGCAACGAAAGGCATATCGTTGACACAGATCAACTTTTTCGTAGGAGCATCCCAACTTGTCTGCAGTCACCGCCGCCGCCGAACCCGGTACGTCCCGGTCCGCGCGCGAAGTCTTCACCGCCATGTCCGGCCTCATCGTCGGCATGTTCGTCGCCGTGCTCTCAGGCACGGTCGTCTCCACCTCGATGCCCGTGATCATCCACGACCTCGGGGGCACCCAGTCCCAGTACACGTGGGTCATCACGGGCAGCCTGCTCGCGACGGCCGTCTCCACGCCCATCTGGGGCAAGCTCGCCGACCTCGTCGACCGCAAGGTCCTCATCCAGCTCTCGCTCACGCTCTTCACCGTGGGCAGCGTCATCGCCGGCTTCTCGACCGACACGAACATGCTCATCGTGACCCGCGTCATCCAGGGCATCGGCACGGGCGGCCTCATGTCGCTCGTCATGATCGCGGTCGCGCTCATCATCTCGCCGCGCGAACGCGGCAAGTACATGGGCGTCGTCGGCGGCATCATGGCCCTCGGCACGATCGGCGGCCCGCTGCTCGGCGGCTTCATGACCGACCACTGGGGTTGGCAGTCCAACTTCTTCGTCGGCGTGCCGTTCGCGATCGTCGCGCTCATCCTCCTGCAGTTCACGCTGCACCTGCCCAAGCCCGACAGCGCCCGCAAGGTGTCGATCGACTACTTCGGCATCGTGCTCATGGCGGTCGGCGTCTCGCTCCTCCTCATCTGGGTCTCGATGGGCGGCTCGCAGTTCGAGTGGGACTCCACGACGAGCTACCTGCTCGTCGGCGTCGCCGCGGTCGCGCTCGTCGCGTTCGTCGTCACCGAGTTCTTCGTGAAAGAGCCCATCATCCCGATGACGCTCTTCAAGAACCGCACCTTCACCCTCGCGGTCATCGCCTCGATCGCCGTGGGCGTCTCGATGTTCGCGACGTCGGTGTTCCTCGCCCAGTACTTCCAGCTCGCGCGCGGCGCCACGCCGACCGAGTCGGGCCTCATGACGATCCCCATGATCGTCGGCCAGATGGGCGCGTCGATCATCATCGGCCAGCTCGTGAGCCGCTTCGGCAAGTGGAAGGTCTGGATGCTCACGGGCGCGGTGCTCATCATCGCGGGCGTCTCCCTCATGACGCAGCTGCGCTACGACACCCCGTTCGGCCTCGTCTCGGTCTACATGATCGTGCTCGGCGCGGGCCTCGGCATGGTCATGCAGAACCTGACGCTCGTCGTGCAGAACGACTCGCCCGCCGCGCAGCTCGGCGCCGCGTCCTCGAACGTCAACTTCTTCCGCACCATCGCCGGCACGATCGGCGTGACGATCATGGGTTCGCTGCTCGCGACGCAGGTCGGCGACTACATGAAGGGCGGCCTCGCGAACTTCCAGCCGGGCTCGCCCGCCGAGCTCGAGGCGCTGCAGGCGCTCGGCAGCGGCAACGTCCCGCAGCCGTCGGCGCTCCCGCACGCGATCCGCGTGGTCGTCGAGGGCGCGTACGGGCACGGCATCGCCGACGTGTTCTGGATCGCCGTCCCGCTCGCGGTGATCGGCCTCATCGCGATCATCTTCCTGCCCAACAAGAGCCTCTCCACGAAGACCGCGGCCGAGACGCTCGCCGCGGAGGCCGAGGAGTCGGTCATCGAGTACGCCGAGGCCGAGCTCGGGGTCACGACGTCCACGTCGTCGGTCGCCGTCATCGAGGGCGACCGGCCGGATGCCTCGACGGGCCGCCGCGGCGACGCCGTACCCTCCTCGGAGCAGGGCCGCTAACATGACCGCCGTGACCGAGTCCGCCCCTGCAGCCGTCGCCGCGCCGACGACCGTCGACGAAGGCATCGCCGCCGTCGAGGAGCAGTTCAGCATCGTCTTCAACCGCGCGCGTGCGCTGTGGTCGGAGTCGGCGAAGCAGATCCACCCCGAGCTGCAGCCCGCGGGCTACAAGCTGCTCGGCATGATCGTGCGGGCGGGCCGGGCGAACGCACACGTGCTCGCCGACCAGCTCATGATGGACAAGAGCGCGGTGAGCCGACAGGTGCGCCTGCTCGAAGACGCGGGGCTCGTCGAGAGCCTGGCCGACGAGCACGACCGGCGAGTGCGGGTGCTCGTGCCGACGGCGGTCGCGATCGAGCGCATCAACGCGGTGCGCGACCGCAACCAGGAGCGGCTCCGCGGGGCGCTCCGCGACCGCTCGGTCGCCGAGCTCGCGAGCTTCGCCGAGATCCTGCGGGCGATCGGCACCGCGTGAGGCGTACGACGAGCGTGTGACGCTCGGGCGGCCGGATGCTTCGGGCCGGGTCTTCTTCGGAAGGCCCGGCCCGCCGTCGTCGGTGTCGATGTCGGTGGTCGGCGAGAGGCTCCATCGCATGGAGATCGTTCACGTCAATCCGCCGTCGCTCCACACGAACCCGGCGTTCAGCCAGGGCGTGCTCGTGAAGGGCGACCACGACATCTTGTACGTCGGAGGCCAGAACGGCACCGACTCGACGGGCGCCATGGTGCCGGGCGGGGTCGCCGCGCAATCCGCCCAAGCGGTGCGCAATGTGCTCGCGGTGCTCGCCGAAGCCGGCGTCGACCAGTCCGCCGTCGTGCGGCTCTCGATCGCGATCGTCGCGGGCGAGTCGCTCGAGACCGCCTATGCGGGTGTCGTGCCCGTGTGGGGTGCGCACCCGACGGCGATCGTCGGGGCGTTCGTCGCCGGTCTCGCGCGGCCCGACGCACTCATCGAGGTCGAAGCGGTCGCAGCGGTGCCGCGCCGGTGATCGACCACGACTCTCGCTTGTAGGGGCAAGGCGCCTACGCGAGCCGCAGCGTCACGGTGAAGACCGTCTCGCCCGGTTCGCTCTCGATGTCGACCGTGCCGTCGTGGGCTTCGACGACGGCGCGCACGATCGCGAGGCCGAGGCCCGTGCTCCCCGCTCGGCGCGAGCGCGAGGCATCCCCGCGCGCGAAGCGCTCGAAGAGCCGGTCGCGGACCGCCGGGTCGATGCCGGGGCCGTCGTCGCTCACGGTGAGGCGGGCGACGTCACCGGTCGAGCCGGTTTCGACCGTGAGGCCGAGGACGACTCGCGTGCCCTCGGGCGTGTGCACGCGCGCGTTCGCGAGGAGGTTCGCGAGCACCTGCCGCAGGCGCGGCTCGTCGCCGTCGACGATCACGGGGTCGGCGGGCAGCACGACCGACCAGTCGTGATCGGGGCCTGCGGCCTGGGCATCGGCGACGGCGTCCGCGGCGAGCGCGCCGAGGTCGACGGGCGCGTGGACGATCTCGCGCCCTTCGTCGAGGCGGGCGAGGAGGAGGAGGTCTTCGACGAGCTCGGTCATGCGCACCGACTCCGACTCGATGCGCGAGATCGCGTGGACGACGTCGGCGGGCAGCTTGCCGCCATGGAGTCGCGTGAGCTCGGCGTAGCCGCGGATCGACGCGAGCGGCGTGCGGAGCTCGTGCGAGGCGTCGGCGACGAAGCGGCGAACCTTGCGCTCGGACTGCTCGCGCGCCGACAGGGCGGATGCCACGTGGCCGAGCATGCGGTTGAACGCGGTGCCGAGCTGCCCGACTTCGGTGCGCGGGTCGTCGACGGGCACGCGTTCGTCGAGGTCGACGTCGCCGCGGTCGAGCGGGAGCTCCGACACGGCCTGTGCGGTCGCGGTGACCCGTTCGAGCGGTTCGAGGGCGCGTCGGGCGAGCAGCGAGCCGGCGCCGAGGGCGATGAGGATGCCTCCGGCGGCGACGCCTGCGACGGTGAGCGCGAGCTGGCGGGTCTGGGCGGCGACGTCGGCGAGCGGCAGCGCGAGCGCGACGCGCACCCCGGGCACGGTCTCGAACGCGAGCGAGCGGTACTCGCCGAGCGTGCCGGCGGTGATGGTGTGCACGAGCCGGTCGGCGGGCACCTGCCCGAGCGCGAGGCGTGCGTCGGCGTCGGCCGCGACGAGCTCGCCGCCCGCGATGTAGGCCGCGTCGGACTGGTCGGCGATGAAGATGCCGCCGAGCGTGCCGTCGGGCTGACCGGGCACGCCGAGGAACCCGCGCACGGTCGCCCGCGGATCGCTCGGGATGCCCGGGCCGGTCGCGATGTCGGCGCGCGACGCCGTGGCACGCAGGCTCGCGTCGAGCCGTGCGACCGACGACGCGTGGAAGAGGACGACGGTCGCGATGCCGACGACGGCGCTGGTCGCGACGAGGAGTCCCGCGACGAGCAGGATGATCCGTCGCCGGAGCGACCAGGGCGGGCGTCGACGCGCAGAACCGGTCGAAGGGGTGTCGCTCGAGACATCCGGATGTTCCGTGGCCGCCGTCGCGCTCGCGCGCGCGGCCGCCGCGTGCCCGGGATCGCCCGGCCGGGTCATCCGCTCACCGCTTTGAGCACGTACCCGGCGCCGCGCACCGTGTGGATCATGGGCGCCCGGCCCTGGTCGATCTTCTTGCGCAGGTAGGAGATGTAGAGCTCGACGACCGACTCCTTGCCGCCGAAGTCGTACGACCACACGCGGTCGAGGATCTGGGCCTTCGAGAGCACGCGCCGCGGGTTCCGCATGAGGAATCGCAGCAGCTCGAACTCGGTCGCCGTGAGCTCGATGGGCACGCCGCCGCGCGTCACCTCGTAGGAGTCCTCGTCGAGGGTGAGGTCGCCGACGCGCAGCACGGGGTCGCGCTCCTGCGCGAGCGTGAGCGTCGAGCGGCGGATGAGTCCGCGCACGCGCGCGACGACCTCCTCGAGGCTGAACGGCTTCGTGACGTAGTCGTCGCCGCCCGCGGTGAGGCCCGCGATGCGGTCGTCGAGGGAGTCCTTCGCGGTGAGGAAGAGGACGGGCACCTCGGAGCCGTCGGCGCGCACGCGCGCGAGCACGTCGAGCCCGTCGATGTCGGGCAGCATGATGTCGAGCACGATCGCGTCGGGGCGGAACTCGCGTGCGGCCTTGACGGCCGCGAGGCCGTCGCCCGCAGTGCGGACGTCCCAGCCTTCGTAGCGGAACGCCATGCGCAGAAGGTCGGCGAGGGATGCCTCGTCGTCGACCACGAGCACGCGCACCATCGAGCCGTCGGGCTTGAACAGGGGCTGGACGCGGCGGGCGGTCTCCTCGGTGCTCATGGCACCAGTATCCTCACGCCGCTATGCGTTTCCTATGGGGCGGCTGGACGTTCGGCGAGGGCGTGCATCACTCTCCGCTTTCATGGGCCATCCATAGGAACGGGAACGAGGATGCATAGCCCGCGTCCCTACCGTCGGGGCCATGTTCATCACCTATCTCCGCCGCGAACTCGCCGGCAGACGCAGACAGACCGCGATCATCGCGATCGGGATGGCGCTCGCGATCGCGCTCGTCATGATCGTCAACTCCGTCTCGGCGGGGGTGCGCGACGCGCAGGCCTCCGTGCTCGAGTCCGTGTACGGCGTCGGCACCGACCTCACCGTCAGTCAGGCTCCGACCGTCCCGGGCGAAGGCGGCACCGGCGGCGCCCGCCCGCAACGCTTCGAGTTCGGCTCGGGCGACGGCCAGACCACCGACGGGTCGACCTCGATCGCGCAGTCCCGGCTCGTGTCGGGCTTCGGCTCGCCGACCTTCGACGAATCGGCCCTCGCGACCGTGCAAGGCGTCGACGGCGTCGCCGCGGCCGCTGCGACCCTCTCGCTCAACAACATCTCGTTCTCGGGCGAACTGCCCGACTTCGCGACGCGCGGCGGCGGCGAAGGCGGCGACGCGCTGCAGCCCGCACCCGGCGACGGCGGCGACCAGCCCCAGGGCGGCTTCGACGGACAGGGCGGCAGCGCGTTCGACGTCGACAGCTTCAGCGTGCTCGGCATCGACCCGGCCGGCGACGCCGTCGGCCCCCTCTCGGCGGTCGAACTCGCCGACGGGCGCGGGCTCGAGGCATCCGACGCCGGTCAGGCCGTGGCGGTGCTCGACGCCTCCTACGCGACGAGCGCCGAACTCGCCGTCGGCGACACCCTGAACATCGGCGGCACCGACTTCGAGATCGTCGGCACCGTGACCTCGACCTCGGCCGACGCCGCGACCGCGTCGAACGCCTACATCCCCCTCGACCTCGCGCAAGAGCTCAGCGACCAGGCGGGCATGATCTCGAGCGTGTACGTGCAGGCCACGTCGAGCGACCGGATCGCCGCCGTGCAGGCCGACCTCGAAGCGGCACTGCCCGACGCGACGGTCTCTTCGCAGTCGGATCTCGCCGCCAACGTCTCGGGCTCCCTCGCGAGCGCGTCGAGCCTCGTCGCGAACCTCGGCCTGTGGCTCTCGATCGCCGTGCTCGCCGCAGCGTTCCTCATCGCGATCCTCTTCACGATCCAGGGCGTCACGCGCCGCACGCGCGAGTTCGGCACCCTGAAGGCGATCGGCTGGTCGAACGGCCGCATCGTCGGTCAGGTCGCGGGCGAGTCGCTCGTGCAGGGTCTCATCGGCGGCGCGATCGGTCTCGTCGTGGGCCTCGCAGGGATCTGGGCCATCAACCTCATCGGCCCGACCCTCGGCGGCAGCGCGACGAGCGGCGGCTTCGGCGGCCGCGGCGGGTTCGCGGGCGGTCCCGGCGGCGCGGGCGACGGCGGCGGCGCGTTCACCGGCGGCGGACCCGGCGGAGGCGGCGGCCCGTTCGGCGCCCTCCGCGAGGCCGCGAGCTCCACGACCGAGGTCGTGCTCAACGCGCCCGTGACCGTGAGCGTCATCCTGATCGCCATCGGCCTCGCCGTGCTCGGCGGACTGATCGCCGGCTCGATCGGCGGCTGGCGGGCCTCCCGGCTCCGCCCGGCCGAAGCGCTGCGGAGCGTCGCATGATCCCCACTCCCTCTCCGAACAGCGCTAACGCGCTGTCCGGAGCCTCCTGGAGCGTGGGCCCAGCCGTCGACGCGGCAGCGACGGAGCACGTCGCCGCCGAGACATCCGAACCTCGAAACGCCCGACCTGAAAGGGGCGCCGCCATGTACCGACTCGAGAACGTGGGCAAGCAGTACACGGGCAAGCGCACCGTGACCGCACTGAAGAACGTGACCCTCGAGATCCCGGCGGGCCAACTCGTCGCGATCCAGGGCCCGACGGGCGGCGGCAAGTCGACGCTCCTGCAGATGCTCGGTGCGCTCGACCGGCCGACGACGGGGAGGATCACGCTCGGCGACCACGAGCTGTCGCACCTCGCCGACGGGAAGCTCGCGGGCATCCGTGCGAAGGAGATCGGATTCGTCTTCCAGGGGTTCAACCTCATCCCGACGCTCACAGCGCAGGAGAACGTCGAGACGGCCCTCGAGCCGCTCGGCATCCCGGGCGCCGAGCGCAAGCGGCGCGCGGCCGACGCCCTCGCGTCGGTCGGACTCGCCGACCGCGCCGGCCACGTGCCGGGCGAGCTCTCGGGCGGCCAGCAGCAGCGCGTCGCGATCGCCCGCGCGCTCGTCAAGGAGCCGCACGTGCTCCTCGCCGACGAGCCGACGGGCGCCCTCGACGAGGAGACCCGCGACGAGATCCTCGACCTGCTCGAGGGCATCCGCCGCGACCGCGGGATCACGCTCGTCATCGTGACCCACGACAGCGCGGTCGCGCGCCGCGCCGAGCGGCGCCTGCACATCAAGAACGGCGTCGTCACCGAGCGCTGACGCGGCAGTCGCGAAGCTGGAATGCGCGTGCTCGGGGGACGTCCAGACTCCATCCTTACGGTGGAGCGGATGTCTCCCGAGCACCGCCTCCCTTCGCTCTCCCCCGCCGTCCGCCGTCGCCGGCGGCTCCTCGCCGCGGGCGTCGCGGGCGCGATCGTCGTCGGAGGCGGCGCGACGTGGGCCGCGCTCGCGGTCGGCGCCGGCCACGACGACCGCCGCAGCAGCGAGTCGCGCGAGGTATCCGGCGCCGACGAACCGGCCGACTCGACGTCAGGCGCCTCCCGCTCGGCCGACGGCACCTCGCCGTCGAAAGCGCAGCTCGCGATCGACGAGTCGCTGCCCGCCGACGTCGTCGCCCAGCTCGAGTACGCGCGAGCGAACTGGCGGTCGACGTCGAACGACCGGTTCGGATACCTCGACGACAACGACTGCGTGAACTTCGCGAGCCAGACGCTGCTGGCGCGGGGCTGGACCGAAGACGACGACTGGTGGTTCGACGCCGACGGCGACCCCTACGCATCGTCCGACGCGTGGGTGAGCTCGACGGCGTTCCGCGACTACCTCGAGGCGCACCCCGAGCGCGCGACCGCCCTCACCGACGCCCAGCGAGACCAGGTGAAGCCCGGCGACATCGTCCAGTTCGACTGGGACGACTCGGGCGACCGCGACCACACGGGCATCGTGACGGCCGTCGACCGCGACCCCGACGGCACCGTGCGCGTCTCCTACGCGGGACACACCGACGCCACGTGGGACCGCTCGGTCGACTACGCGATCACCGAGGTCCACCCCGGCGGCGTCGCGTACTACTGGAGCATCCAGGGCTGAGCGGCGAGCGCATCCCGTCGCGTCGGCTCAGGATGTCGCGGCGAGCTCGTGTTCGAGGTCGCGCGCGTAGGCGTTGACGATGCTCGACGTGCGGGCGCCGAGCCAGATCTCGATGCGGGTGCCGCCGTCGGCGCGCATCCACTCGTCGAGCCAGGCGTCGACGGCGCCCACGAGCACTTCGCCGCGGAGCGCGATCGGCCCCCGCCTCCGCTCGCGGAACAGCCAGTGCACGGCGACGCCCGCCGGCCCGTCGAGACGCACGATCTGCAGCGGGCTCAGCACCTCGACGAACACGATGCCCGCCGTACGCGGGTCGCACTCGCCGAGGCGCTGCCGCATCGCGGGGAGGTCGGCCGCATCGCCCGCGAGGAGCACGCGCGGCCCTTCGGGGTCGGGCTTGCGCATCCGGCTCGCCATCGCCCCGCCCTACCCTTCGCCGAGCACGCCGGTCGTGCCCGCGGCGCCCGCGGCGCTCGCGGCGAGCTCGAGGCCGATCGTGCGCGCGAACCCCGCGGCGAGCGCACTGCCCTCGCACCCGATCCAGATGGCGTACTCGGCGTGCTCGTCGCAATCGGCGCGCATCCACTCGTCGAGCCAGGCGTCGGCGGCGCGCACGACCGACGACCCGTGCGGTCCCGCCGCGCGTCCGTGGAAGAACCAGCGGATCGCGACGCCCTCGGGCGCGGCGATCGAGGGCGCCGGCATCCACCGGTCGGTTTCGATCGCGACGAGTCCGGAGACGTCGTCGGGCGCGGCCGCGAGGATGCGCCGGATCTCATGCAGGTCGCCGAGGTCGGCCGCGATCACGAGGTGACGGCGGGGCGGGAGGTCGTCGTCGGCGGCAGGGCGTCGGGTCGGCGGGAAGCAGAGCACATCACGAGCTTAGGTAAGCCTAAGCTCACTGACAAGACCGGATGTCTCGACGCCGAGACATTTCGTCACCGCGCGCCGAACCGCCACGAGACATCCGCCGTCAGCGCCCGACGGTACGCTCGGAGGGTGACCGATCCGTACGCCCTCTTCGACCTCGAAGAGGCCGCCCCTCGCGTCGCGGCGCTCCTCGCACCGGCGAAGCTTCCGCACGAGGAGCGCATCGTCGCCGACTCGGGCGACCGCGTCGCCTGGTTGCGCGCCCGAGCACAGGGCGTCACCGCGACCGACGCCGCCAAGCTCTCGTCGCACAACGCCGTGCGGTCGACGGCCTGGGAGAAGGTCAACGGCTCGGGCGGCCGCTCGTTCGGCGGCAGTCGCTTCACCGACCACGGCCGCGAACGCGAGCCCGTGATCGCGACCTGGGCGAAGCGCGAGCACGGCATCACGCCATCGACGCTCCTCTTCCACGCCGAGACCGAGCGTCGGCACCTCGCCACCCCCGACGGCCTCCGCGTCGCCGACGGCGGCGCGCTCGAGCTGTGCGAGATCAAGACGACCGTGAAGCCGTGGCGCGGCATCCCCCGCGGCTACCTCCGCCAGGTGTGGTGGCAGCAGTACGTGCTCGGCGCCGAGCGCACCCTCGTCGTCTGGGAGGAGCACGACGACTTCGTGCCGCGCGGCGAGCCGCAGTGCCGGTGGGTCGACCGCGACGACGACCAGATCGCCATCCTCGTCGGCTTCGCCGACGAGCTCCTCGCGCTCATCGCGCCGACCGCGCCCCCGTCGCACCGCCGCCCGGCCGCGGCGACCGCGCCTTCTACCGGCCCGGCCCGCTCGCATGACGGTCCTCCTCCTGCACGGGCTCGGCAACGACCGCAACCAGCCGCTCGAACTGTTCAGCCCCGTGCTCGCGGCCCTCGGCGAGCGCGCGGGCGCCGGCGGCGGCGCCGGCCCCATCGTCGCGATCGACGTGCGCGCCCACGGCTCGTCCCCGATCGTCGGCGAGCCCGGCGACTTCGCACTCGCCCGGCTCGCCGCCGAGGTCGCCGCCGCCGCTCGCGACGAAGTGACCGAGGCCTCCGGGTTCGCCGAAGCCGCCGAACTCGCCCCGTTCACCGTCATCGGCATCTCGATGGGTGCCGCGATCGGCCTCCGCATCGCCCTCGACGGGCTGCTGCCCGTCGAGCGCGCCGTGTTCGTCCGCCCGGCGTTCGGCGACCGATCGCTGCCCGACAACCTCCGCGCGTTCCCCGTCATCGGTCAGCGCCTTCTCGAGTCCGGCCCCGAGGGCGTCGCCGAGTTCGTCGAGACCTCGCTCTACCGGCTCATCGAGCACGAGTCGCCGGCGGGCGGGCGGGGGCTGCTCGCCCAGTTCGCCGCGCCGTTCGCCGAGGAGCGTGCGATGCGTCTCGTCGAGATCCCGCGCAACCGCGCGTTCCGCGACGACGCGGAGCTCGCCGGGGTGTCCGCCCGAGGCACCCGCTCGCTCGTCGTCGGCGCGCGACGCGACCCCGTGCACCCGTTCGCGCTCGCCGAGCGCTGGGCGGGCGGGCTCGGCGCGACCCTCGAGACCGCACCCGCGCGCGACGACGGGCTCGCCGCACAGACCGCGGTCGTGCGCGACGCCGTCGGTCGCTGGCTCGACGCGACGGCGTAGCCCGTCAGGCTGCCGTCGCGGCGAGGCCGATGACGAGGCTGCGACGACGACGCGGGCGACTCCGGCGGCTTTGCGCACGGGGGTTCCTCTCCGGCCGCGCGACGGCGGCACGAGCGAACACTCTCGGCGGGAGGCATCCGGAGCCCGCGATGGTCCACAGCCGCCGCGTGACGCAGAATGGACGGCGGAGGTGCCCCGATGCCCGACCCCACGCCCGGCTCCACGCCCGACCTCATGCGCGCCCTCGTGATCGACCGGCTCGGCGGTCCCGACGAACTGCACGTCGCGTCGGTGCCGAGACCCGTCCGCATCCTCGACGAGGTGCTCGTGCGCGTGATCGCGGCGGGCGTGAACCCCGTCGACGCGAAGACGCGCGCGGGCCGGGGAACGTCGGCGGCGATCCCCTCGTTCCCGACGATCCTCGGCTACGACTTCGCGGGCGTCGTCGAGCAGACGCCGTACGCGGCGCATCCGCTGCAGCCCGGCGACCGCGTGTACGGCATGGGGCGAACGCCGCGAGTGGGCGGCACGTACGCCGAGTACGCGGCCGTGACGTCGATGAGCGTCGCGAAGATGCCCGCGTCGCTCGACTTCGCGCACGCGGCGGCGGTGCCGCTCGCGGCGCTCACGGCGTGGGGCGCGGTCGTCGAGACGGCGCGCGTGCACGACGGCCAGCGCGTGCTCGTGCACGCCGGCGCGGGCGGTGTCGGCCAGTTCGCCGTGCAGTTCGCGGCGTACTTCGGCGCGGTCGTGACGGCGACGGGCTCGGCCGCGAACGCCGAGCTGCTGCGGTCGCTCGGTGCCCGGCACGTCGTCGACTACCGCGCCGAGCGGTTCGAAGAGGTCGCGGGCGGGCAGGACGTCGTCATCGACCTCATCGGCAATGTCGCGGATGACACGGGCACGCGTTCGCTCGCGGCCCTCCGCCCGGGCGGGCTCGTCGTGTCGGTGCCGACGGGCGCATGGCCGACGATGCGCGAGGATGCTGCGGCGTCCGGCATGCGTGCGACGGGGTACGTCGTGTCGGCCGACGCCCGCACGCTCGCCGTGATCACGCGGCTCATCGACGACGGCGCCGTGCGCGTGCACGTCGACCGCGAGTTCGCGCTCGAAGACGGCGCCGAGGCGCACCGCGTGCTCGAGGCGGGGCACGTGCGCGGCAAGCTCGTGCTGCGCGTCGCCGACGACCCGGCGTAGTCGAGGCGTCCGCTCGCTCAGGCGGCGCCCGCGAGGAGCGCCGACCCGAGTTCGCTCCGCAGGTAGAGCACGCTTCGTCCGTACCGTGTGCGCGTGAGGAGCCCGGCGTCGTGCAGTGCCCGCAAGTGCTGGTTGACGGCCGACGCGGTGACGTCGAACCGCACGCCGAGTTCGGTCGACGACGCGGGGTCGCCGAGGGCTGCGAGGAGCCTCGCGCGCGTTTCGCCGAGGATCGCCGCGACGGCGGCGGGGTTCGCGACGCGCTCGGTCTCCCACAGCGCCCCCTGCCCGCGAGCGGCGTACATGAGCATGGGCGGGCCGTCGCCGACGGGCGCCGAGCCGCGCGTCGTGAACATCGTCGGCACGAGTGTGAGCCCCGACCCGCCGATCGCCTTCGTGCGATCCGACGGGTCGCGGAGCCGGATCGAGACGACGCCGTCGGCGTAGTCGACGGTCGACGCGAGCCCGTTGAGCATCGTCGACAGGCCGCTCTGAGCGATGAGCCGCCCGCGGTGCACGATGTCGGCCTCGAGCACGGCGCGCATGCGCGGCCAGTGCGGCTCGAAGGTCGCCTCCCACAGCTCGTCGAGCGCGGCGACGAGTCGGCGCACCGCGGCGCGATGCGGCCCCCGGAACGGCTCGGGCACGTTCCCGTGCACGGCGACGAGGTCGCGTTCGAACTCGGCGGGCGTGATGTCGGCGAGGGCGGCGAGTTCGTCTCCCAGGCGCGTGAGCGGCGACTCGGGGCGCGGGTTCAGGAAGTCGGGCGTCCAGAGGCGATCGTCGATGAGCGCCGTGAGCGCCGCGAGGTCGAGGTGCGAGCGCGCCTCCTCGGTGCGCCGCAGCCACCCGAGTTGGAGCGGGTAGCGGGAAGGGTCGCGGATGCCTCGGAGCGAGAGGCCGAGCTCGCACAACGGGGAGATGCCGAACCGGACGGCCGCGACATCCGCCTCATTGAGCACGTACCGCAACATGTAGGAAAACGCTACATCATTACAGAAGACCGGATGCCTCTGGCAGAACTGTACGGGTGAGCACCGCCCTCGAGACATCCGACCCGAAGCCGACCTGGCGCGCGCGCCTCGCGAACTCGGTCGCAGACCCCGTGCTCCGCATCCTCGTCGGCGCGACCCTCATCTCGCGCGTCGGCCGCGGCATCTTCCTCACCGTCACGGTGCTCTACTTCTCGCTCATCGTGGGGCTCTCCCCGGCCGACCTCGCCGTCATCCTCGCCGCCGCGAGCGGCGCAGGCGTCGTCGCCGCATTCGTCGGCGGCTGGCTCGCCGACCGCTGGAGCGCCAAGAAGCTCATCGTGACGTTCACCGCGATCGGCGGCACGAACCTCGTCGCCTACGTCTTCGCGCACGACTTCTGGTCGGCGCTCGTCCTCGCGACGCTCTTCGGCTTCTTCGACCAGGCCGCGAACTCGACCCGTTCGGCCATCATCGCCCGCGGGTTCGACGGCGAGAGCCGAGTGCAGGCCCGCGCAGTGCTCCGCACCGTCACCAACGTGTCGATCGCCGCCGGATCGGGCCTCGGCGCCCTCGCCCTCGCGATCGGCACCGCCGACGCCTACCGCACCCTCATCGTGGGCGCAGGCATCCTCGACCTCCTCGGACTCGTCCTGCTCGTTCGCCTGCCGGCGCGCGTCGACGCCCCCTCGTTCGGCGCACGCCGCGTGCGCGAGCCCGTCGTCACCGAGACCGGATCGCTCGACGCGCAAGCGACCGCCGACGCCCTGGCCGCCGAACGACGCGACTGGCGCCGCCGCTCTCCCTGGCGCGACCCCCGCTACCTGCTGCTCACCCTCTGCAGCGCCGTGTTCGGCATGCAGTTCGGCGTCGGCGAACTCGCGGTCCCGCTCTGGATCACCCACGAGACCGACGCGCCGAATGTGCTCGTCGCAGTCCTCCTCGTCATCAACACCCTCGTCGTCGTGCTCTTCCAGGTGCCGCTCTCACGCGGCACGCACGACCTCCGCGTCGCCGCGCGCGCCGCGGCCGTCGCCGCTTGGCTCATGGCCGCCGCCTGCGTCGTGTACGCCGCCGCAGCCGGCCTGCCCGTCGGCTTCGCCGTCGCCGTCCTCGTCGTCGCAGCCCTCGCCCATGCGTTCGCCGAAGTGCTCTCGCAGGCCGGCGGGTGGGGGCTGAGCTTCGAACTCGCCGACCCCGCACGCGCCGGCGCCTACCAGGGCGTCTACGGCATGGGCTACTCGGTCGGCGCCCTCAGCGCACCGCTCGTCATCAACGCCACCGCGCTCTCGCACGGCTTCGCCGGGTGGGTTGCGCTCGGCGCGATCTTCCTCGCATCAGGGCTCGGCACGTGGTGGATCGCGCGCCGTGCGGCATCGCGCACGGCGGAATCGACGGCGGACGTCCCGGCGCCCGTCCTCGCGTGAGCGAACGGATGTCTCAGAGCCCCGCGAGGGCCAGCAGGACGAGCGTGACGAGGCCGGCGGCCGACACGACCGTCGTTCCTCCGACGATGACGAGGCGTGCGAGCGCGCCCTGCCGCGACCGTCGCGCGAGGTTCGGCAGCGCGCCCCGAAGGTCGCGCGTCGGCCGGTCGTCGACCGCGATGGCGGGCGGCGGCGTCACGCGCTTCGGCTCGGCGCGAGGAGCGTACCGCTCGGTCGCTCCGGCACCACGACCCGGTACCGCCGCGCGCAGCGTCGCCGGGTCGAGCGGCGCCGGGCTGAGCTCGCGGCGCCCGCCACGACGACGCAGCGCGGTCGGGACGAGCGCCCGGGGCGCGGCCCCTGCGGCCGCAGCCGCGGATGGCGTCGCCGCATCGGACTCCGCCGCGCCCCCGCTCGGTCGGCCTCGGCCCGTGACGACCGTGCGATCCACCTCGTCGGCGTCGGAGTGGGCCGAGACGGCCCCGGCACGACCGACGACGACCGTCCGGTCGGCCTCGTCCTCGTCCGTTGCGGGCGCGCCCTGCGCCGCCTGCGTCGGACGGCCCACGACGACGGTGCGATCCACCTCGTCCTCGCCGACCGCGTCTGCGAACGTCGCGTCTTGCGGACGGCCGACGACGACCGTGCGGTCGACGTCGTCCTCGAGCCCGAGGGCCGCGGGACGGCCCACGATCACCGTGCGGTCGACGTCGGACTCCGGGTCATCCGCCGCCGTCGCGTCGTTCCGCACGACGACGACGGTGCGCTCGACGGCGTCGGCGCGCTCGCGGTCGATCGCATCGAGTTCAGCCGAGTCGTAGCCCGTGAACGTCTGATGCTCGGTCATGAGGTCGCCGCGGCCCGCACCGGGATCGTCGTCCCGTCGAGTTCCGACTCGGACGCGCCGACCGACTCGGAACCGCTCGTGAGATCGTCGAAGTTGATCGAACCGCCACCCGAGACGACATCGACCACGACGACCGTGATGTTGTCGCGTCCGCCGACCGAGTTCGCACGGCCCACGAGCGCTTCCGCCGCCGACTCGGGGCCGCCCGCCATCGTGAGCGTCGCGCGGATCGCCTCGTCGGAGACCTCGCCCGTCAGTCCGTCGGAGCACAGCAGGAGGCGCTCTCCGTTCGTGACCGGAAGCAGCCAGCTGTCGGCAGCGCTGTCAGGTGCGCCGATCGCACGCGTGATGACGTTTCGCTGCGCGAACCCCGCGACGTCGTCACGGCTCAGCGCACCGCCGTCGATGAGTTCCTGCGCGAGCGAGTGGTCGATCGTGATCTGCTGCAGGTCGGTGCCGAGATGCCGATACACGCGCGAATCGCCCACGTTGAACACGAGCCAACTCGGCACGCCGCCGTCGTCGACGAGCGCGACGCCCGTCACGGTGCTGCCGGCGCCGCGCGAGGTCTTCGAGGCGATCACGGCGACCGCCTCGTCAGCGGCGATGAGGGAGTCCCGGACCCCCTCGATCGTCGCGATGTCGCCGACGAGGGCGTGATCGCGGAACGCATCGACGACGGCACGGCTCGCTCGATCGCCGGCCTCATGCCCGCCCATCCCGTCGGCGACGACGAACACCGGGGACTCCGCGAGGTAGGAGTCCTCGTTCACCTCGCGCTTGCGGCCCGTATCGCTCACCGCGCCCACCCGGAGCACGAGCGGACCGTAGACCCCGTTCACGACCGGTTCCGCACTTCGACGTGCATACCGACCCGTCCGAGCACGAACCGCCCGTCGGCCGCGACGGGGGCGCCCGAGTCCACGAGGACCTCTTCTCCCGCGACATCGATGAGCACGCCGTTCGTCGAGCCGAGGTCGGTGATCTGCCAGCGACCGTCGTCGAGCACGAGACGCGCGTGGGTCTTCGAGAGCGTGCGGGTCGTGTCGGGTACCGGAAGCGCCTGCTCGGATGGATCGGCCGAAGCGGGGTTGCGGCCCAGCACCACGCGTGGCGCCGAGAGCTCGAGCGCCGTGCCGTCGTCGAGCACCAGTTGCCAGTCGATCCGCGGACGACGGTCGACGACGATCGTGCGTTCGTAGTCGCCCTCGTCCTCGAGCTCGGGCTCGGGCTCTCCGAGACCGAACCCGGTCTCGGAGATGAGCGTCGCTGCGACCGCGAAGTCCTCGGCCGTCGGGACCTCGGCCACGATCGGGGCGGGTGCCGGGACGGGTGCGGGCGCGGGGACGGGTGCCTGCGCTGCCTGCCGGAAGGGCTCGGGCTCGGTTCGCGGACCTTCCCACGGGTTCGGGGCGGCCGGCGGGACCGCCGCATCGAGGACCGGGATCGGCGCAGGCGCCGGCGGGGCGGCCTGGGGTGCCGCCACGGGCACCGCAGGGGCGGGCGCGAACGGTTCGAATGCCGCAGGAACCGCAGGCGCGACGGGAACCTGCATGGCGGGCGCGGGCGCTTCGGGGACGAGCGCGTCGAACGCAGGCGCAGCGCCGAACGGCCAGTCCAGCGGAGCGGGCGCACCGGCCTCGAAGGCGGCGGGCGCGGCCGGCGCGGGAACCTGTGCGCCCGGAACCTCCGCCCTCGGAGTCTGTGCGAACTGGGGCTGCGCCACCTGAGGCTGCGCTCCCTGGGCCTGCGCGATCGCCGGGTCGCCGAAGGCGACGGCCCCAGGCGCGAACGCCCCGGCCCCGTACGGCGCGGCCCCGTACGGCGCGGCACCGAGCGGACCGGCACCGAGCGGACCGGTCGGCGTCGCGGCGCGCGGCTGGAAGCCCTGCACCGCGCCGAGACGATCGAACTCCAGATCGGGCGCCGTCTTCGAGAAGGCGAGCAGCGTGGCCCAGAGCGGCTGGCACACGACGGCGAACACGGTCCACCACGACTTCGCGCGGAAGAGCGCCCCGACGCGGTGCGCGGCGAGCGCGAAGAGCACGACCGCCGCGACGTTCGCGAGCGGCACGAGGAAGAGGACGGCGAACCAGCGCGACATCCCCGCCAGGCCGAAGACCTCGGAGAGGTTCAGCAGGGGCACCCAGCCGCGCCACGGCTCGACGGAGAGCCTGCGGAACAGCCTCGAGAACGCGAAGCCCATCCAGACGTACGCCCCGGCGATGATCAGCAGGTAGACGAGCACGAGGACGATATAGAGCCATGCGGGCACGACGGACACGGCGGTGGGGTCGGTCACTGGGTGATCTCCTTCGAACGGACGAGGGGAAGTCGGGGTCGGCGGCGCAACCGGGCGAGGAACGACCGCGGGGTGAGCGCGGCGCGAAGCCGCTCGAACGCGCGCTCCTCGCCACGGAGCGCCTCACGCTCCGCGTCGACGAGCTCCCACGCATGCACGGCCGCTTCCGGCTCGGGCGGATACGGGGCGAAGACGGCGTGGTCGACGGAGACGGCGAGCGCGACGGCTGCCGCACGTCCGGTCGAGAGCGCCGCGGTCGCCCTGCTGACACCAGGGTCGAGGTCGACCTCGATGCCGGCGTCGGCATACAGATCGAGCAGTTCCTCCCAGGCGCCGACGATCCCGAGCTCGGGATCCCCCGGATGCCGTCGGCTGCGACGACGGGTCGACTTCGCCGCGAGCATCGCGAGGATCGGCAGGGCGAGGAGCGCGAGCGCCCCGACGCCGAGCACGATCGATCGGACGATCGTCCCGGTGACGGGCGTCGGGCCGACGGGATCGATCACGGGCGGCGGCGCGGAATCCGTCGAGGCGCTCTCGCCCCTCGGCGGCTCGATCGGCTCCGTGCGCGCGTCGTCGGGAACGGTCGGATGCTTCGGCGGCTGCTCTCCTTCGGTGATCCGGGTCGGCAGGAGCTTGGACTGCGGCGTCGTATCGACCGCGACCCACCCGCCGCCGCCCGCGCGCACCTCGACCCATGCGGTCATCGCGGCACCGGTGCAATCGGACTCGCACACCGCGATGCCGGGAACCGGCTCCGCGCCCGGAAGACGCATGCCGAGCACGACGCGGGACTCGAATCCGAGGTCGCGAGCGACGAGCGCCGCCGCGACGGCGAACTGCTCGTCGTCGCCCTCGCCCGCGATGAGCATCGACTCGTCGGCATTCGCGCCGGCGCGTCGCTGCTGGTCGCCGAGTTCGGCGAAGAGCGACTCGATGCGAGCCCGGGAATGACCCGCGTAGCTCGGGAGGAACGAGTAGCCCCCATCGCTCGCGAGGGCTGTGATCCATCGGACCGCGGGCTCGTCGTCGAGCAGCGCATGGCTGAGGTAGCCGCGATCGCGGAGCCGGTCGACGAGATCGAGGTAGCCGGCCCCGGTGCGCGGAACCTCCTGCAGCTCCACCCACGCCGCGAGCGACGGGAACTCCTCGGGGTCGAGACCGCCGTCGGCCCCGGCCGCCGAGGCGAACGCCTCGCGTGCGGCGTCGGCCGAGGCATCCGGAATCCTCGCGACGACGGAGTACCGGTCACCGGGCATGAGGCCGACGGCCCCCGCGGAACCCGCCGCCGAATCGGTCGCCGATCCCTCGGCGACCTCGATCGCCCCGCCGGTCGATGCCGCGTGGAACCCGTCGGCGAGCCGTTCGGCGCGGGCGCCCACGAACACCGGCGACGCAGCGAGCCCCGACGGTGCGGGCACCCAGACGCCCGAGTACCCCTCGCCGATCTCGACCGAGATCTCGGCCGTCCCGGCACCGCGATCGGCCGACCCGGGAAGTCGCGAGTACCGCGTCGCGGGGTCGACGCCGAAGACCTCGCCGTCGAACGTGTCGAGCGTCGCGAACGGGAGCCGATCGAACGACCCCACGTCTCCCGACACCTTCACGACCGTGGTGTCGTACGCGTCACCCGCGAACCACGACCGGTACTTCGCGAGCGGGCTCTGCTGCCGCTGCACGACGATCGACGGCTCGATCTCGTCGCGCAGCGTGCTCCGGTCTCCGAACGAGGCGACCGCGGGCGACGCCGCGACGCCCGCGACGAGTGCCACCACGAGCAGCACGACGGCGAGCGCGTTGCGCCGAAGCGTCATCCACACCGACTCGCCGCTCCGCGTGACCGTGCCGGCGCGGGCCCGCGCGAGCGCGCGAGCGCGCAGCATGCGACTGCGGCCGATGAGCCACCCGGCGGCGAGCGCGAGACTCGCCACGCCGATCACGACCTCGCGTGCGGCGGGCAGCTCGAGTTCTCCGAAACGGATGGGCGCGCTCACCCGGCCCACGCCGAACGCGATGCCGTAGACCGACATCGCGATCGCGGGCGCTGCGGCGACCGGCGCGACGCGTCCGCCGCGCACGATGAGCGAGGCTGCGACCGCGGAGCACACCGTCACGACGACGAGCCAAGGCACGAGCACGGCCTGGTACTCGCCGAGCGGCGGTTCGAGGGTGAGCACCTGCTTCCACCCGAGCACGACCCCGGTGATGCCGTCGCGCAGACCGCGGGCGACTCCGCTCAGCGGCAGGAGCGCGGACGGTACCGCGACCGGGACGACGACGAGCAGGTAGCCGAGCGCGGTGAACGCGGCGGTGACGAGCGCGCCGCCGAGCGCACCGGGCGCGATGCGACGGGCGAGCGCGGCGGAGCCGATGCCGACGGCCGCCCCGACCGCGGCGACGAGCCAGACCCGCCAACTCTCGTGGATGGGCCACGCCGCGAACGCCGCGAGGGCCGCCGCCGCCGCGAGGTAGGCGAGGCCCCACCAGACGAGCCCCGCCTCTTCGGAGCCGGTTCGAACGGCACGCCCACGGCGGGCCGGGTCGATGCGTGTCACGAGAGCACCCCTCTCGCGAGCATCCGAGTCAGGTCGCCGAGCACGCCGATCGTGAGCACGGTGAGTTCGCGCGTCGAGCGCAGCGACGGCTCGGCGCCGAGTTCGCAGCGCACCGCCACCGCGGCGACGCCCGGCGGCAGCGCGACCGCGGCCTGCCGAAGCCGCTGCAACGGAAGCTTCGAGCCGGTCACGAGGAACACCACGGAGAGCTGATCGAAAGTCTGCGCGGCGAGCGATGCGGCCGTCTCGAGCCGCGTGACCCGCTCGTCGGACTCGACGCCCGACATGGAATCGAGGAGCACGCGCGGCGTGAGCGACGGAAGCGTCCGCAACGACTCGACCCGCTCGCTGCCGCTGAACTCGGGTAGAGTACCGCCGACGCCGACGTAGACGTCGCGCCCTTCGCGCACGCCCTGCACGCCGAGCGACGCCGCAGCGCTCACGGCCGTCTCGAACTCGTCGTCGTGCTCGAACTCGGCGCGATCGACGTCGAGGAGGACGGCGATGCGCGCGTGGCGCGACTCCTCGTACTGGCGGACCATCATCTTCCCGGTCCGAGCCGTGGCCTTCCAGTGGACGTGGCGCTGCGAGTCGCCGCGGAGATACTCGCGCACACCGTGGAACGACAGGTCGTCGACGACGAGCGTGCCCGTCGGGGCGCCTTCGAGGTCGCGCACGAGCCCGGCGCTCGTCGGCGGGATCGCGACCGTCACCGGGTGCACGTGGATGCGGCGCACCTCGGGCCAGCGCTGCTCTCGACGCAGGATGCCGATGGGGTCGCCGCGCGAGATCGTCATGGGGCCGATGTCGATGACCCCGCGGCGCTCAGCTCCGATCGCGAGCTGCTGCCCGTGCTGCGCGCCTGGCCTGAGGAGGGGCACATGCACTTCGACGAGTCCGGCGCCCACGGGGATGTCGACGACGCCCGGGAGCGCGGTGCGTCGACCCGAGTTCGCGAGATCGAGCCGTGCGCCGACCTCGGTGCCCGCGACGACCCGGTCGCGGTCGATCGCGAGCCCGAGCGCGTAGTCGTGGGTCCCGAGCAGGAAGGGCACGCACACGACGAGCAGCGCGACGGCGACCGCGGCGGCCGCCCACGCCTCCATCCACCCGAACGAGAGGCCCGCGACGACGCCGACGACGGCCACGCACACGAGCAGGGTGCCCGCCGACGAGACCGTCTCCCGGTACCAGCGGACAGCGGCGCGAAGCGCGAGGCGGGTGCGCAGCAGAGACATCCGGATGCCTCGAACGAACCCCGCGACCGGACCGCGGCGCATGCCGGAGACACGCGTGACGGTGCCGCCGCGGGTACGGGTCCCGGTGCCGGCGGCGGTGCGCGTGAGCCGCGATTCGGTGTGGAAGGTCACTGGGTGCCGTTCTCCCGCGGCGCTGCGACGTCGAGCAGGATCTGGTTGATCACGGCGACGGCCGTGACGCCGTCGAACTCGGCCTCGGGCTCGAGGACGAGGCGGTGGCTGAGCGCGGGCACCGCGAGCACGCGCACGTCGTCGGGCGTCGCGAAGCTGCGTCCGTGGGCGGCGGCCCACGTCATGACGAGGCGCGACAGG
Source organism: Agromyces protaetiae (assembly GCF_004135405.1). Taxonomy (NCBI): domain Bacteria; kingdom Bacillati; phylum Actinomycetota; class Actinomycetes; order Micrococcales; family Microbacteriaceae; genus Agromyces; species Agromyces protaetiae. Next base: position 223,094 of record NZ_CP035491.1, read on the forward strand.
GCGATCGCGCCGCGGACGCTGACGCCGAGGCGCACCTCGGTCGCACGGCGCGTCGCGTCGACGATCCGCATGATGTAGTCGGAGATGAGCGGGTTCACGTACACGGCGCGCGACAGGTCGGTGAGGGCGATGATCGTGTCGGTGTCCGCGACCGCGGCGAGGTCGCGGCGAGGCTGGGAGACGCCCTGGAGGATGCGGAGCGTCGAGGCGTCGTCGGGGTAGCCGACCGAGGTTTTGATCATGAAGCGGTCGAGCTGGGCCTCGGGCAGGCGGTAGGTGCCGCCCTGCTCGATGGGGTTCTGCGTCGCGATGACGAGGAACGGGTCGCCGACCGCGCGGGTGACGCCGTCGACGGTCACCTGACCCTCCTCCATGACCTCGAGGAGAGCGGACTGCGTCTTCGGGCTCGCACGGTTGATCTCGTCGGCGAGCACGATGTTCGAGAACACGGGACCCGCGTGGAACTCGAACTCGCCGCGCTTCTGGTCGAACACCGTGACGCCGGTGACATCGCCCGGGAGCAGGTCGGGCGTGAACTGGATACGCGAGTTCGTGCCCGCGAAGGTCTGTGCGATCGATCGCGCGAGCGCCGTCTTTCCCGTGCCGGGGTAGTCCTCGAGCAGCACATGGCCACCCGAGATCGCGGTCGCGAGCACGAGTTCGACGATGTGGCGCTTGCCGAGGATGGCCTGCTCGATGTTGTCGGCGAGGAGGCCGAACGTCTCGGCGAACCAGTTGGTCTGGACTTGTGCGATCGGCATAGGGGGTCCTCTCGGGCGGATGTCTCGGGGCGAGGAGCGGATCAGGGGGTGGTGGGCGGTGGCACGACGGTGCCCGGATCCTCCGGATCCGGGTCCTCGGGATCGGGCTCGTCGGGCGGCTCGACGAAGCAGATGTCGACGTCGTGCGTGATCGGCTGCAGTGAGGCGTACGCGCTCGACGCGCTCCACGAGACGGTGAAGTGCGCCTTCAGCGTCGCGAGATCGCTCGTCACCTCGATGACCGCAGACTGACGCGCGGCCCTCGACACCGTGACCGAGTCCTTCGTCGGCGTGAGCACGCAGCCTTCGGGGAACGCGACCGAGACGATGGTCGGAGCGGTCGCGGCGGTCACCGTCACCGTCGCCGTGCAGTCCTCGGCTTCACTGTCGCACCCACGGAAGTACAGGGCTCCTGGCGCGTTGTCGTAGCCGAGGGTGAACTGCTCGAGCGGCCGCCAGTTCCAGCCGTCGGTGCTGAACTCACGCGTCTCGAAGTCCGCCGGGAGATCGGTGGGGACCGTGATGCCGCCCTGCTGGTCGTACGTGTAGACGGCGCCGCGCTTGACGGGTGCGACGTTGACGCTGTACGTCGAAGGTTCCTTGAGCACGAGCTGACCGCCCGCGACGAGCAGCCGGACGGTGTTCGACGTCGCGACGCCGTAGCCGTTGCTCGCGCAGACCTTGACGTCGAACCGCTTGCGCTCGAGGCCCGTGATCGTCGTCGTGTCGCTCACCTTGCCGCCGTCGACGGTCATCCCGCCGCCCGACGACCCGACGCTGCACCGCGGTTCGGAGGTGCCCTTCTTCCAGGCGACGTACTTCACCTCGGTGGCGGCCGCGCTGCTGTTCACGTCGACGACGCCCCCGCTCACGACGACCGTCGAATCCGACGACGCGGTGACGGTGATCGCTCCCACCCGCGGCGCGCCGGCCGCTTGCACCGGCACGATCTTCGACGAGCCGTCGATCGAACCTGCCAGCGGCGGCTTGAACTTGCTCTCGGGCACGATCGTCAGGTTCTGCGAGCCGGGGCTCAGATCGACCGTGAAGGTCGTCTCGCCGCCGCCGCTGCTCTCGGAGCGACCGAGCTCGAGCACTCTGACGCTCTGCGTGTCGCCCGAGGTCTTGACCGTCAGCTCGACGACGGCATTGCGGTCGGTCGTGCGACCGGGGAGGTAGATCGGCTTCGCGGCGGCGGAGACGACCTCGGGTGCCCGATACGCCCACGACGTCACCGCGCTCGTCTCGAGGGACTCGCCGATCGAGTTCACCGCACGGGCGGTGAACTGCGACTTGGCGCCGTTCTCGAGACCGCCCACGACGCAGCGGTACACGCCGCTCAGCGCGAGGGAGCAGGCGGCGTCGGCGGGGCGCCCGTCTCGCGCGATCACGACGCCCGTGACGGCAGGATGCGCCTTCGAGGCTTCACCGAGCGAAACCTCGAGCGTCACGCTGTCGCCGGTGTACCCGAAGGTGGAGATGCTCGCGGGGCGCTGCGGGTAGCCCTGCACGTCGATCGTGACCGTGCCGCCGCCCGTGCGTCCTTGAGCGTCCTTGACGGTGTACGGCACGACGCACGTGCCGCCGAAGGCCTCTTGCCCGCCGGCGAAGCGCGCGGTGATCGCGCGCTCTCCGGCGGCCGACACGGATGCCACGTCGCAGCGCACTCCGCCGCCGCCCGCGCCGACCGACACGAGCTTGAGCCCGGAGCCCGTCTTGCCCGCGAAGGGGTCGTACTCACCCGACAGCCCGACGACGGAGATCGTGCAGTCGCCCGCCGTCACCTTGCACTCGCTCGTGAACACGGCGCCGCGCGGCGCGTCGGGTGCGGCGACGCCGACGACGAGCGTGATCGTCGCGGTGATCCCGCCGAACGAGGAGACCGAGACCGCAGCGGTCTCACGCGTGCCCGGGACGGCGTCGGCGCGCGCCTCGAACGACACGTGATCGCCGTTCTGGGTCATGAGGAACGACGAGCCGCCGTAGGAGACGCGATAGTCGAGCTTGGACCGGTCGCCGACCCGGCCGCCCTCCCACGTCGTCATGTCGTCGTAGAGCGCGACCTGCTCGGCCGTACCGGGTGCGATCGTGCGGGAGATCGCGGTGAACTGCGCCTGCGGATCCTTCGGCTCGACGGCGATCGGCACCGCGATCGACGACCAGCGGTCCTGGCCCTGGAGACGCACGGGCACGAGGCACGTGTCGGTCCAGGGCGCTTCGCGGCCGGCCTGGTACTCGCCCTTGCCAGCGCCTGCGGTCTTGCACGACGAGTTCTGGCGCTGGACCGTGTAGGGGCCGTCGCCGACCTGGATGCGGTCGTCAGGCGAAAGGTCGAGGAGTTCGCGCACGTCGAACGTCTTCGACTTCTCTTCGCCGACCGAGACCGGCTCGGCATCGCCGCTGAGCTGGATGGGAAGGTCGTCGAAGGCGGGGATGCGCAGGATGCCGTACGCCGAGACGGAGTCGTCCGCGGTGTGGACCCGGAACGGGACGACCTCTCCCTGCGACGGGAGCTTGCCCGAGACGCGCCATCCGTCGACGCGGTAGCGGGACGCAGCGGCGCCCCACAATTCGAGCTTGAGCGACCCGAGATCGCCGGTCACCCACTCGACGCGGCCCGTGACGACGTCGAGCCCGGTCGACTGGAAGTCGCTGCGATTGCGAGCGGTGACGACGGTGTCGGAGACGGTGGGATGGTCCACGCCGACCTCTTCGGCGACGCTCACCACGATGAGGCCTTGCGCCGTCGACGACGTCGCAAGGGAGCGAGCGGTGTACACGTAGGAGTTCGTGCCGGTCACGTCGCCGGCTCGGAGCAGCACCCTGCCGTCGGCGAGAGAGGTGTCGGGATCGATGAGCGCGTCCAGCCGCTCGAACTCGGGTGTGCCGACGGGTGCGTTGGGCACGACGGAGACGAGTTCGAGGGCGGCGAGCGCCGGGTCGCGGTCGTTCGCGAGCGGAGCGATGGTGAGGGGGGTCGCCGCGCCGCGAGTCACGCGCACGTAGTCGCTGAACGTGACCGGGGCCGCGTCGGAGAGTTCCGCGTTCAGCACGCCTATGCGGACGAGTGCGCTCGCGCTCTCGCCTTCGGCGTCGCGCACCGAGTACTCGAATGCGACCTGTCCGCCGGGCACGCCCTGTGCCGGAGCGCGGTAGAGCACGGTGTCGCCCTCGGCGCCGATCGATGCCGTCCCGGAGCCGACCTGCGGCTGGGCGACGGCGGTGAGGACCACACGGTCGCCGTCGGGATCGACGCCGTGCACCGGGACGGGGATCTCGATCGTCTGTCCGCTCAGCACTCGGGCGGACAACGCGGACGGCTTGGGCGGGCGGTTCGCACCCGCCGGAAGCACCGTCACCGTGACGATCGCATGGTCGGTGCGCGACGGGTCGCTCTCGAGTGCGACTCCGTAGGTGACCCGGTAGACGCCGGGAGTCTTCGGTGCGAGGTAGCGCACGGTGTCGCCGGTCGCGAAGACGAGCTCCCCGTCGGTGCCGGATCCGACGATCTCCTGACCGACGACGAGCCGCGCGCCGCGCGGGCTCACGTCGTTGGCGAGGACCGGAATGTCGGTGAGCGAACCGGCGCGTGCCGTGGCCGTGTCGGGGAGCGCGATCGGCGATTCGTCGCCCGCATCGCCGGACAGGAAGACGTCGACGGCGCCGACGACCGAAGCTCCGTTGCCGTCGGTGATGGCGACCCTCACCCGGCCGATGAGCGCACGGGCGTCGCCGGGTGCGCGCCCGCCCGCGATCGCGATGCGGAGTTGTGAGGCGCCGACGATGCCGACGTTGAGATCGCCGCTGGAGCTCGTCGCCTCGCTGAGCAGGAGCACGCGCCCGGTGGGGTTCTGCACCGCGTGCAGCACGTCGAGAGTCGTGTCCTCGCCGGGGCGGACGAAGGCCGTGAGCGGAGCGACCGCGAGCGGAGCGGCCCGGTCGACGACCGTGAGGCGGATCGTCGCCGATTTCTCGGCCTGCGAGAGTGTGTCGACGACGGTGTAGGTGACCGCGTACTCGCCCGGTTCGGGCGCCGACAACTCGACCTCCCCGGCGGCGGCGTTCGGGGTGACGGTGAGGCCCGAGGCGCCCGCGACGGGGTCGATCGCGTCGGCGAGGCGGTACGCGCCCGACCCTCCGGACACATGCTCGGCGACGTCCACGACGACCGTCTCGCCGGCGCCCGCGGTGACCGCGACTCCGGCGGCGGCGATCGCCGACGAGGAGGAGATGACGACCTCGAACGTCTTCTCCGCGGTCGCGCCGTGCGCGTCGATCACCGTCACGACGACCGGGATGCGCGCGTCGTCGGCGTTCGGGTCGGAGTGGCGGACGGCGATGCGGCCGTCGGCACGGGGCACGACGGACACCGGGGCGCCGGGCTCGGCGGCGTGCGCGTCGGACAGGACGAACGAGTCGCCGTCGGGATCGACCCACGCGTCGAGCACCGAGACGATCGCGGTGCCGCCGGGCAGCACCGTCGGGGTCGGCCACACCTGGAGGCACTCCTCGACCCCGCACCAGACGGGTGCCGAGTTCTCGCCGTCGGGCACGACGGTGAGGGTGACGGTCGCCGGTTCGGATCGGCCCTTCCCGTCGGTCACCGCGTACTGGAAGGTCGCGCTGCCCGCGCCCGCTGCGACGCGCACCGCGAGCGCCTGGCTGTTCGTGACGATCGAGACGTCGCCGAACCCGGGGTCGCTGAGCGCGGTCACGGATCCCCCGGCGACGGTGAGCACGTCGGAGCGGTTGGGGTCGTGGTCGTTGAGGAGCACGGGCAACGTCACGAGTTGTCCGGCGCGGACGCCGAACGAGTCGGCGACCGCCGTCGGCGGCTTCTGCTCGGCGACGTCGTCGACGACGATGGTGCCGTCCGCCTGGTCGTCATCGTCATCGACGGTCCACTGGGCGAACGGCACGAGCCGCGCGTCGGGCGCCGTCCACACGAGGCCCGTCGCGGTCTCGTTCAGCACCGCGCGGGCGCCGTTCGTGCGGAACACGGGCGAGATGGCATCGGTCTGCGAGAACGCGTCGGCGGGCGGTGCGAGGGCGACTTCGCCGCCGCTCCTCGACCACATCACCCCGTCGGCCTCGCCCAGCCAGGCCGCGAAGGCGTCGCCGCCGACGATCACGGGGGTCGCGGGCACGCCGTCGGCCGTCACGATGCGCTCTGCGCGCGCCGAGTCGAGGTCGATCTCGACGAGCCCGGCGCTGTCGGCGACGAGTGCGCCGTCCCCGACGAGGCTCGACTCCTGGATCACGGCGTCGGCCGAGACATCCACCTTCGAGGGCGCGTCGCGCCCTTCGATCCAGACCCGGTCGGCGCCCGGCTCGACGAGGACCCAACGGTGGCCGACGATCGCCAGTTCGACGCGAGCGGATGTCTCGGGTGCGTCGGCCAGCTCGACCGGTTCGCCGACGAACTCGCCCGTCGTGGCGTCGTAGCGACGGACCGCGCCCTCGACCGCCGAGTACACGACGACGTGCCCCTCGGCGTCGACCGCCGCTCCGGTCGCCGCGTACGCTTTCTCGGCCTCTTCGCCGGTCTCGGACGCCTCGGCGGTGTACGGGTCGACGACCGTCGCCGACCCGTCGCGAATCGTCCCGACCGACACCCGACCGGAGTCGCTGCGGTACACGAGATAGTCGCCGGCGCTCGCGATGTCGCGCGTGCCCTCGGGGGTCGGTTCGGCGCCCGGCGCCTCCGCATCCGCCTGGGCCGGACCTGCCGCGCCGTCGGGCGCGGCCTCGATGAGATCGACGGGGTCCGACGGGTCGATCGTCCACCGCTCGCGGAGTCCGCCGCTGAAGACGACCGTCTCCGAGCCCGCCTGGGCGACGCCGCTCGGCTCGTCGACCGTGCGGACGGTGTCGAGCTCGGCGAGGTCGGTGTTCACTCGCGCGTACCGGCCGTCGTCGCGGGTCACCCACACCGACGGCTCGAGTCGCGGCACCTCTTGCGACTGGTACCCCGTGCTCGCGATCGCGAAGCCGGCGACCGTGCCGACGACCGCGATCGCAGCGACCGCGGCCGTGATGGTGCCGCGGCGCGGAAGGCGCCGTTCGGTGGTTCGGGCCATCAGAAGAGCCCGAGGAGGTTTGCGGCGACGAGGCCGCCGACGACGATCACGACGCCGACGCCGGCGCCGATGAGCGCGGCGCCGAGCCGCCCGGATCGGTCGCGCGGCGCGGCGACGGGCAGACCGTCGCGATCTTCGCCGATGACGAGCTTGGCTGCGCGTTCTGCGCGACGCGAGTTCGGGGCGACGGTCGTGATGACCGGCCCGCGCACGGAGGCGTCGGCGAAGCGGATGGGCGCGGCGCCCGCCCACTCGGGAGCGGCGACCTCGAACGCCGTCACCGGAAGGCCGAGTCGGTACTGCGCGTCGCGGAGGCGGTCGGCGAACGCCGCCATCGACGGGTAGCGCCCGGCGGGGTCGCGCGTGAGCGCTCCCGCGAGCACCTGATCGACGACCTGTGGGATGCCGGGCGTCGGCACGGGAGCGTAGTGGGCCTTCATGATGCGCCGCGTGAGCTGGTCGCTCGTGTTCTTCGAACGGTCGGCGAGTTCGAACGGGCTCCGCCCGGCGAGCAGCGTGTAGAGCGCCGCCCCGAGGCTCCAGACCTCGCTCGCGACCGAGCCGGCCGTCTCTTCGCGGAGCACCTCGGGCGCACTCCACGGCACCGACATCGCGAAGACGTCGGGCTCGCCGCTCGTGTGCAGTGCGCCCGCGATCCCGAAGTCGGCGAGCACGGGCGCGCCGTACCCGTTGAGGAGGATGTTCGAGGGCTTGATATCGCGGTGCAGGAGGCCGGCGCGGTGGGCGGTCTCGAGCGCCGCCGCCATGCGCACGCCGACATCGAGCATTTCGGGCACCGAGACGGGCTCGCGCTTGTAGCGGGCGGCCATCGTGTCGGGGCAGAACTCCATCGCGAGGTACGGGCGCCCGTCGGAGGAGATCGAGGCCTGATAGATCGTCACGATCGCCGGGTGGGTCGACAATCGCGCCATGACGTCGGCCTCGGCGTTGAACCCGCGACGCACCTCGGGATCGATCGCGTCGGCGCGCAGCACCTTGACCGCGGCGACCCGCCTCGGCATGTCTTGTTCGTAGAGGAACACGTCGGCGAAGCCGCCCGCGCCGAGCGGGCGGACGTACGTGAACCCTGCGATGACCGGCGGCGTCGCCGTACGACGTCTCCCCACGTTCGAGTCCTTTCGTGTCAGCCCGGGCTGACGACCCGACGTGCTACTACGCGGGAGCCGACTCGGATACGCCGATGGTCACGAGGTACGACTCGCCGAGGTCGAGTATAGTCCCGGCTTCGAGCGCAACCTGAGCGTTGTGGATGAGCAGGTACGGCGCCCGACCAGGGGGTCTGATGACCGTGCCGTTCGTCGATCCGAGGTCGACCGCGCTGATGCCCTCGAGGTCGGCGACGATCTCGACGTGGCGGCCGGAGATCTCCCGACGCGGTGACGACGTGACGATCTGCACGGCGCCGTCGCCGAGCGATCCGCTCGGCCGGCGTCCGAAGACGACGGGCGGCGCGACCTCGAGTCCGTCGGGCAGGCGGAGCACCCAGTTCGCGTGGGCGGATGCCACGGATGCCTCGGATGCCTCCCGCTGAAGTCGCTGGTCGAGACCCGTCGAAGTGCCGCCAGCGGCACGCGGGGACGCAGGGGCGTGACCGGAGACCCCACCCATCGCCTCCGCGATGACCGACGGCGAGAGCACGGGGACCGGCTCGACCACGTGCTCCGGATCGAACTCGGGCTGCGCAACCGGCTCCGCGACGAACGGAAGCGTCTTCGCCGCGGCGTCCGCCTTGTAGGCCGCGATCGCGGCCGCGTCGAGCGGAATCTGGATCGGGCGCGTCGCAAGATCGAGCACCTGCCGCGGCGCATCCTTTCGGACCTTCGCCATGGCGATCTCGGCCGCGCGCACGACGCCCCGCTGGACGGGAAGCCGATCGCCCATGCCGGGCACGGAACCGATCGTGAGCCGCAGCCCCTCGATGCCCGCCGCTTCGCCGACGACCCACGCTCCGCCGCCCGGCCCCGAGAACCGCGACGACGCGACCCCGTCCATCACGACGTCGACGGCCCCGCGCACACCCACGTGAACGCTCCGCGTCTCGGCATCGACGACCTCGACGATGCCGCAGTCGGGCGGGCCGCCCTCGAGCGCGAGCAGGTCGAGCACGTCGGCGAGTTCCGCTTCGTCGTTCTCGAGCATCGCGTACAGCTCCCCCGCGAACTCGGCGCCCGTCTCGTGCCCGAACAGCGTGACGAACCTGCCGGTCACGATCGCGAAGCCGGGCTGGATACCCTCGGCGGCGGCCACATACTCGAACACGGATCGACTGTAGCGGACGGGCTCCCCGGGTCGCTCCGCCTCTCCTCGACCGCCGACGGTGGCGCTCATCCGAACTCCTTCTGCGCCCACGCGAGCTGCGCCGTGAACAGACCGCGCGAGCGGCTGACGATCTGGGCCCGGCCGGGAACGGCGGGGATGGGTTTGACTCGTCCGATGAGCTGGCCCTCCTCAGGATTTCCGCTCAGCAGGATCCCGGTGACGCCGAGGTCCGTGAACCGCTGGATGATGGGGTCGTACGCCGCGCGGCTCGCGCCGCCGGTCCGACGGGTGAGCACGACGTGCAGACCGAGGTCGCCCGCCTGCGCGAGAAGCGGCGCGAGCGCCGCGAGCGGGTTGCCCTGCGACGTCGCCACGAGGTCGTAGTCGTCGACGAGCACGAACCCCTCGGCGCCCGTCCACCACGACCTCGTGCGCAGTTGCTCGGCCGTGACATCCGGCCCGGGGATCCGGCTCTGGAAGAAGGCTGCCAGCTCCGCGACACCGCTCATCGCCTGGTCGTGCCCGGTGAGGTACGCGCCGAGATACTCCGGCGGGATCTCGCCGAGGTTCGCCCGCCGGTAGTCGACGACGAAGATCTTCGCTTCCTTCGGGCCGTAGTGCCGCATGATCTCCTGCGCGTACGCGCGGAGCATCGAGGACTTGCCCGACTCGCTGTCCCCGTAGAGATAGAGGTGCGGCTCCTCCGTCGGGTCGAGGAGCACGGGCGCGATGTCCGCCTCGTCGACGCCGAGGACGAACTCGCGAAGGTCGGGCGCGACGGCCGCACGGATCTGGTCGAGGCCGATCAGCTCGGGCAGCAGGCGCAGCTTCGGCGCGGCCGGACCCTGCCAAGCCGCGGCGGCCCGTACGACGAGGTCGCTCACGCCGTCGGCGAGGCTCGACGAGTCGCCGACGCCGTCGACACGCGGCAGCGCCGTGAGCATCTGCAGACCGCGCGGATCCAGACCGCGACCGGCGAGCGTCGTCACGTTGGCGGCGGACTTGCGGTTGATCTCGGAGTCGGACGGGTCGCCGAGCCGGAGTTCGAGGCGCGTGCCGATGAGGTCCTTCATGGCGGCCCGGATCTCCATCCAACGGGCGGCCGTGATGACGACGTGGACGCCGAACGTCAGACCTCTGGCGGCGATCGCCTGGACGACGCCCTCGAGCTGCTCGAACTCGGCACGGAGCGTCGCCCAGCCGTCGACGACGAGGAACACGTCGCCGTAGCCGTCGTCGACCAGGCCGGCGGCGCGGCGCTGGCGGTAGGTCTCGATCGAGTCGATGCCGTTGTCGCGGAAGAACCGCTCGCGAGCGTCGAGGATGCTCTGCACCTCGGCGACGGCGCGGCGCACCACTTCGGGCTCCGACCGGGACGCGACGCCCGCGAGGTGCGGGAAGCCCGCAAGTCCGACGAACGTGCCGCCGCCGAAGTCGAGCACATACCACTGCGTCTCGAGTGGCGTGCGCGTCATGGAGAGCGAGGTCATGAGGGTGCGAGCGAGCGTGCTCTTGCCCGAGAGCGGGGCGCCGACGATCGCGACGTGGCCGCCCGATCCTGCGAGGGAGACCACGAGCGGCTCGCGCCGCTGCTCGAGCGGGACGTCGACGATGCCGAGGGGCACCGTGAGGTTGCCTGCGGCGCGCCACGACGGCGAGACGAGACCGAGCCCGGGGTCCGCGACGAGGTCGCCGAACATCTGGTCGAGCGACGGCGGGGTCTCGAGCGGCGGGAGCCACACGCGGTGCGCGACGGGACCTCGGCCCGACATCCGCTCGACGGCGATCTCGAACGTGCTCCGCTGTTCTTCGGCCTCGCCCGAGACGACCGGTTCGAGCTCGGCGGCGGGCGTCTCGGAGACCTCGACACGGGCGGCGGTGAAGAGTTCGACGGTCGCCGCACGCGCTCCCTCGGCACCGCGCGTCGTCGAGGCCCGACGACGCGGCGGCGGGCCCGACACGTACGCGGCGCGGAACTGCGTCATCGTCTCGGTATCGCTCTTGAGGAACCCGACACCGGGCTGCTGCGGAAGCGTATAGGCGTCGGGAACGCCGAGCACGCTGCGCGACTCCGCCGCCGAGAAGGTGCGCAGACCGACGCGGTACGAGAGATACGTGTCGAGCCCGCGGAGCTTGCCCTCCTCGAGGCGCTGCGACGCGAGCAGGAGGTGCACCTGCAGCGAACGGCCGACGCGGCCGATGTTGATGAAGCTCTCGATGAACTCGGGCTTCGCCGCGAGCAGCTCGGAGAACTCGTCGGCGACGATGAGGAGCGCCGGAAGGGGGCGAGGTCGGTGCGTCCGCCACGGCGCGCCTTCTCGTAGTCGGATACGTTCGCGAAGTTGCCCGAGGCTCGCAGGAGCTCCTGTCGGCGAACGACCTCCCCCTGAAGTGCGTCTTGGAAGCGATCGACGAGCGTGAGCTCTTCGCCGAGGTTCGTGATGACCGCCGACACGTGCGGCATCCCCGCCATGCCGGCGAACGTCGCGCCGCCCTTGAAGTCGACGAGCACGAAGTTGAGCTGTTCGGGCGAGTGCGTGAGGGCGAGCCCGAGCACGAGGGTGCGGAGCACCTCCGACTTGCCCGAACCGGTCGCGCCGATCATCACGCCGTGCGGGCCCATGCCCTGCTGTGCCGATTCCTTGAGGTCGAGCACGATGGGCGCGCCCTGCGTGTCCTGACCGATCGGGATGCGCAGCCGGTCCCGCTCGAGACGGGGACGCCACGCGATGTCGAAGTCGAGGTCGCGCACGTCGGCCAGGCCGAGGAGTTCGACGAGTTCCAGCTGCTTCGTCGAACGCGGGCCCGCCTCGGAGACGGTCGAGATGGAGGCGAGGGGCGTGAGCCGGCGAGCGGTCGCCTCGGCCTCGACGACGCTCACCGAGTCGGGCGTGATCGCACGCGGCGCGGTATGCATCGTGATGACCTCGGCGCCCCCGGTGCCGAACGCGATGCGGAGGGTGTTCGGGTCGTCGAGATCGGCCCATCGCGCCGGCAGGTCGAGGACGGTGACGCCGTTCGTCCCGTCGGGGCCGACGAGCAGACTGCCGGAATCGATCCGCCCGCCGTCGACGACCACGAGGACGTGCGGCCGCAGCGGCGCCGACGAGTCGCGCACGAAGCGCGGGCGCTCGCGCGCCTCCGAGGTGAGGAGCTTCTCGAGCTCCGAGAGGTCGGTTCCGATCATGCGCACCGGGCCGAGTGCATCGGATGCCACGCGCGAGTGCGTGTGCGGCAGCCACTTCGCCCACTCCCAGAACGGGAGCGCCTCACGGCTCGCGACGACGACGACCTGGAGCGCCTCGGGATCGTGCATGGTCGCGGCGTGCAGGAGGACGGCGCGCGCGAGCCCGCGCACCTCGTCTTCGTCCCCCGTGAGCTCGAACCGCGCGTAGTCGCGCAGACCGACGCCGAAGGGCAGGTTCGACTGCGACTCGTGCGTGAGCATGAAGCGGTGCGCCGCGGACGCCGCGACGGGGTCGAGTTGCGCCAGCGGCGGAAGCTCCGGGGCATCGAGCGACACGCAGAGCGACTGGTCGGCGACGCCGATCCTGACGGCGAGGAAGTCGTCGTCACCGGCGGACCGCTCCCACACGCGGGTGCCTTCCTCGGCGATGAACGGCAGCGCCTCGGGCGCCGGGAGTCGCCAGTTCGCCGAGCGACGCTGCTGCCGGGCCGCGACGCGGACGGTCTTGCGGAGCTCGGTGAGGTAGGCGAGGTACTCGCGCCTCGCGCCGAGCACTTGCGCTTGACGTTGAGACCGCTGCCGCCAGCCGTTGACCGCGACGAAGCCGAGCGACGACAACAGGAACATGCCGCCGGTCAGGAACCCCGTCGGGCCCTGGTTCGTCATCGCGACCATCACGATCGCTCCGACGCTGCCGAGCATCGGGACGAGCGTCTGCAGCATGCCGCCGCCTTCGCTCGGGGTCAGTTCGGGCGGCGCCTGGACGGTGATCCGCCCGGAAGGGACGCGAGGGGGTGCGAGGCGAGGTCCGCTCATCAGTGGTGCTCTCCGGCGGGGTCGGCGCCCATGAGGACGCTGATCGTGAAGGTTCGGTTGCCGAGTCGGACGCGATCGCCGTCGTCGAGGAGGTGTCGGACACCCGGTGCGAGCTGCGTGCGGACGCCGTCCTCCGAAAGCACTTCGGACCCGTTGGTCGATCCTCCGTCGGTGATCCAGGTGCGGCCGCGCGAGTGCTCGAGACGGGCGTGGGTCTTCGACACCGTCGACTCGTGGTCTTCGACCGAGACGATCCGGTCGCCGGGCTCGGTCGCGGCGGGCGCGCGCCCGAGGTTCGCTGCGACGGGGATCGGCAGACGCACGCGCTGTCCCGTGTCGAAGACGAGCAGGAGCGCGCCGCCCTCGTCGAGCCCGTGGTCGGCCCGGGGTGTGGGCGCGGCGGCACGGACGGGCACACCGGCGGGAGCTTGCGTCGGCACGCCGTAGGGCTGCCCCTGCGGAACGGGAACGGGAACGGGGACGGGAACGGGATACTGCTGCGCCACCGGTGCGGGAGCGCCGTAGTGCTGCGCCACCGGCGCGGGGGCGCCGTACGGCCTCGCCGCGAGCGGCACCGCGGGGATCGCAGCGGGCGGGCGAACAGCGGCAGGGGCCGTACGGCTCCGTCGGGCGGGAACGGCCACGACGACCGTCTGCGCCGCGCGATCGGCCCAGCTGCGGCGGAGGCCCGAGGCATCCCAGGCGCTCGACGCGACGACGACCCAAGCGCCGACGACGGCCCAGAGGCCGCCGAGCGCCGTGATGAACCCGCGGGCGAACGCACGCCCGGCACCGGGCGAGTACGGCCGATCGTCGCGCGAGGTGCGGAGGCCGAGCAACGCATTGCCGACGGTGAGCCCGGTGCGGGCTTCGAGGACCCATCCGGCGAGCACGACCTGAATCGCGGCGACCGCGGTGTAGACGATGCTCGAAGTCGGGAGATACACGGCCAGGGCGACGAACGCGACGACGAGCGCATCGACGGTGAACGCGAGGATCCTGCGCCCGGCACCCGCGGGCGTGCCGGCGAACGACGGATCGAGCTGCCGCCGCTGATGTCCGTTCGGGGCGGCCGGCACCGGCGGCCGGCCGTACTGGGGGGTGTTCGTTTGCGGGTACGCGCCGCGGCTGACGCCGTACTCGCTCATCCGGCCATCATCCCACGCAGGAGGGCGATGACATTCGCCGCGAGGAGTCCGGCCGGGAGCGCGAGCGCGACCGCGACCCACTCGGTCGCGTCGGCGATCCGCGACCAGACGAGCGACCCCGTGCCCTTCGCGACGGGCGCGACCGTGAGGGCGGCGACGAACGCCGAGGCGAGCAGGACCGCTCCGGCGACTGCACCGCCGACAGCCCCGATGCGACCCGCGAACTCGATCGCACCGAAGGCGATGACGACGAGCGCCGCGCCACGAGGGACCCACCGCAGCAGGCGGCCGGTGGTGTGGCGGGGGTGAGCAGCAGCGCGACGGCCGTGCATGCGACGAGGGCGACGCCGCCCCACGAGACGACCGGGTCGGGGTCGGTGATCGCACCGGCGGCGATCGGCAGCGCGACGACGACGACGAGCGAGAGGAGCACCGTGCCGGCCAGGAGCCGGGCGTTCGAGGCGGTGACGACGCGCTCGGCGTCGACGGACTTGATGGACGCCGGCGACGACGGCACTGCGCCGCGGACGGTCCATCGGTTGCTCATGAAGTGGCGGTAGTCGATGAAGTACCCGTCGGGAACGTTCACGAGCGTGCTCGGCAACGCGCGGAGCGCGAGCGGCACGGCGCCGACGGAGATCGCCGCGGCGGCGACGACCGGCATGCGGAGCAGCAGCGTCGCGCCCCAGATCACGACGAGCCCGAGCAGCACGGTCGCGACGGTGCCCCAGCCTGCCCGCTGCGCGGGGACGCGGTCTGCGACCGCGAGGAAGAGCGCGAGGGCGGATGTCGCGAGCAGCCCCGCGACCGCCTGCAGGTGCCCTGCGGCATCGATCGAGAACGGGATCGCGAGCGCGCCTGCCGCACCCGCCGCGGCGAGCGGCCCGACCATCGCGACCGCGGGGGCGGCGCCGTGCCGGCCCGAGCCGATCGACCAGACGACCGCGACGACGACGGCGGAGACCCCGAGGATCGCCGCGATGAGCCCGCGCACGAACCAGGTCGGCTGGATGGCTCCGACGAGCGCGTAGACCGGGAGGGGAATCGCCGCGAGCGCCCACCATCCGGCTCCGTACGCGACTCTCCGCGAGGCGGCAGCGGCCGCACGTGCGCGCCGCGCCGCGAGCGGACCCGACGGAGCATGGACGACCGCGTACACGCCGCCGTCTTCGAGCACGTCGCCTTCGACATCGAGATCGACGGCGTAACCGCCTCGGTCGATGATGAGGTCGCGAGCGGGGTCGACCGAGATGCCGCTACGACGGACGGCGTCGGCGAGGAGTTCATCGACCGGGATGGCGAGGTCGACCGCACCGCGGTCTCCGAGGAGCGTGATCCGCCGTCGCTCGGGCGCGACCGTCGTCATCGGGCGACGGATCGCGCGCGGAGCGCGAGGTGGAGCGGGGACGCGAGAACGTCGTGCACGGTGGAGTCGTCTTTCTCGGGTGGATCAGTCGGGTCGGAGGTTCACTCGTCGCGGCCGCCCGCTCGGGCGCCCTTCGAGCGCGGGCCGAGTTCTTCGTCGTCTTCGAGCTTGGGTGCGAGCGGACCGCCGAGTCCGGAGCGGCGCTCCTTCTCGTCGTCGCCCGCGCCGCCCTGGCCGCCCATCATGCCCATGCCGCGGCCGCCCGCACCGGCACCGCCGCCGGCCGCACCTGCACCATTGCCTGCGACTACCGCACCGCCGCCCTGGCCGAGTGCGCCACGACCGAGGAGTCCCCCGGCACCGCCTGCACCGCCTGCCTGTGCGCCTCCGGCGCCGCCGGCGCCGAACGCTCCGCCGAAGCCGCCCGCGCCGCCGGCACCGCCGCCGAGGAGACCGACCGCTTTGGCACCGCCGAGGAGGGCTGCGCCTCCGCCGACGCCCCCGCCGATGAACGCGCCCGACCCGCCGAAGCCGTTCGAGCCGCCGCCGCCGTGGGTGCCGGTGCCCGTCCCGGTGCCGGTGCCGGTGCCGGTTCCAGTGCCGGTTCCCGTGCCCGTGCCCGTGCCCGTGCCCGTTCCGGTCGGGTCCCCCGAATCGACGGAAGGCGGCGGAACGTGCGGTCCCCGGTCGACGGCGGCAGGTCGGTCGGGTTCGGCACGCCGATCGGGTTCGGTTGGGACGTGGGAGGCTCCCAGTCGTACGTGGTCGGCGTGGTGATCGTGGGCGGCACGTAGTCATACCCGCCGGGGCCGCCGCCGGGGCCGTACGGGCCCGACCCGGAGTTCCACCGGGTCGGGCTCACATCGACGTCGATGGGATCGGTGGTGAGCTTCTCCTCCGGGAGCGGGGCGTCCCAGATCTGGTCGCCCGGGGAGTTCGCGCGGATTGTGTACGTCGCGGCGTCGAGTCGCTCCGCCGGATCGGCGAGGTCGGCGGTCAGCCCATCGAGCGCGGCTTTCGCCGCGTCTTCGCGGCTGTTCCCGAGCCACCCTTCGATCGCACCGAGCGCTCCTTCAGCCGCGATGACGCCGAGCGGCGGGAAGTAGATGGTGCTTCCCGCTGCGGCGATCCGCACCGTGTTCTTCCAGAAATCGGGGACCGACGACGAGGGCAGCTCCCCGCCGACCGCGACGTCGATCGCCGAGTTGGCGGCGTCGATCGCGCGCTTGGCGGCTTCGAGGCCGGATCGGATCGCGACGAACTTGTCGCGCAGTTCCCCGAGGTGGCCGCGAGCGAGATCGGCCGCCGCTCCCCTCCACGCTTCCTGGTTGCCGACGAGTGTGTCGATACTCGCGATCAGCTCGTCGAGCCCGTTGCGGGTCGACTCATAGTCGGGAAGCATCCATCGCTGGCCGGCGAGCTGATTCAGTTCGTCTTCGTAGCGTCCCATGGTCTCCGCCCAACTCCTGAAAAGCTCAGGCCCGTGCGCGCGATCCGCGCACCGCGAGCACGATGATCAACGTGGTGATGCCCGCGAGCACCAGGACTCCGACGACGACCCCGATCAGGATGGGCACGATCGGCGGTCCCACGAGGGGATTCGCGGGCGCATCGGGTTCGTCGGGCACGACCGAGTCGGGGAAGATCTCCTCGTACGCCGGGTTGGCGAACTCGCCTGGCGCATCGGCGCCGCGATCGTCGACGATCAACGGGTTCACATCGGGGTACTGCGTCGGATCCTCTGCGAGCATGTGCCGCAACGACACCGTGCCGTAGCCGACCCGGTCGTCGGTGCGCTCGAACGCGTGGTCCTCGGTGCCCGTGTTGCGGAGGAGCGACTGGATGATCTGGTTGCCGGTCGCCTCGGGGTACTTCGACCACACCGCGGCGAGGATCCCCGCCGTGAACGGCGCCGCGTTCGAGTTGCCGGTCTGCAGCGACTGCTGCTCCCACGACTCGCCGGATTGGCCGCCCTGCGCCGTCATCAACACCCCGGGTGCGGCGACCTCCGTTGTCGGATTCCCGGCCGGGTTGGCCTTCGGCTGCAGATTCCCGCTCGAGTCCAAGGATTGGACCGCGATGACGCCGTTGGCGTTGTAGAGATCGGGACCGCGGTTCGGTTCGTCCTGCACGTCGTTGTTCGGCATGCCGACGACCACGATCACGCCCTTGCGGAGGGCTTCGGCGACCGCGGGCTCGTCGATGGCCAACGGCAACTGGACCGTGATGATGTCCGCTCCGGCGTCGACCGCAGCGCGCAGGGCGACGTCGTAGTCCTGAGGATGACCCTCGGGGTCATCGCAAGTGAAGCCGACGACGTCGTTCGGCTGGTCGCCGACCCCATAGAAGAGCACGGTCGCCTCCGGCGCGGCGCCTTGCACCCCGCGCTGTCCGGGGAACCCCGCTCCGGTGCCCGCGACCAACGACACCGCATTGCTCCCGTGCGCGGCCTGCGAAACCACATCCGATACGGGGCCGTAACGCACGCCGTCCGCATAGCATTCGACAGGAGGCGTCGGCACTTGAAGATCGACGCCCTGGAGCGTCGGCAGATCGGGGTAGACCGTCCCGTCGATGACGGCGACCGTGACGCCGTCGCCCTTCGCGCCCTCGGTGAACGATTCGTTGAGCCCGTAGTAGTCCGCGTACCAGAAGCCGGACGAGACATCCTGTGCCGCCGCAGCCGGAGCGGCGCCGAACGCCGCCCCCGCGATCAGACCGATCCCGATGGCAGCGCGGAGCGCTCCTCGACGACGGAATCGACTCACCACGCGGTGCTCCCGCCGACGGGCTTCGACTGACTCGGCGCCGTCTGGTCGGCCGCGCGAGGCGCAACGGTGACGGGCTGCGGCGGCAGCACCGAGTCCAGCATGCCGACGACTGCGTCGGCCTCGGCCTTGAGCGCTTCGTCTTGCGCTGCGAGGCTCACGACGGCTTCGCGGATCTGGCCGCCGACCTTCTGGATCGCTCGCCTGGTCGCGTCGACCGTCGACCCGAGCCGCTCGGCCAGGTCGTCATAGGAACCGGCGAACCGGGCGACGCTGTCTCCGGTCGGCGTCGCCATGCACTGCTGCGTCGACGGCAGGCTTTCGAGGGATCTCACGAGCTTGGTCACATCGCCGAACACCTGTTCGGGCTCGACCGAGATCACCGGTTCCATTCGGCCCCTCCCCTGTCTGCGTCTGTCTGCGTCGTTCTCGCGCGCCGTTGGGCGCCGGAGACAGTCGGGGTGCGCCCGGTGACCGGGCGCACCCCGACCGTGTCTCTAGTTGAAGCGGCCTGCTGCCGCCTTGTCGGTGGAGACGTACTGCTCGGCGATCTGCTGGGTCTTGCCCGCGATCTGCTCGAGCAGCGCCTGCAGCTCACCGAGCGACTTCGACCACTTCGCCTGCGCCTGGTCGTATGAGGCCTGCGCCTCACCGCCCCAGCTCGCACGAAGCTTGCCGACCTCGGACTCCAACCGCTCGAGCTCCTGGCGGATGCCCTGTGAACCACTGCGGATCTGACCCGACAGCGCGATGACCTGCTCCGGACGGACCGACATCGACTGCATACTCATGATCTGTACCTCTCGTCTCGTTCGATCCGCGCGCTCAAGCGCCCGACATCATCGAGCCGAGGCCCGAGATCGTCTGCTGGTGCTGCTCTTCGGTCGCGGCCTGGTCGCGCTCGGTCCCCGAGAGCGCCTCTTCGAGGGTCACGAGCACCTCGTTCAGCTTGGTGGTCTCTTCGTTCCACCGATTGAGCAGGGTCGTGAACGCACCGGCAGCGGCACCGCTCCAGAAGCCGCTCACCTGCTCGATCTCGCCGCGGACCGTCTTGACCTTGGCGTCGATGCCGGCCTTCGCCTCATTGACCGCCTGCGCGCCGCGACGCAGCGCACCTTCTTCTGCGGAGATCACATCAGCCATTCCGCACTCCCCTCAACCCCGTTCAGGACATGGACGTGCCGAGTGTAACCGGATGCGGACGACCATTTTCTTCGCTTGGGGAGAACTCCCCATGCACGCCCGTCTCCGCTGTGGACAATCGGACTGCTGCCTCCGAGGGCGGCTAAGCTCGCTCTGCGCGCGTCCGCGCTCGACTTCCGCTTCCGGCGGATCGGGGCGCCGCTCGCGCATCGAAGTCTGTCGTTCGACGATTCGCGGGTGCCGCGCACGTCCAGCATCCAGTGGGGAACCGCCATGGCTCAGAACGCCGCCGCGGGCGGAGTCATCCGCCTGTCGATCGTGAGCGAGGACCGCCGGCTCGACGTCGGCCTGCCGACACAAGTGCCCCTCGTCGAGCTCATCCCCGGGTTCGCCCGCAGCCTCGGCGTCCTCGACCCCACCCTCGCCCACACCGGCTACGCGCTTCAGCGCGCCGACGGCAAGACGCTCGACTCCACCCGCGGGGCGGGCGTCCAGGGCGTGCAAGACGGCGAGCTGCTGACGCTCGCCCGGGGCGGCCTCGTCGCCGAGCCGCGAGTCTACGACGACATCGTCGAGGCCGTCATCGACGCGACGGCACGGCAGCACGACGGCTGGACCGAGCGCGACAGTTCGCGTACGGCCCTTGCGATCAGCATCGCCTTCCTCGCACTCTCGGGCCTCCTCCTCGTCGGATCAGGAGCCGAGCCGCTGCTCGCCGCACTCATCGCCGGTTCCGGGGCGGTTGTCCTCCTCGTCACCGCGGCCGTCCTCGGCCGCCTCGGCCAGGCCGAGGCATCCCACGCCCTCTCGCTCGCCGCCGCGAGTTATGCAGGGCTCGCCGGCCTCATCGCCGTGCCCGCTCCGACACCCTGGGGCTGGCCGCTCGCCGCAGCAGGCCTCGGCCTCCTCGTCGGCGGCGGGGTCGGGCTCGCCATCGTCCGCGACCGTCCCGAGATCCAGTTCGCACCGATCGTGCTCGGCGCAGCGATCGGTCTGACCGGCTCGGCAGCGGCGATCCTCGGCGGCGATCCGATCGGCCCGTGGGCGCTCCTCGTCGCGATCGCGGCGACCGTCTCGAATCTCCTCCCGTGGCTCGCGCTCAGCTCCACGCGCCTCCGCGCGATCTCGCCCCAGAGCGACGCCGAGATCTTCGACATCCCCGAGCCGATCGACGCCGACGAGGTCAAGCGACGGTCCGAGTCGGGCGCTCGCACCCTCATCGCCCTGCGCATCGCCTTCGGCCTCGCCATCCTGATCGGCACGACCGTCGTCGCCTCGGGCGGCGTCGCGGGCGCAGCGCTCTGCGCGCTCGCATTCGTGGGGCTCATGTTCCAGTCGCGGCAGGTGTTCGCGCGGACGGGCGTCTTCACGCTCATGGCGCTCGGCGCCGTCGGGCTCGCGATGACTGGACTCGTCGCGACGCTCACGCAGCCCGATCTTCGGGTCGCCCTGCTCATCGTGCTCCTCGCCGCGACCGCCGTGCTCGTCGGGCTGACCCTCCTGTCTCCACGCAGTCGGCTGCGACTCGCTCGCGTCGCCGACACGGTCGAGGTCATCGCGATCGCGCTGCTGCTCCCGCTCGGCGTTGCCACGGCGGGGCTCGTGTAGCCGATGGCGACGAAGAAGGACCTCATCGAGGCACAGGGATTCAGCCGTCGGCGACTGCTGACGGCGTTCACGGGCGGCGCGCCCGGCGGAAAGGAGCTCGAGCCGGCCAAGCCGCTCCGGGCGGTGATCGCCGGCATCGCCCTCACCGTCATGCTGCTCCTCGGCGGGCTGTTCTACGGCCTCATCCGTCCGGGCCTCCCGGCCGACTGGGAGAACGATCGACTGATCATCGCGACCGACACCGGCGCCCGATACATCTCGGTCGAGGGCATCCTGCACCCCGTCATCAACACCGCGAGCGCGCGCCTGCTCGTCCCCTCCGGCACCTTCAGCGTCATCAGCACCGATCAGGGCTCGCTCGAGGGCATCGAGATCGGCCGTTCGGTCGGCATCGTCGGCGCTCCCGACGACCTGCCCTCGAGCGCGGCGCTCATCGACGACGGGTGGTCGGCGTGCCTCCCCGGCGGCGGCAAGACGGTCGTCGCGCTCAGCGCGAAGCCGCTCTCGAAGCGGGCCGGTGCAGGCACCGGCCTGGTCGTGCGGCGCGGCGAAGACCTCTTCGTCGTCGCGGGCTCCCGCCGCTACTCGGTCGCCGCAGGACAGTCGAGCGCGATCCTCCGCGCCGTGGGCCTGGGCGAGTCCGGCGCCGTCGAAGTCGACGGACGCTGGCTCGATCTCTTCAGCCCCGGCGCGCCGCTCGCGCCGCTCGAGGTCGCGGGCGCCGGCGACCCGGTCGACGGGACGAGTCTTTCGATCGGCCAGGTCGTGCACCAGATCGGCGCTGCCGCCGACGAGCGCTACCTCGTGACGGAGGCAGGCGAGCTCGCCCCGATCAGTTCGCTCGCGTACCAGCTCTACCTGCTCGGCACCGGAGCGGTGCTCGGGGCCGAGGAGGAGGTCTCGCCGGCCGACACCGAGCCGCTGCCGAACTCGGATTCTCCGGCGGGCAGCGCCGATTGGCCCGACGCCGCGCTCCGCGGACTCGGTGCGGACGTCACGCCGTGTGCGCGCCTCGATACATCGGGCGATGAGCCGAAGGCCGTGCTCGGCTCGACCGAGACCGAACTCCCCGCGCCATCCGCGGGCGGCACCGTCGCCATGGAGGTCGGCAAGGGTGCCGTCGTCCTCGCGACCGGCGCCGGCGCGAACAGCGCGGGCACGCACTTCGTGATCGACGCGACGGGCACCGCATATGCCGTGCCCGGAGGGGACCTCGAGCCGCTCAAGCGACTCGGATACGACGAAGCCGACGTCACGCGCGTGCCCAGCGCGTGGATCGCGTTCTTCCCGTCGGGGCCGACGCTCTCGCCCGGGGCAGCCGGCGCCACGCACGATGTCGAGGCGCAAGGCTGATGCCGCGCATCCGTGCGCGCCTGGCGTTTGCGACCGTCGGCGTCGCCGCAGGCGCGCTGCTCGGCATCGCGCCTTCCACCGCGCTCCTTCCCGCGGCCCCCTCGGCTGCGGCCGGAGCATGCGAGCCCGGGACGATCTCGTTCATTCCCGATGCTCCGCCGGCGCTCGCCATGCTCCAGGCCGACGTCGTCGGGTCCCGCGCGACCGGCAAGGGCGTTCTGGTCGCGATCGTCGACTCCGGCATCGACGTCGGCAACCCGCACCTGGCACCCGTCGTCGAGGGCGGGGTCGACCTCGTCGGCGACGGAGAGCGGGCCGACGGGCTCAGCGACCTGCGCGGCCACGGCACGGCGATCGCCGGCGTCATCGCCGCAGCGCAGGTGCCCGGGTCGGGATTGCGCGGGCTCGCGCCCGACGCGCGTCTCTTCTCGGTTCGGGTGTTCCGCGGCGACGATGACGAGTCGGTCGAGGCGGGCTTCGGGCCGTCGGTCGAGCGTATGGCAGAGGGCATCCGCGTCGCCGTCGACCGCGGCGCGACCGTCATCAACGTGTCGATGAGCGACATCCCCGACGACCCGGGCCTCGCGCAGGCCGTCGAATACGCGCGCGCACACGGCAGCCTCGTCGTCGCGAGCGGGGGCAACCGCTCGACGTCCGCCTCGACCGATGACGGCCCACGGTACCCGGGGGCCTACCCGGGCGCGCTCGCGGTCGGCGCCGCCGACGCGCAAGGACAGCCTTCGGATGCCTCGATCCACGGCCCGCACATCGATGTGATCGCACCCGGCCAGAACGTGCTCTCTGCGGCGACCGGCGCGGGTGATTGCGTGTACTCGACCGACTTCCCGGCGTCGAGCTTCGCCACCGCGTACGCGAGCGCCGCCGCAGCGCTCGTCGCCGAGGCGCACCCGGAGGACGGCCCCGACGGCTGGATCTACCGGCTCTCGGCGAGCGCCGCCCGCGCAGACCTCGACGCCCGCGACGACGCCGCAGGTTGGGGTCTCATCCAGCCGTACGACGCGATCACGATGCTGCCCGACGCGTCGACGCGCGGGCCCGAAAGTCCGTTCTTCGACACCTCCGCGAGCGCGGTGCGACCGGCGCCGGGCTCGGTCGTGCTCGAGCATCGGGCCGAACCGTTCGTGATCACGAAGGAGTTCGCCCTCGTGCTCGGAATCCTCGCGGCCGCGGTGCTCGGCAGCCTCGGCGCGTTCATCGTCTTCCGTCGTCAGCGCGACGAGCCCGAAGGCCCGACGCTCGCCGAGACGACCGGCGGCCTGCTGACTCGCGAGGTCGAAGCCGAGTAGCCGCGAGCCCGCGGGCCTCTATGCCCAGAACGGAGGCGGCAGGCCCAAGCCGGCAGCCCCCGCAGCCCCGGGCCGCGGTCAGCGGAGATCGTAGGCGAGCCGCAGCTCGACCTCGCCGAGGAAGAACCGCTCGGTGACCCGCACCGATACCCGCGGCAGGAGAGGGTCGGGCTGCCCCAAGGCATCCACGACGCTCACGCCGTTCGTCGAGTCGAGGTCGATGATCTCCCAGCCGTCGTTCGTGAACTGCAGACGGGCATGCGTCTTCGAGAGGGTGCGCGTCGTGTCGGGCACGGCGATGGATTGCTCGCCGGCGTCGCCCTGCGGCGCGCGGCCGAGGATGACGGTCGGCCGCTCGAGCTCGAAGCGGCTGCCGTCGGCGAGTTCGACGCGCCAGTAGACGCGCTTCGGGGCTGCCTGCTCGGGCTGCGGCGTACCGGCGAGCGCCTCCGGAGCAGCGACTGGTGCAGCGACTGGTGCAGCCTGCACCGCAACGGGCACGGGCATCGGTGTCGAGGTCGGAGCGGGTGCGACCTGCGGCACGGGCGCGACCTGCGGCACCTGCGTCGCCTGGGCGGCTCGGGGCACCTGCGAAGCCGTGACGATTCCGCGGCCGCCGGCGCCGGCGCCGGACTCGGTCTGCATCGCGGGCGTCGGCGGCAGCTGCTCGGGGCGCTCGTCGGGGATGGTGTAGCCCGAGGCATCCCGGGGCAGGAACATGGTCGCCGCGTCGTGCGCGTCTTCGACGGGCGCGCTCCCGTGCGCCGCAGCGACGGGCTCGGGCCCCCAGGCGAGCGCGGTCGCCCAGATGGGCGGGAAGAGGAGACCGAGCACCGTGGACCCCGCGCCGCGGCGGAACCGCGCGTTGAGGCCGTGGAGCGCCTTCACCCGCAGCACGACCCCCCAGAGGCAGACGACCGGGATGAAGAAGAACACGACGGCCCACGGGGCTTGGCCGCCGCGCGCGAACACCTCGGCCTCGTTGACGATCGGCACCCACGCCTTCCACGGCTCGCCTCCCGTGCGGGCGAAGAGCCGCGAGAGCGCCAGTCCGTACCAGAGGATGAACGCGGTCCAGACGACGAGACCGACCGCTCCTCCGACGATCAGCAGGACGACATCGACGCTCGATTGCTCTACATTCACGCGGGGTCTCCTTCTGCTGCGGCTGCGGCGTCGCCGACGAGATCCCGCTCGAAGACGAAGTCGTGCTCGAGGCGGTCCCCGACGAGGAATCGCTTCTCTCCGATCTTCGTGAATCCGTGCCGCTCGTAGAAGCGGATGGCTCGGGCGTTCAGCTGATTGACGCCGAGCCAGCAGGTTGCGGCGCCCGTCGCCGCGGCGACCTCGAGCGCGACCTGCATGAGCGAGGCTGCGAGCCCCGACCCGTGCTGGACACTCCGGGTGTAGAACTTGCTGAGCTCGATCGTCGGGCGCTGCGTGACGGCCGCCGCGTGGGCGTCGACGGGCTCGCCCGCGACGAGCATCGCGTAGCCGACGAGCGCATCGCCCGAGGCGCCGGCGGCCGAGCCCGAACCCGAACCCGAACCCGCGACGAGCACCGCCCGTTCGGAGTCGGCGAGGTAGTCGGCGAACCGCGCCTCCGAGAGGTTCGCCTCGACGAACGCCGCGACCGACTCGGCCGTCACGTGGGGCGGGCACGCGAGCGGGAACGTCTCGGCCGCGAGCGCGGCGAGCGCACGGAGGTCGGATGGCTCGGCCGCACGGATCAGGAGATCGGACACGGTCACCCATTCTCCCCGACGCCCGCGCCGCCCGATCACCGCCTGTGGAGGGTGATCGGGGGTGTCCCGCTCGCAGGCCCCGTGCCAGGATCGGCAGCATGGGGGAAGCGACAGGGGTTCCGCGTCCGCGAAGGCGCGTTCCGAGGACGGGCGTTCGTTCGTGATTCCGGATGCTTCGGGCGGCGCATTCGCCGCAGGCACGGTGCTCGTGCTCGACCACGGCGGCCGCAGGCAGCTCGCGCTCGTCGAGGAGCGCGGCACGGGCGACGTGCCGTGGGTGTCGGGTCGGCTCGTGGGCGAACTCGACGGCGGTCGCCTCGACGTGCGGGCGAGTCATCCGTTCACCGGGGCGGACGCGACGATCGCCGACCACGACACGATCGAGCTCTTGCACGAGGCGACAGGCGCGCGCCTCGAGATCGGCGAGAACCTGACCGATCCGGGCGGGCCTGCGCGTCTCCTGCCGACGCGCTTCAACCGCCACACGTTCTGGTGCGGGCAGAGCGGGTCGGGGAAGACCTACGCGCTCGGGGTCGTGCTCGAACAGGTCATCGCGCACACGGCGCTGCCGGTCGTGATCTTCGACCCGAACTCCGACTTCGTGCGACTCGGCGAGCTGAACCCCGGAGCATCCGGACCCGACGCCGAAGCGCTCGCGCAACGGGACATCCGGGTGCTCCGCCCGCGCGGCGAAGGCGCCGCGGGCCTGCGAGCGCGGTTCCGCGACATGCCGATCGCGTCGAAGGCCGCGGCGCTCCGGCTCGACCCGATCGTCGACCGCGCCGAGTACAACGTCTTCGTGCAGTTGCAGCGCGAGACCTCGCTCGCGGACCTCGGGCAGATCGTCGCGAAGCTCCGCAACGGGGGCGCCGAGGGGCACGCCCTCGCCGAGCGGCTCGAGAACCTCGGCCTCCTCGAGTGGGAGGTGTGGGCGCGCGACGACATCGCGATCACCGACGTCGTCGACGCGCGGCCCGATGCGACGGTCGTCGACCTCGGCGGGTTCTCGACGCCCGAACAGCAGCTCGTCGTCGCACTGTCGCTCCTCGACGAACTCTGGGCGCGTCGCGAGGAGCGCCGCCCCGTGCTCCTCGTCATCGACGAGGCGCACAACCTCACGTCTCCGACGCTCGACTCGCCGCTCGCGGTCGCCGTGCGCGAGCGGCTCGTGCAGATCGCCGCCGAGGGCCGCAAGTACGGGCTGTGGCTGCTGCTCTCGACGCAGCGCCCGTCGAAGGTGCACACGGGCATCCTGAGCCAGTGCGACAACCTCGCGCTCATGAAGATGACCTCGCCGAGCGACCTCGTCGAACTCGGCACCTACTTCGGCTACGCGCCCGCGGCGTTGCTCGCGCGTTCGCCGTGGTTCCGCCAGGGCGAGGCGCTCTTCGCGGGCGGGTTCGTCCCCATCCCGACGCTCGTCAAGATGCGCACGCGGCTCACGCCCGAGGGCGGCACCGACGTGGGGGTGCCGATGCGCTGAGGGCGCGCGCGGCACACATGCCCCACGGGGCATCCATCGAGACATCAATCGAGACATCCGGATGTCCCGTGCGCGCGCCGCGCGCACGCGGAAGGGCCGACCGGGGTCACCCGGCCGGCCCTCTTCCCCAGGCTCCCCTCCTAGAGGAAGCGTGCGTACGCCGCGACCGTCAGGAACGTCGGGAACTCGGGCTCGAGCGCGACCGACCGGAACACCGAGATCGCGTCGTCGAACCGGTCGCCCTCGAACCGCGGAAGGCCCGCGACGGCCTCGGCCATGAGCCGCACGATCGACGTCTGGTCGATGCGCGTGCCCTCGGCGGTGACGGTGTTCTCGTTGAGCCACTGCCAGATCTGCGAACGCGAGATCTCTGCCGTCGCGGCGTCCTCCATGAGGTCGTCGATGGCCGCGGCGCCGACGCCGCGGAGCCAGGACTCGACGTAGCGGATCGCGATCGAGATGTTGTCGCGCACGCCCGCCTCGGTCACCTGGCCGCCCGCCGACTCGATGTCGAGCAGCTGTGCGGCAGTCACCTCGACGTCGTCGCGAAGGCGCTCGACCTGATTCGGCCGCTCGCCGAGCACGGCGTCGAACTCGGCGCGAGCCGTCGGGATGAGGTCGGGGTGCGCGACCCACGTGCCGTCGAACCCGTCGCCCGCCTCGCGGCGCTTGTCGGAGGCGACCTGCGCGAACGCGCGCTCGGTGACCTCGGGGTTGCGGCGGTTCGGGATGAACGCGCTCATGCCGCCGATGGCATGTGCTCCGCGCTTGTGGCACGTCTGCACGAGGAGCTCGGTGTATGAGCGCATGAACGGCACGGTCATCGAGATCTGCTTGCGGTCGGGCAGCACCCACCGGCGGCCGCGCGAGCGGAACGTCTTCACGATCGAGAAGATGTAGTCCCAGCGCCCGGCGTTGAGGCCGGCGCAGTGATCGCGGAGCTCGTAGAGGATCTCGTCCATCTCGAACGCGGCCTGGATCGTCTCGATGAGGACGGTCGCGCGGACCGTGCCCTGCGGGAGGCCGAGGCGCTCCTGCGCGAAGACGAAGATGTCGTTCCAGAGGCGCGCCTCGAGGTGCGACTCGAGCTTCGGCAGGTAGAAGTACGGGCCGCGGCCGAGTTCGATGAGCTTCGCCGCGTTGTGGAAGAGGTACAGGCCGAAGTCGACGAGCGAGCCCGACGCGTGCAGTGCCCGGCCCGCACGGTCGTGGAACCGCAGGTGCTTCTCGGTCAGGTGCCACCCGCGCGGGCGGAACACGATCGTCGGAGTCTCTCGGATGTCGCGGTCGAGTCGGTACTCCTTGCCCTCGGGACTCGTGTACTCGAGGGTGCCGCGCAGCGCATCGAACAGGCTCAGCTGTCCCTCGATGACGTTGCGCCAGGTGGGGCTCGTGGCATCCTCCTGGTCGGCGAGCCAGACCTTCGCACTCGAGTTGAGCGCGTTGATCGCCATTTTGCGGTCGGTCGGGCCCGTGATCTCGACGCGGCGGTCTTCGAGGCCGGGGCCGGCGCCCGCGACGCGCCACGAGGCATCCTCGCGGATGTGCGCCGTCTCGGGCAGGAACTTCGGATCACGGCCGTTCGCGGCGTGGACGCGCGTCTTCAGGCGCGCCGCGAGCAGGTCGTGGCGGGTGCCGGCGAAGCGGTCGTGGAGTTCGGCGAGGAACGCGAGGGCCTCGGGCGTGAGGATCTCGTCGTAGCGCTCGCCCTGCGGCGCGGTGATCTCGATGCGCGGCTCGACGGCCTGGAAGCTGCCGGTCGCGGGCTTGGGCTCTGCGGGCGTGCGGCGCGAGGGCGCCTGCGACTCGTCGCGGCGCGCGGTCGGGGGCGTGTCGATGATGAGGGTGTTCATGATGGGTCTCCTTGTCCTCGGCTCCGTCCTGCCCCGCACCCCTCGCCCGAGGTTTGTCGGACATTCGGGCGTTTGTCGGACGTGAGAGCGTGCTCACGTCCGACAAAGCTGCCGATGTCCGGCAAACCCGAGCGGGAGGCGGTCAGCAGGGGCAGGTCGGAGAGGCGGTCAGTGGCTGAACTGGTCTTCCTCGGTCGATCCGACGAGGGCGAGGGTTGCACTATTGGGGTTCAGCGCGGTGGCGATCTGGTCGAAGTAGCCGGTGCCGACCTCGCGCTGGTGGCGCGTGGCGGTGTAGCCGGATGCCTCCGAAGCGAATTCCGCTTCCTGGAGTTCGACGTATGCCGACATGTGACGCTCGTTGTAGTCCTTGGCGAGCGTGAACATGGAGTGGTTGAGGGCGTGGAAGCCCGCGAGGGTGATGAACTGGAACGCGTAGCCCATCGACGCGAGTTCGCGCTGGAACTTCGCGATCTGGTCGTCGTCGAGGTGACGCTTCCAGTTGAACGACGGCGAGCAGTTGTAGCTCAGGCGCTTGCCCGGGAACTTCGCGTGCACGGCCTCCGCGAAGCGGCGTGCGAGGTCGAGATCGGGCTCGGCCGACTCGACCCACAGCAGGTCGGCGTACTCGGCGTACGCGAGGCCGCGGGCGATGACCGGCTCGATGCCGTTCTGCACCTCGTAGAAGCCCTCGGCGGTGCGCTCACCCGTCACGAACGGACGGTCGCGCTCGTCGTGGTCGCTCGTCAGCAGGGTCGCGGCGAGCGCGTCGGTGCGGGCGATGATGATCGACGGGACGCCCGCGACGTCGGCCGCGAGACGCGCCGCGTTGATCGTGCGGATGTGCTGCGAGGTCGGGATGAGCACCTTGCCGCCCATGTGGCCGCACTTCTTCTCGCTCGCGAGCTGGTCCTCCCAGTGCACGCCCGCCGCGCCGGCCTCGATCATCTGGTGCATGAGCTCGTAGGCGTTGAGCGGCCCGCCGAACCCGGCCTCGGCGTCGGCGACGATGGGGGCCATCCAGTCGGTGATCCCCGTCTGCGCTTCGTTGCCCTGCTCGATCTGGCCCGTGCGGAGGAGCGCGTTGTTGATGCGACGCACGACCGCGGGGACCGAGTTCGCGGGGTAGAGCGACTGGTCGGGGTAGGTCTGGCCCGAGAGGTTCGCGTCGGCCGCGACCTGCCAGCCCGAGAGGTAGACCGCCTTGAGGCCCGCGCGCACCTGCTGCACGGCCTGGTTGCCGGTCAGGGCGCCGAGGGCCGCCGACCACTCGGGCTCCTCCTGGCGCGAGAACGCCGTGCCCCTGTTCTTCTGGATGTTCTCCCAGAGCTTCTCGGCACCGCGCTTGGCGAGCGTGCGCTCCTCGCGGACGGGCCCGCGGAGGGCGATGACGTCTTCGGCCGTGTAGTCGCGCTTCACGCCCTCCCAGCGCGGGTTCGCGTCCCACTCGAGCTGCAGCTCGGCTGCGGTCTGGGTCTGGTCGCCGGGGCGGATCTCGGTGCTCATCGTCGTGCTCCTTCGGTGCGTTCACTGCTCCGGATGCCTCGTGCTCGGCGTGTGCCGAGTGACATCCGTTGGCCTGGTGAACCCACTCTGCGGGGCGCGCAACCCTCCGAACCGACGATTCGGGGGTGAACTTTCGCGGAAGTTCTGCGCCGGAGAAGGAACCCGCTCTCGCGGGCGGGAGCGACGGTCCCTCCGGGGTCAACCGAAGTCGATGACCTCGACACCCGCCTCGCGCGCGGCATGACGAAGTCGCACGTCGAGCGTCGCGAGCGGCGCGCTCGTGCTCAACGCCGCGTCGAGCACGCAGCAGTCGGGGAGCTTCAGCCCGGACTCGACGCGGATGCGGGCGAGCCGTGCGGCGCTCTGCGCCGGAGGCGCCCACTCGGCGATACCGAGCGAGGTCATCGTGTGAGCCGCGGCTTCACCGCGCCCGACGCGGATCGGCCCGACGAGCACTTCGGTGAGCGTGAGCGAGTGCATGAGGAATGAGTCGGCGGCGCGCGCGCGGAAGAAGGCGGTCGCGCGCTCGTGGTGCGGGTCGCTCGAAGCGAGGTGTGCGATGACGACGCTCGCGTCGAGCACGATCATTCGGGCCACTCGTCGCGGAGCCGTTCGAGGTAGTCAGGCCCGTAGGCGAGATCGAACGCGCCGGCGCTTAGGTCGACCGCACCGATGCGCGCGAGCTCGGCATCACCGCGTCGCGCCTCGATCGCGGCAACAGCCGCCTCGAACAGTCGATTGACCAGTTCGGGGCGGGCGACACCAGGCCAGGTCTCCGCCGCGACGCGAAGAGCTCGCTCGACGACAGGCGTCTCCGTCACTTGGAATCGCGGAAGCGTCGTGGGCATGCGTCGAGTGTACCACCGACTCTGCGAGTGCAACACCGTGGGTGAGGCGGTCGCCTCAGCCGGCGACCGCACCGCGAGGCTCAGTCGAAGATGCCGTCGAGCACGGACCCGATGACGAGGCCGCCGAGGATGCCGCCCATGACATCCGACCCTCCGCCGCGGCGTCCGCCGCCCCAGCCGCCGCCCCACTGCCCGGGGTCCTGCGGGCGCGACGAGTCGATGTCACGGCGTGCGAGCTGGATGGCCTCGCCTGCGAGGTACGCGACCCGGCGGGCCATCGCCATCGCCTCTTCGCGCAGATCTTCGTCGATGCTCGTCGCAGCGGACGCCGACGTGCCGAGGAAGCGGTCGAGGTCGACGCGGATGCGCTCGGCCTCGGCGAGCCTCGTTCGGGCGTCGGCGCCGATCCATCCGCGATGCCCGGCGATGAGGTCGCGCGCGACGGCGAGCTGCCGGTCGGCGTCGTCGACGGCGTGCAGCACGTGCTCGACGGGCGGGATCGGCCGGGCGGCGCGCTCACGCGCGGCGGCGATCGCGGCGTCGAGGCCGGCGTTCGCCTCGCGCAGCCGGTTCAGGTGAGTGAAGGGGTCGACGTTGACGCCCGCCATGGGGAGTGCGGCGAGGGCAGATTGCAACTCGGTGATGGCGGCCGCGACGCCGGGCGAGTGCGGCTCTTTGAGCGCGACGACGATGTCGCCGCGGGAGTCCTCGACGATCGCGCCGAGCGTCGCCTCGGCCCGCAGCGCCTCGACCTCGAACGTCTCGACGGCGTCGAGCAGCGTCGCGGCACGGCGCACCGACTCGGTGGACGCCTCGAGCGCGAGGTTCGCGTGCTCGCGCTGCCCGGCCTCTCGGCGGCGTTCGGCGACGCCCGCGCTGTGCTCGGCGAATCCGATCAGCTGTTCGGCCTCGGCGGGGTTGGCGCCGACCTGGGCGAGGGCGTCTTGCGAGTAGCGCGCCGCGAGACGCGCGACGGTCTCGCGCGCGTGGGGAAGGCGCGAGCGCAGACTCGCCGCGTCGGCACGCACGCCGGTGAGGATCTCGGGCGCGCGGCGCGCCCGCGCGATCTTCTCGGCGAGCGCGGCCGTGCGCTCGTCGAGCACGTTCTCGGCCCACTCGCACAACTGCACGATGCGGGCGTTCCGCTGCCGCAGCTCCTCGGCGGTGTCGGGGATCTCGTCGTGGTTCAGCTGGTTGAGCCGGAACGCCTCTCCGAGATGCTGCCGCACCGACGCGAGCGCGGTCGACAGGTCGGCGGTCGCATCGGCCCCGAGCTCGGCCTCGGCGAAGACGAGTTCGTCCTTCGTCACCCGGATGCGCTCGTCGGCGGCGACGAGGGCCGCCCCCGCGCGCTTGGCCAGTTCGCTGTCCTCCGCCTGGAAACGGTCGTCGTCGCGTCGTCGCTTTCCCCAGAATCCGGCCATGCGATCGATCCTATGGATGCCGCTGGGAGCGTGCTGAGGAAGATCAGGCGGCGGATGCCTCGCGGCCCTCGACTGCGCCGAGCACCGACGTGTGCTCGGGCGTCCACCCGAGCGAACGCGCCTTCGCGCCTGCGGCCCGTTCGTCGAGGAGGAGCGCGTCGGCGAATGCCGTGCCGAGGCGTTCGCGCGAGGCATCCGCCGACTCCGCCTCGACGCCCGGGACGTCTTCGGCGAGCGCGAGCGCCTCGGCGAACGCGCGCATGGGCACGGGGGTTCCGTCGACGGCGATGATGCGACCGGATGCCTCGGGGCTCGTCACCGCGAGTTCGTAGAGGCGTGCGAGGTCGTCGACGTGCACCCAGCTCCAGTGCTGCTTGCCGTCGCCGACGAGCCGGATCGCGCCGGACGCAGCGCGGGGCGCGTCGGCGACGACGTTGCCGAATCCGAGGCCGCGGCCGTAGACGAGGCCGGGAGCGACGACGACCGCGTTCACGTCGGACGCGAGGAGTCGCTCTTCGATGGGCACGCGCCACGCGACGAGGGCGGGCGGGTCGACGGGCTCGTCGTCGCGGAGGTCGCCCGCGCCGAACTCCCAGATGCCGCTCGTGAGCACGAACCGTTTGCCCGTGCCCGCGTACGCGGAGATCGCGGCGTCGACGATCGCGGTGTTGAAGGCCTCTGCACCCTCGTCGGGCACGGCGAGGTGGATCGCGCCGTCGGCGTCTTCGAGCGCGGAGGCGAACCACGAGACATCCGTCACGTCACCGATGACGGCGCGCGCGCCGCGCGCCTTGACCTTGGCGGCGGACTCGTACGAGCGCACGACCGCGATGACGTCGTGGCCGCTCGCGACGAGCCGGTCGAGGACGGTGGAGCCGATGTAGCCGGTCGCGCCGGTGAGGAGAAGCGTCATGGTGAAGGACAGCGACGCACGGGCGCGAGGTATTCCGAGGTGTCTTCGGATGACGCGCGTATCTGTACATATTTCTGTACAATCAAGACATGTCCGAAGTCATCCCCGTCGGCGAAGCGCGCGCCGCGCTCACGACGACACTCCGGGGCTTCCGCTCCGAACCCGAGGACGCCGAGCCCGTCGTGATCGGGTCGCATCGGCGCCCCGAGGCGGTGCTGCTGCCGTACGCGCAGTACCGGGCACTCGTCGACGGGCGCGACGATGAGACGGCTGACGGGAGCGTCCAGCACCTCCTCCCCGAACTTCGCCGCCTCGGCGGAGTCATCGCGAGTCTCGGGCGGGCGAACCACGTCGCCGACATCCGCGTGTTCGGTTCGATCGCGCGCGGCGACGACCACGAGGCGAGCGACGTCGACCTGCTCGTAACCCCCGATCGCGATGCGTCGCTCTTCGACCTCGCCCAGTTCGAGATCGACCTCGAGCAGTTGCTCGGCCGTCCGGTCGACGTCGTCTCGGCGCGTGGGCTCGATCCCGCTCGCGACGCCGCGATCCTCGCGGAAGCGACGACGCTCTGAGCCTGCAGCCGAGCCGCATCGATCGGTGGATCGACGACCTGCGATCGACCCTCGGCACCGCCGCCGAGCTCGTCGCGCGCGGCCGAACGGCCTACGACGCCGATCCGGCGATCCCGCTCGCGTTCAAGGCGCTGTCGAACCGCGTCGGCGAGCTCGCGAAACGCCTGATCGCCGTCGATCCCACCCGCTTCTCTGCCCCGATCTGGTCGCAAGCCGCACGGAACCGCGACTTCGTCGTGCATCACTACGACCGGATCGACCGCGAAGCACTGTGGGTCACGGTGAGGCGCAGCTTCTCCGAGCTCGCGCACGCTCTCGACGACGTGCAGGCGCCGCGCACGTGACATCCGTCTGAAGTCGTACGGAACATCCGCCATTCGTCTCTGGTGCGCACCCGCACACGGTGTTACCTTGCAGCTCTAGGTACCTCTCAGCACAAGGTATGGAGGCGCGCATGCGCATCGGAAAAGACCTCGTCGCGGCGGCCGCGACACCCGTCGTGCTCGGCATCCTCGCCGACGGGGAGTCGTACGGCTATGCGATCCTGCAACGGATCTCCGAGCTCTCGGGCGGCGAGCTCGCCTGGAGCGACGGCATGCTCTACCCCCTGCTGCACCGGCTCGAACGGCTCGGGCACGTCGAGTCCGAATGGCGGCAGGCGCCCGGCGGTCGGCCTCGCAAGCACTACCGGCTGAGCCGGCAGGGCGAAGGCGTGCTCGCCGACCAGCGCGCGCAGTGGAACGTCGTCGCAAGCGTGCTCGACCAGGTGTGGCCCGGCGGCCCCGACGACCGCCGCCCGCGACTCGCACTCGGGATGGGCTGAGCGATGACCGAACAGCACCGGGCCACTCCCCCGACGACGCCCCCGACGCTCGATGCGCTCGTCGCCTCGTGGCGCGAATGGATGCTCCGCCGCGACGCCGTGCGCACGGCCGACGTCGACGAGCTCGAATCGCACCTCCGCGACCGCGTCGAAGCGCTCAGCGCAGCCGGCCTCGACGACGACGAGGCGTTCCTCATCGCCGTCAAGCGCCTCGGCAGCGTCGACGACCTGTCGCGCGAGTACGCCGCCGAGCACTCGGGGCGGCTGTGGAAGCAGCTCGTGCTCGACGACACGGTCGGCGGCTTCGGCGACGGCTTCGGTTCGGGCGACGAGCGAGCGGCGGATGCCTCTGGCCCGCCGCTCCCCTTCCACCGACGTGCCGGCGGGCTCGCGATCGCCCTCCTCCTCGCGATCGGCGCAGGGCTCGCGATCAAGCTCGTCGAGCTCGCGACCGACAATCCGACGACCGTGATGAGGAACGCGGCGGTCATCGTGCTGCCGTTCCTCGCGATCTGGTTCGCGTGGCGGCGCCGCGCGCCGTGGCAGGCCCTCGCCGCAGTCGGCGGCGCGTTCCTCGTCGCAGGGCTCGCGCTCAATCTCTTCCCCTTCCCCGGGAGCACGGCATCGGGGTACGAGGTGGCGGGCGAGACATCCGCCACAGCGATCATCGCCCTCCTCGGCTCGTACGTCGGCCTCTGGATCGCGACGGGCGTCGTCGGCGCGGGCGGCGACTGGCGGAGCGAGACCGCCCGCATGGACTTCATCCGGTTCAGCGGCGAATGGCTCGTCTACTACGTGCTGCTCGCCCTCGTCGGCGTCGCCCTCAGCGGGCTGACCGTGGGCGTCTTCTCGTCGATCCAGGTCGACGTCTCGCAGTTCGTCGGCCAGTGGGTGCTGCCCCTCGGCGCCGCGGGCGCCGTGGTCATCGCGGCGTGGCTCGTCGGCGCGAAGCAACGGGTGATCGAGAACATCGCGCCCGTGCTCACGAAGGTCTTCACGCCTCTGTTCACGATCATGCTCGTCGCGCTCGTCGTGGCGGCGGGCATGCAGTGGAACCTCGTCGACGGCGGCCGCGAACTCCTCATCGCGTTCGACTTCGTGCTGCTCGTCGTCGTCGCACTCCTCGTGTACTCGATCTCGGCGCGCGACCCGCTGCGGCCCGCGGGCTGGTTCGAGCGGCTGCAGCTCGTCATGCTCGTCGCAGCGCTCATCGTCGACGTCATCGTGCTCGTCGCGATGGTGGCGCGCACGGGCGAGTTCGGCTGGAGCGCGAACAAGACGGCATCGCTCGGGCTCAACCTCATCCTGCTCGTGAACCTCGCGTACGCCGCCTGGCTGCAGCTCGGGTTCGTGCGTGGACGCGTGCGGTTCGGGCAGCTCGAGCGGTGGCAGACGGGCTACCTGCCCGTCTACCTCGCGTGGGCCGCGATCCTCGTGCTGGCCTTCCCGCCGGTGTTCGACTTCCAGTAGTCGGGCGCGACGCTCGCGGCGTGCGGCGGCCGCTTATGCGGCGCCGCACGCGGCGAGGAGCGGCCGCAGGGCGTCGGTCACGGCCTGCGCGTCGGCGGCGACGGCCTCGGGGTCGACGACTCCGCCTGTCTGCACGGCGTCGTACCGGTCGAGGGCGTTGTGGTGCTGCAGGGCGAGCGCGTTGAGCGCGTCGCCGACGAGCGGGGCGATCTCGGTGTTCGCGATCGAGCCCGCGGCGCCCTTCATCGCGTCGAGCAGGGCGCCCGCGGCCGTGACGGATGTCTCGGGGTCGGTCTCGGCACTCGCCGCCGCGACGCCCGCGAGCGTCGGCGTGACGATCGCGCACGCCTGCTCGACCGACTGGGCGTCGGCGGCGTCGCCCGCGCCCTCGGACGGCTCGACGGCGGCGCCGGGCGCTGCGGTGCAGCCCGTGAGGAGCAGGGCTCCGAGGAGGATGAGCGGTGAAGCGGCCGTGCGGGGGGTCATCGGGCATCCTTTCAGGTCGGCTGAGTGCCGAACCTCCCGATTGAACCAGCGCGGGCGCGCGTCGAACCCCCGAACGGGGCACCTGTGGAGAACTCGAGCGCGCCTCAGGCGCCGAGGAGCGCCCGCGCCGCTTCGAAGCCCGAGACCTCGAGCGTCCAGCCGGGGCGCACGAAGTCGGCGGCGGTGACCCGGAACCCGATCTCCTCGACGAGCTCGCCCGGGCGCACCTCGAACCGATGCACGCCGTTCTCGCGATACCCGAGCTTGCGCGAGACGCCGATCGAGGCATCGTTCCAGGTGGCCGCTCCCGATTCGGCGTATTCGGCGCCCAGCCGGTCGAACGCGAACGCGAGGATCGCCGCGCGCATCTCGGTGCCGATGCCCCGGCCCTGGCGAGACTTCGTGATCCACGAACCCGAGTGGATCGTGCGGGTGGTCGCGAAGTTCATCGCGCGCACGTCTTGGATGCCGATCGGCACGCCGTCCTCGATCACCGAGAAGAGGATCGTCCACGCACCCGGGTGGGAGTTCGCGCGTGTGCCCCAGACGAAGCGTGCGGTGTGCCCGGGAAGATCAGCGGGCGATTGGTCGGTCCACGGCACGGCGAACGGCATGCGGTCGGGCTCGTGGATGCCCGCGAGCGCGGCTTCGGCGAGCGCCGGCAGGTCTTCGTCGCGCACCGGCCGCAGTTCGAGGCGCGGGGTGCGGAGGCTGAGACCGTGCAGGGGCCAGATGTCGACGAGTTCCATCCGACGATGATGGCGGGCTCGGGACATCCGGGCAATTCGAGCCCTCGCCGACTGTGGAGTACCGCGAGCGTGCGCGCTCAGCGGCCCGCCCGGATGTCACGCGAGGCATGCCACGTCGCGACCTCGACGCGCGTCGCGACGCCCAGCTTGCCGAAGATGTGCGTCACGTGCGACTCGACTGTGCGCTCGGAGAGGAACAGTTCGTCGGCGATCTGCCGGTTGCTGCGGCCGGATGCCACGAGCCCCGCGATCTCGTACTCGCGGCGCGATAATCCGCCGCGGTCGTCGCGCACCGTCGCGGCGTCGAGTTGCGCGAGGAACATCGACCACCCGAGCCGTTCGCCGATCTCGCGCGCCGCGGCGGCGTACTCTCGTGCGGCGCGCCCGCCGCCCGCCGCACCGCCCGCCCGACCGACGTCCGCCTCCCTCCGCCGCGCGATCCGCACGAGCACGAGCAGCGCCCACGCCTCGAACGTCGGCGATCCCATCGAGATCGCCGATTCGCGCGCCGCGAGGGCATACGCCTCGGCCGCATCGTCGTCGCCCAGGAGCTCGGCGAGCACGCCGAGATACAAGTCGGCGGGGCCGACGGACGGCGTCCAGCACGAGCCGATCACCTGCATGCCCGCGTAGGGCGCGAGTTCGCCGTAGAGCAACCGCGCCGTCTCGAGATCGCCCTGCCGCACGCAGATCTTCGCGGCATCGGCGAGCCCGACGACGAACTCGTGCAGGTGCCGCGGCACCTCGCCGAGTCGACCCCGCACGAGACGCCACTCGGCGGCGGCCTCGGCGTCGCGCCCGCGATCGGAGAGGAACGACGCGAGGTAGAGCCGCCCGAGGAACACCCCCGAGTCGACGACGCCGTGGATCATGCGCTCCGTGCGGGCGTCGACGACCGGGTCGGGGCCCGCCTGCGCCGTGAAGTGGGTGCGGAAGACCATGTCGAAGAACTCGCCGTCGCCGAGGCCGTTCGTGCGCGCGATCGCGTGCGCCCGATCGGCGAGGCGGGCGGCGAGGTCGAACTTGCCGTCGTGGAGGGCGAGGCTCGCCTGCACGAGTCCGAGCCGCCAGGCGATCGACGGGTCGCGGTCGAGCATCGAATCGGCCGTGACCGCCCGCAGCTCGTGCTCGAGCTCGGGCCGTTCGCCGAGCATCCAGAACGCGTCGATGCGGCAGAAGCGCCCCCACGCGACGCGCTCGGCGTCGCCGATCCGGTGGCCGAGGTCGATCGCGCGCGTGCCCAGGGCGAGCCAGTCGCGCGCGTGCAGCTGATTCGAGAGCGACTGGCGGCGCGCGTCGAGCGCGAGGAGGATCGCGAGGGCGTCGCCGGATGCCTCGGCCGCGGCGAGTGCGGCAGCGGCCGGGTGGTCTTCGGGGCGGGTCGCCCAGAGGTCGGTCGTCGCCGCGCGTTGCGCCCGGACGCGCACGCGCAGGATGTCGCGCTCGCGCGCGTCGGCGGCGCCGGCGGCGGCAATCTCGCCGTCGAGCCGCGCGAGCGCCTCCTCGCAGAGGGCGTGCACGCGTGCCGCGAGTTCGCCCGAGACGAGTCCTCGCACGACGAGTGCCGCACGCGCGAGCACCGAGGCATCCGGAATCTCGCGGCCCAACGCGGCCGCCTCTTCGCACAGCGCCCACGCCGCGAACGCGTCGCCCGCGCCGAAGGCCGCCGCCGCCCGCTCGAGCAGGGCGTCGGCCTGTTCAGCGGCGTCCGCCGGGGTCGCCATGCTCTTATCCCGGCATACGGCGCCCCTCGTGTCAACTGTTCCGGCGGCTGCGCCGCTCAGGCCGAATCCCGCCGCCCGACACCCGTGAGGAGCGCGAGGCCGACGCCCGCCCACGCGATCATCCACGCGGCGAGCACGACCCGCCCGCCGATGAAGCCGAACGCGAGTCCGGGCACGACGACGACGAAGAGCGACGCCCCGGTCACGAGCACGATCCACCGCCGCCATCCCGCCCAGTACCGCGTGCGTGCGACGCCGATGCCCGCGACGACGAGACCCGCCCCGACCACGATGGAGCCGAGCCCGTACCAGGAGTCGAGCGCTCCGGTCGCGCCGGACGAGAGCGTGGCGTCGGCATACGAGATCGCCCAGAGCTCGCAGATCGCGAGCACGACCATGCTCGCGAGCGCGATCCACGCGCCGACCCGCCCGGGAGCCCGGGTCGCCGCCGGTCCGCGCGCGAGGGCGACGAGGCCGACCGCAAGCCCCACGTGATTCAGGAAGAAGAGCACCTGCGCGACGGCGTTGCCCGCGACGTCGA
Organism: Agromyces protaetiae; assembly: GCF_004135405.1. Classification (NCBI taxonomy): domain Bacteria; kingdom Bacillati; phylum Actinomycetota; class Actinomycetes; order Micrococcales; family Microbacteriaceae; genus Agromyces; species Agromyces protaetiae. The sequence continues at coordinate 263,051 of NZ_CP035491.1, forward strand.
GCGGATACGAGAAGGTGTCGGGCGAGACCGCCGGGGTGCCGAGCATTGCGACGCCGAGGAGCCAGAGCGCGCCGAGGAACCCGACGACCGCCGCAGCGATCGTCGTGACGCCCGCGACGCGCGCGAACGGGACGGTGGTGCGTGATGCGGTGAGTGCGGTCATGCCGGGCACGGTAGAGCGGCGGGCGACCCGAGGCATCCGTACGGGCTCGGATCCTGCCGTCCGCCGTGCTCGAGCTGTCGGGCACTCCGTGCGGGCACGGATGCCGGCCCGGCGCGACGAGTCGTAGCGTGCGACGCATGGATGTCTCCGACGCTCTGGCCCGCGACCCCGACCGCGCCCGCGACCCCGACCTGAGCCTTCGCCTCTGGGCGTTCCTCGCGGGCGGCTCGGGCGTCGTCGCGCTCGTGCCGCTCATCGGGTTCTTCGCCCTCGGTGCCCCGTTCGCGGGAACGTACACGCGGTGGTCGTGGCTCGGGCCCGCCAACGACGCCCTTTCGATCATCGTGATGCCGGCGACGGCCGTGTTCGCCGTGTTCGTCGCGCGGCGGCTCCGGTCGCGGGTCGCCTGGGTGCTCACGGGTCTCCTCGTCGTGGCCGCCGGCGCGCTCGTCTGGGCGACGGCGGCCATGCTGCACGGCGCGGTCGGGTTCGAGGTGCAGTTCGTCGTGGCGGTTCCGTTCGCCGTCGCGATGTTCGCGTGGACCCTCGTCGCGAGCCGGCGCGCCGCCCGTCGGGGGATGCTCGGCGCCGGGATGTCGCGCTGGGGCGTGATCATGGCCGTCTCGGCGCTCGCGGGCGTCGCGCTCTTCGGCGCCGGGCTCCTGCTCGGCGGCGTCGCGGACGCCGCCGAGACCGCCCTGCTCATCGCAGCGGGGATCCCGACCGCGGCGGCGTGGCTCGCATTCCCCGTGTGGTGCGTCGCGCTCGCGTACCGCTGGCGGTCGGCGGCGCGCGAGAGACATCCGCCGAATCAGAACTTCCACCTTCTTTCACCGTCGTCGATTCCGGAAGCACAGCGCAAACGTTGATCTAGCGTCTGCAGAACAGAACCTTCGGGATCCTTCCGTTTGGCGAACGCGCCCGGCCGTGTGACCATGAGGCATGGTCACCGCCGATCGAACGCCACGCGCCTCGCATGCCGCGTCCCTCGCCGCCGCCCTCGCCGCGCCCGCCGCGGAGCCCGACGAGACCGAGGTCGACGCCCTCACGCTCGGCCGGCGCATCCGCGAACGCCGCGTCGCACGCGGCCTCACGCTCGGCGAACTCGCCCAGGCGATCGATCGCGCGCCGTCGCAGGTGTCGGCGATCGAGAACGGCAAGCGCGAGCCGCGCCTGTCGATGCTCCGCACGATCGCGCTCGCCCTCGGCACGACGGCCGACGAACTGCTGCGGCCCGACGCGCCGTCCGAGCGCGCGGCGCTCGAGATCGCCGTCGAGCGCGCGCAGCGGGGGCCGGTGTTCTCGGCGCTCGGGCTGCCCGCGTTCCGCGTCGCGAAGACCATGACCGACCAGACCCTCGAGACGATCCTCGCCCTGCACCACGAGATCGAGCGCCTGCACCGCGAGCGCGCGGCGACGCCCGAAGAGGCGCGCCGGGCCAACGCCGAACTGCGCGCCGAGATGCGCGCACGCGACAACTTCTTCCCCGAGCTCGAGCAGAAGGCCGCCGAGCTCCTCGAGGCCGTCGGCCATACGGGCGGCCCGGTCTCGCACCAGCTCGTCGCCGACGGCGCCGCGCTGCTCGGCTACTCGCTGCACTACGTCGGCGACCTGCCGCACTCGACGCGCTCGGTGACCGACAAGCGCAACGGCCGCATCTACCTGCCGACCCAGCTGTCGGCGTCGCGCGACTCGCGCTCGCCGATCCTGCAGGCGCTCGCGTCGCACGTGCTCGGCCACGAGGAGCCCAAGAGCTACGCCGACTTCCTGCGTCAGCGCATCGAGACGAACTACCTGACGGCCGCGATCCTCCTGCCCGAGCAGGCGACCGTGCGCTTCCTCACCGAGGCGAAGAATCTGCGCCGCATCTCGATGGAAGACCTGCGCGACCATTTCGCCGTCTCGTACGAGACCGCCGCGCACCGGTTCACGAACCTCGCGACCTCTCGCCTCGACATCCCCGTGCACTTCACGAAGGTGCACGAGTCGGGCACGATCATCAAGGCGTACGAGAACGACCGGGTGCGCTTCCCGTCGGATGCGCTCGGCGCGATCGAGGGCACGACGATGTGCCGCAACTGGACGGCCCGCACGGTGTTCGACGTCGAAGACCGCTACAGCCCCTGGTACCAGTACACCGACACCCCGTCGGGCACGTTCTGGTGCACGTCGCGCATCGAGAAGGCGAAGGAGGGCGAGTACTCGGTGTCGGTGGGCGTGCCGTTCGAGCACGTCAAGTGGTTCCGCGGCCGCGAGACACCGCATCGTGCGGTGTCGCGCTGCCCCGATCCGTCGTGCTGCCAGGCTCCGACGGGACTCGCCGACAAATGGGCGGATGCCTCGTGGCCGGCCGCGCGCACGCCCACGTCGCTCCTCGCGGCACTGCCGACGGGCACGTTCCCGGGCGTCGACCAGACCGAGGTGTTCCAGTTCCTCGAGGCGCACGCGCCGAGAGGGACCGACTGACGGGGCCTACGCCTGAACCCGGCTACCGTGGAGGGATGACCCCCGAACGCCGCGGCCCCTACGCCAAGGGCGTCGCGATGCGCGGCAGGATCGTCGACGCCGCGCTGTCGCTCTACGCCTCGACCGAGGCGCCGCCGACGTTCAAGGCGATCGCCGACGCCGTCGGGCTCAGCGAGAAGGGCCTCAGCCACTACTTCCCGAGCCGCGACGAGTTGCTCGTGAGCGTGCTCGCCGAGCGCGACCGCATCGACGCCATCGAGTCGGGCGTCGAACCCGCCGAACCCGCCGACTTCGTCGCCGCCGTCGAGCGGGTGATGACCCACAACATGAGCACTCCCGGGCTCTTGCGGCTCTACGTCGATCTCTCGGCCGCCGCGACCGATGCCGGGCACCCCGCGCACGAGTACTTCGTCGCGCGCTTCCGCGTGCTCCGCGAGCGCCTCTCCGCATACCTCCGCGAACTCGGCATGTCGACCGAGTACAGCGAGTGGGCGGCGCGCATCCTCGTGGGCGCCGTCGACGGGCTGCAGGCGCAATGGCTGCTCGACCAGGACTTCGACCTCAGCGGCTCCGTCGTCGAGCTCATCGAGCTCGTGTTCGCCGCCGACACTCCGCCGCGGCTCGCGCGCTGAGGAGTGGGACGGCGCACGCGCCGTCCCACTCCGAAGGCGGTTACGCCGCGACGATCTCGTCGGCGCCGCGGCTCACGGCGCCGAGCCAGGCGAGCGACGGCTTCGGCGTGCGCACGAACGTCTGACGGTCGACGGCGATGAGGCCGAAGGTCGGCCCGTAGTGACCCCACTCGTAGTTGTCGAGGAGGGTCCAGTGGAAGTAGCCGTCCACGCGGATGCCGTCGTCGATCGCCGACTTCAGGGACTGCAGCGCGCCCGCGGTGTACTCGATGCGCTCGTCGTCGTCGCTCGTCGCGATGCCGTTCTCGGTGACGATGACGGGCGTGTCGGGCAGCACGCGGGCCGCCTCGCGCACAGCGCCGCCGAGCGCGGGCGGGTAGTACTCCCAGCCCGTGATCGTGCGCTGCGCGTCGTCGGGGACCGGGCGGGCGACAGGCGCGCCGTCGTCTTCGCCGACGACGATGCGCGTGTACGTCTGCACGCCGATCCAGTCGTCGCCTGCCGCAGCCTCGACGAAGACCGTCTGGCGCGGTCGCGCGTACTCGGCTGCGGCCGCTTCGGCCCCGGGCTCGGCCTGGACGTCCTGCAGCGACAGGGACCATCCGATCTTCGCGCCCGGGTGCTTGGCACGCAGCAACTGCCGGGCCGCGTGGTGGGCGCGGATGAGCGCCTCGCCGGTCTCGAGGTCGGGCGTCGGGAGGCCGCCGGTCGTGAAGGCGTCGGTTCCGGCGCCCTGCTTCCGCAGGCTCGCCATGATCGCGACCATGTTGGGCTCGTTGATGGTGCAGATGTGCTCGACGCCCGCGTCGAGGATCGGGGCGATCCGGTCCAGGTAGCGGACGAAGAGCTCGGTCGCGCCCTCTGCGGTCCAGCCGCCGCGGGCCGTGAACCAGAGCGGGGCGGTGAAGTGGTGGAGCGTGACGAGCGGGCGCAGCCCGCGACGCAGTGCGCCCTGCACCATCGCGCGGTAGTGCTCGATCATCGCGGCCGAGAATTCGCCCGGAGCGGGCTCGATGCGGGCCCACTCGATGCTGAAGCGGTAGTCGGTGAACCCGGCTCCGACGAGAAGGTCCATGTCTTCGGGCCAACGGTGGAAGCTGTCCACGGCGTCGCCGCTCGGCTCCGAGACGAACCCGGACCCCGAGTGCTCGAAGTGCCACCAGTCGCTCGCGGTGTTGTTGCCCTCGATCTGGTGGGCCGCGGTGGACGCGCCCCAGAGGAAGCCTTCGGGGAACGCGGGGGCGGATGGACGGACGGTCATGTGTACTCCTTCGTAGTCGTTGTCGGGCTGCGAGCCCGATTCGATCGGGGAGCACGGCATCGTTGACCGGTACACCGTACCTGAAAACCCTGTGGGCGCGGGTTTTCAGTCGGACTCGCGTTCGACCCGCCGCGGCTGCGCGTCGATCACCCGCTCGATGACCGCCCAGTCGTTCGCGACGTCGAGCCCGCTGTCGAGCAAGCGGCTCACCCGCTCACCGGCGAGCAGGAGACGGACCAGTCGGGAAACGGTCTCGGGGTCGGCGAACTCACGCTCGATGATCTCGCCGAGGATCGCGAAGATCCGGGCGTCGCGGCGAAGGAAGTAGGCGTGCGCGGGATGCCCCGGGTCGAGCGCCTCGGCTTCGAGCGCGTCGAAGCTCCGCACCTCGTCGGCGCGTTCGTTGTAGTACCGCCACACTTCGTCGAGCGTCTCGAGCAGCGTGGCACCGGGCACCCGCTCGATGATCGCGGCCTGGTCGAGCTGATCGCGGCGCTCGAGCACGGCCGCGAGAAGCGTCGGCAGGTCGGAGAAGTAGTGCATGAGCCCCGGCGTCGACATGTCGCATCGGCGCGCGATCTCGCGAAGGCTGAGGGACCGATAGCCGACCTCGACGATCGCCGCCTGCGTGACCGCGAGGATCTCGGCCCGTCGGGCCTCGGGGGACAGCCGCCGCCGTGTGCGTTCCATCGACGCCCTCCGATGATCGAGTTGTGCATTCTCCGCGCCCACCGTATGATCTCCGCTATCTTACCCCTGTTAGATAAGGTGCCCGTTCAATGCCGAACCCGACTCTCGACGCAACCCCGACGTCGTCCTCGCCCGAGCGGCCGAAGCTCTCCAAGCCGCTCAAGCGGTTGTTCGGCCTCATCGCACCACTCAACATTGTCATCTACACGCTCGTGGGCGCCGTCCCCGGCGTGTTCCTGCCTTTGCAGCTCCAGTCGATCGACCCCGCCGGCAAGGAGCTGAACCTCGGCATCATCACGGGCATCGGCGGTGCCGTCTCGCTCATCTCGAGCCCCGTGATCGGCCTGCTCTCCGACCGCACTCGCTCGCGCTTCGGCCGCCGTACCCCGTGGATCGTCGCCGGCGCACTGCTCACCGGCCTCGCGCTCGTCTTCATGGGCATCTCGAACAGCATCATCCAGCTCGCCATCGGCTGGATCATGATCCAGATCGTCATCAACTTCATCATCAGCCCGCTCACGGCCCTGCTGCCCGAGCGGGTGCCGGTCGCCGCACGCGGCGCGTTCTCGGCGCTCTCGGGCATCGGCCTCATGGTCGGCATCCTCGGCGGCTCGATCTACGGCGCGGTCATGGCCGACGACATCCCGTCGGGATACCTCATCCTCCCGGGCGTGCTCCTCGTCATGGTCGCGCTGTTCGTCGTGCTCGCGCCCGACACGTCGTCGAAGGACGCGGTCAACGAGCCGTTCTCGCTCGTCCTCTTCCTCAAGTCGTTCTGGGTCAGTCCGCGCAAGCACCCCGACTTCGCCTGGGGGTTCTGGGGCCGCATCACCCTCTTCACGGGGTACTTCCTCATCCACGGCTTCTCGCTGTACATCCTCCAGGACTACATCGGCCTCGGCGATGAGGCGGTCGACAACGTGCCGAAGCTGAGCCTCGTCGTGCTCGTCACCTCGCTCATCGCCCTCGTCATCTCGGGTCCGCTCTCCGACCGCATGGGCCGGCGCAAGCCGCTCGTCATCGCGGCGGCGCTCATCATGGGCGTCGGCATGGTGATCCCCTTCGTCCTGCCGACCTTGCTCGGCATGTTCCTCTACGTCGGCATCGCGGGCTTCGGCTTCGGCACCTACCTCGCGGTGGACGCCGCACTCATGAGCGAGCTCCTGCCGTCGAAGGACACCTTCGCGAAGGACCTCGGCGTGCTCAACATCGCGGCGACGCTCCCGCAGTCGCTCGGACCCTTCCTCGGCAGCTTCATCGTCTTGGCGTTCGGCACCTACGCCCCGATCTTCCCGCTCGGTCTCGTGCTCGCGATCATCGGCGCGGCCTGCATCATCCCCATCAAGTCGGTGCGGTGATCACGATGACGACCGCACCGCAGATCATTCCCGCCCCCGCCGTCGTCGACGGCGACCCGAGCGGCGGATTCACCTTCGCCGCCTCCACCCCGATCGTCGTCGAGTCGCCCGCGCTCGCCGCCGTCGCACGGCGGTTCGCGGCCGACGTCGCCGCAGACACGGGCATCGAGGCATCCGTCATCGAGTCCGCCGGCGCCGCTGACCCGGGCGACGCGCTCGCGGTGCGCATCCTCCTCGGCGACACCGGGCTCGAGGGTGTCGCCCTCGCGGGCGGCGTCCGCGCGGACGGCGCCTCGGCCGAGGCGGCCGACGAGCGTCACGGCGTGGATGTCTCGCCCGAGCGCGTGCTCGTCTGGGGCCCGACCCCCGAGGCGGTGCACCGAGGACTCACGAGCCTCCGTCAGCTCGTCGCGGCCGCGGCATCCGGCGGCGCAGCCGAGCTCTCGGCCGTGCGTCTCCTCGACGGCCCCCGCTTCGCGTGGCGCAGCCTGACGCTCGACACGGCGCGCACCTTCCACGACGTCGAGAGCGTCGAGCGCGTGCTCGACATGCTGTCGCTCTACAAGCTCAACGTGCTGCACCTCCACCTCACCGACGACCAGGGCTGGCGCATCGAAGTGCCCTCGCGCCCCGCGCTCACGGAGGTCGGCGCCACGGGCGCGGTCGGCGAACGACCGGGCGGGTACTTCTCGGTCGACGACATCGCGGGCCTCGTCGCCTACGCGGCCGACCGGTTCGTGACCCTCGTGCCCGAGATCGACATGCCGGGCCACGCGGCCGCGATCTTCGCGTCGTACCCCGAACTCGCGCCTCGCCTCGCAGGCCCCGACCTGGCGATCGAGGGACTCCCCGTCGCCATCGGCACGCTCGACCCCGCCCGCCCCGAGGTCTGGCGGTTCGTCGAAGACGTACTCGACGCCGTCATCCCCCAGTTCCCGCAGAGCGCGTATCTGCACATCGGCGGCGACGAGGCCTTCGGCATGGACGAAGCCGACCACGCGGCCTTCGTCGCGCGGGCCGTCGAACTCGTCCGCGAACGTGGGCGGAAGGCCGTCGGCTGGCAGGAGGCGGCACGCGCCGACCTCGGCGACGACGTGCTCGTCCAGCACTGGATCGACACACCGCCCCAGGCGGTCGAGGTCTTGCGCGGCCGTGTTCCCGAGCCGCTTCTCGAGGTGCTCGGCGCGAACCTGCGCGCCGCGGTGACCGACGTCCCGCGCGCCCTCGCCCAGCGCAACCGTCTCATCGTGTCGCCGACGCAACGCCTGTACTTCGACTCGCCGTTCGGGGATGCGTCGACCGACCCCGCGCAGAACGCCGTGCGCGCGCGTCTGGGCATGCCGTTCTACCCGCCGCAGTCGGTGCGCCGAGGCGTCGAGTGGGATCCCGTCGCCGACGTCGCCCACGTCACGGACGAAGACCAGGTCGCGGGCGTCGAGGGCGCCGTCTGGTGCGAGACCGTCACCGGACGGGACGACCTCGAACTGCTGCTCCTGCCCCGCCTCCCCGGCCTCGCCGAGAAGGGCTGGGCGACCGCGGGCGCGACCGACTGGGACGACTACCGTGCGCGGCTCGCGCCGCAGTCGGCCGTCTGGTCGCGCCGCGGCTGGAACTGGTACCGCGCCGACAGCGTCGAATGGGAGTCGTCCCCCGTCGGCGCGCACGCCTCCGCTTAGGCGACGGACTGCGTCGCAGCGACAGCCCCGGATGTCTCGGGCCCCACGGGCTCGATGCGGAACGTGCGACAGAACCGCACGACGAACTCGGGCCGCCCCGCGAGCACCGGCACTGCCGCGGGGTCGGCCACCGGGTCGATCGCGCCCGACAACAGGTCGCGGAGCGTCTCGGGGTCGAGCACGAGCTCGAGGATCGCCTCGGGCTGCGGCGTGCCCATGCGCCGGTTCGCGGGCGCCTGCACCGACCCCGGCCCGACGGGCACGACGTCGAGCGCGCCGCCGGCGACGATCGCGGCGACCGACGCGCCGCCCACGTGCAACACGTACTCCGTGGGCGGCAGCGACCCCGCGGCATCCGCCCGGAACGCCGCTCGCAGCGAATGCGCGAGCGCGTCGCCGCTCATCGTCTCGCCCTCGCCGGCCTCGCGGAGCGACGACCAGCCCCACCGTTCGAGCTCCACGATGACCGGCTCGAGCGCGCGCCCGAGCGGGGTGAGCTCGTAGCCGCCGCGCACCACGGGCACGCGGCGCAGGAGCCCGGCCTCCTGCAGCTCGCGCAGGCGGTCGCTCAGGATGTTCGTCGGGATGCGCGGGAGCGAGGCCTTGAGGTCGCCGTACCGCCGGGCGCCCTGCAGGAGGTCGCGCAGGATGAGGAGCGACCAACGCTCGCCGACGCGCTCGAGGGCCCGGGCGGTACCGGAGTACTGCCCGAACCCTCGCGGCGCACGTGCCCCCATTCCGGCCCGATCAGGCCGAGGCCTGCGAGCCGGCGCCCTGCTCGGCGAGGTACGCGTCGGGGCCCTGTTCGACGGCCGACGGCTCCATGTAGAGGAACTCGAGGGTGTTGCCGTCGGGGTCTTCGAGCGACCGCGAGTACATGAACCCCAGGTCTTGCGTCTCGCGCGGCTGGGCTCCGCCCGCGGCGAGCGCCTTCGCGGCGACCTCGTCGACCGCTTCGCGCGAGTCGCACGTGAGGGCCGTGAGCGCCTGCGCGTGCGTCTTCGGGTCGACCACCTGCTTGTCGGTGAACGTCTGGAAGTACTCGCGGGTGACGATCATGAACATGATGTTGTCGTCGACGACGACGCACGCGGCGTTGTCGTCGGTGAAGAGCGGGTTGATGCCGAACCCGAGGGCCGTGTAGAACTCCTTGGCCCGGTCGAGGTCGGTCGTGGGCAGGTTCACGAAGATGTACGTCATGGTCGCCTCCAGCGATCGTCGTCGGTGTCGTTCGTTCCCGGGTTGCACGTTCAGCTTGCTCTTTGCAAGTGCACTTGTCAATAGCAAGTAAACGGATGTCCCGTCCCGCGCGCCGTTCACACGGCCGCGAGCGCACCGGCGATGAACGATGCGACCCGAACCGGCTGCGAGATGAACGCCGTGTGCGACCCGTCGATCTCCTCGACCACGGCACCCATCCGCTCCGCCATGAAACGTTCGGCATCGGGCGAGATGGCCTGGTCGCGAGCCGCCACCTGGTACCACGTGCGGTGCTCGCGCCAGCCCGCCGCGGTCGCGTTCTCGGTGAACGCCGCCGCGGCGAGCGGCCGCTGGGTCGCGAACATGACCTCCGACAGGTCGACGGGCACGTCGGCGCAGAAGGTCTCGCGGAACCCGTCGCGACTGATGAGCAGGTCGGGGCCGCCCGCAGCGCCGGGCGCGTCGTAGGCGGTCGGCCGCACCGTGGTCGCGAGCAGCGACGGCGGGAAGGGGGCGGTCGCGCTCGCGCAGCTCTCGCCGACGTCGGGTGCGAACGCCGCCAGGTAGACGAGCCCTGCCACGTTCGGCAGCCCCGCGGAGGCCTGGCTGATCACGGCGCCGCCGTAGGAATGGCCGACGAGCAGCACCGGACCGTCGATCGCGCTCACCACCGCGCGCACCGCGGCGGCGTCGCCGCCGAGGCCCCGCAACGGGTTCGGCGGGGCGAGCACGGTCGCACCGGTCGAGCTCAGCTCTCGAACGATCGCGGCGAAGCCGGACGCGTCGGCGAATGCTCCGTGGACGAGGACGACGGTGGGCATCGAGGTGTTTGACATGGGATCTCTCCTTCGGACGACGGTGATGATCGGTCGAACGGCCGTGCCGACTCTCCGCGGCGGCCGCTTGCCGCCCATGCTCATCGACGCATCCCCGCGGGCGCATCAGGGACTCCCCAGCCACGTTCTCCCATCGCCGGCAGGTCGCCGGCGAATAGGCTGGATCGCATGTCGACGACGTCGGCGAAGACGGATGGCACGCCGTGAACCTGCTCGGGCGCGAAGACGAGAGCGCCGCGCTCGATCGGCTCCTCGACGAGGTCCGCGCAGGCTTCAGTCGTGCGCTCGTCGTGACCGGCGAACCGGGCGTCGGGAAGACCGCGCTCCTCCACCGTCTGACGACTCGCGCGAGCGACTTCCGCGTGATCGAGATCTGCGGTGTGCAATCCGAGATGGAGATCGCGTTCGCCGCGCTCCACCAGCTCTGCGCCCCCCACCTCGGCCGGCTCGAGGCCATTCCGACGCCTCAGGCCGACGCGCTACGCATCACGCTGGGACTCCGGGAGGGCAAGGCGCCCGACCGTCTCCTCGTCGGGCTCGGCCTGCTCAGCCTGCTCGCGGAACTGGGAACGGAACGACCGCTCCTCTGCATCGTGGACGACGAGCACTGGCTCGATCACGCGTCTGCACAGCTGATCGCATTCGTCGCCCGTCGGCTCGACGCGGAGTCCGTCGGCATCGTCTTCGGTGCGCGAGGCGTCGGAGACGAGCTCGCCGGGCTGCCGCAACTGGGCCTCGCGCCGCTCGACCCGACCGATGCAGGCGCACTGCTCGACTCGATGCTCGCAGGCCGGATCGATCCTCGGGTCCGCGAGCAGCTCCTCGTCGACACCGACGGCAATCCGCTCGCCGTCGTCGAGCTCGCACGAGAGCTCACGGCCTCGCGCCTGAGCGGAGGGTACGGCCTGCCCGACGCCTTCGCGGAGAAGACCGGCGCCTCGGCGGCCTTCTCACGCCGCATCGCCGCGTTGCCCGACGAGAGCAGACGATTGCTCGTCCTCGCCGCCGTCGATCCGACGGGCGATCCGATCCTGCTGTGGAACGCCGCGGCCGTGCTCGGCGTGCCGGCTCGATCGGCGCTGGCCGTGTCCGATGCCGAGCTCGTCGAGTTCGGTGCGCGCGTGCGATTCCGTCATCCGCTCGTCCGGTCTGCGGCGCATCGGTCCGCGACCGGCCTCGACCTGCGGAACGCCCATGCCGCATTGGCCGCGGCCACGAACCCCGCGACCGATCCCGACCGACGCGCGTGGCACCGTGCGGCCGCAGCCGACGGCCCCGACGGGCGCGTCGCCGCCGAGCTCGAACGCTCGGCCGACCGTGCTCGCGCGCGCGGCGGTCTCGCGGCCGCCGCAGCCTTCCTCGAGCGCGCGGTGATCCTGACGCCCGACGTCGCAGACCGCGCCCGCAGGGTGCTGGCGGCAGCACGCGCGAAGCTCGCGGCCGGTGCGTTCGAGGACGCCGGAGCCCTGCTCGACCTCGTCGACGGCGAATCGTACGGCGAGGTCGAACTGGCCCGCGCCCGGGCGCTCCGCGCCCAGCTCGCGTTCGCCGCAGACCGCGACGCGCGCGTTCCCGCCATGCTTCTGGAAGCGGCGGAGGCGAGCGGTCCGCTGGATCCCGAGTTCACCCGCGAGACGATGCTCGACGCGTTGCGCGCCGCCGTCTACGTCGGCCGCCTCGCCAACCCCGACGCCGACCTCTCGGCCGTCGCCGCCGCGGCGGTCTCCAGGACGCCGACGGCGCCGGAGCCCGACGACGCGGCCTTCGGCGAGCTCGCTCCGATCCTCCGGACGAGAGCCGGCCGGCTCCCTCCGTTCGCCGACGTCCTCGTCAGAGTGGGGCACTCCGCAAGCGCGGACGATCCGCGTTGGCTGTCGTTGCTGGCCTTCGCCGCTGCGGGCCTGTGGAACTCCCCCGCATGGGATCGGTTGACGGCGAGGTACGTCGAGGTCTGCCGCGACCAGGGCGCGCTCAGCGAACTCCGCCTGGCCCTCACCGCCCGGATCTACGCGCTCCTGACGTCGGGTCGGATGCCCGAGGCGCATGCCTGCCTCGAGGAGCTGGCCGCCGCGCTCAGCGCGACGCAGAGCAGCCTCGCATCGTACGGAGCGGTCGCCGCCGAGGCGTTCCTCGGCCGACGCGACGCCGTCGGACTCGCCGAGGTCGTCGTCGCCGACGCACGCCGACGCGGGGAGGGCCTCGCGATCACCGCGACATCGTGGGCCGTCGCCCTGCTCCACAACGGACTCGGCCGCTATGAGGACGCGCTCGAGGCCGCCGTCACCGCGACGGCGTACTCCGCCGAGGATCTCGGTCTCGGCAACTGGGGTCTCGTGGAACTCGTCGAAGCGGCCACCCGGGCCCGCGCGCATGACACGGCCGCGGAGGCCCTCGAACGGCTGCGTGCGACGACCCGCGGCATCGACACCGATTGGGCGCGAGGGATCGTCGCTCGGTGCGCCGCGTTGCTCGCGACGGACGACGACGCGGAGCGCGCCTTTCAGGAAGCCATCGAGCACCTCGATCGAGGCGGACTCCGTCCTGACGCGGCTCGAGCGCGCCTCCTCTACGGGGAGTGGCTCCGCCGGGAGCGTCGACCCGCCGACGCTCGGGTTCAGCTTCGCGCGGCGCATGAGATGCTCACGACCATCGGGATGGCGGGGTTCGCCGAGCGCGCCCGGCTCGAGTTGCGGGCCGCCGGCGAGCGGACCCGGATTCACGCGCCGAGCCGTCAGGGCGAGCTGACCGCCCAGGAGGCGCACATCGCGCAGCTCGCTCGATCCGGGCTCAGCAATCCCGAGATCGGCACCCGGCTCTTCATCAGCGCCCGCACGGTCGAGTACCACCTCGGCAAGATCTTCAGCAAGCTCGGCATCCGATCCCGGTCCCAGCTCGAGGACCGCCTGGACTGACGGGAACGACGCGACCCGGAGCTCGCGGGTCGTCCGGTGGGCGGTCCCGTTGCGCACTGGCTAGCCTGAACCCATGGACTCGCAGGGCGCCGCCGAAGGCATCCCCCGACGCGGCTTCCTCGCAGCGGCCCTCGCGGGTGTCGCGACGGTCGTCCTCGCGAGCTGCACGGCCGAGCCCGCGCCGACCCCCACGCCGACGCGCACGCCCACGCCGAGCCCCACTCCGACCCCGACGCCCACGCCACTGCCGCCCGGCATCCCCGAGCCGACGGCGTTCCGCCGCACCCGCTGGAGCGCCGACCCGTACGCACGCGGCGCGTTCAGCTTCGACCAGGTCGGCACGACGCCCGAGCTGCGCGAGACGCTCGCGACCCCCGTCGACGACCGCATCTGGTTCGCGGGCGAGGCGTGCTCGACGGACGCGCCCGGCACGGTGCAGGGCGCCTTCGAGTCGGGCGCGCGCGCGGCCTCCGAGATCATGCGCGTGGCGCAGCGGGGCGAGCGCATCGCGATCGTCGGCGCCGGCGTCGCAGGCCTCGCCGCCGCACGGGCGCTCTCGCGATCGTCGCGCGACCTCGAGGTCGTCGTGGTCGAGGCGCGCGACCGGGTCGGCGGCCGCATCCACTCCGTCGACGACGGCGCGTTCGAGCGCACGATCGAACTCGGCTCGCCGTTCGTCGACCGCGACGGCGCCCTCGACGGACTCCTCGACGACGCCGGCGTCGAGACGACGCCCGTCGCGCCGCCGACCGAGGCGCGCGTCGCCCCGACGCACGAGTGGGTGGGCGTGCAGTCGACCGGCGACGAAGCCCTCGCGGTCGCGTCGACCTGGGCGCACGAGGCGCCGTACGACACGAGCCTCGCCTCGGCGCTCGCCCAGACCGGCGCCGACGCGCTCTCGACCGAGCCCCAGGCCGACGGCGTCTCGCCCGCCGACTGGCTCGAGTGGTCGCTTCGCACCTCGATCGTGCCCGCGACCGCCGCCGAGCCCGAGCGGCTCTCGGCCAAGCGTCTCGACCTCGGTCGCATCCAGCGGGGCCGGCAGCTCGCCCGCACCCCGCTCGCCGGCCTCGTCGACGAGCTCGCGGCCTCGGCGGACATCGCGCTCTCGAACGTCGTCCGCCGCATCGCCCGCGTAGGCGACCGCGTGAGCCTGCGGTTCGAGACAGGCGAGTCGCTGCGCGTCGACCGCGTCGTCGTCACGGCCCCTCTCGGCGTGCTGAAGACCGACACGATCGAGTTCGAGCCGCGTCTGCCGCGTGCGCATCAGCGCGCGATCTCGGTGCTCGGCATGGGCGCGGTCGATCTCGTGTGGCTGCGGTTCGACGAGGCGTTCTGGCGGTCGGATGCCCCGGCTGACGGCGATCTCCCCCGCGACGTGCTCACCGTGGTCGGGCCCGTCGAGGCGCCGCCGGTCGTCGCCGATCCGTCCGACGGCGCGGGCGACGAGGCATCCGACGACGCCACGGGCGACGCGCCCGACGCAGACGAGCCGGCCCCCGCCCTCGACCGCCTCGTGAACGCGTGGATCGACGTGGGCCTCGCCGACGACGAGCCCGTGCTCGTCGGCATCGTCGCGGGCGAGCGCGCGGGGCGCCTCGAGGCGCTCAGCGACGACGAGTCGCTCGCGGCCGTGCTCGAAGACCTCCGGCCGTTCCTTCCGGCGGAGTCGCCGGTCGAACCGCCGCCGCTCGAAGACTCCCCTCAGGGTGAGCCACCGGTTCACTGAGACCAGCACGCTCGTGATCGCCACGAAGATCACGAGGCACAAGAGGCAGTAGAGGGCGACCCCGAGCCATCCGCCGACCTGCGTCTGGTCGAGGAAGAAGTACGGATACCAGCCGACGTCCTCGCCGCGCACGAGCGTGTACACGAGCCACACCGACGGGAACACGAGCACCCACCCGACGGTCGACCACGGCACCGCGGGGTTCACCGCGAGGATGCTGTCGACCGTCCACGCGATGAGCGCGAGGCCCGGCACGACGAAGTGCAGGAGCGTGTCGCTCCACGGCACATCGACCCGGTAGTCGCGCGTCGACGCCTGCATCACGATGACGCCGAACACGATGCCCGACACGAGCACGTACACCGTGACCATCGTGCGCACGACGCCGAGCCACGCGGGGTCGCGCGGCAGCGCGATGGCCGTCCACCCTGCGACGAGCAGCACCGCCACGGCGGCGAACGCCGACTGGATCGTGAAGTAGCTGAAGAAGTTCGAGGTCGCGAAGAAGCGGAACCCGAGCACGTACTGGAAGTTGCCGAAGAGCGCGACGACTTCGAGCGCGGCGATCGCGAGACGGAAGACGCCCAGCATGCGCCGGGCGCGGCGGATGTCACGGGGCGGACGCGTGCTCGCGGCAGGAGCGCCGCTCGAGACATCCGGGCCGATCGCGCTCTCGTCCCGCGCGTCGACGGTCGATCCGCGCGGGCTCATCCCCCAACGCTACGCCCGGTCAGTCGAACGGACGCAGCAGCCGGTCGAGGAAGCGCCGAGTCCGCTCCTCTTTCGGATTCGTCAGCAATTCGGCGGGCGCCCCGCGCTCGACGATCACGCCGCCGTCGAGGAACACGACCTCGTCGGCGACCTGACGCGCGAACCCGATCTCGTGCGTGACGATGACCATCGTCCAGCCCTCGTCGGCGAGTTCGGTGATGACGTCGAGCACCTCGCCGACCAGCTCGGGGTCGAGCGCGCTCGTCGGCTCGTCGAAGAGGAGCAGGTCGGGTTGGAGCGCGAGCGCCCGCACGATGCCGACCCGCTGCTGTTGCCCGCCCGACAACTCGAACGGGTACGCGTCGCGCTTCTCGGCGAGCCCGACACGCGCGAGCAGCCCTTCGGCGCGTGCGATCGCCTCGGCCTTCGGCACGCGCTTGACGTGGACCGGCCCCTCGATGACGTTCTCGATGACCGTCATGTGGGGGAACAGGTTGTGGTGCTGGAACACCATCGCCGACCGGTCGCGCATCGCGAACCGCACGGCCTTCGGCAGGCCGCCCCTCGCGCCGCGTCCGCTCGCCACTGCCGCGGCGAAATCGACCAACGGGCCCTCGGCGAAGGCGACCGTGCCGCCGTCGGGGATCTCGAGCCCGTTGAGCGAGCGGAGCACGGTCGTCTTGCCCGACCCGCTCGGACCGATGAGCGCGACGACCTCGCCGCGGCGCACGTCGAGGTCGACGCCGCGCAGCACCTCGTGGTCGCCGAACGACCTGCGGAGCCCGCGAACGGTCACGACCGCGGACGATGCGTCAGTGTGCGACATAGCGGTCGAGCCTCCTCTCGATGCGCGACTGCCCGGCCGACAGCGCGAGGCAGAAGATCCAGTAGATGAGCGCCGCCTCGAGGTAGATCAGCATGAACTCCTGGCTGAACGCCGCGATCTCCTGCGCCTTGCGGAACAGTTCGGTCACGAGGATGAGCGAGGCGAGCGACGTGTCTTTCACGAGCGAGATGAAGGTGTTCGAGAGCGGCGGCACCGACACGCGCGCGGCTTGCGGCAGGATGATCCGCCGCAGCGTCTGCGCGTTCGACATGCCGATCGTGTACCCGGCCTCCCACTGGCCCTTGGGCACCGACAGGATCGCGGCGCGGATCACCTCGGCGGCGTAGCCGCCCACGTTGAGCGAGAACGCCGCGATCGCGCTCGGCCACGGGTCGATGAGCACGCCGATCTTCGGCAGCCCGTAGAAGATCACGAAGAGCTGCACGAGGAGCGGCGTGCCGCGGATGATCGAGATGTACGCGCGCGCGAGCCACGACACGACCCGGATGCGCGAGAGGCGCGCGAGCGCGACGCCGAGCGCGAGCACGAGTCCGATCGCGAACGACGCGAGTGCGAGCGGGATCGTCCCCGTGATGCCGGCCCAGAAGAGCGGCCAGAACGAGTCGAGGAACAGCTGCCAACCGGATGTCACAGGCCACCGCCTTCCAGAACGGGACGCAGCCCGGAGCCGCGAAGGGCGCCGGGCCGCGTTCGCGTCACGAGATTACTTGGAGACGTCTTCGCCGAAGTACTTCTCGCCGAGCGCGGCGAGCGTGCCGTCCTCGGAGAGTTCGGCGAGCGCCTGGCCGACCCGCTTGACGAGGGCGGTCTTGTCTTTCGTGAAGGTCAGGGCGCTGAGCGAGGGGTCGTCGGTCTCGGCGGCGATTTTGAGGCCCGAGGCGCCGTTCGTCTTCACGTAGTCGAGGTAGGTGAGCTTGTCGTTGACGGTCGCGTCGACGCGACCCTGCTGGAGGAGTTCGACGGCCTGCGCCCAGCCCTCGACCGCTTCGACGTTCGCGCCCGAGTCCTGCGCGAGGGTGTACCAGTTGCTCGTGAGCGACTGCGCGGTCGTCTTGCCCGAGAGATCTGCGAAGCTCGCGATGGTCGAGTCGTCCTTCACGACGATGACGCCCGGCGAGACCGTGTAGGGCTGGCTGAAGAGGTATTTCGCCTGGCGCTCTTCGTTGATCGAGACCTGGTTGGCGATGACGTCGAACCGACCGGCGTCGAGGCCCGCGAAGATCGCGTCCCACTGGGTCTCCTGGAACTCGACCTCGAGGCCGAGCTTGTCGGCGACCGCCTCGGCGACCTCGACGTCGTAGCCCACGAGGTCGCCCGAGCCCTCGTCGTGGTAGCTGAACGGGCGGTAGGTGCCCTCGGTCGCGACCGTGAGCGTGCCGTCCTTCACGAGTCCGAGGCCGGGCTCTTCGACCGGTCCGCCGACGGCGCCGCCTGGGCCGAGGTTCGAGCACGCCGACAGCGCGACGAGCGCGACGGAAGCGGCGGCGAGGCCGAGGACGGTGCGGACGCGGCGAGCGCGGGTCATGGACAGGCTCCTTCATGGGGGTCTTCGGATGCCTCGGGGCGAGGGTGCTGCCCCGAAGCGACATGACAGTCCATCACGTCCGGCATGCATCCCCCAATCGGGTGACGTTCCGTGGCGTGCCGCGTCGGCACGCGCGCCCGTCAGAACGCGCTGAGCCCCGTGAGCGCCCGTCCGAGCACGAGCTGGTGCATCTCGTCGGTGCCCTCGTACGTCCGCACCGACTCGAGGTTCGCGGCGTGCCGCATGACGGGGTACGCCGCCGTGATGCCGTCTCCCCCGAGGATCGTGCGCGCCGTGTGCACGATCCCGAGCGCTTCGCGCACGGCGTTGAGCTTGCCGACCGACACTTGCGCGGGTGTGAGCGCGCCGCGCGCCTTGAGCCTGCCGAGGTGGAGGGCGAGGAGCATCCCCTTCTCGAACTCGACGAGCATGTCGGCGAGCTTCGCCTGGGTCAGCTGCTTGGCGCCGATCGGCCCGCCGAAGACCTCCCGCGACACCGACCGCTCGATCGCCGCATCCAGGCACGCGCGCGCTGCACCCATGGCGCCCCACACGATGCCGTAACGGGCGTCGTTCAGGCACGTGAACGGCGCCGCCATGCCGATCGCGTCGGGCAGCATCGCCGCGTCGGGTACGCGCACGTGGTCGAGCACGACGTCGCACTGCACGCTCGCGCGCATCGAGAGCTTGCCCGCGATGGGCGTCGCCTCGAACCCCTCGGTCTCAGTCGGCACGAGGAACCCCCGCACGGCGCGCCCGCCCGCTTCGACGGGCTCAGCGGACTCGTCCTCGCCCACGACGCGCGCCCACACGAGCGCGACGTCGGCGACCGACGCCAAGCCGATCCAGCGCTTGCGCCCCTCGAGCACCCACTCGTCGCCGTCGCGGCGGGCGATCGTCAGCATCGACCCCGGATCGCTGCCGCCCTGGGGCTCGGTGAGCGCGAAGCATCCGAGGATCTCGCCCGCGGCCATGCCGGGCAGCAGATCCTCCTTCTGGTCGTCGCTCCCGTAGCGCGCGATGGCGCCCATGACGAGCGAGCCCTGCACCGACACGAGCGTGCGCCACCCCGAATCGCCGGCCTCGAGCTCGTGCGCGACGAGCCCGTACGAGACGGGGCCGGCCCCGGCGCATCCGTACCCCTCTATCATCATGCCGAGGAAGCCCGCCTCGCCGAGCGCCGGCACGACCTCGGCGCGGAAGTACGCGTGCTCCCAGTCGTCGTCGATGACGGGCAGGATGCGCTCCCGCGTGAACGCGCGCGCCCGCTTCCGCCACGCGAGTTCATCGGCTTCGAGCAGGGCATCGAGGTCGAAGACCTCGTCGATGCGGGATGCGACGGTCACGGTGGCCCCTTCCAGCCGGATGCCTCGACGATACCGAGCGGCGCAGCCGGCGTCTCCCCGTACCGCGCCCGCTGTACGGCGCGTCGAAACGACGCCGCGGATGCGACATCCCGTCGATGCGTTCGCGGTGCCCGCAGCCGTAGGCTGTCGGCACAGTGTGCACCGCCGCCGGCCCTCGGCGAGCGCGATGCACCGTCGAAGAAGGAGCCTCATGAGCTACGCCGTGGTCAATCCGGCTACCGGAGAGACGATCAAGACCTACCCGACCTTGACCGACGACGAACTCGTCGCGGCGATCGGCGCGGCCGACGCCGTCCAGCGCGACTGGATCCCGACGACGACCGTGACCGAACGCGCCGCGCTCATCCGCCGCGTCGGCGAGCTCCACGTCGAACGTCGGCAGGAACTCGGCGAGCTCGCCGTGCGCGAGATGGGCAAGCCCATCGAGCAGGCGCTCGGCGAGGTCGACTTCGCGGGCGCGATCTACGAGTACTACGCCGACCACGCCGACGAGTTCACCGCGAACGAGCCCATCGCGCTCGAGGGCGAGGGCGAGGCGTACGTCAAGAAGTCGCCGCTCGGCGTGCTCCTCGGCATCATGCCGTGGAACTTCCCGTACTACCAGGTCGCCCGCTTCGCCGGGCCGAACCTCGTGATCGGCAACACGATCCTCCTGAAGCACGCCGAGCAGTGCCCCGAGTCGTCGGCGGCGATCGCACAGATCTTCCTCGACGCGGGCTTCCCGGCGGGCGCCTACACGAACCTCTACGCGTCGCACGAGCAGATCGAGCAGGTCATCGCCGACCCGCGCGTGCAGGGCGTCTCGCTCACGGGCTCCGAGCGCGCCGGCGCGAAGGTCGCCGAGATCGCGGGCCGGAACCTCAAGAAGGTCGTGCTCGAGCTCGGCGGCTCCGATCCGTTCATCGTGCTCTCGACCGACGACCTCGATGCGACGGTGCAGAACGCCGTCGACGCGCGCCTCGACAACAACGGCCAGTCGTGCAACGCGCCCAAGCGGTTCGTCGTCGCCGACGCGCTCTACGAGCCGTTCCTCGAGAAGTTCACGGCGAAGCTCGCCGAGATCGAGACGGGCGACCCGACGTCGTCCGACACGGCGCTCGGCCCGCTGTCGTCGCTCAAGGCCGCCGAGGGGCTCGACGCGCAGGTCAAGCGCGCGATCGAGCACGGCGCGAAGCTCGTCCACGGCGGGCAGCGCGACGGCGCGTTCTTCCAGACGACGGTGCTGACGGATGTCTCGCTCGACAACCCGGCCTCGAAGGAGGAGTTCTTCGGGCCCGTCGCACAGGTGTTCCGCGCGGCCGACGAAGACGACGCCGTGCGCATCGCGAACGACACCCCGTTCGGCCTCGGATCGTACCTCTACACGACGGACCGCGAGCAGGCGCTGCGGGTGGCCGACAAGATCGAGGCCGGCATGGTCTACGTCAACATCGTGCTCGCCGACAGCCCCGAGCTGCCGTTCGGCGGCGTGAAGCGCAGCGGTTCGGGCCGCGAGATGGGCCGATACGGCGCCGACGAGTTCGTCAACAAGAAGCTCATCCGCATCGCGTAGCGCGAGACATCCGCTACTTGTCCTTTGCCGCGTCGATCTCGTCGCGCCGCATCAGCACGATGCGCTCGACGAGGTCGACGGGCAGCGGATGCTCCGCGCTGAAGCGGATCGTGCCCTTCGAGAACGAGTACCCGTCGAGTTCGCCCGACACGGCGTCGACGACCGCGGGGCTGAACGGGTAGAGCCCGAGGTGCGCCTTCGCCTGCATGACGGCGACGAGCGGCGAGTCGCGGTACCGGAGGGCCGGCATGCCGTAGCTTCGCCCTTCGGATGCCTCGGGCACGAGGTTCCTCGCGCGTGCGTAGATCGCGTCGATCGCGTCCCGGTCGGGGCCGTCGATGCCGTCCAGGTAGTCCTGCAGTTCCCCCATGGCGGGCATCCTACTCGCGGCGGTATCGTCGCCCCATGGTGCGCGTTCACGTGACCGTGCACGGTCGCGTGCAGGGGGTGGGGTTCCGCTTCAGCGCGCGCGTCGAGGCGCAGCGGCTCGGAGTGTCGGGGTGGGTGCGCAACCGCTCCGACGGCGCGGTCGAGGCCGAGCTTGAGGGAGAGTCGGCCGCGGTCGAGTCGATGCTCGAGTGGTTCGACGAGGGTCCGCCCGGGGCATCCGTCACCTCGCTTTCGAGTGCCGAGATCGAGCCCACGGGCGCGCGGGGCTTCCGCGTCGCGGACTGAGCCGCGCGCCCCGCGCGCGGTTTGTCGGACATTCGCGCCTTTGTCGGACACGAGCGCGCTCCCACGTCCGACAAACACACGAATGTCCGACAAACTGCGGAGCGGGACGAATGTGCGGTGCTGGGCTCCCCGACCGCGTGCTATCGTGCAAACCGACCGGACGGTTTGCCCCCTGAGCGCCCCGGTGAACCACGCGAAAGGATGCAACGGTGCAGCGCTTCGAGAACAAGGTCGCCCTCATCACGGGTGCGAGCCGGGGCATCGGCCTCGCGATCGCCAAGCGGCTCGTCGACGAGGGCGGCTCGGTCGTCATCACGGGCCGCAAGCAGGAGGGCCTCGACGCGGCGCTCGCCGAGCTCGGCCCCCGAGCTTCCGCCGTCGCGGGCCGCGCCGACGACGCCGAGCACCGCGCCGCCGTGTACGCCCACATCGCGGAGCGCCACGGCCGCCTCGACCACCTCGTGAACAACGCGGGCATCAACCCGATCTACGGCCCGCTGCAGACGGTCGACATCGCGGCCGCCCGCAAGATCCTCGACGTCAACGTCATCGCGACCCTCGAGTGGACGCGCGACGCCGTCGCCGCGGGCCTCACGACCTCGGTCGTGAACCTCTCCTCGGTCTCAGCGCTCGCCGCGAGCCCGGGCATCGCCTTCTACGGCATCTCGAAGGCCGCCCTCGTGAACCTCACGATGCAGCTCGCCGTCGAACTCGCCCCCGGCCTGCGTGTCAACGCCGTCGCACCCGCCGTCGTCAAGACGGTGTTCGCCGCCGCGCTCTACGAGGGCCGCGAGGCCGAGGTCGCCGCACAGTACCCGCTCGAGCGTCTCGGCGTGCCCGACGACGTGGCCGGCCCGGTCGCGTTCCTCCTCTCCGACGACGCCGCGTGGATCACGGGCCAGACGCTCGTCATCGACGGCGGCGTCGGCGTCAAGGCGATGGGCTGAGCGGATGACCCGGGGGGATGTCGCGGGGTCGATCACGCGGGCTGCGGTCGAACTGTTCGCCGCTCAGGGCTACGCGCCCACGAGCGTCGCGCAGATCGTCGCGGCCGCGGGCGTCACCAAAGGCGCGATGTACCATTACTTCCAGTCGAAGGACGACCTGCTCTTCGGCATCTACGACCGCATTCTCGCCCTCCAGCAGGAGCGGCTCGATGCGATCGTCGAGCGCGGCGGCGACGTCGAAGACGTGCTCCGCGCCGTGTGCGAAGACGTGCTCATGACCTCGATCGAGCACCTCGACGAGGGAATCGTGTTCTTCCAGAGCCAGCACCTGTTGAGTCCCGAGCGCCGCGCCGAGGTCGCGCGCCGCCGTCGCTCGTACCACGACGCCTTCGCCGCGATCCTTCGGCGCGGCCGCACCGAGGGGCGGTTCCGGAGCGACGTGCCCGAGGCGCTCCTCGTCGCGCACTTCTTCAGCGACGTGCACTACCTCGCCCAGTGGTACTCCCCCGAGGGGCCGCAGAGCGCCGACACCGTCGCAGGCGAGCTCGCCGAGCTGTACCTCGCGAGCCTGCGGCCGACCCCGGCGGTCGAGTAGCCGTACCGTCGCGCCCGCCTGCGGGGGGTTGCCTCCTGCCTGTCGGTTCTCCCTCTGCGCGCAGGTACCTTCTGGCCACACAGCCGCGGCACTCCGGCACCGCGCCTTGAAGATTCCGCGATGCGGACTGCGCGCATCGCAGGTGCTTCATTCCACGCGGCACTCCGGCACCGCGCGCCGGCTGAGAGACCCTTCCGCGCTCGCACGTCGAGCGTTGCAGGTCGCCGAGGTCGGCACCCTGCACCCGGCGCGCGCGTGGGCTTCCGCCGAGGGCCGCGCCGTGATCAGGCTCGTCCGAGCTCGGCCTTGCCGAGGGCGTTCAGGTGCACCTCGTCTGGGCCGTCGGCCAGCCGGAGGGCGCGTGCGCCCGCGAAGAGCTCGGCGACGGGGACATCCGACGACAGCCCGGCGGCGCCGAAGACCTGGATCGCGCGATCCAGGATCTCTTGCACCGCTCGCGGCACGGCGATCTTGATCGCCTGGATCTCGGTCATGGCCTTGCGGTTGCCGACCGTGTCCATGAGCCACGCGGTCTTCAAGACCAGCAGGCGAAGCGCTTCGAGCTGGATGCGCGACTCGGCGACCCACTGCCGCACGACGCCCTGCTCGGCGATCGGCCGCCCGAACGCGACGCGCTCGTTCGCGCGCGAAACGACGAGCGCGAGCGCCCGCTCGGCCATGCCGAGAGCGCGCATGCAGTGGTGGATGCGTCCGGGTCCGAGGCGGGCCTGCGCGATCGCGAATCCGTCGCCCTCGCCGCCGATGAGGTTCGCGGCCGGCACGCGCACGTCGTGGAACACGATCTCGGCGTGCCCGCCGTGGTCGCGGTCGTCGTACCCGAAGACCGTGAGCGGCCGCACGATCTCGACGCCCTCGGTGCCGCGCGGCACGAGGATCATCGACTGCTGGCGGTGGCGCGGGGCATCCACGTCGGTCTTGCCCATGACGATGAAGATCGCGGCATCCGGATTCATCGCGCCCGTCGACCACCACTTGCGACCCGTGATCACATACTCGTCGCCGTCGCGCACGATGCGGGTCGCGATGTTCGTCGCGTCGGAAGACGCGACGTCAGGCTCGGTCATGCAGAACGCCGAGCGGATGCGCCCGTCGAGCAGGGGCTCGAGCCACTCCGTCTTCTGCGCGTCGGTGCCGAACTCGGCGAGGAGCTCCATGTTGCCCGTGTCGGGCGCCGCGCAGTTGAACGAGACCGGGCCGAGCTTGGGGCTCCATCCCGTGAGCTCGGCGATGGGCGCATACTGCAGGTTCGTGAGACCCGCGCCGCCCTCACCTGGCAAGAACAGGTTCCAGAGGCCCTGCTCACGCGCCGACGCCTGGAGCTCGCGCACGATGGGGCGCAGGTTCCACTTGCCGGGCGTCTCGGCGAGCTGCTCCTCGAGAACCGCCTCGGCGGGGATCACCCGGTCGTGGATGAACGCGCGCACGCGCTCGACGAGGTCGGCGGTGGCGGGGTCGGGTGCGAACTCCATCAGCGAACCGCCGCCCCGAGCTGCGCGAGCCCCTCGTTCGCGAGCGGCACGACGAGCGCGCTGACGTGCTCGTAGCCAGCGCCGACGGTCTTGCCTGCCGTGAAGCGCAGGTGGATGCCCTCGAGGATGACGGCGAGCTTCGCCGCCGCGAACGCGCGATACCACGAGAGGTCGGGCACGTCGATGCCCGCGCGGGCCGCGTAGGCGGCGACGAGCGCGTCGAAGGTCGGATGCCCCGCCTCGACGTCGACCGCGCTCGGCGCGATCGCACGGCCGCCGGGGAGGTCGGCGATGCCCCAGTAGAGGCCGAGCATGCCGAGGTCGACGAGCGGGTCGCCGAGGGTCGCCATCTCCCAGTCGAGCACGGCGACGATGCGGGGCTCGTCGCCCTCGCCCGCGACGATCGCATTGTCGAGGCGGTAGTCGCCGTGCACGATGCCCGTGCGTGGGTTCTCGGGCAGCCGGTCACCGAGCGCTTCGAGCAGGCGGTCGAGTTCGGGCAGTTCGCGCGAGCGGGATGCCTCGTACTGGCGGTGCCAGGTCGACATCTGCCGCGCGAGGTAGCCCTCGGGCTTGCCGAACGACTCGAGCCCGACCGCGGCGGGGTCGACGGCGTGCAGGTCGGCGAGCGTCTCGGCGAGGTTCGCCCCGAGACGCGCGAGTCCCGCCGGGCTGAACGCAGCGTTCTGCGTGCGGCTCGCGAGCACGCGGCCCTCGACGAACTCCATGACGAAGAACGGGGTGCCCGTGACGAGCTGCGTCTCGGTGTCGTCGACGACGTCGACGACGGGCGGCACCGGCACGCCGGTCCCCGCGAGGGCCGAGATCACGCGGTGCTCGCGGAACATGTCGTGCGCACTCGCGAGCACGTGCCCGAGCGGCGGGCGGCGAAGCACGAGCGGGCGCGCGGCGCCGTCGACCCGGTAGGTGAGGTTCGAGCGGCCGCCCGCGATGAGGCGCACATCGAGCGGCGCGTCGGCCGAGTCGAGGAGTTCCGGATGCTCCGTGGCGAGCCACTGCGCGAGACCGCGCACGTCGACGCCGGGCGGGTCTTGCCGCTCGCCGGGCTCGTTCGCCGTGGTGCTGTCCGTCATCGTCGACCGCCTCTCGTCCGGGCGAGGCATCCGCGCCGCGCCCGCGTCAGGCTAGCATACCGTCCGGTCGGTTTGGCATCACCCGCGGGTCGAGTAGCGACGAAGGAGCGCATCGAGACCCCGAACCTCAGTCCGCCCGCAGCAGCACCCGGAACGCCGTCCTCGCCCGCTCGACGCTCGGCGGCTCACCGGCGATCTGGTCGGCATACGTGAACGACTCCGACACGCGCGCGAGGAGCGTCGCGAGGTCGTGCGCCCCGATCGCGCCGTCGAGCGGCTCGTCGCCCATGTCGCGCCGCACGAGGAACTCGATCGTCGCGACGTACCGCCGCTGGATCTCGGAGTCGCGCGTCGTCTGCAGCCGCAGCGCCCGGCTCGGCTCGCGCCGCGAGAACTCGCGGAAGTAGTCCGAGCCCGACAGGTCGTCGACGAAGTGGGTGAGAAGCTCGGCGACGCGCTCCGCGCCCTCGTAGTCGGCGACCGCCTGCTCAGCCTGCACGAGCGTCGGGACGGCGAGCGACCACAGCACCTCGCTCAAGAGCGCGTCGCGGTTGCCGACCCACCGGAAGAGCGACGTCCGGTCGACGCCGAGGCGCGCGGCGAGCGCGCCCATGTCGATGCGCTTGCCCGAGATGAAGGTCTCGCGCGCGAACCCGAACGCGCGCACGGCGTCGTCGTGCACGCCCGGCACGAGTCGCTGCGAGAGCCACGAGGGGGCGACCTCGAGGCCGACGTTCGCGATCGTGAGCGGCGCGGCCGAGGGAGCCGTCAGCGCGGCCGGTGGAGCGGAGGGCATGTCGGAAGCCTAACCCGACGGGCGAGGCGGCCCGCGTTCATCCCCAGGCGTCGACCCCGAGGCATCCGGTGATCACCCGGCGATCCGCCCGAGGTGCAACATTCAGGAGAATGATGCATACTCGTGAAGCGATCAATGACGATAGGGAGAAACATGACGCTCACGATCGACCCGACCGAGTCGGGCGAGGCCCGCCCTGCCGCTCGGCTCGACGCCGACTTCTACGGGTTCCAGTCGAAGCTCAGCGCCCAGGAGCTCGACTCGCTCCGCCGCATTCGCGAGTTCCTCGAGCTCGAAGTCCGCCCCGGCGCCGACCTGCACTGGGAGGAAGCGCGCAGCCCCCGCCACCTCGTCCCGGCGTTCGCCGAGCTCGGCCTCTACGGGCCTAACATCCCCGAGGTCCGCCACTTCGAGAACAGCGCCGTGTACCGCGGCTGGCTCGCCCTCGAGATCGCGCGCGTCGACCCGTCGACGGCGACCTTCATGGGCGTCCACTCGGGCCTCGCCATGAACGCCCTCTTCGTCGGCGGCTCCGACGAGCAGCGGGCCGAATGGCTCCCCGCCATGAGCCGCGGCGAACTCCTCGGCGCCTTCGGCCTCACCGAGCCGAACCACGGCTCCGACACGTCGAAGGGCCTCGAGACGACCGCGACCCGCCGCACGAACGCCGACGGCGGCGACGAGTGGGTGCTGAACGGCGCGAAGCGCTGGATCGGCAACGCGACCTTCGCCGACATGGTCGTCATCTGGGCGCGCGACACCGCCGACAACCAGGTCAAGGGCTTCATCGTCCGCCAGCCCGCCGTCGGATTCACGGCGACGAAGATCGAGCGCAAGCAGTCGCTCCGCGCCGTCGAGAACGCCGACATCGTCCTCGAGGACGTCGTCGTCCCCGAGTCCGACCGCCTCCAACGCATCGACTCGTTCCGCGACCTCTCGGTCATCCTGCGCCTCACGCGCGCGGATGTCGCGTGGCAGGCCATCGGCGTCGGCGTCGGCGCGTACGAGGCAGCCCTCGCCTACGCGAAGACCCGCGTGCAGTTCGGCAAGCCCATCGCGTCGTTCCAGCTCGTGCAGCAGAAGCTGTCCGACTCGCTCGCCGACATCACGGCGTCGATCGCGATGTGCACGCGCGTGTCCGAGATGCTCGACGAAGACGTGCAGCTCGACCACCACTCGGCGATGGCGAAGGCGTTCGTCACGCGCCGCATGCGCGAGGTCGTCGCCCGCTGCCGCGAGCTCCTCGGCGGCAACGGCATCCAGCTCGACCACGGCGTCGCCCGCTTCTTCGCCGACGCCGAGGCGCTCTACACGTTCGAGGGCACGTACGACATGAACACCCTCATCGTCGGTCGCGCGATCACGGGCATCCAGGCGTTCGTCTGAGTCTCCCGATACCCACATCGCGCACCGGGTGAGGACGACGGATGCCGGAATCCGGCGTGGGATTCCGGCATCCGTCGTCCTCATGCGAGATGTGCGCTGGGGAGAGCCGGGCCGGGCCGGGTACGACGAAGGGTCCGCCGGAAACCGGCGGACCCTTCAGAACGTGAGCGTCAGACTCAGATGGCGTTGACGTCCAGCGGGATGCCCGGGCCGAACGTGGTCGACACGGCGCCCTTCTGGATGTAGCGGCCCTTCGCGCTCGACGGCTTGAGACGGAGGACCTCTTCGAGGGCGGCCTTCAGGTTGTCGTTGAGCTGGTCGGTCGAGAACGAGGCCTTGCCGACGACGAAGTGCACGTTGGCGTGCTTGTCGACGCGGAACTCGATCTTGCCGCCCTTGATGTCTTCGACGGCCTTCGCCGTGTTGGGCGTGACCGTGCCGGTCTTCGGGTTGGGCATGAGGCCGCGCGGGCCGAGCACCTTGCCGAGACGGCCGACCTGGCCCATGAGCTCGGGGGTAGCGACGGCCGCGTCGAACGCGGTGTAGCCGGCGGCCACCTTCTCGATGAGCTCGGCGCCGCCGACCTCGTCGGCGCCGGCAGCGATCGCGGCCTCGGCCGCGGGGCCGGTCGCGAACACGATGACGCGGGCGGTCTTGCCCGTGCCGTGCGGGAGGATGACCGTGCCGCGCACCATCTGGTCGGCCTTGCGGGGGTCGACGCCGAGCTTCAGCGCGACCTCGACGGTCGAGTCGAACTTGCCCGAGCCGGTCTCCTTCGCGAGCGCGACGGCGTCGGTCGGAGCGTAGAACTTGCCGGCCTCGATCTTCTCGGCCGCGGCCCGGTAGGCCTTGGACTTCTGTGCCATGTTGATTCTCCTTGGAGAGAGTGTGGTCATCGCGCCTGGCGGGCGCTGCCACGAATGAGAGTTCTGTGTGACGGATGACTCGGACGAGTCATCCTGCCCGGGGTCTCGATACGCGCTGCGCGCTCCTCGACCGCCGGATCAGCCGAATTACTCGACCGTGATGCCCATCGAGCGAGCGGTGCCCGCGATGATCTTCGACGCGGCGTCGAGGTCGTTCGCGTTGAGGTCGACCATCTTCTGCTCGGCGATCGCGCGGACCTGGTCCTGCGAGAGCTTGCCGACCTTGGTGGTGTGCGGGACGCCCGAGCCCTTGGCGACGCCGGCGGCCTTCTTGATGAGCTCGGCGGCGGGCGGGGTCTTCAGGACGAAGGTGAAGCTGCGGTCTTCGTAGACCGTGATCTCGACGGGGATCACATTGCCGCGCTGCGACTCGGTCGCCGCGTTGTAGGCCTTGCAGAACTCCATGATGTTCACGCCGTGCTGACCCAGCGCCGGACCGATAGGCGGTGCGGGGTTGGCGGCGCCGGCGTTGATCTGAAGCTTGATCAGACCGGTGACCTTCTTCTTCGGTGCCATGATTTCTCTCTTTCTGATCGAACGCCCGGGTGGCCCGGGCACTCTCCCGCGGGCCCGGCGGATCCGGGTCGCGGTGGTTTGGGGGAAGCGCTTCGACGCGCAGGCTCACGCGCCTGCGGAGCGCAACCTGTCAATGATAGCGGAGGATTCCTTAGAGCTTGGTGACCTGGTCGAAGCTGAGCTCGACCGGAGTCTCGCGCTCGAAGAGCGAGACGAGCACGGTGAGCTTGCCGCTCTCGGGCTTGATCTCGCTGATCGTGCCGGGCAGGCCCGCGAACGAGCCGTCCTTGATCGTGATGGTCTCGCCGATCTCGAAGTCGACCTCGGCGGGGAGCTGACGCGAGGCGCCGGCCGAAGCCCCGCCCTTCGCGCCCTTGGCCGCCGGGACGTCGGCGATCTCGACGAGGCTCTTCAGCATGTTGAAGGCCTCTTCGAAGCGCAGCGGCGTGGGGTTGTGGGCGTTGCCCACGAAGCCCGTGACGCCGGGGGTGTGGCGGATGACCGACCACGAGTCTTCATTCAGCTCCATGCGCACGAGCACGTAGCCCGGGATGCGCACGCGCGTGACCATCTTGCGCTGGCCGTTCTTGATCTCGACGACGTCTTCCATCGGCACTTCGACCTGGTAGATGTAGTCGGCCATGGCCATCGACTCGCGGCGCTGCTCGATGTTCGCCTTCACGCGGCGCTCGAAGCCCGCGTAGGAGTGGATGACGTACCACTTGCCCGGAAGGAAGCGGAGCTCGGCGCGGAACTCGGCGTACGGGTCGGCGTCGGCTTCGGACTCCGCCTCTTCGTCTTCGGTCGCCTCGACGGCGGCCTCGGCCTCGTCGAGGGTGTCGACCTCGAGTGCCTCGTCGACGACGCGGTCGGCCTCGGGGTCGGATGCTTCGGCGATCGCGTCGAGGACGGCGTCGAGGTCGACCTCGTTGCCCTCGTCGTCGACGACGTGCACGGCGAGGTGCTCGGCTGCCACGACGGTGTCTTCGTCGTGCTCGAGCGTCGAGCCCTCCTGGGCCTCGTCGTCGTCGGCTGCCTGCTCGGCCGCGGTCGCCCAATCGACGTCGTCGCGCTCGTACTTCGTCACGTTGTGATCCTTCTCTCTGCCCGGGCGGAACCCGGGGGTCACGCCTTCGGAGCCGAGGCTCCGATCAGACGCCTGGCTGCCCGAAGACCCACAGCACCAGGAAGCTCGCAATCTGGTCGAGCCCCCACACGATCGCCATCATGATGATGACGAACACGAGTACCACGATCGTGAAGCTGACGAGCTCCTTGCGAGTCGGGGTGACGACCTTCTTCAGCTCGGCGAAGACCTGCCTGATGAACAGGGCGATCCGTGCGAACGGGTTCCGCCGCGCCTCGCGCTCGCGCTTGGCATTGGCGACGACGTCCTCACTGGGTTCGTCGATGACTTTCCGGGCCACTCGTATTCCCTTTCGTGGGCCGGCATTCACTGCCGGCTCGCAGGGCGGACAGGACTCGAACCTGCAACCTGCGGTTTTGGAGACCGCTGCTCTACCAATTGAGCCACCGCCCTCCGGAAGCGGGTGCTTCCTTCGGAATGCTACGGCCTTTTCCGCACTTCGAGACCCGGAATCGGGCACAGAGAAGCTTGGTTGAGAACCGCAACCTCAGCAAGTTTAGGTGACGGATGCCCCACCGCCAAACCGTGTCCGGAACGGGCGCACCGACCCCTGTCTCGCGACCCTCGCCGCGGCGTACACTCGCGTCGTCGGCGACCGGCGTCGACCGACAGCGGGGAGAAGCGATGGCGGTCCTGTTGTACGGGCGGCTGCTGACGGTGGATGCCACGGCTGCGCGTTACGCGTACGGGCGCGACCGTTCGGTGTGGATCGAGCCCGACCGGGCCGACGGCATCGTCGTGATCCCGGTCGCGCACCCCGAGGACTGGTACGTCGAGGGGACCGAGCAGCGCCTCAAGCCGGCCGCGGCTCTCGTGCACAAGGCCCGCAAGTCGTTCCGCACCGACGGGGCGTGGCCCGAGGGCGTCGCGTTCAACGCGTGAGCCGACCTGTGGACGGATGCGGCCCGAGCGTCCCATGGAACACCCCGAGGAATTCTCTGGTCCGACACCTGACAACGCCCTCAGTCTCGGACCGACACCTGGATTCCATCCGGACGGCACGATCGATCCGACCGCCTTCAAGACTGCGTCCGATGAGGCGTTCTTCTGGTCGGGTCGTTCCAATGGCATCGGCGGGGCCGATGTGGCAGGAGTGTACGCGTCGGACTTCGGCGGGACGACGCTCGAACAGCTCATGGAGCGGCGCGGCATCGAGATGCCGGAGTGGAATCCCGATGACCCCGATGTGGTCGGCACCTGGAAGGCGGCATCCGCGGCGTAAGCTGACGGAACTTCCGGAACGGTGCGCGTCGTTCTGGGTGACACGCTCCGACCTGGAAACGTCTGGGAGACGGCTGAGTTCCCGGCGCTCGTGCAAAACCCCGACGTGGATCGCATCGTCCGTGTGGACCCATCGACCGGCTCGCCGCCACCCGTGGCTGTCACCCGCGGCTCTCGACGCACTGCAGTGGGCGTTCACCTTCGCGTGGCGATGATCCTCAGCACTGGAACGCCGCAGTTCGCGGATGACGGATCCAGCGGATGGTCCGGGCCGTTGGCCGACGCGGCAGACGCGCTCCGAATCGACCAGGGCTGAGGCGGCCCCGGTTGGGTGCACGCCGCCGTGTCACCCGCATCCCCTACCATCGGTGCATGGTGCTTGCTGATCGCCGAGTCGCGCTCGTCTACCGCGTCATCGCGACCGGGTTCATCGGGGCGGCGATCTTGTTCGCGTTCGGGGTCTTCGACGGCGCGCCGTCGATCGACGCGCTGAAGTTCTACACGACGGTCAGCAACGTCATCTGCTTCGTGTGGATCCTGCTCGTGCTGGCCCGCACGATCGCCGACCTCCGCACGCGCGGAGCGCGGGGGTGGTCGAGTCCGTCGCCTCGGTTCGCCGGGGTCGTCATGATGGCGATCACGGTCACGATGCTCATCTACCTGATCATCCTGGCGCCGACGCCGCCCGTCGACGGGTACGAGCGCTTCACGCTCAGCGACACGCTCCTGCACGTCGTCACGCCCTCGCTCGTCATCGTCGACTGGCTCGTGTTCCACCCGAAGGGTCGGCTGCGGTGGATCGACCCCGTGCTGTGGGCGATCGTGCCGTGGGCGTACCTCGTGTGGGCCTTCGCCGCGGGCGCGCTCGGGCTCGTCACGTGGGAGGCGGGCAATCCGTTCCCGTATCCGTTCATGGATGTCTCGACCCTCGGCCTCGGCGGGGTGGCCGCATGGATCGGCGCGCTCTCGGTCGCGCTCATCGGCGTGGGATACGTCTACGTCGCGCTCGATCACGGGCTCGCACGCGTCGGGCGCGGGAGCGCCGCGCCGGGCGCCGACAAGCGAGACGCCGGCGAGACATCCGGCCCCGACAGATCCGGCCCTGAGACATCCAGCACCCCGCTGCCCGAGGGCGCCGAGGTCTAGGCCGATGCCGGCCGAGCGCGGCAGCCGCAGGTTCGCCGAGCCTCGCGCGAGCTTCGAGGTCACGGGCGAGCACTCGCAGTTCCGCCTGGACCTCGAGCGCATCCGGTTCTCGCCGTACTTCTCCCGGCTGTCGGCGGTGACGCAGGTCATCGCGCAACCGGGCGCGGGCCCCCTCATCCACAATCGGCTGACGCACTCGATCAAGGTCACGGCGGTCGCGCGCGCGATCGCGGTGGGCTTCGCGGACGTCTCGTCGCCCGCCCATGCGCTCGCCCTCCGTCATGGGTGCGACGCGGTCGTCGTGCAGGCCGCGGCGAGCGCGCACGACCTCGGGCACCCGCCGTTCGGGCACCTCGGCGAGCGCGTGCTCGACCGGCTCGCGCGCGAGACGCTGGGCCTCGCCGACGGGTTCGAGGGCAACGCGCAGACCTACCGCATCATCACGGCGCTGGATGTCTCCGAGGCCGCCCCCGTGGGCCTGAACCTCACTTCTGCGGTGCGCGCGGGGGTCGCGAAGTACCCGTGGACGAGGCACGTCGACACCGCCGTATTCGGTGACGGACCGCTCCCCCGCGGGCTCCGGCGCGCCGACGACGGCTCGGTCGAGGCGCCCAAGTTCTCGGCGTACGACCTCGACGCGGCCGACCTCGACGCCGCGCGCGGCGGGCTCGCGCCGTTCGAGCAGTCGCTCGAGTGCTCGGTCATGGACCTCGCCGACGACATCGCGTATTCGATCCACGACGTCGACGACTTCTACCGGGCGGGCCTCCTCAGCCAGGGAGCGGTCGCGCGCGAGTTCCGCGGGTGGATCGAGGATTCGGGCGGCCTCCGACTGCTGGGCGACGACACACTCGCATTGCGCACGGCTCCGCCGGGAGCGGCGCTCGAGTCCCTCCGTCGCAAGCTCCACCGGTCCGACCCGTGGATCGCCTCCGAGGACGCATTCGCCGCCGCGGTCGACGTCGTCGCCGACGATCTCGTCGACGGACTCCTCGCGACGCCGTTCGACGGGTCGATCGCGTCGGAGCGCGCACTGTCGTCGTTCACGAACCGCTGGATCGGGCACCTGCAGACCTCGGTCGTGCCGGCACCCGAGGGCGTCGTCCGGTCGGGGCTCGTGTCGCTCGACCGGCAGGCGTGGCACGAGGTCGAGATCCTGAAGTTCGTGCACCGGCACTTCATCCTCGACCGCGCCGACATCGCGATGTACCAGCGCGGGCTCAGCCGCGTGCTCACGCGGGCGGTCAAGGGCCTGACGGCGTGGATCACCGACGACGTCGACCGCTACCGCGTGCCCGTGCGGCTGCGCGAACTCGTCGAGCTCGCGACCGAGGGCTACGAGCGGTTGTCGTCGGATGCCTCGGACGGGCGTCTGCCGTCGGGGGCGCCCGCCCCGAGGCATCCGCCGTCCACCGTCTCGGCATCGGGCGCGGCGTGATCGACTACGTCGCCTCGCTCTCCGACGACCAGGCGCTCGCCGTGTCGGAGGCCATCGACGGGCGACCCGACCGACTGTGGGACATCGGGCAGAACCTGTAGCCGCGGTTGAGCATGTCGGCGGGTCGGTGTTGTCTGGGCGTATGACCAGGAGCGAGGACGGCACACGTTTCGCGATCGATGCCGTCACGGCGCTGCGGCTCGTCCGCGACGAACCCGGGATCGGCGCTCGACGGCTGCTCGTCGGACCGTCGGCGCTGCGCCGCGACGCGATGGCGCTGCTCTACCGCGAGGTGCGCGAGGGCGTGCTCGACGAGCGGACGGCCCGCGAGACGCTCGAGGGGATCGCGACCCTCAAGATCCGCTTGCTCGGCGATCGCGTGTCGCGCGCGACCGCATGGAAGCTCGCCGAGCAGCTCGAGTGGAGCGACCCGAGGCCCGCCGAGTACCTCGCGGTCGCGACTCTGCAGGCCGACGTGCTCGTCGCGGGCGACGAACTCCTCGCGGCAGCCGCAGACGGGATCGTCCCGCTCGCGACCTACGAGCAGCTCGTGCGCTGACCGCACGCGCGCCCAGTGCAGGCACGTGAACCTCTGATGTCGGGCAGAACCTGTAGCGGCGTCGGCCTCGGCGCGGCGTCAGAACGGCGGATTCGCGAGCAGGTGGCGGAGCGCACCCTCGGGGTCGGGCGATTGCAGCACCGTGTGGCCCCTGCGGAGCATGAGCACGTTGTGGCTCGACCGGTCGGTGCCGGTGCTGACACGTGCCGCGACCCCCGCGCGCTCCCACAGCAGCACCGCCTCGAGGGCGAGCTGGAGCAGTGTCGACTCGGGCTGCCCGCCGCTGAACCGGATCGCGGGCACCGTGACGCCGCAGAGCGCCCCGAGGTCTTCGGTCAGGCGGTGCACCCCGCGATCGGGCAACGCCTGCCCGGCGACGTTCCAGAACGCCTGACGGAACAGGAGCGTCGCGACCGTGACCGGATCGGCGTTCCACACGCCCTCGACGCCCGCGAAGAGCGGACCGGGGTGCTGAGTCTGCTGCGGTCGCTGCGGTTGCTCGGGGCTCTGCGGCGGGGCGTCCATGGCGGCAGACTACCGGCGGGCTCCGGCGTCGCCCGCCGCGCTCCAGGTCGAGGTGGAGAACTTCGGATGCTTCGCACAAGGAGCGCCGAGGCATCCGCTCGATAGAATCGCGGGGTGACCCAGAAGCCCCGCCTGTCCGCACGTATCGCAGCCATCGCCGAGTCCGCGACCCTCAAGGTCGACGCGAAGGCCAAGGCACTCCAGGCCGAGGGCCGCCCGGTCATCTCGTACGCGGCGGGCGAGCCCGACTTCCCGACGCCGCCCCACATCGTCGAGGCGGCGCTCAAGGCCGTCGCCGACCCCAAGAACCACCGCTACACGCCCGCGGCCGGCCTGCCCGATCTGCGCGAGGCGATCGCCGAGAAGACGCTCCGCGACTCGGGGCTCGCGGCGACCGCGTCGCAGGTCATCGTCACGAACGGCGGCAAGCAGGCCGTCTACCAAGCCTTCCAGGTGCTCCTCGACGAGGGCGACGAAGTGCTCGTGCCGACCCCCTACTGGACGACGTACCCCGAGGCGATCAAGCTCGCGGGCGGCGTGCAGGTCGACGTCTTCGCGGGCGCCGACCAGGGCTACCTCGTGACCGTCGAGCAGCTCGAGGCCGCGCGCACCGAGCGCACGAAGGTGCTGCTGTTCGTGTCGCCGTCGAACCCGACGGGTGCCGTCTACTCGGCCGAGCAGGTGAAGGCCATCGGCGAGTGGGCGCTCGATCACGGCATCTTCGTCATCGCCGACGAGATCTACCAGAACCTCACCTACGGCGCGCTCGACGAGCCCGTCGGCGGCCCCGGTCCCCGTGCCGTGTCGATCGTCGAGGCCGTGCCCGCGCTCGCCGACTCCACGATCCTCGTGAACGGCGTCGCGAAGACCTACGCCATGACCGGCTGGCGCCTCGGCTGGATGGTCGGCCCCGCCGACCTCATCAAGGGCGCCGCGAACCTGCAGTCGCACCTCTCGTCGAACGTGTCGAACATCTCGCAGAAGGCCGCGCTCGCCGCCCTCACGGGCCCGCAAGAGCCCGTTGAGGCGATGCGCCAGGCGTTCGACCGCCGCCGCCGCACGATCGTCGCCGAGCTCTCGAAGATCGAGGGCTTCGAGGTGCCCGTGCCTCAGGGCGCGTTCTACGTGTATCCGGATGTCTCGGGGCTGCTCGGTCGCGAATGGGGCGGCGTGACGCCGACGAGTTCGCTCGAGCTCGCCGACCTCATCCTCGAGCAGGCCGAGGTCGCCGCCGTTCCCGGCGAGGCCTTCGGCCCGTCGGGCTACCTGCGGTTCAGCTACGCGCTCGGCGACGAGCCGCTCCTCGAGGGCGTGCAGCGGCTGCAGAAGCTGTTCGGCTGAGGCTCGCTGTTCGCTCGGCGCGCTTTCGGGACTCATACGGTGAGTTCTGCACAGCGAGGTGAGTCCCACGTGACCGCAACGTGCAGAACCCACCGCAGAGGCGGGTCAGTGCGCGGCCGGTAGGGTGCCGGCGGCTCAGCGGGCGCGGGCGTCGAGCGTTCTGCGCGCCTCGGCGACGACCGCGTCGGCGATCGTGTCGAGCAGCGGTGAGCGCAGGTTCCACTGCTGCCAGTGCAGCGGGACGTCGATGGGCGGACCGCCGAGCGGCACGAGCGCGCCCGACGCGAGTTCGGCCGCCGACTGGAAACCCGGAAGCATGCCCCAGCCGAGCCCGAGCTTGATCGCGGTCGCGAAGTCGTTGGATGCCGGCACGAAGTGCCGCGGCGGCGTGCGCGGGTCGGCGCCGACGAACCGCAGGAACCCGGTCTGCAGGTCGTCGCGGCGATCGAAGTCGACGACGGGCGCCCGCGAGAGCGCGGCCGGGGTCAGGCCGTTCGGCAACCATCGCGCGAGATAGTCGGGCGTCGCGACCGCGCGGTACCGCATGATTCCGAGCGGTCGCGCGATGCAGCCCGCGACGGGCGTCGCCTGCGACGTGATCGCCGCCATGACGGTGCCCGATTCGAGCAGTTCGGCGGTGAAGTCCTGATCGTCGCGGTGCAGGTCGAAGACGATCGGATGCTCCGCCGCGAGCCCCGCGAGGGCCGGGAGGATCCAGGTGCCGAGCGAGTCGGCGTTGACCGCGAGCGGGATCGTCGTCGGCCGCTCGGGTGCCGCATCGAGGCCGAAGGCCGCGATCGCGTCGTGCTCGAGGAGGGCGAGCTGGCGGGCGAGGCGTACGACGGCTGCGCCCGCATCGGTCGCGTGCACGGGTTTCGTGCGTACGAGGAGCACCCGCCCGAGTTGCTGTTCGAGGGCCTTCACGCGTTGCGAGACGGCCGAGGGCGTGACCCCGAGTGCCCGCGACGCCGCATCGAACGTGCCTTCGTCGACGACGGCGGCGAGGGTGCGGGCCAGTTCGAGCGGGATCTCCATCTGAAGCCATGCTAATGCCGCAACAGAATCCTGAACTGGACTGAATCATGCCTCGCGCCTACCGTCGAGGGGTGGATGTCTCCTCCCTCGCCGCCGGCCTCGGACTCGGCCTCTCGCTCATCATCGCGATCGGCGCCCAGAACGTCTTCGTGCTGCGCCAGGGCATCCGCAGAGAGCACGTCTTCGCCGTCGCCGCGGTGTGCGCTGCGAGCGACCTCGTGCTCATCGCGGTCGGCGTCTCGGGCATCGGCGCCGTGCTCGCGGCCGTGCCGTGGCTCATCGACGCCGTGCGCTGGGCGGGGTTCGCGTTCCTCGTCGGGTACGGGCTGCTCGCGGCCCGGCGCGCGCTCCGGCCGTCGCACGAGACGCTCGTCGTCGACGCAGGGGCGCCGGCCGAGACATCCGATCACCTCGTCTCGCACACTCCCTCCAACGTAATTCAGGAAGGAATCGGCGCCTCGCGGCGCGTTGGCGGCGACACGCCGGGGCACCCGGCGGTTCTTCCTGAATCGCGGGATGTCGGCGGGAGTGCGAGGGACGGCGGGAGCGGGAACGGCCCGACCGTCGCGACGCGCGCGACCGCCGTCGCGACCCGTGCGACCCTCGCTGCGACGATCGCGACGTGCCTCGCCCTCACGTGGCTCAACCCGCACGTCTACCTCGACACGGTGTTCCTGCTCGGCTCGGTCGCGAACACGCACGGCGACGGGCGTTGGTGGTTCGCGCTCGGCGCGGGCGTCGCGAGCATCGTGTGGTTCTTCGCGCTCGCGTACGGCGCGCGGTTCCTCGGCAGGTGGCTCGCGAGCGCGCGGGCGTGGCGCATCCTCGACGGCTGCATCGCGGTCGTCATGATCGCGCTCGGGGTCTCGCTCGTCCTCCCCCACTGAGTTCGTGCTACCGTGTCCGTCATCGTGAGTGCTTTCACCTGTTGCTGCTGTCGCCGATAGGCGGTCGTCTCTCAGACGACCCCAGGGCGCGATTCTTCACGCGCCGCCGACCGCAGCCTCGACTCACGTGCATCCGACGCGCCCGCGTCGTGCGCCGACGCATCCGGACTCCCGGATGATTCGCCGCCGACGTTCGGAGGATGCCGAGGCCGCCGTACCGGCGCATCCCGGCACCTTCGAAAGGACCCATCCGCCATGTCCGGCATCCCCGTCATCGACCTGTCGCTCTTGAACGGCACCACCGAGCAGCAGGCGCAAGTGCGCGACGAGCTGCGCCGCGCGACCCACGAGGTCGGCTTCTTCTCGATCATCGGCCACGGCGTGCCGCAGTCGTTCATCGACCGCGCGTACGACGTCGCACGGGCGTTCTTCGCCCTGCCCGAGTCGCACAAGCTCGCGATCGAGAACGTCAAGAGCCCGCACTTCCGCGGCTACACGCGCATGGGCGGCGAGCGCACGCTCGGCCGCGTCGACATCCGCGAGCAGCTCGACATCGGCGCCGAGCGACCCGCGGTCGCCTTCGGCGCCGACACCCCCGACTACTGGCTGCTCGAGGGCGCGAACCAGTGGCCCGAGGCGCTGCCCGAGCTGCGCGAGGTGGCCGAGGAGTGGATCGCACGGCTCGACGTCGTGGCGTCGCGCCTGCTGCACGCGTGGGCCGAGGCCCTCGGCGCGCCCGCCGACGTGTTCGACCGCGCGTTCGAGCGGCCGTCGCCGCACATCAAGATCGCCCGCTACCCGGGTGTCGAGTCGGAGCAGCCGGCACAGGGCGTCGGCGCGCACAAGGACCTCGGCGTGCTGACCCTGCTCTCGGTCGAAGACGGCAAGGCGGGCCTCCAGGTCGAGCACGACGGCGAGTGGATCGACGTCGTGCCGCCCAAGGGCGCCTTCATCGTCAACATCGGCGAACTGCTCGAGATCGCGACCGACGGGTACCTCAAGGCGACCCTGCACCGCGTCGTCTCCCCCGCCCCGGGCACCGAACGCATCTCGATCCCGTACTTCCACGGGCCCGCCCTCGACGCCCGCGTGCCGTCGCTCGAGCTGCCCGCCGAGCTCGCCGCCGAGGCGCCCGGGGTGACCGACGACCCCGCGAACCCGCTCCACGCGGTGTTCGGCGAGAACTGGCTCAAGAGCCGGCTCCGCGCGCACCCCAACGTCGTCGAGGCGCAGTACCCGCACCTGCTCGTCGGGGCGTGAGCGCGATCGGCGGATGTCTCGAGCCCGCGCGTGCGGCTCGAGGCATCCGCCGTCTCGCACGGATGTCGATCCGGGCTTCCGCCGTTCGTCGTACGTGCGTAGCGTGACCGAGAGAGAGGATTCCACCATGGAGTACGCGCTGTTCTACGCACAGGGTGCCGACCCCGTGTCCTACGACCCCGCCGACGAGGACATCGCGGAGTGGGTCGAAGACCTCGAGACGCGGGGCCTCGTCGAAGCGGGCGAGCGGCTTCGTCCCGACGAGGACGCGACCGTCGTGCGCGTGCGCGCCGGGCGGATCCTCGTGACCGACGGACCGTTCGCCGAGGCGAAGGAGTCGATCGGCGGGTACGACATCATCGACGTGCCGCACCTCGACGACGCGATCGAGATCGCCTCGCGGCACCCCGCGGCGAGGTTCGGCCAGGTGTCGATCCGCCCGTTCGCGCGGCCCGCGGTCGCGGTCACCCCGCCCGATGCGCGCATCGTCCCCGCCGACTTCGCAGACCGGCCCGAGACGGGGCGGCGCTACTTCATGTCGGTCGTCGTCGACCCGACCGGCGAACCCGACGAAGGCGGCTACCCGACGGAGTGGGTGCGCGAGATGGACGGGCGCGGCGCACGTCACTTCGGCGAGCCGCTGCGGCCACCCGCCGACACGACCGGGGTGCGCCGGCGGAATGGCGAGGTCATCGTCTCGGACGGCCCGTTCGCCGAATCGAAGGAGTGGATCGCGGGGTTCGACCTCATCGAGGCGGCGGACCTCGTCGAGGCGGTCGAGATCGCGGCCAAGCATCCGATGGCGAGAAGCGGACTCATCGAACTCCGGCCGCTGTGGCCGTTCGCCCTCGACGACGACCACTTCGCGAGGTTCGAGCGCGAGGCGGCCGAGCGAGGCCGCCGCAGCGAGCCTTCGTCGGACGAAGTGCTCGCGGCGCTCGCCTCGCTCACGGAGGCGGCCGGCTGACCGGATCGCCCGACGTCGACGACGCGCTGCGCACCGCCTTCGAGGGCGAGTGGGCGCGCGTCGTCGCGACGCTCATCCGGGTGACGGGCGATTGGGACGTCGCCGAAGAGGCGGCGGCGGGTGCGTTCGAGCGCGCGGCGACGACGTGGGCGCGCGACGGGGTTCCCCGGAATCCCGGCGCGTGGCTCACGACGTCGGCTCGGAACCTCGCACTCGACCGCCTGCGGCGGCGCGGCGTTGAGCGGGGCAAAGTGCAGGAGTGGCTCACGATGGAAGCGTTCGAGGGACGGATGCGCGGGCCCGACGACCCGGCCGACATCGTCGGCGCACGCGCGGCCGAACCCGACTGGGACGACCGGCTGCGGCTCGTCTTCACGTGCGCCCATCCGGCGCTGCCGATGGACGCGCGAGTCGCGCTCACCCTCCGGGCCGTCGGCGGGCTCGAGACCGGGGAGATCGCCCGGGCTTTCTTCGTGCCCGAGGCGACGATGGCGCAGCGGATCGTGCGTGCGAAGCGGCGGATCCGCGACACCGGCATCCCCTACCGCGTTCCGCCGCCCGAGCAGTGGGCGGCACGCCTCGACGGCGTGCTCGCGACCCTCTACCTCATCGCCAACGAGGGCTATCTCGCATCGTCGGGCGACCGGCTCCAGCGCCTCGACCTCGCGGCCGAGGCGATCCGGCTCGCACGGCTCGTCGTCGGGTTGGTTCCGGATGACTCGGAGGCGCGAGCACTCCTCGCGATGCTCCTGCTCCAGCACGCGCGGTCGAGCGTGAGGGCGGATGCCTCGGGCGACCTCGTTCCCCTCGATGAGCAGGACCGCTCCTCGTGGGACGCCGCGGAGATCGCCGAGGGGCTCGCGCTGCTCGAGGCATCCGGACCCGGCTCGACGACCGAGCGCGGCCCGTACCGCCTCCAGGCCGAGATCCAGGCCGAGCACGCGCGCGCCGAGACACCGGCCGAGACCGACTGGGCGGCGATCGCCGCCCGCTACGACGAGCTCGCCACCCTCGGGCACTCGCCCTTCGTCGAACTCAGCCGCGCCATCGCACACGGCTTCGCCGAGGGACCTCGAGTCGCACTCGCCGCACTCACCGAACTCGAGGCATCCGGATCACTGCGCGGCTACCACCTGCTGCCCGCCGCTCAGGCCGACTTCCTGCGCCGCGCGGGCGACGCGAGCGCCGCAGCCGCGCGCTACCGCGAGGCGATCGCGCTCGCGCCCACCGACCCCGAGCGCCGCTACCTCGAACGGCGGCTCGCGAACCTCACGGGCGCGTAGCCGCACCGCCGACCGTCACCCCGTGTTCTGCAGGCCCGCCGCGACGCCGTTGACCGTGAGGAGCAGAAGGCGCCGATCGGGGTCGTCGGCCGACGGCTCGACCGTGCTGCGGAACGTGCGAAGCGCCCGCAGCTGCAGGAGCGACAGCGCATCGACGTAGGGGCTGCGCAGGCGCACCGTGCGGCGCAGCACCGGGCGGCCGTCGAGCAGGCCCTCGCGACCCGACGCGCGGATGACCCACTCGCGCGTGAGCGCGAGCTCGTCGAGCACGAGCTGTGCGAGGTCGTCGCGGTCGCCGAGCGAGAGGTAGCGGCGGGCGATGCGCTCGTCGGTCTTCGCGAGCGACATCTCGACGTTGTCGACCATCGCCGTGAAGAGCGGCCAGCGACGGTACGCGTCTTGCAGCACCTCGACGTCGCCGACCTCGGCGAGCGCCGACCCGAGCCCGAACCAACCGGTGAGGTTGATGCGGGCCTGCGTCCACGAGAACACCCACGGGATGGCCCGGAGGTCTTCGAGCGACGACACCGACAGGCCGCGACGGGCGGGCCGCGAACCGAGCGCGAGCTGTCCGACCTCTTCCATCGGGGTGACCTGGGCGTACCAGGGGGCGAAGCCGTCGGCCTTCACGAGGTCGAAGAAGCGCGCGCGGGAGACGCGGTCGAGGCGCGCCCCGAGCTCGGCGAAGTCGGTCGCCGCCTGGCGGTTGCGCGCCTCGTTCGACGGGCTCGACGCGAGCAGCGTCGCGGCGGCCATCTGCTCGAGGTGGCGCTCGGCGATCTGGTGGTCGCCGTAGCGGGCGAAGATGACCTCGCCCTGCTCGGTGAGCTTGAAGCGGCCGTCGACCGACCCCGGCGGCTGCGCGAGCACGGCCTCGTTCGCCGGCCCGCCGCCACGCCCGAGCGCGCCGCCGCGACCGTGGAAGAGGGTGAGCTCGATGTCGTTCTGCGCCGCCCACTCGGCGATGCGGCGCTGCGCGAGGTTGAGCGCGAGCGTCGCCGACACGGGACCGACGTCTTTCGACGAGTCGGAGTAGCCCAGCATGACCTCGAGCGCCCGGCCCGTCTCGGCGAGGCGTGCCTGCACCTGCGGCA
The DNA here is from genome assembly GCF_004135405.1 of Agromyces protaetiae. NCBI lineage: Bacteria > Bacillati > Actinomycetota > Actinomycetes > Micrococcales > Microbacteriaceae > Agromyces > Agromyces protaetiae. Next base: position 306,304 of record NZ_CP035491.1, read on the forward strand.
GCGCGATGAGCCCGTCGAGGATGCCCGTCGCGGCGTCGAGGTCGGCGAACGTCTCGAAGAGCGGGATGACGTCGAGCACGGGCACGTCGGCGGGGTCGTCGAACGCGGCCTGCGCGAGCTCGAACACGTTGGCCAGGTCTTCGGCCGACTGCGTGAACGACACGATGTAGCGCCGCGAGGCGCGCACACCGTACCTGCGCTGCAAGCGCGCGATGGCGTGGAAGACCTCGAGCACCTCGAGCGTGCCGTCCGACCGTTCGCCTCCCGCGCGGATCTCGTCGAGCGCCTTGCGGTGCACGGCCGAGTGCTGGCGGATCTCGAGCTCGGCGAGATGGAACCCGAACGTCTCGACCTGCCAGATGAGGTGCTGGAGGTCGCCGTTCGCGCTGCGTGCGGCCCCGCCCGCACTGAGCGAGCCCTGCAGCACGCGGAGGTCGTCGACGAGCGCCTCGGGCGACGCGTAGGCGATGCGGTCGTCGCCCGTGCGGGTCGCCGCGATGCGCGCCGCGATCACGAGCAGCACGCGCCGGTGCGGCTCGTTCGCCGCTCGGATGCCGATCCGCGACGCGATCTCGGGTGCGAGCGCGGCCTGCGCGGCCGCGAGCGCTTCGAGGGCGGCGTTCGGCGGCGTCGCAGCCGAGTCTTGCGTGAGCGTGCGGCCGATGCGGGTCGCCGCGGCTTCGAGCCCGAGGAGGACATGCTCGGCCTGGATGGCGGCGGCCTCTTCGGTGACCTTCGCGGTCACGAACGGGTTGCCGTCGCGGTCGCCGCCGATCCACGAGCCGTATCGCACGAACGCGGGCGCCTTCGCGGCGTCGAGTCCGGCGCGTTCGCCCTGCAACCAGTCGTCGAGCAGGCGGTACACGCGCGGCACGACCTGGAACACCGTCTGGTCGAAGATCGACATCGCCGTGCGCACCTCGTCTTGCGGGGTCGGGCGGGTCGTGCGGATGGGCGACGTGCGCCAGAGGGTGTCGATCTCTTCGAGGAGCCGGCGGTCGAGCTCGGCCGTCGGGAGTGCCCCGAGCACGGCGCCCTCGCGCGCGGTCAAGAGGTCGGCCACGCGGCGGATCGCCGACGCCACGGCGCGACGGCGCGCCTCGGTCGGGTGCGCCGTGAAGACGGGGTGGAACCGCAGGCCTTCGAGGCGGCGGCGCGCTTCGTCTTCGCCGACCTCGGCGGTGAGCCGCTCGACGGCGCCCGCGAGCGAGTCACCGGCTGCGTCGGTGCGCGCGGCGCGCTCGCGGAGGACGCGCACGCGGTGGTGCTCCTCGGCGAGGTTCGCGAGGTGGAAGTACACCGTGAACGCCTTCGCGACCTGCTCGGCGCGCTCGGTCGAGAAGCCGTCGACGAGCGCTTCGGCGCGACGGATGGCGTCGTCGTCGCCGCTCTCGTACGCGGCGATCGTGAGGGCGCGAAGCTGCTCGACGTCGGCGAGGAGGTCATCGCCGCCGGCCTCGGCGATGACGCGGCCGAGGAGTTCGCCCAGGAGTCTGACGTCGGCGCCGAGCGGCGCCTCGACGCTCCCTCGGATGTCGTCGCGGTCGTCGAGCGGATCGGCGGGGAGCGCAGGGGTGGTGGAACTCACGGTATCGACCTTAACGAATCGTCATGTCGGGCGCGTTTCAGGGTCGTCGCATGACAGGCGCCGGATGTCCCGCGCGGGCGCATGCGCCGGGACATCCGCCGATCGGGGGATGCGAGAACCATCCGCCCGGGGGCTGTCGGCTCGCGCACACGAGCGGGATCCTCGAACCATGGCAACCAGCAACCGGAAGACGGAGATCGCCGACGCCGCCGTGCGCGTGCGCGGACTCCGCAAGGACTACGGCGGGAAGCACGCCGTCGACGGCATCGACCTCGACGTCGCCCGCGGCGAGACGTTCGCGCTCCTCGGCCCGAACGGCGCCGGCAAGTCGACGACGGTCGAGATCCTCGAGGGCTACCGCTCTCGCACGGAAGGCGAGGTCTCGGTGCTCGGCACAGACCCCGCCCGCGGCGGCCTCGACTGGAAGGCGCGGCTCGGCATCGTGCTGCAGTCGACGGGCGAGTCGGGAGTCATGACGGTGCGCGAGCAGCTCAAGCAGTTCGCCGGGTACTACCCGAATCCACGGCCCGTCGACGAGGTCATCGCGGCCGTCGGCCTCGAAGACCAGGCGGGCACGCGCATCGCGAAGCTCTCGGGCGGGCAGAAGCGACGGGTGGATGTCGCGCTCGGCATCATCGGCCGCCCCGAACTGCTGTTCCTCGACGAGCCGACGACGGGCTTCGACCCCGAGGCCAGGCGCGAGTTCTGGGGACTCATCCGGGGACTCAAGTCGGAGGGCACGACGATCCTGCTGACGACCCACTACCTCGACGAGGCAGCCAGGCTCGGCGACCGCGCGGGCGTCATCATCGGCGGCAGGCTCGTCGATGTCGGCCGCATCGACGAGATCGGCGGCGCCGACGCGCGTGTGCCGATCGTCAGGTGGCGCGGGGCCGACGGGCTCGTGCGCGAGCAGCGCACGCAAGCGCCCGCAGCCCTCGTCGCGGCGCTCGTCGCCGAGTCGGGCGGGACCGGAGGAGCCGAGCCCGAAGACCTCGAAGTCATCCGCCCCAGCCTCGAAGACGTCTACCTCGACCTCGTGCGCCGCCACGGCGGTGCCCCGGAGGCATCCGGCGACACCGAGACATCCGCAGCCTCCGAGACATCCGGAGCATCCGCCTCGACTCAGGAAGGAGCGATCGCATGAGCACGCTCGCCATCGGCGCCTCGCGCGTCGGCTACGAGACGAAGGGGTACTTCCGCTCCCTCGACACCGTGTTCTTCACGTTCCTCTTCCCGCTCATCATGCTCGGCATCTTCACCGCCGCGTTCAGCTCGTCGGGCGACATCGGGCCCGAGGGGGCGCAGATCAGCGTCGGCGCGTACTACCTGCCGGGCATGCTCGCCGCGGGCGTGCTGCTGTCGGGCGTGCAGAACCTCGCCGTCGACATCGCGACCGAGAAGAGCGACGGCACCTTGAAGCGCCTCGGCGGAACGCCGCTCTCGCCCGTGTCGTACTTCCTCGGCAAGATCGGCCAGGTGTTCGTGACGGGCATCCTGCAGGCCGCCGTCCTGCTCCTCGTCGCGCGCGTCGCGTTCGGCATCGAACTGCCGACCGAGCCCGCCCGCTGGATGACGTTCGCGTGGGTCTTCGTGCTCGGCCTCGTGACGAGCGCCCTGCTCGGCATCGCGCTCTCGGCCGTGCCGCGGAGCGGCAAGTCGGCCACGGCCGTCGTCGTGCCGATCGTGCTCGTGCTGCAGTTCATCTCGGGCGTGTACCTGCAGTTCAGCATGCTGCCCGAGTGGATGCAGAACGTCGCAAGCGTCTTCCCGCTCAAGTGGATGGCGCAGGGCATGCGCGCGGCGTTCCTGCCCGACGAGTTCAAGGCGCTCGAGCAGAACGGCGCGTGGGACCTCGGCTGGGTCGCGCTGGCCCTCGTGGCGTGGCTCGTCGTGGGCCTCGTGATCAGCCGCATCACGTTCCGCTGGATCAGGCGGGACGCGTGAGCGGATGCCTCGCCCATCGTCGGCCCGGCCCGCCTCGCGGCGGCGCCGGGCCCTCGCGCGCGTGAGAGCATGACGACATGCTGAACCGGCGCTGGTGGGATGTCGCGGCGATCGCGATCGTCGTCGTGAGCGTCGCGTTCGTGCTCGTCGACATGCCGTTCGGTCCGCAGGACTGGGGCGTGTGGGTCGTCGCCGCGGTCTTCCTGCTCGCCTACTTCGCGTACCTCCGCCGCCACCTCGTCGAGGACGGCGACCAGCGCCACTACTTCCCGGCGGTCACGCTCCTCGCGGTCATCGTCGCCGTCGGCTGCTTCTTCGACCCGTCGTTCGCGACGATGCAGACCTTCGCCTACCCCTACGTCTGGGTCACGACCGAGTCCAAGCGGCGCGCGATCATCGGCAACGTCATCGTGGCCGTGGTCGTCGCCATCGGCTACGGGCTGCACTTCGGCCCGAGCGGGTACCTCGCCGCCGCGGGCATCGCGGCCCTCTCGCTCGCGTTCAGCCTCGCGCTCGGGCTCTGGATCTCGCGCATCGCCGAGTACTCGGAGGAGCGCGGGCGGCTGCTCGCCGAACTCCAGGCCGCACAGGGAGAACTCGCCACGGCGCACCGCGAGGCGGGCGTCATGCAGGAGCGCGCCCGGCTCGCGCGCGAGATCCACGACACGATCGCGCAGTCGCTCACGGGCCTCGTCATGGTCGCCCAGCGCACGGGCAACCGGCTCGCCCACGTCGCCGGCGACGAGGCCGAGGCCGCGCGCGGCGACGTGTCGCTCATCGAGGACATGGCGCGCGACGCCCTCACCGAGGCACGCGGCCTCGTCGCGTCGCTCGCTCCGGTCGACGTCGAGACCTCGCTCGCCGACGCGCTCCGCAGGGTCGCGAGCGGGTTCGCGCGCGAGACGGGCATCGAGGTCGAGGTCGCCGCGTCGGGGCCGCGGCTCGACCCCGAGCTCGAGGTCGTGCTGCTGCGGAGCGCACAGGAGGCGCTCGCGAACGTGCGCAAGCACGCGGATGCCTCGCACGCGTGGATCGACGTCGACGTCGGGCCGGATGCCGCCACACTCCGCGTGCGGGACGACGGCGTCGGTCCAGGCGACGCCCGCATCGGCGAGCGCGGGTTCGGCCTCGCGGGTGTCCGCGACCGCGTCGCGCTCGTGGGCGGAAGAGTCGCCTTCGGGGCGGCCGGGGACGGCGGCGGCACGGTCCTCGAGGTCGAGGTGCCGGTGGCGGATGTCACGGGGGTCGACCCGTGAGCACGGCCGCGCCCCGAGGCATCCGGATCGTCGTCGCCGACGACCACCCCATCGTGCGCGCCGGCATCGTGGGCCTCCTCGAATCGGCCGACGACCTCGAGATCGTGGGCGTGGCCGCCGACGGCGCCGAAGCCGTCGCGCTCGCAGCCGCGGCGAAGCCCGACCTCGTGCTCATGGACCTGCGGATGCCGGTGCTCGGCGGGGCCGACGCGACCCGGCTGATCGTCGAATCGGGCGACGCGCGCGTGCTCGTGCTCACGACGTACGACACCGATGAAGACCTGCTGCCCGCGATCGAGGCGGGCGCGAGCGGCTACCTCTTGAAGGCCGCCCCGCAGGACGAGATCCTCGCGGGGGTGCGCGCCGTCGCTGCGGGCGAGACCGTGCTCGCCCCGTCGCTCGCCGCGAAGCTCATGCGGCGCGTCCGCGCCGACCAGGTCGCCGCACGGCACGCCGCCGCCGTTCCGTCGCTCTCGCCGCGCGAAACCGAGGTGCTGCGGCTCGTCGCCGACGGGCGCTCGAACCCCGAGATCGCGCGGCATCTGCACCTCGGCGAGGCGACGGTCAAGACGCACCTCGCGCACGTGTTCGAGAAGCTCGAAGTCGGCGACCGCACGCGCGCGGTGACCCGCGCGATGGAGCTCGGGCTGCTGTAGCCCTGCCCGGCCCCCTCCCCGCACACCCGCGCCCCACCCACCTGCGCCGCGCCCGCGAGTGGGCACTTCGGCACAGTCCGGCGTCTTCACAACCGTGCCGAACCGCCCACTCGCTGGGGTCGCGGGCGGGAGTCGGGCGTGGGGTCGGGCGGGGCGGGCCCGGAGAGACGCGAAAGGCGGGGCCGGGAAGAAGGACTTCCCGGCCCCGCCGTGTGCGGTGGAACGGCGCTACGCGATCGGCTTCCAGAGCGAGAGCGCCGCGATCCAGTTGGCGTCGCCGACGCCCGTGTGGGTCTGGACGGCTTCGTAGTTCTTGCCGTTCCAGGTGACCTTGTCGCCCTTCGTGTACGAGCCCTTGGGGTTCCACGTCGGGTACGTGCCCGGGTTCGTCGTGGCAGCCGGGGTCGTGACCGAGAGGATCGCCGACGCGGCCGAGACGTTGCCCGCGGCGTCGACCGCGCTCACGCGGTAGCGGTACGTCGTCGACGCGGCAAGCCCCGTGTTCTGGTAGGTCGTGCCTGCGACGACGGCGATCTGCTGGAACGCGCCCGTCGCCGTCGCGCGGTCGAGGCGGTAGCCCACGACGCCCTTGTCATCGGTCGACGCGGTCCACGAGAGGGTCGCGCTCGACGAGGTCGTCGCCGTGATCTTGAGACCCGCCGGCACCGAGGGCGCCTGCGTGTCGACGGTCGTCGCAGCGGCGGTCGTGACCGAGAACACCGTGCTGGCCGCCGACGCGTTGCCCGCGGCATCCACCGCGGTCACGCGGTACCGGTACGCGGTCGCGGCAGCGAGGCCCGAGTCGAGGTAGCTCGTGCCGGTCGGCGTGGCCACCTGCGCGAAGGCACCCGATCCCGTCGCGCGCTCGACGCGGTACCCCGTGACGCCGACGTCGTCGGTCGCCGCCGTCCACATGAGGTCGACGCTCGACGAGGTCGTCTCCATGCTGTGCACGCCCGCGGGCGCGCTCGGCGCCTGGGTATCGGTCGTCGTGCCGGCGGCTGTCGTGACCGAGAAGACGGTGCTCGCCGCCGAGGAGTTGCCCGCGGCATCCACCGCGGTCACGCGGTAGCGGTACGCGGTCGCGGCAGAGAGGCCCGTGTCGGAGAAGGTCGTGCCCGAGACATCCGCGATCTTCGCGAATGCGCCCGTGCCCGTCGCGCGTTCGACCTTGTACCCTGTGACGCCCTTGTTGTCGGTCGACGCGGTCCACGCGAGGTTGACGCTCCACGCGGTCGTCTCGGTGCTCTTCACGCCCGACGGCACCGAGGGCGCCTCGGTGTCGGGCTGCGCGACCCCTCCGGGCTGGATGTCGACGTCGACGACGTTATAGAACGCGTTGGCGGTGTCTTCGACCTCCCACACGGCGAGGATCACGTAGTAGCCCGTGCGGTCGCTCGGGATGTTGATCGTGTGCGTCGGGTAGGTGTTGGCGGGCTTGCCGTTGCCCTCGACGGTCTGCAGGAGCTCGAAGTCACCGCGGTCGAGAGGTGCGTTCGGGTCCCACCCCTTCTTCGTGATGTAGTAGCGCCACTCGTCGGTGTTGTGGGGGGCCGTGTAGGTCCAGCCGAACGTGTGCGCGCCGGGCGACACGACGTTCTTCACCCACCGCGTCGAGGTCTGCTCGTCGAGTTCGCTCCAGTTCGCGTGCCCGGCCGACGCGATGTGCCCGTCGGCGGGCCCCGTCGCCGGGAAGCCGCCCGTGGCTTCGAGGCTCTGCGGTTCGTACTGGATTCCGCCGAGGTTCGTGTTGCCGGGCGTCACCTGGCGGGCGGTGAGTTCGGAACCCGACCCGCCGATGTACCCGTGCGCGAATGCGGGCACGGCCACGCCGCATGCGACCATCGCACCCGCCAGTACGCCCGCTGCCGCGAAGGCGCCGAGCCTGGGCTTGCGATTCCGAGAGATGTCTTCCACCACTCTTCCGTCCTTTCCTCCGGCGGCGAGGGGCCGCTCGGGTCTCGGCGCGGCGGTGCGTCGCGCCCGAGGGCCGACGATACGGGTGGGCATGGGGCGAAGGCGTCCGCAGTTCCACCGACCCGATACGCGTTCCTACGGATATTCCGAAAGAGTGTTGCCGGCTGTCTCGCGGCGGATGTCTCGCACACGCGAAACGGGGCCGGGGCGTGCGCCCCGACCCCGCCCGAGGTGCTCGCCGTCAGTTATCCGACGACCTTCCAGAGCGAACCGGCGTTGATCCAGTTGGTGTCGCCGACGCCCTGATAGGTCTGCACGGCCTCGTAGACCTTGCCGTTCCAGGTCACCCGGTCGCCCTTCGTGTAGGCGCCGCGGGAGTTCCACGTCGGATACGTCGGCGTCGTGCCCGACGAGGTCGTCACCGAGATCGTCGTGCTCAGCCCCGACACGTTGCCCGCGGCATCCACCGCGCTCACCCGATACCGATAGGTGGTCGCGGCTGCGAGCCCCGTGTTCTGGTAGCTCGTCGTCGTGACCTGCGCGACCTGCTGGAACGCGCCCGTCGCGGTCGCCCGCTCGACGCGGTACCCCGTGACGCCGCGGTCGTCGGTCGACGCGGTCCACGACAGGTTCACGCTCGATGACGTGACGCCGCTCGACGCAAGCCCGGTCGGGGCGCTCGGCTGCGTGGTGTCGGGCGTCGTGCCCGACGCCGTCGTCACCGAGAACACCGCGCTCGCGGCGGACACGTTGCCCGCGGCATCCACCGCGCTCACCCGATACCGATACGTCGTCGACGCAGCCAACCCCGTGTTCAGGTAACTCGTACCCGCGGGCGTCGCGACCTGCGCAAACGCCCCCGACCCCGTCGCCCGCTCGACGCGATAGCTCGCGACGCCGCGGTCGTCGGTCGACGCGGTCCACCGCAGGTCGACGCTCGAGGCCGTCGTCGCCGCGCTCGTGAGCCCGGTCGGCGCCGACGGCGCAGTCGTGTCGGGCGTCGACGTGCCCGGCTGGATGTCGACGTCGACGACGTTGTAGAAAGCCGCGCCCGTGTCGTCGATCTCCCACTGGGCGAGGATCACGTAGTACCCCGTGCGGTCGCTCGGGATGTCGATCGTGTGCACCGGGTAGGTGTCGGCCGCGCGGCCGTCGTACTCGAACGTCGCGAGCACCTCGAAATCGCCGCGGTCGAGCGGCTCGTTCGGGTTCCACCCCTTCTTGGTGATGTAGTACTTCCAGTAGTCGGTGTTGTGCGGCGCCGTGTAGGTCCACCCGAACCTGTGGGGCCGGGCGTCACGACGTTCTTGACCCACCGTGTCGCGGTCTGCTCGTCGAGGGCCGAGAAGGTCGACTTGCCCGCGGAGGCGATGTGTCCGTCGGCCGGCCCCTCGGCGGGGAAGTTGCCGCCGCCCTCGAGGCTCTGCGGCTCGTAGACGATGGCCCCGAGCCCGGTGTTGCCGGGGGTGACCTGGCGCGCGGTGAGGTCGGAGTTCGCCCCGCCGATGTAGCCGTGCGCGTACGCAGGCGCGGTGACGCCCGACGCGATGAGGGCACCCGCTAGGATGCCCGTCGCGAGGGCTGCGAGCGCGATCGGCTTTCGCTTTCGGCGGCCGTGCAGATGCTCGTTGACGTGGTGCTGCTGGTGCGGTCGGTTGTGGCTCCGGTGCAGATTTCGAGAGATCGATTCCATGTGCCCATCCCCTTCACGACGCTGTGCGCCGCCCCATCGGGCTCGGCGGGCTGCCGTGCCCGCTCGCGACGCTACGACTGAGGATTTCTCGCGGCGTCCGCGGAATCACCGATCCGGTACGTGGAACCACGTATCCGGAGGCGGTCTTCGCATTGCGTTCCGTTCGCGGCGGGCGTAGTGTCGCCGGTCGTGACTAGCGAACCTCGCGAGTCGGGGGCGGATTCCCCGGCCGCGAAGCGGATCCTGATCGGTGATCCGCTCTCGTCGGAACACGCCGACGAACACCTCCTCCCCAAGAAGATGGCACTGCCGATCTTCGCGTCCGACGCACTCTCCTCGGTGGCCTACGCACCGCAAGAGCTCCTCATGATCCTGCTCACCGGCGGGCTCGCGTTCTTGAGCTTCAGCCCCTGGATCGCGACCGCCGTCGTCGTGCTCCTCATCGTCGTCGTCCTGAGCTACCGGCAGCTCATCAAGGCGTACCCGTCGGGCGGCGGCGACTACGAGGTCGCGCGCAAGAACCTCGGCGAGATCCCGGGCGTCGTCGTCGCCGCCGCACTCCTCGTCGACTACGTGCTGACGGTCGCCGTGTCGGTCGCGTCGGGCGTCGACAACATCATCTCCGCGATCCCCGCCCTGAACCCCGGCCGCGTCGAGCTCGCCGTCGGGTTCGTCATCCTCATCGTCATCGTGAACCTCCGAGGCGTGCGCGAGGCATCCCGTGCGTTCGCCATCCCGACCTACGTGTTCATCGGTTCCGTCGGCGTCATGATCGTCACCGGCCTCATCCGCACCCTCGCGGGCGACGCACCCGTGGCGTCGAGCGCCGGGTTCGCCGTGCAGGCCGAAGACCTGACCCAGGCCGCCGTCATCCTGCTCGTGCTGCGCGCGTTCTCGAGCGGCTGCTCGGCGCTGACCGGCGTCGAGGCAGTGTCGAACGGCGTGCAGGCATTCCGCAAGCCCAAGATCCGGAACGCCCAAACGACCCTCGCCCTGATGGGCACGATCGCGGCCCTCCTCTTCGCGGGCCTCACGGCGCTCGCCCTCATCACGGGCGTGCACTACGCCGAGAACCCGTGCCACCTCGTCGGCTTCGACTGCGAGAACCTCGTGCAGCCGAGCCTCATGGCACAGGTCGCGGCGGCGACGTTCGGCGGCGGGTCGATCCCGTTCTTCATCATCCAGGCCGCGACGGCGTGCGTGCTGCTGCTGGCCGCCAACACGGCATTCAACGGCTTCCCGCTGCTCGGCGCCGTGCTCGCACGCGACGGCTACGCGCCGAAGGCGCTCAACACGCGCGGCGACCGGCTCGTGTACTCGAACGGCATGATCATCCTCGGCATCGGCGCGATCGCCGTGCTCGTGGTGTTCCAGGCCAACCTCACGCAGCTCATCCAGCTGTACATCATCGGCGTGTTCGTGTCGTTCTCGCTCGGGCAGATCGGCATGATCCGGCACTGGAAGCGCTCGCTGCGCGACCTCGCGGCCATGTCGACGCCGATCGACGCCGACATCGCGCGCGAGCGCCAGAAGACCGCGTTCGCCGCGCGCAAGGGACTCGTCATCAACTCGCTCGGCGCGTCGATGACGGTGCTCGTGCTCGTCATCGTGACGATCACGAAGTTCACGCACGGGGCCTGGCTGGTGTTTCTCGCGATCCCCGTGCTCGCCCTGCTCATGGTCGGCGTCAGCCGTTACTACCGCGATGTCGAGCACGAGATCGCGGTGGATGACACGACCCACTTCGGCTCGACGGGCGACGTCGCGCTCATCCTCGTGAACCGCCTGCAGAAGCCCGTCGTGAAGGCGGTCGACTACGCTCTCGCGGCACGGCACGAGAAGACGCTCGCGATCCACGTCGCCGTCTCGAAGGAAGACGCCGAGAGCGTGCAGCGCGAGTGGGAGGCCCACCGCATGCCGATTCCGCTCGTCGTCATCGAATCGCCGTACCGCACGTATGCGGGCCCCATCGCGTCGTTCATCAACGCGTACCGCGAGCAGCACGGCTCGTCGGTCGTCACGGTCTATCTGCCGCAGTACATCGTGGGCCACTGGTGGGAGTCGCTCCTCCACAACCGGCGTGCGAGTCGCATCGGGCAGCAGCTCATGCTGCTCCACGGTGTGACGATCACGCTCGTGCCGTGGCTGCTCGACTCGTCGGAGCTCATCTACGGCCGCCGGTCGCGGCCGGTGCCCGGCCAAGAGCGCGCGGGTCGCCCGTTCGAGCGCACGACGGGGCCCGCGACGGGCACGATCACGCTGCCGATGGCCGATCCGAACGGTCGGCGGCGCGAGCCCGAGTAGGCGCGCGGCTTCCCACTTCCCACTCCCCGCTTTCCACCGAAGACCTCGTCTTTCGCCGCGGCGGTGCCGAAGTGCCGCCGCTTCAAAGCATCCGCGACCCCAGCGAGGGCAGTGCAAGATCGTGCGGACCCCGGTGCCGAAGTGCCGCCGCCACTCGGCGAGACGGCATCATCCGACCGAGACGGCGAACGTGCATGCAGGAGCGCGATGGAGCGGGCCGAAGGCTCAACGGTGCCGACTCAACGGTGCCGACTCAACGGGTGTCGGCTCACAGCAACCGGCGCGCGCTCGCCCACGCGGTGAGCTCGTGCCTGCTCGAGAGTTGCAGCTTCCGCAGCACCGCCGACACGTGGCTCTCGACGGTCTTCGTCGAGATGAAGAGCTCGGACGCGACCTCCTTGTAGGCGTAGCCGCGCGCGATGAGCCGCATGACCTCCTGCTCGCGCGCCGACAGGCGGTCGAGCTCGTCGGGGGCGGCGGCGGTCTCGCCGGCCGGCGCGCCGAAGGCGTCGAGCACGAATCCAGCGAGCTTGGGCGAGAACACGGCGTCGCCGTCGGCGACGGCGCGGACGGCGCGGCTCACGTCGGCGCCCGAGGAGCCCTTCGTGATGTAGCCGCGGGCGCCCGCGCGGATGACGCCGACGACGTCTTCGGCGCGGTCGGAGACGCTCAACGCGAGGAAGCGCGTGCCCGGCACGGCGGGCGCGGAGCGCCGGATCACCTCGGCACCGCCCGTCGATCCCTCGGGCACGTCGCCCGGCAGGTGCACGTCGAGGAGCACGACGTCTGGCGCGGCCTCGGTCACGGCCGCGACGGCGGAGGCGACGTCGGATGCCTCGCCCACGACCTCGATCGAGGGGTCGAGGTCGGCCTTCAAGCCCGAGCGGAAGATCGAGTGGTCGTCGACGACGACGACGCGAACGGATGACTCAGCCATGCGTCTCCTCGGGGGCGGGAACGGTCAGCGGGGCGGGCGCAGCGGCAGCGGGCGCACCGGCAGCGGACACGGCGGCGGCGGACACGGCCAGCGCGACCGCCCGCACGGGGAACCGCAGCCGCACCTCGGTGCCCTGCCCGCCCGGCCCGACGCCGACCTCGGCGTCTCCCCCGGCGCGCTTCATGCGGCCGATGATCGACTGCCTGACGCCGAGGCGGTCGCCCGGGACATCCGCCAGGGCGAAGCCCGGTCCGCGATCGCGCACGAACACCGACGCCTGCTCGCGCGACGACTCGACGTACACCGACACCTCGCCGCCCGCGTGCCGGGCCGCGTTGAGCATGGCCTCGCGCGCGGCGGCCGCGAGCTCGCCGCTCGCGCGCTCACTCGTCTCGCCGACGACGACGACGTCGACCGTCACGGGGAAGTCGATCTCGAGGTCGGCGGCGAAGTCGCGGAGCTCCGTGCCGAGGTCGCGGTCGACGGGCGCGTCGCCCGCGTAGAGCCAGTCGCGGAGCTCCCGCTCCTGCGCCCGGGCGATGCGCGCGACCTCGCTCGTCGCGCCCGCGCGGTTCTGGATGAGGGCGAGCGTCTGCAGCACCGAGTCGTGGAGGTGGGCGGCGATCTCGTTCCGCTGCTCGTCGCGGATGCGGCGCGTGCGCTCCTCGGTGAGTTCTCGCCATTGCGTCACGAGGGTGGGGGCGAAGACCGCCAGGATGCCGAGGGCCGCGGCGAGTGCGAGGAGGAACGACGGCATGGGCGCGAACGACGACCCCGAGCCGAGCACGAGCCATCCGGCGACCGCCGCAAGGAGGGCGGTCGCGACGATGCGGATGACGAGCTCGTGCCGGGGCCCGCGGGCGGAGTCGGGGCGATCGATGAACCCGGCCCAGGCGCCGGCCGCGACGGCGAGTCCGATCGTTGCGAGCGTCGAGACCGCCCACGCGCTCGACGCGTCGGGCCAGTCGAGCGTGCGGCCGCCGCTTTCGACGACGACCGCTGCAACGAAGGCGAAGGTCGAAGCCGTAACGAAGATCCACGCGACGGGGGCGCGCCGGCTCGGCCGCGCCTCGCCCTCGGCCCACGGCGTGAACGCCCACAGCCAGAGGTAGAGGAGCACTCCGAACCCGCCGAGCGCGCCCGTGACGACGAACCCGAGGCGCGCCGCCCACACGGGCACGCCGAGCTGGGCTGCGAGCCCCGCCGACACCCCCGTCGCGACGCAGGCGCGCGGGCGCGTCATCCGTTCCATGCGGTTCATCCAATCAGACCGAACTGACGACGGAGCCGCCCCGACCCCGACGTTCAGGGTCGGATCAGGGTTCCACCCCATAGCGGGTGCGCCGCCGCGGGCGGCACGATCGAAGCATGGACACGAACACCGCCGAATCACGCCCAGCGCCCGACGGCCGGCAGGGGGATGCCGCGACGGAGAGCCCGCAGGGTTCGGCGGGGTTCGCTCCTGACGGGGGTCGCGACACCGGCACCCACGAGCAGGCGGATGCCACGGGGGACGGCTTCTTCCCGTGGCTCCGCCGTCTCGGCGTGCCCCGTCGCGACGGCTGGCTCGGCGGCGTGTGCGCGGGCGTCGCCGCCCGCCTCGGCATCGACCCGATCATCGTGCGCGGCGTCGTGTTCGTCGCAGCCGTGCTCGGGGCGCCGTTCGTGCTGCTCTACGCGATCGCGTGGCTGCTGCTGCCCGACACGGCCGGCCGCATCCACCTCGAACGACTCCTGCACGGACGCGTCGACACCGCGGTCGTCGGCATCGCCGTCATGGGCGTCGTCGGGTTCTTGACCCTCGTGCAGGGCGGCTGGTTCGGCTGGCGCTGGTGGCCCGACATGTCGACGTTCACCGACCCGATCTTCGGGCTGAACTTCGGTCCCGTGCTCCGCGTCTTCTGGACCCTCGCCGTCATCGGCGGCATCGTCTGGCTCGTCACGTGGCTCATCACCCGCTCGGTGCGGAGCAACGGCACGGCCGCGGTGCCCGCCCCCGGGCACCACGGCACGTCGGCGCAGGGTGCGAAGGCATCGGTTCCGGATGTCTCGGCCGCCGCCGTCTCGTCGGACACTGCGCTTCGACAGGCTCAGGGAGCGGAGTCCGACGCTCCCGAGGCGCCCGAACCTCCCGCCGCGCCGCTCGCATTCGCGGCGACCGCGCCGACCCCTCCCGCCGACGGCGCCGACGCCGCGGCGATCGCCGAGTGGCGTGCGCAGCACGACGCGTGGCGCCGCTCGCACGCCGAGTGGAAGGCGGGCCAAGACGAAGCCGCCCGCGCCGCGCGCGCGCAGGCCGCCGCCGAGAACAAGGCCCGCGCCCGGGAGTACGCCGCAGCCGCCGACGCCGCGCGCGCTGCGCGCCGGAAGTCGCGCCCGCGCACGAGCGCCGCCTACGTCTTCACGGTGATCGGGCTCGCGCTCGTCGCGGGCGCGGCCACCGGGCTGCTCGCGAGCGCATCGAGCGGGTCGCGCTCGTGGTCGCTGCCGGCCGCCTTCGCCGTCGCGACCCTCGTGCTCGCGGCCGGCATGATCGTCGCCGCACTGCGCCGCCGCCGCGGCGGGTTCCTCGCGTTCGTGACCGCGATCGCGACCGTCGTGACGGTCGTCGGCAGCCTCGCCCCGACCCAGGCGACCCTCGTCCCGTGGCAGGGATACGGCATCAGCTCGGTCGAGTCGGGCTCGTACTTCCAGCCGACGGGGTACATCAACATCTTCGCCGACCGGCACACGATCGCCGCCGACGGCACCCCCGAGATCGAGCTCACCCAGTGGTGGGGCGGCGGGCTCTCGCTGAACATCGACGACGGCGCACGCGTCGAGCTCGTCGTCGACCGACCAGGTGACGGGTACGCGAGCATCGTGCGCTACAACGCAGACATGTCCGACGCGGTCGGCGAGCAGGTTCGGATCGACAACCCCCTCCGACTCTCGTACGGAGGCGGCTGGAACAGCGGCCCGCCCGACCTCCGCATCCACCTCGTCCAGCGGACCCCCGGCTGGGTCGACATCCAGATCAGACCAGGGAGCGCCGAGTGAGCGACACGAACGACACCACCGAGACGAACGACACCATCGAAACGAGCAGCACCGCGGACGCCCTCCCCGGTCCGACGATCCGCTGGGGCGCGCTCGCGTGGGGTCTCATCTTCGCGAGCATCGCGGGCGTCGTCCTGTGGCTCTCGACGGGCGCCGATCGACGCGACGCCGTCGAGGCGTGGCTCCGGACGATCGGACCGGTGGAATTCGGGTTGTACGCGATCCTCGCCCTCGGCGCCCTCGCCGTCGTGTTCGGCGTCGTCGGCCTCATTCGTCGCGGCGAGCGCCAGCGCGCCGTGCGGCGGCGGCACGAGGCATCCTGAGCCTGTCGCGGGGCCGCGCCCGCTCCTAGAGTGTGCGCATGATGACTCAGCAGCGCTGGCAGAAGCTCATGGAGTGGCCGCTCGTCGCGGCATCCGTCGCGTTCCTCGTGGCGTATTCGTGGGAGGTGCTCGGCGACCTGGAGGGCCGTGACGCGATCGCCGTC
This sequence comes from Agromyces protaetiae, assembly GCF_004135405.1. Classification (NCBI taxonomy): domain Bacteria; kingdom Bacillati; phylum Actinomycetota; class Actinomycetes; order Micrococcales; family Microbacteriaceae; genus Agromyces; species Agromyces protaetiae. Next base: position 322,128 of record NZ_CP035491.1, read on the forward strand.
GAGTCGGTCATCTGGGCGACCTGGGCGCTGTTCGTCGTGGACTACCTCGTGCGATTGTTCCTCGCCGAGCACCGCGGGCACTGGTTCTTCGCGCACCTGTTCGACCTCGCCGTCGTCGTGCTGCCCATCCTGCGTCCGCTCCGGCTGCTCAGGCTCGTCACGATCCTCGCAGTGCTCCAGCGCACCGCGGGCCGCGCGTTCCGCGGTCGCGTCGTCATCTACGCGGCGGGCGCGTCGGTGCTCCTCGTCTACCTTGCCGCGCTCGCCGTGCTCGACGCCGAGCGCGGTCACGGCGGCGCGATCCAGACCTTCCCCGAAGCGCTGTGGTGGGCGTTCGTGACGATCACGACGGTCGGCTACGGCGACTACATCCCCGTCACCGGCACGGGCCAGCTCGTCGCCGTCGGCGTGATGGTGGGCGGCATCTCGCTCATCGGCGCCGTCACGGCGACGTTCGCGTCGTGGATCGTCGAGAAGGTCAACGAGGCGAACGAAGAGGACCACGCCGCGACGAAGGCGCACATCGACCAGGTCATGGCCGAGCTGCGTGAGATCAAGGCGCTCGTCGGGCGGGAGTAGCGGCGCGCTACAGCTCGACCCCCACGAACACGGGCTCGGGGAAGAGCGTGATGCCGAACTCCGACTGCACGCGACCCCGCACGAAGCGCGCGAGCTGGGCGATCTCGGCGGCGGTCGCGCCTCCCCGATTCGTGAGCGCGAGCGTGTGCTTCGAGCTGATCGCCGCGCGCGAGCCCGGCAGGGCGAAGCCGCGGCGGATGCCCGAGTGCTCGATGAGCCACGCGGCCGACAGCTTCACGAGCGGGCCGACGGCCGCGGTGGTCGCGACGGCGGACGACGACGACGCGACGGATGCCTCGACCTCGGCCTGATGGGCGAGGAACGCGTCGAGCGGCGACTGGCTCGCAAGGTCGGCGATGGGAACGACCTCGTCGGGCTCGTCGGGCTCGACGTACCAGCGCGGCGCGTCGGCGGGCAGCGTGCGGGCGACCTTCTCGCTCACGATGGGGTTCGTGAAGAACGACCCGGCGCTCACCGAGTCACGGTCGTCGGGGTCGAGCACCATGCCCTTCGAGCGGCGCAGGCCGAGCACGGCCTCGCGCACGCGCGCGAGCGGCACGCGGTCGCCGAGCTGCACGCCGAGCGCCCCCGCGAGCTGCGCGTATGCGACGGGCGCGCCGATCGCCTCGCCGAGCACGGCGCGCTCGGCGGACGTGTCGTGCAGGTCGAGCTCGACCGAGACGACGATGCCCGCCAGCCCCTGCTTCAGCACCGACGTGCGGTAGCCGAGCTCGAGCTCGTCGGCCGTCATGCGGCGCGGGCGGTCGGCGCCCTCGTCGAGGAACTCGACCGCGACGAGCACCGACGAGAGCTCTTGCCCGTACGCGCCGATGTTCTGCACGGGCGCGGCACCCACCGACCCGGGGATGCCCGAGAGCGCTTCAAGACCCGAGTACCCCTGCTCGACCGTCCAGGCGACCAGGTCGTCCCACGTCTCGCCCGCCTGCACCCGCAACCGCACGGAACCGGGCGTGCCCGAGGCATCCGGAAGCACTTCGATCCCGCGCGTGGCAACCCGAACGACCGTGCCTGCGAACCCGTCGTCGCCGACGAGCAGGTTCGACCCGCCGCCGACCGCGAGCCAGCCGGCCGGGTCGTCCCACGCGTCGACCGCGAGGTCGACGAGGTCGCGCTGGGTCGTCGCCGTGACGAGCCGCCCGATCGGGCCGCCCACCTGCAGCGTCGTCAGGTCTGCGAAGCGCACCTCGGTCATCGGAGCATCATGAGAGGGTGACGCGCACCTGCGCCTTGCCGAGCACCGTCTCGCCGCCGACCGTCACGGTCAGGTCGATGCGGGCCGTGCGGGCGTCGGCGTCGAGCTCGGCGACCTTCGCGACGACGGTGACGATCGCGCCGAGTTCGGGGTCGACGACGATCGGCCGTGTGAAGCGCACCTGGTAGTCGGTGACGCGGTTCGGGTCGCCGACCCAGTCGACGACGGGCTGGATGGCGAGGCCCATCGTGAGCATGCCGTGCGCGAGCACGCCCGGAAGTCCGACGGCCTTCGCGACGTCGTCGCGGTAGTGGATGGGGTTGAAGTCGCCCGACGCGCCCGCGTAGCGGACGAGGGTGTCGCGCGTGAGGCCGAAGACGCGCTCGGCGACGACGTCGCCCACGGCGAGCGCGGCCACGTCGGGCAGTTCGAACGCGGTGGGAGCGGTGGGTGCGGTGGCCATCAGTCGTCTCCTCGCACGACGAGCGACGACAGGGCGGTCACGACGAGCTCGCCCTCTTCGTCGATGATGCGGGTCTCGGCGGTCAGCATCGAGTTCGCGCCGAGGCTGCGGATGCGGGTGATCTCGAGTTCGGCCGTCAGGACGTCGCCGGCGACGATCTGACGGTTGAAGATGAACTGCTGGTCGCCGTGGACGACGCGCTTCAACTCGATGCCCGCGTCGGGGTCGAGGAAGAGCTCTTCGCGCACATGCTCTTGCAGGAGGCCCGCGAAGGTCGCCGGGGCGACGACGTCGCGGTAGCCGGCGGCGACCGCGACCTCGGGGTCGAAGTGGATGGGGTGGGTCGCGAACACGGCGCGAGCGAACTCGCGCACCTTCTCGCGACCGACGAGGTACGGCACGTCTGACGTGAGCACCCGGCCCAGAAGCTCGTCGGGGTTCAGTGGCATCCCGTCAGTCTATGCGGCCTCGCATTCCGCGATCAGAGGGTGTGCAAGACGGCGGAGTACCTCCGTTCGAGTTCGGCGGCGTGCGCGCCGAGGTCGAGGGCGGCCGAACGCTCGGCGGCCCCTGCCGAAAGGGTCGCGCGGAGCGCGGGGTCGACCGTGAGCCGGTCGATCGCCCAGCGCAGGTCGATGGGGTTCGGCGCGACGACGAGTCCGCTGCGGCCGTCGTCGACGAGCGGCGGCGAGGCGATGTCGGTCGTCACGACGGGGATGCCCGAGAGGATCGCCTCGGCGACGACGAGCGGGAAGTTCTCGGGCCAGAGCGACGGGAAGACGAGCACGTCGGCGCGTGCGAACTCACGGCGGCGCGCGTCGGCGTCGAGCCAGCCGAGCGAGGCGAGCGTCCCGCCGCTCGCGTCGGCGGCGTCGGCCACGGCACCCGCGAGGTCGCCGTCGCCGCCGACCGCGAGGGTCGCCCCGTCGACACCGTCGCCCCACGCGTCGAGGAGGAGCCGGACGCCCTTGTGGTCGGAGAGCTTGCCGAGGAAGAGGAAGCGGACCGGGGCGGCGGATGTCTCGAGGTCGACGGATGTCTCGGGGCCGGATGTCTCGAGCGTGCGGGCCGCGGTCGAGTCATCCGGAGTCCCGAGGTCCCACCCGTGCGGCACGACCGCCGAGTCGAACCGCTCGACGGGGAACCCCCACTCGACGTGCCGCTCGAGCGTGCGCGGGCTCGGGAACACGAGCCCGAGCCTCCGCGGCAGGAACCGCGCGAGGAGCGACGCGCGCGCCGACTGCACGCCGAGGCCCGGTTCGAGCGGCACGCCGTCGCGCACGAGCGACGCCGACGTGTCGACGAGCGAGTAGTCGTGCACGGTGTGGACGACGCGCGTCGACCGCACGCGGAGGGGCGCCGTGCCGAACCCCGCGAAGCGATGCACGTGCACGACGTCGAAGGCGCCGCGTTCGAGGCGGCGCAGCACACGGTTCGGCACGAGCGAGTCGAGGAGTTCCGCGGCGTGGAAGCGCACGCGGTCGAGCGTCGAGCCGCCGCGGCGATCGGGCGGGTACGGCCGGTTGCCGGGAACGACCTCGAGACGGATGCCCCGTGCCGCGACCCGCTCGCGCACGGGCTCGTCGATCCAGCCCGTGACGACCGTGACGTCGTGGCCGTCTGCGGCCTGCCGCTCGGCGAGCGCGAGGCAGTACTGCTCGGCCCCGCCGAGCGGGGAGAGCAGGGAGCCCGTCACCTGCGCGATCCTCACGACCGGCTCCCGATGAGCGCGCCGCGTGCGGCGTGCGATCCGGATGACCCGAGCGCGCAGATCGCCTCGGCGACCGTGTCGGCGCTCCGCTGCCACGAGAACCGGGTGCGGATCGCGCCCGCACGCCGGGCCTTCACGACGGCGGGGTCGGGATCTTCGAGCGCGGCGCGGAGGCCCGCTGCGATCGCCTCGACCGAGGTCGGGTCGACGAACCTGGCGTCGTCGCCGCACACCCACCGCAGCACCGGGATGTCGGACACGACGACCTCGGCGCCCGCCGCGATCGCCTCGACCGCGGGCAGCCCGAACCCCTCGGCGAGGGTCGGGAACGCGACGACCGAGGCTGCCGCGTAGAGCCGGGCGAGCTCGTCGTCGGTGACGTACCCGAGCCGTACGACGTGCGGGTCGTGCACGAGCGCTGCGCGCGCATAGAGGGCGCTCTCGCCGCCGACGAGCACGAGGGGCGCCCGCTCACGGAGCGCGGCGGGCAGGGCCTGGTGCGCCTTCACGAGACGACCCAGGTTCTTGCGTGGATCCTGGCTCGCGACCGAGAGCACGAAGCCGCCGCCGGCACCCGCAAGCCGCGACACCCCGGAGAAGTCGGGCGCCGGGACATCCGGAACGAACACCTCGGCGGGCGCATTCGGGGCGACGACGATCTCGACCCCCGGCTTCACGAGCGCGCGGATCGCGCGCGCGACGGGCTCGCTCACCGCGAGCACGAGCTCCGCCGTCCGCACCTGCGCGCGCAGGACGGGCGCGTGGGTCGCGACGTACGCGCGCGAGAACCACTCGGGGTGGTCGAGCACGAACGTGTCGTGGACCGTGACGACGTGGCGCGGCGCGACCACGGGCCCGCGGCTCGTGAGCGTCAGGAGGCGTTCGCCGCGGTCGCGGCCGAAGCCGGCCGTCTGCACGCTCGCCCACGCGCCGAGGGCGGAGCCCCGACGGCGCGCGGGGATCGCCCACTCGCGCACGCCGGGGCGCCGCAGCAGCCGGTCGGCGATCTCCGACGCGTACCGCTGCTGGCCGGTGATCCGCTGGTCGCGGAACGCGCCGTTCACGAGGATTCCGTGCTCATGCGACATCCGACATCCACCCCCTGACCGACGCGACGAACTGCTCGGTGCCGAACCCGCGCGCGTGCCTGCGGCACGCCTCGGGGTCGAGATCCCACGCGCGCTCGATGCCCGCCGCGAGGTCTTCGGGGGCGTCGCTCGCGACGACGACGCCCGTGACGCCGTCGATGACCGACTCCCGCGCGCCGCCGACCGGGCCGACGACAACGGGCGTACCGAGCGCCATCGCCTCGACGGGCATGATGCCGAAGTCCTCGACGGGCGGGAACACGAACGCGAGCGCCCGCTGCATGACGGCCCTGAGCAACGCATCACCCGGATCGTCGACGAAGTGCACGGGCACACCGGCGCGCTCCGCGCGCGACACGAGCGCCGCCCGCTCGGGCCCGCCGCCCGCGAGCACGACGGGCACGCCCCCCGCCTCGCCCGCCGCGATCACGAGGTCGAGTCGCTTGTACGGGATGAAGCGCGAAGCGCCGAGCACGTACGTCTCGGGGAGCGCGTCGAGGAGCGCCCGCTCCGAGGCATCCAATCGCTCCGACCAGTCGCCGACCGACTGCAGCTCTGAGACCTCGACGGGCGGATGGATGACGTCGGCGTCGACCTGCCACGTGTCGCGGATGCGCGCCCGCACGTACGAGCTGTTCGCGGCGACGTTGCGGTGCCGCTGGGCACGCGAGCGGTCCATCGCCCGGAGCGGCGCCGCCGCCGCACGCGACAGCAGCGACGTGCCGCGCCCGTCGAGCTCGGGCGTCCACACGTAGCGGGCTGGCGTGTGCACGTAGGCGAAGTGCCGCTCAGCGGGCAGCCCGCCGGAGCTCACGATCTGGTGCGCGAACGCGTGCGAGCTCGAGAGCACCCAGTCGTAGCGGTGCGTCTTGACGTTCGACCACACCATCGGCATGACGGGCAGCGCCATCGCCTTGCGCCCGCGGAGCGGGGTTCTCGCGAGGAGCGTCTCGCGGATGCGATTGGCCGGGAAGCGCCCGGGCGCGTCGTTCCAGAGGCACAGGATGTCGGCGTCGGGATACGCCCGCGAGAAGACGTCGAGCACGCGCTCGGAGCCGCCCGCGCGCGAGACCCACTCGTGCACGATGAGGCCGCCCATCAGTACGCCCCGTCCGAGCCGACGACCGCGCGGAACGTGCGGGCGAGGATCGACACATCGGCCCCGAGCGACCAGTTCTCGATGTAGTACAGGTCGAGTGCGAGCGCCTCGTCCCACGTGAGCCGCGACCGGCCGCTCACCTGCCACAGCCCCGTCATTCCCGGCCGCACCGCGAGTCGGCGCATCGCGACCTCGTCGTACAGGGCGACCTCCGCGGGCCGCTGCGGGCGCGGACCGATGAGGCTCATGTCGCCCGTCAGCACGTTGAAGAGCTGCGGCAGCTCGTCGAGCGAGTAGCGGCGGAGCACCGCGCCGACGGGCGTCAGCCGCGGGTCCCGCTCGATCTTGAAGAGTGGCGTGCCCGCCGTGCCCTGCTCGGCGAGGAGGGCCGCGAGGCGGTCGTCGGCGTCGACCACCATCGACCGGAACTTCAGGATGCGGAAGGTGCGGCCTTCACGCCCGATGCGCTCCTGCGCGTAGAACACGGGGCCGTGGCTCGTCGTCGCGACGAGCACCGCGACCGTCACGAGCACGGGCAGGAGGGCGACGATGATCGCGAGCGACCCGGCCACGTCGACCGCGCGCTTCGCGGCGAGGAGCGGCCCCGCCGCGGGCGATCGCCCGACGTGCACGAGCGGCATGCCCGCCGCCGCGTGGGTGCGCACGCGCGAGGCCGAAACGTTCGTGACCGACGGCGAGAATACGAGGCGCACGTCGCGGCGGAGGTCGTGGAGGGTGCGGTCGAGCTCGCGGACGCGGCCGGGGTCGAGCACGTCGGAGCCCGTGACCATCACGATCTCGGCGTCGGCGAGATCGACCGCGTTGGCGAGGTGCTCACGCAGCGACGCGTCGGGGGTCGGCACGAACTCGCCGACGACGCGGTAGCCGGCTTTCGGATGTCTCGCGAGCTCGTTCGCGACGGGCTCGGTCGTCGAGGCGGCGCCCACGAGGAGCACGCGCGAGAGCATCCGCCCTTCGCCGCGCTCCTTGAGGAGCCAGGCCCGCCAGGCGGCGCGGCCCGCGAGCAGCACGACGAGGCCGACGGGGATCGCCGTCACGAAGACGGGTCTCGCGACGTCGAGGTCGAGCGCCCACGCGCCGAGGAGCAGGAGCCCCGCCGCGACGAGGGTCGCACTCGCGACCGAGCGGTACTCGCCGGTCCCCTCGGCGAACACGATCGGGTCGCGCGAGTCGAAGGCGGCGAGGCATACGAGCCACACGATCGCGCCCACGGCCGCGATGAGCACCGAGCCGGCGACCGGCCGGTCGGCGTCGAGCGCGAGCGAGAACGCGAGTGCGCCCACGAGCAGCACGCCCACGACGATCGCCGCGTCGGTGGCGATCAGGCGTCGGCGGTAGCGGGTCGCCCAATCGGAGGTCGGCGCCGGGCGCGTGTCGCGCGCGGCGCCGGCGATCCGGAAGGACGTCGTCTGTCCGGTCATCGGGGGTCTCCTCGTTCGTGCGTTCAGGGGTGTGCACAGACGGGAGGGGTCGCCGCGGGAGACGGGTCTTCGGCGCAGGACGGGCGTCGGACTCGTTGGTTCGAGGCGAAGAGCCCCGTCACCCGTCTCACGGCGGCTTCGGAGCGGTGCCCCTCAGCCGATCGATAGGAGAAGTTTGTGAGGGTTCGTCACTACCCGTAAACCCCAGTACGGGGGACATCCGAATGTCCCGAAACACACCGTGATCCCGCGGAAACACGCGGGATCACGGCGCTGCAAGCGCTTACTCTGAGAGCGCTCTCACGTTTCGGGCGCGATCACGCACGAATCATCCCCTTCGGATGGCCTGGACGACGATATCGAACGCGGGCTTGCGCGTTCCGTCGAAGCGCTCGATCCCGAAATTGTGCTCGGGATCGGAGTCGCGCCTCGTGAGATCTCGGAACGAGTAGAAGACGATCGGCCCCGCCCACGCGTACGAGCGCCAGATCTTGACGCCCTCGTTGAGGTAGGTCGCCTGCACTGCCTCGCTGACGCCGCGCGCCCCGAGTTCGTCGGGAACCCGAACTCCGTCGCCCAGATCTTCTTGTCCTGGTCGCCGTTGCGAGACATGATCTGGTACAGATCGGCCGCGCGCTTCATCCAGTTGTACGGCGTCACGATGCGCGGGTCGTCGGGCCAGCTGTAGGGATGCAGCCCGACCGCGTCGAAGTAGCCCTTCCCCCCGGCGGTGTACACCCCCGAGAGGAAGTCGGTCGGCGCCGTCGTGCCGCCGCCCGTCGACGCCGGCGCGAGCCCCGACGAGACGATCGCGACCGTCTTCTTCAGCTCCTCCCCCGCGCGACGGAACCCCGCCGCACCCGGCTTCAGCACGAAGTCGGTGTAGGCGCCCGGCGGGAGCTCGAGGTTGACCTCGTTCCACACCTCGATCGTCGTGATCCCGCGCGGGATGAGCTCGAGCCCCGCCCGGTAGAGGAACGAGTAGTAGAGATCGACCGTGGCCTGCGACTGCACGAGCCACGGCGGCACCCCCGATGTGACGGGCAGGACCTTGAACCCCTTCGCGAGCACCTGGTCGTAGACCTTCAGCACCCGGTCGAAGCGGAACGTCTCGGGCCCGTCGGGCTGCACCTCCCCCCACGGCAGATCGAGGCGGATCGAGGTCGCGCCGGTCGTCTTGACACGATCGAGCACGGTGCCGAGCGCGGCACTGTCGAGCGTCAGGGCTTGGAACCCCTGGCTCATCCCGAATCTCGGGAACTTGGCGGCCTCGGCACGTGCGGCCGGGGTCGAGGTGTTGTACTTCGCGATGTCGGACGTCGCTCGCGCGACGTCCCCGGTACGTACCGCCGAATCGGACGGTTGGGCTTGCACGACGAGTGTTGCGGCGACTCCGATCGCCGCGACCGTCGCCAAGGCGAAGAGAATCGCGCGACGACGCGCCATCTCGCACCTCCTACGGATCGACGCGTCCGGCCGCAGCCGGAAGCGCACGGAGTAGAGCAGTGAGCTGGAGCCCGACGATGACGACGACCGCGAGCACGAACGCCCACGAGACGGCCGACGCGTCGCCGGTGGCGGCGAGGAGCGCGGTCGCGGCGACGCCGATCGCGACGCCCGTGAGAGGCGCCCACCCGATCGCACGTTCCCGACCCACGGCGACGAGCGCGACCGATGACAGGAACATCACCAGAACGACGCCAGCCATGTACGCCCCCAGATTGACCGCGACCAACCACGGCACTGCGATATGCCCGGCCGTCAGCACGAATGCGGCGACCGGGAGCAGAGAAGCGGTTGCGGCAAAGCATACTGCCGCGACCCCCGTCGACACGAGGAGCGATCTGCGGATCGCGGTGCGCAATCCCTCACCACGCTCGGCGGGCACCGTCGCCTGGAAGAACTGGAACACGGGCTGGATCGCCATGACCGCGAACCGCAAGACCTTGTCGATGAGGGCGTAGAGCGGCAGCGCCGCCGGTTGGACTGCCGCGATGACGGCGAGCACCGACGGGTAGAAGGCCGCGACGACGACGGCGACGAGGACGCCGTGGCGCTCGCGCGCGAGCACCCCGAAGAGCGAGCGGATGCCTCGAGCCCGCCCCGCGGGCGGGCGGAACCGCGGCACGGCCCACCCGGTGACGAGCAGGAACGCCGCGAGCGAGCCGACGAGCTGCGACACCGCGAACACGACGAGCGAGTCGGTGAGCCAGAGTCCGCCGATGCCGACCACGGTCGCGGCGACCCGCGGCACCGTGTCGAGCACGAGCAGCAGGTCGGCACGGCCGACGCCCACGAGGTACCACGACCCCGAGAGGCCGCCGAACGCCATCGCGAGCGACGCGACCGAGGCGGCGACGGGCTCTTCGGGCACGATGAGCCACGGCACGAGCACGGCGACGACGGCGATCGGCGCGAAGAGGATGAGCCTCGCCGACACCGAGTCCCAGTACCGCGCGGCCCGTTCGCCCGCGGACGCCATCGCGACCTTCGCCGGGCCGGTCACGCCCCAGCCGAAGAGCGCGAGCACGCCCGCCGACGACCCGACGGCCTGCCCGAGCGCGACCGACGCCCACAGGTCGGGGCTCGTGAGCAGGACGATCGCCGGGATCGTCAAGAGGCTGACGCCGCCGCTCAAGACGGTCGACGCGAGGAAGGTGCCGAGGAGCCTCGCCTTCCCGCGCGCCGGCTTCGCCGCCGAGGGGCGACGGTCCCCGCCGTCGGCTCGGTCTTCGGTGCAGTCGTATCGGTCATCTCGACCTCCCGAGGGGTGAGGGGATCTGCGCGAACCCGGATGCCCCGGGCTCGCGTGCGGGAATGCGGGCGCCCGTGGCGCCGAGGACGAGGGCGACGAGGCTCATGGCCGACGTGTACTCCCACAGCTCGACGACGGCGAGCCCCGCGAGCACGCCGAGCCACAGGGCGAACGCCGCGGCCGCGATGGGCGCCGCGTCGCGCCCGACCCGGCGGCCGGCGCGGAAGAGCGCCCACGCGATCCATGCGAACACGGCGACGAAGACGAGCGCGAACGCGCCGATCTGGAGCCACAGCGAGAGGTAGTAGTTGTCGGTGAAGATGTGCCGAACGGCGGCGTCCGCCCCCGACGCGGCGCCCGCGTACCCCGTGCCGCTCCCGACCGGCGCCGAGCCCCGAGCGAGGAGGTCGGCCCAGATCCCGAACCGCTCGAAGAGGCTCGACGAGCTGTCGAGGCCGGCCGCGCTGAAGGCGACCGCGACCCCGGCCGCGACCACGACGACCGCGACCTTCGCGGCGGGCGGGATCGCCCGGACGGCGAGCACGGCCACGGCCGTGGCGATGACGAGCACGAGCACGCCCGTGCGATAGGTGCTCAGCACGAGGCATCCGACCGCCGCGACGAGCGCGACGAGACGCCAGATCCGATCGCGCTTCGCGCCCGGCAACATCCCCCACCAGAACATCGCGACGACCGCGAAGACGCCCGCGAACGCGCCCAGGTGGTAGTTGGTCGCGAACGTGCCGGGCGCGCGCAGCGTCTCGCCGATGTTGCGGATGCTCACGCCGTACGACACACCGCTCAGCGCGAGGAGGCGGTCCGACCCGAGCGTCGTCTCGACGATCGCCGCGCCGAGGCTCACGACCATCTCGACGGTCACCGCGCGCAGCACGATGCGCAGCGCCCGGTCGGAGAGCGTCGACGCGATGACGGCCGCGATGAGCGGCACCACGATGTAGCGCAGGCCGCTCACGACCTGCATCGACGGGAGCGTCGCGAAGCCGACGATCGTCGCGGGCACGATCGCAGCGAGCAGGGCCGCGACGGGCCACAGCACGGCCGGATGCTTCCGCCCCTTCAGGAACACGGCGGGCAACGCCAGGAGCGCCGCCCCGAGGACGACGAGGTTCACGAGCATCGTCGACGTGCCGCTCAGGAGGAACGGGAACGCGACGCCGTCGGCGAGGACGACGATCGAGAGGCCGAGCGCGGGTGAGAGCAGCACCGCCGCGAGCAGCACGACCGCGGCGATCGCGAGGGGGCTCGACACCGTCAGGTACCCGGCCGCGACCGCGCCGACCGCCCCCGTCGCCGCGACCGCGACCCGCGGCACGGAACGCACCGAGGCGGGAACGCGGCCGGCCCGGGTCATCCGACCGCTTCGGCTCGCACGAACGCGGCGTCCGCGCGCCGTGCCTCGGACACCGGGACGTCGACGACGACGACGCCGACGAGTCCCCCGCGGTCGGCGAACGCGCTCGCGTAGCGGCGCACGCGCGCCGCGGTCACCGAACCGAGCCCCACGACGAGCACCGCCGGCGCGCCGGTCGCCTGCGCGACCGAGAGCGCGTCGTCCGAGCGGTCGAGGTCGCCCGCATCGACGAGCACGACGTCGGCGACCTGCGCGAGGTCGGCGACCGAGGCCGCGAGGCCGGTCGAGAGGAGGGCATCGGACGGATGCTCCGACTCGCCCGCGGGGATCGCGCGCAGCGCGGGGAAGCCCGCCACGCCCGCACCCGTCTCACGGAGCTCGGCGCGCCCCTCGAGGACGTCGCCGAGACCAGGGCTCTTCGCGATGCCGAACAGCCGATGCAGCCGGGCGCGACGGAGCGCCGCGTCGAGCGCGATCACCCGCGAACCCCGCCGCGACAGCGACTCGGCGACGCCCGCGACGAGTTCGGACGCGGCCGGCAGGTCGGACGTCGAGGCGAACAGGACGGTGGATGCCTCGCTCGACGCCGTGGCCGAGAGGACCGCGCGCGCGACGGCGTGCACGCTCCCCGCGACCGCGTCGTCGTCGCGCTCACCGCGGCGCCGGCGAACCAGCGCGAGCACCGGGGCGTCGGCGGCACGACCGACCTCGGTCACGGTCGAGAGCCGGCGGTCGACCGCTGCGAGCCAGAGCGCGACGCCGATGCCGACCACGAGCCCTGCCGCGGCGCCCGCGAGGACCGACACGAACGTCGTCGGCCCGCTCGCCCGCGTCGCGAGCGTCGGCGGCGTGAGCACCTGCACCGATGCCGTCGACGGCACCGTCTGCGAGTTCTGCGAGACCGGCTGCCCGGGCGCGGGCTCGACGGGCGGCACGCCCGACGGCGGCGTGATGACCGTCGGCACGACCTCGGCGAACCGGTCGAGGATCGCCTGGTTGACCTGCTGGGCGAGTTCGGCGGTCTCGGCCGTCACGGTGATGCCGAGCAGCGGACTCGATGCGTCGCGGTCGACCTGGACGCGGTGCGCGAGCTCGGTCGCGTCGGTCGGCAGCGCGAGCTGCGCGATGACCGTGTCGAGCACTCCGGGCGAGACGACGGCCTCCGCGTACGCCGAGCCCATCGAAGCCACGTAGCCGGATCCGGCGAGCCGGTCGCTCGGCGTCGCGAGCGAGTCGATGACGACGAGCGCCTGCGACGACGACTGGTACTGCGGGGCCGCGACGAGGTGGGCGAGCCACCCGCCGAGCGCGCCGAGGAGGAGGCACACGACGATGACGACCCATCGACGCGCGGCCCCCGAGACGAGCTGACCCGACGACTTCATGCGCGCTCGAGCATCGTGGGGACCGTGCCGGAGACGCGATCGAGCACCGCTTGGACGAACCGGGCCCTGTCGATCGCGCCCGTCTCATCCCACAGGCCGATCGACACGCCCGTGCCGACCTCCGCGACCTGCAGGAACGGGTTCGACGGCATGGTCGCGTGGTAGTGCATCGTCGCCGACACGCGTCCGCCGTCGCGCAGCCAGAACCCCTCGGGCATGCGAGCCGGGAGGATCGAGACGCCCACCTCGAGCGAGCCGAGCTCGAACGGCGTCTCCTCGCCCGACACGAGCCTCGTCGCCTGCCGCTTCGCGACGCTCGCGAGGTCGCCGGCGAGCGTCGCGAGCGGTGCCTTCGAGGTGAGGATGCCGGCGAGCCGCGACGTGAGGGCGCCCGGCGAGTTGTCGGTCGACCGGAGCATCCCGAGCGGGTAGCCGACGGAGAACGAGCCGTCGACGTACGCGTCCTTCGGCAGGTACCGACGGGCGTCGATCATCGTGCGGATGCGCATGTCGAGCCCCTCCGGCGCGGCGTCGGCGAATGCGTCGAGGCCGAGCGCGATGAGGCGCATGCCCCGAGTCGCCCGCCCCTCGATGGGCTGCTTCTCTACCGCGGCGATCCGGTCTGCATCGAGGAAGACCGACGCGTAGCCCGTGCGTCGGCGCTCGCGCGAGATCGTGATCGGCCCGCCGGGGAGCGGCGCCGAGTCGGTCGCCGCGGCGGCGGCCTTGCTCTCCCGGAACCGATCGACGAGCACGCTCGGCCGGTCGAGCTTCGCGTGCTTGAGCGCCCGGTAGACGGGAAACGGCGTGGGCTCGGCGGTGGTCCGCTCGAGCGGGGCATCGACGGCATAGGCGAAGGCCGACTCGACGAGCTTCCAGATGCTCTGGCCGTCGAAGAACGCGTGCGGGACCATGACGGCGAGCAACTCCCCCGAGATCGAGAGTGCGAGCGGGAGCACGTCGTAGCCGCGTGCCGCGGTCTCCTCGGCGAGCTCGGGGATCGTGAGGCCCGCCGGGTACTCGACGGTCGCGCGCCGCACGAGAGCGGGCAGATCGCGGAGTTCGCGCTCCCGCAGCTGCCCCCACTTGCCGAGTCCGAGGTTGCGTCGCCTGCCCGTCCGCCCCTCGGGGCCGGCGAGCGCGCGTCCGAATCCGTCGGCGACGCGGGCGAGGGCGTCCGGGGCGACCGGACTGAACACGCCGAAGACGTCGATGTGCTCGGTGAGCTGTTCTCGAAGGGTCATGGCATCTCGCTTGGTCAGGGCCGAGCGGACACCCGCCTGCCGGCGTGCACCCACGAGCGGCGACGGCGGTCAGGTACGGCGATGCTAACCAAGCATTGAGGATGCCTCAGCCCCCGTTCTGGGGCGCAGGCGGACCGCGGTCCCCCGCGTACGCTGGCCTCCTCCCCCGTCGACCAGCCAGGCATGTCGACCTGATCCAGAGGCGGGGCCGACGACGCCCCCTCCGGAAAGGCCCCCGATGGCTCCCGGACCGAAGCGCGTCCCACCCGGCCCGCACGGCGAAGCGCCTGCCACCCCGCCCGCGCCGACGGTCACCGTCGTGATCCCCTCGTACCGTCGGCTCGAGCGGCTGCCGCCCCTCATCCGCACCTACCGCGAGCAGGGCGCCGACGAGATCGTCGTCGTGCTCGACGGCCCGCACCCGGGCTGGGCCGAAGCCCTCGACGGGCTCGCCGACCGCGCACCCGTCGTCGTCCGCGAACTCCCCGTCAACCGCGGCCTCGCGCTCGCCCGCATCGCCGGACTGGAGCGTGCGACGAGCGACGTCGTCATCCTCGCCGACGACGACGTCGCCCCGAAGCCGGGCCTCGTCGATCACCACCGGACGTTCCACGCCGCCAACCCCGACCACGCCCTCCTCGGGTACATGCCCGTGCGGCTGCCCGCCCGTCGCTCGCGCGACCAGGCCGCGACGTTCCTCTACGCCCGCGACTACGCGAACCAGGTCGAGGCGTGGCGCACGGGCTCGTCGGCCGACCTGCTCCAGTCGTTCTGGGGCGGCAACGCGAGCGTGCCGCGCGAGCGCTACCTCGCCGCCGAGTCGTTCAAGCCGTCGGTGCGGCTCGACTACAACGAAGACCTCGACCTCGGCCTCCGGCTCCTCGCGATCGGCGTGCACGCCGCGTTCGACGAGCGCGCCGCGGCCGAGCACCTCCACAGCCGCAGCCTCAAGGCGTTCCTCGCCGAGTGCGTCGTCCGCGGCGAGAGCGTGCACGAGTTCGAACTGCGCTGGCCCGTGCTGCCGCGACAACTCGCCGAACTCGTCCTCATCCCCGACGACCACCACCCGTTCGTCGCCGCCGCGCAGCGGCGCATCGCGGCACGCGACACCCCCGCGCTCCTCGAGCGGACGCTCGTCGCCGGCTACCACGCGACGGGGGCGGTGCACGCCTGGAGGGCGCAGGAGGCGATCACGCGGCTCCTTCGCCGCGGCCTCGCGATGCGCGGCTATCGGCTGCGGGTCGCGCGGAGCGCGGGGGCGGGCACGGGGCATCCGGATGTCTCGGCGGCGTCGGATGCCTCGAACGCCAGCCCCGAGGCATCCGCCGCCGTCTGACGGCCCGGAACGCCGACGGCGCGCCCCGGTCGAAGCCGGGACGCGCCGTCGTGGTGTCTGTGCGCGACTACTTCTTGCCGCCGCCGAGGAGGCCGCCGAGCAGGTCGCCGAGGCCGCCGCCCGACGAGGCGCCGCCACCCGAACCGCCGCCGAACAGGCCGCCGAGCCCGCCGAGCAGGCCGCCGAGTCCGCCGCCCGAGTCGCCGCCCGATGCTCCGCCGCCGCCGAGGAGGCCGCCGAGGAGGTCGCCGATGCCGCCGCCCGACGCGCCCGCTTCAGCCGGCGCGGCCTCCTGCTTGTTGCCGCCCAGGAACTTCGACGCGAGGAAGCTCAGCACGATGGGCGCGAGGATCGGGAGGAGCTTGCCGACGATGTCGCCGACGCCGCCCTCTTTCTTCTCGAGCACGCCGACGACCTGGTCGGTGTTGTCGCCGAAGACGTTCTTGACGATCTTCTTGCCGTCTTCTTCGTCGACGTCGTCGAGGTTGATGCCGCCCACCGCGAGGTTGTTGTCGTGCTTGACGAGCGCCTTCTCGAGCGACGCCGCACCGGCGGGGTCGGAAGCGTTGGCGCCGAGACCCGCGAGGAGGGCGGGCAGCGCCTCGTCGATGGCCTTCTGGGCGGTCTGCTCGTCGACGCCGAGCTTCTTGGCGATGTCGCCGACCGGCAACTGGTTGAGGATGTCGTCGATCCCGGACATGTGCGTCTCCATTTCGCGCCCCGCCATCGGGGCTCACTCCGGAAGCGTATCGACGCCGGAGGCCCTGCGGGTAGTGCTGTGCACAGGGGCGTCACGAGACATCCGCCCGACCTCGCGATCCGTCGCGAATCGCCCTTCCGGATGATCCCGAAGGGCGATCTGCGACGGCTCGTGTGAGGGGCTCAGCCCTCCGCGAGGATGCCGTCGGCGACGAGCCGGCCCATGCGGATCGCGCCGTCGACGTGCTGGTAGCCCTTGCCCGCGAGGTCGGAGCACGCGAAGCGGATCGGCCCCACGGGTTCGCGCAGGTGCGCGCCGTAGCGGGCGAGTCCGCCCATGTCGAAGCTTGCGGCGTAGGCGCCGCGCGTCCACTCCTCGCTGCCCCAGTCGCTCTCGTAGTAGACGACCGGATGCTTCGCCTCCTCGCCGTAGTAGTGCGAGAGCGACTCGAGGATCGCGGACTTCCGCTCCTCGTCCGTGAGGCGGAACACGCCGTCGGCCTCCTCGTCGGAGACGAACCCGACGAGGGTGCCGCGCGGGTCGCCGTCGTACGAGTTGTCGTACGCCTCGTGCACGAGTTCGTACGGGCTGAACGCTGTGCCGCTGAGCCCCGCCTCGCGCCAGAACGGCGTCTCGTAGACCGCGTGCACCTTGATGACGAAGCCCATCGAGAGATGCTGGTGCATCTGGTGCTGAAGGCGCGGCAGCGCCGGTTCGTACGAGATGCGCGAGTACAGCACGGGCGCGAGCGCGAGGATGACGCGCTTCGCGTGCACCTCGAGCGAGTCGGTCACGGCCACGACGCCGGCTTCGGGGGCATCCGGCTGCCACTTGATCGTGCGCACCGGCTGACCGAGCTTGACGGCGCTGCCGAGCCGCTCGGCGAGGAGCAGCGGCACCTGCTGGAGGCCGCCCTTGACGCGCTTGTCGAGGATGAAGTCGGCGTCGACGAGGTTCGAGAACGAGCCGGCGGATGCCGCCATGAGGAGCGCCTGCAGCGCGCTGAACGCGTGCGCGGGCTTCGTGAGCATGGCGCCCGCGATGAACATGCCGATGTTCAGGCGCGCTTCTTCGTCGTCGGTCTGCGTCTCGAGCCAGTGCGCGAACGAGATCTCGTCGAGGGCCTTCGCGTCGGGGTGCGACCACGGGGCATCCGGGTCGATCTCGGCGACGAGCGCGTCGAGCTTTTCGATGAGCCCGACGATCTCGCCCTCGGTCTTCGCCGGCACGGGGAAGATCTCGCCCTCGAAGAGGCGGCGCTCGCCGCTCTCGGAGATGTAGACGTTCTGGCCCGTGCGCCAGCGCTCGTACGTGTCGAGGCCGAGCTCGTCGAGGGTCTCGATCAACGCGTCTTGGTCGGGCGAGACCCATTGGCCGCCGATCTCGAGGGTCGCGCCGTCGATGTCGTTCGTCCAGAGGCGGCCGCCGACGCGGTCGCGCGCCTCGAGCACGACGACCGAGCGGCCGGCGTCCTTCAGTCGGTTGGCGACCGTGAGGCCTGCGGCCCCGGCTCCCACGATGACGACGTCGGTTTCGATGCGTTCCATGATCACTTTCAGCTGACGGGGATGAGCGTGTACTTGGTGTCGAGGTACTCGTGGATGCCCTCGAAGCCGCCCTCGCGGCCGATGCCCGACTGCTTGATGCCGCCGAACGGCGCCGCGGCGTTCGAGACGAGGCCCGTGTTGAGTCCCATCATCCCGGTCGCGAGGCGGTCGATCATGCGGTGGCCGCGGGCCAGGTCTTGCGTGAAGACGTACGAGACGAGCCCGTACTCGGTGTCGTTCGCGAGGCGCACGGCGTCGTCCTCGGTCGCGAACGTCGTGATGCCGAGCACCGGCCCGAAGATCTCCTCCTTGAGCAGGCGTGCGTCGGCGCTCACGTCGCCGAGTACGGTCGGCGCGTAGAACGAGCCCGCACCGCTGATCGGCGCGCCGCCGACGAGCACCTTCGCGCCCTTGCCGACGGCGTCCTGCACGAGCTCGTCGGTCGACGCGACGGCCTTTTCGTCGATGAGCGGGCCGATGCCGACGCCGTCCTCCGTGCCGCGGCCGACCTTGAACGCCCCGACGCGCTCGGCGACCCGGCGGGCGAACTCGCCCGCGACCGACTCGTGCACGATGAAGCGGTTGGCCGCCGTGCACGCCTGCCCGATGTTGCGGAACTTCGCGAGCATCGCGCCGTCGACGGCGGCGTCGAGGTCGGCGTCCTCGAAGACGACGAACGGGGCGTTGCCGCCGAGCTCCATCGACGTGCGGAGGATGCCCTGGGCGGCCTGCTGCAGGAGCGTGCGGCCGACCGGGGTCGAGCCCGTGAAGCTCAGCTTGCGCAGGCGCGGGTCGGCGATGATCGGGCCCGAGAGGGCTGACGACTTCGAGGTCGTGACGACGTTGACCACCCCGGCAGGCAGGCCGACCTCTTCGAGCAGCTGCACGAACGCGATCGTCGTCAGCGGGGTGAGCGCTGCGGGCTTCACGACGACCGTGCACCCTGCCGCGAGCGCGGGCGCGATCTTGCGCGTCGCCATCGCGAGAGGGAAATTCCACGGCGTGATGAAGAACGACGGGCCGACGGGCCGCTGCGAGACGACGATGCGGCCCGTGCCCTCGGGATTGAGCCCGTAGCGGCCCGTGATGCGCACGGCCTCCTCGCTGAACCAGCGGAGGAACTCGCCGCCGTAGTTGACCTCGCCGCGCGCCTCGGCGAGCGGCTTGCCCATCTCGAGCGTCATGAGGAGCGCGAACTCCTCCTTGCGGGCCATGAGGGTGTCGAACGCGCGGCGGAGCAGCTCCCCGCGCTCGCGCGGCGGCGTCGCGGCCCAGGCGTCTTGGGCTGCGACCGCGGCGTCGAGGGCGCGCAGGCCGTCGGCGGGCGAGGCATCCGCGATCTCCTTGACGACCTCGCCCGTCGCAGGGTCGGTCACGGTCAGGGTCTTGCCGCCCTCGGCGGCGACCCACTCGCCGCCGATGAAGAGGCCGGATTCGACCTTGGCGAGGAGTTCGGATTCGAGCGTGGCGGTGGTCATGCGTGGTCCCTTCGTCGGGAGCGGTCGGTGAGCGGGCGGATGACTCTGCTGAGCGCTGTTCTCAGTGTGCGCCGCGGAGCGCCTCGGCGACCACCCCGACGCCCTCGACGAGCAGCTCGTCGGAGATCGTGAGCGGCGGGAGGAAGCGGATGACGTTGCCGTACGTGCCGCACGTGAGGAGGATCACGCCGTTCGCGTGCGCGTAGGCGGCGATCTTCGAGGTGAGGGCGGCGTCGGGCGCGCCGGTCTCGGGGTCGACGAGCTCGATCGCGACCATCGCGCCGCGTCCGCGGACGTCGCCGATCCGGGGGTCGGCCGTGCGGAGCGCGTTCAGGCGTCCGAGGAGGAGCGCGCCGATCTGCTTCGCACGCTCGACGAGGCCGTCTTCCTCGTAGGCCTCGATCGTCGCGAGCGCGGCGGCGGTCGCGAGCGGGTTGCCGCCGTACGTGCCGCCGAGGCCGCCCGCCATCGACGAGTCCATGATCTCGGCGCGGCCCGTGACGGCCGAGAGCGGCAGGCCGCCCGCGATGCCCTTCGCGGTCACGACGAGGTCGGGCACGATGCCCTCGTGCTCGCTCGCGAACCACGCGCCCGTGCGCGCGAACCCGGTCTGCACCTCGTCGGCGATGAAGACGACGTCGTTGTCCCTCGCCCACGCGGCGAGCGCGGGGAGGAAGCCCTGGGCGGGCACGATGAACCCGCCCTCGCCCTGGATGGGCTCGATGATGATCGCGGCGAGGTTCTCGGCGCCGACCTGCTTCTCGATCTGCGTGATCGCGCGGGCCGCGGCCTCGGCGCCCGAGAGGCCGCCGTCGCGGAACGGATACGAGAGGGGGGCGCGGTAGATCTCGGGAGCGAACGGGCCGAAGCCGCTCTTGTACGGGATGTTCTTGGCCGTGAGGCCCATCGTGAGGTTCGTGCGGCCGTGGTAGGCGTGGTCGAACGCGACGACGGCCTGCTTCTTGGTGAAGTTGCGGGCGATCTTGATGGCGTTCTCGACGGCCTCGGCGCCCGAGTTGAAGAGCGCGGAGCGCTTGACGTGGTCGCCCGGCGTGAGCGCGTTGAGCTTCTCGGCGACGGCGACGTAGCCCTCGTAGGGCGCGATCGTGAAGCACGTGTGCGTGAACGCCTCGAGCTGGGCCGCGACGGCGGCGACGACGCGCGGGTTCGAGTTGCCGACGCCCGTCACGGCGATGCCCGAGCCGAGGTCGATGAGCGAGTTGCCGTCGGCGTCGACGACGACGCCGTCGCCCGCGGCGACGACCGAGATCGGCAGCGTGTGGCCGACGCCCGCGGCGACCGCGGCGGACTTGCGGGCGATGAGCTCCTGCGAGCGCGGGCCCGGGATCGCAGTGACGAGGCGGCGCTCCTGCGGGAGGGCGGGGCCGCCGACGAGGGCGGTCGGCGCGGGCGTCGCGGCGGGCGTCGTCGTGGGCTCGGTGAGGGTCATCGGGGGCTCCTTCCGTCGCCCAGTGCGGGGCGCGTCGTCGATTCATGCTAGGTCGGGGCATCCGGATGTCTCGCCGCCCTCTTGTACACTGAACCCGCCTTTCCTCGACGCGGTGTACATCGCAGTTTGGAGTGACGATGGCGGTCACGGTCCGGAGCCTGCTGGCGATCGACGACCTCGAACTGCGCCTCGTCGTCGACGAATCGACGCTGGCCGACGGTGCGCTCGACGCGCCCGTGTCGTGGGCGCACTCGTCCGACCTCGCCGACCCGACGCCGTTCCTCGACGCGGGGCACGTGCTCCTCACGACGGGCACGTGGTTCGGCGCCGATCCGGGCGACGACGACCCCGAGCGGTTCGACGCGTACGTCGGGCGGCTTCGCGACACCGGCGTCGCGGCTCTCGGCTTCGGCACCGAGATCGTGCGCGCGGGAAGCCCCGACGCACTCGTCGCGGCGTGTGCCGAGCACGGGTTGCCGCTCTTCGAGGTGCCGTACCGCGTACCGTTCATCCGCGTCGCACGCACGGTCGCGGACTTGAACGCCGCCGAGGCGGGAGCGCGCCAGGCGTGGGCGCTCGCGGCACAGCGGGCGATCTCGCTCGCGGCGCTCCGCCCCGACGGGCTCGGCGCGACGATCGCGGAACTGTCGAACCGGCTCGGCGCCTGGGTCGGCCTCGTCGACGCGGCGGGCGCACTCGACCGCGAGGCACCCGCGGGCGGGCTCGATCAGCCCGCGCTCGGCGAGGTCGTCGGCGAGGCACGCACGATGCTCCGGCGCGGGCAGCGTGCGAGCCGCGTGCTCGACGCGGGCGCATCGGTCGGCGAGCCGCAGCGCATGATGCTCCAGACCCTCGGGGCGGGCGGCAACCTGCGCGGCGTCCTCGCGATCGGCGAGTCGGCCGAACTCGACCAGGCCGGCCGCGAGGTCGTGACGGCCGTCATCGCCCTCGCGGGGCTCGCCCTCGAACAGAACCGCGCCCTCGACCGCGCGCGCGGACACCTGCGGTCGGGGATGCTGCGCTCGATCCTCGCGGGCGACCTCGAACTCGCGTCGGGCGTCGCCCACGAGATGTGGGGGGCACTCCCCAGGCACCCCTCCGCGTCGCCGTGCTCGACGTGCCGCCGGGCGACGCCGACCGGCTCGTCGAGTTCCTCGAACTGCGCGTCGACGACCGCGCGGGCCGTCTCTTCTTCGGACGCGACGGCGAGACGATCGTGCTCCTCTTCGAAGACGCGGATGCCTCGCTGCCCGACGAACTCGTCGGCGAGTACCTCGTCGCGGTCGGCCTGTCCGACCCCGTCGACGACCTCGGCGGCGGCAACGGCGTCAGCGGCAGCAGCGGCACCCGCATCGCCGCCGCGCACGAACAGGCGCTCCGCGCCCTCGAACGCGCGCGCGAGCAGGTCGCCCCCGACCGCGGCGCGCTCGTCGCGTTCGACGAGATCAGCCGCCAGGGCGTGCTCGCGTTCCTCGCTCGCACCGATGCCCGGGCGGTCGCGCAGGCGACCCTCGCTCCGCTCGTGGAGCACGACGAGACATCCGGATCGTCGCTCGTCGAGACCGTGCGTGTGTGGCTCGAGCACGGCGCGCAGTTCGATGCGACCGCGCAGCAGCTCGGCGTGCACCGGCACACGGTGCGGAGCCGCATCGCGCTCGCCGAGCGGCTCCTCGGGCGCGACCTGTCGGGCTTCCACGCTCGCGCCGACCTGTGGGCGGCGCTTCTCGCCGTGGGGTGAGCCGGGTCATCCGGCCTCTCCGTCCGTCCGTGCTCCGCAATTCAGGAAGAATCCGCGACCATGCGGCGTGTCACCCGTGTCGAAGCGGCGCGTCGCCTGGTTCTTCCTGAATTGCTCAGGGCGGAGGCGGAGAAGGAAGCGGAGCGGGAGAAGAGACGGATGCCGCATCCGCGCGCGCGGCGTACCCTGACCACCAACGGGCGGCATCACGAGGAGGGGGCGGCGATGCAAGCGGTCACTGGCGATCGAGTCGTCATCCACACGAGTCGGGTCGGGCAGGGCGAACGGCGCGGCGAGGTCATCGAGGTCAGGGGCGAAGACGGCTCACCGCCGTATCTCGTGCGGTTCGACGACGGGCACGAGTCGCTGCTGTTCCCGGGCGCCGACTGCGAGGTGCGGCACGAGGCATCCTGAGTCGTGCGCAGCGCACCGGCAGCACCACATACCGTCTGGTCGGAATGCCCTGCGCGAGGCGCTAGCGTAGACGCATGTTCCACTCCTACGTTGCGATCGGCGACAGCTTCACCGAGGGCCTCGGCGACGACCTGCCCGACGGCACGCCCCGCGGCTGGGCCGACCTCGTCGCGATCGGGCTCGCGAAGGCGGCCCGCGAGCCGATCGGCTACGCCAACCTCGCGATCCGCGGCCGCAAGCTCGGCGGGATCGTCGAGGAGCAGCTCGAGGCTGCGATCGCCCTCCGCCCCGAGGTGATCAGCTTCAACGGCGGCGGCAACGACATCATGCGCCCGCGCATGCCCGAAGACCTCATCGCCGAACGCTTCCGCACGGCCGTGCACCGCATCCACGACGAGGGCATCCACGTGCTCATCCTGAGCGGCGGCAACCCCGGCGACCACCTGCCGCTCGGCAAGGTCATGGACGTCCGCGGCGAGCGCCTCACCAAGCGCCTCGTCGATCTCACGGCCCTTTCCGGCGTCACGTTCGTCGACAACTTCAACGACCGCGGGCTTCGAGACATCCGCTACTGGTCGCCCGACAAGCTGCACCTGAACTCGCTCGGCCACGCACGCGTCGCGAGCAACGTGCTGACGGCGATCGGCGTGCCCGTTCCCGCGGAGTGGGGCGTCGACGAGGTCGCCGCCGCTCCCGACGGGCCGCGCAGCCGCAACACCGCCGCCTATTACCGCGAGTTCGTGCTGCCGTGGATCGGCCGCCGCCTCACGGGCCGCTCCTCGGGCGACGGGCGCACGGCCAAGCGGCCGACCCTCGAGCCCGTCGAGCCGTAAGGCATCACTCGCGGCGCGAGAGTTCGGGTTCGGTTTCAGGAGATCGAAGGCTGCTCAGGATGTCTCGGAGCGGATGCTCCTGAATGGCGCTTCGATCTCCTGAACAGCGGTGAGCCAGCGCGAGGGCGACGCGCCGCTCGCTACGCGCCCTGCAGCACGTCCGCGACGAACGCGCGCGTGCGCCGCGCGAGCCCCTCGATGCGTTCGAGCTCGTGCGCGCTCGGCTGCACCTCGGACGGCGCCGCCGGGCGCCCGAGCCGCACGGTGTCTTGACACGCGAGGTCGGCGCAGATGTAGGTGCCGACCGAGTCGCCGCGCTCGCCCGCCGCGCCCGCGCGCCGCGCGGAGAACAGCACGACCTGGTCGCCCGGCTGCTGCGTGTGGCAGAGGCTGCAGATCGCGGCGCGGTGGTGGGAGCCCGTGCGCTCGGCGGCGCGCAGCACGACGCCGGCCGGGTCACCGTCGACCTCGGTCACGAGGTATCCGCGCGACGGGATGCGGGGGTCGCGCCACGCGAAGGCGTCGAGGTGCGCCCACTCGGTGACGAAGAATCGAACGGGAAGCGACAGTTGCTCGAGCTCGGCGTCGGTCGCGTTGCCGATCGCCGCTCGCACGTCGCTCTCGATCAGGGCCTGCATGCATCCCCTCTCGTGCCGGACCTCCCCCAGTCTACGTACGCCGATCAGGGCCAGTGGTCCGTGAACTCCGCCGACCGGCTCCACGTGGTCCGAGACCACCACTCCTCGTAGGTGAGCGGCGCGCCGCCGAACTCGAACGGCGGCACCCACACTCGGCGCGACGCGCCGGCCGCGGTCTGCTCGGGCTCGATGACGGTCCACTCGATCCCGGTCGAGTCTGGGCCGAACCGCAGTTCGATCGACTCGCCGGGCGTGAGGCCGGCGGGCCGGGCCGATCCGCTCAGCTCGTCGTACGTGATGAGCTGGCGGATGCCGCGTGCTTCGAACTCGGATCGCTCGACGCATCCGGCGCCCCAGCCCGAACGGCTGTCCCGCTGCACGATGAGGCAGACGTCCTCGCCGTCGCGGAACGTCCACGCCTCGTATCCGACGGCCGACCCGAGCGTGCGCAACGTGTCGCTCCGCATGCCGAGCGCGGTCGCGTAGCCGAGGAGCCCCGTGTCGTCCTCGGACTGCGGCTGTTCGAAGATCTCGAGTCCCTTGGGCGGGTCGACGAGGTCGCGCAGGGGCACGCTCGCGAGCGCGACGACGACGACCGCCGCCCCGACTCCGACGAGGACCCTGCGTCGGCGTCGGCGCGCGTCGGCAGGGCGGGCGGATGCCTCGTCGTCGGCGGGCGCGTCGACGCCGGGCTCTTCGGACTCCTGGGGCGCTCCGCGCTCCGCGGGCGCCTCGGGCTCGAACCATTCGACCGCCCCGGCGACCGGCTTCGGCTCGCGCGAGAGGGCCGCCTCGACCTCGACGAGTTCGTCGGCGGCCGCACTCGCGTATCCGTCGGGGGTGCCGTAGACGACCCTCCTGAGCGCAACCGCTCTGGCCTCGAGATCCGATCGGTCGTCCGTCATGGGCTACCTCGGAGCAGCCGCCTGCGACCGGTCGTCGTCGGCCGCGTCATCCGCTGCCCCTGCCGTGCCGCGCGCCGCGTCGACCGCGGCCCGCTCGGCTCGGCTGCCGCGGATGAGGAACCCGAACCCGAGCGCGACGAAGAACATGAGCACGCCGTACACCGCCGCGGGCAGGCTCATCTCGACGCTCCCGACGACGGTCTGGGCGATGACGATCGCGAGGGTCGCGTTGTGGATGCCGATCTCGAACGAGCTCGCGATCGACTGGCGCCGGTCGACGCGGAGCGCCCGCGGCGCGAGGTAGCCGATCGTGAGGCTCACGAGGCAGAACACGACGGTGATGCCCGCGAGCCGACCGACGTTCTCGACGAGGAGGTCGAGGTTCGCGACGATCGCTCCCGCGATGACGACGATGAGGATGATGACCGACGCGATGCGCACGGGCCGGTCCATGCGGTCGGCGAACGACGGCTTCCACCAGCGCACAAGCATGCCGACGACGACCGGCAGCAGGACGATGGCGAAGACCTCGACGGTCTTCTGGAGCTGCAGTCCGAGGCCGTCGTCGCCGGGGAGGAAGTAGGAGATCGCGAGGTTCGTGATGAGCGGCAGCGTGAACACGGCGATGACCGAATTGAGCGCCGTGAGGGTGACGTTGAGGGCGACGTCGCCGCGGAAGAGGTGGCTGTAGAGGTTCGCCGTCGTGCCGCCGGGCGATGCTGCGAGGAGCAGCATGCCGACCGCGAGCACGGCCGGCAGGTCGAACAGCACGACGAGGGCGAAGCAGATGGCCGGCAGCACGAGCAGTTGGCAGATGAGTGCGATGATCACGGCTTTCGGATGCTTCGCGATGCGCCCGAAGTCGCGCGGGGTGAGCGAGAGCCCGAGGCCCAGCATGATGATGCCGAGCGCGACGGGGAGTCCGATGGTGGTCAGCGCTGATCCCATGCCGACAGTGTGTCGGATGTCTCGGCGCACGCGATATCCCCCATTTCGCGTCAATTCCGCGAAATTAGGAAACCTTCCTGACGACGGTCCTCGGCGAGACGCTCAGTGGACGAGACGTTCAGTGGATGGGCGCGATCGCCGCGAGCACCCGCTCGCGCAGCTCGTCCGAGATCGGGGCCGACCCCGCGGCATCCGCCGCGATCTGCTGGGCCTCTTCGCTCGCGACCCACTCGAGGTACGCGTGCACGATCTCACCCTCGTTCGCCCGCTCGTAGCGGCGGCACACGAGCAGGTAGCTCACGAGCACGAGCGGGTAGACCCCCGGCTCGGTGCTCGCGTGATAGAGGTCGATGACGAGGTCGTCGGCGGCCCGGCCGGTCGCTTCGGGCGAGGCGTCGACGGCGGCCGCGGCCGCTTCGGCGGTCGCCGGCACCTGCTCTCCCCCGACGAGGAGCGACACGGTGTCGAACTCCGCGGCGCGCGACCCGTCGAGGAACCCGATGACGTTCCGGCCGTCCCTGACGACCGACGCGACGCCCGAGTTCCCCTGCGCGGACTCGCCGCTCCCGGCGATCGTGTCGGCCGGAGCCGTCGTCCAGTCGGCGGGAGCCGCCGACGCGAGGAACTCTGTGAAGTTCAGGGTCGTGCCCGAGGCGTCGGACCGACGTACGGCCGTGATGGGCGCGTCGGGCAGGGTCTCGCCGGGATTCAGGGCGACGATCGCGGGATCGTTCCAGCGCGTGATGCTACCGCTGTAGATGCGCGCGATCGCCGACGCGTCGAGCGCGAGCTCGTCGACGCCGTCGACCCGGTACGCGAGCACGATCGACGAGATGTACACCGGCAGGTGGATGGCGCCCGCACCGTGCGCGCAGCGCCGGTTGCGGGAGTCGGATGCCGCGACCCCGTCGAGTTCGGCGACCGTCGCCGCGATGTCGGTGCCCGCGAATGCGACGGCGCCCGCGAGGAACTGCTGCCGCCCGGCGCCCGAACCGGCCGGGTCGTAGTTGACGGTCACACTGCCGTGCTGGCGCTGGAACCCCGCGACCCACGAGTTCTGCGCACTCGCCTGCGCCGACGAGCCGACGCCGTCGATCGTGCCGCGGAGATCGCTCTCGGCATCGCCCATCTCGTTGAGCGCGCAGCCTGACAGGGCGAGCGCGACGACGGCGACCACGGTTGCGGCGCGGAGCTCCGCCCTCCGAGTTCGCATGCTCGGATCGTATCGAAACCGGGTCACCCGCGGGTGAACACTGCCGGGCGGGGCCGATCGTCGACGATCGGACGCCAGCCGTCCTCGGTGCGGTGGTACATCTCACGCGGCCCGTCGGCGACGATCGCGGCGAGCCCGGCGACGAACCGGTCGACGTCGGCAGACGACGACCCGATCCCGAGGCTCGCCCGCAGCCCGTTCGACCGCGTCGCGACCCGGTCGAAGTACGGGTGCGCGCAGAACCGGCCGGCTCGCACCGAGACGCCGTGCTCCGCGGCGAGCGCTGCGGCGACGAGCCCGACGGACCCGCGTTCGAGTTCGATCGTGACGATGCCGACGTGGTCGGCGGCGTCGGAGAATCCGCGCACGACGCGGACGCCAGGGAGCGCCGCGACGCCGCGCTCGAGCCGGTCGGCGAGGGCATGCTCGTGCTCGAGCCGCGCGGGTTCGCCGAGTCGGGCGAGTTCGTCGAGCGCGACCGCGAACGCCGTGATGCCGAGCACATTGGGCGTGCCCGCCTCATGGCGCTCCGCGCCCGTGTGCCAGCTCACCCGCTCGAGTCCGACCCGGTCGACGGCGCCGCCGCCCGCGAGGTACGGCGGCGCCGCGTCGAGCCAGTCGGCGGGGCCGACGAGGATGCCCGTGCCGTATGGCGCGTAGGCCTTGTGCCCCGACGCGGCGAGGTAGTCGGCGCCCGACGCGGCGAGGTCGACCGTGCGGTGCGGGAGGAGCTGGGCGGCGTCGATCGCGAGGCGGGCGCCGTGGGCGTGGGCGACGGCCGCGAACCGGTCGATCGGGAGCACCTCGCCCGTGACGTTCGACGCGCCGGTGACCGAGACGAGCGCCGCGGGACGACGCGCGAGTTCGGCGTCGAGGGCCGCGAGGGTCGCTTCGATCGTCGACTCGCCGACGACGGTGCGCCGGTCGCGCCAGGGCAGCAGGTTCGCGTGGTGCTCGATGTCGAGGACGACGGTCTCGCCGGGCACCGCCAGCGCGAGGAGGTTGAGCGAATCGGTCGTGTTGCGCGTGAACACGACGACGTCGTCGTCGCGTGCGCCGACATGGCGGGCGATCGCGGTCCGCGCGTCTTCGACGAGCTCGGTGACGACCTGCGACGGGAAGCCGGTGCCGCGGTGCACGCTCGAGTACCACGGCAGGAGGTCGGCGGCCGCGCGGGCGACCCGAGCGAGCGCGGGCGCCGAAGCCGCGACGTCGAGGTTCGAGTGCGGCACCCTTCGGCCGCCGAGCACGGGCACATCGAGTCCCGCGTCGGCGAGGAGCGCGAGCGGCGCGATCGGGGAGGGCTTCGCGGTCGAAGCGGTCGCGCGCTTCGCGTCGACGGCGATCGTCACGACGGCTCCCTCCATGCGATGCGGTGCAGTGATGCGACGAGGCTACGGATGCCCCGACCGTGCCTCAATCACCGGGCGCGCCGACCGTCACACCGCGCAACACTGCGGTGCCGCACGGCGTCGCGCACGAGGCATCCGGTGCATTGCGACGCGGGTCACCAGGTCGAGACGTACTCGGACACCGAGTCGGGCAGTGTCGTCGTGACGACGGGGGCGCCGCGCGTGACGCTCTGCTCGATGCGCTCGAGGAGCGAGGTCGACGAGATGCGGTAGTCGGTGAAGTCGCCGTCGCTCGCGTACACGCCGATCGGCAGCGTGAGCGCCTGGAAGAACGAGAACAGTGGGCGGAACTGGTGCTCGATGATGAGCGCGTGCCGGTCGCTGCCGCCCGTCGCGGCGAGGAGCACGGGCTTGTCGATGAGCGCGTACTGCCCGACGAAGTCGAACACGTGCTTGAAAAGGCCCGTGAAGCTCGCACGGTAGACGGGGCTCGCGACGATGAGCAGCGTCGCGCCCTCGATGAGCCGGAGCGCCTCTTCGGCGGCGGGACCGAGTTGGTCGCGGCGGAGCGCACCGCCGAACTCGGGGCCGATCTCGGAGAGCTCGACGAGGTGGGTCTCGATCTCGCGGCCGTCTGCGGCGAGCGCCGTGGCGAATGCGCCGAGGAGCTCGTTCACGAGGACGGTCGTCTTCGAGGGCGAGTGCAGGCTGCCGGAGACGGCGACGATCGAGATGGTGGTCATGTGCCGACCATATGCCCGACTCACGTCGAGTCCACTTCCGGCGGAAATGTGCGGTAAGCGGCCGAAACACTACGCAATGCACGCACCGGTTTCTGTGCTTCGGCGGGGAAGAACCGACACATGCGTACTCGGACCACCTCCGTTCGGGTGGTATCCCGCAGCCGTCCGGCACGTCATGATTGGCGCAGCAGTCCACACCGAGCGTGCACACGCAGTTGGGGGCGAGATGGCCGATGCATCCGGATGTCGCCGGTCGGCGATGCGATGAGTCCGACGCACTACGAGGTGCTCGGCGTGTCTCCGAGCGCCCCCTTGGCGGAGATCAAGCTCGCATTTCGCCGAAAGGCCAGGGAGTTGCATCCCGACACGGGCGGGGCGAAGGAACTCATCGACCCCGTGCTGCGCGCGTGGGAGGTGCTGTCCGATCCGGCGCAGCGGGCGGGCTACGACGAAGAGCTCCGGGCCGAAGAGTTCAGGAAGGGAGAGCGGTCCTCCGATCACGGCGGCTCGCGGCGGCAAGCCCCGAATGAAGATCGCCTCCGAGAGTCCTGGTACCAGGCCCAGGCCCAGGCCGCCTGGTTCCAGGCTCAGGCCCAAGCGGCCTGGTTCCAGGCCCAGGCCCAGGCCCAGGCCGAGGCCGGCTGGCATCGAGCCGCAGCGGAGCAGCGGGCTCGGGAACGGCAAGAGGAATTCGAGCGACGCAGGCAACAGCCCTACTGGGAGGCCTTGAGCAGGCTCGGGCCGCGATACCAGCGGTACCACACCGATTGGAGGGTTCCGCTCAAGGTCGTGTTCCGATGGAGGACCTGGGATCGATTCCGGGTAGCGACGATCACCGTTTCCCCGATCACCGTCGCCGCCATCCTGCTCCGGCGCTCGATCCTCGAGAGCGGCTCGGCGCTCGGGCCGTACCTGTCGACGTTCGGGTTCGATCTCGTCTGGCGCGGCACCCTCTACACCTTGGCGGTCGTCTTCGTGACGCTGATCCTGAAGCTCATCGTCTGGTCGTACCGCCGCTTCGTCGAGCGACGCACCGCCATCTCCGAGCACGAACTCATCGAGGAGTACCTCGTCCGAAGATGAGGCGCTCGGCGCGCACCGACGCGGCGGCAGGATTCGAACCTGCGAATCCCGGTGTATGAAACCGGTCCCTTGAGCCGCTTGGGTACGCCGCGATGCCGTCAGACTAGGCGGACTCGGATGCCTCGTGGTGAAGATGACCAGATGAGACGGCAGATTTCTCCGGGTTGCCGTAGGGTGGCCGCGTGAGCCCCGCGGCGGATCAGGCCGAAGTCCTCGACATCGAGGGCCGCGAGGTGCGCGTGAGCCACCCCGACAAGGTCGTCTTCCCCGAGCCCGGCCTCACGAAGCTCGACCTCGTGCGGTACTACCTCGCGGTCGCCGACGGCGCCCTGCGCGGAGCCGGCGGCCGCCCGATGGTGCTGAAGCGCTTCGTGAAGGGCATCGACCACGAACCGTTCTTCCAGAAGCGCGTGCCCGACAACCGCCCCGCCTGGGTCGAGACGGCGACCCTTCGTTACGCGCGCGGCACGTCGGCCGAGGAGGTCGTCGTGCGCGATGCCGCGGCGCTCGCGTGGGTCGTGAATCTCGGATGCCTCGACCTCAACCCGCACGCCGTCAGGGCCGAAGACCTCGACCACCCCGACGAACTCAGGGTCGACCTCGACCCGATGCCCGGCGTCGAGTGGGCGCAGATCGTCGACACGGCGTTCGTCGCCCGCGAGGTGCTCGCCGAGCACGGCCTCCTCGCGTTCCCGAAGACGTCGGGCTCACGAGGCATCCATCTGCTCGTCCGCATCGAACCGCGCTGGGAGTTCGCCGACGTGCGCCTCGCGGCCGAAGCGCTCGCGCGCGAGGTCGCGAACCGCGCGCCCGACCTCGCGACCGCGCGGTGGTGGAAGGAGGAGCGCGGCGAGCGCGTGTTCGTCGACTTCAACCAGAACGCGAAGGATCGCACCGTGGCTTCCGCCTACTCGGTGCGTCCGCGGCCCGACGCGCGCGTCTCGACGCCGCTCGACTGGGACGAACTGCGCACGGCGCGCCCCGAGGCGTTCACGGTGCCGACGGTGCTCGAGCGCTACGCCGAGCGCGGCGACCCGATGGCGGGGATCGACGACGAGGTCGGCGTGCTCGACGGGCTCCTCGCGCTCGCCGCGGCCCTCGGGCCGACCGAGCGTCAGCGCGAAGACCTGCCCCTCATCGAGATCGCCCGCACCGAGACGAAGCCCGAGGCGCTCGACGCCCTCGAGCGATGGAAGGCCGCGCACGCCGCCGTCGCCTCGCAGTTGCGCCCCGCCGACGTGCTCCTCGACGGCATGCGCGGCGCGAGCTCGCTCTGGTACCGCGTCCGCATCAACCTCGAGCATGTGCCCGAAGCCGAACGGCCGGACGAAGAGCCGCTCCTCGCCGACTACGACCCGTGGAAGGGGCGGCGGCCGGGGCCTCCTCCCTGACGGCTACTCGGTGGGAACCTCCGCCGCCTGTTCGTGCATGCCGCCGCGGAGGTCGCCGGGCGGCGGACCCGCGTTCGGGCCGGTGACGCGCTCACCGACAGCGGGAACCGGCGGGAGGTACTCGGCCACCGGGCGATCGTCGACGACCCACCCGTACTGCACCGCCATCGCCGTGAGGAGCAGTGAGGTGACCGCGACGACCGCCGCGGTCGAGCAGAGGAACGCGGCGACGGTCGCGGCGGCGGTACGCGGGCGCCCGTCGAACCCCGCCGCGACACGGCCGGGGAACGCGAGAGCGCGCGACGCGAGCGTCGGCGGCGGCGCGGCGGCACGACGGCCACGGCGGCGCACGGGAGCGTCGGCGTCGTACGTGTCGGGCATCGTCGGGTCTCTCGTCGTCGGGCAGGTCCTCGATCGAGGATAGGCGAATCCGCGGCGGAGGACAGGACGAAGGGTGAGAACCCCTCGTCCCGTCGGTCAGTGCCAGCCGCGCGCGCTGCGCTCGGCCCAGTACTGCGCGGGCGGTTCCGCGAGGGCGTCGAGCGCACCGAGGGCGGAGGTCTCCACCGCATTGGATGCGTCCCCCGACGCGAGATTCGACGCCAACTGCTCCTCGGTGACGGCGCCCGACAGGACGACGTCGCACCACGGCTGCGCGCGTGCGACGCCGAGCGCGAAGACGTCGGCGCTCTGGTTTTCGACCGCTGCGAGGACCGCAACGCGTGCCGCCGAGGCATCCGGTGCCTCGCGGCCGTCGGCCGCGTCGACGTCGCCCACGCCCTCGGGCGAGAGCCGACCGTTCGCGAGCGCCTCTTTCACGACGACGAGCCAGCCGGCCGCGTGCGCCCGCGCGAGCGCGGGACCCGCCGACGGCTCGAGGAGGTTCCACGTCGCCTGCACGGCACTGAACGGGGTGTCGGCGAGTGCGCGCGCCGCGTCGAGGACGTCGCCCTGCGCCGGCCCGCTCGTCGAGATGCCGATGCGAACGCCCGTCGCGGCGAGCTCGCGCAGTCGGTCGAGGAGGACTGCATCGGAGAGCGCCGGGCTTTCGGGCGTCACGGAGTGCACGAGGTACGCGTCGGGCGGGCCGCCGAGGGCCGAGAGCGTCTCGGGCCACTGCCGGTCGAGCATCGCGAGCGAGTGCTCCTTGCGCTCGTGCACGGGTGCGTCCATGCGCCAGGCGCCGACGTACTCGTACCCCCACTTCGACTCGACGACGAGGTCGTCGCGTCGTTCGGGGTGGGCGGCGAGCCAACTTCCGAGGAACTCCTCGGCGCGCCCGTAGGAGCGGGCGGCGTCGAAGAATCGGATGCCTCGCGCCCACGCCGCATCGAGGAGCGCGTGCGCCCGGGCGCGGAACACCTCGATGCTGCGGTCGTCGCCGAGATCGTGTTCGCGTCCGGTCGTGATGTAGGCAGGGCGGCCGATCGCGGCCAGCCCGAGACCCAGGGCGGCGAGCGGGGCATCCGGTTCGCGCTGTGGAACCTGCATGCCGCGAGCCTAACCGCCTAGGCTGCGGTGCGGGGTGGCACCGACGGAGGGCGCGAACGGAGACGACTGGTGAACGAGACGACCTGGGTGCCCGGCCACGCCGGCTGGCAGGGACAGCAAGGTTCGACGACGCTGCTGAGCTTCACGGGAGTCGTCTTGACGCTCGCGGGCGTCGCCTACGCCGTCGTGCACCTCTTCGACCCGGCTCCGGCGATGAAGGCGCTCGGCGCGTCCACGCTCGTCGCGGTCGGCGTCGGCGTCTGGATGGTCCTCGCCCACCTGCGGGTCGGCCGCCTTCGCGTGGTGCGTGCATCCACTGCTCCCGGCTCGATCCGATTCGGACAGATCGAGGGCTTGTCGCGACTGGTCCTGCTGCTCGGCGTCGCGGGTCTCGCGCTCCTCGGGTCGTGGGTCTGGGTGGTCTTCACGGTGCCGTCCGCCCGGGTGACCCTGCTCACGTTGCTGCTCGTTCCGTTCGTCTCGCTCGGGTTGCTGTGGGGCGGCGCGCGGGCGCTGTTCCGCCGACCGGGCTCCCACGAAGTGTCGTTGACCCCCGACGGCGTCGCGCTCCGCATCCCCGGCAATCGGCTCGACGCCGCCTGGGGCGACATCGCCGGCGCCGAGCTCGTGGCGAATCGCGTACACGTGCGCACGCGCGACGGAGCGGCGGCGACCTTCGCGGCCCGCGACCTCGCGAGCGATCCGGTCATCCTCGCCGAACTCGTGACGTTCTACGCGTCGACTCCTGCGGCGCGCGCCGAGATCGGCCCGACGACGCTCGAGCGGCTGCGGTCGGGCGAGTTCTGACCCTCGCCGGCGAACGATGTCGGCGCGACCCTAGCCGCACCCGCGCTCCATCCCTACGATCGAGGCGTGATCACCGGTTCCCGGCTCCACCGCCCGCTCGCCGCGACGGCCTCTGCCGTCGGCCTCGCGCTCACGCTCACGCTCACGGCGTGCGCGTCGACCGATGCGGGCCCCTCGCCCACCGACTCCGCCGGCGTGCCCGCCGGTCTCGCAGGCGTCGCGACCTTCCAGGTCGAGGGCGGCGACGGCCCCGAGACGTTCCGCATCGGGCTCGCGAGCACCGAACTCGTCGACCACGCGCAGCAGTTGCTCGCGGGCGAAGAGGTCGCCGCGATCCCGGTCGGCAAGATCTCGTACGACGGCGACGGCGGGGTCAACGCGCCGTGGTCGTGGCACATCGACCCGAAGACACTCGAGTTCGCCGACATGACGACCGAGGTGTGCGACGGCCTGCCGTCGTTCGTCGAGCGGCACGAGGTCACGAGCGACACGTACTGCCCGTGGAGCTCGACGGTCGTCGCGGTCGAGGTCGCGAAGTAGCGCAGAGCGCCGCCCCGAGGCATCCGCGTGCCTTCGAGACATCCGGATGCCTCGCGCCGCCGCCGCACGCTGTGGACGCCTCGGGAATACATGACCAGTCATGTTGTTTCATCCTCCGTCACTTCAGACACTCCTGAAAGGCGGACTTATGCAGTTCGGAATCTTCTCGGTCGGAGACGTCGCCCCCGACCCCACGACGGGCATCACGCAGAGCGAGCACGAGCGCATCACGAACCTCGTGCGCATCGCCAAGCGCGCCGACGAGGTCGGCCTTGACGTCTTCGCCATCGGCGAGCACCACAACCCGCCGTTCGTCCCCTCCTCTCCCCGTCGATCCTCGCGGCCATCGCGACGATCACCGAGCGGATCATCCTGTCGACCTCGGTCACCCTCATGACCACGAACGACCCCGTCAAGATCGCCGAGGACTACGCGACCGTTCAGCACCTCGCGAAGGGCCGCCTCGACCTCATGGTCGGCCGCGGCAACACCGTGCCCGTCTACCCGTGGTTCGGCAAGGACATCCGCCAGGGCGTCGCCCTCGCGCTCGAGAACTACAACCTCCTCCACCGCCTCTGGCGTGAAGACGTCGTCGACTGGGAAGGCCGCTACCGCACGCCGCTCCAAGGCTTCACCGCGACGCCGCGCCCGCTCGACGACGTGCCGCCGTTCGTGTGGCACGGCTCGATCCGCACGCCCGAGATCGCCGAGCAGGCCGCGTTCTACGGCAACGGCTACTTCGCGAACCATGTGCTCGCGCCGAACTTCCACTTCAAGCCGCTCGTCGACTTCTACCGCGAGCGGTGGGAGCACCACGGCCACGGCCCCGCCGACCAGGCGATCGTGGGCCTCGGCGGGCAGGCGTTCATCGCGAAGCGCTCGCAGGACGCCGTCAACACATTCCGCCCGTACTTCGAGAACTTCCCGCTCTTCAAGGGCAACACCCTCGAGGACTTCATGGCGGGCACGCCGCTCACCGTCGGCAGCCCGCAGCAGGTCATCGATAAGGTGCTGACCTTCCAGCAGGGCTTCGGCGACTACCAGCGCCAGCTCTTCGCGCTCGACGGCATCGGCCTCCCGGTCGAGCTCGCGCTCGAGCAGGTCGAGCTCCTCGGCACCGAGGTCGTGCCGGTCCTGCGCAAGGAGATGGCGGCGCGCAAGGCGCCGCAGACGCCGGATGCCCCCACCCACGCCTCGCTCGTCCGCGAGAAGTACGGCGATGCCGAGCCGCGCCAGCCGCGCCCGAACCCCAACCGCGGCGACAACCTGTCGGGCGCCTCGCCCTACCAGGACAGCGACCCGTCGGTCCAGGCGACCTTCCCGCTGGCCGCGTAAGCCGGGGCAGACTCATCCCATGACCATCGACGTCCGACTCGCGAACGACGCCTGGGAGGCGTACTACCGCACCCAGGCGACCATCGGCCGCGAGTTCGCGGACGCCGACATCTGGGAGGGTCTCGCCCAGACCGAGTACGCCGTGCTCTACGCGCTGTCGAGCCAGCCCGAAGGCCTGCGCATCACCGAGCTGGGCGAGGACGTGCTCCTCACCCAGCCCGGGATGTCACGGCTCATCGCCCGCCTCGAAGCGCAAGGGCTCGTCGAGCGGCGCGCCGACGACGCCGACAAACGGGCCCGGCGCATCCGGCTCACCGCCGCCGGGTCCGCGATCCAGCGACGCGTAGGCGCAGGCCTCGCGCGCACGATCGCGGTCGTCATGAGCCGGTCGCTCTCCCCCGCCCAGCTCCGCGAGTTGCGTGCGCTGAGCCTCGAACTCCTCGCCGGGGCATCCGGCACCTACGCCCGCGTGCAGCAGGACGCCCTCGGCATCCTGCCCGCTTCTCTCGAAAGCAACGAACCATGACCGCTGAACTGCATGAACCGGATGTCTCCCGCCGCCCCCTGCGGCTCGTCGTCCTGTCGGCCGGGGTCACCGAGCCCTCATCCACCCGGCTCCTCACCGACCGCGTCGCCCAGAAGACGATCGACCTGCTCTCGGCCTCCGGCCGCGAGGCGACCGTCTCGGTCGTCGAACTCGGCCCGCTCGCCGTCGACATCGCACGCGCGATCACGTCGGTCCTGCCGGCCGAGCCGCTGAAAGCCGCGATCGACAAGCTCGCCGAAGCCGACGCCGTCATCGCCGGAACCCCCGTCTACAAGGCCGGCATCTCGGGCCTCTTCAAGTCGTTCATCGACCTCGTCGACGACGACCTCCTCATCGCGAAGCCCGTCGCGCTCGCCTCGACCGCCGGCACCGCCCGGCATGCGATGGTCGTCGACGACCACCTGCGGCCGCTGTTCGCCTTCCTGCGTGCGATGCCCATGCCGACGTCGCTTTTCGCCGCACCCGAGGACTGGGGCTCGACGGCCCTCGGCTCACGCATCGAACGCGTCGCCGCCGAACTCGTCGCGTACCTGCAGAGCGGGATCGGCGAGGCGATCGCTTCCAACGGGTGGGGCGGCTATCAACACCGCTTCGCGGGGAACGCGACGCGCGCCGAACGCTCCGCCGCCGACGTCGACTTCGACACCGACCTCATGCGGTTGGCCGTCGGCGGGGCGTAGGCAGCCCCGCCTCCGATCACATGCCGGGGTGGCCCGAGCAGTCGACGCTCACGCCGCGAGCGGTGTCACCCTCGGCGTAGTCGCTCGCGGTCCGCAGGATCTTGCCGCCGAACGACGACACGCACCCGAGCGACCCGCCCGACGGGCTCGTCGCCGTGAAGGTCCACGGCGCACTCGCGACGCCGCTGCCGCACTCCGTCTGGATGACGGTGATCACCGGGCCGACCGATTCCGTCTTCCGTACGACAGGGTCGGAACCCGGGACGAACACCGAGTACGTGAGCTCGACCGGGGTCACCGAGTCATCCGCCGTGATGACGAACGCGACCATCGAGAGCGCGCCCGCGTCGGGGTCATACCCGCAGTCGCCGTCTTCGAACGCGATCGTGTTGGGCGCGCCGACCACCGGCTCGTCGGGCGCCGGCGTCGTGGTCGGCGGCTCCGACGGTGACGGCGCCGAGGTGGTCTCGGGGGCCGCATCACCGCCCGCCGGCGCCTCGATCGTGATGCAGGCCGACAGAGACGTCACGAGCAGTGCCGCCCCCGCGAGGGCGAGCAGACTCCTGGTTCCACGAATCTTCACGCGCCGAGCCTAGGGGTGATCGGAGGCGTGTACGACGTGCGCCGCGAAGGTGTGGAGAAGACGGCTCAGTCCGACCCGCCGCCGAGGTCGCCGAAGAGCAATCCCGTGTTGCGGCTGCGCTGCTCGACCTCGATGGGGTCGAGGTGGTCGGCGTCGTTCGCGACGATGACGGGTCCGCCCCCGCCGGAGTCGGTGCGGTCGACCGGATGCGCCTCCTCTCGGAGCCGCTCGTCGGCGGCATGCTCGATGAGCGACGGCACGTACTCGCGCACCTTCGCATCGGCGGTGCGCGCGGTCTCTTCGGCGATGATCTCCTCGATGCGCTCCCGACTCACGGTCGGGTACCGCTCGACCAACTGCTCGACGACGTTCGCGATGGCGTGTGCTTCGACGGGGTCACCCATGCGGGAATTGTCCACCCGGGCCTCAGAGTCGGCAACGGTCGCGCGGGTGACGCGCAGGTGAACGAACGGGGGCGCCTACCCGATGAGCACGGCGAAGACCGCGAGCACGCCCCCGACGATGAAGAGCAGCGTGCCGAGTTGCATCGTCCGCGTCTTGTTGCGGTCCGCGACGCGCACGGAGACCTCGAGGATGGGACATCCCGACCAGCCGATGAGCCCGAGGCTCAGCGCGACGAGCGCTGAGCCGATCCACCACACGACCTGCGCGCTCGTGGCGAGCTGCGCCGGGCGCCAGCCCGACGCGAGCAGCGGCCCGAGGAAGAGCGCCGCGGCAAGGGCCGCGACGCCGAACCAGATCGTGCCCGTCCACATGATCCGCCCGAGGTTCTGCTCTGGCGCCATCAAGTCGGACGTGTCGGCGTTCGCGGCCATTTCTCCACCTTCCCTGGAACGGGGTGTCGATGGAGTCCACGCTATGCCCGAATGCTCCCCACGCTCCCGATCCAAGTCTCGTAGGTCGGCAGGTCGGGGTAGGACGCCTGAGCTCCACGCCTCGTGGCGACGAGTGCCGCGTAGCTCGTGGCGAACCCGACGGCCGCGGAGAGCTCGTCGCCGGCGGCCAGCCGCGCCGCGAGCGCGCCCGTGAATGCATCGCCGCAGCCGGTCGTGTCGAGCGCCGTGACGGCGATGCTCGGCACGGGAGCGACTTCCGCGCCGGCGGTTCGATCGACGACGATCACGCCTCTGCTCCCGCAGGTGACCACCACGACGGGCACGCCGAGCGCCTCCGCCGCACGTCGCAGAGCCGTGTCGTCGGCGCCGTCGGGCGAGGCGAGCGCGCGGAACTCGTCTTCGTTGACGACGAGGATGTCGGTGCCGAGAACGAGTTCGCGATCGTGCGCGCGCAGCGGCGACGGATTGAAGATCACGGGCACCGAGTGCGCCTTCGCCTCCCGCATCGCGGCGACCATGACGGGGTCGGGTACCTCGAGCGTGAGAAGCAGCGCCGCCGCGCCCTCGAACTGCTCCGGGCGCAGCGCGTCGGGCGCGAGCGTCGCGTTGGCCCCTGCATCGACGACGATGGTGTTCTCGCCCGACGCGTCGACGGTGATCGACGCGGTGCCCGTGAGCGCGCCCGACCTCTCGACGGCCCAGGACGTGTCGACGCCGAGTTCAGCGAGGCTCCGCAGGGCGGACCGGCCCTGCTCGTCATCCCCGACCGCCGCCACGAACACGACATCGGCGCCGACCCGCGCGGCGGCGACGGACTCGTTGGCGCCCTTGCCGCCCGGCATCCGATACGACCTCCGGGCCGTGACGGTCTCGCCCGGACGCGGCAGCTCGTCGACGACGACGGTGTGGTCGATGTTCAGCGAGCCGACGACGAGCACGTGCGGACGGCGTCTCAGCGAGGCATCCGACCGCCCTTCATCACCGCCCACTATCCGGCCGCGCGGATCCGGCGCACGATCTCTGCCAGCACCGCCTCGGTGTCCATGCTCCGCAGGATCAGCACCTGTCCCTCGGCGTCGACCGCTTCGCGCGTGAACCCGTCGTCGGTGACCGCGACCCGCGCCCGCTCGGTGCGGAACAGCTCGGGTCGAGCCAGATACACCGCGAGGATCGGGTCGTGCGGCGTGTTCTCCGAGTCATCCATGAATGCCCACCACTGCGCGATCTCTTCGGCGAGCGCGGCGCCGAACGGGCCCGCGGCGGCGATGTCGTCGACGATCGAACGCCCCACCGTCAGCTGGGTCGTGAGGTCGAGGCCGCCGACGACGATCTCGAGCTCGGAGTCGAAGACCCGCTGGGCGGCCGTGACGTCCGAGACGATGTTGTGCTCGGAGACACGGGCGTCCCCCTCGCGGAAGTCGCCGCCCATGATGACGAGCCGACGAAGGTTGCCCGCGAAGGCGGGATCGACGTCGAGGCAAGCGGCGACGTCGGTGAGCGGCCCGATCGCCAGCAGGTCGACCTCTCCCGGATGCTCCGCGGCGAGCCGGGTGATGAACGCCACCGCATCCCGCTCGTCGGAGAGCGGTTCGCTCGCGAGGTCGGGGTAGCGCTCGCCCTCGTGCCCCGCCCACCACACGGGCTTGCCGCTCAGCGTCTCGGTTCGGCCGGGGACGATGTCGGTCGGTCGCGGGCCCGAGCTGAGCGAGACCAGCCGGGATGCCAGCCGCGCGCGAAGCACCGTGTCGCCGTACACGGTCGTCACGGCGTACGGAGCGAGTTCGGGCGAGCCGAGCACGACCCCCAGCGCCATGGCGTCGTCGACGTCGCTGCCGAGGTCGGTGTCGATGATGAGCATGTGGTCGGTCTATCCTTTGCTTCCCGAGGTGGACAGCGATCCGGTGAAGTGTCGCTGGAAGAAGAGCAGCAGCAGCATGGGCACGATCGTGAGCAGGACGGCTCCCGCGAAGATCTGGCCCCAATGCACTTCGGTTTGGGACGACAGCGATGCGAGCGCGATCGGGCCGAGCATCTTGTCGGGGGCTGTGCCGATGAGGAGCGGCCACAGGTAGGCGCCCCATTGGAAGAGGAACAGCGTGAACCCGGCGCCGATGAGCGCGGGCTTCGAGAGCGGCAGATAGATGCGCCAGAAGATGCCCCACGAGCTCAGCCCGTCGATCCGCGCCGCTTCGGCCAACTCGCCGGGGATGGCAAGGAAGAACTGCCGCAGGGCGAAGATCACGAAGCCGTTGGCGATGCCCGGCAGGATGAGCCCGGCGTACGTGTTCCAGAGGCTCCAGTCCTTGAACAGGTTCGCGAGCGGCACCGCGAGGGCGTCGAACGGGATCAGGAAGCACAGCACGACGAATCCGAACAGGATCGGGGCACCGCGCCCGCGCGAGAGCGCGAACGCGAACGCGGCCATCGCGTTGACGAGGAGGCCGACGAGCACGGTCACGGCCGTGACGAGGATCGAGTTCACGACGCTCAGGCTGAAGACGCCGCCGAGGACGCCCGTGTAGTTGTCGAGCGTGAACGTCCGCGGGAACAGGATCCACGGCGTGAGCGGGTACTGGCTCGTGAAGAGGTCGGTCTCGGTGCGGAAGCTCCCGAAGAGCATCCACGCGAGGGGAAGCAGGAAGGCGAGGGCGACGAGCCATCCGAGGACCGCGACCGAGACCTTGCGGGGCAGCGTCGTGCCGATGGTGTTCGAGAGCCTGCCGGTGCTCACGATTCCTCCTTTCCGAGCATGCGGAACTGCAGCGCCGTGATACCGATGAGGAACACGAGGAGGACCACGACCTCGGCGAGGCCCAGGTTCGGGTTGCCGAGCACGAAGGTCCGCTCGTAGATGTCGTACATGATGAGCCGGGTGCTTCCTGCCGGGCCGCCGTGGGTGAGGATCGACACGGGCACGAAGGCGAGCACGTTCGCGACCGTGTTCGCCACGATGACGAACGTCAGGGGGCGACGGAGGTTCGGGAGCGTGACCGAGAAGAAGGTGCGCCACCAGCCGGCGCCGTCGAGCGTCGCCGCCTCGTACTGCTCCACCGGGACATCCTGAAGCCCTGCGATCACGAACAGCGTCCAGTAGCCGACGCCGATCCACGACATGAGCACGACGATGCAGAGCAGCGCCTGATCGGGCGAGCTCAGGAAGGGCTGCTCCGGGAGGCTCAGCGCCGACAGCACCGCGTTGAAGGGCCCCTGCTGTTGGAACGCGATGCCCCAGACGATCGCCGCGACGGCGCCGGGCGCAGCGACCGGCAGGTAGACGAAGACGCGGGCGCCGGATGCCCCGGGGAACACTTCGTTGAGCAGGAGACCGAGCCCGACGGCCGCCACGACCTGCAGCGGGATGATGATCACGAGGAAGAGCGCGGTCACCCCGAGCACCCCGATGAAACGGGGATCGGTGAAGAGGGTGATGTAGTTCTCGAGCCCGACGAACTGCTCGGATGTCGCGGTGATGGGCTTCTTGAAGAAGCTGTCGCCGACCGCCTCGATCCCGGGCAGCACGCGCATCGCGACGAGGAGCACGAGCGTGGGGAGCAGGAACCCCAGCAGGAACCAGAGCTGTCGCCGGCGGAGGCGGCGACGCCGGGGAGGGGCGGCAGGGGCCGTTTCCTCGGCCCACGCCACCTGCTCCCCGGCCTCGACCTGGAGGGTCACTTCAGCTGGTCCCAGTACGACTGGAGCTCGTCTTGCGCGTTCTCCAGGGTGGTGTCGACGTCCTGGCCGTTGCGGATGTCCGAGAAGGCGCGGTTGAGCACGTCCTGGAGCTGACGGAAGCCGGGGCTGTTCGGCCGGTTGACCGCGGCGGTCTTGAGCTCTTCGAGCGTGAGCGCGCCGACCCCGGTGGTCGACGGCGGGAGGATGGCGTCCTCCTTCGCGATCCAGGCGTCGAACGACTTGAGGTTCGTGGGCGTGATGCCCGTGATCTCGGTCGACTTGGTGTTGCCCTCTTCACTCAGCGAGACGTACTTGATGAAGGCGGTCGCGGCGTCCTGGTGCTGCGATGCCGGGTTGATGCCGATGTTCCACGAACCGGTCGCCATCGTCGGCTTGCCGCCCTCGAAAAGCGGGTTGGGCGCGACGCCGAAGTTCACGGGCGGAGTCGCATTCGCGTTCGTCGTGATCTGCCAGGGTCCGCTGATCATGTACGCGGCCTTGCCGCCGGCGAACACCTCGACCATCTGCCCGGCGCCG
Source organism: Agromyces protaetiae (assembly GCF_004135405.1). NCBI lineage: Bacteria > Bacillati > Actinomycetota > Actinomycetes > Micrococcales > Microbacteriaceae > Agromyces > Agromyces protaetiae. The sequence continues at coordinate 365,297 of NZ_CP035491.1, forward strand.
TTGCCGCGCGGGGCGACTTCGCTCGAGAACAGCTCGGAGTACCAGTTCATCGCCTTCTTCCAGCCGGCGTTCGTGACGTCGGCGGTGAGCAGGTCGTCGCCCGTCGCCCCGGAGCCGCCGCCCGCCGACTCGGCGATCGGCTGGATCTGGTAGTAGCGGTCGATCTGGTCGAGGATGAGTCCCCAGTCGGCGCCGGCCGACTTGGCCTTCTTCGCGTCGGCGAGGAGCTCTTCGTAGGTCACGCGCTCGTTCGGATCCGATGACGGATACGGGAGCCCGGCCTGGTCGAGGAGGTCCTTGTTGTAGAAGAGGTACTGCTGGGAGGTCCACATGGGGAGCGCCCAGAGCTTGCCGTCGTAGACGTTCGACGCCACCGCGGCCGGGAGGGACGCCGCGTCGGCCTCGGCCTGCAACGACGAGAGATCCTGGAGGTAGCCCTTCGTCGCGAGTTCGCCGATGGTGCCCGTGTCGGCGACGTAGACGTCGACTCCGGCGTCCTTGCCGCCGATGCGCTGACTCACGACGTTGTTGTACTGGTCGAACGGCACGTAGGTGAACGCGACCGTGATGTCGGGGTTGGCTTCCTCGAATCCGTCGATGAGGGGCTGGAACTTGTCCTGCGGGTCGGCGGCCATGAAGTTGATCGTCGTCTTGCCGGACGCGTCGGTCCCCGCACCGGAGCATGCCGACAGCGTCAGTGCTGCCATGATGCCTGCGACGACGATCGCGGTCGAGCGGAGTGCTCGAGTGGTCATTTCTTCTCCTCTTGGTAAGCCGGGGCCACGTCGACCCGGGCGCTTCGTGCAAGTGGAACGGCGGCTTCGGTGGATGCTCCGCCGGCGAGTCTGCTCACGTGAGACCCGTGGTCCTGCATCCGTTTCTCCTTCGACCGAACGCCAAACTGTGAACAGGTGTATACCTTTCGCGCAACTGTAGCCGAGCGCTAACATTTGGGCAAGAGGAAACCAGAGCAACGGAGACCGGATGACCCAGACGAAACGTGGACCGTACAAGAACGGCATCGTGAGACGCCGCCAGATCCTCGACAAAGCGGTCGAAGTCTTCGGCACGTACGGATATCTCGCCGGGTCCCTGCGGCAGATCGCCGCAGAGGTCGGGGTCACGCCGGCCGCGCTCGCCCGTCACTTCGACAGCAAGGAGGATCTCCTCGTGGAGGTCCTGCGGTACTGGGAGAACGACAACGCCCACCGCACGGCCGGCGCCGAGCCCACGGGCGTCGCGGCGCTGCGCGATCTCACCGATCTCATGGAATACCACCTCCGGCACCGCGGGTTCCTCCAGCTGTTCCTGACCCTCGGCGTCGAGGCGACCAACCCCGACCACCCGGCCAGGCAGTTCATCGTTGAACGCTACGCGAGTACGCGGGAGGGTTTCGCCAAGCGCATCCAGGATGCGATCGACGCCGGGGAGCTCATGCCGCTCCCGCCCGAGCAGGTGCAGTCGGAAGCGCGACTGCTGATCGCCGCGCTCGACGGATTCGAGCTCCAATGGCTGCTCGATCCCGACTTCGACCTCGTGAGCGAGGTCGACCGGTTCATCGAAGCGACCATCCGCCGACTCGAAGGGACGCCCCGGCTGCCGGTTGACAAATAGTACGCACGTGTTTACATTTCATGACACGTGAACGAGCGTTCATCGTCGTTACCTCGAAGGGGAGTCCATGCCGGTCCGTGCATCACTCGCGATCAACCCGCTTCCGTGGATGCTGATCGACGATCATTGGAGCGTCTCGGAGGTCGTCGTCGAGACCGCGCTCGTCGAACTCGCTCCACTCGGCTATACGGCCGTGCACGCGGAGATCCCCGACGGCCTTGCCGTTCCCGACTACGGACGGCTCCTCGAGGGGTACGGCTTCCGACCCGCTCCGGGCTACGTCGGCGGCGACTTCCACGACTCGGAGGCGAGGAGCGCGCTGCTCGACCGTGTGCGACGCGTCGCCGCGGCGCACGCGGAACTCGGCGTCGACGTCGTCTTCGTCGCGAGCGAGCTCTCGGCCGAACGTCGCGCGCTCCCCGCCGTCGGCGCGCACGCCGACGCCAGCAGGCTCGACCGCCTCGCCGAGGGTCTCGCCGAAGCCGCGCACATCGCTCGGCTCGAGGGCGTGACCGCCGCGCTCCACCCGCACGTCGCCTCGTGGGTCGAGACCGAACACGAGACCCGCCGGGTCCTCGACGCCACCGCGGGCAGCGACCTCGCCTTCGGCCCCGACACCGGCCACCTGTTCTGGGCCGGCGCCGACCCCGCCGACATCATCGCGGACTATCGCGATCGCGTCGTCGCACTCCATCTGAAGGACGTCGACGCTGCCGCCCGCGAACTCGCGATCGCCCGCCGGACCGATTACCGCGTCTCCACCGGTGAGCTGCACGTCTGGGCGGAACCCGGGACCGGCGCCGTCGACTTCGACCGCGTGTTCGACGCGCTCCCCGAGGACTTCGACGGCTGGGCCGTCATCGAGGTGGATGTCCCCAACCGTCGTACCCGGATCGACAGCTCCCGGATCGCCATCGAGTGGGCGCGGACCCGTCACGAGCTGGTGATCGCGCCGTGACCGCCCGCGAGCGTCTGGGCGTCGGCCTCATCGGAGCGGGCCCCGTCGCGCAGGCGATCCATCTGCCGGCGATCGCACGGCTCGGCGACCACCTGTTCGTCGCCCACGTCATGGACATCGACGCCGGCATCGCCGAGACCGTCGCATCGCCCGTCGGAGCGGCCTGGTCGACGAGCGTCGACGACCTCCTCGCCGATCCCTCGGTCGAGGTCGTCGTCATCTGCAGCCCTCACCTGTTCCACGCCGAGCAGGCGATCGCCGCCTTCCGAGCCGGAGTCCGAGCGGTGCTCTGCGAGAAGCCGCTCGCGATGTCGGCCGAGGAGGCCCGGCAGATCGTGGACGCCTCCGAAGCGAGCGGGGTTCCGTTCGTCGTGGGCAACATGCACGCCTACGACCCCGGATGGCTCGCCGCGGCGGCCCGATGGGATGGCACGGGCGCGACTCCGCACACGATCCGAGCGTCCGCCGTCCTGCCCTGGAACAGCCGGTTCGAGGATCTCGCGACCGAGATGGTCGGCCGGCCGCCTGCTCCCCCCTCCCCGACGAAGACCTCCGAACCGGATGCCTCGGCCACGGCGGGCGCGCTCCACGGCGCCGTCATGGGACTCGCCATCCACGACCTGCCCCTCGTGCGGCGGCTACTCCCCGGTTGGGAGGAGCTCACGATCGTCTCGGCTCGATTCGAGCCGCCGTTCGGGTACCTCATCGTGGGAGAGACCGACGGGCGGACCCTCATTCTCGAGGGTGCGATGCACGGCGGATGGAAGCCTGACTGGACACTCGAGGCCGTCGGCGACGAGCACACCGTGACCGTCCGGTTCCCGCCCTCGTACGTCATGGCGGGGTCGGCCACAGCGGAACTGGCGCACGAGCACGTCGAGACCCGAGTCGGCCCGTTCGAGGAGAACGGGTACGAAGGTGAGTGGCACGAACTCATCCGGCTCGTCCGCGACGGACAGCCGTCCCGCTCCCGGCTCTCATCCGTGGACGATCTGCGATTCGCCCTCTCGATCGCGGAGCAGTCATCGCAACTCGTCATGAACGGAGCCGTCGAATGAGCAGCGCGCTCTCGGCAGCCGAGGAGTCGGGCGGTCCGGGCGGCCGCGACCTCCGAGCGGTCCTGTCCTCTCTCCCCCGGTCGTTGCGGCCGGCCGTCGACGGCGGGCCGACCGACCTCAGGGAGGTGTCGGGCGACCCCGGTTGGCGCGACCGGCTCGTGGAGGCGGCCGCTCGCGGCGCACGAGGCATCCTCGTCTCCGACCCGACGCCCGAGGCGCCCGGCGACCACGTCGAGGACTCCGTATCGATTCCCGTGGTCGTCCACTCGAAGTGGACATGTTCCGAGACCGCACGCGGAGCAGCGCCGATCTTCGCCAGGCTCGCCGAGACCGGCGCCCGGCTCGACGTGCGGATCGTCGAGGGCTTCACCCGCCCGACGGAGACGATCGTGCTCGAGCAGTTGCAGCTCGCCCGCGCCCTCGGCCGGCCGATCGACGAGCTCGAGATCCTGACCTCCTCGCAGTCGTCGTACACGGCGCTCGGACGATCCACGACAGGCCCCGTCAGCTTCAGGATGACCCGCACGCGCGCCGAGGCTCCGTCGGCGGGTGCCCGCATCATCGCCCTGCACGCGTCGGCGGAGCTTCGCGTCCCGGCACCCGAGAACGGGCGGCCGGGGAGTGTCGTCGTCGTCGACGACGACGGCGAGCGGGAGCTTCCCCTGCAGTTCGAAGATCCTCGCCGCACCTCTTGGCGACGCCTGCACTCGGCTGTCGTGCACGGGAATCCGACCGACGACCTCCGAGCGCTCGAAGCCGACCTCCGAACCACCCGTTCGACGCTCGAGACGGTCACGGCGCGCAGTTCATAGCGGGCCCGCCTCACCCGTCCCGGCGTGCTCCCTGCGACGGCGCGACCGTGAAGATCGTCGGCTCGCGGAAGCCGGCAGCTGCGAACGCGGCACGCACGGCTCCGGACGTCGTCTCGACGAGGTCGTCGGCGACGAGCGCGATGGCCGCGCCGCCGAAGCCGCCACCCGTCATGCGTGCGCCGACGGCGCCCGCGTCGACCGCGGTCGCGACGGCGAGGTCGAGCTCCGGCACCGAGATCTCGAAGTCGTCGCGCATCGACGCGTGGGATGCCTCGAGCAGCGCGCCGATCGACGCGGGGCCGTGCTCGCGGAGCGAGCGGACGGTGTCGAGCACACGGCGGTTCTCGGTCACGACGTGCCGCACGCGGCGAAAGGTCTCGTCGTCGAGGAGTTCGGCGGCGCGCGGCAGGTCGCCCGGATCGACGTCGCGGAGCGACGGCACGCCGAGGGCCGCGGCGCCTGCCTCGCACGAAGCCCGCCGTGCCGCGTATCCGCCCGTCGCGTGCTCGTGCGAGACGTGGGTGTCGATGACGAGCACCGAGAGGCCGGCCGCCGCGAACCCGAGGTCGACGACCTCGGCGTCCCGCGACCGGCAGTCGAGGAACACCCCCGCGTCGGCCTCGCCGAGGAGCGAGGCGGACTGGTCCATGATGCCCGTCGGCGCCCCGACGACACGGTTCTCCGCGAGCTGCCCCACGCTGGCGAGCGCCGGGCGGTCGAGGCCGAGCGCCCAGTGCTCGTCGAGCGCAAGGGCGACCGCGCACTCGATCGCGGCCGACGAGGAGAGGCCCGCGCCGACCGGGACATCCGAATCGATGAAGAGGTCGACACCGCGCACCGACGCGAGGTCGGCACCTGACGCGCCGAGCGCCCACACGACGCCGAGCGGGTAGGCGGCCCAGCCGTCGACCGCGCCGGGCGTGAGGTCGTCGATCGCGATCTCGACGGACTCGGGCGCGAAGGTCGAGGCGACCCGGATGGCCCGGTCGGAGCGCTCGCCGAGGGCGACGACCGTGCGGCGGTCGATCGCGAACGGAAACACGAAGCCCTCGTTGTAGTCGGTGTGCTCGCCGATGAGGTTGACGCGGCCCGGCGCGCTCCACACGCCGAGCGGCGAGCGGCCGAACCGGTCGGCGAAGCCCGCGCGAGCGAGGTCGCCGGTCGAGACATCCGCGTTCGTCATACCTGCACTCCTTCGATCGCCGCGCGCAGCGCGTCGGCTGCAGCTTCGGGCGCGACGTCGCCGATCCAGGCTCCCATGGCCGCTTCGGAACCCGCGAGGAACTTGAGCTTGTCGGCCGCACGGCGCGGGCTCGTGAGCTGGAGGGTCAGGCGCACGTCGTCGCGCCGCTCGTGCACGGGCGCCTGGTGCCACGCCGCGATGTACGGCGTGGGGGTGTCGTAGAGCGCGTCGACGCCGCGCAGGAGCCGCAGGTACACCGAGGCGAGCTCGTCGCGCTCGGCGAGGGTCGTCTCGGCGAGGTCGGGCACGTGGCGGTGCGGCACGAGGTGCACCTCGACGGGCCAGCGCGCCGCGAACGGCACGTATGCGCTCCAATGCTCGCCGCGGAGGACGACGCGCGGACCGTCGAGTTCGCGCGCGAGGTTGTCGGCCATGAGGGTCGGCCCGTACGCGTCGATCGCGTCGAGCAGCCGCTCGGTGCGCGGGGTCACGTAGGGGTAGGCGTAGATCTGGCCGTGCGGATGTCCCAACGTCACGCCGATCGCCTCGCCGCGGTTCTCGAACGGGAACACCTGCTGCACGCCCGGCAGCGCCGAGAGCTCGGCCGTGCGGTGCGCCCACGCTTCGATCACGGTGCGGGCGCGCGACACCGTCTGGGTGCCGAACGAGCCCTCGTGCTCGGGCGAGAAGCACACGACCTCGCACCGGCCGACCGACGGGAGGCTCCGCTCGAGGCCGATCGAACGCGTGGCGTCGAGCAGGTCGAGCGGCGAGACATCCGGACCTGCGAGCGCCGGGCCGAACGACGGCGACCGGTTCTCGAAGACGGCGACGTCGTACGAGCCGGGGATCTCGGAGGGGTTCCCGGGCGTCTGCGGGGCGAGCGGGTCGAGGTGCGCGGGCGGGAGGAAGACGCGGTTCTGTCGGGCGGAGGCGACCGAGATCCAGTCGCCTGTGAGCACGTCCTGGCGCATGTGCGCGGTGGCCGGGCGAGGGTCGAGGTCGCGTTCGTCGATGCGCCGCACCTCGCCGAGGGTCGTGTCGGCGTCGTCGAACGCGATGAGCTCGCGGCCGTCGGCGAGCGTCGAGCGGTGCACCGCGATGCGGGGGTCCTGTGCGATCACGGCGGCCACGTTACGTGACTTTCGTTTTCGAAACAACTCTTCTTTCGCATTGCAAAGCCGCGGGCCACGCGGGAGAATCGGCGCATGCCCGAAGCGTTGGATGCCGTGAGTCGCCGCGAACTCGCGCTCGCCCTCGTCGTCGAGCGCGGCTTCGTGCGGGTCGCCGACCTCGCGACGGCGTTCGGCGTCACGTCCGTCACGGCGCGCGCAGACCTCGACGTCCTCGAACGCGCGGGCGCCGTGCGCCGCGTCCACGGCGGCGCGGTGCCCGTCGCGATCGGCGTGAACGGCGCGGATGTCACGGCCGGCGCGCTGCTCGAGGCATCCGCCCGACCCGACCGCGAGCCGACCTTCGAAGAAGCCCTCGAGACCTCGGTGCGCCCCAAGCGGCAGATCGGGGAAGCCGCCGCCGCCCTCGTCGCGAGCGGGCAGAGCCTCATCCTCGACGTCGGCACGACGACCCTGCAGATCGCCCGCGCGCTCCGCGCCCGCGCCGACCTCGACGACGTCACGATCTTCACCAACGGCCTCTCGATCGCCCTCGAGCTCGAACCCGAGATCCCGCGCTTCACCGTGATCGTGACGGGCGGCACCCTCCGCCCCCGGCAGCACTCGCTCGTGCACCCGCTCGCGGGCTCGATGCTCGACGAGATCCACGTCGACCTCGCCTTCATCGGCTGCAACGGCGTCGACCCCGTGCACGGCGTCACGAACGCCAACCTGCCCGAGGCGCAGGTGAAGTCGCTCATGCTCCGCGCCGCCGCGCGCGCCGTCGTCGTCGCCGACGGGTCGAAGCTCGGCGAGGCGCACCTCGGCCGCATCGCGCCCGTCGACGCGTTCGGCCTCTGCATCACCGACGCCGCAGCCCCCGACGTGCTCGTCGCCGAGATCGAGGAGCAGGGGCTGCCGGTGCTGCGGGCGGGGGCCTGAGCGGAAACGCGAAAGGCCCGGAACTTCCGCAGAAATCCGGGCCTGTTGTAGCGAGGGCGGGACTCGAACCCGCGACACCACGATTATGAGCCGTGTGCTCTAACCACCTGAGCTACCCCGCCGCATGATTCCGCGCCGCGCGCGACACCGAACCAGAGCCCCGAGTCAGGATTGAACTGACGACCCCTTCCTTACCATGGAAGTGCTCTACCACTGAGCTATCGGGGCACGCTGCCGAAATCGGCAACCAGAAGAGAATATCACTTCATCGGCCGTGCTCCGAACCGGTGGTCGGAACCGCGACGCCGGGCAGCCGCCAGGCCGCGAACGCGGGCCCGCCGGAAGAGATCGCGCACGTTCCGGATGTCTCGAGCCGCACGTCTCCGAAGGCTGCGAGCAGCTCGGGGTCGCCCACCAGCTGCGGCAGTGCGCCCGTGGCGAGCTCCACCGCAGACGCCGACCTGGCCGCGAAGACGAGCACCGAGGCATCCGCCGCTTCTCTGACGAACGCGACTGCGTCGTCGGTCGCCCCCACCCACCTGAGTCCGCCCGTCTGCAACGCGGGCTGCGCCCGCCGCAGGCCGAGGAGCGTGCGGTAGACGTCGAGCGTCTCGGCGACCTCAGGTTCCGCGACACGCGACCACGGGATGGGCGTGCGACTCGCCTCGCCGTCGACGCCCGTGAGCGCGAACTCGTCGCCCGCCCAGACGACTGGGATACCGGGCAGCGTCACCGAGAGGCCGAGCGCGACGGGCACCGTGCCGGGCCGGGCGTGCGTGAAGAATCGCGGGGTGTCGTGCGTGTCGAGCGCATTCATCGTCGCGAGGCGCGTGCGCCACGGAAACCCCGCCGCGAACGCCGTCTGCGCGTCGAGCATCTGCGGCGCCGTGAGCGTCGGCACCTGCGCACGGGCGAAGCCGAGGCCCCCGCCCGCAGGGCTGCCGGGCGTCTGCAGCCAGCTCCACAGCGGACGCGTGAACGCCGTGTAGGTCATCGCGCCGTGCCACGCGTCGCCCTGGAAGTCGGATGCCGCGTCGTTGGTCGATTCCCCGAGGAGGATCGTGTCGGGTTTGACGCCCAGCATCGTGCGACGGATCGTCTGCCGCACCTCGGCGTTGAGGTCGGTGCCGCCGAGGCGCCCCGTCATGTTGGCGACGTCGATGCGCCAGCCGTCGAGTCCGAACGGCTCGTTCAAGTAGCGAGCGACGACTGAGTCAGTGCCCTCGATGAACCGGCGGCGGAGCTCCTGCGACGACCAGTCGAACTTCGGCAGGCTCGGCACCCCGAGCCAGGACTCGTACGCACCATCCGGCCCGAAGTAGTAGAACCCGCGCTCGATCGACTCGGGGTCGGCCTGCGCCGTGCGGAACCATTCGTGCGCGTCGCCCGAGTGGTTCGAGGTGAGGTCGCCGATGACGCGGATGCCTCGGGCATGCGCCGCCTCGACGAGCCGCACGAGTGCGTCGTCGCCCCCGAGGAGGTCGTCGACGCGGTCGAACGTCGACGCGTCGTACCGGTGGTTCGATCGCGCCGGGAAGACCGGGGTCAGGTAGAGCAGGTTCACGCCGAGCTCGACGAGGTGGTCGAGGCGTTCGCGCACGCCGTCGAGGTCGCCGCCGAAGATCTGCTGCGACCGGCCGGGCATCTCGGGGTCGACGGCGTCGTCCCAGTCGGCCGGGATGGCCCAGTCGGGTAGCTCGCCGCGCTCCCTGAGCACGTCGAAGGGCGCGCCTTCGGACTTCGCGAACCGGTCGGGGAAGACCTGGTAGAGCACGCTCGCCGCCGCCCAGTCGGGCGCGGGCGCATGCGCGACGAGCCGGAAGTCGTCGTCGTCGCGCGTCTCGACGAGTGACAGCCCCCGCTGGTTCACCCAGTGCTGACGGCCGTCGACGCCTGCAAGGAGCCACCGGTAGCCGTGCACGGGGTTCTCGACCTCGACTTCGGCTTCCCACCAGTCCCAGCCGTCACCCTCGCTCATCGAGCTTGTCGAAGGCCCGAGCCGCTCCGCTTCGCTGAACCGCGGCTCGCGATTCGGGTTCGACCTCGTGCCGACCCACGCGAGCCGGCCGATGGGCGTGCCGTCGGCGGCGGTCGCACCGGTGGGCACCCGCAGCCGAACCCGCACGACCTCCCCAGCGCGGGCGTCTGGGTGGAGACGTGAAGCGGCGAGCCGTCGTGGTGCGGTGTCGTCATGGGCCAACCCTCTCAGGCGAACGTTTCGAGTACGAGAACAGTGGTGGCACGAGTCATCCGCCCGCCCTTACTTCACCGCGCCCGCCGTGAGCCCGCCGACGATGTACTTCTGCAGCCACAGGAACAGCGCGACGACCGGCAGCGCCGAGATGACGGCGCCCGCCGAGAACGCGCTCCAGTCGGCGTAGCGCGGGTTCGACACGAGCTTCGTGAGGCCCACGGCGAGGGTCTGGTTCTGCGGGTCGATGAGGAGCACCGACGCCACGACGAACTCGTTGACGCTCGAGATGAAGCTGAGGAGCGCGACGACCGCGAGGATCGGGGCGACGAGACGCAGGATGATCGTGAAGAAGATGCGGGCGTGGCCCGCGCCGTCGATCTTCGCGGCCTCGTCGATCGACACGGGGATCGTGTTGAAGAACCCGTACATGAGGAACGTGTTCACCCCGAGCGCGCCGCCGAGGTACACCATGATGAGGCCCGCGTGCGTGTTGAGGCCGATGGCCGGGAACCAGTCGCCGATCGCGCTCATGAGCAGGAAGATCGCGACGACCGCGAGCAACTGCGGGAACATCTGCACGACGACGATCGAGATGAGGCCGAACCGGCGGCCCGTGAAGCGCATGCGCGAGAAGGAATACGCCGCAAGCGCGCCGAGGAACGTCGACGCCACGGCCGTGATGCCCGCGACGATGAGCGTGTTGGCGAACCAGTTCGCGAACGGGATGTCGGGGCTCGAGAGGATCCGGATGTAGCTGTCGAGGCCGATCTTCGAGAACAGCGCGTTCGACCCCGTGAGCGTTCCCTGCGGGTTCAGCGAGCTCGACAGGACGAACAGGATCGGGAAGCACGCGAACACGACCATGACGAGGCCGACGATGTGGCGCCAGCCCGTCGCGCGGAACCAGCGCGAGAAGTTGAACGGACGCTTCGGGAGAGCGGCCGCGGCCGCCGCGGCGCCGGTGGTTTCGAGCGTGGACATCAGTTCAGCTCCTCGAGGCTCTTGGTGCGGCGGAACGCGATGATCGAGATCACGGCGACGATGACGAAGATGATGATCGAGTAGGCGCTCGCGAGACCGTAGTCGCGCAGCTGACCGGTGAAGGCCACCTTGTAGACCATGGTGATGAGGATGTCGGTGAAGCCGACGGGGATCGGGGCGTTGCTGTCTCTCGGCCCGCCGTCGGTGAGCATGTAGATGACGTTGAAGTTGTTGAAGTTGAACGCGAACGACGCGATCAGGAGCGGCGCGACCGTCACGAACAGGAGCGGCAGCTTGATGAGCCGGAAGATCGCCCACGGCCTCGCGCCGTCGACCGTCGCCGCCTCCTGCAGCTCGTCGGGGATCGACTGCAACGCGCCCATGCACACGAGGAACATGTATGGGAAGCCGAGCCACAGGTTCACGATGAGGATCGAGAGCTTCGCGAGCCACGGGTCGGTGAGCCAGGGAATGGATGCCCCGCCGAAGAGCACCTGGTTGATGAAGCCGAAGCTCTCGTTCATCATGCCCGCCCAGATGAGCGCCGACAGGAAGGACGGCACCGCGTACGGCAGGATCATGAGCACGCGGTAGATCTTCCGTCCGCGCATCCGCATGTCGTTGAAGACGATCGCGAGGAAGAGCCCGAGGAAGAAGGTCGACGCGACCGAGATGAGCGCGAACGCGAACGTCCAGAGCGTCACGTAGACGAGCGGGTTCGCGAGGCGCGGGTCGGTGACCGCCCGCACGAAGTTGTCGAAGCCGACGACGATCTGCCAGCCCGGCAGCAACTGGTCGCCGTTCTCGGAGGTGAACGCGCCGACGCCCGTGTCGGAGTACACGACGCCCGTCTCGAGGTTCGTCATCGTGCCCGCGGTCTCGTCGTACTCGAGCGTCGAAATATACCGGTATGCGCTCGACCCGTCGGGCGTGCGGAGCGCGCCGTCGTTGGGGTCGTCGGAGTAGGGCACCGCGAGTTCGGTGATCTCGTCGGTGCGGTTGAGGACGTCGGCGAACTGCAGGGACGTCCATCCGTCGGTCGCGACGGCACGATCCCCGTCGAAGGATGCCTCGACCTCGGTGAGCGGTTCGTCGCTCGTGCCGACGAAGGCGTCGCCCGAGTCGGGGTCGGTGACGAGGAGGCCGAGCTCGCCGCCGCGGTCGACGACCGTGACGGGGTAGGTCGGCGAGTCCTCGACGCGCTGGAGCGACGATGCCATGAGCGAGGACACCGCCTGCTCCTTGGTGCCGTTGTGGCCCGTGCCGTAGTTCGTGAAGGCGACGTACCCCGTGTAGAGGAGCACGAACACCTGGAACACGACGAGGAAGATGATGCCCGGCGTGAGGTACTTCGCCGGCAGCTTGCGCTTCGAGAAGTAGATCCAGTTGACGATCGCCGCGACGACGAGCACCACGCCGGCGACGATCCACTGCTCGGCGCCGACGAGCACGAAGAGCGCGTAGAGCGCGACCGCGTCGACGATGCCGAGGAGCACGATCTTCAGGAGCAGCACCTTCATGCTGCCCGAAGCCGCCTCGGCGATCGCGGCGGCTTGCCGTTGCCGTTTCGTCGGTTTCTTCGGCGGTGCGCCGTCGGTGCGCACCTCGTCGTCGATCGCGCTCGTCATGTGTCTCTCCCCTGAGCCCATCGTGCAGCGGAAAACTCCGGGCCGGGCGAAGAGCGCCCGGCCCGGAGCATCCGGTGCTTACTTGCTGATCGCGGCCTGCACATCGGCCGTGAGCTTCTGCCACGTCGCGACGGGGTCGGCGCCGTTGATGATCTCGGCCTGCGCGATGCCCCAGTACTGCCACACCGCACCCATCGCCGGGATGGCCGGCATCGGGACGGCCTGGTCGCCGACGGCGGCGAAGCCCGCGATGATCGGGTCGGCCGAGGCCGTCTCGGCGGCGGCCGAGAGGGCGGGGAGGACGTTGCCCGCCTTGAAGAGCTCGAGCTGGACGTCTTCGGTGCCGAGGTAGTTCACGAGGAAGTCGTTCGCGGCGACCTTGTTCTTCGACTCGGCCGAGATGAAGAAGCCCTTGACGCCGGCGAACGGCGAGGCGGGGTCTGCGGTCGGGCTCGGAACCGGGTCGATCGCGACGTTGATGCCGGCGTCGACTGCGGCGCCGACGTTCCACGGGCCCGTGAGCCAGAACGCGGCGGTGCCGTCGAGGAATGCGGTCTTCGCGATGTCGCCGTCGATGTCGGTGTTGAAGACGCCCGTGCCGTTCTTGCCCTGGCCCGAAAGCCACTGCGCGAACTGCTCGCCGCCCGCGTTGCCGATCTGGAGATCGGTCGGGTCGTAGCCCTGGTCGTTCGTGCCGAAGACGGGCGCGCCGAACGCGGTCTGGAACGGGTAGAGGTGGTACGGGTTGCCCTCGGCGCCCTGTTCGACCACGAACGGCTGCGCGAGGCCGGCGGCCTTGCCCTTCGCGATCATGTCGTCGAAGTTCGCGGCCGGCTCGGGGATGAGGTCCGCGTTGCGGAGGACCGCGATGTTCTCGACCGCGTAGGGGAGCATGTAGGTCGTGCCCTCGTAGGTCGACGCGTCGATCGCGACCTTGAGGTAGTCGGCGGCGGAGTCGCCGAGCTCGATGGGGGCGACGACACCGTTGGTCGAGAGCTCGCCCAGCCAGTCGTGGGCGCCCATCGCGATGTCGGGGCCCTTGCCCGTCGGCACCTGCTGGATGAAGTCGTCCTTGATGTCGGCGTTGTCCTTGCCGACGAGGTCGACCTTCACGCCGGTCTTCTCGGTGTACGCCTCGGCTGCGCCCTTGAGCGCGTCGACGCGCTCGGTGTCGACCCAGACCGTCAGCGTGCTCGCGGCCGACGAGTCGCCCGAGCCGTCGCCCGAGTCGCCCGAACCGCCCGCGCATCCCGCGAGACCGAGCGTCGTCACGATCGCGACGGCGCCTGCGGCGAGGAGGCTCTTCCTGTTCACCCTCATTGGTGTGCCCTTCGTGCGTTGCAGAGTCCGGCGCCTTCGCCAGGTGTGGGTCGTGCCCGTGTTCCGCCGCGACTGCCGCGGAACGCGCACCGTGCCCGAAAGGCCGTTCTTCCGAATGATGTTGCTCGCCGTGTGCAAGCGGTTACAGGTATACCTGCTCACCGGCCGTCCGCAAAACCGGAAGCCGGCCTTCGATACCGGTTCGTGACCCATCGGATGTCTCCGTGCGACCTGCAAGCGTTTCCATGGTGTACGCGGATGTCGTACAGTTTCGGCATGACTTCGGAATGGTGGCGCACCGCCGCGATCTACCAGATCTACCCGCGATCGTTCGCCGACAGCAACGGCGACGGCATCGGCGACCTGCCGGGCGTCACGGCTCGCCTCGGCTCGCTGCAGTCGCTCGGGATCGACGCCGTCTGGTTCTCGCCCTTCTACACGTCGCCCCAGAAGGACGCCGGCTACGACGTCGCCGACTACTGCGACATCGACCCGCTCTTCGGCACGCTCGCCGACTTCGACGCCATGCTCGAAGAGGCGCACGCACGAGGCATCCGCGTCATCGTCGACCTCGTCCCCAACCACTCGAGCGACCGGCACGTCTGGTTCCAGGCCGCGCTCGCGGCCGCCCCCGGCAGCGCCGAGCGCGCCCGCTACCTCTTCCGCGACGGCAAAGGCGCGACCGGCGAACTGCCCCCGAACAACTGGGAGTCGGTCTTCGGCGGCCCCGCCTGGACACGCGTCGTCGAGGCCGACGGCAACCTCGGCCAGTGGTACCTCCACCTCTTCGACTCGTCGCAGCCCGACTTCGACTGGCACAACGAAGAGGTGCGCGAAGAATTCCGGCGCATCCTGCGCTTCTGGCTCGACCGGGGCGTCGACGGCTTCCGCGTCGACGTCGCCCACGGCCTCGTCAAGGCCGAAGGGCTCCCCGACTGGACGGCCGCCGAGGGCGCCGGCTCGATGGGCGGTGCCGGCGGCGAGGGCGTCCCGCTCGAACCCGAGATCAGCACCGAGCCCGGCGACGCCCCGCCGTACTGGGCGCAGGAGGGCGTGCACGAGATCTACCGCGACTGGCGGAAGGTGCTCGACGAATACCCCGGCGACCGCATCCTCGCCGCCGAGGCCTGGGTCGACCCGCTCTCGAAGGTCGCCAAGTGGGTGCGCCCCGACGAGATGCACCAGTCGTTCAACTTCGCCTACCTCGAGACGCCGTGGAAGGCCGCAGCCCTCCGCAAGGTCATCGACGACTCGCTCGATGCGTTCGGCTCGGTCGGCGCCCCCTCGACCTGGGTGCTCTCGAACCACGACGTCGTCCGCCACGCGACGCGCCTCGCCGTGACCGCCGACAACCCCCAGGGCCACGGCCTCGGCCCGCGCTCGAAGGGCATCCCCGAGTACGCGACCGGCGTGCGCCGCGCCCGCGCCGCCACCGCCCTCATGCTCGCGCTGCCCGGCTCGGCCTACCTGTACCAGGGCGAGGAGCTCGGCCTGCCCGAGGTCATCGACCTGCCCAACGACGTCCGCCAAGACCCCACGTGGTTCCGCACCGACGGCGAGCGCTATGGACGAGACGGATGCCGCGTGCCCATCCCGTGGGAGGGCGACGTGCCGTCGTACGGCTTCGGGCCCTCGGATGCCTCGTGGCTGCCCCAACCCGCCCAATGGGCCGAGCTCGCCCGCGACAAGCAAGAAGGCGTCGCCGGATCGACCCTCTCCCTGTACCAGGCCGCCCTGCGGCTCCGCCGCGAGCACGCCCTCGGCTCGGGGACGCTCGTCTGGGCAGACGCACTCGGCGCCGGCCTCGACGTCCCCGCCGACGTCGTCGCGTTCCGCAACGGCGACGTCCTCGTCGTCGCGAACGCCGGCACGGCCGCAGTCGCGCTGCCCGCGGGCGAGGTCCTCCTCGCGTCGAACGAGCTCGGCGCCGGGGCATCCGGCTCTTCGCTGCCGCCCGACACGACCGTCTGGCTCCGCGCCTGACCCGCTTCTGAACTCGAACGAACGGCACTCCACCGGTCTCATCGCCGATGGAGTGCCGTTCGCGCGTCGGAGAACGGAGTGTTCGGCACTCCGCTGCGGTACCGGTACTCGAATGCGAGCGTGTCGGGCGCGCGGCGCGCAGCGCGCAGCGCGTCAGTTCGTGTTGTCGTACAGCCACTCGAGCGGGTCGACCCACTCGCCGTCGACCCCGCCGATGCGGATCTCGAAGTGGAGGTGGGGGCCGGTCGACATGCCGGTCGTTCCGGTGAGCCCGACGATGTCGGCGACCTTGACGGTGTCGCCGACCTCGAAGCGGCGCGAGCCGTACTGCATGTGCGCGTAGACGCTCGTGATGACCTGTCCGTCGATGACGTGGTCGATCATCGTGACGACGCCGAGCGAGTCGCCGTCGTCGGTCGAGACCGAGACGACGCCGTCGGCGATCGCCTGGATCTCGGCGCCGTAGCCGGGGTTGAAGTCCTGCCCGTGGTGGTCTTCGGAGCAGCCCGCGCAGTCGCGGTATCCGAAGCGGTCGCCGATGTGGACGCCGACGGCGAACGGCCACTGGATGGTGCCGTTGGGGTTGTTCGTGAAGGTCGCCTCGGGGCGGATGCCTGCGGCCGCGGCGTACTCTGCGATCGACTGGTGCTGGTAGCTCTCGACGCCGACCTGTTCGGCGATGATCGAGCCGCTGTCGAGGTCGACGCGCTGCCCGGGCCCACGTTCGGCGGTCTGCGATGCGAGCGCGAGCGCCTGCACGTCTTCGGGGCTCAGGAGCGACAGGGCGGGGATCGAGGTCGCAAGCGCCAGGGTGACCGCGAATCCCATGGCGGCGATCGCGCGCACCCCCTTGCTGCGACGGCCGGTCGCGGGGCGCGCGGGGGTCGCGGCGGATGCCTCGGGCTCGGGCGCTACGCGACGGCCCGGTGCGACGCGCTGGTCGCGGCGGGCGGATGCCTCGGGGTACGCGGCCTCGGAACGCGCGGGCTCAGGGTGTGCGGGCTCGAACACCCCCGTCTCGACCGCCGCAGCCGCATCGCGCGCGGCGCGACGGCCGGATGCCTCGGTGCGGGCCTCAGAGCGACGGACCTCGCCCGGGGTAGAGGCCCCGAAGAGTTCGTCGAGCCCGCCGAAGGCCGAGACGTCGGCGGCGGCTACGGCCGAGACGTCGGAGGCGGCTATGGCCGAGACGTCGGAGGCGGCTACGGCCGAGACGTCGGAGGCCGTGGAAGCTGCGGGCTCGGGAATCGAGTCCGCCCCGATCTGTTCGGCGCCGCGTTCCTGCCGGCGTGCGGCGCGGCGAGAGAGGGCTGACGGGTGCGCGACGGCCGTGTGCTCAGCGGAAGCCGTCGGAACTGGAGCAGGAGCGAGTGCCGCGAGTCGAGCGTGCGTCGCCTGGTCGACCGGGGTGGTGAGCTCGAGACGGGTCGGGCGCTGCGCCGATGCCCCGATCCGGGCGGCGATGTCGGCGTCCACGGCCGAACCGACAGACTGCGCCGTGACGTCGGTCTCCGTCGTGGGCCGTCCCGCGACCGGAGTCTGCGCCGCGGACTGCAGCAGCGCCTCGAATCCGGCTCCGTCTGTGACGGAATGCGGTGAGGCCGGGCGGCGGTCGCGGCGGCGACTCGGCTGCTCGGCCTCGGGAATCGTGGTGCGGTCGATGTGCGAGAAGTGCGAAGGGGCCTGCGCGATCGGCGCCTGCGCCGGAGCCACGGGCATCGCGGGCGTCGCGGGCATCGCCGCAGCCGGAGTCGCCGTCGGTGTCCACCCCGCGACGGCCTGCGTCGCGGTCGCCGCTTGCTCGCGCTCCCGGATCTCTCGCCTTGTGAGGGGTCGCTCAGCCCGCACGGGAGACTGAGTGCCTGGCGCGGAACCGTCGGGCACGAGGGGGGACTCGAGCACGTTGGGGGGAACTTTCGGCGTAGGGGGCGAATCGTAGGGGGCGCCATCGCGACCGGGGCCGAGATAACGGATCGGTAAAGCGTACCCCGGGACATCCGATCGCGCCACCGAATGCCGAGAGTCATTCGGAGATGATGCCCCGTTTCGAGTCGCCACACGCGGACTGCCGCGCAGACCGCCGCGCAGCCCGGCACTCAGGCCGGCGCGCCTGCCTCGCGGAGCGCTTCGGCGAGCTCGGCGTGCAGCCGCGGCGCGGCCACGAGGATGAACTCCTCATCGGCGGCTCCGCCGCGCGGACCGGTCACGAGTGCACCCGCCTCGGCCGCGACGAGCGCCCCGGCGGCGTGATCCCACGCGTGCAGCCCCGACTCGTAGTACGCGTCGATGCGACCGGCCGCGACGGCGCAGAGATCGAGCGACGCGGCGCCCATCCGACGGATGTCGCGGATGCGCGGCAGAAGCTGCGAGACGATCGCCGCCTGATCCCGGCGCTTCTCGGCGGCGTAGCCGAACCCCGTGGCGACGAGCGCGCGCGACAGCGGGACATCCTGATTCGCTTCGATGCGCGCCCCGTCGAGCGTCGCACCTCCGCCCTCGGATGCCTCGAACAGCTCGCCGCTCGTCGGGTTCACGACGACGCCTGCGAGCGCCCGCCACTGCCTCGCGCCCTCGGAGCGCGCGACGACGGCGATGCTGACCGCCCACGCCGGGATGCCGTAGAGGAAGTTGACGGTGCCGTCGATGGGGTCGACGATCCACTCGAGCCCGGTCGAGCCGGGCAGCGACGTGCCCTCTTCGCCGAGGATGCCGTCGTCGGGGCGCGCCTCGAGGATGAGCGTGCGGATGAGCGCCTCGGTGTCACGGTCGACGGCCGTCACGATGTCGGTCGGAGTCGACTTCGTCGCTGCGACCTCGACGCCCGCGCGGCGGGCCTCGATCGCGAACGCGCCGGCCTGCAGCGCGATCGTGCGGGCGAGTTCGAGGAGTTCGGCTGGCGAGGGTGCGGATGTCTCGGGGCCGGTCATACCCTCACGCTACGCGCCCGGAAACGAGAAAAGCCACCGCATCGCGATGGCTCTCTGGTGGCGAGTGAGGTGTCTGAGTTCGCGACATAGGTCACAGGTGATGTGTCGCTCATGAGTCGCGTCATAGGTCACAGTCGGCGGCATGTCGAAGCACCGGGTGATCGTGTTGAAGATCGTCGCGAAGCAACTCACCGTCACCGAGGCGGCGGAGCAGTACGGACTCTCTCGGCGGCATCTGCACCGGCTCCTCGCCCGTTACCGGGAGGAGGGACTGGATGGCCTGGAGTCTCGTTCCCGAGCCCCTCGAACCTCACCGCAGAAGACGACAGACCGGGTGCGGGACCGCATCGTCGAACTGCGCCGCGCTCTGACCGACGCCGGAAGCGATGCCGGGCCGGTCACGATCGCCTGGTATCTGCGCACGGAAGGGCTGCGACCGCCGTCGACGTCCACGATCCGACGGGTCCTGCACGCCGCCGGCCTGATCATTCCCGAGCCGAGGAAGCGTCCGAGATCCTCCTACGTGCGGTTCGAAGCATCCCAGCCCAACGAGACCTGGCAATCCGACTTCACCCACTGGCGCCTTGCCGACGGCACCGATGTCGAGATCCTGAACTGGCTCGATGACCACTCCCGCCTGCTGCTGTCCTGCACCGTCCACCACCCGGTCACCGGCCAGGACGTCGTGGACACGTTTCTCGCCTGCGTCGACGACTACGGCCCGCCGGCGTCCACGCTGACCGACAACGGCCGCGTCTACACCGCCCGACATGGCGGAGGACGCAACGCGTTCGAATACGTCCTGGCCGTACTGAACATCGTGCAGAAGAACGGCGCCCCGAACCGCCCGCAGACTCAGGGGAAGATCGAACGCTTCCACCAGACCCTCAAACGCTGGCTGACCGCCCGACCCCGCGCGACCACGATCCCCGAGCTGCAACATCAGCTCAATCAATTCCGGGAGCACTACAACCAGCACCGCCCGCACCGCGCTCGAGAAACGACTCCCGCGATCGCCTACGCAGCCTCACCGAAAGCCGCGCCCGCCAGCAGCCGCCCCGACACCATCCACTACCGCGTCCGCCACGACCACGTCGGCAGCAACGGCAAGATCAGCTTCCGCCGTGCCGCCCGCATGCACCACCTCGGAATCGGCGCGAACCACCGCGGCACACCCGTCATCCTCATCGCCGACGAACACACCGTCACCGTCATCGCACTCCGCACCGGCGAAATCATCGCGACCAACACCATCGACCCCAACAAGGCCTACTGGCGCAACACGATGAGAGCCCCAGGCCGATGGCCCGGGGCTCTCAAAACGTGACCTATGTCGCGACTCAGGTGAGACCTATGTCGCGACTCATCACATGGTGGCGAGTGAGGGATTCGAACCCCCGAATGCTGAGCAGTCTGATTTACAGTCAGATCCCTTTGGCCGCTTGGGTAACTCGCCATGTCGCCCCCGACCAAGTTCTGCACACAACCAGGGGCCTCACAAGAATACCCGGGCATCGTCGCAGGGCGAAATCGAGCCGTCAGGCGTGGGCGGGGCGTTCGGGATCGATCGTGGCGATCGGCTCGGTCGGATGCTCCGGATGACTGCCCGAGACATCCTGGACCGGCACGAACCGTGCCTCGTCGCGGTCGTATCGTTCCTCGCGCTCGGTCCACCAAGCGTCGCCGATGCGCTCGGTCTCGCGCGTCTCGCGCAGGTGCATCCACCCGTCGTCGGCGCGAGGCATCCGCTCGGAGTCCGGATACCGTGCCGGCACCCCCTGCTGCGCCCCCGCCCCGCGGAGTCCCGCCCGCGCGATGACCCGCTGGATCGTGAGGTCGCGCTGGTCGGGCCGGCCGACGAAGCGGATCTCGCGGAGCCCCTGGTCTTGCGCGGCCGATTCGAACACGAAGTGGCCGTAGCCGAGGATGCGGCCGATCACGGGCTTCCGCACCGAGATGTCGAGGATTCGCGCGAGCGGCATCGTCGAGATCTGCTGCGAGAGGATGCCGTGCACGCGGAACACGCGCATGTTCGTGATGACGAACCGGTCCATACGCACCTCGGCGATACGCCACAGCGCGTGCAGCACGAGGATCGGCGCGCCGAGCAGCGGCACCCAGTAGAAGTCGCGCGGCAACCAGAAGAGGAGCGCGAGCACGGGGACCGCGAGCGCGATCTCGAGGAACGGCTTGAGGCTCGCCGTCCAGTGCTTGGTGACCTCGTCGACGACCACTTCGCCCTCATCGGTGATGAGGTGCTTGCGGACGTTCGGGTCGAACAGGCGCACGCGCCGGCCTGTCAGCCCGCGAGCGTCGTGAAGAAGCGACCGACCGACTCGACGCCGCCCACGACCGCGCCGACCGTGCCCTGCACGGCGGTCGCGGCGTCTTCGGGCCGCGTGATCAGATAGAACGCGGCGAACAGCACGACGAGTCCGATGGCGATGCGCTTGACCCACTTCACGGTGGACGGTCCCTTCGGTTCGATTCGGACGGACAGGCATCGCCCCCGAGAGCCGGCCCGAACGGCTTTTCTATCGTGCGAACGGGCATTCGAGCGGATGCCACGCCCGCGCGCCGCGGAATCGGCGATGTTGCTCACGGCGTCGCTTGCGGCCTCGCTCCCGGCGTCGCTTGCCGGCCCCGGGCGCCACGCCCGATAAGATGCCTCACGACTCCGGCGCCGCCGGGAACGAGGAGCCATGGCCGGCATCGAAGACGTCGCACGCCTTGCGGGGGTGTCCACCGCGACGGTCTCGCGCGCGCTCTCGGGGCGCGGCCATGTGTCGCCCGCGTCGAAGGCGAAGGTGCTGGAGGCCGCCGCCCGACTCGGGTACGTCGTGTCGTCGAACGCGTCGAGCCTCGCCTCGGGGCGCACGCGCAACGTCGGCGTCGTCATCCCCTTCCTCAACCGCTGGTTCTTCTCGTCGGTGCTCGAAGGCGCGCAGCAGGCGCTCCTCCGCCACGGCTACGACCTCACCCTCTACAACCTCTCGGGCGACGGCGCCGAACGCGCGAGCGTGTTCGAGCACTTCCTCCTGCGTCAGCGGGTCGACGCCGTCATCGCCGTCTCCCTCGAGCTCACCGAGTCCGAGGTCACGCGCCTGCACGACCTCGGCAAGCCGCTCGTCGGCGTCGGCGGGCCGATCCCGGGCGTCCGCACCCTCACGATCGACGACATCGCCGTCGCACGCCTCGCGACCGAGCACCTCATCGGCCTCGGGCACCGGCGCATCGCGCACATCGGCGGCGACCTCGAGTTCGACCTCGACTTCCATCTGCCGACCAACCGGCGCCTCGGCTACGAGAGCGCGCTGCGCGACGCCGGGATCGAGCCCGAACCCAAGTACTTCGCGCCCGCCGACTTCACGGTCGCGGGCGGCTACCACGCGGCCAAGCAGCTCCTCGGCTCGCCCCGCGACCGCCCGACGGCGATCTTCGCGGCGAGCGACGAGATGGCGCTCGGCACGATCCTCGCCGCGCGCGATCTCGGCATGTCGGTCCCGCGCGACGTCTCCGTCGTCGGCATCGACGACCACGACCTCGCCGACTTCTTCGGCCTCACGACGGTCGCGCAGTTCCCGCGCGTGCAGGGCGAGCAGGCGGTCGAGACCCTCATGGAACAGCTCGAACCAGGGTCGGATGCCTCGGAGCCGGCCTCGATCTCGCTGCCCTACGAGTTGCGCGTCCGCTCGTCGACGGCCCGGCCGGAGGTCTGAGCGATGAAGCTCACACGCATCCGCGTGCACCCGGTCAAGTCGTTCGCGGGCGTCGACACCGACGCGACGCACGTGCTCCCGTGGGGACTCGAAGGCGACCGCCGATGGGCGGTCGTCGACCCCGACGGGAAGCCCGTGACCGCACGCGAAGAGAACGCGATGCTCGGGCTCACGGCCGAGGTGGTCGACGCCGGGGCCGGGGCTGGGGCTGGGGCTTCTGCGCTGCTCCTCGGCTCGCGCGACGGCGCACCCGCGCTGCGGGTCGCAATGCCGGCCTCCGACGCCGAGCCGATCGCCGTCGGCCACAGCCGTCAAGGCACGGCGCTTCCCGCCGGGTCTGACGCCGACGCGTGGCTCTCGGCCCGCCTTGGCCGCCCGCTGCGGCTCGTCTGGCAGCCCGACCCGCGCGCCCGCACGGTCAACCCGTCGAACGGCGGCCGGCCCGGAGACATCCTCTCGCTCGCCGATGCCGGGCCGCTGCTGCTCGCGTCCGAGGCATCCGTCGCCCGTCTCAACGCGCTAGCCCTCGAAGACGCGCTCGAGCGCGGCGAAACCGACGCTCCCCCGCTCGTCGTCGAGCGCTTCCGGCCCAACCTCGTGATCGACGGCGACCCGCGCGAGCCGTTCGCCGAGGAGGCGTGGTCGCACGTGCACGTCGGCGGCGTGCGCTTCCGTGTGCAAGGCGTGTGCGACCGGTGCGTCATGACGACGATCGACCCCGACACGCTCCAACGCGGCAAGGAGCCCATCCGCACGCTCGCCAAGCACAGGCGACGCGAGGGGAAGACGTGGTTCGGGGTGTGGCTCGTGCCCGACCTCGACGCCTCTGAGACCGATGTGCTCTCCGTCGGCGACGAGGTGCAGGCCGCGTGAACCGCGCACTCGAGACATCCGTACGCACTGCTCTGCTGCCCCCGCTCGCTAGACTTTCCCGCATGGCAGATTCGACGTTCGACATCGTGAGCAAAGTCGACAAGATGGAGGCCGACAACGCGGTCAACCAGGCGCGCAAAGAGATCGAGCAGCGCTACGACTTCAAGGGCGTCGGCGCGTCGGTCGAGTGGAGCGGCGAGAAGATCCTGCTCAAGGCGTCGACCGACGAGCGCGTGAAGGCCGTGCTCGACGTCGTGCAGTCGAAGTTCATCAAGCGCGGCATCACGCTCAAGAGCCTCGATTCGGGCGACCCGTACCCTTCGGGCAAGGAGTTCCGCATCGAGATCGAGCTGAAGAACGGCATCGACCAGAAGAATGCGAAGGAGATCGGCAAGATCATCCGCGAAGAGGCGCCGAAGTCGGTCAAGAGCCAGATCCAGGGCGACGAGTTGCGCGTCTCGTCGAAGAGCCGCGACGACCTGCAAGAGACCATGCGCATCTTGAAGGCCGCCGACCTCGAGGTCGACCTCCAGTTCGTGAACTTCCGCTGAGGCGGCGGCGGCGCGGCGCTCCGCTCCGCTCCGCTCTTACGGTGGGTTCTGCACACCGCGGTGCTCCCCGAATCACCTCGGTGTGCAGAAGTCACCGTTGTGACGGTCGCTCCGGGCCTGCGCCGCGAATCGGTCGCGCGGCCGGCGCGTCTCGCTTCGGGATCATGAGCTTCGGGCTCCGCGTGCGAGGCACTCCCATCGCGTCGAGGCGAGCGGCGAGCGGCCCGAGCGCGAGTGCGTCGGCCCAATCCCACCGGTCGAACGCTCGCAACTGCCGGCGGATCGCATTCTCACGGTCCTTCTCACGGATGACCGTGTGCGCCGCCGAGCCCGCCGAGCCGTCACCGCTCAAGTACTTGCCTCGCCCGTCGGCCTCGGCGCCGGCGTCGACCGACTCCCAATAGAAGTCGAGGAAGGCCTGGCGTCCGAGCTCCGGCAACCACATCGGCAGCTGGAGCGTCGGTGCTTCGAAGCCGAGCTGCTCGAACGCGAGTCTGCTCACTGTTTCGAGCGGAGTGTCGGCGAGCGGCGTAGCCCGGCTCAACACCGCCTCGACCCGCAGGCTGCCGGGATACGGAAGCATCGCCTCGTGCTGGGCGCGGAGGGCCTCGATCGTCGTCATCGGCCGTGCGCCGCCGAATCGCGGGACGCGAATCGCCGCATCGACCGCCGTCAAGGCCGCCGCAAGCGTCGCACGGCGTGCGAGTTGGATGAGCGAGAATTCGATCGAGGTGGTCGCACATCCGTCGATGAGCCGGGACTCGACCGGCCCGCGGCTCGCCGTCGCGATCACCCCGCGCCGACGATTCGCGGAGCCATTGCGCGAGAGCACGTACACCTCATCGGGCCAACCGCCGAAGATCGGCAACCGCGCGAGTGCGATCGCCGAGAAGCTCGTGAACACCGGAGCATCCATCGTCTGCGCCGCTGCGATCACGCCGATGCGGTACCGCTCGGCCGCACGCTCCCAGTGTGAACTGGCACCGACGTCGGTGACCTGGGTGTACACGCCGCGTCGTACCCGTTGCACCTCGCCGCTTCGGAGAGCAGACAGAAGCTCGCCGCGGAGTCCGAGCTCGGCAACAGCGTCGAAGCGAATGAGGCCGTTCGGGGTGATCGGGAGGAATGTCACCTCGCCAGTGTCATCGGCCGCGGGATCGGACTCACGCGGAGACGGGTGCGGTGGGGTGTGCGTCCCGCTGCCGCCGACTGTGGAGGATCCGTCGGCGCGCGCCGGGCGCAGGGTCTGCGGTGGCTTCTGCACCCGGCGGATGCGCCTACCTCACCGTCGTGCGCAGAAGCCACCGTTGCCGACCAAGGAATCTGGGGGCCGGGGGCTGCGGGCGCGGGCGGGCGCGCGGCTCAGCGCGGGCCGTAGCCCCGCAGCCACCGTGTGATCGCGGCGTAGCCCGCGGCACGGGCGGGCTCGCGCGAGAGCGCGACGTCGTGGAGCGCGCCGTCGATGCGGACGACCGTCACCTGCGCCCCGAGGCGAAGCGCCCGCTCGGCGATCTCGTCGACCACGAGCACGATGTCGCTCGTCCGCATGGCTTCGTCCCACCTCGGCTGGATGAGCGAACGCGCTGAGAGCTGCGTCAGCACGGGACATCCGACCTCGATGCCCGCCGCGACGATCGCGTGCCCCGCCAGGATCGCCGTGAGCCACGCCGGATGCGTCGGCGCCCCCTTGTCGAGCCGCCACTCGTGGTCGTACTCCCACTCGCCGCCCTGGGCCTTGTCGATCGAGCGCGCGTAGAAGCCGAGGTCGGGGTTCGGCAGCGGCCCCATGGGGTTGACGCGCGCGCCCCACGCCATGACGGGCGTGAGCGCGCCGCGCCCGACGCGTCCGGTCTGGAACTCGAGCCACGGGCTGTTGAGCACGAGCGCCGCAGCCCGGCCGGGATGGCGAGCCGACCAGAGCGACAGGACGAGCCCGCCGGTCGAGTGCCCGACGAGGATCAAGGGCCGAGCGGATGCCCCGGGGTTCGCGCCGACGGCAGCCGCGTCGATGCCGGTGCCGGTGCCGTCGTGCGGGCGCCCCATCGCGTCGAGCGCTGCCGCGAGGTCGGCGTCGTAATCGGTGAGGTCGGTGATGTAGCCGTGCGTCTGGCCGGGGCGGAGACTGCGGCCGTACTTGCGGAGGTCGAGGGCGAAGAACCGGGCCCCCTGCCCGGCCCAGTACTCGGCGACCTCGGGGTTGAAGAAGTAGTCGTTCCAGCCGTGCAGGTAGAGCACGTCGGCGCCCTCGGCGGCCCCACGGGTGAAGGGCTTCCGCCACCACCAGCGCTTGCCCGGAAGCCGCCCGGGCAGGTAGCGCACGAGCGTCGCGACGACCTCGCCCTCGTCGTCTTCGCCGAGCGGGAGCGTCAGTTGCTCGAACCGCGAACCGAGCACGTCCGGTCGCCAGTCGCCTTCGGCCACGTCCCCTCCCCCGGTCCGCCGTCGGTTCCAGCGTAGTGAACGGCGGGCGGATGCCTCGGGGCGGCGCTCGCGCGCCATGCGCCTCGCCGGGCGTCAGCTCACGAAGAGCACGCCGATGAGCCCGCCCGCGAGCATCGCCGGACCGAACGGGATCGACCCCTTGAGTGTGACCCGCCGGAGTGCGAGCGCGACGAGCGCGACGACCCCGCCGACGAGGAACGCCGCGACGAGCCCCACGAGCCACGCGGTGAGCCCGAGCCACCCGAGGAGCAGGCCGATGAGCGCGGCGAGCTTGACGTCGCCCATGCCCATCGAGCGCGGCGAGAGGAGCGCGATCGCGAAGTACGAGGCGAACATCGCGAGTCCCCCGAGGAACGCCCACAGCAACGCGATCCACGCACCCGAGACCGCCGACGCCGCCAGCAGCAGCACCGCCACGACGGCGAGGCTCGAGAGCACGACCCGATCGGGCAGGCGCTGCTCGGCGACGTCGATGATGGCGAGCACGGTCGACGCGGCTGTGAACGCGAGCGCGGCGGGCAGCACCGGCACGACGCCGACGCGCCACACGACGACGCCCCACACGATCGCCGTCGTCGCCGCGGCGACGACCCGCACGAGCCGCTCGCTCACCTCGGCCTCGCGGAAGTGGTGGATCGCCCACGACGCGAGCGGCCACCAGCCGAGCACGCCGCCGAGCACGACGGCGATGAGCACAGTGGCGCTGACCGAGAGGGGCATGCAGAGAAGGGTAGCGGCGGGCGGGACATCCGCCCTGCCGCCTGTGCACTCCGCTAGACCTCGCCGCGCGAGATGTCGACCATGTCGGCTCGCGGAACGACCTTGATGCGCGCGCGGTCCTCGGCCGCGCCGAGAGCGAGTTCGTGCTCGTCGAGGCGGTGCCAGCCGTCGAGGTCGGTCCAGCGGATGCCTCGGGCTTCGAGCAGTTCGACGATGGCGTCTTCTTCGGGCGCCTCGGGGTTCCACCAGTTGCCGAGGTCGTTGATGAGGTGGCCGACGGTCTCCATGGCGTCGGACTTCGTGTGCCCGATGAGGCCGACCGGCCCACGCTTGATCCAGCCGGTCGCATAGACGCCGTAGAGCTGGCGTGCGTCGCCCGTCTCGGGGTCGACCGTGAGCACCTGGCCCTCGTGGTTCGGGATGACGCCGAACTTCTCGTCGAACGGCACGTCGGGCAGCGGCGACCCGAAGTAGCCGACGGCCCGGTAGACGGCCTGTACGGGCAGTTCTCGGATCTCGCCCGTGCCGACGACGCCGCCCTGCCCGTCGGGCGCCGTGCGCTCGTAGCGGATCGCCCCGACCCGCCCGGTGCCGTCGTCGACGAGTGCGACGGGCTTGGCGAAGAAGTGCAGGTGCAGGCGCCGCGAGGCCTCCCCCACCGAACGCTGCCGCCACTGTTGCAGCACTTTGTCGATGACGAAGACCTGCTTGTTGCCCGCGACAGCGGCGCGCGCCGCGTCGTCGTAGTCGAAGTCCTCGTCGTACACGATCATCTCGACATCGCGCAGCTCGCCGAGTTCGCGCAGTTCGAGCGGCGTGAACTTCACGCTCGTCGGGCCGCGGCGGCCGAACACGTGCACGTCGGTCACGGGCGACGCGGCGAGGCCCTCGGCGACGTTCGCAGGGATCTCCGTCGGCATGAGGTCTTCGACGTGCTTGGCGAGCATGCGCGCGCTGTCGAGGGCGACGTTGCCGTTGCCGATGACGGCGACCTGCTGCGCCTCGAGCGGCCACGTTCGCGGGACATCGGGGTGCCCGTCGAACCAGCTCACGAAGTCGGCGGCGCCGTATGAGCCCGCGAGCTCGACGCCGGGGATGTGGAGCGACGCGTCGCGCACGGCGCCCGTCGCGAAGATGACGGCGTTGTAGTGGCGCTTGAGGTCGTCGAGGGTGAGGTCTTCGCCGAAGCGCACGTTGCCGAAGATCCGGATGTCTCCACGGTCGAGCACTTCGCGGAGCGCCGTGATGATGCCCTTGATGCGCGGGTGGTCGGGCGCGACGCCGTAGCGCACGAGTCCGTAGGGCGCGGGAAGGCGGTCGAACAGGTCGATCGAGACGTCGAAGTTGCGCTCGGCCTTGAGCAGGATGTCTGCCGCGTAGATGCCGGCCGGGCCGGCGCCGACGATCGCGAGACGCAACTTGTTCTTCGTCACTAGTTCGATCTTTCCACGATGGTGTCGGCGAAGCGCGTGAGCGCCTTCTTCACGGAGCCGTCGGGCAGCACGTCGAGCGCCGAGACGGCCTCGGCGGCCCACCGGTGCGCCTCGGCGAGCGTCGCCTGCGTGGCCTCGTGGTCGCGGAGCTCGGCGACGATCGCGTCGACGGTCTCTTTCGACGGCGGCAGCCGCACGGCCTGCGTGTTGGTGTCGACGGGGTCGCCCGCGGCAGCCGGGTCGGCGGGCATGACGTCGCGCTCGATGCGTGCGAGGAGGTCTGCCGACGAGGCATCCTGCCTTGCGAACTCGCGGAGCCGCAGCAGCGGCAGTGTGACGACCCCGGCCCGCAGGTCGGTGCCGGGCACCTTGCCCGTCTCGGCGGGGCTCGGCGACAGGTCGATGACGTCGTCGATGAGCTGGAACGCGACGCCGATCTTCTCGCCGAACTCGACCATGGGGTCTTCGAAGCGCTTGTCGGCGTTCGCGAACACGACGCCCGAGTGCGCCGACGCGGCGATGAGGGAGCCCGTCTTGTCGGCGAGCACCTGGATGTAGTGCGCGATGGGGTCTTCGCCCGGCTGCGGGCCGACCGTCTCGTGGAGCTGGCCGAGCACGAGCCGCTCGAACGTGTCGGCCTGCATCTTGATCGCCCGCTCACCGAGCTTGGCCATGAGCTGGCTCGCCCGCGCGAACAGCAGGTCGCCCGTGAGGATCGCGACCGAGTTGCCCCACACCGCGTGTGCGCTCGGCACCCCGCGACGACGGTCGGACTCGTCCATCACGTCGTCGTGGTAGAGGCTCGCGAGGTGCGTGATCTCGATCGCCTCGGCGGCCGTGACGACTTCGTCGGTCACGCCGTCGCCGAGCTGTGCCGCGAGGAGCGTGAGCATGGGGCGCACGCGCTTGCCGCCCGCCTCGAGCAGGTAGCGCGAGGCCGGATCGGCGATCGGATCGGTGAACGACACCTCGTCGACGAGCCCCGCTTCGACCCGGTCGAGCCCGTCGTCGATGGCCTTCGCCATCGCCCGGTCGGCGGCACTGGCGAAGATGCGGTCGCTCAGTCCGAGGTTCGCTGCGAGCGAGGATCCGCGACGAGCGGCCGTTGGGCTCGGTTTCACGCGTCTAGCCTATCGGGGCGCATGCTGAGCGGATGTTCCGCGGCGCGCGCCTGCGGAACGTGCGCCGCGCGGGTCTCGATACGCTCGCCGCGCTCGCTACTCGACCGCCGGGGCGGGCTTGACCGCGCGGTGCAGGGCGACGACGCCGAGCGTGAGATCGCGCCACTCGACCTCGCCCCAGCCCGCCTCGCGGATCCACGCGGCGAGCGTGCGCTGGTCGGGCCACGCCTCGATCGACTCGTTGAGGTAGTCGTAGGCGGTGTCGTTCGAGCTCGACAGCTTCACGAGCCGCGGCATGACGTGCTTGGAGTAGACGCCGTAGCCCTTGCGCACGAGCCCGCGCGGCGGGTGAGAGAACTCGCACACGACGAGCCGGCCGCCGGGCTTGGCGACCCGCAGGAACTCGCGGAGCGCGGCCTTCGGGTCGTTGACGTTCCGGAGGCCGAACGAGATCGTGACGGCATCGAAGGACTCGTCGTCGAACGGGAGCTTCGTGGCATCGGCCTCGACGAACACGAGGTTCGGCACGTGGGCTTGGCGTCGGCGGCCGACCTCGATCATGCCGGGCGAGAAGTCGGCGGCGACGATCGAGGCGCCCGAGCGCGCGAGGCTCGCGCTCGAGGTGCCCGTGCCGGCGGCGACGTCGAGGATGCGCTCCCCGGGAACGGGGTGGATGGCCTTCGTCGTCGCGGCGCGCCAGAGCGGCGCGTTGCCGACCGAGAGCACGTTGTTGGTGCGGTCGTAGCGGGCCGCGACCTGGTCGAACATGGCGGACACCTGCGACGGGTCCTTCCCGAGGTCTGCGCGGCTCATGGGTTCGAGTCTACGGTCGGACGCTGAGCGGCCGCCGCGCACGGCGCGTGAACGAATTCCACACACGAGCGCCGGATCCGAATATTCTTTCCGGATGACGCAAGCACAGGCGACCGCGCGCGAGCTCCTCCCGAGGGTGCTCGAACTCGGCATCGAGTCGGGCACCTTCAGCGCCGTCTCGCTCCTCATCGCACTCGACGGAGAGATCGTCGACGAGCAGACGCTCGGCGTGACCCGGCGCTGGGACGCCCCCGGCGTCGAGGCGCGCGAGCCGGGCTCCGCCGTCGACGCGAACACGCGCTTCGACCTCGCCTCGCTCACGAAGCTCGTGACGGCCGCGACCGTGCTGAGCCTGCTCGACGAACATGGCCTCGGCGTCTCGCTCCGCGTCGGCGAGCTGCTCCCCGAGTTCGCCGACGCGCCGCTCAGCGACCTCACGCTCGCCGACCTCCTGACGCACACCGCCGGTTTCCCGGCCGAATGGTTCGGCCGCGAGCCGGACGAGGGCGCCGCGCGCTTCCGGGCAGGGGCTCGCCCGACCGACCCGCGAGGCGTGCTCCACCGGTACTCGTGCGTCGGCTACATCTGGGCGGGCCTGGCCGCCGAGGCGCTGGGCGGGGCGTCGCTCGACGCCCTCGCGCACCGGCACGTGCTCGACCCGCTCGGCATGACCGAGACGGGCTACCGGCCGGGCGCCGAGCTGCTTCCCGCCATCGCCGCGACGGAGTACCAGTCGACCCCGCCGCGCGGCCTCGTGCACGGCGTCGTGCACGACGAGACATCCTGGGCGCTCGGCGGCGCGGTCGGGAACGCCGGCCTCTTCGGGACCGCGCGCGACCAGCTGCGCCTGACGGAGGCCCTCAGACTGCCGCCGGGTGAGAGCGCGCTGCCCTCGAGCGTCGTGCGCGCGATGACCTGCGTCCACGACGCGAGCGCCCCGCAGGCGGAGAACTTCCGGCAGGCGATCGGATCGCGCATCGACGACGCGTGGACCGAGCGGTGGCGGTGGGCGAACGGCGTCGTCGGGCACACGGGGTTCACCGGCACCGCCGTCGCGACCGAGCCCCTCGGGCGGCGATCGCTCGTGTTCCTCACCAATCGCGTGCACCCCGACCGTGCGACCGAGGGCATCGCCGACATCCGCCGCGCGGTCGCCGGCGCCGCAGCCGAGTACGGAACGGCCGGGTAGGCCGCCCGACGCATGCTGGGCGGGACATGTGGGCTGGGCGTCCGCCCAGGGGGCGCGGCGTAGGCTTTCGACGTGTCCGAACCACGCCTCCACGTGCGCACGGTCGCGGTCGACGAGACCGAGCCGCTCATCCCCCGGGCCGACCCCCGTAACCCGCTCGTCTGGTTGCGGCGTGGCGAAGGCGTCGTCGGGCTCGGCGAAGTCCTGCGCATCGAATCGAGCGGCCCGACCCGCGTCGAAGACGCCGCCGCCGCCTGGACCGAGCTCGCCGCCCACGCCGACGTCGACGACCGCGTCGGTCTTCCCGGCACGGGCCTCGTCGCGTTCGGCGCCTTCGCGTTCGCCGACGAGTCCGCCGCGACGAGCGTGCTCCTCGTGCCCGAGATCGTCATGGGCCGCCGCGACGGGCGCGCGTGGGTCACTCGCATCTCGCTCGCGACGGGCGACGACGAGGCGCAGGATGTCTCGGACGAGGCATCCGAAGACCCCGTGATCCCCGAGCCGGCGCCCCGCCGCAAGGTGCCGCGGGTGACCTTCGCGCCCGGCAGCGTGACCCCCGACGCCTACGAAGCCGCGGTCGCAGAGGCCGTGCGCCGCATCGACGCGGGCGACCTCTCGAAGGTCGTGCTCGCCCGCCAGCTCGTCGGCGAGCTGCATGAAGACGACGGCCTGCGCGCGACCATCAACCGGCTCGCAGAGGACTACCCCGACACGTGGGTGTTCGCCGTCGACGGACTCATCGGCGCGAGCCCCGAGACGCTCGTGCGCGTCGACCACGGGCAGGTGTCGGCGCGCGTGCTCGCGGGCACGACCGCGAGAGGTGCGGGCGAGGCATCCGACCGCGAGCGCGCGGCGCAGCTCCTCGAATCGCCCAAGAACCGCGAGGAGCACGCGCTCGCCGTCGCGAGCGCCGTGAGCACCCTCGAACCGCACACCGCCCGCCTCGACGCGAGCCCCGAGCCCTTCACCCTGCAGCTGCCGAACCTGTGGCACCTCGCGACCGACCTCAAGGGCACGCTCGGCGACGGCTCGACCGCGCTCGATCTCGTGCGGGCCGTGCACCCGACGGCGGCCGTCGCGGGCACGCCCCGGAAGGTCGCGCTCGCGACGCTCGCCGAGCTCGAGGGGTTCGACCGCGGCCGCTATGCGGGGCCGGTCGGCTGGGTCGACGGCGACGGCGACGGCGAGTGGGCCATCGCGCTGCGCTGCGCGCAGGTCGACGCCGACGGCACCGTCACCGCCTATGCCGGTTGCGGCATCGTGCACGACTCGGCGCCCGCCGCCGAACTCGCCGAGACCGTCATGAAGTTCCAGCCGATCGTCGAGGCGTTCGGGGGCTGAGGCCTCACTCCTCGTCGAGCAACCGCTGCTTCTGCGCCGCGACGTCGAAGTCGGCGGGAGGCCAGTCCAGGTGCATCGCCTCAAGCGCGTCGATGAGCAGGTGCTGCACGGCGAGCCGCGCGTACCACTTGCGGTCGGCGGGCACGACGAACCACGGGGCATCCGGGGTCGACGTGCGCTCGAGCGCGATCTGATACGCCGCGTCGTAGTCGTCCCAGACCTCGCGCTCGTCGATGTCGCCGGGATTGAACTTCCAGTGCTTGTCGGGCCGGTCGAGGCGTTCCAGGAGGCGCGCCTTCTGCTCCTCGCGCGACAGGCGCAGCACTACCTTGATGATCGTCGTGCCCTGTTCGACGAGCCTCCGCTCGAAGTCGACGATCGCGCCGTAGCGCCGCTCGATCTCCTCGGGCGGCGCGAGCTCGCGCACGCGCGCGATGAGCACGTCTTCGTAGTGCGAGCGGTCGAAGACGCCGATCATGCCCGCACCGGGCGTGCGCGACTCGATGCGCCACAGGAAGTCGTGCGCGCGCTCTTCGGCGGTCGGCGCCTTGAACGCCGCGAGCTCGACGCCCTGCGGGTCGACCGCGCCCATGACATGCTTGACGATGCCGCCCTTGCCCGCCGTGTCCATCGCCTGCAGCACGAGCAGGATGCGCCGTTCGTCGCCCGCGGCGCGGCTGTTCGCGAAAAGCAGCTCCTGCAGGTCGGCGAGGATCTCGGCGCCGTCGGCGAGCGCCTGCTGCCCGTCGGCCTTGTTCCCCGCGTAGCCGGGCTTGCCACCGGGGTCGACGTCCGTCAGCGTCAGCCCCTGCCGGAACTCGAGGAGCGGGTTCGGGTCTTCGGTCCAGTACGTCTCGCGGCCCATGAGCGCTCCTTCGGTTCGCGACGCGGCGTCGCGTCTCGAATCATCCTGCCGATGCTCCGGATGTCTCGGCAACCCGCCGCGCTCAGCGCGCGAGCGGCACCTCGAGCAGCGTCGGCCCCGTGACGGCGGTGCCGAGCGCCTCTTCGAGCTCGCCGCGCGTCGCTGCGCGGCGGTAGGTCCAGCCGTAGGCGGCGGCGAGCTGCGAGAGATCGACCGACTGCGGCGTGTACTGCACGCGGTCGAAGGCGTCGTCGGGGGCGGTGTCGCGCACTTCGAGGGCGTCGAAGATCGTGCCGCCGCCGTCGTTGCCGACGACGAGCTGGATGCGCGGTCGGTCTTCGCCGGCGCCGAGGAGGAGCGAGCCGACGTCGTGGAGGAGGGTGAGGTCGCCGATGATCGCGCGCGTGACACCGGGCTTCGCGTCGGGCGCGCGCTGGCTCGCGATCGCGATGCCGAGGGCGGTCGCGACGGTGCCGTCGATGCCCGCGAGCCCGCGGTTGGCGAGCACGCGGATGTTCCGCCCGGGAACGCTGCGATCGGCGTCGCGGATGAGTCGGGATGCCCCGAACACGAGCCGGTCGTGCGGCCAGGTCGCCGACCAGATCGACTCGACGAGCAGGCGCCGCGAAACCGGTTCGCGCACGCGAGCGAGCTGCGCTTTGAGGAACGCGCGCTGGGCTTCGAAGTCGGCCACGTGGCCGGTCTCGTCGACGCCGCTGCGCACGGCCTCGGGCTCGGGGTCGCCCTGCGCGACGAGTGCACGGCTCGCGTGCACCCACCTGCCCGTCCAGGCGCGCTCGTCGCGCGTCTGTTCGTGCGGTTCGACGCGCACGCTCCGCTCGAACCGGCGCACGCGCCTGCCGGGGTTGTACCACTCGATGCCCGACGGGGCGACGACGATCGCCTCGACGCCCGAGCGCTGCACGAGCGCCGGCACTTCGCGCGACAGCGTCGGATGCCCGAACACGACGACGCGTTCGACCTCGTCGCCGAATCCCTCTTCGCGAAGCAGTTCGCGGTAGGCGACGACGAGGTTCGGCCCGAAGTGGGCGCCGCTCGTGACCTCGGCCGCGAGCGGCCACCCGCCCGCGCGGGCGAAGGCCTCGGCTTCGGCGCCTGCGCCGGTGCCCGCGACGACGAGCGTGCGCGGCCCGTGGGCGATGAGCGCTCCGCCGTCGTCGCGCGATCCGACGGGGACGTGGGCGGGGCCGAGGTCGGCGAGGCGGGCGCGGCGCGCGGCGACGGCAGCCCGGTCGACGCCGATCGCCGAGGAGAGCGGCTCGCGGAGCTGCAGGTTGACGTGGACGGGTCCCGGTCCAGGGTGCACGATCGGTTCGCCTCGATCGTCGACGCCCAGTGCCGCATCGTAAGCGCGCTTCGCGAGCTTCGCCGCGGCATCGGTCTCGTCGTCGGCGCCGACGGGCGCCTCGACGTCGCGCTCGAAGCGCACCGCGCCCGCGAAGATGCCGGGCTGCACCGTCGTCTGGTTCGAGCGGATGCCTCGGAGCTCGGCCGGGCGGTCGGCGGTGAGCGCGATGAGCGGAACGCCCGAGTGGTGGGCTTCGACGATCGCCGGATGCAGGTTCGCGACAGCGCCGCCCGACGTGGTCACGACGACCGCGGGCCGCCCCGACTCGAGCGCGAGGCCGAGCGCGAGGAACCCCGCACCCCGCTCGTCGATGCGCACGTGCAGCCGCACGAGCTCTGCGCGCTCGAGTTCGGCCGCGGCGAGGGCGATCGCCTGCGAGCGTGAGCCCGGCGCGACGACGACGTCGGTCACGCCGAGGGCGATGAGTTCGGTCAGCAGGGCGAGCGAGTACCGGCTCGCCGGGGCGGCGGGCAGGTCGGGCTCAGGCATTCGGTCGGCCGCCGGTCGCCCCGTCGCCGTCGGGAGTGTCAGGGTGGCGGTGCCCCGAGCCGTCGTCGAGGCCCGGGTCGAAGTCGGAGTCGAGGTCGGCGAGCTCCTGCTCGAGCCGACGGATGCGTTCGTCCTGCTCGCTGTCGCGCTCGAGGCGGCGGAGGAACTCGGGGTCGTCGTCGGGGGACGCGGGGGCGCGGCCCACGCCGCCGGCACGAGCCGGACGGGCGCGCCCGCGACCGATCACGAACCAGAGGACCGCGCCGAGGATCGGCACGAAGAGGATCACGACGATCCACCATCCGCGGGGGATGCCGCGGATGCGCGATCGATCGAACAGCGCGCAGTCCACGACGGCGTAGACGATGAAGACCACGGCTGCGACCAGGAGCGGAATGGCGAACCTGATCAGCATGCCCTGAGTATAGGCGCGCTCGAGTCACGTTCGGCTGGGAGCGACCGCACAGGTGGACGTGCCTACACTGAACCCGTGAAGTCGCTCCCCGCTTGGGTCCCGTACACGGCCCTGCGCATCCTGCTGTTCGCGGCGCCGTTCGCGGTGCTCATGATCGCGGGGGTCCCCTGGTGGATCTCGGCGCTCGTCGCCGCGGTGTTCGGCTTCGCGGCGTCGGTCGTGCTCCTGCGCGGCTACCGCGAGCGGCTCGCGACCGACCTCTACGAGGCACGCCACCGCGAGAAGCCCGAACCGACGGTCGACGCCGAGGTCGAAGACGCCGTCATCGACGCGAAGGACGCGCGGGAGCGCCCGGCGGAGTAGCGGCGCGCACGAGGCATCCGCCCATCACGATCAGAACGCGATCGCGAGCCCGAGTCCGATGCCGTAGACGAGCGCGACGAGGCTCGTGAGCTGGAGCGCCGTGATGAGCTCACGCGGCGTCTTGCCCCACACGACGATGGCGCACGCGGGCAGCGCCGCGAGGAGCGCGAAGAGCACGAGGATCGCCGTCGGGTAGAGCAGCGAGAACGCCCACGCGATGCCGAACGGCACGAGCATGAAGACGACGTAGAGGATGCGCCCCACGGTCGGGCCGACGAGCA
Organism: Agromyces protaetiae; assembly: GCF_004135405.1. Classification (NCBI taxonomy): domain Bacteria; kingdom Bacillati; phylum Actinomycetota; class Actinomycetes; order Micrococcales; family Microbacteriaceae; genus Agromyces; species Agromyces protaetiae. Next base: position 401,993 of record NZ_CP035491.1, read on the forward strand.
CCGCGAGCGTACGCTTCTTCGCGGCCTTGTCCTGCTTCACGTCGCGCAGGTTGTTGGCCATGAGCACGGCGCACGCGAGGAGGCCGATGCCGACGCCGCCGACCCACGCCTCGGTGTTGACCGTGAGCGCTTGCACGAATGCCGACCCGGCCGTCGCGACGAGCCCGAAGAAGACGAACACGAACAGCTCGCCGAGGCCGTAGTACCCGTAGGGGCGCCTTCCGCCCGTGTAGAACCACGCCGCGACGATCGCGACGGCGCCGACGGCGATGAGCCACCACTGCTGCGTGATGATCGTGAGCGCGAGGCCCGCGACCGCGGCAACGCCGAAGAACGAGAGCGCGACGATGAGCACGTGCCTGGGCTTCGCGGCGCCCGATCCGGTGAGGCGGGCGGGGCCGACGCGCACGTCGTCGGTGCCGCGGATGCCGTCGGAGTAGTCGTTCGCGTAGTTGACGCCGACCTGCAGCCCGAGCGCCACGACGAGGGCGAGGAGCGCGCGCCACGGATGCCACGCCTCGCCCGGGATCGCGATGATGCCGGCACCCGTGCCGAGCGCGACGGGCGCGATCGCGAGCGGCAGCGTGCGGAGCCGCGCGCCGCCCACCCAGTCACGGAACGTCGCGGGGCCGCGCGCGACGGTCGGCGCCTGCGCCGCCTTCGCGGGGTTGCCGGACGCGCCGGGACGACGGGGGTGCTGGGAGGAGGCGGACTTCTGCCGCTGCGCGTTCGGGCGTGCCACGCCCGCCATCGTACCGAGGGAGGCTATCGAGACGCTGTGGGCGGGCTATGCGTGCCGGCGTCGCCGCGTGGCTACTCCGCCGCCAGCCGCGCGATCGCGGCACGGTCGGGCTTGCCCGACGCGAGCATCGGCAGGGCGTCGAGCACGACGAGGCGCACGGGGCGACCGGCGGGCGGAAGGCCCGCGGCGTCCGTCGCGCGCGCGAGCGTGACTTCGGGCGCACCGGATGTCTCGAGTGCGCCCGGTGTCTTGAATGCGCCGGATGCCTCGGCCACGACGATCACGGCCCGCTGGCCCCACTCGGGGTCGTCGACGGCGACCGCGACGGCGTCGTGGAATCCGTCGAGCGCGCGGACCGCGCGTTCGATCTCGCCGAGCGCGACCTTCACCCCGCCCGAGATGATGACGTCGTCGGCCCGCCCGCGGATGCGGAGCCGCCCGTCGGCGCCGAGCCCGCCGAGATCGCCCGTGCGGTACCAGCGGCGGCCTCCTGAACCGGCGACGAACGCGCGTGCCGTGCGGTCGGGGTCGCCGAGGTAGCCATCGGCGAGCGTCGGCCCCGACAGCAGCACCTCGTCGGTCTCGCGGTCGGCGCGCACCTCGACGCCTGCGAGCGGCACGCCGTCGTAGACGCATCCGCCGCTCGTCTCGCTCGACCCGTACGTGCGCACGACCCGAGCGCCGAGGTGGGCCGCGCGACCGGCGATGGGCGCGGCGAGCGCCTGCCCGCCCACGAGGATCGCGTCGTACGACGTGAGCGCCGCCGCCACGAACGCGTCGCGCTCGGCCGCATCGACGAGTCGGGCGAGCTGCACGGGCACGAGTGACGTGTACGCCGGGGTGCGCGGATCGAGGGTCGCGGATGCCTCGGCGAACTCGCGCACGTCGAAGCCTGCGCCGATCGCGCTTGCGATGACGACGGGCGACGTGCCCGCGAGGATGCTCCTGACCAGCACCTGCGCGCCCGCGATGTAGTGCCCGGGGAGGGCGAGGAGCCACCGTCCCTGCCCGCCGAGGGCGTCGTGCGTGGCATCGGCGCTCGCCGTGAGGGCGTCTGCCGAGAGCAGCACGCGCTTCGGGGCATCCGTCGATCCGCTCGTCTCGACGACGAGGGCGATGCGGTCGTCTACCTCGGTGGCGACCGCATCGGCGACTGACGCGTCACCGGGCACCGGCCAGACCGCAGGCCCCCCGGCGAGCGCGGACTCGAGCGCACGGGTCAGCCCCGAGACATCCGAAGCCGAAACCTTGATGAGCGGTTTCATCGCGCGCCGGTAACCGGCATCAGAAGTGCCACGGGTACGGGCCCCAGTCGGGGTCGCGCTTCTCGAGGAACGAGTCGCGCCCCTCGACGGCCTCGTCGGTGCCGTACGCGAGCCGCGTCGCCTCGCCCGCGAACACCTGCTGGCCGACCATGCCGTCATCGACCGCGTTGAACGCGAACTTCAGCATGCGGATCGCCGTCGGCGACTTCGTGAGAATGGTGCGGGCCATCGCGATCGCCTCGCGCTCGAGCTCGGCGTGGGGCACGACGCGGTTCACGGCGCCCATCTCGTACGCGCGCTCGGCGCTGTACTCCTCGGCGAGGAAGAACACCTCGCGCGCGAACTTCTGCCCGATCTGCCGGGCGAAGTACGCCGAGCCGTAGCCCGCGTCGAACGAGCCGACGTCGGCGTCGGTCTGCTTGAAGCGGCCCTGCTCGCGGCTCGCGATGCTCAAGTCGCACACGACGTGCAGCGAGTGGCCGCCGCCCGCCGCCCATCCCGGAACGACCGCGATGACGACCTTCGGCATGAAGCGGATGAGGCGCTGCACCTCGAGGATGTGGAGGCGGCCCGTCGCCGCGGCAGCGGCGGGATCGCGAACGACCGACGTCTCCTCGGCCGAGTACTGGTAGCCGTCGCGCCCTCGGATGCGCTGGTCGCCGCCCGAGCAGAACGCCCAGCCGCCGTCTTTCGGGCTCGGGCCGTTACCCGTCAAGAGCACGACGCCCACGCGCGGGTTAACTCGCGCGTCTTCGAGGGCGCGGTACAGCTCGTCGACCGTGTGCGGGCGGAAGGCATTGCGCACCTCGGGCCGGTCGAACGCGATGCGCGCGATGCGGCCGTCGTTCGAGAGGTGGTAGGTGATGTCGGTGAAGGATGCTCCGGCCGGGGCCTCTGCCCACTCGGACGGGTCGAACAGCTCGGAAACGCTCACGCTCCCAGCCTACTTGCGCCCGTCCGACAGCCCCACGTCCGCCCCGACCCCAACCGCTATGAGGACGCCAACCAGGGAAATGCGCGTCTGGATTCCCCCGGTTGGCGTCTTCACGCTCGATGGCGGAACCCTGGTCCCCCCTACGCTGGGTGCGTGACCCTCAGAATTCGCACCCTCGCCTTCGCCGTGCCTGCCGCGTTCGCCCTCGCGCTCTCGCTGTCGGCGTGCGCGTCACCTGCGACCGAGCCCGACTCCGCGTCGACCCCGAGCGCGAGCGACGCACCGGCCGCGTCCGGCGTCGCGACGACCGGCGCGTGCGACGGCGACGAGGGCGTCACGGTCGTCGTCGACACGGGCGACCTGGATGTCTCCGACGACCCCTCGGGCGAGTGGTGCGTCTCTGCCGACGACGCCATCGGCGCCGCCGACGCGCTCGCGGCCACCGGCGTCACGACCGAGGGCACCGAAGAGTACGGCGACCAGATCGTGTGCCGAGTGAACGGCGTGCCGTCGGAGGACACCGCGCTCGAAGGCGACGACGGCACGGTCGTTCACGAGGAATGCCAGTCGATGCCGCCCGCGTTCGCCTACTGGTCGCTCTGGACGAAGCCCGCGGGCGGCGAGTGGGGCTACGCCGAGGAAGGGCTCTCCACCCTCCAGCTCGAGCCCGGCGATGGCGTGCAACTCCTCTTCGTGCTCAACAACGAGCCGGCCGCGCCGAGCGCGTAGCGCCGCTTCCGGTGATGCCGTGAGGTCCCGACCCGCACCCCTTCGCGCCGCGGCGTTCATCGCCGCGGGGTTCGTCGGGGTGCGGGTGCTGTACCGCGTCGCGTTCCACGGCGCCGACGGGTCGGGGCCCGTGGTACTGCCCTTCCCCGAGATCCCGCTGCCGCGGCCGTTTTCGCACGTCGTGCTGCTCGGGCCTGCGACGCTCGACGGCCTCGTCGACGCCGCCGTGAGCGCCCTGCCGATCGCACTCACGATCCTCGCCTTCGGCCTGCTCAACGCCGTCTTCGACGTCCCTCGCCTCCTCACTCGCGCGGCCCGGCGCGGCCCGTTGCGAGGCGTCGCGCGCATGCTGTCGGTCGCGTGGGCGGGGCTCCCGGCTCTCGCCGAGGCTGTGCGGCGGGTGCGGTTCGCGCAGCGCCTGCGCGGCGAGCGCGGCGGCCCGCGCCTGCTGGCGCCCGTGCTCGAACGGACGCTCGAGCGGGCCACGGCCGTGGCTGCGGCCCTCGAACTGCGCGGGTTCGCGGGACATCCGGTGGACGGAGTCTGCGAACGTCCGGTCGAGGCGCGAGACCTCGCCATCACGCACCGGGATGCCTCGGCGCCCGCCGTGCTCGTGCCGTCGCTCGAGCTCGCGACCGGCACGCTCACGCTCGTCGCTGGCCCGACCGGCAGCGGCAAGTCGACGCTCCTCCGCGCCGTCGCGGGGCTGCACTCGCACCTCGATGGCGGCACGACCTCGGGCGAACTCGTCGTGGTCGGCCACGACCGCGAGGCCACGCCCCCACGCGACACCGCCCGGACCGTCGGCGTCGTCCTCCAGCACCCGCGTGAGGGGTTCGCGACAGAGCGCGTGCGCGACGAGATCGGCCTCGTGCTCGAACTCCGCGGCGTCGATCCCGTCATCGTCGCGGCGCGCGTGCAGGAGATCGCCGCGCGCGTCGGTATCGAGTCGCTCGTCGACCGCGACCTGAGCGGCCTCTCGGCCGGCGAGGCGACCCTCGTCGCCATCGCCGCCGCGATCGCCGAGCACCCCATCCTGCTCCTCATCGACGAGCCGCTCGCCGACCTCGACGTCGTCATGCGCGCCCGCATCGTCGGCCTGCTCGGCGCGCTCGCGCACGAGGCGGGCATGTGCGTCGTCGTCGCCGAGCACCGGCACGCCGAGTTCGCGGCGGTCTGCGACGGCCGCGTCGAGGTGTCGGGCGGGGTCGCGCGGCCGGTCGCTTCGAGCGGGGCGGATGTCTCGGAGACGACGGATGCATCGGGGCTCGCGCTCCTCGGTCCCCGCACCCGCGCAGCCTCCGACGTCGTCTTGCGCGCCCGCGAGCTCACGGTCCTCCACGACGGCACGCGCGCGGTCGACGCGGCGGGCCTCGATCTCGCGGCGGGCGAGCTCGTCGCCCTCACCGGCCCGAACGGCGCCGGCAAGTCGAGCCTCCTCGTCGCGCTCGCGACGACGCGCGGCGGGGCGGTCGAGGTGCTCGACAGCCATGGCCGGATCGGCGTCGCGCTCGTGCCCGACGCCTCCGACGACCTCTTCGCCTCGACCACGGTCGCCGCCGAGTGCGCCCGCACCGACCGGCGCACACATCTGCCCAAAGGCACGACCGCGGCCCGCTTCGCGGCGTTCCTCGGGCTCGACCCTTCCTCGCCGGCGTTCCTCGACCGGCTCGCCCGCCACCCGCGCGACCTCTCGGTCGGCGAGCGCCGCTGCCTCGCGATCGTGCTGCAGACGGCGCGGACTCCGAGTGTGCTCCTCGTCGACGAGCCGACGCGAGGGCTGGATGCCTCGGCACGCGCCCTCGTCGCCTCGGCGCTCGTGCGGGCCGCAGACGCCGGAGCCGCGGTGTGCTTCGCGACGCACGACGCCGCATTCGTGGCCGCGCTCGCGGATCGGGTGCTGCCGATGGCGGGCGGCGTGCTCGGGCCGGCGGAAGCACCTGCCCGCGACGAAAGCCCAATCGACGCGGCCCAGCCGCAGCGAACGGAGTCGCAGCCCGAGACATCCGCCACGCCCGCGACATCCGTTCTCCCCGCCGCATCCGCCGCCCCCGAGGCATCCGCCCGGCTTTCGACGCCGCCGCGCTCGCGGCGCGGCCTTCGAGCCATCCACCCCGCCTTCGTCGCCATGACGCTTGCGAACCTCGTCGCGCTCGCCTCGTTCACGTGGCCGCTCGCGGCGGCCGCCGTGCCGTCGCAGGCGAGCGCCGCCGTGCCCGTCGCGGCCCTCGCGCTCGCGCCCGTCGCAGCCCTCGTTGTGCTGTGGGCGCTCGACGAGTCGGTACGCAGCGCGCACACCCTCGCCCTGCTCGGCACGCTCGCGGCGATCGGCGCCGCCGTCCGCATCGCGGGCACCGGCGTCGGCGGCGTCGAGGCCGTGTTCATCCTGCTCATCCTCGCGGGGCGCGCCTTCGGCGCTCGGTTCGGGCTCCTCCTCGGGCTCACGACGATCGCGCTGTCGACGATCGTGACGGGCACGTTCGGGCCGTGGACGCCGTTCCAGATGTTCGCGTGCGCGTGGGTCGGGGCGGGCGCCGGGCTCCTCCCCCGCGGGCTCTCTCACCGCGCCGAGATCGCCGTGCTGTGCGTCTACGGGGTGGTCGCGTCGTACCTGTTCGGCCTCATCATGAACCTGTGGTTCTGGCCGTTCGCGATCGGCACCCGCTCGTCGATCGCGTACGAGTCGGGTGCGCCGCTCGCGCAGAACCTCTGGAGCTTCCTGCTCTACTCCCTCGTGACCTCGTCGATCACGTGGGACACCCTGCGCGCGATCACGACCGTCGTCGGGCTCGTCGTCGTCGGCGGCGCCGTGCTCGCCGCGTTCCGCCGGGCGAAGCCGATCCCGGCGGGCGACCGGGCGGCGCGCGGCGCGGCCGTCACACCGAGAAGTACTTCGCCTCGGGGTGGTGGAACACGAACGCGTCGGTCGACTGCTCGGGGTGCAGCTGCAGTTCGTCGCTGAGTTCGACGCCCATGCGCTCGGGCTTCAGCAGCTCGACGACCTTGCGGCGGTCCTCCATGTCGGGGCACGCGGGGTAGCCGAGCGAGAAGCGAGCGCCGCGATACTCGAGCTTGAAGAGGCCTGCGGTGTCGGTCGGGTCGTCGGCGGCGAAGCCGAGCTCGGAGCGGATGCGCGCGTGCCAGTACTCGGCGAGCGCCTCGGTGAGCTGCATGACGAGCCCGTTGAGCTCGTAGTAGTCGCGGTAGCGGTTCTCGGCGAACATCTTCGCGGTGAACTCGTCGATCTTCGCGCCCGCCGTGACGAGCTGCACGGGGAGCACGTCGATCTGCCCCGACTCGCGCGAGCGCACGAAGTCGGCGAGGCACAGGTGACGGTCGCGGCGCTGGCGCGGGAAGTGGAAGCGCAGTCGTTCGGAGCCGAGCGCTGCACCGGGTGCCGCGCCGAGCGACTCGCCGTCGGGCGCGAGCAGCCCCGGCTGCCCGAGCACGCCCTCGCGGTCGTCGCCGTGGTGCAGCACGACGAGGTCGTCGCCCTCGGACACGACCGGGAAGTACCCGTACGCGACCGACGCGTCGAGCATGCCCTCGGCGAGGATCCGGTCGAGCCAGTACCGCAAGCGTGGCCGGCCTTCGCTCTCGACGAGCTGCTCGTAGCTCGCGCCGTCTTCGCCGCGGCCGGGCTTCAGCCCCCACTGGCCCATGAACGTCGCACGTTCGTCGAGGAACGCCGAGTAGTCGGCGAGCGCGAGGCCGCGCACGATGCGCGTGCCCCAGAACGGCGGGGTGGGCACGGGGTTGTCGGATGCCACGTCCGAGCGCGCGGGCATCGCCTCGGGCTCGGTGAGGGTGAGCTTCGAGCCGCCCGTGTGGATGCGCTTCTTGAGGGCGGGCAGCCCGACTTCGGCGGGCGCGGCGCCGCGGGCGATCTTCACGAGCGGCTCCATGAGGCTCAGGCCCTCGAACGCGTCGCGCGCGTAGCGCACCTCGCCGTCGAAGAGGCCCGCGAGGTCGTCTTCGACATACGCGCGCGTGAGCGCCGCGCCACCGAGGATGATCGGCCAGCGCTTCGCGAGCCCGCGCGCCTGCAGCTCCTGCAGGTTCTCCTTCATGACGACGGTCGACTTCACGAGCAGCCCCGACATGCCGATGACGTCGGCGTCGTGCTCCTCGGCGGCCGCGATGATGTCGGCGATCGGCTGCTTGATGCCGAGGTTGATCACCTTGTAGCCGTTGTTCGTCAGGATGATGTCGACGAGGTTCTTGCCGATGTCGTGCACGTCGCCGCGCACGGTCGCGATGACCATCGTGCCTTTGCCGGATGCCTCGGTCTTCTCCATGTGCGGTTCGAGCAACGCGACCGCGGACTTCATCGTCTCGGCCGACTGCAGCACGAACGGCAGCTGCATCTCGCCCGACCCGAAACGTTCGCCGACGACCTTCATACCCTCGAGGAGGTGGTCGTTGATGATGCCGAGGGCGGTCATCCCCTCGCCGCGGGCGAGGTCGAGGTCGGCTTCGAGGCCCTTCGACTCGCCGTCGATGATGCGCCGTTCGAGGCGCTCGCCGACGGGGAGGGCCGCGAGCTCGGCGGCGCGCTGGTCGCGGAGAGCCGCCGTGTCGACGCCCGCGAAGAGGTCGAGCATAACGGCGAGCGGATCGTACGTCGTGTTGCCGTCGGCATCGTATTCGCGGCGATCCCACACGAGGTCGAGGGCGACCTTACGCTGCTCCTCCGAGAGCGAGGCGAGCGGCACGATCTTCGCGGCGTCGATGATGCCCGAGTCGAGCCCTGCCTCGACGGCCTCGTGCAGGAACACCGAGTTGAGCACGCTGCGCGCGGCCGGGTTGAGGCCGAACGACACGTTCGAGACGCCGAGGGTCGTGTGGATGCCGGGGTACTTCTCGGTCAGGCGCCGGATGGCCTCGATCGTCTCGATCGCGTCGCGGCGGGTCTCCTCCTGCCCGGTCGCGATGGGGAAGGTCAGACAGTCGACGATGATGTCCTCGACGCGCATGCCCCACTCGCTCACGAGCTCGTCGACGAGGCGCGACGCGATCCGCAGCTTGTCGTCGGCCGTGCGCGCCTGGCCCTGCTCGTCGATCGTCAGGGCGATGACGGCCGTGCCGTGCTCCTTCACGAGCGGCATGATGCGGCCGAACCGGCTGGTGGGGGCATCCCCGTCTTCGTAGTTGACCGAGTTGACGACCGGACGTCCGCCGATGAGTTCGAGCCCCGCGGCGATGACCGCGGGCTCGGTCGAGTCGATGACGAGCGGCAGCGTCGACGCGCTCGCGAACCGCGAGACGACCTCGCGGATGTCGGCGACGCCGTCACGGCCGACGTAGTCGACGCACACGTCGAGCAGGTGCGCGCCGACGCGGATTTGGTTGCGGGCGATCTCGACGCAGTCGTCCCACCGCTCCTCGAGCATCGCCTCGCGGAACGCCTTCGACCCGTTCGCGTTCGTGCGCTCCCCGATCGCGAGGTAGGACGCATCCTGGTGGAACGGCACGTGCTGGTAGAGCGACGCGACGCCCGGTTCGGGCTTCGCGTCGCGGGCGGATGCTCCGGACTGCGCGTCGATCCGTCGCAGATCGCCCTTTTCTCCGTCACCGAGGGGCATCCCGCGACGGATCGCGTCTGCGTCATCTCCCCGCAGCCGCTCGACGACCGCCCGCATGTGGTCGGGAGTCGTGCCGCAGCACCCGCCGACGAGGCCGAGGCCGAACTCGCGCACGAACTGCTCATGCGCAGTCGCGAGCTCACCGGGCTCGAGCGGGTAGTGCGCGCCGTCGGCGGTCAGCACGGGCAGGCCCGCGTTCGGCATGCACGCGACGGGCACGCGCGAGTGCTTCGAGAGGTGCCGCAAGTGCTCGCTCATCTCGGCGGGGCCGGTCGCGCAGTTGAGGCCGATCGCGTCGACGCCGAGCGGTTCGAGTGCCGTGAGGGCCGCGCCGATCTCGCTGCCCATGAGCATCGTGCCGGTCGTCTCGACGGTGACCTCGACGAAGATCGGCAGGCGGATGCCCCGGCTGACGATCGCCTGCTTGCAGCCGTTGACCGCGGCCTTCGTCTGGAGCAGGTCCTGCGAAGTCTCGATGAGGAACGCGTCGGCTCCGCCGTCGATGAGGCCCTCGGCCTGCAGGGCGAACGTCTGCTTCAAGTGGTCGTAGGTCGTGTGGCCGAGCGAGGGCAGCTTCGTGCCCGGGCCCATCGAGCCGAGCACCCACCGCACCCGCCCGTCTGCGGCCTCGGCCGCCTCGACGCGCTCGCGCGCGATGCGCGCGCCCGCTTCGGCGAGCTCTGCGATGCGATCGTCGATGCCGTAGTCGGAGAGGTTCGACCAGTTCGCGCCGAACGTGTTCGTCTCGACGGCGTCGATGCCGGTCGCGAGGTAGGCGTCGTGGATCGATGCGACCACATCGGGACGCGCGACGTTGAGGATCTCGTTGCATCCTTCGAGCCCCTGGAAGTCGCCCTCGACCGAGAGGTCGTGCCCCTGCAGCATCGTGCCCATGGCGCCGTCGGCGATGACGACGTTCGACCGCACGGCGTCGAGCAGCGCAGCGGCTCGCGCAGGCAGCGCGACACCGTCGACGTCGAGCGGGAAGCGGGGTGCGGTGGATGTGCCGATCACTCGCGCGAGTCTACTTACGCTCGCTCCGAACCGCGGGCGATGATGGGCACATGGACCTGCCGCCCCTCGCCGACCTGCTCGCCACCGCCCGGGTCGTCGCCCTGCCGCTCGTGACCCGCTTCCGCGGCATCGACATTCGCGAGGCGCTCGTGTTCGAGGGCCCCGAGGGCTGGACCGAGTTCTCGCCGTTCGTCGAATACGACGACGACGAGGCATCGGCGTGGCTCGAGGCATCCATCGATTTCGGGTGGCGGAAGCCGCCCGCGCCGCTGCGCGACGCGATCCGCGTCAACGCGACCGTGCCCGCCGTCGATCCCGACAGCGTCGCCGCCGTGCTCGCGCGGTTCCCGGGTTGCCGTACGGCCAAGGTCAAGGTCGCGGGCGCCGGCACGACCCTGCAACAGGATGTCGCGCGCGTGCGTGCCGTGCGCGAGGCGCTCGGCCCCGAGGGCCGCGTGCGGCTCGATGCGAACGGCGGGTGGAACGTCGACGAGGCCGAGCACGCGATCCACGCGATGTGCGAGTTCGACCTCGAGTACGTCGAGCAGCCGTGCGCGACGGTGTTCGAACTCGCCGAGATCGGCATCCGCACGAAGTACCTCGGCATCCCGATCGCGGCCGACGAGAGCGTGCGTCGCGCAGCCGACCCGCTCTTCGTGGCCGAGGCGGGCGCCGCCGACCTGCTCGTGATCAAGGCGCAGCCGCTCGGCGGGGTCCACCGCGCCCTGTCGATCATCGACGCGGCGGGCCTGCCCGTGAACGTCTCGAGCGCGCTCGACACGAGCATCGGACTCGCCATGGGCGCCCACCTCGCGGCGGCCGTGCCGTCGCTCGAGTACGACTGCGGGCTCGGCACGGCGTCGCTGCTGGCGGCGGATGTCACGGGGTCGCCGCTCTTCCCCGAGAACGGGTCTATCCCCGTGCGGCGAGTCGTACCCGACCCCGTGCTGCTCGATCGGCACGAAGCCGACGATGAGCGTGCGGCATGGTGGCTCGCCCGCCTCGAGCGCGTCTACGAGGTGCTCGCCGAGCGCGAGTAGCCGACCGATCTGCTCGATCGGTTTACATGAGCCTCCCGAGGACGATCGCCGCGTATTGGTCGGCCCGGAGACGCTCTGCTTCGAGACGATGGTCGTGGAGCTCGGCGAGCTCGGCGTGGGTCGGGGCGACGTGCTGCATGCGCCGACTCCACGCGAGAAGCGCGAACCCGACGCGTCGCACGACGCGCGCGAACGGCGGCAACTCGTGCGAGATCGAGGTCGGATGCCCGACGGTGAGTACGGAGTTCATGGTTCAGTTCTATGCCCGACCACCGACATTCGAACGGGGTCGGTGAGGACGCAGCGCACCGCCCCCACCACGACGGGTGAGGGCGGTGCACAGCCGATCGGCGGGCTACTCGGTGCGCCTCACGAGCGCACGCACGCGCGGCGCGAGTCGCGGTGCGACGATGAGCAGTCCGCTGGCGAGGAGCGCGAGCGCGAGGAGCACCGCGAGCCACGTCTGCGTGCCCGTGAGCCCCAGCGGGCCGAGCACGACGAGCGGGACGGATGCCTCGAGCCCCGACTCGATCGCGAGCAACCGCACCTCGTGGTCGCCGACCTCGGTGCCGAGCGGAATCGTCGCCCGCGCCGACACGGCGCCGTTCGCGTCGGCCGTCGCCGCGACGAGCAGCTGCGGCGTCGAGTGCAGCCACACCTGCACCGTTTCGCCCGGTTCGAAGCCCGTGCCCGTGATGCCGATGACGTCGCCGGGGCGAGCCGCCTGCACCGACAGGCTCACCGAGGGCGAGACGCCGGGGCCCGTCGGGTCGGTCGGGTCGGTCGGATCCGTCGGGTCGATCGGGTCGGTCGGATCCGTCGGGTCCGTCGGGTCCGTCACCTGCGCGTCGACGAGCACCACGGCCGTGCGTGCCGGAATCGAGACCGTGCCCGTCGCGACATCCCACGTCGTCTGCTTCGCGACCGCGTCGGAACCGGCCGCCTGCGCCGCGTTGAGCGCGAACTCGCGACCCGCGAGCCCGTCGATCGCCTCGGTGATCGGTGCGGGCGACGCGTTGAAGACGACGAGCGCACCCTCGAGGGCCGGGTCGACGTCGGCACCGACCGTGTCGTCGACGAGCATCGCGATGAGGCCGGCCGTGGCATCCGTGCCGCTGTTCGGGAAGGTGACCTTCTCGTCGATGAGCGCGGCAGACCCGAGCTGGAGCAGGTCGACGCTCGAGCGCACGCGCAGCAGGTCGAGGGCCTGCGCTTCGGCCGATTGGATGTCGGCCGCCTGCGGCTTCAACGCGGGGTCAGCGAGGAGCGGTGCCATGACGCCCCACTTGTCCTCGTTGTCGCCCGCGGGCGGGAGGCCAGACCCGAAGGTCGACTCCGTGCCCGTCCAGTCGATGCGGTTGAACCAGTCGCCCGAGTTGTAGCTGTTGCGGTCGAGCGACTTCGAGCGCAGCAGCTCGGTGCCGGCGTGCCAGAACGCGGGCGTCTGGGCGAACGCCACGGTCGCGAGCGACAGCGTGTTCATGCGCACACGGTCGGCCATCGAGGTGCCCTGCGGCAGCTTCAGCACCGACGTGTCGTAGAGCGTCTCGTTGTCGTGGGCGTCGACGTAGGTGATGACCTCGTCGGGCTCGTCGGCGTAGCCGGCGGGCGACCCGCGGTAGTCGAGCTGATCGCCGCGCTTGACCGTGCCGTCGGACGTCTCGAGCTCGTACCCGCGCAGGTTGCCCGCGAGGCCGAGCTTCACGAGGTCGGTCTGGTGGGCGAGGTCGATGAGCTGGTCGGCCTGCGACGCGGTGCCCGGTCGCCCGTTGGGGTCGGTGCCGAGGCCCGTGCCGAAGCCCTGCGTGAACGTCGACGAGCCGTCGACCGGGCTGCCGCCGTGCACGGCGTCGCGCAGCCGGTCGCTGAACGTGCCGATGCCTGTGCCCCCGAGCTGGCCTTGGGTGGCCTGCTCGAAGCGCGCGTTGTTCGCGACCTCGCCGAAGTTCCACCCTTCGCCGTACAGGTAGATCGACTTCCCGTCGACCCCGTCTCGAGCGAGCGTCAGCTCGTCGAGCGCGGCCCGGATCGCGAGCAGGTTCTCCTTCGAGTGGTGCCCCATGAGGTCGAAGCGGAACCCGTCGACCTTGTAGTGCTTCGCCCACGTCACGATCGAGTCGACCATGAGCTTCTGCGCGAGAGCGTTCTCGGTCGCGACGTTCTGGCAGCACGTCGAGGTCTCGACCGTGCCCGTCGCCGAGAGGCGCTGGTAGTAGCCCGGCACGATGCGGTCGAGCACGCTCTTGCCGCCCTGACCCGACTCGGCGGTGTGGTTGTACACCTCGTCGAGCACGACCTGCAGGCCCGTCGCGTGCAGTGCGCCCACCATCGAACGGAACTCGGCGACGCGCGCCCCGCCGTTCGGGTTCACGGCGTACGAGCCCTCGGGCGCCTGGTAGTGGTACGGGTCGTAGCCCCAGTTGAAGCCGTCGAGGTCGCGGATGCCGTCGAGGCACGCCTGCTGCTCTTCCGACGCGGGGCCGAACGACGCGAGGTCGCAGTCGGGCGTCTGCTGCAGATCGCGGCGCTCTTCGATCGTCGCGATGTCGAACGTCGGCAACAGGTGCACGGTGTTGATGCCCGCCTGCGCGAGTTCGCGAAGGTGCTGCGTTCCCGCCGAGTCGCGCGTGAACGCCGTGTACGTGCCGCGCTCGTTCTCGGGCACCGTCTCGTCGCTGATCGAGAAGTCGCGCACGTGCAGTTCGGTGATCGCACGGTCGACCGCGCGCGGGATGACGGGCGCGGGCGTGTCGGCCCACAGCGCCGGCTCGTTCGCGGGGTCGTCGAGGTCGATCGCGACCGAGCGCACCGAGTTCGTCGTGAGCGCGACCGAGTAGGGGTCGGTGACCGAGTTCTCCTCGACCTTCCCGGTCGTCGGCGCGTAGACCGTCACGTTCCAGCGGTATTCGGCGCCGGATGCCGCGGGCTCGCCGCCGGGGCCTTCGGCCCCTTCGACGGTCCAGACTCCGGATGCCTCGTCGAACACCGCAGCGGTCAGTGCGGGCTCCCCGTCGTCGCCCGTCGGGAAGACCTCGAGCGCGACGTCTTTCGCGGTCGGCGCCCACAGGCGGAACGTCGGCTCGTCGCGCTTCCACGTCACGCCGAGCGACACGGATGCCGCGGCGTCGCCGTAGAGCGCGTCGAGCACGCCGGCCGTCTGCACGCCCGTGAAGGCGCTCAGCTCCCCGCCCGTGCGCTGCGCGACGGCGAGCTGCCCCGTGAGCAGGTCGTGTGCCGTCTCGCGGTCGAGGTCGCCCGTCGAGAGTGCGAGGTACGCGCCGCCGCCGAGCTGCGGGAACCGCGCGAGCTGCGCGGGCGTGAGCCCGCCCGCGACGAGCGACAGCGCGACCGGGTCGGACTCGTCGCCGCCCGTCACCTCGCCGTCGGCCACCGCGAGCCCACCGGTCGCCGCGTGTTCGAGCGACCACGAGGCATCCGTCGCCGTCGCCCCGCCGAGGAACGACGCGGGCCACGCGATCGTCTGCGCGTCGATCCACTGCGCGCGCGACTCGCCCGTGCCCGCGAGCGGCGGGTCGGCGACGACGATCTCGAGCACGTGCGTCGCGAGCGTGTAGCGGAACTCGACGACCTTGCCGTCGGACGCGCTGAACGCGTAGTTCGCGCCGCCCGGGGCGCCGCCCACGCCGTAGTTCTCGTCCCACGACATGCCGTGCGCGACCTTGCCCTCGTACGAACCCGACGGGAGCCCGTCGGTCGAGAACGTGTACACGCCGTCGCCGTCGCCGTCGAACATGAGCGTCGCGAGGCAGTCGGGCGACCAGTCGCCCGGGCATCCGAGCTCGGACTGGAAGCTGCCCGGCACTGTCACGATGGGGCCGAAGGCCGTCGAGGTGAGCTGGTGCGTCTTCGGGTCCCAGTAGAACGTGACGGGGCCGCCCGCGTGCGAGTACGTGATGTTCGCGCCGTCGGGCACGCCGTTCTGGCCGTAGTTGAGCGTCCACGAGCCGTTGATCGCGACCTTCGTCTCGTAGTCGCCGGCGGGCAGGTCGAACGTGCCCGCGTAGACGCCGTCGGTCCGCAGCGTGAGCTTCGCCTGCTCGCAGCCCGGCGCCCAGTCGCCCGCGCACCCCATCTCGGAGTTGTGCGAGCCCGGAATCGTCACGAGATCGATGGGCTGCTCGGGCTCCTCGGGCGTCTCGCCGAGGGTCACGGCGTTGCCGACCGACGCGTACGTCGAGGCCGCCGAGCGGTGGCCCGCCGCGTCGACCGTGACGGCGCGGTACTCGACGAGCGTGCCGTTCGCCAGGCCGCGCGTGTCGTGGAAGACGCGCGGCGTGGTGTCTTCAGCGGTGCCGAGCGCGTGCCACGCGTCGTCGCCCGTCGCACCCGCGATGCGCCACGCGAAGCTCGTCTCGCTCCACGTCGCGTCGTCGACGTCGGCCGAGACGGGCGTCACACCCGTGACACCCGCGCCGGGCGTCGGCACGTCGACCTGGATCGCCTGCGCTTCGGCGGGGGCTGTCACCTCGCGGTCGGCTCGGTAGACGGCGGCCCCGAGGGCCGGGACCGTGACGGATGCCACGGCGTCGCCGTTGCTCGAAAGGGTCGTCGCGACTCCCTCTCCGCCGTCGGCACCGTACAAGGCCTCATACGAGGCATCCGCCGTCAGCGTTCTGACATCCACCGTCTTCGCAGCCGCCGTGTTGTTCACGGCGACGAGATACTCGACCTGCTCGTCGCGGTCGACGCGCGAGAACGCGTAGACGCCCGCGCCGTTGTCGGCGTACCGCTCGATCTGCGCGCCGTCCGCGAGGGCCGGGTGCGCGGCGCGCAGCGCCGAGAGTGCGGCGATGTGCTCGTAGAGCGGAGCATCCACGTCGTATCGGTCCACGCTGCCCGCCTGCTCGCCCGTGACGAGCTGCTGGTTCGCGAACTCGTCGACCTCGGTCGCGAAGAGCGACTGGCGCGCGCTCTTGTCGTTGCCGGGATCGGCGCCCGCGAAGCCCTGCTCGTCGCCGTAGTAGACGACGGGCTGGCCGCGCGTGAGGAACATGAGGTCGTGCGCGAGCTCGTCGCGCGCGAGCGGCGCGTCGGTCGTGCGGAGGAAGTAGCCGACGCGGCCCATGTCGTGGTTGCCGAGGAAGGTCGGCAGCGCCGACGCCGACGAGTGCGACGTCGTGTAGTAGTCGTCGCCCGCGAAGAGCGACTGCAGGCCCTTGGCCGAGTTGCCCGCCGCGAAGCCGACCGCCTGCGACTGGAAGGTGAAGTCGAGCACCGAGTTCATGTCGGTGTCGCGCACATACGGCGACAGCTTCACGGGGTCGGCGTCGTAGACCTCGCCGAACATGAAGAAGTCGGGCTTGCCCTGCTCGTGCGCGTAGTCGAGCACGTCGGTCGTCCACTGCTGCCAGAACTCGAAGTTCACGTGCTTCACCGTGTCGATGCGGAAGCCGTCGATGCCGAGGTCGATCCAGTCCTTGTACACCTCGGCGAAGCCCTCGACGACGGTCGGGTGCTCGGTCATGAGGTCGTCGAGGCCCGAGAAGTCACCCGTCGTGACCGACTCGCCCTCCCACGTCGAGTCGCCGCGGTTGTGGTACAGCGTCGGGTCGTTGAGCCACGCGGGCACCTTGACGTCGGCCTCGGCCGGGTCGATGACGGGCGTGTACGGGAAGCTCGTCGCGGGGTCGAGCGCCGGGAACGCCGGGGCGCCCGCGCCCGCGTAGTCGGCCGGGTCGAACACGTCGCCGCCCGCCGTGCGATACGGGCTCGTCGCCTGGTCGACGTAGGAGTACTGCCCCTCCTCGTAGTCGATGACGTCGGCCGTGTGGTTCGTGATGATGTCGAAGTACACGTCGATGCCGCGCGCGTGCGCGTCGTCGATGAGCGCCTTCAGTTCGGCGTTCGTGCCGAGGTGGGGGTCGATCTGGGTGAAGTCCGTGATCCAGTACCCGTGATATCCCGCGCTCGCGTTCGCTCCCTCGCCCTGCACGGGCTTGTTCTTGAAGCTCGGGGTGAGCCAGATCGCGGTCGTGCCGAGCCCGTCGATGTAGTCGAGGTTGTCGCGCAGGCCCTCGAGGTCGCCGCCCTCGTAGAAGCCCTTGTCGGTCGGGTCGAAGCCCGTCGCCATGCGGTCGCCGTCGAGACCGCCGCGGTCGTTCGACTCGTCGCCGTTCGCGAAGCGGTCGGTCATGACGAAGTAGAAGGTCTTGCCGGCGCCCGGTTCGCGCACGGGCTCGGCGACGAGCGAGGCGTCGGATGCCTCGTCGTACGCGCCGCGGACGCCCAGGAGTTCGAGGCCGACCCGGTGCGTGGCGTCGTCGAAGGTCACGCGCACGGCGCTGTCGCCCGCGACCGTGAGCGGGATGTTGTCGCCGCCGCCGTTCAGGCCGTACGACTCGTCCCACGCGTCGTTCACGGCGACCTTGTACTCGTAGGAGCCCGCCGGGATCGTGAAGTCGGCCGTGAAGACGCCGGGCTCACCGGTCGGCGCGAGTTCGGTCTCGGCGCACTCGGGCTGCCAGTCGGACGAGCACCCGAGCTCGTCCTGCAGGCTCCCGACGAGCGCGAACGTGCGCTCCTCCGCCGCCGCCGGCAGGGCGGGCAGTGCCACCGCGGCGGATGCCGCGAGCGCCCCCGTCACGATCGCCGCCAACCAACTGCGCTTCATGGCGCTTCGCGTCATCCTCGACTCCTGGTTCCCGGGCACACCCGCGTGCCCCGACTTCCGGCGAAGGTAGCAGCGGGCCGCGCGTTAATGCAAGCGCTTACAGATCATCGGTACGAATCGTGATCTCGGGCCTCGAAATCGCGGGTAAACGCTTGCGTACGCATGCGTGCGGGCCGCGCATGCCGCGCCCGGCGGCTCGTGAGCACCGACCCGAGCAGCGGCGCACCGCACCGTTTCAGGAGATCGCACGCACCTCAGGACCAGATTGCGACTGCGCTCCTGACCAGCGAACGATCTCCTGAATTCGGGATGACTCAGACGGGAAGGTCTCGGATGTCGGAGACGGGAAGGCCGGGCGCGCGCTCAGAGCCCCGAGTACGCGTGCAGCCCCTTGAAGAACAGGTTGACGATCGTGAAGTTGAAGAGCACCGCCGAGAAGCCGATGATCGCGAGCCACGCCGACCGCGACCCGCGCCAACCGCGCGTCGCGCGCGCGTGGATGTAGCCCGCGTAGATGACCCAGATGATGAAGGTCCACACCTCTTTGGTGTCCCAGCCCCAGTAGCGGCCCCACGCCTTCTCGGCCCAGATCGCACCCGCCATGAGCGTGAACGTCCACAGGATGAAGCCGATGATGTTGACCCGGTAGGCGAGGTTCTCGAGGGTCTTCGCCTTCGGCAGCGTCGCGAGGAACGAGCGCTTGACCGACTCGGCCGTCGCCGCCGTCGCCTCGCGACGCGACTGCATGAGCTGCACGACCGACAGCGCGAAGCCGAGGGCGAAGAAGCCGACGGCGCTCGTCGCGACGAACACGTGGATGATGAGCCACAGCGACTGCAGGGCCGGCGGAAGCGGCACGACCGAAACGTGGAAGTTCACGGTCGCGACGCCCAGCAGCACGAGGACGAGGCCCGTGACGAACGTGCCGAGGAAGCGCAGGTCGATCTTCGACACGAGGAGCACGACGAGGAACACCGTCGTCACGACGAGCGTGCCCGTGAGCGCGAACTCGTACATGTTGGCCCACGGCACGCGGCCCGCGGCGACGCCGCGGAGGACGTCGCCGGCGAGGTGGAGGACCCACGCGAGCACCGTCATCGCGACGGCGACGCGGAGGGCGGGCGAACGGCCGTAGCTGACGGATGTCTCGTCGTCGAGGTTCTTCCACCGACTGCGCTTCGCGGGGGCATCCGAAACAGACGCGCCCGAGTCATCCGAACCGTACGTCTTCGCGCCCGCCGAACCCGACGCCGCCTTCGCAGCCTCGGCCGCGGCGATGACGCCCACGTGCACGGGCGCGGCGTCGGCAGACGACGCAGCCGAGGCATCCGCCGCCGCATCGGCCGCCCGGGCCGCCGCCGACCCACGTCGAGCGAGGTCGATCGAGTAGGCGATGAACGCGATCGCGTACACCACCATCGCCGAGTACACGCACAGCAGCGAGATCTGGTCGAGAGTGTCGGTCACGGGAACAACCTTACGTCGTGGGTTTCGAGGAGTCGTCAGGAGTTTCGGCCGCGGCCGAGTCGGCCACTGCAGCGGGCACCGGCCCCGCGTGCTCGTCGGCGAGCGACGCGACGGCCTCTTCGAGGCCTGGATCCTCGCCGCGGGCGAGGCCCGCGTACTCGAGCACGACCCGTCCGTCGCGGCGTGTCGCGGCCTTCACCCACATGCGCCGACGCGGCACGAAGAGCGAGGTGAGCAGGCCCGCGAGAATGAGGATCGCAAACGCGAGCACCCACGTCTGCGTCGGGTCGTGGTGCACGTCGAACGACGCGAAGCGCTTGACGCTGTGCGAGAAGTCGCCGTCGGCAGCGGCGCCGCCCGAGGCATCCTCGAAGGTCACCGACCCGCGCCCGCCCGGCAGGTCGGCCGTCTCGCCCGGCATGAGCTGCAGGGAATCGACGCCCGTGGCGCCGCCCGTCAGCTGGGTCATGCCCGACGGATCGAGCGTGTACACCGATCGCGGGGTGCCGCCGTCGATGCCGAGGTCGCCCTCCCACACGTTGAGGGTCAGCACGGGGTAGACGAGGTCGGGGTAGGTCGACGTGAACGCGCCCGTGTCCAAGACGTCTTGCGTCGGGTAGAAGAAGCCGACCATGCCGAGCTGCTCGGGCAGGCCGTCGGGCACCTTGACGACGCCGATCGACGTGAGGTTCGCGTCTTGCGGCAGGAACGGCACCGAATCGGTGAAGACGACCTCGCCGTCGGCATCGCGCACGGTGATCGTCGGCGCGTACCCGTTGCCGAGCAGGTAGATGTTGGTGCCGTGCGTCACGAGCGGTTCGTTGACCTTGACGACCTGTTCGGATGCCTCGCCCGACTGGTCTTCGATCGTGACGCGCGCCGTGAAGTCGGTCGGCTGGCCGATCGCGTTGGGGTTCTGCGTCTCGTAGACGGCGTCGAGGCCTTCGAGAGAGAGGCGGAACGGCTGGAGCTGCCGGTCGTCGAAGAACCGGCCCGGGTTGAACGAGTCGAACGCCGCGAGCGTGTTGACGAACGACTGCCCCTCGACGACGACGCGCTGGCCGGCGAAGCCGAAGCCGCCGCCGATCGCGACCGTCACGAGCACCCCGAGGAGCGCCGTGTGGAAGACGAGGTTGCCCGTCTCACGCAGATACCCGCGTTCGGCCGAGACGGATGGCTCGCCCTGCACGTCGTAGCGCTCGACGCGGTAGCCCATGCCCTTCAGCCGCTTCGCGGCGTCGGCGATCGCGGCCTCGGCGTCAGCCCCTTCGGGAACCTCCCGCTCGGTGTACCCCGCGAGCCGCGAGAGCCGCACGGGCGTACGCGGCGGCCGGGCGCGGAGCGCCTCGAAGTGGTGCTTCGTGCGCGGGATGATGCAGCCGATGAGCGACACGAACAGCAGCAGGTAGACGGCCGAGAACCATGCCGACGTGTACACGTCGAACATCTGCAGCGAGTCGAGGATCGGCGCGAGCCGCGGGTTGTCGTTGAAGTACTGCGTGACGCCGTTCGGGTCGCTCGACCGCTGCGGCACGAGCGAGCCCGGCACCGCCGCGATCGCGAGGAGCAGGAGCAGCAGGAGCGCCGTGCGCATGCTCGTGAGCTGCCGCCAGATGAAGCGGAGCCAGCCGACGAGCCCGAGCTTGGGCTGCGCGATGCCGGGGCCGCCGCCGGGGCCGTCGCCGTCGCCCGGGTCTCCTCGGCGCGTCGTCGCCTCCGACCCGTCGACGTAGTCCGACGGCCGGAGCGGATCGTGCGCGCGATCAGAGGACGAGGTCGATGCCACGCATCACTCCCTGCAGTTCGTTCATCCACACGGTCCAGAGCCCCGAGACCATGACGATGCCGATCACGACGAGGAGCGCCCCGCCGATGAGGTTGATCGTGCGGATGTGCCGGCGGAGGAAGGTCATCGACCCCGTCACCCAGCCGAAGCCGAGCGCGACGAGGAGGAATGGGATGCCGAGGCCGATGCAGTACGCGAGGCCGAGGACCGCGCCGCGCCAGGCCGACTGCGCGTCGAGGCTGAGGCTCAGCACCGCGGCGAGCGCAGGCCCGATGCACGGCGTCCAGCCGAGACCGAAGACGACGCCGAGCAGCGGCGCGCCCGCGAGCCCCGTCGCGGGCCGCCACGACGGCTTGAACTGCCGCTGCAAGAACGTGAACTGCCCGATGAAGACGAGCCCCATGACGATGAGCACGACGCCGAGCACGCGCGTGATGGGGTCCTGCCAGGCGCGGAGCCACGCGCCCGCGGCGCCCGCGAGGGTCGTGTAGACGAGGAAGACGGCCGTGAACCCCGCGACGAAGAGGGCGACGCCGAGGAGCAGCCGGCGCCGGTTGCGTCGTTCTTCGGATGCCTCGGCCGACGCCTCGGTGAAGCCGCCGATGTAGCCCAGATAGCCGGGGACGAGCGGCAGCACGCAGGGCGAGAGGAACGAGATGAGCCCCGCGGCGAGCGCGATGGGGATCGCGACGATCAGTTGTCCGCTGAAGACGAGTTCGCCCGCGCCCACGTCAGGCGCCCTCGCCCTGGAGTCCCGTGACGATCGTCGAGAGGATCGAGGCATCCTTCAACTGACCGAGGATGCGCGCCGCGACGCGGCCCTCGCGGTCGAGCACGAGCGTCGTCGGCACGGCGGCCGGGGGCACCTTGCCCGCGAACGCGAGCTGCACTCGGCCCTCGTCGGTGTCGAGGATCGACGGGTAGGTGATGCCGAACTTCTCCTCGAAGGGCGCGGCGGTGCCCGCCTGGTCGCGCACGTTGACGCCGACGAACGCGACGTCTTCGCCGAACTGCTCGTGCACCTCTTGGAGGATAGGCGCTTCGACGCGGCACGGGGCGCACGCCGCGTACCAGAAGTTCACGACCATGACCTTGCCGTCTTGCTCGGCCGAGTCGAACTCGAGGCCGTCGACGGTCTCGCCCGAGAACTCGACGGGGGCCTCGCGATTCTCGGGGGCGAACTCGGCGATCGTGCCGTCGCCCGCGATGTAGTTCTTGCCGCTGCCCTCGCGGTACTGTTCGGCGAGCGGATCCGACGAGCAGCCCGTCAGGAGCAGCGCCGCCGAGACGCCGATCGCTGCGAACGCGGTCGCGGCACGAGACATCCGGTGCTTCATCACACCGCCCCCACGTCGGTCGCCGACGCCGACAGCGGCGCAGCCGGATCGCGGTAGTCGACCTCGACGAACCGGTCGCCGCGGCGCTCGAGCGTCGTGATGCTCGACAGCGCGCAGCGGCGCTTGCGCGGGTCGTGCGGGAGGGATGCCCCGGCGAGCGCACGGTGCACCATCCAGATCGGGAGCTGGTGGCTGACCAGGACGACGTCGCCGCCGTCGGCTGCGCGCCACGCGTCGTCGATCGCCGCGAGCATGCGCGTCGAGATCGAACGGAACGGCTCGCCCCAGCTCGGCCGCCATGGGTTCACGAGGTGCCGCCAGTTCCGGGGGTCTTTGAGGGCCGACTGCTCGCCCAGCATGCGCTTGCCCTCGAACCGGTTCTCGGGCTCGATGAGGCGGGGATCGATGGATGCCTCGAGGCCGAACGCGTGCTCGATGGGCGCTGCCGATTCGCGCGTGCGCTGGAGCGGGGACGCGACGATCGCCGCGACGGGGCGCCCCCGCGATGCGAGGTCGTCGGCCGCCGCCTGCGCCATCTGTCGCCCGAGCTCGGAGAGTCCGTAGCCGTCGAGCCGTCCGTAGAGGACGCGCTGCGGGTTGAACACCTCGCCGTGGCGCACGAGATGGATCTGGTCGGCAGGCACGGCGTCCAGTCTAGAGAGCGCGTTCCTTCGAATTCGCCGAGTCTGCCGGCGCCGCACCTCCTCGACGCTCCGCCTCCTTCCCTCCGCTCCCCTCCTCCCCTGCCGCTCCTCTCCCGAAGTCGCACGAATGGTGCTCATCCGCCCGGAATTCCGACCGTTTGCGCGACTTCAGTGCGCTCGAGCGGCGAGCGCCCGGCGCACGAGGTCGATCCGGGCGCCGCGCGCAGCGCCGCGATGGCGTTTCGTGAACCGGATGACCCGCCAGCCCGCCGCGGTCAGCGCCTCGATCCGCTCGAGGTCGCGGGCGTACTGCCGGTCGTCGGTGCGATGGTGATCGCCGTCGTACTCGACGATCACCCGCACGGATTCGTACACGAGATCGCCGATCGCGATCAGGCGCCCGAAGGCGTCGAAGATCGGCACGTTCACCTCGGGTTCGGGCAGCCCCGCCGCGACGAGGTCGAGTCGAAGCCGGGTCTCCTCGGGCGAATCGGTTCCCTCGCGCACCGCCTCGAGCGCGGCGGCGAGCAGCCGGAACCCCCGCCGGCCGTGTCGTCGCCCGACCGCCCACCCGAGCTGTTCGAGCGTCGAGATCGGGTGATTCCGGCGAACGAGCGAGTCGCCGGCGACGACGAGTTCCTCGAACGTGCAGAGTGTCGCGAGCTGACACCACGCGTCTTCGGGCGCGACGACCGGCAGCCCGTTCCACGCCCCGACCCGCGTGCCGCCCGCGGCGAGCCGGTGGCCGCGTATGCCGGCACCGCGCGGTATCGCGTTCGGGATGAACGCCGAGACATCCAGTCGTGCGTCTTCGAGTCTGCGGGGCACGACGATCCTGAACAACCGGCAGGCGGTGACGTGACTGAAGGCCTGGCCACCGCGCATCGTCAGGAGCTTCGCCCGGCAGCGCTCGACGAGCGTAATCGTGCTCGCGTTTGTGCCCCGAGGCATCCGTACGCCGTGGAACGGCCGTCCGAGGTCGCGGCCGCGCAATCGACCGCGCCCGACCCCCGCGTCAAGCGCCCGACTCGTCGTGAAGGGGCCGGCTCGGAACCGTGCGGGCAACTGCGCGTGGGGTTTCATCGTCGCAGCCTCGCGCCCGCGCGGGCCCCGCCGGTGCCGAGCGGGTTCGGGCGGGAATCGTTCCCGAAGGACTCGCCCTGTGGAGGAGAGGCGCACCCCACTCCGTCACCCGCACGCGCTGCCGAAGTCGCGCAAATGGTTGTCATCCGCCAGGAATGCCGACCGTTTGCGCGACTTCGCGGGAAGGGGCGGGAGAGCGCGGGCGGGAGAGCGGGGCGGGCGGGAAGAAGCCGGCGTAGGGTCGGCACATGGGGGCCGAGCCGACGCGGATGGTCCGCCTCGCGGGCGGGCGCTTCCGCATGGGCTCAGACGAGCAGCCCGACGAGGGGCCCGTGCACGAGCGCGAGGTGGGCGCGTTCGCGATCGATGCGCACCCCGTCACGAACGAGCAGTTCGCGGCGTTCGTCGAAGCGACGGGGTACGTGACGGTCGCCGAACGGGCGCTCGATCCGACCGACTTCCCCGGCGCCGATCCAGCCGACCTCGTGCCGGGCGGGCTCGTGTTCACGCCGACTGCGGGCCCGGTCGATCTGCGGGACTGGCGACAGTGGTGGCGGTGGGTTCCCGGCGCGAACTGGCGAGTCCCGTTCGGTCCCGACGGCGGCGTCGACGCGGTCTCGGAGCGGCTGCGGCATCCCGTCGTCCAGGTGAGCTACGCGGATGCCTCGGCGTACGCGTCGTGGGCCGGGAAGCGCCTGCCGACCGAGGCCGAAGCCGAGTTCGCGGCGCGAGGCGACCTCGACGGCGCCCGCTTCGCGTGGGGCGACGACGAGTTCCCGCGCGACGCCGAGCACCCCCGCGGCAGGCTCATGGTCAACCGCTGGCAGGGCTCGTTCCCGTACCTCAACACGGGGGCGGCGGGGTTCGTCGGCACGTCGCCCGTCGGCACGTTCCCGCCCAACGGCTACGGACTGTCGGATGTCACGGGCAACGTGTGGGAGTGGACGACCGACTTCTATGCACCGCGGCACCTCGTGCCGGGCGAGACCCCGGTCGACGCGGGCGCCAGGGGCAACCTGCTCGCCGAGACATCCGCCGAACCGGGCTCGCGCATCCCGCGCCGCGTGCTCAAGGGCGGCTCTCACCTGTGCTCGCCCGACTACTGCCTGCGCTACCGGCCGGCGGCCCGCTCGCCGCAGGCGGAGGACACGGCGACGACCCACATCGGGTTCCGCTGCGCGGCCGACACGTGAGTCGACGCGCGAGTCGGGCCCGGGCCGCGAAGCGGGTCAGGCGAGCAGCGCCGCGCGCAGCCGCGCGCCGTCGATACGCCAGTAGCCGTGCGGCTCGCCGTCGATGAGGACCACGGGGATCTCCTCCGCGTAGAGCGCCGCGAGCGCGGGGTCGTCGAGGATCGAGAGCTCTTCGACCTCGACGGCGGGTGCCGCAGGGTCACCCGCGAGCTGCGCGCGGACGGCGTCGACGACTTCGCGGGCGTCGTCGCACAGATGGCATCCGGGCTTGCCGATGAAGGTCAGGCGGCGCGTGGTCACCGTCTCAGGCTACGCGCCCGCGCGCTCGGCAGGCGCGCTGCCGAGACATCCGCCCGCCCGGAAACGACGAAAAGCGCCGCGTCCCGAAGGACCGGCGCTTTCGACGAAGTCGCGTGCGACTTACTTCTTGTTGCGACGCTGGTGGCGAGTCTTGCGAAGCAGCTTGCGGTGCTTCTTCTTCGCCATACGCTTGCGACGCTTCTTGATGACGGAACCCATCGAAACCTCACTGGAAGATCGAGTCGGCCGCGCGTGCCGCAGCCGAGAGGCAGGAAAGCCTTGGACTAGTCTAGCCGATCCGACGGCGCGCTCCGTTCAGGACCCGTTCACGCTGCTAGCGTCGAAGGATGCCCGCTTCCGAACTCGTCATCCGCACGACCCGCGAAGACGACTGGCAGGCGGTCCGGGCGCTCCGACTCGAGATGCTGCGCGACTTCCCGCTCGCCTACGGCGAGACCCTCGAGCACGCGTTGCGCGTCGAGGAGCAGGGCTGGCGCGGGCGCGCCCGGCGCGGCGAGAGCGAGGGGCAGACGTCGGTCGTCGCGATCGAGGGCGAGCGCTGGGTCGGGCACATGGGCGGGTACATTCCGGATGCCTCGACCGGCCCTCTGCTCGTGAGCGTCTACGTCGCACCCGACCGTCGCGGCGACTCGCACGGCGTCTCACGCGCCCTCCTCGCCGAAGTCGAACGGTGGGCTGCCGGGTTCGGCGGGACGCTCCGGCTCGAGGTCCACGAGCGCAACCCGCGCGCGATCGCGTTCTACGAGAAGGTCGGCTTCCACCTCACGGGCGCAAGCCGACCGTACGAACTCGAGCCCGGCGGGCGCGAACTCGAGATGATCAAGCGGCTCGCGTAATCAGCGACGCGGCTTCTGCACGACCGCCTGCACGCCGTGCGCGGTCGCGGCGAACGCCTTGCCGATGCGCGACGCGAATGCGCGCTGCTCGTCGCTCAGCGCTTCTTCCTCGTCGGCGAGAGCCTGAGCCGATGCGAGCGTCGCGGCGTCGGCCGCGGCACCGTCGGAGAGGAACGGGATGAGCCAGTCCTCGACGATCTCGAGCGGCGTGCGGTCGAGCCGGTAGTACCGGTGCTGGCCCTCTTCGCGGACGGTCACGAGCCCCGACTCGCGGAGCACCTTGAGGTGCTTCGACACGGTCGGCTGGCTGACGCCGAGGGCGGTGACGATCTCGGAGACGCTGATCTCTCCGTCGGACTGCGGGTCGGAGGCTTCGCGTTCGAGCAGGACCCCCAGGATGTCGCGCCGGGTCGTGTCCGCAACCACGTCGAAGATGTCCGCCATGGTGCAAGGGTAGCCACTCGCGGCGGGGAGTACCATGACACACGCGTTCGGTGGAGTCGTCGGGAGGGGACGCGTGACTCGAGTCAGCTCGCCCGCCCTGAGAGGGCGTCCCGAGAGCAAGACGTGGCTGGGGCGCATCCGGGATGCGATCGACCATCTCGCCCGTCATTCGCCGTCGCGATTCGCGATCCTCATCTTCGCCGGGCTCGTGCTCGTCTTCACGCTCCTGTTCTCCCTGCCGATCGCACGAGCGGGAGACACGGCGACCCCGCTCCACGATGCGCTCTTCACGGCCGTCTCGGTCATCTGCGTCACGGGCCTCGCGACCGTCGACATGGCGACGTACTGGTCGCCGTTCGGCAACGCGCTCGTGTTCATCGGCGTCAACATCGGCGGCGTCGGCGTGCTGACCCTCGCGACGACGCTCGGCCTCGTCATCTCGCGTCGCCTGGGCCTCCGCGCGAAGCTCATGGCCGCGAGCGACACGAACCCGTCGCGCCTGCACGCCGGGCCGGTGTCGGAGCGGCAGGCCGTACGCCTCGGCGAGGTCGGAGGCCTCCTCGCGACCGTCGCGATCAGCGCCCTCGTCATCGAGGGGGCGATCGCGCTCCTGCTCCTCCCGAGCATGTTCGCTGCCGGCTACGACCCGCTGCATTCGATCTGGTACGCGTTCTACTACTCGGCGATGGCGTTCACGAACACGGGCTTCAACCCCAACCCGGGCGGGCTCGATCCGTTCCAGCACGACTACTGGATGCAGTCGCTCCTGCTCGCGGGTGTATTCCTCGGCAGCCTCGGCTTCCCGGTCATCTTCGCGCTCGCGCGCGGGTGGAGGCATCCGCACCGCTGGAGCGTGCACGTGAAGCTCACGCTCACGACGACGATCATCCTGTTCTTCCTCGGCGCCCTCGTGTTCCTCGTCCTCGAGTACAACAACCCCGAGACCTACGGCAAGCTCGACGCCGGCGGAACGGTGTTCCAGTCGTTCTTCATATCCGGGATGACTCGATCGGGCGGGTTCGCGACGATCGACATGCACGCCCTCAACGGGTCGAGCCAGCTCGTCGCGAGCATGCTCATGTTCGTCGGCGGCGGCTCGGCGTCGACCGCGGGCGGCATCAAGGTCACGACCCTCGCGGTGCTGTTCCTCGCGGCGTTCGCCGAGGCGCGCGGCCAGCAGTCGATGGAGGCGTTCGGACGACGCATCCCCCGAGACATCCTGCGCCTCTCGGTGAGCGTGGTGCTGTGGGGCGCGACGATCGTCGCCGTCGCCTCGGTGCTCATCCTGCAGATCACGAAGGCGCCGTTCGAGAACGTGCTCTTCGACGTCATTTCGGCGTTCGCGACGTGCGGCCTGTCGACGGGCCTCACCGCGTCGCTGCCGCCCGAGGGCGTCTACATCATGTCGGCGACGATGTTCATGGGCCGCGTCGGCACCGTGACGCTCGCCGCGGCGCTCGCCGCGAGCCAGCGCCGACAGCTGTTCAAACGACCGGAAGAGAGGCCCATCGTTGGTTGACCGCATCAGACACGACGCGCCCGTGCTCGTCATCGGACTCGGCCGGTTCGGCGCGGCGACAGCGGGGCAACTCGACCGCCTCGGCCGCGAGGTGCTCGCCGTCGACACCGACGAGATCCTCGTGCAGAAGTGGTCGGAGCGCGTGACGCACACCGTCGTCGCCGACGCGAAGTCGGTCGAGGCGCTGCAGCAGATCGGGGCTCAGGACTTCTCGATCGCCGTCGTCGCGGTCGGGTCGTCGGTGGAGGCGTCCGTGCTCATCACGGCGAACCTCGTCGACCTCAAGGTGCCGCAGATCTGGGCGAAGGCGATCTCGGCGTCGCACGGCAAGATCCTCGAGCGCATCGGCGCGAGCCACGTGATCTACCCCGAGCGCGAGGCGGGCGAGCGTGCGGCGCACCTGCTCTCCGGCCGCATGCTCGACTTCATCGAGTTCGACGACGATTTCGCGCTCGTGAAGATGTATCCGCCGAAGCCGATCCGGGGCAAGACGCTCACCGAGTCGGGCGTGCGCTCGCGCCACAACGTGACGGTCGTCGGCGTCAAGAGCCCCGGCAAGCCGTTCACGTATGCGACCGAGAACACGATCGTCACGAACCACGACCTCATCATCGTGTCGGGCACCGAGAGCGACATCGAGAAGTTCGCGAACCTCGAGTAGCGGTTCGAGGAATTCAGGATGCCTCGACCACACGGTCGCGCCTGCGTGGCGGCCTCCGCCGCCACCAGACGCATCTGCGTCTGGCAAGCTCCCATTCCGATCACGCGTCCCCGACTCACCACCCCCCCACGCATGGTGTCGCCGCGCGGAGCGGCGGCACTTCGGCACCGCGGCATGCAGACCCTGCGATCCGCTGATCCAGAACTGCGGATGCTTCACGCCCACCGGCACTTCGGCACCGCGCGCCAGGAGCGGAACCCCCTTCGACAGGCTCCCTTCGACAGGCTCAGGGACATCCGTCCTGACGGATCCGTTCGGAGAATTCACAAAGTTGTGAATTCGGAGTAGCGTCGCGCGCATGACGACAGTGATCGACGCGCGCGGCCTCGAGAAGCGATTCGGCCGCGCCACCGCCCTCGACGGACTCGACCTCCGGGTCGACGCGGGCGAAGTGCACGGATTCCTGGGCCCGAACGGCGCCGGCAAGTCCACGACCATCCGCATCCTCCTCGGCCTCGCGCGCGCCTCGGGCGGCACCGCCGCGGTCTTCGGCGACAACCCCTGGGCGCACGCGGCATCCCTCCACCGCCGCATCGCGTACGTGCCGGGCGACGTGAGCGTCTGGCCCAACCTTTCGGGTGGCGAGGCGATCGACCTGCTCTCGCGCCTGCGCGGCGGCACGCACGACAAGGCCGCGTACGCCGCCGAGCGCGCACGGCTCGTCGAAGCGTTCGAGTTCGACCCGCGCAAGAAGGGCCGCGCCTACTCGAAGGGCAACCGGCAGAAGGTCGCGCTCATCGCGGCGTTCGCGACGCCCGCCGACCTGTACATCCTCGACGAGCCGACGAGCGGCCTCGACCCGCTCATGTCGCAGGTCTTCACGAAGGAGGTCGACCGGGTCGCCAAAGAGGGCGCGACCGTGCTGCTGTCGAGCCACATCCTCTCCGAGGTCGAAGACCTCTGCGACCGGGTCAGCATCATCCGCGCGGGCAAGGTCGTCGAGTCGGGCACGCTCGCAGACCTGCGGCACCTGACGCGCACCGAGATCGCGTTCGTGCACGACACAGCACAGGATGCCTCGGTGCGGGCGATCCCCGGAACGAACGACCTGGTCGTCGACGCGGGCCGCGTGCGGTTCACGGTCGACAGCGACCACGTGCCATCCGTGCTCCCCGAACTCGCCCGCCTCGAAGTCAAAGGCCTCACCGTCACCCCGCCGACCCTCGAGGAGCTCTTCCTCCGCCACTACGGCGACCGGATCGAGGCATCCGGGCCCGCCGACGCCGACCCGACCGAGGCCGGTGCCCGCTCATGAGCGTGTTCACCGCGCTGCTGCTCCAGCGCCTCCGGCGCGACCGGCTGCAGCTCATCCTCTGGGTCGTGGGCATCGCGCTGCTGGCGTACGCCGTGATCGGGGCGGTGTTCGACACCTACGGCACCGAGTCCGAGCGCAAGGACATCCTCGGCGTCGCGATCGCGACCCGCACGATCCTGATCTTCCGCGGCACGCCGAACGGCGTGAGCGACGGCGC
Source organism: Agromyces protaetiae (assembly GCF_004135405.1). Lineage (NCBI taxonomy): Bacteria > Bacillati > Actinomycetota > Actinomycetes > Micrococcales > Microbacteriaceae > Agromyces > Agromyces protaetiae. Next base: position 432,756 of record NZ_CP035491.1, read on the forward strand.
GTTCGCGTTCTTCCTGATCTTCGCGTGGCTCTCGCTCATGGGCGGGCTCATGAGCACCTTCCTCGCGGTGCGGCATACGCGCGCCGAGGAGGAGCAGGGCCGCGCCGAACTCGTCGCAGCGACGCAGGCGGGCCGTGTGCTGCCGACCCTCGCGACGGTCGTCGAGGGCGTCATCGCGAACATCCTCGTGGGGCTCGGCGTCGCGGTCGGGTTCATCCTCGGCGGGCTCGAGCCGGTCGGCTCGTTCGTCGCGGGCGCCGCGATGGTCGCGACGGGCGTCGCGTTCCTCGCGTTCGGCCTCCTCGCGGCGCAGCTCTTCCGCACCTCGCGCGGGGCGAACGGCATCTCGGTCGCGTTCGTGCTCGCCGCCTACCTGTTGCGCGGCATCGGCGACGCAGCGGGCACGCCGTCAGAGGACCTCCTGCATGTCACGCCCGCGTGGCCCAGCTGGCTCTCGCCCATCGGGTACGGGCAGTTCACGGGCGCGTTCGTCGAGAACGACCTCGTCCCGCTCCTCGTGCCCCTCGCGTTCGCGGTCGTGGTCATCGCCGGCGTCTTCGGTCTGCAATCGGTACGCGACCAGGGCGCGAGCCTTCTGCCGGGGCGTGCCGGGCGCGCGACCGCCGGGCCTGGGCTCTCGAACAGCCTCGGACTCGCGTGGCGGCTCAACGCGTCGATCTTCGCGGCGTGGGCGGCGGGCGGCGCGGCGACCGGCCTCCTCGCGGCATCGCTCTCGGGGCTCGTGGGCGATCTCGCGGGCGAGGCCCCGCAGGTCGTCGACACTTTGCGGAGCCTCGTGGGCGACGAGGCGAGCCTCGAGCAGGCGTTCATCGCGACGTTCTACTCGCTCGTCGGCATCCTCGCCGCGTGCTGCGCGGCACAGGTCGCCATGCGAGCGCGCCAGGAGGAGGTGCACGGCACCGCCGAACTCGTGCTCGCGACACCCGTGTCGCGCGTGCGCTGGCTCGCCGAGTACTGGATCGTCGGCGTCATCGTGATCGTCGGCATGCTCGGCATCTCGGCGGTCGCGGGCGTGCTCGGCGCCCTCCGAGGAGCGAACGCCGATACGGTCATCCAGAACATCTGGGAGGCCGCGGCCGCGCAACTGCCCGTGAGCCTCCTCTTCCTCGGCGTGACGCTCGTCGTCTTCGCCTTCCTGCCGCGCGCGACGATCCCGCTCGGATGGGCGCTCGTCGGCGTGGCCGCGATCCTCGGCCTCTTCGGCCCCATCCTCGGGCTCCCCGAGTGGGTCGTCGACCTCTCGCCGTTCGCGCACTCCCCCGTGCCCGCGGGCGACGGAACCGACTGGGCGGGCGGGTTCTGGCTGCTCGGCGTCGCCGCCGTCGCGGCGGTCGTCGCGATCGCGTCGATGCGTCGGCGCGAGATCGCGAGCGGCGGATGACCGGTCGCGGATGAAAGACTGAGTGGATGCCTCGCGACGAGCACGCCCTGCGCGCCGCGGTCGAACAATCGGCCGCGGTGCTCACGGCTGCCGGGTTCCCCAAGATGCCGGCGCGCGTGCTCATGTCGCTCGCCGTCGCCGAGCGTGGCGGCAAGACGGCCGCCGAGCTCGCCGACGAACTCACGGTGAGCCCGGCCGCGATCTCGGGGGCGGTGCGCTATCTGCAGACGGTGGGAATCATCCACCGCATCCCGCAGCCCGGCAGCCGTCGCGACAAGTGGGAGCTCCTCGACGACGCCTGGTACTCGACGCTCGTGGCGAAGAGCCCCGTGTACGCGGCGATCTCGGCGCTCTCCGACAAGCTCGCCGACGCGATCGGCGACGACGATTCGCCGCCCGGGGCCCGCACTCGCGAGATGGCGAGGTTCTACCGGTTCATCGACCGCAAGATGCCCGAGCTGCTGCGCGACTGGGAGGACGAGCGAGGCTCGGTCGGGTGAGCAGTAAGACGGCGGATTCGGCGTAGTGTCCGGCTTTCGATTGGATCACCGCGTGAGCTCGAGGATCGTGCCCGTCGCAAGCGCCACGACGCCGATCGAGGCGAGCACGATGCCGAGGGTGCGGAGGATGCGCCGCCCGATCGGCCGTTCGTTGAGCCGTACGTGCCCGGGGTCGCGCTCGCAGTAGAAGGCGGGCTGCTCGTCGCGGTTCACGACGTGCGCGAACTCCTGTTCGTCGAGCTCACGCTCGTGGAACTCGCCGCCCGCGAACCAGCGGACGAGCGCGGGGAGGGAGTCGGGGTCGAGTTGGCCCGGCGTTCCGCCGCCGCCCGTGACAACGGCGTCGGTCGGGAGCCATCGCCCATCGACGAGTCGGATCAGCAGCGCGATGAGGAGGCACAGCACGCCGACCGAGAGGGCGATCCAGCCGATGACCTCGGCGATCCCCGAGACGACGTCGGATGGGTGCACGGGGCAACGCTATCGGCTCCGTGAGGGACCCGCCCGGCGACGCGATTCAGCCGGCGAGCGCACGCAGCACCGCGAACCAGCGCGCGGGCGTCGCCTCGTCGAAGGGCGGCTCGCGCCGCTCGACGGCCCTGAGCAGTGCCGCGGCGTGGGCCTCGGTCCGTTCGACGACGACGTCGGGGTAGCCGAACTTCGCGCGGTGTTCGGCGAACTCGTCCTCGTCGTCGAGGTAGACCGATCCGTCGCCGCGCTCGATGACGTCGAGGTCGAGGTCGATCATCGAGACCGTCGTGCCCGTGGCATCCGCCGTCCACTCGGGCGTCGTCGTGAGGTCGACGTAGACGCGCGTGCCGCGCGGGTGCCCGAGGTTGAAGGCGGGCGTCCAGCCCGCGTCGGGGAAGAGCGAGACGGTCTCCCACTCGGAGTCGAACTGCCAGCCCGGCCGGTCGTAGTGCGTGCCCGCGGGGAACCCGACCCACTCGCCGTGCTCGTCGCGCCCGAGCCGGACGCCGTCGTAGTGCCAGTGCCGCGTGCCGTCCCACTTGCGGTAGCGGACGCGCACGAGCGCGCCGGGTTCGGCGGGACGCTCCGCGGGGTCGGTCACGGGTCGAGCCTACGCCGCGTGCTCAGACGAGGGCGCCGAGTCGGTCGGCCAGGCGTTCGGTCACGAGAGCGCGGAACGCGGGATGCTCCGCCGCAGCCCCACCCAGGAGGTCGAGGAGTCCCGCGGCGAGGGCCGGGGCATCCGTCGACCCGCCGACCTGCGACGACGCGACGATCACCGCGAGTTCGGCGGCGCGCCCGTCGGCGATCGGCTCGCCGGCATCGACGCGCGCGACGAGGAACGCGGCCCACGCCGCGACGGCCTCGGCGACGACGACGGGCGGACGTCCCGCGGCGAGCCGGTCGGCAGCGACGGGCAGGAGCCGCAGCGGGAGCTTCAACGATCCGTCGGCGCCGACCTTCTCGATCGTGTGCCCGAGGGCGGGGTTCGCGAAGCGCGCGAGCACCTCGTCGGCGTATGCGGAGAGGTCGAGCCCGTCGAAGCCCGCGAGCGTCGGCGCGGCCTCGTCGAGCAAGTACCCGCGCGCGAGCGCGGCGATCTCGGGGTCGGCGACGGCTTCGGCGATCGTCCCGTATCCCGCGAGTGCGCCGCGGTAGGCGATGAGCGAATGGGCGGCGTTGAGCATGCGCAGCTTGGCCCGTTCGAACGGCTCGACGTCGTCGACGAACCGGGCGCCCGCGAGCTCCCACCGCGGGCGCGGCCCGGCGAAGCGGTCTTCGATGACCCAGTACCGGGTCGGCTCGGCGACGACGAGGCCCTCGTCGCGCGCACCGAGCAGGGGCTCGGCGATCTCGCGCCACGCGTCGGTCGTCGCGGGCACGATGCGGTCGACCATCGTCGACGGGAACGCGGTGCGGGTGTCGAGCCAGGCGTGCAGCGCGACGGCGGCGCCGGTCGCGTCTGCCGCGCCGGATGGGCCGGATGCCTCGAACGCGGCCTCGACCGCGTTCCGCACGAGTCGTTCGAGCACGCGACCGTTGCCGTCGAGGTTGTCGCAGCTCACGACCGTGACGGGCGCGCCGTGCGTGCGCCGCCGTTCGGCGAGGCCGCGCACGAGCATGCCGATCATCGAGCCCGCGGGCGTTTCGCCGAGCGGCCCGCCCGACTCCTCCGCGGCGAGCGCGGCGAGGTCCGCGGCGATGCCGTCGGCGGCGAGGTCGAGCGTTCCGTCCGGGCGCTGCGGATATCCCTTCTCGGTGACCGTCACGGTCACGACGTGCACGTCGGGGTCGGCGATCGCGCGCACGATACCCTCGGTGTCTTCGGCGGGAGTGAGCACTTCGAGGACGACGCCGACGAGGTCGAGCCGCGTCTCGTCGGGGTCGACCGTGAGCACCCCGTAGCGTCCGCCCTGCGGCCGCAGCTGCTCGGCGACCGTCGCCGACCGCTGGGTCGCTGCGACGATCCCCCACCGCAGATCGCCCGACGCGCGCATCGCCTCTTGTGTGTAGACGGCCTGGTGGGCGCGGTGGAACGCGCCGACGCCGAGGTGCACGATGCCCGCGCGCGCGGGGCGCACGTCGTCGCCGATGCCCGCCGGCACTTCGGTGCGGCGGGTGAGTCGCGCGCTCATCGGACGGGCGCCGGTCCGGTCGAGCCGCGCACTTCGAGCACGCCGGGGAGTTCGCGCGGCGCCGCGATCGCCGTCAGGGCGTCGGCGGAGGTCTCGGGGTCGCCCTTCGAGGCATCCGGATCGCCGGTCGCCCCGTTCGCCGAGGCGCCGGCGGCCGTGCCGCGCGCCTCGATGCGGTCGAGCAGCAGGTCGATCGCGGTCTCGCCGAGCACGCGGAGGTCGGGGCCGACGCTCGTGAGCCGCGGGAGGAAGAGCTCGGTGACCGACGTGTTGTCGACGCCCACGAGGCTCACCTGCTCGGGCACGCGCACCTCGAGGTCGCGCCAGCGCGCGAGGAGCCCTGCGGCGACGAGGTCGTTGTAGGCGATGACGGCGGTCGCGCCCGTCGCGAGGGCGGCCTCGGCGACGCCGTTGCCCCCAGCACGTCGGGCGTGACGGGACCGAGTTCGACGAGGTCGGCGCCGAAGGAGGCGGCGGCCTCGCGCATCGCCGCGGAGCGGCGCGCCTGCGACCACGAGCGGGCGGGGCCGCCGACGTAGGCGACATGTGTGTGGCCGAGCCCGGTGAGGTACCGGAAGACCTCGTCGGCCGCGTGGCGCTCGTCGAGCATGACGGCGGGGATCGTCTCGCCGTCGGCGTCGAGGCTCCGGTTGACGAGCACGCACGGGGTCGACGCGGCGACGCGAGCGAGTCGGTCGTCGTCGAGACGCGAGGAAGCGAGGACGATGCCGTCGATCTGGGGCGCGAGCGCGTCGAGCTCTGCGGCCTCGACGTCGGCGGATTCGGTCGTGTCGACGACGACGAGTCCGTAGCCGCGTTCGCGGCACCGGAGCTGGGCGCCCTTCGTGAGGGTCGCGAAGTAGGGGTTCACGATGTCGGGCACGACGAGGCCGATGACGCCGGTTCGTCCGCCCCGGAGCCCGCTCGCCGCGCGGTTCGGACGGTACCCGAGGTCGCGGACGGCTTCGAGCACGCGCTCGCGCGTCTCGGGTGCGACCCGGTCGGGTGCGCGGAGGGTGCGCGACACGGTCGCGATCGAGACTCCCGATCGCGACGCGACGTCGTGGACCGTGACCATGCGGTTCGCCTTCCTTCCCCTGCGGCCCTGACCGCGTGCGGACTCTCCGTCGAGTCCCGGCGGTGTGCGTTCGAGCCGTTCATGACTAGAGTAACAACGTTTACATCGCAAGGAGCATCAGGGATGACCCCTCTTCTCGGCGCATCTCGCGCCGACGCCACGACGACGTGGTCGCTGCACCCCGATCGCGCGCTGCCGCCCGATCCGGCACAGCGCGCCCTCGCCCGCACGATCCTGGACGAGACCGCGCGCCTGCCGATCGTATCCATGCACGGACACGTCGACGCCGCACTCCTCGCAGACGACACGCCGTTCCCCGACCCGGCGGCGCTCTTCGTCACGCCCGACCACTACCTCGTGCGCATGCTCGTCTCGCAGTCGACCTCCCCCGGCCCGGTCCGCGACGCGGGAGTCCGCTCGGTCGCCGACCTCGGCGTCGCGCCCGCGCTCGGCGCCCCCGAGGGCACACCTCCCGCCGAGACCGACCCGCGTGCGATCTGGCGCCGCTTCTGCGCGGGGTGGTCCGCGTTCCGCGGCACGCCCACCCGCGCGTGGATGGAGCACGTGCTCATCGAGGTCTTCGAGGCTCCCGTGCGGCCGTCGCTCGAGACATCCGACGCCCTCTACGACCACCTCGCCGACCGGCTCGCGCAACCCGAGTACCGCCCCCGCGCCCTCTTCGAGCGGTTCGGCATCGAGGTCCTCGCGACGACCGACGGCCCGGCCGACACGCTCGACGCCCACGCGCGCCTCGCCGCGGCAGGCTGGGGCGACCGGGTCATCCCGACCTTCCGTCCCGACGCGTTCATCGAGCCGATGCGTGCCGACTGGGGCGATCACGTCGACGCGCTCGGGGTCGCAGCCGGCATCGACACGACGACCTATGGGGGCTACCTCGACGCGCTCCGCGCGCGGCGGCTCGCATTCGTCGCCGCGGGCGCCCGCGCGACCGACCACGGGCACGAACTGCTCGACACGACGCCGCTGTCGGCGGAAGAGGCCGAGCGCGCGTTCGACTGCGCCCGCGCGGGGTCGCTCGACACCGCGGGCGCGCGCGCGTTCACGGCCCACATGCTCTTCCAGATGGCCGCGATGTCGGCCGAGGACGGGCTCGTCATGCAGATCCACCCCGGCATCCTGCGCGACCACGACGGCCCCGACGCCCGCCGGTTCGGCCCGAACATCGGCTACGACATCCCGATCCAGGCCGAGTTCACGCGTGCGCTCCGGCCCGTGCTCGAAGCGTTCGGGCATCACCCGAACTTCCGCTTGATCGCCTTCACCGTCGACGAAACGGCGTACTCGCGCGAACTCGCGCCGCTCGCGGGCGCCTACCCGGGTATGCGTCTCGGAGCGCCGTGGTGGTTCCTCGACGCGTCCGACGCGATGCGCCGCTTCCGCGAGGCGACGACCGAGACGGCGGGCTTCCGCAATACGAGCGGCTTCGTCGACGACACGCGCGCGTTCTGCTCGATCTCGGCCCGTCACGACCTCGCACGGCGAGCGGATGCCTCGTACCTCGCGAAGCTCGTCGGCGAGCACCGGCTCGACCTCGACGAGGCGATCGACGCCGCGATCGACCTCGCCTACCGACTCCCCAAAGAGAGCTACCCCTCGCCCGTCTCGTCCCTCTCGCCCCTGGAGGCCGCCCGATGAGCACGCTCATCCGCAGCGTGGAGGTGCTCGTGTCGAGCCCGTCGCGCAACTTCGTCACCCTGCGCATCACCACGGAAGACGGCGTCGTCGGCCTCGGCGACGCGACCCTCAACGGGCGCGAGCTCGCCGTCGCGTCGTACCTGCGCGACCACCTCGCACCGCTCCTCGTGGGCCGCGACGCACACCTCATCGAAGACACCTGGCAGTTCCTCTACCGCGGCGCGTATTGGCGGCGCGGACCGGTGACTATGACGGCGATCGCGGCCGTCGACGTCGCCCTGTGGGACATCAAGGCGAAGCTCGCGAACATGCCGCTCTACCAGCTGCTCGGCGGGGCCTCGCGCACGGGCGCGCTCGTCTACGCACACGCGGCGGGCGGAGACATCCCCTCGCTCTTCGACTCGGTGCGCCAGCGCCTCGACGAGGGCTACCGGGCGATCCGCATCCAGGTCGCCGTGCCGGGTGTTGCGAAGTCGTACGGCGTGCAAGCCGGTGCCGCGCGCGGCGCGAAGTACGCGTACGAGCCCGCGAAGCGCGCTGGGCTCTCGGTCGAGGAGGGCTGGGACTCGGCGGCGTACCTGCGCCACCTGCCCGGCGTCTTCGAGGCCGTCCGCAACGAGTTCGGGCCCGACCTGTTGCTCCTCCACGACGTGCACCACCGGCTCACCCCCATCCAGGCGGCACGCCTCGGGAAGTCGCTCGAGCCCTACGACCTCTTCTGGATGGAGGACGTCACGCCCGCCGAGAACCAGGAGGCGCTGCGGCTCGTGCGCGAGCACACGACGACGCCGATCGCGATCGGCGAGGTCTTCAACAGCGTGTGGGACTACCGCGACCTCGTGCGCGAGCAGCTCATCGACTACGTGCGCGCGTCGGTCGTCCACGCGGGCGGCATCACGGGGCTCCGGCGCATCTTCGACTACGCGGCGATGTACCAGATCAAGTCGGGCAGCCACGGGCCGACCGACATCTCCCCCGTCGGGCTCGCGGCGGCGCTCCACCTCGACCTCGCCATCCACAACTTCGGCATCCAGGAGCACATGGCCCACCAGCCGCTCGCGCACGAGGTATTCCAGACGTCGTATACGTTCGACGGCGGCCTCATGCACCCCGGCGACGAGCCCGGACTCGGCGTCGCGTACGATGACGAAGCCGCGGCACGGTTCGACTACGAGCCCGCGTACCTGCCGATCGCGCGGCTCGCCGACGGCACGATCCACGACTGGTGAGGGGCGGACTCGTGAACGCAGACGCGGCGTCGTGGCATCCGATGTGGTTGCCCGCCCAGGCGACCGCGCACCTCGCAGGGCGCTCCGTGCGGCTCGGCGCCTCGGTGCCCGAGGCGGTGCGCATCGAGGCTGCGGCGGCCGGCATGCGGGCGGTCGGCGACGGCGAGCGGGCGGATGTCTCGATCGGCATGTCTTCTTCGCATGCCTTGGGCACGCCGGATGACTCGGGGACGACCCCGCTCGGCCCCGAGGCGTTCGCTGTGGCCCGTGAAGCCGGCACCACCGCGCTCGTCGCGGGCGGCCCTCCGGGCGCGCTCTACGCGTGGTTCCACCTCGTGCGCCTCGGCGCACCGGCGTTCGACGACGCGCTCCCGCCCACGACCGTCGCCCCGGCGCACGCCCTCCGCATGCTCGACCACTGGGACAACATGGACGTCCACCCCGTCATGGGGCAGGTCGAGCGCGGCTACGCGGGCGGGTCGATCTTCTTCGAGAACGGACGTGTGAGAGAAGATCTCTCGCGCGTCGCCGCCTACGCCCGCCTCCTGGCGTCGATCGGCGTCAACCGCGTCGCGATCAACAACGTCAACGTGCACGCCCGCGAAGCCCGGCTCATCACGGGCGACGATCTCGCCGACCTCGCCCGCGTCGCCGACGTCTTCCGCCCGTGGGGAATCCGCCTGCACGCGTCGGTGAGCTTCGCCGCGCCCATCCGACTCGGCGGGCTCGAGACATCCGACCCGCTCGACCCGGCCGTCGCGGCGTTCTGGGCGCGCATCGCCGCAGACGTCTACCGCGCGATCCCCGACTTCGGGGGTTCGTCGTGAAGGCCGACTCCGAGGGCCAGCCCGGCCCCTTCGCCTACGGCCGCGACCACGCAGACGGCGCGAACCTCCTCGCCCGCGCGCTCGCCCCCTACGGCGGGCTCGTGCACTGGCGGGCATTCGTCTACAACCACGAGCAGGACTGGCGCGACCGCTCGACCGACCGCGCACGCGCCGCCTTCGACCACTTCGCACCCCTCGACGGCCGCTTCGACGACAACGTCGTCGTGCAGGTCAAGCACGGGCCGATGGACTTCCAGGTGCGCGAGCCCGTCTCGCCCGTCATCCCCGCGATGACCGGCACGCGCATCGCGCTCGAGCTGCAGGTCACGCAGGAGTACACGGGTCACCAGAAGCATGCCGTGTACCTCGCGCCGATGTGGCGCGAGATCCTCGACTTCGCACCGTTCGGTTCTGAGAGTTCTTCTCTTTCCGAGCTCGTCCGCGGCGGCATCGCGGCCGTCTCGAACGTCGGCGACGACGTGTTCTGGACGGGGCATCCGCTCGCCCAGGCGAACCTCTACGCCTACGGCCGACTCGCGTGGGACCCCGCGCTCGACCCCGCAGCGATCCTCGACGAGTGGACCGCGCTGACGTTCGGCGCGTCGGGCGACGACGGTTCGGAGTCGGCGGCGCTCGCCCGCGGCATCCACTCGCTCCTGGATGACTCGTGGCACGTCTACGAGCAGTACACCGCCCCGCTCGGCGTCGGGTTCATGGTGACGCCCGGCAGCCATTACGGGCCGTCCGTCGACGGTTACGAATATTCCCCGTGGGGCACGTACCACTTCGCCGACCGCGACGGCGTGGGCGTCAACCGCACGGTCGCGACGGGAACCGGCTACGCGGGCCAGTACCCGTCGCCGTGGCGCGAGGTCTACGAGTCGCTTGCGACGGTTCCCGACGAACTCGTGCTGTTCTTCCACCACGTGCCGTACACGCATGTGCTGCGAAGCGGCGAGACCGTCATCCAGCACATCTACGACACGCACTTCGACGGCGCCGCGGCGGTCGACGCGAAGCTCGCGATCTGGGCCGGGCTCGAGGCATCCGTGCCCGCCGACGTCTTCGCGCGCGTGACCGAGCGCCTCGAAGAGCAGCAGCGCTCGGCGCGCGAGTGGCGGGACCAGGTGACGACCTACTTCTTCCGCAAGTCGGGCGTTCCGGATGCCTCGGGGCGCGTCATTCCCTGAGTACACGGGCCCCACAGCCACCTCGCCCACGCACAGCGCCCTCGGGGTTTGTCGGACATTCGGGTGTTTGTCGGACGTGGGAGCGCGCCCATGTCCGACAAACACCCGAATGTCCGACCAACGCCGCCTGAGGTGGGCTCGGGCTCACCGGAGCTTGCGTCGGTAGATCGCGATCGCCCACACGTAGGCGACGGCGAGGATGCCGACAAGCCACGCGAGCGCGATCCAGATGTCGGTGCCGACGGGCTCCCCGTCGAAGAGCGCACGGATGGTGTCCACGATCGATGTCACCGGCTGGTGCTCGGCGAACCACGCGACCGGCCCCGGCATCGACGCCGTCGGCACGAACGCCGAGCTGATGAACGGCAGGAAGATGAGCGGGTAGCTGAACGCGCTCGCGCCGTCGACCGACTTCGCCGAGAGGCCCGCGACGACCGCGAGCCACGTGAGCGCGAGCGTGAAGAGCGTGAGGATGCCCGCGACGGCGAGCCATGCGCCGACCGACGCGCCCGTGCGGAATCCCATGACGAGCGCGACGCCCACGACGACGGCGACCGACACGAGGTTCGCGACGACCGACGTGAGCACGTGCGCCCACAGCACGCTCGAGCGCGCGATCGGCATCGACTGGAACCGCTCGAAGATGCCGCCCGACAGGTCGAGGAAGAGCCGATACGACGTGTACGCGACGCCCGACGCGATCGTGATGAGGAGGATGCCGGGCAGGAGGTAGTCGACGTACGAGCCGTCGGTGCCCGTCCGGATCGCCCCGCCGAAGACGTATACGAACAGCAGCATAAGCGCGATCGGCGTGACCGCGGTCGTGATGATCGTGTCGGGGCTGCGGAGGATGTGTGTGAGCGAGCGGCCCGTCAAGGTAGCGGTGTCGCGGATGGCGTAGGTGGTCATCGGTCTCCCCCTTCGGTGCTCGCCCCCGCGCCGACGAGCGCGAGGAAGACGTCTTCGAGGGATGGCTGCTTCTCGACATACTCGACCTCGGCGGCGGGCAGCAGCCGCTTGAGCTCGGCGAGGGTGCCGTTCTGGATGATGCGCCCCTCGTGGAGGATCGCGATGCGGTCGGCGAGCTGCTCGGCCTCGTCGAGATACTGCGTCGTCAGCAGCACGGTCGTGCCGCCCTCGGCGAGCCGCTTCACGGTCTGCCACACCTCGAGGCGGGCCTGCGGGTCGAGTCCCGTCGTGGGCTCATCGAGGAAGATGACGGGCGGGTCGCCGATGAGGCTCATGGCGATGTCGAGCCGTCGGCGCATGCCGCCCGAGTAGGTCGCGGCGCGGCGCCCACCGGCCTCGGTGAGCGCGAATCGGTCGAGCAGGTCTTCTGCGATGGAGCCCGGATGCTTCAGATGCCGCAGTTTCGCCACGAGCACGAGGTTCTCGCGGCCCGTGAGCACCTCGTCGACGGCGGCGAACTGCCCCGTGAGACTGATCGACTCGCGTACGTCGGCCGCCTGCGTCGCGACGTCGAACCCGTGGACGGTCGCGGTGCCCGCGTCGGCCTTCAGGAGGGTCGACAAGATGCGCACGAGCGTCGTCTTGCCCGCGCCGTTCGAGCCGAGGAGGGCGAAGATGCTGCCTCGCGCGACGTCGAAGTCGACGCCGCGGAGGACGTGCACGTCGCCGAACGACTTCTCGACGCCCGAGACGCTGATGGCGGCGCCGGCGAGGGCGGTCATGGCGTCTCCCCCGAGGCATCCGTCTTCGAGGCATCCGTCGTCTTGGAGACATCCGCGATCGTCTTCTTGAGCCGATCGCGCTCCTTGTCGATCCAGCGCTTGCCCGCGTACGCGGCGGCGAACGCCTCGGCGAACTCGACGGGGTCGTCGCCGACGATCTCGTCGATGGGCGTGCCGTCGACGGCGGCGCGCTCCCACAGGTCGGCGAAGTCGTTCAGCATCGTGATCATGACGCCGGGGTCGCCGTCGGTGATGCCGCCGTTGACCATGAAGTAGCGCTCGAACGCCTTCGCGGCGGTGCCGTACGGCTCGGGCAGTGCGGCGATGCGCGCCTTGTAGGCCCGATACGCCTTCTTGTCGTCGAGCGATCCGGTGAGGAACTCGATCCATTTGGCGGCCATGTCAGTTCTTCCCTTCGCGGAGCGGTTCGGTGCGGAGCGGTTCGGTGCGGAGCTGTTCGATGCGGTCGGCGAGGAAGCCCCACGTCCTCCAGAACTCGTCGAGTTCGGCGCGACCCTGCGCGTTGAGCGTGTAGACCTTGCGCGGCGGGCCCTTCTCGGAGGGCACCTTCTCGACGTCGACGAGGCCGCGCTGCTCGATGCGTACGAGCAGCGCGTAGATCGTGCCCTCGGCGAGGTCGGCGAAGCCGTGATCGCGCAGGCGCGCGGTGATCTCGTAGCCGTAGGCGGGAGCCTCGGCGAGGAGGGCGAGGACGATCCCCTCGAGCGTGCCCTTCAGCAGTTCGGTGAGCTGTCTGCCGCCCACGATGTCTCCTGACTATTCAGTGTTGCTGAGTACCGGTACATAGTAAGCACGAGTACCGGTATATAGCAACACTGAATAGTAGAGGTTTGTCGGACATCGGGCGGATTGTCGGACGAGTTCTCACCACTCCGTCCGACAATCCGCCCGATGTCCGACAAACCCACGCGGCGGGCCGGACAGAGGCTTGCGCGGGCGCTCAGCGCGACGAGCTACGCGGGCTTCGAGGCATCCGCCCCGTCGCCCGAAGTGAACCGCTCCTCGATGTCGGCGACCATCTTGCGCGCGTTGGCGAGCGCCGCGGCCGCGAGGAGCGACCCGATCACGACGAGGATCCACGGCGTCGTGAACCACGCGAGCGCCGCCACTAGCACGAGCCCCGAGACGATGCTCAGCGCGACGAGCGGCTTCGCGCCGAGGTAGTAGATCGAGAGGCGCCAGACGTCGCGTGTGCGGAACCCGAAGAGCGCGACGACCACGAGCGCGTTCACGGCGATGACCGATACGACGACCGAGAGCACGATCGAGATGCCCGCGAAGATGCCGCCCGCGCCGACGGCCTGCCCGAACGCGATGTTCATGCCGAGCACCGTGAGCACGGCGAGCACGGGCACCCACACGAACAGCACGTCGCGGAGGTCGCGCCACCACGACCGCCAGAACCGCGGCCACACGACGAGGTCGTCGTCGCGCTGCCGCGCCCGGAACGTCGTGATCGCCGCCGCGAACGCGGGGCCGACGGGCACGAGGCTGAGCGCGAACAGCGGGATGTTGCTCGGGTGCGGCTCGAGGAGCACGAGCCCCGCGATGCCCGGCAGCGACGCGAGCACGAACGCGATCTCGGTCACGACGACCCAGTACACGTTGCGAGTGATGCGCCCGAAGAGCCCGCTCCACGGGCCGGGTCGCTGCTGGGTCTGCTCACTCATCGTCGTCACCGTACCCCGGCCGTCTGTGCGTACCCGGGGATGCGCGCATCGTCGATCCACGCCTCGGTCTCGTCGCGCACAGGGTCGATCTCGACGATGGTCACCTCGTGCTGCGAGAGGGTCAGGTCGAGGTTCAGGATGCCTCCCGCCGCGCGCGCGGCGCGCTGCTCGACGGTCGGCCGCGACGCCTCGTGCAGCAGGTCGAGCTGCCGCGAGGTCGGGTGGTGGGGTCGGCCGAGGTCGCGCCACGCGTTCCACGCGTTGCCGTCGGTCTCGCTCACGCGAAGGCGGTGCACGGATGCCGCGGGGCCGGCCACGGGCAGCGCGAGCCGCAGCGAATGCGACGCGGCCCCGGCATCCGTGCCGTCGACGGGCTGCCACGCGAGGATCGCGAGGCGTCCGTCTGCATGCCGAGTGACGAGGTGGTCTGCGCCGCGCGCGAGGATCTCGGCGCCGAGCCGCGCCATGAACGTGTAGAGGTGGTACGTGGGCTTCGCGAGCTGGCGGTGGCCGAGCAGGCCGAACCCGCCGTGGAAGATCGAGGTCGGGATGTTCTCCTCCTCGAAGACGTCGCAGAACGTCCAATACGAGAACGAGTCGGCGAAGTCGCCGCCCGAGGCGAGCACGGGGGCGAGGTAGGTCGCGTTGTACGCGGTGTCGTGCACGGGGCTGTCGGGCCGGTACGACGTGTTGAACTCGGTGATGTGCGTCGGAAGGCCCGCGAGGGCGGTTCCCTCGAGGTGGCGGCGCGGGGCGTCGAACTGCTCGAGGAGCGTCTCGGGGCGAGCGAGCGTCTGGTAGACGCCGAACGGCACATGCTGCGACGGCCCCGACGTGTATGCATGCCGCGAGACGAAGTCGACAGGCGAGCCGCTCCGTTCGACGAAATCGGCGAACGGGCCCCACCACTCGTCGGAACCGGGCGAGATCGCGGGGCCCCCGACCTGCAACGAGGCATCCACGTCTTTGATCGCACTCGACGTGATCTCGTAGAGCCGGTGGTAGGCCGCCTGGTCGGCGCCCTGCCAGAAGTGCGTGAGGTTCGGCTCGTTCCACACCTCGATCGGCCACGTGCGAACCTCGTCGATGCCGTAGCGGTCGATGAGATGGCGCACGACGCCCGTGACGAGGTCGACCCATTCGCGCTCGTCGGCCGGAGGGGTGACGTTGCCCTTCCACCAGAACACCGTCTGGTCGCCCGAGGCGAGCCCCGACGGCATGAAGCCGAGCTCGACGAACGGGCGGATGCCGAGCTCGAGCCACGAATCGAAGATCTGGTCGGCGTACGTGAACGCGTGACGCACGCGCCGCTCGCCGCCGTGCTCGTATGGCCGGTGGATGCCGACGTCGTCGGAGAGCAGCCCGTGCCCGCGCAGGTGCTTGAACCCGATCTCGCGCTGCACGCGCTTCAGCGACTCGACGTAGTCGTGCCGGAGCGCGAGGTTCAACCGGCCCGTGCCGACGCATTCGCGCCACGCGTCGGACAGGGTGCCGATGGGCTCGGCGGGAACGGCGACGGTGGCGGTCATGACTCTCCTGGCGGACGAGGTGGCAGTGCGGTGCGAACAGCCGAAGGTCCGGCCGCGCCTTTCGAAGGACGCGACCGGACCCCGGTTCAGGGCATGGGCCCTCTTATTACTTCTTGTCGGCCTTCGCCTCTTCGGCGGCGGCCTTCATCGACTCCTGCTGGCGCTCGTAGGCGCCGTTGATCATGTCGATGTACTCGTCCATGTTCGCGGCCTCGAGCTCGCCGACGTAGTCGTCCCACTCGTCGAGCGAGCGGTCGCCCGTGATGAACTTCGCCGTGTTCTGGCGCACGAGGTCGAGGAGGGCGGTCTTCCAGAGGCCGGCCTGCTCGTTCTCGAGCTCGTTGAGCGGAGCAGCCGGAGCCGTGGCGAGCTGCGTCTTCGTGAGCATCGACGAGACGAAGTCCTTCGTCTCGGGGAGCATCATCGAGGTGCGGAGGTCTTCCGTGCCGCCCTCGGCAGCCATCCACACGCCGTTGGCGAAGCCGCCGTCGACGTTGAGGAGCTTCGTGGCGCCCGGGTTGAGCAGGCCCTTCGAGCGGTCCCAGTCAGCGGTGAAGGTGCGGACGTCGCCCTTCTTCGTGAACTGCTCGCCCTCGACGCCCCACTTGGCGAACTCCAGGCCCTCGTCGGAGTAGTACAGCCAGTCGACGAACTGGAGGAGCGCCTTGAAGTTCTCCTTGTCGGCAGCCTTCGACGAGATCATGAGGCCCGGGAGGCCGTCGACACGGCCGCCGGCCGCGAGGTTGTCGCCTGCAGGGCCGCCGGGAACGCGGATGAGCGCGACCTCGGCGTCGGTGTTGCCGACCTCGCTGAACGAGTTGCGAGCCTGCGAGAGGAACTGGTCGTTGCCCGAGATCACGAGCGAGTCGCCGTTGAAGAAGTGCGCCTTCGCCTCGTCATCGCTCTGCGTGACGCTCGCGGGGTCGAGGAGGCCGTCTTCGACGAGGCCGTGGTAGTACGACACGAGGTCCTTGTACTCGTCCTGCGCGGCCGCGTACACGAACTTCTTGCCGTCCCACCAGGCGCCCGAACCGGCCGAGAGGCCCCAGCCGGCCGTCGTGCCGAAGTTCGGCGCGGCGAAGTTCAGGGCACCGCCGAGGGGGTCGGGGTCGTTGAACTCGTCCGAGATGACCATCTTGTCGGGGTAGGCCTTGTGGACCTTCGCGAGGTCCTTCTGGAAGTCGTCGAACGTCTTCGGCTCGTAGCTGAGGCCGAGCTCGTCCCAGATGTCCTTGCGGACGACGTAGCTGTACTGCGGGACGACGATCTCCGAGACGCCGGGCAGGATGTAGAACTTGCCGTCGGCCTGACGCAGGTTGTCGACGTCGGCCTGCAGGCCCCACTTCTCGACCTTGTCCTCGAAGTTCGGCATGTACTGCACGAAGTCGCTCACGGGGAGGATCGCGCCGCCCGAGACGAACGGGGTCTCCTGGCCGGGGTAGGTGATCGAGATGATGTCGGGTGCGTTGCCCGAGGCGATCGCGGCCGAACGGGCGTCTTCGTAGCCGACGCGCGGAGCGCTCTCGACGTCGAACGAGACATCCTGGTTCTTCTTCAGCGCCGTGAGGATGGGCCAGTCCTCCTGCAGGGGGTAGGCCTCGTGGTCGCGGTAGAAGAGCCCGAAGGTGACGGGCTCGGTCGCCTTGAACGTGTCGCCGACGCCGAATTCCTTCATCGCGCCGACGTCCTTGCCGGTGAAGTCGAAGGACGGAGCGTCACCGGATGCCTCGGGGGCGCTGCAGCCCGTGAGGATGAGGCCCGTGGCGGCGAGGCCGGCGACGACCGCGGTCGTGAGACCGCGACGGCGGAGCCGACGCGTCGTCGCGCCAGTCTGCTGTGTCATGTGGGGGTTCCCTTTCTTGGTTGGGTCACTCGTGGAGCGGGGTGGAAACGTGGTGCGGTGCGGAATCAGGCCTTGACCGAGCCGAGCATGACGCCCGACACGAAGTACTTCTGGAGGAACGGGTAGAGGCAGACGATCGGCAGCACGGTGAGGAGCATCGTGACGGCCTTGACGTTCGCCGCGATCTGGAGGCCCTCGTCGGAGTCCTGCGGCTGCGACGACGCCATGAGCAGGTTCCGCAGGTACACGGTCACGGGGTACAGGTCGGGTTTCGACATGTAGAGCACGGCCGAGAACCACGAGTTCCAGAACGTCACGGCGTAGAACAGCACCATCGTCGCGAGCACGGCCTTCGAGAGCGGGAGGACGATCCGCAGCAGGATGCCGTAGGTCGTGAGCCCGTCGATCGAGGCGGCTTCTTCGAGCTCTTCGGGGAAGTTCTCGAAGAAGGACTTCATGACGAGGAGGTTGAAGATGCTGATGGCGTTCGGCACGACGATCGCGAGGATCGAGTTGCGCCAGCCGAGGGAGTTGATGAGCACGTAGTTCGGGATGATGCCGCCGCTGAAGAACATCGTGAAGACGGCGATGCCGATGAAGACGGCCCGGCCCTTCAGGTGCTTCTTCGAGAGCGCGTACGCGAACATCGTCGTGAGCACCATCGAGATGGCCGTCGCGACCGACGTGTAGAGGATCGTGTTGCCGTAGTTGCGCCAGAACATCGGGTCGCTCATGACCTGCACGAACGTCGTCGTGTTGAAGCCGCGCGGGATGATGTTGACCTGGCCGGCGTTGATGTAGCCCTGCGAGCTGAAGGCGACGGCGATGACGTTCAAGAACGGGTAGAGCGTCACGAAGCAGAGCCCGATGATCACGACGGCGTTGACGACGCGGAACACCGTGTAGGCGCGCGAGTCCTTGATGCCGCCCTGCTTCTTGGGCTTGAAGAGCTTCGCGACCGATCGGTCGGCCGGCGTCGAGATGCTGGTCGTCAAGTTGCCGGTCACCACAGGCTGGCTCCTGTCACGCGCTTGGAGATGAAGTTCGCGCCGAGCACGAGGGCGAGGCCGATGAGGGCTTCGAAGAGGCCGACGGCGGTCGCGTACGAGAAGCTGCCCGAGCCGATGCCCACTCGGTAGAGGTAGGTCGAGAGGATGTCGGCCGTCTCGAGGTTCAGCGGGTTGTAGAGCAGGAGCACCTTCTCGAAGCTCACGTTGAGGAACGAGCCGATGTTGAGGATGAGGAGCACGACGATCGTCGGCGCGATACCCGGGAGGGTGACGTGCCAGGTCTGCTTCCAGCGGTTGGCGCCGTCGATGCGGGCTGCCTCGTAGAGCTGGGGGTCGATCGTCGTGAGGGCGGCGAGGTAGAGGATCGTGCCCCAGCCGACGGTCTGCCAGATCTCGGAGCTCACGAAGATGGGCCGGAACCACTCGGGCTTCTGGATGAAGTCGATCGGAGTGCCGCCGAAGGCGTCGATGATCTGGTTGATCGTGCCGCGCGTCGAGACGAGTTGGAGCACGAGGCCCGCGACGATGACGACCGACATGAAGTGCGGGAGGTACGAGATCGACTGCGCGATGCGCTTGAACTTCGCCGAGCGGAGCTCGTTGAGCATGAGTGCGAGCACGATCGGGAGCGGGAAGATCAGCACGAGGCAGACGGCGCCGAGGATGATCGTGTTGAAGAACACCCGCCAGAACGTCGGGTCGTTGATGAACATCTCGAAATAGTGGAAGCCGACCCACTCGTCGCCGAAGATGTTGCCGCCCGGGCGGTACCTGCGGAACGCGATGATGTTGCCCGCCATCGGCAGGTACTTGAACACCACGAGATAGACGATCGGCAGCAGGAGCAGCGAGTAGAGCCGCCAGTCTTTCGCGAGAGCACGGCGCCAGGTCGTCTTCGCCGACTTCTTCGGCGCCGGCGACGGCGAAGCGGTCGGCGACGTCGCGGGCTCGGCCCGCACACCCCCGACCTGCTCGACATCGTCGGTGACGACGAGATTGTTGATCGACAAAGCGCTCCCTTGCGTCGCTCGATCCGGTAGGACTGCGTCTCGAAAGGTTTCGAAAGTTTCGGTGATTCCTGCGAGACTTGTAGACCATAACCCGCGTTCTGATCGATGTCAACGTTTTCATCGTATTCTGGAGACCGACTTGGCGCTCCGACTCCGTTTTTCGGGACGCCCGGCCCGAGACATCCGCCGTCGCCGAGAGGAACCGCAATGCCGCGATTCGACCTGCCGCTCCAAGCGCTCCGCGCCTACCTGCCCGAGGTCGACGAGCCGACCGACTTCGACGGGTTCTGGGCGGCGACGCTCCGCGAATCGCGCGCAGCGGGCGCCACCGCCGAGGCAGCTGGCGCATCGGGCAACGCGGTCGTGCGCACGCCCGTGCCGTCGCCGCTCGCACTCTTCGACGTCGAGGACGTCCGCTTCCCGGGCTTCGCGGGCGACCCCGTGCGCGCGTGGCTCGTGCTCCCCCGCGGGCTCCCGCGGCCGCTCCCCGCCGTCGTCGAGTTCGTCGGCTACGGCCGCGGCCGCGGCCTCGCCCACGAGCGCCTCCACTGGCCGTCGGCGGGGTACGCGCAGCTCATCGTCGACACGCGCGGTCAGGGCTCGCAGTACGGCACGGGCGGCGCGACGCCCGACCCCCACGGATCGGGCCCCGCGGCGCCCGGCTTCCTCACACGCGGCATCGACGCCCCCGAGACGTACTACTACCGCCGCGTGTTCACCGACGCCGTGCGGGCGATCGACGCCGTTCGGACGTTCCCCGAGATCGACCCCGCGGCCGTCGCCGTGGTCGGCAACAGCCAGGGCGGGGCCATCGCGATCGCCGCCGCCGGCCTCTCCGACGGACTCGTCGCGGTGCTGCCGAGCGCCCCCATTCTCTCCGACCTCCGTCGCGTCATCGGACTCACGGGCGAAGAGCCGTACGCCGAGATCGTGCGGTACCTCGCCGTCCACCGCGGCGCCGAGGATCGCATCTTCGAGACGCTCTCCTACTTCGACGGCGTCTCGTTCGCGAAACGCGCGACCGCGCCGGCCCTCTTCTCGACGGGCCACATGGACACGATCGCACCGCCGTCGGGCGTCTACGCCGCGAAGAACCACTGGGGCGCGCCCGCCGAGCTCGTCGACTACCCGTGGAACCACCACGAGGGCGGCGAGAGCGTGCACTGGGAGCGGCAGGCGGAGTGGCTCGCCGAGGTGCTCGCCTACGCTTGATGCGTGGACTGCGCGTACTTCGACGCGGGCGTGTGTCGCTCGTGCGCCCTCATGGGCGAGCCGTACGACGCTCAGCTCGCGGGCAAGCAACGGCACGCCGAAGACCTGCTCGCGCCGTTCGGCGTCGGGGCGTGGCTGCCCCCGGTCGCGAGCCGCGAGGGCGGCTACCGCAACAAGGCGAAGATGGTCGTCGGCGGAACGGTGGATGAACCGACCATCGGAATCCTCGACGCCGACGGGCACGGGGTCGACCTCGAAGCCTGCGGAATCTGCTCGCCGGGGCATCGCGCCGCGTTCCCGGTCATCGCACGATTCATCCGTCTCGCGCGCATCGCGCCGTACGACGTGACGACCCGTCGCGGCGAGCTGAAGCACCTCATCGTCACCGAGTCGCCCGACGGCGAGCTCATGATCCGGTTCGTGCTGCGCTCGACCGAGCCCGTGGCGCGCATCCGCAAGCATCTGCCGACCCTCCTCGACGAACTGCCGAACGCGCGCGTCGTGAGCGTCAACCTGCTGCCCGAGCACAAGGCCGTCGTCGAGGGCGACGCCGACGAGATCGTGCTCACCGAGCAGCAGACCCTGCCGATGCGGCTCAACGACGTCACGATGCACTTGCGGCCGCAGAGCTTCTTCCAGACCAACACCGAGATCGCCGCCGCACTGTACCGAGAGGCGCGCGAGTGGATCCGCGATCTCGCGCCCGACGATGCGTGGGACCTGTACTCGGGCGTCGGCGGGTTCGCGCTGCACCTCGCGACGGCGGCGGATGCTTCGGGGAACGGCCCTGCGACCGGCACCGCCGTCACGGGCACCGCAGTCACCGGCATCGAGACGAGCGTCGAGGCCGTCGCGAGCGCCGAGCTCAGCCGAACGGATGCCGCGCTCGACCGCGTGCGCTTCGAATCCGGGGATGCCACGGCCTTCGCCCTGGGTTCCGACCCCGCCGACGCGCCCGCCCTCGTCGTCGTCAACCCGCCTCGCCGCGGCATCGGCCCCGAGCTCGCCGATTGGCTCGAGGCATCCGACGTGCCCTACGTGCTCTACTCGAGCTGCAACGCCGCGTCGCTCGCGAAAGACCTGCGCCGCATGCCGTCGTTCACGCCGACGAAGGCGCGCGTCTTCGACATGTTCCCGCAGACCACCCACTTCGAGGTCATGACACTGCTCGTGCGCGGCTGAAACCCAGCCGCCCCTTCGCCGCACCGCCACCCCGCGCAGCCACCCCGCGCCGCCAGGCACTCGGCGAAGCACTTTCGACCTGAGCGCCGGTGCCGAAGTGCCGCCGGCCCGAGGATGCTTCGCCGATTCACCTGTGCCTGCGCATGATCTGCATGCGCCGGTGCCGAAGTGCCGCCGCTCGCCGCAGGGAAAGCGCCTCCCCGACGCGCGCTACGCGCCGAGCGACGCCGTGAGCCGTGCGAGCTCGGCGAGCCGCGACGCTCGGTCGCGCGGCACGCCCGGCACACCGGGACGCTGCTGGTCGGGGCGCGGCCCGGCGAGCGGGCGGTAGTCAACGCCTTGCTCGTCGAGCCACGCGAGGTAGGCGGGCAGCCGTTCGGAGAACGAAGCCCAGTCGAGCGGCCCGCCGTTCCACGCGACCTCGGCGAACGCCCCGAGTCGGGGAAGACGGCATAGTCGAGGCGCGCACGCGTGTCGAGGTGCTCAGTCCACACGTTCGCCTGCACGCCCACGACGCGCGCCCGCAGCGCGTCGGAGGCGGCGGCAGGCCCCGAGTCGGGCACGGGATCGAACGACGCGACGTCTTCGAGGGAGAGCACGGTGCCGACGGGGACCGGCTCGACGGGGGCATACGACTGCCGGTAGTCGAAGTAGGTCCAGAGGTCGGGGCACAAGACGACATCGTGTCCGCGGCGCGCGGCGAGGGATGCTCCGACCGGACCCCGCCACGACGCGATCACCGCGTCACGGGGCACGCCCGAGGCATCCGGCCCCTCGAGCATCTCGTCCCACCCGATCACGCGACGTCCGCGGGAGGCGAGGTGCGCGGCGACGCGGGCCAGGAACCACGCCTGCAACTCGTGCTCGTTCGCGATCCCCCGCTCGCGCATGAGCTCTTGCGTGCGCGCGTCGCCGTGCCACCGGATCTTCTGCGCCTCGTCGCCGCCGATGCCGACGAGCTCGTCGTCGAACACGCCGCACAGCTCGTCGAACACGTCGCATACGAACGCGAGCGTCGACTCCTCGACGTTCAGCACCTCGTCGTCGATGCCGAACCGCGTCCACGGCTCGGGGTTCCGTGCGCGAACGTCGCCGACCGCGCCGACGCCGAGCTCGGGATACGCCGCGAGGATCGCCTTCGCGTGCCCCGGCACGTCGATTTCGGGCACGATCCGGATGCCTCGCCCGCGCGCGTATTCGACGAGCCCGCGCAGCTCGGCCTGCGTGTAGAAGCCTTCGTGCGGCACGCCGTCGAGGGTCGAAGCGGGTCCGTGGCCGAGCTGGGTCTCAGACCGGCGCGAGCCGACCTCGGTCAGCCTCGGATGCCGAAGCACCTCGAAACGCCAGGCCTGATCGTCGGTCAGGTGCAGTTGCAGCACGTTGAGGCCGTGCGCCGCGATGAGGTCGACGAACCGTCGCAGCTCGTCGATCGGGCGGAACCGCCGCGCGACGTCGAGCATGACGCCACGCCAGGCGAAGCGCGGCTCGCCGTCGAGGGCGAGCGGGGCACGATCGACGCGGACCCCCGACGCGCCGGCGGGCAAGCCGTCGCTCACGCGCCGGCCGCGAGCTCACGCGCGCGGGCGAGCGCTGCGCCCGTCGCGCGGTCGAACGTCTCCTTGAGCTCGGCCTCGTCGAGCACGGCGATCGCACGCTCGGTCGTGCCCTTGGGGCTCGTGACGCGACGGCGGAGCTCGGCGGGCTCCTCGCCCGAGGCGGCGAGGAGTTCGGATGCCCCGAGGAAGGTGCCCTGCACCATGCGCGCCGCTTCGTCGGGCGTGAAGCCGAGGTCGATCGCCGTCGCCGTGAGCTGCTCGATGAGGAAGAACACGTAGGCGGGCCCCGAGCCCGAGATCGTCGAGAGCGCGTCGAGCTGCGACTCGGGCACGACGAGCACATCGCCGACGGTCGAGAACAGCGTCTCGACGAGCGCGAGGTCGTCGGGCGTGGAACGCGTGCCCGCAGAGACGCCCGTGACGGCACGGCCGACGACGGCGGGCGTGTTCGGCATCGTGCGGATCACCGACACCGAATCGGGAAGGATCGACTCGAACGTCGCGACCGTGACGCCCGCGGCGACCGAGACGACGACCGCGCCGGGCTCGAGCGCATCGGCGATTTCGCGCAGCAGGTCGGGCACCATGGCGGGCTTCACCGCGACGACCACGAGCTTCGCGCCCGCGACCGCGAGGCGGTTGGCCGAGGCATCCGTCTCGGTCGCATACGCCGTGACGCCGGGGAGCGCCGCCGACGCGGCCGCCTTCTCGGCCGTGCGGTTCGTCGTGCGGATGCCGGCCGTCTCGACGCCGGGGCGGAGGAGCCCCGACAGCACCGCCCCCGCCATCGAACCCGCCCCGAGGAAGGCGATCACGGGCAGCGTCACGGGGTCTTCGGCAGTCATGCGACCATCCTAGGATTGCCTGCATGAGCGCATCAGGCGGCAGCAAGGCCATCGTCGCAGCATTCCTCGCGAACCTCGGGATCGCGATCACCAAGTTCATCGCGTGGTTCTTCTCGGGCTCGGCCTCGATGCTCGCCGAGGCGATCCACTCGGTCGCCGATTCGGGCAACCAGCTGCTGCTCATGCTCGGCGGACGACGAGCGCAGAAGGCTGCCGACAAGGAGCACCCCTTCGGCTACGGCCGCGAGCGGTACGTCTACGCGTTCGTCGTCTCGATCATCCTGTTCTCGGTCGGCGGCGTGTTCTCGATCTACGAGGGCGTCGAGAAGCTCACCCACCCGCACGCCCTCGAGAACGCGTGGCTGCCGATCCTCGTGCTCGTCATCGCGATCGGCCTCGAGTCGTTCTCGCTCCGCACCGCCGTCAAGGAGTCCAACCACATCCGCGGTCGCCAGAGCTGGATCCAGTTCATCCGCCGCGCGAAGGCGCCCGAGCTCCCCGTCGTCCTCCTCGAAGACATCGCGGCCCTCCTCGGCCTCGTGTTCGCGCTCCTCGGCGTCGGCCTCACGGTCATCACGGGCAACGTCGTCTTCGACGCGATCGGCACGCTCATGATCGGCACGCTCCTCGTGATCGTCGCGATCGTGCTCGGCATCGAGACGAAGAGCCTCCTCGTCGGCGAGGGCGCGAGCGACGACGACAACGCCGCGATCGAGAAGGCGATCCTCGACGGCGACGAGGCCGAGCGGGTCATCCACATGAAGACGCTCTACCTCGGCCCCGACGAACTGCTCGTCGCCGCGAAGCTCGGCTTCTCGGCCGACCTGAAGCTCGCCGAGCTCTCGGCAGCTACGAACGTCATCGAGCAGCGCATCCGCACGGCCGTGCCGTCGGCCCGTGTCATCTACCTCGAACCCGATGTGTACGTCGACCCGAACCAGCCGGCTCCGCCGACGGACGCGATCGTCATCAAGGGGCTCGAGTGACGGGTCCGACCCGCACCGCCCTCGTGCTCCGGCACGACCCGTCGATCGGCCTCGGCAACCTCGAGCCCACGCTCGTCGCGCGCGGCTACGAGGTCATGACGGTCGACACCCCCACGACGGATGTCTCGGCGCTCGACGCGCTCGCGCCCGACGTCGTCATCGTGCTCGGCGGCGAAGAGGCGGCCTACGAGACCGACCGCCACCCCTACCTCGCCGACGAGATCGCGCTCCTTCGCGCCCGCATCGACGCCGAAGCCCCCGTCTTCGGCGTGTGCCTCGGGGCGCAGCTGCTCGCGTCGACCCTCGGCGCACGCGTCTACAAGGGCGCTCGCAAAGAGGTCGGCTGGCTCGAGGTCACGCCGACCGCGGCCGGCGCCGACTCGCCGGTGCGGCACTTCGCCGGGGTGCCGGCCGTCCAGTGGCACGGCGACCACTACGAGTTGCCCGATGGCGTCGAGCTCCTCGCGTCGAGCCCGCAGTACCCGAACCAGGCGTACCGCCGCGGCGACTGGCTGCTCGCGGTGCAGTTCCACCCCGAGGTCGACGACGCCATCCACGAGGACTGGCTCGCCGCCTGGGGCGACGAGCTGCCCGAGTACGGCACGACGGCCGAGCAGCTGCGCGCGGAGCGCGCGTCGTACGGACCGCGTGCGGGCGAGGCATCCGCAGTTCTTCTCGGCGAGTGGCTCGACGGCGTCGAAGCGCGCCGCGCCGCGGCCTGACTGCGCCCGACGCGAGCGCCGGCTTCAGCGGCGAGCGGCGAAGAAGTCGACGAGCAAGGCTCCGGATGCCTCGGCCTCGACGCCTGCGAACACCTCGGCCCGGTGGTTGAGCCGCCGGTCGCGGAGCGCGTCGTAGACGCTGCCCGCGGCGCCGGCCTTCTCGTCCCAGGCTCCGAACACGACCGTGGGGATGCGGGCGGCGAGGATCGCGCCCGCGCACATGACGCACGGCTCGAGCGTGACGACGAGCGTGCAGCCCGGCAGCTGCCAGTCGTCGCGTGCGAGGGCGGCCTCGCGGATCGCGAGCACCTCGGCGTGAGCGGTGGGGTCGTGCCGCAGCTCGCGCTCGTTGTGGCCGCGCCCGATCACCCGGCCGGACTCGTCGACGACGACGGCGCCGACCGGCACGTCCTGCGAGTCGACGGTCTTGGCGGCCTCTTCGAGGGCGAGGAGCATCCACTCGCGGTGGCGAGGCTCGGCCGCAGATGCTGCCATGCTCCCCTCCCTCCGCGAAAGGCCCGTCGATAGACTCGAGCCTATGCGAGTCCACGTTGCGGATCACCCGCTCATCACCCACAAGCTGACGGTGCTCCGCGACGAGAACACGCCTTCGCCGCTGTTCCGCTCGCTCGTCGAAGAGCTCATGACGCTCCTCGCGTACGAGGGCACGCGCAATGTGCGCGTCGAGCCGGTCGAGATCCAGACGCCGGTCGCGACGACGACCGGTGTGCGCATCTCCGATCCGAAGCCGCTCATCGTGCCGATCCTGCGCGCGGGGCTCGGCATGCTCGAGGGCATGGTCAAGCTGCTGCCGAGCGCCGAGGTCGGCTTCCTCGGCATGGCGCGCGACGAAGAGACGCTCGAGCCGACGACGTATGCCGAGCGGCTGCCCGACGATCTCAGCAACCGGCAGTGCTTCGTGCTCGACCCCATGCTCGCGACGGGTGGGTCGCTGTCGGCCGCGATCGAGTTCCTCCTGAAGCGCGGGGCGACCGATGTGACGGCGATCTGCATCCTCGCGGCGCCCGAGGGCTTGAAGGCCGTCGAAGAGGCCCTGCACGGGCTCGACGTGACGATCGTGCTGGGCGCGGTCGACGAGCGGCTCAACGAGCACGGCTTCATCGTGCCCGGGCTCGGCGACGCCGGCGACCGTCTGTACGGCACCGTCTGAGGCCGGTTTCCGGGCGGTTCGGATGTCACAGACGCGTCGACGCGGTATACGTGCGGCGAGAGACATCCGTTCCTGAAGGTTCTTCGACCTACCCCGGCCACTCCGCGAGTGCGAATCTAGAAGATTTTTTCCTGAGCCGATTTATCGCAGGATCTTTCGGCAGGCGGAGGACGCGTCCCGATCCTGCCGGATGCCTCGCCCACCCGCGCACCGCGTGCGACGTCACGCCCCGTCACCGGAGAGTCATCGTTTGACACATCCCGACGCATCGACTTGACTCGCACCCATGACCGACACCGCACGCACCCTGACCGCCTTCGAGGTGAACAGGACGACCGACACGATGATGTCGGCGCGTGCGCCCATGTGTTGTCGAATGTGCCGCTGACCAGCGCTCTTCCCGCCGAGTCTGTGAGCCGACCCGCATCCGGGTCGGCACGGCTCCACCGAACCGTTCGAATCCGACGGTTCACCAGGCCGCTTCCGGCCATTCGCTGAGGTCGTTCAGAGACCCTCGCCGCATCACGCACACACAAGGACTTCGTCATGTCGCTCGCAATCGCTCCCGTCCGTCCCGCCGTCGCCCGCCCGGTCCACCCGGTCGCCTACACGCCGCAGCCCGTGGCCCGCCCGCTCGCGCCGGCCCCGCTCGCCCAGCCCACCCGACCCTCGCAGCCCGCCGCCCAGCCTGCGCCGCAGGCCGCCCCCGCCGCACCGCGCGTGCGCGCCGTGCCCGACGGCACCGAGGCTCGCGGCTTCGTGCTCTACGTCGGCATCGACGAGGCCAAGGCCATCGCCGACGGCACGAGCCTCCACCGCATCGTCGAGGCGCTCCGCACGCTCACCGCCGAGATCGCCCCGTCGGCCGAGACCTACGCGGCCGTCGCCCTCGCCCCCGAGGGCGCCGGCGGTCGCGACGTCGACGTCGTGCGCCTCGCCCTCCAAGACCCCGCCGCGCTCGCCAAGCAGCGCGAACTGCAGGGCGTCTCCGACGATTCCGACCGTCACCCCAACGGCGTCGTCATCGACATCTCGCGCAAGCGCGTGCTCCTCGACGGCGAGCCGGCCGGTCTCACATACAAGGAGTTCGAGCTCCTGCAGTTCCTCGTACTTCGCGAGGGCCGCACGATCGACCGCCACGAGCTCATCGAGAACCTGTGGGGCTCGGCCGACGACGAGATCCCGAGCGAGCGCACGATCGACGTGCACGTTCGCCGCCTGCGCTCCAAGCTCGCCCACTACCAGGACATCGTGCGCACGGTGCGCGGCTCGGGCTACCGGTTCGACCGCCACGCCGACGTCTCGATCCGCCAGGCTTCGACGCCCTCGCCCGACGTCTTCTGAGGCTCGGCCCACACCGCAACGACGAAGCGGGGCGGCAGGCCATCGCCTGCCGCCCCGCTGAGCGGTCCGCGGGTTTCGCCTTGATGGTGTCGGTCTTCGCGCGGTAGTAGACCTTGATGTAGGTCGTGCCGCTGCCGTTCCAGCCCTGGCCGGGCGAGGAGACGGGCTCGCTGAAGACGAGCGTGACGGCCCAGCGCCCGCCTTCCTTCGACTGGTACAGCTCGGTGTCGCTCACGACGGTCGGCGCGATTCGCGGGTCGCATACGTTTACATGCGTCGGATGCCTCGCCTCACGCGGCTCGTGTGAGCTCGTAGAACCGCCAGAACCCGAAGCCCTCGATCGGCAGGACGTCGAGTCCGTCGAACCCGGCCTCGCGCGCGTACTCGCGGAGGGTGTCGGGTCGCATGACGGTTCCCGTGGCGACGCTCCCCGGGTGCGACATCGAATCGGGCAGGCACACGAAGAGGCTGAACGCGTACATGAGCGCGTCGAGGTCGGCGCCGGGCACGGCGAAGCCGTCGCCGACGGCCTCGTCCATGACGACCACGGGGCCGTCGTCGCGCACGGCCCCGCGCATCGCGCGCAACACTTCGACGGGCCTCGGCATGTCGTGCAGGCACTCGAAGGCGAACGCTGCGTCGAACGGTCCGAGCCGCTCGATCGAGTCGCCCCCTGCGAGGTGGAAGCGCACCCGATCCGAGACCCCTGCGGCCTCGGCGTTCGCCCGCGCGAGGCCGACCGACGGCGCGTCGACGTCGAACCCGTCGACCCGCAGGTCGGGGTAGGCGCTCGCGAGCGCGATCGACGACCAGCCCGCGCCCATTCCGACGTCCGCGACCCTCGAGCTCGGGCGCGAGAGCACTCGATCGAGGCGCTCGACGCCGGCGAACACCTCGGGGAGCCGGTCGTACCACGGGCGGTTGGCGTCGGCCTGCGCGTGGCGGGCGTCGTCGCCGAGCTCGTCCCAGCTCACGCCGCCGCCCGTGCGGTATGCCTCGACGAGGGCGGGCATCTGCACGCCGACGGCGGCGAGCATGCGCGGCAGCGGCCCGATGTACGCGAGGCTCCGCTCGTCGGTGAGGGCTTCCGCGACGCCCGGCGCGATCGCGAAGCGCCGACCCGCGGCGCCGACATCGCGCGTGCCGGCGCCTTCCGCGGGCTCGGCGACGGAGAGCACGCCGGTGACGGCTTGCTGCTCGAGCCACTCCCGGGCGTAGCGCGCGGATGTGTGCGTGCGGTTCGCGAGCTCGTCGGCGGTGCTCGGTCCGTGCGCCGCCAGCTCGGCGTACCAGCCCAGTCGCACGCCGAGGTGCATCGCCATCGACTCGGCCCATCCGGCGAGCGCGCCGAGCGCCCGCTCGGCGAATTCGTCGGCCGTGGGTCCGGCTGCCCGGGCGGTCGGCCGCGGGTCGATCGTGAGAGACATCCTGCCTGCTCCTTCGTTCCGCCCCGAAGGGCTCCTCCTCGAGACCGCGATGCGCGGTTCGCGATCGAAGCTAGGCGCGAGGGTCGCACTCCGCGTCGGCGGAATCATGCAGATCGTGCGCGGCGCCTACGGCGAACCGTGCAGCCGGTCGCGCCACCATGCCGCGGCGGCCGTGCGCGAGCCGACGCCGAGCTTCGCGTACACGTTCGCGAGGTGGCGGCCGACGGTCTTCTCGCTGATGAAGAGCGCGGCGGCGACGTCGCGATTGCTCGCGCCGCGCGCGACCTGCTCGAGCACTTCGGCCTCGCGCGCGGTCAGCGGCGCGATGTCGGGAGCGATGCCCGAAACGTCGCCGCGCGCCGCAGTCGCGGTCGCGGTCGCGTTCGGCCGCGTCGCGGCGGCGCGGTCGGGGTCGTCGGGTCGCTCGACGCCGAGCTGATTCAGGATGTCCCGCGCCTCCGCGTGCGCCCGCGAGGCGAGTTCGGGCGAGCCGGCGAGCGCATGCGCCCGCGCGATCCAGGCCAGGACCGACGCGGTCTCGTACGGCTGCGCGCCTCGCCGGAATGCCGCCGCCGCGTCGGCGAGCGGCTCGAGCGCCTCCGCGGGCCGCCCCCGCGCGACCGCAACCATCCCCTCCGCGTGCGAGGCCCACGCCGCGAACCCTCGACTGTCGTAGTCGGCGGCAGCGGCGCGCAGTTCACGGCAGAGCGCTTCGGCCTCGTCCACGCGTCCCGCTGCGAGTCCGATCTCGACGCCCGCCCGCAGGAGGCGGGCGCGCGCGATGCGGTCGCGTCCCTCGAGTGCGGCGATCGCCGCTGCCCACGCCTGTTCGACCTGTCCGGCTTCGAGGAGCAACAGCGCGGCGCCCGGCTGGGGGTCGACCCCGACGGCGCGCGCCGAGGCGTAGGCCGCGTTCGCGGCATCCCCGTCGCCGCGCATCCGGCGGATCTCTCCGAGTTGGTAGTAGCCCGCGCCCGCGACCCAGCCGTTGAACGCGAGCAGTCGCTCGCTCTCGGCTGCGAGCTGTTCTTCGATCGCCTCCCACTCGCCGCGTGCACTCCGGAGTTCGAGTCGATGCACACGGCAGATCCCGCCGTAGAACGCCTCGCTCGCGAGCGGCCGGCACCATCGTTCGGTGGCGCTCGTCCACTCGGACATGCGGCGGAAGTCGGCGAGCTCATGGCAGATGTGAATGACCGTGCAGTACACGTCGCCCGCCCACTCGACGGGCACTCGACCTGCGACGACGGGCAGCATGGCCTCATCGAGGAGCGCGAACCCACGCGTGGTGTCCCCGGTACGGAGCGCAACGAGCCCCGAGAGCGCGAGGGAGAGCGATTCGAGCGCGGGATCGCGGAGCGCCGCCGCGAGTTCCGCGAGCCGGTGCAGGTCGCCGTCGTCGGGCAATCGTGTCGACTCGAGTGCGGCGAGTCCGTCGAGGTAGGCGAGGTATCCGCGAGCAGGGTCGGAGGCGAGGTCGTCGCGTTCGGCGAGGATGCGTCGCGCCCGTCCGAGCCATCCGGATGCGGCCGACATGTCGCCGCGCGTGAACCAGCCGAGCGCAAGGCGCAGGGCGGTCATGGCCGCGTCGCTCGGACGATCCTCGTCGACGTATCCGCGGAAGACGTCCTCGGAGAGGTCGAGGCATTCGGGAATCCGACCGACGACCCACGCCGCGCGCGTGAGCAGGGCGAGGTCGTCGACGCCGAGCGCGGCTTCAGCTCGTGCCGACGCCAGTTGCTCGTACGCCTTCGTCCAGTCGGACGCGGCGAACGCGCGACGTCCGGCTTCGATCGCGCCCGCCGTGTCGAGCATGCTCGATGGTACCGCGGGGTTTCCGCCGTAGAGCGCGAGCATGATCGCCATGGTCACGAGGTAGAAGGCGTGGAGGATCGGCGATGACGAAGAATTCCACGGTCGAAGCGTACGAACCAGGATCTCCGCCCGGATCAGTCGTTTCCACCAACCTGATGCGGCGCCTGCAGGTTTCACTCCACTCGAGCGCATGACCAATCACGACGGCGCACTAGTGCTCGTTACCTATCCGTTATATAGTCGTGAGTGCACCGGCTGTTTGCTGTGGCGGCCGGTGCGGAATGTGATTGCAGGACACTCTTGGTGCAAGGAGAGGGCCGGTCGTCAGCCTCTACGACCGGCCCTCACCCTTTTCTCCGTACCGGCTCAGATGTGAGAGAGTCTTCACGTCGAGAGGAGCCGATGGTGGCAGATCGCAATCGCACGGTCGCAGCTTGGGAGTCGTTGTTCCGCGCGCAGGTCACCGTGATGCGCGCCCTCGCCGCCGAGTTCCCGTCCGAGACGATCTCGCTCAACGAGTACGACGTCCTCTTCAACATCACGCGCGCGCCCGGTCGCCGACTCCGCTTGAAGGACCTCAACCGCGCGGTGCTCCTCACTCAGCCGAGCGTCAGCCGACTCGTCGACCGCCTCGCGTCGCGAGGCCTCCTCGAGAAGACGGATGACCCGGCCGACGGCCGCGGCACGATCGTCGCGATCACCGCCGAGGGCTTCCAACTGTTCCGCGAGGTCGCGTTCCACCACATCGATGCGATCTCGCGCCACGTCGGCGGCGCCCTCGACGACGAAGAGCTGGCCCAGCTCACCGTCCTGTGCGACCGCCTGCGCGTGCGCGTCGGCGACGAGAAGAGCGACGAGAAGAGCACGGCGCAGGCCGGCGCCCGAGAAGAACGGCGAGCGGTCGGCGAATAGCGCGCGCTCGAGACATCAGGATCTCTCTGGGCTCTCGGGCCGGGGATCCGGCTCCGGATCCGCTCGGCGGAGCCCCGGGCGCGCCGCCCCCACGACGTGTGCAGGACGGTGGAGCGGGAACCCTACCTCCCGCCCCACCGCGACCCCCACAAGGAGGCCTGCCCCGCCGAGCGACCCGAACTGAGCTCGGCGAGCTGTGTCCGGGAGGTCGGCGGTAGGTTCCGCAGAAACTCGTGGCATCGCAGGGCGAGCCCGCCGGCTCGGGTCCGGCCCGGGTTGGCTGAATTCTATTCCTGAGGCCGACTCACCGGTAAGTGCCCCGAATAGGGGGAGGGATGTCTCAGAATCGCGGCTCGACGACCGAGGCGGCGTATTCGGAGTGGCGCCGGAGATACGCGTGGATGAACGGACACACGGGCACGATCACGAGGCCTCGCGCGACCACGTCGTCGAGCGCAGCCTTCGCGAGCCGGCTGCCGATGCCCATCCCCTCGAACTCGGGCTTCACGACCGTGTGCGTGAAGACCACGCGACCCGGCTCCTCCTCGAACGCCGAGAACCCGGCGGTCACGCCGTCGACCCGGATCACGTACCGGGAACGCGCGTCGATGCGGACGACGTCGGGATCGCCCGTCGCGCTCTCGGCCGGCCGCTGCGATGCGTCGTCGGTCATCTCGGCACTCCCTTCACCCGCCCGCGCAGGTCCCGCCCATCCTGACATCCGGAGGTTCATCGGCCCCCGCTCCGGCCGTGCGACGACACGACTCCGCGACGCGCACACGCGGAGCGCGGCGTCCGTGCCGAGCACGTCCCGGCCGTCCGGGTCCGTGTCGCACGGCCGCGCGCGCTCCGGGCCCCGGAGCGTGCCGCATCGACGCGCCCCGACGCACCCGCCGACGCCATCGGACGTGCACCCCGAGCAGTCGCGTGCGATCGCGTTCGGCGGATGCCCCGTGGTGGCCCGTCGTGGCGACGAGCGCGATGAGCCACGCGAACACGAGCGTGAACGCGACGATCTCGAAGACCGTGAGGTTGAAGAGTCCGAGCAGGTCGTAGCCCGCCATCGCGGCGACCTCGACCACGAGCGCCGCGTACGAGAACACGACGAGGGCGCGAGGCATCCGGCGGGCGAAGCGTCGGATCGCGAGGGTCGCGAGGGCGAAGCCCGCGGCCGCACCGCACGCGAACAGGTTGTGCAGGTCGGCGTCGTGATCGATCGGCACGAGCCCGACGCCCATGAGCGAGACCCCGATGACCGCGATGAGCACGCGGAGGACGATGAGCCCGCCGGGCCGCAGTTCGAAACGACGGGCGCGCAGACCCTCACTGAGCGCAGGCCCGAGGAGCGCCATCGCCGCGCCCGCCACCGTGACGGCGACGTTGAAGCACGCCGCCGCGAGATCGTCGGAGGTCCCGAGCGTCGAGAAGTTGCGCGTCCACCACTCCCCCGTCGGCGTCAGGCTCATGCTCGCGACGCTGCCCGCCGCGAGGAGCATCGCGACGAGGTTGAACGACCGGTACCCCTCGTGCGTGATCGCGGCCCGGTGCAACTTGGCGGTGACGATGCCGAGTGCGGTCGCGAGACCGAGCCCGACCGCGATCGCCCCGCCGGGGATCGCCGCGTAGGCGGGCAGCGTGAAGTGCACGATGAGGAGCACCAGCCCGGCCCACACGACGCCGTTCGCCGTCGCCCGCGCCTGTTCACCGATGCCCGCGAGGCCCAACCGGTCGAGGAGCGCGAGTCCGGCGTCCGATCCCGATACGACGAGGAGCACCGCGGCCGTGATCGCCGCGCCGACCAAGGCGGGCAGGAGATCGGCGACCGATGCGGCGGTGAAGCCGTCGAGCACCCCGGCGTGCCCCGAGCCGACACCGCCGTCGGCCGCCCGTGCGAGCACGATCCCGGCCGCCGCCGAGATGAGCAGCACGTGGACTCGACGCACCGCGACGTGACCGCCGTTCGAGACGGCGCCACGCGCGACGGCGTCCGCGATCCTCCGTCCGATGGGTCGGTCGACCACCCCAGCCCTCATCCCCCACCCCCGGGTCACGCTTAACGGACGTGCACAGAGCCTAACCGGGGCCGGTCACCCGGGGAAAAGGGAGAAATGAATCCGTCGCGAATACTCGGGGGATTCTCAGCAGTTCGGGGGCCGGCGTCGCCTGACCGACCGCCCCTGCACGTCGGCCGCGTCCGGTCGCGCGGCCGCGCCGGCGGCGGTGCCTTGCGCACACCTTTCAGGGCCGACCCGGTCGCGCACGCACCGGCGCCGACCCGCGAAAGCGATCGGCAAGGCCTGCGCGCCAGCCTGAACGCATGACCGATCGGATGCTCCGCACGGCCGCCGCCTCGGCGGCCGCCCTCGCCGTCGCCGTGCTCGCCGCCTGTTCCGCCGTCGAAGCGCCGGGCGGCGGCGACCGCGTCGCCGGCCCCCGAGATCGTGCCGCTGCAGTCCACGACGTCGCCGAGGCATCCGCTCGACTGCAGGAACTGCTGCTCGAGGTCGGCGGCCTCTCCGATCTCGCCGACGAGGTCACGTCGCTCGCCGCGCACAGCGACCGCCTGCTCGAAACCGTCGACGTCGCTCCCGTGGCCGAGAGCCGGACGGGGACCTCCCCGGCGATCGAATTCGCGAGCGCGCGTCGGCGGACCGCGACGGCCGAGGACGCCCCGATCTCGAGTCTCGGCGTCTCCCTCGGACTCCTCCAGCTTCCGACCGTCGCACGCGGTGCGCTCTCCGCCGCCGAGAACGGGGAACCGCAGCTCGGCGAGGACCTGAGCGAGACCGTCGACGGCGGCGAGATCGCCCTCGGAATGCGATCGAAGTTCGCCGACGGGCGCCTCACGGCCGAGTCGACGAGCCGCATGACCGGGCCGAACGGCACACCGCTCGTGAGCTGGGAGACGAAGGCCGACCTGCTCGCCTGCCCCGCCCCGGGCGGCGAGGTCACGGGCACGCTCACCTTCGACGTGCGGACCTCGGCGAAGACGGGTGAGGTCGTGTACGGCGGCACGCTGCGGATCGTCGTCGTCGTCACCGCCCGAGTCGACGACGACGCCCGCGTGGCGAGCCTCGAGCTCGACGTCGACGGCAGTCTCAACGAACTCGCCTCGGGACCGGACGGCACCTCGGGCGCCTACCTCGACGGAGGCGGCACCCTCACCGCCGACGACGTCTCCGCCGGCGACTTCGACTACACCGTCGACGGCGGCATCCGCCGCGCGAGCCGAGACGCGACCGATGCGCAGCAGGAACTGTTCGTCAGGTCGATGAGCGAGGTCGCGGCCGGACTCGGCCGGATCGTGCTCGACGACGTCGAACGCTTCTTCCGCGGCGGCACCTGCATCGACGTGATCGTCGACCCGGGCCCCGAATCGTTCGCCGAACCGGGGCAGACCCTCGACCAGGACATCACCGCCGTCAGCACGTCCGACGGGGCGGGCGTCGAAGGACGCGCTTCCGCGGAA
Organism: Agromyces protaetiae; assembly: GCF_004135405.1. Taxonomy (NCBI): domain Bacteria; kingdom Bacillati; phylum Actinomycetota; class Actinomycetes; order Micrococcales; family Microbacteriaceae; genus Agromyces; species Agromyces protaetiae. The sequence goes on from NZ_CP035491.1 coordinate 468,659, forward strand.
CCGGCCGACGACGGGGCATCCGTCGACCCAAGTGGAACGCTCGCCCCCACCCCCGCCCGCGTCGTCGTGACCGGGCCCGACGACTCCGGCGAGAGCGGCACCGTGCGCTACGAGTTCGTCTCGAACCGCGGCATCGGGACGCTCGAGCTCGTCTACCGGGTGAGCGACGCCTGGATCCTCGACTTCACCGAACAGGGCGTCCGGTACACGGCCGCGAAATGCGGCGGTCCCGAAGGCGAGTGGACCGTCCGCCGGTTCGGGGTGCCCGACGGCAACGGCGGCTCACTCGACGGCACGATCGTGTTCGATCTCGACCCGCTCGGTCACATCGGCTACTTCACCGAGACCTCGACGCTCGCCTTCGGCGGCGACGTGTTGTACGGCACCTGGTCGGGCATGGCGAGCTTCGAACGCGTCGATGACGAGACGGCGATCCTCGACCTCGACTACGAGTCGGGCACCGTGCGCTACGAGGGCATGCAGGAGACCGCGGCGTCCGTCGTCGACCTCCCGCCCATGGAACTGCGGCGGGGCTCCGCCGACGACTGCGACCAAGGAAAGGCACGATCGTGATCAAGCTCCCACTCCCCGAACCCCTCCCCCTCGAGGTGCCGCTGCGCACGCTCGACGAACGCCGCGTCTCGATCGCGGAGTTCCCGTACCGCCGGCTCAGACTGACGATCGACCACGAGCCCCTCGTGGGTGTGACCCCCGAGATGCTGCTCTGGTGGTTCGGGCACATCGGCGAGTCGATGGAGTACCACGGGTCGGTCCAGCCCCGATACCGCGTGTGGCACCCGCTCGACCACGTCCACTGGGGGCTCGTCAACCCCGCGCCCGACGGAACCGTGTCGGAAGGCGCGAGATTCCGCATCATCGAGGCGATGGGGCGAGACGAGCGGTTCTACATCGACAGCGTCGACCGCGTCGAGAAGCTCGACCTCACCGGCATCCGGCTCGTCCTGCGCATCGCGGGCGCGATGTTCTTCCAGCTCGAGCACACGTGGTCGCGGGCAGAAGGGGCGACGCACTACACGAGCGTCATGGACGTCGGCTCCCGCTCGCCGCTCGGCCTGCCGATCAACGCCTACCTGCGCTCGCGGATCTTCGTGCCGGGCATGGAACGGGCGTGGCTCCGGCACAACATCGAGGAGGTCGGCCGATTCGAGCACTTCCTCCCAGACCTCTACCGAAGCCGCCGCGACGCAGACCTCGCGGCCGAACCGAACGGAATCGCTCGCGCATGACCGCCTCCCCCGCCGCCCACGTACGCCGACTCGCGACGGCCCTGGTCGCCGCCGCGATCGCCGCACCCGCCGTCGTCGCGGTCGCACCAGCCGCGATCGCGACGGACGATCCGCCCGCGTCAGCCGCGTCGGATGCCCCCGACGCATCGGCCCGCCCGACCTGGATCGACGAGCTCGAAGCCCGGATGTCCCGCGCGGACGCCCGCACGCACGCCACGACGGCAGCCGTGGACGCCGCCGACTGCACGACGACCTGGACCGGCCCCTCGACGGGAGGCGACTGGACCGACGAGCGCAACTGGAACGCGGGAACGCCCGACATCGACGACATCGCGTGCATCACCGCCGACGAGGTGCGCATCCCCGCCGACGGCACGGTGCTCGTGGGTCGGCTCGCCGCCGACGCCGACCTCGTCGTCGAGGGGCGCCTCTCGGTCGGCGACGGCTCGCACGCCCGCAAGATCTCGCTCGTCGGCGAGTACGACCGCGCCTCCGAGCCGACGCTCGGCGTGCAGCCCGACTCGACGCTCGCGGTCGACCACCTCGAGGCGCACCAGACGGCCGGGGCGCTCGTGATCGGCACGGGCACCCTCTTCGTCGGCGAACGTCTCGACGTCTTCTGGTCGAAGCTCCAGGTGTTCACGCCGCTCGGCACGGCCGAGGGCGTCGCCGCCGTGATCGGCAAGGAGAGCTCGCTCACCCTCGCGGGCGGCGGCAACCTCGACGGCGACTGGACGGTCGACGCCGACGGCCGTATCGAGACGAACACGGTCGTCGGATGGTTCGGTGGCAGCACGATCGCGGGCGACGGCGGCCTGCACGTGCTCGACCGCGGACGAATGCTCGTGAACGGGACGGCGACGATCGGCACGACCGACGTCGCCGTGGGCGGCGAGCTCGCCGTCGGCGCTCCCGGCTCGACGTTCGGCGGGCTCGGCATCGGCGGGACCGTGCATCTCGACCGCGACGCGGCCGCGAAGGACGTCGAACTGCGCGGCGGCACCGTCGACTCGGTCGGCGACCTCACGGTCACGGGAACGCTCACGAGCCGCGGCGGGTCGATCACGACCTCGGGCGACGCGACGGCCTCGAGCCTCGTGCTCGCCGAAGGCCTGCTCTCGCTCGAAGGCACACGGTTGCGCGCCGACCGGTTCGAGTTCGCGCAGGGGTCCGAGAGCCGTATCGCCCTCGACGACGCGGCAGGGCTCGACCTCGGGTCGGGCGTCGCCCTGCCGGGGTCGTCGGCCGTGATCGACGGGGCGGGCTTCACGACGATCCGCAGCACGTTCGAGCTCGACCGCGCCTCGGTCGACCTCGCGGGCCCCGCCGAGATCGGCGCCGACGCGTTCGTCGGCGTCAGCGCCGACTCGAGCCTCCGCCTCCGCGGAGACACCGTCCGGATCCGCGGCGGCGTGCACGCCGCCGGCGCCCTCGAGTTCAGCGGCATCGTCGAGGTCGCGAAGGAGGCCGTCGTCTCGGGGGTCTCACTCTCGGTCCCCGCGGGCGGAAGACTCGTCAGCTCGGGCTGGATGTCGGCGACGACGTTCGGCGACGCCGGCGACGTCGAGCTCCGCGACGACGCTCGCCTCCTCGTTTCGGAAGGGACGACCGTGACGGGCGGATTCGCGCTCGCGGGCACCTCCCAACTGGTCTCGACGGGTGGGGTCGCGGTGACCCGGGGGCGGCTCGACCTCGGTACTCGGACGGGGGTGGATGTCACGGGCGGCGACCCCGTCGCCGCCCTCGTCGTCGGTCCCGACGGCGAGCTGTCGGGCACGGGAGCCGTCTTCGGCGACGTACGGAACGACGGCGTCGTCGCCCCCGGCGAGGCATCCGCCTACGACCGCCTCACCATCGACGGCTCTTACGTGCAGACCGGTGCGCTGCGCATCCGCGTCGGCCAGCTCCACCAGGACGAACTGCACGTGACGGGAACGGCTCGCCTCGGCGGCACGCTCGACGTGCGCGCGGACCGCGACGCCGCGATGCCCGGGAGCTACGGCGTGCTCGTGGCATCCGCCCTGTCGGGCGACTTCACGACGGCGCCCGACGGCTGCCACCGTGTGACGCGCGAAGACGGCACGGTCGTCGTGCACCTTCGGCTGTGCGTACGCGTCGACGACGCGGAGGTCGCCGAGGACGGCGGCGTCGCCGAAGTGCCCGTCTCGCTCTCGTCGGCGCCCAACCAGCCCGTCCGGGTGAGCTGGACGACCGAAGAGGACACCGCCAAGGCCGGCGAGGACTTCGAGCCCGAGACCGGGACCGTCGAGTTCGCGCCCGACGAGACCGAGAAGGTCGTGCAGATCCCCGTGCACGACGACGACGACCGCACGGGCGACGTCGAGTTCTCGGTGAAGCTCGAGCTCGCGATGGGCGCGGAGATCACACGGGGCACCGCTCGGGTCGTCATCCGCGAGAACGAGACGCTGCCCGAGTGGACGACCCGCTCGCTCACGACGCTCGGCGCGGCGCGCATCACGCACCTCGACGAGAGCACCGTCTACTGGTCGCTCGGGGACGTCGCCTATGCGAGCGCACTCTCGGGCGGCAAGCCCGCGAAGCTCCCCGGCGTGCTGCGCGTCGCCGACACGACCGCCGAAGGCCTCGCCGTCGGCATGTGCACGTCGGAAGATCCCGGCCCGCGCGAGGTTCCGTGCTGGAACGACGGCGAAGCCGAGGAGTGGACTCCCATGCGGCATCCCGACGGCGGCATCGCCGAGGTCGTCGCGATCGCCGACGACGGTCGCGTCGTCGGACGGTTCACGCCCTTCGACACCACCGCGGGCGTGCGCGACCTGCTCTGGAGCGGGCTCGACGCCGTGCCGACCGACCTCGAGGGACCGGGCCTCGTCGTCGACCTGAACGCCTCGGGCGACATGGTCTTCACCTCGGAGGACGGCGGCCCCGAGCAGAGCTGGTTCCGCAGCGCCGACGGCTACGTCACCCAGTTGCCCGGACCGATCCGGCCCGGCACCGACCGCACCGTCGCGGCCGCTCTCGGCGACGACGGCCGCGTGGTGGGCTCCTGGAGCGGAGCGGGCGTCGAGCCGACGGCATGGATCTGGTCGGCCGACCTCGGCTCGACCGAACTCGGCCGCGGCACTCCGACCGACCTCAACGCACGCGGCGACGTCGTCGGCGATGTCACGGTCGCCGGCCGCACGCGGGCATGGGTGAGCCGCGACGACCGCTGGTCGCTCCTCCACGAAGTGGGCGACGCCGTCGACCTCGGACTCGGCGAGTACTCGGGCGCCCTCGCCATCAACGACTCCCGCATCATAGGCGCGTCGCTCGGCCTCCGCGAATACGATGCGCACACCGACTTCGTGCTCTATCCGCTCGGCTCGGCGCCCGAGCCGTCCCGGCTCGACCTGGGCGGCCGGATGGACGAGCCGCTCGTCTCGGGCGACGGCGACGACCGGGTGCTCGTCGTCGACCGGACGGTCGACGGCAACGCCGTGCGCCTCACGGCGACCGCGTACGACAACGACGAACGCGACGAACGACCCGTGACGGGGCTGCGGCTCCGATTCCTCGTCGACGGCGAAGTCGTCCACGAGAGCGAACCGTTCGACCTCGCCCCGGGCAGCAACCGCGAGGAGCACTACGACTGGGACACGACCGGACTCGCGTGGTCGGGCGGCGAGCTGAGCGAGCCGTTCGCCGTGCGCATGGAACTCGTCGGTGAGGAAGGGGTCGTCTCGGCCCTGGAAGGCGAGGTCGCGGTCGAACCTCGTCCCGTCGTCGGCGTCCCCGGTCACGGCGCCGAGCCCGACGGCTGGTCGATGTTCGCGGACCGCCTCGACGACGTCCGCGACGACTGGTCGCTCACCGTCTCGCAGCAGGCGCTCGACGGCGCCTCCGCGACGATCGAGGCGAACGCGAGGCAACTCGCCGCAGACGTGCGCTCGGTTCGCGCGGTGACGAACGCCGCCCAGGTCGACCTCGTCGCCCACTCGACCGGCGGCCTCGTCGCGCGCTCCTACATCGACGGACTCATGCCGACGGGCGACGCGCGAACGGTGGCCCAGCTCCTCATGCTCGGTACGCCGAACGCCGGATCGGCGTGCGCCGACTTCTTCCTCGACCCCGCGCACCTCGAGTTCCGCACCGACCTCGTGGCGCGGTTCAACGCCGAGGTGTCCGACGCGCACGGTGTGCGGTTCGCCGCCGCGGGCGGCACCGAAGCCGTGCACACATGCGGAACGGACGAACCCGGCGACGGCGCGACCACGATCGGGTCGGCCCTCGCCGGGGTCGCGGATGTCCGGAGTGCGCCTCTGCTCCTCGAAGAGCTGCTCGGCGACGAGGAGCTGTTCACGCAGTTCGTGCTGCCGCGCCTGCGCGACGCGCGTGCGCTCGAGGCATCCGGCGCCTTCGAAGCGGGGCTCCGCTCGATCGGCCTGTTCTTCGACGGACTGTTCGGCGCGACGGCGGCGCCGGGCGCGAGCGCGAGCGCGACGGATGCTCCGCAGCTCCTCTCGTCGGGACGCACGACCGTCCAGCCGGGGCAGTCGGGCAGCGCTGCGACGACCGCGCCGCCCGGCCCGGCCGAACGCGTCGGCATCACGATCGCCGCGCCCGGGACGATCACGGGCGAGTTCCGGCGCGATCTCGTCGGCAGCGAGCAGCGGGTTCCCCTGCCGCCCGGCACGGGGCGACGAGCCACCGCACCGCCGTGTACGCGGCTCCCGAGTCGGGCGCCTGGCGCGCGACCTTCGCGAACGCGGGTGCCGCGCCCGTCACAGTGCCGTGGGCCGTGTGGGCGGATCGCACGCCCACGACGCTCGCAGGAGACATCCGCTCGATCGACGCCTTCGGCACGGCCCTGCTGACCGCGCGGCTGCAGGTGCCTGCGAACTTCGTGCGGCCCGTCGCGGTGCTCGCCTCGACGGTCGACCGGGCCGGGACCTCGCACGCCTCGACGCTCCGCGACGACGGTGCGGGCGACGACGACACGGCGGGCGACGGCGTCTACACCGCGCGGCTCGACTCCCTCCCGGAGGGCACGGTCGGCGCCCGGTTCACCGTGAACGTCGCGGGCGTCCCGTACGAGGCGACCTCGGCGACGATCGTCGAACTCGGCTCGGACGGCCCCGGCAACGACGCCCCGATCGCGGCCGACCTCGAACTCGACGCGGTCGTCGCCACCCAGACCTGGGTGACGTTGCGCGGCGTCGACCCCGAGGGCGACCCGCTCACGTACACGATCGAGGATCAGCCCGAGCACGGCACGCTTGCGGGCACCGCTCCCGAGCTCACGTATCTGCCCTCGAACGACTTCGTCGGCGACGTGAGGTTCTCGTACCGGGTGTGGGACGGGCAGCTCTCGTCGCCCGCTGCGACCGTGACGATCCACGTCGGCAAGGGCACGGTGCGCTCGGAGCAGGCGCCGACCTACGGCCAGGGAGCGCTCGTGCACCAGCGCATCGTGCTCGAGGGGCCGGGCGGGGTCATCCCCGCGAACCCCGACGTCGCGCTCACGGCGACCTGGTTCGGCGAGGCCCTCCCCGTCGAGCTCGTCGACGGGCACTCCTCGGTGCTGCTCGACGTGCCCGTCGACGCGAGCGTCGGGTCGCACCCGCTCCGCATCGGGTTCCCGGGTGACGATCTGCACGAGGCCGGCGAGGTCGTGATCCCCGTGCGGGTGACGACGAACCGGACGCCCGAGGTGCAGGCGTTCTTCACGGCCGCCGTGCCCGAGGCGGGGTACGACACGCGGTTCGACGTGCTCGCGTCCGACTGGGAGCAGGGCATCGTGCGCTTCGAGCTCGACGCGGACGGCGACGGCACGTGGGAACACTCGATCGACCACGCCGTCGAGCCCGGGAGCGACTCCGTCGAGCGTGCCGTGCATTTCGTGCACCGGTACCCGGCTGCGGGCGACGCCACGGCGCGCCTGCGGGTGACCGATCGGGCCGGTGCGAGCGCAGTGCGGGAGATCACGGTGTCGGTCGCGCCCCACGGCGAGGTCGGCGCGAACACGTTCGTTCCGGATGTCTCGGGGGCCCCGTTCGCGATCGAGCGCGCCCCTGCGGATCTGGGACGCAACGTGCAGTTCGTCGGCGACGGCGGCCGGTATCTCCTGACCGCGCACGACGCGTCGCCGCTCGGCGACCCGGCCGAGACGCGCACGGTCCGGTTCACCGTGACCGACACGGACGACGGCACGAGCCGCGACTACGAGCTCCCGCTGCCGTTCGGCGACCCGGGCGACGTGCGGCTCGCGCCCGAGCACCCGTTCGCACGCGCCGGCGACCGGTTCGTGGACCTCGCCTCGGGCGTCGCGCTGCCGATCGAGGATCTCGGCTTCGACTGGCGCTCCGCCGTGAGCGACGCGGGCGACCTCGTCGTCGGCACGACGACGAGCGACGGCGTCGCGGTGTTCGACACCGCCGCGGGTGAACAGACGTCGATCGACGTCCCCGGCCGGGGTCGCGCGGTGCTGAGCGGCGACGGTGCGCGCGTTCTGCGTCGCGGCGACGCGGACGGCGAGATCGCGGTGTTCGACCTCGCGACGGGGTCGGCGGTGACGACACCGGTCGCGCCGGTCGCCGTCGAGGTGCTCGACGCGAGCGACGACGGCACGAAGGTGCTCGTGCGCGCGCTCGGCGACCTCGGACCCGAGCACGACGACGTCGACGCGCTGCACGATGTGTTCGTCGTCGACCTCTCGGACGGGAGCCTCGCCGAGGTCACGCGCTGGATCACGGAAGACACGGCCGGCACGAACAGCCCGCAGCAGGCGATCCTGAGCGGCGACGGGTCGAAGGTCGTGCTGTGGGCGAAGGCGAGCTCCACGTCGGCGGCTCAGGTGCATCTCGTGGATGTCTCGACCGGCGAGCCGTCGCTCGTCTCGGCCGACCGCGACGGCGCCCCCGGTGCCGTCGCCCTCCCCGGCGCGGGTGACTGCGGCGGATGGACGTGGTGCGTCTCGGGACAGAGCGCGTGGAAGCTCGACGACGGCCCGATTCTCGGCGTCGTCGACGACGGGTCGAGCGTGCGGTACGCGTCGTATGCGAACACCCTCGCGCCGGGCGACGTGCACTTCGTGTCGATGCCGGGCGCCGACGAGTCGCCCGCGTCGCCGCCGCGCCTGCAGTTGAACTTCTTCACGTGGGCGGCGCCGGTCGGCGAGGAGCCCGAGGAACCCCAGGAACCCGAGGAACCCCAGGAACCCGAGAACCCCGGCGAACCCGAGGAACCCGAAAACCCCGGCGAACCCGAGAACCCAGGCGAACCCGAGAACCCGGGCGAGCCCGAGGAACCCGAGAACCCGGGCGAGCCCGAGGAACCCGAGAACCCGGGCGAACCCGAGAACCCCGGCGAACCCGAGAACCCCGGCGAACCCGAGAACCCCGGCGAACCCGAGAACCCCGGCGAACCCGAGAACCCAGGCGAACCCGAGAACCCCGGCGAACCCGAGAACCCCGGCGAACCCACCCCGCCTGGAGATGGGCCCGGAGAGCCGCGAGAACCACGAGAGCCGCAAGCCCCGCAGGCGCCGCAGGCGCCGGACAGCCCGCACGCGCCGACGCGCGACGACGGACTCGCGAAGAGCGGGGTCGACGCGCGGGCGCTCGTCGCGGCGGCCATGCTCGCGGGACTCGCGGGGGCTGTGCTCGTGCTCGAGACGCGCAAGCGGCGCGGCGGGCGACGGCTGCGGTGACGTGCAAGGGCGCGCCGGGACATCCGCCCGGCGCGCCCTTGGCGATCACCACCGAAGCGAGATGCCCGAGCGCTCGACGACGTCGCGCGTCAACCGGTCCGCCGCGCGCCGGTGCTCGGCCGCGCGATCGTCCCAGCCGAGACGTTCGGCGATGTCGGCGAGCAGCCGATCGCGGGGGCCCCAGCAGGCGAGCGCCGTGCCTGCGACGACGAGCGGGGCCGTCGTCTCGGCGAGCGCGGTGTACGCGTCGGTGAGCAGCGGGGTGCCGAGCCGAACGGCGACCGCGGCGGCCTGCGCACGGTCGAAGTCGCTGCCCCAGTACGGGAACACGGGCACCCGGCGCAGGTTCCACCGCGACTGCATGGCGCGCGCCTCGTGCTCGGCTCCCGCCTCGGCGAGCGCGAGCACCGCCGCCCACCGCAGCGTGCGATGGGCGTCTTCCGAGGCTTTCGCGACGATGCGGTCGGCGACGAAGGCGACGTCGCCTTCGAGCCGGGCGAGCGTGAGCGTCTGGATGGCTCGCCCCCACTCGCCTCCCCAGATGCTCGTGCGTCGGAGCCGGTCGTAGGTGCGGTCGATGAGGGCCCGCGCGTCGTTGAACCGGCCCTCGAGCATGGCGGCGCACGCGAGCTGGCCGGCGTGCTGTGCCTCGAACTCGGTGCGTCCGAGTCGAGGGATGAGTTCCCCCGCGCGCTCGGAGTCCTCGGCGAAGCCCGCGATGTCGCCCGTCGACAGTCGGATGGAGGCGCGGTGCAGTCGGGCGACGATCTCCCCCGGCACGCGGTCGCCCGGGCCCCGGGCGTCGCCGCGGAGGCCGAGCCAGCGGTCGAGCACCGCGAGACGCGCGCCTTCGCCGCCGGGCCGCCAGAGGGTGAAGACCCGGCTGCTCGAGGCTCGAGCGAGCACGGCGGGGTCTCCGGATGCCGCAGCGTGCTCGATCGCGCGATGTGCGGCCTCGACGCCGCGATGCCGGTCGTCGTCGTCGCCGTAGTAGAGCTCCATCGCGAGCGCGCAGTGCAGGTCGGCGCGTTCGGCGTCGGTCGTCTCAGGGTCGTCGATGACGCCGTCGAAGAGGTCGATGGTCTCGCGGTCGACCTCGCCGAGCTGGCGCCAGTTCCAGAGCGTGACGCCGCCGAGGAGGGACAGCGCGCGCACGGTCGCGGCGCGGTCGCCCAGTCGCTGTGCTTGGCGCAAGGTCGCCCGGAGGCTCTGTGCCGCGGCTTGCACGTCGCCCGCCTCGCGCTGCTCCTCGGTGAGTCGGAGGAGGACGTCGATCCGCGCGCCGGGGTCCGCATCGGCGGGCAGCATCGCGAGCGCACGCTCGCGGAACCGTGCCGCACGGTCGAATGCGAGCGTGCTGCGGGCCCGGTCGGCGGCCTCGGTGCACGCCTCGAAGGCCGCACGCTCGGGCACGCCTGCGGCGGCCTCGTAGCGGTGGTGGGCGAGCTCTTCGAGTACGGAGTCGGCATCGACGACGTGTGCCCGCTCGAGGGCGTCGGCGTATGCGGCGTGCGCGAGGATGCGTTGCGAGGCCGTCATGGCGTCGAGCACGGCATCGCGGGCGAGGCTGTGGCTGAACGTCCAGCCGGTGTCCGCCGCGCGCAGCACGCCGACCCGCTCGGCGGACTCGAGCGCGTCGAGGAGCTCGTGTCCGGCGAGTGAGGTCGCCGCCGCGAGCGCGGGCCGGTCGAGGCTCTGACCGCCGACGGCGGCGAGGTCGACGAGTCGGCGTACGGGCGGTTCGAGGCTTTCGAGCCGCCCCGTGAAGAGTTCGGCGATCGAGGCGGGCAGCGGACCGTCGGCGCCCTGGGCGAGGAGCGTCGTGACGAAGAATGCGTTGCCGCCCGTGCGTTCGGCGAGCCGTTCGGCGCGGGCCCGGAGCGTGTCGGCGGTCGCCGCTGCACGGTCTGCCGCGTGGGTCTCGTGGGCGTCGATGAGCTCGGCGACCTCGTCGACCGAGAACGGTGCGAGGAGCAGTCTGCTCGAGGCATCCTCTCTCGCGAACGCCGTGAGCAGCGACGCGACCTCGGTGCGTTGCGACTCGGGTTGGCGTGCCGTCACGACGAGTCCGCACGGCGTCTCGCGGGTGCGCGCGGCGAGCAGTCGCAGTGCGTGCAGCGACGCCGAGTCGACCCACTGCAGGTCGTCGACGACGAGGAGGATCGGGTTCGCCGCGGCGGCCGCGAGCACTCGCGACACGATCGCGTCGGAGAGCTCGAAGCGTGCGGCGTCGCCGAGATCGGCCCCGCCGTCCGTGACTCGGTCGCGCAGTTCGTCGAGCTGCGCGGCTCCGGATGCCTCGGCGCCCGGCAGTGCGCCGAGCAGCTGCCGCCAGATCCAGAGCGGGGGCACCCCGGCACCGTCGACGGAGCGCGCCCAGACGACGTCGATCCCCGCCCGCGCGGCGCTGCGGGCGGCCAGCTCGGCGAGGTGCGTCTTGCCGACGCCGGCTCCGCCTTCGAACACGACGACGTGCCCGCGGCCTTCGCGGACGTCTCGGAGCATCCGGTCGATCTCGACGCGTTGGGCGGTGCGGCCGACCGTCACGGGGTCGGTCGCGGAGTTCGCGTCCGCCGACCCGGTGGCCGCTCCGTCCCGGCCGGCGTCCGCGTCCGCATCGGCGTCGCGCAGGATCCACGTGTGCAGGTCGCGCACCCGCGGACCGGGGTCGATTCCGAGTGCGTCGACCAGGAGCTCTCGGAACTCGTCGAAGAGCGACAGCGCGATCGCGGTGTTGCCTGCGGCATGCTCGGCGCGCATCCGCAGCTCCCAGTAGCCCTCGTCGAGCGGCTCCGCCTCGGTGAGCGTCCGCGCCCGTGCCGCCGCGCGCCCGGCATCGCCGATCCCGAGGAGCACGCGCGCTTCGAGTTCGTCGATCCGACGTCGCGCCCGTGCCAGCCGCCGGCCCTCGACGACGAGCTCGTCGCACGTCGGCAGTCCCGCGAACGGCTCGCCGCGCCAGAGCACGCGCGCCGCCTCGACGGCTGCGGTCGCCTCGGCCCAGGACTCCTCACCGCACGCGTGCTCGGCACGCCGCACGGCGTCGGCGAAGCGCACGAGGTCGATCCGGTCGGGGCGGACGTCGAGGAAATAGCCGGGCGCCTGCGTGACGACGCGGACACCGAGGGGCTCGAGCTGGCGGCGCAGCCGCGACACATAGACGTAGAGCGCTGCGACGCCCGATTGCGGCGGCTCGTCGTCCCACAGCTGTGCCATGAGCCGGTCGGCCGAGACGACGCGACCCGGGCTGAGGGCGAGCAATGCGAGAAGCGCCGACACCCGCCCGACCTGCGGCGACACGGCGAGTCCGTCGGCGTGGACCTCGAGCGGCCCGAGGAGCCCGACCGACGGGTGGGCGGTGCGGGCCGGACGAACCTGCGAGCCGGCCGATTCGCGGGCGAACGCGGTGGACACGGCCGATCCGATCAGACGGGCGCCGGCGGGCGCCAGGTCTGGACGGACTCGAGCTGCCGGCGGAGTGCGGAGGCGGGAGTCATCCGCAACACCGCGTCTCGCACGCGCGCACCCGCACGACTTCGCACGTGCGCGACGGCGCCCAGGGTTCGAGCGCGCCTGGCGATCGGCTGGGTGCGCTCGCGACGCAGACCGTCGTAGGCCTGGAGTGCGGCATCGATGACGGATGCGTCGGGGGACGGGTCACCCGCGATGCGTTCGAGCAGGGCGGCGAGCGTCGCAGCATCCTCCATCGCCTGACCGCCGCCCTGCCCGAGGTCGGGGTCATCGCGTGCGCGGCGTCGCCGAGGAGCACGCAGCGCCCGCGGCGGAAGGTCGGCACGGCTCCCGCGAGATCGTTGATGTCGAGCCGGAAGACCGTCGAGCGCTCGGTGGCCGCGATGATCTCGGGGATCGGGGCGTGCCATCCGCCGAAGCGGCGCTGCACTTCGGCGTACTCGTCGTCGATCTCGCTGTCGGCCGGCATCGACGCGACCGCGAACCAGTAGATGCGGCCGTCGGCGAGCGGGGCGAGACCGAAGCGCTCGCGGTGGCCCCACGTCTCGCCCGCCTCGCCGTGGAGGTCGACGGGCTCGGCGGTGACGCCCCGCCAGGTGCTGTAGCCCGAGTAGCGGATGCCGGGGTCGGCCGGCCACGAGGCCCGCACCTTGCTGCGGATGCCGTCGGCGGCCACGATGACGTCGAACCGTCCGGGTCCGTCGGATGTCGTGAGCGTTCGGCCGTCGGAGCAGACGCCCGACACGGCCGTGCCGAGACGGACGGTCCCGGGCCGGAGGGCGCCGAGCAGGAGTCGGTGCAGGTCGGCCCGATGCACGATGCGCAGTTCGTCGACCGCGCCGTCGGGGATCTTCGCGAGCCAGGTGCCGTCGGGACGTCGTTGGCCGCCGACGAGCTGTCGGGCCTCGGTCGTCGTGATCTCGCGGAACGCGTCGCCGAGCCCGAGCGAGTCGAGTGCGGTCAGACCGTTGGCGAAGATCGAGAGTCCCGATCCGACGGGCTCGAGCGCGCTCGCGCGTTCGAAGACCGTGACATCGGCACCCGCGCGTTGCAGGCCGATCGCCGCGCAGAGTCCGCCGATGCCGGCGCCGATGATCGCTGTGCGCATGGGATCGCATCCTTCCGTCGGGGTCGTGTGGGGAATGACCCGGTAGGGGCGGGGACACCGTCTCTACAGTTGTAGAGATCGCGTGCAAGGGCACTCTACACCTGTAGAGTCGATTCCGTGCAAGGTCGAATCCGACGAAGCAGGAGCCCATGGCCGAGAACCGCCGAGAACTGATCGCCGACGCAGCCATCGCGCTCCTCGCCCGAGAAGGGCTCAGAAGCCTCACCCACCGCGCCGTCGACCGCGAAGCCGGCCTCCCGAACGGCTCCACGAGCTACTACGCGTCCACGAGGCTCGCGCTCATCGAGCTCGTCGCCCACCGGCTCGCCGACCGCAGCGCCCGCGAGCTCGGCGCCGTCTTCGCCGAGCTCGAACGCCGCTCCGCCGAACACGCCGACGACCCCGACCGGCTCGAGATCGCCGTCGAGGTCCTCGACGGGTTCGTCCAACGCCTCGCCGACCGCAGCGAAGACCAGCGCGCCCGGTACGCGCTCATGATCGACCTCGTCGAACGCGAGTCCATCCGCGGCATCCTCTCGAGCGCGTCGCCCCTCGCGGGCACGACGCTCGACGTCGCACGAGGCTTCCTCGCCCGGCTCGGCGTCGACGCCCGGCCCGAGCAAGTGCAGAACCTCGTCCTCCTCACCGACGGGCTCGTCTTCGCACTCGTCTCGCGCATCGGGTACGGCTACCTCCGCCTCGACACCGCGAGCGTGCTGCGCGCCTACCTCACGGCCATCGCGAACGGCGCCGACGAGACATCCGTCACCGACCTTGCACCCGGCGCCGCCCCCGCGAGCCGAGATGCAAGCCGCGCGACAGGCCACCCTGCGAGAACTGAGGACACCGACATCCCGAAAGGAAGGGACCCCATGTCCGCAGTCACCGAGCGCTCGATCGCGCTCCTCGCCCAACTCCGCGCCGCGGGCGTCGCGACGGCCTACGGGCCCGACGACCCCGAGTACCGCGCCGCACTCGCCGGATTCAACACCGCCGTCGTGCACTCGCCGGCACTCGTCGTCGCGGCCGGACGCGTCGACGACGTCGTCGAGACCGTCCGCTTCGCCAACGAGCACTCGCTCGAGGTGTACGTCGTCGGCCGCGGCCACGGCGCCCTCGCCCCCATCGTCGACGGCATCGCGCTCGCGACCGCCGGGCTCGCCTCGGTCGACATCGACGCCCCCACGCGCACCGCGGTCGTCGGCGCCGGGGCCTCGTGGGCCGACGTGCTCGAGGCCGCCTCGCCCCACGGACTCGCTCCCCTCTGCGGCTCCGCGCCGCACGTCGGCGTCGTCGGATACCTGCTGGGCGGCGGCATCGGCCCGGTCGCCCGCACCTTCGGCTTCGCCGCCGACCACGTCCGCTCGATCAGCGTCGTGACCGCCGACGGAGGCCTCATCGCCGCCGACCCGAGCTTCAACCCCGACCTGTTCTGGGCGCTCCGGGGCGGCAAGGGCGGGTTCGGCGTCGTCGTCTCGGTCGAGATCGACCTCTTCCCGCTCGCGGGCGTCTACGGCGGCGGGCTCTACTTCGCCGAGGCCGACGCCCCGGCGATTGTGCGCGCCTACCCCGCCTGGTCGAAGGGCCTGCCCGAAGAGCTCACGAGCTCGATCGCGCTCCTCCGCCTCCCGCCGCTCCCCCAGCTGCCCGAGCCGCTTCGCGGGCGCTTCGTCGCGCACCTCCGGATCGCGTACGTCGGCCCGGCCGCCGACGCCGAGCAACTGCTCAACCCCATCCGCGCCGTCGCCGACCCCATCATCGACGCCGTCGGCGAGCTGCCCTACGCCCAGCTCGGCGCCATCCACTCCGATCCCGTCGATCCGATGCCCGTGGCCGACGGCGGCATCCTGCTGGCCGACTTCGACCAGGAGGCCGCCGACGCGCTCGTACGCGCCGTCGGGCCGAGCGCCGACGTGCCGCTCGCCGCCGTCGAGATCCGACACCTCGGCGGCGCACTCGGTCGCGAACCCGAAGAGCCCAACGCGGTCGGCGGGCGGGATGCCGCGTACTCGCTGCACATCGTCGGTGCACCGGTCCCCGAGCTCCTCGACACGGTGATCCCCGCGGTCGTCGAGGGCGTGTTCGAGGCGCTCGCACCGTGGGCGACGGGAGGCACGCAGATCAACTTCGTCGGTCGGGCGAACCGACTCGACGAGCTCGACGCCTCATGGCCGCCCGCGGTCCGCGAGCGCCTGCGAGACATCCGCCGGCGCTACGACCCCGAAGGCCGATTCCCGTTCCCCGGGTGACGCGATGCGGCGGGGGCGGGATGTCCCGTCCCCGCCGCGCGCGGTGCCTGCGCCGCTCCCCGACCCGACCGCCCGAAAGGACCCGCCCGAATGCCGCACTTCCCCTCGACCGTTCCGCACCTCGTGGTCTGCGGCCCCGCCTCGTGGAACCACCTCATCGTCCTCGACCGCCTGCCCGAACCCGTGCCGCACATGCAGTTCGCGACCGGCTCCGTGCACACGGTCGGCGGCACGTCGGCGGGCAAGACGCTCCATCTCGCGTCGCTCGGCGCGGCGGGCGGATTCACGTCCGAACTGCACGCCCTCGTCGCCCGCGACGCAGATGGCCGCCGCATCGTCGACGCACTCGAAGGTGCGGGCGTCGACCTGCACGCCCACACGTCGGGCGAGACCGAACGCCACGTCAACCTCATGACCGAGGCGGGAGCACGCGTCTCGCTCTACGTCTCGACGCCGACGGAGCCCGACGCGGAGACGCTCGCGACCGTCGAAGCAGCGCTGGCCCGGGCGACGATCGCGGTCGTCGACCTGAGCGGGTTCGGCGCCGAGGTACTCGCGCGTCGCGCCTCCGCGGGGGCGGCCGCGTGGACTGCGCCCGTCTGGGCGGATCTCCATGACTACGACGGCGCGAGTGCGTTCCACGAGCCGTTCGTGCGGGCCGCCGAGGTCGTCTTCATGAACGACGACGGCACCGACGACCCGTGGGCCCTCATGGCGTCGTGCCTCGCGAGAGGACCCCGCCTCGCGATCTGCACGCTCGGTGCGGAGGGTGCGATCGCGCTCGCCGCCGACGGGCGCCGGTTCGGCACGCCGGCCGTCCCGATCGGGGCCGTCGTCGACACGAACGGCGCGGGCGACGCGTTCTTCGCGGGCTTCCTCGCAGCCCGGCTGGCCGGCGAGGAGATCGACGGATGCCTCGCGGCCGGCGCCGCACAGGCGATCGTCGCGCTCGCATCCGAACACCTGCATCCGGCGCTCGACCGGCGCTGAACGGCGGGCGACCGGCCCGGATGCAGGTCGTTCGGCGCGGTGACAAGGGTCGACCGCGAGGCATCCGGCCCGTCGTCCTCCGCGTCAGACGCGCGCGTCTTCGCGCGCCGCGACCGCTCGCGGCGCCGGCCCGCGCCGCACCCGGTACGCGCCCGGGCGCGAGAGTTCGGCCCGCGGATCGTTGATGGTCATGCGGCACACCCACGACTTGATCGCGGCGCCCAGCCGCCCCGTGAACGCGAACGGCAGGGGCGAGTCGTCGGGTCGCGCCGGCTGGATGTAGCCGTCGCGCCGCCCGAGGCTGATCGAGGGCCCGAGAAGCCCGATCGAGAGAGGTTCCGGGGCTCTGCCGCGGAGCTCGGCGAGTATCCGCTCGGCGGCGGCGAGCCCCATGGGAAGGGCGACGCGCGCACCCATCGGCAGGTGCGCGGCGACCGAGTCGGGCGGCCGGACGGCGTCGCCCGCTCCCACGATCGCCGGATCGTCGAGTGCGGCGAGCGTCTCGTCGACGAGGAGCCGACCCCGTTCGTCGACCGCGAGGCCGCTGTCGCGCGCGAGCGTCGGCACATCGAACTCTGCCGCCCACACCGTCGCGTCGGCGCCGACGAAGCGCCCGTTCTCGAGCGACGCGCCGTCCGGCGTCACCGAAGCCACCCGCGCGTGGTCGACGATCTCGACGCCGAGCCGTCGCAGCCCCCGCACGATCCGCCGCTGCGCGGCCGGCCGGAGAGCCGCCCCGACCGGCCCGCTGCTCAGCAGCACGATGCGGGTCGCGGGGTGCGCCTCGGCGAGCTCGCTCGACACCTCGATGCCCGTCGGCCCGCCGCCGACGACGTTCACCCGTGCAGGCGGGGTCGGCGCGGCGAAGACGTCGCGCACGCGCGCGGCGCCGTCGAGGCCGCCGATCGGCAGCGCATGCTCGGCCGCGCCGGGCACCCGGCCGACCGCCGACGACGACCCGACGGCGTACACGAGCCGGTCGTACGGCACCACGACGGGGCCGACCGCCGTCTCGACGACGACCCGGCGGGCGTCGGCGTCGATCCGCCGGGCTGTGCCGATCACGAGCCGCACCCCCGCACCGACCATCGACGGGAACGCGAACGCGACGTCTTCGCCGCCCGCTGCGAACTCGTGCAGCCGGATCCGGTGCACGAACCGATCGGTCGGGTTCACGATCGTGACGCGCACGCGCGTCGCCTCGTCGGGCGTCAGCGATCCGCGCAGGCGGTTGGCCGCGATGACGCCTGCGTAGCCGCCGCCGAGGATCACGACGGAGACGGGAGACTGCTGCCGAGACATCCTGAACCCCTCCTCGCCGGTCAGAACTTCGCCGAGAAGCTGCCGATGACGCGGTCGATCGCCGCGAGGTCCTCTTCGGCGTTCGCCTGCACGGCGACCGTGATGACGTACGAGCCGTTCTTCGCATTCGCCGCGAGGAAGATGTACGACGCGCCCGGCTCGCCGCATCCTTCGTAGACCTCGTACTTGCCCTCGTGCAGGCCGTCGTCGAAGACGTCGGCGCCCGCGAGCGTGCAGTGCTGGGTCAGGAACACGGCCGCATCGGCCACGAGCGCGTCGACCGAGCGCGCGCCGACGGCGTCCTCGGATGCCGCGATCCACGTGCCGGGGGCGTTCCACGTGTCGCTGAACGCCGCCATGTCGGGGGTCGCGACGATGCTCGCCCACGTGCCGAACTCGTTCGTGTACCCGGCACCGTCGAGGTCGTCCCACGAGGCGGGGACCTCGACCGAGATCGCGCCCGAGTCGTCCGTCACCTGCACGAACTCGCCCGCCGCCGCGCCGCCCGCCGCGGCCCCGCCCGGAGCGCTCTCGACGACCTGGACGGGCGCGAGCTCGTCGCCGTTGAACTGGCCGCGGTAGTAAAGCCCGTCGGAGGGGCGGTAGACGTGGACGTCGATCGTCGAGTCCTGTCCGTGGGTGCGGAGCACATCGCAGTAGTCGGCGAGGGTGCCGTCCGTCGCGAGCGTCACGCCCTGCATGCGCGTCACGAGGTCGCCCGGCAGGATGCCGGCCTCGTCGGCTGCGGATCCCGACGCGACCGAGCTGACCCAGACACCGAGCCCGTTGCCCTCCTCGTCGGTGATCGCCTGCGCGTTGATCCCGAGGCTCAGCACGTCGTGGCCCTCGATGAGGTCGCCGACGACCGCCAGCACCTCGTCGCGGTGGATCGCGAGATTCGTGTCGTAGGTGTTGTTCCCCGCATAGTTCACGCCGACGAGCCGGCCTTCGGCGTCGACGAGCGGGCCGCCCGAGTTGCCGCCGCGGATGCGCGCGTCGTGCTCGATGACCTCGTCGATCGAGGCCCACGGGGTCTCGCCGCGCGTCGACGCCTTCGACACGATGCCGCGCGTCATCGTGAAGGTCGGGTCGCCGAGCGGGAAGCCCGCCGCGTACACATCGGTCGCCGTCGCGATCTCGCCCTCGTGCCATTCGAAGAACGGCAGGTCCTCCGCGTCGAGCCGGATGACCGCGAGGTCGAGACACTCCGACGATCCGAGCACTTCGGCGTTGAGCGTCTTGCGCGTGTCGCCGCCGACCCACACGTCGAGCGTGCCGGCACCGACCACGACATGGTTGTTCGTGACGGCGAGTCCGTCGGGCGAGATGAGGAATCCCGATCCGCGGCCCGCGGC
This sequence comes from Agromyces protaetiae, assembly GCF_004135405.1. Classification (NCBI taxonomy): domain Bacteria; kingdom Bacillati; phylum Actinomycetota; class Actinomycetes; order Micrococcales; family Microbacteriaceae; genus Agromyces; species Agromyces protaetiae. The sequence continues at coordinate 488,050 of NZ_CP035491.1, forward strand.
CTCGTACCCGCCCGACTCGGGCGAGACGAACGTGCCGACCGCCTCGATCTGGATGGTCGCCGATTGCACGCCGTCGAATCCGACGGCGCCCGGTGCGCGGCCCGGATCCGAACCGGGGATGCCCGGCAGACCCGCGCATCCGGAAAGCGCGGCGACAGCCCCGACGGCGGTCGCCGCGAGAGCCGTGCGCGCGAGTCGGGGCGGGCGTGTGGTCGAGTTCATGATGTGCTCCGATCCGATTCCGAGTGGTCGGCGGAGACGATTCCAGAAGTCGCTAGCGCGAACCTTTCCCGGTGCCGGTCGTCGACGATGCCCGGCGCAAGCACTGCGAAAGGGCACCTGAGGTCATCCGAAGGGCCGATGCGCCGAGTCGCTCCTCACGCGCAGGCTTCACCCATGACCCCCGATGCACGCCCAGCCGCGATCGCACACGCCGCCCTCGTCGCACTGCTCGTCGGCGCGATACTCCTGCAGTTCTGGATCGTTCCGAGTCTCGCCGCCGAGTCGGCGGCACGCTACCCCGAGGTCGCCTGGCTGGCGACTCCGTACGTCGTCGCAGTCGGCATCGGCCTCGGCTTCTTCGAACTGTCCCTGTTCGCGGTCTGGCGGGCGATCTCGACGGGCGGCCGAGAGGGTCGTGCCGTGAAGCGAGCGGAGCGATGGCTCGACCTCGCCACGCTGGCGATCATCTCGATGGCGGTGGTGTTCTCGGGCGTGTTCGTCCACGCCGGATCCGTCGCGAAGGTCGGCGGCCCGCCGATGCTGTTCGGACTGCTGTGCATGATCGCCGTCATCGTCGCGGCACTCGTGGGCCACCATCGACGACGAAGGCGGCTCGCATACTGCGAACCGCCTTCTTCCGCGCGCCCGGAGGGACTCGAACCCCCAACCTTCTGATCCGTAGTCAGATGCTCTATCCATTGAGCTACGGGCGCATGGGATGTCGCCTGCCGCTTCGTCCGCGATCAGGCAACCACGTAACTCTAACCCATCGTCTGCGAAGGCGCCAATCGAGTGCCGACGCCCGGGCGCGTCGGCGCCATCGAGCCCACGATCCGCCGCAGATCGCCCTTCACTCGGCCGAGAAGGGGCGATCCGCGACGGATCACGATGGGCGGGAGGCATCCACTCACCCTTTGACCGCGCCGCCTAGCCCCGCCGACCGCAGGAACACGCTCTGGAACACGAGGAACATCGCGATCGGGATGAGCGTCGCGATCGCGAGCGCCGCGAGGAACACGTCGAGCTCGGTCTGGCTCTGCACTGCCGGCAGCCGCACCGACAACGGCTGCACGGCGGGGTCGGGCAGCACGAGCATGGGCCAGAGGTAGTCCTTCCACGCGGCGATGATCGCGAAGACGCTCACGACGCCGAGGATCGGCCGCGACATCGGCAGCACGATCGACCAGAACAGCCGCACGGGCCCTGCGCCGTCGGTGCGCGCCGCCTCGAACACCTCGCGCGGCAGGTTGTCGAAGAAGCGCTTGACCAACAGGATGTTGAACGCGTTCGCCGCCATCGGCAGCCACACGGCCACGTAGTTGTTGAGCAGGGAGTAGTCGCGCCCGAGCAGGGGCGGCGACACGATCGTGAGGTAGAGCGGCACGAGCAGCACGACCGACGGGATGAAGAGCGTCGCGAGCACGAGCCCGTTGAGCACCTTCGCGTACGCCGGCCGGAGCACCGAGAGCGCGTACCCGGCCGTCGTCGCGACGAGCAATTGGAAGAACCACGCGCCCGCCGCGATCACGATCGTGTTGAAGAAGTACTGGTCGATGTGGATGTCGTTCCACGCACTCGACAGATTCGCCCAGTCGATGCCGTTCGGCCACAGCGCGAACGGCTGTCGCAGCGTGTCCTGCGTGGGCGTCACGGCGGCCTTCGCGAGCCACAGGATCGGCCCGAGCCCGGCGAGCGCAAGGCCGACCAGGAGGAAGACGTGCACGGCCGACATCCCGAGCTTCGTCGACCGCTTGCGGCGGTCGAAGTCCGAGACGATGCCGCGATCTCCCTGCTCCTCGGACTTCGGGCGACGACGGATGCCTCGCCGCAGCCCCTCGCGGCGGTGCACGTCGATCGTGGTGCTGGTCGTCGTCATGAGGTGCTCCAACGGTCGGTGAGCTTGAAGTAGACCCAGCTGAGGAGGCCGAGGAAGATCGCGAGCATGACCGAGAGCGCCGTCGCCTCGCCGTAGTTGCCGCCGAGCGAGTTCTGGAACGCGTAGCGGTAGATGAGCAGCAAGATCGTGACGGTCGCGTTGTTCGGCCCGCCGCCCGTGAAGAGGAACGGCTCGAGGAACACCTGCGCGGTCGCGATGACCTGCAGGATGAGCATGATGAAGAGGATGCCCCGCAGCTGCGGCAGGGTCACATGCCAGATCTTCTGCCAGATCGTGGCGCCGTCGACCTCGGCCGCGTCGTAGAGCTCGGGCGGCACCGCGAGGAGCGCCGCCAGGTAGATGATGATCGACCCGCCGGCCGCCGCCCACGTCGCCTCGATGACGAGCGAGGGCATCGCCGTCGCGGGGCTCTGCAGCCACGGCTGCGGCGGGATGCCGACCCACCCGAGCACGGTGTTGAAGACGCCCGTCGGGCTCGCGTCGTAGAACACCTTCCAGAGGAGCACCGCGACGACGGGCGGCACGACGACCGGCAGGTAGGCGAGCGCCGAGTAGAGGCCCTTCATGCGCTTGACCTCGCTCATGAGCACGGCCATGAAGAGCGGCAGCGGGAATCCGAGTACGAGCGCGAGCGCCGCGAAGTACAGGGTGTTCAGGATGGCTCGGCCGAGCAGCGGATCGGTCAGCACGCCGACGAAGTTGTCGATGCCGACCCACTCGGGCGGCGTCAGCAGGTTCGTCTTCTGGAAGCTCATGATCACCGACTGCACGATCGGCGACCAGCTGAACAGGCCGAACACGACGAGCATCGGCAGGACGAACACGAGGTTCCAGACGCCTCCGCCCGCGATCCAGGTTCGCAGGTTGCGTTCGCGTTTGCGGCGGGAGGGCACGGCGGATGCCTCGGGCTCGGGCTCGTCGGCACCGGCGGGTGCGGGCGGGGGCTGGGCGGTGAGGGTCATCTTCGGTCCTCGGGTCGTTCGGTGCGTATCGGGTCGGGCGCGAGGCATCCGGTGGTCGAGCGGCGGGGTGATGCCGCTCGACCACCGGGTCCGTCACTCGTCGAGCAGGGCCTGCGCGTCGGTGTTCGCCTGCTCGAGCAGCGCGTCGATGTCGGCGTTCTGGTCGGTCAGGACGGCCTGCACGACGGTGTCGAGGAGCGCGTAGATCTCCTGCGTCTTGCCCTTCGGCTCGCCGACGGGCGTCTGGTCCCAGATCGCGTCGGTGAACGGCGCCATCTGGTCGCGAGGCACGTTGATGTACTCCTCGATCCAGGTGAGCGACTCCTCGTAGAGCTCGCGGCTGAGGACCGGCAGCACGGGAGTGCCGACGGCCTGACCCGAGTCGGCGAGCGCCTTCGCGTCCTGCTTCGCGGCGTCCTCGTTCATGAGCTTCTGCATGTAGTACCAGTCGATCCACGTGACCGCGGCCGCCTTGGTCGCGTCGTCGACCGTCGGGCTCACGACGGCGATGTCGCCGCCGCCGAGGGTTCCCGGGTCGTCACCCTCGAGCGGGACGACCGTGAGGCCGTACTGCTCGGGCGCCATGCCGAAGTCGCGCACGAGGGCCGTGTAGACGTCGGAGCCCGACGTGTACATGCCGATGTTGCCCGCCGCGAACTCCTGGTTGATCGAACCCCAGTCGAGGTCGAACTTGGCCCCGAACGAGTCGTCCTCCCAGCGGAGGTCGTGCAGGAACTCGAGCGTCGCCTTCGTGCCGTCGTTGTCGATCGTCGACTCGTAGGTGCCGTCGCCGTTGTCGATCTGGGTGCGGCCGCCGCGCGCGACGGTCTGGGCGGTGAGCTGCCAGCCGCCCGTGTTGTTGATCGCCATCTGCGCGTATCCGGCCTTGCCGGTCTTGTCGTGGATGGTCTTCGCGGCCTCGCGGATCTCGTCCCACGTCTGCGGCGGGTTGTCGGGATCGAGGCCCGCCTCTTCGAACAGGTCGCGGTTGTAGTGGAGGCCCATCGCGTACGCCTGGCGCGGGAACCCGAAGATGTGCCCCTCGGAGTCGGTGACGCCCTCGAGGATGATCGGGTTGAAGCTGTCCTTGTACCCGAGTTCGGTGACCTCGTCGGTGACGTCCATGAGCTGGCCGTTCTCGAGCAGCGTCTTCGAGTCGGTGAAGGGCACGGTGAAGACGTCGGGGAGGCTGCCGCCCGCGAGCTGCACGGCGAACGTCGGCCCCTCCCACTCGTACTCGACGCCGATGATGTCGATGTCGGGGTGGAGCTTCTCGAACTGCTGCTCCTGCGTCTCGAAGGCCTTGTAGGCGGCCTCGTCGGCGCCGGGCGGGAAGGTGGCGACGCGGAGCTCGGTCTTCCCTCCGGCCTCGTCGGATGCCTGGCTGCACGCGGCGAGCGAGCCCGCCATCGCGAGCGCGGCGATGCCCGCGAGCACGACCTTGCCTGGTGACTTCATTGTCCTGTCCTTTCGGTGCTGTGTCGGTGGTGCGGTGGGTGGTGCTGGGTGGTTCGGTCAGCCGGCGGCGCTCGTGCGGAGCCACGCCGTCGAGTCGGGGGGCAGCAGGCCGCCGTCGAGCGGCGCGCTCGCGAGCAGGATGCTCTCGTGCTCGGGCAGTTCGGCGGGCGCGCCGCCGAGGTTCGTGACGCAGACGAGGTCGTCGCCGCGGCGGAAGACGAGCACGTCGGGCGCGCTCGGCAGCCACTCGAGGGCGCCGTCGCCGAGCGAGCGCTCGCGCTTGCGGATGCGCAGCGCCTGCCGGTAGAGCCACAGCATCGACGACGGGTCGGCCTCCTGCGCCTGCACGGTGAGGGGCGCCCAGTCGGCCGGCTGCGGCAGCCAGGTCGGGGCGGATGCATCGGCCGGCTCGAACCCGTAGGGCGGCTCGCTCCCCCGCCACGGCAGGGGCACGCGGCATCCGTCCCGTCCTGGGTCGATGCCGCCCGACCGGAAGTGCATCGGGTCCTCGATCGCGTCGCGCGGCAACTCGACTTCGGGGAGGCCGAGTTCGTCGCCCTGGTAGAGGTAGAGCGCGCCCGGCAGCGCTGCCGTGAGGAGGGCCGCGGCGCGGGCGCGCCGGGTGCCGAGGGCGAGGTCGACGGGCGTGCCGAACCGCTTCTTCGCGAACGCGAACGACGTGTCCTCACGGCCGTAGCGCGTGACCGGGCGGGTGACGTCGTGGTTCGAGAGCACCCACGTGCTCGGGGCGCCGACCGGGGCGTGGGCGTCGAGCATGAGGTCGATCGAGGAACGGAGCTCCGAGGCATCCCACGATCGCGACATGAAGTCGAAGTTGAACGCCGTGTGCATCTCGTCGGGGCGGAGGTAGGCCGCGAAGCGGGAGGCATCCGGAAGCCAGATCTCGCCGACGAGCACGCGTGCGCCGTCGTACGAGTCGGCGATGCGCCGCCACGACCGGTACACGTCGTGCAGTTCGTCGCGGTCGACGTGCGGGTGCTCGCCAGGCCCCGGGTTCTCGGGGTAGTCGGGGAGATCGGGGTGCTTGATGAGCTGCGCGGCCGAGTCGATGCGGACGCCCGCGACGCCGCGGTCGAACCAGAACCTCAGGATGTCCTCGTGCTCGCGGCGCACGTCGGGATGGTTCCAGTTGAGGTCGGGCTGCTCGGGCGTGAAGAGGTGGAGGTACCAGTCGCCGGGCGTGCCGTCGGGGTTCAGCGTGCGCGTCCACGGCTCGCCCTTGAACTCGCTCACCCAGTGGTTCGGCATCTCGTCGCCGCCCTCGCCGCGGCCCGGGTGGAACCAGAAGCGCTCGCGCTCGGGGCTGCCGGGGCCGGCGGCGAGCGCCGCTTGGAACCACGGATGCTCCGAGCTCACGTGGTTCGGCACGACGTCGATGATCGTGCGGATGCCGAGCTCGAGCGCTTCGGCGATGAGGAGCTCTGCGTCTTCGAGGGTGCCGAAGGCGGGGTGGATGTCTCGGTAGTCGGCGACGTCGTAGCCGCCGTCGGCGAACGGCGACGGATACCAGGGGTTGAACCAGAGCGCGTCGACGCCGAGTTCCTTGAGGTAGCCGAGCCGGGAGCGGACGCCGCGCAGGTCGCCCGTGCCGTCCCCGTCGGAGTCGGCGAAGCTGCGGACGTAGACCTGGTAGATGACGGCGCTCCGCCACCAGAGCGGGTCTTCGACCAGCGCCTGCGGCAGGTGCCGTGCGGGGGTCGGGATATCCGCACCGGCATCCGTCATGGGCATCGTCACTGCGTCTCCTCGTCGGGCTGCGCGCCGCAGTCTGGAGGACGTCGGCGTCGATGCACGTCAACGTAATGACAGCAACAGAATGATGCAACTATTCAACAATCAGACTGAATATTGCGACGACTTGCGTCGATTTGCGGAAGTGGCTTGCAGACTCCGAGCAAGCGTCTGCACGAGGCATCCGCCGCTCTCATGCCGCCCTGCATCCATCCACCCCCGTCCCCACCCCACCCCGCACCCCACCCCACCCACCCACGTTTGTCGGACAATCGCCTGTTTGTCGGATATGTGCTCGCTCTCACGTCCGACAAACCGGCAGATGTCCGACAAACACGAGTGGAGCGCGGGGGCGCGGGGGGGGGGGGGGACGCCGGTCAGGCGCGGGGCGCCGGCCCCGTCGACGCGCGCACGACGAGTTCGGGCGCGAACAGCACCTCGTCGCCGATCGCGCGCTCGCTCGACATCTGGCGCATGAGGAGCTCGATGACCATCTTCCCCATCGATTCGATGGGCTGACGCACCGTCGTGAGGGGCGGCTCGGTGCAGTTCATGAGCGCCGAGTCGTCGTAGCCGATCACCGACACGTCTTCGGGCACTCGCAAGCCTGCCCGCTTCACCGCCCGCACGGCGCCGAGCGCCATGGGGTCGCTCGCACACACGATGCCCGTCGCTCCCGCGGCGAGGAGCTTCGCCGCCTGCGCCTGCCCCGACTCGAGCGAGTAGAGCGAGTGCACGACGAGGCCGTCGTCGAGGTCGATGCCGTGGCGCGCGGCCATGGCGATCGCAGCGCGGTGCTTGCGCTGCGACGGGATGTGGTCGGGCGGGCCGAGGAGGATGCCGATGCGCCGGTGGCCGAGCTGCACGAGGTGCCCGAACGCCTGCTCCATCGACATCGCGTCGTCGCACGACACGGTCGCGAAGCCGAGTCCGTCGATGGGGGCGTTGATGAGCACGGTCGGCAACTGCAGTTCGACGAGCCGCGCGTAGTGTTCGTGGCTCGCGTCGGCCTGGGCGTACGCGCCGCCCGCGAACACGATGCCCGACACCTGCTGGTGCAGGAGCAGTTCGACGTAGTCGGTCTCGGTGATGCCGCCCGCGGTCTGGATGCAGAGCACGGGCGTGAACCCGTTCTGCGCGAGCCCGCCGCCGATCGCCTCGGCGAGCGCGGGGAAGATGGGGTTCTGGAGCTCGGGCATGACGAGCCCGACGAGCCTGGCGCGTTCGCCGCGGAGCTTCGTGGGCCGTTCGTAGCCGAGCACGTCGAGGGCCGTGAGCACGGCGTCGCGCGTGGAAGCGGCGACCCCCGGCTTGCCGTTGAGCACGCGGCTCACGGTGGCTTCGGAGACGCCGACCTTCCGCGCGACATCCGCAAGCCGTCTCGACATGGCCGCAATCGTACGCGAACGCATGCAAGAACTCGACAAAGAACGGGCGGATGCCTCGCAGTCGCCCTGTCGAGGGGGTTGCCCACGCCGAGGCATCCGACCATCGTTCATGGCATGACCTTCGCGCGGTGGCTCCGGGAGCACAGCCTCTTCACCGTGACCTTCGCGCTCTTCGTCGTGTTCTTCGCCGGCATGGCGGTCAGCGGGTTCGCGGTGTACAACGACGATCAGCTCGAGCACGGACTCGCCCCGATCGGGTTCTTCGCCTATCTCGGATCGGGCGCGTTCGGCGAGGCCGTGTTCGAGAACTGGGAGTCGGAGTTCCTGCAGATGGGCGCGTACGTCGTGCTCACGATCTTCCTCATCCAGAAGGGGTCCTCGGAGTCGAAGCCTCCGGGCGAGCGTGTGCCGCAGGACGACGACCCGCGCGAAGCGAAGGTCGGCCCGAAGACGCCGTGGCCGGTGCGCCGCGGCGGGTTCTGGCTCGTCGTCTACGAGAACTCGCTCGCGATCCTGTTCTTCGTGCTGTTCGGGGCATCCGTGCTGCTCCACGCCGCGACGGGCGCCGCGGCGTACTCCGAGGACCGCGCCGCCCACGGGCTGCCGCCCGTCGGCATGTGGGAGTACCTCGGCACCTCCCAGTTCTGGTTCGAGTCGATGCAGAACTGGCAGAGCGAGTTCCTCGCGGTCGCGGCGCTCGTGCTCGCGTCGGTGTACCTGCGGCAGCGGGGGTCGCCCGAGTCGAAGCCTGTCGCGGCGCCTCACGGCGAGACCGGATGACGCCCGGACGGTCGGGCTAGGCTGCCGGAATGGGCCGACTGATCTACAACTCGTCCAATCGTGAGATCGAGATCGACGATCGCACGCTCGCGCACCTTCGCTTCGCCGTGGTCAACAAGCTGCGTCGAGGCGAGAGCTTCTCGCTCACGTGGGAGCACGGCGTCGAGAACGGCAGCGGCCGCACGACGATGTGGCTGAACCCGTCGGTGCCGCTGCAGTTCGTGTTCAGCGGCAACCGGCAGCCGAAGCTCAACCGCATCTGGATCGAGCGGCTGCTCCTGCAGGCGAACAGTCCCGCGGGCCTGCAGTACGTGCCCGAGCCCGACGAGAGCGAGGAGATGGACGGCGACTGACCGGCGACTGACCGGTCGTCGGCCCGAGGCGTCAGTCGACGGGCTCGATCTGCGTGCGGATGAACACGAGTTCCTGCACGGTGAGCCGCACCGGCGTCTCGAGCTCGAAGCCGAGCTCCGCGATCTCCTCGACGACCGCGCCGTCGAGTTCGACGACGACGCCCGACGCGAGGTCGTCGGGAAGCGGTTCGAGCGCCGCGAGCACGAGATGCTTCCCGTCGATCGACAACGGCGGCCACCACCGCTCGATCGGAATGCGCTCCTCACCCATGGCCGTCCCCTCCGCCGAGACCGATCGGTTCCCGGACTCGCGCGAGCACGAGACATCCGAACCCCGTGTCGCGCAGTCTTCTCCTACTTCGGCGTCGCCGCGACCCCCTGCGCGTCGCCGTCGACGTCGGGTGCGTCGGTGTCGAGGTGCTCGGGCACGAGCTCGATGCCTCCTGTGGAGTTGGCCGAGCGCATGAGCTCTTCGACCCAGGGCCGGCTGAGCTCGGGACGCTGCGCCTCGTTGAAAACGAACCGCAGCGGGATCGCGGGGTGCAGCCACAGGGTGCTTCGCCCGAGCGGGTCACCCTCGGGGTGCACCCACGAGAGGGTGAAGCTCTCTCCGCGGCGGAGCTTGGTCGTGATGGCGACCTTCAGATGCGCGAGTGCGCGATCCTCGATGCCGATCGGCGTGCCTGAATCTCCGTAGTAGAGGGTTCCCATCGTTGGAGACTACGCCGCGCGCATGGGCCGCGCGCGATCATCGACGGATGCCGGGCGGCTGTCAACCCCGTCGAGGGCGCTACCGGGCGGACCTACCGTGGGCGTGACCTCGAGAGGAGTGACGATGACCGGCCACCTCGTCGACCCGACCTCCAAGCACACGACGGACCGATTCGTGCCGCAGGAGCAGCGCCCGCCCGGGCTCACCGAGCCCATGCATCCGCAGCCCGACCACGGCGAGTACAGCTATCGCGGGAGCGGGCGCCTCGAGGGGCGCCGCGCGCTCGTCACGGGTGGAGACTCCGGCATCGGCCGGGCCGTCGCGATCGCGTTCGCGCGCGAGGGCGCCGACGTGGCGATCGGCTACCTGCCCGAAGAGGACGAGGATGCGCGCGAGACGGCACGCTGGGTCGACGACGCCGGGCGGACGCCGGTGCTCGTGCCGGGCGACCTCCGCGACGAGGACTTCTGCCGCGAGCTCGTCGACCTCGCGCATGCCGGCCTCGGCGGCCTCGACCTGCTCGTGCTGAACGCCGCGCACCAGCGCGAGCGCGGCGGCATCGACGAGATTCCGACTGCGGACTTCGAGCGGGTGATGCGCGTGAACCTCTTCGCGGCGGTGTTCCTCGCTCGTGCGGCCGTGCCGCGGATGGACGCCGGCTCGTCGATCATCACGACGACCTCGATCCAGGGGTTCCACCCGTCGAGCGCACTCGTCGACTACGCCATGACGAAGGCCGCGCTCGTCGCCTTCACGCGCGCGCTCGCCGAGGAACTCGGGCCGCGAGGCATCCGCGTCAACGCCGTCGCGCCGGGTCCGGTCTGGACCCCGCTGATCCCCGCGACCGGCTGGCCCGACCATCTGCCCGAGTTCGGCAAGGACACCCCGCTCGGCCGCGCCGGGCAGCCCGCCGAGCTCGCGGGCGCCTACGTGTACCTCGCCTCGGAGGAGGCGTCGTACGTGTCGGGCGCGATCCTGCCCGTCACGGGCGGCAAGCCGCTCTGACGGGGAAGCCCGCTCGCCCCGCCGAACCCTGCCCGCACGAAAGGAGCACATCATGCCCGGACGAAGGAACGCCTCGCTCAAGGACCCCGAGCTCTACGAGGAGCTCCGAGAAGACGGGGCGTCGAAGGAGAAGGCCGCGCGCATCTCGAACGCGGCGGCCGCGCGAGGACGCAGTGCGGTCGGACGCAAGGGCGGCGAGTCGGGGTCGTACGACGACTGGACCGTCCCCGAGCTGAAGCGGCGTGCGAAAGAGCTCGGCCTCCACGGGTACAGCGACAAGCGCAAGCCCGAGCTCATCGACGCGCTGCGCAACCACTGACGGCGTCGCCGCAGATCCGAGCGGCGGATGCCTCGCCTCACACGCGTCGAGCCGTACACGTCGCCGGGGTGGACGAGGGTCCGCCGCGGCGGCGGCTTCTCGTATGTCGGCCCGCACGGCGAACGCGCGAGCGCTCGTGATCGAGCCCGGTTCGCCGAGTTGGCGGTGCCTCCCGCGTGGAAGGACGTCTGGATCGCCGATGCCGCGAACGCGCATCTGCTCGCCGTCGGCGTCGACGCCGCAGGACGTCGCCAGTACCTCTACAACCCCATTTGGCGGGAGCGACAGGACATCGAGAAGTTCGATCGGATGGTGCTGCTCGCACGTGTCCTGCCGGAGGCGCGCCTGACCGCGGAGCGGGAACTCTCGGTCGGCCTCGCCGAACACGGGCTCGAAGAGCATCGAGTGCTCGCCGCGGCGTTCCGCACCCTCGACCTCGGAGCATTGCGCGTCGGGTCGGAGGAATCGCTCGCGGCTGCCCGCCACCGGGGTCTCACGACCCTGCTCGTGCGGAATGCGACGGTGGAGACGCGCGGGGCGGCGAGTGCCGACGCGACGGCCCACCCGCCCGTCGTGCGGTTCCGCTTCCGCGCGAAAGACGGGATCGCGCAAGACCTCAGCGTCGGCGATGCGGCGCTCGCGGGGTTCGTCACGCTCGCGCGCGAGCGCGCCGCATCCGCCCGCCTCTACGCCTGGCGAGCCGAGCACACCCGTCGCCACCGGGCGCTCACGGCCGCCGAGGTCAACGACGACATCCGTCGCCGCACGGGCGGCGACTTCACCGCGAAGGACTTCCGCACGCTGCGGGGGACGATCGTCGCAGCCGAACGGCTCGCCGAGATCGGTGTCGAGTCATCGGCCCGGGCGCGCGCTGCGGCGATGCGCGACGCCGTGGTCGCGACCTCCGTCGCCCTCGGCAATACGCCCGCGATCGCGAAAGCGAGCTATGTCGATCCGCGCGTGTTCACCGCCTACGATCGCGGGGTCGTCCTCTCGCGCCGCGGCGCAGCAGAGCGCGCGCTCATCGCGCTCGTGGCGGCGGACGCGGAATCCGCGCCGGGAGTCGAAGCCGGGTCGGCGGCCTGAGCCCGGCGGCTCAGTCCCGCTCGCGCACGATCGAGGCGGCGTCGAGGTCGGGGCGGAGCCCCCGCCAGCGCGGATGCCTTGCCGACCCCGCCGTCGTCCAGCCCGAGAACTCGATCTCACCGACGAGTTCGGGGCGCACCCACACGGCGTCGGCCGCCTCGGCGGGCGGCACGGCGACGAACGGGGAGTCGCCCGCGTGCAGGCCGTCGAAGGTCGCGAGCAGGCGGTCGAGCTCGTGCTCGCCGAGCCCCGACCACACCCGTCCCGCATACTCGAGGCGGCCATCGGGGGTCGGCGTGCCGACGAGGAGCGACTTGATGCGGCCCTCGCGCGTGCCGGTGCCCTTGCGGTAGCCGCCGATCAGTACCTCCTGCGTGCGCGTGAGCTTGAGCTTCACCCAGTCGTCACTCCGCACCCCCGGGCGGTACCGCGAGCCGCGTCGCTTCGCGACGAGCCCCTCGAGGCCGAGCGCACGGGCTTCGGCGAGCGCGGCCTCGACCACGCCCGGGTCGGCGCGCGTTTCGGAACCGGCTTCGGATGCCGCGAGCGCGGGCACTTCGACGGGCACCCCTTCGACGGGCCGGAACAGGCGCTCGAGCCGCGCCCGCCGCTCGACGTACGGCTCGTCGATCGTCGGCGTGCCCGCGACCTCGAGCACGTCGAAGAGCAGCAGGCGCACGGGCACGGATGCCGCGAGTTCGGCGATCTCGCGCGGACGCGTGACGTTCATCCGCGGCTGCATGCGCCCGAAGTCGGGCCGTCCGTCGGCGTCGAGGGCGACGAGTTCGCCGTCGACGAGCGCGTCGGCGCGGAGCGCCCGGGCGAGCCCGGCGAGTTCGGGGTAGCGGGCGGTCTCGTCGCGGCCGCTGCGGCTCGTGAGGCGCACCGCTCCGCCGTCGGTGCGGGCGAGGATGCGGATGCCGTCCCACTTCCACTCGAGCGCCCAGTCGCCGCGCGCGACGTCGACGGGTTTGCCCGGCACGGCGAGCATGGGGCGTTCGGAGATCTCAGCGGCCGCCGCCGCAGGCGCGTGCGCCGAGGCATCCGGCCGCTGCTCCTTCATGCGGTGCAGGAGCCACTGAGACTTCTGCCCCTCGCCCGACGTGCGGATGAGCGCGACGCGCACCCCGCGCCCGTCCGAGCCGCGCAGCGGCCCGCCCTCGCGCCCCTTGAGCGTTGCGATGATCTCGTCGTCTCGCCACTTCTCGGCCGTGTAGGTGCCCGTGTCCCAGACCGACATCTTCCCCGCGCCGTACTGCCCCTTCGGGATCTCGCCGTGGAACTCGAGGTATTCGAGCGGATGGTCCTCGGTCTGCACCGCGAGCCGGTTGACGCCCGGGTCATCCGGAACGCCCTTCGGCACCGCCCAGCTGCGGAGCACCCCGTCGCGCTCGAGCCGCAGGTCGAAGTGGAGGCTGCGCGCGTGATGCTCGTCGACGACGAAGCGGAGCGCGCCGTCGGCGGGGGCGGCGCCGGCCTGCGCGACCGGCACGACCGGCACGGCCGCCGGCATCGGCTCGGGCGTCTTCGCCGGGTCGCGCATCGAGAGGTAGGTCGAGAGCGGGCCGGATGCCTCGGGGCGGGCACCGCCCAGCGCCGCAGCCGGATCGTTCCCCGCGGCGACGCGTTCGAGCACCTCCTGCCACTCGAACTGCGCGAGCCCCGGGTCATCCAATTCGTCCCACGTGCGCGGCGCCGCGACCGTCGGCCGCAACCGCCCCCGCAGCGAATACGGCGCGATCGTCGTCTTCGCGGCGCTGTTCTGGCTCCAGTCGATGAGCACCTTGCCCGTGCGGAGCTCCTTCTTCATGCTCGACACGACGAGCTTCGGGTGGTCGGCCTCGAGCGCGCGGGCCAGTTCATGCGCGACATCCGACACCTGCTGCGAGCTCTGTCGCCCGTCGAGGGGTGCGTAGAGGTGGATGCCCTTGCTGCCGCTCGTGACCGGGATCGGGTCGAGTCCGATGGGCGTCAGGATGTCGCGCACGAGCCGCGCGACCTCGGCGCACTCGGCGAGCCCGACCCCCTCGCCGGGGTCGAAGTCGAACACCATGCGGTCGGGGTTGCCCGGGGTTCCGTCGGGCGCGAAGCGCCACTGCGGCACGTGGATCTCGAGCGCGGCCTGCTGGGCGAGCCACACGAGGGCGGCGCGGGTGTCCGCGATGGGATAGGTCTTCGGCCCGTCGGAGTGCTCGATGATTCCGCGGCCCAGCCACTCGGGCGCATGGCCCGCGAGGTTCTTCTCGAAGAAGACCTGCCCCGGGGCATCCGCCGTGCCGACGCCGTGCACCCACCGCTTGCGCGTCACCGGACGCCCCGCGACGAGGGGAAGCATGACCGGGGCGATTTCTGCGTAGTACGAGACGACCTCGCCCTTCGTCATGCCCGTCGACGGATACATGACCTTGCCGAGGTTCGTGAGCGCGAGCGTGCGACCGTCGACCTCGACGGTCTGGCGCCCCTCCCCTGCGGCCATGGCCCCATCCTGCCCGTCTCGGCCCCTCCTGCCCGCCCGTCCCCACCGCAATTCAGGAAGAAACGTTCGGCACGCCGGTCCGAGAGCGACGACACACCGACGAGCGGAGAGTTCTTCCTGAATTGCGTTGGGACGGGGAGGAGGGGGCTGGCGGGCTGCGGATGCCTCGGGGCGGGGCTGCGGGCAAGGGGTTCCCACGGGGCATCCGGGGGTGTGTACTGGGGGCATGCGAGCCGTCTGGAAAGGGGCGGTCACATTCGGCCTCGTCAATGTGCCCGTCAAGCTCTACAGCGCGACCGAGGATCACGACGTGTCGCTGCACCAGGTGCACGCCGCCGACGGCGGACGCATCCGGTATCAGCGCGTGTGCGAGATCGACGGCGAGGTCGTGGCCTATCAAGACATCGACAAGGCGTACGACGACGGCGAGCGCACGGTCGTCATCACCGACGAAGATCTCAAGGCCCTGCCCGCCGAGCGCAGCCGCGAGATCGAGGTCGTCGAGTTCGTGCCGACCGAGCAGATCGACCCGATCATGTACGACAAGAGCTACTACCTCGAGCCCGACTCGGCGTCGTCGAAGGCGTACGTGCTGCTGCGCGAGACGCTCGAGTCGACCGACCGCACGGCGATCGTGCGCATGGCGCTGCGGCAGAAGTCGAGCCTCGCGGCCCTGCGCGTGCACGGCGACGTGCTCATGGTGCAGACCCTGCGCTGGGCCGACGAGGTGCGCGCCGCCGACTTCAAGAACCTCGGCGACGACGTCAAGATCACCGACAAAGAGCTCGCGCTCTCGAAGCAGCTCGTCGAGAGCCTCGTGGCCGACTTCGACCCGACCGAGTTCGTCGACGAGTATCAGCAGGAGCTCCGCACCCTCATCGCCGCGAAGCTCGAGCAGGGCGACGCGCTCGACACGGCCGCGACGTTCGGGGGCGCCGCCGAGGAGACGGGCGGCGAGGTCATCGACCTCATGGAGGCGCTGCGGCGGTCGATCGCGGCGAAGCGCGAAGACACCGAGAAGCGCGCGGCCGCGAAGTAGCCCGGCGGCGCGCGATCGGGACGCGGCTTCGAGGGAGAGCTGCGCGGGCGCGCACGAAAGCGGGGCGGATGCCTCGGGCTTCACGCCGCGAGCCATCCGCCCCGTTCCTCAGTGCCGCCGGATCACTCGGTGGTGCAGGCCGCCTTGGCGGCGTCGGCCGCGTCGGCGATCGCCGACTGCTGCCCGGCGATCGCGTCGCCGTCGCGCTCTGCGTCTTCACCGTCGGGAAGCGTCGCCGCGAACTCCGCGGCGCTGCCGAGCGCGTCGTCGAGGGCGCCGAGCGCCGTCTTGACGGCGTCGCTCGCGCCGTCTTCGAGCGCGACGATCCGCTCGGAGTAGCCCTCGAGGTTGCTCTGGATGTCGGCCGACTCGGCCGTCGAGACGAGCGTGTTCTGCGCGCCGTTCGAGACGTCGCGGATCTCGTTGTTGATGGTCGTGCAGTCGGAGGACGCCGTGCCGCCCGCTGCGCAGCCCGCCAGCAGCAGCGTGCTCGTGGCGACGACTGCGGCGGAAATGAGGATTCGTTTCATATGGAACTCCCAGGTCGTGGAACCTATCGAGTCTACGCGCGACCCCCCGCGCGCTTCGAGGCCTTGTCCTGCGCGGCCGCGGCGGACTCGGCCGCCATCGCCTGCTTGGTGTCGGCGAAGTCGCCGAGCGCCGGGCGGATCCACGCGAGCCGCGGATTCGAGTCGACGAGGAGCATGCGCACGAGCAGGGTGAGCGGGATCGCGAGGATCGCCCCGATCGGCCCGAGCACGACCGCCCAGAACAGCACCGAGAAGAACGTGAGCGTCTGGCTGAGGGCGACCGCGTTGCCGACGACGCGCGGCTGGATGACCGACTGGATGATGCCGTTGATGATGCCGTAGACGACGATGACGCCGATCACCGTCGGCCATCCTCCCGAGAGCCCCCGAAGACGAGCGGCGGCACGATCGCGATGAAGTAGCCGATGTTGGGGATGAAGCTGCAGAGGAACGAGAGGATGCCCCAGAGCGGCGCCCCGGGAACCCCCATCACGAGCAGGGCGAGCCAGTTGACGAGCCCCTGGGCGGCGCCGAGCACGGTCGTCACGACCATGTACTTGCGCACCCCCGTCGTGAACTCGTGCACCGCCTCGACGAGGATCGGGCGACGAGCGCCGATCTCGCGGTTGAGGACGGGTGCGTAGACGGCGTCCATCGCCATGAGGATGAGCATCGTGAGGAGCACGACGAACGCCGACGTGAGCCCGAGGGCGTTGCCCAGCACGCCGCCGACGAACTCGACGATCCGGCCGGGGTCGAACCCCGAGAAGATGAGCTCGATCTGCTCAGGCCCGACACCGAAGCCCGCGAGCCACCCGGCGATCCCCTCCGCCCACGCCTGCAGTTCGGGCACGTAGGTCGGCAGCAGCGTCGCGAACTGCGCGAACGAGATGACGAGCGCGGCGATGAACCCGCCGAGGAGCAGCACGACGGCGACGATGACCGATCCCGTCGCGATCCCCCGCGGCACACCCCGGCGTTCGAGCCCGACCCGCAGCGGGTGCACGCTGATCGTGAGCACGAGCGCGAGCAGGACGGGCGCGAGCACCGATCCGATCGCGGCGATCCCGAACGACGCGAGCGCGGCACCGCCGAGGCCGATGAGGATGAACGCGGTGCGGTGGGGTGAGGGGTCTTCCGCGGCGAATGCGGCCGCGCCGTCGGCACCGGCGCCGGTGCCGACGAAGACACCGGATGCCTCCGAGCCGCGGCCGTCCGAGACATCCGCCCCGCCGTTGCGGTCCGTGCGTCTGCGCCACCACATGCCGCACCTCCCCCGCTCGTCACGCTAGGCGAGCGCCCGCGGAGCGCCCCTACGCGTTCACCCGGGGCGGGTGACCGGACTACGCCCTCCGACTCGCCGGGGTTAGAAACGACTGCATCTGATCCGAGCCCGGAGGGGGTGCCGGATGATCGCAGGATTCGGACCCGGCGAGCTGTGCGTGATCGGATTCCCTGGCGACGGGATCCCCGAACGCGCACGATGGGCGATCGTCGAGACGCTCGCGCAAGGCGTCGTCACCCTGCTCGACGCCGTCCTCCTCACCTGCGACCACGCCGGGGTCGTGCGGGGGGCCGACCTCGACGCGATCGGCGACGGGTTCGACGTCGCCGCCGTCGAAGCGGGGGCCACGGGACTCATCGGCGACGACGACCTCGACCGGATCGCCGCCGCCCTCGAACCCGGCACGTCGGTGCTCGTGCTCCTCGTCGAGCACACGTGGGCGCGGCGCATCCAGGCCGCCCTCGAACCGAGCGGCGCCGAGGTCGTCGCGACCCGGAGACTGCCGGGCGCGGTGCTCGACGAAGTCGCGGTCGCCGCGGGCGTGCCGCGCGCGGCCTCGCAGAGCTGACGTGGGTGATGGCGATGCCGAAGGGGCGACGAGACGGGCGGCCCGGGCTCCTCGCCGTCGCCGACCGGCTCTCCCGCGCGACCGGGGGCGAGCCCGAGACATCCGGCCGCTTCCCCGACGTGCGCGAGGGTCGACCCGACGAGCGTCGACCCGACCTCGACCTCCTCGACGGGCTCGAACGCCTCGCGGCGCTCCGTGCCGCGGGCGCGCTCGACGACGATGAGTACGCGGCGGCGAAGCGGCGCCTGCTCACGTGATCGTGCTCGCCGCGGCCTTTCGATCGGAGACGCCGAGCTTGCGGTAGATGATCCGCAGGTGGGTCTTCACGGTGTTGACCGAGAGGCCGAGCTCAGCTGCGATCTCGGCCGTCGTGAGGGTCGTGCGCAGGTAGCCGAGTACGTCGCGTTCGCGCTCGGTGAGCCCCGTGCGGTCGTCGTGGCGGGCGATCGCGTGCGTCAGGAAGTCGCCGTAGGCGGTGCCCCACGCGACGTGCTCGAGCATGAACTGGCGGACATCGGGCCACTCGTCGGCGAACGGCCGGGCGACGCCCTGGGGCACGGCGACCTCGAGCGCGCGTTCGAGCCGCTCGTGCGCGCCCGCACGATCGCCGTGGGCGCGGCGGATCAGCGCGAGCGTGACGAGCGCCGAGGCCCGAGCGTACGAGGCGCGGCCCGTCTCGGTGATCTGCTCGAGCATGCGCAGCGCAACCTGCTCGCCGACGTGCCGCCGCGCGAGCTCGGCGAGCACGACCGTCGTCGCGGGGATCTGCTCGACGTGCTCGAACCTCCGCACGATGGCCGCCGCGCGGTCGATCCGGCCCTCGGCCTCGGCGAGCTTGGCCGTCGCCGCGAGCCGGTACGCGGGCCAGGGGATGCCGTGCTGCTCGGCCTCGGGCATGCCCCGGAGCAGGGCTGCGGCCTCGGCGCGATCGGCCGCATCGCCGTCGATCGCCGCGATGTAGGCGAGGTACTGGCGCGCGAAGCCGTCGAACGACGTGGAACTGCTGCCGCCCTCGAGCACCCGGCGGAAGTGCACCCGGGCCGTGTCGAGGTCGTCGCACCAGTACGCCATCCACGCCGTCGCGAAGTGCTCGGAGTTGCCGATGTACCCGAACCACGCGTCCGAACCCGACGGCGTGCCCGTGCGCTCGAGCACTGCGCGCGCCTCCACGAAGTCGCCGCGGAACGCGCGCGCGAACGTGAGCGCGCCCGCCGCGCGTTTCGCCACGAGCGGGTCGCCCGCGGCGAGCGCGTTCGCCTCGGCGGTCTCGAACGTGCGGGTCGTCGCCGACGGTTCCCAGCGCAGCGACATCTGCGTGATGCCGAGGAGCAGGAGGCTCGCGGCGAGCCATCCGGGTTCCGCGGAGTCGAGCGTCGCGAGGTCGCGCTCGACGGTCTCGACCGCCCTCGAGAGGGCGTCGCGATCGTCTTCGAGGAAGAGTGCGGCGAGCCTGCGGGTGCGCAGGACGGCGGCGGATGCCTCGGGGTCGGCGTCGATCTCCGCCGCGGCGTCGCGGTAGAGCGACTGACCCTGTTCGCGGCCGCCTGCGAGCCCGGTCGCGGCAGCGCGGATGAGCCTGACTTCGGCGTGCGCCTGCCACTCGGCCGGCAGGCGCGTGCACGCGAGGGTGAGGGCGTCGCCGTTCGGGCCGACGAGGAGCCGCACCCAGTTCGCGCGGAGCGTCTCGACGGCGGTCGGCACGTCTCCGGCGCGGAGCGACTCGTCGAACGCGAGGAGCGGGTAG
Organism: Agromyces protaetiae; assembly: GCF_004135405.1. Lineage (NCBI taxonomy): Bacteria > Bacillati > Actinomycetota > Actinomycetes > Micrococcales > Microbacteriaceae > Agromyces > Agromyces protaetiae. The sequence goes on from NZ_CP035491.1 coordinate 507,626, forward strand.
GACGAGGCGAGGAACCGGCCGGCCGCCCGGTGCAGGTCGGCCGCCCGCCCGGGGTCGCGGCGTTCGAGGAGCTGGCGGCAGGTCGAGGCGAAGACGTCGTGCCAGCGGTAGCCGGCGCGGTCTCCCGTGCCGAACCGGTCGACGAAGAGGCCGCGCGCGACGGACTCCTCGAGGAGGAGCACAGCATCCGGCCGGCCCGACAGTTCCGCTGCGAGCGCGGCGTCGACGTCGGAGGTCGTCGTCGCGGCGAGGACGAAGTCCGCGAGGTCTTCGGGCAGGGCCCCGAGCACCTCGTCGGCGACGAAGTCGGCGAGCACGGCGCGGGACGCCGACGAGGCGGCGACGGGGTCGAGGGCCGCAACCTCGATGCGTGCGGCTTCGAGGCTCGCGGGGTCGAGCCCCGTGAACTCGCGCCCCGCGGCGAGCGCGAGCCGAACGGCGACGGGCCAACCCCCGGTCGCCGCGACGAGGCGCTGCGCGTCGACGGCGTCGAGCGGGCGGCCGGCGCCGGCGGCGACCCGCAGCGTCTCGTCGACGTCGAAGCGCAGTTCGTCGACGCCGATCATCGCGGCCGCCCCGGTCACGAGCAGCCGGTCGACGGGGAACTGCCTGGGCTCCCGGCCGACGAGGACGAGCCGGAGGGCCGCGGGCGGCTGCTCGACGAGGCTCCAGAGCAGGCCGCGCCGCACGGATTCGCCCGCGCGGTGGACGTCGTCGACGACGAGCACGACGGGCCGCACGGCGTCGGCGAGCGCGTCGACGATCGCGTCGTAGCTCGCCGAGGCGTCGCGCGAGCCGGCGTCGAGGGTCGCGAGCGGGCACAGCCCGAGGTCTTCGGCGCCGATCGCCGCCCGGCGCAGGGCGCCGACGATCCCCGAGAGGCGCCGGTGGGGGTCGATGTCGTACCGGGTGAGCGAGAGCCATCCGTTCGGCACCGCGAGACCGGCCGCCCAGCTCGACACCGCCGTCGTCTTGCCGAACCCGCTCGGCGCGACGACGAAGGCGGTGCGCCCCGCGCCGACCGCCTCGTCGAGCCGTGCGTTCACCCGCTCGCGCGGGGCGGCGACCGCCCGCGAGGGCCGCGTGAAGCGTGCTTCGGAGAACGCGTCCCACCCCGCGGCATCCGACTGCATGCTTCGAGACTATGCGTCACCCCGCCCGGGTGATGAGCATTTCTCGAAACATTCGGCCGTCCTACGCTCGCGACATGCCGAACGGAAGACCGAACATCCTCGTCATCTGGGGCGACGACATCGGAATCACGAATCTCAGTTGCTACAGCGACGGGCTCATGGGCTATCGCACACCTAACATCGACCGCATCGCCGACGAGGGCATGCGGTTCACCGACTCGTACGGCGAGCAGAGCTGCACCGCGGGCCGTGCGTCGTTCATCACCGGCCAGAGCGTCTTCCGCACGGGTCTCTCGAAGGTCGGCATGCCGGGCGCCGACCGCGGCATGCGCGCCGAGGACCCGACGATCGCGACCCTTCTGAAGCCGCTCGGCTACGCGACCGGGCAGTTCGGCAAGAACCACCTCGGCGACCGCAACGAATTCCTGCCGACGGCGCACGGATTCGACGAGTTCTTCGGCAACCTCTACCACCTGAACGCCGAAGAGGAGCCCGAGTCGCCGAACTGGCCCGACCCGGTCGAGTTCCCGGGCTTCAACGAACGGGCACGTCCGCGTGGAGTCATCCATTCGTGGGCGATCGACGAGTACGACGACACCGAGGACGGGCGCTACGGGCCGCGCGGCAAGCAGCGCATCGAAGACACCGGCCCGCTCACGAAGAAGCGCATGGAGACCGTCGACGACGAGTTCGCGGCGGCCGCGAAGGACTTCATCGAGCGCCAGGTCGCCGCCGAGACGCCGTTCTTCGTGTGGATGAACACGACCCACATGCACTACAAGACCCACCCGAAACCCGAGAGCATCGGGCAGGCGGGAAGGTGGCAGTCCGAGTACCACGACACGATGGTCGACCACGACAAGCTCGTCGGCGAACTCCTCGACCGGCTCGACGACCTCGGCATCGCCGACGACACGATCGTCATCTACTCGACCGACAACGGCCCGCACATGAACAGCTGGCCCGACGGCGGCATGACGCCGTTCCGCAGCGAGAAGAACACGAACTGGGAGGGCGCGTTCCGCGTGCCCGAGATGATCCGCTGGCCCGGGCGCATCCCGGCGGGCGTCGTGTCGAACGAGATCGTCCAGCACCACGACTGGCTTCCGACGCTCCTCGCGGCCGCGGGCGACACGACCGTCGTCGACGACCTCAAGGCGGGCAAGACGATCGGCGACACGACCTACCGCGTGCACATCGACGGGTACGACCTCCTCCCCTACCTGACCGGCGAGGTCGACGAGTCGCCGCGCAAGGGATTCGTGTACTTCTCCGACGACGGCGACGTGCTCGGCGTGCGCTTCGACAACTGGAAGGTCGTCTTCATGGAGCAGCGCACGCAGGGCACGCTCGCGCTGTGGCTCGATCCGTTCACCGCGCTCCGCGCCCCGAAGATCTACAACCTCAGAACCGACCCCTTCGAGCGGGCCGAGATCACGTCGAACCGCTACTACGAGTGGATCTTCGAGAACGTGTTCCTGATGTTCGGGGCGCAGCAGATCGTGACCGACTTCCTCGCGACCTTCCAGGAGTACCCGCCGCGGCAGCGGGCGGCGACGTTCAGCATCGATCAGGCGGTCGAGAAGCTCGAGGCCTTCCTCGCGGGCGGCGATTGATCGAGACTGGGCGCGTGACGACCGAGAGCGCACGCGCGGACCGGCAGCCGACGGAGATCCCGGCGGATCTCGTCGCCCTCGCGGGCGGCGAGTTCACGATGGGCTCCGACGCGCACTATCCCGAGGAGGCGCCCGCGCACAGCGTGCGCGTCGGCGCGTTCCGCATCTCGCCGACGCAGGTCACGAACCGCGAGTTCGCGCGGTTCGTGCGCGAGACGGGGTACCGCACGGTCGCCGAGCGACCGTTGGATGCGTCGCAGTTTCCGGATGCCCCGGCCGAGAACCTGGTGCCGGGGTCGATGGTGTTCACGGGCACGCCCGGCCCCGTCGACCTCAGACACCTGAGCCAGTGGTGGGCGTGGACGCCCGGCGCGAACTGGCGTCGGCCGTTCGGGCCGGGGTCGTCGATCGGCGAGCGGGCGGAGCATCCGGTCGTCCATGTCGCCTTCGAGGATGCCTCGGCCTACGCCGACTGGGCCGGTGGCCGCCTGCCGACCGAGGCGGAGTGGGAGTTCGCGGCGCGCGGCGGGCTCGACGGGGCCGAGTTCACGTGGGGCGACGGGCCCGAGTCCGATGACGGCGACCGCCGTGCGAACTACTGGCACGGCGAGTTCCCGTGGCGGGCGGAGCCCGGGTACGGCGCGACGATGCCCGTGGGGTCGTTCGAGCCGAACGGGTACGGGCTCTTCGACACGGCCGGCAACGTGTGGGAGTGGACGAGCGACTGGTACGGCGGGCACGAGGCGGGCGCGTGCTGCGCGCCGGTCGATCCGCGCGGCGGGTCGCGCGAGGGCAGCATCGATGCCCGGCAGCCGTTCGACGTGCCGCGCAAGGTCGTGAAGGGCGGGTCGTTCCTGTGCGCCGACAGCTACTGCCGCAGGTACCGGCCGGCCGCGCGGCGGCCGCAGCAGATCGACACGGGTATGAGTCATGTGGGGTTCAGATTGGCGGCGGATGCCTCGGGCTGAGCGTGTCAGCGACTGACCGTGTGATTCATCCATGAATCTTCTATTCATATGTGCAATACTGGCCGCATGAACGCGACCATCACCTCGACCGCGCGTCGCGGCGCCGAACGCGTCGAATGGACCCGCTCCCGCATGCCCCTCCTCGAGGCGGCTCGCGCCGACCTCGAACGCACGCGCCCCTTCGCGGGCCGGCGCATCGGCATGTCGCTCCACCTCGAGCCCAAGACAGCCGTGCTCGTCGAGACGCTCCTCGCCGGCGGCGCCGAGCTCGTCGGCACGGGCAATCACGGCTCGACCCAAGACGACATCGTCGACTACCTGAACGCTCTCGACGGCGTCACCGTCTTCGGCCGCCGCGACGACGGCATCGAGGCGCACGCGGGCAACGTCGCACGCGTGCTCGACGCCGCGCCCGACATGATCCTCGACAACGGCGGCGACCTCGCGGCCGAGCTCGTCGCGCGCGGCGCGACCGGCACGATCATCGGCGGCACCGAAGAGACGACCTCGGGTGGCGACCGCCTGCGCGCCGAACTCTCGGGGCAGATCCCGTTCCCCGTCATCGTGATCAACGACAGCCTGCTGAAGGCCATCGGCGAGAACAAGCACTCCGTCGGGCAATCGGTCGTCGAGAGCTACCAGCGCATCACGAATTCGATGGTCATCGGGCACCGGTTCGTCGTCGTCGGCTACGGCTGGTGCGGCCGCGGCATCGCGCAGTACCTGCGGGCGTTCGGCGCGAAGGTCGCCGTCAGCGAAGTCGACGAGCTCAAGGCGTTCGAGGCCGCGATGGACGGCTTCCGCGTCGCACCCGTCGCCGACCTCGCCGAGTGGGGCGACGTCTTCATCACGGCGACCGGCCGCCCCGGCGTGCTCGGCGTCGACGTCATCGAGCGCATGCGCGACGGCGCGATCCTCGCCAACTCGGGGCACTTCCCGTGGGAGATCGACGTCGAGGGCCTGCGCGCTCGGGCCGCCTCGAGCACCGTGCTCGACGACGCGATCGAGCGCTTCGACCTCGGCGACGGCCGCACGGTGGCCCTGCTCGCGAACGGCCGCATGGTGAACCTCGCGGGCCGCGAGCCCAAGGGCAACTCGATCGAGTCGATGGACCTCGGGTTCCTCCTGCAGACCCTCTCGCTCGAACGCGTCGCCCGCGATGCCGGTAGTCTCACGGCGGGCGCACAGCCCGTGCCCGAGGCGATCGACCGCGAGATCGCACGCCGCATGCTCTCGGCGATGGGCGCGGCGGCCTGACGCGTCGCCCTCAGAGCCCACTCGAGGAGGACATCATCGGCACCGAGGCATCCGAACCGTCCGAGACATCCGCCCCCGACTACGCTGTGCCGGCGCTCGACAAGGCGCTCGACATCCTCGAACTCCTCGCCGACCGCGCGGGCGGCCTCTCGCAGCAGGAGATCGCGCGTGAGACGGGCCGCTCGCCGAGCCAGCTCTACCGCGTGCTCGTGACCCTCGAACGCCGCGGCTACCTCGTGCGCGACCCGCAATCGGGCCTCACGACGCTCGGCACGAAGCTCTTCGACCTCGCCCACCGCCGCGAGCCGCTCCGCGGGCTCCTCGCCGCGGCCGAGCCCGTGCTGCAGGAGCTCGCCGAGACCCTGCGCCAGTCGTGCAACCTCGGCGTCGCCGACGGCGATCGTGTTCGCATCGTCGCGCAGGCCGAGAGCCCCGCCGAGTTCGGATTCCGCGTGCGCGTCGGCGCGCTCTTCCCGGCTGAGACGCCGAGCGGGCGCGTGCTCAGCGCGTACGGTGCGTTCAGCGGGGCGGATGCCTCGCCCGCTCCCCTGCGCGAGGACGGCGGGTTCGTCGTCGCCGACGCCGCCCACCCGGGCATCACCGACGTCGTCTTCCCCGTGCTGCGCCGCGACGGCGCGGCCATCGCCGTCGTCACGGTGCCGTACGTCGACACGAGCTTCAGCGACACGGCGCTCGACACGGTCGTCGAGTACGCGAGCTCGGCTGCGGCGCGCATCGCGGCACGGTTGTAGCAGAGCGTCGCCAAGAGCGGCCTCGCTCAACAGCCCGGCGCGGCCTCGCCGCCGTCGCCGCGAGCCGTCAGCGCCGAGGCGGGTTGTCGGCGATCAACTGGTCGAGGTCGATCTCTTCGAGAAGGCTCTTCCAGTCGACGGCCTTCGCGCGCTCGAGTTCGGGCGGGTCGGCGAACACCTTGCCGTTCCGGTGCACGCGGATGCCCGGCGCGACGCGCGCGTTCAGGTGCGCGAGGATCGCGTCGTCGACCGCCTCGGAGTCGAAGTCGGCTCCCACCTGCGCGAACCGCTCCGCCGTCGGCGTATACGACACATAGCCCGCTTCGATCTCGTCCACGCGCCCTCCCCGGGTCTGTGCTCGTCAGGCTCCCCATGATTCGCCCGTTGCCCAGTTGCGTCAACGCGACGCACGTCGGAAGGAGGATCGGGGATCGTGGTTCAGAGACTCGCCCGATATTCCTCCGCCGTCGGCTCGACCGTGTACTCGATGACTTCGACATTGTGCGCCTTGAGCACATCGAGCACTTGGGTGGGCGTCACCCGGAAGTACTCGCGACGGAGATTGACCTTGTTCACCCGCTCCTGGGCGAAAGTGGTGTGGAGCATGTTCTCAACGCCCACAGCGTCGTCAGCGAAGAACAAGGCGTGCACGTCGAACCGGAACGGCACGGATGCATCGCCGAGTTCGTTCACACGATCCATCGGCTCGAGGCGGCGGGTCATCCCGATCTTCACCATATGCTCGCCGAACGCACCGATATTCGAGATCACGTACACGTAGCCTGCGCGGATATTCGCTGCACGGTAGTCGACGTCCTCGATGGCGTGTTCGACATCCGCGAGCTTCTCGCGCATCCGGTCGGCCCCTTCGAGGTCGCCCTTCGCCTCGAGCGCGGCCAACGCCGCAAGATAGTGGGCCTTCTCTTTCTCGAGACGCTCGTGTTCACGCGCGAGTTCCTGCTCGGCCTTGCGCTGCTCTCGCAGCTCTGCACGATGCTCACGCTCCCGCTCCTTCTCCTCTTGGACTGTCCGAAGATGGCGGTTCGCGAGTTCGAGTTCTTTGAGTCGAAGACCCTGGTAGAAAGGCGTGATGCTCAGGTCGATCATCGTTCCTTGGCGGGCGATCTGCTCGGCGACCTTGGTCAGCCGTTGCTGAGCGGCCGCCAGGTTGCCCGCGCGCATCATCTTGACGGCGTTCTCCGCCTCCGCGTTGTAGGCGCGGAGCAGGATCTTGCTCATGTCGCTGACGAACTTTCGACCTTTGGCGGCTGAGTTGTTGAATGTGAAGCCGGTGGCTGCGACGGTCGCCCGCCCGCCGCGGACCGCGTCCTTGATCTGAGCCCGCAGCACTTCGAGTTGCCCGGAGAGAACGGCTGACGACTCTGCCGGGTGCTCGTAGTCGAATACGCCGAGTTCCTGGAGGCTCGCGGCATCTCGAAGGTTGACTACCTGTGCCTTCTGCTCCTCGATGTCAGCGCGGAGCGACGCCGTCGACTGCGTCAACTTCTCGTGGTCTTTCGAGAGCTTCCGAATCGAGTCATCCCACTGGCGCCGAAGTCCTTCATGTTCCGCCGCAGCCGCAGCGCGCGCGGCAGCGAGTTCGCCCTCGATGCGCGCACGGTACGCGTCGATCTCGCCGAACGCTCTCAACCCGTGCTTCTCGACAAGCGCCTCGAGTTCCTCGAGCCGACCCCGAGCCGCTCGGTTCGAGAGCTTGACCGGCTTCGTCGCCTTCGGCGAGGACACTGTCGCGGGCTGGGCTCCAGGGATCGGGCTTCGATGCTCGGTCCAGCCCTGCCCGTCCCACCAGCGCAGCGTGTCGGGGACAGACTCGTCGCGGTACCATCCTGCCGGCGTTGCGTGGCTCATTCCTCGGGTGCCCCAATTCACGTCGCGTGCTCGCTCAGGGATGCGAGCATCAGGTGTCGAAGCTAGCGGCGACCGCCGACATCAAGCATCCCCAGTTGTTGGGCCTTCACCGGCACTCAGCTCCACAGCGCGACATGGAACTTGTTGCCCCGCCGCGACAGCCCGCGCGAGCCCGTCGGCGAGACGATCGCGGTCGTCGCCTCGGCGGTCGTCACGAGGCGCTGCACGATGCGGGCGGCGTCGGTCGCGCGGCCGCCGTCGAGGGTCGTCGCCCACCAGAGGCCCGAGATGGGCGTGTCGGCGACGGCGAGGCGCACGAGGTCGGGCGTGCGGTCTGCGTCGGTCGGATGCCCCGCGACGCCCGTGATGCGCGACGCCGCGACGTGCCCGAGCGCGAGCATGACGCCTTCGCCGCCCGCGACGGCCGAGAGCGCGTCGGTCTCGCTCGTGAGCTCGATGACGTCGGGCAGGGCCGAGAGCCGCCCGAACCAGCGGCCCTCCTCGGTCAGCGGCTCGAACCCGCCGGGGCCCGCGAACCACCGCACCGAGAGCAGCTTGTCGAGCGGGATCGGGCCCGTCGAAGACGCGAGCGGATGCCTCGTCGAGGCGACGACGACCCGCTGGTACTTGAAGAACGGCACGAGCTCGAGCCCCGAGCTGTTCGCCAGCCCCGGACGGGCGCCGAGCGCGAGATCGTACGCGCGCTCGCGCAAGAGGGTCGCGATGTCGTCGGCGCTCTCGACGATGACGTCGACGGCGTCCGACGACACCCACTTGCCGAACAGGTCGAAGAGGCGCCCGGCGGCGTGCTCGGCGAACGCGGCCGTCGCGAGCACGCGCAACTGCCGTTCGTGCGAGCTCGCGTGTTTGACGTCGCGGCGGGTGTCCTCGGCGAGGCCGATGATCTCCTCGGCGTGGGCGGCGAGCGCGCGTCCGCCGGGGGTGAGCGTGATGCCCATGGGCGTGCGCGTGAAGAGGGGGTCGCCGAGTTCGGTGCGCAGCGAGGCGATCGCGGTCGACACGGCCGGTTCGCTCACGCCGAGCGAGGCCGCTGCGGCGCGGAGCGAGCCGAGCTTCGCAACCCGTGCGAACGTCCGCAACTGACTGAACGTCATGCCCATCGGCCTGATAACCCTTCGCTTATGTCGATGTTGACACTCCATCAGCGCGGAGGCAACGTGAACCGCAGAAGCGCCCCGCGGAGCCGCGGAGCGTACGCGAAGGTGCGTCGAGAAAGGAGCCGCCGTGCAGATTCCGGCGCCGTTCGATTACGCCAAGGCCACGAGCCTCGACGATGCGGTGGCACTGCTCAGCCGCTACGGAGAGGACGCCCACGTCATCGCGGGCGGCCATAGCCTCCTCCCCATGATGAAGCTCCGGTTGGCCCGGCCCGATTGGCTCATCGACATCAACGATCTGCACGAGCTCGACTTCATCCGCCGCGAGGGCGACGTGCTCGTGGTCGGTGCGCTCACGCGCCACCACACGCTCCTCGAGTCCGAGGAGGTGCAGGCGCTCTTCCCGATCATCGGCGACGCCGAGCGGGTCGTCGCCGACCCCATCGTGCGCAATCGCGGCACGCTCGGCGGGTCGCTCTGTCAGGCCGACCCCGCCGAAGACCTGTCGACGGTGTGCACGGTGCTCGGTGCCGAAGCGGTCGTACACGGGGCATCCGGAGACCGCGTCCTCTCGATGGACCAGTTCCACGTCGGCCCCTACGAGACCGCAGTCGCGTTCGACGAGGTGCTCACCGAGGTGCGCATCCCCATCAGGCCGCGCTCGTCGAGCGCCTACGAGAAGGTCGAGCGACGCGTGGGCGACTGGGCGGTCGCCGCGGCCGGAGCATCCGTCACCTTCGCAGACGACGGGACATTGGCGGATGTCGCGATCGGCACCACTGCCGTCGGGCTCGAGACCCGCGCGTCCGCGGCCGAAGCCGTGCTCCGCGGCAAGGTGCCGACCGAGGAGCTCATCGCCGAAGCCGGCCGCCTCACGGGCGAGGCCGTCGATCCCATGGCCGACCAGCGCGGGTCGGTCGAGTACAAGCGTCACCTCGCGAACGAGCTCACGCAGCGCACGCTGCGGAAGGCGATCGCGCGAGCCCAAGGACAGGAGGCCTGAGCATGCTCGTCACGATGACCGTCAACGGCACCGAAGTCGCACGCGACATCGAACCCCGCGTGCTGCTCGTGCACTTCCTGCGCGAAGAGCTCGGCATGACCGGCACCCACTGGGGCTGCGACACGTCGAACTGCGGCGCGTGCGTCGTACAGCTCGACGGCACGCCCGTGAAGTCGTGCACGGTGCTCGCGGCGATGGCCGACGGGCACTCGGTGAAGACCGTCGAGGGTCTCGCCGAGGGCGGTACGCTCGACCCCATCCAGCAGGGCTTCATGGAGGAGCACGGCCTGCAGTGCGGCTTCTGCACGCCGGGCATGATGCTCACGACCAACGCCCTCTTGAAGGAGAACCCGAACCCGACCGAGACCGACATCCGCGAGGCGATCTCGGGCCAGATCTGCCGTTGCACGGGCTACGCGACGATCGTGCGCGCCGTGCAGTGGGCGGCCGAGCACCCGGCCGGCGGCGACGCCGCCGCTGCAGAGGCCGGCACCGAGGCATCCGTCGCAGAACCCGAGAAGGAGGTGGCGGGAGCATGACCCTCACCGAGGACCCCGCACGCATCACGGTCACCACGCCGACCGCGGCCACGAGCCCGGACGCGACCACGACGTGAACCACCCCGCCGACGACCCGAACCGTCCGGTCGGCTTCGGGCGCCTCCAGCGGAAGGAGGACCCCCGATTCATCCGCGGGCAGGGCAACTACACCGACGACATCGTGCTGCCCGGCATGCTGCACGGCGCGATCCTCCGCGCGCCCGTCGCGCACGCGCGACTCGTGTCGATCGACACGAGCGAGGCGCTCGCGCGCCCGGGCGTGAAGGCCGTCATCACCGGCAAGGACCTCGAGGGCCTGAACCTCGCGTGGATCCCGACGCTGTCGTACGACGTGCAGTCGGTGCTCGTGACCGACAAGGTGCGCTTCCAAGGCCAGGAGGTCGCGTTCGTCATCGCCGACGACCGCTACGCCGCCCGCGATGCGCTCGAGTCGATCGACGTCGAGTACGACTTCCTCCCGCCGCTCGTCGACGTGCGGAAGGCGCTCGCGCCCGACGCGCCCATCATCCGCGACGACCTCGAGGGCCGCACCGACAACCACATCGCCGACTGGGAGTGCGGCGACAAGGCCGCCACCGAGGCCGTCTTCGCGAAGGCCGACGTCGTCGTGAAACAAGAGATCGTCTACCCGCGCGTGCACCCCGCTCCGATGGAGACATGCGGCGCGGTCGCCGACTTCAACCCCGTGTCGGGCGAGCTCACGATCTACGAGACATCGCAGGCGCCGCACGCGCACCGTACCGTCATCGCGATGGTCGCGGGCATCCCCGAGCACAAGATCCACCTCGTCTCCCCCGACATCGGCGGCGGCTTCGGCAACAAGGTCGGCATCTACCCGGGGTACGTGCTCGCGATCGTCGGGTCGATCGTGACGGGCAAGCCCGTCAAGTGGATGGAGGACCGCTCCGAGAACCTCATGTCGACCTCGTTCGCGCGCGACTACATCATGCAGGGCGAGATCGCGGCGACGAAGGACGGCAAGCTCCTCGGCCTGCGCGCCGACGTGCTCGCCGACCACGGTGCATTCAACGGCGTCGCGCAGCCGACGAAGTACCCGGCCGGGTTCTTCAACCTCTTCCCGGGCAGCTACACGTGGGAGTCGGTGTACGGCAAGGTCACGTCGGTCTACACCAACAAGGCTCCGGGCGGCGTCGCGTACGCGTGCTCGTTCCGCGTGACCGAGGCGGCGTACTTCGTCGAGCGCATGATCGACCGGCTCGCGATCGAGCTGGACATGGACCCCGCAGAGCTGCGCCTCAAGAACTTCATCCGTCCCGAGCAGTTCCCGTACGACAACAAGGCCGGGTTCGAGTACGACTCGGGCGAGTACGAGAAGACCATGCGGCACGCGATGGGGCTCCTCGGCTACGACCAACTCCGGCAGGAGCAGGCCGAGAAGCGGGCGCGCGGCGAGCTCATGGGCATCGGCATCTCGTTCTTCACCGAGGGCGTCGGCGCAGGCCCGCGCAAGCACATGGACATCCTCGGCCTCGGCATGGCCGACGGTGCCGAGCTCCGCATCCACCCGACGGGCAAGGCCGTCGTGCGGATCTCGGTGCAGACCCAGGGCCAGGCGCACGAGACGACGTTCGCGCAGATCGTCGCCGAGGAGATCGGCATCCCGCCGGAGGACATCGAGGTCGTGCACGGCGACACGCACCAGACGCCGTTCGGGCTCGGCACGTACGGCAGCCGGTCGACGCCCGTGAGCGGCGCGGCCGTCGCGCTCGTAACCCGGAAGGTGCGCGACAAGGCGCGGCTCATCGCCGCGGCCATGCTCGAGACCCGCCCCGAAGACCTCGAGTGGGAGAAGGGCCGCTGGTTCGTCAAGGGCGACCCGTCGGCGGGCAAGACCATCCAAGAGATCGCGCTCGCCGCGCACGGCACGATCGAGCTCCCCGAGGGCGTCGACGGCAACCTCGACGCCGAGGTCACCTACGACCCGCCGAACCTCACCTACCCCTACGGCGCGTACTTCTGCGTGACCGACATCGACAAGGGCACGGGCAAGGTCACGGTGCGCCGGTTCCTCGCGGTCGACGACTGCGGCACCCGCATCAACCCCATGGTCATCGAGGGGCAGGTGCACGGCGGCCTGACCGACGGCGTCGGGATGGCGCTCATGGAGATCATCGAGTTCGACGAGGACGGCAACTGCCTCGGCGGCTCCTTCATGGACTACCTGATCCCGACCGCCATGGAGGTGCCCGACTGGGAGACCGGCTTCACGGTCACTCCGTCGCCCCACCACCCGATCGGCGCGAAGGGCATCGGCGAGTCGGCCACGGTGGGCTCGCCCGCCGCGATCGTCAACTCGGTCATCGACGCACTGCGGCCCGTCGGCGTGACCGCGATCGACATGCCGTGCACGCCGGCACGGGTCTGGGACGCCATGCAGGGGAACGCCAGGCCGCCCGTGTGATCCCTCCTTGATCACGATCTTGCAGAACCGGGCAGGGTCGCACCCGAACAGTGTGATCATGGGGAGTAGGAGAGCCGATGACGGTCACCGCGAACGTAGCCAGCAGGCAACGAGAGCTCGAAGAGCAGCATCAGGCCTTCGTGCGGGCCACGGTCGTGCGCACGGAGCGGCCGACGAGCGCTCGCGCGGGGATGTCGCGGTGATCGACGCATTGGGCGCCATGACGGGGTTCGTGGGCGGCAACTGCGTCGAGGCCTCGGTGCGAGAGTTCAGCCTGCGCGTGCTCGAATCCGGTGAGCCGCTGCTCCTGCAGGTGCGCCCAGGCGACGTCGGTCGCACCGAGCTCGAGGGCGCCGTCGAAGTGCACAATCCGTGTCTCTCAGGAGGGTCGATCGACGTGTTCCTCGAACCGGTGATTCCCGCGGCCCGGCTCGTCGTCGTCGGCGAGACCCCCGTCGCGCAGGCGATCGGCCGCATCGGCGCCGAGCTCGGCTTCGAGGTCGAGCTCGTCGACGGCGAGGCGTGGCGGCCCGGCTCGACGGATGCCGCGGTCGTCATCGCGTCGCACGGCAAGGGCGAGGAGCCCGCGCTCGCGGCCGCCCTCGCGGCCGGCGTGCCCTACATCGGCCTCGTCGCGAGCGACAAGCGCGGCGCCGCGGTCGTCGCGTCGCTCGACGTGGATGACTCGCTGCGAGACCGTGTGCACACGCCCGCCGGGTTGAAGCTCGGGGGCCGCTCGCCGGGCGAGATCGCCCTCGGGGTGCTCGCCGAGATCGTGCAGATCCGGGCGACCGAGGGAGCATGGGCGACGGATGACTCGGGGCCGGCGCCGCACGAACACCAGCACGCCGAGCACCACGGGCACGAGCACCCCGCCGACCACGAGCACGACGCCCCGCACGAGTACACGGGCGAGCACGAGGCATCCGGCCCTGCGACCGCGATCGATCCCGTGTGCGGCATGACCGTGATCGCGGCCGACCCGACCCCGCACACCGAGCACGACGGCCGCACGGTCTGGTTCTGCTCGGGCCACTGCAAGGCCCTCTACCTCAAGGAGCCCGAGCGCTATGCCGTCGCCGTCTGAGCCGCGCCTCGCCGCCGTCGTCCTCGCCGCGGGTGGGTCGACCCGGCTGGGCCGCCCGAAGCAGCTGCTGCCCTACCGCGACGGCGTGCTCCTCGACGCGGTGCTCGACCTCGTGCGCGGCCTCCCGTTCCCGCAGCGGATCCTCGCGCTCGGCGGGTCGGCAGACGAGGTGCTGGCTGCGGTCGACACGAGCGGCTTCGACGTCGTGATCAACGACGCTCACACGTCGGGCTGCTCGTCGTCGATCGCGCGGGCGATCCAGGACATCGACCCGTCGCTCGACGGCATCCTCATGCTCCTCGGCGACCAACCGGGCATCCGCCCCGAGGTCGTCGAGACGGTGCTCGCGAGCCGCGGCAACGCGCCCATCGCGGTCACGCGCTACGAAGACGGCATCGGGCACCCGTTCGCGCTCTCGCGCGCGACCTTTCCCGCGCTCGCGACGCTCCACGGAGACCGCGGGGTGTGGCGGCTCATCGAGCGGCTGGGCTCGGCGGTCGCGCGCGTGCGCGTCGAAGGGCGCGTCCCGCGCGACGTCGACACCGAGGACGACTACCGGGCGCTGCTCGCCGAGGTCGCGAGGTCGGCGTGACCGAGCCCTTCCCTCAGGGCTCGGTCGAAGAGCTCGTCCCCGACGCCGCGACCCTCGCGGCGGGGCTCGACGGACGCGACTACCTGGCGGACCCCGGCCTTGCGACGGCCCTGTTCCTCGCGGTCCGGATGCGCCAGCCGCTCCTCCTCGAAGGCGAAGCCGGCGTCGGCAAGACCGAAGCCGCGAAGACGCTCGCCGCCCTCCTCGGCACGCCGCTCTACCGCCTCCAGTGCTACGAGGGCATCGACGCGGGCGAGGCGCTCTACGAGTGGAACTACCAACGGCAGCTCCTCGCGATCCGGCTCGCCGAGGCGCAAGACACCCGTCTCGCCGACGCCGACCTCTTCACGCGCGAGTTCCTCCTGCAGCGGCCCGTGCTGCAGGCGATCGAGTACGACGGGCCGCGGCCGGCAGTGCTCCTCCTCGACGAGATCGACCGCGCCGACGCCGAGTTCGAAGCGTTCACGTTCGAGGCGCTCGCCGAGGCATCCGTCACCGTGCCCGAACTCGGCACGATCCGCGCGACCCAGCCGCCCATCGTCATCCTCACGTCGAACCGCACGCGCGACCTGCACGACGCCCTCACGCGCCGGTGCCTGTACCACTGGATCGACTTCCCCGCGCCCGAGCAGGTGCTCGAGATCGTGCGCAGACGCGTGGCCGGGGCATCCGAACCGCTCGTCGTCCAGGCCGTGGGCGCCGTCGCGCGCCTGCGCTCGCTCGACCTCGTGAAGCCGCCCGGGGTCGCCGAGCTCATCGACTGGGTCATGGCGCTCACGCTCCTCGGCGTCGGGCGGCTCGACGGTGCTTCGGCGGCCGCGACCTGGGGATCGGTCGTCAAGAACCGCGACGACCTCGAACTCGTCGGCGCGCGCGGCGGCGAGTGGCTGGCGGGCGACGATGAGTGAGCTCACGACCATCGACCACGGCGGCTCCGTCATCGCCGTCGACCCCGCTCGGCTCGCCGTCGCGTTCGCGACCGAACTGCGCCGGGCCGGACTGCCGATTCCGCCCGACCGCTCGGGATGGCTCGTCGAAGCACTCCGCCTCGTCCCGCCGCGCACGGGCCCCGACCTCTACTGGGCGTGCCGCACGGTCTTCGTGACCTCGCACGAGCAACTGCCGATCTTCGACGCCGTGTTCACCGCACTCTTCGGCGGCTCCGCCGACCCCGCCGACTCGCGCGGCGACCAGAACGCCCCGCCCATCGACCGGCAGACCCGGCGCACGGCCGCCGACGACCGGCCCACCGCGCGCGGAGCGCGGTTGGCGGCCCCGGGCCCGATGCCGCCCGCCGACGGCGGTTCGGGCGAGACATCCGCCGACGAAGGGAACGACGCGTTCCTCCTCGCGGCGAGCCCCGACGAGCGCCTGCACGACACGTCGTTCGCCCAGCTCACGCCCGACGAGCTCGACCGCATCCGGAAGCTCGTCGCCGACCTCGTGCTCGCGACCCCCCTGCGCCCCGGCCGTCGCACGCGCGTCTCGCCCCACGCGCGCGACCGCCTCGACCTCCGTCGCACCGTGCGCGCCTCGCATCGCACTGGCGGCGACGTCGTACGGCTCCTCCACGCGGAGCCGCAGACCCGCCCGCGCCCGCTCGTGCTCCTGTGCGACGTGTCGGCGTCGATGGAGCCGTACACGCAGGTCTTCCTCGCGTTCATGCAGGCCGCCGTGGCATCCAGTCGCGCCGAGGCGTTCGTCTTCGCGACGCGCCTCACGCGCCTCACCCGACACCTCTCGGGGCGCGACGCCGACCTCGCGCTCGAACGCGCCGCCGCGGGCGCGAAGGACTGGGCGGGCGGCACGCGCCTCGCCGACGGCATCCGCGCGTTCATCGACGAGCACGGCAGGCGCGGCATCGCGCGCGGCGCGGTCGTCGTCATCCTGTCCGACGGGTGGGCGCAAGACGACCCCGCCGACATCGAACGACAGATGGCGCGGCTGTCGCGCCTCGCGCACCGCATCGTGTGGGTCAACCCGCGCAAGGCCGCCGCGGGCTACCAGCCGCTCGCGGGCGGCATGGCCGCCGCCCTCCCCTATTGCGACGCGTTCGTGAGCGGGCACAGCTATTCGGCCCTGCATGAGCTCGTGCGGGCGATCGCCGACGACGAAGCGCCGCGCGCCACGAGACCCGCCCCGAAGCATCCGACCACCATCTCGAGTCACCGCTGACCGGAATAGGAAGAAGGAACCCCTCCATGGAACTCGACAGCACCTTCAAGGTCACCGCCCCCATCGACGACGTGTGGAACACCGTCATGGACGTCGAACGCATCGCGACCGCCGTTCCCGGCGCCGAGCTCTCGGAGAAGGTCGACGAGAACACCTACAAGGGTCTCGTGAAGGTCAAGGTCGGCCCGCTCTCGATGCAGTACCGCGGGCAGATCGAGCTCGTCTCGCGCGACGACGCGGCCCACGTGGCGACGTTCAAGGGCAAGGCGCTCGAGAAGGCCGGACAGGGCACCGCCGAGGGCACCGCAACCATCACCCTCACCGAGGAGGACGGCGTCACGACGGGCGTCGTGCACGGCGACATCGCCCTCTCGGGCAAGGCCGCCGCGATGGGCAAGGGCGTCATCAACACCGTCGCGCAGCAGATCATGGGCATCTTCGCGGGCAACCTGCAGAAGCTCCTGTCGGGTGACGAGAGCGCCAACACCGGGGAGTCTTCGGATGGCTCGGTCAACGGCCTCTCGCTCGTCGCGGGCGCGATCGGCTCGATCTTCCACCGTGACAAGGAGGCGAAGTAGGCACGTATGCGTGACATCCTGGACCCCCTCGTCGCAGCGTGGCGCGAGGGCAAGACGGTGGGACTTGCGACCGTCGTGCGCACCTTCAAGTCGGCGCCGCGCGACCCCGGCGCGTCGATGCTCGTCGACGCCGACGGCGCGGCGGTCGGCTCGGTGTCGGGCGGCTGCGTCGAGAGCGCCGTGTACGGGCTCGCGACCGAGGCGATCGAAGGGGCGCCGCCCGCCCTCGAGCGGTACGGCATCAGCGACGACGACGCGTACGCCGTCGGCCTCACGTGCGGCGGGATCCTCGACGTCTTCGTGGAACGGGTGTCCCGAACGACGTTCCCCGAGCTCGGCGAGATCGCCGACGACATCGCCGCCGGGCGGCCCGTCGCCGTCGCGACGGTCATCGAGCACGTCGACCCCGCGCGCGTCGGCCTTCGCATGGTCATCAGACCGGATGTCTCCGACGGCACCTTCGGCAGCCCCGACGCCGACCGGCGCATCGCCGACGACGTGCGCGGGCTCCTCTCGGGCGGCATCACCGCGACGCTCGGCTACGGGCCCGACGGCGAACGGCTCGGCGAGGGCATGCGCGTCTTCGTCAACAGCTTCGCGCCCGCACCGCGGCTCATCGTGTTCGGCGCGATCGACTTCGCGTCGGCGCTCGCCAAGCTCGGCGGGTTCCTCGGCTACCACGTGACCGTGTGCGACGCGCGGCCCGTGTTCGCGACATCCGCCCGCTTCCCCGACGTCGACGAACTCGTCGTGCGCTGGCCCGACCAGTACCTCGCCGAGCAGATCGAGCAGGGAAGCATCGACGAACGCACCGTGCTGTGCGTGCTCACCCACGACCCCAAGTTCGACGTGCCCGTGCTGAAGGCCGCGCTCCGCGGCCCGCGCGTCGCCTACATCGGCGCCATGGGCTCGCGGCGCACGCACGCCGACCGCGTGCGGCGGCTCCTCGCAGCCGGGCTCGAACCCGCCGAGATCGACCTCGTGCACTCGCCCATCGGCCTCGACCTCGGCGCCCGCACGCCCGAAGAGACGGCCGTGTCGATCGCCGCGCAGATGATCCAGCTCCGCTGGGGCGGGTCGGGCGCGCAGCTCTCGAAGGAGTCGGGACCGATCCACCGCGCGATCGAACTGCCGACGGAGGCGACGCCGCTCGTGCGGTGAGGGGCGCCTGCCCCCGCCCCTGCCTCTGCCCCTGCGCTCCCCGCCCCTGCCGCTTCGGGTTTGTCGGACAAGAGGCTGTTTGTCGGACGAGTTCTGGCCGACACGTCCGACAATCAGGCACTTGTCCGACATTCGTGGAGTCGGCCGCCTGAGCCCACCGCGTTGGGCACGTCAGAGCATCGCGGCGAAGGCGACGCCCATCCCCGCCGCCATCGCGAGGCTCACGGCCGCCTCGACGGCGGGAGGAAGGGCTGTCGGGATGTCTCGCCCACCGCCGCTCCCGGCACGAACTGCAGCGAGCCGCGACACGAGCCTCGCGCCGAACCACGCCGCTGCGACCGCGAACAGGGCGACGAACGCCCACGTGAGCGCGGCCGCCCAGAGAGGTTGCTGCCAGCCCGCCGCGCCGCCGGCACTCGCGAGCCCCGAGGCATCCGGCGCATCTAGCGCGCCCGGGCCACCCGCCATCGCCAACTCGTGATGCATGACCGACGCTCCCCCGACGGCTCCCGCCGCGAGCACGACGAGCACGCTCATCCACACCATGGCGCCCATCATCGCGCCGTGGTACCAGAGCAGCGTGCCCGTGGCGTGATGCCCGGTGCCGGGGCCGATGCGCGTGCCCGGACGCGAGATCGCGAGCGACAGGTACCAGAGCGCGAACGCGCCGAATACGGCGATCCAGATCGCCTGCGGCACGACCGCCGACCACCCCCACGGCATGAGCGCCATGACGCCCGCCATGATCGCGTGCGCCGCGTACGAGACGCCGTCGGGCGTCCGCCCCGCACGGGCCAGCCCGACCAGCGACGCCCCGCCCAGGGCGGCGAACCACAGGGTGAACCCCCATGAGAACGCCGCCGTTGCGATCATCTTCAGAGTCTACGAGCGGGGCCCCGCGGCGCGATGGATGCCCGGCCGCCGGGACTCGCTATCCTCACCACATGAGCGATCAGCGGCACCTCGTGGAGGAGTATCTCGACGGCTTCCGCGCGAGCGACCACGCCCGCATCCTCGCCACACTGACCGACGACGTCGAATGGGTCATCCACGGGCACCGCACGACCCACGGGAAGGCCGAGTTCGACGGCGAGATCGAGAACCCCGCATTCACCGGGAGCCCCGAGCTCGAGGTCCATCGCGTCTTCGAAGACGGTCCGGTCGTCGTGACGACCGGCGAAGGCCGCGGCGCGACGGCCGAGCACGGGCCGTTCCGGTTCGCGTTCAACGACCTCTTCACCTTCCGCGACGGACTCATCGCCCGCGTCGACTCGTACATCGTGCCGCTGCCGTAGCCGACGGCGCAAGATCACCGTCGACCCCACCCGCAGCTACCAACGCAAAAACGGCTGAACCCCCGAAACCGGGGTTCAGCCGTTCACGATGTCCTGAGACATCACAGTGCGGAGACGAGGGGATTTGAACCCCTGGTCCCCTTACGGGGACTCCACCTTAGCAGGGTGGTGCACTCGACCGGACTATGCGACGTCTCCTTGCATGCGCGAGCGCACGCGACAGCAATCATAACCCGGTGATGCCGGGAATGACGATTCGAGCAGGCGAGGGGCCCTATTGGTCGTCGAGTGTGCGGCCCGACGAGCAGCGCACGTCAGCCGCGGTCTGGCCCGAGACTCCGTCGGGGAGAGCCGCAGCGGGAGGTCCTGCGGGGGCCGCGGGGTCAGCGGGCGCTGCCGGATCCGCTGCATCGGTGGGCGCTGCGGGATCGGCCGGGGGCGCCGCGTTGGGGTCGGTCTCGGAGGCGAAGTCGGCGTCTTGCACGGTCGGCAGCACGACCGGGACATCCTGCTGGAGCGCCTGGTTGACCGAGTCTGCGAGCCAGTTCGGTGCGACCGCACCGCCGCCGTCGACGTAGCTCGTGGGGTACTGGATGAACGCGATCTTCGAGAGGTCGACGTCCTGCATGGCCTTCGCGATCGAAACGAGCATCGGGATGTTTCCGAGACTCGAGGAGAGCTGCATGTTCGAGAGGACGGCCTTCGCGATGCCGAAGAGCTTGACCGGGTCGGCCAGCGTGCCGTCGGACTGGACCTTGCGGGCGAGGGAGGACATGAAGACCTGCTGGTTCGAGATGCGTCCGAGGTCGCTGCCGTCGCCGACGCCGTGTCGGGTGCGCAAGAACTGCAGAGCGGCCATGCCTGAGAGTGTGTGCGGTCCCGCCTCGAGGAAGGTGCCCGTGTACTCGTCCTCGATGGGCTCGGCGACGCAGACGTCGACGCCGCCGATCGCCTCGGAGAGCCCCGCGACGCCGAGGAACTGCACGACCCCGGCAAACGGGATCGTCACGCCGACGAGCTGCTCGACCGTCTTCACGACGCAGTCCATGCCGCCGTTCTCGGCGCCACCATAGGAGAGCACGGTGTTGATCTTGACCGACGAGAGCGCCGAGAGGGTGTCTGACGGGTCATCGGGGTCGACGCACGTGCCGGGTACCGAAACGAGCATGTCACGCGGGAAGCTGATGACCTCGACATGTGAATGGTCTTGCGAGATGTGCAGGAGCATCGTGACGTCGTTGAGCACGGCGGTCTCTTCATCGGGGTCGCCGAACGCCATCCCCTGGCCCTGCCTGCTGTCACTGCCGATGACGAGCAGGTTCACACCGCCGTCGATCGCGCCGATGTCGGGCACGCCCTCGAGCACTTTCTCGCTCTCGAGCTTCACGGTCGGCTTGGCCGTCTGCACGAGATCCATGGCCGCGTACGCCCCGACCGAGACGCCGGACACGAGGACGACGGCGAGGGTCGAAGCCACGATCGTCGCGATCGTCTTCCAGGCGCTGCGACGCTTGAGCTTCCCGTGCCGCGCGATGGACGGGGTCTTGACTGCCCGACGGGTCGTCGGTCGCAACTCCTCGTTCACTCGGCTCCTTCTCGTCTGTCGGTCGCGTTCTCAGCGGAGGGCGTGGGATTCGAACCCACGAGGCATTGCTGCCCACTGGTTTTCAAGACCAGCTCCATCGGCCGCTCGGACAGCCCTCCTGACCGCACTCGGCGCCATGCAAACACGGCGTTTCGTCGCGCGGAACGAGGGCGAGTCTAGCCGACCCGCATTTCAGCAAGCCTCCCAGCGCACCCTGGGAGCTCTCTGAAGCCGCCGCTCACCCGTCGTTCGCGGTCGAGCAGCGCACTTCGTCGGCACGTTGACCGGTCACGTCGCTCGGCAGCGCCTGACCTGCTTCGGCCGGCGGGGCGACGCCGTCGCCTTCGGCCGGCGGGGCGACGCCGTCGCCGTCGACCGTCTCACCCGGCGGCTCGACCGGCGCGGCCGGCGTCTCGCCCGCCTGGGTTCCGAACGACGCGTTCGATGTCGCGGTCGGGTCGAGGACAACGGGGGCGTCGGCGAGGAGGGCGGCGTTCAGCGCTGCCGCGGAGTCGGACGGGACGACGGCCGAGAAGTCGTCGGTGTACTCGGTCGGGTACTGGATGAACGCGACCTTGGAAAGGTCGACGTCTTGGAGGGTCCGAGCGATCGAGATGAGCGTCGTCGGGTTCTGCAGATATGTCGAGAGCTGCATGTTGCCGATCACGGCCTTGGCGATCGAGTACAGCTTCACGGGGTCGTTGAGGACGCCGCCGTGTTGGAGGGTGCGCATGAGCGAGGCGAGGAAGGTCTGCTGATTCGAGATGCGTCCGAGGTCGCTGCCGTCGCCGACGCCGTGGCGCGAGCGCAAGAACTGGAGTGCCGGGAGACCTGTGAGGGTGTGCGTCCCCGCATCGAGGAAGGTGCCCGTGTACTCGTCCTCGATGGGCTCGGCGATGCAGACGTCGACGCCGCCGACCGCCTCGGCGAGCGCCGCGACTCCCCTGAACTCGACGACGCCAGCGAGCGGGATCGTGAGGCCGGTGAGCTGCTCGATCGTCTTGGCGACGCACGCCGCTCCGCCCGACGACAGGAGGGTGTTGATCTTGACCGACGACCTGGCCGAGAACGGGTCCCCGTCGGGGTCGTCGGGGTCGGTGCATTCGGGGACGCGCACGAGCATGTCGCGTGGGAAGCTCACGACCTCGACATGCGAGTGGTCCTGCGCGATGTGCAGGACCATGTTGACATCGTTGAGGACGGCGCTCTCTTCCTCGGGGTCTCCGAACGCGCCGTCTTCGGGCCGCTTGTCGCTGCCGACGAGGAGGAACGTGAGGCCGCCCTCCATCGCACCGATGTCGGGTATGCCTTCGAGCACGGTCTCGCTCTCGAGTTCGACCGGCGGTTGCTCTTTGACGTCGCCGTACAGATCCGCGACGAGGTAGGCGGCGACGGCCGCCCCCGAGACGAGCAGCACGGCGATCGACGATGCCACGATCGCGATGATCGGGCGGACGACGCCGCGGCGAGGCATCCGACCGTGCCGCGGCGGCTCGCTCTCGAGCTCGTCTTCGGACATCGCACCTCGCTTCAGGTCAGGGTCGATGGAACTCGTGACCGATCAGGGCAGTGGCTCAGGGCAGTGAATCGAGTATGGCAGCCAACCCGGCCTCGCCGATGGGCGCCGCCACCTCGCGCGCCGCCGCGCGCACTTCGTCGGGGGCCTGCCCCATCGCGACCGATCGGCCGGCGGCACCGGCCCACGCGAACATCTCGAGGTCGTTGCGGCCGTCGCCTGCGGCGAGCACCCGATTCGCGGGGATGTCGAGCCACCCGCGCACGCGTTCGAGTGCCGTCGCCTTGTTGACCCCGTCGGGTGCGATGTCGAGCCAGGCCGTCCACCCGATCGCGTAGCTCACGCTGTGCAGGCCCATGCGGGCGACGATGTCGAGGAATGCGTCGGCGTCGTGCTCGAGGCTCGTGACGACGACGCGCGTCGCGCGCTGGTCGAGGAGCCCTTCGAACAGCACTTCTTGCGCGTTGTCGAGGTTCCACTCCTGCATGCCCGCGGTGTAGAGGCGGAAGCCGTCGGGCAGTTCGACCATGAACCGCCCTTCGGGCAGGAACGTTCGGATGTGCTCGAGCACTTGCGTCGGGTCGAACGTCTCGACGTGCACGCGCGCGTAGCCGCTCGGCTCGGTGTCGTCGCGGCCGAAAGTGATGGCGCCGTTGGCGCACACGACGTAGTCGGGTCGGATGCCGAGCCGGTCGAGGACGGGCGCGGTCGTCGCCCACGAGCGGCCGGTCGCGAGGGTCACGAGGTGGCCGCGGTCGCGGGCGGATGCCACGGCGTCGACGACTGCGCCGTCGATGGTCTCGTCTTCGTGCATGACGGTGCCGTCGACGTCGAGCGCGACGAGCCAGGGCTCGAACGCCGACGCCTGCTGCACTGCCGCTTCGGCGCTCATGCGACCGGCTCGAGCACCTCGAGCCCGCCGATGAACGGCCTGAGCTTCTCGGGAACGATCACCGACCCGTCGGCCTGCTGATGGGTCTCGAGGATCGCGACGATCCAACGGGTCGTCGCGAGCGTGCCGTTGAGGGTCGCGACGGGTGCGGTCTTGCCGCTCTCGGTGCGGTAGCGGGTGTCGAGGCGGCGGGCCTGGAACGTCGTGCAGTTCGACGTCGAGGTGAGCTCGCGGTAGCGGTTCTGCGTCGGCACCCACGCCTCGATGTCGAACTTGCGCGCGGCCGACGAGCCGAGGTCGCCCGCTGCGGTATCGATCACGCGGTACGCGAGGCCGAGGTCTTGCAGCATGCCCTCCTGCCAGCCGAGGAGGCGCTCGTGCTCGGCCTCGGCGTCGGCGGGGTCGATGTAGGTGAACATCTCGAGCTTGTCGAACTGGTGCACGCGGATGATGCCGCGAGTGTCCTTGCCGCCGCTGCCGGCCTCGCGGCGGTAGCACGTCGACCAGCCCGCGTAGCGGATGGGGCCCTTCGAGACATCCAGGATCTCGCCCTGGTGGTACCCGGCGAGCGCGACCTCGCTCGTGCCCACGAGGTAGAGGTCGTCGGCGGGCAGGTGGTAGATCTCGTCGGCGTGCGCACCGAGGAAGCCCGTGCCGGCCATGATCTCGGGTCGCACGAGCGTCGGAGTGATGAGCGGCGTGAATCCCGCCGAGAGCGCCCGGTCGAGACCCATGTTCATGATCGCGAGCTCGAGGCGGGCGCCGACGCCCTTCAGGAAGTGGAACCGCGCGCCCGACACCTTGGCGCCGCGCGCCATGTCGATCGCGTCGAGCTTCTCGCCGATCTCGAGGTGGTCGCGCGGCTCGAAGTCGAACGTCGGGATCTCGCCGACCTCGCGCAGCACGATGAAGTCGTCTTCGCCGCCGGCAGGCACGCCGTCGATGACGACGTTGCCGAGCTTCCGCACGGCGACCTCGAACGCCGTCTCGGCCTCTGTCACGGCGCGGTCGGCGTCTTTCACCGACGCCGCGAGCCGCTGCGCCTGCTGGACGAGCTCGGCCTTCTGCTCCTTCGGAGCCGCCGCGACCTGCTTGCCGAACGCGTTCTGCTCGGCGCGGAGCGCCTCGAACGCCGTGATCGCCGCGCGACGCGAGGAATCGGCCGCGACCGCGTCGTCGACGTACGACGTCGGCTCGCCGCGGAGGGTCTGCGAATGCTTGATCAGGTCGGGATTCTCGCGAAGGAGCACGGGGTCGATCACGCGTGTCAGTCTAGCCGCGCGGCCTTTGAGGCCCGGATGCCGCGTCGGCATCGCCCTCGACCGGCCCGATGTCGTAGGTTGGCATCCGTGAGCGGGGCGGACGGGTCGCAGGCGGATGTCTCGCGCCCGCGCGCCGTCGTCATCGCGAACCCGTCGAAGCAGGGCATCGCAGCCCTCCGGACGGCGGTCGAGCACGCCGAGGCCCGCCAGGGGTACGCCCCGAGCGTGTGGCTCGACACGACCGAGGCGGATCCGGGGCACGGGCAGGCGCGCGAGGCGATCGCGCTCGGCGCCGACCTTGTCATCGCAGCGGGCGGCGACGGCACGGTGCGCTCGGTCGCGGCGGGTCTTCGCGGCAGCGGCGTGCCGATGGGGATCGTGCCGCTCGGCACGGGCAATCTCTTCGCCCGCAATCTGAACCTGCCCGTCAACGACACGGGCGACGCCGTCGTCATCGCGTTCGCGGGCGTCGAGCGCCGGGTCGACGCGCTCGTCGCCGAAGTGACGCGCGCCGACGGCGACGTCGAGTCCCACGTCTCGCTCGTCATGGCGGGCATCGGCATCGACGCGACGATGATCGCGAACACGAATCCCGAGTTGAAGAAGCGGGTCGGATGGCTCGCCTACGTCGACGCGGGCCTGCGCGTGCTGCCCGCGTCCGAGCCGTTCCGCGTCGGCTACCGCATCGACGGCGGTCGGCATCACCACCCGAAGGCGTCGAGCATCCTCGTCGCGAACCTCGGCGTGCTGCCCGGCAACATCGAGTTCGTGCCCGATGCGTCCATCGACGACGGACTGCTCGACGTCGTCGTGCTGCAGCCGCGCAACCTCTGGGGGTGGCTGTTCGTGTGGCGCACGATCACGTGGGAGAACCAGGTGCGGAAGACCGCGCTCGGGCGGCAGTTCCTCGACCTCACGGGGGGCAAGCGCCGCCGAGAGGTGGTCTACGGGAGCGGCAAGCGCGTCACGGTCGCCATCGAGGGCGACGCGCAGGAGTTCGAGATCGACGGCGACGAACTCGGGTCAGTGGTCGCCGGCGACTTCCGCGTCGACCCGGGCGCGCTCGTCATGCGGGTCGCCGAGTAGGGCCTGCTCCGGTTCGAGAGCCACGGATGCCTCGGGCTCGCCGCCGTGGGCCCACCACACCGCGACGGCGCGCGCGCCGATCACGACGAGGGCGAACAACGACAGCGACACGAGCAGGACGAGCGCGGGGGTCAGGAAGCCGTAGCTCATCTGCCGGAACGCGAGGAACCGGATCTGCTCGTCGGTCGGCCCCTCCGGCATCAACGAGAACCCCTCGTTCTGCACCTCCTCCGTCCACGCCGAGACCCGGTCGAAGGCGGCGAACCCGGCGAGCGCGAGGGCGCCGAGCACCCAGATCGCTGCGTGGCGCAGCCTCACGACCGGCCCTCGCTCGAGGCCGCCGCGAGCCTCGCGGCCGGCTTCGCCGGCGCGAACAGTGCCCATGCGAGCAGTGCTCCCACGAGGCCCGAGATGCCCGCCTGCGCGAGCGGCAATGCGAACGCCTGGAGCCGCTGCATGGCCGCCCAGCCTGCGGGAGTCGCGCCCGTGTAGTACGTCGGGTCGGAGTTCACGGTCCAGGACACCCATCCGCCGCCCACGATGCAGACGAGCGAGACGACGGCGATGATCCAGAACCAGCGGATCGCCGCGGCCCGCGAGAGCCCACGGCCTGCGGATGCCTCGACTCGCCGTTCCGGCTCGTCGGAGACCTCCCATCCGGGGCCTGCAGCGGCGACGGCGGGGTCCGCGACCGTCGCGACCGAGACCGACGGGCCAGGCGACTCGATCGGATCGGAGTGCCCGAGCGACTCGAGGGGATCGGAGGGCCCGGGCGAGTCGCCTGGCCCGTCGGTCTCGGTCACCGCCGCCGAGGACGGCGCCGTCGCCGACGAGGCATCCGCCCCACCGTCGTACCCGCGCTGGAACCGCGCGTCGAATCTCGGGTCGATGCTCTCTCGTACCTCGGTCACACGGCTCCCTCCGTCGGGTGGCGTCAGCCTAATCGGAGGGGGCGCTCCGAGGCATCCGGAATCGCGAGCTGTGGAAGGCCTACGGGTGCGTCAGGCCTCGGGCTCGCCCGAGAGGATGCCGCGCAGCCAGTCGCGCGCCTCGATGAAGATCTCGTCGTCGTACTTCGAGTGGTACTCGATCTCGCGGTGGTCGGCGCGGTGGTACGAGCCGAGGAACAGCACGCGCGGCGAGAACCGGCGGAGGCCGAGGAGCGCGTCGGCGACCCGTTCGTCTTCGACGTGCCCCTCGAGGTCGACGACGAACCGGTATCGGCCGAGGGCGTCGCCGATCGGCCGCGACTGGATGAGCGAGAGGTTCACGCCCCGCGTCGAGAACTGCTCGAGCATCGCGAGGAGCGAGCCCGCCTCATCGTCGGGCAGCTCCACGATGAGGCTCGTCTTGTCGGCGCCCGTGCGCGGCGGGATCGCCTTCGACGTCGACACGAGCACGAAGCGCGTGACGGCGTTGGGGTTGTCGCCGATATCGCGCGCGAGCACCTCGACGTCGAGCTGATCGACGATGCCTGGAGGCGCGACGGCCGCGTCGGCGTTCGAGTCGGCGTCGAAGAGGCTCGTCGCCGCGTAGACGTTGCTCGCCGCGGGGATGTGCCCGTGGTCGGGGAGGTTCCGCTCGAGCCAGCCGCGCGACTGCGCGTAGGCGACGGGGTGCGCGTTCACGACCTTGACGTCGTCGAGCTTCGTGCCGGGCTTCGCGACGAGCACGAAGTTGACCTTGACGAGGTACTCGCCGACGATCCGCAGGCCGGGAATCGTCGCGAGCGCGTCCTGCGCGGCCGTCACGCCGCCCTCGACCGAGTTCTCGATCGCGATCATCGCCGCCGTCGCGCGCCCGGCGACGACCTCGGCGAGCGCCTCGCCGACGTTGTTGACCGACAGCCACGTCTTGCCCTGGGCCTCGGGCACCTGCTTGAGCGCGGCCTCGGTGAAGGTGCCCGCGGGACCGAGGTACGCGTAGGTCTCCGAAGGGTCGGCCGAGGCATCCGTCATGCCTTGCAGCCTAGCCAGCGCGCCGCGCCCGTCGCGCTAGCGTGACCGCATGAGCACCGCATCGACGACGAGCGACCGGCCGGCGGTCCGGTACGTGCCGACCGACGAGGAGCGCGCTGTCGCGCTCCGGCGCATGAAGCGCATCGCGACGACCCTCCTCGTGATCGCCGCCGTCGTGTTCGCGATCGCGTTCGCCCTGCAGGACCGGTACCCGTGGCTCGGCTATGTGCGCGCCGCCGCCGAGGGCGCGATGGTCGGCGCGATCGCCGACTGGTTCGCCGTCACCGCGCTTTTCAGATACCCGCTCGGCATCAAGATCCCCCACACGGCGATCATCCCGACCCGCAAGGACGAGATCGGCGCGACGCTCGGCGCGTTCGTCGAGCACGAGTTCCTCTCCGACGAGGTCGTCACGGGCAAGCTCCGCTCGATCGGCATCGCGCGGAGGGTCGGCGGATGGCTCGCAGAGCCCGCGAACGCCGAACGACTCACCGCCGAGGCATCCGTCGCGGCACGGGGCATCCTGACCCTCCTGGGTGACGACGACGTCGAGGACGTCATCGAGCGCCTCGCGCGCCGCCACCTCTTCGAGCCCGAGTGGGGGCCGGCGATCGGGCGCGTCGGCGCCCGGCTCGTCGCGGCGGGGCAGCAGCGGGCCGCGATCGACGTCGTCGTCGAGAAGGCCGAAGGATGGCTCGAAGCGCACCCTGAAGCATTCGGCCGGATGGTGTCCGACCGGCTCCCCCGTTGGGTGCCGGGCTTCGTCGACCGGTTCGTCGACGACCGAGCGCAGCGCGAGATCCTCGCGTTCGTGCGCGCCGTGCGCGCCGACCCCGATCATCCGCTGCGTCTCGCGGTCGACCGCTGGCTCGCCGAGCTCGCCGACTCGCTCCAGCACGACGGCGCCACGATCGCGAAGGTCGAGGCGATCAAGGCCGACCTCCTCGAGAGCCGACGCGTGCGCGAGTTCGCCGCCGAAGCGTGGTCGAGCGTCAAGCACACGCTCGAGTCCGCACTCGAAGACCCGTCGAGCGAGTTGCGGCAGGCGCTGCAGCAGGCGGTCGTCGAGGTCGGCGCGCGGCTCGTCGCCGATGAGCGGCTCGCGCAGAAGGTCGACGAGTGGGTGACGGATGCCGCGGCCTACGTCGTCCGGAACTACCGGCACGAGATCGCGGGCGTCATCACCGAGACCGTCGAACGCTGGGACCCCCGCGAGACCACCGAGAAGCTCGAACTGCAGGTCGGGCGCGACCTCCAGTTCATCCGCATCAACGGCACCGTCGTGGGCGCCCTCGCGGGGCTCGCGATCTTCGCGCTCGCAAGCGCGGTCCAGGCGCTCGTGTGAGGCATCCGCCGCCGCGGATGTGACGAAGCGCCCGTGACGCGCGCGCCCGACGCTGCCAGACTGGGCGCATGCATGAGCGCGCAGGAACCCCGGCGACCGAAGCCGACCTCATCGACGTCGAAGCGCTGGTGCGCGCCTACTACGACCTGAAACCGGATGCCTCCGTGCCCGCCCAGCGGGTCGCGTTCGGCACGTCGGGCCACCGGGGCTCGTCGCTCTCGACGAGCTTCAACGAGGACCACATCCTCGCGATCACCCAGGCGATCGTCGAGTACCGCACCGCGCAGGGCATCACGGGGCCGCTCTTCATCGGCGCCGACACGCACGCCCTGAGCGCGCCCGCGCAGACGACCGCGCTCGACGTGCTCGTCGCGAACGGCGTGCGCGTGCTCGCCGATGCGTACGACGACTTCGTGCCGACCCCCGCGCTCAGCCACGCGATCCTCAAGTGGAACAACGACCCGGCACGCCGCGCCGAGGGCGAGGCCGACGGCATCGTCATCACGCCCTCGCACAACCCGCCCCAAGACGGCGGCTTCAAGTACAACCCGCCGCACGGCGGCCCCGCCGACTCCGACGCGACGACGTGGATCGCGAACCGTGCGAACGAGCTCATCGCGGGCGGCCTCGAGGGAGTCAACCAGGCCGAGCCGAGCGGGGTCGAGACGTACGACTTCCGCGGCGAGTACGTCGCCGACCTCGAGAACATCATCGACTTCGACGCCATCAAGCGGTCGGGCATCAAGATCGGCGCAGACCCGCTCGGCGGGGCATCCGTGCACTACTGGGCCGCGATCCGCGACCGCTACGGCATCGACCTCGAGGTCGTCAACGAGCGCGTCGACCCGCAGTGGGCGTTCATGACGCTCGACTGGGACGGCAAGATCCGCATGGACCCGTCGTCGCCGCAGGCCATGGCGTCGGTGCTCGCCAACGCGGGCCGCTTCGACATCCTGACGGGCAACGACGCCGACGCCGACCGGCACGGCATCGTGACCCCCGACGGCGGGCTCATGAACCCCAACCACTACCTCGCGGTCGCGATCGAGTACCTCTTCGGGCACCGCAGCGGCTGGCGCCACGACGCGTCGATCGGCAAGACGCTCGTGTCGTCGTCGATGATCGATCGCGTCGCGGCCGGGCTCGGGCGGCACCTGTGGGAGGTGCCCGTCGGGTTCAAGTGGTTCGTGCCGGGGCTCGTCGACGGGTCGGTCGGGTTCGGCGGCGAAGAGAGCGCGGGCGCGTCGTTCCTGCGCTTCGACGGCACCGTCTGGACGACCGACAAAGACGGCATCCTGCTGTGCCTGCTCGCGTCCGAGATCCGCGCAGTGACGGGCAAGTCGCCGTCGGAGCTGTATCGCGCGCTCGTCGCGAAATACGGCGACCCGGCCTACGAGCGCACGGATGCCCCGGCCACCCCCGAGCAGAAGGCCGCCCTCGGCAAGCTCGACGGCGACCAGGTGCACGCGACCGAGCTCGCCGGACAGCCCATCACAGCGAAGCTCTCGCACGCCCCCGGCAACGGCGCCGCGATCGGCGGGCTCAAGGTCACGACCGACGACGCGTGGTTCGCGGCGCGGCCGAGCGGCACCGAAGACGTCTACAAGATCTACGCCGAGTCGTTCCAGGGGCCCGAGCACCTGAAGGTCGTGCAGGCCGAAGCGCAGCGGATCGTCACCGAGGCGCTCGGCGGCTGATCGCCGGGGGACGCAGGGCGCGCCCGCTCAGCGCAGCGAGAAGTAGTACACCGAGCCGCCGCCGCTCGCGAGGGCGACGTCGACGTCCCAGTAGTCGACGTCCTTCGTGTGGCTGCCGACCCAGACCTTCGTGCTGCCGTCGGGGTTGTGATCGACGCGCGTGACGATCGCCGTGTGGTCGCGGTCGCCGCTGTCATCCCAGTCGAACTGGGCGATGTCGCCGACCTTGACCTGCGCGCGCTGCGAGTCGTCGAGCGCGGTCGCGAGGTCGGGGCGGGAGTACAGCCAGTCGCGCATGGCGGTCGAGCTCGTCCACGAGGGCGACGTGGCACCCGTGTTCGCGTCGTAGAACCATCCGCCGTCCATCGTCCAGCCCCGCTCGATGAGCGACTGGCTCGCGAAGTTCGCGCAGTCGTACCCGTCGATGACGGGGTACTGCCCGGCGTTGTAGTTCGACCAGTGGGCGAGGATGTAGCCGACCTGCGCGTCGATGCGCGGGTCGGTCGTGTAGGTCAGGGTGAGCGAGGTCGCGGGTCGGGGCAAGACGGCGGTCGCGGATGCCTCGGCCGGCACCTGCGCGGATGCCGCGGCGATCTCGGCGAGCGAGCCCGTCGAGACGTTCGCCGAGTCGACGGATGCCACGGAGCTGGTCTGCTGGGTCGCGGCGATCTCCGCGGGGGTGCCGACGGGCGCGGGCTCACCGGTCTCGTCGGCGAACACGACGGGCACGTCCCCGAGCGCCGTGTCGGAGGTCGCTGGCACCGCGAACGTGAGCGTGGTCGCGTCGGCGGCGACGATCTGGGCGGGGGCGCCGCCGACGGTCACCTGCGTGATCTCGTCGAGCTGCGATCCCTGGACGGTGACTTGCGCGCCGCCCGTGAACGGCACGGCGGCGACCGAGAGTCCGCTCGTGACGGCGGGGCCCGGGTCGGCGGCGATGGCCGCGCGGACCTCGTCGGCGACGGGCGCCATGGGATGCTCCCCCGACTCGTTCGAGGCGTCCGCGTAGGCAGGGTTCTGCGCCTTGGGCACGCCGACCGCGCCGAGCGCGCTCACCCCGACGATCGCGGTCGCCGACGTGATGGCGGCCCAGCGACGCACACCGCTTCGGGGCGTGGCGTCGCCGGCGGGCCGCCGATTGCCGACCCGCTCCGCGCGGTGCTTGGGAACCCGGCGCGCCGGCTGCTCCGCTTCGGTCCCGCCCGAATCGGGCGCGGGCGGGCGGTACGTGGAGCGATGGCGCAGGGGGGTATTGGGTTCTTCGTGGGGCACGGTGGAGCGATTCGGGTCGGCGTTTAGGGGGACACGACAAGACCATCACCCCAGAATGTGAGGAACCCTCTCAGAGCCTGGGAGCGACGTGAAAGCGCGCTCACGCGCGTGCGAAGGCGCACGCGCTCACCCGACCCGCAGGCTCACCCGACCCGCAGGCGATCCCGGCGCGTCCGCGCGACGACGCCGGCCCCGACCACGACGAGCGGCACGATCGCGAGCGCCCCGACGACGTTGACCGCAGCGAAGCCGCCCGCCGCGAGCACCGCCCCCGATGACGCCGAGGCGAGCGCCGCCGCGAAGTTCATCGCCGCGTCGGAGCCGCCCTGCAGCGGGACGCGCAGCGGCGGCTCGACCGACACCGTGAGCAGGGCCGAACCGCCGATGAGTCCCGCCGACCAACCAAGCCCCAACAGCCCGAGCGCGAGCGGCACGAGCTCGATCCGGTCGCTCGGCGCGAAGACGCCGAGCATCGTCGCGCCGGCGAGCAGCACGGCCCCGAGGCCGATGACGGGGATCGGCCCGAACCGGTCGACGAGCCATCCCATGATCGGGCTCGCGCCGTACATCCCGAGGATGTGGATGCTGATGACGAGTCCGATGAGGCCGAGCGTGCCGCCGTGGTCGTGCAGGTGCACGGGAGTCATGACCATGACGGCGACCATCGCGGTGTGCGAGCAGACGATCGCGAGAAGCGCGAGGAGCGACGTCGGATTGCGCGCGGCCGTCGTGAGCGCTGCCCACGTACCGACCGGGCGGGCCGACTGGTCGGACACCGGGTCGGACACAGGGTCGGGCGCAGCGTCGGCGGGCGCGTCTGCCCCGCCTGCGGCATCGGCGTCGGCCGCGGCATCCGCTTCGAGCACGCCGGGCTTCGGGAGCCGGAGGAGCGCCCCGACCGCGAGCGTCGAGATCGCGAACGCGAGCCCCGAGAAGACGAACGGGCCCGCGAGCGGCGGGAGGCCGGCCCACCGCCCGAACGCGGCGCCCGCTTCGGACAGGTTCGGCCCGGCGACCGACCCGATCGTCGTCGCCCAGAGCACGAGCGACATCGCGCGCGCCTCGAACCCTGGCCGGGCGACCTCGGTGGCCGCGAACCGCGCCTGCAGACCCGCGGCCGATCCTGCCCCGAACGCGGCGAGGCCGACGAAGACGAGCGGCACGATCGCGGTCGCCGCGGCCACGATGACGGCGACCGCTCCGAGGCAGGCGAGCCCGTAGCCGAGGGCGAGGGCGACATGGCGTCCGCGCGCGACCGCGAGCCGCGCGAGCGGGATCGCGACGATCCCCGCTCCGAGTACCGACGACGTCTGGCTGAGCCCCGCGAGGAGCGCAGTGCCCGTCAGATCCTCGGCGAGGAGGGCTGCGACGGCGATGCCCGACGCGACGCCGACGCCCGCGAGGAGCTGGTTGCCGACGAGCACTGCGAGGGAGAGGCCTCGGCGGGGCCGACTCGTGATCGCAGCGCCGCCGACTCCGCTCATGGCATGGGGGCGGCCGGGAGGCCGAAGAATTCCTCGAGGGTCGTGTAGCCCGTCTCGTGCATCTTGGTCGCGAGATCGACCCCGATGTAGCGGTAGTGCCAGGCCTCGTGGGGGTACCCCGTGACATCCACCTTGTCGGCCGGATACCGCAGGATGAAGCCGAACCGGTACGCGTTGTCGCGCAGCCACTGGCCCTCTTCGCTGTCTTCCATGCACTCGAACGTGCAGCCGCGCTCGGTGCCGATGTCGATGCCGAGGCCGGTCTGGTGCTCGCTGCGCCCGGGAGGCGCGGTCGTCGGGTCGTCGCCGTCGCCGTAGAGGTCGACTTGCGTCGAGTAGCTGCGGTAGGCGCTGTTCGAGGCCAGGAAGTAGCCGGCCTCGTCGGCCGCTGCCTGGAACATCGCGACGACGGCGTCGGACGCCTCCTGGCGCATCTCGGGCACCCACGTGTGCGCGACGGGCACCTCGACGAGGTCGGGCGGGACGAAGTCCTCGGGGTTCAGCGGGCGGTCGCGATTGACGACGACCCAGATGCTCATGGGGTCGTCGAGCGAGTGCGCGTTGCGATCGAAGGTGTCGACGGGAGCCGGGGCCGGAGCGGCGTCGGGGCCGGGAGGGGCCGCGGCTTCGCCGATTCGGATGTCCCGGCCGAGCCGCCTGCAGGGCCGCGACCGCCGTCGTGTCCGGCCGTCGCAGGCGTTCCGCCGAAGACGAGTCCGACGACGAGCGCGGCGACGCCGACGAGCACGCCGCTCACGGGCAGCGCGATCGTCAGACGGCGGCGAGAGGTCTCTGGATCGAGCGCCGCACGGTCGGTCGAAACGTCGGAAGGCACGGATCGAGTGTAACGGCGACCACTGAGCCGACCTCGGAAGGAGCCGCGAAAGCCAAACGTCCACCTTGTGAGAGCGCTCTCTTGACACCGAACATGAGCATGCCCTAGCTTCGGCTGAAGTCGTGAGAGCGCTCTCACTTCGACGCGAGAGAGCGCTCTCACGATCGGGCACCAACACCCCATCCAACGCACACATCCCACGCACACAAAGGAGTGACCGTGAAGCTCTCACGACGCACCCGCGGTGTCGCAGCCATCGCCGGCGCGGCATCGATCGCCCTCCTGGCGTCCGCCTGTTCGGCGGGCGGCGGAGACTCGTCCGGAGGTGAGGGCGAGGACGTCACCCTCACCATCACCACCTTCGGCACGTTCGGCTACGACGACCTCTACAAGGAGTACGAGGCCGCCAACCCGGGCGTGAAGATCGAGGCGACGAACATCGACACGGGCGGCAACGCGCGCACCGACGCCTTCACCAAGATCGCCGCGGGCAGCGGCCTCAGCGACATCGTCGCGATCGAGGAAGGCTGGCTCGGCGCCATCATGGAGGTCTCCGACCAGTTCGTCGACCTCAAGGACTACGGCATCGAGGACCGCAAGGCCGACTGGGTCGACTGGAAGTACGCGCAGGCCACCGACGCCGACGGCCGCGTCATCGGCTACGGCACCGACATCGGCCCGACCGGCCTCTGCTACAACGGCCCGGCGTTCGCCGCGGCCGGCCTCCCGACCGACCGCGAAGAGGTCAAGACGCTCCTCGAGGGCGACTGGGCCCACTACTTCGACGTCGGCCGCCAGTACCACGAGGCCACCGGCAAGGCCTGGTTCGACCACTCCGGCTTCGTCTGGAACTCGATCGTGAACCAGCTCCCCGAGGGCTACTACACGTCCGACGGCGAGCTCAACGTCGAAGACAACGCCGAACTGAAGGACAGCTTCGACCTCCTCGGCTCCGCCGTGAAGGACGGCCTCTCCGCCGCGCAGTCCGCTTGGGACTGGAACGGCGGCAAGTCGTTCGTCGACGGCACCTTCGCGACCTTCGTCTGCCCGGGCTGGATGCTCGGCGTCGTGCAGGGTCAGACCGAGGCCGGCGGCGGCGACGCCTCGACCGGTTGGGACTTCGCCGACGTCTTCCCCGGCGGCGCCGGCAACTGGGGCGGCGCGTTCCTCTCGATCCCCGAGACGAGCGCCCACAAGGAGGCGGCCGCGAAGCTCGCCGACTGGCTGACCCAGCCCGAGCAGCAGGTGAAGCAGTTCGACGCAGCGGGCACCTTCCCGTCGACGATCAAGGCGCAGGAGGAGCTCGCGGCGAACCCCACGCCCAACGCGTTCTTCAACGACGCGCCCGTCGGCGCGATCCTCGCCGGCCGCGCCGAAGGCGTCGTCGCCCAGTTCAAGGGCCCCGACGACTCGGTGATCCAGGAGAACGTGTTCGGCCCGCCGCTCTCGGCCCTCGACCGCGGTGAGGTGGATGCCGCGGCCGCCTGGGATCAGGCGATCGAGCTGCTCCACGAGCTCGTCTCCGACTAGTCCCCACCCCCGATGATCGGGTGGCGTCGGCACCGCCGGCGCCACCCGGTCACCCCCCTCCACGCATCCGCTCTCCACCAGAACGGTCCGACATGACCACCACGCTCCATCCGCCGGTCGACGCCCCGCCGTCGAAGCCGCGCGGTCCGCAGCCGAAGCCCACCTTCCGGCAGCGCCTCTCGCGCTTCGACCTCAAGGCGTCGCCGTACTTCTACGTGTCGCCGTTCTTCATCCTCTTCGCGCTCGTCGGCCTGTTCCCGCTCGGCTACACGTTCGTCGTGTCGCTGCACGAGTGGGATCTGCTCACCGGCCAGGGCCCGTTCGTCGGGCTCGAGAACTTCGCGAACATCCTCGGCGACCGGATGTTCTGGAACTCGATCTTCAACACGGTCAGCATCTTCCTGCTGTCCTCGATCCCGCAGCTCACGGTCGCGATCGTCGTCGCCTACCTCCTCGACCAGGGCCTCCGCGCGCCGACGATCTGGCGCATGGGCGTGCTCCTCCCTTCGTCGTGACGCCCGTCGCGGTCGCCCTCATCTTCTCGAGCGTCTTCAACGAGGCCGACGGCCTCGCGAACAACCTGCTCAACGTGTTCGGCATCCCCGACCAGGAGTGGAAGCACGACACGTTCCTCAGCCACATCGCGATCGCGACGATGGTGAACTTCCGTTGGACGGGCTACAACGCCCTCATCCTCCTCGCGGCCATGCAGGCCGTGCCACGAGACCTGTACGAGTCGGCGGCGATCGACGGCGCCGGAAGCATCCGCCGCTTCTTCTCGATCACGATCCCTTCGATCCGCCCGACGCTCATCTTCGTCATCATCACGGCGACGATCGGCGGCCTCCAGATCTTCGCCGAACCGCGACTGTTCGACGTCTCGACCGCCGGCGGCATCGGCGGCAGCGACCGGCAGTTCCAGACGACGGTGCTGTTCATGTGGGAGCTCGCGTTCTTCCGCAGGAACTTCGGCGAGGCATCCGCCGTCGCGTGGCTCCTCTTCCTCCTCATCGTGGGCTTCGGCCTCATCAACTTCCTCATCTCGCGCCGCATCGCAACCGGTGACAGTCGAGTGAACCGTCGCACGAGACGTGCGCTCGCCCGAAAGGGGGCAGACCAGTGACCGTCACCGAGACTCGCGCGTCGATCGCGGTCGAAGAGGGCCGGATGCCTCGCGGCTCGCGCCGTCGCGGCCCGAAGGGCGGGCTCGCCGGCATCGGCAGCCGCCCGGGGTTCCTCACCTACGGACTCCTGTCGGCGTTCCTGATCGGCAGCGCCTACCCGCTGTGGTGGTCCTTCGTCGTCGGCAGCGGCACGAACGCGACCCGCGGCGAGACGCTGCCCCTCGTTCCGGGCGGCAACTTCCTCGCGAACGCGCAAAAGGTGTTCGACGCCATCCCGTTCTGGCTCGCCCTGTGGAACTCGTTCATCATCTCGGCGATCATCACGGTCTCGGTCGTGACGTTCTCGACGCTCGCGGGGTACGCGTTCGCGAAGCTCAAGTTCAAGGGCCGCGACGGGCTCATGATCTTCGTGATCGCGACGCTCGCGATCCCGACGCAGCTCGGCATCATCCCGCTGTTCATGGTCATGCGCCAGCTCGGCTGGACGGGCACGATCGGCGCCGTCATCGTGCCGACCCTCGTGACGGCGTTCGGCGTGTTCTTCATGCGCCAGTACCTCGTCGACACGATCCCCGACGAGCTCATCGAGGCCGCACGCGTCGACGGCGCGAACCAGTTCCGCACGTTCCTCACGGTCGGCCTGCCCGCTGCGCGCCCGGCGATGGCGATCCTCGGCCTGTTCACGTTCATGACGGCATGGACCGACTATCTGTGGCCGCTCATCGTCTTGAGCCCCTCGAATCCGACCCTGCAGACGGCGCTCAGCCAACTGCAGTCGGGGTACTACATCGACTACTCGATCGTGCTCACGGGCGCGGTCCTCGCGACGATCCCGCTGCTCGTTCTCTTCATCATCGCGGGCAAGCAGCTGATCTCCGGAATCATGGCAGGAGCAGTGAAGGGATGACCCTCCCCACCCCATTCCCCGACGGCTTCGTGTGGGGCTCGGCGACCGCCGCCGCCCAGATCGAAGGCGCCGCCCGCGAGGGCGGCAAGGAGGACTCGATCTGGGACGCGTACGCGCGTGTGCCCGGCGCGGTCGCCAAGGGCGACACCCCCGACCGGGCCGTCGACCACTACCACCGCTACCCCGAGGATGTCGCGCTCATGCAGCGCCTCGGCCTCGACTCGTACCGGTTCTCGACGAGCTGGGCGCGCATCGTGCCGGGCGACCGCGCGGTCAACCAGGAGGGGCTCGACTTCTACTCGCGCCTGGTCGACGAACTGCTCGGCGCCGGCGTGCTGCCGTGGCTGACGCTCTACCACTGGGATCTCCCCAGGCCCTGCAGGAGCGCGGCGGCTGGGCGAACCGCGACACCGCCTACCGTTTCGCCGACTACGCCGAGGCCGTCTACGGCGCCCTCGGCGACCGCGTCACACACTGGACGACGTTCAACGAGCCGCTGTGCTCGTCGCTCATCGGGTACATCGGCGGCGAGCACGCACCGGGCCTCACCGATCCCGTCGCCGGCCTCGCGGCCGTGCACCACCAGCACCTCGCCCACGGGCTCGCGGTCGAGCGGTTGCGCGGGCTTGCCGCGGCGGCGACCGACGGCACGGGTGCGGCCCGAGACATCCGGCTCGGCATCACGCTCAACCTCACGAACGCCGTGCCGAACCATCCGGCCGACCCCGTCGACCTCGAGGCCGCGCGTCGCATCGACGCGCTCTGGAACCGGATGTTCCTCGACCCCATGCTGCGCGGGGCATATCCCGCCGACCTGCTCGAGGACGTGCGCGAGTTCGGACTCGAAGACCACATCCACGACGGCGACCTCGCGCACATCGCGCAGCCGATCGACTTCCTCGGCGTGAACCACTACCACGACGACAACGTGTCGGGTCATCCGCTGCCCGAAGACGCCCGACCCGGCCTCCGGCCGACCGACAAGCCCGGCCGCTCGCCCTTCCCGGGCAGCGATTACGTGACCTTCCCGACGCGCGGCCTGCCCCGCACGGCGATGGACTGGGAGGTCAACCCGTCGGGCCTCGAGAAGCTGCTCGTGCGCCTCGGCGACGAATACCCGAACCTGCCGCCGCTCTACATCACCGAGAACGGCGCCGCCTACGACGATGTCGTCTCGCCCGACGGGCAGGTGCACGACGTCGAGCGCACGCAGTACATCGTCGACCACATCGCCGCCGTCGGACGCGCGATCGACGCCGGCGCCGACGTGCGCGGGTACTTCGTGTGGTCGCTCCTCGACAACTTCGAGTGGGCGTGGGGGTACGAGAAGCGGTTCGGCATCGTGCGCGTCGACTACGACACGTTCGAGCGCACGCCGAAGGACAGCGCGCTCGCGTACGCGAAGCTCATCGCGGAGCACAAGGCGTCTCAGGATGTCGCGGCGGATGTCTCGGCGGATGCCTC
Organism: Agromyces protaetiae; assembly: GCF_004135405.1. Lineage (NCBI taxonomy): Bacteria > Bacillati > Actinomycetota > Actinomycetes > Micrococcales > Microbacteriaceae > Agromyces > Agromyces protaetiae. Next base: position 547,169 of record NZ_CP035491.1, read on the forward strand.
GGCCGCGGCCTCCTCCACAGGAGGCGACGCACGGGGCCAGTCCGAGGCATCCGCGACTATCGTTGGGTGAATCCGGCGACAGGGAGGGGTTTCGCATGACGGCCGATCGCGGCACCCCTGCCTCCGCCCGCGGCGGCTCGGCGCCCACGCTCGAGATGGTGGCCGCGCACGCGGGCGTCTCCCGGGCGACGGTGTCGCGCGTCGTCAACGGGTCGCCGAAAGTCAGCCCCGACGTCGTCGAGGCCGTGCAAGCGGCGATCGCCGTCCTCAACTACGTGCCCAACCGCGCCGCGCGCTCGCTCGCGAGCCGGCGCACGCAGGCGATCGCGCTCGTCGTTCCCGAGTCGACGGCGAAGGTGTTCAACGACCCGTTCTTCGCGACCCTTGTGCAGGGCATCGGCCTCGCCCTCGCCGACACCGACTACACGCTCTCGATGCTCATCGAGAGCGAGGCCGCGTCCGACAAGACGCGCAAGTACCTCCTCGGCGGCAACGTCGACGGCGCCCTCGTCGCCTCGCATCACACGGGCGACCACTCGTACGCGCACGTGTCGCGGGCGTTGCCCGTCGTGTTCGGCGGGCGCCCCCTCGATCCGGGCGAGCAGGTCAACTACACGGTCGACGTCGACAACGCACACGGCGCCGAGATCGCGACCGAGCACCTCGTCGAGCGCGGGCGGCAGCGCATCGCGACGATCGGCGGCCCGCAGGACATGCCGCCGGGCGTCGACCGCCTGCGCGGCTGGCGCAACGTGCTCGACCGCGCCGGTCGCACGTCCGACCTCGTGGAGTTCGGCGACTTCAGCCCCGAGTCGGGCGCGATCGCCATGCGCAGGCTCCTCGAACGCGACCCCACGATCGACGGCGTCTTCTGCGCCAACGACCAGATGGCGATGGGCGCCTACGCGGCGATCCTCGAAACCGGCCGCACCATCCCCGGCGACGTCGCCGTCGTGGGCTTCGACGACGACCGCTACGCCTCCATGGCCGTGCCGCCCCTCACGACCGTGCACCAGCCGTCGCTCCAGATGGGCGAGGTCATGGCCCGCACGCTCGTGCGGCTCATCGCCGGCGAGGACGTGCCGTCCGCGACGCTGCTGTCGACGCAGTTGGTGGTGCGGGCGTCGAGTTAGGCGTCGGTCGCGCAGCCGAGCACCGCGGCGCGAGCTGCTCCATCTGCTCCATCTGCTCCATCTGCTCCATGACGAGCTTGATCGTCTCGGGCTGCTTGTCGGGATTGCGTTCTTGGATCAGAGTCAGTCGATCCATCCGCGGGCCGCCGCGTAGTCGGCGACCGACTCGGCGATGCGCGTCGCGACTGCCCGCTCGTCGGGCATCGCGATTTGAGCCGCGGCCCCGGCGAAGGCGGCGGCGAGCCCTGAACGGATGTCGTTCACCCGCGACTCGGCCTCGTCGGCCGGGATGCGCAGCTTGCGTCCCACTCCCACGAAATCGCGGATGCCGATCGCGTCGAGCCGGTACTCATCGCCGACCTTCATCGCCGAGGTGAGTGGCCGCGTCGACGGATAGGCGAGGTGCGTGCCGAGGTCGTACAGCGGTGCGAGCTCGGCGCGCTCTGCGTCGAGGAGGATCGAGTAGTTCTTCGCGTGCGCATCGGTGTTGGCCGCCGACACGTTGAACACCATCGCATCGAACAGCGCGCGCTGACTCGCCCGACGTTGGTCGATGCCGGGGAACGTGTCGATGAGTTGGGCCATCGCCGCGAACCCCGGACCGCCGTCGGACTGGTACTTGCGGGCCGGGTCGACTGAAAGCGCCTGGCAGAAGTCCTCTTGATGCCGCCGCTGCCAGCGATCGCCGACGAGGCGCCGGTCGTAGCGGGCAGCAACGAACACACGATCGCCGCGGTCGGTGGTGAGCAAACCGGCATCCGCGACCCTCAAACCAACTGCCCGCGCCGCCGTCATCGTCACGTACTCGTTCACGTCGTGTTCGACATACGGCAGCACCGCCGGTTTCAGGATGTGGGTCGTCGGCGTCGCGTCGCGAGGGATGCCCCAGCCGTCGTCATCGCGAAACAGTGCGAGCTTCGGCTGGGCACCCGCGAGGCTCCACCGCCCGTCGTCGCGTGTGCCCCAGGTATCGGCGTTGTCGACGACGTCGGCGATCAGTTCAGTGAGCGCGGCGTCGTCGAGCCGTTGGATGTCTCGCTGACGCTGGCCGGCATCGCTCGGTGAGACATCCGGAGGGAGGATCTGCACCGCGCCCGCGACGTCGCCGCCGATGTGCCGCAGGAGTTGGAGCGGGTTCGCAGCTGAGGTGTGGAACTCGCGCCCCAGCTCGTCGAGGCGACCCGCGCTGTCGGGCAGCAGCCCCTGCAGGAACGGCAACACGACGCGGGCAGGGTGGGATGCGCGCGTCACCGGCATCGACAACGAGAGCGGCGTCGCGTGGATGCGCCGCCGGTAGCTCTCGTCGTAGGTGAAGCCGACGTTTCCGCTTTGGTTCTGGGAGACGACTCCGATGAAAGTGCCGTCGAGGAAGACGTTGAGTTCGAGTTCAGGCATCGACGGCCCGCTCGTTCAGGTCGACCGCCAGGTCGAGTGCCGTGATGAGGTCGAACGCACGGTCGAGCCGCACACTCGCTTTGCCTCCTTCGAAGCGCACGACCCATTCACGGGTCACCCCGGCACGCTCAGCGAGCTCGGCCTGCGACCAGCCGAGCACCTCTCGCCGCTCGCGGACGGCCGCGCCGAGCTCTCGTACGGATCTCACACGCATGGCACCACCTCCAGGTGTGCGCGTCCGCGCACATCCCTCAGTGTGACGGATCGCGCACAGAAAGGGAAGTGCGCGTTCGCGCACAGCTTGATTCGCCGGGAATGTGCCCCGATCTGGGGCACCGATCCGCCGCTCCTCGCGGAACCGTTCCAAGGTACCGTCGGCAGGTGACCACCCCGGCAGCCTGGTACCCCGACCCTGAAGACCCGACGCAACTTCGCTGGTGGGATGGCTCCGCTTGGACGAACCATCTCCATCCTGCGCCTGCGGCTGCACCCATGAACCCGAGCGTGACAGCGGATTCCCCGAACGTTTCGGTCTCACCGGCACCGATCACGCCGACTGACTACTGGCTCGCCGATCGCAATGCATCCCCATGGAACGAAGTAGTCGGTGAGGCGTACCGCGACGAAGAAATCGAGCGCGCATTGGGTCAACGCGTTCTCCTTGATCGCGAGGTCGAGGTCATGACCACCGCAGCCCTGGTGCCCGAACCTGACAACCCCCATGACGGCGATGCGATCTCCGTGCGGATCAATGATGAAGTGGTCGGGTACATCGCGCGCGAGGAGACACACGCGTACCGGGACGCTGTCCGCCGCATCGTCGCCTCGGGACACCGTGCCGTGACACCCGCGCGCATCTGGGCGGTCCGCCGCCGAACATCTGAGGGCGAACGCCTCTACGCGAGGGTCACGTTCGCGTATGCGGCGGATCGCGCCCTCATCGCCGAAAATGACCCGCCGAGCGCCGAATACTCCCTACTGCCGTGGGGCGGCGCGCTTCAGGTAGCGGGCGAAGAGCAACACTTCGACGTTATTCGCCCGTTCGTTCCACGCGATGGAGACGGGCTGCTGCTGGTCACCCTCCACCGTCTGGAGCGCACCCTCAAGAACGGAGAGTCCCGCGACGTCGTGGAAGTCAGGCTCGGTGGCGAGAGGTGCGGTGAGCTCTCCACCACGACGTCGCGCCACTTTCTCCCGACGATTGACCATCAGGTTGGTCGTAGCCGTGTCGTGGCTGCGTGGGCGCGAGTCGTGGGCTCCCCTCTGGGCGCCGAGCTCAAGCTGCACGCAGCACGTGCGAATGAACTGAGCGCTGACTGGCTCGACGGCGCACCGATCACGGTGCCGAGGCTGGTCCCCCAGGCCGCGCACTATTCGGTGCCGGGCGCCTACATCGCGCAACGACCCAAGACCTCAACCGAACCCGGTCGCGCCGCCGCGAAGGCGACCGGCTCGGGATGCGCGCTCGTGCTGCTGACCGTCATCGGTGTGGGCACTGCGGTCGCGGCAGGCATCACGCAGTCGGTGTGAACGCGTGCCGTCTCCACGAATGGGAGGGAAGTGCCCCGAGGGATCCGGCAGTGGGCGAGTCGGTGACGATGCGTTCGGAGACTGACCCGATTGCGGGCGGGCCGGGTGATCCGCGGCTGCCCGCTCACGCGACCTGCGGCAGCACCTCGCTCGCGAGGAACTCGAGCACGTCGAGGTCGTCGAAATCGAGCACCTGCAGGTAGAGCGTCTCGACACCGAGTTCGCGCAGCCCCGCGATGCGGTCGATCACCTGCTGGGCGGTGCCGCCGATGCCCTCGCGGGCGAGTTCCAGCGGGTCGCGGCCGATGCGCTCGGCGCGCGCCCGATACTCGGCGTCGGTCGCCCCGGCCGTCGTCGTGAGGGCGGCCGAGTAGACGAGCGAGCCGGGGTCGCGGCCGATCGCCTCGGCGGCGGCGCGCACGCGCGCGAACTGCTCGGCGATGACGTGGTCGCTGCGGAACGGCACGTTGAACTCGTGCGCGAAGCGCGCGGCGAGGGCGGGCAGGCGCACGGCTCCGCCGCCGCCGAGGATCACGGGCACGGGCTGCTGCACGGGCTTGGGCAGCGCCGGCGAGTCGACGAGCGTGTAGTGCGTCCCGGGGTAGTCGAACGTCGAACCCGACGGCGTCGCCCACAGCCCGGTGAGGATCTCAAGCTGCTCCTCGAAGAGGTCGAAGCGCTTCTTCGGGAACGGGATGCCGTACGCGGCGTGCTCGGCCTCGAACCATCCGGCCCCGAACCCGAACTCGACACGCCCGCCGCTCATCTCGTCGACCTGCGCGACCTGGATCGCGAGCATGCCCGGGTGGCGGAACGTCAGGCTCGTCACCAAGGTGCCGAGACGAATGGTGGATGTCTCGCGCGCGAGCGCGCCGAGGGTCACCCACGAGTCGGTCGGGCCGGGCAGCCCGTCGCTCGCCCCGGCCGGCCCCTCGGCGCCCATCGCGCGGATGTGGTCGCTGCGGAAGAACGCGTCGAATCCGAGACGTTCGGCGGTCAGCGCCATCGCCAGCTGCTGCCCGTAGGTCGCACCCTGCTGCGGCTCGGTGAACACGCGGAACTTCATGTCGATCCCTTCGAACGGGGCGGAGGCGCCGCATCCATTCTCACGCGTCACGCGCGCCTCACCCCGCGAGCAGTCGCTCCGCGAACCAGTAGAGCCCGACCGCCGCGACAGCGAGCTGGATCCACACCGGCACGAGCGTCAGCCGCTTGCGCACGAGCAGGAGGATCGGGAACGCGATCGCGATGAGCACGAGCTGCGTGAGCTCGATGCCCACGTTGAAGACGAGGAGCGCGCCGAGCAGTCCCCACGAGAACGGCTCGTCGATGCCGAGCGCCCCCGCGAATCCGACCCCGTGCACAAGGCCGAACGCGAACACGACGGCGACGCGGACCCAGTCGTCCCGCGAGAACCAGCGCGTCGCGGCGCTGTCGAGGGATGCCGGTGCCTTCGAGGGCGCCGGCGCCAGGGCGACGCGCTCGCGCAGCGCGAGTCCGCCGCCGGACGGCGCGCCGCCCGAGACATCCGGAGCCTCGACACCGTCGACTGGCGCGCCGACGCCGGCGTTCGCGACGCGACCGCGCCGCCACACCCACACGTTCCACAGCGCGACCGCCGCGATCGAGAACGCGATGATCGGCTCGACGATCGCGGGCGGAACGCTCACGATGCCGAGCGCCGCGAGCACGAACGTCAGCGAGTGCGCGACCGTGAACGCCGTCGCGACCAGCACGATGTCGCGCAAGCGCCGCGACCCCGCGATGAGAGCGAGCAGGAACAGCAGGTGGTCGGCGCCCGACAGCAAGTGCTCGGAGCCGAGCACGAGGAACTCGCCCATGCGCGAGCCCCAGTCCTGCGTCGTCGTGACCGTCGGGCTCGTGTCGGTGTCGAGGTTCGCAACGCCCGACCCTGAGCGCAGGTCGTACTCGACGATCGTCGTCGTCTTGCCGCCCGGCGCCGTGCCCGGGAACAGCTCGGTGCCGATCCGGTACACGGGGGCCGCGGCGCCCACCTGATCGCGGCAGTCGCTGTCGATCACGAGGCGCGCGTGCGGCACGCCGTCGCGCAACGTGATCGCGTAGGGCTCTGCGAGCGCGTTCGGGCAGGCGGATGTCTCGGCCGCATCGGACTCGACCGAGACCGAGTAGCGCGGCAGCACGTAACCGAGCACGGTGTCGGAGTACTGCTCGAGCACCGCGGTCGTGAGCTTCGACGGGTCGCGGCCCGACGACTGCACGTCGGCGTACGCGGCGGCCTCGAACTCCGCGTCGCCCATCGCGCGGGCGCCGTCGGTCGCGAGGAGCACGTACTCGATCTCGAGCACCGTGCGGACGAGACCCGGTTCGGGCTCGGTCACGTCCGCATAGACGGTCGCCGAGTAGCTGTGGGCGGCGGCCGGCGCAGCCGGCACGAGGAAGGCGAGGGCGGCGACCACGAGCAGGAGCGCGCGCACGAGGCGCGCGCTCCCGCCGCGGGTGGGATCAGTACGCACCGAGGTCGGTCCAGCCGTTGTAGGGGCTCGCGCCCGGTTCCTGGTTGCGGGTCCACCAGCCGGCCTTGTAGAGCCGGCCCTCGTGGGCGACGATCTCGCCGCCCGTGTAGATCCACGAGTCCGTCCAGGCCCGCACGACGCCCTTCGACGTCGCGACCTCGACGCCGCGCTCCGACCAGGCGCCGTTCGGTCCGCTCTTGGCGGGCGTCACGCCCTGCGTCCACCACTGGGCCACGTAGACGCGTCCGTCGTGCAGCACGGTCTCTCCGCCGAGGTAGATCTGGGCGGCCCGCCACTCGGGCAGGGCGCTCACCTTGACCGTGGGCGAGACGGCGCTGCCGGGTGCGCTGGTCGGTGAGCTCGCGGTCACGGTGACCGCGAGGTCGGCGCCGTTGAGCGCGCCTCCGACACGGAGTTCGGGGCCGGTCGCGCCGGTGATGGGCACGCCGTTCGCCGTCCACCGGTAGGCGAACGTCAGCCCGGAGACATCCCACCCCCGGGCTGGGCGACGAGGAGACCGCCGACCTCGGCCGTGCCGTCGATGCGCGGTGCGACCGTCGACACGGGTGCAGGGTCGGTCGCCGTCACCGCGAACTCGGCCTTCGCCGTGTTGCCCGCCGCGTCGGTCGCCGTGTAGGCGAGCGTGTAGGCGCCGGCGACGGGGGGCACGATCGTTCCGGGCTCGAGCGGCACGTTCTCGCCGATCGGACCCGACACCTTGATCGCGACCGAAACGGTTCCCGAGTCGTCGCCCGCGATGCCGCGCGGCACCGAGTAGTCGGCGCCGACGATCGCGTTCGACGCGGGGGCCGGGTCGACGACGAGAAGGGGTGCCGTCGTATCGAGCGACTTCAGCGCGCGCGCTGCGAGTCGTGCGATCGGCTTCGCGGTGAGCGGCTCGCTGTAGATCTTCGCCGTCGCGATCGAGCCTTCGTAGGGGTACTCGACCGTGCCCGACGACGAGATGTCGCCGCCGACCACGAAGCTGCGCGACGACCCCGTCGGGTTCTGCACCTTGCCGCCGCCGGATGCCGTCGCCGATCCGGCGAGGCGTCCGTCGACGAACACCCGCAGGGCGCCCGACTGCGCGTCGTATGTCGCGACGACGTGCGTCCACATGCCGGCGGTCACGGCGTTCTCGGCGCGGGCGACGACGTACGTGCCGCCGACGCGCACCCACAGTTCCGGCGAGACCCTGCCCGACTGCGTGCCCGGGAGCATCTCGAGGCCCTGGCCTGCGTTCTGGGTGTTCGAGATCATGTCGCGCTCGGTCGTGATCGCAGGCGCCTTGAAGACCGACTCGATCGCGAAGCCGTCCTCGGTCTTCGCATAGTCGGCGTCCGACCAGGCGATGCGAGACCCCTGCGCGGAGTTGCCCGTGAACGAGGCCGCCTCCCCGCCGAGCGCGGGGTCGACCGCGACCGGGGCGTTGCCCTTGGTGATCGAGTGCGCTCGCGGCGAGCGGTCGACGGGTGCGCCGCCGACGTAGTCGAGGTCGAGCAGGTCGGCGACGGGCAGCGGTTCGAGGAGGTCGGCCAGCGCGTCGGACCCGTTGACGGCGGTCACCGTGAAGGCGGCTTGCGCCTGGCGGGACGCGGCGTCGGTGACGACGTACGTCACCGTGTGGTCGCCCGGCAGGGTCGGCGTGAACTCGAACCGGCCGTCGGCCGTGCGGGTCACGTCGAGCACGCCGCCTGCCGGGTCGGTGACCTCGAGGGCCGCCTTCACCGAACCCGAGTTGTCGACCGCCTGCGGAGCGGGGGCGATGAACCGGTGGCCGACGACCGCCGAGGCGCTCGGCGCGGGCACGACGCGAACCTGCGGCGGCGTCGCGTCGAGGAGTCGCAGTTCGCGGTTGGCGACGCGGTACACGTTCTTGTCGGACAGCGGCGCGCTGTAGAGCTCGGCGCCCGCGATCCTGCCGTTGAACGTCGAGTCGTCGAGCGTCCCGCTCGGGTTCGCGTCGCCGCCGATCGTCATGTACCTGGCTGCAGCGGTCGTCGGCTTGACGTTGAAGGAGACGCTCTTCTGCTCGACCTTCTTGATGCCGTTGACGTAGAGGCGGGCGTCGGTGCCGTCGTACCAGCCGGTCACGTGGTACCACGTGCCGTAGTCGAGCAGCGCCTTCGGCTGCGGGCTCGCGTACCAGAACTGCAGTTCGTAGCTCGTCGACGACGACGTGCGCACGGCTTCGAGGCCGATGCCGGCGCCCTGCATGCCGCCGAAGACGTCGACGTAGCCGCCGACGGCCTTGTCGATCGAATCGAGCTTGAACGTCGCATCGACCGTGAAGCCGTCTTGCAGGCCGGCGTAGTCGGCGTCGCTCCACGTGCCCGTGCGGAACGCGGTCGCCGCGCCCTGCGTGCCGACGGCGACCTGGCCGCCGAGGGCGGCCTCGTCGACGATGCTCGCCGCGCTGCCCGCCGTGAGCGCCCACGCCTTGGGCGACGCGTCGACCGCCTTGCCACCGACGAAGCCGACGTCGAGGAGGTCGGGAGTCGGGACGTTCTCGCGCAGGTCGTCGAACGTGAGCGCGTCGGGGTCGAACGGCGGGTCGACGGGCGTCGTCGAGCCCGACGTCGTGAAGCGGGCGGTGAGCGCCGCGCCCTCCTTGCCCCACGCGTTGATCGGAGTGACGCGCACCTCGTACTCGCGCGCCGCGCGAAGGTTCCACACCTCGTGGTTGCGCGTCGTCGGCATGGGGAGGTTGTAGAAGCCCGACCACTGGAGGAACGTGTTGACAGTCTGCCCGCTCGCAACGTCGACCGTCGTGTAGCGGTACTTGTGGACGATGTCCTGCACGGGGTTGGGCGCCGGCACGGCCTGCGGGAACGCGACCATCGCCTTGTCGTCGCCGATGCCGTTGACGGTCAGGGCCGATCCGGCGGGCCACACGGGTGCCGAGCTGAGGCTTGCGCGGTGGGTGTTGTTGAGCGGAAAGCGCTCGTCGTAGCTCTTGGTGGTGTCGATCGAATCGGCGACGTCCCACGACCAGGTCTGGTCGATCCACTGGTCGGCGAGGAGGTCGTAGTTCTTGATCGTGACCTTCGAGCCGGTGATCTCGACGATCGCCGTCTGGCGGTTGTCGCCGGCGTCGTCGGGCGTGGTGTCGTTCGACCGGCTCGTCGGGCTCGTGTTGACGACGCCCGATTCGAACTCGTAGTACGCGAGGGGCGGCGCGTTGACGGTCGTGAAGCCCTTGCCCGACTTGGTGCCGCTCCGGCCTTCCTGGCCCTGCCACACCGAGGTCGGGATGTTCTGGGGCGTGTGGATGTGCCCGCTCCAGACGACGGCCTGCGGGAAGTCGTCGAACACCGACTGCAGGGTGTTGCCGCAGCCGCTCGACAAGCCCGTGCCGTACCACTCGTTCGAGACGTAGTGGGTGCACTGGAGGGGGTGATGGACGAGCACGATGACGGGCTTCGCAGGGTCTTCGGCGGTGTCGGCCGCGAGCCGCTGCTGGAGCCACGAGGCGGCGTACGCGTAGTTGCCCGAGTTCGCCGTCGAGGGCTTGCCGGTCGTGGGGTCGAGCGTCCCGGCGCCAGGCGAGACGGTGATGAAGTGATAGCCGTCGATCGTGTAGTCGGCGTTGGGCTTCTGGCCGCCGGTGGCCTGCGTGAACAGGTCGTACGACGAGATGGCGGTCACGTCGTGGTTGCCGAGGGACGCGACGAGGCGGATGCCCAGGCCGGCCTTCGATTCGATCGTGCTCTGCAAGCCCGCGTATTCGGCGGCCGTCGCGTTGTTCGTGAGGTCTCCCACGAAGAGCGCGGTCGAGACGTTCTCGGCCTTCCAGAAGTCGAACGCCTCGGCGAGTTCGGGCCAGTTGTCGTGGATGTCGCCGATGGCGGCGAAGCGGATGTCGGGTTCGCCCGCGGCGGGCGCTGCAGCCGCCTGCGCGGCGGCTTGGGGAGTGGCGGATGCCTCGTCGCCGGCCGTCTGCTGCGTCGAGGCGCCTGCCGCCCCGGCGGAGACCGCGACGACCCACGTCTGCTCGACGATCTCACCGGTCGCATCGGTCGCGGTGAGGGCGACGGTGTAGTCGCCTGCGAGGGCTGGGGTGAACCGGTAGACGCCGTCGGCGCCGGCGCTCACGGCCGCGATGACGGCGTCGGGGGCGGTCACGGTGACGACGAGGTCGCCGCCGAGGTCGGCCGGGGGCCGGAACTCGACGATCTCGCCGACTGCCGCGGTCGTCGGAACGGCGGGAGCAGCCGAAGCGGCGGCCGAGCGGGCCGCGGGTGCATCGGCGAGCGGGGTCGCGAACGCGGGAGCCGAGACGCCCGCGAGGACGACGGTCGCCGCCGTGACGGCGGCCGCGAACATCGACGAGCGACGGAACGGATGGGGGTGGGGAGCGTGAGCCTGCGGAGCGTCGGGCTTCGACACGGTTCTTCCTTCGTAGGGGTCCGGGAACGGAACGGTGTCACGAAATCGGCCGCACATGTCGCGAGGATGAACACCAATGGGCGCGACGACGGCGGAATCCCCGGATCGCCGGATTCGCTCAGCCCGCTGTGCACACCGGGCAGGAAAGGCCCCGCGGCGGGCCGTTCGCCGAGGCGCCCTCAGCTCGCCTCGGGCAGGTCGGCCGCGCCCGCGGCCTGGGCCTCGAAGGAGATCGTGTGCGGCACGTACCGGTCCTCGCCGCATTCGACCGGTCGGCCGTTGGCGGCGTAGGTCTCGCGCCGCACCTGGAGCATCGGGCTCGATCGCCGGATGCCGAGCAGGCGGGCGTCGTCGCTCGACGCCGCGACGGCCTCGATGCGGTGGTTGCCGTGCGTGATGAGGATGCCGGCGTCGGCGAGCAGTCGTGTCGTCGAGCGAATGTCGTCGGGCATGTCCTCGACGTGTCGCACGACCCACGGCGCCCACGTCGACCGCTCGATCATGACGTCCCGTCCCTCGAGGGTGCGCACGCGGACGGTGTGGAGCACCTCGTCGCTCGTGCGGATGCCGAGGAGCCGCGCCTCACGGGCGGTCGCGAGCCGCGTGGCGCGCTCGACGATGCGTCCGCCGGACTCCCGACCGCGCCCGTCCGCCCACTGCGTGAACGACCGCATACGATCGAATCCCTGCGTTTGCGCCGACTGCACGAACCAGCCGGTGCCCGGACGCGACTCGACGAGGCCTTGCCGGGCGAGGGCGGCGAGCGCCGTGCGCACGGCGCTGCGCGACGACCCCTGGCGCGCGGCGAGTTCGAGCTCGCTCGGCAGTCGGGTACCGGCGGGCAGGTCGCCCGACGCGATCCTCGCGCGCAGGTCGCCGACGATGTCGGGAGCGCCGACACGTGCGACCGCGGGGTCAGCTCCGCGCCCGCTCGATCTCGTACGAGACATCCGCGACCTCCTCGAACCGCGCCCGCATGACCTGGATCGCCTCGGGGTTCTCGTCGACGAGCACGAAGCGGCGGCCGAGGGCCTCCGCGACCGCGCCCGTCGTGCCCGACCCGGCGAAGAAGTCGAGCACCCAGTCGCCCTCGCGCGTCGACGCCTGCACGATCCGCCGCAGCACGCCCTCGGGCTTCTGCGTCGGATACCCCGTCTTCTCGCGCCCGGTCGGCGAGACGATCGTGTGCCACCACACGTCGGTCGGGAGCTTCCCGGCAGCCGCCTTCTCGGGCGTCACGAGCCCCGGCGCCATGTACGGCTCGCGGTCGACCGCGGTCGAGTCGAACCAGTACGCGTCGGGATTCTTCACGTAGACGAGGATCGTGTCGTGCTTCGTCGGCCACTTGCGCTTCGACTTCGCACCGTAGTCGTAGGCCCAGATGAGCTCGTTCAAGAAGCACTCGCGCCCGAACAGCGCGTCGAGCAGCACCTTCGCGTAGTGCGCCTCGCGGTAGTCAAGGTGGAGGTAGAGGGTTCCGTCGTCGGCGAGGAGCCGCCACGCCTCGACGAGCCGCGGCTCGAGGAACCCCCAGTAGTCGTCGAAGCGGTCGTCGTAGCGGCGCAGGTCGCCGCGGATGCGCGCGTAGCGCTGGCCCCCGAACCCGGTGATGGCGACGGATGTCTCGGGCTGCACATCGTCCGCGGCATCCGCCTCTTCCGCGATCCGCACATGCCGCGTGACGTGACGCGTCTGCGCGCGCCCCGTGTTGAACGGCGGGTCGAGGTAGACGAGGGTGAACGCGCCGTCGGGCAGGGTCGGGAGCACATCGAGGTTGTCGGCCTGGATGATGCGGTTCGGCCCCGTGAACGTCACCCGCCCAAGTCTGCCAGGGGTGACAGGGTCGCGGGCCTCAGTCGCGCTCGACGTCGAGCCGGATGGTGCCGCGGAAGCGGTCGGTTCGCGCAGGCGCGCGCCGCGAGGCATCCGCCCCGGTCCCCGGAACATCCGAGTCGTCCGGATCATCCGCTGCGAACGCGATGCCCTTGTCGCCGTCGCCGGGAAGCGGCGCGGGCACGGGCAGCCGCGCCTGCTTGTCGAGCTCGGCCTGCGCCTCGTGCTTGCGCGGCGCGAAGACCTCGTCGCCGATCATGAGCACGCCGCCGGAGCCGCCGCCGCGCTTGGTCTTGTCGGACAGGTCGATCCAGCCCGCGCGCTGCGCGAGCCACACGAGCGCGACGATCGCGACCGCGATCGGCACCCAGATCCACCATTCCACCCGGGCATCCTACCTGCCGGCCATGAGGGCGGCTCAGGCAGGAGTCGGGCTCGCATCACGGGACGCGGTAGAGCCACTCCTCCGACGCGAACTTCGTCTCGGCGAGCTGCTCGGCCTCGGCGAGTTCGTCGGCCGTGACCGACCCGGGCGTCGCGCCGTAGAGCGCCGTGAACGTCTGCTTGAGGCTCTCGATGATCGCCGCGCGGCTGAGGCCCGTCTGCGACCGCAGGGGGTCGACGCGCTTGGCGGCCGACGCGATGCCCTTGTCGCTGATCTTCTCGCGGCCGATGCGCAGCACCTCGAGCATCTTCGCGTTGTCGAGGTCGTACGCCATCGTGACGTGGTGGAGCACGGCGCCCGAGCCGAGCCGCTTCTGCGCGGCGCCGCCGATCTTGCCGAGCGGCGAGGCGATGTCGTTGAGCGGCTGGTACGTCGCCTCGATGCCGATCGCGCGGAGGCCCTGCAGCACCCAATCGTCGAGGAACGCGTACGAGTCGGCGAAGCTCATGCCCTGCACCAGCTCGGCGGGCACGTAGAGCGAGTACGTGACGACGTTGCCCTTCTCCATCATCATCGCGCCGCCGCCCGAGATCCGCCGCACGACCTCGAAGCCGTACTTCGCGGCCCCCTCGGGGTCGACCTCGTTCTTCACCGACTGGAACGACCCGATGACGACGGCCGACTCGTCCCACTCCCAGAACCGCAAGGTCGGCTTGCGCCGGCCCTCGCCGACGCGCGCGGCGAGCACCTCGTCGAGCGCGAGATGGAGGCGCGGCGACACGGATGCGTCGTGCACGATCTCCCACTCGTAGTCGGCCCAGGTGCGCGCGTCGGTCATCGCGCGACGCACGGCGACCGCGACCGCCTCGGGCGAGAAACCGAGCATGACGGCCCCTTCTCGGAGACCGGCCGAGATCGCCGCGGCGATCTGCTTGGCGTCTGACGCCGCCGCGAGCCCGTCGAGGGCGCGGTCGATGTCGCCGAGCGCGTCGTCGGGCTCGAGGAAGAAGTCGCCCGCCACCCGCGGGTTCACGATGACGCCGTCTTCGACGTCGAAGTCGACGACCACGAGCTTGCCGCCGGGGACCTTGTACTCGCCGTGGAGAGAGGGCATGGAGAAGAGCCTACGACCGGATGCCCCGGGCTCGCCCGGTCTCGTCGGCGTGCGCGCTTCGCGCCCAGGCTGCTCGGGCAGGATGGACCCATGCGCCGAACCGCCCTCCTCTCGCTCGCCCTCGATTTCGTGCTCGTCGTCGTGTTCGCGGCGATCGGCCGGGCGAACCACGGCGAGGCGGTGCTCCCGGGGCTCTTCGGCACGGTGTGGCCGTTCGCGGTCGCCCTCGGCGTCGCGTGGATCGCGCTGCTCGCGTGGCGCGCGCCGCTCCGGCCCGTGCGCACGGGTCTGCCGGTCTGGGCGATCACCGTCGCGGGCGGGCTGCTGCTGCGCGGCGTGACGGGCGGTGGAACAGCGCTGCCGTTCATCATCGTGACCGCGATCACGCTCGGCGTGTTCCTCGTGGGGTGGCGGCTCATCGCGGCCGCGGTGTCGCGCTCCCGCGCGAAGGCCCGCGCGAAGGCCCGCGCGAACACCGCTTCGCCGGTCGAGTAGCCCGCGCCCCGCGGCATCCGTCGCTCCGAGACATCCGCCTCTTGACAAGCGGGCGCGATCGCGAGATATTGCGCGTGCAAAACCTTTTGTACCTGTGCCGACCGCGACCAGCGCGTCCGACCGCGTCGACCCCTCGACGCGAACGAACAGGTGGGGCGGCGGCCGTCGATGGAGACGAGGACGACATGAACCGAGCACCGAACCGACCCCCGCGATGGCGAGCGGCGGCAGCGACCGCGGCAGCCGTCGCGCTCGCGATCACGGGAACAGCACTCCCCGCCGCAGCAGATCCGGCCGACGACTTCGAGCCCCTCCCGGGCGTCGGCGGCACGCCGTTCAGCGACGGCGGCGGCTGGATCTACAACTACAGCGACGAGACCGAGCCGTACGACTACATGGACAAGTGGTTCGACTACGGCGCGACGACCTGGAACAGCGTCACCGACAAGATCGAGGACGGCTACTACGCCGACCGCGGCATCACGAACATGATCGTCTACGGCCCCTACCTCTCGACGGGCGCCTGGCGCGGGCTGCCGGCGACGGGCGACTTCATGGACTCCGACCCCAAGAACGGCACGGTCGAGGAGTTCCGCCAGATGGTGAGCGCCGCCAATGCGCGCGGCATGACGATCACCGCCTACCTCGCCCTCCTCTACGTCGACTTCTCGAGCCCGCTCTTCACGCAGGCCGAACGCGACAAGCGCGACGGCATCGACTCGTGGCAGACGAAGCTCTTCCTGTGGGACGAGCGCCCGCAGGGCAGCGATCCGAACGCCGCGCCGCCCTCGAACTCGCAGATCCGCCGCCCGAGCAACGGCGACTGGGACTACAGCGAAACCGCCGGGCGCTGGTACGCGACCACGTGGGGACTTCCCGCGCTGAACTTCGCCAGCCCGACGGCCATGGACTACGCCAAGAAGGTGCTGCGCTTCTGGATGGACAACGGCGTCCAGGGCTTCGAGTTCGACGCCCCGCAGAGCATGTGGGGCTTCCAGTCGGGCGGCGACGGCCTCGGCGAGGCGCGCAACCGCGAGTTCGTGAACTACCCGCACGAGTACCGCCCCGACTGGGAGGTGTACACCCACGCCGAGGGCAGCGGCACCTACTCGAACCAGGCCCTCATGGACCGCCTCGGATACACGCACATCATGGTGAACCCCGACGACGACTTCAACTCGTTCTCGAGCCGCATCGGCCGCTACCCGCAGGAGAACACGGTCGACTCGCTCGAAGCCCACTACGAGTCGTTCATCGACCACCGGCGCCTGCTCGGCCGCGGCACGTACGCGCCCGCGGTGTACGACATGATCTCGTTGCCCGACGGCCTCCGCGCCCTCGACCTCGCGGTGCAGGGCGGCAACGGCGCGATCGTCTCGATGGACCAGCAGGGTCTGCTCGACGTGCTCTCGCCCGAAGAGGTCGACGCCATGGACGACGTGACCGAAGCCCTCCACAACTCCCCCGCCGAGGCGCCGTCCGCGCTCCGCGACCGCGTGCCGACCCAGCAGGACACGCGCGCGTACGCCGTGCTCCGTCGGAGCGTCAAGGGCCCCGAAGCGGCCCTCAACCTGTTCAGCTACAAGAACGTCGCCTCGTGCATCACGGTCAACCTCGAAGGCACCGGCATCGCGTACCCGCAGCGGACGACCAACCTGTTGACGGGCGAGCCCGGGCCGTGGCTGCGCTCGGCGCACAGCACCGTGAGCCTGCCCGCCTACGGCTGGCTCTACCTCGACGTCGACGCCGACGAGGGCCCCGCCTGGACCTACGTCGATGGCGCCGACGCCGGATGGACCTACGGCGGCGGTTGGGTGAAGACCGACGACCCGTCGGCCTACGGCGGCAGCCGTCACGGCGGCACCGCGCAGGGCGGGTTCGGCGAGATCACGTTCACGGGCTCGACGGTCGAGGGCTACGGCCGGGCGACCTCGAACGGCTCGACGCAGGTCGAGGTCTTCGTCGACGGCGTCTCGAAGGGCGTGCACACCGAACGCCGCAACGAGTCGGGCGGGCCGTTCCAGGGCACGAAGTTCTTCTCGATCACGGGGCTCTCCGACGGCCCGCACACACTCCGGATCCAGCAGAACAACGCGGCTTCGGGCAACGCGGGCGGGTCGAGCATCGACTACCTGCGGGTCGCGCACGAGCAGGTCGTGACGCCGCAGACGCTCCCCGCCGGCGACGTGTGCGACACCGACGAGACCGCTCCCGTCTCGACGGCGACCCTCGCGGGTGCGAACATCGTCGGCACGACGTACGAGTCGCCGACCGTGACGATCGCCTCGGCCGACGAAGAGGGCGGCTCGGGCCTCGACCGCGTCGAGTACCGTCTCGACGGCGGCGAGTGGGCCGAGTACGGCGAGCCGTTCGCGGTGAACGCGCGCGGCGACCACACGCTCGAGTACCGGGCGTCGGATGTCGCGGGCAACGTCGAGACGGCGAAGTCGGTCGCCTTCTCGGTCGTCTCGACGGCCGGCGACGGGGCGGGCAAGCGCCCCGACGCAGGCGTGCTGTCGTCGAACAGCGGGTGGGCGAACGGCCTCCACGACGGCAACTACGACATCACGATGAACCTCTGGTGGGGTGAGAACGGCAGCGTCCTGCGCCTCTACGAGAACGGCGAGCTCGTCGCGCTCAAGAGCCTCGCGACCGCGAGCCCTGCGGCGCAGGCGGTGTCGGTGCCGTTCCGCGGCAAGCCGAACGGCACCTACGTGTACACGGCGACGCTCGTGAACTCGAAGGGCGAGACGGCGACGGGCTCGACGACGGTGAAGGTCACGGATGCGGCGCCCGGCAAGCCCGCGCTGAGCCACGACAACTGGGACAAGGACGGCTCGTTCACCCTGACCGCCGATCTCTGGTGGGGCACGAACGCGACGTCCTACGAGTTCTTCGAGGGCGCGACGTCGAAGGGAACCGGCACGCTCACGGCCGCGACGCCCGCCGCCCAGAAGGCGACGGTGCAGCTCACGGGCGTGGCGAAGGGCACGCACACCTATCGGGTCGTGTTCCGCAACGCCGCCGGTGAGACGGCGAGCGACCAGGTGCAGGTGGTCGTCTCGAAGTAGCGCATGAGGAACGGGCCGGGTCGCGTGCGACCCGGCCCGTTCTGCGTGCTCCGGATGTCTCGGGGCCGGTGTATCGAGGCCCGTCAGCCCGCGAACGCCTCGGCCTCTGCCGCATCGGGCAGTGAGCTGCGAGCTCCGAGTCCGCGGGTCGCGAGCGCTCCGACCGCGCACGCGAGACGCACGGCGTCGCCGATCTGCCGGCCGCTCGCGAGCCCGACGGCGAGCGCGCCGTTGAAGGCGTCGCCGGCCCCGGTCGTGTCGACGGGTTCGACCGCGAACGCCGGGACGCGCGTGACCGTGCCGCCCGCGCGCACCTCCGCGCCGTCGCCGCCGAGGGTCACGACGACGACCGGCACGACCGCGGCGAGCCGCTCCTCGCCGATGCTCGCGAGTTCGGTCTGGTTGGGCGTGATGACGTCGACGAGCGCGAGCAGTTCGTCGTCGAGCGGCTCGGCGGGTGCCGGGGCGGGGTTCAGGATGAATCGCCACCCGCGCTCACGTGCGACGCGCGCCCACGCGCGGATCGCGTCGAGGGGCACTTCGAGCGACGCGAGCACGGTCAGCGCCCCGGACTCGGCGCCGATGCGGTCGGCGACGGCCGAGGCATCCGCCCCGTCGAGGGCGCCGTTCGCGCCCGGGTTCACGATGACGACGTTCTCGCCCGCCTGGTCGATGAGGACGCCCGCGACGCCTGACGGACCGGGCACGGTCGCGACGTGGTCGAGCGAGACTCCGCGCGCTCGGAGGTCGGCCGCTGCGATGCGGCCGAACTCGTCGTCCCCGAGCGCCGCCACGAGTCGCACGTCGGCGCCGAGCGCCGCTGCGGCGGACGCCTGGTTCGCGCCCTTGCCGCCGGGCTGCAGCTCGAATGAGCGCGCGGCGACCGTCTCGCCCGGCACGGGCATGGCCGCGAGTCCGGTGAAGACGAGGTCCATGTTGACGGATCCGACCACGACGACGAGGGGCGTGGCATCCGTTGCGATCTTCCTTGACACACCCCCATCCTGGCAGGCAGAGTTGAGGCGATGCAAATGGATTTGTACCGGGAAAGGACCCAGCGTGCACGACCCGCTCAGCTCGTTCGACCTCGTCAGTGACGAGCTCGATCAGCGCACCGAGACCGGCTACGACGTCACCGCTCAGCGGGCGGCGTTCGCGGCGACCGACCCCGACGACGTGGCGGCGCTCGAGGGCATCCTCGAGTCGCTCGAACACGCCGAGCGCGCCCCCGGGTGGGCCTACGAGGAACCCGAGTCGCTCGGCGACATCCTCGACTCCCTGCCCGTCGCCGACTCGCCGGGGCGCCCGGGCGACGCGGAGGTCGAACGGCGCATCCACGGCGCGTGGCTCGGCCGCATCGCCGGCTGCAACCTCGGCAAGCCCGTCGAGTGGGGTCCCCACTGGACGACGACGCACCTGCGCGAATACCTCGAGCTCGCAGACGCGTGGCCGCTCCGCGACTACTTCCCTGTGCTCGACCCCATGCCCGCACGCTTCGAGCTGCGCGAGAACTGGCCCGAGACGACCCGCGGCAACGTCGACGGCTCGGCGCGCGACGACGACATCGACTACCCGATCCTCGGCCTGCACCTGCTCGAACAGCACGGCGCCGGCCTGACGCGCAACCATGTGGCCGAATCCTGGCTGACCCTGCTGCCCTACCTGCAGGTCTACACGGCCGAGCGCGCCGCCTACACGAACCTCATCAACAACGTGCCGATCGAGCGCGTCGCGACCGTGCGCAACCCCTACCGCGAGTGGATCGGCGCGCTCATCCGCGGCGACGTGTTCGGCTGGACGAACCCGGGAGACCCGCGCGCCGCCGCCGCCCTCGCCTACGAGGACGCGTCGCTCTCGCACGTCGCGAACGGCGTCTACGGCGAGATCTGGGCCGCGGCGATCACCTCGTGCGCCTTCGGCGCGGCGACCGTCGAAGAGGCCTTCGAGGCCTCGCTCGACCACGTGCCGCCGCGCTCGCGCCTCGCCGAGGCCCTGCGTGACGTGCAACGCATGCACCGCGACGGCCTCACGTGGGAGCAGGCGATCGAGGCGATCCAGCTGCGCTACGGCCGCTACAGCTGGGTGCACACGATCAACAATGCGGCGATCATCGCGGCCGGCCTCCTGTGGGGCGAGGGCGACTACGCCGCGACCGTCGGGCTCACCGTGCAGGGCGGCTGGGACACCGACTCGAACGGCGCGACGGCCGGCTCGGTCGCGGGCATCGTGCTCGGAGCCGACCGCCTCCCGGCGAACTTCATCGAGCCGCTCCACGACCGCACGCGCTCCGCGCTGTTCGGCTTCGACCACTCGCGCATCTCCGACCTCGCGCGCCGCACGGCCGTGCTCGCGCGGGCCGGGGCGGCGGTCGGCTGACCTCCCGAGACGAAGAAGGGGGCGGATGCTTCGGCATCCGCCCCCTTCGCGTCGGTCAGGTGGCACCACGTGCGACGCGCCCGCTCAGGCGCCCGCGAACCAGCCCTCGGCGGGGTTCTCGACGGGCACGACCGCACGCGGCACGTCGGGCTGGGCGACCCAGCGCACGCCGTTGGCGAGCACATCGCCGATCTCGGCCTGCCGGTAGACGGGGTACTCCTGGTCGCCCGGGCTGAAGTAGAAGATGCGCCCGCGCCCACGCGTCCACGTCGCCCCCGAACGGAACACCTCACCGCCCGCGAACGAGCTCACGAAGACGAGGTCGTCGGGCTTCGGGATGTCGAACTGCTCGCCGTACATCTCTTGGGCCGGGATCACGATCGGCGACGGGATGCCCCGCGCGATGGGGTGGGTCGGGTCGACCGTCCACACCAGCTCGCGCTCGCCCGCGTTGCGCCAGCGCAGGTTGCACGTCGTGCCCATGAGCGCACGGAACGGCTTCGAGTGGTGGCCCGAGTGCAGCACGACGAACCCCATGCCCGCGAGGACATGCCGCTGCACGCGTGCGACGACTTCGTCGCTCACCTCGTCGTGCGCGACGTGCCCCCACCAGAGGAGCACGTCGGTCTGCTCGAGCACCGACTCGACGAGCCCGTGCTCGGGGTCGGCGAGCGTCGCGGTCGCGATGCGCGCGCCCGGCAGTCGCGCCTCGAGGGCGTCGGCGATCGCGCCGTGGATGCCTTGGGGGTAGTCCCGCTCCATCGTCGGCGGCTCGTTGCGGCGCTCGTGCACGCCTTCGTTCCAGACGAGCACGCGCAACGCGCCGCCGTCGTTCGACACCGACGCCGGGGCATCCGTCATGAGCTCTTCCTTCCTCCGTGCGCGAAGAGCGCCGAGACCTTCGGCAGCACCTCCGCCGGCGGGCCGCTCAGTCCGCACTCCATCGTCACCCAGCCGTCGTAGCCGATGTCTGCGAGCGCCTCGATCGTCTCGGCCCAGTCGTAGTGGCCGGCGCCGGGCTCGAGGCGGTTGCTGTCGCCGAGCTGGACGTGCCTGATGTGCGCGCCCGCGGCCCGGATCGCGGCGCCGACGTCGGACTCCTCGATCGACATGTGGAAGGTGTCGGCGCAGACGCCCGCGCCGGCCGAGCCGGCCTCTTCGATGATCGAGACGGCGTCGGCGAGCCGGTTGACCATGAAGTCCTCGAAGCGGTTGAGCGGTTCGAGGAGGATCGAGACGCCTTCGGATGCCGCGTGGTCGCCCAGTTCGGCCACGGCCTCGACGAGGATCGCCCGCGACTCGTCGTCGGGCCGCGGCGGCGTGAAGGGCGGCAGGTGGCGGCTGAACTGGCCGAACGCGTTCGGGGTCACGACGCCCACACCGCCCGCGGCGGCGACGCCCGTGAGCATGAGCTTCAACTGCTCGCGCGCGTCGCGACGGAGGTCGTCGCTCCAGTCGGCGATGAAGTGGTCCATGACGACGGTCGCGCCGACGAGCACGACGCCCGCGCGGCGCGCCTCGGCGATCTCGTCGGCGCGGCGCGCGAACTCGCCGTCGCCCCGCCCGAGCAGCTCGACGCCGTCGAAGCCGACGGACCGCGCGAACTCGTACTTCTCGACGAGGGTATCGCCGTCGAGCAAGTGCTCCTGGGCCGCGAGGCGGAGGGTCATGCCGCGCCCCTGACCGCCTCGACGTCGTCGAACCCGAGCACGACCTGGAGGGCGTCGGCGGGTCGTTCGGCGAGCAGCTCGTAGGCGGCGGATGCCTCGGCCACGGGCAGACGGTGCGTGACGAGCTCTCCGACCCGCAGCCGCCCCGACGAGGCGAGGTCGATCGCGGCGCGGGCGAGCCGGTGCCCGTTCCAGCGGTGCTGGAGCGCGGGGGCGACGCCCGAGATCTGCGAGCCGACGATCTGCACGCGGTTGTGGTGGAACTCCTCGCCGAGCCGGAGTCCGGCGGCTTCGCCCTGGAAGAACCCGGCCGCGCACACGCGCGAGCTGTAGGCGACGGCCCGAACTGCCTCGTGGAGCGCCCGCGCGCTGCCCGAGATCTCGAGACAGGCGTCGGCGCCGAGCCCGCCCGTGAGCCTGCGGATCTCGGCCGAGACATCCACCGCTCCCGGATCGAGCACGACCTCGGCGCCGAGCTCGCCCGCGAGTTCGCGCCGGGCGGCGATGCCGTCGACGCCGATGACGCGCGCGCCGTTCAGCCTCGCGAACTGCGCGACGAGCTGGCCCGGCACGCCGAGCCCGAAGACCGCGACCGTCTCGCCGACGTGGATGTCGGCGTCGAGCACGACGTTGAGGGCGATCGCGCCGATCTGCGAGAACACGCCCACGATCGGATCGACATCGGCCGACAGGATGCGCGCGGCCGCATGCGATCCGTCGAGGACCACCTCGGAGCGGTGGCCCCAGGTGCCCCACACCCGGTCGCCCTCGCGCACGCCCTCGACTTCGCCGCCGACTTCGACGACCGTGCCGACCTCTTCGTAGCCCCACCCGACGACCGGGTAGTCGAATGTGCTCGACCCCTCGACGAAGAGGCGCGAGTCCTCTTGCCACTGCCGGTTGAGGTACGGGTTCGATCCGCGGTACGCGGTGAGCTCGGTGCCTGCGGAGATGCCCGAGAACTCGGTGCGCACGCGCACCTGGTCGGGGCGGAGCGCCTTCGACGGCTCGTCGACGACGTCGACGACTCCGGGCGCGGTGAACTGGACGACGACTCCCATGGTTTCCTTCCGCGGTCTTCCGCGACCGCTGTCGTGTGGACTATCCCTTGACGGCGCCCGCGAGGAACCCCTGCGTGACCTGTCGCTGCAGGACGAGGAACACGAGGAGGACCGGCAGGATCGTGATGAGCGTGCCCGCCGCCATCGGCCCGATGTCGATCGCGCGACCGGCGGTGAACATGTAGAGGCCCGTCGTGAGCGGGCGCAGCTCGCCGCCGGGCAGGTACAGCAGTGGAATGAGGAACTCGTTCCACGTGTAGAGGAACATGAAGACGGCGAGCGCGAGCATGCCGGGCCGCACGAGCGGCAGCATCACCCGCCAGAAGATGCCGAACTCGGAGCATCCGTCGACTCGCGCCGCCTGCTCGAGCTCGGACGGCAGGTTCAGGAAGAACGAGCGCATGAAGAACGTGCCGAACGCGAGCCCTCCGGTCGTCATGACGAGGATGACCCCCAGGAGGGTGTCGAGCAGGCCGATCGTCTTGAGCTCGAAGTAGAGCGGGATCATGTAGGTGAAGAACGGGACGAGGAGCCCCAGCATGATGAGCGAGAAGAGCACCCCGCGGCCCCAGAACTGCAGGCGGGCGAACGCGTAGCCCGCGGCGGTGGAGAGCAGGACGACGAGGATCGTCGTCGGCACCGACAGCAGCACCGAGTTCCACGCGTACTCGCCGAACCGACCGACCGTCCATGCCGTCGCGAGGTTCTCGAACGAGAAGCTCGAGAAGAGGCCGAACGGGTTGACCCGCACGTCGGCCGGCGTCTTCAACGCCGTCGAGACGATGAGCAGCACGGGGAACGCCGTGAAGAGCGCGAGCACCGTGAGCACGGTGTGCCGACCGAGGGACTCGGCGAGCGATCTGCCCGACTTGCGGCGGCCCGCGACGGGCTCTCTCGTCACCGTCACGTGCGCCTCCCCGCCGTCGGGATCCTGCTGGCGGCCCATCGGCCGTTCCACGAGCGTAGTCATCCCTAGGCCCCTTCGAGTGAGAGCCTGCGCTGCAGGCGGTTGAGGGCGATCGCGAACGGGATCGACAGCGCCGTGATGAGGAGCGCGATCGTCGTCGCGTATCCGATGCGGTTGAGCGTGAACGCGTTCTGGTAGGCGTAGATGCCGAGCACGTTCGTCGAGTTCGCCGGACCGCCCGCCGTCATGACGTAGATGATGTCGAAGACGCCGAACCCGCTGATGAGGGTGAGGGTCACGACCATGAGGAACACGGGCATGATCTGCGGGAGCACGACGTACCAGCTGCGCTGCATCGCGTTGGCGCCGTCGATGCGCGCGGCGTCGACGAGTTCGGGATCGACGTTGCCGAGCGCCGACAGAAAGACCACGACACAGAACCCCGTGACGGCCCAGATGGCGGTGACGAGCACGGCGTAGAGGGCGATGCCCGGTTCGCCGAGCCATCCGTGCCGGAGCGCGCCGAGGCCGACCGCCTCGAGCGTCTGGTTGAGCCAGCCGCTGCGCGGCGAGTAGATCCAGCCCCACACGACCGCGATCGCGACGCCGGGGAGCACATACGGGAAGAAGAACACGAGTCGGTAGACGACGCTGCCGCGCTTGACGCCCGAGAGCAGCACCGCGATGCCGAACCCGATCGCGACCGGCCCGATCGTGCCGAAGAAGATCCAGACGAGGTTGTTGCCGAGCGCGTGCCAGACCTCGGGGTCGTTGAACATCTCGACGAAGTTGCCGAAGCCGACGAACGTCGGGTTCTCGCTGATGCCGTCGTAGTCGACGAACGAGTAGAAGAACGCGGTGACGAGCGGGATGAGGAAGAAGACGACCGTGAGCGCGAGCGTCGGGAGGACGAGCAGGAGGCCGAGCCGGGCCTGGGCCCGGCGGGTGACCGCCGGGCCCAGAGAGATCGCGGATGTCACTTGCCCGCCTCTGCGTCGATCGCCGCCTGCAGATCCTTCACGAAGTCGGCCGACGACTGGGTGCCCGTGAGCACCGCCTGGATGCCCGGGTAGAGCACGTCGTTGAACGACGCCGGCATGCGGACGTCGATGTTGAGGCCGAACTCGCCGTCGCCGGAGGCGACGCCCGCGGCGTCGGCGAGGATGCCCTGGAAGAGCGGCGAGATGTCGGCGCCCGAGGCGTCGACGGGGTACGCCGGGATCGTCTGCAGGTTTTCGATCTGCCAGAGTCCGCGCTCCTCGGACTGCAGGTAGTCGAGGAACTTCACCGCGAGCTCGGGCTTCTTCGTGTTGGCCGAGACGAACGTGCCCGAGCCGAGGCCCGCGCTGAAGATCGCCTGCCGCTCGGTCGCGGGGTACGGGAAGAACCCGACCTCGAAGTCGGCGTTGGCCGACAGGTCTTGGACCATCCACGTGCCCGTCGGGAGCATCGCGGCCTCGCCCGCGTAGAACATCGAGAGGGCGTCGTCGTAGCTGAGCGCCGTCGGGAACTCGGGGTAGAACGGCAGGAACTCCTGGAACGTCCGCTCAACCGTGGCGACGGTCTCGGGCGTGTCGATGGGCTGGGTGCCGTCGACGATCGCCGCGACCGCGTCGCCGCCGAGCTCGCTCGAGAGCGACATGCTGAACGAGTGGCTGCCGTTCCACTGGTCGAGCGCGCCGAAGGCGAACGGCACGATGTCGTCGTCGAGGAGCGACTTCGAGGCATCCTCGAGCTCGTCGATCGACGTCGGCACCTCGAGGCCGTGCTCGGCGAAAAGGTCCTTGTTGTAGAAGACCCCGAGCTCCTCGATCTCGTTGGGGACGCCGACGATCTTGCCGTCGAACGTGACCTGGTCGATCGCGAACTGGTAGGTCTGCCAGTCGTTGTCGGCGAAGGCGTCGGTCAGGTCGTAGAGCAGACCCGCGTCGGCGAGCGCACCCGCGAAGCCGGGGCCGGGATCGTAGATGAAGACGTCGGGGCCGCTGTCGGAGCGCAGCTGCGGCACGAGCACCGACTGGAGGGTGTCGAAGGGCACGACGTCCATGTCGACCTTCACCCCGGGGTTCAGCTCTTCGAAGTGCGCGATGTCGGCCTTCACGAGGTCGAGCGTCTCGGGGTTCTCGGGCTGAACGAACAGGTACTTGAGCGTCTGCGCGTCGTCCTGCGTCGCCGGGGCGGAGCAGCCGGCCAGCAGCAGGAGCGTCGCAGCGGCTCCGGCGATCGCAACAGGGGTTCGCGACATCGTTGACTCCTTCGTCGGGTGAGGTCGAATTCCGTCGGTTCGGGTTCGGATCTACAAAACGATTTGTATGAACGTATCGAGGCATCCCGCGGAGGTCAAGGGCCGACCCCGAATCGAGACCTAAGCCGAGTCCCGCACGACGATCCGGTACGGCACGACGACCTCTCGACCCGGCCCGGAGTAGACGCCGGTCATGCGCGAGAGCAGGAGCTCGCCGCACGTCCGGCCGATCTCGTCGGCGCTGTTCCGCACCGTCGTCAGGCGCGGGGTCACGATGTCGGCGGCGTCGATGTCGTCGCACCCCATGATCGCGATATCGCCCGGGATCGCAAGTCCTCGCTCGTGCGCGATGTCGATCGCGCCGAGCGCGATGAGGTCGTTCGCACAGAAGACCGCCCGCGGCGGGCGACCCGCCGCGAGGAGGCGGCGCATGCCGTCGCGGCCGCCCTCGCGCGTGAAGTCGACCGACACGACGTGACCTTCGGGTACGGCGACTCCCGCGGCCGCATACGCGTCGAGGAACCCCTGGAGACGCGCCTCGGCGACGGGCGAGCTCGCGTTGCCGTCGATGAAGCCCACATTCCCGGGTGCCGAGCGCAGCAGATACCCGACTGCCTCCTCGGCGGCCGCACGGTCGTCGAACCGCGCGATGTCGATGGGAGCCCGGGTCTGCCCGTAGCCGAGGTTCACGACCGCGATGCCGCTCTCGGCGAGCGGCTCGAGGTCGGTGACGGGCACGTGGAACCCCATGAAGACCACCCCGTCGACTCGACGCGACATCGCCTCGTCGAGGAACGCCCGCTCGTCGCGGTCTTGTGCGTCGGTGTTGCAGAGGAGCGTCTGGTAGCCGCCGGTCCGCAGCACGTCCTGCACGCCGCGCGCGAGCGCCGGGTAGAACGGGTTCGTGATGTCGGGCAGCACGATCATCGCCGTGAACGTGCGCTGGACGCGCAGGCTCTTCGCGATCGCGTTCGGCCGATAGCCGAGGTCGCGCGCGATCTTGCGCACCCGCTCGCTCGTCGAGTCGCTCACGGGCCGATGCCCGCTGAAGACGTGCGACACGGTCGTGACGCTCACGCCTGCCTCGGCGGCGACGTCCTCGATCGTGATGCGGGTCATCCCAGCATTATGTCAGCGGGGTCTCCGGATGCCGGAAGGCCCGGGGCGAGGCCACCCGAGCCGTCCGAGACATCCGTCATCGCGACATCCGATTCAATCGACCGCGTACCGCTCGTCGAGCCACGCGATCAGATCGGCGCGCACCTCGGCCTGGTTCGTCTCGTTGAAGATCTCGTGCCGCGCGCCCTCGTAGACGATGCACTCGACGTCGACGAGCCCCGAGCGCTCGATGTACGCCTCGGCGAGGTGCTTCGCCGACTCCTCGCCGCCGAGGGAGTCTTCGGAGCCGACCATGATGAGCAGCGGCAGCTCCTTCGGAAGGTCGCGCGCAGGCTTGCCGAAGAGCCGGAGCGCGTCGATCACGCCGAAGAGCTTCACGAGCGGCACATGGGTCGTGTGCGGATCGTCCATGAACGCGAGCGCGACGTCGCGGTCGCGGCTCAGCCACTCGACCGGCGTGCCGCCGGGGATCGCGTGCTTCTTGTTGAGATCGCCGCCGTTCATCCACCGCAGCGTGCGGTACGCGGTGCCCGTGAGCACGACGCCGTCGTAACGGTCGGCGTGCCGGTTGACGATGATCTGCCCGACGAGCGACCCCCACGAGTGCCCGAGGTAGACGAGCGGCACGTCGGGACCTTCGACCTCGCGGATGATGGCCGTGAACTGCTCGAGCGCGTCGATCGTCGCCCGCAGCCCGCCCGGCCCGAGCCGCCCCATCCGCGTGAGGTCACCTCCGTGCTGCTCGAAGCCCGTCTCGCCGTGGCCGCGGTGGTCGTCGGCCCACACCGAGTACCCGGCCGCATTGAGCGCCTCGATGAGCAGCCCGTACCGGCCGATGTGCTCCCCCACGCCGTGTGCGAGCTGGATCACCGCGTGCGGCTCGTCGACGCGGTGCGCCTCGTAGTGGATGTGCACGCCGTGCGCGTCGGTGAAGGTCGCCATGCGCACATCATGGCAGGCCGGATGACCCGGGGCGCCGTCACGCCTCGCGCGTGACCTCCACGGTGACGAACAGTTCGGATGCGCCGGGGCCCGCGTAGACCCCGCGGAGCGGGGCGACGTCGCCGTAGTCGCGTCCGCGTCCGACGAGCACGTGGTGCTCGCCGATCTCGGACATGTTGGTCGGGTCATAGCTGCGCCACTCGCCGTCGAACCACTCGACCCACGCGTGCGACTCGCCCGTGACGGTGACGCCGAGGCCGGCCTTCGGGTCGGGGTGGAGGTAGCCCGACACGTAGCGGGCGGGCACGCCGATCGAGCGCAGCGCGCCGACCGCGAGATGGGTGATGTCCTGACAGACGCCCTTGCGCTCGGCCCACGCCTCGCGTGCGGTCGAGTTCACGCCCGTCACGCCCGGCATGTACTCGACGGCTTCGCCGACCGCGCGCACGACCTCGAGCGCGGTCTCGGAAACGCCCTCGCCTTCGGCGTGGATGGATGCCGCGAGCTCGGCGAGATCGGTCGGCGGCTCGGTCGCCGCGGTCTGCGTGGAGAACTCGACGAGCGGCATGGTCGAGGCGCGGTGGTTCGCGAGCCACGTCCAGTCGAGGTCGGAGCGGCCGCGGTGCGGCGCCGGCCGCACCTCGACGAGGCTCGTCGCCGTGACCGAGAGCTCGCGGTGCGGAGTCAGCACCTCGAACGTCGAGACGCGCGTGCCCCAGTAGTCGAGGTAGGAGTGCTGGCTCGCGCCAGGGCGGATGTCGAGGCCCGTGTGCAGCACGAACTGCTCTCCGCCCGAGTGCGGCAGCATGCGCGCCTCGTTGTACGAGGCGTTCGCGGGCTCGGCGTACGAAAAGCCCGTGCGGTGCACGATGCGGAGGCGGCTCACGAGATCTCTCCGATCCAGACGGGCACGGCTTCGGCCGGGAAGTAGCGTTTCTTGATCGCCTCGCTCGCCTCGGAGACGACCTCCTGCACGTGCTCCATGTTCCCCGAGAGATCGAGCAGGATGTCGGCGACCGGACGATACTCGAGCTCGGATCGGATCTGCCCGAGGAGCCGCTGCCCCTGGTCGGTGACGCCCACGCGCCCCGCGCGCGGGTCGATCTCGCGCAGGCACTCCTCGGCGCGGATGACGCTCGCGATGATCGAGCGCGGGAAGAGCCGGTCGACGAGGAGGAACTCGGCCGCCGACTCGGTCGACGGCACGCCGCGGTAGCTGCGGAGGTACGCCTCGTACCCGCCACAGCTGCGGAGGAGGGTCGTCCAGCTCGGTCCGCTCGCCTCGGTGAGGGTGCGGGTGGCGAGGAGTCGCGCGGTCATGTCGGCCCGCTCGATCGACCGGCCGAGCGAGAAGAACTGCCACGCCTCGTCGCGGCTCGTCGCCGAGTCGACGACGCCCATCGCGAGGGCCGCGCGGTCGCGCACCCAGCGGAAGAATTCATGCGTCTTGTCCGAGGCCACGCGCCGAGGCATCCGGGCGTTCGTCTCGTTGAGGGCCTCCCACAGCTCGGCCGACACGATCTCGCGAGCGCGCCGCGCGTTCTCGCGGGCTGCCGTGACCGAGTGCGCGATCGACGCGGGATGCTGGCGATCGACGGCGAGGAGCGCGATGACCTCGTCGCGGCCGAGCGGCACGTCGTCGTTGGGCATGCTGCCCATGACCGAGAGGAGGGCGCGGCACGCGCTGTCCTCGTCGATCCACGGGTCTTCGAGGAGGAGCTGCAGGTGCACGTCGAGGATGCGCGCGGTGCCGTCGCTCCGCTCGATGTAGCGTCCGATCCAGAACAGCGACTCGGCGATGCGGCTCAGCATGAGACATCCCTCCCCTGCTGTTGCTGTTGCTGTTGCTGCTGTTGGCGGACGGGCGCGTCTTCGTCCTGCGGCGAGCCCGAGAAGGCGTGTCGGGAGCCGGATGATTCGGGACCCCGGTCCTCGGGATGCGCCGCCGCCTTCGGCATCGCCCGCCCTGTCGCCTGGTCGCGCACGAGCGTGCCCACGTCGGCGGCCTTCACGGGGATGATGACGGGTGCCGTCGACCCCGGGACATCCAGCACCCATGTGTCCTTCGACCCGCCGCCCTGGCTGGAGTTCACGACCAACTGACCCTCGGGGAGCGCGACGCGCGTGAGCCCGCCCGGAAGCACCCACACGTCGGAGCCGTCGTTGACGGCGAACGGCCGAAGGTCGGCGTGCCGCGGCCGGAGGCCGTCCTCGACGAGGGTCGGGATCGTCGAGAGCTGCACGACGGGCTGTGCGATCCACCCTCTGGGGTCGGCGACGAGCCGCGCCCGCAGATCGGAGAGCTCGCGCTTCGAGGCATCCGGACCCACGACGAGTCCTTTGCCGCCCGACCCGTCGACGGGCTTCACCACCAGTTCGTCGAGGCGGTCGAGCACCTCGGCGAGCGCGTCGGGCTCCTCGAGCCGCCACGTGTCGACGTTCGGCAGGATCGCCTCCTCGCCGAGGTAGTAGCGGATGAGGTCGGGCACGTACGTGTAGACGAGCTTGTCGTCGGCGACGCCGTTGCCTACCGCATTGGCGATCGTGACGTGCCCGAGACGCGCCGCGAGCATGAGGCCGGGGGCGCCGAGCACCGAGTCGGGGCGGAACTGCAGGGGATCGAGGAACTCGTCGTCGACGCGGCGGTAGATGACGTCGACGCGGGTGGGGCCGGCCGTCGTGCGCATCCACACCCGGCCGCCCGAGCAGAACAGGTCGCGGCCCTCGACGAGCTCGACGCCCATGAGCCGGGCCAGGAGCGTGTGCTCGTAGTAGGCCGAGTTGTAGACGCCCGGCGTCAGCACGACGACGTTGGGGTCTTCGACGCCCTCGGGCGCGCTCGCGCGCAGCGCCTGCAGGAGCTTCGCGGGATAGTCGCCGACCGGCCGCACGCGCATCGACGTGAAGAGCTCGGGCAGGGTCTGCGCCATCACCCGACGGTTCGAGATGACGTAGCTCACGCCGCTCGGCACGCGCACGTTGTCTTCGAGCACGCGCCACGCGCCGTGCTCGTCGCGGATGAGGTCGATGCCCGCGACCTGGATGCGCACGCCGTTCGCTGCCACGATTCCGGCCGCCTGGCGGTGGAAGTGCGTCGACGATGCGATGAGTGCAGCAGGGATGACCCCGTCGCGCACGGCGTGCTGAGGGCCGTAGACGTCGGCGAGGAACCGCTCGAGCGCCCGCACGCGCTGCGCGACGCCCGCCTCGACGAGCGCCCAGTCGCTCGCGGCGATGACGCGCGGCACGGCGTCGAGCGGGAACGGACGCTCCTCCCCCGCGAAGTCGAAGGTCACTCCCTGGGCGAGGTACGAGCTCGCGAGGGCGTCGGTTCGGCCGCGCAGTTCTTCCTGCGACATGCGCGCGAGCGCGGGGTAGAGCTCTCGGTACGGCCCCCGCACCGTCGTGGTGTCGGCGGGGAACATCTCATCCCACGGCGACGGTCCGCCGCGGCGACGCGTGGGCTTCGTCGCCGTGTACCCGTCGAAGAGTGTTGCCATGCTCGAAAGCGTCCCAGCAGTCCGTTTCGGAGCTGTTTCGGTCTCGGGTCGAACTCGTGGCCGGAAGATCCTCGGTCATTTACTTAGCATGGCTAATTTGTTACGCTAACGATCGTGCCCGCGACATCCGCCCCTCCTCTCGACGCCGCGGCTCCCGCGCGTCGCAAGCCGCTCGCCGAGCAGAGCACCGAACTCCGCCTCGCGGTCATGCGCCTCTCGCGCCGCCTCCGCCAAGAACGCGCCGACGCCGAACTGAGCGCGTCGCAGTTCTCCGCCCTCGGCTGGGTCTCGGGCGAAGGCCCCCTCACGATCGGCCGTCTCGCCGAACTCGAACGCGTCACGCCGCCGTCGATGAATCGCACCGTCAACTGCCTCGCAGACAAAGGGCTCATCGTGCGCGAAGGCGCCCCCGACGACGGCCGCAAAGTGATCGTGCGCGTCACCGACGAAGGAGAAGCGATCATGCGCGAGACCCGCCGCCGCCGCGACGCGTGGTTCGCCAAACGATTCGAGAAGCTCACCCCCGACGAACGCGCCCTCCTCCTCAAGGCCGGCGACCTCCTCAGGAGGCTCGCCGACCAGTGAGTTCGATGTTCCGCTCCCTCAGCCGCTACAACTACCGCCTCTGGTTCGCAGGCGCGTTGGTGTCCAACATCGGCGGCTGGATGCAATCGACCACCCAAGACTGGGTCGTGCTCACCGAACTCACCCACAACAACGCCACCGCGGTCGGCGTCACCATGGCCCTCCAGTTCGGCCCTCAGCTCGCCCTCGTCCCCCTGACCGGGGCGGTCATCGACCGGTTCGACCGGCGCAAAGTGCTCCTCGTCACCCAGACCGTGCTCATGCTGCTCGCCGTCGGGCTCGGCCTCCTGCTCCTCGGCGGGCACGCCGAGCTCTGGCACGTCTACGGCTTCGCCCTCGCGCTCGGCATCGCCAACGCGTTCGACGCACCGGCACGCCAGACGTTCGTGAGCGACGTCGTGCAAGGAGCCGACGCCGCCAACGCGATCGCCCTCAACGCGGCCTCGTTCAACGCCGCACGCATGATCGGCCCCGCGACGGCCGGCCTGCTCATCGTGCTCGTCGGTTCGGGCTGGGTGTTCCTCATCAACGCGGCGACGTTCCTCGCGATGCTCGCCGCCATCCTCCTGCTTCGCAAAGACGAGCTCGCGGCGCGCCCGCGCACGCGCCGCCCCGGAAACGCGCTCGCGCAGGGCTTCCGCTACGTGCGGTCGCGCGGCGATCTCACGGTCGTGTTCCTGATCGTGTTCCTCATGGGCGCGTTCGGCATGAACTTCCCGATCTTCAACTCGACCATGGCGGTCATGTTCGGCGAAGGCGCCGGCGAGTACGGCGTCGTCTCCTCGATCCTCGCGATCGGCTCGCTCACGGGCGCCCTGCTCGCCGCGCGCCGCGAACGCGCACGTCTGCGGATCGTGCTCGGCGGCGCGGCCCTCTTCGGCGCGGCCGCCCTCATCGCCTCGGTCATGCCCACGTACGGCACGTTCGCGGCGTCGACGATCCTCATCGGGTTCAGCTCGGTGACCCTCCTCACGACCGCCAACGGGTTCGTGCAGACCACGACGCCCGACGACGTCCGCGGGCGCGTGATGGCGATCTACACGGCCGTGCTCATGGGCTCGACCCTCGTCGGCGCGCCGGTCGTCGGATGGGTCGCCGATGCGATGAACGCCCGCGCCGGGCTCGGCGTCGCCTCGGTCGCCGGGTTCCTGTCATGCGCGATCGGACTCGGATGGCTCGTCTCGAAGCGAGGCCTCCGCCTCGTGCGCGCACCCGAGTCGCGGTGGCGGTTCGAGGTCGCGTGGGTCGAGACGGCGGATGCCTCGGGGGTCGGCGTCACTCCCGCGAGCAGGCGTGCGCCCGCCGCGCCCGAGGACTTCTCCGACGAGATCGCCCTCACCTCGCCGATCCCGCTGCCGAAGCTTCCGACCGCAACTGGGCCCATCGGGCAACCGCGGGGCGCCTGACGCGGGCGATCCGCTTGCCGAGCGGTCAGCGCGGCGCGAGGCGCCGCCGCCGCGCCTCAGATGACGCCGAGCGCGAGCATCGCGTCGGCGACGCGCGTGAAGCCGGCGATGTTGGCGCCGACGACGTAGTCGCCGGGGGCGCCGTACTCCTCGGCGGTCGCAGCCGAGACGTCGTGGATGTCGCGCATGATCGCCGCGAGGCGCTCTTCCGTGTACTCGAAGCTCCACGAGTCGCGCGAGGCGTTCTGCTGCATCTCGAGGGCGCTCGTCGCGACGCCGCCGGCGTTCGCGGCCTTGCCCGGGCCGAAGAGCACGTTCGCGTCCTTGAAGACGCGGATGCCCTCGGGGGTGGTGGGCATGTTGGCGCCCTCGGCGACGGCGACGATACCGGCCTTCACGAGCGCGAGGGCGTCGGCCTCGCCGAGCTCGTTCTGCGTCGCACAGGGCAGCGCGACGTCGACGCCGCCTCGCTCCGCGGCGAGGGCGAACGCGCTCGCGCCGGCACGGAACTCGGCGTTGCCGCCGCGCTCGGCGACGTACGCCTCGATGCGCTCGCGGCGCACCTCCTTGAGGTCCTTGAGGAGGTCGAGGTCGATGCCCTCGGGGTCGAAGATCGCACCGGTGGAGTCGGACGCCGACACGACGGTCGCGCCGAGCTGCTGCGCCTTCTCGATCGCGTAGATCGCGACGTTGCCCGAGCCCGACACCGCGACGCGCGCGCCGTCGAACGAACGGCCGCGGGTCTCGAGGAGGTGCGACGCGAAGAAGACGGCGCCGTACCCGGTGGCCTCGGTGCGGACGAGCGAGCCTCCCCACGTGATGCCCTTGCCCGTCAGCACGCCCGACTCGTAGCGGTTGGTGAGGCGCTTGTACTGGCCGAAGAGGTAGCCGATCTCGCGGCGGCCGACGCCGATGTCACCAGCGGGAACATCGGTGTGCTCGCCGATGTGACGGTGGGCCTCGGTCATGAAGGACTGGCAGAAGCGCATGATCTCGGCGTCGCTCTTGCCCTTGGGGTCGAAGTCGCTGCCGCCCTTGCCGCCGCCGATGGGCAGGCCCGTGAGGGCGTTCTTGAAGATCTGCTCGAAGCCGAGGAACTTGACCGTGCCGAGCGTGACGGTCGGGTGGAACCGCAGGCCGCCCTTGTACGGGCCGAGGGCCGAGTTGAACTGCACGCGGAAGCCGCGGTCGATCTGCACGCGGCCGTTGTCGTCGGTCCACGGCACACGGAAGATGAGCTGCCGCTCGGGCTCGCAGATGCGCTCGAGGATGGACGCCTCGCCGTACTCGGGGTGCTTCGTGAACACGCGGCCGAGCGAGTCGAAGACCTCGTGAACGGCCTGGTGGAACTCGGGCTCGCCAGCGTTGCGGGCGAGGACCTGGGTGTAGAGCTGTTCGATCGCGGAGTGGTTCATGGCACGCGTGGCTTTCGTAGGGAGATCGGGAAGCGGTCGGATACGACCTGGAACCGTCGACGCGCCGTTGCGTTCGGCAACTTCGACCCTAACCCGTGTTACGCGGATGTTTCGCATCGGTGAACGCGCGGTGACCGGGAGAGGGACCTAGAGTCCGGATCGAGCGGATGCGCCAGCCGCGCTCAGTGCCCGTGCGCGAGCTGCTGGAGCACGACGACGGCAAGGCCCAGCGCGACGAGGCCGCCGAGTCCGGCGAGCTGCTTCCACCAGGCCAGCCGCGTGCGTCGCACCGCGAGGTATCCGATGACGCCGAGCGTCACGAGATAGACGATGGATGCCGCGCGCAGCGCGCCTTCGAGCTCGAACACCCCGAACGCGGCCAGCGCGAGGAGGATCAGCGGTACACCCGCCGACGCGATCGCCGTGCCCGCGACGCGGCCCATCTCGGCGACGATCTCGCGCGTCGGGAACGCGGAGTGCACGGCCAGGTAGGTCACGATGTCGGCGACGAAGCCCGCCGCCGTGATCGCGACGATGCCCACGAAGAGGGTCGCGAGCGCCCGCCCCGCTGTGAGGTGCTCGACGTTCGACTGCTGCACGAGCACGATCGCGAGGCCGGTGAAGGTCGCGTAGACGCGCTCTTTGAGGGAGTCGGCGAGTTCGTCGGCCGACTTCTGCGTGCGCTCGCGGCGGGCCATGTCTCGATCATCGCGCACCGCCCGGTCATCGCGCACCGCCCCGCGCACGCGCGGCGCTCGCCGAACGGTCGCAGATTGCGGGTTCTGGATGGCAAACACCGGCAATCTGCGACCGTTCGGCAAGCGGGTGGGCAGGATGGAGGGATGACGACGCTCCTCGTATCGGTGCCGGGTGCAACGCTTCGCGACGCGATCCTCGCGGAAGGGCCGCTGCCCGACGGGGTCGAGCTCGTGGTGTGGGGACTCGACGGGCCGCCGCCGGCCGAGCGCCTCGACATCGTCGTGCCGCCGTACATGGATGCCTCGTCGAAGCTCGGCGCGCTCGCCGGCGTCGAGACGCGGCTCGTCCAGTCGCAGTCGATCGGCTTCGACGGCGTCGCCGACGTACTCCCCGCGGGGCACGTCTACGCGAACGCGGCGAGCGTGCACGAGACCTCGACGGCCGAGCTCGCCGTCGGGCTCGCGATCGCCGCGCAGCGCGGCATCCCCGACTTCGTGCGCGCCGCCGAGCGCGGAGAGTGGGCGCCGGCCCGGCACGCGTCGATCGCCGACCGGCGGGTGCTCCTCCTCGGCTACGGCGGCGTCGGCAAGGCGATCGAGGACCGCCTGCTTCCGTTCGAGGTCGTGCTCACGCGAGTCGCGAGCCGCGCCCGCGACGACGAGCGCGGCCGCATCCACGGCATCGACGAACTGCCCGGCCTGCTTCCGACCGCCGAGATCGTCGTCGTCGTGGTGCCGCTCACCGAGTCGACGACGGGCCTCGTCGACGCGGAGTTCCTCGCCGCGCTCCCCGACAACGCACTCGTCGTGAACGTCGCGCGCGGCAAGGTCGCCGACACCGACGCGATCCTCGCCGAGGCCGCGAGCGGGCGCCTGCGCTTCGCCCTCGACGTCGTCGATCCCGAACCGCTGCCGGCGGGGCATCCGCTCTTCGCCCTGCCGAACGTGCTCATCTCGCCCCACGTCGGCGGCGCGACGAGCGCGATGATGCCGCGCATGGCGCGGCTCGTGCGCCGTCAGATCGAACGGATGCTCCGGGGTGACGAGCCGCTCAACGTCGTGCTGCGCTCGTAGCGCTCACGCGAGCTGCGCCGACACTCGCCACGCGCCGCGCCGCACGGCCTGCTCGAGTTCGCGCGCCCGAGCCGAGAAGTCCTTCGCCTGCACCGACACCGACACGGCGCCGACCGTGCGGCCTGCGGCCGACCGCACAGGCGCCGCGATGCACGCGAGCTTCGGCAGGTACTCCTCGATCTCGACGGCGAGCTGCTGCGCACGCACCTCGTCGAGCTGCGCGACGAGCGCCGAGGCATCCGTGATGCTCGCGGCGGTGAGCCGGCGTGCGCCGCGCCGCTCGAGGAACCGCGCGACCGCCTGATCGTCGCGCGACGCGAGCATGAGCTTGCCGAACGCGGTCGTGTGCGACGCCTCGGAGAAGCCGACGTGCAACTGTCCGATCCGCGGGTGCTCGCGCGAATCGGCGATGTGCGCGACCGCGATGTCGTCGCCACGGAAGACGGTGAGGTACGCGGGTGCGCCGGCGGCGTCGCGGAGCGACGCGAGCTCGCGCCGCACGGGTTCGGTCGCGACGAGTTGCACCTGCAGCGCACGCCCCAGCTCGTCGACCGAGCGGCCGAGGATGTACCGGTGCTCGCCGTGCCGCGCGAGGTAGTCCTGCCCGTGCAGCGTCTGGAGCAGCCGGTAGGTGGTCGACTGTCCGAGCCCGAGCGCGTCGGAGACATCCGCTGCAGTGAGCCCCTCGGGGCCGCGCCCACGAGTTCGAGGATGCGCAGCGCGCGCTCGGCCGACTGGATGCCCGCGCCCGTCCGGCGCCCCGCTGCGCTCATGGGCACGATGCTACGACCGCTCGGGCGCGATCTCCACGGTGTTTCGCAGATAGTGCGAACGGCCGGTGACGCGCGGTCGGCGCCGGGCGACGATGCATTCGGCGGATGTCTCGAGCGAGGCGCCCGCCGCCCCGGACGACCAGCAGACACGCACAGAGAGGTGCCCACCCCATGTCAAAGATCCTCATCCTCACGGGCGATGCCGCCGAGACGCTCGAGGTGTTCTACCCGTACCACCGTCTGCAGGAGGCGGGCTACGAGGTGCACCTCGGCGCGCCCGTGAAGCGCAAGCTGCAGTTCGTCGTGCACGACTTCGTCGACGGCTTCGACACGTACACCGAGAAGCCGGGCCACACGTGGGACGCCGACGTCGCCCTCGCCGACGTCGATCCCGCCGACTACGTCGCGATCGTCATCCCGGGCGGTCGCGCGCCCGAGTACCTGCGCAACAACGCCGACGCCAAGCGCATCGTCCGGCACTTCTTCGAGCACGACCTGCCGGTCGCCGCGACGTGCCACGGGCCGCTCCTGCTCGCCGCGGCGGGCGTGCTCGACGGCCGCACGTCGAGCGCCTACCCCGAGCTCGCGATCGACGTCGAGACGGCGGGCGGGGTCTTCGAGCACGGCGGCGGGGTCGTCGACGGGCAGCTCGTCACCGCTCGCGCGTGGCCCGACAACGGCACGTGGATGAAGGCCTTCCTCGAGGTGCTCGACGCGGCGGGCGCGAAGCCCGCGACGGCGGCAGCCTGAGCAGTCGGCCTGAGCGAGGGAAGCGCAGAACGACGGATGCCTCGGGCCCGCGTGGGCTCGAGGCATCCGTGTTCCGCCGGTCTCAGGAGCCTCAGTACCGCCCGCGCCGGTCGGAGGCCGGGCCGTAGATGACGACGCCCGCGATGGGGATGAGCAGGAAGAAGAGCCACGACCACGCCCAGCCGCCCCACGCGAAGCCCGCGATGAAGAACAGGCCGAGCGCGAGGAACGGCACGAACGCCATGATGGTCGCGCCCCACGCCCCGCCGAGCGCACGGCTGCTGCCCCACGAGCCGCCGCCCTGCGGGCTGCCGACCTCGTAGGCCGGGCCGGGCGCGCCGGCGTAGGCGCCGCCGGCCGCACCGTTGCCGCCGCGCGGCAGGTCGCCGAAGAGCGGCGCGAGGTCGCCCCACGTGACCGCGGCGCGGGCCGAGGCGGCGCGCTGGTCGAACTCGGCGGGTGTGAGCCGGCCCTCGTCGCGTGAGCGCGCGAGCGCGTCGACGGCGCCGTCGCGGTCGCTGTTCGCGATGCGTTCGGCAGGACGGAGGGGATTCGCGTAGTCGACCATCCCTCAAGCTTTCCGCAGGCGGACGCGAGATGCGAGGGGTTGTCCACAACCCGGGCGTAGGCTCGCCCCATGGCTGCTTCGGCGGAACCCCGGGTCGCGCTGTACTTCGACTTCGACAACATCGTCATCTCGCGTTACGACCAGCTCCACGGCGACGGCGCCTATCGCAAGGACACGTCGCGTTCGAAGGCTCCCGCCGCGGGCACGCAGACGGCGGCGAAGCTCGGGCAGGCGACGGTCGACGTCGACGCCGTGCTCGACTTCGCCGCGACGTTCGGTACGATCGCGCTCGCGCGCGCCTACGCCGACTGGTCGACGCCCGTCAACGCGAGCTACCGCGGGCAGCTCATCGACCGCGCCGTCGATCTCGTCCAGCTCTTCCCGCTCGTGAAGGGCCTGAAGAACGGCGCCGACATCCGCCTCGCGGTCGACGCGGTCGAAGACCTCTTCCGCCTCGACGGCCTCACCCACATCGTCATCGTCGCGGGCGACAGCGACTACGTTCCGCTCGCGCAGAAGGCGAAACGCCTCGGCGCGTACGTCGTCGGCATCGGCGTCGCGGGCGGCACGAGCCGCGCGCTCTCGGCCGCGTGCGACGAGTTCGCCGACTACGACGCGCTGCTCGCGACGGTCGCGACGGTCGACGAGGTCGCCGGCGAGCAGGTTGCGGATGCCTCGGCGCCCGCGCCTGCGGCCGCGAAGCAGCCTGCACGCGGGCGGCAGCAGAAGCCGAAGGCGGATGCCCCACGGGCGAAGGCGGAGCCGGCCGAGAAGGCGGCGGCCGAGACATCCGGAACGCCCTCTTCGAACGCCGCGCCCGGCATCGCCCTGTCGTTCCAGGCGCCGGGCCAGACCCCCGACCCGGCTCCTGCGGTGTCGCGCAATCCCGGCCGCTTGCTGCTCAAGGCGCTCGAGCTCCTGCGCGCGAAGAACGATCAGGATTGGCAGCCGACGGGTGCGGTGAAGAACCAGATGCTCCGGATGGATCCGTCGTTCCAGGAGCGGAAGCTCGGCTTCGGGTCGTTCACCGAGTTCGTGAAGTCGCGCGCGGGCGCGATCGAACTCGACGAGGCGGGCAACCGCGTGCGGCTGCACCCGAAGAAGGGCTGACGGCTCAGTCGGCGGAGACGGCGCCGACCGCGGCGGAAGAAGCGCCGGCAGCACGTGCCCGACCGAAAGTCGTCGACATGTCACCCCCCGGTTCCGGTGCGGCCGCCGCGGTCGGGGCCACAGCCGATTCTGGGGCGGTGGAATGCCCGACGGAAGAGTTCGTAAGGGATCTTTACCAAGTCGAGACAAGTGAGTGTTGCACAGGATGCTCCGAACCGGACTAGCGTGGTCCGACCACGAGTGCTAGCGTGGTCAGACCACGCCGACGAAGGGGGCTCATGGCCGAGCCGACGAGCACCACGCCGAGCTCGAGCACGAGTGCGAACGGCAGCGCGAGCCCGCGCGCCTGGCAGACGGTGCTCGAGCACATCGAGAACCGCCTCCTCGCGGGCGACCTCGTGCCGGGCGACCACCTCCCCGGCGAGCGCGCCATGTCGGCCGACCTCGGCGTCGGGCGGTCGAGCGTCCGCGAAGCGCTCCGCGTGCTCGAAGCCATGGGTCTCGTGCACACGGCGACCGGGTCGGGTCCGAGTGCGG
Organism: Agromyces protaetiae; assembly: GCF_004135405.1. Classification (NCBI taxonomy): domain Bacteria; kingdom Bacillati; phylum Actinomycetota; class Actinomycetes; order Micrococcales; family Microbacteriaceae; genus Agromyces; species Agromyces protaetiae. The sequence goes on from NZ_CP035491.1 coordinate 587,745, forward strand.
GCGCCATCATCATCGCGACCCCGCACGGCGCCATGACCTCGCTCATGCGGTTGCAGGTCGCCGCGCACGGGTTCCCCGTCGCCGACATCGTCCGCACGCGTCTCATCCTCGAAGCATCCGTCGCCTTCGACCTCGCGAGCGCGACAGACGAACCCGACCTCACCGACGCCGACCTCCTGCTCGACGCGATGGACGCGCCCGGGCTCTCGCCGTCGACGTTCCTCGCGCTCGACGCGCAGTTCCACATCGCGCTCGCGCGCGCGACGGGCAACGAGGTCATCACCGCGACCATGGCGGGCCTCCGCGGCGGCATCGAGGACTACGCCCTCGAAGGTTCCGAGCAGATCGCCGACTGGAACGTCACGCGCGCCCGGCTCCGCGGCGAGCACCGCCGCATCATCGAGGCGATCCGGCGAAAGGATGCCTCCGAAGCACGCGACCGCATCCGCGACCACATCTCGGGCTACTACGACGAGATCTCCCCCGACTCGACCGAATCCCCTGAATCCACCCCCGCCCCCGCCACGAAAGCGAGCTCCTCCGAATGGTGAAGCGCCAGTTCCCGAACCCCGTCGAGCTCGCCGAGCTCATGCGCTTCAAGGCGCCGACGCTCAACCCGACCGATCGTCGCCTCGAGAAGGCGCTCACGATCGCCGACCTCCGGGCGATCGCGAAGCGACGCACGCCGAAGGCGCCGTTCGACTACACCGAGGGCGCCGCCGAAGGCGAGCTGTCGCTCGCGCGCGCCCGCCAGGCCTTCCAAGACGTGGAGTTCCATCCGTCGATCCTGCGGAACGTGCCCGTCGTCGACACGACGCGGGAGGTGCTCGGCGGCACGAGCGCCCTGCCGTTCGGCATCGCACCCACGGGCTTCACGCGCATGATGCAGACCGAGGGCGAGGTCGCGGGCGCGGGCGCCGCGGGGGCCGCGGGCATCCCGTTCACGCTCTCGACGCTCGGCACGACCTCGATCGAAGACGTCAAGGCGACGAACCCGACGGGCCGCAACTGGTTCCAGCTGTACGTCATGAAGGACCGCGAGATCTCCTACGGCCTCGTGCGCCGTGCCGCGGCCGCGGGCTTCGACACGCTCTTCTTCACGGTCGACACGCCCGTCGCGGGCGCGCGCCTTCGCGACAAGCGCAACGGCTTCTCGATCCCGCCGCAGCTCACCCCTGCGACGGTCGTCAACGCGATCCCGCGGCCGGCATGGTGGATCAACTTCCTCACGACCCCGAAGCTCGAGTTCGCGTCGCTCTCGTCGACGGGCGGCACGGTCGGCGAGCTCCTCGACTCGGCGATGGACCCGACGATCTCGTTCGACGACCTCGCGATCATTCGCGAGATGTGGCCCGGCAAGATCGTCGTGAAGGGCGTGCAGACCGTCGCCGACGCCCGCGCTCTCGCCGATCGCGGCGTCGACGGCGTCGTGCTCTCGAACCACGGCGGCCGCCAGCTCGACCGCGCCCCCATCCCCTTCCACCTCCTCCCCGACGTCGCGCGCGAGATCGGGAACGACATGGAGGTGCACGTCGACACGGGCATCATGAACGGCGCCGACATCGTGGCATCCGTCGCCCTCGGCGCGAACTTCACCCTCATCGGCCGCGCGTACCTCTACGGCCTCATGGCGGGCGGGCGCCGCGGCGTCGACAAGACGATCTCGATCCTGAAGGGCGAGATCGAGCGCACCATGAAGCTCCTCGAGGTCGCGACCCTCGACGAGCTCGGGCCCCGGCACGTCACACAGCTCGCGCGCCTGCAGCCCGTCGCAAGGCCGGTGGCGGATGCCGCGGAGCAGGCGTCTGCGGCGAAGCCTCGCACAGTTCGGGCGAACCGGCCGGCGGGTTCGCCGGCGGCGACCGCCACGCGCGCCAAGGCCAAACCCCCGCTCGCGAAGTCCTGAACGCCGGCCGCGGCCGGAGAACGCGGATGCCCCGGAGGTTCGACCTCCGGGGCATCCGCTCGTTCAGGGCTGCAGGTCAGCTGCAGGTGTAGGTGACGCCGTCGACTTCCCACACGCCGGGGCCGAGCTGGCTGCACATCTCGGCGATGTTTCCGAAGAGTGCGGCACCGGCGATCGCGAAGACGATGCCCCCGATGACGCCGAGGGCGGTGAGGATCGCACCGACGATGATGCCGGCCTTCGCCGGGCCGTTCGCGAAGCCCGCCTTCTTCGACTGCGAGTTCGCGACGATGCTGAGGATCAGGCCGACGAGCGGCACGAGGATCGCGAGGACGATGCCCGCGATGCCGAGGCCCTTGCCGGGGAAGGCGGCGGGCGCGGCGGGCGGTGCGGCGGTCGGCGCAGGCGCGGGCGGCTGGGCGGACGGGTCGAATTGGTCGGACACGAAGGGACTCCTCGATGCAGGGGGTCGGTGGGTGTTCACTGGGCGGCGCCCGGCCCCGCGAGCCTAGTGGGTCGGTGCGGTCGCACACCAGCGTTGCCCACAGCGGCCGACCAGCCGTTCGCGGCGGGAATTCGACGCACGATGGCGGAATGAGACGCGCCCGGATGCCACGCGGCCGCCGATGCTGGAGGATCGGAGGCCATGAGGCGAAAGGGGCATCCCATGCGCGGCATCGTCGTTCCCGGCATCGACGGCTCGGGCGAGACCCACTGGCAGACCCGGTGGGAAGCGGCCGACCCGGCGCTCGTGCGCTTCGCGCCGACGTCGTGGAGCGCACCCGATCGCGACGACTGGCGTGCCGCCCTCACGACGGCGCTCCACGCCGCAGGCGCCGACGCGGTCGTGATCGCGCACAGCCTCGGATGCCTCGCGTCGGTCGACGCCCTCGGCACGATCGCCGAGGCATCCGCACCCGACGCCCCCGCGGTGCGCGCCGCGCTCCTCGTCGCCCCGCCCGACGTCGACGGGCCGACCTTCCCCGCGGCTGCGGCGACCTTCCGAGACATCCGCCCGTCGTTGCTCGGGACGCCGGCCCTCGTCGTCGCGAGCGAGGACGACCCGTTCAGCTCGCCCGCGGCGAGCCGCGCGTTCGCCGCCGCGGTCGGCGCCGAGATCGTCTTCGTCGGCGCCCGAGGTCATCTCAACGGCGCGAGCGGACTCGGCGACTGGGCCGAAGGTCTCGCGCTGCTCGAATCGCTCGCGGGCGTTCGCGCGGACGCCTGACCACCGGGGCGGGTCCGATGCGCCGCGCATAGACTCGAAACCATGGCAGCCAGGGGTTCCTACGCGAAAGGCGTCGCGAAACGGGAGGAGATCCTCGCGACGGCGCTCGATGTGATCGCCCGCAACGGCTACGGTCGCGCATCGATCCGCGAGCTCGCCGCTGCCGTCGGCCTCAGCCAAGCCGGCCTCCTGCACTACTTCAGCTCGAAGGAAGAGCTGTTCGCCGAGATCCTCCGCGCGCGCGACGACGTCGACCGCGGCATCTTCGTCGAGTCCGACGACGCGACGGAGGCGACGGATGCCCCGGGGCCGGCCTCCGACGGCGAGGCCGAAGCCGCAGCCCCCACTCCCACCATCGAGGGCTACCGCCGCCTCATCCGGCACAACGCCGATGTGCCGGGGCTCGTGCAGCTCTACGTCAACCTCTCGGCCGAGGCGACCGACCCGAACCATCCCGCCCACGCCTACTTCCGCGAGCGCTACAGCGTGTTCCGCGAGGCGGCCGCGCGGGGCATCCGGCGCGCTCAGACCGTCGGCGAGGTCTCCCCCGACGTCGACCCCGAGATCGCCGCGACGCTGCTCCTCGCCCTGGCCGACGGCCTGCAGACGCAGTGGCTCATGGACCCGTCGATCGACATGGGCGAGCACATCGACGCGTTCCTCCGACGCCTCCGCCGAACCGCACCCCCCGAACGGGGTACGTGACCCTGGGCGCCTCCTGAGCGCATGCTGTCCGCATGACGCCGCTCGATTCCTCGTCCCACGAGTCCCACGATTTCGAGCACCCGCCGTTCGACGGCGCGAGACTGCAGCACTCCGTGCTCCTGCTCGACTACCTCGTCGACCACGGCCCCACGACGCGCAGCGAGCTGTCGGCCGCGACGGGTCTCGGGCGCAGCGCGATCGCCGCGGTGACGGCTCGGCTCCTCGAGGTCGGCGTGCTCGCCGAAGAGGCGGATGCCTCGTCCGACGGCCGCGCGACGCCGCTCGCCCTGGCGGCCGCCAACCACGTGCTCGTCACGACCGCGATCACGGCCGACGACGCGATCGCGACCGTCGCCTCGCTCGACGGAGCCGAACTCGCGCGCTTCGGGGAACCGCACTCGGTCGCCGACCGCGGCGGGCTCCTCGAGCTCCTCTCGGTGGTGCTGCGCCGGGCGCTCTCGTACGCCGACCGCGGCGGGTTCCCGGTCGCCGACGTGACCCTGCTCGTCGACGGCTCGGTCGCGGGGACTCCCGAGGTCGTCGTCGGCAGCGGCCGGTTCGGGCCCGAGCCGATCGACGTCGCCGCGGAGCTCCGCGCCCGCGTGCCCGCGCTCGGCGACACGGTCACCGTCGTCCCCGCGGCGATCGCGGCGGCCACGGCCGAGGGCGACGCGCTCGGCGTCCGCGACCTCCTCTACCTCGACGGCGACACCGCGATCGGGTCGGCGATCATCGTCGACGGGCGGCCGCTCCGCGGCGGGCACGGGCTCGCCGCTTCGCTCGCGCACCTGCCCATCGTGCCCAGCGGTCGCCGCTGCGAGTGCGGGCAGCGCGGATGCCTCGCGACCGTCGCCGACCCGTCGCAGGTCATCGAGCGCGCGGGGCTCGCCCGGCTCGAAGCCGACCGCGGCCGCACGGCGGCACTCGAGGAGCTCCTCGTGCGCCTCGAGGCATCCGAAGACCGCGCGACCTGGTCGTGGCTCGACGCCGCCCTCTGGATCGGGCGCACCCTGCAGGCCGTCGCGCCCGCACTCGACCCGGCCGTCGTCGTCGTCGGCGGGTACTGGGGGCGCCTCGTGGGCGACATCGAGAAGTCGTTCCGCGAGAACCGTCCGACGATCGGCGGCGGCGTGCTCGCGAGCGTGCCGCTGCTCGCCGCTGCGACGCTCGGCTCCGACGCGGCCCTCGTCGGGGCGCGCCGGCAGGCCCGCGGGAGGCTCGTCGCGGAGCCCATGCTGCTCGTCGGCTGAGCTCGGTTCCCCGCTCCGTGCGGGAATGGATGCGCCGCCCGCGCGATTGCACCACCCATGACCGATCTCGCGCAGGCGCCGACCATCCAGTTGGCCGCGCCGACTGCGCCGGCGCTCGCGCAGGCCGGCGGCGACATCGACGACGTGCTCCAACGGCTCCGCTGGCATCTCTCCGAGGTCGCCGTGCGCGAGGTCGTCGTGGGCGGTTCCTCCCGCGACGGCGGCGGAGGCATCCGGTTCCACTACGTGCTCTCCGGCTCGGTCGACCTCGGTATCGGCGACGAGACGATCTCGATGCGCGCGGGCGACTTCGCGATGCTCACCCGCCCCGACGGAGTCGAGGTCGCAGGCGTCGAGGACGGCTCGCTCCTCACCGGGACGTTCGCGGTCGACAGCCCCGACGGCACCGAACGCGTGCTGCCGCCCGTCCTGTTCGTGTGCCGTCTCGACGCCCGCGAGCCCGTCATCGTGTCGCTCCTCGAGTCGATGCGGAGCGAGTTCGTCGACCGACGCCCGGGCTCGCACACGGTCCTCGACCGCAGCGCCGACGTCGTGGCATCCGCCGCCCTGCGCATCTGGTTCGAGCGCGGCTGCGACGAGCCGCGCCGCTGGTTCGCCGCCGCCCTCGACCCGCACCTCGCACGAGCGATCGACGCGATCCACGAGGCGCCCGGCGAGCACTGGACGGTCGAGTCGCTCGCGCGGCTCGCCCGGGCGTCGCGCTCGCAGTTCGCCGAGCAGTTCCGGACGGCGCTCGACGAGACGCCCGCGCGGTACCTCACGCGCGTGCGCATGGAGCGCGCCGAGGGGATGCTCCGCGACGGGTGGGCGGTCGCGCAGATCGCGTTCGAACTCGGCTACGACAGCGACGCGGGCTTCAGCCGGGCGTTCCGCCGGCACGCGGGCGTCTCACCGAGCAGCTGGCAGCGGTCGGCCCGCCACGCGCACGGCGCAGCGGGCCGACCGGTCGTGCACGCGACCGCCTAGGCTCGCGGCTTCCCGGCGCGCGCCGTGCTGAGCACGGCCCCGCCGATGAGAGCGGATGCGCCGCCCACCGTGAGCGCGACCTGCACGCCGACGGCGTCGACGAGGAGCCCGCCGACCGCAGCCCCGAGGGTGATCGCGATCTGGAACGCCGCGACGACGAGGCCGCCGGCGCTCTCGAGGCGGTCGGGCGCGACCCGGGACATCCAGGTCTGCACCATCGTCGGCACAGCCCCGAAGCCGAGCCCCCACACGAACACGAGCACTCCGGCGAGCGCCGCGCTCGACGGCAGGACGGCGAACGCGATGGTCCCGACGCCGATCGCGACGGGAGAGGCGATCACGAGCGCCGAGAGGTGCCGGTCGGCGAGGAAGCCCGCGCCGAGATTGCCGAGGAAGCTCGCGATGCCGAAGAGCGCGAGCAGCACGGCGAGCCCCTCGGGCGTGAGCCCGGCGATCGTGTCGAACGCCGGTCGCAGGTAGGTGAAGCCCATGAAGTGGCCGCCCGCGATGAGCACGATCGAGAGGATGCCGAGGGCGACGACCCTGCGTCGGAGGGTCGACCCGAGGGCACGGAATCCGGGCGCCCCGCTCGGCGCGACCGACGGCAGCGTCGCGAGCTGCACCACGAGGGTCACGACTCCGGCCGCGGCGACGAAGAGGAACACCGCCCGCCACCCGAGGATCTCCCCGAGGTACGCGCCCGCGGGCACCGCGGCGATCGTCGCGAGCGAGACGCCCATGTTGACGAGCGTCATGGCACGCCCGAGCCGGTGCGCGGGAACGAGCTGGGCGGTGACGGCGAGCGACATGGCCCAGAAGCCTGAGAGCGCGACGCCGAGCAGGAGCCGCGCGGCGAGCATGACGCCGAAGTTCCCCGCCGTGGCGACGAGCACGTTCGAGACGATCGCGAGCGCCGTGAGGCCCGCCATCACCCAGCGGCGATCGACTCGCGGCAGGGATGCCACGACGAGCGGCCCGCTCACGATGCCCGCGAGGCTCGTGGCCGTCACCAGTTGCCCGGCCGCCCCTTCGGTGAGGCCGAGCTCGGCGGCGACGGGCGAGAGCAGGCTCGCGGGCAGGAACTCCGCCGAGACGAGCGTGAAGATGCCGAGCGCGAGCGAGACGACGGCGGGCCAGGCGGCTCGCGTCCTCGTCTCGCCCGGCGCGATCGCGGGGGTGGCTGCGGTGTCGACGGACATGGTTCTCCTTCGGTCGGCCTTCAGCCTGAGGCATCCGCCCCATGCCCCGCCCGACCGATCGTCGCCGCGACCCGACCGATCCTCCGGAGCGGGCTGCCTACCTCACGCCCGACATGAGCTTCAAGACACCGCGGCTGCCGAGGGCGAGCGCGATGCCGAAGACGATCGCGATGGCGCCGAGCACTCCGAAGTAGACGCCTTCGTTCTCGAGCGAGTAGAACTCGGCGAGCCATCCGGCGATCGCCGTGCCGAGCGCGACCGACAGGAAGAACAGCGCGACCATCTGGGTGTGGAACTTCGCGGGCGCGAGCTTCGTCGTGACCGACAGCCCCACGGGCGAGAGCAGCAGCTCGGCGATCGTGAACACGAGCAGGATGCCGATGATCGCGAGGAGCGGCGTCGAGTTCGGCCCGCCGCCCGCGAACGGCAGGAACAGCAGGAACGCGATGCCCATGATGATCGTGCCGAGCGCGAACTTGATCGGCGTCGACGGCGCACGGTCGCCGAGCTTCGTCCAGATCGCGGCGAACACGCCCGACAGGATGATGATGAAGATCGGGTTGATCGACTGCACCCACGAGACCGGCATCTCCCAGCCGAAGAGGTTGCGATCGAGCTTCTGGTCGCTGTAGATCGTCAGCACCGTGAACTGCTGCTGATAGAGCGACCAGAACGCGACGCTCGCGATGAAGAGCGGGATGAATCCGAAGACGCGATTGCGCTCGGTGCCCGTGATGGCTCGGCTCGTGAGGATCACGACGAAGTACGCGATCGTCGCGACGACCGTCGCCCCGATGACCCACGCGACGAGGTTGTGCGCGTTGATCGCCCCCGTGTAGACGAGGACGATGACGACGAGCACTGCCGCGACGCCGATGCCGATCACGATGCCGAACGACTTCGCGGGCAACGGGTTCGGAACGGCGGATGCCTCGGCCGGCAGGCGTTTGCGGCCGAACGAGTACTGGATGAGGCCGAACGCCATGCCGACGGCCGCGAGGCCGAACCCGAGGTGGAAGCCGAGCGAGGGCGGGAACCCGTGCTCGGCGGTGAACGTGCCCTGCAGGAGGCCCGTGAGGATCGGCCCGAAGAACGCGCCGAGGTTGATGCCGAGGTAGAAGATCGAGAAGCCCGCGTCGCGGCGCGGGTCGTGCTCGCTGTACAGCGTGCCGACGACGCTCGTCGCGTTCGCCTTGAGCCCGCCCGAGCCGAACGCGATGAGCACGAGCCCGACGCCGACGCCGAGGAACCCCGGCAGGAGCGACAGCGCGATGTGGCCCGCCATGATGACGACCGCACTGTAGAACAGCACGCGCTCGCTGCCGAGGAGCCGGTCTGCGACCCACGCGCCGAGGATCGTCGACAGGTACACCCCGCCGCCGTAGGCGCCGACGATGCCCGCCGCCGCGCCCTGGTCGAGCCCGAGCCCGCCCTCGGTCGCCGAGTAGTACAGGTAGATGAGCAGGATGCCCTGCATGCCGTAGAAGCTGAACCGCTCCCACATCTCGACGCCGAAGATGTGCACGAGCGCGCGCGGCTGACCGAAGAACCCCTTGTCGCCGGTCGTGTCGCGTTCGACGCGCTCAGGCGCGATATCCCCCATGCCGGTCACCCTACTCCGGCGGGTCGCTTGCCCGCGGCGATACGACTGCGGCATCCTGGCGGAACGCCTACCGCCCTTCCGCGAGCATCGGAGACGGATGCCCCACAGCGACGCCGACCGCATCTCGCACCTGCAACGCATCGCCTACGGCGCCGGGTCCGACGACGCCGCCCGCGCCGAGGCCGCAGCCGAGCTCGCCGCCATCTTCTCGCCGCGCACGGCGCCGACGGCGGTCGGGACGCTCGAGCGGCCGGGCGGCGCCGACATCGCGGGCGACTCGCGGGGCCTCGATGCCGGCGGCGAGGCGTTCACGTTCGACGCGCTCGTCTCCGCGGTCGAGGGTCGCGAAGAACCGGATGCCGCGTCCGCACGCGCTGCGGACGACGACCGCGAGGCGGATGGCCCCGGCGGGCCGGCCGGGCTCGTCGGGTTCCTCGTCCGCCACCGCGCCGCCGTGCTCTCGGCTGCGGCCGCGCTCGCGGTCGGCCTCGCGGTCGGGTGGAGCCTCGGGACATCCGAACACCCGACCGGCGGTCGCCCGCTCGACGCAGCCGGGATCGCGTCCGGCAGCTCGACCGGGCGGGTCGAGCCTCCGCGACCCGTCGCCGGGACTTCCATGATCCGGGTGTTCGATCGGCCGCAGGACCCCGCGTTCGACGTGCCGGCTGCCCTCGCCGACTCCGCGGCGGGCTCCCTCGGCGCACTGGATCTCGACCCGTCGAGCACGCGGCTCCTCGCCGAACGCGACGACGGGCTCGCCGCGTTCGCCGCCCGCCATGCGAACGGCCTCGACGTCTGCCTGCTCGTCGGCGTCGGATCGGGGCTCGCGTCGACGTGCACGAACGACGGTCAGGTCGATGCCGGAGGACTCTCGATCGTGGGCACCTTCGAGCAGCCCTACGGCCAGGTCGGCGTCATCTGGGAGCCCGACGGCGACCTGAGCTGGGCGGTCGGCTGAAGCCCGCCGACCGAACGGCGGGTCTTGCCGCAGCCCCGCGGCTGAGGCATCCTGACCTCGACCCGCAGAACCCATCGGAGTCGGATGTCGAACCGCGACGTCGATCGCATCGCCCGGCTGCAACGCGCCGCCTACGGCGCGGGCGCCGATTCCGCCGCGCGCGCCGCGGCCGTCGCTGAACTCGAAGCGCTCCTCGCGGTTCCGGTCGAGGAACCGACGGGCGAAGGACCGACCGGCGAAGGCGAGGCGAGGCTGACCGCGCTCCCCGCCGCCGACGCCGCCGACGCCGCCGATGCCGCCGCGACCGCCGATCCGCCGGAGGCCGCCGATGCACCGGCCGGGGTCGTCGGCTTCCTCCGCCGCAACCGCACCGCCGTGATCTCCGCCGCGGCGGCGCTCGCGGTCGGCCTCACGATCGGCTGGGGGCTCGGGGCATCCGGAACCCCAACCGAACGTCTCGGCGGCGACGACCCCGGCGCGAGCGACGCGACCGACGCCGACGTGCCCGAACCCGAACCGTTCACCAACTCGTACACGGGCGCGCTGCCGCCCGTCCCCGTGGCCTCGACGGGCGCGGTCGGCGTGTTCACCCGCCCGCAGGAGCCCGACGACGTGCCGACGCACATGGCCGACGGCTCGAGCGGCGAAGCCGGTTTCGACCTCGAGACGGCGAGCACCCGCCTCATCGGCGAACGCGCCGACGGCGTCAAGGTCTACGCCGCACGCGAGGAGAACGGCGTCGACATCTGCGTCCTCCTCGCCGCCGGCCAGCTCCTCGCGAAAACCTGCACGGAGTTCGGCCAGTTCAACGGAAGCGGACTCCTCGTCGAGGGCACCTACGAGGAGCCCTACGGCACCGTCGGCGTGCTGTGGCGACCCGACGGCACCCTGGCCTGGGCGGCGATCGTCGGCGAGTGACCGGCCGGAACCCCACCACGCGATCCGGGGGTTCTCCCGAACCCACCCGGGGGACTCCCCCACTGACGCACCCGCGCACCGCTCAGTACCTTCGGTGTCGACGAAGGGGAAGAACGATCATGAACGCGCACACCACCACCGCACGCCGCACCGCGCTCTTCGCGGCCGGCCTCGGGCTCACCGCGCTCGCCCTCTCGGGGTGCGCGTACTTCGGGCCGCTGCACGAGACATCCGACTCGGCGACCGTCGACGACGCCACGACCGCGGGCGTCGACCGCATCCGACTCGACCGGCTCGACGGCACCGTCTCGATCACGGGCGACCCCTCGGCGACGGGCATCTCGATCGAGCGCACCGTCCGCTACTGGGGCCAGGAGCGCACGATCGGCGACACCCACCGCGTCGAAGGCTCCGAGCTCGTGCTCGGCGGCTGCGGCCCGCGCTGCATCGTCTCGTACACCGTCACCGCGCCCGCGGACATCGACGTCGGCGGCAACACCGACAACGGCGGCATCGACCTCGAAGCCGTCCGCGACGTCGACCTCGAGACCGACAACGGTCGCATCACCGTGCGCACCGCCGAGGACGTGCGCCTCGAGACCGACAACGGCCGCGTCGAGCTGACGGATGTCTCGGGCGACATCGTCGTCCACGGCGACAACGGACTCGTGCAGGGCAAGGGCCTCGCCGGCTCGCGCACCGAGGTCGAGACCGACAACGGCCGCATCGAGCTCGACTTCGAGACCGCGCAGGACGTGCACGCGACGACCTCGAACGGGCAGATCATCCTGACCGTGCCTGCAGGCTCGTTCCGGGTCGACGCGCAGACCGACAACGGCAGCGTCCGGTCGCAGGTCGCAGACGACCCCTCGGGCGAGCACGAGCTCGTGCTGCGCGCCGACAACGGGTCGATCGACGTCAGGCAGCGCTGAAGCCGGCGGGCGTCGCCGTCAGGCGGCGCTCGCCGCGAGCGCGTTCTTCGCGTCGCGCCATGCGAGCCAGTGCTTCACGGGCTCGAGATCGTAGCCGGGGCCTGAGATGCCGACCGTGAACAGACGCGTTCCGGCGGCGTAGAGGGCCTCGGCCCGATCGTCGTCTCGGTCGCGGCCGAGCTCGTTCGAGATCGTGAGGCTCGAGACATCCCGCCCGACCTCGTCGGCCCAACGGCGGATGACGTCGACCTTGTGGGCGATCTCGTCGGGCTGCACGAACGAGTGCCAGATGTCGGCGTGCTCGGCGACGATGCGGAGCGTCTTCTGCTCCCCCTTGCCGCCGATCATGATCGGGATCTCGCGGGTCGGCGCCGGGTTGAGCTTCGCCCACCGCTCGCGGATGCGGGGCAGCGCGCCCGCGAGGGCCTTGATGCGCGTGCCCGGCGTGCCGAACTCGTACCCGTACTCGTCGTAGTCGCGCTCGAACCAGCCGGCGCCCGTGCCGAAGACGAAGCGGCCCTCGCCGCCGTTCTTCGCGGAGATGTGGTCGATCGTGCGGGCCATGTCGGCCTGCAGGTCGGCGTTGCGGTAGGAGTTGCAGTTCACGAGCGTGCCGAACTCGATGCGCTCGGTCTGCTCGGCCCAAGCGCCGAGCATCGTCCACGCCTCGAAGTGCAGGCCGTCCCGCTCGCCGTAGAGCGGGAAGAAGTGGTCCCAGTTGAAGACGATGTCGGCGCCGAGGTCTTCGAGGCGCAGGACGGTGTCTCGGATGGCGGAGTACTCGGCGTGCTGGGGCTGAACCTGGACGCCGATTCTGACGGGGGTCTCGAGTCTCACCGATCCAGCCTACGAGCGTTTCTCCCGGGTATGCCCCGAATTGGGGGACGCTTCACCTTCGCTGCGAGCCTGCGACGGCTCGGGCTGCCCGCGTACACTCACGAAGCATGGACAACCTCGACCGGGCGATTCTCGATCTGCTCAGGCAGAACGCCCGCGCCGGCTACGGCGACATCGGGTCGTCCGTCGGGCTGTCCGCCTCGGCCGTGAAGCGTCGCGTCGACCGTCTCGTCGCCGACGGAGTCATCCGGTCGTTCACGATCCAGGTCGACCCCGCCGTCGACGGCATGAGCACCGAGGCCTACGTCGAGCTCTTCTGCCGCGGCACCGTCGCTCCCGACGAGCTCCGGCGCATCCTGCAGGACGTGCCCGAGGTCGTCTACGCGGGCACCGTCACGGGCAGCGCCGACGCCGTCGTGCAGATGCGCGCCCGCGACATCGCGTCGCTCGAAGACGCCCTCGAACGCGTGCGCGTCGCGCCGAACGTCGACCACACGAAGAGCGCGATCGTGCTCTCGCGGCTCGTGAACCGGCAGCGCGACTGATGCCGGTGCGCATCGTCATCGCGGCCGGCGGCCCAGCGCCCGCGTCGGAGCAGGTGCGCTCGCAGGTCGTCGAGGCAGTGAAGGACGACCGCCTCGTGCCGGGCGAGCGCATGCCGACCGTGCGGGCGCTCGCGGTCGAGCTCGGCCTCGCCCCCAACACGATCGCGAAGGCGTACCGAGAGCTCGAGAGCGACGGCGTCATCGAGACGCGCGGCCGGTCGGGCACGTTCGTGTCGACGCAGGGGGATGCCTCGCACCGCCGCCTGCAGGAGGCCGCGGCCGAGTACGCGGCGCTCGCGCGCCGGCTCAAGGTGCCGACCGACGACGCCGTCCACGCCGTCGAGGCCGCGCTGCGGATCGGGACGTAGGCGCTGCTCCCTGCCCCGTCCTCTCCCCTTCCCCGGCGTACTCCCGTCCTCCCTCCCCCGCCGTACTCCCGTCCTCCCTCCCCCGCGCACGGCGTAGGAGATTCCGGGTGCCACGCCGACGGCCGCCGGCTCGCCGCCGAATTCCTCCTACGCGCTGTCGGCGACGACGGCGAGGGCGAGGCGGACGCTTGACGCCTCGTGTTTGTCGCAGCACAATGCTTGTCATGCGACAAACTCGGATGACTCGATGATCCCCCTCGCCGTCTCGCTGCCGGGCATCGTGGTGTACGCGATCGGCATCGCGATCCGCTCGGGCGCCCGCATCCGCATGCGGGGCGACAGCCAAGTGCGCACCGTCCTCCGCGTGGCACGGCAAGTGGGCCTCGACGTCGAGAGCGCCGAGACGGGCGACCGGATCGCCGACCGGCTCCGTCGGCAGGCGCGCATCTCACTGCTCACGATCCCACTCTGGGCCGCGCTCGGCGTCGGCTTCGCGTTCGCGCTGCCGACCGATGCGCCGCTGCTGCTCACGCTGGTGCCGCTGTGGGCGGCGGTCGCCTGCCAGCAGTTCGGCGAGAGCGTCGCCGGGGTCGTCGAGGGCTTCCGTCTCGACCCCGATCGGGCGCGCGTCGCGACTGCCCGCCTACGCACGCGAGCCGACTACGCCGACCCCTTCGTCCGCATCGGCTCCCGCATCCTCGTCACGTTCTCGGCGCTCGCGACGGCCGTTCTGCTGGCCGCGGGCGGCCCCGACCCCGCAGGCACCTCGGCCGGGATCTCGATGCTCGCGGCGGTCGCCGCGCTCGTCGCAGCCGACCTGCTTGCCGGCGCCCTCGCACGACGACGCCAGCACGCCGCGAACCGCGAGGAACTCGTCTGGGACGACGCGCTCCGCGCGATCGCGATCAACAACGTGTACAGCACACCCTTCCTGCTCGCGATCTATCCGCTCATCGCGACCGCGCAGGCGCTGTCGGGCAGCCCCGGCATGCCGGCCTGGATCACCCTCGCCGGCGCCCTCACCGGCGTCGTCACGGGGGGTGCGGTGATGGCGTACTCGCTCGCGATCATCGTGCGTCGACCGGCGGAACGGATGACCCGCCGCCTCGCCGCCGAGGACGCGGCGGAGGCATCCGCATGATCACCGTCGACCCGCAGTCGCCCGTGCCGCCCTACGAACAGGTGCGGGTGGGTATCGCCGCGGCCGTGCGCTCGGGCGAACTCGCACCAGGCACCCGATTGCCGACCGTGCGCGGCCTCGCGGCCGACCTCGGGCTCGCCGTCAACACGGTCGCCAAGGCCTACCGCGAGCTCGAACGCGACCAGCTCGTCGAGACCCGCGGCCGCCACGGCACCTTCGTGCCGTCGAGCGGCGATCCAGTCGACGAGCAGGCGCAGCTCGCGGCATCCGACTTCGCTGAACGGATGTCACGGCTGGGCGTCGAGGCATCCGAAGCCCTCGCCATGGTGCGCGCCGCACTCAAGCTGCGCGACTGACGCGACCGGCGAGCGCTCCCGTCGGCCCGAAACCTGGAGCCCGCTGCGCTCGGGCGGGAAGTCTATCGGGCCCGAACCTCCGGCACTTCGGCACCATTGACCGAAGAAGCTCCGAGAATCGGCGCGCCCGTCGCGGAAGATTCGGGCGGGCGGCACTTCGGCACCGGTGCGCGAACGAGAGCACTGTCCGCAAAGCGCGCGCCGCTGTTCGGTCACACCGGCGGCGGCGCGCTCGACCACCGAGGCCTTCGCCCTACTCCGCAAGAACCGGGATCGGCTCCTTCGGCAGCTTGCGCACACGCGCCCGGCGCTTGCGCCGCTCGGGAATCATCGAGCGCATCTCTTCCAGCTTGCCGAAGCACAGCAGGCGATCTTCGCCCTCGAGCACGACGCCCTTGCGCGGGTTCGGGATGACGGTCGTGCCGCGGTGCAGGGTCAGCACGGTGATGTCGCGCTCCCACAGGCCCGACTCGCCGAGCGTCTTGCCGACGAGGTCGGCGCCCGAGTGGACGAGGAGCTCGGCGACGCCGTACCCCGTCGAGACGGTGAGGCGCTGGCGCACGTCGATCTCGGGGAAGGCGACCTGGTTGGCGATGTGGTCGATGATCGCGCCCGCGACATCCAGCTTCGTGGCCGTCTCGATGCCCTGCAGGCCGGGCGACGAGTTCACCTCCATGACGAGGGGGCCGTCGGCGCCCTCGAGCATGTCGACGCCCGCGACCTTGAGGCCCATGATCTGCGCCGACCGCACGGCCGCCTCTTCGTAGGCGGGCGTGAGCGTCACTGCCTCGACGCTGCCGCCGCGGTGCACGTTCGAGCGGAACTCGTCGCCGCTCGCGACGCGGCGCATGGCCGCGACGACGCGGTCGCCGACGACGAGGGCGCGGATGTCTCGGCCGCGGCTCTCGGCGATGAACTTCTGGATGAGCACGTTCTGCTTCGTCGAGTGCAGCGTCTCGATGATCGCCTCGGCGACCTTCACCTGCGGGGCGAGGATGACGCCGATGCCCTGCGTGCCCTCGAGGAGCTTGATGACGACGGGCGCACCGCCGACGCTCTCGATCGCGGGGCGCACGTCGATGCGGTTGCGAACGAACGCCGTCGGCGGCAGCGCGATGTTGTGCCGCGAGAGGATCTGATTCGCGCGGAGCTTGTCGCGCGCGTTCGAGATGCCGTTCGCCGTGTTCGGCGTGTAGACGTCCATCTGCTCGAACTGGCGCACGACGGCCGTGCCGAAGTACGTGATCGAACTGCCGATGCGGGGCAGCACGGCGTCGTAGTCGCTCAGCGTGCGACCCCGGTACTGGAGATCGGGCTCCTCCGTCGAGAGGTCGATCGCGAACCGCAGGGTGTTCAGCACCTTGACCTGATGGCCGCGCTGGAGCGCTGCGGCCTTGAGGCGCTGAGTGGAGTACGCCTGCGGGGCGCGCGAGAGGATCGCAAGTTTCAAGATTGAGCCCCTGACAGAATGGTTCGAGTGAGCGAGCCCATACATTCAAGCACCATCACCGGATGGCGCGAATGGGCGAGCCTTCCCGAAATCGGCGTCCCCTGGATCAAGGCGAAGATCGACACGGGTGCGCGCACCTCGTCACTGCACGCGTTCGACCTCGAGGAGTTCCGCCGCGGCCGCAAGGACTGGGTCCGCTTCGGCGTGCAGCCGTGGCAGAACTCCGATGAAGACGCCGTCGTGGTCGAGTGCCCCGTGTTCGATCGGCGGGAGATCCGCAGCTCGTCGGGCCATGTCGACGAGCGGATCGTCGTGCTCCTCGACCTCGTGCTCACGGGCCGGCGTGTGACCGCCGAGGTCACCCTCTCGAACCGCGACGAGATGGGCTTCCGCATGCTCGTCGGCCGTGAGGTGCTGCGGCAGGGCTTCCTCGTCTCGCCCGGCGAGTCCTTCCTCGGAGGCCGCGCGCCGAAGCGCACGCGACGCCGCAACCGCGGGCGCGAGTAGCGCGCCTGAACGAGGGCGCGCGCACCCGGCCCCTGAAGAACGCCCTCGCATGGCTCGCCGGCGGGCCGACCTGGCAGAGCGTCACTTGCACGCTCCACGTGCGCGTCGACGAAGACGGTGTGCTGCACCGGAAGACGAGCGGGACGATTCCGCAGGGCTGGCCCAGCGACGCGGAGTGGGAGGTCCCCGACGGGCCTTCCGCGCCCGAGTCGTCGCAGCGCTGACCCGTGAACGGTAGCTTCTGCAGTCGGCGGGACTTCAGACGCTACCGCGGAGCGCAGAACCTACCGTCAATACCCGGTCTCGGCGGACACTCGCGTTACAGCAGCCCGTCGGTGATCGTCGTCGGGTTGCCGAAGCGGTGGTTGGTGATCGACACGGCCTGCTCGCGGAGGAACGGGAGCAGTTCGACGCGACCGGACGCGGTCACGGGGTGCGACCACACCGCGACATCCGGCCGCCCGCCGAGCGCCTTCGTGACCGCGCGCGCGTCGCCGCCGACGAGGCGGATGCGGTGCGCCCACGGCTCGCGGTTCGCGAGGACGCCGAGCCACGTGGCATCCCCCTCGCGACGCACAGGCATCTCGCGCAGCGCGAGGACGCTGCGCACTCCCGCCGGCAGGTCGATCGCGGTCGACACCTCGACGGGCGACTTCGCAAGCAGCGCCGCGACGATGACCCGGAGGCCGTCGACGAGGGCCGCATCGTCCGAGATGCGCACCGTCACGGGCACGGGCCGGTAGCGGAAGACGTTGCGCTCGACGCCGAGGCCCGAGACATCCTTCGCCGTGCCGTACTCCTCGAGCCACGCGACCTCGTCGGAGAGCGCCGAGCGACGGAGCCGTTCGAACTGCTCGTACTCGAGCGACGACTGCGACGCCTCGATGACCTCGGTCACGCGACGCTCGAGGCCGCGAAGGTGGAGCGACGACGACGAGGGCGTCGAGTCGGTCTGCCAGTCGCCGAGACCGAACAGGTAGTTCGGCCCGCCGGCCTTCGCGCCCGCGCCGACCGACGACTTCTTCCAGCCGCCGAACGGCTGGCGCTGGACGATGGCGCCCGTGATGCCGCGGTTGACGTAGAGGTTTCCGGCCTCGACCTTGTCGAGCCACGTCGCGACCTCGGCCGGGTCGAGCGAGTGCAGACCCGCCGTGAGCCCGTAGTCGACCGCGTTCTGCAGGGCGATCGCCTCGTCGAGGTCCTTCGCGTGCATGACACCGAGGACGGGGCCGAAGAACTCCGTGAGGTGGAAGTACGAGCCGCCCTTGACGCCCGTGCGGATGCCGGGCGACCACAGCCTTCCCTCGTCGTCGAGCTTCCGCGGCTCGACGAGCCAGGACTCGTCGGCGCCGAGCGTCGTGAGGGCGTGGAGGAGCTTCCCGCGGGCGGGCTCCACGATCGGGCCGACCTGGGTGGTCGCGACCTCGGGCCAGCCGACGCGCATCGACGTCGCGGCGTCGACGAGCTGGCGGCGGAAGCGCTCGGACTTCGCGACCGAGCCGACGAGGATCACGAGCGACGCGGCCGAGCACTTCTGGCCGGCGTGGCCGAAGGCGCTCTTCACGACGTCGGATGCCGCGAGGTCGAGGTCTGCCGACGGCGTGACGATGATCGCGTTCTTGCCGCTCGTCTCGGCGAGGAGGGGCAGGTCTTCGCGGAAGGAGCGGAACAGCTCGGCCGTCTCGTACGCGCCGGTCAGGATGACCCGGTCGACGAGCGGATTCGAGATGAGCTCCTTGCCGAGCTCGTCCTCGCCCACCTGCACGAGCGCGAGCAGCTCGCGCGGAATACCGGCCTCCCACAGCGCCTCGACCATGACCGCGCCCGAGCGCTTGGCGAGCCCGGCAGGCTTGATGACGACGCCCGAACCGGCCGCGAGTGCTGCGAGCACGCCGCCCGCGGGGATCGCGACGGGGAAATTCCACGGCGGGGTGACGACCGTGAGCTTCGACGGCACGAAGACGGCGCCGCGCACCCTGTCGAGCTCGCGGGCGCGCTCGGCGTAATAGTGCGCGAAGTCGATCGCCTCGCTCACTTCGGGGTCGGCCTCGGCGATGGTCTTGCCCGTCTCGGAGGCCATGACCTCGATGAGGCGGTCGCGGTTCGCCGCGAGCGCGAGGCCCGCACGGTGCAGGATCGCGGCGCGCTCCGCGCCGGGACGCTCGCCCCACGCCTTGCCGGCGTCGGCGACGGTCGCGAGCACGCGCTGGAGCTCGATCGGGTCGTCGATCTGCGCGGCGGCGATCGTGTCGTCGCCGAGCGTCGAGCCGGGGATGCGGGCGAGGATGCGACGGCCCCACTCGCGGTTCGCGGCGATCGCGGGGTCGGTGTCGGGCTCGTTACGGAAGCCGGGCGTGACGCCGGGGCCGGTCGGCGCGGCGTCGTCGCCCGTCGAGCCGCGCGTGAAGCCGAGGACGACGTTCGTGAGCGACTCGTCGTCGTGGCGGCCGCCGGGCGCGGGGGCCGCGTGGTCGGAGGGGGATGCGGAGAAGGACGACGCCGAGGCGGGCGCGGCCGGGAGACCCTCGGCCCACTCGGTGCGGCGGTTCTGCACGCGGTTCGCGCGGGGCGCGGGCGTGTCATCCGTCTCGCCTTCGAGCGCCTCGAGCGAGCGCCGGTAGCGCTCGCGTTCGCGCAGGAAGAGGCGCTCGTCGTTCGCGAGCTCGAACACGGCCGACATGAAGTTGTCTTGACTGGCGTTCTCTTCGAGGCGGCGGATGAGGTACGCGATCGCGACGTCGAACTCGGAGGGGTTCACGACGGGCGTGTAGAGGAGCAGTCGGCCGACGTCGCCGCGCACGGCGGCGGCTTGGCCGGTCGCCATGCCGAGGAGCATCTCGAACTCGACGCCGTCGGTGACGCCGCGCTCCTTGGCGGTCGTCCACGCGTGGGCGATGTCGAAGAGGTTGTGGCCTGCGACGCCGAGGCGCACGGCGTCGATGCGGTCGGGCGTCATCGACCAGTGCAGCACGCGCTTGTAGTTGGTGTCGGCGTCTTGCTTGGTGCCGTAGGTCGCGAGCGGCCAGTCGTGCACGGCGGCGTCGACGTGCTCCATCGCGAGGTTCGCACCCTTGACGACGCGCACCTTGATGGGCGCGCCGCCCTTGGCACGGCGGGCCTTGGCCCACTCCGTGAGGTCTTGGATGGCGCCGAGGGCGTCGGGCAGGTAGGTCTGCAGCACGATGCCGGCCTCGAGCTTCAGGAGCTCGGGCTGGTCGAGGAGCGCCTTGAAGACCGCGATCGTGAGGTCGAGGTCGCGGTACTCCTCCATGTCGAGGTTGATGAACTTGGCCCCGGTCGCTGAGCCCGTCGCCGAGCCGGCCGACGAGCGCGCCGCGAGGCGGTAGAGCGGCGTGAGCTTCTCGACGACCTTGGCGACGGCTTCGTCGAAGGACCACATCGAGAGCTGGCTCACGACGCTCGACACCTTGATCGAGACGTAGTCGACGTCTTCGCGGGCGAGGAAGTCGTAGGTGCCCTCGAGTCGGCGGTCGGCCTCCTGCTCGCCCAGGACGGCTTCGCCGAGGAGGTTGAGGTTCAGGCGGTTGCCCGACTCGCGGAGCTTCGCGATCGCGGGACCGAGCTTCGCGGGGGTCGCGTCGAGCACGAGGTGGCCGACCATGCTGCGGAGCACGCGGCGGGCGATCGGGATGACGATCCACGGGAAGACGGGGGCGACGACGCCGCCGAGGCGGATGGCCGCGCGGAGATGCCACGGGAGGAAGGCGGGGGCGAGCTTCGCGACCTCGGCGAGGTTGCGGCCGGCGACGCCGAGGTCTTCGGGGCGCATGACGCCGTCGACGAAGCCGACGGTGAACGCGAGACCGTTGGGATCCTTGAGGACACCGGCCAGACGTTCGGCGGCGGGGTCGACGGGGAATCGGGCGCTCTCGGCGAGCCAACGGCGAACGAGGCCTTCGACCTGTTCGGTGCGCTCGGCGGGGCCTGCGCTGACGTTCGTCATGCTCATGACGGTAGTTGCCCTTCGGTTCGGCGACGCCGAGAATCGCGCGTCTTGAACCAAGTGTGCGGTTCGTCGTTCATTCAGTACAGCGAATGATTCCGAAGAATACCATTCACGTTCTCCGAATGATTGAATGGATGCCTCGGAGGTGCGTCTTGCTCGACATCCGGCGCATGCGCCTACTGGTGGAACTCAGCCGTCGCGGCACGCTCACGGCGGTCGCCGAAGCGCTGTCGTACAGCCCGTCGTCGGTGTCGCAGCAGCTCTCGCTCCTCGAGCAGGAGGCCGGGGTTCCGCTCCTCGTGCAGGTCGGCCGGCGCGTGCAGCTCACGCCGCAGGCGCTCGTCCTCGTCGAGCACGGCAAGGCGATCCTCGACCGGCTCGAAGAGGCCGAGGCGGATGTCGCGCGCTCGCTCTCGTCCGTCGGCGGCACGGTACGCGTGGCGATCTTCCAGTCGGCCGCGCACGCCGTGCTCCCGCGCGCCCTCTCGCTGCTCGCGGCGGAGCATCCGTCGCTCCGCGTCGAAGTGACCGAGTCCGAGCCCGAGGCCGGGCTCTTCGACGTCGTGGCGCGCGACTTCGACCTCGTCGTCGCCGAGCAGTATCCGGGCACCACGCGCCCGATGCACCTCGAGCTCGACCGCGAGCCCCTCGCAGCCGACGCGATCCGGCTCGCGCTGCCGCCGCACCCGGCCGGGCGCGGCGATGCACGGGGCTCGACGCGGGGTGCGGGTGACGGCACGGGCGCCGGCGATCCGGCCGCCGCGCTGCGCGCGGTCGCACGCCGAGCGTGGGTCATGGAGCCCGCCGGCACGGCCTCGCGCCGCTGGGCCGAGCAGCTCTGCCGCGCCGCGGGGTTCGAGCCAGACGTGCGGTTCGAGACCGCCGACCTCGTCGCGCACATCCGGCTCATCCGCTCGGGCAACGCCGTGGGGCTCCTGCCCGACCTCGTGTGGGCGGGCGAGGAGCCGAGCGTGCGGCTCGAGGCACTGCCGGGCGACCCGCACCGCGAGATCTTCTCGTCGGCGCGGATCGCGAGCGCCGGGCGGCCCGCGGTCATCGCGGTGCGGGATGCGCTCGCGCGAGCCGCCGCCGCCCCCGCCTGAAGCCGGTCCGGTCGGACGCCTCGCGCGAGGGCCAAACTCGAACTTCACTCGGTATTTCTCCAGCCGATCCGCGTATCCTCAGCCTCATGAGGGGAACTCGGGAACCATGAACAAGGGCATCATCGCCGCGACGCTCGCCGGTGCGATCGCCGCGCTGCTCGTCGGCTGCGCCACACCTGGAAGCGGCGGCGGCATCGACCCCGTCGGCACGTGGGGCGACCCGACCGCCGAGAACGCGGCCTACCTGTCGCTCGCGGCCGACGGCTCGCTCACGGGCAGCGACGGCTGCAACCGCCTCATGGGCACGTGGGAGATCGACGAAGCCGACGAGATCGACTTCAACGACGTCGCCTCGACCCGCATGGCGTGCCCGGGCGTCGAAACGCCGCTCGCGGGCCTCGACACGGCCCGTGTCTCGGGCACGACGATGACCGTCTTCGCCGACGACGAGGCGCAGATCGCGACGCTCGAGCGCACCTCCGCCTCGCCCGAGGCGGCCGTACCGCCGACGCTCACCCCGTCGCCCGCCCCCGACTCGACGTCGGGCGATGACAGCGCCGCGGTCACCGGCACCGGCCCGGTCGGCACGTGGGGCACCGACGACCCGCAGCAGCCGCACCTCGTGCTGGGCGCCGACGGCACCCTCGCGGGCAGCGACGGCTGCAACGCGCTCGTCGGCACGTGGGAGCAGGACGACGACGGCTCGATCGAGTTCAAGGGCGTCGCCTCGACGCTCATGGCGTGCCCCGGCGGCGACCAGACCCTCGGGCGGCTCGACTCGGCGACCGTGCAGGGCGACACCATGACCGTCATCGACGACCACGACGTCATCCTCGCCACGCTCCCGCGCACGGCCTGAGCGCGCCGCGTACGCGCGTCTCGAGCGCTCAGGCGACGGGCGTCGGCTCCTCCTCGCGCGCCTCGAGCGCCGCCGCGACGGCCGCCTCGATCATCGCTTCCTCGCGGCGCGCGCGCCGCTTGCGACCGAGCACGATCGCCGCCCACACGATCCCCGCGAGCACGAGAAGCGCGACGAGCGACCACGGCACGGCGACGAGGGTCGCCGACGCCTCGACGTCGGGCAGCGCTCCGCCGCTCGTCGTCGACCCCTCCGACGGGAACCCCGGCGTGACGACGACCGACGCCGTCAACAGTCCCGACGCGAAGACGGCGGGCACGGTCGCCGTGCCCGTCCAGGTCTCTCCGGGCAGGAGGGCCGGGAGCGCTCCCGGAGCGGTGACGGCGCCCGAGGCATCCGGCTCCGAGGCACCCGTGCCGGCGGCCCCGAGACATCCGTCGCCTCCGCCGCGAAGAGCCCGAAGGGCCCGCCGACCGCGACCCGCTGCGCGCCCTCGAGGCGCGCGTTGCCGGTATTGCGCACGGTGTAGGTGACCGTCGCGTCGCCCGTCGCGAACGGGGAGAACGCGCCGTCGTAGGAGATCCGCACGTCTTCGACGGTGAGCGAAGGCTCGAGCTCGCCGCCGACCCGAAGCTGTACGCGGATGCCGAGGCGGCGGTCGACGCTCACCCCCTCGCGCTGCTCGGGCGTCGGCAGCGATGTCACGACGCCGCCGGCGTAGTCGCCCGGCATGACGTTCGCGGGCACCGCGACGTGGAAGGGCACCTCGACCGACGCGCGCGGCTCGAGGTGCACGGTGTGCTCGTCGAGCGTGATCCACGTGCCGAGCGCCGTCGAGGTCGTCTCGCGCGTGACGAGGTCGAGCTGCCCGCTGTCGCTCGTGAAGCCGTCGGCCGCGTAGAGGTCGAGGTCGACGGCGGTGTCGCCGTGGTTCGAGACGACGATCGCGTCGTCGAGCGACGTGCCCGGGTCGAGCACGTACGCGTAGTTGCTGCGGCCCGCACCCTGCGCGGTGTCGGCCGTGCGCACGCCCCAGTTCAGCGGGTCGGTCGCGTCGGCGGCGAGCGCCGGCGACGCCGCGAAGACGACGGATGCCGCGGCGAGCGCCGCGACGAAGGCCGCGCCGGTTCGGGCTGCGGCGCGGGAGGGGCGGGGCTTGGTCATGGGGAACCTCATCGGTGGAGCGGTGCGGATGTCTCGAGGAAGGGGCTCGAGCGGATGCCTCGGGGTGCGCGCCTCGGGCGGATGCCTCGCGGCGAGGGGTCCGGCCGGGGCGGGTCGTGCCCGCCCCGACCGGATCATGCTCAGCTCAGCGCGGTCAGCGTGAGCGTCGCGGTGTACGTGCCGACAGCGGCCTCGACCGGAACCTTGAGGAACAGGTCGGCGCCGAGCTTGCCCGCGCCCTTCGCGTGGCCGGCGACGGCCGAACCGAGCGTCGAAGCGGTCGCGAGACCGCTGCCGCCGTCGAAGCCCGACCCGACCGGGATGCCGGCGCTCGCGCCGCCGCCCTGCTCGACGACCTTCGGCGTCCAGCCGAGGTACTTGCCCGAGAAGTGCTCGCCGCCCGCGGCGAAGTCGCCCGCCTGCGCCGAGATCGCCCACACGGGCGAGCCCTTGCGGGTGTCGGACACGCGGATCGGGTTGATCTCGCCCGTCGCCTCGAACGCGTCGCCGTTCTGCACCGCGGTGCCGAGGTCGACGAGGTCGTTCGAGCCGTCGATGCTCCACGCGAACTCGCCCGGAGCGGCGTCGGGCAGCGTCACCTGGACCTGCTCCGAGACATCCGTGCCGTCGTTCTCACGCGTGAGCGTGACCGCGTCGACGACGCTGTTGACCGGCTTCTCGTCGCCCTTCGCCTGCGAACGCAAGGTCTTGACGGTGATCGCCGCGTCGGTGACCTCGACGGCCGTGTAGTTGCGCACGTTCTCCTGGTTCGAGACCGAGAGCCACGGGAAGCCGCCCGCCTGCAGGCCGTAGTACTTCGAGCCCGACGCCGAGTTCGCGGTGACGTAGAGCACGCCGCCGGGGCCGGCGACGACCGAGTCGGCGCCCGCCTGCTCGTCGGCGTTCGCCTTCTCGCCGTTGCGGAGCAGGTAGCTGCGCGCATAGCTGTGGTCGTGACCCTGGAGGACGAGGTCGATGCCGAGGTCGCTGATCACCGTCGGGAAGGTGTTGCGGCGGTCGACCACGTCGGAGTCGGTCGCGTGCGGACCGGCCGAGTAGATCGAGTGGTGGAAGGCGAGCACCTTCCACTTCGCCTCGTCGCCGTGCTCGGCGACCGTCTGCTGGAGCCACGGGATGTGGGTCGAGTAGTCGCGGCTGTTCGAGTTCAGGTCGAGGAACAGGACGTCCTTGTAGATGAACCAGTAGTCGCCGCCGGACGAGCTGGCGTTGCCGGGGCCGGCGGCGCGGTCGGTGTTGGGCGTCGCGAAGTGCTGCTCGTACGCCTTCGACCCGACATCGTGGTTGCCGTTCGTCGCGACGAAGGGGATCTCGCGCAGGTGGTCGGGTGCGAGGAACGCGTCGTACTCGGTCTCGTTCGCCGCGTGCTCGACCTGGTCGCCCGCCGAGAACAGGAGCTCGGTGTTCGGGTAGGCCTGCGTCGCGACGTTGAGCGTGTCGAGCCATCCGGCCCCGTCGCCCGCGACGTTGCCCGACGAGCCGATCTGCGGGTCGCCGAAGAACAGGAAGTCGAAGTCGCCCTCGAACGCCTGCGTGCGGAACGACTCGACCGACGACCACGAGCCCTCGGCGCCGACGCGGTACACGTATGCCGTGTTCGCCGCGAGGCCCGAGATCGTGGCGACGCGGTTGAACTCGCCGCTGGTCGTGGGCCCGCCCGTCGCGGCGACGGTCGTCGCCGACGCCGGGAAGACGCCGCCCACGACCTGCGCCGCCGGCGCGAACTGCACGACCTGCGCGGTGTCGGCCGACGAGTACCACGTCACGAGGCGCTCGCTCTCGGTGCCGCCGACGCCGAGGACGATGTCGCTGATCGACGCCGCGCCGGCCTCTTCGGCCACGGGCACGAGGGACTTGAAGTCGAGGTAGATGTCGCTCGAGGTCGGGCGGTCCTGGTAGAGCGCGACCGAGATCGTGTTCGTGCCCGCGTGGAGCACCGAGTCGGGCACCGAGAACGTGCCGGGCGCCGGGTCGGACGCGCCGCTGCCGGCCCAGATGAGGTTCTGGTCGGCGGGAGCCGCCGCGTTGACGCGTGCGTCGTCGAAGCCCGCGACCTTCGTGCCGTTGACGAACACCTGGGCGCCGTCGTCGTACACGAGCGAGCCCGTGAGGCTCGCGATCTCGTCGAGCTGCGCGGCCGTGAGCACGAACGTCGAGCGGAAGTGGTACGTCCGCACGTCGGTCTTCGCCACGGGGTCGGCGTACTGGTTCACGACGGTCGAGACGGGGAACTTCGAGCCGAGGTTCGGCGTCGCCGATCCGTTCTTCGCGCCGAAGGGGCTCACGCCCGTCTTCCACGCCGAGTCGTCGAACCCGTCGCGGGTCCACGGCAGGCGGTCGTCGCCGGGCGAGGGGTTCGTGTCGTTGTCGGAGTACTTCCAGCTCGTCGCCGGTCCGATGAGCGTCGCGGGCAGGTCGGCGGCGTTGGCCGCGACCGCGCCGAAGGCGACGGAGCCCGCGACGAGCGAGACGAGCCCGCCGGTCGCGATCGCCGCACGGGTGGCACGCGCTGCGCGCGAGCCCCCTTCGTGTGTGGTCTTCATGTGAGGGTGAAGTGCCTTTCGGATGGGTGTTTCCAGGGGTGTTCGGTTTGCGCGGAGCGCGGCTTCACGGTTCCTGCCGAAGGTGAACCCGAGGTGGACGAGTGGCCCCCGTTCGGTGGACACGGGCGGAAGAGCCGGATGTCTCGGCGCGCGTCGGGTCTCCCCGGTCACTCGATGCCGAGCACACGCTGCACGAACCACACGAGCCCCATGACCGCGACGCCCGCGGCGATCGCCGCACCCGCCCACATGCCCGTGCGCGGCGCCTTCGACCGCAGCGCGAGGAGCGCCGGGAACACGAGCGCGATGATGCCGAGCTGGACGGCTTCGATGCCGACGTTGAAGACGAGGAGCGAGCCGAGGAGCGTCCACGACCAGGGTTCGTCGATGCCGAGCGCGCCCGCGAAGCCGAGCCCGTGCACGAGCCCGAATCCGAAGACGACGGCGAGGCGCGTCCAGTCGGCACGGTCGAGGCCGAGCCGCGCCGTCGGCTTCGCCGGCTGGGCGAGCGCGTTCCCTCGCTGCTGCCACAGCCGCCACAGGTACCAGGCGGCGACGATCGCGATCGACAGGGCGATGATCGGCTCGACGATCGCGGCGGGCACGGCGACGAGCCCGACGGCGGCGAGGAGGAACGTGATCGAGTGGGCGATCGTGAAGCTCGTCGCCGCGAGCACGACGTCGCGCAGGCGCCGCGAGCCGACGATGAGCGCCAGCAGGAAGAGGATGTGGTCGATGCCCGTGAGGAGGTGCTCGGCGCCGAGCACGAAGAACTCGGCGAAGCGGTCGGTCCACGCCTGCCCGGTCGAGAACTCGGGATGTCCCGCGTCGAGCGCCGCGCTCCCGGCCTGGCCGTCGAGGTCGTACTCGAGGATCGTCTCGGTGCCCGTCACATAGCCCTCGTCGTCGGGGAAGAGGGCGCTGCGGACCGTGTGTTCGCTCGCGTCTTCGGTCGCTTCGGAGCCGGATGCCTCGGAGCCGGATGCCTCCGGGCAGTCGTAGTCGAGCGCGAGCAGCGCGTACGGCACGCCGTCGCGTTCGTGCACGGTCGTGTCGCCCTGCTGCGTCGGCTCGCATGCGGCTCCGCCTTCGGCGACCGTGAAACGCTCGGTGACGTACGCGAGCACGGTGTCGGCGTGGTCGGCGAGCGCCTCGGCCTCGCGGCCGGTCTCGAAGAGGTCCATGCCCTGTTCGAAGAACGCATCGTCGTGCTCGTTCTCGGCGGCCGAGACGACGAGCAGGTCGTACTCGAGGTCGAGTTCGACGTGCACGTCCGTCGGGTTCGCCGGAGTCGTGTCGGTCGCTTCGGCGTACACCGTCGAGGTGAACCCGTGCGCGTCGGCGGGACTCGCGACGAAGAGCAGGGCGGATGCCGCGGCGACGGCGAGCAGGGAGGCAGCGAGGCCGCGCGGGGTCGGGCGCACACGTTCGGATCGGATCATGGGGGGGAGGGCTCCTCAGGTCGGGCCCCGGCACCGTGACTCACGGAGGTGAACGGCATCCGAATCACGGGGAAACTCATCGTTCGCTTCCCGTTCACCCCCGGGAGGCATCCTCGTGAGGCCCGCCCCGAACCGAGGAGATCCGCCGTGCATCGCTTCCCGACCGCCGCGACGCGCGCCGCGACATCCGTCGCCCTCGTCGCCGCGCTCGCGGGGTGCTCCTCCGCTCCGCTCTCGGGCGGCATCGCGGCCGGCGTCGACCCGGCGTTCCTCGGCGGCGGACCCATGCCGACCCCCGAGGCGACGATCGAGCCGCACCCCGGATCGTGGGAGACCATCGACGTGCCCGACGACTTCAGCGTCATCATGATCGTCGCCGACGAGAGCGCGGCGACCACGACGATCGCCGACGCGGTCGAGGCCTGGGCCGATCGTGAGAACGTCGACCTCGACACCCTCACCGCCGCGAACGACGACGAGCTGATCGACCGCATCGCCGAGGCGACCGCCGCGGCGCCCGACGTCGTGATCGGCGCGGGCGCCGGCGTCGTCGACGAGTTCGCGTACGGAACCGCCGGGCACCTCGATCAGCAGTACCTCGTCGTCGGCGCGCAGCTCGGCGAACCGACCGAGAACGTGACGGCGGCGATCTGGCCGGGCGCGACGTTCCGCGGCACGGGCATCACCGACGACGAGCAGGATGCCTCGGCCGTCACCCCGGCGCGCGCGCTCGACGCCGTCTCGGCGGGTGTCGCGAGCATCCTGCAGGGGCTGACGGGCATCGTCGTGTCATTGCCCGCCTGACCCCGTCGACAGCCTCAGGGAGCTTCCGTCGGCTCCTCGTGCATCCACGGCGTGTAGCTGACGCCGACGAGCAGCCCTTCGGGGCTCTGCAGCCGAGCGGTCGTCTGCCCCCACTCCTCGTCGTGCGCATCGACGAGGATGTCGAGGCCCTTCGCCCGCAGCTCTTCGACGGCGTCGGCGACGGCCGCGGGCGAGTCGACGTCGAACTCGATCCACGCCTGCGGCACGGCCCGGTCGGCGGGCCACTCGGGCGTGCCGAACGTCGCCTGTGCGGCCTGGTCGATGGGCCAGATCGCGAATGCCTTGGCGCCCGCGACCTCTTCGGTGTGGAAGTAGCGGGGCGCGTTCTCGTGGAACGAGATGTCGAGCGCACCCGCCCAGAACGTGTGCGACGACGCGTCGACGGTGCCGATGGGGCCGAAGCCCGCGATGAATCCGATGTCCATGCCGTCATTCACTCACGGACCGCCGACGCGGGCGCGTCGGCAGGCGCGGGCTCGGAGGCATCCGGTACGACTCCCGAGGCATCCGCCGTCGAGTCATCCGCCGCCTGCCGCAGCGCCGCCTCGACCGCAGCCTGCACCCTGGCGTCCTCCGCGGCAGCGCGCGCCGCGCGCCGCCGCTTCCCGACGAGCGCCCACGCGACGACGACGGCCGCGACGAGCAGCACGAGCACGAGGAGCGTCCACGGCACGGCGGGCGTCCAGGCCGTCTCCGAGACGGCAGCGGGCGCGGGCGACGTGTCCTCGGGCGCCTGCGAGTCGAGCGACACGGTCGCGCCGAGCGCGAAGGCGGGGAACACGCCCGCGACGGGCACGCTCACCTGCCACGACTCCCCCGGCAGCAGTTCGGGCACGGGCGCGGCGCCCGTCGCGTCGACCGGCAGCATGCCGAACGGGCCCGCGACCCGCACCGCCGAGTCGGCCGAGAGCCGCACGTTGCCCGAGTTCCGCACCGTGTACGTGACGGTCGCGTCGCCCGTCCCGAACGGGTTGAGGGTGCCCGCGTACTCGACCTTCAGGTCGTCGATCGAGAGCGCCGGCGCGAGCTCGCCGCGCACGCGCAGATGGATGCGGATGCCGAGCCGCCGGTCGACCGCGAGCCCGTTCTCGACCTCGGGCTGCGCGAGCGACGTGACGACGGCGCCCGCGTAGTCGCCGGGCTCCGCGTTCGCGGGCACCGCGAGCGTGAACGGCACCTCGACGGCCTCCCCCGGCGGGATGGTCACCCGGTTGACCTCGGGCGAGGTCCACTTGCCGATCGCGACCTGGCTCTCGTCGCGCGTCTGCACGTCGAGCTGGCCGCTCGTCGTCGTGAAGCCGTCGGCCGCGTACACGTCGAGCTCGAGCGGCACCTCGTCGTAGTTCGCGATGACGATCGCGTCGTCGAGGGTCTCGCCCGCGTCGATGCGGTACGCGTAGTTCTCGCGCGCGTCGCCGAAGTCGTTGGATGCCGCGCGAACGCCCCACGTGACCTCGGGCGTCGGGGTCGCCTCGTCGGCGAAGGCGGGCGCAGCGCCCGCGAGTGCGAGCGCCACGGCGAGCGCGGCGGCGGATGTCACGACCGCACGTCGAGACGGAGCGGGCTGGATGACTCGGACGGACATGGCGTGCTCCTCGATGTCGGCGGCGAGCGGGATGATTCGTGGTGGCCGAGGCGGGCGGTTGCGCACGCCCGCCCCGGCGGTCTTGACGGCTGGAGCCCCGGCCCGGGTCGCCGACGGGCGACCCGGGCCAGGGCCTCAGCTCAGGGACATCCGGTCACCGCACTCAGCTGAGCGCCGTGATCGTGAGCGTCGCCCGATAGGTGCCGTCGGTCGAGTCGATCGGGATCCGGAGATCGAGATCGGCGCCGAGCTTGGCCGAGCCGCGCTCGTGACCCTGCGCGGCGTGACCGAGCGTCGACGAGACCGAGAGGCCGTCGCCCGCGACGAAGCCCGACTGCACGGGCGCGCCGGCGACCGTGCCGCCGCCCGCTTCCGTGACCTCCGGCGTCCAACCCAGGTACTTGCCCGAGAACGACGCTACGTTCGAGTCGAAGTCGCTCACCTGCGCCGACACCGACCACGTGGGGCCGTTGCGACGCGTGTCGGTGACCCGCACGGGGTTGATCGAGCCCTCGGCCGCGAAGTGGTCGCCCTGCTCGGTCGCCGTGCCGAGGCTCACGATGTCGTTCGAGCCGTCGATCGCCCACACGAACTCGCCGGGCGCCCCGACCGGAACCGTGACCTGCAGGTTCTGGGCGTTGGGGTCGACCGCCGTCTCGTACGAGACGAGGAACTTCGACACACCGCCGCCGGGGCCCTGGGCGGTGTCGCCCTGGTCGTTGACGATGTGGGTGATGCCGCCCGTGCCGTTCAGGAACACCGACACCGCCGACTGGATCTTCACGCCGGGGCGCTGCGGCACCTGGATGCCGCTCTCGACGTAGATGTTCTGCGCCCCGTTGTACTGCGGGTCGAAGAACGAGTACACGCCGAGGCCCTGCGCGAAGTGCTGCCGCACGTTGTCGCCGACCTTGTACGACGCGTAGCCGTTGCGCGCGCCGTCCATGTAGGCGCCCTGCGTGGGCGGGTCGTACGGGATCTCGCTCTGGTAGAACACCGTGCGACCGCGCTCGCCGTTCCAGATGACCTGGTTCTTCTGGTAGTGCTCGACGAAGAGGCCGAGGGCGGTGACGTTGTCGCCGTTGACCACGACGCCGTGGTCGCCCACGTTCGACGTCCAGCCGACGCCCTGACCGTGGTCTGCGCGCCAGGCCCAGATGTGGTCGAGGAGCGTGTTGGGGCTATTGACCTCGATCGACGTCGTCGCCTTGCCGGCCCACGGCCCGCCGATGCGGATGAAGACGTCGGTGAGCGTCGTCGGGTCGGCCGGGTCGGCCTGCGTCGCGCCGTCGGGGCCGATCTTCAGGAGCACGTCCGAGAGGGTCGTGCCCGCGTCGACCGTGAGGCCCGCGATCTTGACGCCCTTGACGTCGCCGACCTCGATGGCGGCGTTGCCGTTCGTCGGAACGAGCGACGCGTAGCCGAGACCGAGGATGACGGTGTCGGCGTGGTCGACCTCGAGCGCGGCGTCGAGGTTGTAGACGCCCGGTGTGATGAGGAGGTTCTTGCCGTCGGCGAGCGCGGCGTTGATCTGCGCAGCCGTCGCACCCTCCTTGACGACGAAGAACTCCGACAGCGGGATCGACTCGCCGGCCGAGGCGTCGGTCGACCAGTCGTAGCCGGTCGACTCCGTCTTGGCCTTGGGCACGAAGACCTTGTACGCGTCGTCCTCGAAGTAGAGGAACGGCGATTCGCGCACGATCGGCGTGGCGCCGATGTTGGTCTTGTTGTGCAGCGTGCTGCCGGTCTGCGGGCCGAAGTCGGTCGCGGGCGCGTTGGTGACGCCCGAGAACACCATGTTCCAGACGCCGCCGTTCCAGGTGCCCACCGACGTGTTGCGAGTGAACCACTGCTGCTGCGACCCGCTCAGGATCTCGCCGCTCACCTTCGAGTTGGCGAGGTAGCCGCCCGACGCCTGCTCGCCGTAGCGGCCCATCAACGTGAGGCTGCCCTCGATGTTGATTCGGCGGAGCGGAGCGGCCTGGGAGACTGCGAACCGCATCTGGTGCGCGTTCGTGACGCCGCTCTGGTTGTTCGGGCGGTCGGCGTCGACGCCGACCGGGCGCTGGATCGGGTTGAACGTGAGGTTCGACATCGATCGCCAGAACCGCGTGAGCGAGCCGGGGGCCTGGCAGTCCCACGGGGTCGCTTCGCACGCGCGCACGGGCTCGACGTGGATCGAGCCGTTGATGCGCACGTCCTCGGGCGAGGCGCCGAGGCCGGCGACGGCCTGGTAGTACCCGAGTTCGGAGTTGACGATATCGGTCGCCGTCGCCGGGTTGTTCTGTCCTGCCGCCGAGCCGTAGGTGCCCGGCTTGAAGAAGAACTGGTGGCGGTTGAGGCTGAACTCCGCCTCTTGCGACGCCGCCTGGAGGGCCGCGCTGATCTCGTCGGCGGTCCAGGTGTCGTCGAAGATCGTGACGTTCGGACCGAAGAGGTCCGAGTCGTCTGCGGCGGCCGGGAGTGCGGGAATGGCTGCGCCTCCGATCGCGAGGGCGGTGATCGCCGCTCCGGCGCCGAGGCGGCGCGCGAGGCGGTGGGGCGGATGGTTCGAAGCGAGCGGATGCCTCGCCTCATTGCGGTGCGTCACGGTGTTCTCCTTTGAACGTCGTCGCCGGGAGCGCTTCTCGCGTCGCCCGGCAACTGCTTCCGGATGGTGCGTGGTGCACGCCCGACGCCTCCTTCGGCGCGGTCGCACGGGGAGCGTAGCGTTAACTTACTAACTTGTCAGTAATTTGCCGCAAACGAGAAAACGGTCCGTTTCACCCCCGCATGGGTGGCACCCGTTCGGGAGGATTCCTTCCATCCCGGAGGAGGCTCCGCCGCGTCATCCGGCGCCCTCGTCACCGTCTACGCTCATTGGATGTCCCACCTGACCCCTGCCGATCACGACGTCGTGATCGTCGGCGGCGGCCACAACGGCCTCACCGCCGCCGCGTACCTCGCCCGCGCCGGACTCGACGTCCTCCTCCTCGAACGCAGCGACCACCTGGGCGGCGCGGCCGTCTCGGCCGAGGCGTTCGACGGCGTCGAGGCCCGCCTGTCGCGCTACTCGTACCTCGTGAGCCTGCTCCCGAAGCGGATCATCGACGACCTCGGCCTCGACATCTCACTCGTGCGACGTCGGTACTCGTCGTTCACGCCCGACCCCGCCGACCCGTCGCGCGGCCTCCTCGTCGACAACGAGGCCGGCCCCGAGGCATCCGTCGCCGCCTTCGACCGCGTCGATGCGGCGATCGACGCCGACGCCTGGAACGCGTTCTACGGCGACACCGTGCGGATCGCCGAAGCGCTCTTCCCGACCCTCACCGAGCCGCTGCCGACACGCGACGAGGCGCGCGCCCTCGTCGGCGACGACCGCATCTGGCGCGAGTTCGTCGAGCAGCCCATCGGCGAGGCGATCGACGAGCGGTTCTCGACCGACCTCGTGCGCGGCGTCGTCGCGACCGACGCCCTCATCGGCACGTTCGCGGGCCTCGGCGACGCGTCGCTCGACCAGAACCGCTGCTTCCTGTACCACGTCATCGGGGCGGGACCGGCGACTGGGACGTCCCCGTCGGCGGCATGGGCGCCGTCAGCGGCGAACTCGCGCGCGCGGCCCGCGAGGCGGGCGCGACCCTCGTGACGGGCGCCACTGTCACCCTGGTCTCGCCCGACGGCGAGGTGCGGTGGCAGGGCGAAGACGGCGAGCGGATGTCGCGTGCCGACACGATCCTCGTCAACGCGGCGCCGACGGTGCTCGACGGGCTCCTCGCCGCTTCCGCCGACTCGTCGGCCACGACCGCTCGCCCCGAAGGCGCCCAGGTCAAGGTCAACCTGCTCCTGAACCGCCTGCCGAAGCTCCGCGACGAGACCGTCGCGCCCGAAGCCGCGTTCGCCGGCACGTTCCACATCAACGAGCTCGCAACGCAGCTCGAGCACGCGCACGACGCCGCCGCGGCGGGCGAGCTGCCCGACCCGCTGCCGTGCGAGATCTACTGCCATACGCTGAGCGACCGCACCATTCTCGGCCCGTCGCTCCGCGACACCGAGACCCAGACGCTCACGGTGTTCGGGCTGCACGTGCCCGACCGGCTCGTCGACCGCTACGGCAACGACGAACTGCGCGAGCGGCTGCAGGCGGCGGTGCTGGCATCCCTGAACTCGGTGCTCGCCGAGCCCATCGAAGGCATCTTGGCAACGGATGCCTCGGGCAACCCGTGCATCGAGACGAAGACGACGCGCGACCTCGAGGAGGCGCTCGCCATGCCGGGCGGCAACATCTTCCACGGGTCGCTGTCGTGGCCGTGGGCGGAGCCGGGCCAGGCGCTCGCGACCCCCGCCGAACGGTGGGGCGTCGCGACGGCGCACACGCGGATCCTCCTGTGCGGATCGGGCGCCGTGCGCGGCGGGGCGGTCAGCGGCCTCGGCGGCCACAACGCGGCGATGGCCGTGCTCGAGGCCCGCGGGGCCTGACCGGGGTCCCCCTTCCCGAAGAATCCCTACCCGTGAGGACGTCAACCGGGGAAACTCGCGCTCGCGAATCCCAGGTTGGCGTCCTCACGCGCGCCGGGGAGTCGCGCGGTCAGCCGAAGATGATCCAGCCCGAGCCGACGACGGCCGCGAACACGCCGAGGACGGCGGCGGGCACGAACGGCTCCTTGCGGCGCACGTGGATCGCGACGCCCACGATCATCGTGACGACGAGCGCGAACGCGGCGACGGGCGTGAGCCACGGCAGGACGCCCGTCGCGGCGGGCAGGACGAGCCCGAGCGCGCCGAGCACTTCGAGGACGCCGACGACGCGGGCCTGCCCGTCCGACAGGTCTTCCATGTACGCCATCTTGGGCAGGAGCTTCTCGCGCGGCGTGGACGCCTTCATGAAGCCGGCGGCGAGGAAGGCGAGGGCGAGGAGCGCGGTGGCGATCCAGAGCACGATGATCATGGGGTACTCCAGGGATGTTTCGGGTCAGTCGGTTACGATCAGTGCGTCAGGCACGATCAGTGACTCTATGTCACGGATGCCTCGCACTTCACCGTGCGTCACGCACCTCCAGGTGCGTATCGCGAAAGGACGCCCCATGACTCTGACGGATGCCTCGCGCCACCCCTTCTCCGACCACCCGCATGCCCCCGCCTCGACGTGCAGCGCGGAGCATCCCGAGAGCACCGTCATCCGCGACGTCCTCTCGCGACTCGGCGACAAGTGGAGCCTCCTCGTCATCGGACTCCTGCACGACCGGTCACTGCGCTTCACCGAGCTGCAGCGCCGCATCGACGGCATCTCGCACCGCATGCTCACCCAGACGCTCCGCAGCCTCGAGCGCGACGGGCTCGTCTCGCGCACGAGCTATCCCGAGATCCCGCCGCGCGTCGAGTACGCGGCGACCCCGCTCGGCCGCTCGCTCGCCGAGCCCGTGCTCGGCCTCGTCGGCTGGGCCGCCGAGCACCATGCCGAGATCGACGCGGCGCGCGAGGCCTACGACGGCGCCTGAGCGCGAGGAGCTCAGAAGACGAACACCTGCCCGAGCACGACGATCGCGACGACGAAGAGGGCGACGATCGCTCCCACGACGATGATGCTCCGCGCCGAGAGTTTCGCGACCGCGAACCCGACGAGGAACGGCAGCGCTGCGAGCAGCAACGTCACGATCCACCAGAACGCGACGTAGCCTCCGGGGTCCATCTCCGAAAGCCGTTCGCCGAAGAGCTGTTGCGACCGCGGATGCGTCGCGAACGAGAACGACGCCGACAGCGGAACCGCGATGAGCGCCGCGACGATCACCCCCGCGAGCGCGCCCCACAGCCCCGTCTTGCTCTCGACGACGCCACCCTGATCCGACCCGACTTGCTTGCCGCCCGAAGCCATGCCCCGACTCTAGCCCTGCCATGCACGACGGGATTAGCCTGAGAGCCACGGACGACTGGGGGGTCACGATGGGTGCGAAACCGACCGGGCACTACCTGCTGAAGGCCGACGGCCTGTACCTCCAGTTCGACCGGCTGTTCCGTGCGCCGATCGAGGACGTCTGGTTCAGCCTGACGAACCCGGGCTTCCTCGAGCGCTGGATCGGCACCTACACGGGTCTGCCGTCGACGGGAGCGGTGCGGTTCAAGATGACGGCCGAAGACCCGGATGCCCCGTGGATGAACGTTTCCATTCTCGAGTGCGAAGCGCCGCACCGTTTCAGCCTCGACATCGGCGAGATGCCCGATTCGATGCGCCTCTCGGCCCACCTCCTCGAGGCCGGCGGCATGACGACGCTTTCGTTCGCGCACCGGCTCCACGACGCCAAGCAGGCCGTCGAGTACGGGCCGGGGTGGGACTACTACCTCGACCGGCTCGACGCCGCGCGCGAAGACCGCCCCTTGCCCGACTGGGAGGCGTACGCCTCGGCGTTCGATCGCCACTACAAAGAACTCCACGTTCCCGATGCCGTCAGCTGATCCCGTGGACTCCGCCCCCCAGCACGACGCCGACCCCGCCGAGCACGACGCCCCCGCGCCCGCCTCAGCACCCGCGCCGGCGCCCGCACCCGCGCCCGATGAGCCGCACCGATCGCTCTTCGCCCACCGGCCGCTCCAGTGGGGGTTCGTGGTCACGCTCGGCGTGCTGCTCGCGCTCGCCGTCGGCATCGCGTTCGTCAATCTGCAGTCGGTCGTGCTGTCGGTGTTCATCGCGGCGTTCGTGGCGCTCGGGCTCGACCCGCTCATCCGGTGGTTCCAGCGGCGCGGACTCCGCCGGGGCACGGCGATCGTCGTCGTCATCCTGCTGTTCGTCGCCGTCGTCATCGGGATCATCTGGATCGTCATCCCGCCGGTCGTGAATCAGGCGTTCGGGCTCGTGCAGTCGATCCCCGAGCTCGTGAACCGCGTCGAGGCATCCGGATGGTTCGACAGCGCGAACGCCGCAACCAACGGGCTGCTCGGCAACCTCGTGACCGGCCTCGAGGGCATCATCACCGACCCGAACCTGTGGGCGACGATCGGCGGCAACGCGCTCGCCTTCGGCGCGTCGGTCATCAACGCGGTCTCGACGGGGTTCTTCGTCGTCGTGCTGTCGATCTACTTCATCGCGACGCTCGACTCCATCAAGCAGGCCTGCTACTCGCTCGTGAAGGCGTCGCACCGTGAGACGATCTCGGGCTACGCCGAGCGGATCATGCAATCGGTCGGCAAGTACCTGAGCGGCATGGTCGTGCTCGCCTTCATGAACGCCGTGTTCTCGACGATCCTGCTCGCGATCGTAGGCGTGCCGTTCGCGCTCGTCATCGGCGTCGTCGCGCTCTTCGTGACCCTGATCCCGCTCATCGGAACCGTGCTCACGACCATCCTCATGACGATCGTGTCGCTCTTCGTCTCGCCCGTCGCGGCGCTCATCGTGCTCGCGATCATGCTCGTCTACATGCAGGTCGAGGCGTACGTGTTCACCCCGCGGATCATGGGCAAGGCCGTGCAGGTGCCGGGCACGATCGTCCTCATCTCCGCCCTCGCGGGCGGCACCCTGCTCGGGCTCCTCGGCGCGCTCGTCGCGATCCCGATCTCGGCGGGCATCCTGCTCATCATCCGCGAGGTCGTGATCCCGCGGCAGGCGCGGGCGTAACCGCCCGCCCCTCCCCACCGCTGGTCGAGTAGCGACGAAGAAGCGTATCGAGACCCCTCGCGAGGCCTCGATTCGCTTCGCTACTCGACCCGCGGCACGCGCTACTCGACGAGCGCGAGCTCAGGCGCGGCGGGCGACCCCGTGACCTCCGAACCCCGCGCCCCGCGCACCGCCCGCTCCGACCTCCCGGCCGGGAGGAAGAACGCGGCCACGAGGGCGAGGACGATCGCGGCGGCGCCGACGAACACGGCCGGCACCGCGGCATCCACATAGCCGGTCGGCGTGAGCTCGCCGCCCGCGCCCGCGAAGACGGCCGTGAGCACGGCGACGCCGAGTGCGACGCCGACCTCGCGAAGCGTCGAGTTCGTGCCCGTCGCCTTCGCGTGGTCGTCTTCGGGCATCGACGCGAGCACGGCCGTCGCCATGGGGGCGAAGACGAGCCCCATGCCGACACCGGCGAGGATGAACGGCGGCACGAGCGTCGCGTACGCGACGTCGGCGGTCATGACCGAGCCGAGCCACACGAGCGACACGGCCTGCAGGGAGAGCCCGACGACGATGAGCGCCCGAGTGCCGACGCGCGGAGCGATCAGGCCCGCGAGCGGTGCGATGAACATGGGCGCGATGGTCCAGGGCGTCGTCTGGACACCGGCCTCGAGCGGGCTCGCGCCCTGCACGACCTGGAGGAACTGCACGAGGATGAACACGACCCCGAACATGCCGAAGCTGAATCCGAAGCCCGTGAGGTTCGCGACCGTGAACCCGCGATCGCGGAAAAGCCGGAGCGGCAGGAGTGGGGCCGCGGAGCGGCGCTCCCACAGGACGAACGCGACGAGGAGCGCGGCGCCCGCGATGAGCGAGGCGAGCACCTCGAACGAGTCCCAGCCGGCGTCGTTGCCGCGCACGATGCCGTAGACGACGCCGAGCACGCCGAGGCCCGCGAGCACGACGCCCGGCAGGTCGAGGCGCACGCGCGCGCCGAACGTGTTGGGCAGTGCGGCAAGGGCGAGCGGGATCGCGATGACGCCGAGCGGCACGTTGAGCCAGAAGATCGCCTGCCAGTTCCAGCCCTCGACGATGGCGCCGCCGATGAGCGGGCCGAGCGCGACGCCGAGGCCCGAGACGCCGCCCCAGATGCCGATGGCGGCGGGGCGGAGGCGGGCGGGCACGGCTCCGGCGAGGAGCGCGAGCGAGAGCGGCATGACGGCCGCGGCGCCGACGCCCTGCACTGCGCGGCTCACGATGACCATCCACGACTCGGTGCTGACGGCCGCGCCGATCGACGCGAGGGTGAAGACGGCGATGCCCGTGACGAACACCGTGCGGCGGCCGAGCCGGTCGCCGAGGGCCGCGGCCACGAGGATGAAGCCCGCAAAGGCGAGGGTGAAGGCGTTGACGAACCACTGGAGTTCTTCGATGGATGCCCCGAGGTCGGCGCTCATGGCCGGCAGGGCGTTCGTGATGACGAGGTTGTCGAGCGTCGCCATGAACATCGGCAGGGATGCCGCGACGACGGCGAGCCACACCGGAGTGCGGCGTGCGGTGGCTGACATTGGTCTCCCCTTCGGGGCTTCGACGGACGATGCGAATGCATGTGGTAATCGACTGATTACTAGAACACCGGCCAATGTAGTAATCGGCTGATAACATGTCAAGCGTGCAGACGAAATCCGATCGGATCCCCGCGGCCGAGCGGCGCGAGCTGATCCTCGACGCCGCCACCCAGGTCTTCGGCG
This sequence comes from Agromyces protaetiae, assembly GCF_004135405.1. Classification (NCBI taxonomy): domain Bacteria; kingdom Bacillati; phylum Actinomycetota; class Actinomycetes; order Micrococcales; family Microbacteriaceae; genus Agromyces; species Agromyces protaetiae. The sequence goes on from NZ_CP035491.1 coordinate 627,459, forward strand.
AGCTCGGCTACGCGGGCGCCACGACCGACCGCGTCGCACGCGCCGCAGGCATCAGCCAGCCCTACGTCGTGCGCATGTTCGGCACGAAAGAGCAGCTCTTCATCGAGGTGCTCGAGCGTTCGACCGCGCAGATCCTCGCAACCTTCGACGCCGAGATCGCCGCCTACGACGCGGCCTCACCCGACGACCGCACAGGCTACGGCCAGTCGCTCCAGGCCCGGCTCGGCGGCGCGTACACCCGGCTCGTGCAGACGCACCGAGGCATCCTTCTCGCCCTCATGCAGGGCTTCCTGCTCGGCCACGACTCGGGCATCGGCCCCGTCGCGCGCGAATGCTTCATGCGCGTCTACGACCGCCTGCGCGACGTCATGGACGCCCAGGGCACCATGGACTTCATGGCGCAGGGCATGCTCATCAACACCCTCATCGCCTCGGGGCTCACCGCGCGGGTGCGGACCGACAGCAAAGTCGGCGAACTCTTCGAATGCGCCTTCGGCGACAAGGCGAAGCTCGTCGTCGCGAGCGTCGAAGGCGACTGAGGGCCCGCGGCCTCAGTTCCAGACCGACGGCGCCTCGGCACGCTGCGGCGGCAGGGCGACGTCGACGCCCCAGCGCTCGATCCAGTCGGGCAGGCCCATGCCCGCGGGATCGGCCCCGAACGCCTCGTTGAGCTCGGCGGTCGACACCGTGCCGCCCGCCCGCCGCAGGAACCGGCCGCGGATGAACGCCTGCGCGTAGATCTCGGGCTCCTTGCCCCCTGAGCCCTTCGAAGGGCGCACGAGCCGGTGCTCGAGGTAGACCGACTTCTCGTCGAATCCGAGCGTGCGCGTCTCGATCTCGAACCGCTGCCACAGCTTGAGCGACTTCCGGAACGTGATGGTCTCGCTCGCGACGACGGGGTACCAGCCCTTGTCCATCATGATCTTCCAGACCCCGTTGCGGACGAGCATGTCGAACCGCGCGACATCCATGATCGACAGGTACACGCCGTTGTTCATGTGCATGTTGATGTCGAGGTCGGTCGGCAGCGTCACGAAGCGCGTGCGCGCGACATCCCAGTGGCCGAGGTCGGGCTTGCGCTTCGACAGGAAGAGGATGTGAAGCAGCGTACGGAAGAGCATGTGCACGCGTTGACTGTACGAGGCATCCGTGAATCCGGATCGATCGTTGGCGGAACACCACAAGAACGCGGGCGGATGTCTCGCGCGCACGTTGTGCGCATCGACGAATGCCCTCCGGGGTCTCCGGTTCGCTACTGCGCGACCTTCGCCGTCCCGACGCTCGGCTTCGTCACCGACGTGAAGCCCGGCAGGCTCGCCGTGACCCGCACCTTGACGACCTTGTTGCGATCGGCGGCCGTGAGCGTGTACTGCGCGGCGGTGGCGCCCGCGATCGGGTCGCCCGCCCGCAGCCACTCGTACGAGAGGTCGGGCACGAGCCCCGTGACCGTCGACCACTGGCCGCCGTCGGTCGTGAGGGTCTGTCCGACCTGTGCCGCGCCCGTGATCGTCGGCACCGCGTCGCTCGTGATCTTGCCCGGCAGGATCGCCGTGGACGGCTCGCTGTCGAGCGTGACCGACTCGTACCCCGGCCTGCTGCCCGTGACCCGCACGGTGAGGGTCGCGCCGACGTCGTCGGGAGACAGCTCGTACTCGGCTCCGTTCTGCCCCGTCGCTTCGCCGTCGCGGAACCACTCGTAGGCGAAGTCGGTGGTTCCGGCCGGCTTCCAGGTGCCCGTCGTGACCGTGAGCGGGTTGCCGTTCGCGTAGCGGAACGGCCCCTTGACCTTCGGCACGGGCGTCTGCGTGAACGCGCCGATCGCGACCTCGTCGGTCTCGTCGCTCACCTGGTAACCCGTCGAGTACCCCGGCTTCACGACCGTGACGGCGAACGACAGACGGCTGCCGGCATCCGCGCCCGTGAGCTTGTACGTGCGCTTCGTGGCGTCGGCGATCGGCACGCCGTCGCGCAGCCATTGGAAGCTCTTCGTGTTCGCACCGGGCCGCCAGGTCGGGATCGTCGCCGTGAGCGACGCCCCCGGCACGAGGTCGCCCGCGATCGTCGGCACGCCCTGCTCGAGCCAGGGCGCGAACGGCGACGGCCCGACCTCGACCGGCGGAGTCTCGGCGTCCTCGCGGAAGAGCCCGAACAGGATGTAGCTCGTGAAGTGCGCCGTGAGCGCCTTGCCCTCCGCCGTCGGCGGGATCACGAGCGACTTCGACGCTGCCCCGGGGATCGGCACCCCGTCGGCACGCCACGACACCTTCGTCATATGCAGGTCGTAGTCGCGGATGCGCTGGATGAGCACGGGGTCTTCGCCCTCGCCGCCGAGACTCGGCGTCGGCACGAGCTCGACCGGGAGGTCCACCGCCGCCTCGCCTTGGATCGTGCCACGGTCGCCCGGCTCGGTCGTGCCGAAGTCCTCGGTCGTGAAGTTCGCCGTGACGCCCACGTAGTGGAGGCCCGCCTCGGTCACCGTGATGGTCTTCGCCGCCGACCGCTCCGTCTCCATCGGCCACCACTGCGACACGGTCTCCTGGTAGGGGCTGCCGACCTCGGGCGAGACCGTGCGGTCGCCCGTGAGGCGCACCTGGTAATCGCCAGGCGCGAGCCCGTCGACCGAGATGACGCCCGACGGTCCCGCGACGCCCGAGGCCACCACGTCGTCGGAGCCGACCGGGAAGACCTCCATCGTCGCGCCCACGTCGAGCGGCGCGATGACCGCCGTGACCGCATCGTCGGAGTCGCTGAACACGCCGCCGAGCAGCGAACTCGTCTCGGGGAAGATCGGGACCACGCCGTGCCCCGGCTCGGCGACGCCCTCGTCCGACACATGCACGATCGAGGCATCCTCGAACTCTCGGAACGCATGCGGTCCCGAGTGAGCGAACATCTCCAAGATCTCGTCGTTCGTCGTCGGGAGCAGGTCGACCCACCACCCGGCCGACCCGTCGCCGAGCACCGCCCGCAGGCGGTAGTCGCCGGGCGGCAGCTCGACGGTCGCGGCACCGCCGAAGATCGACCCCGTCTGGAGCTCGCCCTCGTCGAAGACCTCGACGGGCGCGCTCGCATCGTCGGCGGCGTACGCCTCGATCGTCACGTGCTCGACCGAGTTCTCGTCGAACAGTCGCTGGTCGCCGCGCACGACGAGGAGCGAGACGGATGCCTCGGGGGCTCGGGTTCTTCGGGGAGTTCGGCGACGATCTTCAGGGCTTGGGAGCGCAGCGGAGGCGCAGCGTACCCGTTCTTGAGCGGAGTGCAGATCGCGTAGATCTCGCCGGTCAAGCCGACCGGAATCGTGAACTGAGTTCCATACCCGTAGGGCCCGACCGCGCTCGCCCACTCGCAGCGGATCTCATCCGGCGTCGGCTCCCAGAGACCGGGATCGACCTCGAAGCCTTGGCCGACTGTCGCATAGCCGCCGTTCGCGGGCACACCGACGAGGTTCGGCCGGGCCATCGCCTCCCATTGCGACGCGCGTACGGCGTCGGCGCGGTACTCGGCCCAGTTCTCGACATGCTCGTCGTCGACCCAGAACTCATCAGCGCCGAGCGGCCCTTCGACCCCGAAGGTCGCATGGAGCGTCTCGCCTTCGTACCAGCTGTGGTAGGCGCCGGCCCAGGCATCCGGGTACGTGCCTGTCGGATCGGTGAAGTGCACCCGGTAGATTCCTGGGGCGACTCGCAAGCCCCACGTGCCGTCGGGCGTGGTGTGGGTCGTGTAGGCGGGCGCGGAGTCCGTAGGCGCCGTTGCGAGGTGGAGATCGACGCGAATGCCCGCGAGGACCTCGCGGGTTTCCCGCACCGAGGCATACCCTCGCAGCGGGATGTCCACGCCCCATACCCACGTCGCTAGACCGGTCACAGCCGGCATGCCGCCGATCGTGAAGACCTCGGCCTCCCGGTCGTTTCTTCCCCCGACCCACGTCGTGCGGTACTCGGCTGCCGAGAACCGCACCCGGTAGTCTGCGGCGGGCAGCCCGGAGAACTCCCAGCCGCCGTCGGAGTCGGTCGTCGTCGTGACCATCGATGGGCAGAAGAACCATCCGCATGTCGTCGGGATCGCGTCGACAGTCACCCCCTCGGCAGGCGGCCCGTCGGGACCTTCGATCGTCACGACCCCGCTGAGCGTGTCGTCGGCCGGCTCGTCTGCCCACGCGGGGCTTCCGCCCGCGACGGCGGTCGCGACGAGCGCGAACACCGCGACGATCGCGACCGTAGGCCTCGAGCGCTTCGGATGCCCCGGGCTCGCCGCCTGCGGCTCGCCGCCCTCGCCTCCCGGCGCGGCCGTCCGGGGCGTGAGCGGGCGCATGTGACGAGCGGATGCACGCATGGGATCCTCCGAAGGAGGCCCCGGTCGGGCGTCGGGCCACGTCGACCGCTGAGCGGACAGTACTCCGAGGCATCCGACCGCCGTGGCCCCCGAAGAGGGGCGAAATGGGAGCGCTCTACTCGACGGGCTCGCGCGCCGGCACCTCGCGCCGCTCGACGCCGTCGTAGACCGAAAGCGGGCGGATGAGCGCGTTCGAGGCGCGCTGCTCCATGATGTGCGCCGTCCAGCCGACGACGCGCGACGCGACGAAGATCGGCGTGAACTGGTCGGTGTCGAATCCGATGAGGTTGTACGCCGGACCCGACGGGTAGTCGAGGTTCGGGTAGATGCCCTTGCGTGCGATGAACTCGTTCGCGAGCGCGTCGTAGAGGTCGAGCACGTCGGGGCGGTCGTAGTGCGCGACGAGCTGGTCGAGCGCGAGCTTCATCGTCGGCACGCGCGAGTCGCCGTGCTTGTAGACCCGGTGCCCGAAGCCCATGATCTTGCGCTTCTCGGCGAGCGCCGCATCGAGCCACGGGCCGACCGCCTCGGCCGTGCCGATCTCGGCGAACGTGTGCATGACGGCCTCGTTCGCGCCGCCGTGCAGCGGTCCCTTGAGCGCGCCGATCGCGCCGACGACGGCCGAGCCGAGATCGGAGAGCGTCGAGGTGATGACGCGGGCCGTGAACGTCGACGCGTTGAACGAGTGTTCGGCGTAGAGGATCATCGACACGTCGAACGCGTCGACGACCTCGAGCTCGGGTGCTTCGTCGAAGGTCATGAAGAGGAAGTTCGCGGAGTAGCCGAGGTCGTCGCGCGGCTCGACGAGTTCGAGCCCGCGGCGGCGGCGCTGGTCGTAGGCGACGACGGCGGGGAACGCCGCGAAGAGACGCTTCGCCTTGCGGAGTTCGGCGTCGGCCGAGTCATCCGCCACTTCTGGATCGCGCGCCGCGATGACGGATGCCGCGGTGCGGATCACGTCCATCGGGTGCGCCGTGAGCGGCAGTTCGTCGATGACCTTCTTGACGACGTGGTCGAGGGCGCGGTGCGCGCGCTCGAACTGCTCGAACTCGGCGAGCTGCTCGTCGTCGGGAAGCTCGCCGTGCCACAGCAGGTAGGCGACCTCTTCGAACGTGACCGCGCCGGCGAGGTCTTGCACGGGGTAGCCGCGGTAGAGCAACGAGTTCGACGCGGGATCGACCTTCGAGATCGCCGTGTAGTCGACGGGCACACCGGCCAGTCCCTTGTAGATCTCAGGCTGTGCCGCCTGCTGCTCGGCCATGCGCGCTCCTCGTGGGATGTCTCTCACGGCGCGTCGTCGCACCGGGACTTCCACCCTATGCCCCTGTGCCGGCCTTCCCCGCCCCGGCCCTGTCCCCGGCCCGATTCGCGCGAGGACGCCAACCTGGTGAACTCGCCACAGGATTCGCCAGGTTCGCGTCCTCACAGTCATAGTCGGCTTGGGGATGGCTCCTCCACACTGGGGCCGGGTCGGTGCGAGTCCACCGAGCGCCGGCGAACACGTGGCGTATTCGGCCCCGCAGGGTTGGGTCGACGGATGGCCCGGCCCGCGAATCCTCTCCCCCGCAACCTCCCCGACGTGTTCACTGTCCGATCGGCACTCAGCCTCGGAGCATCCGAAGATCGACTGCGTGCGCGCGACCTCGATCGCAGCATCCGCGGCGTCCGCATGCCGGTGGATGCCACGCTCACGATGCGACTCGACGCGGCATTCCTCGCCGTGCCGAGCGCGTTCGCTTGCGGTCCCACCGCTGCGCACATTCATGGGCTACCTCTGCCGTTCCGGGTCGCGCCCGGCGCAGGAGCGATCGACATCGCCATCGCCGGACCGGGTCGCGCAGTGCGCCGACGCAGGTTCCGGGCGCGAAGCCTCCGGGTCCGTCCGGGCGATGTGGTCGTCGTGGGTCGGATACCGACGTTGTCGGTCGAACGCGCGTGGTGCGACCTCACGAGGTGGTGCTCGGTTCCCGAACTCGTCGCGGGCGCCGACCACGCGATCCGGATGCGTCTGACTACGCTGCCTCGACTCGTCGAAGCGGTCGATCGGCTTCCCGACCAGCGAGGCACCGCGAAGCTCCGCGCAGCGCTGGAGCTCGTGGACCCTGCGTCCGAGTCGCCGAAGGAGTCTGAGACACGAGCGCTCGTCGTGCTCGCGGGTCTGCCGACACCGCGTGTCAACGTGACGATCCACGATGAGCGCGGCCTCTTCGTGGCACGGGTCGACCAGTTCTTCGAGGACTTCGGCGAAGTGCTCGAGTACCAGGGCGACCATCACCGCACCGATCAGCGTCAGTGGCGTCGGGATCGCACCCGCGAGTCCGAGCTCGAATCGCTCGGCCTGCACGTCACCGAGGTGACCGAGGCCGACCTGCGCCGTCCGGTCGAGCTGGTCGAACGCGTCGCCCGCAATCTCGCCCGTCGCGGGTGGCGCGGTGAGATCCGCCTCTCGAGGTGGTTCCCTCGTACTCCGCCGGTGGCCCTCCAGCGTCGGTCGCCGTGAGGACGCCAGTCGGGGGAACCGGCGGCCGGGTTTCCCGGGTTGGCGTCCTCACTCAGTTGGAGGGTGGGGATGCGGCGCGGCGGGCGCCCCGCCTGCCGCCTACTTCTCGACGGTGAAGTTGAAGATGCCCGAGTCGAACCGGTTGTAGCCCTCGTAGTCGATGAGCTCGTACAGGTCGGCGCGGTGCTGCATCTCGCCGAGCTTGGGCTCGAGAGAGCCGGAAGAGATGAGCTCATCGAGCCCGCGCCCCGCGGCGCCCATCGCGAGACGCAGGAGCGAGACGGGCCAGATGACGAGGTTCATGCCGATGTCGGCGAGCTGCTCGACCGTGAAGAGGTCGCTCTTGCCGAACTCGGTCATGTTGGCGAGGAGCGGCACGTCGACCGCGGCCCGCACCGCTTCGAACTCGGAGAGGTCGCGCATCGCCTCGGGGAAGATCGCGTCAGCGCCGGCATCCACGAGCTTCTTGATGCGATCGATCGCCGCATCCAAGCCCTCGACCGCGCGGATGTCGGTGCGCGCCATGATGAGGAAGTTCTCATCGCGACGCGAGTCGACGGCGGCGCGGATGCGCTGGAGCGCCGTCTGCTCGTCGACGACCTGCTTGCCGTCGAGGTGCCCGCAGCGTTTCGGGTTCACCTGGTCCTCGATGTGGAGGCCTGCGAGGCCGGCGTCTTCCATCTCTTGCACGGTGCGGGCGACGTTCATGGGCTCGCCGAAGCCCGTGTCGGCATCGACGATCGCGGGCAGGTCGGTCATGCGCGCGATCTGCTTCGCCCGGCCCGCGACCTCGGTGAGGGTCGTGAGACCGATGTCGGGCAGCCCGAGGTCGGCCGAGAGCACGGCACCCGAGATGTAGACGCCCTCGAACCCCTTCTGCTCGATGAGCCGCGCCGACAGCGGGTTGAACGCGCCGGGGAAGCGCTGCAGCTCGCCGGAGGCGAGGGCGGCGCGGAAGTCGGCGCGCTTCTGCGCCGGGGTCTTCTTGGAGTAGAGCATCAGAACAATCCGGTCGGAACGTCGACACCCACGAGCGCACCCGGGGCGGCGGTGAAGGTGAGGCCCACGAGCTCGTCGGGGCCGAGTTCGGGCAGGCGCTGCGCGACGTCGAGGAACCGCTCGATCTCATCGGGCTCGAGCGCCCACTCGGCGAGCGTGCGGAACTTCTGCACGTACTGCTTACGTCCGAAGGGCCGGGCACCGAGCGGGTGCGCGTCGGCGACGGCGATCTCGTCGACGATCTCGCCGCCGTCGGCGAGCGTGATGACGACCTTGCCGCCGAACGCCTTCTCGCTCATGTCGAGCGAGTGGTACCGGCGCGTCCACTCGGGGTCTTCGACGGTCGTGACCTTGTTCCACAGCGCGATCGTGTCGGGTCGGTGCGCACGCTCGGGCGAGTACGACGTCTCGTGGTCCCACGCGCCGTCTTGGAGGGCGACCGTGAAAATGTAGGGGATCGAGTGGTCGAGGGTCTCGCGCGAGGCATCCGCGTCGTACTTCTGCGGGTCGTTCGCGCCCGAGCCGATGACGTAGTGCGTGTGGTGCGACGTGTGCAGCACGATCGACTCGATGCGCGACGGGTCGTCGAGGATGAGCGGGTACTCGTCGTGGAGCTTGCGCGCGAGGTCGATCCAGGCCTGCGCCTGGTACTCGGCCGAGTGCTCTTTCGTGTACGAGTCGAGGATGGCGCGCTTGGCTTCGCCGAGGTCGGGCAGCGGCACTTCATAGGATGCCTCGGGCCCGCCGAGAAGCCAGGCGATCACGCCGTCCTCGCCCTCGTAGATCGGCACTGGGCTCGTCTCGCCGCGGAGTGCGCGGTCGACCGCCTCGACGGCCATCTTGCCGGCGAAGGCGGGAGCGTGCGCCTTCCACGTCGAGATCTCGCCCTTGCGCGACTGGCGCGTGGCGGTGGTCGTGTGGAGGGCCTGGCCGATAGCCTGGAAGATCGTCTCCTGGTCGAGCCCGAGGAGCGTGCCGATGCCGGCCGCCGCGCTCGGCCCGAGGTGGGCGACGTGGTCGATTTTGTGCTCGTGCAGGCTGATGCCCTTGGCGAGGTCGATCTGGATCTCGTAGCCCGTCGCGATGCCGCGCACGAGGTCGCGGCCCGTGAGGCCGCGCGACGCGGCGAGGTGCTGGGCGACGGCGAGGATCGGCGGGATGTTGTCGCCGGGGTGCGAGTACTCCTTCGCGAGGAAGGTGTCGTGGAAGTCGAGTTCGCGCACGGCGACGCCGTTGGCCCACGCGGCCCACTCGGGCGAGGTGCGGCGGCCCTGGTCGGCGCCGAACACGGTGGCGCCGTCGCCGCCGATCGACACGGGGTGCGAGAGGGCCTGGCTGCGGGCCGAGACGACGGGCTTGCGCGCGATGGAGGCCGCGGCGACGGCGGCGTTGTCGATGACGCGGTTGACGACCATGTCGACGACCTCGTCGTCGAGTTCGACCGGGTCGGTCGCGATACCCGCGAGCTGCCAGGCCAGCTGTCCTTCGCGGACCAGGTTCTCATCGCTTCGGTGCGTACGCAGGTGGTGGGTCTTCACCCGCCCAACGCTACCGGTTGCGGCTTGCAACTGCCCGTGAAGGGCCGGGCGGATGCCTCCCGCCGGGCGTTCTCCGGGCGTTCTCCGGGCGGTAGCGGCGGGAACCGTGGGACGATGGAGGGGATGACTTCCATCGGCTCCGACTCGGTGGGCGGCCGCTCGGTCGCCGACATCCGAAACGACTTCCCGTACTTCTCCGCAGGCGCGAGCCCCGCGGCATCCGTCGCCTACCTCGACTCGGCCGCGACCTCGCAGCGCCCGCGGCAGGTGCTCGACGCCGAACGCGACTACCTCGAACACCATCTCGCGGCCGTGCACCGTGGCGCGAGCGCCGCGGTCGGCGAGTCGACGACCCGGTTCGAAGACGCGCGTGAGACCGTTGCGCGGTTCGTCGGCGCGGGCGACCGCGAGATCGTGTGGGCCGAGAACGCGACCGATGCGCTCAACATCGTCGCGCTCGGCATGGCCGACGCCGCTGCCGGATTGGGCGCCCCCGAGGCATCCCGGTTCGTGCTCGGCCCGGGCGACGAGATCGTCGTGACCGAGGCCGAGCATCACGCGAATCTCATCCCGTGGCAGCGACTCGCGAAGCGCACGGGCGCGACGCTCGTGCCCGTCAGGGTCGACGAACACGGCCTATGGTCGCTCGATGCGATGGCGGCGGCGATCACGTCGCGCACGAAGGTCGTCGCGTTCGCCGAGGTGTCGAACGTCACGGGGTATCTCGCCCCGGTTCAGGATGTCGCGGAGCTCGCCCACCGGGTCGGGGCCCTCGTCGTGCTCGACGCGTGCCAGTCGGTGCCGCACCGGCCCGTCGACTTCGGCGCCTCCGGCGTCGACTTCGCGGCGTTCTCGGGGCACAAGATGCTCGGCCCGAACGGCATCGGCGTGCTCTACGGCCGCGCCGAACTCCTCGACGCGCTGCCTCCGGCCCGCACGGGCGGGTCGACGATCACGACGGTGACGCTTGAGGAGGCGAACTTCCTTCCGGCGCCGCAGCGGTTCGAGGCGGGCACGCAGCCCGTGTCCCAGGTCATCGCCCTCGGCGAGGCCGTGCGCTACCTCGACGCGATCGGCATGGACGCCCTCGCCGCCCACGAGCAGGCGTTCGCCGACCGCGTGACCGACGCCGTCGCCGCCCTGCCGGGGGTGCGCATCGTCGGACCTCGCCCCGGCGAGCCGCGCGCGGGTCTCGTGTCGGTCGCGGTCGACGGCGTGCACGCACACGACGTCGGGCAGGTGCTCGATGATGCGGGCGTCATCGTGCGCGTCGGCCACCACTGTGCGCAGCCGCTCCACCGGGCGCTCGGCCTCACCGCCACGACGCGCGCGTCGTCGCACGTCTACACGACGACCGACGAGGCCGACCGGTTCGTCGACGCGCTCTCGGGCGTGCGCAAGTTCTTCGGTCTCGAAGGGAAGGCCTCGTGAGCAACCTCGAGAACCTGTATCAAGAGATCATCGTCGACCACTCGCGGGCCCGGCACGGCGAGGGCACGCTCGAGGGCCCGCACTTCTCGCACCACGAGTTGAACCCGACGTGCGGCGACGAGATCACCGTGCGCGTGCGGCTCGACGCCTCCGGCGAGCGCGTCGAAGCCCTCGCGTGGGAAGGTCAGGGCTGCAGCATCTCGATGGCGTCGGCGTCGGTGCTCTCCGACCTCGTCGCCGGCGCGAGCGTCGACGACGCGCTCGCCCTCGCGGGCGCGTTCCGCGAGATGCTGCGGTCGAAGGGCGAGGGCGAGCCCGACGAAGACCTGCTGGGCGACGCGATCGCGTTCCACGGGGTCTCGAAGTACGTCATGCGAGTCAAGTGCGCGATGCTCTCGTGGGTCGCGCTCGAAGCGGCCGTCGGCCAGGCGCGCGCAGCGCGCTGAGCGGCGCCCGCTATCCGAACACGGGCGCGTAGCGCCGGTCGTCGAGCGCACGCGCGGCGAGTCCGGCAGGCACGTCTGCGATCTTCGGCGGCGTCCACTTCGGGCTGCGGTCCTTGTCGATCACCTGGGCGCGGATGCCCTCACGGAGATCGGGCTGTTCGAGGAACCACGCGACCGCGCGGAACTCCTGCTCCAACGCGTCTTCGAGGCGCGGCAGCGTGCGAGCACGGCGCACCGCCTCGAGGGCGATCGTGAGCGAGGTCGGCGAGAGCGTCTCGAGCTCGGCCGCGGCGGCGGCCGCGTGGGCGGATGCCTCGGGGTCGAGGTTCACGGACTCGGCGAGCCCCGCGTCATCCCACCGGCCGTCGGCGACGGCACGCAGGCGCGCGACGATCTCGGCGACCGTGGGGGCCGAGTAGCACGCGTCGATCCAGCCGCGCGCGAGCGCGAGCGGCGACGGGTCGGGCGTCTCGTCGAAGAGCATGACGATCTCGGCTGGGCTGCCCGGGTCGGCGCGTTCATGGAGCGCCTGCACAAGGTGCGGCAGCCGCTCGCTCGGCACGAACGCGTCGGCGAATCCGGCATAGAGCGCGTCCGAGGCATCCATGACCCTCGAATTGAGCGCGAGGTGCACGCCCAACTCACCCGGCGCCTTGCCGAGCAGCCACGTGCCGCCGACATCGGGTGTGAAGCCGATGCGCGTCTCGGGCATCGCGAGCCGCGACCGCTCGGTCACGACGCGGATCGCGGCATGCCCCGAGAGGCCGATGCCGCCGCCCATCGTGATGCCGTCCATGATCGCGACGACGGGCTTCGGGAAGCGTGCGATCGCGGCGTCGAGCCGATACTCCGTGCGGAAGAACTGATGCGCGGTCTCGTGCTCGTCGGCCGTCACGTAGCCGTAGAGCTCGCGGATGTCTCCGCCCGCGCAGAAGCCGCGGTCGCCCGCGCCGTCGAGGACGACGAGCCCCACCTCGGTGTCGGTGCGCCACGCGTCGAAGACGGCCGCGAGCTCGCGGATCATCTCGTAGCTCAGGGCGTTGATCGCCTGCGGACGGTCGAGCGTGACGTGGCCGACGCCGTCGGCGACCGTCGCGGAGATGAAGTCGCTCACGCGTGCCACGGTACCGCGCGTATCCTGCCGGGATGGTGCCGCTCGCGAATCTCGGGGCTTTCATCGCCGCCTCGGTCGTGCTCATCGTCATCCCGGGGCCGAGCGTGCTGTTCGTCATCGGGCGCTCGCTCGCGCTCGGCCGTCTCGGCGGGCTGCTGTCGGTGCTCGGCAACGCGATCGGCATGATCCCGCTCGTCGCAGCCGTCGCGCTCGGCGTCGGCGCGCTCGTGGCGCAGTCGGTCGTCGTCTTCACGATCGTGAAGTTCGCGGGCGCCGCCTATCTCGTGTACCTCGGCATCCAGGCGATCCGGCATCGGGCGGATGCCTCGGCCGCCGTCTCGGGCGCCCGCACTGTCACCCGCTCGCACTGGAAACAGCTCGCAGAAGGCTTCGTCGTGGGCGTCACGAACCCCAAGACGATCGCGTTCTTCGTCGCCGTGCTGCCGCAGTTCGTGTCGCTCCGAGCGGGCGCGGTGCCCGTGCAACTGTTCGAACTCGGGGTCGTGTTCATCGCGCTCGCGCTCGTGTGCGACTCGGTGTGGGCGCTCGCGGCGAGCGGCGCGCGCGACTGGTTCGCGCGCTCGCCCAAGCGGGCCGAAGGCCTCGCCGCGACGGGCGGGGTCATGATGATCGGGCTCGGCGGGGTGCTCGCGCTGACCGGGAACACGCACTGACAGAGAAGCACCGACGGGCCGGCACCCAGGTTCGAGGAGTTAGGGTGGCCTAACCAAGATCATCTCGCACGGGAGCATCCATGCCGTTCACGCTTGCGCGCCAGCCGCGCGACCTCGTCTTCCGTCCGGCACGCCTCGCCGACCGCACCACCCTCGCCCCGCACTACGTGCGCGTGCGGCTCGAGGGCGACGCCCTCCGCGGGTTCGGCTCGCTCGGAAGCGACGACCACATCCGGGTGTTCTTCCCCGACCCCGCGGCCGCCGCCCGCGACGGAGGGGCCCCACTCGACGCCGACGCGCTCCGCGCCTTCCCGAGCCGCGAGTACACGCCGCTCGCGTGGGACGCCGACGCGGGAGTGCTCGAACTCGAGTTCGTCGTGCACGGCGACGCCGGCGTCGCGGGCCGCTGGGCGGCCGACGCCCCGCTCGGCAGCACCGTCGGCGTCGGCGGGCCGCGCGGCTCGATGGTGCTCGACGGCGAGCCCGCCGGATGGTTCCTCGCGGGCGACGAGACGGCGCTGCCCGCGATCCGCCGGTTCCTGGCGCAGTTCGCGCAGGGCGCCGACAGCGCGCCGCGCGGTCTCGTGCTCGTCGAGGTTCCGGATGCCTCGCACGAGCCGCCGCTCGAGGCGCCCGCCGGTACCGAGCTCAGGTGGGTGCACCGCGGCAGCGCCCCCGCGGGCGAAGCCCTCGCCGCCGCACTCGACGCACTCGGCCCCGCGGATCGTCCGGCCCCGAGGCATCCGCCGCCGACGTCTTCGCGTTCGTCGCCGCCGAGACCGCCGTCGTGAAGCCGGGACGCGCGCTCGTCCTCGACCGCTGGGGGCTCGACCCCGAGCATGTCGTCGTCAAGGGCTACTGGCGACGCGGCGAAGCCGAGTACCACGCGCCGCACTGAGCCGTGCGCGCGGCCCGCGCCCCGAGGCATCCGCTCAGCCCGCCCTCGTAGACTCGGCCGGTGCCGCTCGCGAAGATCCTGCTCTACTACGTGTTCACGCCGCTCGCCGACCCCGAGGCGATCCGGCTGTGGCAGCGCGACCTCGCGGAGTCGCTCGGGTTGCGCGGACGGCTGCTCATCTCGAAGGACGGCCTGAACGGCACGCTCGGCGGCGAGATGTCGGCGCTCAAACGGTACGTGCGGAAGACGCGTGAGTACGCCCCCTTCAAGCACACCGACTTCAAGTGGAGCGAGGGCACGGGCCTCGACGAGTCCGGCCGGAGCGTCGACTTCCCGAAGCTCAGCGTCAAGGTGCGCGACGAGATCGTGAGCTTCGGTGCGCCCGGCGAGCTCGTCGTCGACGCGGCGGGCGTCGTCGGGGGCGGCACGCGGCTCACCCCCGACGCGCTGCACGAACTCGTCGCCGCACGGGGCGACGAGGTGGTGTTCTTCGACGGACGGAATGCGCTCGAGGCATCCATCGGGCACTTCACGAACGCGATCGTGCCGCCCACGGACACGACGCGCGACTTCGTCGACCTGCTCGATTCAGGCGCGTACGACGACCTCAAGGGTCGCCCGGTCGTGACGTACTGCACGGGCGGCATCCGCTGCGAGGTGCTGTCGAGCCTCATGGCGAGCCGCGGCTTCGGCGAGGTCTACCAGCTCGAGGGCGGCATCGTCCGCTACGGCGAGCGCTACGGCGACGAGGGCCTGTGGGAGGGCTCGCTGTACGTGTTCGACGGGCGCGGCTCGGTCGACTTCGGCGATCACACGGCGGTCATCGGGTCGTGCGTCGCGTGCGGCGCCGCGACGAAGCGCACCGCGAACTGCCCGGATGCCTCGTGCCGCATCCAGTCCGTCGTGTGCGAGTCGTGCGACGCGGTGCCGTGCGGGGCGCACTCGCTCACCTGATCTGACGACGCCAGCGGGTTTGTCGGACATCACTCGGTTTGTCGGACGAACTCGGGCGCAAGTGTCCGACAAACGGGCACATGTCCGACAAACCGGTTGGGTGGCGGGTGAACCGGGGATCAGTCGCCCGACGCGAGCCCGACGATGATGCCGCGCGCGAGCGTGTGGAAGTGCAGGAGGAAGCCGAGGAGCGCAGGCGTGCCGTCTTCGGGCAGGTCGAGCGCTTCGACGTCGAGCGCGTGCACGACGAAGAAGTACCGGTGCACGCCCGTGCCTGCGGGCGGCGTCGGCCCGTTGTACTGGCGGTTGCGGCCCTCGTTGAGGATCGTCACGGCGCGGTTCGGCAGCTCGTACCCCGACGCCCCGGCGCCCGTCTCGAGCGACGTCACGCGCGCGGGCAGGTTCGCGACCGCCCAGTGCCACCAGCCCGACGCGGTCGGCGCATCGGGGTCGTAACAGGTCACCGCGAACGACTTCGTCTCGGGCGGGAACCCGCTCCATGAGAGCTCGGGCGAGACGTCCTCGCCGCCCGCTCCGGCGCCCCAGAAGCGCTTGGGCAGCGTCTCGCCGTCGGCGAAGTCGGTGCTCGTGACCGTGAACGTGCCGACGGGCTTCAACTCGTGCAATTGGGCATAGGGGTCGTGTGCGAACATCCGGGACCTGTCCTCTCCGAAACGATGCGCGGCGAGCGCGCGGCTCCGCCGCCTCGGTCAGCCTACGACTCGCTCGCGCTCGGGAGTAGAGGCTCCGGATGTCTCGCGCGGCCGCCGCGCATAGGCCCGCGCCGCACGGCTCGAGAGGGCCAGGAGCACGAGGATGTCGAGGGCGAGCGTGAGGAGGGTCGTACGGATCGTGATGTCCTCGTCGCCCGCGAAGTAGTCCGCCGCGGCGATCGAGATGCTCGCGATCGCGACGATCATGACAGTGATGCGCGCCCAGTTGCTGCCGCGGTACACGAGCCACGCGAACACCAGCTCGGCGGCGAGCACGGCGATGCCGACGCCCACCACGACCGATCGGGCGACGTGCGAGACCTCGACGAGTTCGCCCGTGAGGGTGAGGCCCACCTCGCGGAGCACGTGGTCCCAGTCGAGGGTGAGGGCGAGGAGCCACACGACGCCGAGGAGCACCCGGATGACGATGAGCGCGGCGCCGAGCGCCGTGGGAGCCGGCCGCTTCATCCTGGCGGGCACCCGGTCGCGCTCGGCGAGCGCCGCGAGCGACTCGAACGCGGGGCGCTTGCCGCCCGTGTCGGCCCAGCCGTCGTCGGTGGACGTCTCGCTGAGGTACGCGTGCGCCGCGCCCGACGCGAACGTGTGGGCGCGGTCGTCGGTCGCGGTCGCGTCGAGCGCGGGCTCGTCGGGCAGGCCGCGCCCCGAGGCATCCGGCCGCCCCGAGGCGTCAACCGAATGCCTCGATGCATCCGACCACGACAGCGGCCGCACGTCGACGACCGGGAGGTCGCCGTCGGTGCGGATCGTGTCGCCGCCGCCGTTGCGCGAGTGATACCCCGATGAGAAGTCCTTCAGCAGCTCGACCGTGACGTCGGGCTCGGCCGCCGTGACCGACTGGACGATGTGGTCGCGCTCGACGTCGGTGTCGGCGTCGATCTTGTGCGTGATCTGCAGCGTGAACATCGAGAAGCCCACGGCGCGGTCGAACGTGCCCGCGGCGAGCCAGTCCACCCGGTGCCCGCCGGGCAGGAGCCACCCGTCGGGCGTCCGCCAGAACCGCACATGGTGGCGCTTGGCGGGGTTGCCCGCGACCTCCTGCTGATACGCGAAGTCCTGCTTGCGTCCGAACAGGAACAGCGGGCTGACGGGAGCCTCGTCGTAGCTCTTGCGCGTGATCGTCGACATCACGATGCGCCAGCTCGTCGCGAGGTCGACGTCGTCGGCACGCGTCCACTTCGCGGCGGCCATCGCGCGGTGGATGCCCTGCTCGGCCCGAGGAACGCGAGGTTGACGGGGTCGCCGAGCAGGCCGTCGCTCGTGCGCGCGCGCCCGATGAAGTAGTCGGGGACGTAGATCGTCGTGAGGATGCGGTGGAAGCGCGGCAGCACGAGGTAGGCGAGGACGAGCCAGAACGCGATGAAGAAGAGAATCCCGAACCACCCGAAGCCGAACGACTCCGACAGGATGAGCCACGCGAGCCAGACCGCCGCCACCCCGCGTACACGAAGACGGCGCCGTCGAGGATCGCGTTCACCGAGAACCGGCGGTCGGCCATGTTCGCATGCTAGCCGCCGCGCGTCTGCCTGCCGGGTCTAGGCTCATCGCCATGTCGTACGACGTCGCGCGCATCCGGCTCGATTTCCCGTCGCTGCGCTCGGGGTGGGCGCACTTCGACGGACCGGGCGGCACGCAGACGCCTGGCTCGGTCGCGGCGGCGATCGGGGCGACGCTCATCGGGCCGCTCTCGAATCGCGGCACGTCGAGCGACTCCGAACGCAACGCCGAGACGGCCGTAGAGGGGTTCCGCCTCGCGATGGCCGACCTCGTCGCCGGCGACCCGCGCGGCATCGTGCACGGGCGGAGCGCGACCCAACTCATCTACGACTTCTCCCGGCACCTGTCGAAGCAGTGGAAGCCCGGCGACGAGGTGCTCGTCACGCGGCTCGACCACGACTCGAACGTGCGGCCGTGGATCCAGGCGGCCGAGCACGTCGGCGCCGTCGCCCGGTTCGTCGACTTCGACCCCGCGACGGGCGAGCTCGACCCCGCTGCGTTCGCCGCGGCCCTCACCGACCGCACCAGGCTCGTCGCCGTCACGGCGGCGTCGAACCTCATCGGCACGATGCCCGACGTCCGCGCCATCGCCGATCTCGCGCACGCCGCCGGCGCCCTCGTGTTCGTCGACGGCGTGCACTTCACGGCGCACGAGCTGCCCGACGTGCAGGCGCTCGGCGCCGACTTCTTCGTGTGCTCGCCGTACAAGTTCCTGGGTCCGCACTGCGGAGTGCTCGCGGCATCCCCCGCGCTCCTCGAGACGGTCCGCCCCGACAAGCTGCTGCCCGCGACCGACGTCGTGCCCGAGCGGTTCGAGTTCGGCACGCTGCCGTACGAGACGCTCGCGGGGGTGACTGCGGCGGTCGACCACCTCGCCGGGCTGGCCGAAGCGACCGGCTCACGTCGTGAGCGATTGGATGCCTCGTACCGCGCCCTGCACGACCACGAAGCGGCGCTCCGCGCCCGCATCGACGACGCGCTCGCGCGCCTGCCCGAGGTCACCGTGCACTCGCGCGCGGCCCGCCGCACGCCGACGATCCTGATGACGTTCGCGGGGCGCGAGGCGGCGGATGTCTCCGCAGCCCTCGCCACGCAGAAGATCCTCGCGCCGTCGCACAACTTCTACGCGCTCGAGGCGTCCCGGCACCTCGGCCTCGGCGAGGCGGGCGGCCTGCGCGTCGGCCTCGCGCCCTACACCGACGATTCCGACGTCGAGCGACTGATCGAAGCCCTCGAAGGAGCACTGGCATGACCGACCCCGCCCCCACCGCGGACCCCGCGGCCACCGCCGCCCGCGGCGCCGAGCTCATCCGCCTGCACACAGCCCCGAACTCCTGCAGGTCGTGAACGTGTGGGACGTCGTGAGCGCGAAGGTCGTCGCGGCCGTGCCCGGGGCGCGGGCGCTCGCGACCGCGGGCCACTCGATCGCCGCGAGCTTCGGCTACGCCGACGGGCAGATCCCACGCGAGCTCATGATCGACATGGTGGGCCGCATCGCCGCGGCCGTCGAGGTTCCCGTGAGCGCCGACCTCGACGACGGCTACGGCGACGCGGGCGAGACCGTGCGTCGCGCGATCGGCGTCGGCATCGTCGGCGCGAACGTCGAAGACCGCATGAAGCCGCTCGACGAGTCGGTTGCGACCGTGCGGGCGATCGTCGCCGCGGCCGCCGCCGAGGGCGTGCCGTTCGCGCTCAACGCCCGCACCGACGCGTTCCTCGGACGCGACGAGCGCACCGAGGCCGACCGCACCGCGCAGGCGATCGAGCGCGGCCGCGCGTACCTCGCCGAGGGCGCGACGACCGTGTTCGTGCCGGGCAACTTCGGCGAGGAGGTCGTCGCCGCCCTCGTCGACGGGCTCGGTCCGCAGAAGCTCAGCGTCATCGGCTTCCCCGCTCTTCCAGTGCCCGCGCGCCTTCAGGAACTCGGCGTCGCGCGCGTCTCCTACGGGCCGCTCACCCAGCGCGTCGCCCTCGCGGCGTTGGAGGACCTCGCGACCGACCTGCTCGCGGGCGGCGTGCCGCCACGAGGCATCCGGCCCCTGAACTGAAGGATCCCCCGTCTCATCTGCCGAATCCCCCGCGCGACGGATGCCTCCCGCCGACCTCTCTCGCTAGTGTGACGAGTGGCGGCACGGCGCCGCCTGGGTCGTCGGGGCGCGACCCGATGCGGCAGCGAACCGCCCCCGATCGAGGAGCAGGCATGGCGAGCGGCATCCCCATCGAAGTATCCGGGCTCACGAAGCGCTTCGGCCAGGTCACGGCCGTCGACGATCTGAGCTTCCGCGTCGAACCCGGCCGGGTGACGGGGTTCCTCGGGCCGAACGGCGCAGGCAAGACCACGACGCTCCGCGTGCTCCTCGGGCTCGAACGCGCGAGCGCGGGCACGGCGACGTTCGGCGGCACGCCGTACACGCGGCTCGAGAAGCCCGTCGCGACGGTGGGGGCCGCGCTCGACGCGAGCTTCCACCCGGGCCGCACGGCGCGCAACCACCTCGCGGTGTACGCGACGGCGACCGGCATCCCGAAGCAGCGCGTCGGCGAAGTGCTCGACATCGTGGGCCTCGCCGACTACGCCGACCGGCGTGCGGGCGGCTACTCCCTCGGCATGCGACAGCGCCTCGCGCTCGCGTACACGCTCCTCGGCGACCCGGGCGTGCTCGTGCTCGACGAGCCCATCAACGGGCTCGACCCCGAGGGCATCAAGTGGATCCGCGTGTTCCTGCAGTCGCTCGCGAAAGAGGGCCGCACGGTGCTCGTGAGCTCGCACCTCCTGAGCGAGGTGCAGCAGTCGGTCGACGACGTCGTCATCATCTCGCGCGGCAAGCTCGTGAAGTCGGGGCCGCTGTCGAGCCTCGAGATCGAGGCGAGCCCGAGCACCGTCGTCGACTCGCCCGACCGCGATCGCCTGCGGGCGGCGCTCGACCAGGCGGGTCTCGCGTACTCCGAGGGGCGCAACGGGTTCATCGTCGACGAGCCCGACCCCGGTCGCGTCGGCCACGCGGCGTTCACGGGCGGCGTCGAGCTCAACAGCCTGCACCGCCTGAAGTCGGGCCTCGAAGAGTCGTTCCTGACGCTTGTGGGCGATATCGGGCCCGACGGCCCCGACGGGCATCCCGTCTACCCGACCGGCGAGGAGGCCTGACATGCGCGCACTCGCCTCGGAGTTCCAGAAGGTCTTCACCACCCGCATGTGGTGGGTGCTCCTCATCGTGCTCGCCGCGTACGTCGCGTTCATGTCGGGCGGCCTGGGCGCGTTCTTCGGCTGGGTGACGGCGAACCCCGAGCAGGCCGCCGCCGCAGGCGGGGGCGGCGGCACGGGCCTCCCGCCCGGACTCGACCTCGCGCCGCTCCTGTACAGCTTCGCGTCGTCGGTCGGGTATGTGTTCCCGGTGCTCCTCGGCGCACTCGCGGTCACGAGCGAGTTCCGGCACAAGACGCTCACGCCGACGTTCCTCGCGACGCCGAACCGCGGCGCCGTGCTGAGCGCGAAGCTCGTCTCGCAGCTCGTGTTCGGCGCGCTCTTCGGGGTCGTCGGCTTCGCCGTCTCGGTCGGCGCGGGCGCGGGCGTCCTCGCCGCGTGGGGCCTCGACACCGGGCTCGACTCGACCGACACGTGGGCGCTCATCGGGCGCGGCGTGCTCGCCCTCGCCCTGTGGGGCGCGATCGGCGTCGGCCTCGGCTCGGTCGTGCCGAACCAGGTCGCGGCGATCGTCATCGTCATCGCGTTCACGCAGTTCCTCGAGCCGATCCTGCGGTTCGTGTCGTCGCTGTCGGACATCACGGCGCAGATCGGCAAGTTCCTGCCGGGCGCCGCGAGTGACGCACTCGTCGGTGCGTCGTTCTACAGCGTCGCCGGGATGGGCGCGACGACGTCGCTCGAGTGGTGGCAGGGCGGCCTCGTGCTGGCAGGCTATGCCGTCATCCTCACGATCATCGGCGGCCTCACGACGTGGCGGGGAGACGTCTCGTAGTGGAGTTCGACGAGCTCCGCTCCCGGCGGCTGTTCGCGCACGGGTTGCGCGGTCCGGTCACGGCGGGCGGTGCGGATGTCTCGAAGAAGGCGGATGTCGCGGTGTCGGATGTCGCGGTGTCGGATGTCTCGGGGCCGGATGCCCCGGGTCGGGTGCCCTCGGGTCCGGCCTCCTCGCCCGCCGAGCTCGTCCGCCGCGCCGTCGCGGTGCAATCGCAGGAGTACCTGCCCGCCCAGTGGGGCCTCGCGCAGCGCCTGCCGATCGAGCAGCGCCCAGATGCGACATCCGTCAACTCCGCACTCGACCGCGGCGAGATCCTGCGCACGCACGTGCTGCGACCGACCTGGCACTTCCTCCACCCCGCCGATGCCCGATGGGTGATCGGCCTCTCGGCGGAGCGCGTGCACCGGCAGAACGGCGGGATGTACCGGCGCGGCGGCATCGAAGGCGATCTCGCCGTACGGGGCCTCGACGTGATCGCCACGACGGTCGCCGAACGCCACTCGACCCGCCCCGAGCTGCACGCAGCGCTCGAGGCATCCGGCATCGCCCTTTCGGGCCTCGAACTCGGACTCCTCGTCATGTACGCCGAGCTCGAACGGGTGATCGTCTCGGGCGCCTCGGCGGGCAAACAGCGCACCTACGCGCCGTTCGACGAGCGCGTGCCCGCCGCACCCGAGCGCGACCGTGGCGACGCTCTCGCCGAACTCGCCGAGCGGTTCCTGCTCACCCGTTCCCCCGCGACGCCGCGCGACTTCGCGACCTGGTCGGGCTTCACCGTCGGCGACGCGCGACAGGCTTTCGCCGATGCGCGCGACCGCTCGGGCGGGCGCATCGAACCGCTCCGGGCATCGCCCGGGAACGGCGCCGACGCCGACGCGTTGTGGCACGACGCATCCGTCTCCGCCGAGTGGACCACCCGGCGAACCGACGCCGACGCCGGAACGACAGGTGCCGGAGGAGGCCGCGTCGACCTCCTGCAGGCGTACGACGAATACATCATGGGCTACGGCGCTCCGCGCGCGTTCCTGCAATCGCCGCTGCACGCGAGGAACCCGATCGTCAGCGAGTTCCCGCTGCATGCGCTCATGATCGACGGCGCCATGGCCGGGCGCTGGGCGCACACCGTGCAGGCCAGACGCGCGAGCGTGCGCATCGTGCCGTGGCGCCGGTTCACCGCCGCCGAAGCGCGCTCGCGCGACGCCGCGATCGCCGAGGTCGCGCGGTTCCTCGGCGTGCCCGTGACGGTCGAAATCGAGCGGGTCTCACGAGCGTAGCCACCCGCGGGCATAGCATCGGCCACATGCTGGCACTCATCGCGTCGATCTTCGTGGCCCTCGCCGCGCTCCTGCACGGCTACATCTTCGTCATGGAGAGCGTGTGGTGGACGCGCCCCTCGATCTGGAAGCGGTTCGGCGTCGCCGACCAGGCGGCGGCCGACACGACCAAGCCCATGGCCTACAACCAGGGCTTCTACAACCTGTTCCTCGGTATCGGTGCGATCGTCGGACTCGTGCTGTTCTGGGCCGGCGCGGTCGACGTCGGCAAGGCGCTCGTGCTCTTCACGACGGCGTGCATGGCCCTCGCCGCGGGCGTACTGACGACGACGGGCCCCGGCTACCTGAAGCCCGCGCTCGTCCAGGGCACGCTGCCGCTCATCGGCTTCGTGCTGTTCCTGTTCGCGTAGCGCGCTGCGATCCGCGCCGCGCGCCGACGCCGCGCGCCCGCGCCGCGACCGGTGTCGCTTCGCCCGCTCAGGCGCGCCTCGCTGCGGCGACGAGCGCGATCCGGTCGCCCGCGGCCGCCCACGCGCCGCGCGCCTCGACGACCGGCACCCCGGCCGCTCGCGCGGCGCGACGAGCGGCGTCGAACACGGCCGCGGTGCGCTCGGGGCCGAGCCCGTCGAGCAGCGGCAGCGCGAACTCGCCGATCTGCGCGCCCTCGGGTCGAGTCCGGCCGCGCCACAGATTGCCGAGGTCGACCCCGTCGAGCACGCGGGCGTCGCGCACGGCGAAGCCGAGTTGCGCCCCGGCGCCGTTGGCCCGCCCGATCGCCCGGAACACCGCACGGGCGCCACCTCGTACGTCGCGCGAAGGGTCTTCGGTCGTGTCGACGTAGACGAACTCGCTCCACGGCACCTCTCGCGATGCGGAGACCGAGACGCCCGTGTCCGTCACGACGAGAGAGGGGGCGACCGCCGCGCCCTTCTCGATCGTTCGCAGACTGCGGATCCGCAACGTGATCGAGTTGCTCGCGAAGATCCCCGTGGCGCCGACCAGGATCGGCCAGATCCAGAGGCCAGGCACCGCGAGGGCGAGCCACACGAGCGCCCCGACGAGGACGAGCGCCGCCCCCAGCACGACGAGCCGCGTCATCGACAACCGCCGCTTCAGCCCGCGCACGTACTCGACCTGCACACTGCCGACGACCTGGAACCGCCCGAGCGGCGGCGCGGGAACAGCCGCTCGCGCGAGCGCCGCCTTCGCGCCCTCGGTCATCTCGGGGGTGAGCGCCTCGGTCAGCGCCGCCTGCTCGGCGGGCTCGAGGATCGCAAGTCGCGCCTGCGTGAACCCCCAGATGCCGCCGGGCTCGAGCAGGCGCACCCCGTGGAGCTCCGCCGCGTCGCGCAGCGCGCCGACGAGTCGATCGGTCGCTTCGCGGTCGTCGCGGACGGCGTCGACGATGACGCTCAGATCGCCCGTGCGCACCGCGGCTCGACGCGATCCGTACCGGGAGACCTTGCGCGCGATCACCGCGGGCATCGGCGGTCGTCGCAGCGATTCCGCGTCGCGCACGCCGACCCAGACGACGACGCCGCCGGCGCCCGTCTGCTGCGCGAGCCCGCCCACGCTGCGCCACCGCGCGGTGCGGAGGCGGCGGTCGTTGGCGGCGCGCACGTCTTGCACGGCGAGGTATTGGATGTCCCGCCACGCGACCTCGCCCGACCCTGCGGCCGAGAGGCCCGTGTCGGAGATCGCGAGCACGTACCCGGCATCGCCGAGCGCCCGCGCGTAGCGGCCGCGCTCGAACATGAGATGGACGCCATAGGCCCACACGACCGTGAACCCGCCGACGAGCGCCGCGGTGAACCAGGTGCCGAACCCCGTGATGACGAGCGCCGCGAATCCGACCGCGCCGATCGCAGCGCCGACCGCGAACGCCACACCGACGAGCGTCGCCACGAGCGAGCGCCGGTCGACCAACACCCGGTCGACGGGGAACTCGATGCGGCCGTGCAGCGGCGTCGCCGCCGCCATCAGTTCTCGTCGGCGGAGTCGGCTGCGTCGGCGGAGTCGGCTGCGTCGGCGCCCTCGGTCGAGATCGACTCGGTGACGGCATCGGGCGTCGGCGCGACCTTCAGACGATCGACGAGTTCGGCGGCGTGCGCCGTCGACAGGATGAGCCGGTTGAACTCGCCGCCCGCGAGCTCGAGCACGACGGCCTGCCGCTTGCCCTTGACGACGACGAAGTCGTGGCCGCCGTGCGTCTTCCACGTACCGACGGCGAGGACCAGGGGCACCTCGGTGCCGCGGCGGCGGATGCCGCGGATCCAGATCCACGGGTCGTCGGTGATCGTCGCCGAACGGATGTCATCGCGCTGGATGACGACATCGGCGCCGCGCAGCGCGAGCGACTTCTCGGTCGGGGTGAGTTGCACCTCGATCCGATCCGCATGCACGCGAAGCTTCGCCATGGCATCCATCTTGCCCGACACCGCCCGTGCGCGACGCCCCGTGACCGAACGGTGACCCGGGAGACGTCGCCGGGTCCGTTGCCCGAGTCATCCGAGCCACCCGACTCCCCCGAGGCACCCGCCTCCCCCGCACCCGCCTCCCCCGAGGTACCCGCCCGCCCTCGCAATTCAGGAAGAACCAGGCGACACGCCGCCGCAGTCGCAGCAACACGCCGATGGGCGGTCGGTTCGTCCTGAATTGCCGAGCGCGAGAGGACGCGGCGGGTGCCAAGGCACCTGCCGAGTCGGGCGGATGCCTCAGGCGGGCGCCGCCGCAGCCGCCGCCTTCGCGGCCGCCGGGAGCGCGTCGACGATGCGCGCGATCGCCGCGTCGTCGTGGGCGGCGGTCACGAACCACGCCTCGAAGACGCTCGGCGGGAGCGACACCCCCGCGTCGAGCATGGCGTGGAAGAACGGCGCGTACCGCCAGGACTCCTGCGCCTTCGCCCCGTCGTAGTCGACCACAGGGGCCTCGGTGAACATGAAGCTGAAGAGGTTGCCGGCGCGCTGGACGACGTGCGCGACGCCCTCGGCGGCGAGCGCGTCGGTGACGGCGGATGCCACGAGCCCGGCGTTGCGGTCGAGCGCGGCGTACACCGAGGCATCCGCCGCGTTCAACGTTGCGATGCCCGCGGCGACCGCGACCGGATTGCCCGACAGCGTGCCGGCCTGGTAGACGGGGCCGAGCGGCGCGAGCCGCTGCATGATCTCGAGCCGACCGCCGACGGCCGCGACGGGCATGCCGCCGCCGATGACCTTGCCGAACGTCTGCAGGTCAGGCGTGTAGGACGTGTCGGCGTCGGTGCCTGCCGAAGCCTGTTCGAGACCCCACCACCCGGCCTCGGAGACGCGGAAGCCCGTCAGCACCTCGTCGGAGATGACGAGTGCGCCGTGGTCGCGCGCGATCCGCACGAGCGCCTGGTTGAAGCCTGGCAGCGGCGGCACGACGCCCATGTTGGCCGCGGCGGCCTCGACGATGACGGCCGCGATGCGATCGCCGTGCTCGGCGAACACCACCTCGACCGCGTCGAGGTCGTTGTAGGGGATCACGAGCGTGAGCGCCGCGATCTCGGCCGGCACGCCCGCCGACCCCGGTAGAGCGAAGGTCGCAAGGCCCGAGCCCGCCTCGGCGAGCAGCCCGTCGGAGTGGCCGTGGTAGTGGCCGGCGAACTTCACCAGCAGGTCGCGGCCCGTGAATCCGCGGGCGAGACGGATGGCGGTCATCGTCGCCTCGGTGCCCGTCGACACGAGCCGGAGCTGCTCGACCGGCCCGACGCGCTGCTCGACGAGTTCGGCGAGCTCGGTCTCGGCGGGAGTCGACGCGCCGAACGAGAGACCGCGGCTCGCGGCATCCTGCACCGCCTCGATGACGCGAGGGTCTGCATGACCGAGGATCGCCGGGCCCCACCCCGCGATGAGGTCGACGTACTCGCGACCCTCGGCGTCGGTCACGTACGGGCCCTTCGCGCTCACGAGGAAGCGCGGCGTGCCGCCGACCGACCCGAACGCCCGCACAGGCGAGTTCACGCCGCCCGGGATCGCGTGCTGGGCGCGGAGGAAGAGTTCGTCGTTCGTGGTCATGCCGCCTCCCCCGCCCGGATCCACTTCGCGAGCTCGGTCGCCCAGTACGTGAGCACGGCGTCGGCGCCCGCGCGCTTGATGCTCCGCACCGACTCGATCACCGCACGCTTGCGGTCGATCCAGCCGTGCGCGGCGGCGGCCTCGATCATCGAGTACTCGCCCGAGACCTGGTAGGCCCAGACGGGCACTTCGGACGCCGCGGAGACATCCGCCAGGACGTCGAGGTAGGAGCCCGCGGGCTTCACCATGACGACGTCGGCGCCCTCCTCGATGTCGATGATCGCCTCGCGCAGCCCCTCGCGGCGGTTGCCGGGGTCGAGCTGGTACGTGCGGCGGTCGCCCTGCAGCTGCGACTCGACGGCGTCGCGGAACGGGCCGTAGTAGGCCGACGCGTACTTCGCCGAGTAGGCGAGGATCGCCGTGTTCAGGAAGCCCGCGTCGTCGAGCGCTTCGCGCACGGCGGCCACCTGGCCGTCCATCATGCCGCTGAGGCCCAGCAGCTCGGAGCCCGCCGCGGCCTGCGCGAGCGCCATGTCGCGATACCGCTCGAGCGTCGCGTCGTTGTCGACGCGGCCGAGCGCGTCGAGCACGCCGCAGTGCCCGTGGTCGGTGAACTCGTCGAGGCACAGGTCGGTCTGCACGACGAGCGCGCCGCCCGCTGCCTCGACCGCGACGCGCGTCGCGACGTTGAGGATGCCGTCTGGGTCGGTCGCGCCCGACCCGATCGCGTCGCGCACCTCGGGCACGCCGAAGAGCATGACGCCGCCGACGCCCGCCTCGGCGGCCTCGGCGATCGCGCCCTTCAGGCTGTCGAGCGAGTGCTGCACGACGCCCGGCATCGACGAGATCGGCAGCGGGCCGCCGGCCCCCTCGCGCACGAAGACCGGCAGCACGAGGTCGGCGGGGTCGAGCCGCGTCTCGGAGACGAGGCGACGAAGAGCCGGGGTCTCACGGAGTCGGCGGGGGCGGGTCGGACGGAAGGGCGAATCGCTCACCCGGCAAGCCTACGCGCCGGTCTCCGAACGGTTGCTGCGAGCGGATGTCTCGGGGCCGGTGCCGAGGCGGCCGCTGCGCGCCTACGCGCTCGCGAGCGCCGCGTTCACGACCGCGTCGATGAGCGACTCGGCGGTGCGCTCGTCGGCGACGACATCGACCCGGAGGCCGACGGCCGCAGCATCCTTCTGCGTCTGCGGGCCGATCGCGGCGACGAGCGTCGACTCGGGGATCGGTCCGAGCTGCTGCTGCACCTGCTCGGCGACGCTGCCCGAGGTCACGAGCACGGCCTGCACGCGCCCGGCCCGCACATCGTCGACGACCTTCTGCGCGGCGGGGACGCCGACGGTGCGATAGGCGACGACGGCCTCGACGTGGTGGCCCGCCTCGGCGAGGCCGATCGAGAGCACCTGCTTGGCGATCGCCGATCGCAACGCGAGCACGCGAAGCCCCCGCGCACCCTCGGTCGCGGCCTCCCACTCCTCGAGGAGGCCTTTGGCCGAATTGTCTTCGCTCGGCACGATGTCGGCCTTGTAGCCTGCGGCGACGAGCGCCGCAGCCGTGGTCTCGCCGACGGCGGCGACCTTCGTGGTCGCGGGGATGACGGCGTTGTAGGTCGAGAGCACGTCGACCGTCGTCGCGCTCGTGACGGTGACCCAGTCGAACTGGCCCTCGGCGAGCTTCGTGAGCGCGGCCTCGAGGGCGGGCTGGTCGTCGGTCGGTGCGAAGTTGATCATCGGCGCGATGACCGGCGATGCGCCGCGCGCGCGGAGCGAAGCCGCCACGCTGTCACCCCAGGGGCCGCCGCGCGGCACGAGGACGCGCCATCCGGTCAGGGGCTTGCCGTCGGCGAAATCTGGCAGGTTGATCGCGCCCGTCATGGGTTCGGATTCGGTCACCGGGTCTCCTCGGGGGTGCAAGGTCAGCGGCGCCGTTGCCGAGGAGTTCTGCGACGACGCGGGCTGCGACGTCACGCGCCGCGTCGGCCAGGTCGTCGGCCGAGCGGCTCTCGGGGGTTGCGGCGTGCGAGCTCGACAGCCTCCGTGTTCCATCGGCACTGTACACCGTCGCCGAGAGGAACAGGAGTTCGTCCTCGATGAACGCGGTCGCACCGACCGGTGCCGCGCACCCGGCTTCGAGTCCGGCGAGCACGAGCCGTTCGGCGAGCACGGTGGCGCGCGTCGTGCGGTGGTCGACGGCGTCGAGCGCGCGCTGAAGCGGCCCGCGGCCGGCTTCGTCGCGCACCTCGAGCGCGAGCGCGCCCTGCCCGGGAGCGGTCGGCCAGTCGGCGAGGTCGAGGAGGTCGGTCACCGCGTCGGAGCGGCCGAGTCGGCCGAGACCGGATGCCGCGAGGAGCACGGCGTCGAGCTCGCCCGCCGCGACCTTGCCGAGCCGCGTGTCGACGTTGCCGCGCAGATCGACGGCGACGACGTCGGGGCGCGCAGCGCCGAGCTGGGCGATGCGGCGGGGCGACCCCGTGCCGACCTTCGCCCCTCGGGAAGCGTCTCGAGCGTGAGGCCGTCACGCGCGCAGAGCGCGTCGCGCGGGTCGGCGCGCTTGGGCACGGCGCCGAGGCGCAGGCCGGGAAGGTCTGCCGTCGGGAGGTCTTTGAGCGAGTGCACGATGACGTCGCAGTCGCCCGCGAGGAGCGACTCGCGGAGGGCCGCGGCGAACACGCCCGTGCCGCCGATCTCGGAGAGGGATGCCCGTGAGGTGTCACCCTGGGTCGTCACGGTGACGAACTCGATCTCGGCATCGGCCGCCTTGGCGAGCCGTTCGGCGATCTGACGCGTCTGCGCGAGCGCGAGGGCGCTTCCGCGCGTTCCGACCCGGATGACCGTGCTCATCGCGCGTCGGCCTCCGCGGACGCCACGACCTCGCCCGCGCGCACGCGAGCGTGGTCGGGCCACGGGCCGAGCGCGGTGAGGTGCGGACGCTCGTCGGCGGGGACGTCGTTCACGCGCTCGAGCACGAGGTCGACGAGCCCCGACACGTAGGCGGGGTGCACGCCCGGCGTCGGCACGCGGCGCACCTTGATGCCGTGCTCGCCCGCGGTCTCGACGGCCTCGTTGTCGAGGTCCCACATGACCTCCATGTGGTCGCTCACGAAGCCGAACGGCACGATGACGACGGCGTCGGTGAGTCCGCCCGCGGCGAGGTCGGCGATCACGTCGTTGATGTCGGGCTCGAGCCAGGGGGTGCGCGGATCGCCCGAGCGCGACTGGTAGACGAGCGACCACGGCGAAGCCGGGGCGGCGGTCTCGTTGATGACGGATGCCACGGCCAGGTGCTGCGCGACGTACGCGCCGCCCTCGCCGAACTCGGGGCCCGAGGCCTGCGCGGCCGTGTTCGGGATCGAGTGGGTGACGTAGAGGATGTGCGTGCGCTCGGGCGCGACGCCCTCGGCACGCAGCGACGCCGAGGCATCCGTCACGCCCTCGACGAAGGGCGTCACGAAGCCGGGGTGATCGAAGTACTCGCGCACGCGGTCGATCGCGACCGACGTGCCGGCGGTCGCCTTCTCGAAGTCCTCGCGGTACTGGCCGACACCCGAGTACGACGTGTACGCGCTCGTCACGAGGCCGAGGAGCTCGGTGTGGCCGTTCTGCTCGGCCTCCCGCACGACGTCGCCGAAGTACGGCGCCCAGTTGCGGTTTCCCCAGTAGACGGGCAGGTCGATGCCGCGCTTCGCGAGCTCGGCCTCGAGTGCCGCCTTGAGCTGACGGTTCTGCTCGTTGATGGGGCTCACGCCGCCGAAGTGGCGGTAGTGGTGGGCGACCTCTTCAAGGCGCTCGTCGGGGATGCCCCGACCGGCGGTCACATTCCGCAGGAACGGGATGACATCGTCTTGCCCCTCGGGGCCGCCGAACGACGACAGCAGGATCGCGTCGTAGTGCGCCATTACTGCAGAACCTCCACGATTTCGGCGGTCGCGATGCGGCGACCGGTGAAGAACGGAACCTCTTCGCGCACGTGCAGGCGCGCGTCGGTCGCGCGAAGCTCGCGCATCATGTCGACGAGGTCGGTGAGCTCGTCGGCTTCGAGCGGCAGCAGCCACTCGTAGTCGCCCAGGGCGAAGGCCGAGACGGTGTTCGCGAGCACGCCGCGGAACGCGGCGCCCTTGCGGCCGTGCTCGGCGAGCATGCGGGCACGCTCGGCCGGGTCGAGGATGTACCAGTCGTACGACCGGTTGAACGGGTAGACGGTGAGCCAGTCCTTCGGCTCGATGCCGCGCAGGAAGCCCGGGATGTGACGCTTGTTGAACTCGGCGTCGCGGTGCACGCCCATCGCGTTCCACGTCGGCAGGAGCGCGCGGAACAGGCGCGCCCGCCGCAGCTCGCGGAGCGCCCACTGCAGCCCCTCGGCCGTCGGGCCGTGGAGCCAGATCATGACGTCGGCGTCGGCGCGCAGCCCCGACACGTCGTAGAAGCCGCGCACGACGACGCCTTCGTTCTCGACGACGTGCACGGTGTCGTCGAGTTCGGCGACGAACCGGGGCACGTCGTGACCGTCGAGGTCGTCGGGTCGGGCCGGGTCGCGGCGGAGCACGGCGAAGAGGGTGAAACCCTCGGGCGTGCGCTCGTCGTCGGATTCGTTCGCAGGCGCAGCGGCTGCCGCTTCGGCAGCGGGGGAAGACATGCCCCCAGTCTCCCCTTCCCCCTGTGAACTGGCAAAACGGCGTGAGGATGCCTCGAAGTCGAGGTTTCTCACCCGGACGCCCCCGCCCCTGCCCCTGCCCCTGCCCCTGCCCCTGCGGGATTGTCGGACATTCGCCTGATTGTCGGACGAGTTCAGCCGTTCGCGTCCGACAAACACCCCGATGTCCGACAAACTGCTGGCGCCCTGAGGGAGCGCGTCACTCGCCGACGAGGAGCGCGAGCGAGTGCAGCAGGTGCTCGCGCACGGCGTCAGGCCCGCGCCGCTGCACGTCGTCGAGCAGCTCCCGGTGCTCGTCGGCGAGCTCGCCGAGGCTGTAGTGCGGCCGCACGTGCAGCAGGAAGAGCAGCAGTTCGCTGCCGAGCGCGGCGTGCGCTTCGACGATTCGAGGGCTCGCGGATGCCTCGACGAGCGCCCGGTGGAACTCGGCGTGCGCGAGCTCCGCGGCGAGCCACGAGTCATCCGCCTCGGTGTCTGCCGACGAAGGCGCCGCGAGCGCGTCGAGCCGCGAGAGCGCGGCGCGGGCCGGCGCGAGGACCGGGGCGGGCCACACCGGGCCATACCGCTCGCGCGCGATGCGCACGGCCTCGACCTCGAGCGCCGCCCGCAACTGCTGCAGCGCGATCACGCGGTCGCGGTCGAACGCCGCGACCCGGACGCCCCGGTACGGCTCCTCCTCGGCGAGCCGTTCTGCCACGAGCCGGCGGAACGCCGCCCGCACCGTGTGCCGCGACACGCCGAACCGCGCGGCGGTCTGCTCCTCGCGGAGCGGCGTGCCTGCGGCGAGCACGCCGCCGAGGATCTCGGCCCGCACCGCGTCGGCGACACGACCGACCGCCGTAGGGTCAGCGGGAGACATCCGGAGCGTTACGGCTTCGTCGCGTTGCGCACGACGAGCCAGACGATCCCGCCGATCGCGAGCGCGACGGCGACGCCCGCGGCGATCGCCGTGCCGGGCTGCTCGTCGTAGAACGAGCGCGCCGTCGCCTTGGCGCGGTCGACGCGCTTGCCGACCTGCTTGGGCACATTGAGCTTGTCTTCGAGGGCGTTGAGGGTCGCCGCGAACTCGGCGCGGGCCTGCTGCGACGCCGCACGGGCCTGCACGCGGGTGAGGTTGCGCTCGCGCGTCTTGCGGTCGCGGTTCGACTCGGGTCGGTCAGTACCGGCGGTCATAGTCACCCGTTCCCTTGAGCGCGTCGAGGTCGGACTTGAGGCTCTCGATCGATTCGAGCGGCTCGGCGCCGCGCTTGAAGTTGAGCAGGCCGATGCCGACGAGGCCCGCCATGACGAGGAGGATCGCTCCCGCGACGACGAGTGCCGCCGCCCACGCGGGCATGACGAGCGCGAGTGCGAAGATCGCGGCCGCCAGCAGGCAGAAGAACAGGAACGGCAGCAGCACGAGCACGGCGACGAAGAACCCCGAGCCGATGCCGAAGTGCTTCGCCTTGTAGCCGAGTTCGGCTTTCGCCTGGTCGACCTCGGCTCGCACGAGATTCGACACCGTGTCGGGCAGTTGGCCGATCAGGGTGAACAGCGAGCGTTCGTCTTCGCGTTCTGCGGACATCGCTTCGCCTCCGTTCGGAATGCTCAGGAGTCGGACGACTTCGCGGCGTCGGATGCCGCGTCGGCGGTCTTGTCGATGACCTCGTCGAGTTTCTCGGCGGCGGCGTCGACGGCGCTCTTCGCGGCGTTCGCGCCCTTCGCGACGGTGTCGCGGGCGGACTTCGCGACGTTCGAGACATCCTTGCCGGACGCCCCCGACGCCTTCGTCGCGTTGCCGATGAACGACTTGGCGGCGTCGAGCGCCTTGTCGCCCAGGTCGCCGACGCGTGCCTTCGCGAAGTCTTTGACCTGATCGACCCCCTGCTGCACGACCGGCTGGTTCCAGACGCTCTTGGCGGCGCGCTCGATCTGGTTGTACCGCTCGCGGCCCGCGCGCGTGCCGAGCACGTACCCGACCCCGAGCCCGACGACGAAGAGGATCTTGCCCTTCATGTGCACCCCAATCCCGGCCGCGGACGCCCCCTGCCGGTCGCGGGCGACGGGCGCGACGACTTCCAGCGTAGACCCCGCACGGTGTCGCGCAAGGGTCGGGCGGAAGAATATGCCGTTTCGGTTATGCGCTCACGGCGGCGTCAGCCCTCGGTGCGCTCCGCGACCGCGAGATGGCGGATGCGCGCAGCCGCGGCGCGGGCGTGCGGCACGACCGACGCGAGGCCTGTGCCGGACAGCCACGACCCCGTCGCCTCGAGGCCCGGCACGGCGGCGAGCGTCTCCTCGAGCTGCTCGACGCGCTCGCGCTGACCGAGGGCCGCGTGCGAGAGGGCGTCGCGCCAGGCGGTGCGGCCGAGCTCGATGAGGTTGCTCCGGTCGAGGCGGAGGCCCGTGAGCTTCGACAGATCGGCGAGGGCGAGGTCGGCGACGGCGTCGTCGTCGAGGCCGTCGAGCGGGTTCGGGGCGCCCGCGCGCCCGTAGGAGAGGCGCACGACGTGCCGCGGAGCGGCGGTCTCGGCGAGCCACGCCCACTTCGCCGAGGAATGGGTGAACGCTTTCGCGCCCACGCCGGTCGTGTCGGCCGCGACGAGGAGGCCCGTACCGCGCGGCGCGCCGTCGAGGTCGGGCGCTTCGAGCACGAGGGTCACGATCTCGACCGAGGCGGGCTCGGGCCAGTCGCCCGCGTCGACCCAGCCGTCGACGGCTTCGCGCAGGAGCGGGCGCGACGAGCGAGCCGGGGTCGCGACGATCGCGAAGCGCGCGTCGACCACGAGGTCGGTCGGCTCGGCCGCAGCGGGCTCGGTCGCGGCATCCGGAACGCTGTGATCTTCGGATGTCTCGGGCGCCGCGATCCGCGCGACCGCACGCCAGCGCGGCGCGCCGGGATCACCCGCTGCCGCGAGCGAGGTCACCTCGGCAGCGGTGACGACGGACACCTCGAAGCGCGCGAGTTCCGTGAGCAGCGCATCGACGACGCGGTGCATGCCGCCGCGGACGCCGAGCACGGCGCTGCCGGCCTTGCGCGCCTCGACGAGTTCGCCGACGCCGCCCGAGAGCGACCCTTGGCGGGTCATCGCCTCGTTGAGGCCGGGGGCGACGACGTCGACGTCGAGATCCATGGGGTCGGCCGAGTATACGCCCGACGAGATGGGGGTGACGAGCCGGTCGAGCACCTGCTTGCCCATGCGCGAACGCACGAGCTTGCCGAGGCTGTGCGCGCGGCCGATGCGCAGGATGGGCTTCAGCCGGTCGGTGTACGCGCGGAGCGCGCCGCGCCAGCCGATGATCGCCCGCACGTCCTCGCCGAGCGGGTTCGCGGGGATGCCGAGCACGCCCGTCTTCGGCAGCGGCGCCGACTTCACGCCGCCCTTGCCGTCGGGCATCGCGAGCCAAGCGCCCGCCGGGTTCGGCGTGACGATGTCGTCGCCTGAGACTCCGATGGACTCGAGGAGTTCGGCGACGGTGCCGCCGCGCGTCGCGAACGACTCGGCGCCCGTGTCGAGCGAGAGGCCTGCGAGTTCGATGCGGCCGACGCATCCCCCGGCTGCTCGGCCCGTTCGAGGACCGTGACCGACAGGCCGATCTTCGCGCACTCGAGCGCCGCGACGAGACCGGCGACGCCGCCGCCGATGACGACGACATCGGCAGATCCGTTGGGGTCGGGGCGCTTGCGAATTGCTGCGCTTTCAGCAGCAATTCGCAAGCGCGCCGGGTCGGATGACTCGGGGTCGACGCTCGGGGTCGATGCTTCGCTCACGCGCCCGCCTCGTGCACGAGCTCGACGACGCGCGTGAGCACGGTCGGGTCGGTCTCGGGGGGCACGCCGTGGCCGAGGTTGAAGACGTGGGCGGGCGCGGCCTTCCCGCGTGCGAGCACGTCGCGGACGGCCGCTTCGAGCACGGGCCATGGCGCCGCGAGGAGGGCCGGGTCGAGGTTGCCCTGGAGCGGCACCCCCGCGCCGACGCGCTCGGCGGCGACGTCGAGCGGCACGCGGTAGTCGACGCCCACGGTGTCGGCGCCGACACCGCGCATGGCGCCGAGGAGCTCGCCCGTGCCGACGCCGAAGTGCACGACGGGGACACCGCGCGAGACGGTTCCCCCGAGGCGTCCGTCGTCTCAAAGGTCAGATCGTGCACGAACGAGAGGGCGCGCGCCGACGCGGGCGCGACATGCTGTTCGTAGTCGGCGAGCGACAGGGCGCCCGCCCACGAGTCGAAGAGCTGCGCGGCGGATGCTCCCGCGAGCACCTGTGTGCGGAGGAAGCGGCCCGTGAGCTCGGCCGTCCAGTGCATGAGGTCGCGCCACGCCCCGGGGTCGGCGTGCATGAGCGTGCGGGCAGCCAGGTGGTCTTTCGATGGACCGCCCTCGGCGAGGTACGCCGCGAGCGTGAAGGGCGCGCCCGCGAAACCGATCAAGGGGGTTGCGGTGCCTTCGGGGTTCGAACCGCCGGTCGGCGCGATCGTCGCGAGTTCGGCGATCGTGCGCTCGACGGCCTCGGTGATCGGCGCGGCAGCGCCGTCGAGGGCCGCGGGATCGGTCTTCGTCAGCTCGGCGACTGCCGAGGCATCCGCGTACGCCCGCCCGAACACCGGCCCCCGACCCGGCTGGATCTCGACATCGACGCCCACGAGCTTCAACGGCACCACGATGTCGCTGAAGAAGATGCCCGCGTCGACCCTGTGCCGACGCACGGGCTGCAGCGTGATCTCGGCCGCCATCGCGGGGTCGAGGCACGCGTCGAGCATGCGCGTGCCGACCCGCAGGTCGCGGTACTCGGGCAGCGACCGCCCCGCCTGCCGCATGAACCACACGGGCGTCGTGTCGGCGCGTTCGCCGCGGTACGCGCGGACGAGGCGGGAGTCGGACGTCAGGCCGGCGGTGAGCGGATGGCTCGGGGGAGGTTCACCCGTCCATTCTTCCGTACTCGCCTGCGGCATGCTCCAGCTCCCTCGACGCCGAGCTTCCGCCGGACACAGCCCGCTCCGAGGCATCGCGAAACATTTCGATGCGTTTGCATGTCACTCGAAGTGGGGCATTGCCACCGTTTCACCCGTGACGGAGAGTTGACTCCGCGCCGTGGATTGCGTGCTCAACGCACCCCTGCGCCGACCCGAACCGTCGCACCCGAGCGACCGCCCTGAAAGGCCCGAACCCACCCATGCCCAAGATCACCCGTCCGGCGTGCCTCGCGGCCGCGGCGTTCACCGTCCCGATCCTCTTCCTCGGCACCGCGTCCCCCGCCTTCGCGAGCACCGGTAACGCCCCGACCGTGTCGTCCCCCATCGTCGCGGGCTCGGTGCTGCGCGGGGCCAAGGTCTTCCAGGTCCCCGTCACGGACGTCGATCACGACGTCTCGTACACCTACATCGAGCTCAACCGCGGCACCGGCAAGGTCTGGGTCACCGACAACACCAAGTCCCCGAACTCGTGGAACTCGGGCTACGCCCCGCAACTCGCCGTCGACCTCTCGCAGTACCCCGACGGCGTCTACGGCCTCAAGTTCGGCGCGACCGACAAGACCGGCCTGTCGAGCGGCTCGCAGTACATCCCGTTCACGATCGACAACACCGCACCGAGCGTCGTCATCACGGCACCGGCGACGGGAGCGGTCGTCCGCGGCATCCTCGACGTCCACGTCGCCCTGAGCGACGCGAACCTCAGGAGCTACAACCTGCGCATCGACGGCTCGGGAGTCTTCTACGCCTACCAGGCGCAGAACGGCGACCAGGCCGTGCAGACCATCAACACGGCGAAGCTCGCCGACGGCGAGCACACGCTCCTCGCCACCGCGACCGACGCCGCCGGCAACAAGACCGAGACGAAGCTCAAGTTCGTCGTCGACAACACCGCTCCCGGCGTCACGATCGTCACTCCGACCAACGGCACGCCGCTCGCGCGCAAGGTCGACATCAACGTCGACCTCCAGGACGCGAACCTCAAGAGCTACAACCTGCGCCTCGACAGCGACGGACTCGCCTACGCCTTCCAGGCGCAGAACGGCGCACAGCCCGTCTTCACGTGGGACACCACGACCGTCGCCGACGGCCCCCACACGATCCTCGCGACCGCGACCGACGCCGCCGGCAACAAGACCGAGACGAAACTCAAGGTCATCGTCGACAACACCCGCCCCGAGCTCACGGCCGGCTCGCCCGCGCCGTTCAAGAGCAGCAGCGAGGCGCAGGTCGTCCTCCACGCCGAAGACGCCAACGGCCTCACGGGCGCGACCGTCAACGTGTACCGCGACGGCGTGCTCGTGAAGCCCCTCGGCTCGAAGCAGGCGGGCGGCGCGACCGTCTTCGACGGCACCTGGACGATCCCCGCGAACTCGCTCACCGAAGGCGAGTACACCTTCAAGGCCGGCATCACCGACACGGCCGGCAACAACCGCACCGTCCAGGGCGCGTTCGTCGTCGACGACACCCGCCCCGAGCTCACGGCGATCTCGCCCGCGCCGTTCAAGAGCAGCGTCGGCGCAAGCGTCTCGGTCACGGCCCACGACGACCACGGCCTCACGGGCGCCGTCGTGAACGTCTACCGCGACGGCGTGCTCGTGACCTCGCTCGGCCAGCAGTCGGCCGGCGGCGCGAACGACTTCGCCTCCGCCTGGACGATCCCCGCGAACTCGCTCACCGAGGGCTCCTACACGTACAAGGCCGGCATCACGGATGTCGCGGGCAACAACCGCACCGTCCAAGGCGCCTTCGACGTCGACAACACGCGCCCCGTGATCACCGTCTCCTCGCCCGAGGACGGCGCGCAGTTCACGGCCGACGCGCTCCCCGTGGTGCACGTCACCGCGACCGACGCGCACGCGCTCGGCTCGGTCGTCGTGAACCTCTACCGCGACGGCGTCCTGCTGAAGTCCCTCGGCTCGAAGCCCTCGACGGACAACGCGTTCGACGGCGAATGGACGCTTCCGACCGACCTCGCGCCCGGGAGCTACTCGATCCGCACGGGCGTCAACGACGTCGCGGGCAACAACCAGACCGTGACGCGCAGCTTCACGGTCGTCGCGCCCCCCGTCGAAGAGGCGCTTCCGCCGGTCGACGAGAGCGACGCGACCGACGGCGACGAGACGGGAACGGGCGATAAGGGCTCGAAGGGCTCCGTCGGCGAGGGCGAGTCGAACACGCCCGACGACCAGGGCACGCCTGCCGGCGAAAGCGACTCCGAGGAGCCGGTCGAGAACGGCGACGGCCAGCAGGGCGACCAGCAGGTCGGCTCGGGCGACCAGGGCGACGACGAAGGCGCCGGCCAGCAGGGCGGCCGGCCGGATGGCTCGGGGCAGGGCGAAGGCGACAAGAACGCGCTCAAGGGCGACGACGGCTCGGATGACTCGATCACCCCGCTCGCAGTGATTTCGGACGGCGCCGGCGAGCCGACCGTCTCGTCGGCGTCGGCGTCGGCGACCGAGGTCGAAGCCCTCGCCGCACCCGCTGCCCTCGCCTCGACGGGTGTCGACGCAGCGCCCCTCGCCTGGTCGGCCGGTGCGGTCGCGCTCCTCGGCGGCGCGTTCGCGGTGTTCTTCGGACGCCGTCGCGAGCGTCGCGAGCACTGAGTCCGGCCTGCTTCCGAGCAGGAGCGACACGAAGGGGTTCGGCCGATCGGCCGGGCCCCTTCGGCGTTCCTCGGAGCAAAGCCGAGACAGTTCTCCACAGTTCTCCACAGTCCCCGGTGTCCCCCCTTACGAGGACACGCCCTTCCCCGATAGCATCGGCTTCGGTCGTGTCCCCCGCACGACGACGCGCCGCCGTCGGCGCGCCTCCGACCCCCACGGAGAGAGACGACGTGCCCATTCCGTCCCGCACGCGACAGGTCGTGCTCATCAGTGCCGTCGCGGCCCTCGCGACGCTCGTCATCGGGGTGCTCCTCGCCGCCTCCTCGCAGGTCGAGCACGTGGTCGAGCGGCTCCCCCGGGTCTCGACGCCAGCCGCCGCGCTCGGCTTCCTCGCGGCCTGCGCCATCGGCGCGGTCGTGGTCGGTGCACGCCGTGCCGCCGCCCTCGCGAGCGGCCGATCGCGCCGTGCGGCCCTCGAGCGCGCGTTCTCGGGCGACGTCGTGTGCGGCGTCCGCCACCCGGCGCTCACGTCGGCGCTCGGCGACCTCGGCGAGTCGGGCAGGCTCGCCTCGCGCTTCTCGGCGGTCGCCGACCAGTCCGGGGTGACCTTCTGGCGAGGCGGCAGCCGCCCTCAACGGGCCGCGTCGTTCGCGTGGCGCGAGGTGCGCACCATCCGCAGCGACTCGATGATCGCGGGCACCCGCGAGGTGCCCGTGCTCGTCCTGCGCGTGCGCCGCGACGGCTCGAGCATCGAACTCCCGATCATCATCGGCGCCGAGCGCGCGGGCGCGTTCGCGGTCGTCGACGCGCCGTTCTTCGCGACGCTGCGCTCGTGGAAGGCGCTGCACCGCGCGGCGCTCGCGGCCGAGGGGCTCGAACTGCCGCCGCTGACGGCGCCGATCCAGATCATCACGCCCGAGCAGGCACTCGCCGCCCGCGGCTGAGCGCGCCCTCCGGGTGGTGGACGGATCACCGTTCGACCGGCGGTAGAATCCTCAGGTGCTCATCTGCCTTACTGCGAGCCACAAGAACGCCGCCTTCGATATGCTCGAGCGGCTTTCGGCGACCGCAGACGGCGCGGGGCGTCGCATCCTCACGGGCCATGAGGCGGTGAACGGCGCGGTCGTCGTCGCCACCTGCAACCGTTTCGAGGCGTACGTCGACCTGGGCGTGCCCGAGGGCGAATCACCGGTCGACGCCGTGCACGGCGCCATCCGCTCGGTCGGCGAGGTCGCGGGCCTCGACGCCGACGAACTGCGCACGACCTTCGGCTTCCGCCACGGCAACGCCGTGGCCGCCCACCTCTTCTCGGTGTCGTCGGGCCTCGAGTCCGTCGTCGTCGGCGAGGGCGAGATCGCGGGCCAGGTGCGCCGGTCGCTCGAGCGCGCCCGCACCGAGGGCACGACGACGGGCGACCTCGAACGCCTCTTCCAGCGGGCCTCGCAGGTGTCGCGCTCGGTCAAGAACCGCACGGGCATCGGCAACGAGGGCCGCTCCCTCGTGCGCCTCGCCCTCGATCTCGCCGAGAGCCGCATCACCGACTGGGCGAAGACGCGCGTCCTGCTCGTCGGCACCGGTCGCTACGCGGGCGCGTCGCTCGCCGCGCTCCGCGATCGAGGCGTGACGGATGTCTCGGTGCACTCGCCGTCGGGCCGCGCCGCCAAGTTCGCCGACAACCACGGCATCCCGGCCGTCGCCCGCGGCGACTTCGCACGAGTCGCGGCCGAGGTCGACGTCATCGTCACGTGCACGACGGCCGAGCACCACGTCGTCGACCGCGCGGTGCTCGAGACCGGCCGTGCGCGTCTCGCCGAGCAGACCGCGCCGGTCCGCACGATCGGCGGCGACGTCGTCGCCGATCCCGAGCGACGGCAGCTCGTGATCGACCTGGGCCTTCCCCGCAACGTCGACCCCGACGTCGCCGAACTCGACGGCGTCGAGCTCCTCGACCTCGAGACGATCATGATCCACGCCCCGCTCGAGGAGTTCGGCTCGACCGACGCCGCGC
Source organism: Agromyces protaetiae (assembly GCF_004135405.1). NCBI lineage: Bacteria > Bacillati > Actinomycetota > Actinomycetes > Micrococcales > Microbacteriaceae > Agromyces > Agromyces protaetiae. The sequence continues at coordinate 668,071 of NZ_CP035491.1, forward strand.
GCGACATCGTGCTCGACGCAGCCCGCGACTTCAGCCAGACCGTCGAGGCCGTCGACCTGGCGCCGACGGTCGTCGCCCTGCGCTCGCACGTGTTCGACGTGCTCGACGCCGAGATCGAGCGGGCGCGCTCGAACGGCGATGCCGACGGCTCGGTCGAGGGGCGCTCCGGCACATGGCGGGCGTGCTCCTGCACACGCCGATGGTCCGCTCGCGCGAGTTCGCACGCGAAGGGCGGCAGCGCGAATTCGTCGACGCCGTCGAGGCGCTGTTCGGGGTGAGGGCCGCCGAGGCCGACGCGGCGACGGGCGCTGCAGGCGACGCACCTGCCGCACACGCCGAACCGTCGCTCCGCGACGACGCGCACCGCGCGGGCTGAACCGCGATGCCCGGCTCCGACGAGGCCCCCGCGCTGCGGGTTCCGTTCGAACCAGAGGCATTCGGCGCGGCACGCTTCGAGACCGACCGTCTCGTGCTGCGTGCACTCGAGGCATCCGACGCTCCCGACGTATGGGAGTACCAGCGTCTGCCCGAGGTGTTGCGCTACATCCCGTGGCCCGAGCGCGACCGCGAGGAGGGCTTCGAGCACACGCGCACACGCGCGGCCATGCGGCGGCTCGCCGCCGACGGCGACGCGGTGATCTTCGCGGTCGAGTTGCCGGGCGAGGCATCCGTCGTCGTCGAGCCCGCGGCGCGCACCCGCGTCATCGGCGATGTCATGCTGCGCGTCTCGAGCGTCGCGAACGCGCAGCTCGAGATCGGGTGGGTCGTGCACCCCGACTTCCAGGGCCACGGGTACGCGCGCGAGGCCGCGCAGGCGGTGCTCGACTTCGCCTTCAAGACCCTCCGTCCCCACCGAGTGCAGGCGCTCCTCGACGCCCGCAACGAGGCATCCGCCCGGCTCTGCGAACGACTCGGGATGCGCCGCGAGGCGACCCTCCTCGGGGAGCAGTACGACGACGACGAGTGGACCGACACCGCGATCTACGCGATCCTGCGTCGGGAGTGGGCTTCCGGGCGGCTCGACGCCTGACGCCGCGCACGCCCCCGCCGCTATCGTGTGAGCCATGGACGCGCTCGTCCTCGTCGTCTCGATCGGGCTCGTGCTCCTGGGCGGCGGGGTGCTGAGCCAGCGGGCGAGATGGCCGCTGCCGCTCGTGCTCATCGGGTTCGGCATCCTCGCGGGGTTCCTGCCGTTCCTTCGCGGCATCGCGCTGCCGCCCGAGCTCGTGCTGCTGCTCTTCCTGCCGGCACTGCTCTACTGGGAGTCGCTCAACACGTCGCTCCGCGAGATCCGGGCGAACCTGCGGACCATCCTGCTGCTCTCGATCGTGCTCGTCATCGCGACCGCGACCGTCGTCGCGATCGTCGGGCACGCGTTCGGGCTGTCGTGGCCGATGGCGATCGCGCTCGGCGCGATCCTGTCGCCGACGGATGCCACGGCGGTGAGCTCGTTCATCGGCAAGCTGCCGCGGCGCTCCGACACGATCGCCCGTGCCGAGAGCCTGCTCAACGACGGCACGGCGCTCGTGATCTACGCCCTCGCGGTGGGGGCGGCGGTCTCGGGCACCCCCATCGAGCCGGGGCCGGCCGTGCTGCGGTTCTTCGAGTCGTACGTATTCGGCGCGCTCATCGGCCTCGCGGTCGGCTTCGCGGTCGCGGGCATCCGTCGGGTGCTCGGCCCGAGCCGGGTGCTGCACACGACGATGAGCCTCTTGACTCCGTTCCTCGCGTATCTGCCGGCCGAGGCGCTCGGCGTCTCGGGGGTCGTCTCGGTCGTCGTGTGCGGGCTGCTGCTCAGCTACTTCGGGCCGCGGATCGTCTCGGCGGCGATGCGCGAGCAGTCGTATCAGTTCTGGCAGTTCGCGACGTACGTCCTGAACGGCGCCCTCTTCGTGCTCATCGGGCTCGAACTGCACCCGCTCATGGGCGAGCTCGGGTCGGACTGGGTCGAAGCCCTCGTGCTCGGCCTCCTCAGTGCCGTCGTGATCCTCGCCGTGCGACTCGCCTGGAGCAACACGGTGCCGTACCTCATCCGGATCGTCGACCGACGCCCGGTGCAGCGGACGCTCCGGATCGGCTTCCGGCAGCGGTTCCCGCTCGCATGGGCGGGGTTCCGCGGCGCCGTGTCGCTCGCGGCCGCGCTCGCACTGCCGACCGAGACCGCCGCGGGCGACCCGCTCCCCGGCCGCGACGTCGTCATCGGGGTGACGTTCGTCGTCATCCTGTTCACGCTCGTCGTGCAGGGGCTGCCGATGAAGGCGATCGTGCGGTGGGCCCGCTTCCCCGAGGACCCTCGCGAGTTCGACGAGGAACTCCTCGCCGAGCAGACCCTCCTCGAGCGCAGCCTCGCGAAGCTGCCCGAACTCACCGAGCAGACGTCCACCTCCGAGGAGGCCGCCGCCGCCGTGCGCGCCGACCTCGAGCACCGGCTGAGCCTCATCCACCGCGAAGAAGGCCACCCCGAGGTCGCCCAGCACGACGACGACGAGTCGGCCGCCGAGCAGTCGCTGCGGCTCGCGATCATGGAGGTCAAGCGGAACGCACTCGTCGACCTCCGCAATCGCGGCCGCATCGACGACGTCATCCTCCGCCGCGTGCAAGCACGCCTCGACCTCGAAGAACTGCGGCTGACAGGGCCGCCCGAGGAGGAGTGACGGGCGCCCGTCCGGCTCGCCCGTATAGGGTGTCCTGGTGCATTCACTCGTCGTTCCGCCCGCTGGGCGTCAGGAGGTCGTCGGCGCCTGCGCCGACCGCAGATGACCCCGCCCCGAGGCTGCGCTTCCGCGCGGCCCGCAGCGGCATGCCCGGTCCGGGCTTCCTGAACGCCCCGAGGGGCGTCTGAACGAACACGAGACACATGCGGGCGCAGCCCGCGGAGAGACATCCATGCACCCCATCACCGACGCCGCGATCCGCGCGTCCCTCGTCAACGCGACCAAGCGCGAACGCACCGACCTCACGCTGCCCAAGGGCTTCGCCGACCTCGACTTCGACCGACTCGACTTCCTCGGCTGGCGCGATCCGAAACTGCCCCGGCAGGCGTACGTCGTCGCCGAGATCGACGGCGAGTTCGTCGGAGCCGTGCTGCGCCTGGCCGAAGGAAAGACGCGCACCCGGCCCCAATGCTCATGGTGCGAAGACGTGCACCTGCCGAACGACGTCGTCTTCTACACGGCCAAGCGCGCGGGCGACGCGGGCCGCAAGGGCGACACGATCGGCACGCTCGTGTGCGCCGACTTCGAGTGTTCGCGCAACGTGCGCAAGCTCCCCGCGATGGCGTATACGGGCTTCGATCGCGAAGCCGCGCGCGACCGGCGCGTCGAGGCGCTCCGCGAGCACGTCACGTCGTTCGTGCGGGACATCCGCGACGGCGGCTGAGGCTTGACGGAGCGCACGGCCGGGGCCGTCCGTGCGCAGGATGACGCCGCCCGGATCACTCCCAGAGCGGTCGCACAGCGGCCCGCGCAGCGACGATCGCGTCGCCGTCGAGGGGCACGGCGGATGCCTCGAACTCCTCATCGCGCCACTCGGACACGAGTCGGCACTCGCCGCCGGGGAATTCGGGCCACCACACCCAGAGCCCGCCGGTCAGGCGGTAGAGGCGGTCGCTCCCGCCGCCGCCGCCATGGCGCGGCATCGCGGTCGGCGGGGTCGGGGCGTCGTTCGGGTCCGAGTCGGGGCCGTAGGCAGCGCGCATCGTCCCGAACCCCACAGCGGGCACTTTCTCGCCGCCAGGGCCGACGATGCCGAAGCGCGGGCCGCCGCCCTCCTCACCCCCGAAGAACGCGGCCCGTCCGTGAGCACGTCGCTGCCACTCGGACACGCTCTCGTCGCGGCGGCGCAGCACCCAGTCCACGACGACCTCGAACCCCGTCGAATAGACGCCGATCTCGCGCAGCACGAGCGTCGCCCGCTCGCTGCGCGCGATCGTGCGGTCGAGCAGCACTCGCCCCGGCACCTCGTCTTCGGGCGCCTGGCCCCACTGCGGCACGCGGTACGGCTCGGCCTCTTCGATCGCTCGGCGTCTCCGTTCGGCGTCTTCCTCGTCGAAGAACCCCGGTTCGCTGGTCTGCATGGGGTCGAGGATAGCGGCGGCCGGCGATCACCCGGCCGAGACGGCGAGAGACGGATGCCGCGTGGTCGCGGCATCCGTCTCTGCTTCTGTCCTCGAGCTGTGCCCGGCGCCTTACGCGCCGATCAGCCGCGCGCCGAGGTACGCCTCGAGCTCGGCGAGCGGCACGCGCTCCTGCTGCATGGTGTCGCGGTCGCGCACCGTCACCGCGTCGTCTTCGAGCGAGTCGAAGTCGACTGTGATGCAGAACGGCGTGCCGATCTCGTCTTGGCGGCGGTAGCGGCGGCCGATCGCGCCGGCGTCGTCGAAGTCGACGTTCCAGTACTTGCGGAGCGTCGCGGCGAGCTCGCGCGCGAGCGGCGAGAGCTTCTCGTTGCGGCTGAGGGGCAGCACGGCGGCCTTGACGGGCGCGAGGCGCGGGTCGAGCTTCAGCACCGTGCGGGTGTCGACGCCGCCCTTCGCGTTCGGCACCTCCTCGACGTGGTACGCGTCGACGAGGAACGCCATGAGCGAGCGCGTGAGGCCCGCCGCGGGCTCGATGACGTAGGGGATCCAGCGCTCGTTCTTCGACTGGTCGAAGTACGAGAGGTCTTTGCCCGAGTGCTCGGAGTGGGTCTTGAGGTCGAAGTCGGTGCGGTTCGCGACGCCCTCGAGCTCGCCCCAGTCGCCGCCGGCGAAGCCGAACTTGTACTCGATGTCGACGGTGCGCTTCGAGTAGTGGCTGAGCTTCTCTTTCGGGTGCTCGAAGAGGCGAAGGTTCTCGGGGTCGATGCCGAGGTCGACATACCAGGCGAGGCGGGTGTCGATCCAGTACTGGTGCCACTCTTCGTCGGTGCCGGGCTCGACGAAGAACTCCATCTCCATCTGCTCGAACTCGCGCGTGCGGAAGATGAAGTTGCCGGGCGTGATCTCGTTGCGGAACGACTTGCCGATCTGGCCGATGCCGAACGGAGGCTTCATGCGCGCCGTCTGCAGCACGTTCGCGAAGTTCACGAAGATGCCCTGCGCGGTCTCGGGTCGGAGGTAGTGCAGGCCCGACTCGTCGTCGACGACGCCGAGGTAGGTCTTCAAGAGGCCTGAGAACGCGCGCGGTTCGGTCCACTGGCCGCGCGTGCCGCAGTTCGCGCACACGATCTCGGCGAGGCCGCCCTTGGGCTCGCGGCCCTTCTTCTCCTCGAACTCCTCGATGAGGTGGTCTTCGCGGTAGCGCTTGTGGCAGTGCAGGCACTCGACGAGCGGGTCGCTGAAGACCTCGACGTGGCCCGAGGCCTCCCACACCTGCTTGGGCAAGATGACGCTCGAGTCGAGGCCCACGACGTCGTCGCGGCCCTGCACCATCGTGCGCCACCACTGGCGCTTGATGTTCTCCTTCAGGGCGACGCCGAGGGGGCCGTAGTCCCACGCCGACCGGGATCCGCCGTAGATCTCACCCGCCTGGAAGACGAACCCGCGGTGCTGGGCGAGGGTGATGACTGAGTCGAGACGGCTGGGCGCGGCCACGGTGGCTCCAATGGTCGAGAGAGGGGATGCGGGCAGACGCGCCCGCAGGATCATCTCAATCCTACGAAATCCCACGCGTCGCTTCGGCCATGAATCGGGCGCCGGCTCTACGCTGAGCCGAAGACGACCGCCTGGGGAGGGGCCATGGCCGATCTGTTCGAGGATCTCGGCATCGTGGACGGCCCCGTGCCGGTCGCCGTGCTCGTCATCGCCGGGCTCGTCTTCGTCTACCTGCTCGGTCGCGAACGCACGTGGCATTGGGTGTTCACGGCGATCGTCGTCCTCGTCGTCGGCGCCCTCGTCGGTGTCGGCGGGCTGTGGCTCGCGATCCGGTTCTTCGGTGCGATCGAGGAACCGGTGCCCGACGCGGCGTGGGGGTGGGCCGGGGCCTCGGCAGCGGGCATCCTGCTCGCGCTCTTCAACCTGTGGCGCTCGCGCTGGTGGCGGAAGCTCATCGCGGTCGCGGCGCTGCCGCTCTTCGCGATCGTGGGCTGGCTCGAGATCGCAGCCGACACGGCCCAGCGCTGAGGCGCCGGATCTCGCTGCGCTCGCTACTCGACCACCGGTGGTCGAGCAGCGAGCGTATCGAGACCCAGCGGACGGCTCAGGATGCCGCGGCCACGAGCTCCTCGTCCTCGGCGGGCGCCGGGGCGTGGTGGCCGTGGCCCACGGCCATGCCCGGCGTGAACTTCGCGGGGATCGTCACGGCGATGAGCGCGGCGGCGACCGCGACGCCGCACCCGATGAGCAGGCCCGTGCGGAAGCCGTCCTCCGTGGCGATCGTGTAGCCGCCGAGGTCGACGCTCATCGCTGCGAGCACGGCGCCGACGACGGCCGAGGAGATCGAGGACCCGATCGAACGCATGAGCGAGTTGACGCCGTTCGCCGAACCCGTCTCGCTGCGCGGCACGGCGCCCATGATGAGCGACGGCATGGCGCCGTAGGCGAACGCGACGCCCGCGCTCGCGACGACCGACGTCACGAGCAGACCCCACAGCGACCCCATGAAGAGGGCGGACGACCCGTACCCGATCGCCATGACGATGCCGCCGACGATGAGGGTCGTCTTGGGGCCGCGCGCGGCCGAGATCTTCGCACCGACGGGCGAGACGAGCATCATCGCGATGCCCGCGGGCGCCATCCAGAAGCCCATCTGCAGCATCGTCTGTCCGAGGCCGTAGCCCGTCTCGACCGGGAGCTGCATGAGCTGCGGGATGATGAGCGACTGCGCGAACATCGCGAAGCCGACGACGATCGAGGCGAGGTTCGTGAGCAGCACCTGGGGGCGGGCGGTCACGCGCAGGTCGACGAGGGGTGCAGGCGTGCGGAGTTCCCACCAGCCCCACGCGAGGGCGACGACGACCGCGACGACGAACATCGTGATGGTGGTCGCACTGCCCCAGCCCCAGCTCGCGCCCTTCGAGATGGCGAGCAGCAGGGCGACGAGCACGACGCTCAACCCGACGGTGCCCACGGGGTCGAACTTGCCCTTCGCGAGCGGCTTCGTCGCGGGGATGATCCAGAGGATCGCGGCACCGCACAGGGCGGAGATGACGGCGACCGCCCAGAACAGGATGCGCCAGTCGGTGTACTGGGCGACGGCCGCCGCGACGGGGAGGCCGATCGCACCGCCGATTCCCATCGACGAGCTCATGAGGGCGATGCCCGAGCCGACCCGGTCGGCGGGCAGAAGGTCGCGCAGCACGCTGATGCCGAGCGGCACGATGCCCGTCGCAAGGCCTTGGAGGGCGCGGCCGACGATCATCCACTCGATCGAGCCCGAGAGGGCGGCGATGACCGAGCCGGCGATGAGCGGGATGAGCGCGACGAGCATGATCTTGCGCTTGCCGTAGAGGTCGCCGAGGCGGCCGGTGAGCGGGGTCGCGACGGCGCCCGCGAGCAGGGTCGCGGTGACGGCCCAGGCGGTGGTCGAGGCATCCGTGTGGAAGATCTGCGGGAGCTGGCCGAGGATCGGCACGACGATGGTCGCCGTCAGCGAGACGACGATGCCGGCGAGGGCCAGCACGGTGATGAGCACGCCGGGGCGTGGCTGGGTGGATGCAGACGTGCGCATGCGTCCTCCTTGTGGGCGGGGATCGGGGGATGGCTCGGCGACCCTGTCGAGACATATGCATCATACACACGATATGTAGAATGCATATTCAGGATGCCTCGAGCCGACGCCGCACGCAGCCGTCGGCCGCCCGATGGGAGAGAACCGCCCGATGGGATAGAACAGAGACCGCAGGCATGCCGCGAAGGAGGCGATATGGACGACGCGATCCCGCAGGTCGAGTACGAGACGATGCTGCTGAGCCGCCACCTCATCGCGATCCGCCCCCGGCGCAACGCCGAGGAACGCCTCGACCGCAGCGCCTACCTGCTGCTCAGCCGCATCGGCATCGACGGCGCGCTCTCGATCGGCGAACTCTCCGACGCGTTCGGCCTCGACGCCTCGACCCTCAACAGGCAGACCGCCGCGCTCGTGCGGGCCGGGTTCGCCGAACGCATCCCCGACCCCGACGGGGGCATCGCACGGAAGTTCCGCATCACCGACAAAGGCGCGCTCGCGCTCGACGAGGAGCGCACGGCCAACGTCGCCGCAGTCGGCCGCATCCTCGACGGGTGGGAACCCGACGAGGTCGCCGAGTTCGCCGCCTACCTGCACCGCTTCAACACGGGCATCGAACGGATCGACCGGCGCCCGTGGCCGCGGCCCGGCACGCCTCCGGCGGGCGAGTAGCGACCCCGCTCGGTGGTCGAGGAGCGCAGCGTATCGAGACCCGCTACTCCGCCGGCAGCAGCGACTCGGGCCCGAGTTCGTGGACCGACGTGTGCCCCGCGAGCCCGAGCGTGAGGTCGAACTCGGCGATCGTGTTGCGCACGACCTCGCTCACCCCGGTCGCTCCGGCGATCGCGAGTCCGTAGGCGTAGGGCCGTCCGAGGCCGACGGCGGTCGCCCCGAGCGCGAGGGCGATCGCGACATCGGCACCGCCCCGCACGCCCGAGTCGAGGATGATCGGCGCGCGCCCCGCAACCCGTTCGACGACGGCGGGCAGTGCTTCGAGCGTCGGCACCGAGCGATCGATCTGCCGCCCGCCGTGGTTCGAGACCACGACACCGTCCATGCCGGTGTCGATCGCGCGCGACGCGTCGTCGGGATGCACGACGCCCTTCAGCAGCACGGGCAGGTCGGTCCACTCGCGCACGCGCGCGATGCCCTCCCAGCTCAAGGATGCGTCGGAGAACACGTCGAGGAACGTCTCGACCGCGGCCCGCGGAAGCGGCGAGCGCATCGCCCGCCCCACACCTCCGCCGTCGACGAGCGCCGACCCCGCCGCCTGGCGCGCGATGCCGACGGCGGTGCGTACGGCCTTCGGCGTCACGCGCACGGGCGCGGCCGGCGCGGCGGGTCGAGCCGCCTCCGCAGACAGCGGCCTCGTGACATCCGACCCGTCTGTGACATCGCCACCCGAGGTGACCTTCGCGTGCCGCACGCGCTCGCGCACGAGCTGCGCGAACACGGGGTCGCTCGTGTACTGGGCGATGCCCTGCCCGCGCGTGAACGGCAGGAAGGCGAGATCGAGGTCGCGCGTGCGCCAGCCGAGCAGATGGGTGTCGAGGGTGATGACGATGGCTTCGCAGCCGGATGCCTCGGCGCGCGCGATGAGCGAACGGTTGAGGTCGTCCGACGACGACCAGTACAGCTGGAACCACCGCGACGCCGAGCCCATCGCCGACGCGACCTCCTCCATGGGCCGCGAAGCCTGATTCGAGAGGATGTACGGCACGTCGAGGGCCGCCGCTGCACGCCCGACCGCGATGTCGGCGTCGGGGTGCGCGAGACTCATGACGCCGAGCGGCGAGAGGAGGAGCGGCGTCGCCCGGCGCTTGCCGAGGAGCTCGATCGACAGGTCGCGCTCGGCGACATCCCGAAGCACCCGAGGGTAGATGCGCCACTTCGCGAACGCCCCCGTATTGGCCGCCATCGTGTGCTCGCTGCCCGCACCTCCCGCGAGGTACGCGAACGCGTCGGCCGGGAGCGCGCGCTTCGCGCCCTGCTCGAGCCCCGCGAACGTCGTCGGCACGGCGGGCTTCTCGCCGCTCACCCCCGCCCGGTAGACGGCGGACTGCACCCCGCGCGCGAATCCTCGCGACGTGTCGATGCGGCTCATGGGACCTCCTCGTCCTGCACGAATGTCGCCCTACTCTATGCCGCGCCCGGCACTTCTAGACTTCGGGCATGGGACGGCGGGGGCTCGCGCGCAAGCTGCGGTGGCTCGTCGTCGACTACGCGTACGCGTCGTGGCGGCAGCTCGCCGTGTTCGGCGCAGCGCTCACGGGCGCGAGGACGCCGCGTGCGTGGGGGTCGGGCGACGACTCCCGCCCGTCGCTCCCCGAGGTCGTGCTCGTGCCGGGCGTGTACGAGCACTGGGCGTTCCTCCGCCCGCTCGGCGACCGCCTGAACCGCGCGGGCCACCGCGTACGCGTCGTGCACGGGCTCGGCGTGAACCGTCGGCCCGTCGACGAGACGGCGGCGAAGCTCGCGCGGGCCCTCGCGCGCACTCGCGCTCCCGCCGCCGGTCGCGTCATCGTCGCGCACTCGAAGGGCGGGCTGATCGGCAAGCGGGCGCTCATCGATGCTTCGGATGCCTCGGGGCTCGCCCTGCTCGGCGTCGTCGCGATCTGCACCCCGTTCGGCGGCTCGCCGCGCGCACGGCTCCTCGCCGACCCGAGCATCCGCGCGTTCCTCCCCGACGACCCGACGATCGCGGCGCTCCGCGCCGCCACGGGCGTCGACCGCCGGATCGTGTCGGTGTTCGGCACGTTCGACCCGCACATCCCGGGCGGGAGCGCACTCGAAGGCGCCGCCGCGAATCTCGAGGTTCCCGTCGCGGGGCATTTCAGGCCGCTCGGCTCACCGGCCACGGCAGACGCCGTGCTCGCGGGAATCGCGCGGCTCGAGGCATCCGCCCCTGTCGGCTGAGCCACCCCAGCCCGACGCCTCCTGAGCGCCGCTCCCTCATCGTTTCAGGAGATCGCACGCTACTCAGGACCACACCCCGCCGATCGTCCTGAACAGCCTCTGATCTCCTGAAACCGGACAGCGACGAGCAGGCGGATGCCACGCGGCAGCTCAGTGCACGTACTCGAGCAGATCCATCCCGACCTGGCGCATGCCGTCGAGCACGGCGAGCCGGCTCGAGAGCTGCGTGTCGGCGAAGTACATCGACACGGCGTAGGACACGCTCGCGCGCGGGCCGCGCAGCACGCCGACCTCGCTGCGGACGCCGCCGTCGGTGCCGGTCTTGTTCATGAGCAGCACGTTGTGGTCGGGCATGCGGTGCGCGAGCGGGTCGAGGCCGAACGCCGACGCGACCATCGACAGGTCGCTGTTGAGCGAGAGCCATCCGACGACCCGCTGCGAGACGTCGGGGCTCACGATCTCACCGCGCGCGAGCGCGGCGAACAGCCACGTGAGCTCTTTCGCCGATCCGATCGAGAGCTGCGGAGCGTCGTCGGGGCCGCGGTGGTCGCGCACGAGGTCGAGGAGCGCCGTGCGCGTGAGCCCGAGCGCTTCGGTGCGCGCCCGCACGGCCTCGAGGCCGATGTAGCGGATGAGCACGTTCGTCGCGAGGTTGTCGCTCGTCGCGCCGACGAGGGCGGCGAGGTCGGCGACCGGAAGCGACGGCGATTGCAGGTGCTGCCAGATGCCCGAGTCGCCCACGGCGTCTTTCGGGGCACGGTCGAGCACCGTGAACGCCTCGTGGCTCGCCCCGTTCAAACGGGACGCGACCTCGACGAGGAGCAGCACCTTGCCGATCGACGCCGTCGGCATGACGACGTGGTCGTCGACGGAGAACAGCACCCGGCCCGTCGCGAGGTCGGTCGCGCGCGCCGACACCTGCACCCCGGCGAGCGCGAGCTCGCCGAGCGCGTCGAAGCCGCGGCTGAAGTCTTCGGCGGGACCCTCGGTCGTGTGCTTGCCGCGATGGATCAGGGCATGGCGAGAACGTCGCTCGGAGTTCTGCGACGAGGTCACCACTGACGAGGTCCTTCTCTGTTCTCGGTCTCGGTCGGCGCTCCCCGCCGCATCGCTGCGGCGCGCGCGAATTCGTTCGAATCGGCTCGGTCGGGGTTTACCAGATGGTCACGCGCTCGGCCGGATCGAGCCAGAGCGCGTCACCTTCGGCGACCCCGAACCCAGCATAGAACTCGTCGATGTTGCGAACGATCTGGTTGCATCGGAACTCGCTGGGAGAGTGCGGGTCGATCGCGAGCAGACGGATCGCCTCCTCGTCGCGGAGCTTCAACTGCCAGGCCTGCGCCCACGAGAGGAAGAACCGCTCGACGGCCGTGAGGCCGTCGATGACGGGCGCGTTCGACACGTCGCCGCCCTGCGAGATGACGTACGCCTTCCACGCGATCGCGAGGCCGCCGAGGTCGCCGATGTTCTCGCCGATCGTGAGGGCGCCGTTGACGTGGGGCGGTTCGGATGTCTCGTCCGCGAGTTGCAGCGGCACGAGCGCGTCGTACTGCGCGATGAGCGCCTTCGTGCGGTCCTCGAACGCCGCCCGGTCGGCCTCGGTCCACCAGTCGGTGAGGCGGCCGTCGCCGTCGTACTTCGATCCCTGGTCGTCGAAGCCGTGGCCGATCTCGTGCCCGATGACGGCGCCGATCGCGCCGTAGTTCGCGGCGGCGTCGCGGTCGGCGTCGAAGAACGGGAACTGGAGGATGGCGGCCGGGAACACGATCTCGTTGAAGCCCGGGTTGTAGTACGCGTTGATCGTCTGCGGCGTCATGAACCACTCGTCGCGGTCGATGGGCTTGCCGATCTTGCCGAGCTCGCGGTTGAACTCGAACTCGGCGGTGGCGCGCACGTTGGCGATGAGGTCGCCCGGCGTGATCTCGAGCTTCGAGTAGTCGCGCCACTTGACCGGGTAGCCGATCTTCGGCGTGAACTTCGCGAGCTTGTCGAGCGCCTTCGCCCGCGTCTCTTCGCCCATCCAGTCGAGCTGCGAGATCGACTGCCGGTACGCCTCGACGAGGTTCGCGACGAGGTCGTCCATCTCCTCCTTCGCGGCGGGCGGGAAGTGCCGCTCGACGTAGATCCGGCCGACGGCCTCGCCCATCGCGCCCTCGACGAGCGAGACGCCCCGCTTCCACCGCTCGCGCATCTGCGGGGTGCCCGTGAGGGTGCGACCGTAGAAGTCGAAGTTCGCCTCGACGAGATCGGTCGAGAGGTACGCGGCCGACGAGCGGATGATCTGCCACGCAAGCCAGTCGCGCCAGGCCGGCAGGCGGTCTTCGGTGAGGAGCGCGCCGAGGCCCGCGAGGAACGACGGCTGCCGCACGACGAGCTCGGCGAACGCGCCCTCGGGCACGCCCATGGCGTCGCGCCAGCCGTCGAGGTCGAGCGGCGTCTCGCGCGACCTCGAGAGCCCGGCCGAGACATCCGCCCAGCTCTTCAGGTTGTAGGTCTTCTCGCTGTCACGCGACTCGACGTTCGTCCAGTGCGTCGCCGCGATCTCCTTCTCGAGACCGAACACGCGTTCGGCGCGCGCCGCCGCTTCGTCGAGCTTCGCGAGGCCGAACATGCGCTCGAGGTGCGCGCGGTAGGCCTCGCGCACCGACTCGAAGCGCTCTTCGCGGAAGTAGCTCTCGTCGGGCAGGCCGATGCCGCCCTGCTCGACGAACACGAGGTAGCGCTCGGGGTCGCCCGGGTCGTTGTCGACGAACAGCTGCGCGAAGCCCGCGATGCCGAGTCGCTCGAGGCGCCCGGTCGTCTCGAGCAGCCTCGCGACGGAGTCGACGGCGGATGCCTCGGCGAGCTGCGGCTCGATGGGGGTCACGCCGAGCGCGTCGGCCCGCTGCTCGTCCATGAAGCTCGCGTAGAGGTCGCCGACCTTGCGCGCCTCGGTGCCCTCCTCGGCCTGCTGCGACTCGACGATGATCTCGCGCACGGCCTTCTCGGCCTCTTCGTGCAACTCGATGAACGAGCCGTAGCGCGCCTTGTCGGCCGGGATCTCGGTGCGAGCGATCCACTTGCCGTTGACGTGCCGGAAGAGGTCGTCCTGGGCGCGCACAGTGGGGTCGAGCTCGTCGAGGCGGATGCCCGAGGGGAGGGTGGCGTCGGTCATCCCCCAGACTACGCATGGCGCGCACCCATCGGGTGCGGTTGGATGGAACCCGATATGAAGACGCTGCTCAACATCATCTGGCTCGTGCTCGCCGGCCTCTGGCTGTGGATCGGGTACGCGATCGCGGGTGTCGTCATGTGCATCCTCATCGTGACCATCCCGTGGGGCATCGCTGCGTTCCGCATCGCCGGCTACGCGATCTGGCCGTTCGGCCGCCAGGTCGTGTCGAAGCCGACGTCGGGCGCGTGGTCGTTCCTCGGCAACGTCGTGTGGGTGCTCCTCGCGGGCTGGTGGCTCGCGCTCGAGCATCTGCTCACGGGGCTCGTGCTCTGCCTCACGATCATCGGCATCCCGCTCGGCATCGCGAACTTCAAGCTCATCCCGGTCTCGCTCGCCCCGCTCGGCAAAGAGATCGTCGACAAGCCTTGATGCAGACGATCCAGCTCGGCGGCTTCGCCCAGTCCCCCGGCATGACCGCGCTGTTCGGCGTTGGGCTCGGCGGCCTCCTGCTCATCCCTGCGGTGCTGCTCACCGACATCCGCTGGCTCATCGCGGGGCTCATCGCGATCCCGACGCTGATCGTGGCGATCGCCGTCCTGCTCGCCGCGGTCTACCCCAGGGTGGACGCCGACTTCGCGACCGGCACGGTGCGCATCCGCTCCAAGACGGTGCCGATCGCCTCGATCACGCGCGTGACCCGCAGCCTCTCGACCGCCCGCACTCGCGGGGCTCAACTGCATCGCGCGACCACGGGCACGACGGAGGAGCACGGGTACGTCCGCGGCCGCTACCTCGAGTACCGTCTGCAGTCGACGACCGGCGCGACGGCTCGCGTCCTCGTCACCGGCACGCCCTTCAGCGGCATCACGGCCCAAGGTGCGGCGGTGCTGCACCATCTGATCGGCTCGGCGCCGATCGCCGAGCCGATCGACCCCGACGGGCGGCCGATCCCTCCCGAAGCTCAGGCCGTCCCCGACGGGCGCTTCACGACCGGTCGGCCTCACTTCGTCGGCCGCGCATTCCTGCTCCACGAGCTCGCGACGGCGCATGGGCTCGTCCCGACGGGAGTCACCGGCCCCGCCTAGGCTCGGAGTCATCGACATCAGAGCCACGCCCTCCGACTCCGCCGCCGACCGGCGCGCGGTCGATCGCGACATCCTGCGGCTCGCCGTGCCCGCGCTCGGCGCGCTCATCGCCGAGCCGCTCTTCCTGCTCGCCGACACGGCGATGGTGGGGCACCTGGGCGCGGTGCCGCTCGCGGGGCTCGGGCTCGCGGCGGCGATCCTGCAGACGATCATCGGGCTCATGGTGTTCCTCGCCTACGCGACGACCCCGGCCGTCGCGCGTCGGCTCGGCGCGGGCGACGAGCGGGGCGCGGTCGCGGCGGGCATCGACGGACTCTGGCTCGCACTCGGCATCGGCATCGTGCTCGCGGTCGCGGGGTGGTTCGCGAGCCCCTGGCTCGTCGGGGCGTTCGGAGCGACCGAGGATGTCTCGGCCGAGGCATCCACCTATCTGTCGATCTCGATGGCGGGGCTGCCCGCGATGCTGCTCGTGTTCGCGGCCACCGGGCTCCTCCGCGGCCTGCAAGACACGCGCACGCCGCTGTGGGTCGCCGGCATCGGGTTCGGCGTCAACATCGTGCTCAATTGCGTGTTCATCTACGTCGCGGGCTGGGGCCTCGCGGGGTCGGCGACGGGCACCGTCATCGCACAGTGGGGCATGGTCGCCGTGTACCTCGCAGTCGTCTGGCGGCACGCCGCGCGCGCAGGCGCGAGCCCGTGGCCGCACCACGCCGGCGTGCTGCGCGGGGCTGCATCGGGCGGGTGGCTGTTCCTCCGCACGGCGAGCCTGCGGGTCGCGCTCCTCGTCGCGACGTGGTCGGCGACGGCGCTCGGGCCCGACGAGCTCGCGGCCTACCAGATCGTCATCTCGCTCTACTTCACGCTCGGCTTCGCACTCGACGCGCTCGCGATCGCGGCGCAGGCGCTCGTCGGTCGCGGGCTCGGAGCGGAGGATGTCTCGCACGTGCGCGCCGTGCTCAAGCGGTGCCTGCAGTGGGGGCTCATCGCGGGTGCGGTCGCGGGCGTCGTCGTCATCGCGCTCGCGTGGGTGCTCCCCGCGCTCTTCACGTCGTCTGAAACCGTGCGGGCGATGCTGCCGCCCTCGCTCGTCGTGCTCGGGCTCTCCGCCCCGCTCGGCGGCGTCGTGTTCGTGCTCGACGGCGTGCTCATCGGGGCGGGCGACGCCCGCTACCTCGCGTGGACCGGCCTCGTGAACCTCGCGGTCTACATCCCGCTCGCGCTCGGCGTCGTGCAGTGGGCGAACGGGGCGGGGCACGAGGCATCCGTCGCCCTCGCCCTCATGACGGCCGCGTTCGTCATCGGCTATCTCGCCGCCCGCTGCGTGACCCTCGCGCTCCGCGCGCGCGGGGCGAAGTGGATGGTGACGGGGGCGCCGTGATGCACCCGGCTTCAACTGAGCGGATGACGAGATTCGAACTCGCGACCCTCACCTTGGCAAGGTGATGCGCTACCACTGCGCCACATCCGCATGCGCCGTGCGAATCGGCGCGAGTACGAGGGTACCGCACTCGGGCGAGGGCCCGTGACCACCTACGCGCGCACGCGCGCCGTCGTGTCGCCGATGTGCAGCGTGCTCGTGAACGCGACCGACTCGGGCTCCTCGCCCGCGAGCATGCGCACGACGGCGTCGCCCGCGGCACGGCCCTTGTCGACCGACGGCTGGTCGAGCGTCGTGAGATCGTGCTGCAGGCCGTCGACCGTGATGCCGTCGAACCCGAGCACGCTGAGGTCTGCCGGCACGGCGATGCCGAGCTCTTCAGCGGCGCGGATGACGCCCGCGGCGAGCAGGTCGCTCTGCGCGATGATCGCCGTAGGGCGGTCGGCGGAGTCGACGTCGAGCAGCACGTGTGCGGCCGCGCGGCCCTCTTCGACCGAGCTCGCTCGGCCCGCTACGGCGCGCGCGTCGGGGAACACCGCCCGCGCGCCCGCGAGCCGCTCGATCGGCGTGGTGCTCGTCGCCTGTGCCTCGAGCTCGGCGGTCACCCGACCGCGGGTGCGCGCCGCGTCGAGCGGCAGCGTCACGATGCCGACCTTCGTGTGGCCGAGCTCGCGCAGGTACTCGGCGCCGCGACGGGTGGCGGCGGTGTTATCGATCGTGATCTCGGGGATGCCGTCGCCCGGTGCGCCCTCGATCGCGACGGTCGGGATGCCCCGGCGGCGGAGCGCGGCGACGGAGTCGGCGAGCCGCGGGCTGCAGCCGATGAGCACGACGGCGTCGACGGGCGCGCTCTCGACCGAGACGGGGGCGTCGGCCTCGCCCGTGTCGGTGAGGAGCAGGAGGCCCGCGCGGAGGGGCGCGATGCCCTCGGCGATGCCGTCGAGCATCCGGATCTTCACGGGGTCGAGGAAGGCCGCGCGCACGCGCTCCTCGATGACGACGCCGACGATGCCCGAGCGGCCCTGCCGGAGCGACCGGGCGCGGGGGTCGGGTCCGGCGTAGCCGAGCTCGGTCGCGGCCGCGAGCACACGCTCTTTCGTGGCATCCGACACCGGGCCGGAGCCGCTGAACGCGAGCGACGCGGTCGACGCCGAGACGCCGGCTTTCGCGGCGACGTCGGCGAGGGTGGGATGCCTCGGCGCGGACTCGGTGGACATGCTGGTCGCTCCTCGGGGCGGCGGCCGTCGGCGATCGCCGACACGCCGATCATAGGCCATCGTTCTCGAATCGATTCGATAACCCTCCCCAACTCGGGGTTTCCCCAACTCGGGGTTCCTCCCCAACTCGGCGTTTCCTCCCCAACTCGGGGTTTGTCGGACATCAGCCTGTTTGTCGGACGTGGGCGCGCTCCCACGTCCGACAAAGCCGCACATGTCCGACAAACCCGTGGGGCCGGACGCAGTGGGAGGCGGGCGCATCTAGGCTGTCCGGCATGGCCAGAACCGCACTCATCACCGGCGCGAGCTCAGGACTCGGCGTCGAGTTCGCCCGCCAGCTCGCTGCGAAGGGCGCCGACCTCGTGCTCGTCGCGCGCGACGCGGAGTCGCTCGAGCGCGTCGCCGACGAGGTGCGGGCGAAGACCGGACGCACGGTCGAGGTCCTGGCGGCCGACCTCGTCGATCCTGCAGACCTCGCCCGCGTCACCGCACGCGTCGCCGATGCCGAGCACCCGATCGACCTCCTCGTCAACAACGCGGGCTTCGGCCTTCCGCTCGACTTCGCGGCCAACGACATCGAGGACGAGGCGCGCCATCTGGCCCTCCACGTCGAGGTGCCCATGCGGCTCTCGCACGCGGCGCTCCAGGGCATGCTCGCGCGCGGGAGCGGCAAGATCGTCAACGTCGCGTCGGTCGCGGGGTTCATCCCCCGCTCCACGTACGGCGCGTGCAAAGGATGGCTCATCTCGTTCAGCCGGTGGGCGAACGGCCGCTACCGCGGCGAAGGCGTGACGACGACGGCCGTCTGCCCGGGCTTCACGCACACCGACTTCCACGCGCGCATGGGACTGCCGAAGGGCCAGGAGGGCATCAAGCCGTTCATGTGGCTCGATGCGCGCACGGTCGTCTCGCAGGGCCTTCGTGATGCAGCGCGCGGCAAGGCGGTGTCGGTCCCGTCGCTGCGGTACAAGACCCTCGTCGGCCTGTCGCGGCTCGCGCCGCCGTCGCTCGCGGCGCGCGTCGGCGAGCAGGGGCGCTCGCGCTGAGAGCGGCAATGACAGGGGGCCGGATGCCTCAGACCGCCGCGCGGGCCTCGGTGAACGCGTCGACGCAGCGGCGGATCTCCTCTTCGGTGTGCGCCGCCGACAGCTGCACGCGGATGCGCGCGGCGCCCCGCGGCACGACGGGGAACGAGAACGCCGTCACGTAGACGCCGCGCTTCTGCAGCTCTTCGGCGACTCGCGCGGTGACGACGGCGTCGCCGAACATGACGGGCACGATCGCGTGCTCCCCGGGGAGCAGGTCGAACCCTGCGGCATCCATGAGCTCTCTGAAGAGCGCCGCGTTCGCGTTCAGCCGCTCACGCAGGTCTCCCGACGACGCGAGGAGCGACAGCGCCTCGAGCGTCCCGGCGACGATCGCGGGCGCGAGCGTATTCGAGAAGAGGTACGGCCGGGCGTGTTGACGCAGGAGGTCGACGATCTCTTGACGGGCGGCGACATAGCCTCCGGATGCCCCGCCGAGCGCCTTGCCGAACGTGCCCGTCGTGATATCGACGCGGCCCTCGACGCCGCACAGCTCGGGCGTGCCGCGCCCGTTCGCCCCGACGAAGCCGACGGCGTGCGAGTCATCCACGAAGACGAGCGCGTCGTAGCCGTCGGCGAGGTCGCAGATCTCGGCGAGGGGGGCGATGTAGCCGTCCATCGAGAAGACGCCGTCGGTCACGATGACGCGGCGGCGCGCGTCGGACGCCGCGATGAGCTGCGCCTCGAGGTCGGCCAGGTCGCGGTTCTTGTACCGGTACCGCCGCGCCTTCGAGAGCCGGATGCCGTCGATGATCGAGGCGTGGTTGAGCTCGTCGGAGATGATCGCGTCATCGGGCCCGAAGAGGGTCTCGAAGACGCCGCCGTTCGCGTCGAAGCACGACGAGAAGAGGATCGTGTCGTCGTACCCCAAGAACTCGGAGACCCGGCGCTCGAGTTCGAGGTGCTGCTCCTGCGTGCCGCAGATGAACCGCACGCTCGCCAGGCCGTAGCCCCACTCGTCGAGGCCCCGGTGCGCGGCGGCGACGATGCGCGGGTCGTTCGCGAGCCCGAGGTAGTTGTTGGCGCAGAAGTTCAGCACTTCTTGCCCGCCGACGTCGACGAGAGCCGACTGCGGGCCCTTGATGCCCCGCTCGCGCTTCGTGAGCCCGGCAGCCTCGATCTCGTCGAGTTCGCCGCGAAGCTGCTCCTTGACCGATCCGTACACGCTCAGACCTCCGTCCAGTCGAGGATGACCTTGCCGACGCCCGCCGCGCGGGCGGTGTCGAACGCCTGGCTCCAGTCACGGGCAGGGTAGCGCTCGGAGATGACGGATGCCACGCGCCCCCGCAGCTCCTCGCTCGTCTGGAGCATCGCGCTCATCGAGTTCCAGGTCTCGAACATCTCGCGGCCGTAGACGCCCTTGAGGGTCAGCATGTGGGTGACGACCTTGCCCCAGTCGATCGCGTACGGCTCGCTCGGCAGCCCGAGCATCGCGATGCGACCGCCGTGGTTCATGTTCTCGATCATCTCGGGGAGGGCCTTCGCCGATCCGCTCATCTCGAAGCCGACGTCGAAGCCCTCGCGCATGCCGAGCCGACGCTGCGATTCGACGATGCGTTCGGCCGAGACATCCACGACGTCGTCGGCGCCCATGGCGCGGGCCAGCTCGAGGCGTGCGGGCGAGACATCCGTCGCGACGACGAAGCGCGCGCCCACATGGCGGGCGACCGCGATCGACATGAGGCCGATGGGGCCGCAGCCCGTGACGAGCACGTCTTCGCCGACGACCGAGTACGCGAGGGCCGTGTGGACGGCGTTGCCGAACGGGTCGAAGACGGCGCCGACCTCGGGGTCGACGGGTGAGTGGTGCACCCACACGTTCGCGCCGGGGATGACGATGTACTCGGCGAAGGCGCCGTCGCGGTGGAGGCCGACGCCCTGGGTGCGGATGCACATCTGGCGGCGGCCGGCACGGCAGTTGCGGCACATGCCGCACACGACGTGGCCTTCGCCAGACACGTGGTCGCCGACGGCGACGTCGTGCACGAGCGGGCCGACCTCGACGACTTCGCCGTAGAACTCGTGCCCGGGGATGAGGGGGGTCGCGATCTCGGCGGCGGCCCAGTCGTCCCACGCCTCGATGTGGAGGTCGGTGCCGCAGATGCCGGTGCGAAGCACCCGGATCTTGACATCGGCGGGGCGCGTCACGGGCTCTGGGCGGTCGGTGAACTCGAACCCCGCGCCAGGCGCGGCCTTGAAGAGTGCCTTCACTGGTACCTCAGGTGTTTGGGGCACGAGCCACTGGGTGCGGCGGCTCATGCAGGTGTTTCCGGTGGATGTGCCGGACGACTCGGCCATCGTAGCGGCGAACGGGGGCCCTTCGCCGAATCCCGAATAGCATTCGGTAATGAGGATACCTTCTCGGCCTGGCCGACCGGTGCACCCCCGACCGGGCCGCAGGGTGGCAGAGTCGTCCGCGACCTGCTATCGTCATCGAATCGATTCGAGTCGAATCGATTCGACACCGACGAGGATGCCGCGACCGGCCGCATCGGCTCCTCCACCCCGAACCCCGTCACCGAGGAGCGACCATGGCCCACGAGGCATCCGTCGATAGCGTTGACGTCGTGACCGACGACGCGACCGCGACACCCGGGCCTGCGCGCAGCCCCCGCGCGCTGCGCGCGTGGCGCAACGCCGTCTTCGCCGTGTTCTTCCTCTCGGGCTCAGCATGGCGAGCTGGGTCGCCCGCATCCCCGCCGTGCGCGACTTCAACGAGCTCACGACGCAGGGCGTCGGCCTCGTGATCCTCGCGGGCTCGATCGCGTCGGTGGTCGGCCTTGTCGTGGCGCCGCTCGTCATCGGCCGCTTCGGCCCGCGCACGGGCATGGCCGCGACCCTCATCGTCGTCGCCGTCGGACTCGTCTCGATCGGCATCGGCTCGTCGGTCGTGCCGTCGATCCCGCTCGTCGTCCTCGGCCTCGCGCTCTTCGGGTTCGGCAACGGCGCCGTCGACGTCATCATGAACGTCGACGCGGCCGAGGTCGAACGCGAGCTCGGCCGCACGGTCATGCCCCTCATGCACGCCTTCTTCAGCTTCGGCACCGTCGCCGGCGCGGGCCTCGCGGCCGGGGCGTCCGCCCTCGCAATCGACGTCGCGCCGCACCTCGCGGTCGTCGCCGTCGTCATCGTCGTCGCCGTGCTCGTCGCCGTGCGCTTCGTGCCGGTGCGCGACGCCTACGGCGTGACGGATGCCTCGGCCGACGCCGCACCCCGCACGACCTTCTGGACGCGCGTGCGCAAGAACCTCGCCGTGTGGGCCGACCTGCGGCTCCTGCTCATCGGCCTCGTCATGCTCGGCATGGCCTTCGCCGAGGGCAGCGCGAACGACTGGATCGCCCTCGCCGTCGTCGACGGCCACCACATGGACGCGACGACCGCCGCGGCGATCTTCACGGTCTTCACCATCGCCATGACCGCCGCACGCGTCATCGGCGGACCCGTGCTCGACCGGTTCGGCCGGGTGCCCGTCATCCGCACGCTCGCCGTCATCGGCGCTCTCGGCCTCGGCCTGTTCATCTTCGGCACCGAGCCGTGGATGCTCGTCGTCGGCACGATCCTCTGGGGCGTCGGCTGCTCGCTCGGGTTCCCCGTCGGCATGTCGGCCGCCGCCGACGTGCCCGACCGCGCCGAGTCGGCCGCGCGCGTGTCGGCGGTTGCCATGATCGGCTACACGGCGTTCCTCGTCGGCCCGCCGCTGCTGGGCTTCCTCGGGCAGCACTTCGGGATTCTGAACGCGCTGCTCGTGCTGCTGGGGCTGCTCGTGCTGGCCGGGCTCGCCGCGCCGTCGGTGCGGGAGCGCGCTCCCCGCGACTGAGGCTCAGCGCCGCACGCGGTACGCGAGGAAGACGACGCCGTTGTCGAAGCGGCGCTCGTCGACGAGTTCGAGGTCGAGCCGCACGTCGTCGGGGAAGAGCGGCAGACCGCCGCCCACGATGACGGGCCACACGTAGACCTCGACGTCGTCGACGATCCCGGCGCGGAAGGCCGCCGCAGCGAGCGTGGGCCCGCCGACCTCGACGTCGCGATCGGATGCCTCCACGAACGCCCGCACGGCGTCGGCGTCGAACGTCCGCTCGAGGCGCGTCCGCACTGTGCTCACCTCCTCGGGCGCGAGCGTCGACGAGTACACGACCTTGTCGGCGTCGAGCCAGTACCGCTGGAACTCGGCCATCGCGGGCGAGTCCGAGACATCCAGGTCGTCCCACACGCTCATGACCTCGTAGAGCCGACGGCCGAAGAGGTAGGTGCCGATGCCGTCGAGCCGGTCGCTGATGAACTGGTGCAGCGCCTCGTCGGGCATCCCCCAGTCGATCGAGCCGTCGCGGTCGGCGAAGTACCCGTCGAGGGTGATCGACCCCGAGACGATGAGGCGGCCCATCAGTCGGCCCCGGCAACTGTTCGCACGTGCCGCCGGGCGCGCAGCCGCTCCCCGAGCCGCTGCTCGGGCCGTCGGGCGTGAGCAGGCCGATCGCGATGTAGGCGGCCGCGCCGACGACGATCGCGGCGCCGAAGACGAGGACCGCGACGCCCCAGGAGGTGCGTCGCACGGCGGCGACGAGGCCCGCGAGCGCGACGACGATGCCAGCCGCGAGCGGGTAGAACGGCCCGAAGATCGACCCGTAGAGGCCGAGCGGCACGCCGACGGCCGCCGCGAGAGCGGCGCCGACCGCCGTGAGGACTGGTCCGTTCACGCGGGCGCGCGGGGAATCGACCGTGGTCATGGCCGAATCATCCCGCCCCGCTCACCGCGCGGCAAGGCCCGTGACAGCCGACGCTCACCGCGTCGCGGCGGTCGCCAGCAGCTCTTCCGACTTCTCCCAGAGCCCCGCCGCGAGGGCGGCGTCGGTCGCGAGCGGGTTGAGGCGCGTGCCCGCCCGACGCTTCACGTAGAACTCGCCCGACTCCCAGTCGACGCCGGGCCGCCCCTCGGCGAGCCAGACGAGCTGGTCGGCGCCGTCGGCGGGCGTGCCCGCGCGGAAGAGTCGCATTGCGAGCTTGCTGCCGGTGAGGAACTTGAACAGCGGGCTCGTCGTCTCGGACCCGAACGCCGTGCCCGCGATGATGCCCGGGTAGAAGGCCGCCGACGACAGGCCCTGGGCACGGTAGCGACGGTCGAGCTCCTTCGTGAAGAGCACGTTCTCGAGCTTGACGGCGTTGTACGCCTTGATGGGCTCGAGCCCGGCGCGGTCGAAGTCGAGGTCGTCGAGGTCGAGCGTCTTGACGTTGCCTCCGTGCAGGGTCGTGGTCTGAATGACGGATGCCTCGGACGCGACGAGCTTGTCCATCAGCAGGGTCGTGAGCAGGAAGCCCGCGAGGTGGTTGACCTGGAAGGTCTGCTCGAAGCCGTCGACGGTCTTGGCAGGATCGCCGAAAGGTCGGCCGGCGTTGTTGGCGAGGACGTCGATGCGCGGGTAGGCGGCGTCGAGGTCGCGTGCGAGCCTGCGCACATCGTCGAGCCGCGTGAAGTCGGCGAGGAAGTGGTCGGTGCCGATCTCGCGGGCGACGGCCGCGGTCTTCTCGGGCGAGCGCCCGACGACCACGACGTGGTGCCCGCGCTTCGCGAGCTCGCGTGCGGCGGCCGCGCCGATGCCGTCGCTCGCGCCGGTGATGACGATGACCTTCTGCGATCCCATGGCGTCTCCTCATGACATCCGGAACTCTGGTTCGTAACTGACACTCAGTGTCACTTACAGACCAGAGTATCATCTGGGTATGGTCGAACCAGCAGCCGTCGCACCGGTCGCCGCGGGCGGCGCTCGCGAACTCACGCGCCGCGCCGTACGTGCGCAGGTCTCGCAGCTCGCCGTCGCACTCGTCTTCGAGCAAGGATTCGACGCGACGACGGTCGACGACATCTGCGCCGTCGCGGGCATTTCGCGCAGCACGTTCTTCCGCTACTTCCCGACGAAAGAGGCCGCGCTTTTCGGCGACATGGCCGACGCCGGCACCGAACTCCTCGCCGCACTGCAGGCGCGGCCCGAAGACGAAGCGCCGTGGGTCGCGCTCCGCCGCGCGTCCGACCCGCTCATCGATCGCTACCTCGGCGACCCCGCGCAGGCGCTGCGCTTCGCGAAGCTCATCACGGGCACGCCCACCCTGGCCGCGTGGCACCGCGAGAAGAACGCCCACGAGTACGAACTCCTCCGCCCCGAACTCGCCCGACGCCTCGGGATCGACGCGGCCGATGCATCCGACCCGCGCGTGAGCGCGCTCCTCGCGGCCGCGCTCGGCTGCGTCGACGCCGCCGTCGCAGCCTGGGTCGAAGTCGGCGAGGAGGCGCGCCTCGGCGACCTGCTCGACCGGGCGATGGGCGCCATCGCATCCGCGTGAGCGCGGGCGCTGCGGCGCGGATGCCTCAGTCGGCCGACGCCGCGTCGGGGTCGGCCCAGAACGGCTCGAAGTGGTTGCCGTCGGGGTCGTCGAAGCCGCGCTGGTACATGAAGCCGTAGTCGTCGGCCGGGTCGAGCTTCGCCCCGGCGGCCTCCGCGCGGGCGACGAGCTCGTCGACGGCCTCGCGGCTCGGCAGGTCGAACGCGAGCGAGGTGAGCGCGACCTTCGCCGGATCGCCGAGCGTCTTGTCGCTCCGGATCATCCCCTTGAAGAACTCGCGCTCGGCGATCATGAGGTACTGGCCGTCGTCGATGACGAAGCCGGTGCCGTGTTCGCTTGTGAAACGCTCGTCGACGTTCCAGCCGATCGCCGTGAAGAACCGCGTCGAGCGTTCGACATCGGCCACCGGCACAGTCACGTAGATGCCCACGGGGTCAAGGTAGTCCTCGATCGGGCTCGGCGACAGGGGTTCTTGCCGGCGCCCGCACTCATTCACACCTCGAGCGCCCGCGTCTCGGTCCAGTCGATGTGGAGCCGGCGCTCGGCGAAGCGCCAGGCGCCGTCGACGCGGGTGAAGGCGTCGCGGTAGCGGATCGCCATGACGATGAGCTGCCGGCCGCCGTCGGTGTCGCCTTCGAGCACGTGGTGCGCGAGGCAGTAGCTCTCGCCCGAGGCATCCGCGCCGGCCGCGCCGTCGAACGTGACGATCGACTGCCCGTTGAAGTGCGTCGTGATCGCGTACTGCTCGAGCACGCCGAAGCCCTCGACGTGCTCGGCCCGCGTCGTGAGCACTTGCACGGGCTCGTCGGACGCCGGTGTGAAGACGAAGGTGCGGGCGCCGTCGGCGTAGAGGTCGGCCTGCTGCTCGGGCTGCCGGGTGTCGGCGAAGTGGGCGTAGGCATCGACGAGCGCGCGGATCGCGAGGCGGTCGGCGACCTCGTCGGCGGCGGGGGTCGTGGGGGTCGTTGCTGTCGTTGCGGAGAACATGGATTTAGTGAAACACTGTTTCGGTAATAGTGCAACCTCGTTTCATTAGTAGGATGTCTGCATGAGCGGCGAATTCCAACGGGCGCGCTCCCGCGAGGCCAAGCAGCAGCGGGAGCAGGCCATCCTCGACGCGGCCGAACGCCTCGCCGCCCGCGAGGGCACACGCCTGACCACGCTCACGGGCATCGCCGACGAGATCGGCATGCACAAGTCGGCGCTCCTGCGGTACTTCGAGACCCGCGAGCAGATCTTCCTGCGGCTCACCGTCGCGGGGTGGCAGGAGTGGTCGGCGGTCGTCGTCGCGCAATTGGATGGCTCGGAGCATCCATCGCCCGAAGTCGTCGCGACGACGCTCGTGGCGACCCTCGTCGCCCGACCGCTCTTCTGCGACCTGCTCGCCGAGGCGCCGCTCAACCTCGAGCGGAACGTCTCGGTCGAGGGCTTCCGCGACTTCAAGCTGCCCGTGCTCGCCGAGGTCGAGCGGATCACGCAGGCGATCGGGCGGGCGACAGGCCTCGACCACGCCGACGCCGACACCGTGCTGTCGGCCGCCGTGACCCTCACCGCGGGCGTCTGGCAGATGGCGAACCCGACCGCCGAGGTCGCGGCGCTCTACCGCAGCGACCCGCGCCTCGCGCACGCCGTGATCGACGTCGAGTCCCACGTGACCCGCATGGTCGCGGCGATGATCCGAGGGCTCCCTCTCGGTTAACCTCGACTGGTGAGACTCGTCATCGCCCGCTGCTCCGTCGACTACGCCGGCCGGCTCTCGGCGCACCTGCCGCTCGCGACGCGGCTGCTCGTCGTGAAGGCCGACGGCAGCGTGCTCGTGCACTCCGACTCGCTGAGCTACAAGCCGCTCAACTGGATGAGCCCGCCGTGCACGCTCGCGACGGCCGACCCCGACGCCGAGCAGGCCGCGGCAGGCGTCGTCGAGGTGTGGACGGTCACGCACAAGAAGACCGAAGACCGGCTCGTCGTGTCGATCCACGAGGTGCTGCACGACTCGGCGCACGACCTCGGCGTCGATCCCGGCCTCCAGAAGGACGGCGTCGAGTCGCACCTCCAGGCGCTCCTCGCCGAGCAGATCGAACTCCTCGGCGACGGCTACCGGCTCGTGCGCCGCGAGTACATGACGGCGATCGGCCCGGTCGACATCCTGGCGACGGATGCCTCGGGGTCGTCGGTCGCGGTCGAGCTCAAGCGGCGCGGCGACATCGACGGCGTCGAGCAGCTCACCCGCTACCTCGAGCTCATGAACCGCGACCCGCTGCTCGCGCCCGTCACGGGCGTGTTCGCGGCCCAGGAGATCAAGCCGCAGGCCCGCACGCTCGCCGAAGACCGCGGCATCCGCTGCGTCGTGCTCGATTACGACGCGATGAAGGGCGTCGACAGCGGGCGGCCGACGCTCTTCTGATCGGCGCGCGCCCGAGACATCCGGAACCGACAGACCGCGCTCAGCGCGCCGTCCATCCCCCGTCGATCGCGAGCGTCTGCCCCGTGATGAGCGACGCCGCGGGCGACGCGAGGAACGCGACGGCGGGCGCGACCTCGTCGACCCGGCCGATGCGGTGCAGGGCCGCGATGCGTTCGACGGTGTCGGCGTGGAACTCGGCGTCGCCGAGGGCAGCGGCGGTGCCGTCGGTCTCGATGAAGGTCGGCGCGACGGCATTGACGCGGATGCCGTACTCGCCCCACTCGACCGCCTGGCAGCGCGTGAGATGGATGACGGCGGCCTTGGCTGTGCAGTACGCCGATTCGCCCGGTAGGGCGACGAGTCCGGCTTGCGAGGCGACGTTGACGATCGCACCACCGCCGTGCGCGCGGAAGTGCCGCGCGGCGTGTTGCGAGAGGAAGAACGTCGAGCGCGTGTTGAGCGCCCACACGGCGTCGAACTCGGCCTCGGTCAGGTCGATCGCGGCGCCCATGATGCCGCCGCCCGCGTTGTTGACGAGGATGTCGAGGCCGCCGAGCTCTTCGATGGCGGCGTCGATGCCGGCGCGACTGGCGTCGAGAACGGTGACGTCGGTCGCGACGGCGACGGCCCGGCGGCCGAGCGCACGGATCTCGTCGACGAGCCCGCCGTCGTGCGAGACATCCCGAAGCCCGACCGCGACATCCGCCCCCTGACGCGCGAGTTCGAGGGCGACCTCGCGGCCGATGCCGCGCGCGGCTCCCGTCACGAGCGCCGTCTTGCCGGTCAGGTCGTTCGCCATGGTCGTCCTTCCGTAGCCTGAGCGACGCTCAGGGAAACCCGTCCTAGGATGTCCCGGTGACCACGACCCTGCAAACCCGACCTTCCGTGGCGCCCGATCGCACCTGGTCTGCGGTGCTCTTCGACCTCGACGGCACCATCGTCGACTCGCAGAGCGAGATCACGGCTTCGCTCGCGCACATGTTCTCCGAGATGGGCCTCGACGTGCCCGACGACGCGACGCTGCGTTCGTACGTCGGCCCGCCCCTGCTCGACTCGCTCCGCATGACGGCGGGCTTCACCGACGCCGAGGCGTGGGAGGCACTCAACGTCTACCGCGACCACTACGGCGAGCGCCTGCTGACCTCTCCCGTCTTCCCGGGCGTCGCGGGCGTGCTCGAGCGGCTGCACGCCGCGGGCGTTCCCGTCGCCCTCGCGACCTCGAAGCCCGAGTCGATGGCGCGTGCCGTGCTCGAGCACGCGGGCCTCGCGAAGTACTTCACGGTCATCGCGGGCGCCGAGGAGAACGACGACCGCAGCACGAAGGCCGAGGTCGTCGCCGAGGCGCTCCACCGGCTGCAGGCGCAGGGCATCGACACCGCACAGGCCGTCATGGTCGGCGACCGCGGCTACGACACGCTCGGCGCGCTCGCCAACGGCGTGCCGACGATCCTCGTCGAGTGGGGCTACGGCTCCCCCGCCGAGGCGGGCGACGCGTTCGCGGTCGTGCACTCGGCCGATCAGCTGCGAGCGCTGCTGCTCGGCTGAGCCGACGCGAGGCCCCGCGGGGCGCTATCTCGTCTCGACGACCTTCACCGTGAAGGTCAGCGAGTCGCCCGACTCGGTGTTGTTCAGCGCGACCTCGGTCTCGCCGATCTTGAGCGGCGTGATGCCGGGGTCGAACTGCGCCGAGCCGTCGTCGCGCCCGGGCGTGAACTCGGCGACCGACGGGTCGGCGATGTCGGCCTCCCAGGCGGTGAAGGTCGTGTCGTCGCCCTGCAGCACGATGACGTTCGTGATAGGCACTTCGACCGTCGTGCCGTCGATCTCGTCGAGCTGCACCATGACGGGCGGCAGCACCTCGGGCGTCGAGGTCGACCCGGTCGCGCCGCCCTCGTCGGTCGCGCAAGCGGCGAGCGCGAACCCGGCCGCGAGCACGAGCGCGGATGTCGCGATCCTGCGTGCGAACCGGGTGCGACCGGATGCCCCGCGGCGCGACGCCTTCGCGACTCCGGCGAGCTTCGGCACTTCGGCGAACTCCGACATCGACCGGCCCCCTTCGACTCGATCGGCGCCGCCCCCACGGCGCCGTGCGCGGCGTCGGCCCTGCTTCGGGACATCCGCCGATCTCAGCGTAGGCGCGGTGCGCGCTGCGCGCCAGAGGGGGCCCGAAAGCCCCGGCTGCCTCACTGAACCCCGCCGCCATTCGATGAATCGTGCGCATCAGAGGCATCCAGCGCAGTTTTCTTGCGTTTCACGCACGAAAGCGCTGAATCCTCAGGTATTTCACAGAAACCCCTTCCCCCGTATGGGGGGCACGATGCAGGATTCGGGAACGTCCGTCTACCGGCGGACGACTCGCGGGAGACGACCCCGTCTCCGGCTTCTGAGGGGAGATGCATGTCTGCACCACACGTACGTGCACGAAAGCGAGCAGCGGCGACCGTCCCGGTCGTCGCGCTCATTGCGGCGGGTCTCGTGACCGTCAACGTCGCACCGGCGAGCGCGGCCCCCGACCCGGTGGCTGCACCCGTCATCGGCGACGACGAGTACTACATGAACTACGTCGAACCGCGCGTCGAACAGGCGTTCGTCGACGACGTGGCCGCGGGCGACGAGGCCGCCGCCGCGAACCGCGGAGCCCAGCAGGTGACCGCGCTCGAGATCGCCGAAGGCGTCGAGCGCAAGTTCGCCCAGGGCAATCCGGTCGCGGCGAAAGAGCTCGCCCACCTCGAGTCGCAGTCGATCAAGACCGGCAAGAGCCCGAAGCAGCTCAAGCGCGACTGGCACCGAGGCCACAACGGCTGGGGCAAGGGCTGGGGCAAGCCCCACCACGGCAACCACTGGAAGCCCGACTACAAAGAGGCCGACGAGACCCAGGAGGCGAAGCTCCTGACGATCCTCGTCGAGTTCGACGAGAACGCGCAGGACGACTTCACGGGCCTCCAGGTGCCCACCGAGTTCGGTGCCACGACGTGCATGCCCGGCGGCGTGCAGAGCGGCCCACTCCACAACGGCCTGCCGAACCCCGCCGACCTTGCACGCGACGACAACAACTCGATGTGGGTGCCCGACTTCTCGTCGGACTACTACAACAAGCTGCTCTTCAGCGACAAGGGCGTCACCGAGCGCGTGCGCAAAGACCTCAAGGGTCCCGACGGCAAGCGCGGCATCGACATCTCGGGCTACACGATGAAGAACATGTACGAGGAGATGTCGCGCGGCGCCTACACGGTGCACGGCGAAGCGACCCCGTGGATCACGGTGCCGCACTCCGAGGCGTACTACGGCGCGACCGTCTGCCACGAGAACGAGGACGGCGTCTTCGAGGCCGGCCCCATGCAGGACATGCAGGGCCACCCCGACAACCCGCGCGGCCCGGGCCAGCTCCCGATCGACGCGGTCGCGGCCCTCGCGGCGGCGCAGCCCGACTTCCCGTGGGCCGACTACGACATCGAGGACCAGGGCGACCGCGACGGCGACGGCGACCTCTACGAGCCCGACGGCGTCATCGACCACGTCGTGCTCGTCCACGCGGGCGCCGACAAGTCGGGCGGCGGCGGCGACCAGGGCACGTACGCCATCTGGGCGCACTCCTCGGCCGTCCCCGGCGGCGCGCCGATCCCCGGCACCGACCTGTTCGTGTCGAACTACATCGTGCAGCCCGAGGACTCGGGCGTCGGCGTGTTCGCGCACGAGTACGGCCACGACCTCGGCCTGCCCGACCTGTACGACACGTCGAACGCGGGCAACGCCGACGTCGACTTCTGGGACCTCATGAACTCGGGTTCGCACTCGGGTCCGATCTTCCAGTCGATGCCGACGCACATGGGCCTCTGGGACAAGTGGGTGCTCGGCTGGGCCGACCCGCTCGTCGTGAACCCCGGCGACCGGCGTCAGGATGTCACGGTCAGCCAGAACTCCCGGCCGCTCAAGGGCCAGGAGGACGGCGTCAAGATCAACCTGCCCGACAAGGACATCGTCCTCGCGACCCCGCACTCCGGGACGGGCATGTGGTACAACGGCACCGAGCAGGACTGGGGAGACATCCGCCTCGCCCGCGACCTCGGCGACGTGCCCGCGAACGCCAAGTTCTGGATGTGGAACGACTACGTCATCGAGCTCGACTGGGACTTCGGCTTCGTCGAGGTCTCGACCGACGGCGGCGCGACGTGGACCGACCAGCCGGTGTACAACGAGGACGGCTCGCTCGCGACGACTCCCGAGACCTACTCCGACCCGAACGGCAACCTTCGCGGCTCGTTCGGCCGGGAGCACGGCCTGACGGGTTCGACCGAGGGCTGGGCCCACCAGTACATCGACCTCTCGTCGTTCGGCGACGCCGAGGACGTCCAGGTGCGCCTGCGGTTCGCGTCCGACGCGGCCTTCCAGGAACGCGGATGGTTCGCCGACGACTTCGCACTCGTCGACGGCGCCGACCAGACGGTGTGGAGCGATGACGTCGAGTACGCCGAAGGCGAGACCGGCGGCTGGACCAACGACGTCTCGTCGTGGGCGGGCACGACCGGCCCCGGCTGGCGCGTCGACCCCGGCTACGCGATCCTCGCGCAGTACTACCTGGTCGAGTGGCGCAACTACGACGGGTTCGACGAGGGCCTGAAGTACGGCTACGACACGGTCTACCAAGACGAAGCGGGCGCGTGGAAGGTCGACAAGATCGCCTACAACGCTCCCGGCGCGCTGGTCTGGTACCGCGACACGACGTACGGCAACGCCAACATGGTGCGCAACAACCTGACGGCCCTGCCGAGCGCGGGCGCCAAGGGCGGTCTGCTCATCGTCGACAGCCACTTCGACCCGCTGCGCCGTACGGGCAAGGCGGCGGCTGCCGACACGTCGGCGCTGAAGAACCTCCCGTCGCGCGCCCAGTCGTCGAACGCGGCCTTCGGCCTCGAGAAGACGGCGGACTTCAAGGAGTGCTTCACGGTCGGCACGGTGTACGACAAGGAGTACTGCACGCAGTTCAAGGGTCAGAAGCCGGTGGCCAAGTTCACCGACGACCAGGGCTGGGTACCGGGCTTCGAGTACCGTCCCGACCTGCTCCCGACGACGGGCAGCGACCTGTACTACCGCTACGTCGACGGGTCGGTCGTCGTGCCGTCGGTCGGCAACGCGCCGTACACGACGCGCATCGTCGACAAGGACGGCAGGCCGGTCCGCGACCTGTTCGGCACCGACATCGGCATCACCGTCCTCGGCACGGGCAACCCTGCTGACGCCGGCGTCGGCTACGGCACCTCCGTCGAGGTGAAGAAGACCGGCAAGA
The DNA here is from genome assembly GCF_004135405.1 of Agromyces protaetiae. Classification (NCBI taxonomy): domain Bacteria; kingdom Bacillati; phylum Actinomycetota; class Actinomycetes; order Micrococcales; family Microbacteriaceae; genus Agromyces; species Agromyces protaetiae. The sequence goes on from NZ_CP035491.1 coordinate 700,570, forward strand.
ACAACACGTCTGCCGTCATCCGCATCACTCCGCCGAAGGCGGGCTGATCGGAGGCATCCGGCTCACGTGAATCGGCGGAGCGCCGGCCCTTCGGGGTCGGCGCTCCGTCGCGTTCGAGGCGGGTTCGGGGCATCCGGATGTCTCTGAGCGCGCGCGTCTTCGAAAGCCGCGCCTCCCGGTCAGTCGAGCCCGGCGACCCGGCGCGCCTCGCGCGTGAAGCCCTCGCGAACGGATGCCCCGTCGAGCGCATTGCCGACGAACATCGCATCGCGCAGCAGCACAAGGGCCGCTGCTGCGGCGGCGGGGTCTGCGACGTGGGCCGCTGCGAGGTCGCGCTCGAGCTCGCTGCGGAACCAGGCACGGTGCGCGGCGACGATCCGTCGCACGTCGCTATCGGGATCGGCGTACTCGGCGGCAGCGTTGATGAACGGGCAGCCGCGCGTGTGACGGCGCTCGGCGTCGTCGGCGATGCCCTCGATGATCGCCGCGAGGAGCGCCCGCGGGTCGCCGTCGAGTTGCTCGTGGGCCGCGGCGAACGCCTGACGGATGCCCGCGTCTTCGAGGCCGAGGTAAGCGGCGACGAGTGCCTCTTTGCCCGCGAAGTGCCGGTACATCGTGGCGCGCGTGACGTTCGCCTCGGAGAGCACGCGGTCGACGCCGACGCCGTGGATGCCCTCGCGGTAGAAGAGGTCGGCCGCCGTCTGCAGCAGCCGCTCGCGCGGCTCGGAGCGGCGGGCGCCGTCCGTCTCGATCACAGTGCTCATGGCTGATGCAACACAGAACGATCGTTCTTATTCCTGGGTTCGGGCCTGTCGGGTACGGTGGCGTCACCCGAACCCTGGAGGCAGCGTGGCCACCGCCCAGCCCGAATCAGCCCATAGCCGCGAGCGCGAGCTCACCGAGCGCGTCTCGCTCACCGGCCCAGACGGGCTGCTGAACCCCGCCGCAGTGGGGTGGTCGAGACATCCGCTCCACGACACGTCGGGCATCGGCGGCCGAGGCACGCGTGCCCGATTCCGCAACAAGCGATGGGAGTACTGGGCGTTCACGACGCCCGACGTCATCGCCGCGGTCACGATCGCGGCGCTCGACTACGCGACGATGACGCAAGTGTGGGTGTACGTGCGCGCGACGGGCGAGGCGATCGACCGGTCGACGATCACGCCGCTCACGCGCGGGGTCGTGCTGCCCGGGTCGCTCGGCGACGGGCGTGCGAGTGCGAGCGTGCCGGGCATCGAGGCATCCGTCGAAGAGATCGAAGGCGGCACCCGCATCACGGCGCACACCGACCGCGTGCGCGTCGACGTCGTCGCCGAGCGGCCCGACGGCCACGAGGCGCTCGGCGTCGTCGTGCCGTGGAGCGCCCGCCGGTTCCAGTACACCGTCAAGGACGTCGCACGCCCCGCCCACGGCACGATCGTCGTCGACGACCAGGCGTTCGACGTGCCCGCGGGCGAGAGCTGGGCGGTGCTCGACCACGGCCGCGGGCGCTGGCCGTACTCGATGCGCTGGCACTGGGGCGCCGCGTCGGGCGTCGAGCACGGCGTGCGACTCGGATTGCAGCTCGGTGGCCTCTGGACGGCGGGCACGGGCTCGACCGAGAACGCGATCTCGGTCGACGGCCGGCTCACGAAGCTCGGGGACGAACTCGACTGGCGCTTCGACCCGGCCGACCACCTCGCCCCGTGGACGATCACGGGCACCGGCGTCGACCTCGTCTTCACGCCCTTCCACGACCGCGTCGCGAAGACCGCGCTCGGCATCGTCTCGTCGGAGACGCATCAGTGCTTCGGCACGTATCGCGGCGAGGTTCAGGATGTCTCGGGCGCGACGATCCCGATCGACGCCCTTCTCGGCTTCGCCGAGGTCGTTCGCCAGCGGTGGTGAGGGTCGCGCAGTGAGGGCGCCAACCGGGGATACGGGTGTGCCGATTCCCCGGGTTGGCGTCCTCACGCGCGTCGGGGCGGTCAGACCCGAGCGGGGTCCGCAGGTGCGGCCTCGGCCACGGGCTTCTTCGGGATGAACCACGCGAGCACGAGCGGCACCGCCGCGAATGCGAGCACCCACCAGAAGGTGCCGCCGAAGGCGGCCAGGGCCGCGGCGGGGGTCGCGGCATCCGCCATTCTCGACTGCAGGACGACCGCGATGACCGCGACGCCGAACGGCGCGCCGACGCGCTGCACGACGCTGAACGCGGCGGAGCCGCGCGGGGTCTCGTCGGGGCTGAGGCTTGCGAACGCGAGGGTCATGACGGGCAGGCTCACGGCGCCGAGTCCGATGCCGAGGACGAACTGCGCGGCGAGGAGCAGCACCTCTCCCCCGCTCGTGCCCGCGAGGGCGAACGGCACGATGCCGAGCATCGTGAGCACGACGCCGCCCGCGACGACGAACCGGCCGTCGATGTTCGCGAGGAACCTGCGCGAGAGCACGAGGAACAGGATCGTGCCGAGCCCCTGCGGGATGAGCAGGAGGCCCGTCGCAGCGACCGATTCGCCGCGGATCTGCTGGTAGAAGAGCGGCAGCAGGAACATGATCGCGTACACCGAGAATCCGCCGACGAACGTGATGACGCTCGAGAGGCCGAAGCTGCGGCGGGCGAAGACGCGCACGTCGACGAGCGGTGCGACGCGCTTCACGGTGAGGGCGTGGGCGATGAAGCCGACGAGGAGGGCCGCGCCGGCGGCGAGCGGCACCCATGACTCGGGGGCGCCGAACGCGTCGGGGCCGCCCGCCTGGCTGATGCCGTAGGCGACCGCGGCGACGCCGGGCGTGAGCAGCAGGAAGCCGACGAGATCGAACGTGCGTCCACGCTGGCCCGCGTCGCGCGGCAGCACCCTGGGCGCGAACGCGAGCGCGGCGATGCAGATCGGCACGTTGACGAAGAACAGCCAGTGCCAGTCGAGCGACTCGATGATCGCGCCGCCGATGACGGGGCCGAGGATGGGCGCGAGCTGGCCCGGCAGGGCGATCGCGATCATCGCCTGCCCGATCCGCTCGCGGCCTGCGGCGCGGGTCAGGATCGTGATCGTGACGGGCAGGATCATGCCCGCCCCGAGGCCCTGCAGCACGCGGAACGCGACGAGCAGCGGCAGCGTGCCCGCGAACCCGCACAGGAGCGACCCGACGAGGAACGCGCTGATCGCCGCGATCCAGACCCGACGGGCGCCGATCCGCTCGGCCGCCCAGCCGCTCACGGGGATGACGGCGACGTAGGCGAGGAGGTAGGCGGTCGACACCCACTGGGTCTGTGCGACGGTCGTGCCGAACGTCGTGTGGAGGTGGTCGAGGGCGATGTTGACGATGGTCGTGTCGAGGAGTGAGGTGATCGCCCCGAGCACGAGGACGGCGCTGATGAGGTTCAGCCGGCGCGCCGACACCGGTCCGAGATCCGCGGATGTCGCGGGGCTGATCGTGTTCATGCGAGCCACACTACACCGTGCAGTGTAGTTGAGTACACCGAGCGGTGTAGACTTTCGGAGAACACGCAGGAGAGGCATCCGTGACCGTCGCAGACCAGACGCAACAGGCGAAGCCCGTGCGCGACGGCAACGCGCAGAAGCGCGCCGCGATCCTCGCCGCGGCCCGCGCGCTCTTCGTCCGCGACGGCGTCGAACGCACGAGCATGGATGCGATCGCCGCCGAGGCGGGCGTCTCCAAGCGCACCGTGTACGACTACTACGGCGACAAGCGCGGGCTGCTCCTCGGCGTCATCGAAGACGCCGGCGCAACCCTCGTCGCCGCCCTCGACCGCGCGCTCGACACCCACCTCTCCGACGACGCCGACCTGCCCGACGTGCCGAGCCTCGAGCGCGCCCTCGTCGCCTTCGCCGACGACGTCGGCACGACCATGATCGCCACGACCGACTACGCGGCGACCGTGCGACTCGTGACCGAGAACACCGCCTGGCTGCCCGACCTCGACGAGCACCCGCTCGCGACCGCACCCGAAGAGGCCCTCGCCGAGCGCTTCGCCCACTTCGCCGCGATCGGCCTCGTCGACGCCGACGACCCGCGCCTCGCCGCCGACCACTTCAACGCGCTCACGACCCTCCTCGCCTTCAACGGCTCCCCTACGGGCCGCACCCCCGAACGCATCCGGCAGGTCATGGCCGACGGCGTGCACGCGTGGATCCGCGCCTACGGCGCACGCGACCGCGGGTGAGCCCCGAGCCATCCGCCCCGCCCGCTCTCTAGTCGAGTCATCCTCACCGGCGCTACTGTCGGAACGTGCCCGACCGCTCGCGCCGGGCAGACCGGGGGGTCGACGTGAGCAGCACCGCCACCGCATCGACGGATGTCCCGCAGCGCACCTCGTGGCTCCCGATGATCGTCGTCGTGCTCACCCAGATCCAGGCGTCGTTCTCGATCAACGCGCTCACGGTGTCGATGGCGGGCATCACGACCGACCTCGACACGCCCGCGACCTCGGTCGGCACCGCGATCACGGCCGGCACGTTCGCGATGGCGGCGTTCATCCTGCTCGGGGCCAAGGTCGGCGCCCGCTTCGGCACGCGCGGCGTGTTCCAGATCGCCGTCGCGATCCACGCCGTCGCGATGGCGACCGTCGCGGCGGCGGCGACACCCGCCATGCTCTTCGTCGCCCAGGCCGCGGCGGGCACGGTGATCTCGCTCGTCGCGCCCGCGCTCACCGTGTTCGTCGCCGTCAACTACCGCGGCAGCCAACAGGCGAAGGCGATCGGCCTCCTCGCCGCCGCGATCCCAGGCGCGGGCGTCCTCGCCCTCCTCATCGCGGGCACGTTCGCGACGACGATCGGGTGGCGGTGGTCGTTCTGGCTCATGGTCGCCCTCGGCGTGCTGAACTTCCTGCTGAGCTTCCGGCTCAAGAAGGTGCCCGCCCAGCCCGGCCTCTCGATCGACTGGATCGGCGCGCTCATCGCCGCGGTCGGCATCATCCTGATCAGCTTCGGCTTCTCGGGGCTCGCGACGTGGGGCTTCTGGCTCGCGACCCCCCACGCTCCGTTCGACGTGCTCGGCATCTCGCCCGCGCCGCTCCTCGCCCTCGCGGGCCTCCTCTTCGTGCAGTTCTTCTTCATGTGGCTGCGGAAGCGCACGCGTGAGGGCAAGCCGCGCATCTTCGACCTGCGGGTGCTCGCGACGGGCTCCGAGCGCGCCATCACGCTGTGCATGGGCACGATGCTCTTCGTGGGGTCGGCGGCGAACTTCCTCATCCCGCTCTACATGCAGGTCGTGCAGGGCCGCACTGGCCTCGAGACGAGCTTCGCGATCATCCCGTACACGCTCTCGATCTTCCTCGCGTCGACGTTCATCGCGTTCCTCTACACGCGGTTCACTCCGCGCGTGCTCGCGACCGCGGGGTTCATCGTCGTCGCGGCGGCGCTCACGCTCCTCGCGTTCACGGTGCGGGGCGAGTGGGGGCAGCTCTCGATCATCGCGGGGCTCATCCTGCTGGGGCTCGCGCAGGGCTCGATCGTCGCGCTCGTGTTCAACACCCTGCTGTCGGCCGCGCCGCGGCAGCTCGCGGGCGACGTCGGCGCCTGGCGCGGACTCGTGCACAACACGTTCGCGTCGGTCGGCATCGCGCTCGCCACGACGCTCGCCGTCGGCACCCTCACGGCGCTGCTCCTCGCGGGCGCGGAGGAGCACCCCGAGATCAGCGAAGACCTCATCTCGCAGGTGAACTTCGACGACGCGAACTTCCTCACCAACGAGCAGCTCGAGGACGCCCTCGCCGACCGCGCCTCGGGTGCCGAGCTCGAGGCCGCGATCGAGGTCAACGAGCACGCGCGCCTGCAGTCGCTCCAGCTCTCGCTCCTCGCGCTCGCAGGCGTCGCGCTCCTCGCGATCGTGCCCGCCACCCGCATGCCGGGCCGCCGCAAGGGCGACCTGCCCGAAAAGCTCGAACCCGACGACGACGACGTCATCGAAGACGACGACTCCGTCGACGAATCGGATGTCTCGGAAGGGGCCCGCCCATGACCCGCAGCCCGTACAAGCTCATTCCCGACGGGTTCACGCCGATCCCGTCGCTCGCGGCCTTCGACGCGGTGTCGATCTTCGTGACGGATGCCTCGACGCCCTCGCCCGCAGCGAAGGTCGACGCCGTCGGCGTGCTCGTCTCCGCCGACGACGACCTCTCCGCAGCACTCGGACTCGACGAGTCCGTGCTGAAGCAGCTCGGATTCGAGGCCAAGCCAGGCACGACCCTCGCGCTGCCGCGCGCGTCGGCCGGACTCAGCGTCGCCGTCGGCGTGGGCGCCGCCGCCGACATCGACACGAAGGTGCTGCGGAGCGCCGCCGCTGCGTTCGTCCGCGCCGTCCCGAAGGCCGCGAGGGTCGCGCTCACCCTGTCGACCGCCGGCTCCGTCGGCCCGCGAGCTGCAGCTGCCGCGCTCGTCGAGGGCGCACTCCTCGGCCGCTACCGCTACGACGCTCTCAAGGGCGAGCCGCGCGAGCCCGCCCTCACCCGGCTCGAACTGCGGTTCGGAGAAGCATCGGGGTTCACCGGCGACGGCCCCCTCGAGCAGGCGACCGCCGGGACCACGGAAGGCCTCGTCACCGCGCGCGCCGCCGCGGTCGCCCGCGACCTCGCGAACACCCCGCCCGGGCACCTCACCGCGAGCGATTTCGCCGACGTCGCCGTCGCGCTGGGCGAGCGCTTCGGGTTCGACGTCGAAGTGTTCGACAAGGCCGCGCTCATCGACCTCGGCATCGGCGGCCTCCTCGGCGTCAACGCGGCGAGCGCCGAGGAGCCGCGCATGATCAAGCTCGAGTACACGCCTGCCGGCGAGGCATCCGGCCATCTCGGACTCGTCGGCAAGGGCATCATGTACGACTCGGGCGGCATCAGCCTGAAGCCGAGCGACCCCATGCACCTGCTCATGAAGATGGACATGGGCGGGGCCGCGGCGATCCTCGGCACGTTCACGGCGCTGTCGTCGTCGGGAGGCACGGCCGAGGTCACGGCATGGCTCATGTGCACCGACAACATGCCGTCGGGCTCGGCGTACAAGCTCGGCGACGTGCTGCACGTGCGCGGCGGCAAGACGGTCGAGGTCAAGAACACCGACGCCGAGGGTCGGCTCGCGATGATGGACGCGCTCGTGCTCGCGACCGAAGCCGGCGTCGACGCGATCATCGACATCGCGACCCTCACGGGCGCCGCCCTCATGGCGCTCGGGCCCGCGCTCGCGGCCGTCATCGGCAACGACGCAGCGCTCGTCGACCTCATCGAAGCGGCGGGTTCGGAGGTCGACGAGCGCGTGTGGGAGCTGCCGCTCGAACGGTCGTACCGCAAGCAGCTCGACTCGGATGTCGCGGACCTCTCGAACCTCGGCGGCCCATACGCCGGCGCGACGACCGCGGCGCTCTTCCTCGCCGAGTTCGTCGGCGAGACGCCGTGGGCGCACCTCGACATCGCGGGCACGATGCAGTCGGACGCCGACGACGCGTGGAAGTCGAAGGGCGCGACGGGCTGGGGAGCGAGGCTCCTCTTCGAAGTCGCGCGCGATTACGTGCCGCCGTACCGGCCGGGCGAGTGACGGTTCTGCACAGGCGGTCTGCGCGCTCCCCCGCACGGTGATTCAATCGGTGGATGCCTCGCGCCCGAGTCCACTCCCAGGTGCCGCCCGCCGCCGACTTCGAGAACCTTCTCATCGCCCACGACATCTCCCTCGGTGCATACCGAACGCCCGACTCCGGCGGCTGCGTCGGCGGAATCACCACGACCGTCACGGTGTCGACCCGCACGTCGGGCGATCACGAGTTGTGGATCGACGGCTGCCAGGCACCCGACGGCACGTTCGAGGACGAAGCCACCGACCTCTTCAGCGACTACCGCGAAGGGCACTGAGCGTCAGCGCACGCCGACCGCGAGCCATCCGTCGATCGTGCGCGATGCGGCGCGCTCGAACTCGCCGTCGTCGCCCGCGCGCAGCCCCAGCGCGACGCCCGCCTCGGTGATGGGGTTCGGCGGGGTGTCGTTCCAGAGGGTCACGGGTTCGTGAGCGCCGGATGCCTCGGCCCACGCCGTCTCGACGGCGACGTGCCCGAACACCTGCGCGAGGAGCGCGTGCGCCGCCCTCGCCGCATCGTCGGTCGAGAGGCCCGCCACGACGTAGGCGGCGCCGAGCCGCTCGAGGAGGGCGACGGCGCGCGGCCCGTCGAGGGGACCGCTCGTCACAAGCACGATCGCACCCGCGTGCTCGCGCAGGCGCGCGCGGAGCGCGAGGGCGGTCTCGAGCAGGTAGGCGCGGGGATCGACCGCGTAACCGGGATCAGCGGTTTCATTCTCGCCGACGCCCGCGATGAGCTCCTCGACCATCGCGCCGAGCAACGCGCCCTTCGACGCGAAATAGGTGTACATCGCCGTCGGAGTGAGGCCGAGCGCCGCAGCGACGCCGCGCACCGACACGGCGGCGAAGCCCTTCTGCTCGAGGATCTCGAACGCGGCGACGACGATGTCGGTCTGGCTGATGCTGCGGCGGGGGCCGGGTTTCATGCGGGCGGAGGCTCCTCGGTCGGTCCCGACTACGCTACCCGGCGAATTGCGGCATCCGCCTCACCGCACCCAGCGGACCTCTTGCACCTTCCAGAACTCGTCGAACTTCTCCGTGCCGTCGGGCGCGAACCTATTGCGCAGGTAGAAGGCCTGCGCCCGCGGGTTGTCGTCGAGCACCCACAGGAACGCCGGGCGGTCGCCGATCGACGCGTCGAGGAGCGCCTGGCCGACCCCCGACCCGTGGTGCGCTTCGAGCACGTAGATCGCGTCGAGCGAGAGCGGTCGCGGGCGGTCGGGGTCGGCGGCCGAGACATCCGAGACTGAGACATCCGCCGCTCGCGGCTCGCTCGTGCTCGCGAAGCCGACGATCTCGCCGTCGACCTCGGCGACGCGCACGCCCATCATCCTGAACCCCTCGGGCGGCGGATACACGCCCGACGAGATCGCGGCGTTCGCCGTCCACATGAGGATGCGGTCGCGCATCGGCCAGCCCTCGACGGCGTCGCGCGCGACCCGGCCGGTGTCGACATAGACCTCATGGTGGGAGGCCCAGTGCACGCGCGCGATCGCGGGCGCGTCGGCGACGACCGCCGGGCGCACGACGAACGCGCTCACGCGCACGCCGCCCCGCACGACGGCACGGCTCTATGCCGCCGCGTCTTCGAGCGCCGCCTCGATGGCGGCGATGACCTCGGGCGCGTCGGGCTCGGTCTTCGGCCGGAACCGCGTGACGGTGCGGTCGGGCGCGACGAGGAACTTCTCGAAGTTCCAGGTCACGCGACCGGCCTTGCCCTCGGCGTCGGGCGTCTTCTTGAGCTCGGTGTAGAGCGGGTGCGCCTTGCGGCCGTTGAGGAGCACGCGGTCGACGACGGGGAACGTCACGCCCCACGTCGTCGAGCAGTATTCGGCGACGGCCTCGTTCGTGCCGAGCTCCTGCAGGAACTGGTTCGACGGGAACCCGATGACGGTGAAGCCGCGGTCGCCGTACTCCTTCTGCAGCGCCTCGAGCTTCTCGTACTGCGGCGCGAGGCCGCAACGGGAGGCGACGTTGACGATGAGCACCGTCTGCCCGGCGAAGTCGCCGAGGGAAGTCGTGCTGCCGTCCATCTTCGTGAAGGGAATATCGTCGATGATGCTCACTCAGCCACCGTAACCCCGCGCGCACGCACGGCGGCCTCGGTGCGCGAAGATGCCCCGAGTTTTCTCAGGATCGCCGACACGTGCACGCTCGCGGTCTTGCCGCTGATGAACAGCCGCTCGCCGATCTGCTTGTTGCTGAGCCCTTCGGCGATGAGGTCGAGCACCTGCCGTTCGCGCGCGGTGAGGTCGTCGAGGTCGGATGCCTCGGGCGCGACGTCGTTCGTCGACGGTTCGGCGGATGCCTCGTCGTCGCCCGATTCCCGCGTCGCGAGCGCGAGCCCCGCGGCCTGCGCGAGCCGGTCGACGTGTCGCCGCACGAGTCCGACCCCGCGCTCGTCGGCGAGGTCGGCGGCAGCCTGCAACTCCATACGCGCCGCCTGCCGGTCGCCCGCCTCGAGGAGCGCCTCGGCGAGACGGAACCGCGCGTAGGGGGCGAGGTAGACGAACGCCTGGGACGCTTCCGCCGCGGCGACCGCGGTCCGCCACGCTTCGACCGCTTCACGCGGCCCGTGCGCGAGCTCGGCCCGCACGAACGCCGACCACAGCGTATGCGTCGGCCACACTGCGATCTCGTCGAGCCGCGAGAGCACGTCGCCCTCGAACCCGGCGAGCGCCGAGACATCCAACCCCGCCGCTGCCGCGCGCGCCGGGTCGCGACCCGCCTCGCCGAGCACTCGCGCAGCCGGCCAGAGGTGCAGCGCGACGTAGCCGACGTGCTGTGCGGCCGGTCCGTCGAGCGCGATCGACGCTTCGCGCCAGGCCCCGGCGAGATCGCCGCCCTCGAGCAGGATCTCGGCGGCGAGCCGCCCGAGGCCGAACCGCGTCTGCACTTCGACGTCGGCGACCTTCGCCATCATCGGGTAGACGGCCCGCAGCCCGGCGACGGCGGCCTCGACGTCGCCGCTCCAGAGCGCCGCGACGAGCCGTGCCCGCTGCAGGTAGGCCTTGAACGGCGGCGGCGGGTCGAGGCTCAGCCCGCGTTCGACGAGCGCTTGGGCGCGATCCCACTCGCCGAGCGCGATGAGCGGCTCGGCGGCGTTCGCGGCGAGGAGGACACCCGAGCTGCGCTCGACGCCCTGTTCGCGCGCGATCTCGAGCCCGGCCTCGGCGAGCCGGACGGCCTGCTCGTGGTCGCCGATGAGGCTGCGGGTGTCGCTCACGTTGACCCAGTACCGCAGGAGCGCGGTGCCGTCGGTGCCCGCGAGGTCGTGCGCCTCTTCGAGCCCTTCGAGGCCTTCGGCGACCTCTCCGCGCGAGATGCGGCTGATCGAGGCGATGTTGCGCGCGACCGACGCCGACCGGAGCGCGCCGATCTCGACGGCGAGGTCGTACGACTCGTCGCCGATCTCGACGGCGGCGTCGATCTCGCCCGCGATCATGAGCCGGCCGGCGAGCGCGGTCATGATCGCGGCGTGCAGGTCGCGCACCTCGGGCACGGTCTGGTCGAACGCGGCGATGCGGGCGAGCGCGTCGCGGAGGAGTTCGACCGTCCCGGGTTTGCCGAGGCTGCCGAGCACGATCGCCTGGTCGCGCAGGAGCCGCGGCACGTGCACCGATCCGTCGGGAGCTTCGGCGATCGCGGCCTTGATGAGGGCGAGCGCCCGCTCGCTCTCGCCCGCGTTGCGGAGGTAGGAGGCTGTACGACCCATGAACTCGATGCGGTCCACGCCGGCGAGCGCCTCGGCGTCGGGCACGACGTCCCAGAGGGCGATCGCCCGCTCGCCGAGCTGCGCCGCGGTCGCGTATGCCGCGGCGCCGCGTGCTTCGCGCATCGCCTGGATCGTCGCGGGGAACGCCCGCACGGCGTCGTTCGCGCCGAGCCAGTGGAAGGAGATCTCGGCGGCGAGCCGCCGCGATCCCGCGGCCGCCCGCCGCTCGTACGCCTCGGCGTAGGCGGCGTGGAAGCGCGCCCGCTCGCCCGGCAGGAGGTCGGCGAGGATCGCCTCGCGCACGAGCGCGTGCCGGAATGCGTACTGGTCGCCGTCGACCGTGAGCACTCCCCGACGACGGCTTCGCGCGCGGCGCGATCGAGGTCGTCCGGGGAGCCCGCGAACACCGACTCGAGCAGGGCGTGCGACACCCGCACGCCTCCCGTCGAGACGAGCCGGAGAAGGGCCTGCGCTTCGTCGCTCAACCGTTCGTACCGCACGAGCAGGAGGTCGCGCAGCGTGTCGGGCAGTGCCGACTCGTCGTCGCACTCGTCGATGCCGACGAGCTCTTCGACGAAGAACGGCACGCCCTCGCTGCGCCGGAAGACGTTGTCGACGACCGCGTCGGCCGGCGACTCGCCGGCCGCACCGGTCGCCGCGGCGCCCGCCGCGTTCGCCTGCAGGAGCTTCGCGAGCTTCTTGACCTGCGGGCGCGTCAGTCGCGACAGTTCGCGCCGGTCGACCCAGCGGTCGCGCTCCATCTCGGAGAGGAACCCCCGCACGGGATGCCCCCGGCCGACGTCTTCGGAGCGGTAGGTCAAGACGATGAGCACGCGGCTCGACGTGAGCGCGCGCATGAGGAAGCGCAGCAGCGCGAGCGTCGCCGCGTCGATCCAGTGGAGGTCTTCGATGACGAGGACGGTCGGCCGGTCGCGCGACACGGTCTCGAGGAGCACGGCGATCGCCTCGTGCAGTCGGCCGGCGGCCTCGGGGCCGCCGTTCGCACTCGCGCCGCGCTCGGCGTCGGATGCCGCGAGCTCGGGCAGAAGCGCGATGAGCGCGGGCCGCCCGGGGCCGACGGCGTCGAGCACGGTTTCGGCCCCGAGGTCGGCGACGAGCGTGCGGAGCGCGGCCTTGACGGGCGCATACGGCGAGGCCACGTCGCCGAGGTCGACGGACTGCCCCGCGAGCACGCGCACGTCGGGCCCGAGCCGACCGACGAACTCGGCGAGCAGCCGGGTCTTGCCGATGCCCGCCTCGCCGCCGAGCAGCCCCGTGCGCGGGGCGCCCTCGCGCGCTTGGTCGAGCAAGCCCTCGAGCCACGCGAGGTCTGCCTGCCGACCCACCATCTCTGAGCTCGACGAGGTCGTCACGGTTTCATGCTGCCACCATCCGGTGACACTGCGGCCCGAGACATCCGCCCCTTGCGAAGCTGTCGGAACGCCGACGGCGAGTTCGGTCACCGGAGCGCGAGCTTCGGCAGACCGTGCGCGCGGCGGTGCGAGCGTCCGAACGGACGGCGCCCGCTCTTCGCCGCCGGAGCGTCGGCGTCGTCGAGTTCCGCCCGCTCGGCGGCGTCGCGTCGGAGAGCGAGTTCGCGCTCGGCACGGAGGACGTCGTGGTCGTGCTGGTGCGTTGCGACGAACGCGGCTGCGTACTGCATTGCTTCCTCCTGGGATCCGTCCGGCTGATGCCGGCAGATTCAGAATCGTCTCTAAGGCCCCTTCGCCTCATCGAGTGATCGCCCTATTTCCGGGCGACGGATGCCTCAGCTGCGCGCGAGCGCCTAAGGCGTCTCGGGCCTCCGGTGAGCAGGGCCCGAGCATGGAACGGCCCCGGCATCCTGATGTCGAGTCGGGACGCGGGGCCGAGGGCGCGTGGCGGATGTCTCACGCGAGGCGGGTCGGCACGCGGCGGTAGCCGTCGCGGCGAAGCTGGATGACGGTGCCTGCGACGGACGCTGCGGCGAGCGCGGCGAGGAGCACGGTGAGGATGAGCATGGCCGAACCTCCTTCCTGGCGTCGTTGCATCACGGTCGGTGCATGCGGGATCGATCACAGTCTGGGCGGGTAGGCCGTGGCGGTCTTCAGCGCTCGCACCGAATCGGGCACGGGCGTTCCCGCAGGGGTCAGCACTGAGGCGACGGGGTCGCCCCAGCTCTGCGCGAGCGGCACGATGCCCGCCCACGTCGAGTGGTCCTCGCCGTCGTCCTCGGCTTCGCCCGCTCCGGCGGCGCGCATCTTCATGACGACGTCGTCGAGGGCGAGGCGCAGCACGCGCGTCGCGGCGAGCTCTTTGCGCGTGTTCTCGCGCACCTCGGCCTTCCGACCGGGAAGCAGTTTCTCGGAGAGGAGGTCGAGGGCGGATGCCTCGTCCGCGACCTCTTCGAGGACGCCGTAGATCATGGCGCTGCGGTAGTTCATCGAGTGGTCGTAGAGGGAGCGGGCGACGACGATCGCGTCGAGCGAGGTGACGGCGAACGCGACGGGCGTGCGCTCGGCCGCCGCGCGGAGCGCGAACCCTCCGCCCGTCGACCCGTGGAGGAGCACGGCGTCGCCGACGCGGGCGAACGCCATGGGCACGACGATCGGCGCGCCGTGGTGGGTCGCGGCGAGGTGCCCGACGAGCTGCTCGTCGAGGAGCCGGTGGAGTTCGGCGCGGTCGAAGGTCTGCCGCTCGGAGAGGCGGCGGATGCGCCGGTCGGTCTCGATGGGGGCGGTGGGCGCTGCGGGGGCGGTGTCGATCGTGGTCACGTTCTCAGACTGGCCGCCGCACTGGACTGTCTGATAGACCAGTCGTGAACCATTCGACCAGTCCAGTCAGGGGGTTGCGGAGGGCATGGACGGACCGATCCTCGCCATCGACCGGGACGACGCGCGGCCGCTCGGCGCGCAGCTCGTCGAGGGCATCCGCCGAGGCATCCTCTCGGGCGCCCTCGCGCCGGGCGACCCCATGCCGTCGACGCGCGCGTTCGCGACCGAGCTCGGCGTCTCGCGCAGCTCGATCGTCGCCGCCTACGAGCAGCTCGTCGGCGAGGGCTACCTCGACGCGCGGCAGGGCGCGCCGACGCGCGTCGCCGAACTCGAGGCGCGGCTCGCCTCCGAGTTCTCCGCCCGGCCCGGCGGCGCCGCCGACTCCCGTTTCAGGAGACCGGAGTCTGCTCAGGATGATTCGGGGCATCCGGTCCTGAATAGCCTCCGGTCTCCTGAAACCGAGGTGCCGCGCATCGACCTCACGCCCGGCAAGCCCTCGACGACACGCCTCGATGAGCGGGCCTGGCGGGCCGCGTGGCGCGCGGTGGGGGCATCCGCGCTCCCGAACGACTCCCCGCCGCCCTTCGGAATCGCCGCGCTCCGCGCGGGCATCGCCGACCATCTGCGCCAGGCGCGCGGACTCGTGTGCGCCGCCGACGACATCGTGGTGACCGCGGGCACGGCCGAGGCACTCGCCCTCGTGGCCCTCGCCCTCGCCGAACTCGCGGGGCGCGCGCCGCGCGTCGCCGTCGAGAACCCCGGCTATGCGGGCGCACGACGCACGCTCGAGCGGCACGGGGCGACGACCGTTCCGGTGCCGGTCGGGCCCGACGGGCTCGACCTCGGGGCGCTCGCGCGCACCCGGCGCCTCGACGCCGTCATGGTGACCCCGAGCCATCAGTACCCGCTGGGCGGACGCCTGCCCGCCGCCCACCGGCTCGACCTCCTCGAGCTCGCACGCACGCGCGACCTTCTCGTCCTCGAGGACGACTACGACAGCGAGTTCCGCCACACCGGAGCGCCGCTGCCCGCGCTCGCGTCGCTCGACCGGGACGACCGCACGGTGCTCGTCGGGAGCTTCTCGAAGGTGCTGAGCCCGTGGCTGCGGATCGGCTACCTCGTGCTCCCGTACCGCCCGGCGCTCCGCGCCGCGGTCGCGGCCGTGCGCGCCGACTCGCCCCCGCCCGTCGCCGGGCCCGTGCAGCAGGCCGTCGCCGAACTGCTCGCGTCGGGCGCCCTGCGGCGGCACATCGCGGCGGCGCGGCGCGAGTACGCGCACCGGCGCCGGCTCGTCGAGGAGGCGCTCGGCGGGCTCTCTTCGACCGACTCGACGAGGTCCGGTCTCTTCGGGCTCGACGGGGGTTTGCACGCGGTCCTTCGATTGCCGGACGCCTCGGCCGCGACATCCCTCGTCGACGCCCTCGCCGAAGCGGGCATCGCGGTCGCGCCGCTCGCCGACTACTCGGCGCCCGTGCGAGACCGGGCGCCCGGCGACCCGCCCGCCGACCCGCCGGCCGGCATCGTCATCGGCTACGCGGGCGTCTCCGACACGGCCCTCGCCGAAGCCCTCGGCCGGATCCGGGCACTCGTCTCCGCGACGCGCAACGCGGACGTAGACGCATCCGACCCTCGTCAATAGGCTGACCGAATCCCCCGGAGACGAGGAGGCGCGTTGACCCCGACCCGAACCCGCCGGTCGGCCCTGCCCGCACCGGCCGCCCTTCTCATGACGCTCGCGGCGGTGCCGCTGCTGCTGACGGGCTGTTTCCCGAGCGAGGAGAAGCCCGTCGAGACGGTCTACGTGACGGTCCCGGCGAAGCCGGCGCCGACGACGGTGCAGCCCGTGACACCGACCGTCGCACCCGAGCCGCCGGCGCCGCCCGCCGCCGAGCCGGCCCCGCCGGTTCCGAACGATCCGGCACCCGTCTACGAGCCCGGCCCTGCCTACGACAACGGCCCGGTCCCCGGCGCCAACGGCCCCACCGACGTCGACGGCAACGGCGTGCCGAGCATCTACACGGTCGTCTCCGGCGACAGCTTCTTCGACATCGCGCAGCGGTTCGACCTGCCGCAGCAGCAACTGCTGCGGATGAACCCGCAGATCCACGACTTCGGCGAAACCGTGTACATCGGCGACAAGATCAACCTCGACTGGCAGCGGGTCGGGCTCGGCTGATGCCCGAGATCGTGCTCGAGCCGTGGAGTCCGTGGCCGCTCGTCTTCCCGGCCCTCGCCGTGATCGTCGGCGCGGTGCTCGCGATCGCGGGGCGCGGGCGCCGCGGTGCGCGCGAGATCGGGTACGTGCTCGTCGTGGGCGGCGCGCTCACCGCGTTCGGCCTGCTCGGCTTCTTGAGCGGCACGTGGGACCAGGGGCAGCGCACCGACGCCCTCGTCGAGCTCGGGTACGAGCACCCGACGTTCTCCGAGGGCGAGGGCATCGTCGGCGGGTCGCCCGGCGCCATCCACTTCGAGGCCGAACGCGACGGCTCGAAGGTCGTCGGACGGCTGGTGCCGCTCGGCGACTCGCGGTGGCGGGTCGTCGAGGGTGAGCCGGGCGAGGGCGAGCGCGGGGGTGAGGAGTGACCGAGACCGTCGTCATCGCGGCGTGGAATCCGTGGCCGCTGATCTTCCCCGTGCTCATCGCCCTCGCGGGCGTCGCGCTCTCGATCGTCGGCACCCGCCGCCGCTCGAAGCCCGTGCGCGAGGGCGGCTATGTGGCGTTCCTCGTCGGAGCGCTCGCGCTGGCCGCGATGACATGGTCGCTGTCGGGCATGTGGGATAGCGGCGCGCGCACCGACGCGCTCGCTCGGCTGGGCATCGAGCACCCCGTCTATTCGGGCGACTTCACGCTCTACGACGACGCGCTCGCGCCGATCGCCTTCACGGGCGAGCGCGACGGCGAGCCCGTGCGCGGCGTGCTCGTGCAGGTCGAGGGCGAGCGGTGGGAAGTGCGCACGCGCGAGTAGCGCCCGCGTCGACCTACGCGAACAGCGCCTGCCCCACGAACTCGCCCTTCTTGACGCCGCCCGGCACGGCGAAGATCGCCGATCCGACGTGCTTCAGGTACTCGTTGAGCCCGTCGGAGGCGAGCGAGCGCTGCACGTCGATGAACTGCTGCGGCGAGCGCTGGTAGGCGATGAAGAAGAGGCCGGCGTCGAGGCGCCCGAGTTCGTCATTGCCGTCGACGAAGTTGTACCCGCGGCGGAGCATGCGCGTGCCGCCGTTCATCGTGGGGTGCGCGAGCCGCACGTGCGCGTTGACGTCGATGAGGGGCGCGCCCGTCGGGCCTTCGGCCTCGAAGTCGGGCTCGGTGAATTCGCCGCCGCCCGAGAGCGGCGCGCCCGAGCCTTTCGAGCGACCGACGAGCATCTCTTGCTCGCCGAGCTGCACGCGGTCCCAGTTCTCGATGATCATGCGGATGCGCCGCGTCACGAGGTACGAACCGCCCGCGAGCCACGCGGGCTCGTCGGATGCCCCGACCCACACCTGCTCGTCGACGAGGTCGTGCTGCTCGACCTTGAGGTTCGCGGTGCCGTCCTTGAACCCGAAGAGGTTGCGGGGCGTCGCCTGCGCGGTCGACGTCGACGACGTGCGGCCGAAGCCGAGTTGCGACCAACGCAACGTCGCGCGCCCGAAGGCGATGCGCGAGAGATTGCGGATGGCGTGGACCGCGACCTGCGGGTCGTCGGCGCACGCCTGGATGGCGAGGTCGCCGCCTGTGAGCTGCGGCACGAGGGCGTCGCCTTGGAAGCGCGGCAGCGGTTCGAGGAGCGGCGGGCGGCGGGCGGCGAGCCCGAACCGATCGGTGCCGTCGGCCGTCGTGAAGAGCGTCGGCCCGAACCCGAACGTGATCGTGAGGCCCGACGCGTGCAGGCCGAGCGCCTCGCCCGTGTCGACGGGCGGGGCGTAGTCGCTGCCGCCGACGGCGCCGCCCTCTTCGACCTCGAGGCCCTGGGTCAGGCGTGCGGCCGCGGCCGTCCAGTCGGCGAGGAGTCCTTTGAGGCCGTCGCGGTCGAGCATGTCTGACACGTCGAACGCCGCGAAGTGCAGCCGGTCTTGCACGGGCGTCGTGATGCCGGCCTGGTGCGTTCCGTAGAAGTCGTAGACGGATGCCTCGGAGCCGCCGCCGCTCGCACCACCGCCCGCGATCGCGGCCGCCGCCGCAGCGCCTCCGGCGCCGCCGACCGCGAGCCCCGCGGCGCCCGCGCCGAGGAGGCCGAACAGACCGCGACGGCTGACGCCGTGCGCCTGCTCAGCGTGGGTCTGCTCAGCGGGCGCGGCGTCAGCCGTCGGTGCGTTCGTCTGCGGCGAGACATCCGCCTCGCTGTGCCCGGCCGCGCCGGGCGTGTCGTGCTCTCCCATGGTCCCGTTCACGCCGTCTGTTCCATCGTCATCGGAATCGTACGGCGTGAACGGGAACGCAACCTGGGCGAGGCTCGGGGATCAGACCCCGAGGACGGTCGCCGTGAGCTGCGAGAGCGGCTCGGCGAGGGCGTTGACCTGGTCGGAGAGCGCCTTCTTGTCGGCGTCGGTGAGGGTGCCGTACTCGACGAAGCCGTCTTCGATCGAGCCGTACTTCGCGAGCGCGTCTTCGAGAGCCGTGAACTGCTTCTCGATCTCGGTCGAGAGGGCCTTGCCCTCATCGCCCTTCGACTCGGCGAGCGCCTTCACGGCGCCGAACGCCACGCCGGCGCCCTGCACGTTGGCCTCGAAGTCGGTGAGGTCGGTGCCGCTCCACCAGTCTTCCTCACCGGTGATCTTGCCCGACGCGACCTCGTCGAGGAGGCCGATCGCACCGTTCGAGATGTCGGCGAGCGAGACCGTGAACGACGGGTCGGTCACGAGGTCGTGGAGCTCGGTGACATCCGCGACGAGACCGTCGGCGAACTCCTGGCGCTGCTCGGGCGTCGAGGGAGCCCAGTCGGCGAGGGCGTCCTGGCCGTCGGAGTTGAGGTCGCCCGGCTGCGGCGCCCAGAGGTCCTTCTCGATGCGGTGGAAGCCGGTCCAGTCGAGGCCCTCGGCGACGGCGTCGACCTCGCGGTAGTCGATCTTCGGGTCGAGGTCGCCGAACGCCTCGGCGGTGGGCTCGATGCGCTCGTACGAGACGCGCGTCTTCGCGAAGAGCGAGCGGGCGGTCTCGTCGTCGCCCGAGGCGTAGGCCGCCGCGAACTCCTCGACCTGCGGGAGCAGCTCGGAGACCTGCGAGCGCACGTATGCGAGGTACTCGGTGACGGCCTGGTCGCTGAGCTCCTGCTCGTCGGCGGACGCGGCGGATGCCTCGCCCGTGACCGTGAACTCGGCGAGGCCGACGGGGGCGCCGACCTGCTGGAACTTGCACGCCGTGTAGTACGTGCCGGGCTCGAGGTGCGTGACGAAGTCGACCTTCTGGCCGGGCGTCACATTCTCTTTCTCGCCGACGATGCGGAGCTGGTCGTCGGCCAGGATCTCGAACTCGTTGACGTCGGTGCCGTTGTTCTCGAGCGCGAACGAGACGGCGCCCGCGGTCGCGGTGGCGACGGCGACGGCGCAGCCGTCATCGGTGATGTCGACGCCGATGGCGGCCTGGGCGACGTCGGCCTTGGCGACGCAGCCGCTCAAGGCGAGGGCGAGGACGCCGGCGGTGCCGACGGTCGCGAGGACGCGACGAGTGGTCATGGGGTGCTCCTGATCTGGGTGGATGATTCGACGGATGCTGCGGGGTCTGCGGGCCCGACGGGCGCCTGGGGCGCGACGGCTCGGGCGTGGGCGCGACTGCGACGCTGCAGCATGCCGAGATAGAGGGAGAGGACGATGACGACGTAGAGCACCCAGCCGATGACCTGAGCCCACGTCGGTTCGGGCGTGAAGTTGAAGATGCCGCCGAGGACGACGTCGAGCACGCCGCCCGGCTGCACGACGCTCGTGAGGCTGTACGCCGGAGCACCCCAGCCGGGAATGACGGATGCCTCCTGCAGATCGCCGATCCCGTAGGCGAGCACGCCCGCCGCGACGAAGACGAGGAACACGCCCGTCCACGTGAAGAACAGCGACAGGTTGAAGCGCACGAGGCCCTTCGAGATGCCGTACGAGATGGCGATCGCCGTGAGGATGCCGAGCACGGCGCCGATCGTCGCGAGCACGGGCTCGTCGCCTCCGGCGACGTTCGCCCACACGAAGAGCGCCGTCTCGACGCCCTCGCGGCCGACCGAGAGCGCCCCGAGCAGCACGATCGCGAACCACGAGCGGTCCACCGCGGCATCCACCTGGCTGCGCAGCTCTTTCGAGAGGGTCGCGCCGTGCGAACCCATCCAGAAGATCATCCACGTGACCATCGCGACGGCGACGATCGAGAGCGTGCCGCCGAGGATCTCCTGCGCCTGGAAGGTCAGCGCGTACGGACCCCACGTGAGGATCGCCCCGACGCCGAGCGAGACGGCGACGGCGATGCCGATGCCGATCCAGAGCCGAGCCAGGAGGTCGCGGCGGCCGATCTTGCCGAGGTACGCGACAAGAATGCCGACGATGAGGCCGGCTTCGAGGCCCTCGCGGAGGCCGATGAGATAGGTGGCGAACACGGTACTCGCTGTTCGAGAGAAGGGATTGGGTGAGCGAAGGCTTACCTTACTCGCGTGATCGCCCGGAGCGAAATCCCCTCTTCATCGCGGCCCTCCGGCACGTTGCCCACAGGCCCCACCTGCGCCGTCGCCGCGATGGCTAGCATGAGCGGATGCCCGACACTCCGAAGCACTGGACGGCTCGCACGCTCAGCCGGTTCCTCGCCCTCGCGACCGTCGTCGCAGCACTCCTGATCGGCTTCCTCCCCATCCAGGTCGAGCGCGGCCCCGACGGCACGGTCGCGTGCGAGGCGCTCCTCCTGCCCGTGGACGGCGTTTCCGTCGATCGCCCTGGAGCGGTCGACGACCCCGACCTCGACGACCTCGACTGGCTGCTTCGGATCACGGCGACGCAGCTCGCCGAGGAGTCGCTCTGCGAACAGGCCCGCCAGGGCCGGCTCGCCTGGCTGGTCCTCGTCACGGGGCTCGGCGCCGCGGCATCGCTCGCCGCGGGAGCGGCCTATCGCCGAGACGAGTCCAGCGCGGCCTCGTCGACCTCGCAGACGGAGGCCTGACATGGCGGACGCGACTCCTGTCGTCTATGAGGACGTCGCCGGCCGGGTCGGCGAGTTCAAGCGAGCCGCGATCGACGCGTACATGCGAACGCAGCCCTACGCCTGGTCGATCGACGGCGACCACTACGAGATCAGCTCGAGCAGCACCCACACGAAGGTCACGAGACCCCGTGCCGACGGCAGCGGCGGCGGCGACTGGTCGAGCGACAACTTCATCGCGGAGTGGTTCACCGGGGGTGCGCAGGACGAGCAATGGGGTGACGCGTTCGACACGATCCGCAAGCGCATCGACGGCGCGCTCGAAGGCTTCCTCGACCTTCCCGACCCACGCGAACTCGACGCGCACATCGAATCCTGCCGAACGGTCGCCCGCGATCTCTCCGGCTCCGTGGCGAACACGGACGGCAAGCAGACGGGCGCCGGTCGGATCCCCGGTCTCATCGGGATCGTCGAGCGCGACCTCGGACACATGGCGGGCGACATGGTCGGGAAGTTCAACGAGAAGTTCGTCGTCCGGCTCGGGGGCGTCGTATCCGGCTACCACGGCCTCTCGATCATCATCGGCGGCGCGCTGAGCGCCGAGCAGGGTCTCTGGACGACGGCCCGGAACGATGTCGGCAAGATCTTCGGCACCGCGATGACGACCGCGAAAGGCATCGCGGCCGCCGGAACCTCCCCGAACGTCCCGTTGGCCCTCGACATCGCGGGCTGGGCGGTCGACGGGCTCGGGATCTTCTACCCGGGGGCCGGCCCCGTCCTGGAGGCGATCGGCCTCGGCCTCGAAGTGGTCAGCGCCACGGTCGAGAACGACGACCAGGCCCTCATCGACGGCACGGACTTCGAGTCCATGCTGGGCACGTTCGAGGCGTCGCTCGCGAAGCTCAGTTCGTCGATCAGGGTCGAGGAGGAGTCGCTGCGGAAGAACCTCGAAGCGAACTTCTCGAATGTCAACGCCGACAGGGAATCGTACGACTTCGCCGCCCCGCCGTCGCTGGTCGAGACGAAGCACGAGGGGGCGACGGTGATCGCCTACCGGCCGGATCAGGTCCGGATGATCTCTCGCGACCACCTGCCCGCCATCGCCGAGATCCTGAGGTCGTCTTCGGCCGCCCTGACCGATATCTCGATGTCGGCGGTCTTCCGGACCCACAACGTCGGCCTCGGCCCGTACGGCCCGAAAGAAGCATTCAACGACCTGCGCTGGCTCCTGTACGAGCTCGTCAAGAACACGGCATGGGACGTCGAGATGGGCGGCAAGGATCTCGGCTACGTGCTCGATGAGATCGAGGGGCAGGAGGCGCAGATCGTCAAGGACGTCGAGCAGTTCCTGGCTGAACTCGACGGGGGCAACCCGACCGATCCGTTCGATGCCGGGGGCTATCCGGGCAACTCGACGCGTCCGCCGCGACCGATCATCTGAGTGCGGGCCGCCCCGACGACGGCCCTCGACCGCCTGAGCCGGTGAGCGCGTAGCGTTGGGTCATGCTCACCCCGCCCGTCACGAAGAAGCGCCCGGTCACCCGCGAACACCACGGCGACGTGTTCGTCGACGACTACGAGTGGCTGCGTGAGAAGGACGACCCCGAGGTCGTCGCGCATCTGCACGAGGAGAACGCCTACACGAAGGCCCGTACCGAGCACTTGACGGTCCTCACCGAGCAGGTCTTCGAAGAGATCAAGGCGCGCACGAAAGAGACCGACCTCTCGGTGCCGACGCGCGAGGGCGACTGGTGGTACTTCTCGCGCACGGTCGAGGGGTCGGAGTACGGCATCCACTGCCGGGTCCCCGCGGCGGGCCCCGACGACTGGGAGCCCCCGGTGACGGATGTCTCCGACTCGCCGCTTCCCGGCGAGCAGGTGCTCCTCGACGAGAACCTCGAAGCCGAGGGCCACGAGTTCTTCTCGCTCGGCAGCTTCGACGTGTCGGGCGACGGCACGACGCTCCTCTACGGCGTCGACGTCGACGGCGACGAGCGCTACAGACTGCGCCTGCGCGCGCTCGACGGCTCGGGCCGCGTCTACGACGACGTCATCGAAGACACCGCCGCGGGCGCGACCTTCGACCCCACCGGACGCTACGTCTACTACGCGACGGTCGACGAAGCCTGGCGCCCCGACACGATCTGGCGGCACGAGGTCGGCACCGAGGCATCCGCCGACGTCCAGGTCTTCACCGACCCCGACGAGCGGTTCTGGCTCGGCGTCGGCCTCACGCGCAGCCGCAAGTACGTCGTCATCGAAGCGGGCTCGAACATCACGAGCGAGACGTGGCTGCTCGACGCCGACGACCCGATGGGCGAGTTCACGGTCGTGTGGCCGCGCAAGGACGGCGTCGAATACGACGTCGAGCACGTCGTCGCGGGCGGCAAGGACCGCTTGCTCATCACCCACAACGACGGCGCCGTGAACTTCGAGCTCGTGTCGGTCGCCGCTTCAGACCCGCAGGGGCCGCGGCGGATGCTCCTCCCCCACTCCGAGGAGATGCGCATCGAGGGCGTCGACGCGTTCCGCGACTTCGTCGCGCTCGAGTACCGTCGCGACGGGCTGCCGCGCGTCGCCGTCGCCAAGGTGCCCCCGCAGGGTCTGCCGGCCGACGCGACGCCCGACGACACCCTGCACGAACTCGTCTTCGACGAGGCGCTCTCGGCCGCGGGGCTCTCGGGGAACCCTTCGTGGGAGCAACCCCTCCTCCGCATCGGGTACGGCAGCTTCGTGACGCCGTCGACCGTCATCGACGTCGTCGTCGAGACGGGCGAGCGCATCGTCCGCAAGCAGCAGCCCGTGCTCGGCGACTACGACCCGACGGCATACACCCAGCGCAGGGACTGGGCCGAGGCATCCGACGGCGCCCTCGTGCCGATCTCCCTCGTCTACCGCACCGACCTCGTCGAGCCGGGCACGCCCGCGCCGACCCTGCTCTACGGCTACGGGTCGTACGAGTACTCGATCGACCCGGGCTTCTCGATCGCGCGCCTCTCCCTCCTCGACCGCGGCATCGTCTTCGCCGTCGCGCACGTGCGCGGCGGCGGCGAGCTCGGCAGGCTCTGGTACGAGCACGGCAAGAAGCTCGAGAAGAAGCACACGTTCAGCGACTTCGTCGCGGTCGCGAGGCACCTGGTCGACACGGATGTCACTGCGCCCGACCGGCTCGTCGCGCAGGGCGGATCGGCCGGCGGCCTCTTGATGGGAGCGGTCGCGAATCTCGCGCCGAAGCTCTTCAGCGGCATCCTCGCCGAAGTGCCGTTCGTCGACGCGCTCACGTCGATCCTCGACCCCGACCTGCCGCTCACCGTCATCGAGTGGGACGAGTGGGGCAACCCCCTCGACGACCCCGAGGTGTACGCCTACATGAAGTCGTACTCACCGTACGAGAACGTGCACGACGGACACCACGGCAGCTCGTACCCGCCGATCCTCGCCGTGACCTCGCTCAACGACACGCGCGTGCTCTACGTCGAGCCCGCGAAGTGGGTCGCGAAGCTCCGCGAGTGCGGCGCCGACGCCCTGCTCAAGATCGAGATGGCGGCCGGACACGGCGGCGTGTCGGGCCGCTACGCGTCGTGGCGCGAGCGCGCGTTCGCGTACGCGTGGGTCATCGACCGGGCCAAGGCGCACCCGACGGGCGAGTAGTGGGGCGAGGTCAAGCGCCGCGGGGTCGGCCCGCGGCGGGCTCGCCGTCGCGCCAGCCCGACAGGCTCCGGCGCACCTCCTCGACCGTGGGGATGTCTCCGCCGGGCGGCCGGCGCGGTACGCCGTCGGCGCGCAGCGCGTCGAGGAAGAGATCCCGCTGCCGACGGATGACGACCTCGCGCACCGACTCGGGCAGCGCGAAGAGCGCCTGCAGCATGAGCGGCACGAAGATCGCGTCGGTCGCCTGGATGTCACGGCGGAGCGACCCCTCGGCCCATGCCCGGTCGATGGCGTGCAGCACGTCGGCCTCCCACCGCGGCGGGAGCGGGCGGAGTCGCCGCACGGTCGGGTCGATCGGGCGCAGCCACGGCCGATCGCGGTAGACGCCGGTCACGCCGTCGATGAAGGCGACGATCGCGTCCCACCCGGTGGGCGCCGCCTCGGCCGTGTCGCAGACCTGATCGAGGGCGTCCGCGGCCCGCTCGTACAAGCCCATCACGAGCGCGTCGCGATCGGCGAAGTTCCGGTAGAGGGTGCCGACGCCCACGCCCGCGCGGTCGGCGATCCGATGGATCGGCGCATCGACGCCGAGTTCGGCGAAGACCTCGCCGGCCGCGTCGAGGATGCGCTCGCGATTCGCGATCGCGTCGGAGCGTTTCGCGCGACGCCGCGCTGCTTGCCCCCGGACTCTTGCCCCCCAGACGGGGGATGGGGGCCATCTGTGTTCAGTGCCATTCTTCTCCTAAGTGGAATGGTACGTCCACATAAGGGGTTCTGCGATGAAGCGATCCGGCGTGTCCCGCGTGTTCACGAACTCGTCCTCCAAGAAGCGGCGGCGCTTCTCCGTGCTCCTCACCTTCACGGCCGCGGCGGCGCTCGTCACTCCGCTCGCCGCGACGCCGGCAGCGGCCGAAGAAGGCGACGACATCGTCATCGCGAGCTCCACAGTCCCATACCTCACGGCCGAGCCCGGCGTGATCAACAACATCATCGTCCTCGACGGCGGCGGCGTGCAGATCGGCAACTCGGCCACCCTTCCGGCCCCGCAGTGCGTGCCGCTCGACGGATCGGGCAGCAACGACCCGACCTCCGGCACGCTCTGCGTCGGCTCGCCGACGAACGTCGACCCGACCCCGCTGCAGGTCGGCGGCATCGAAGACTTCCTCTCGGCCGACGAGGCCGGCGCGTTCTCGGCGCTCGGGTGGCTCATGCAGGAGGCCAAGAACGCCGTCGCAGCCCTCTACGACGTCCCCGCCGACGGTCGCCTCTCGCTCTACGCGGGCGACCAGATCCGGGCCTACATGATCTCCCGCATCCTCGACATCGCCGACAAGGCCGTCTACGGCGTGGAACTCACCGCCAACGAACTGCTCGCACTCGAGTTCGTCGAGTCCAGGTTCGCCACTACCGACCAGAAACTGGCCCAGTGGGCGCTCGACGAGTACAACTCGTACCAGGCCGCCGAGTGCGGCTACACGCCTCCGGCGGCCCCCGCGTTCGTCACCGAACCCGTCGGCCTCCCGCAAGACGTCATCGCCTGGTGTGCGCGGCGCCACACGGTGCTCGAGAGCGCGTTCGTCTTCGCGCCGGCACTGCCCTCGGCCGCGCACTTCCGGGCGTGGGCCATGTACCGCCACTACGCCGAGCTCGGGCTCGATCGGCTCAACTCCCCCGCGATCCAGGATTCGCTCGGCGACACGAACCGCGCGATGCTCGCGTTGGGCGGCATCGGCGCCGCGGCGGGAGCCGCCGCCGTCGCAGGCGCCTCGATCGGGGCATCCGTCACCGCCTCCTCCTTCGTCGCCGGAGCGATCGCCTCGTCCGTCCTCACGCCGAGCTTCGCCGCCGGAACGGGAGCGTCGGTCACCTCGTCCGTCGCGATCTCCACCGTCGGCGCCGCAGCAGCGGCGGGCATCGTCGCGGTCGTCGTCATCGGTGTCGTCATCACGGCCGTGTCGATCTGGCAGCTCGTGGAGTACGAAGAGATCGGCCAGAGCCTCAGGGAGAGCCTCGAGGACGCGAACGACGCGGCGGACGACCCGTTCGGGCTGGAAGAGCTCTCCGGCGACTTCGCCGGCCTCCCCATTCGAACCGGCCTCACCGACGCGAACCTCCCGTCGTACCGCACGCCGGCGATGATCGCTCGGGTGAACGAGATCATCACGGGCGCGAGCACCAAGAAGTTCTCGGGCGTCTACCTGCCCGACGACGACACGTTGTGGGCCGACAACGCGACCACTCCCGACGACTTCCGGTTCTTCGTCACCGACTCCGCCGGGTCGCGCGTGCAGGACTCGCTTTCGATCCCCGTCGACGGGGTCGCCACGACCGTGCGGTTCAGCAAAGGCTGGATGATCACCGACACGGGCGACGGGGAGAAGCCCGGTCTCGAGTTCGGCTACGTCGACCCCGACGGCAACCGGGTGCTCGCCACCCGCGCGCCGGCATCGGTCGGCGGGTTCACGCTCACGACGATCACCCCCGACAACGAGTTCTCGAGTCGGGCCGACGACTCCGTGTCCTACCTCGACGCCGATGGCGGACTCGTGACCGCGACGCTCGTCGGGAACTCGACCTCCGAGCTCGGGGGCCCGGTCCCGACCGCCGTCGGGCCGCTCATCCCGGGACGCACGGTGATCCTCCGGCCGAACCCCGTCGACCTCGAGGGCCACTTCGATCTCGACCGCTACGCCACGGGGTACGACTACACGTGGACGATCCAGCGCTTCGACGTCGACGCCTCGCTCTGGTCGAACGTGCAGGACCCGGCGGTGGGCTACGACACCCGGTTCAAGCCGACCGAAGTGGGGCGGTACCGCGCGAGCGTGCTCATGCACGATACCGATCCGTCCGACGGCGTGGACGACGACGTGTGGGGGCTCGTCGAGTTCCAGATCGTGCCGCCGGTCGTCGAAGCCCTCGAACTCTCCCTCGCCGACGACGGCATCGACGGCCTGCAGGTCTCGGCGCAGTTCGGCGCGCAGATCCCTTCCGACGACTTCACCGTCAGCGTGCAGTGGCCCGCGAAGCTCGACGGCACGCCCGGCCCCGTCGCGGAGCTCGACCTGCCGTGCCTCACGATCGACCCCATGAGCTGCTCGACCGTGCGCACCGAGAACTTCCCCGAGCACCGTGCCGCACTCGCGTACACGCTCCCCGTCGATGCCGACACGAGCCGCGGCGTCGACGTGACGGTCACCGACCGGTTCGGCGCGAGCACGACCCGCCACTTCGAGATCGCGAACCCCGCGCGGCCCTCGCTCCTGCCGCCCGAGATCGCTCCCGCACCGACCCAGTCCGGCACGGTCGCGTACTCGGCCCACGGCATCTCGGTGCAGGTCCCCGTCGCCGTCGGCGGCGATCAGAACTACGAGGTCGCACGGATCGCCCCGGGTGCGGGCTCCACCGCCGAGTCGACCAACTTCGGCATCGTCGACCCCGCGACGGGACTTCCGGTCACGACCCTCGTGCTGCTCGACGGCAAGATCACGGTCACCGCCGCGTTCGACGATCCGAGCGGCGAGTGGGTGCTCATCGCACGGGCGATCGGAGACGTCGGCGACATCGGCGCGACCACGATTCCGCTCGTGGTGCAGCAGGCGGCCGGCGGCACGCGCGCGTCGTCGACGCTGACCGTCGAGTTCCTGCCGTCGGCAGGCAACCGGTTCCGTGCGGCGCTCGCACGTGACATCGAACCGCTCTCGACCGTCGAAGCGATGCCCCAGCTCGTGCCGTACCTCATCGGCGGCCAGACCGATTGGGGCGAGTACGCGGGCGACCTGTGCGTGAAGATCGAGTTCGTCACCTTCCCGCAGCCGCCCGGCGAACGCTGCGGCGCGCTCGCGACGTTCCTCGATGCCGACGAGCGATTCGCGGCACTCCCGCTCGCCGAGCTCTACCCCGGTGACGAGATCGATGGGCTGTACCGCGTCTCGACCTGGCTCGCCACCCCGGGTGAGCATGTCGACGAGACGGCCACGAGCCTCTCCTTCTACCTCGACGTGGCCGAACCCGAAGAGCCCGAGCCCGAGGAGCCCGAACCCGACCCGACGCCGCCGACGATCTCGGGCTTCGCGTGGAGCCAGAGCACCCGCACACTGTCGTTCACGGCCGCGCCCGGCCCCGACGGCTCGCCGATCGCAACCTACGCGTGCACGATCGATCGGCGGTCGACGCCGTGCCCCGACGCCTCCTCGGGCAAGTGGTCGGGCGCCTCGCTCGCACGCGGCAGCCACGTGTTCGGCCTGACGGTCACGACCGAGGCGGGACTGTCGACGCACGCCGACTACCGGTTCAACGTGACCTCGAACCCGCAGCCGCCGCAGCCGCCCGCCCCGCCGCAGCCGCCTCGCCCGGCGCAGATCATCGCGGTCATCGTCATCACGATCATCGGCTGGTTGCGGAAGCTGTTCGGCTGATCGAGAAGACCCGCGGCCGTCTGCCCGACGAGACGCCGTGTTCCAGCCCCGGCCGGGGCCGCCTCAACCTCGGCCGGGGCTTCTCAGCCCCAGCCGACGACGCTCAGCCCCAGCCGCCCCACGCGTCGTCGAGCTCGTCGCGCATCTCGCGCTTCGCGATGTGCTTGCCGAGTTCGCGTGCGAGGTCGTCGTTCAGCTCGCGCAGACGCTCGTCGCGCGCGAGCTCGTACTCGGCGTCGATCTCGATGACGGGCCACTCGCGGTCGAGCGCGCGCTCGATGACCGCGCCCACCTCGTCCCACGCGGCGTCGCGCGCCCGGACGGCCAGCACAGTCAGGTAGATGTCGTCGTCACGGAGCATCGCGAGCCGGTTGGAGATCTCGGCGTACACCTTCTCGCGGCGCCGCAGGTTGAGCGCGTCGGCGCGGTGGTAGTCGTGCTGGTGCTTCGACCGGCCGTCGCGATGGGCTGCGGCCTCGCGCTCGTCGGCCGACAGCTCGCTCGTCTCGTCGGACTCGCGGATGAGTTCGTAGAGCACCTCTCGCGCGGCAGCGCGCGCCCGTGCGGGATCGTAGGGTTCGTCGCCGCGGAGCGCCTGCACGACGAAGCGGTTCTTCAGGGCGAGGCGGGCCGCCGACTCTGCCATGAGCAGGCCGTCGTGCACCATCTCCTCGAAGGGGGCGGGCTGCACTTCGGGCAGCGCGGAGCGGTCGAACGGCTTGAACCGCTCCTGCTTTCGCTGCCAGGGCCACCGCACGTCGAACACCTCCAGCTCCGCCCGCGATCGCGAACGAGCCTACCGAGCGGCGTGCGTTCGCGCGCGGCCGGGAGAGTCGGGCGGATGCCTCGGAGCGCGGTGGTCGAGGAGCGAAGCGTCTCGAGACCCCGCGACCCTCAGGCCGCGCGGCTCGGGCAGTGCAACTGGGTGCGCGGCCCCGACCGATCGATGACGTGGTCGGGCATGGGCTCGCCGCAGAGCGGGCACGTCGGCACGGGTGCGGGGTGGTCGGCGTCGACGACGGGCTCGTCGTACGGGCCGAGGGGCGGCGGGCCGATGTACGGCAGGAGCTTGGCGTTCAGTCGGTCGATGAACCCCGCGTAGCCGCCGCGGCCGGCGGACTTCGCGGTGCGGGTCTTCGCTTCACGTCTCGGCATATCGTTAGTGTACTAACTATTAGCCTGCTTGCATACACATCGGCCAGAATGGACGGCATGAGCACCGAGACATCCGCGTCGCCCGAGACATCCGCAGCGCCCGTCGACCTGCTCGCGCTCGAGAACCAGGTGTGCTTCGCCCTCGCCGTCGCCGCCCGCGGCGTCATCGGCCTCTACCGGCCGATCCTCGAACCGCTCGGCCTCACCCACCCGCAGTACCTCGTCATGCTCGCCCTCTGGGAGCGCGATCCGCGCACCGTGCGCGACCTCGGCGACGCGCTCCAACTCGAACCCGCGACCCTCTCGCCGCTCCTGAAGCGCCTCGAGGCGCAGGGCCACCTCACCCGCACGCGCAGCGCGCGCGATGAGCGCGCCCTCGACGTCACCCTCACCGACACCGGCAGGCGCCTGCGCGAGCAGGCCCTCGGCATCCCGCCCCAGGTCGTCGACAAGCTCGGGATGTCACTCGCCCAACTCGGGTCGCTCCGCGACCGGCTCTCCGAGGTGATCGCCGCCGTGCAGCACGCGGGCTGAGCCGCCCGGCGTCGGCCGACCCTCTCCCGTGTCGGCACTCGCTGCCGGTGTCCGGCCGCCGACATCCGCGACGACTGCCGACACCCGCCGCGGGTCAGGCGTCGGGGTCGTACCCCGCGACGTGCCCCTCGGGCGACGGGAACTTCGCGACGAGGCTCGCGTCCTTGCCGCCGAGGCCCTCGGCGATGAGCGTGCGGAACTGGTCGAGCGCGATGCGCGCCGCAGGCGTGAGGAGACCGGATGCCTCGGCCGCCGCCACGGCGAAGGCGAGATCCTTCTCGGCGAGGGCGACCGCGAACGTCGCGTCGTAGTTGCGGTCGGCAGGGCTCGAGTCGACGACGCCGGGCGCCGGATACCAAGTGCGGAGGGGCCACGACTCCCCCGATGACACCGACGCGACCTCGTAGAACCGCTGCGGGTCGAGCCCGAGCGACGCCGCGAGCTGGGCCCCCTCGGCGACGCCGACGAGCGAGACGAAGAGCATGAGATTGTTCGCGAGCTTCGCGGCGATGCCCAGCGTCGGGTCACCGAGGTCGAAGACGTGCCCCGCCATCGGTTCGACGAGCGGACGCGCACGATCGACGGCGGATGCCTCGCCGCCGAGCATGAACGTCAGCGACCCCGCCTTCGCGCCCGCGATGCCGCCCGAGATGGGCGCGTCGACGAACGCGAACCCCCGGGCGGATGACTCGTCGTGGCACCACCTCGAGGTCGCGACGTCGACCGTCGACGTGTCGAGCAGGAGCGCGTGCTCGGGTGCGGACTCCCACACACCGCCCGCGCCTCCGTAGACCTCGCGCACGTGCTCGTTGCGCGGCAGCGACGTGAACACGGCGTCGGCTCCCGCGACCGCGTCGGCGATGCTCGACGCCGCCCGCACTCCGCTCGCGGCTGCCGCCGCGACCGCCGTCCCGTCGAGGTCGAACCCGCGCACCTCGTGCCCGGCTTCGACGAGGTGTCCTGCCATGGGACCGCCCATGTGTCCGAGCCCGATCCACGCGATGACCGCCATTGCCCCTCCCGACGCCGTCGTCCGTGGTTCCACGCTACGGCGCGCAGGCGCCGAGCGCACCCGGTGCGCGCCGTCAGAGCAGCAGCTGCCCGGCATCCTCGATCGGGCGCCAGCCTGCGGCGATCAGCGTCGGCGGGAATCGATCTGCATCGACGAGGTCGGGCATGACGAGCCCGGTGAGCGCCGCGATGTCGGCGATCGGCACCTGGAACGTGCGGAACGGCCCGAGCTCGGGCTCGCCGCCGTCGGACCGGCCGACATCGGGGTCGGACGCGCCCGCCCGCGCCCCGCGATCGAGCTCGTCGCGATCGAGGACGGGCGACTGGTCGAGCACGAACCCTGCCGCGGCGAGCGCGTCGCCCCGACGCCAGGCTGCGATCTTCCAGAACCGGAGCGGCACGCGGATGCCCCGATACGGCGGATCGCCCACCGCGAGCACGGGCGCCGTGAACACCGACAGCCGAAGATCGGCGGCGTCGGCGAAGGCGAGCACGTGGTCTTCGAGTCCGAGCCAGAGCTCTTTCGACTGGTTGAAGCCCGACGCCTGCGGCGCCGCGTTCGGGTACCGGAAGCTGTCGGCGTTGGCCCGTGCGGCGACGGCGGGCGCACCCCACACGGGGTCGCGCCGCCGCACGAGGTGCCCGCGGTCGAGGTCGTTCGCCCGGTACACCTCGGGCCCCGCTTGCCAGTCGGCCGGCACCCGCTCGTCGAGCTCCCAGTCGTCGCCGCGTGCGAGGTCGACGAGCGAGCCGCCGTCGACGTTCACGCCGGTGACCCGTGCCAGCCGCGCCGCGCTGTCGAGCACCACGGTGAAGTGCACGTAGTCGAGCACGACGCAGCCCGGGGCATCCGCCGCCCCGACTCGCGGCATCGCCGCTTCGACTCCGAGGAACCGCGCATCGAAACCCATGCGGCGAGTCGACCACACGCTGCCGACATCGCGTGCGTGCCGCGCCCGCCTACCTGAGCTCGCGCATCCGGGCCACGACGCCGCGGCCCTGGTTCGCCCTCCCCTCGGAGCCGACGGCGATCGCGAGCAGTACGCCGCCCGCGGTCGCGAGCGTGATCCACCACGGCATCGCACCGACCGTGCGGTCGAGTTGGGCGGCGAACACGACGACGTTCTCGAGCGGCAGCACCGCGAGACCGAGGATGAACGGCGCCGCGAGCTTGCGGGTGGCACCCACGAGGATCGCGACGAGGGCGAGCCCGATGACCATGATCGGCCGGTAGAGCTGCGGGTCGGTGCCGGTCGCGAGGATCGACGGCAGGACGGTCAGGGCGATGCCGGGACCGAGGAGCCACCACGATCGAGTGAATCCGAGCGGCCACGAGTCGAGCGAACGGCGTGCGGATGCCTCGCGCTGCACCCCCATCCCGATGATGCCCGCTGCGAGCACCGCGAGCCCGAGCGGCAGGGAGAACACCTCGACGCGGAGCTCTCGCGCACTCCATCCTGCGACGCCCGTGATCCACGCGACACCGTAGACGAACCAGAACGGCGGGAGGATGCCGCGGAGCGGCGCTCCTCGTCGCGCGAGCACCACGCTCGCGAGGGAGGTGAGGAGGAGGGCGGTCATGAGCCCCCACAGCGTCCAGATCGGGAAGGGGTGGACTCGCACTGCGAAGATCGGACCGGCCACGAGGAACACGAATGCCGGAGCGAGCGTCCATCCGGAGGCCGCGAGCTTCCGGCCGAAGGCACCGTCGCGCAGACCTCTCTCGCCCCCGCGCCGAAGCAGCGAGCCCGCGACCGCCGCGACGGCGGCAGCGAGCACCGAGATCCCGAGCACGGGCAGCATGACCTGCTCGTCGGCGACGCCGGGCGCGAGGTCGACTCCGCTCGCCCAACGGATCGCCTCGAACGGCAGTGCCGCGCTCGCCCCGATCGCCGCCACGAGCGCCGTCGTGCGCAACCGGGCGATATGACCCGAGTCGGCGAGCCATCGGCCCCCGAGCCATCCGCCCGCGACGGTCAAGACCGCCGCGGCCGCGAAGAGCGCCCAGACGCGCACCTCGGCGCCTGCGGCCCCCGTCGCGACGAGCACGACCGACGGAACGATCGCCGCCGCCAGGCCGCTCGCGACGAGCGGTCCGCCGCTGCCGCGGCGAGCGACGGCGATCACGCCGACGACGACGGCCGCGAGTGCGGGCGGAAGCGTGTAGGGCTCGAGTACGGCGACGCCGTTCAGGGCGAGGAGGCACCACAGCGCTCCGGTCCACGCGGCTGCCGCCGCCCACCAGCCGTAGCGCCGACCGGCGAACACGCTCGCCGCGGCACCGCCGAGGCCGAGGATGACGAGCACGGCGGTCGTCGTGCCGAGTCCCGACGCTTCGCGTACGAGCGAGAGGAGCACGGCTATGACGGCGGTCACGAGCGACGACGACTCGATCGCGACTCGCACGGCCGAACCGGTCTGCTCGCTTCGTCCCCGCCGTACGAGCAGCGCGGTGAGCGCGGGCGTCGCCGGCACCGCGACGGCGACGATCCCGGCGATGACGGGAAGCGCGATCGGCGACCCCGACTGCGCGAACCACCCGGCCGCGAGACTCACGACCACGACAGAAAGCGCCGGAACGAGCAGGGCTGCGGCGCCCGCTCGCACGAGTCGGCTGAGCCCCACTCGGCGGGTGAGCACGAGTGTGAACGCGAGCAGGAAGATGAGGCCGGTCGAGAGCGCCGTCCAGGCGCTGCGCTCGACGAGCACCGAGCCCACGCCTATCAGGAACGGCACGCTCGTGACGCCGAGCACGGCGTACCAGTTGCGGGCGTCGACGCGCGGGGTGAGCGTCGCGGCGAGTGCGAACAACGCACCCGCGCTCGTCACGAGGGTCAGCACGGGGATCAGCTCGAGTCCGGCGCGGTCGAGCGCGGTCGCGAGCACGACGAGCGCGTACGCGTAGGCGACGGCGTGATGGACGACGCGGACCGGCGATCTGAACGGTCGCGCGACGATGAGCAGCACGGCGACCGCTGCAATGCCGACCGGCACGGTCAGGTCGGCGTCGATCCACGACAGCAAGACGGCCTGGCCCACGGCGACCTGCGCGAACACGACGAACGGTGCACGCAGTCGTGCACCGGCGCGCGCGACGCGAGAGCCGGGCACGAGCACCAGAAGCGTCGCCGCGGCGGCGCCGACCAGCACGATCACCACGCGCCAGACGGGGCCGATCCCCGTCCAGCCGGCGAACGCCGCGGCCGCAGCCGCACCCAGCCAGAGGCCAGTCGTGAGCAGGGATGTCGCGTGCCCGGCCGGGTCGACGCGGCGAACGGCGAACGCGTGGCCGATGACGGCGGCGGATGCCGCGGCGAGGCCGAGCAGGGCCGCGAGTCCGAGGTCGGCGCCCGACTCGCTTGCGAGAAGACGTGCGGCGCCGTACGGACGGAACACCGAGTCGAGCAGTGAGATGCCGCCCGCGAAGAAGGCGATGTTGACGGCGGGCAGCGCCGAAGCGAGCAGCACGACGAGCACGCCCGTGCGCAGCTGTGCGGCGGCGACCCACTCGGAGCTTCGGACCCAACCGGTCGCCACGAGCACGATGCCCGCGGCGAGCGGCACGACGGCGACGAGCCACGGCGACTCGGTGAGACTCACCCAGGCGAACGGCACGAGCGCGGCAGCCGCAGCCGCGAGCACGCCCGCGAAAGCGCTCCAGGTGCGCCTGAGCCAGCGCCGCGCGGTCACGACGGCGAGCACCGCGAGGATCGCGAGGAGCGCCGCCCGACCGAGCACCGCGAGCGCGTTCGACGGCGACCACAGGAACGGGAGTTGGAGGAGCACGACACCGACGGCTGCGAACTGGAGCACCCCGAGCGTGACGCGCTCGGCGCGGAGCGCCGAGCCGAAGGCGAGCCCGAACCATCCGAGGACGTGGATGGCGAGCGCGGCGACGGCGACCACGCCGACGTGCCCCCAGGCCGCGAACCAGCCGCCGCCCGAGTAGCCGAACATGGCGGGCACGAGCGCGAGCCACACGAGCCCGAGCCAGAGCCACGTGCGGATGCGCGCGGCGCGTGCGGCGACGACCATCGTGCCGGCCGCGAGGAGCGATCCGACGCCGCCGAGCGCCCAGCGCACTCCGTCGGTCGCACCCGCCTCGGTGAACGCCTGCACGTCGAGGGCGAGGAAGACCATGCCGAGCGCGCCGAGCGCCTCGGCGGAGAACTGCACTCCGCGCCGCTGCAGCAGGAGCGCGCCGCCGAGGAAGCCCGCGGTCACGAGCGCGATCACGAGCGTGCGCATGCCGAATCCGACGTCGGGGTTCAAGAACGTGAAGACGATGGCGGCGATCGCGAGCAAGCCCGCGCCCGCGACGGCGAGCACCGACTGCACGCTGATCTGCGAGGCGGCACCCGGCGCCACCGGCGCCACCGCAACCGCTGCCGCTGCCGCTGCGGGGGCCGGTGCCGGCCGCGACGGTGCCGACGCTGCAGACGGGCCGGTCGAGACATCCGCCCGCTCGACGACGCGTCGCGATCCGAGCGCCTCGGCTCGCTCATCTGCGACCAGCACCGGTACCGCAGCCACGAGTCTCGCCCGCTCGAGCACCGCGTGCGCGGCCCGCTCGGAGGCAGCGTACAGCCCCGCGCCGACCTCACCTCGGAGGTCGGCGCCGCAGGCGCCGCACACGGGCACCGCGCCGAGCCGCGCGTTGCAGCGGGGACAGCGTGAGGCATCCAGCAGGTACTCGGCCGCTTGCGCGCTCCAGTCGCTCATGGCGCGAGCCTATGAATGCCCGAGACCCTCGGCGTCAGTCTTCAGAACGACTGTGGAGAAGACCTCAGGATGACCGGATGTGGAGGAGCCGTCCCGGCGTGGCCCCTGAGCACAGGGCGCCCCCGAGACATCCGTCAGATCGTGCGCGGCGCGATCGCGAGGTTCGCCTCTAGCTCCTGCGCGTTCTGCCGCGAGACGTACGCGGGCCGGTCGCGCTCGACGCGCCAGCTCTCGGAGAGCGGACCGATGTTCACGGAGTCGTACCCGAACTCGTCGTAGAGCGCGGTCACGAACTCGGCCGCCTCGGGGAAGTCGCTCGCCGTCGCGAGGGCGCGCCGATCGGGCGTTCCCGCAGGTGCGCCCGTCGTGAGGATCTCGTCCGACCGGATGTTGTTGAACGCCTTCGCGACCTTCGCGCCGACGAGATGCTCCTGCAGCAGGCCCGACACCGTCGCACGGCCCTCGTCGAGGGCTTCGACGTGGCCGTCGCGCTCCCAGTAGTAGTTGTCCGTGTCGATGACGATCTTCCCCGCGAGCGGTGCGGCGGGCACGCCCTCGATGTCCTTGAAGGGCACGGCGACGATGACGACCTCGCCCGCCTCCGCGGCCTCCTCGGCTGTCGCGGCGCGAGCCAGCGGGCCGAGCTCTGCGACGAGTTCGGCGAGGGTCTCGGGGCCGCGCGAGTTGGCGATGACGACCTCGTGGCCGCGCTCGACGAGGCCCTTCGCGAGCGTGCCGCCGATGTGCCCTGCGCCGATGATTCCGAATCGTGTTGTGGTCATACCAACGGCGAACGCGCGGGGCGGCAATGACATTCCACCCGTTTGCCACTTCGTGTCACGATGACGTCATGAGCAGCTCTCGCATCCTCTTCATCGGCGGCACCGGCACCATCAGTTCGGCGTGCGTGAAGCGCGCGGTCGCCGTCGGACACGACGTGACCGTGTTGAATCGCGGCGGCACGTCGGCCGAGCGGCCGCTGCCCGAAGGCGTTCGCGAGGTCGTCGCCGACATCCGGGATGCCTCGGCCGCGCGTGCGGCGATCGACGCCGCCGAACGCGACGGCGGCGCCTTCGACGTCGTCGCCGACTTCGTCGCGTTCACGACCGGGCACATCGAGACCGACTTCGAGCTCTTCGAGGGCCGTGTCGGCCAGTACGTCTTCATCAGTTCGGCGTCGGCCTACCAGACGCCGCCGTCGCGCCTGCCCGTGACCGAGTCGACGCCGCTCCGCAACCCGTATTGGCAGTACTCGCGCGAGAAGATCGCGTGCGAAGACCTCCTCGTGGGCGCGTACCGCGACCGCGGCTTCCCCGCCACGATCGTCCGCCCCTCGCACACCTACGACCGCACCCGCCTGCCGACCCTCGGCGGCTGGACCGACATCGCGCGCATGCGCGCCGGCAAGCCCGTCGTCGTCCACGGCGACGGCACGAGCCTCTGGACGGTCACCGACGCGCGCGACTTCGCCGTCGCGTTCGTCGGGCTCCTGCACAACCCCGTCGCGGTCGGCGACGTCTTCCACATCACGAGCGACCACGCCCCGACGTGGAACCAGATCTACGGATGGCTCGGGGCCGCCGCCGGCGTCGAACCCGAACTGGTGCACGTGGCGAGCGACACCATCGCGGCCGTCCACCCCGAATGGGGCCCGGGCCTCGTCGGCGACAAGTCGAACTCGATGGTGTTCGACAACTCCAAGGTCAAGGCGCTCGTCCCCGAGTTCACCACGACGATGACGTTCGACCGCGCCGCCCGCGAGATCATCGACTGGTACGACGCGCACCCCGAGGCGCAGGTCGTCGACCCCGTCGCCGACGCCGCGTTCGAGCGGATCCTCGCGCTGCCGCGCGGCTGAGCGCCGCTACTCGACCGGCGCCGCGAGTCGCGCCGCGAGCCACTCCGCTTGCCGCTGCCACTGCACGGCCTGCCCGCCCTCGTGCTCGTTGAAGGCGTACTCGACGACCTCGGCTCCGACGCCCCACCGGTTCGCGGCCGCGTACACCGTCGAGGGCGGACAGATCGGGTCGAGGAGCGCGACCGAGAAGAGTGCCGGCGCCGTCGCGCGGAGCGCGAAGTTCGCCCCGTCGAAGTACGACAAGGTGCGGAGCACCCGCTCCGAGGCATCCCGATGCACCGACAGGTAGCGCACGACCTCGTTGTACGGGTCGCGGTCGGTGAAGCCGACCGCGCGCTCGAAGTGGCAGAGAAACGGCACGTCGGGCATCGCGGCGACGAGCCCCTCGCTGAGCCCTGCGGCGGCGATCGCGATGCCGCCGCCCTGGCTGATGCCCGTGACGGCAACGCGCGACTCGTCGACGGCGTCGAGCGAGCGGACGGCGTCGACGGCGAGCGCGGCGTCGGTGAAGACACGCCGGTAGTAGTACTCGGCGGGGTCGTGGATGCCTCGCGTCATGAACCCGGGACTCGAGGCGCCCGTGCCGTGCGGGTCGGGAGTGTCGCCGCCCGCGCCCCAGCCGCTGCCCTGCCCGCGCGTGTCCATGAGGAACCACGCGTAGCCCGCCACGGCCCAGCCGAGCCGCTCGTGCGGGAGCCCGCGGCCTCCGCCGTAGCCGAGGTACTCGACGATCGTCGGGAGCGGCGCGGTCGCGCCGGCCGGCACGATGAACCAGCCCGAGACGCGGTCGCCGCCGAAGCCGCTGAACTTCACGTCGTAGACGTCGACGAGCGTGAGCGGCGAGTCGATCTTCGTGAGCGTCGGCGGGGTCGCGAGCGCGCGCGATTCGGCGAGGGTCGTGCGCCAGAACTCGTCGAAGTCGGCGGGTTCGGCGATCTCGGGGCGGTACGCCCGCAGCTCCGCGGGCGCCAGGTCGAAGCGAGGCATTCCGTCAGCGTATTCGAGCGGCGGAGGCCTCGGGGGCGGATGTCTCGGGCGTGCGCTACGCTCACCCGCTCGGCGCGTCCGCCCCCTCCACCCCTCGCCGAAGTCGCTCAAAGTGTCGGCATTCGCCTCCGGAAACGACCATTTGCGCGACTTCGCGGGAAAGCGGAAGGGGAGGAAATGAGAGAGAAGCGGGAGAAAGGCCGGTCAGCGGGCGCGGTGGTCGACGAACTCCATGCGTGGGCCGCGGCGCGGGCGGCCGCGGAGGCCCGCGGCGCCGAGCAACCGGATGACCCGGTAGCGGTGACCGGCCCAGGGCGCGAGCGCCTCGAGCATCTCGTCGTCGGTCATGTCGCGGCCCGCGAGGGCGTGGCCGACGTAGTTCGCCAGGTGGTAGTCGCCGACCGAGACGGCGTCGGCGTCGCCGAGGGCTCGTTGGGCGACCTCGGCCGCCGTCCACGGGCCGACGCCCGGGAAATGGGTGAGCCTCGCCGCGGCGTCGGCGGGAGACATCCGCGCCGCTTCGTCGATGCGCGACGCGAACCGCGCGGCGTGCGAGATCGTCGCGGAGCGACGCGGGTCGACGCCCGCACGGTGCCATTCCCACACCGGCACGACCGCCCACACCTCGGGAGTGGGCGAGACGCGCATCGGCCGCGGCGTCGGCCCGGGCGCGACCTCGCCGAACCGGTTGAGCAGGTGTCGCCACGACGCGTGCGCCTGCAGCGTGATGACCTTCTGCTCGAGGATCGCGGGCACGAGCGCCTCGAACACCGCGGCCGTGCGCGGGATGCGGAGGCCGGGATTCCGCCGGTGCGCGTCGCGCAGCACGTCGAGGATCGGGTCGAAGTCGGACGTGTCGTCGCGCTCGCCCACGAGCTCGGGCGCCTGCGCGACGACGTCGCCGGCCCCCGGCCCCCACCCTTCGGCGCGGACGCGCCCCTCGGGCAGTTGCGTGAGCCGCAGCGTCGCGAGCCCCGACGACGTGCGCGTCGCCCGCCAGATCGACCCCGAGGCATCCGTCATGAACGACGGGTCGCCCGGACCGCGGCGCAGGCTCCCGACGGTCTGGCGCAGATCGGTCGGATGCGTCGGCGCCCACTCTGCGGCATGCTCGGCGATCACGGGGTCAAGCATGCACCCCGCTCCTGACAGCGACACCCACGCGAGCGCCGCGCCTTGACGGCCGGGCACCCCGACCGTAGATTCCGGCGCATGGGGAAACTGCACGTCGACCTGTTCATGACGCTCGACGGCGTCGTCCAAGCGCCCGGCGGGCCCGACGAAGACCCCGAGGGCGGGTTTCCGTTCGGCGGCTGGCAGGCGCCCATGTTCGACGACGAGGTCGGCGCGAGCGTCGACGAGGGCATCCAGCGGCTCGACGCGCTCCTGCTCGGCCGGAAGACCTACGACATCTTCGCCGGGTACTGGCCGACGGCCGAGATCGACGGCGAGATCGCCGAGATCTTCAATCGCGTGCCGAAGTACGTCGCGTCGCGCTCACCCCTCGAGCTCACGTGGGCGGGAACCGAGCAACTCGGCGACGACGTCGCGGCCGAGGTCGAGCGCATCAAGGGGCTGCACGACGAGATCCACGTGATCGGCAGCTCCGACCTCCTGCAGAGCCTCCTCGCGTACGACCTCGTCGACCGGCTCAACCTGTGGGTGTACCCGATCACGCTCGGCATCGGGAAGCGCGCGTTCGGCGAGGGGGTGATCCCGGCGAAGTTCGCGCTCGACGCGCCGCCCCTCGCAGGATCGAGCGGAGCGCTCGTACTGCACTACTCGCGCGTGCCCGGAACGCCCGAGACGGGCGACATGACCGACCCCGCGGAACGATCCGCCGAGTGAGGCATCCGTTCACGCAGATTCATTGCGCTCACATCGAGGATGCGCAGGATACCTGCACAGAGAACCGGATCGTGTGCGGAGCGTTGCGCGTACCCTCGGATGAGTTTGCTTCAGAACGAGAGGATGCCTCGTGACCGCCGATTCCACGACGACCGCCGC
Organism: Agromyces protaetiae; assembly: GCF_004135405.1. Lineage (NCBI taxonomy): Bacteria > Bacillati > Actinomycetota > Actinomycetes > Micrococcales > Microbacteriaceae > Agromyces > Agromyces protaetiae. The sequence goes on from NZ_CP035491.1 coordinate 742,021, forward strand.
CGCAGGCGCGGCGCCAGAGGCATCCGCCCGACCGCTCGCCGACCGCATGCACGAGGTGACCTCCGAGAACGAGCGCATCGTCGACCTCGTGCTCGACTACTCGCGCCGCCGGATCCTCTCGAGCGACACCCCGCTCGACAAGCCCGAGACCGAGGCCGAGCTGCAGCGCCTCGCGGGCCGCACGATCTCCGAGAAGGGCCTCGGAGCCGACCGTGCCCTGTCGATCTTCGAGCACGTGCTCGCGCCCGCGTGCATCACGACCGACCACCCGCAGTACCTCTCGTTCATCCCGCTCGCGCCCACGAAGGCCGCGACGGCGTTCGACCTCGTCGTCTCGGCGAGCGCCCTCTACGGCGGCTCGTGGCTCGAGGGCGCGGGCGCCGTCCACGCCGAGAACGAGGTGCTCACGTGGCTCGCATCCGAGTTCGGGCTGCCGGCCGGCGCGGGCGGCGTGTTCGTGCAGGGCGGCACGCTCGGCAACCTGTCTGCGCTCGTCGCCGCGCGTGAGGCGGCTCGCGCGCACCGTCTTGAGAACGGCACCGAACCGCCCGCACGCTGGAAGGTCGTGTGCTCGGTCGAGGCGCACTCCTCGATCGCGTCCGCCGGTCGCATCATGGACGTCGACGTCGTGCCCGTGCCGTCGGGCCCGTCGGGCGCGCTCGAAGGCAAGGCCGTGCGTGCCGCACTCGAGGAGCACGGGGCATCCGTCTTCGCCGTCGTCGCGACCGGAGGCTCGACGAACTTCGGCATCGTCGACGACATCGCCTCGATCGCCACACTCAAAGCCGACTACGACTTCTGGCTGCACATCGACGGCGCCTACGGGCTCGCCGCGATGCTCTCGCCGCTCGGGCGGCCGTACTTCGCAGGCGTCGAAGCCGCCGACTCGGTCATCGTCGACCCGCACAAGTGGCTCTTCGCGCCGTTCGACGCGTGCGCCCTCATCTACCGCGACCCCGAGCTCGGGCGCCGCGCGCACACGCAGCACGCCGAGTACCTCGACACGCTGACCGAGTCGACCGAGTGGAGCCCGTCCGACTATGCGGCCCACCTCACGCGCCGGGCGCGCGGCCTGCCGTTCTGGTTCTCGCTCGCGACGTACGGCGCCGCCGCCTACCGCGACGCGATCTCGGCGTCGATCACGCTCGCGCATGACATCGCCCGGGAGATCGAACGGCGAGACGGGTTCACCCTCGTACGGCAGCCGCAGCTGTCGGTCGTCGTGTTCGAGCGCGACGGGTGGGAGAAGGCCGACTACGACCGCTGGTCGTCGCGGCTGCTCGACGAACAGCGCGCGTTCGTCGTGCCGAGCTCCCACGCGGGCCGCACGAACACGCGCTTCGCGATCGTGAACCCGCGGACGACGTTCGAGCACCTGACGGCGATCCTCGACACGATGGCGTGAGCGGGGCGCCCGGCTGCTCGCAAACTGACGACTGTCGAGTTCACGAACTGACGACTCAAGTTCTGATAAATTGACGGGTACATCTGACGCGAATTGACGACTGTGATGCTCGCAGATTGACGACTCGAGAGGAGATCAGGCCATGCCGTACATCCGACGGGTCGCTGACGGCGAACTGGACGCCGCCCTCGAGCGGGCAGGCGCGGTTCTCATCGAGGGGCCGAAGGCGTGCGGGAAGACCGCGACTGCGAGCCGACGCGCAGCGAGCTCCGTCCGACTCGACACCGACCCTTCCGTGCCGGGCCAGATCTCCGTCGATCCGGCACTCGTCCTCGAGGGGGCACTCCCCCGTCTCCTCGACGAATGGCAGCTCTACCCCGAGCTCTGGAACGCCGTCCGCCGCGCCGTGGATGACTCCGGCGAACGAGGGCAGTACCTCCTCACCGGATCCACCGCCCCGGCCGCAGATGCGATCCGCCATTCCGGAGCCGGCCGCTTCGCTCGGCTTCGAATGCGCACCATGTCACTGTATGAATCCGGAGATGCCGATGGGCGCGTCTCGCTCGAGGCACTGCTCGGCGGGGAAGCACCGCGCGCCGGCAACTCGCGGCTCGATCTCGACGGGGTCCTCCGGCGCCTCGCTCGCGGCGGATGGCCCGGGCTCGCAGATCTCGACGACGACTCGGCCATCGACAGCGTCCGCGACTACGTGGACACCGTCGCAACCGTCGACGTGGACAACGCCGGCAAGGTTCGCGACCCTCGAAGGGTTCGACGCCTCATGGGCGCCCTCGCACGCAACGTCGGCACCGAGGCGTCGATATCCACACTCGCCCGCGACGAAGCCTCACTGTCGCGCGACGCGGTTCGGGAGTACCTCGACGCACTCACGCGAATCTTCGTGGTCGAGGACCAACCCGCGTGGTCGGCACACCTCCGTTCCTCGGCGACGCTCCGCCAGGAGCCGAAGCGGCATCTCTCCGACCCATCGCTTGCGCTCGCGCTCGTCGGCGGCGACGCACGAGCACTGCGCAAGGATCTGGGTTACGCCGGTCAGCTGTTCGAGTCGCAGGTCGTGCACGATCTGCGGGTCCTCGCGCAGCCCCTCGGTGGAGCGGTCTCCCACGCACGAGACTCCGCCGGCCGGGAAGTCGATGCGATCATCCAACTCCGGAACGGGACGTGGGCGGGGTTCGAGATGAAGCTCGGCGCTTCCACCGAGACCGTCGACGTCGGCGCCGCCTCCCTCCTCGCGTTCGCGAAGAACGTGGACAGCGACATCCGACCCGTGCTCACCGTGGTCACGGCCACTGGAGCCTCGTATCGTCGTGCTGACGGGGTGAACGTCGTCGCGATCGGATCGCTCGGTCCCTAATCCGAACGCCCGCACACGGAAGACCACGGACGCGCGGGCGCGGAGCGCCGGGTTACCCTGGTCTCCGTGCATGAGGAACGGGGCGCAAGGGTCGCCCGGGGTGCGGCGGTCGCGGGTGTGGCGACGTTCGTCGCGTCGCTCGCGCACACCCTCGGCGGCGGGCTCGCGCCCGGACCGCTCGCGGTGGCGCTCGCGCTCGCGTTCTCGGTGCCGTTCTCGATTCTCGCCGTGGGCGGCAAGCGGTTCCGCCTGGCACGCGCCGGTTTCGCGGCGGTCGCCGCGCAGCTCGCGCTGCACACGCTGTATTCGCTCGGCTCGGGTGTTCCCGGCACGGGCGCCGGTTCGGTCGTCATGCAGCAGGCGGATGCCTCGGGGTCGGCCCTCCACGAACACCACGCCGCCGTCACGTCGTGGGCGTCGACCATGCCGACGATGGGCACGCCGAGCCTGCACGCCGCCGACCACGTCGACCACTTCGGCCCGTGGATGCTCGTCGCCCACGCGGTCGCGGCGCTCGCGACGATCGGGGTCATCTGGCTGACCGTGCACGCGGTTTCGGTGCTCGCGGCCGCGGCCCGAGGCATCCGGATCGCCTTCGCCCTCGTCACCGCGACCCTCGCACCGCATCCGCTCGCCGCGCGCGCGGACGCCTTCGACCGTGCCGCCCCGTCGCTCCGCGACCGGCATCTGCTCTCCTGGCGGCACCGCGGCCCGCCGCTCGTGCTCGCGGCCGCCTGACGGCCGCCCCGCGACATCCACTCACCTTCGAGCGCGCCGACCGCGCGTCGCTTCTCCGACGCTGCCGCGCGCACACCTGTGCAGAGAGCAGACCCCATGACCACGAACCACCCCGCCACCAAGAACACCCGCACCCGCACGACCGTCGCCGCCTCCGCGGCGCTCGGCGGCGGCCTCCTCCTCGCCCTCGGCGCGCCGCTCGCGGCGTCGGCGCACGTGACGGGTACCCCGTCGAGCACCGCCGAGGGCTCGTACACCGTGATCACGTTCAGCGTCGGCCACGGCTGCGAGGGCAGCCCGACGACGCGGCTCACGTTCACGATGCCCGAGGGCGTCGACCGCGTGACGCCGACCGTGAACCCGAACTGGACGATCGAGAAGGTCGTCGAAGACCTGCCCGAGCCGAAGAAGGACTCGCACGGCGCGAACCTCGTCGACCGCGACGCGAAGGTCGTCTACACGGCGGTCACGCCGCTCGCCGACGGGTTCCGCGACACGATCGAGCTGCAGGTGCGCCTGCCCGAGGACGCCGCGGGCGAGACGCTCGCGTTCCCCGTGCTGCAGGAGTGCGAGGTCGGCTCGACCGACTGGGCCAACCTGCCGACCGACGACGGCTCGGAGCCCGAGAGCCCCGCGCCGGTGGTCGTCGTGACGGCCGCCGAGGAGGGCGGCGACGGGCACGGCGGGCACGGGGCTTCGGCATCCGATGAAGCGGGAACGGTAGGCGATGCGGATGCCTCGGGCGACTCGGATGCCTCGGCCGCGTCGTCGTCCGACCCGCTCGCGCGCTGGCTCGGCGTCGGCGGCCTCGTCGTCGGCGCCGCGGGCGTCGTGTTCGCTCTTGTGACGCGGCGCAAGACGGCCGCGTAACCGGCTGAGACGGAACACGGATGCCTCGCCCGATCGATTCGGGCGAGGCATCCGTGGTTCAGCGCGAGCCGGCGGGCAGAATCTCGCCGATGAGCCCCTCGATGCGCGCCTTGATGTCATCGCGGATGGGGCGTACGGCGTCGATCGACCGGCCGGCCGGGTCGTCGAGCTCCCAGTCTTCGTATCGCTTGCCGGGGAAGATCGGGCACGCGTCACCGCACCCCATCGTGATCACGACATCCGACTCGCGCACGGCGTCGACCGTCAGCACCTTCGGGGTGTACCCGGCGATGTCGATGCCCTCTTCGGCCATGGCCGCGACAGCGACGGGGTTGATCGCGTCCTTCGGCTCGGAGCCGGCCGAGAGCACCTCGACGCGGTCGCCCGCGAGGGCGCGGAGGTACCCGGCGGCCATCTGCGAGCGGCCGGCGTTGTGCACGCAGACGAACAGGACGGTGGGCTTGACGGTGGTCATGGCTAAAGCATAGATCAGTGTCTATGGATTAAGCGAGTCGGTCAGATGCCGAGTTCGGCGATGAGCGTGCGCACCCGCCGGTCGATGTCGTCCCGGATGGCTCGTACCGTCGCCGCCGGCCTGCCGACCGGGTCTTCGAGATCCCAATCGAGGTACCGGCGGCCCGGGTAAACCGGGCACGCGTCACCGCAGCCCATCGTGACGACGACGTCCGCCGCGCGCACGGCCTCGTCGGTCAGCGGCTTCGGGAACTCTCCGCCGATCCCGACCCCGATCTCATCGAGCGCGGTCACGATCGACCCGCGCACGTCGGCCGCGGGCTCCGACCCGGCTGTGCGGACGACGACGCGGTCGCCCGCGAGCTGCTTCAGGATCGCCGCGGCGAGCTGCGAACGCCCCGCGTTCTGCACGCACACGAAGAGGACTTCGGGCGGTGCCGACGGCGAAGCATCCGAAACTGTGCGCACCTCGCTCCGCGCGACGGCCGCGAGACGGCTCGCCGCGAACGCGGCCGTCCGCGACGCAAGGAGCGGCGCGCCGTGCTGCGCGAGGAGGTCGCGGCTCTCGGCGACGTACGCGGCGATCGTCTCGGCGCCGAACACGCCACGGAAGCGCACCGCGAGGTCGGCGACGATGCGATCGACGTCGGGCTCGGACTCGGGGGCGCCCTCGGCGGGGTCGCCGAGCAGGGCGACGACCGCGTCGTACCGATCGGGCGCGATCGAGTACCAGACCACGCGCCCTTCGGGCTCGCGCGTGACGAACCCGTCGGCCAGGAGCGCCTTCATGTGGTGACTGACCGTCGGCTGGCGCAGCCCGAGCGTCTCGGCCAGGCGGCTGACGAGCGCACGGCCGTCGGCCGAATCGCGGATGAGCCGCAGGATGCGCGCGCGCGTCGGGTCGGCGAGGACTGCGATCGGCGGCACCTCGACGACGGAATCCATAGACGAGAGTCTATAGACGCGCCAGCGGCTCGAGGCCGCACGATTCCCGCGCGACGCCCTTCCCCGGCGAGCGCGATCCCGCGACAATGGCATGAGCGCCGACACGGCGCCGATCGTTGAAAGGAACCCCCGTGACATCCGGTAATCGCGGCTCGACCGTCAACTCGGGCGCCCTGGGGTTCTTCTTCTTCCTCGCCTACATCGGCGCGGCGATCTACTTCATCTCGGTCTCCGACGGCAGCTTCTGGGGCGTCATCCTGGGGCTGCTCCAGGCCATCGTCTGGCCTGTGTACGTCGTCTACCACGCCCTCCTGCTGCTCGGAGCCTGAGCGCCGCGACCGCCGCGGTCGGGCGCCACGGTCAGCGGCAGCAGCTTCCGGATGCCTCGGGGCCGACGCCGGTCGAACAGACGCCCGTCGCGGGCAGCACGAGCTCGACGTTCGTCGCGGCGCGCATGTCGCCCGCGAGCCAGGCCGCGACGGACCGCACTTGCTCATAGCCGGTCGCGAGGAGGAACGTCGGCGCACGGCCGTACGACTTCATGCCGACGATGAAGAAGCCGGGCTCGGGATGGGTGAGCTCGGCGAAGCCGTGCGGGGCGACCGTGCCGCACGAGTGCAGGTTCGGGTCGATGAGCGGGGCGAGCCGGCGCGGCGCCTCGACGATGTCGTCGAGGTCGAGGCGGATCTCGCGGAGGAGGTCGAGGTCGGGGCGGAAGCCCGTCGCGTTGACGACGACATCGGTCGAGTGGGTGACGAGTTCGCCGGCGCGATGCCCGACGACCGCGACTGCGCCTCCTGCGCCTGCCGCTCCCTTCCGCGCCCGCACGATCTCGAACCGGTCGACGACTTCGATGTCGCCCCGTCGCACGGCCGCGTCGACGCGCGCGCCGAGTGCCGAACGGCCGGCGAGCTCGTCGTCGGCCGACGACGACACCCGCACGGCGTTCGCGTTGCGGAGGAGCCACGTCACGCGCGTGCCGGGCACCTCGCGGGCGAGTCGCACGAGCGCGAGCAGCGTGTTGGCGGCCGAGTGTCCGGCGCCGACGACGGTCGTGTGCCTGCCGGCGAAGGCAGCGCGGTCGCGCCCGAACACGTCGGGCAGCGCGGGGTGCACGTGCTCCGCGATCTCGTCGAGGCCGAGGAGCGACAGTCCCGACGACGCGAGCGAGTTGGGCGTGCGATAGGTGCCCGAGGCGTCGATGACCGCGCGGGCCGAGAGCTCTTCGACCTCGCCGTGCTCGTTGCGCAGCCGGACGGCGAACGGCGTCTGCGCGCGATTCGCCGTGCGCGTGCGGTCCATGCCTTCGCGGCTGACGGCGACGACCTCCACGCCTGTGCGGATGCGCGAGGCGATCGCGTCGAGGCTCGAGAGCGGCAGCAGGTACTCCTCGAAGAGTTCGGCGCCCGACGGCGCGCGCTCGGGATCGGGCACGGTCCAGCCGGAGGCGGATGCCTCGAGCAGCCGTGCCGACGCGGGGTCGACGAGGTGCTTCCACGGCGAGAAGAGCCGGGTGTGCCCCCACGAGCGCACGCTGTCGGCGATGTCGTCACCCGCTTCGAGCACGACGAAGTCGATGCCGCGCTCGACGAGGTTCGCGGCGGCGGCGAGCCCGATGGGACCGGCGCCGACGATCACGACGGGGAGTGTCGCGAGCCGGTCGGACACGGGGACCCGCGGAGCGAGTTCGAGCAGGGTCATGACGGCCTCCGGGATGACGGGTGCGAACTGGGCATCGACGAATATCGACGAACTTCGATATGCCGAGTATCGCCGCATCTATCGACGGATGTCAATATCGACTATCTTCGATGTATGAACCTCCTCGAGGTGACCGACATCAGCGCACGAGCAACAGGCCCGGCCGAGACATCCGCCGACGCCTGCTGCGCGCCCCTCGTGCGCGAGCCGCTTCCCGCCGACGAAGCCGAGACGCTCGCGCACACGATGAAGGCCCTCGCCGACCCGACCCGCCTCCGGCTCCTGTCGATCGTCGCGGCATCCGATGGTCGTGAAGCCTGCGTGTGCGACCTCATCGAACCGGTCGGGCTCAGCCAGCCGACCGTCTCGCACCACCTCAAGATCCTCGCCGAGGCCGGGTTCCTGAGCCGCACCAAGCGCGGCACGTGGGCGTACTACGCGCTCGTGCCCGGCGCGCTCGACCGCGTCGCGACGCTCTTCACGGCCGTCTGATCGGGTCGCGGCGCGAACGCCGCCCGGAAGATGTTGCGCGCGCGCCGCGCGACGATCTGCCGCTCGGCAGGGTCTGACCGCGCGACGACGTCGGCCAGCATCGTGACCGCGAGCTCGACGTCTGCGGCGCCGACGTGCCCTCCGATGCGGCCCGCCGCGCGATCTCGCTCGAGGAGTTCGACGATGACGGTGCGCAGGCGCGCGCCGATGTGCTCGACGCGTTCGTCGCGGCGGTGGCGCCAGATGAGATCGATGAGTCCCGTCGAGACGAGGGCTTGGTCGATGATCGTGTCGAGGAGGCGCGCGAGGCTCGCGTCGGGCTCGGCCGCGACGCCCTCGAGCGCGTCGAGGTTCTCGTCGAAGACGGCGAGCCCGAGTTCGAGCCGGTCGGGGAAGTGCCGGTAGAGGCTGCCCTGGCCGACGCCCGCGCGCTTGACGATCGCGTTGAGCGGCGCGTCGAACCCCTGCTCGGCGAAGATCTCGCGGGCGGCCGCGATGAGCGCCTTGCGGTTGGACGGCCCGGCACTCGGCCCGAGGTTCGGCTTGCGCTCCCCGGGGACACTCTTCCCCTGTTCAGGCATGGATGTTAGCGTACTACCGGACAATGATGTCCGGTAGAAGGAGGAACCATGACCCGAACCTGGGATCGCGAAGTCGACGTGCTCGTCGCCGGCTCCGGAGCCGCCGGTCTGACCGCCGCGATCACCGCCGCCGACGCGGGCCTCGACACGCTCGTCGTCGAGAGCACCGACCGCTGGGGCGGCACGACCATGCGCAGCGGCGGCGGACTGTGGATGCCGAACAACCCCGTCATGCGAAGGCTCGGCATCGCCGACTCACGCGACGAGGCGCTCACCTACCTCGAGGCCGCGATCGGCCCTGTGACGTCGATCGGGCCGGCCAGCTCGCAAGCCCGACGCGAGGCGTTCGTCGACGCCGTCGCCCCCGTCGTCGACCTGCTCGAACGCCACGGCGTGCGGTGGATCTCGGGCAAGGACTACCCCGACTACTACCCCGACCGCGCAGGCGGCAAGATCGGGCGCTCCATCGAGGTCGTGCCGTTCGACGCCAAGCGGCTCGGCGACTGGAAGGCCACCTCGCGCATCAAGGACGCGATCCCCATCCCCATGCGCAACGGCGACGTCTGGCTGCTCTCCCGCGCCTGGTCGACGCCGTCGGGGTTCATCGCCGGTGCGAAGCTCGTCTTCCGCACGCTCGGCGGCCTGATCACGGGCCGCACCCTCGTCGGCATGGGCGGCGGGCTCATGCTGAGCCTCGGGTTCGTCGTCAAGAGCCAGGGCACCGAGATCCTGCTGAACTCCCCCGTCACCGAGCTCGTGAAGGACGACGACGGACGCGTCATCGGCGCCGTGGTCGGCACGCCCGACGGACCCGTCCGCATCCGCGCCCGTCGCGCCGTCGTCCTCGGCGCAGGCGGCTTCGCGCGCAACAGCGAATGGCGCGAGCGCTACCACGGCATCCCCGGCTACACGTCGGCGGCCGAAGGCGACCTCGGCACGGCGATCGAGGTCGGCCGTGCCGCCGGCGGCGCCCTCGCCCTCATGGACGACGCGTGGTGGGGCGCCTCCGTGCCGCTGCCCGACGGGGAGACGCTGTTCGTGCTCAACGAGCGCAGCGACCCGTTCAGCATCGTCGTCGACCAGCGCGGCGAGCGGTACCTCAACGAGTCCGAGAGCTACATCGACTTCGGGCACCACTTGCTCGAGCGCGACCGCACGACGCCCGCGAACCCGTCGTGGCTCGTCGTCGACAAGCGCCACCGGCAGCGGTACATGTTCGCGGCACTCCTCATGGGCGGCAAGAAGCTGCGCGAACTCGGCACGGTCGTCTCCGCGCCGACGATCGAGGAGCTCGCGACGCGGATCGGCGCCGACCCTGCGACGCTCCGCGCGACCGTCGACCGCTTCAACGGGTTCGCACGCACGGGCGTCGACGAGGACTTCGGACGCGGCCGCACGGCATACGACCGGTACTACAGCGACCCGCGCGTGAAGCCCAACCCCAACCTGGGCCCGCTCGAGAAGGGCCCGTTCACGGCGGTCAAGCTCGTTCCCGGCGATCTCGGCACGAAGGGCGGGCTGCTCACCGACGAGCACGCCCGCGTGCTCGACGACGAAGGTCGCGTCATCCCCGGTCTCTACGCCGCGGGCAACACGACCGCATCGGTCATGGGCCGCACCTACCCCGGTCCGGGTTCGACCATCGGACCCGCCGCAGTCTTCGGATATCTCGCCGCGAAACACGCGGCGCACGCATCCGATGTCGACGCCGCACCCACGGTGTCGCAGCAGAAAGAGAAGGAACCACTCGCATGAGCACCCCCACTCGCCCCCTCACCGCCGACGACTCGATCAAGACCTGGCTCGAGCACCCCGCCGGCGGCCCCGTCCTCCGCGACATGCTCGCCCAGAGCGGCCAGAGCGCCGACGTCTTCAAGCCCGTCCAGCGCCTCGCGATCAAGCGCCTCATCAAGCTCAGCAAGGGCTCGTTCAGCCAGGAGATCCTCGACGGCCTCATCGAGCGCGCGAACTCGGGCGAGGTCGTCGCGTCGGCCACGGTCGAAGCCCCGGTCGAGACGACGGATGCCTCGGCGAGCGCGCCCGAGGCATCCACATCAGAAGCATCCGCACCCGAAGCCCCCGAGATCGAGGAATGGACCGAGCGCATCGACGGCGGCCGTTTCTCGGGCAAGACCGTCATCGTGACCGGTGCCGGCTCGGGCATCGGCCGGGCGACCGCGTCGCGCGTCGCGCGCGAGGGCGGCCGCGTCGTCGCGGTGGATGTCTCGCAGGAGCGCCTCGACGAGTTCGCCGCCGAGCACCCGGACGCCGAGATCGTGGCCCTCACGGCCGACATCACCGACGACGCCGGCATCGCACGCATCGTCGAAGCCGCGGGCGACCGCATCGACGGCCTCGCCAACATCGCCGGGATCATGGACGACATGACGCCCATCGGCGAACTCACGGACGCCGTGTGGACCCGCGTCATGCGGGTCAACGTCGACGGCACCATGAAGCTCATGCGCGCCGTCGTGCCGACCATGGTCGCCCAGGGCAAGGGCTCGATCGTCAACACCGCCTCCGAGGCGGCCCTCCGCGGCTCGGCGGCAGGTGTCGCCTACACGGCGTCGAAGCACGCCGTCGTCGGCCTCACGAAGTCGTCGGCGTTCATGTACGGCCCGAGCGGCCTGCGCGTGAACGCCGTCGCCCCGGGCGCGACGATCACGAACATCGAGGCGACGTTCGCGTCGCCCCTCGGCGCCGAGCGCGTGCAGTCGGCGATGGCGATCCTGCCGGGTGCGGCCGAGGCCGAGGCGCTCGCGGCGTCGATCACGTTCCTGCTGTCCGACGACGGCGTGAACATCAACGGCGTCGTGCTCGCGTCCGACGGCGGCTGGTCGGCGGCCTGATGCCGAAGCCCTCGCCGTTCCACCCCGACCTCCGCGCGGCACGCTTCGTGCCGAACTACACGATGGGTCCGCGCATGACGCGGCTCATGCGGGCGACGCCGCCGACGGGAACCGCCCCCGACGACGTGCGCATCGAAGAGGTGGTCGTGCCAGGACCGGCGGGGGCACCCGACATCCGCCTCCGCGTCTACGACCCGGTGGGGCGGGCGGCCTCGTCGCCCGCCCTGCTGTGGATCCACGGCGGCGGCTTCCTCATCGGGTCGCCCGAGCAGGACGAAGCGTCGAGCATCCGCTTCGCGCGGGAGCTCGGCATCCTCGTCGTCGCTGCGCGGTATCGGCTCGCACCGGAGCATCCGTCTCCTGCCGGCCTCGACGACGTCTACGCGGCGCTCGCGTGGCTCCTCGGCGAGGCCGAGGCGCGGGCCGTCGACCGCGAGCGCATCGCGATCGGCGGGGCCTCGGCGGGCGGCGGCCTTGCGGCCTCGCTCGCGCTCCTCGCGCACGACCGCGGCGAGTTCGCGCCCGCGTTCCAACTCCTCGTCTACCCGATGCTCGACGACCGCACCGTACTGCGAGCCGGTCCCCCTCCGCGCGGGCACCGCATGTGGTCGACGGGCAGCAACCGCTACGCGTGGACGTCGTACCTCGGCGAAGCGCCCGGCGGCCCGGATGTCTCGCCCTACGCCGCACCCGCGCGACGCGCCGACCTCGGCGGGCTGCCGCCCGCGTGGATCGGGGTCGGCATGCTCGACCTCTTCCATGACGAGGATGTCTCCTACGCGGCGCGGCTCGGAGAGGCGGGCGTGCCCGTGGAGCTCGAGGTCGTCGAGGGCGTCTTCCACGGGTTCGACGCGGTGTTCCGCAAGTCGGGCGTCGCGCGGTCGTTCTGGCGGTCGCAGGCCGAGGCGCTGCGCCGGGCCTTCGCGCGCTGACCCCGATTCTGTACGCCCCGCCCCTGTTCACCCGCGGGGACTACGGTATTGGGGTCGATCCGTGGGGGATCGCGGGAGGGGACGACGATGGCTTCCAAGAAGACGAAGGCCGCGAGCAGGAAGGCCGCAGCGGCGAAAACCGAGAAGGCCGCGGCCAAGCTCGCCGCTGCGAAGGCTGCGGCCAAGGCCGAACGCAAAGCGCTCGAAGCGGCGGCGGCGAAGGCCATCGCCGACGCGAAGAGCGCGGTCAACGCCGCCGAGAAGGCCGCGAAGAAGGTCGACGCTCGCTCGCGCGAGCGCGCCGCGGTGCTCCGCGAGCGCATCAAGGAAGCCGAGAAGCTCGCGGCCAAGGCGGTCCGTCGCGCCGAGAAGACGGCCGCGCTCGAGGCCGGGAAGCTTGAATCGGTCGTGCTGCACCGCATCGAGATCCCGACGGATGCCTCGCCCGAGGCCGCTGCCGGACCTGCGGCGCCTGCGGTCAAGGAAGACGTCGTCGCGGCACCGGCCCCGAAGGCGAAGCCTGCGCCGAAGGCGGCACCGAAGCCGAACCCGGCGCCCGCTGCCGCGCCCGCGCCCGCCCCGGCAGCCGAGCCGACCTTCCGCGAGTTGCGCGAGCGCGCCAAGGCCGCCGGTGTCGTCGGCTACTCGCGCATGAACAAGGCCGCCCTCGCCACCGCGCTCGGCGAGGCCTGATCGAAAGACCGTTCACCGGCGGGTAACCCGCCGGTCGTAGCGTTGCGGTTCCGCGCCCTCCGGCGTCCGTCGCGCAGTTGGAGTACCCGTGAACCAAGCCCGTGGCGTCATCGTCCGATCCGACGCACCCGCGCCCCGCACGCTCCTCGACATCCTGCGCGAGTCCGCGCGGCTGTCGCCCGATGCGTCCGCCATCGAGGATCCCGCCGGCGCGCTCAGCTACCGCGAGCTCATGGCGGCCGTCATCTCGGTCGCCGCGAGACTGCACGCGGCGGGCGTGCGCCGCGGCGACCGCGTCGGCGTGCGCATGCGTTCGGGCTCGCGCGACCTGTACGTCGCGATCCTCGGCGTCATCGCGGCGGGTGCGGCGTACGTGCCCGTCGACGCCGACGACCCCGAGGAGCGCGCGACGCTCGTCTTCGGCGAGGCGGCCGTCCGCGGCGTCATCGGCGACGGCGGGTACGTCGCGTGGTCGACGGACGACGACGGGCGGGCGGACGTCTCGGACGACGCGGATGCTCCGTATGCGACGGATGCCTCGGGCTCCCCCGCTGCCGCAGGCGCCGGCCGCGAGGCATCCGAGATCCTTCCCGTCGCGATGCCGCACCCGAGCACCGCGAACCTGCCGCTCGTGACCCCGCCCCGGCCCGAGGACGACGCGTGGATCATCTTCACGTCGGGCTCGACGGGCACGCCGAAGGGCGTCGCCGTGAGCCACCGCTCGGCGGCCGCGTTCGTCGACGCCGAGGCCGAGCTCTTCCTGCAGGACGAGCCGATCTCGCCCGCCGACCGCGTGCTCGCGGGGCTCTCGGTCGCGTTCGACGCGTCGTGCGAGGAGATGTGGCTCGCGTGGCGGCACGGCGCATGCCTCGTGCCCGCGCCCCGCTCGCTCGTGCGCAGCGGCATGGACCTCGGGCCGTGGCTCGCCGCCAATCGCATCACGATCGTCTCGACCGTGCCGACGCTCGCCTCGCTGTGGCCCGCCGACGCGCTCGACAGTGTGCGGCTGCTCATTTTCGGCGGCGAGGCGTGCCCGCCCGACCTCGTGAACCGCCTCGCGGTCGAGGGCCGCGAGGTGTGGAACACGTACGGCCCGACCGAGGCGACCGTCGTCGCGACCGCCGCGATCATGCACCCCGGCGAGCCCGTGCGCATCGGGCTGCCGCTCGCGGGATGGGAGGTCGCGGTCGTCGATGCCGACGGGAGCCCCGTCGGCGACGGCGAGTCGGGTGAGCTCATCATCGGCGGCGTCGGGCTGGCGCGCTACCTCGACCCCGCGAAGGACGCCGAGAAGTACGCGCCGATGCCGTCGCTCGGGTGGGAGCGTGCGTACCGCAGCGGCGACCTCGTGCGCTTCGACCGCGACGGGCTCTTCTATCAGGGCCGGGCCGACGACCAGGTGAAGGTCGGCGGGCGGCGCATCGAGCTCGGCGAGATCGAGGCCGCACTGCAAGACCTGCCGGGCGTCGGCGGCGCGGCCGTCGCGGTGCGCAAATCCGAGGCGGGCAACGACGTGCTCGTCGGGTATCTCGCCGTCCCCGACCGCGAGGCGTTCTCGCGCCGCGACGCCATCGCGCGCCTGCGCGAAGAGCTGCCCGCCGCGCTCGTGCCGATGCTCGCCCTCGTCGACGACCTGCCCGTCCGCACGTCGGGCAAGGTCGACCGCGCCGCTCTGCCGTGGCCCATCGAAGACGACGAGCCGACCGACGTCGGCGACGACCCCGTCGCCGAAGCCCTCGCCGCCGACTGGCGGAGCGTGCTCGGCATCGCGCCGTCGAGCCCCGACGACAACTTCTTCGACCTCGGCGGCGGGTCGCTCGCGGCCGCCCAGCTCGTCTCGCTCGTGCGTCGACGCCACCCCGACGCGACGGTCGCCGACATCTACGCGCACCCGCGGTTCGGGTCGATGGTGGGCTTCCTCGCAGAGGCGTCGCCCGAGGCATCCGCCGCCTCGACCCACGAGGTGCCGCCGACCCCGCGCCGCATGCAGGTCGTGCAGACCCTCCTCGGCGTCCCGCTCTTCATCCTGAACGGCGTGCGCTGGCTGCTCTACCTGCTGACGGCGAGCGCGATCCTCCGCCCGCTCGGCGGGTTCGACGCGCTGCCCGAGGTGTCGATCCCGTGGCTCGTCGTGGGGCTCCTCGTGTTCGTGACGCCGTGGGGGCGGATGGCCGTCGCGGTCGTCGTCGCGCGGCTCCTGCTCGCCGGGCTCCGCCCGGGCGACTACCCGCGCGGCGGGAGCGTGCACCTGAGGCTCTGGCTCGCCGATCAGGTCGCCCATCAGATCGGCGCCGCGAGCCTCGCCGGGGCGCCGTGGATCAGCTACTACGCCCGCGCCCTCGGCGCGAAGATCGGCCCCGGCGTCGACCTGCACGCCCTGCCGCCCATCACGGGCATGCTCGAGATCGGCGCGGGCGCGTCGATCGAGCCCGAGGTCGACCTCGCGGGCACCTGGATCGACGGCGACGTCGTGCGGGTCGGCGCGATCCGCGTCGGCGCGGGCTCGTCGGTCGGCGCGCGAAGCTCGCTCATGCCGGGCGCCCGCATCGGCAAGAACGCGACCGTCGCCCCTGGCTCGGCCGTCTTCGGCCGCGTCCCTGCCGGCCAGAACTGGGCCGGATCCCCCGCCATCCGCGTCGGCAAGTCGCACGCGTGGTGGCCCGCCGAGCGGCCTCCGGCCGCGACCCGGTGGGTGTGGGCGTACGGCGTCGCCTCGACGGTCGTCTCGCTCGTCCCCGTCGTGTCGTTCGCGGCGGGCGCCGCCGTGCTCGCGCTCTTCGTGCGGGGCTCGGCCGACCTCGCCCAGTTCGCGCTCGGCGCCCTCGCGGGCCTCGTGCCGGCGACGGCGGTCGCGGGCATCGTGCTCGCGGGCCTCGTCGTCGTGCTCGTGCGGCTCCTCGGCATCGGGCTCGACGAGGGCGTGTACCCCGTGCGCAGCCGCGTCGGCTGGCAGGTGTGGGCCACCGAACGACTCCTCGATCTGTCTCGCACGATCCTGTTCCCGCTCTACTCGAGCCTGTTCACCCCGACGTGGCTGCGCATGCTCGGCGCCGAGATCGGGCGCGACGTCGAAGCATCCACCGTGCTGCTCCTTCCCGCGATGACGAGCGTCGGCGACGGCGCGTTCCTCGCCGACGACACGCTCGTCGCCTCCTACGAGCTCGGCGGCGGCTACGTGCGCCTCGCGCGCGCGAACATCGGCGCGCGCGCGTTCGTCGGCAACTCGGGCATGGCGCCCGGCGGCAACCGGGTGCCGCGCGACTCGCTCGTCGCCGTGCTGTCGGTCGCGCCGCGGAAGGCGAAGGCCGGGACATCCTGGCTCGGCTCCCCGCCCGTGAAGCTCCGCCGCCAGGCGCAAGACGCCGACGCGAGCCGCACCTACGACCCGCCCTACCGCCTGCGCGTCGCGCGCACGATCTGGGAGCTGCTGCGCGCCGTGCCCGTGATCGTCACGAACGCGCTCGGCCTCGCCGTGCTGCTCGCCCTCGCGGCCGTCATCGAGGCGTGGGGGCCGTGGGCCGCCGTCGGCCTCAGCGGGCCGATCCTCCTCGCGGCCGGGTTCGCGGCGGCCGCCGTGTCGACGATCGCGAAGTGGCTCCTCATCGGGCGCATCAAAGCGGGCGAACACCCGCTGTGGTCGTCGTTCGTGTGGCGGAGCGAGGTGTCCGACACCTTCACCGAGATGGTCGCCGCTCCCTGGTTCGCGCACGCGATGGCGGGCACGCCCGCGCTCGTCTGGTGGCTGCGCAGTCTCGGCGCGAAGATCGGCCGCGGCGTGTGGATCGACAGCTACTGGCTGCCCGAGGCCGACCTCGTGACGCTCGGCGACGCCGCGACCGTCAATCGCGGATGCGTGGTGCAGACGCATCTCTTCCATGATCGAATCATGAGCATGGACGAAGTCGTCATCGAGCGCGGAGGCACGCTCGGCCCCCACAGCGTCATCCTGCCCGCGGCCCGCATCGGCGAGCATGCGACGGTCGGCCCTGCGTCGCTCGTCATGCGCGGAGAAGGCGTGCCCGATCGCGGCCGCTGGAGCGGCAACCCCATCGGCCCCTGGCGCGACGTCGTCGTCGGCCGCTACGTGCGAACGGCCTGATGGGCCGCGGCAAGCCGGCGTCGTCGCGGAACTACCTTCCGCAGTCGGGCAGCGACGAGTACTCGGTCACCGAGTACGACCTCGACCTGCGCTATCGCGTGGCGACGAACCGGTTGGATGCCACGGCGACGGTGCGCGGACGGGCGAACACGCTGCTCCGGAGCATCCGCCTCGATCTCGTGCGGCTGAAGGCCAAGCGGGTGAAGCTCGCGGGCGACACCGCCGCGAAGTACTCGCAGACGGCCACCCACCTCGTGGTCCGCCCGTCGGCGCCGATCGAGCCCGGCGAGGACTTCACGGTCGAGATCGCCTACGACGGCTCCCCCGCGCCGCGGCGCACGCGCTGGGGCACGCTCGGGTGGGAGGAGCTCGAAGACGGCGTGCTCGTCGCGTCGCAGCCGTCGGGCGCGCCGACGTGGTTCCCGTGCAACGACCGCCCGGCCGATAAGGCGCGGTACCGCATCCGTGTGACGACCGAGCAGGCGTACACCGTGCTCGCGACGGGTCAACTCGTCGACCACACGGTCACGGGCGGGCGCGGCAGCTGGACGTTCGAGCAAGACGAGCCCACTGCGACCTACCTCGTGACCGTGCAGCTCGGCCGCTACACCCTCGAGCCGCGCCGCTCGGCGGGCGTCGACTGGGTCATCGCCTACCCCGCGCCGCTCGCGCGCCAGGTGCTCCACGACCTCGAGCCCGTCGGGCGCATGCTCGGCGTCTTCCAAGAGCTGTTCGGGCCGTACCCGTTCCGCAGCTACGCCGTCGTGGTGACCGAAGACCCGCTCGAGATCCCTCTCGAATCGCAGGGCATGGCGACGTTCGGGCCGAACCAGCTCGACGGGCACCGCACTGAAGAGCGGCTCGTCGCGCACGAACTCGCCCACCAGTGGTTCGGCAACAGCGTCGGCCTCGCGGGCTGGCACGACATCTGGCTCAACGAGGGATTCGCCTGCTACGCCGAGTGGCTGTGGGCCGAGCGATCCGTCGGCCCGACAGCCGACGCGCTCGCGCGGCAGCATCACGCGGGGCTGCGTGCGGCCCCGCAGAACCTGATCCTCGGCGACCCCGGAGCCGACCGCATGTTCGACGACCGCGTCTACAAGCGCGGCGCGTGCCTGCTCCACGACGTGCGGCTGACGCTCGGCGACGACGCGTTCTTCACGCTCCTGCGAGCGTGGACGCACCGGTTCGCGCACAGGACGGCGACGACGGCCGACTTCCGCGCGTTGGCGCAGAGCTTCACGGATGCCTCGCTCGACGCGCTGTTCGACCGGTGGCTCGCGCAGGCGGCGCTGCCGCCGCTGCCGCCGGCCGCTTAGCCGGCGTGCGCGACCGACACGATGAACCCGCCGCGGCGACGGGTGCGCACGCGGTAGAGCTGCTCGCCTCCGTCGATGCGCGCGCCGCGGCCCTTGAAGACGACCCGCCCCGGGTCGACCCGCAGCCCCCGTCCGTCGGCCTTGAGCACCGCCTCGATGCGGGTCCAGTGTGCAAGCGGGTCGACGCCGACAGGCGGCGGGGCGAGGTCGCGCACGGCGGATGCCACGGCCGCACGCCGCTCGGCGGGCACGTCGACGGGTTCGGTGTCGATGCCGACGGGCACGGCGGATGCCACGGCGAACGCCCGCCCGCCGGCGTGGGCGAGGCTCACGAAGACGGGGCGCGGAGCGCCCGTCACGGTCGGACGGCCGTGGGATCGTCCGCAATCGGGACACCGGGCGTCGATGCGGAGGTCCACGGGGTCGCTCGGATCGACTCCCGCGAAGCGGGAGGCGGCGAGCATGAGCGCGGCACGCCCCGACAGGAATCGTGGATGCTTCGCCACGGGCTCCTCGGCGAGGCGCGCGGCATCGCCCGGTGCGAGCGACGCCTCGGCGAGAGGCATCCGGTCACCGTGACGCACGACGACGAATGCGTCGCGCACCCCGATCACGCGGAGCGCTCGAGCGCCTTCAACCGCTTCTTGGCGCTCTTCTCGACGAGCACCGGAACGAAGTCGCGCACGCGCTTGCCCTCGAACCCGAGGTACTCGGCCTCGACGATGGTCTTGATCTCTGCTCGATCGGCTCCGGGGAACCGCTCGGCGAGTCGCTCCACGACCTCGTCGATGCTGCGCCGTTCGGAGTCTTCGGGTTCAGCCATGCTCGAAGTCTCCGGCCCATTCCGTGACAAGTCAACGTGCGCGGTCCATTCGTCGTCCCCGCGTTCCGAACCGGTCATCGGCGGGTAACGGAGCCGTCCCTCCGGCGAGCGCCCAGCGACATCCGCCTACGATCGACGGGTGCACGTCTTCGCAGCTGTCGTCCTGTTCCTGAACGCCCTCTTCAACGTCGTCTCGTGGCCGCGGTTCTATCCCCGCATCGCGAACGACCCGCGGGCGCGCGACGCCGAGGGCCGCCGCACGGCGTTCTACACGGTGCACGTCGTGCTCATCACGGTCGCGCTCGTGCTCGCGGCGCTGTCGGCGGTCGCGGGCGTGCTCGTCCTGCTCTGACTACGCGTTCGCGTACCTCAGCTCGCACGGGCAGTCGGCCGGGCACTCCCCGGCGCATTTCGCGCCGACCCACGCCGAGCCGGGCCAGGCACTGTAGCGCGTGCTCGCGACGGAGTCGTCGAGGGTCAGCAGCGACTCCGCTATGGGCTCGCCGTCATCGTCGACCGAGAATACGAGCACGTCGGAACCGACCGTGCACGTCGACGGCCTGACGACGTGGAGGTCGAGGAAGTCGCGGCCCGGCAGCCGCACGTACACGCCCGGCAGGGCGGGGTGCGGCAGATGCACGCACACGTGGCGGCCGTCTTCGGTGAGGACGGTGTCGGCTTCGGCGGGGTCCGACCAGGGGCCGTCGCCGAGCGCGGCCTCGGGGTCGGGCTGGGCCGACGGCGGCAGCGGCACGGCGATGACGCGCGGAGCGCGCGGGAGGCCGTTCGGCCCGTCGGCCTCGAGGGAGGCCTCGGCCACGACGAGGCGCGTCGCGGTTCCGACGCGCGCACCCGCTCTGACGAGCGGGATTCCGGATGCCTCGTCGGCACCGCCGACCGCGATGTCATCGCCACCGGCGTCTGCGCCCGACGCGACGATCACCGCCATCGGCCCCTCGATGACGTAGATCCCGAGCGCCGGCTCCCAGTGGGCGGTGCCGAGCACCCCGCCGTCCTCGTCGAGCACGACGGCCCGCGGCGGCGGACTCGACGCGTCGATCTCCTGGGTGACGAACTTCACGACGATGTCGGTCAGCGACGCCATGTGCGACTCCCCTCCGCCACCAAGCGTGGCCGCTCGCGCGGGAGTCGTCTACCCCGAAGCATCCGCCCGCCCTATCCCCGGTCGAACCGCCGCCCCTAGGATCGGCGTCGTGACCGCCGCCTTCCGCGTGCCCGTCGGCACCGCCGCCAACCCCGTGCTCGATCGCGCCTCGTTCCAGCGCCTGCTCGCGCTCGGCGCGAGTGAGGACGTCACGGTCGGCGATCACCTGTTCTCGGTCGGCGACACCGACCCCGACTTCTTCGTCATGGAGGCCGGGGCAGTCGACATCGTCCGCGAGGCGACGGGCACATCGCCCGCGCGCACGGTCGCGCAGTGGCAGGCGGGCGAGTTCCTCGGCGAGATGAGCATGCTCACGGGGCAGGCGTCGCTCCTCACGGCGCGCATCTCGGAGGCGGGCCGGGTGTGTCGGGTGCCGAACGCGACCTTCAAGCAGATCATGTCGACCGACGGCCCGCTCTCCGACCTGCTGCTCGGCACGTTCCGCGCGCGCCGCGCGCTGCTCATGAACGCGGCGGGTCGCGCGGTCGAGATCGTCGGGCGGGCGGCATCCGCGAGTTCGATGACGTTGCGCACCTATGCGACGCGCATGGAGTTGCCGCATCGCTGGCTGGATGTCTCGACCGACGCCGGGCGCGCGGCGCTCGCGGCGACGGGGCTCGCCGAGGACGATCTTCCGGTCGTCGTGACGCAGGGCGCGACGATCGCGCAAGCGACGCCGCGGCTCCTCGCCGACGCCGTCGGCCTCCGCTTCCGCGGCGGAGCCGACGGCGGCGACCGCTTCGACCTCGTCGTCGTCGGGGCGGGGCCTGCCGGACTCGCGGCCGGCATCTACGGGGCATCCGAGGGACTGTCGACGCTCGTGCTCGACGCGCTCGCGCCGGGCGGTCAGGCCGCCGCGAGCTCGCGCATCGAGAACTACCTCGGGTTCCCGGCGGGGCTCTCGGGCGCCGAGCTGACCGAGCTCGGGATCGTGCAGGCGCTCAAGTTCGGGGTGCGGATCTCTGCGCCGACGGGTGTCGAAGGGCTCGTGTCGGTGACTGACGACGGGGCCGACCGCATCCGCATCGACCTCACGGGCGGTGAGCACGTCACCGCTCGTGCGGTCGTCGTCGCGACGGGCGCCCGCTACCGCCGCCTGCCGCTCGACCGCTGGGACGATTTCGAAGGCGGCAGCATCTTCTTCGCGACGACCGAGCTCGAGGGGCGCGATTGCGCGGGCAAGCCCGTCGCGGTCGTCGGCGGCGCGAACTCGGCAGGGCAGGCGGCGCTCTTCCTCGCCGACCTCGGCTGCACGGTCTCGCTCATCGTCAGAGGGGACTCGATCGAGGTGAAGATGTCGTCGTACCTCGTCGACCGCATCGTCGCGCACGAGCGCATCACCGTGCACACGTCGACGGATGTCTCGGCCCTCCACGGCGGCGACCACCTCGAGTCGATCTCGCTCACGTCGTCGCAGACCGGCGCGACGCTCGACGTCGACGCCAACGCACTGTTCTGCTTCGTCGGCGCGGTACCCGGCACGTCGTGGCTCACGGACATCGCGGTCGACGACAGCGGATTCCTGCTGACCGATATGGATGTCGCAGCCGCTCGCGCGGCGTCGCGCAACGCCGCGCCCGCCGCGGCCGACCGCTGGGAGGTCCTCGGCCGCAGTCCGCTGCCGTTCGAGACGAGCATCCCGCGCGTCTTCGCCGCAGGCGACGTGCGCCTCGGCTCGATGAAGCGCATCGCCGCCGCGACGGGCGAGGGCGCGAGCGCCGTGGCATCCGTGCACCGCGCGATCGCCCGCGACTGACCGCACTCGGGCCTCCCGCCGATCTCCCGGACCGCCGACCCACCGAATCCACCGACTCCACCGACCCGGGAGAAGGTTTTCCCCCAGACATGGGCGGCACTTCGGCACCGACCCCCGCAGCCCCTTCGACCTGGGCGCGCTCTTGGCCGGCGATCCTTCGAGGCGGCGGCACTTCGGCACCGCCGACCGGCATGGGATCCTCATCCCCCGGGCGCACGCCCGACGATCCAGTGGGAGGCCGAGGGTTTAGGGGCGGCCCGAAGGTCCGCGGGCAGCCCGCGATCCTCGGGTCGGCGCATCCGCGAGCCCGAGGGTCGCGCTAACCCTGCTCGACGCGGACGTGGTTGCCCGCCGGGTCCCGGAAGGCGATGTCGCGCGCACCCCACGGCTGGCTCACGGGCTCCTGCAGCACCTCGGCGGCGGGCGCGGCGGCGACGCGTTCGAACGTCGCGTCGAGGTCGTCGGCGCTGAAGTTGATCGTCGAGAGCGCGCCCTTGGCGAGCAGCGCGGCGATCGCGTCGCCGTCCTCCTGCGAGCGGCCCGCATGCGGCTCGGACAGCACGATCTGCACGTCTGGCTGCGACGGCGTCACGAGCGTGACCCAGCGGAATCCGTCGAACGCGACCTCGTTCGTCACGGTGAGCCCGAGGACGTCGCGGTAGAACTCGACGGCCGCGTCGGGGTCGTCGACGATGACATGGATGGTGCGGATCGAAACGGTCATGCGCCCAAACTAGGACGATGCCTCGGCGAGCGCTTCTCCGATCCTGCTCGATGCCTCACCGGGCGATTTCGGTCGCCGCGTGAGCAGCATCATCTGACATCCGGGCACGACCTGCAGCTCGCTGAAGTCACGTGCCTTGTACGAACTCGGGCTCTCGCCCATGATCTGCGTGAAACGAGCCGAGAACGAGCCGAGGCTCGTACAGCCGACGGCGACGCACACCTCGGTGACCGTCATGTCGCCGCGCCTGAGGAGCGCCGTCGCACGCTCGATGCGGCGGGTCATGAGGTACGAGTACGGCGTCTCGCCGTAGGCCTCGCGGAAGCGGCGGCTGAAGTGCGCCGTCGACATGAACGCCGTCTTCGCGAGCGACTCGACGTCGAGCGGCTCGGCGTACTCGCGGTCCATCCGGTCGCGAGCGCGCCGGAGGCGCTTCAGTTCCTCGAGATCGGCGGCCATGCTCCCATTGTGCGCTAGCGTCGCACAGAACACCCCGACCGGAGCCGACGTGCGAACGGAGCCGCCGTGACACCCGATCAGACGGCCGTCAGCAGAAGGGCGCTGACGATCGCGACCATCGCCTACGCGGGCGGTGCCCTCGCGGTCCTCGTCGTCCCATCGGTGGCGGACGTCTTCCAAGCGGTCCACTCGTGGCTGCACGACGGTCTGGGGTGGCGGTGGGTGCGTCCGTCGTTCGTCGACTTCCCGGCGAACGTCGTGCTCTTCTTCCCCCTCGGCCTCCTCGCGGTGCTCTGGCTCGGACGGTTCTGGCGGGGGTTCTGGGTCGCGGTCGCGATGTCGGTCGCGGCCGAACTCGTCCAGGCGGTGATTCCCGACCGTGTTGCGTCCCCGAGGGACATCGTGGGCAACGCGCTCGGGGCCGCGCTCGGCGCGTTCGTGGCCGTGCTGATCATCCGCGCTCGACGCGACCCGGATTCCGACTCGGTCTGACTCCCGGTCGAACCGACCCGCCGGTCAGTCTTCGCGCGCTCGGGCGAGGATGCGTTCGAGCCCGTCGGCGACGATCGAGAGTTCGGCGTCGTCGATGCGGGCCAGCTCGGCCTCGATCGCGGGGAGGTAGACGCGCGCGGCCTCGCGGAAGCGCTTCGACCCCTCGGGCGTGATCGCCGCGAACGAGGAGCGCCCGTCGTCGGGATTCGCCGCCTTCGCGACGAGCCCGGCCCCGACGAGCTCGTCGACGAGCCGGCTGACCCGCGTGCGGCTCAGCACGACGCGCGCGCCGAGTTCGCTCATCGTGAGCCGCCCGCCGGCGTCGTGCAACTCGAGCAGCACGTCGTACCAGGTGAGCGGCAGTCCCGTCGCGTGCAGCACCGCACGGTCGAGGCGCGGGAGCACGAGGGCGTTGAGTCGCAGGATCGCGGCCCAGGTGCGTTCGGCTGAACTCGGCATGCTCCCCACCCTATCAGTTGCGTGCGCGCGCACGTAGTTATACTATTGCGTGCGCACGCACCTAAAAGCGTGCGAGAGACCCCAAGAACGGAGCATCCGCCAATGTCCACCCTCCTCCACCTGTCCTCCTCGCCTCGCGGCGGCGCCTCCGAGTCGCTCGCGCTCGCCCGCATCTACCTCGACGCCGTGCGCGCCGAACGGCCCGACCTCGTCGTCGACGAATGGGACCTGTGGGACGGCAGCCTCCCCGACTTCGGCCCCGACGGGGCCGGCGCCAAGATGCGCATCTTCGCGGGCGAGGACCCCGTCGGGGCGCAAGAGGTCGCCTGGCATCGAGCCCGGCTCGCCTACGAGCGATTCGCGGCAGCCGACCACTACCTGTTCAGCCTCCCCATGTGGAATGCGGGCGTCCCGTACATCACCAAGCAGTTCATCGACGTGATCAGCCAGCCCGGCATGGTCTTCGGGTTCGACCCCGCCGCCGGCTACTCGGGGCTCGTGACGGGCAAGACCGCGACCGTCGTCTACACGAGCGCCGTCTACGGCGAGGGTCGCGGATCGGCGTTCGGCAACGACTTCCAGAAGACCTACTTCGAGGACTGGCTGCGCTGGGCCGGCATCACCGACATCTCGTCGGTCGAGTTCCGGCCGAACCTCGCGGCCGCCGACGTCGAAGCCCGGCGCGCCGCCGCGACCGAGCGCGCCCTCGACCTCGCGCGCACGTTCGCCGAGCAGCTCGCGGGCGAGCAGTCGAGGAGGGTCGCATGAACGCCCGCGTGCCCTCGCTCCGGCCCGTCGCGGTCTTCACCGCGATCGCGCTCCCGGTCGGCTGGGTCGCCCTCTCGATCCCCGTCGCGACGGGCCTGCCCGCCGAGCCGTTCGTGCTCGCGACCCTCGTGTTCGGGCTCCTCCTGCCCGCGCTCGTCCTGGCCCGTCGCGACGGCCTCCGCACCGGCCGACCCGGAGCTGTGCGGCGACTGCTGCGAGACATCCCGCGCATACCGCGACCCGAATGGGCGCTCGTGGCGGGCCTCGTCCTCATCCCGGGCGCGGTGTGGCTCCTCGGCGCCGCGCTCCGCGCGGAGACCGAACCCTCCCCCGCGACCGCCGGGGCCGTCGCCGTGCAATTCGTCACGGGCCTCGCCATCGTGAACCTCGCCGAAGAGCTCGTCTGGACGGGCTTCGTGCAGCGCCGCCTCACGGCCGCGTGGGGGCTCGTGCGCGGTGCACTCGCGACCGCCCTGCTCTTCGCGGGGCTGCACGCGCCGCTCGCGTTCGCGGCGCACACGAGGGGCGCCGGGCCGATCGCCCTCGACCTCGGGGCATTGCTCGTCGCGGGCGCCGGGCTGCGGCTCCTCATCGGAGTCGGCGACCTCCTCGGGCGGAGCATCCTGCTCGCCGCCGTCGTGCATGCGTCGTTCAACGCCGGGGGCCTCCTCGTCGATCCCGGCTCCGACTGGATCCGATACGTCGTCGCCCTCGTCCTCGGGGTCGCGGCCGCCGCCGCCGCACAGGCCGTCGTCGGCGGCCCGAAGCGGCTCGTCCGCGACTTCGTGCGCACCGATCGTCCGTGAACGCGACCTCGTGTACGTGCGGTGGACGCAGACGCGCGACCGCGGGAGAGCCGAGACACCGGACGCTGTCACAACCGAGACATCCGCCGTGTCCTAGCTTGCGCGGGCGCCGCCCGTGACGGAATCGACCGCCTGCGAGAACACGGGAGCGACGACATGAACGACCGACTCGAGCGGCTCGCGCCGCTCCGACGCATCCGAGCCGGCGTGCTCGACGTCGAGTACTTCGAGACCGGACCCGCCGCCGGGCCGACTGTCGTGCTGCTGCACGGCTTCCCGTACGACATCCACTCGTACGTGGAGGTGGCGCCGCTTCTCGGCGACGCCGGATTCCGCGTGGTCGTGCCCCACCTGCGAGGCCACGGCGGAACGCGGTTCGTCGACCGCACGGTGCCCCGCACCGGCCAACAGGCGGCGCTCGGGCAAGACGTCGTCGACCTGCTCGACGCCCTCGGCATCGACCGGGCGACGCTCGCCGGCTACGACTGGGGCGGCCGGGCAGCGTGCGTCGCCGCGGCCCTGCACCCCGAGCGCGTGAGCGCGCTCGTCTTGGTCAACGGCTACCTCGTGCAGGACATCCGGTCGTCGATGGCTCCGCTCTCCCCCGACCTCGAGGCCGGCTTCTGGTACTTCTTCTACTTCCTGACCGAACGCGGGCGAGCCGGCCTGGTGGCCGACCCGCGCGGAATCGCCGAGGTGATCTGGCGGCGGAACTCGCCCGAGTGGCGGTTCGGCGACGCCGAACTCGACCGTGCCGCCGAGGCGTTTGCGAACCCCGACTTCGTCGACGTCGTCATCCACTCGTACCGGCACCGGCTGAACCACGTCGACGGCGCCCCCGACTACCTGCGGCACGAAGCCGCGCTCGCGAAGCTGCCGCCGATCACCGTGCCCACGGTCACGCTCGACGGCGAAGCCGACGGCAACTTCCCCGCGCGCGACGCCGCGGATGTCGCCGTGCACTTCACCGGCCCGCACGTGCACCGGCGGGTTCCGCACGCGGGGCACAATCTCCCCCGCGAAGCACCCGAAGCGTTCGTCGAGGCGGTGCGGAAGGCCGCATCGCTCGCGGGCGCCGACGCCACGACGATCGCCGCGTGACCACGCACGAATACCCCCGAACCACCACGAAAGGCACCACATGAAGTACCGCATGCTCGGACGCACGGGCGTCTACGTCTCGACGATCGGTCTCGGCACGATGACCTTCGGCGGCGCCGGCACGCCGCTCGGCGACGCCCTCGGCGGCCTCGACCAGACTGCGACCGACCGGGTCGTCGGCACCGCGCTCGACCTCGGCGTCACCCTGTTCGACACGGCCGACGTCTACACGGGCGGCGAGTCCGAGACCTTCCTCGGTCGCGCCCTCGGCTCGCGCCGCGATGACGTCGTGCTCGCGACGAAGTTCAGCGCCCGCACGGGCCTCGGCCCGAACGACGTGGGCGCGTCGCGCCTGCACGTCATGCGCGCGGTCGAGGCGAGCCTCAGCCGGCTCGGCACCGACCGCATCGACCTGTACCAACTCCACAGCTTCGACGCCGAGACGCCGATCGACGAGACGCTCGCCGCGCTCGACGACCTCGTGCGGCAGGGCAAGGTGCGCTACGTCGGAGCGTCGAACGTCGCCGCTTGGCAGCTCATGAAGGCGCTCGGCGTCTCGGAGCGGCTCGGCGCCGCCCGGTTCGTCTCGGACCAGGCGTACTACTCCCTCCTCGGCCGCGACGTCGAGCGCGAGATCGCGCCGCTCGCGGCGGACCAGGGCGTGTCGCTCTTCGCGTGGGCGCCGCTCGCGGGCGGCATCCTGACGGGCAAGTACTCGCGCTCGGGCGCGAGCGACCCGGGATCGCGGCGAGCGACCGCGGGCTATCCCGACTTCCCTCCCGTGGATCCTGCGCGCGCGTGGGACATCGTCGACGCGGTCGAATCCGTCGCGTCGCGCCACGACGCGAGCCCCGCGCAGGTCGCGCTCGCGTGGGTGCTCGGCCGCCCCGCGGTCACGAGCGTGCTCGTCGGGGCGCGTCGGCCCGAGCAACTCGCCGACAGCGTCGCCGCCGTCGAGCTCGAGCTCACGACCGCGGATCTCGACGAGCTCGAGGCCGTGAGCCGTACGGCAACGCCCTACCCCGACTGGGTGTGGGACTTCGCGGCCGGAGGCCGGACACCGGTGTGAGACACCCCGCGAGCCACGAGAGAGCGGGAGCCGCCGGCGGCGGCTCCCGCTCTTCGTGCACCGGCGGTCAGGCGGTGCCGAACGCCTTCCGCAGCACGTGCACGGCCTGCTCGAGCGCCGCCGTAACCGCGGCCGTCGGCCGCAACGGGTTCAGCATCAGGAAGTCGTGGATGATGCCGTTGTACCGGATGCTCGTCGTGCGCACGCCCGCGTCGAGCAGCCGCCTGCCGTACGCCTCGCCCTCGTCGCGCAGCACGTCGTTCTCGTCGACGATGAGGTAGGTCTCGGGCAGGCCGGCGAGCTGCTCGCGCGTCGCACGCAATGGCGAGGCGGTGTAGTGCGCACGCTGCTCGAGGTCGGGCAGGTAGCTGTCCCAGAACCACGCCATGTTGGCCGCCGTGAGGAACGGGCCGTCGGCGAACTCGCGGTAGCTGTCGGTGTCCTGCCCGGCGTCGGTCACGGGGTAGTAGAGCGACTGGTGCACGAAGTGCACGTCGCCGCGTTCGAGCGAGAGCAGCGCGACGACCGTCGCCATGTCGCCGCCGACGGAGTCGCCCGCGATCGCGAGTCGCGACGCGTCGAGGCCCTTGGATGCCCCGTGCTCGGTGATCCACTGCGCCGTCGCGTACGCCTGTTCGATCGCGACCGGGTAGCGCGCCTCGGGCGAGCGGTCGTACTCGACGAACACAACGGCCGCGTCGGCGCCGACGGCGAGCTCGCGCACGAGCCGGTCGTGGGTGCCGGCGTTGCCGAGCACCCAGCCGCCGCCGTGCACGTAGAGCACGACGGGGAGCGGGCCTTCGGCGCCGACGGGCTTGACGATGCGCACACGCACGTCGCCGACCTCGGCGGGGACGGTGATCCACTCGTCGTCGACGTCGGGCTTGTCGACGGGCTGGGCCTGCAGGTCGTCGAGCACCTTTCTGGCGCCCTCGGGGCCGAGCTGGTAGAGGTAGGGCGGGTTGGCCGTCGCGTCGGCGATCGCCTGGGCTTCGGGTTCGAGGAGGTGGTCGGTCATGGTCGTGCCTTTCGGTGCGGATCGAGGCATCCGGTCGGACGCCTCGCGAGCTTCGACCGCTCGGGCCCGACCGATGTGACGATCCCTCATCACCCCGTCACGCGTCGACCGGCAGCACCGCCCCGAGCTTCACGGGGTTCATCATCCAGAAGAGCCGGTCGATGCCGTCCTCGCTCGCCGAGACCGTGAAGAGCGCGAACGGCTCGCCGAACGCCGAGAGGAGCAGCGCCGACCGGTCGTTGGCTTCGACCCAGCGGACGTCGATGCCCTCCCAGAACCACTCCGAGACCGCGAGGACGAACTTCACGACGCGGTCGCGGCCGACGAGCGCGATGCGCGCCGCCTGGGCGATGCCGCCGCCGTCGGAGTAGCTCACGATGTTGTCGGCGAGGAGGGTTTCGAGGGTCGCGAGGTCTCCCGATTGCGCGGCGACGAGGAAGGCTTCGAGGAAGGCACGCTGTCCGGATGCTTCGACGGGGGCACGTCGTTCGTCGGCGAGGTGCTTGCGGGCTCGGCTCACGAGCTGCCGCGCGTTCTGCTCGCTCGCGTCGATGATCTCGGCGATGCGGTCGTAGGGGTAGCCGAACGCTTCGCGCAGCACGTAGGCGGCGCGCTCCATGGGGGTGAGCTTCTCCATGAGGAACAGCACCGCGAGCTCGATCGCCTCGTCGTGCTCGGCCGCGAGCTCGGGGTTCGCGCCCGTGTCGACGGGTTCGGGCAACCACGGCCCGATGTAGGTCTCGCGCCTCGCGCGGGCCGAGGTGAGCGCGTTGATCGCGAGGCGCGTGGCGGTCGTCGCGAGGAACGCGGCCGGCTCTCGCACCTCGTCGCGATCGCAGTTCTGCCAGCGGATCCAGACGTCTTGCACGAGGTCTTCGGCGTCGGCGACGCTCCCGAGCATCCGGTAGGCGATGCCGAAGAGGCGCGGGCGCACGGCGTCGAAGGTTGCGAGGGCGTCGGCGAGGCGGTCGCCGCCCGGTTCACGAGCGACGGATGTCTCGGATGCCTCGTGCCCGCGCCACGCGCGAAGGGGCTGCCTGGGGTGCGGCCAGTCGGCCGGGGGCTTCTGATGGGTCCGCATGACGTACCTCCGTGTGGAGACGTGGGGAACGGGTCATCCCAAGGTTCGCATTACCTCGTGTACGAGTCAATAGTTCACGAGATGTTGATAGGATGCTCCGCATGGAGCGCGCCGAAGCATCCGAAGCATCCGACCCGGTCCAGCTCGACGACATGGTCTGCTGGAACCTCTACTCGGCCGCGCGCGCCGTCACCGCGGCCTATCGACCGCTGCTCGAACCGCTCGGCCTCACGTACCCGCAGTACCTCGTGCTCGCGAACCTCTGGGCGCACGGCGACCAGAGCGTCGGCGCGCTCATCGCCCGCATCCAGTCCGACTACGGCACGATGACCCCGCTCTTGAAGCGTCTCGAAGCGCGCGGGCTCGTGCGCCGCACGCGTAGCGTCGCCGATGAACGTACGGTGCTCATCTCGCTCACCGCCGAGGGCGAAGCCCTCAAGGCCCGAGCCGCACACGTCTATCCCGCGATCAGCGAGCTCTTCGGGTTCTCGGGCGAGGGCGCCGAGCGTTCGCTCGACGTGCTCCGCGGCATCATCAGGGCCGCCGAGCGCGCCGGCGGCGAGGGGCCCGGCGAGCACGTCGCCTGAGCGGCGTCACTCGTCGCGCGAGTCCCCGTCGAGGAACAGCTCGAATTCCCCCGTCTCGAAGTCGTCCGACGCGGCATCCGTGCTCCCGATGTCGACGGCTTCGCCGCCGTCCGCGCGCGCGTCATCGCCCCGGTGATCGTGTCCGTGCGACCGGTGCCTCGGTGTCCCGAACATGGCCCGCCCCCTTCGCCCCGCTGGCTGCCGAACGCCCGTCGGCAGGGCGTCCCACCGCATTCGACCACGTTCGACCCGCCGCCGTGACACCCTCAGGGACACCCGTCTCGTTTCCGGCATTCCGGCGCGGAATCGTCCCCGACCCCGTCACGCCGCCGGGTGAACCGCGGTCGGAGTTGGTGAGCACGCCCGCACTCGGCGGGCGTCGCCGGAAAGGGGACCCCCAAATGTCAGAACAGCAGCCGACCGTCGTGTTCGTGCACGGCGCCTTCGCCGAATCCGCGAGCTGGAACGGCGTCATCGAGCGCCTCTACGCCGAGGGCATCCGCTCGGTCGCCGCCGCCAACCCGCTCCGCAGCCTCGCGATCGACGCCGCGTACGTGCGCGACGTCATCGCCTCGGTCGACGGGCCGGTCGTGCTCGTCGGCCACTCGTACGGCGGCATGGTCATCACCGAGGCATCCGCCGACAACGACCAGGTCGCCGCGCTCGTCTACGTGGCCGCGTTCACGCCCGACACGGGCGACAGCGCGTTCGCGCTCTCGGCGAGCGAGCCGGGCTCCACGCTCGGTGACGCGATCGTGCCGCACCCGGTCTCGACCGGCGGGGTCGAGTTCACGATCCGCCGCGATGTGTTCCGCGCCCAGTTCTGCGCCGACGTGCCCGTGAACGTCGCGGGCCTCATGGGGGCGACCCAGCGGCCCGTGACCGAGCAGGCGCTGCGAGACGCCGTGCAGGCGCAGAACCCGGGCTGGAAGGGCCGCCCGTCGTGGCACATCTGGGGTGCCGAGGACCGCAACATCCCCGCCGCCGTCACGGCCAAGGGCGCGGAGCGCGCCGGCGCGAAGGTCGCACAGGAGCTCCCGGGCGCCTCGCACGCGCTGAGCGTCTCGCAGCCCGAGGCCGTCGCGGCGATCGTCGCCGACGCCGTGCGCGCGGTCGCTCCGGCGAGCGCGGCGGCTTGACCACTCGGACGCTTGACAACTGATGCGCTTTTGGCATCAGTTGCCAAGCGAGTCGACGGTGTCACATTCGGGCGCGGCGTCCGGTCTCAGTTGACAGGGCGGATGCCGCGCCCGCACGCCGACCGACGGGAACCGCCCATGCACGCGAACCAGCACGCGAACCTCGACGACGCCGTCGCCGTCTTCGGCGCCGTGCGACCGCGACTGTTCGGCATCGCGTACCGCATGCTCGGGACCGCGGCCGACGCCGAGGACATCGTGCAGGAGACGTGGGTGCGATGGCAGGGCACCGATCGGACGGTCGTGCTCGACCCAGCCGCGTTCCTCGCGACGACGGCGACCCGACTGTCGATCAACGTGCTGCAGTCGGCGAAGTCCCGCCGCGAGACGTACATCGGGCCGTGGCTGCCCGAGCCCGTCGACACGAGCGCCGACCCGCTGCTCGGCGCCGAACGGGCGGAAGCGCTCGGGTTCGCGGTGCTCGTCGTGCTCGAACGGCTCACGCCGCTCGAACGCGCCGCCTACGTGCTGCGCGAGGCGTTCGCGTACTCGTACGGGCAGATCGCCGAGATCGTGCAGCACACCGAGGCATCGGTGAGGCAGCTCGTGAGTCGTGCCCGAAAGCACGTCGCGGGCGAGCGGCGGTGCCCGGCGTCGCCCGCCGAGCATCGGCGCCTGCTCGACGCGTTCGTGCGGGCCGCGAAGACGGGCGACCTCGCCGACCTCGAGCGCGTGCTCGCCGACGATGTCGTGTCGTACTCCGACGGCGGCGGCGCGGTGCGCGCGTCGAAGTTCCCCGTGCGAGGGCGCGAGACGGTCGCGAAGTTCGTGCGGGCGTTCCACACGCACTTCTGGGACGGTGTCGCGACGACGTCGACCGAGGCGAACGGGCAACCGGCGGTGCTGCTCTCGAAAGGAGGCGAGACCTTCGCGGTGCTCACCGTCGTCGCCTCCGATCAGGGAATCGACCAGGTGCTCTGGATGATGAACCCCGCAAAGCTCAGCGCCGTGGCGACCCGTGTCGCGTGAGGGCGTCGCGTCGCGTCTGCTCGCCGCGCTCCGCGCCGCCGACGACGTCGCGTACGCGGCACTCGTGAGCGCGTCGGTGCGCATGGTCGTCGACTCGGGCGACGCCGCGGGCGGCGTCGCCGCGGGGCGCGCGCAGACGGCGCACGTCTTCGCGGCGCTGCTTTCGAGACATCCGGATGCCTCGCTCGACACCGCCGAGGCGAACGGTGCGCCCGCACTCGTCTTGCGCCGACCCGATCGCGAAGCGGTCGCCGTCGTCGGCCTCGACGTCGACCAGGCGGGATCGATCACCGCGATGTGGGTGCAGACCGCACCCGACAAACTCGCACGCTGGAACCGTCACAGAACGCCCGGCCCCTCGGTCTGAGCTTGCAGGACGCGGACGGGCCGCGCCCGCAGACGGAAGGCACATCATGAAGATCGTCGTCATCGGAGGCACGGGCCTCATCGGGTCGGGCGTCGTCGCGCACCTCGTCGAGCACGGCCACGAGGCGGTCGCGGCGTCGCCGAACTCGGGCGTCAACACGATCACGGGCGAAGGGATCGCCGAGGCGCTCGCGGGCGCCGACGTCGTCGTGGATGTCTCGAACTCGCCGTCGTTCGCCGACGACGATGTGCTGGCCTTCTTCACGACCTCGACCTCGAACCTGCTCGCCGCCGAGCGGGAGGCCGGCGTCGCGCACCACGTCGCACTCTCGATCGTCGGCACCGACCGCCTGCCCGACAGCGGATACCTGCGTGCGAAGGTCGCCCAGGAGCGGCTCATCGAAGACGGCGGCGTGCCGTACACGATCGTGCGCGCCACCCAGTTCTTCGAGTTCGCGGCGCGCATCGCCGACGAGGCGACCGTCGACGGCACAGCCCGTGTGTCGACCGGCATCATGCAGCCGATCGCCGCCGCCGAGGTCTCGGCGGCCGCCGCACGCGTCGCCGAAGAGCCCGCCGTCGGCGGGATCGTCGAGATCGGCGGCCCCGAGCGCATCCCCATGGACGAGTTCGTGCGCCGCATCCTCGCCGCGCGCGGCGACGCACGCCCGGTCGTCTCCGACGCCGACGCGCCGTACTTCGGCACGGTGCTGACAGGCGACGAGCTGAGCCCCGGTGCTGGCGCGCGGCTTTCGGCGCTCACGTTCGACGAGTGGCTCGCGAGCCCGGCCGCGACGCCGCCGGCTGCTGCTCCGGCTCCGGCTCCGGCTCCGGCTGCGGCTGCGGCTGCGGCTCCGGCGAAGTAGCCGATCATGCGCATCGTGGTCGTCGGCGGCACGGGCCTCATCGGCTCGAAGGTCGTCGAGCAGTTGCGGGCGACCCCGCACGAGGTCGTCGCCGCGTCGCGGGCGACGGGCGTCAACGCCTACACCGGCACGGGGCTCGCAGAGGCGCTCGACGGGGCATCCGTCCTGGTGGATGTCTCGAACTCCGACTATCTCGACGAAGCCGGCTCGCTCGACTACTTCGACACCGAGACGCTCAACCTCTTGACCTACGGCGCCGCCGCGGGTGTGCGACACCACGTCGCGCTGTCGATCGTCGGCACCGATCGGCTCGCGGCGGGCGGGGGCGGATACTTCCGCGGCAAGCAACTGCAGGAGCAGCTCATTCGCCGGTCGGGCCGGGCGTTCAGCATCGTGCACTCGACGCAGTTCTTCGAGTTCATCCCCCGCATCGCCGATGCGGCGCTCGATGGGCAGCACACGAAGGTCGTGCAGACGCTCATGCAGCCCATCGCGGGCGACGACACGGCGGCGGCCGTCGTCGAGGCGGCGCTCGGCTCGCCGACCGGGGGCACCGTCGAGGTCGCCGGCCCCGAGCGGGCGCCGCTCGCGGACTTCGTGCAGCGCTGGTTCGGCCGCGGCGACCACGTGCGCCCCGTCGAGGTCGACCCGCTCGCCCGCTACTTCGGCAGTCGGCTGCGCGACGGCGACCTGCTGCCCGGACCCGATGCCCGGCTTTCGACCCTCACCTACCGCGACTGGCTCGAACGCGAGACCGCCTCGCATCCCGTGTGATCGGTGCAGGGCAGCGGCCCGCTGATCACTGACGGAGCGTCGACCCCCGGGCGGCGCTCCGTCAGTGCGCCGCGAGCCACTCGGCGAATCGGATCGCACCGTGCCGTGCCGCCGGCCCTGGGAGGAGTTCGTTCCCCGTCAGCAACGCCCCGAAGTAGCGGGCGCCGGGGTCCACGACGATCCGACGGGAATCGCCCGCGACCTCGAGCGCACGTCCGACGAAGTCGGGCAGGCGAAGGACCTCCGGTCCGCCGACTTCGATCGTGCCATCGAGCGGCCCGGCCTCGAGCGCTCGGAGCAGTTCGGCGGCGACATCGTCGGCGGCGATCGGCTGGTCGGGCACGTCGGGCAGTCGCACCTCGTCACCCCGAGTGGCCGAGGCGGCGATACCGGGCGCGAACTCGTAGAACTGGGTCGCGGCGACGATCGTGAACGGCCGTCCCGACGCCCGCACGAGCTCCTCTTGAGCGACCTTCGCCTGCAGGAACCCCGCGCCTGGCATCCGTCTCGCAGCGACGACCGAGAGCGTGACATGGTGGGCGACGCCGGCCGCCGCACCGACCGCGAGCAATGTGCGGGTGCCGGCCGTGAAGAAGGCGAGCGCGTCCGCGGGAACCATCGAGGGCGATCGTGAGACGTCCACGACCGCGTCGGCTCCGGCGAGCGCGGAGTCGACCCCCGCACCGGTGACGATGTCGACTCCGGTGCGCCGTGACACCGCGGTCGCGTCGTGGCCGGCCGCTCGGGCGATTTGCACGAGTCGCGCTCCGATGCGGCCGGATCCGCCGATCACCGCAATGCGCATTTCCCGTCTCCCCTCCGATCGTTCGGCCGAGCGCGATCCCGACCGGGGCGACCGCCGCGCAGGCGACGAGCGCTCCGATTCCATTCAACCGCGCCGCCCGCCGAGGCCTCTCTCCTCGATCCGACCTCGCTCAGTCGGGCACGATGACGAGCCGCTTCCCGCGCAGGTCGGTGCGCGTCCAGGCCTCCTCGATCCGGCTCAGGGGCATGGTGACGACGTCGATCACGAGCTCACCGCTCCGCACCCAGTCGACGATCTGCTGGTAGGCGGCGGCCATGCCCGTCGCGAGGTTGCGGGAGGCGCCGAAGATCTCGAGGCCCGAGGTGCGGAGCGCGTCCGCCGAGAGCTGGAGCGAAGCGCCCGCGGATTCGCCGATCTGCACGAGCCGGGTGGGCTTGGGCATCGCGAAGCTCTCGGGCGTGAGCGCGCGGACGAGCAGTTCGGTCGGTCTGCCCCAGAGGTAATCGACGACCACGTCGTAGCCGTCGCCGGCGTGCTCGCGGTAGGCCTCGATGAGGTCGGCATCGTCGACCGCCGTGTTGATGACGGCGTCGACGCCGAGGTCGGTCAGCTCGCGGAGGGCATCGTCGTCGCGCCCGGTGGCGACGATGCGTCCGGCGCCGAGGAGTCGGGCGACCTTGACGGCGAGGCGTCCGGCGACGCCCGTCGCCCCTTGGATCAGCACGGTCTCGCCCTCGACGAGCCCGCCGGCGGTACGCATGCACATGGCGCTGATCGCCGACGACAAGGCCGCGGCGACGGGCGGTTCGATGCCCTCGGGGATCGGCGCCGCGTGCGTCGCGGGCACGGCGGCGTACTGGGCGAGCGTTCCATACGGCGGGGTGACGCCGCCGAAGCCGACGAGCGTTCCGTCAGGCAGCCGGCCGATGCCGTCGAAGCACGGGATGGCGGGGAGCGCGGCCTGGAACGGCCCCGACGTGTAGTGGGTGCCGGCGACGATCGCCTTGTCGACGTTCTCGACGGCGACCGCCTCGACGGTCACGAGGACCTCGCCTTCCCCGACTTCGGGGTCGCGAAAGTCCTGGTAGCGCGGGATACCGCCCACGCGATCGACGACTGCGGCCTTCATGTCGACTCCTTCTCTAACGGTGTTAGAGAGATACCATACATCGAACAGTGTTCGAGTGCACACGTGAGGAGCGACCGTGGCGTTGGATCGGCAGCAGATCGTCGACGAAGCGCTCCGCCTGCTCGACGACGAGGGCCTCGACGCCCTCAGCCTCCGCACCCTCGCCAGCCGCCTGGGCGTGCGCGCGCCAACGCTCTACTGGCACGTCAAGAGCAAGGCCGAACTGCTCGACGCCCTCGCCGACGCGATCATGGACGAGGCGATCGGCGCGCTCCCCCAGGCGGCGTCCGCCGACGGCTGGGCCGGATGGCTCCTGGCCGCTCTCTCCGCGCTGCGCGCGGCCCTGCTCCGCCACCGCGACGGCGCGCGGGTCGTCTCGGGCGCGCGGCTCGCGTTACGCCGCGCCGACTTCTCGGAAGCTGCGATGTCGACACTCGTCGCCCACGGCGTCGAACTCCAGCGCGCGCGACTGACCGTGCTCGCCGGCGAGCGCTTCACGGTCGGCTACGTCCTCGAAGAGCAGGCGCCCGTCGACCCCGCGCAGCAGCCCCCCGACCTCGGCGAACTCCAGCGGCGCTTCCCGGTCATGACGCGGGCCATCGGCGAGTACTTCTCGACCGGCCGCGGCTCCGACGACCTCTACCGCGACATCGCCCGCCTCATCCTCGGCCAGGCCGCGCGCGGCTGACCGCGGCCGGGAGCGCGAGTCGGGTGAACCGTGGGGCCGACCGATCTCGGCTTCGGCCGACCCCACGGGGCTTAGAGGAACAGTCCGAGCGCGATCCCGCCGAAGGCGGCTGCGACGCACGCCACGAGCACGCCGAACCCGTTGAACAGCGCCGCGCGCCACCGTCCCTCTTGCGCGAGGCGCACGGTCTCGACGCTCGCCGTGCTGAAGGTCGTGTAGCCGCCGAGCAGCCCGACGCCGACGATCGTGACGAGCCCTGCGGCATCCCGCCCGCTCGCGAAGCCGACGAGCAGGCCGAGCGCGAACGAGCCCGTGAGGTTGATGATCGCCGTTCCGAGCGGGAACGCGATCCGCGATCGCGACTTCACGACGCCGTCGACGAAGAACCGCAAGGCCGCGCCGACTCCGCCCGCGAGGGGCGCGATGACGAGGGGCAGGATGTCGCTCATGCGGCCTCCCCGTCGTCGAGGGCGGATGTCTCGGGCCCGGCGTGTGCGCCGGCTGCGGCCCGCTCCGGCGCCCGTCCCG
The DNA here is from genome assembly GCF_004135405.1 of Agromyces protaetiae. Classification (NCBI taxonomy): domain Bacteria; kingdom Bacillati; phylum Actinomycetota; class Actinomycetes; order Micrococcales; family Microbacteriaceae; genus Agromyces; species Agromyces protaetiae. Next base: position 780,090 of record NZ_CP035491.1, read on the forward strand.
CGCTCCGCGCGACGAGCAGGATGCCGGCGATGCTCGCCGCGGCCCCGACGATCACCGTCCCGAGGGCGTACACGGCGGCCCACAGCCAGTCGTCGGCGCGGAGGAGCTGCGCGGTGTCGACGGCGAGCGTGCTGTACGTCGTGTATCCGCCGAGCACGCCCGTGCCGACGAACAGCCGCACGGCCCGCCGGCGCCCCTCGTCGGGGCCGCGCTGCGCGAGTGCTTCGAGCAGTGCACCGAGGATGAAGGCGCCCGTGACGTTGATGCCGAACACCGCGATCGGGAACACGCCGAGGTGCGGAATCACGAGGGTGAGCGCTTCGCGCACGCCCGCGCCGATGACGCCGCCGAGCGCGACGAGGCCGAGGAGCCGCCACTGGAGATGGGCCGGGCGGCTCGTGGCCGGGCGGCTCGAGATCGGCCCGCTCACGACTCGGTTTCCCAGGGCAGTGCGGCCTCGAACCCGACGGGCGCGAGCGGCACGATGAGGATCGGCCGATGCTGCCGATGCGCCAGGTGCGCGGCGACCGACCCGCCGAAGAACTCGTGCAATGTGCCGCGCAACCCGGGCTCGCGCGTGCCGACGACGATGAGCATCGCGTCGACGGTGTCGGCGAGTTGGGCGAGCGCGCGCGCAGGGTCGCCGGCGAGCGCACGCGTCTCCCAAGAGACATCCGTCGCTTTCAGCAGGTGGCCGAGGTGCGCTTCGAGCGCCGGATCGAAGGAAGCCTCGCCCGCGTCGGCCTGGTCGGGGTCGATGGGGATCGACCGCGTCGAGCCGTCGGTGTATTCCTCGACCGTGTACCGCGTGAGGTCGACGCTCGCACACACGAGATTGGCGCCGAGTCGAGCGGCGAGCGCGGCCGCATGCTGCACGACGGCATCGGGTTGGTGCGGCGCGATGCCGACGACGATGGTGGGCGGGGTTTCGGGCACGCTTCTCCTATCTCGGGCATGACGAATTCACGAGATAGGGACTGTTGTCGATCGCGGTCTTCCGAGCGCTGTCGAGGTTTGGGTACGGCGAGCCCCACCGCCAGCACCGGAGTGCTGATGTCAGCATGCCAGATCGGCGTCGCCTTCGGAAACCCGTCGCCGGTCGGAGCGCTCCATCACGGGACATCCCGTGGACCGACGAGACCGAACTCGACGAGACTCGTCGCCGAGTCGACGATCGTGTCCTGCCACGGGCGCGGATGCCATCCGAGCTCGCGCTGCGCCTTCGCACTCGTCGCGGTGCGGCGCTGACCGAGGAGGGGCACGAGGTCGCCGACCTCGGGCGAGAACCGGCCGACCATTCGCACGAGCCAATCAGGAAGTGTCCGGGTCGGCACCTTTGCGGCGGCGCCGCCGAGGCGACTTCGAAGCACCTCCGCGATCTCCGACATCGACACGGGTCCGTCGCCCCAGGCGATGAAGCGCTCTCCGGCGGCATCGGGCGCTTCGAGGGTGCGGACGTGCAGGTCGGCGACATCGCGCACGTCGACGATGCCCATCCAGAGGTTCGGGATGCCGGGCATGCCATCGAGCAAGCGCTTCACGAGACCGAGCGACGACGTCGCGTCGGCGCTGAGTGCGGGACCGAAGACGCCGGCCGGGTTGACGACGGCGAGCTCGAGGCCCCCGCCTTCTCGGTCGACGAAGTCCCACGCCTCGCGTTCGGCGAGCGCCTTCGACTTCACGTATGCGCTCATCGGACCGCCTCCGACGACCGTCCAGTCGGTCTCGTCGAAGGGTTCCGCACGTTCGGGGTGACCGTAGTAGACGGCGCCGCAGCTCGAGGTCGCGACGACTCGGCGCACGCCGGCATCGCGTGCGGCGCGGAGCACTCGGAGGGTGCCGTCGACGGCCGGTCGGATCACGGCGTCTTCGTCGCGTGTGGCAGTGAGGGGGGATGCCACGTGCAGCACGCCGCTGCATCCGTCGAGCGCATCGCTCCAGCCGTGGTCGTGGAGGAGGTCGGCGATGACGAATTCGAGGCGGTCGTCGAGGACGTCGACGGATGTCCCGGCGCGGGCCACCGCAGCCCGCACGGCGTCTCGCTTCTCGAGCGTGCGCACGGTCGTGCGCACGCGGTATCCGCGGTCGAGAAGGGTCGCGATGCACCATCCGGCGATGTAACCGGTTCCCCCGGTGACGAGGACGAGGTCGGACATGTGCTTCTCCATTCATTAGCCATGCGGCTAATGAGATAGCATAGCGCGCGTGACGACCACACGTGCCTCGCAGGCCGAGCAGACCCGGGCGACGGTGCTATCGACCGCCCGGCGGCTCTTCGCCGAGCGGGGGTACGACGCGACCTCCCTCCAGGAGATCGCCGACGCCATGGGCGTGCGCAAGGCGAACGTGTACTACTACTTCAAGACCAAGGGCGCGATCCTCCGCGAACTGCTCACCGCACTGACCACACCACTGCGCGAACTTCTCGACGAGCTCGAGACGGTCGAGCCGTCCCTTCGCCCCGCACGCCTGGCCGCCGGCTATGCGCGCGCCACCGTCTCCGCATACCGAGGCGAGGGCCCGCTGAACCTCGGCGATCCGAGCCTGCAGCGCGACCCCGAGGCATCCGCGATGCTCGACGCTCTCGCCGAACGCGCGCTGCAACTGCTCTTCGGCGACGCTCCCGCTCCCGCTCAACGTGCCGCGTTCTGGCTCGCGCTCGACCTCGGGCCTGTGCTCCGCCGCTTCCCCGAACTTTCCGACGCCGACCTCGTCGAACTCGTCGAGCAGTTGCTGCTCCGCGTCGTCGGCGATGCGCGCTCACCCGATCGAGCAGGAATCGAGAAGCGCCCGGCCGAGGCATCCGAATAGCCTGACGTCAGGCTTCCGAACTCCGGAAACTCTCGAAAGGGGAACATCATGGCCGGCACCGGCACATCAGAGGGACTGAGCGCCGAAGAGCGCGCCGCCGTCAAGCAGCGCGCGAAGGAACTGCGCGACCAGGAGAAGGCGGGCAAGAGCCGCGCCGCCGGCGAGAAGCAGGTGCTCGACGCCATCGCAGGCCTCGAGGGCAGCGACAAGTCGATCGCCGAGGGCTTCTACAAAGCGGTGTCGGATGTCGCGCCCGGCCTGCTTCCCAAGACGTACTACGGGTTCCCGGGGTTCGCGAACACCGAGGGCAAGATGGTCGTCTTCATGCAGCAGGCGTCGAAGTTCAAGACCCGCTACGCGACGATCGCGTTCGAAGACCGCGCGAACCTCGACGACGGCGACCTCTGGCCCGTCGGATACGCCGTGCTCGCTTGGACCCCCGAAGTCGAGGCGCGGGTCAGAGAACTCGTGACCCGCGCGGTCGGCTGACGCCTTCCGCGGTAGCGCGCTCGAACTGCTGACCGCCCGGCTTCCGCCACGGCAGGAGGCCGAGCAGCAGCAGCACGAACCCGAGCTCGAGGCATCCCGCGGCGAAATACATCGCCTGCAAGAAGCTGAACGGGATGATGATCATCTGCACGAAGATCCAAATGAGGGTCACGTATCCCGTCGCCGCGGCGATGAAGAGGGCCGCCGGGACGCGTCGGAGGAGCGCGACGAACGCGGCGACGTGCACGCCGCCGAGCCCGAGCGCGAGAATGATCCCCGGCACGAGGTAGCTCGCGAACGGAGAGCCCTCGAGGTACTCGGGAGCCGGATTCAACACGCTCGCCGTCTCGGGCACGAGCGCACCGATCATGAGTCCGACGCCGCCGGCTGCGGCCGTGACGGCGACGAACGCCTGCACCACCAACAGGGCGATTCTGACCCAGTTGCGTGATTCCATCTCGCTCAACTCCCTCTGTCGGGTCTGCCTAGTCGGGCAGCACCACGAGCACCGGGACCTTCGCCCGGAGCAAGAGCTCGTGGCTGACCGATCCGAGCAAGAACCGGGCGACCGCGGACCCGCTGTGACTGCCGACGACGACGGCCGACGCCTGCTCGGCGGCATCGAGCAGCACGTCCGCCGGCCGCCCGTGCACGAGCTTCGCCTGCGGGGTCACCTCGTACTCCTCGGCACCCTCGACGACCGCGGCGAGCGTGTCGCGGTGCATCTGCTCGTACTCGGCGAACTCGCCCTCGTAGCTTTCGAGCTCGGCCTCCCACATCGAGGGCGCCAGCCACGCGTGCACGAGGGTGAGCGTCTCGCCCTTCGCCTCGGCGAGATCGGCGGCGACGCTCACGACCTCTTCGCCCGGCAGCGACCCGTCGACGCCCGCGACGACGCCGAGACCGGCGCCGGCCGTCGTTCGCGTCGCGCCGGCCCCTGCGCCGGCGCCCGTCGGCACGACCGCGACCGCGCCGCCCGTGTGCGAGCCGGCGAGCCGAACGCCCGCCGACCAACGGCCAGACCGCTCGCCGTCACGTCCGACCACGACGAGGGTGCCGCGCCCGAGGTATGAGCGGAGCACGTCGACGACGGGTCCGATCTCGGTCGCGGTGTCGACCTGCAACGAGGGATGCGCCGCGCGCACCCGCTCGGCCGCCTCGATGAGCTCGACCCGGTGGCCGGTGCGTTCCGATGTCGCACTGAGGTATTCGCTCCCGCTCTCCCGGTCGCGCTCGATATGCACGATCAGCAGACGCGCGCTCCCCGCGTGTTCGGCCGCCCAATCGAGCGCGCCGTCCGAGTCGGGAGACCCGTCGAAGCCGACCACGATTCGCTCGAACATGTCCGTTCCCTTTCGTTCTCAGACCTCGCCGCCGGCCCGCTCGTGCCCGTTCTGGAACGGGACGATGAGCGCGGGTCCGCGGAGGTTCATCAGCAGGTCGGCGCTCGCCCGGCCGAGCGGCCGGTACCCGTGGGCGCCCGCCGCGGTCGGCCGGCCGACGACCGTCAGCACGGCCTCGCCCGACATGACCGCGAGCGCTTCGCCCGGGGCCGCGCCCGACCGCTGCTGCGACACCCCCGCGGGCGAAACGAGCGATTCGGCGAGCCGGGTCGCCCGATCGAGCGGCCACTCCCCCGCAGCCGCCGAGTGTGCGAACGACCGCACGAGCACGAGCGGCTCGTCGGTCCGGATCGACTCGGCTGCGGCGGCCCGCACGACCACGTCTTCGCCGGCTTCGCCGCCGATCCCGACGATGATCCCGGTGCGCTGCCCGCCCGATTGCGCGGGCACGACGGCGACGGGCACGGGCGACAGTGCGGCGAGTTGCAGGGCGCGCGATCCGAGGGCGAGGCCGTTGAAGACGCCCACTTTGTGCGTGCCGATCACGACGACCGCGTAGTCCTTCGCCTCGATCGCGAGGGTCAGCATGGGCGCGCCGACCGCGACCTCGGCGTGCACCGGCACGGCGTCGGCGATCGCCCGCGCAGAGACGAGCTCGTGCTCGATGAGGGTCGCGGCACTGCTGCGGAGTTCGGCGAGCCCGGAGGCGCCGACCGTCCCCCATTCGTCGTCGACGACGAAGAGGAGCGTCACGTCGCCGCCGCCCTCGCGCGCCCGTTCGATGCCCCAGGCGATGGCGGCACGGCTCGCGATGGAGCCATCGATCCCGATGAGCACTCGCATCTCGACCACCTCGACGTCGTCGGCCTCGGACGACCCTCGGCCTGTGATTCCCACGATCCGCGGCGCCGAGGCATCCGACCGGGACGTTGGTCCCACGGGTCTGCCGCCGCCCCGATCCTGCGGTGATACTCTGCGGCTGTCATCACCCGGAGGCACGATGTCGGATCGCTCGATTCGCGACGAGGGCCGGCTGCAGGCCCTCCTGCGGGCGACGCATGCCGTCGTCGAACTCGATGAGGTTCCCGTCGTGCTCGAACGCATCGTGCGGGCGGCGGTCGAGCTCGTCGACGCGCGGTACGGCGCGCTCGGGGTGATCGCGGCCGACGGCGACGGACTCGAATCGTTCGTCCACGAGGGCATGAGTGAGGCGGATGTTTCGGCCATCGGCCATCTCCCCGAGGGCCGAGGTGTGCTCGGGGCGCTCATCGACGACCCGCATCCGGTGCGTTTGCGCCACATCTCGGAGCATCCGCGGTCGGTCGGCTTCCCCGAGGGGCACCCGCGCATGGAAGCCTTTCTCGGCGTGCCGATCCGCGTGCGATCCGAGGTCTACGGCAACCTCTACCTCTCGAACGCGCGGCGCGGGTACTTCACCGAAGAGGATGAGTCGCTCGTCACGGCGCTCGCGGCGACCGCCGGATTCGTGATCGCCAACGCGCGTCTCCTCGAAGAGACGCGCGAGCAGCGTCAGCACGCGCTCCTCGTCGAAGACCGCGCGCGTATCGCGCGCGACCTGCACGACCACGTCATCCAGCAGCTGTTCGGCACGGGGCTCGAGTTGCAGACGATCGCCGAGTCCGTCGACGACGAACGGCTCGCCGCACGCATCCGCCAGGCCGTCGGAACGCTCGACGAGACGATCCTGCAGATCCGCACGATCATCTTCGCCATGACGCCGCGACGTGCGAGCGGCGAATCGCTGCGGCATCGCGTCCTCGATATCGCGGCCGACTGCGGCGGCGGGATGCCTCGGCCGATCGCCGTGGCGTTCGAGGGGCCGGTCGACCTCACTGTCGACGGATCGCTCGCCGACGACGTCGCGGCGACCGCACGCGAACTCCTGACGAACGCCGTGAGGCACGCGTCGGCGAACGCGATCCGGGTCACGGTGACCTCCGACGATCGCGGCGTCGGGGTGCGCGTCGACGACGACGGGGTCGGCGTGCCCGCCGCTGTGCCGCGGAGCGGGCTGGCGAACGTCGCCGACCGCGCAGAGGCCCGGGGCGGCCGGTTCGAGATCGACTCAGAGCCCGGGCGCACGACGGCGACCTGGTTCGCACCGTTCGACGAGTCCGCCTCGCACGAAGGGGCAACCCGATGACCCGCGTCTTCCTCGTCGACGACCACGAGATCGTGCGCCGCGGCGTCGCGCAGCTCCTCGACCGCGAGCATGACCTCGAGGTCGTCGGTGAGGCGCCCAATGCCGAGCGCGCGCTCGCGCGGATCGCGGCGCTCGAACCCGATGTCGCGGTGCTCGACGTGCGGCTGCCCGACGGCGACGGCATCACGCTGTGCCGGGACATCCGCTCGCGCTTCCCCGACATCCGCTGCCTCATGCTCACCGCCTACGACGATGACGACGCGGCGACCGCAGCGGTGCTCGCCGGGGCATCCGGCTACGTGTTGAAGACGATCGCCGGAACCGGACTCGTCGACGCCGTGCGCAGCGTGGCCACCGGCCGTTCGCTGCTCTCGCCGACCGTCGCGTCGCGCCTGCGGCCGCCGACCGAACCCGACGAGCACGACGATCCGCGCTTCGGCTCGCTCAACCTGCGCGAACGGCAAGTGCTCGCACTCGTCGCCGAAGGGCTCACGAACCGGCAGATCGGCGACCGGCTCTCGCTCGCCGAGAAGACCGTGAAGAACTACGTGTCGGGGCTCATGCGCAAGCTCGGGGTCGAGCACCGCACGCAGGCGGTCGTGTACCAGCTCGGGCGGCAGGCGCCGCCTGCGCACAACTAGGCGAGCCGCTCGCCGCCGCGCGATTCACCGCTCGAACGCGCGCCCCGTGACCTCGCTCGGGATGATCCGCACCCAGCGGTCCTTCTCCTCGGGCGCCCACGGCGTCACGCCGAGCCGCTCGGCTTCGAACACCTCGGCCTGCCGGTCGAACTCCTCGGCGTCGCCCTTCACGACGACGCTGAACGCCTCGGTCTCCGACGCACCGTCGACCTCGAACGCGACCCGATGCCGGATCGTGAGCTCGAGCAGCTTGGTGCCCGGCGCCGTGCGGAACACGATCGTGCCGTCGCCGACCGCGTGGTTCACGGGGAAGATGTCGACCTCGCCCGCCGCCGTCGCGGCGATGCGCCCGTAGGGCGCCGCAGCGATCCGCTCCCAGCACTCCGCCTCGTCGAGCTGGCGCGTCGGGGGCCGCTCGCGGACGGTGTCGTTCAGGGTGTCGTTCATGACGGCTCCTTCCGTTCGCCCTCCTTCCAGTGTCGCGGCGGGAGGGCGAACGGGGAAGGACGAAAGTCACACCGGCACGTTCAGAGCCACCTCTTTCGCTTGAACACCCCGTACAGCCCGACGCCCATGCCCACCATGAGCAGCAGCGCGAACGGGTACCCGAACGCCCAGTGCAGTTCGGGCATGTGGTCGAAGTTCATCCCGTAGACCGTGCCGACGAGCGTCGGCGCGAACAGGATCGCCGCCCACGACGTGATCTTCTTGATCTCCTCGTTCTGCGCGAGGTTGAACTCGGTCATCGCGCGCATCTCCTCGTTCTGCTGCTGTGCGACGAACGTGGCGCGCGCGTTGAGCGCGTTCTCGAGGATCGAGCGGAACGCGCCCGCCCGCTCGACGACCCGCAGCGTGTGGTCGAGCACGTCGCGCAGGTGGTGCTGCAGTTCGGGATCGACGAGGTACTTGTCGGAACCGCGCAGGAGCGCCTCGAGCATGCCGACGAGCGGCTTCGTCGCCCGCTGGAAGTCGATGACCTCGCGCGAGAGCGCGAAGATGCGTCGCGAGACGCCTTCGTCGCCGTCGAAGAGCTTCTCCTCGATCTCGTCGATGTCGTTCTCGAGGCCCAGGATGACGGGCGCGTACCCGTCGACGACCGCGTCGACGATGGCGTACAGCACCGCTTCGGGTCCCATCGCGAGGAGGTCGGGGGATGCCTCGAGCCGTCGCCGCACGGCGGCGAGGTCAGGCGACTCCGCGTGCCGGAACGTCACGACGAAGTCGGGTCCGACGAACACGTGCAGTTCGCCGACCTCGACCTCTTCGGTCGCCTCGAGGTAGCGCGCCGGCCGCAGCACGACGAACAGGGTGTCGTCGTAGCGCTCGAGCTTGGCGCGCTGGTGGCCTTTGAGCGCGTCCTCCACCGCAAGCGGGTGCAAAGAGAATTCGGATGCCACGGCGCGCACTTCTTCTGAAGTCGGCCGGTACCACCCGCTCCAGGCCATCCCGCTCCGGTCGTGCATGACCTCGCAGGTCTGCTCCGGGTCGGCGGGTTCCTCGGTGCGTCGTCCGCCGACGTACACGGCGTTGTCGATCAGGGCCATGGTGTTCACCTCGATTGCTCGCGTCGAAGCGACGCCCGCAGGGTCAGGGCCCATCGGGTGCGGGGCATCGCAGGGGGCGCGCGTGCTCGCGCGCACTGCGCCACCGCGCGCTCGCGGACGATCAGTGCATCGAGATGCCGACCGCCGAAGGCGTCACGGTGGCGCGGCGACTATGACTCGACATCGCGCTCACCTGCCTTCCTGGGGGTCGTGGGCCGTATCGGCCTCCGAAACCATAAGTCGCGGATGTCCCGGGGTCAACTTCCTCACGGAGTCCTTACGGCGGCTACCGCACTTCGACGACCTTGTGCGACGTGTGGACCGTGCCATCCGCCGCCTGAAAGCTCGCGATCACCGTGCGCTCGCTGTTCGCGCTGAACGTGTAGGACGGCACGGTGAGCACGGCGAGTCCTGAGACGGATGCATCGTCGCTCGTTGCGATGGGCGCGCGACCGACTTCGACGGATGTCCCGTCTCCGCGTCGCTCGGCGAAGACGACTTCTCCCGATGCCCCAGAAGGCACGGCCGCTGTGAGCGTCGTTCCCTCGTAGTGCCACTGCCGCGTCTTCGCGTAGACCCGCACGCCGGCGCCGTCGTTCTCGTACGCGATCTCGGCCTGATGCGGCAGGAACGGGATCTCGAAGACGTGGTGGAACGACGAGAAGTAGTCGCGGTCGGCGGTCGTGAACCACCCCGTCGTGACGTCGTCGCGGTCCCAGTTCGAGCGGGCCTCTGCCTTCGTGAAGTCGGCGAGACTCGGGCAGGATGCCACGACCCGCTGCTCGTCGCCGACACCTTGCTGCTGCTCGAGCCGCGCCCAACACGAGGTCGTCGGCGGGGTGGCGGGTTCGGTCGCCGTGACGACGTCCATCTTGGCCGTGCACACACCGCTGAACCCGCGGCCGAAGCTGCAGTCGTTGTAGGCCCAGTAGTCCGAGTCGCTGTCGCTCGGGGCGTCCTTCGTCTCGAGGTGCACCTGGAAGGTGCCGATCGCGTGACTGCCAGGCCCCAGCGTGACGATCTCGTAGTTCGCGCGAGCCCACTCGCCATCGCGATCGGCCAGGATGTCGAACTCGTGCGCCTCCCCGGTCCGAGCCGGTGGCCGATGGGCGGTTGGCGCGTGAGGCCGTCGGGCTCCTCGATGCCGGTGAGCACGAGGGTCCGGAGCGTGTCGTTCTTGACGGTGACGACCTTCAGTTCGGTTGCGCTGCTCGCATCGGTCGTTTCGGTCGCATGAGCCGCCGCCGAGGTTCCGGCGAGCGTCGCGAACGCGACGATCGCGAGCACGGCGAGTGTGGTGGTCAAGGTGCGTTCCTTCCTTCGATTGTAGCCTTACGTGCGTAAGGTTGTAAGCGTAAGGTAAGCAACCGGACGACTCGCCACAACCCCTAACGCCTGTAAGGTTGACGTATGGCAGAGACCACCGCCCCTCGGCGGAACAATCGGCGCGGCGAGGGCGGGCGGCTGCGAGAAGAGATCCTCGCCGCGGCATCCGACCTCATCGAACGCACCGGCACCGAGCAATCCGTGACACTCCGCGCGGTCGCCCGCGAGATCGGGATCGCGGCGCCCTCGATCTACGAGCACTTCGCCGGGCGCGACGCGATCGTCGACGCGGTCATCGCGTCGGCCGCGGACGACCTGCGCGTGCGGGTCGAGCACGCCGTGGCGTCGGAGTCCGAACCGCTCGCGCGCCTGCGCGCCGGATGCATCGCCTACCTCGACTTCGCCGAGGAGCAGCCGAGCCGCTACCTGCTCATCTTCACGCGCCGCGAACCCTCGGATGTCTCCCTCGCGACCGCCGCCCGGAACGAGGTGTTCGAGGTGCTCGTCGCCGCGCTCCGCGCGACCGCGGGCGAGGGTGCGAGCGCCGACCTCCTCGCCGACGCCATCACCATCAGGATCGCGCTCCACGGCTACGCGACACTGCGCCCGACCCTCCCCGACTTCCCGTGGCCGACCCACGCCGAACAGGTCGACCGCATTCTGACGCGGTTCGGCTGAGCGCCATCCCGCGGCGACATGCGGTGCGTCGGATCCGACCGGTCGCACGGCATCGATATGCTGTGCGCGCCATGCGGTCGACGTGGCCCATGGAGCTCCACCCGAAAGCTCAATGAAAGGCCGGTGTCTATGCCACGACCCAAGACCGTCCTCGCCGAGCCCGCGTTTCGCACGCGCAGCGCCAACCCCTACAACGCGAGGCTCTACGAGCAGGTAGAGGCGCACGGGTGGCGTGTCCAGGAGTTCAGCCTTCGACGTCTCCTACAGGGGCCCGAGATCGTCCACATGCACTGGCCCGAGCTGCTCTTCCTGACGAGCCACCGCCCGTGGGAGGTCGCATGGCGACTCTTCACCTTCAGCGCCTGCCTCCGCGTCGCGCGGGCGCGGGGGACGCGACTGGTCTGGACGGCGCACAACCTGGAGGCGCACGAGGAACGGTCGACGCCCGAGATGCGTGCCCGCCTGCGCCGCCTGTGGGGGCAGGAGGTCGACGGTGTGCTCGTGCTCTCCGAGAACGCGATCCAGTCCGTGCAGCAGGTGTTCCCGGAGTTCGCCGACGTGCCCGTCAAGATCACCCCGCATGGGCACTACCGGGACGACTACCTCGTAGACCAGACCGCGGAGGAGGCGAGACAGGCGCTCGGCATCGATCCCGAGCGCACGCTCATCGCCTATGTCGGCGCGATCCGCGCCTACAAGAACGTTCCGGCGCTCCTGCAAGCGTTCAGCGAACTCGACGATCCGGGCACGGAACTCATCATCGCGGGCGCGCCGACGCGCGCGATCGCCGACGATCTCACGGCACGAGCCCAAGACGCACCTCGTATCCGGATGCACCTGGGCCGGCTCTCAGAAGACGAGATGGCCCGCTGGCTCCGGGCTGCGAACCTGGTCGTGCTCCCGTACCTCACGATCCAGAACTCGGGCTCGGCGATCCTCGCGCTGTCCGCGGATCGCCCGGTCGTCGCACCCGCCCTCGGCGCCATTCCCGAACTCGCCCGCGAGGTCGGGTCGGAATGGGTGTTCACGTACGACGGGCCCTTCACCGCCCAGACGCTCGAACGGGCGATGGAGTGGCTCCGAGACACCCCGCGCCCGGCGCGCCCCGACCTCGGTGCGCTCGATTGGTCGACGATCGGTCGTCTCACGATCGCCGCGTATGACGAGATCCAATCGATGCCGCGACAGCGACGATCGTGACCGCACGCCGCTGAAGACGAGAACGGCCCGGGTCATCGACCCGGGCCGTTCTGAAGCATCTGGTGGGGTGTTCAGGAAAAGGCGCTTGCCTAGTAGTCGCGCGGGACAGAAGTGCGTCCCGTAGAGCCGATTCCACGCTTTCGCGGAATCCATTCCACGCCGCTTCGAATACGCTGATCAAGTCAAGTTTCGAATCATGCGTCGGATCGGCGTCGGATCAGGCTTCTTGTGCACACGCCACGCGTTCAGCACTCCGTGCCGACACGCACCCGTCGGGTCACCCTTACCCGGTCAGAGCAGGAGAAACGCGGCCTCCAAGCGCGAGTCCGCCTACCTCCTTCTGGGGGTTCTCAGGAGACATCAGCGTGCGGTCCCTGTTCTTCGCAACGGTTAGAGTTCTGCCATGGTGGGTACAGGACGTGTCGTCGGCGGCGACTACCTCAACGCGGTCGTTTCAACCCGGGTCGGCAGCACGCTGGTCGTTCAAGCGGGATTCAAGTTTCGCAAGCTCACACCTGAGAACGTTGCCGAGTGGACCGAAACGACCCCCGACGGCAAGGGAAGCGCCGTGGGCGCCGTGAGCAAGGCCGTAGCGGGCGCAGTGCTTCCAGGCCAGCTTGGCAAGGCCGCCTCAGCGGCGGTTGGCGCGACATTTGACTCCGTCGGCCCGTCGCACATCGTCCGTGTCGACTGGCTCGACGGAAGACGATCAGTTATCAAACTCCCGGATGCCATGTTCAAGCACTTCGAAACCGTGCTCCGCGCCCAGCGTGTCGAGCCGGTCGAGCCCGTCGGCGAGGCCAACGCAGCGACGGCACCCGCCGAGAAGCCCACAGTGACCGAGCAGGCGTTCTCCTTCGTTGCCGGCATCGTGAAGGACCGGTTCCCAACGCGACCTGCGGAGACATCGGCGCCCCTTGAGCAAGCGGCCCCGGCGCAACCCGATCTTGCCGATCAACTCACGAAACTCGCGTCACTTCGTGACTCGGGGATACTGACCGAGGAAGAGTTCGCCGCTAAGAAGGCCGAGCTACTCGCCCGCATGTGACCCCTCGGGCTCAGTGCCGCCAAGAGGGCTCGCGCTGGCGTAACCGCTGAGCCCTGTGCCCGCCGCCTCAGTCGCGGATGTTGTTCACGGGGTGCGTGATCCCCCAGCTGCGTCCAGTCTTCGAGGTCGGCCACCGGTGAACGTCCCCTGCAGAGTCAAGGACGTCTTGTTCGGAGGCGAATCCCGTTGTGTAGCCGTAGTAGATCTTCAGCGGCTTACCGCCGTCCTTGCGGACGGCCTCCACATAGTTCCTTCCCGGGCGCTTCACGTAGTGATCGATCGCGATCGAGTTCGTCACTCGACGGAGAAGGGGAAGGTTGTCGTCGGGAAAGCCGTGTCCAAGCCAGGCGGAACCGATCGAGTACCAGATCTTGTCGTCGTTCATTGGTTCTTCTCATCCGTTTCTTGATCTTCGGCTAGCGCCCTCGCTTCGCGAAGAATGGTGGTGTACTCCTTCGCCGCGAGCCCGGGCTTCGGGTCGTACGGTTTCTCGTTCATGTCACGGATTCCGTAGAGCTTCTCTCCACTGTCTGGATCAATCGCGTGGCTCTGCCAGCCGACCGGGAATCCGACCGATGCGCCCTTTCCCGCGAACCGGTTGATCTTTCCGCGGATACTGTCCGCGTCTCGAAGCCCCAGCCGCTCAACGATTTCGTGGGCGGAAACTAGTCCGGGCGACGCATCAATCCACATACTCCAAATCGTGCGCTCTGACGAAGTCAGCAGTTGCCACCATTGGGCACCTCTTGACACCAGGTCGCCGTCTTCCTGAGGCCGGCGCGGGCCGGATGCATCCGCCCTGCTGGGGCCTTGCGAATCTGCGCGAACCGGTCCATCAGCCCGAAGCTCGAGCCAGTCGGCGAACCATCGAAAGAACTCGCCAACCCGCTCGGCCGGAACAGGGACGTTGATCTGTTCGGTCCGCCCACCTTGCTCTTGCGTCATGCTCCGAATATATCACATGTATCAACCTGGATTGGTATATGTGATTTGTTGAAGGCCGGTCAAGTCCCTGGTAATGGTGTAGCGCTCGATCCTTCGTGTTGTTGGGTTAGGCGCTGAGTTCGAGGATGCTGTCGGTCACCTCCTCGATGCGGGTGTCGGGGACGAGTGTGAGTCTGGACTTGGTGAGGATGTCGAGTCCGAGGTAGCGGCGGCCTTCGGCCCATTCGTCGGTCTGCTCGGCCAGGACGGCGCCGACGAGGCGGATGATCGCGTCTCGGTTCGGGAAGATGCCCACGCTGTCGGTGCGGCGGCGGATCTCACGGTTGAGACGCTCGTTCGGGTTGTTGGACCAGATCTGCTGCCAGAGTGGCTCGGGGAATCCGGTGAACGCGAGGATGTCGGCCCGTGCAGTGTCGAGGTGCTCGAACGCGTCGGGGAGTTTCCCGTCGACGTAGTCCAGGAGTCGGTCGAACTGTGCGTTGACGGCGTCCTTGTCCGGTTGGTCGTAGACGGAGTGCAGCATCGCTTTCACGGCCGGCCACATGCTCTTCGGTGTGACGGACATCAGGTTCGCGGCGTAGTGGGTGCGGCAGCGTTGCCAGGAAGCGCCGGGCAGGTTCGCGCTGATCGCCTCCACCAGCCCTTGGTGGGCGTCGCTGGTGACGAGGCGGACTCCGCCCAGGCCGCGGGCGACGAGGTCGGCGAAGAAGCTGTTCCACGCCGGCCCGGTCTCACTGGTCGCGACACGGAGGCCGAGGACTTCGCGGCGGCCGTCGGCGTTGACGCCGGTCGCGATCAGCACGACGGCGTTGATCACCCGCCCTCCTTCGCGGACCTTCATCGTGAGCGCGTCGGCGGCGACGAACGTGAACGGACCCGCCTCATCGAGGGGCCGGTGTCGGAACTGGTCGACGTGTTCGTCGAGGTCAGCGGCCATCCTGGACACTTGTGACTTGGACAGCGAGTGGATCCCGAGGCTCTTCACGAGCTTGTCCATCCGACGCGTGGACACGCCGGCGAGGTAGCAGTCCGCGACGACGGTGATCAGGGCGGACTCCGCGCGTTTGCGTCGCTCGAGGAGCCAGTCCGGGAAGTACGTGCCCGAACGGAGCTTCGGGACGGCGACGTCGATCGTGCCGACCCGGGTGTCGAGGTCGCGGTGCCGGTACCCGTTGCGCTGCGCCTGGCGGCCGGGACTGCGTTGGCCCCATTCGGCGCCGACGACGGCATCCGCGTCGGCAGACAGGAGCGCGTTGATCATCGTCTGCAGCAGCGAGCGCATCAGATCCGGGGACGCGTCGGTCAGGGCTTCGCCGAGCAGGCCGGCAGGGTCGACAATATGAGGAGCGGTCATCGTGATGATGCCTTTCGAGTGGAGGTAAGAGACTTCTCGAAGGATCACACGGTGACCGCGTCTACGTCTTCAGCGACGAGCTCGGCCACCGCGCTACACCACTATGCGGGACGCAACTTGAAGGCCAGTCGTGTGGTCGCATCGATGGCACCGCTATGGCCACGAGCTTTCGCGAACCGTCCTGCTACCCCTCGGCTCAAGGCTCATGCGACACAAGAGGGGCATCGACATCTCCCCGGAACTCGTCCACCCCACTTCGAGTGCCTCCACTGCCCCCACCCAGCGACCTCAGGTACCGTCGAATCATCCCCGATCCCCATGCCGAGAACCTGAGTCCGCGCCCATGAACCGTGAAGAGCTCGACCAGCTGCGGGCGACCGTCACCGAGGTCACCGCATGGTCGCGCCACGCTGCGCTCATCATCGCCGACCGAGCAAACGTCCAGACGGGTTCAGATGACGCATTCACCCGTCTGCGCCAATCGATCGTCGGTGTCGATCGCAAGGGAGAGCGGCAGTGGAACGTGCTTCCGCTGGGGCAAAGCCGGGCGGCCGACCTCGGACTCGTCGCGCGCGCGACCCAGCTTCCCCAGCTGGCGGCGAGCGAAGAACACGCGCTGAACGCTCTCTACACTTCCGTGCCGGATGCGCTTCTCAAGGTGCGCTCACTTCTTGGGGTCCGTCGCATCTTCAGCGGAGGAAAGGCCAAGGACGAGGGCGCCGCATCCGCCCGATATCTCGCCGAGTTCCGTTCGTGGGGACACTCGGTCGGCGTCCCGCAGTCGCTCGTACGCATCGATGACAGCGTACGAGGACACAGTTCGGTTCAACCGTTCTCGGCGCTCGAGCCGTGGGTTGGATTCTCGGCACGTCTCAGCAAGACCCCCCTTAGCCTTCTCCCCGGTGCTGCGGTGGCCGGCTTGTCCGCGGCTGTCGATCTGATCAACCGGACACTGACCCTCGAGGACGATAATCGCCGACGGGCCGTCGACGCCGGGACCGCTCTTCGACGTGCAGAGACCGATCGACTCGTCGCCGATATGCCGATCGACAGGCTCAAGGACGCCACGCGTGAACGAATTCGTACCAACCTCCTATCGCAGGCCGGGTTACGCACTGTCCAGGATGTCTTCACGTACTCGTCGCACCTGGAGGCGATTCCAGGCATCGGCGCGACGAGCGCACACCGAATCAAGGGAGCGGCTCGCGCGATCTGGCAGGCGACCTTCGAGGAAATGCCAGTGCGCATCGATATTCAGAACCCGAGCGCGGAGACCCGAAAGCTCGTTGAACAGCTGAGATCGTGGGACGCGACCCGGAAGACGAAGAACGCGACCGCGGATCTCGCGCACGCGGCGGCGCTGACTCCCTTGGCAAAGGCGCTTCCGTCAGATCTTGCGAGCCTGGTCGTGATGGATGCCGGCTCCGACCACGCTGACTTCATTGCTGCTGTCGAGGCCGTCAAGAATCGGGCAGGACTCATCGGTGGGCTGGCCCCTCAGCGAGGTTCCGCCACAGCATGGGATGACTTTCTCGCACGCCCGGCGGACTACTTCGCCATGTTGCACGAACTCGGCTTCCTTGTTGAAGACGAGGACGCGGTTGCCGGTGGCCTTCCCGAAGAGATCGTCGAAGCAGTGCGCGGGTTCGAGCTCGACGCCAGCCACCTCACAGCCTCGCTCCGCGGGTACCAAAGCTTCGGTGCACGGTTCGCACTCGTTCAGCGGAAGGTCATCATCGGCGACGAGATGGGCCTCGGCAAGACCGTCGAGGCACTTGCAGTCTTCGCTCACCTGCGAGCGAAGGGCGCGCACCACGGCATCGTCGTCTGCCCGGCCGCGGTCGTCACGAACTGGATGCGCGAAATCCAGTCCAAGTCGACGCTACGTGCGCACAGACTCCACGGGGTGGGACGAGACGGCGAACTCCGATCGTGGGTGCGGAACGGCGGGATCGCCGTGACGACCTACGAGTCGTTGGCGTGGCTCGAGGCCCGCCAGGCATCGGTCGAAGAACTCGCTTGCGTCGTCTTCGACGAGGCTCACTACATCAAAAACCCTGGCGCACTCCGGTCGGCCCGGAGCAAGGCCTTGATCGAATCGGCGGAGCGGGCGGTGCTCCTGAGCGGTACGCCACTCGAGAACCGGGTCGAAGAGTTCAGGAATCTCGTCAGCTACCTCCGCCCTGATCTCATTGTGGATGCCACTGATCTGCGCCCGAGACTGTTCCGGCAGCAGGTGGCGCCGGCGTACCTTCGGCGCAATCAGGAAGACGTGCTCACCGAGCTTCCCGACCTCGTCGAAGTCGATGAGTGGTTGCCGATGTCGTCCACGGATTCTTCGCGCTACCGCGACGCCGTGTATGCCGGGAACTTCCAGGCGATGCGGCAAGCGACCATGCTCACGGGCAGGGACTCCGAGAAGATTGCGCGACTGACCGAGATCGTTCGCGAAGCCGAAGACAACGACCGCAAGGTCATCGTGTTCTCGAACTTCCTGAATGTCCTCGACGCGGTCACGGCGGCACTCCCCGGCCGTGTGTTCGGTCCGCTCACCGGAGGTGTGCCTGCTGCGAAACGCCAGAACCTCGTCGATGAGTTCTCCGCCGCGCAGGGTGGCGCAGTCCTCGTAGCCCAGATCCTCGCCGGCGGCGTCGGGCTCAACATCCAAGCGGCTTCCGTTGTCGTGATCTGCGAGCCGCAACTCAAGCCGACCACAGAGTGGCAGGCAATCGCTCGTGCTCATCGCATGGGTCAGCTTCAATCCGTCCAGGTGCACCGGCTGCTCTCTGAGGAAGGCGTCGACGCACGAGTCACTCAGATCCTCGCGCGCAAGAAGGCGCTGTTCGCCGACTTCGCCGCAGTGAGCGAGACGGCAGCTGCCGCACCCGAAGCATTCGACGTCTCCGAAGCTGAACTGGTCAGAGAAGTCCTAGAAGCTGAACGTCAGCGTCTGTTCCCTGGGATCCCGGCGTTGGACGAACGAGTCGGCTAACGACCACGAAACACCCCTGGCAGTCGAGTGGTTTCCTTCCGTCACTCTGACTCGAACTCGTTGGTGGTGAACTTCAGCGTGGTGGCGTTCTCGCGGATGGTGCGGAGCTGCTGCTCGGTGAAGCCGTCGGGATGAACGGCGTCGACGGAGATCGAGATGCTGAGCTTCGCGCCGGATGCGGCGAGGTTGGCGAGTACCTCTGTGGCGATCTTGGCAAAGTCGGCCGAGTACCGTTCCGCGCTGATCGGTGCGCTGCCGACGTAGCGGGTCGCCGCAGCCTTCTTCGCGGGTGCTGGGGCGGGCGTTGCCACTCCCCCAGCGAGGAGTACGCTGCGGTCGCCCCGGCTGCTGGATCGCCCGAGCTGGGCTCGGGCACACTGCTAGTCGCGATCGTGGCCACGTCCTCGGCACGCTGTGCTTCGGCCTGGGCAGGCTTGACGATGAGGGTGGCGTCGGTGACGGGCGCACGCCCGGTGTCGCCTGGCAGCCAGAGTCCGCTGTAACGACCGGTGGCCTCGTCGTAGCCGTCCGCGAGGGCGAAGCTCTCGCTCTGCCAAAGCAGCGGCTGGTTGTCGATCGCATCGATCAGCACCTCGCGGGAGCGCAGCCGCGGCATGTACGGGTACTGCCCGTACAGACTCCAGAGGTCGCCGACGGCGATGTGCCCTGCCGACCACGCGACCGGAATCTTGATGTCGAGCGCAAGGCGGATCGAGCGGGCCGCGTGCTGGGTGGAGTACGCGCCCGCGCTGCCGAGCTTCTTAGCGACGCGCTCGGCGAGGGTCCCCGCCTGCCCGTCAGCCTTGACCTCCTCCAGCTCGAACGGCGAGCCGGGATCGGGCGCGACGGGGTTGAGCACCCACTGGTAGGTCAGCGCGAGCCGGTCGTCGACGGTGCGGCCGAACTGGTCGCGCTTGTCGGTGGCCTGTGCGAGCTGCTGCGGTGTGAGGTTCAGCTCGTTCGCCTTCTCCGCGATCTCCTTCCACGCCAGGAAGGAGCGTGCGGCCTGGTCGAGTTCAGCCAGGCGCTCCTCGTCAGGCGCGAGGAACACCACCATGTTGCGGTTCGCGCGGTTCGCGGTGCCCCGCCGCTCGGTCGCGGCTCGCGCGAAGTCATGCGCGGGCGAGTCGCCCTTCTTGCGGCGGTGCGGGAACTTCGGATGCAGGATGACGAGCCGGGCCTGGTCGGTGTCGGGAATGTCGCCCGAGTCGGTCGGGCCGACGTGCACACCCGCGAAGTCCGAACGGGCGCGCTCCTCGCCGCGCAGCCGCCTCACGATCTCGGCCCACACGTCCTCGGGGTGCAGCGCGTCGGCGGCGTCCTTCGCACGACGGGTGATGTTGGCCTGGGTGTCATACCAGTGCTTGCCCGCTGACGAGTAGTAATAGGTCGTGCGGTCGCCGAGCTGGGTCAACGCGGAGTGGAAGTTGCCGACGACGTCGCCGGGCACCGCGGTGCCAATGAATACCCGCTGCGTGTCGATACCCTTGTGCGCGGTGCCGATGGTCGGTGCCGCGCCGAAGAACACGGTGCGGGCCAGTCGCTTGGTGACCGACCGCTGGCCCAGCACCGGCTTGTCGCTGTCTATGCGAGCGGGCTCGGAGTTCGTGCCGTCCACGTCAGCGTCGATGACGGCCTTCCACGAGTCCTGGAGGTACTGCGTCAGCTCGGCGTTCACCGAGGCGACCGCCAGCGGGATCGAGCCGGGGAGGATGAGTGGTCCCTGGTCTTCGCCGACCCACAGCGCGTGGATCACGGCGTTCATCAGACGCAGCACGCCGCGGGTGCGCTGGAACCGCTCCAGCGAGGACCAATCCTCGTAGAGCCGGTCGAACAGCTCGGGATGCAGCGGATACGTCTGCTGGATGCGCCGCCCGTACTGCGGGTCGCGGGCCTCCTTGGGGAACTCCCCCGCGTTGGCCTGGTAGAAGTCGCTGAACGCCTTCGCGGTCGCCGCGATCTGCGCGAGCGCCTGCGCGTCCTCCGACTCGAACAGGCGCTGCTTCACGATCCGGTACGCCTCGTCGCTCGAAGCCGGACGCCACTGGTCGGCCACCCGGCGCACGACGTTCTGAAGCCGCTTCAGCGCCTCCATGCCGTTCGACCCGCCGACCTCCTCGGCCGCGCCCGCGACCTCGCCGCTGTCGTCGCCGTCGTGCGAGGCAGGGATCGAGATGGCCAGCAGCACGCCGGGGATCGACTTCGCCGCCTCGGTCAGCGACTGCGCGAACGTGAACTGCGTGTCGAACGTGCCGCCCGCGAGATCCTCACGGCCGTAGAGCTGCCGCGCGTAGGCGACCCACTCGTCAATCAGGATCACCGCTGGCGCGTACTTCGACAGCAGCACATGCAGGTCACCGCCCGGATTGGTGCGCTTCTCGTCGTGCTCCCGCACGATCTCATACGCCTCGCGCCCGCCGAGCTGCCAGGCCAGCTCGCCCCACAGCGTGTTCACGCGAGTGCTGTCGTCCTTCGTCTCGCCCTGCGGCGCGAAGTGGTTGCCGACGAGCGCAACCCGGCTCGCGGTGACACCCTCCGTCGGGTAGCCGTTGGCCGTCAGCAGCTCCTGCGCCTCCTGCGGGAACTTGGCGAGCGGCAGACCGCCGGCCAGGTGCCACAGCGCGAGCATCGAGTGCGACTTGCCGCCACCGAAGTTCGTCTGGAGGTTCACCGCGGGCGAGGCGTTCGTGTCCCCGGCCAGCCGCTTCACCGCGCGGCCGATCAGGTCGCGCAGGCCCTCCGTGAGATAGGTTCGGGCGAAGAACTGCGCCGGATCGGAATACTCCCCGCTCGTCGCCCCCGGGTCGCGGGCAACCTTATAGAGGTCGGCAGCGAACTCGCTGGACTGGAAGTTGCCCGTCGCCACCTCGTCGCGCGGCTTCAGCACCTGCCGCCACGGGGCCAGCCCCGAAGCGCCGGGCACCACGGTCGAGGACTTCAGCGCCCGCGTGTCCTGCTTGCCCGTGGCGATTCGCCGCAGGTCGAGGCGGATCGCGTCCACCTTGTCTGCCGCATACGCCTGTCCCACCGCGGCGAGCAGCAGCCGGGCGTAGTCGAGCGCACGCAGCGCCGCATCGTCATCGAAGGAGGCGTTGTGCGCCCACTGGTTCCGAGTCTCGCGCAGCAGGCTCGCATACGCCTCGTGCTCACGGGTGACGGTGCCCTTGAACGGGTACCAGCCCTTCTTCACGCGGCCCGTCAACCCCTCGGTGAGCATCCGAAGCTGCACGGCAGGGTCTTCCCGGCTGTATGCCTTGCCGGTGATGCCCTTTTCCTCGTCGGCGAGCTTGACGACCAGCGCCCAATCGGAGTCCCCGATCTGCGGCTCCAGCACCTCCGCAATGAACGGGTCGAGCGCCTCCGCGAGGATCTCGAACATCCGCCCAATGCGGTCACGATTTGATGTCGCCACTAGAAGTCCTCCTGACTTCCCAGGCTACCGGGGGCCTGCGACAGCGGCGTGGTCGATGACGCTTCGGGCGAGTTCGAGGACACATCAGATGACGTATTGGGGAGCGATTCGCCCAGCGCGGCGATGACAGGAAGCGATTCGAACGCCGACTTGAGGATGGGGTTCTCGCCCAGCATGAATCCGTCGATCCAGTTCCGTGCCTCAATGACGTTCGTCGGCAGCACAAGAGTCGCTGCTTTGCCGATGAACCCGGGCCAGTCCACACCAGCCAGCGTCACGAACTGCTCTATGAAGTCGACCCCGACGATGCTGACCGGGACGTTGGCTTGGGTCATCTGAGCGCGGATGTAGACCTCGTTGGCGAAGTCGAAGTTGCCGAGCGTCACCACGAGTCCGATCAGCGGACGATCCGCAGGGATGGATGACAGCTCCAGTTGTCCATCCCTGATGAGCTGGACGGTCTTGTTGATCTGCTCGATGCCCTTGTTGAGCCGCTGGTGCGCGTCGCCGAACCCATCGAGACCTTCGCGCACTGCCGCCGTCGGGACGGAGTTCTTGCACTCAATCAGGATCACTGCCTCTGGGAGCACCACGAACCAGTCGATGGTCTTCTTCGCGTTGCGACCGTCCTGATAGACGATCTCGGGGATCACCTCAGCGTGCTCGATGAGTCGTAGCTGGCGTCCGACATACTGCTCAAAGAGCTGCCCAGCGTCGTCGGTGAACCGCTGCCCCCAGCGTTCGAGACCCGAGTACAGGACTCCCTGCACGGACGTTCGCAGCTCAATCATCTGCACGCACGGGGCAATCCACTCGCCTGGCACGATTCCGCCGACCAGCGGCCGCGCCACGAGAGGGTTGTAGGCGAACGGCTCGCGGACGAACCGCTCGTTCGGCGTCCCGCCTGGCGCATCGACCGCAGCCCGCCGAGCGGTCTTGAAGACGTCGATCTCCGTGAGGAACTGCGCCTCGGTCACCGCGCTGAAGACCTCGATCCCGCCCATGTCATCGACAACGGAGAGCATTCGCTCGTCCCACGGGAACGGGTACCGGCTTCCGCGCAGCGCCGCCGCCCAGAGACAGAACCCGATGGAAACGAATCGGGCAACCGATGCTCCCAGCAGATCGTCGTCCCATCCGTCGACCATGACACGCGGCGCATAGCCGTCAGGGAAGTCGGTCTCCGCGTAGAGCGCCACCGGCCGGGATAGCTCGGCGAGGCCTGCCCGCTGATGTGGGGCCTGTTGCGAGACGTAGCGAGATAGTCCGCGGGCGAGATCGTCAATGCCATTCAGCAGTCCCGGCTGCACAAGGTGCATGAAGCGGTTGCAGATCAACTCCACGTCGGCGTAGGTAGGCCTCCTACCACCGCTGGTGCCTCGGCAGACGAGGACTGCGGCGGTTCCCGCGACGGTCCATGGCAGCACGTTCTTCACTCGACCGTTCGAAAGAAGCGTCTCGCCATTCCAAGTCCGAGACGCCTGGTAGAGCAGCCAAAGGAGCTGGTCTCGATCATATCGGCGGCACAGCGAAATGAACTCCTGGTAGGTCACAGGGGTCAACTCGTCGCTGTGTCTCGGCATCGCGCGAGCGCTACTCGTCGAGCGCGTCGAAGTCGAGCGTCGCAGCCGTGCTGACGGGCGCAGCTGTCCGCCCAGAGTCGAGCAGCTCCGACCACGACGTGGCGATGCCGTTGAACGAGATGGCGTCCTTCGTCCAACCGTTCTTCTCGGCCACCTGGAACAGCAGGTACGCCAGCTCCTTCACGAGGTCGAGGTCGACCGCGCCGTCGGATCGGCGGCTCGCCTCGTGCAGGAAAGCTCCCGCCGCCGGGATGCCCTTGGTCTCCTGGATGCGGATCGTGTGCTGGAGCGCCTCCCATGCCGAGGTGTGCTGGTCGGTCGTCACGTCGTAGTCGTCGGGCAGGTCGACGGGGCGGTAGAGCTGCACCTTGCCCGCTCGGGCGCTCAGGATGCCGCCTCGCTCCATCGCCGAGACCGCCGTCGCGCGAGCACGCGCTAGGTTCTCGGCGTCGCCGAACGCCCCGGCGTCGTAGCCATTGCTGCGATACCACGCGATAGCGAACCGGGTCGCCGGGTCGAAGTCGCCTTCCTGCTCAGTCAGCAGCTCATCCAGCACCTCGTTGATGCGCGTGAGCGCCGAGCGCACCGTCATCTCGGAGCCGTCCGACTCGATGACCTTCGCGTACCGCGAGAACACCGCCATGCCAGGACCGATGGCTGACTGTGGAAGATCAACCGGCGCAATCCCGCCCTGCTGCAACTCCCGCAACGCCGGGCCAAGCTCGCGCTTCATCGCCGCGATGAAGCCACGGCGATCAGTTACGGGGGCATCCGCAGGGCGCGGGCGCAGGGCAAGCACGACCGAGGATGCGAGAGCATTGGTGCCCGAGGCAATCATTCGGTTGCCCAACTCGGAGCGCACCGGCCACGTCGCTGTGACGGTCCATCCCGCGCGCACCATCGAACCCAGAATCGTTTCCCATCCCGTCGATGCCTCGCCGCGATCGTCCGTCTCCGACTGCTTGAAGGCGTAGTAGACCGTAATCGGGTAGTCATCGGTAGCGGTCTCTCGCGCATGCGCGAAGACATGTTCAAACCCGCTCTCGAAGAACTCCTTAGCGCCATCAGGGCCACCGTGCCTGTAGGGATTTGCCACGAGCTCCTCAGACTTCGGCACGAGCATCGTGCCAAGCAGATCCGGGTGGATAGTTCGAAGCGAGCGCCTGAGCCAGACGTAGAAGAAGTCGCTCAGATCGGAGTAACCGATGTTGTCGTAGTAAGGCGGGTCTGTCGAGATCAAGACACCCGAGTAAGACCGCGCCGCAGCATCCGCGTTGACGGCTTCCGCAGGCTCTCCTGACGGCAGCCGATCTAATACTCGCTCAACCCACGCGACATCTTCGGCGAAGTCGCCGCCGGACCCCGCGAACGGATTTGCCTCAGCATAGTCCCACGCCATCGGTATGGCCTGGCGCGCAAAGAGCCCACGCACGGACTCCATCTTTGGGCTGGAGTCCCAACTGCAAATAGCTGAGAGCTTGTTTGCCATGCGGCTGATCGGGAAGGACAGATAGGTGGCTACCGCGTCTGCGTAGGCTTCTGCCTCGTCGCCGCCTTGCTCGAGGCGAAGACCACTCGGCAGTCCGGCGGAACGAGCGTCAGCCACCACACGAGCACGAGCTTCAGCAACAAGATCACTGAACGTCGTCAAGGCCGTCAACTGTCGGTTCGTGAACAGCGATGCGAATGTGAACATCCCATAGTTGGGGGTCTTGAAGTCGCGCGGATTCGACGGCAAGGAGCCCGACGGCAGTTCGTCAGGTTCCGACACCTCAGCGGCGGTGACCATCTCCACCGTCGGCTCCAGATAGATGCGCGAACGATTGCCTTCAGCGACGGTAGCCATGAGCGCACGGCCGAGACCCACACTCCGTCCCTGCTCGCGTATGTAGTTCAGTGGGACCGCGGTGCCGCACGCGACACACTTCGCTCCAGTCCGACCGACTGACCCATCGTTGTCCTTCTCAGGAGCCAGCTTCGGATCGTGCCCAATCTCGTACTCGATCCGCCGGTCCACTACGCGCGGCACGACGTAGGCTTCCTTGCCCTTCTTCTTGCCGAGCCACCATGAGCGCACGAGGGGCATCTCGATGCCGCACGCCGGGTTCGGGCAGGTGACGGTGCGCGCCCAAATCCACGCGATGACGGTCGCTTCCCCACCACCGGGGAGCTTCGCCTTCGGATAGAGGTGGCCGATGCGCTTTTGCGCCGCGTCGCGCATCCACTCGCCGTACCGTCGCAGGTCCTCCGCTAGGCCCGTTGCCTTCGGCCAGTCGGTTCGGGTTCCTGTCGCTCCGGGGAACACCGGCTCGCCCCCGGCGAACTTCGGCGGTATCTCGATGAGCGCCTTGTTGATGAGCACCGCAACGGGGTTGAGGTCGCTCGCGTGAGCCTCCAGCCCAAGGCGCTGCGCCTCCAGCGGGATCGTGCCGCCGCCAGCGAACGGGTCGAGGATCGCGGGCGGATTGCCGTTCGTGGACTTCATGATCTCGGCGCGCACAGCGTCGAACAAGGCTTCATCGCCCAGGTTGTCCCAATCGACCATGCGCGTGATGAGGTCGAACAGGCGCTCGCGCTCCTGCTTGATGCGGTGGCCGACCCAGCCTTCGGGGTCTTCGTAGCCCTTCTCGCGTGCCTCGGCGAGGAACTCGTCTTCGCGCACCGAGGGGTCATCCACGAGCTGCGCGAACAGCACCGCCCGCGCCGTCGCCAGTGGTCGCCGCGCCCACCACAGGTGCAGGGTGCTCGGGTGCCCGTGGCGGATCGACTTCTCGCGCGCCGACTGCTTGTTGATCGCGTCGAGCGGGATCGAGACCTCGATCAGCTTGCGCTTGACTGCCACTGGATTCCTCTCAGATGCGCTCTCGCACTTGGTCATACTGCGACTTTCGAGCCTACCTGCGGAGTCGGACGCGGCCGGAATGCCCCGGTGCGCCGCGAGTGCTCACGGGTGAGCCTTCATCGCCGCGAGCACCGCCGTGCGCGCGGCGTCGGCGCGGGGATGTGGGTACGCCGCCACGAGCGGCACGTCCCGGTCGTGTCGAGTCGGACGCGCCTTCCATGCTGCGCTCATCTGCGGTCCCGCCTCCGCCTTCGCTGCCGCGACCAGCGCGGTGTAGGCGTCGAGAACCTTGGGAGCGATGAGCGCGAGGTGCGCGGCGTAGAAGTCGAGGCGCGACTGGATCTCGCTGACATGCGCCGTGAGCGCGAACCGATCCGCGACGGCACCTGACCGTCGGCGGACGCGGTACGGCGCTTCGAGGTAGTCGCTCACAGCCTGGAGCGCACCCGCGTATGCCTCCGCGCGGCGCGAACGCGCGTGCTGGCGCCGCTCGTGGAGGAAGCCGAGCGCGACGATCCCCGCGGCGAGGATCGCGGCAGCGATCGTGGCGATCCCGTCCCAGGTGATCGGCGCAGGCGGAAAGAGCGAGAGGAGCCAGTTCATGCGGTGCGCCTTGCTTCCTCGATGAAACCGTGATCCGCCTGGGGCGCGATCCACTCGCCGGTCTCGGCGTAGGTGTCCTCCAGGAAGAGGTGATCCTGCGCCAGGACGATGAGTTCGGCGAGACTCCTGTCAGCCGTCCACCGCTGTTCGGGAGGATCGTCCGGGTAGTACAGACACAGCGCGCCGTCCTCGTAGCGGTGCGGTGAGTTCTGCATCGCTCCCGCGTATACCACCGGGAAGTCCCGACCGTCGCGCACGCCGCCACCGGGGAAGTACCGCTGAGGCCGAAACTCGACGACGACTGGAACTGGTTCCGTTCGTCCCACGACATCGACCCCATCGAGGTGATATCGCCGTCGCGGCACCGCTTCAATGCGAGGCGACCCGAGGCCGGCGCCGATCCACGTTCCGCAGCTCAGCTCGACCGCGCAGGGGTTCGAGTCGAGCAATATCAACCATGCGTACTCCACTCGGAGTCGACGGCCGAACAGCCGGAATGCATCGCGTTCGAGCGGAACGAACCAGGCGGCGTCCGCGCCGTACCACTCAGGATCGGGCATCAGCACGCCCACGAGCGCACGGGAGGCGATCCCCGTAGGCGGACGTGGACGAGGTGGCTGCGGGCGTGGACACGAGCGACGGGTTCTTCCCGCGCCACCGTTCCCGCGCGACGCGCTTCACCTCATCCTGGTCGGGCTTGGGCATCACGGCCTCGTCGCCGAAGAAGATGGCGAGCTGGTTGAGCGCGAGGATCGGGTAGCCCTCCCGCTCATATTGGAGTGCGAGATCGAGGTCGGCCTTCGCTTGCCGGAACGCGGCGACGACCTGGAGCCGGGTGAACTTCTCGTTGATCTTGATCGGCCCGGCGACCCCCGCGGGATCGGGCGTCTCGCCGATGCTCAGTTGCTCGATGGCGTGGTTGAGCCAGGTGCTGATGTAGTCCGTCATGGTCACCCACCCGCTGATGCAGCCGAGCGCGAGGGCCTTAATGTTCCACGAGCAGATCGGCTTGTCGTGCTTGCGGTTCCAGTGCTTCATGAGCCGGGTGCCGCGCGCGAACGTCGAGCGACTCGCATCGTTCGCCTGCTTCACCATCTCCGTGTGTCGTTCGGGGTCGCTGCGATCCCAGGTGCGGTAGTTCGGGATGTAGAGCCCCGCACCCGTGCGATTGTCGATGGCCGTGATGACATCGGCAGTGAAGTCTGCCTGGCCGGGCGTCACGGGGTCACCAAACCGCACGAGGATGGAGCGACGGCGGTTGAGGTGCTCTACTCGCAGCTTTGGGTACTCGTCTTTCAGTTCGCGGCGGATCGCGGCGGCCGCGCGCTCCTGGAGTGCGCCGGGACCGCGCAGGCCCGGCCCGTAGAGACCGTCCGGGTCCGGGATCACGACGCCGAGGTCGACGTCGGTCAGGGGGTTGAGCGCGTCACCGTGAGCGATGCTGCCGTTGACGTAGGTGCGCCCGCCGAACTCGCGCTTGAGCGCAGCGGCGAGCGCGTCGCGCCGTCGACGCGCCTCGTCGAGTTCCTCGGGTGTGACCTGGATGCGCGAGCGCGCTTCGTTGAGCGCGTGCTCCACGGCGCTGGTGCGGGTCGGGATATCCAAGAGCGTCATTATCGGCTCCTTTCCGCCGGACTCGGTCCGGCCGTCGGGGCCTCGCTGCTCGACATTCGGCGTGTCCGTTTGGGCACATCGCCGCTTGTCTCGCTAGAGTCGGGTGAACTTTCCAGGTTCCGCCTCATCCACGAGGCCCGAGAACGCCGCCGGTCGCACCCGGCGGCGTTTTGGGTAGTAGATCAACGTATGGCTGGCCTACGACACCGGGCCGCGCGACACGCGGGCATTCGAAAGAATCTTCGCCTCAGAGCGAGGCGGGCGGGCTCTCCGCCTCAGAACGGCGTGGTGCCCCGTGCCCACCAGTCATTCCAGGAAAGGTTCTGGGAGACGACATCGAAGTCGGTGAGCCAGGCTGGTTCGACGCCCTCGAAGGCGTTGCCGATGTAGCGCACTTCGTCGTGCTGCGCGCCGCTTGCGCTGACGCGCACGAGGGCGAGTCGGTGGTCGGGTGCGGCGTTGAGCGCGGTGAGCACCTCGGTGCGGGTGATGGTGAAGGTGTCGGCACCCTCGATGCGGGCCTTGACCTCGATACGGATGCCCGCGCCCTCGGCGGGCTGGGACAGAAGGTCGAAGCCGGGGTTGTTGTGGGCCTGTTCTTCGGGAATGCGACCGAGCGATCGCTCCGCCGCGAGCACTGCATCGACCCCGCGGCGCTCGATCAGCGCACGTGCATCCGCGGACGCAATCTGATCTGCGACTCCGGAAGGCTCTTCGGCAGGCATAACGAGAGCAATCGCGGTAATCCTGGGTGACACCGGCGACATCGTCAGCTGCCGATCGATCAGCGCAATACGGCTTTCGCGGCGCTGTTCGAGTTCCTCGGCTCGCCGTCGCAAAGTCTCGCTCGAGGCTCGCACCTTCTTGCCAGCCGCGGCGTCGGCGTCAACCTTCAGTGCCTCGGTGTAGAGGCGGTTCACCTCTCGGCTCAGCCGCTTCGCAACTCTCTCACGGAGGCGTGTGAACTCGGTTGTCCGCCGCGAAGTTGCTTCGCTCGCGAATGTGGGCAGCTGCTCGGCAATAACCCACGAGACTGCATCTCGCTCGCGTTGTGAGAGCCACGACATACTCGCGCCAAGCCGCTGCTGCGAAGTCTCAGCCGCTGCGAAGTCGAGGTAGGGTGCGGCTCCTGCTTCGCGGGTAGCGCCGTCGGCGTCGACGAATGAGTAGCCGAAACGCTTGCTCACTGAAGCACCCGTCGAGTCCTTCACTTCGTTCAGAACGCCGACCAGCAAAGTTGGTTCAGCCACAGTTTCCGAGGTAAGCACCGTGCCACGGTCGAGCACGTTTCCGAACTGGTCGACAACGAGTTGGAGTACCGCGTCGTGCAGAGGATGCCCCGGGGAAAGCAGCTCCGCCCGTGGGGCAGCCTGGAGATCGATCGTCAACACATCGAAAGTCACCCGCTCATACCGTCGAGCGATCGGCGCGCGGCCTGCACGTTCACGGACCGCGGCCGGCACGTGACTGATTTCGTATCGTCCTCGTTCACGCCTTTCGATTCGGCCGCCGAGTCGATCGAATGCCTCAAGGAAGGCATCCCGGATGAAATGTGGCTGCAGGCGCTTCGCCTTCGCGTCTTCCATCTCACGACGGAGTGTCTCAAGGTCGCTCGTCGCAAGTACGTCACTCGCCAGGGCTTCCTCCTCGAGGAGTTCACGAAGCCCTGCCGAAACGCCCTCGTCGATGACCTCCCACATGCGTGCTTTCACTTCGGGGCGATCTCCGTATCGGATCGCCTCCCGTAGAACCTTTGTCAACGAGAGATCACCGAGCGAGGTGCCGAGCACGTTAAAGATCTCGCCGTCGTAAGCTGCCCGCTGCTCTTCGATCTTGTCGAGCAGACGAATGAACACGTCGCCTTCGCGAGTGTCCTCAGCGACAAGGTTCCAAAGCCGACAAACCTCGGTCTGCCCGATTCGGTGAATACGTCCGAAGCGTTGTTCGATCCGATTCGGGTTCCAGGGCAAGTCGTAGTTCACCATGAGATGCGCGGCTTGGAGGTTCAGGCCTTCGCCCGCTGCATCCGTTGCAAGCAAGATCTGCACCTCGGGGTTCGACGTGAACTCCGCTGTGATGCGACGCCTCTCGTATCGGGGCACCGCGCCGTGGATCGCGACGACCGCGTCGCGTCTGCCGAGCAACTGCACGATTCGACGCTCGAGGTAGTTGAGGGTGTCGCGGTGCTCGGTGAAGATGATCAGCTTGCGCGGAGTACCGTCCGAGTGGGCGAGAACCTGACCTTCGATCACGCCTCGCAGCTCGCGCCACTTGACATCCTGTTGGCTCGCGAGAAGCCGTCGTGCGACCTCGGTCAGGCGCCGCAGGTCGAGAATCTCGGTTTCCAGCTCGGCCGCAGTGCGAGCCGCGGTGGCCGCGTCGACGAGCTCCTCTTCGGCCTCTTCAAGTTCGGCGGCATCGAGCTCGTCGATATCAGGGTCGTCTTCAAGCAGGATCGCCGGGGTATCCTTTGGCGGCGCGTCCAAGATGCCGTCGATGAGGTCGGCGCGAAGGCGTTCGAGTCGATCGGCGCGGCGACGCAACGACTGGAAGATCGCCTCTGGGCTCGACGCCAATCGACGCTGGAGCACGGTCAGAGCAAAGCCGATAGTGTTCTTCCGTTTGCCCTCGAGTCGGTCGGCGAGGTTCATCCCGTTGCGCACGTACTCCGTGACCTCCTCGTAGAGGTACTGCTCGTCATGCGAAAGGCGGTACGAGGCGGTCTCTGCTATTCGCTCAGGGAAGAGCGGGCGTCCCTCGAAGGTGACTAGCCGCTCTTTCACCATTCGTCGCATCAGGCCATCAGTGGTACCGGACTGCGCCTGTCGATCGCCAGGCCCCGCGAACCGATCCCGATCGAGAAGCGAGAGGAAGGTCTGGAAGTCCTCTTCCTTGCCATTGTGCGGCGTGGCGGTCATCAGCAAGAAGTGCCGAGCCCGGTCGCTTAGCACTTCACCGAGCTGGAACCGTTTCGATGCCTTGAGCTCGCCGCTGAACCAACTAGCGCTCATACGGTGGGCCTCGTCGACAACAACGAGATCGAACTCGGACTGCTCAAGCTGATCGAGCAAAGCCTCGTTCCGGGCCAGTTGGTCCATCCGCGCGATGAGCAACGGCTTCTGATCGAAGACCGTCCGCCCAGGCACCGTGTCTTCGGCACCCGGCGCGAGGATCTCGAACTCGAGTCCAAACTTCAGCGCAAGCTCGTCTTGCCACTGCTCGACGAGCCCGCCCGGCGCAACGATAAGGCACGTCCGCACGTCGTCGCGGAGGATGAGTTCCTTTATGTACAGCCCGGCCATGATCGTCTTCCCTGCACCGGGGTCGTCGGCGAGGAGGAATCTCAGCGGTGTGCGCGGGAGGAGTTCGCCGTACACCGCACGGATCTGGTGCGGCAATGGCTGCACGTCACTCGTTGCGACCGCGAGCATCGGGTCATGCAGACCAGCGAGCATGATCCGCTGCGCTTCCGCAGCGAGGCGGAAATCGCGAGCGTCGGCATCGAATGGTCGTCCTGTCTCCAGATGCAGTTCGACACGAGGCTCGTCCGCGCGATAGAGGACTACCTGGCCGAGGGTGCCGCTGTCGTCCCGGTAGGTGAGCTCGACCGCATTCGGTCCGTGCATCCACGCCGCAAGGACGCTCACGGCCTTGCCGGGAACGATTCCGCTCAGACGCTGCGGCGCTGCGATTTCTTCCAGGCGCACTCATCGACTCCTCGTGCTCGAACGCATCCGAGCGTAGCGACTGCGAACGACAAGCCGCATCGAAGGCCCGAGGGGCGTGTGGTGATTCCGCGGCTCGAAGAGCGCGAGCGACGCTAGTCAGGCACGTCGTCCTTCGTGATGGTTCCATTTCGTGCCGCCTCGACCTTTCGGGCGAGATCGATGTAGCCGGACTCACCGAGTTCGTTCATGAAGGCGATCGCATCGCTGTTCAGCTGGTCGTCGTGAGCGTCAAGGGCGCGGGCAATCACGATGGGAACAGTGTTGAGAGAGAGATCGTGCACGGCAAGTGCGTGAGCCTGCCGTGTACCCACGAGGAGCCTGGTTACGTCGAGTGCAGCGCGGGGATCGAGGTCAGCGGCTTTCGCGATCTCTTTGCCGATCATGTACCGTTCCGTCGCGAGTTCCGGGTCGAGCTGAAGCGCTCGTTTCAGTCGCGGTAGCCACCATCCTGCATCGAACTTCTGCGAACGGACGACCCAGTAGAACTCTCGTAGCTCTGCAGAATCCTCGGGTGTGGCTTCGACATGCGTGGGTCAAGTCCCTGGTAATGGTGTAGCGCTCGATCCTTCGTGTTGTTGGGTTAGGCGCTGAGTTCGAGGATGCTGTCGGTCACCTCCTCGATGCGGGTGTCGGGGACGAGTGTGAGTCTGGACTTGGTGAGGATGTCGAGTCCGAGGTAGCGGCGGCCTTCGGCCCATTCGTCGGTCTGCTCGGCCAGGACGGCGCCGACGAGGCGGATGATCGCGTCTCGGTTCGGGAAGATGCCCACGCTGTCGGTGCGGCGGCGGATCTCACGGTTGAGACGCTCGTTCGGGTTGTTGGACCAGATCTGCTGCCAGAGTGGCTCGGGGAATCCGGTGAACGCGAGGATGTCGGCCCGTGCAGTGTCGAGGTGCTCGAACGCGTCGGGGAGTTTCCCGTCGACGTAGTCCAGGAGTCGGTCGAACTGTGCGTTGACGGCGTCCTTGTCCGGTTGGTCGTAGACGGAGTGCAGCATCGCTTTCACGGCCGGCCACATGCTCTTCGGTGTGACGGACATCAGGTTCGCGGCGTAGTGGGTGCGGCAGCGTTGCCAGGAAGCGCCGGGCAGGTTCGCGCTGATCGCCTCCACCAGCCCTTGGTGGGCGTCGCTGGTGACGAGGCGGACTCCGCCCAGGCCGCGGGCGACGAGGTCGGCGAAGAAGCTGTTCCACGCCGGCCCGGTCTCACTGGTCGCGACACGGAGGCCGAGGACTTCGCGGCGGCCGTCGGCGTTGACGCCGGTCGCGATCAGCACGACGGCGTTGATCACCCGCCCTCCTTCGCGGACCTTCATCGTGAGCGCGTCGGCGGCGACGAACGTGAACGGACCCGCCTCATCGAGGGGCCGGTGTCGGAACTGGTCGACGTGTTCGTCGAGGTCAGCGGCCATCCTGGACACTTGTGACTTGGACAGCGAGTGGATCCCGAGGCTCTTCACGAGCTTGTCCATCCGACGCGTGGACACGCCGGCGAGGTAGCAGTCCGCGACGACGGTGATCAGGGCGGACTCCGCGCGTTTGCGTCGCTCGAGGAGCCAGTCCGGGAAGTACGTGCCCGAACGGAGCTTCGGGACGGCGACGTCGATCGTGCCGACCCGGGTGTCGAGGTCGCGGTGCCGGTACCCGTTGCGCTGCGCCTGGCGGCCGGGACTGCGTTGGCCCCATTCGGCGCCGACGACGGCATCCGCGTCGGCAGACAGGAGCGCGTTGATCATCGTCTGCAGCAGCGAGCGCATCAGATCCGGGGACGCGTCGGTCAGGGCTTCGCCGAGCAGGCCGGCAGGGTCGACAATATGAGGAGCGGTCATCGTGATGATGCCTTTCGAGTGGAGGTAAGAGACTTCTCGAAGGATCACACGGTGACCGCGTCTACGTC
Organism: Agromyces protaetiae; assembly: GCF_004135405.1. Lineage (NCBI taxonomy): Bacteria > Bacillati > Actinomycetota > Actinomycetes > Micrococcales > Microbacteriaceae > Agromyces > Agromyces protaetiae. The sequence continues at coordinate 814,303 of NZ_CP035491.1, forward strand.
TTCAGCGACGAGCTCGGCCACCGCGCTACACCACTATGCGGGACGCAACTCGCAGTGCTCGAGACTCGGGATCCCGAGGCCGCGAGCCGACGACAAGCGCGGATGCGGAAGCTCTCTGATGCGCTGCTGGACGCTACATTCAAGATGATGCCGTCGCGCGCGCAAGAGAGCTTCCTCGGCAACCTCGCGCTGGACGCAACGTACTATCCGGTTCCGGGGGCTGACGGCAACAGCAACAGGGACCCGGAGCGGCGACGACGCACCGCAACGCCGGACGCGGGTGGTGCAAGCGCGATGGAGACCACGGGGCAGACGACTTCACGTCGAAGCGCTGCTGGGGACTCGAGGCCGAAGTCGTCACCATGGTCGTCAACCGACCCGGTGAGCCTGCGCCGTTTCCGCTCCTGATTCTTCGAACGCTCACCCACAAGCCCGGCATGATCAAGGGCGCGGGGAGGAAACTGCTCGAAAGCTACCTGAACGCCCGCTACCCTGCGTGGCATCTGATGGCCGACCTCGCGTACCTGCCGAACTCGGACCCGATGGACCTCCAGATCTGGCTGCATGAAGCCGACTTCACTCCCGTGTTCGACTACAAGGTCACCCAGCACGGCGTGCAAGCGACCATCCCCGAGGCTCAGGCGATCCTCGTCGACGGCTCGCTCTACCCTTACTACCTCCCGGAAGAGCTTCGAGACCTCGAGAAGAACTGCAAGGCGGAGGAACGGCGAGAGCGCAAGGAGCTCAACGCGCTCAAGAAGACACTGACGTCGAACGAAGCCAAAGCCGCCGCCGAGCAGCGATGCGACGAAGCCATCCGTGCGATCGAGGCGCGCTACGAGCACCTCCGCGAGGCCCGCAGAGTATGGCGCATGCTGCCCAAGGGGGCAGGCGACCGAATGGCAGCTACCAGTTCATGTACCCCGACCCGAAGCTCACCAAGGCGATCGACCCGAAGACCGGGCGACCGATCAAACCGATCACGAAGAAGACCGTCGTCGTCCACCCCACCCCGGAGATGTACAAGTACATGCAGAAGTACGAGTTCGGGGGTCCGAGCACACGAAGTGGTACGGACACAGAAACTCCGTCGAGAGCCAGAACGATTCCATCAAGCGGGCAGCGAAGTTCAACTTGGCCGAAGCCGGCTTCCGCCTCAGCCGAGGTGCCACGTTCGCAACGATCGCGTCGATCCTCGCGATGGTCGCGTCGAACCTGGACAAGATCATCAGCTTCATCCATCGGCTCGCCGCGCGAGTCACGCTCACCCCGAAGAACGCTCACCTTGCGCGGTCGTACTGGCCCGAACCGACCGAGGAGGGCGCGGAGGAACAAACCCTCGAAAGTCCGCCTCCACCGGAACCCCAACCCGCTGATCGACAACAGCGCAACGAACTGAACAACCGCGGGCCCGCCCGCACCGAATACCCCGGATCAACCCCCGGGGTATTCGTCGTGCCCGGATTCTGACATCCGAAGGCTCGCGAAGCTCCCGACCACGCCAAGCATCGACCGCATGGTCTAACTGCCGCCGCGACACCGAGCGGGAACTGCCCAGAAACGAGAAAAGGCCCCCACCGGGGCCTTTTCCTGAATTCGGAGCGTCCTTTTCCTGAACCGCCCTCTGGTGCGCAAGGGGGGAGTTGAACCCCCACACCCGAAGGTACACGGACCTGAACCGTGCGCGTCTGCCTATTCCGCCACTTGCGCATGCCTTCTGCGCACAGGTGCGCGTCAGCCAACCGAGACTAACATTTCACGAGAGCAATAGCCATTCGAGCGGGGTTCACCCGCGAGCCTCAAGGCATTCCCGAAGACTCCTCGCATCCGACGAGTCATCCGCTCTACCATCGATTCCAGGGGTATCGGCGCCCTCACGCGACGAGAGGACCACCTCTGTGAACCAGTCCCCCACCGGCCCGGCAGACCTCGACCTCTCGGGTATCCGCGGTTGGCTGTTCGACCTCGACGGCGTGCTGACGCCGACGGCGCTCGTGCACATGCACGCGTGGTCGCGCCTGTTCACCCCGATCCTCGCGGAGCACAAGAAGGCGCCGTACACCGACGCCGACTACTTCGCCTACATCGACGGCAAGCCCCGCTACGACGGCGTTCGTTCCCTGCTCGAGAGCCGCGACATCCATCTGCCCGAGGGGGACGTCAGCGACGGCCCCGACGAGGACACCGTCCACGGACTCGGCAACCGCAAGAACGAGGCCTTCAACGCGACCCTCGCAGAAGAAGGGGTGGCCGCGTATCCGGCGTCCATCGCGTTCCTCGACGCGGTGCAGGCGGCCGGATGTCTCGTGGCCGTCGTGTCGAGCTCGAAGAACGCGCCCGGGGTGCTCGAAGCCGCGGGCATCGCCGATCGGTTCACGGTCGTGGTCGACGGGGTGGTCGCGGCGCGCGAGGGCATTCCGGGCAAGCCGGCGCCCGACACGTACGAGCGCGGAGCCGCGCTCCTCGGTCTGCCGACGACGGCGTGCGCGGTCGTCGAAGACGCCGAGTCGGGCGTGCAGGCGGGGGCCGCGGGCGACTTCGGACTCGTGGTCGGCGTCGACCGCGGAGTCGGACGCGACGCTCTCCTGAAGCACGGCGCCGACGTCGTGGTCGACGAGCTCGACGAGTTGATCCCCGCCGTGAGACGCGCCGCTGAGACATCCCGCGCATTAGAGACATCCGCCGAAACACCGAAGGAAACCGCATGAGGTTCGCCGACACCGACCCCCTGAACCGCACCCGGTTCCCGCTCGACGAGTGGTCGCTCATCGAGACCGAGTTCGGCGAGGCCGACCAGGGCCGCACCGAGACGCTCTTCGCGGTCGGCAACGGTTACCTGGGCCTCCGCGGCAACGTCGAGGAGGGTCGCGACGGCTTCGCGCACGGCACGTTCGTCAACGGGTTCCACGAGACGTGGCCGATCCGCCACGCGGAAGAGGCGTTCGGGTTCGCGCGCGTGGGGCAGACGATCGTGAACGCGCCCGACGCGAAGATCATCCGCCTGTACGTCGACGACGAGCCGCTCGTCGTCACGGAGGCCGAGATCCTGAACTACGAGCGGCGCCTCGACTTCCGCCAGGGCACGCTCAGCCGCTCGCTCGAGTGGCGCACGCCGTCGGGCAAGCGCGTGCTCATCACGAGCCGCCGCATGACGAGCTTCACCGACCGCCACCTCGCACTGCTCGACTACGAGGTCGAGCTGCTCGACGCGGACGCCGCGATCACGATCTCCAGCCAGATCCTCAACCGTCAAGACGGGCGCGACGAGTACCGCTCGGGCGTGACCGAAGAGCTACCCGCGTCGTTCGACCCGCGCAAGGCCGAGGCGTTCACCGATCGCGTGCTGCAGCCGCGCGTGAAGCGGCACGAAGACGGCCGCTACGTCCTCGGCTACCAGACGACGAACTCGGGCATGACGATCGCGGTCGGTGTGCAGCACACGATCGACACGAAGAGCGAATGGTCGGAATCGGGCACGATCGGCGACGACCTCGCGAAGCACATCTATAAGGTGCGCGGCCGCAAGGGCGAGCCGATCCGCATCACGAAGGCGGTCAGCTACCACACGGCCCGCAAGGTGCCGGCGCGCGAACTCGTCGACCGCTGCGACCGCAGCCTCGACCGGGCGGCCGAGGTCGGCGTGCCCGAGATCTTCGCCCAGCAGCGCGCGTGGCTCGACGACTTCTGGGAGCGCTCCGACGTCGAGATCGCCGGCCAGCCGGTCATGCAGCAGGCGGTGCGGTGGAACCTGTTCCAGCTCGCGCAGGCGAGTGCGCGCACCGACGGCGGCGGCGTCGCCGCGAAGGGCGTGTCGGGTTCGGGGTACGGCGGTCACTACTTCTGGGACTCCGAGGTCTACGTGATGCCGTTCCTGAGCTACACGTCGCCGCTCGCGGCCCGCAATCTCCTGCGATTCAGGCAGCGGATGCTTCCCGCCGCCCGTGCTCGTGCGACCGAGTTGAACCAGCTCGGCGCCCTGTTCCCCTGGCGGACGATCAACGGGCTCGAGACATCCGCCTATTACGCCGCGGGCACCGCGCAGTACCACATCGACGCCGACATCTCGTATGCGCTCGTCCAGTACGTCGCGGCGACGGGCGACCGCGACTTCCTCGCGCGCGGCGCGATCGACATCCTCGTCGAGACCGCGCGCCTGTGGGAAGACCTCGGCTTCTGGCGCACGAACGCCGACGACGTGTTCCACATCCACGGCGTGACGGGCCCCGACGAGTACACGACCGTCGTGAACGACAACCTGTACACGAACATCATGGCGAGGGCGAACCTCGAGCAGGCGGCGTTCGCCGTCGATCGGCTGCAGGTCGACGACCCGGTCGAGTACCGCAAGCTCGTCGAGCGGCTGGGCGTGACGCCCGCCGAGGTCGCGAGCTGGCGGCGCGCGGCGGCGTACATGTACATCCCGTACGACGCGAAGCTCGGCGTGCACCCGCAGGACTCGGCGTTCCTCGAGAAGGAGCTCTGGGACCTCGAGCACACGCCCGACAACCGGCGCCCGCTCCTGCTTCACTACCACCCGCTCGTCATCTACCGCTTCCAGGTGCTCAAGCAGGCCGATGTCGTGCTCGCCCTGTTCCTCCAGGGCGACCGCTTCTCGATGGAGCAGAAGCTCGCCGACTTCGAGTACTACGACCCGCTGACGACGGGCGACTCGACGCTGTCGGCGGTCGTGCAGTCGATCATCGCCGCCGAGGTCGGGTACCACGAGCTCGCGCTGCGGTACTTCCGCTCGGCGCTGTTCGTCGACCTCGCCGATCTGCACCACAACGCGTCCGACGGCGTGCACGTCGCGTCGACGGGCGGGGTGTGGGAGACGCTCGCGTTCGGGTTCGGCGGGTTCCGCGACCACGGCGGGCGCTTCACCTTCGACCCGCGCCTGCCCGACGGCTGGGACTCCCTGACGTTCCGGCTGACGCTCCGCGGCACGCGCGTCCGCGTCACGGTCGAGCACGGCTCGATGACGTTCACGGTCGAGGCGGGCGATTCGGCGAAGGTCTGGGTGCGGGGCGTCGAAGTGACGGTTTCGGCGGATGCCCCGGTGCAGGTGCCGCTCGACGGCCAGGGGCCGCGCATCGTGGGTGCGCCGACGATGCGGGATGTCACGGGCACGCGCCGCGCCGACGGAACCCTCTTGACGGCGTCGATCCCGAACCTGTCGCTCGACATCGATGAAGAAGATTCATCCATGCCGATCGATTGAGCGGTTCCGTTCACAGTCCTGCACGCTATTCTGTCGCGAAGTCAGCGATAGCGATCGGGAGACCTGTGGGCCTACTGGACAACTTCGAGAAAGGTCTCGAACGTGCCGTCAACGGCGCGTTCGCGAAGACCTTCCGCTCGGGCTGCAGCCGGTCGAGATCACCGCGGCCTTGAAGCGAGAGATCGACACGAAGGCTGCGGTCGTCTCGCGCGACCGCGTGCTCGTGCCCAATCGCTTCGTCGTGCGGATGTCTCCCGAAGACCATGAGCGGATGGTGCGCCTCGGCCCCGCCCTCACCGACGAGCTCATCGACCTCGTGCAGAAGCACGCGGCCGGTCAGCGCTTCCAGTTCGCGGGGGGCGTCTCGCTGACGCTGCAGCCCGACGAGAGTCTCTCGGTCGGCATGGTGCAGGTCGACTCGTCGAACGTGAAGGGCGCGGTCGCGTGGACGCCCGTGCTCGACGTCGACGGAAAGCGCTACCCGATCATCAAGGGCCGCACGGTGCTCGGCCGCGGCAGCGAGGCCGACGTGACGCTCGACGACACCGGCACTTCGCGCCGCCACGCCGAAGTGCAGTGGGACGGCTCGCGCGCCCGAGTCCGCGACCTCGGGTCGACGAACGGCACACAGGTGAACGGCCAGAAGGTCGGCGAGGCGATCCTCGAACCCGACTCGGTCATCACGATCGGACACTCGCGCATCGTCTTCCGCGTGCTCGCGCAGGCGAAGGCGGAGACAGGCGCCGCGACCCGACGCAACGACCTCGGCGGGTTCTGGGGGCCGGCCTCGTGAGCGAACTGACCCTCCTCGTCCTGCAGCTCGGCTTCCTCCTCCTCCTCTGGCTCTTCGTCTTCGCAATCGTGTACGCCCTCCGCAGCGACCTCTTCGGTCAGCGCGTGCGCAAGCTCCCCGACACGGCGTCGGCGTCCGCCTCCTCGGCGCCCGCGCCCGTGGCATCCGCCTTCCCCTCCTCGCCGGTCTCGTCCTCGCCGACCGCGCCGGTCTCCGCACCCGCCGGCTCCGCCGGGTTGGGCGGCCCCGTCGGACGCGCCGACGACGCGTCGACCGAGAACGCGACGAAGCTCGTCATCACGTCGGGCGGCAAGTCGGGCGCCGAGTTCCCGCTCGGCCGCGACGAGATCACGATCGGCCGTTCGAGCGACTCGGCGATCATCATCCGCGACGACTACACGTCCACCCACCACGCGCGCCTCATGCTGTGGAACGGACGTTGGATGATCCAAGACCTCGACTCCACGAACGGCACCTACCTCGACGGCGCCCGCGTGACGGTGCCGACGCCGATCCCGCTCGGCGCGACGGTGAAGGTCGGGGCGACGACGTTCGAGCTGCGGCGGTAGCCGATGGCGTCGGTCAAAGCGAGCGCGGCGGTCTCGCACGTCGGTCGGATCCGCGCGAACAACCAAGACAGCGGGTATGCGGGCCGGCAGCTCTTCTTCGTCGCCGACGGCATGGGCGGCCACGCGGGCGGCGACGTCGCGAGCGCGATCGCCACGCACCGGATCGCCGAGGCCGACGGCGACTACGCATCCCCGCCCGTCGCCGCGGCAGAGCTCGAGCAGACCCTCCTCTCGGCGAACCGCCGCATCACCGAGACCGTCGCCGAGCATTCCGAGCTCACGGGCATGGGCACGACCGTCAGCGCGCTCCTCCTCGAAGGCGAGCGGGTCGTCATCGCCCACATCGGCGACTCGCGCATCTACCTGCTGCGCTCGGGCGAACTGAGTCAGATCTCGACCGACCACACGTTCGTTCAGCGCCTCGTCGATGCCGGACGCATCACGGCGGAAGAGGCGATGGTGCACCCCCGGCGTTCGGTGCTCATGCGCGTGCTCGGCGATGTCGAGTCCTCTCCCGAGATCGACACGATGGTGCTCGACACCCACGAGGGCGACCGTTGGCTGCTGTGCTCCGACGGACTCTCGGGCGTCGTGCCGTTCGACGAGATCCACGAGATCCTCTCCTCCGACGCCGGGGCGAAGCAGGTCGCCGACCGTCTCGTGAAGGCGTCGCTCGACGGCGGCGCGCCCGACAACGTCACGGTCGTCGTCGTCGACATCGGCGAGCCCGCGGCACCCGACACGCCGCCGCTCATCGTGGGATCCGCTGCGGCTCCGCTCGCGTTCGGCACTCCCGAGCCCGCCCGCTCGCGCGGCATCTTCCTCACGCCGTTCCGTCCGCACCCGGTTCAAGAGACGCACTTCGAGCCCGACTCGGCCGAGTACTTCGACGAGATCATCGAAGAAGACATCCGTCGTCGGCGCCGGCGCCGGTTCGTGTGGGGGTTCTGGGTGGTGGCGCTCGTCGCCGCGATCGTGGCGGCGTTCGTCCTCGGCTACCAGTGGACCCAGACGCGCTTCTACGTCGGAGAGTCGAACGGCCGGGTCGCGATCTTCCAGGGGATCCAGCAAGACCTCGGCCCGATCTCGCTGAGCGAGCTGCACACCGAGACGCAGATCGACGTCGCCGACCTCCGCACCTACGACCAGCAGCGCGTCGAACAGACCATCACGGTAGGGTCCCTCTCCGAGGCGCACCGCATCGTCCAGCGGCTGGAGGCGTCCCTTGAGTGACCGCCGAACCCAGACGCCGCCCGTCGGCACCCCGGTCTCCCCGCCCACGGGCGGTGTCCGGCGCATCCGGCTCCCGCAGAAGCTCCGCAATCTCGAACTGTGGCTGCTGATCTTCGCGTGCCTCATCAACGCGAGCGCGATCGTGCTCGTGCAGCTCGGCGCGCTCGGCACGATCGACACGCAGCTCGTGCTGCTCGGCGCGGGGCTGTCGCTCCTCGTCTTCGGGCTTCATGTCGCCATGCGGTTCGTCGCACGTGACGCCGACCCGTTCCTCCTGCCGATCGCGACCGTGCTCAACGGCCTCGGCATCGCCATGATCTACCGCATCGACATCGCCGAGGGCGACGCCGGGTGGGACAGCGCCGCGGTGCGGCAGATCGCGTGGAGCGCGATCGCGATCGTGTGCGCGATCGGCGCGATGCTTCTCATCCGCAACCACCGGGTGCTCTTCCGCTACACCTACGTCGCGGGCTTCTTCGCGATCGTGCTGCTGCTCCTTCCGCTCGTACCGGGCCTCGGCCGCGAGGTCGGCGGCGCCCGCGTGTGGATCGGGATCGGCGACTTCGCCTCCTTCCAGCCGGGCGAGATCGCGAAGATCGCGCTCGCGGTGTTCTTCGCGGGCTATCTCGTGCGCAACCGCGACTCGCTGTCCATGGTCGGCAAGTCCTTCCTCGGCATGCGCTTCCCGCGCGCCCGCGACCTCGGTCCGCTCATCGTGGTGTGGGCGCTGTCGATGGCGGTCATCGTGTTCCAGCACGATCTCGGCACCGCTCTGCTCTACTTCGGGCTCTTCCTCGTCATGCTCTACGTCGCGACGAGCCGCGTCTCGTGGGTCGTGCTCGGCCTCGTGCTCTTCGTGGGCGGCGCGCTCGTCGCGAGCCAGACGCTCGACTACGTCGGCGCGCGCTTCGCCAACTGGCTCGACCCGTTCAGCCCCGAGCGATTCGATCAGGAGTTCGGCGGCAGTTATCAGCTCGTCCAGGGCTTGTTCGGGCTCGCGCACGGCGGGCTCATCGGAACCGGCCTGGGCGAAGGGCGCCCCGATCTCACTCCCGTGCCGCAGAGCGACTACATCATCGCGTCGCTCGGCGAGGAGCTCGGCCTCGCGGGCGTCTTCGCGATCCTCTCCCTCTACGTGCTGTTCGTCGCGCGCGGGTTCCGCATCGGCTTCGCCGGCCAGGACGACTTCGGCAAACTCCTCGGCGTCGGGCTCGCGTTCACGCTCGCCCTGCAGGTGTTCATCGTCGTCGGAGGCGTCATGCGGGTCATCCCGCTCACCGGCCTCACGACGCCCTTCCTCGCCGCCGGCGGGTCCTCGCTCGTCGCGAACTGGATCATCGTCGCGCTGCTCCTCAGGCTCTCGGACACCATCCGGAACCACCCGAGGCTGGTGGTCGACGCATGAACCGCGAACTCAAACGCGTGACGATCGTGTCGGCGCTCATGTTCCTCTCGCTCTTCGTCGCCTCGACGATCATCCAGTACGTCCAGGCCGACGCCCTCGCGAACGACTCGCGCAACTCGCGCACGCTCTACGAGAGCTTCTCGGTCGAGCGTGGCCCGATCCTCGTCGGAGGCGAGCCGATCGCGTTCTCGCAGGCGTCGGGCGACTTCTTCCGCTTCCAGCGCATCTACGCGAACGGGCCGCTCTACGCGCCGATCACCGGGTTCATCCCGGTCAACGGCGAGGCGACGGGGCTCGAGAGATCGCTCAACGAGTACTTGAGCGGCCAGTCGTCGAGCCAGTTCTTCGACCAGCTCAATCGGCTCATCTCGGGTCAGGATCCGATGGGCGCATCGGTGGATGTCTCGATCGACCCCGTGGCCCAGCAGGCCGCGTGGGACGCCCTCGGCGACTACACGGGCGCCGTGATCGTGACCGAGCCCGCGACGGGCCGGATCATCGCGATAGTGACGAAGCCCACGTTCGACCCGAACACGCTCGCCGTGCACGACGGCGACCAGGTCGAGCAGACCTATCAGTCGCTCGTCGACGACCCTGCCGACCCGCTCTTCAACCGCGCGACGGGCGGCGACATGAACCCTCCCGGATCGGTCTTCAAGCTCGTCGTGACGGCCGCAGCGCTCGAGTCGGGCCGGTTCACCCCCGATTCGACCTTCCCGAACCTCGCGAGCTACACCCTCCCCGGGTCGTCTTCCGTGGTCCGCAACTCGGGCGGCGGCACGTGCGGCGGCGGCGCGACCGTCACGATCGCCGATGCGCTCCGGCTCAGCTGCAACATCCCCTTCGCCGAACTGGGCGTCGAACTCGGCGACACCGCCATCCGCGAACAGGCCGAGAAGTTCGGGTTCAACGAGGAGTTCCTGATCCCCAACGAGACCGCGGCGAGCGTCTACCCGCGCGGCCTCGACGACGCTCAGACCGCGCTCAGCGCGTTCGGTCAGGGAAACGTCCGCGCCACACCGCTGCAGATGGCGATGGTGTCGGCTGCGATCGCGAACGGCGGCATCGTCATGAACCCGAATCTCGTCGACGAGATCACGGCGCCCGACTTCCGCCCGCTGCAGGAGTTCGAGCGATCGGAGTTCGGCCGCGCCATCAGTGAGCAAACCGCCAGAACCATGGTGCAGATGATGGTGAACGGCGTCGAGAACGGCGCCGCGAGTAATGCAAGAATAGACGGCGTCAGCGTGGCCGGTAAGACGGGTACAGCGGAGAACGGCGAGGACGACCCTTACACCTTGTGGTTCACCGGTTTTGCCCCCGCCGACAACCCTCAGTATGCGATCACGGTGCTCGTGGAGGATGGCGGGGACTTGGTCAGGAGGGGTACGGCAATCTCATCGCCGCTCCCATTGCGAAACAGGTACTAGAGGCGGTGCTGAACAAATGAGACCGAGCGCGGGGCTCACCTTCGGAGGGCGCTACGAGCTGCAGTCCCGGATCGCCATCGGCGGCATGGGCGAAGTGTGGCAGGCGACCGACCTCGTCATCGGCCGACAGGTCGCGATCAAGATCTTGAAAGACGAGTACCTGGGCGACCCGGGCTTCCTCGAGCGCTTCCGCGCCGAGGCCCGCCACGCCGCACTCGTCAACCACGAGGGCATCGCCAACGTGTTCGACTACGGCGAGGAAGACGGCAGCGCCTACCTCGTCATGGAGCTCGTGCCCGGCGAGGCGCTCTCGACCATCCTCGAGCGCGAGCACGTCCTGTCGACCGACAAGGTCCTCGACATCGTCGCGCAGACCGCTGCAGCCCTGCAGGCCGCGCACGCGGCAGGGCTCGTGCACCGCGACATCAAGCCCGGCAACCTGCTCATCACGCCCGACGGCCGCGTGAAGATCACCGACTTCGGCATCGCGCGCATCGCCGACCAGGTGCCGCTCACGGCGACCGGCCAGGTCATGGGCACCGTGCAGTACCTCTCGCCCGAGCAGGCCTCCGGCCACCCGGCTTCGCCGACCACCGACATCTACTCGCTCGGCATCGTCGCGTACGAGTGCCTCGCGGGCCGCCGCCCGTTCACGGGCGAGTCGCAGGTCGCGATCGCGATGGCGCAGATCAACGAGGCACCGCCCGAGCTTCCCGTGACGGTCTCCGAGCCCGTCCGCAACCTCGTCTACGCGTGCATCGCGAAGAACCCCGCCGACCGCCCGCAATCGGCCGCGCACCTCGCGCGCGCCGCACAGGCGCTCCGCCGCGGCGACGTGCACTCCGCCGCAGCCGCCGTTCCCGCGGTGCTCGGCGCCGCAGGCGCGACCGCAGCCACCATGCTGCTCCCGCAGTCGGGGGCGACCGCCGCGACGACCGTGCTTCCGAGCGCGAGCGGCCCCGGGTCATCCGGTGCCGCCGAAGGCGAGGCCGAGACCACGACCGCGCCCAAGAAGCGCAGCCCGTGGACCTGGCCGCTGATCATCCTCATCGCGATCCTCGCGATCGTGCTCATCGGCACGATCATCGCGTTCGCGACGAGCGGCGGCGGGAAGGGCCTGTCCACTGCGACCAACACGACCGCCACGACGGCGACGACCGCAGCTCCGACGACGCCGACGACGGCTCCGCCGACCACTGCCAGCACGATCCAGATCGATCGCACCAAGTACCTCGGCATGAACATCGACGAGGCCGAAGCGGCGATCCAGGGCCTCGGACTCGCGACTGTCCGCCAAGAGAGCGGTCCGGCGAGCGAACCCGGTCAGGCGAACACGGTCACCGACGTCAACCCGTCTGGCCCCGTCCCCCCCGGAACGACGATCACGCTGACCTACCTCGGCGCTCCCGAGAACCCGGCCGCGCCGGCGTCGGGCCCGCAGATCGCAGGCGCGACGTCGGGCGATGTCGACGCCGGCTCGACCGTCCAGCTCACGTGGGACGGCCAGCAGTGCCCGGCCGGACAGCAGATCTCCGGTTATACGGTCACGGTCGCGGGCGGCACGATTCCGGGCAGCGCGAACCCGACGCAGACCTCGGTCGGCCCCGGCCAGACCGCCGTGTCGGTGCTCATCGGCAACACCCCGGGGCAGCAGTTCACCGCGCACTTCATGTACTTCTGCGGTCAGCTGAGCTCGCCCGAGTCGCCGACTTCCACGTTCGACATCACCGCCCCCTGACCCGAGACGAGATCGATACCGTGAACGATGAAGGACGTGTCCTCGCGGGTCGCTACCGCGTGGGCGCACTCATCGGGCGCGGCGGGATGTCCGACGTGCACGTCGGCGTCGACAGCCGCCTCGGCCGGCAGGTCGCGATCAAGCTCCTGAAGCCGCAGCTCGCGACCGACCCGTCGTTTCGAATGCGTTTCCGCCAGGAGGCGCAGTCGGCCGCGCGCATGGCGCACCCCACGATCGTCCGCGTGTTCGACGCCGGCGAGGAGACCGTCGTCGATGCGTCGGGTCACGAGGTGCAACTGCCCTTCATCGTCATGGAGTACGTCGAGGGTCGCCTTCTCAAAGACATCATCCGCGAGGGGCCGCTCGAGCCGCAGGCCGCCGTCCGCGTCATCGACGGCATCCTCACGGCCCTCGAGTACTCGCACCGTGCAGGCGTCGTCCACCGAGACATCAAGCCCGGGAACGTCATGATCACGACGGCCGGTCAGGTCAAGGTCATGGACTTCGGCATCGCGCGGGCGGTGTCCGACTCGGCCACGACCGTCGCTCAGACGACCGCCATCCTCGGTACCGCGTCGTACTTCTCGCCCGAGCAGGCGAAGGGCGAGACGGTGGATGCCCGCACCGACCTGTACTCGACCGGTGTCGTGCTCTTCGAGCTCCTCACCGGGCGCCCGCCGTTCCGCGGCGACACGCCCGTCGCGGTCGCGTACCAGCACGTCAGCGAGCGTCCGGCGAAGCCGAGCGCGATCAACCCGCGCGTCTCTCCTGCTCTCGACACGGTCGTGCTGCGTGCGCTCGTGAAAGACCGCGCACAGCGCTACCAGACGGCCGCGGAGTTCCGCGCCGACGTCGACGTCGCAGCCTCCGGTCGCGTCCCCGTGCACCACGAGCCTGAGCCGACCGCAGCACTGTTCGGTGCCGCGACCGGCTCGCTCTCGACGTCCGAGCTGGCCCTCCGCCAGCTCACAGAAGACGACACGATGTCACGCACGCAGCGCCGCCCGCCTGCGGTCTGGATCTGGGCGGGCATCATCGCGGTCGTCGTCATCGTCGTCGCGGTCATGTACTGGGCGTTCAACCTGCAGCCGACCGACAACCTTCCATCGAACGCGCGCGCGATCCCGGCGCTCGAGGGCACCTCGTGGGAAGACGCGTCCGAGCAGCTCGAGCAGCTCTCGCTCGTCCCGACGCAGGCTCAAGAGGCGAACGACGCGTTCGAAGCGGGCCAGGTGATCCGCACGGATCCGCCCGCCGACGAAGTGGTCGAGGTCGGCACCGAGGTGACGGTGTACGTCTCGACGGGCCGACAGCCTGTCGCGGTTCCTCCGCTCGAGAATCTGACCATCGACGCCGCGAAGGCCAAGCTCGCCGAGGTCGGTCTCGTGGCGGGTGTCGAAAACCGCGTCGATTCGCCGAACGTTCCAGCCGAGACGATCTTGGGTACGACGCCGGCTTCGGGCGCGTCGGTCGCTGCGGGGTCGACGGTCGATCTGAATATCTCGAGCGGCGAGGTGACACTCGTCGACCTCACGGGTCGTACCCTTTCAGCAGCGTCCGACTACCTTCGTGCGAGCGATCTGCAGCTGAACCCCGTGTCGACTCCCGATTCTTCGTGTCCCGCGAAGCAGGGATCTCCGGTCGTTCGGCAGAATCCCGGCGGCGGGTCGGTGCCGCAGCACTCCGATGTGCAGCTCATCTACTGCACGGGCACCGGCTGAGACATCCGCTCGCTCTGCTCAGTTCGTGCGCGAGAGCGGGCTGAGTCCCGCCGCACGCTCCGCCGCGCCGGCGAGCCCGGTCTCGGCGAGCCAGTTGCCGAGCAGGCGGTACCCGCCCTCGGTGAGGACCGACTCGGGATGGAACTGCACGCCGTGAATGGCCTCGGTGCGATGACGGATCCCCATGATCACTCCGCCGGAGGTGCGGCTCGTGACGACCAGGTCGTCGGGCAGGGTGCCGTCGACGACCGCGAGCGAGTGGTATCTGGTCGCGGTGAACGGTTGCGGGACGCCGGCGTAGAGCGGGCTTTCGTCGTGGGTGATCTGCGAGGTCTTGCCGTGCATGAGCTCGTCGGCGTGCGTCACGATCGCCCCGAACGCTTCGGCGATCGCCTGGTGCCCGAGGCAGACGCCGAGGAGCGGCGAATGCACCGATCGGGCCGCCCCGACGACGGCGATCGAGACGCCCGCGTCGGCCGGCTTACCCGGCCCCGGCGAGATGAGGACGCCGTCGTACTCGGCGATACGAGTCACGGCTTCGGATGCCTCGAATGCGTTGTTGCGGACGACGTCGGTCTCGGCGCCGAGCTCTCGCAGGTAGCTGTCGAGGGTGTAGACGAAGCTGTCGTAGTTGTCGACGACGAGGATGCGCGTCAAGAGTCGACCGTGACGTCGATCGGGTTCAGGAGGTGGTCGACGACGGGGAACACCCACGTGAACAGCGCATAGACCAGCGCCGCCGCGAGCACGAGCAGCAGGATGACCCGCAGCCACCAGGGTCCGGGGAGAACACGCCAGAGTGCGCCGTACATCAGCGGCTCCCCCAACTCGCGACGGCCGCCGCGATCGCTTCGGGCGGGTTGCCGGCACCGGGAGACCAGGACTCGAGCACTCCGTACGCGATGATGCGTTCGGCCGTGGAAAAGAGCGGGTTGCAGCTCGTGAGCGTGATGATCCGGTCGGTGGGCTGCAGGTCGGGGCGGTGGGGTACCGGGGCGAGCACGTCGACGGTGTCGGGGGTCACGTACTCGAAGTCGCGGAAGGCATAGGTGTACCAGCCGTCTTTCGTCTGGATGTAGATCTTGTCCCCGAGCTGGAACTGTTCGATCTCGTGCATGCCGCCGCCGTAGGCGCTGCGGTGGGCGGCGATCGCGAAGTTGCCGACTGCACCGGGCATCGCGGTACCGGGATAGTGCCCGACGCCCTGTTCGAAGCTGTTGAGCACATTGTTGCCCGTGCCTTCGGCGATGTTCCGCACCGAGTCGAACGTGCCCGGGGCGTCGAACCGGGGCACGTACATGACGGCGAAGGTCTCGCCGTTGCCGTAGACGGCATCGCCCACGACGGGGTCGCCCGGCTCGACGGGCGACTCGGTCGGGGTCGGAGGACGGGTGGCGCGGTCCGCTTCAGCCCATTGTGAGGAGGTGTCGCCCGCGGCGCTCGACTGCTGGCCGGCCATGATCGCGTCGTTCCACCACAATTGCCAGCCGAGGAACAGCAGGATCAGCACACCGGCCGTGAGGAGCAGCTCGCCGAAGACGCCGACGACGCTCACGCGCGGCCGCGGGCGGTCGGCCTCCTCGCGGACGCGCCGGGACTCGGGTCGCGTCTCGGACATGTCAGGAGTCTAGCGTCGGGTGTCGATGCGTGGCTGTGAGTACCCCTCCGCCTCCGTTAGAATTGCGCGCATGGCACGTACCAAAGACCAGCGGCCCGAGCGCGCCGAGAGCACGGCGGGCGAAGGCGCCCCCAATCCCGTGTGGTTCAAGCCCGTCATGTTCGGGTTCATGCTTCTCGGCCTTGCCTGGATCATCGTGTTCTACGTCTCGCAGGGGCAGCTGCCCGTCGCAGACCTCGGGCAGTGGAACATCCTCATCGGCTTCGGCATCGCGTTCATCGGATTCCTCATGACGACCAGATGGCGTTGACCGGTCGACGTTGACCGGCCGCACAGACGACGAATGAGGCGGATGCTGAGCATCCGCCTCATTTGCGTTTCGAGGGGCACTTTCCCCAGTTGTGCACACACTGTGGAGAACCGAGAACCCCGTGATTTCGCGGCTCTTCGGAATGACACCCGTGTGATTCTCCCCAGGGTGTGGAAACTCCTGTGGATAACTTCGCTCAGCCCACGAGCGGGAAGAACACGTACCGCAGGCTCGCGACGACGAGCAGTGCCGTGAGCGCGAGAAGCAACCACACCTGCAGCTTCTGCTGGTGGTGCTTGCGCGTCTCGAAGTAGATCAGCCCCACGAGCGCGCCGACGACGAGTCCGCCGACATGCGCCTGCCAGGCGATGTTCCACCCGGGCACGAACCCGATGACGAGGTTGATCGCGAGCAGCACGAGCAGTTGGGTGCTGTTGCCGCCGAGGCGTCGCTGGATGACCAGGAACGCACCCATGAGGCCGAAGATCGCACCCGATGCTCCGACGACCTGCGTCGACGGGGGCGCGAGCCACACCACGCCGACCGAGCCGCCGAGCCCGGCGATGAGGTAGAGCGCGAGGAATCGCCACCGCCCGAGCAGGCCCTCGAGCAGCTGGCCGAAGATCCACAGCGTGTACATGTTCAACAGCACATGGAAGATCAGTGCCGTCGAGTGGACGAACACCGTCGTGATGAGGCGCCACGGCTGGAACGCGACATCGCTCACCGCGATCGGCGAGAAGAACAGCAGATTCGTGACCCCGAGGCCCGGGATGAGCTGCAGCAGATACACCGCGACCGTGACGCCGATGATGCTGTACGTCACGACAGGCGCTCCGCGCCCTGCGGCCGAACGCACGCGCGTCAGCACCGCGGGCTTGGTCCGCGGCGCCGAGGCACGCTGCTCCTTCATGCACTCGGGGCAGATCACGCCCACGGCGCCCTGCGTCTGGCACTCGGGGCAGATGGTGCGGCCGCACCGCTGGCACAGGATGTAGCTCTGCCGATCGGGGTGTCGATAGCAGTACCCGGTGCGGTCGCCCGCAGCGTCAGTCACGGCCGTTCAGTCGTTCGCTGGTCAGCGAGGGTCGACGGTGACCGACTCGATCACGACGTCCTCGAGCGGCTTGTCACGGCCGTCGGTCGCGACGGTGGCGAGCTTGTCGATGATCGCCTGGCTCGCGGCATCCGTCACCTTGCCGAAGATCGTGTGCTTGCCCTGCAGCCACGTCGTCGGAGCGACCGTGATGAAGAACTGCGAGCCGTTCGTGCCGCCGCCCGTGAAGCGGTCGCGGCCGGCGTTCGCCATGGCGAGCACATAGGGCTCGGTGAAGTCGAGCTCTGGGTTGATCTCGTCGTCGAACTGGTAGCCGGGGCCGCCGATGCCCTGACCGAGCGGGTCGCCGCCCTGGATCATGAAGCCGGGGATGATGCGGTGGAAGATGACGCCGTCGTAGAGCGGGTCGGTGCTCTTCTTGCCGGTGGCGGGGTGCGTCCACTCCTTCGCGCCCGTGGCGAGGCCGACGAAGTTGTCGACCGTCTTCGGTGCGTGGTGTCCGTACAGTTCGACCTGGATCGGTCCGAGAGTGGTGTTGAGCGTCGCGATCGCGGTAGGAATCGGCATTCCGCCATTCTCTCATGTCGGATTCGGGCGTCGGCGCGTCTTCATCCGACTCCCATCCCGTTTCCAGGCTGTTCGGTGGCAAGATGGAAGCACTCGCTGCACATCGATGGAGGTCGGGGATGAGCCTGTCACGCAAGCGCAAGAAGGAACTGAACCAATTGCGCAAGAGTGCCGAGGATCTGTGGTCGAACCAGCAGACCGTGCTGGCCCACGCCAACAGCGTCGCGCAAGAGGCCAGCCGCCAGCTCGGCCACCTCACGCGCGAAGAGGTCGCACCTCGCGTGCGCACCGGCTATGAGACGTACGTCCGGCCGAGCCTCGACCAGGCGAAGGGCTTCGCGCGCGCCGCCGGCGACACCGCCGAGAAGACGCTCGGCACCGCGCTCGGCTCGATCCTCGCGGTCGGAGACCTCGCGAACGATGTCCGCGTCCAGCGCGCGGTCGCCCGCGTGTCGCCGCGCACTGCCGCGGCGATCGCGCCCGAGAAGAAGCGCGGCTTCGGCGCCTACCTCGCGATCGGCGCCGGCGTCCTCGCCGCCGCCGGAGTGGCGTACGCCGTCTGGCAGACGTTCCGCGCCGACGACGAACTGTGGGTCGCCGACGACGAGCCGCCGACAGCCGGCGCCGCGTCCTGAGTTTCCGAAACGGCCCCTCGCACCAGGCGAGGGGCCGTTTCGCATGCCCAGGGAACGCTCCGAGGATGCCTCCGCTGACACCCCGCTCAGTGCAGACCCTGAAATCCGGCCGATCTGCGATGTCTTTCGGCCAAAGGGTTGCGGTTCCGCCAACTCCCCCGCTACTGTCGTCACTTGGTTCCGTCGATCCAGAGAGGAGAAGTCCGATGATGCCGAAGATTCCCGCCGTTCGCCACGGCTTCGCCCCGGTCGACATGACGGCCTGCTGACCGCTCGATCCGTCAGCTGACCGCGACCTCACGGCTCGCCGTGTCGCCCCGTCGCCCCTCCGCGTGAATCCGTCCGCAGCGCTCCGCTGTCCGTCGCGCCCCGCGCACACTGCCGCCCGCCATTGAGCGGCCCGGCACGGCCGCGATTCACGCCTCACCGGCGCACACCTCCTCACCGCGTTCGTCTCCACGACGTGAACCGGTCCGGACTGCGCGCGCCCCGAGGCATCCGCTCACGTCACGTCACCCACGCCGAGCGTGCACCCGCGCGCCCGGCAACCCTCGAAGAAGAAGGAAACACCGTGAACACCGCACTCACCGCAGTCGCTTCAGCCGGAAGCACCCGCGTCCGACAGCGAACCCGGCTCGCGCACGAACGCGCCGCGATCCGACTCGGGCTCGCCCTCGTCGCCTGGGGCCGCCGCGGCCAGGCCCGCCTCACGCACGAGGCAGTCGCCGAAGCCCGACGGATCCAGGCCGAGACGAACGCCGCGCACCTCGCGCACGTCACCGACGCCAACCTCCGATTCCGCGGATTCTGACGCGCATGCGCACCGCAGGGATCCCGACGACGAACGGCCCCGTCCGCTTTGGACGGGGCCGTTCCTCATTTCAGCCGGGATGTCTCGCCCTACGCCGCAGGCGGCACGCCGTCTGCCGGCTCGGCCGCGTTCAGTCGGAGCGCGATGTCGACGAGCCCGACGCGCTTGAGCCGCGGCACCTCTTCCAGCGGGAACCAGCGCGCTTCGTCGCTCGACCCGCCGACCTCGTTGCGGATCTCACCGCCGACGACGTGCGCGCGGTAGACGACCCGCATCGCGTAGAGCGGGGCCTGACCGGTCCGTCGTTTCGCCACCGGGATCACCATCGTGTCGATCCCGAGCTGCCGGTCGACCTCCGCCACGTACCCGGTCTCCTCGGTCACCTCGCGGCGCACCGCTTCGATCGGATGCTCCTCGCCCTCGATGCCGCCGCCTGGCAGCGTCCACCCCGACCGCCCGTGCTCGTTCCAGTGGGCGAGCAGGATGCGCCCGTCGTCGATGACGACCGCGTACGCCGCGATGCGGATGTCCATCCGGCCAGCGTACTCACCGTCGGCATTCACATCGTCGATGTCCACAACGTCTGTAGCGACCATCGGGCGACCGCTCAGACCTCGCCCTTGCGGGCACCGGCCCACAGGTCGACGCGAGCGTCGCTGACGGCGAGGTCGTCGATCGCTTCGAGCTCCTCGCCCGTGAACGACAGGTTGCCGAGGGCTGCGACGTTCTCGTCGAGTTGCGCGACGCTCGAGGCGCCGATGACGAGCGAGGTCACGCGCGGGTCCCGGAGCGCCCACGCGAGCGCGAGCTGCGAAAGCGACTGGCCACGTGCGACGGCGAGCTCGTTGAGCCCGTTGAGCCGTTCGACGACGTCGGGCGTGATCGTCGTCGGGTCGAGTGACTTCCCGGCCATCGCGCGCGAGCCCTCGGGCACGCCGCCGAGGTACTTGCCCGTGAGCAGACCCTGCGCGAGCGCGCTGAAGCCGATGACGCCGACGCCGAGCTCGTCGGTCGCGTCGAGCAGGCCCTCGGTCTCGATCCAGCGGTTCAGCATCGAGTACGAGGGCTGGTGGATGAGGAGCGGCGTCCCGAGGTCGCGCAGGATCGCGGCCGCCTGCCGGGTGCGCTCGGCGTCGTACGACGAGATGCCGACGTAGAGCGCCTTCCCCTGCTGCACGGCGGTGTGGAGCGCTCCCATCGTCTCCTCGAGCGGGGTCGACGCGTCGAGCCGGTGCGAGTAGAAGATGTCGACGTAGTCGAGGCCCATCCGTGTGAGCGACTGGTCGAGCGACGCGAGCACGTACTTGCGACTGCCGCCGCCCTGCCCGTAGGGCCCCGGCCACATGTCCCAACCGGCCTTCGTCGAGATGACCAGTTCGTCGCGGTACGGCGCGAAGTCCTCGCGCATGAGCCGGCCGAAGTTGATCTCGGCGGACCCGTACGGCGGTCCGTAGTTGTTCGCGAGATCGTGATGGGTGATGCCGAGGTCGAACGCACGGCGGCTGATCGCGCGCTGCGTCTCGAAGGGGCGGTCGTCGCCGAAGTTGTGCCAGTACCCGAGCGAGAGCGCCGGCAGGTCGAGGCCCGACCGGCCCGTCCGTCGGTACTGCATCGAGTCGTAGCGGTCGTCGCGAGCGAGGTAGGTCATGTGTCAACGATGCCATTGAATGCGCGCGGATGTGTCGGGGCGGATGCCTCGGGCTCGGCGCTGTTCACTCCATCCGCTCGATCGTGCCGATCCCGGCGAGGCTCGCCGACACCCGACCGTCGCGGTGCACGGCGACGACGAGCACGCGGTCGCACCGTCGGCACCGGCCGACCATACCCATCGCCGACGCGTACACGGCGATCTCGGCGAGCATCGCCGCAGTGCCGCAGCCGCCGCACGTCGCCTCGACATCGGTGAGGTCGTCGCCGAACACCTCGGCCAGGTCGCCCGCGAGCGCGTTTCCATCGAGCAGTTGCATCATGCCCCTCCGAACCGTTCGGTGCGTATCGAGCGCGGGTCGTGCCCCGCCGCGACCAGCGTGTCGGCGATCGACTCGACGAACGGCGTCGGCCCGCACACGAACACCCGTGGGTTCTGCTCGGGCGGCCAGACCGCCGCCGCGAGCTGGTCGGCCGTGAGTCGGCCGGGCGGCCGGGCGTCCCCGTCGGGCGCCTTCCGCGTGTACGCGAACGACACGTCGATCGCGCTCGGCGGGAACGCCGCGATTTCCTCCTTGAAGAAGACATCGACGGGCGTCCGCACCGAGTAGAGCAGGCGGAAGGCCGTCGGGTCCCCTGCCTCCGCATGCGCCATCGCCATCGCGTACAGCGGCACGACTCCCGAACCGCCCGCGATGAGCTGCACCGGCCGCAGCGCGCCGCCCGAGGCATCCGTCGCATCCGAAGCATTCGTCGCGCTCGAGACATCCGCCGTCGAATCGGCCGCCCCCGGCGGACGCCACACGAAGAACGCGCCGAGCGGACCGTGGATCTCGACCTTGTCGCCCACCTGCAACCCCTCGACGAGGAATGGCGACACCTCGCCGCCCGGCACCTCGGCGATCGCGAGCACGACGCGCGTCGACGCGCCCGAAGACGCGATCGAGTAGGACCGGCTCGCCTGATACCCGTCCTCGGCCGTCAGCCGGATGTCGAGGTGCGAGCCCGCATCGTTGCCCGGCCACGTCGAGATGTCGAACTCGATCCGCCTCGCGGTCGGAGTCTCGGGGTGCACTGCGGCGACCGTCGCCGTATGCCACGCGGCACGCGGCGCGCTCACCAGTAGCGCTCTTCCTTCCAGGGGTCGCCGTGCAGGTTGTAGCCGTTCTGCTCCCAGAAGCCGGGCTCGTCGTCGCTCATCATCTCGAGGCCGCGCACCCACTTCGCGCTCTTCCAGAAGTACAGGTGCGGCACGAGCAGTCGCGCGGGCCCGCCGTGCTCGGGATCGAGCGGTTCGCCGTCGGCTTCGAACGCGACCCACGCCTGCCCGTCGAGCAGCTCGTCGAGCGGCACGTTCGTCGTGTACCCGCCATAGCTGTGCGCCATGACATAGTCGAGCGAGGTTTCGATGTTCTCGAAGACCTTGTCGAGCGGCACGCCCCGCCACCCCATGCCGAGTTTCGTCCAGTGCGTCACGCAGTGGATGTCGACCGTGACGTCTTCGACGCCGAGCGCCTGGAACTCGTCCCAGTTCCACTCGTGACTGCCTGACTCGGTCTTGACCTTGAACGACCACTCGTCGGTCGAGATCTGCGGTGTCGGCCCGGCAGACAGCACCGGCCAGTCTTCGACGAGCGTCTGGCCGGGTGGCAGTCGCGGGTCGCGATCGTGTGCACGTCCTGAGAAGCCTCGCGTGATGAACGACATGGCCGCCCCCTTTCCGACCTGCCCACGTTAGCGCCGGACATGAGGGATTGTCACCGGGGTTGGGACGGATGCCTCGGCACTGAGTGCCGACCGCGGGTCAGTTCCAGATCGCCGCGAGGCGTGCCGGCGACGGCACAGGCACGAGCGCGTCGATGTCGGCTAGCGTGAGCGTTCCGAGTCGACCGAACCCTCGGGCGCCGTCGCTGCTCTTCGAGTTCGACACCGACGCGAACGAGTACGCCGGCGAAATCGATCCGGCGACGACGCTGTCGGTCACGGTGAGACCCGACCATGCGCCGTGCCAGAGGTTCGCGAGCGTGATGGGGTCGCCACCCGCGTACATCGGGTACCGGAGTTGACCCGTCGTGCCGCCGAAGAAGGCCGAGTGCCGGATCGTGCCGCCGACGTTCCCGCCCGCCATGATGCCCTGGTCGGAGGACTGGAAGAGCGCCGAGTCCTCGATCGTCACGTTCGAGATCGTGCCGTCGCCCGACGTCGTCACGAACTGCAGGGTGTCGATGTGCGTGCTCGCCTTGTTGGGCTTGTAGTTCGGGGCGGCGTAGAACCCGGCGAACCGCAGCCCGTCGATGTCGAATCCGCCCGCCGACTTGACCTCGACCCGGTCTCCCGTCGCACCGTTCGTCTGCTCGGAACCCGCAACGACCTCGACGATCTCGACGTCGCGGACGCCGTTGTCGGCGTTCGCCGTCACCAGCAGGGTCGGGACCTCCGTGAAGCCGAGCGCGAACGACTCGGAGTTGCGGACCATGACCGGCTGGGCGGAGAAGTCGATGCCGACGATCGAGACGCCCCGGACGCCGACGAACGCCACGCCCGCGCCCGTCCCGACCTTGACCGTCCCGACACCATCGCACGGGGTGACAAGAATGCGGCTCGCTCGCGCGGCGTTCCCTATGCTCTGCAGCACCCCCTTCGAGCTCGAGGCCGAACCGTTCCCGCCCGGGATGGTTCCGGGCGAGACGCAGACGACGACCGGATCGGTCGAGTTCGCATTCGCGGTGATCGCCGACGCGATGGCAGACCAGGATGCCGCGACCCGAACCGTGCGGGCGCCGTCGGCGTGCGGGGTACGGGCCGGCCAGTGGGAGCCGTCGGGGCCGAAGGACGTGCTGACGTCGGGTTGTTCCGGCGCCGGCTCGGGCTCCGCGGCGCCATCGCCCGGATCCGGCTCCGGTGCGGGAGTCGGAGTCGGGGTCGGCGTGGGCGTCGGGCTCGGCGGTGCGACGGTCGCGTCGCTCGTGAACACGACGTCGACGAGCAGGCTGTAGCCCTCGGCACCCGCGGTCGAGGAGGGGAACCCAGTCGAGTTCGCGTATCGGTACACCCCGGCGTTCGCCGGCACCGCGATGCCGTTGATCGTCTGATCGCGTGTGAAGGCACCGGATGTCGCGGGGAACTTTCCGTTCGAGTCGAACACGCTGACCGTGTACGTCGCACCTGCCGTGAGGTCGACGTCGACCGGAACCGTGCGCCAGCCGATCGCAGCCGACGGGTTGACGGAGACCCGCGCGAGCAGCGCGCCCGTGCTCGACCAGACCGACGCGCTCGTCACGCCCGAGTTCGACACGTTCTGGTAGAACTGCACACCCGAGAGCGTCCCGGCGGTCGTCGGCGAGAACCTCGTGCCCAACTCGATCTTCGCACTGTCGGGCACGCTCGCGATCTCGGGCGTCGCGCCGTCTGAGATGACCCCGACCGCCGGCGACACCGCCGCGGCGGCCCATGGCGTGAGCACCGCTCCCCCGACGAGCGCTGCGGCCGCGACGATCGCGGCCGTCAGCCGACGGACCCTCCGGCGCGTTGCGCGCTGCGGTCGAATCGATGCGATTCCTGAAACGACGGTAGTCGAGTCCACGTTTCCCCCAAACGTCTCGAAGTTCGATCGCAGTGAACCGCGCACACCTGAACGGCACGTGACGCACTGACGACCGGCGCCCCGACCCCCTCGAGACGCCCCGGCCGAAACAACACCGCACCACTCTGTTGCGAGCGGTGCGGTAATTCGGCGACGGGGTGGAGCCTAGGAGATTCGAACTCCTGACATCCTGCTTGCAAAGCAGGCGCTCTACCAACTGAGCTAAGGCCCCGTACGAGTGCGAAGCACTCGGGATGTGGAGTTGTAACAGAGTGGGGATACGAGGACTTGAACCTCGGACCTCTTCGTTATCAGCGAAGCGCTCTAACCGCCTGAGCTATATCCCCGGAACCGGTGCGGGCCCGGAATCGGTCTTGGCCGTTTCGGGCCGTAGGACAGATTACCCGACCGATCGCGAAAGTCCGAATCGAGGTCGAATCGGGCGGCGCGAACACCGTGGCATCCGGTCAGTTGTTGGTGAATCCGACCAGTAGACCGCCCGTGATCTTGACGCTCAGGTTGTACAGCACCGCGACGACCGCGCCGAGCACGGTCGTGACGACGAGGTTGATGAGCGAGCCCACGACCGCGAAGCCCATGACGTTCCCGAGCGAGAAGATCGCCGTCAGGTCGGTGCCCGCGCCGGCGACGTCGCGCACGATCGAGTTGACCTGGTCGAAGATCTCGGTCGAGTTCAGCACCGTGAAGAGCAAGAACGTCGCCACGAGGTTCACGACCGCGAGGCACACTGCCACGAGGAACGAGAGCTTCACGGCCGACCAGAAGTCGATGTAGACGAGCCGCAGACGCACCTGCTTGGCAGGCGGCTTACGGGTCGACTTGCGTGCGAGCTTGTCGGCGACGTTGCTCATGGAACGATCACTCCTCTTCCGCGGTCTTCGCCGCCTCGGGTTCGGCCGCCTCGGCTCCGTCGGCTTCCTCTACGAGGTTGCGTTCGGAGTTCTTCGCGACCGCGATGATCTTGTCGTCTTGCGCGAACTTCGCGAAGACGACACCCATCGTGTCCCGGCCCTTGGCGGGCACCTCGGCGACGTCAGAGCGTACCACCTTGCCGCTGGCAAGAACCACGAGAACCTCGTCGCTGTGGGAGACGGTGAGCGCCCCCGCGAGAACGCCCCGTTCGTCGGAGAGTTTGGCGACCTTGATGCCGAGACCGC
Source organism: Agromyces protaetiae (assembly GCF_004135405.1). Lineage (NCBI taxonomy): Bacteria > Bacillati > Actinomycetota > Actinomycetes > Micrococcales > Microbacteriaceae > Agromyces > Agromyces protaetiae. The sequence goes on from NZ_CP035491.1 coordinate 839,816, forward strand.
CGCGCTGCTGGCGGCGGTACTCCTCGATGCGGGTGCGCTTCGCATACCCGCCCTCGGTCACGACGAAGACGTACGTGTCGGTCGGGCTGACCTTCTGGCCCGGCACGTCGTCGGCCTCGGGCGCCGACCCCGAGACATCCGAAGCCTCGTTCTCGAGACCCTCGGAAGACCCGACGACGGATGCCTCGAGCAGCGAGTCGCCGCCACGGAACGACATGCCCTTCACACCCGACGTCGCGCGGCCCATCGGCCGGAGCGCCTCGTCGTTCGCCTCGAAGCGCAGCGACATGCCGTGCTTGGAGACGAGGAGGATCTCGTCACCCTCATCGGCGAGCATCGCGGAGACGAGCTCGTCGCCCTCGCGCAGGTTGATCGCGATGACGCCGCGCGAGCGGTTCGTGTCGTACGCCGTGAGCTCGGTCTTCTTCACGAGTCCCTCGCGCGTCGCGAGCACGAGATAGTTCGCCACCCCGTAGTCGCGGATGTCGAGGATCTCGGCGATCTGCTCATCGGGCTGGAGCTCGAGCAGGTTCGCGACGTGCTGGCCCTTCGCGTCGCGCCCTCCCTCTTGCAGCTCATACGTCTTCGCCCGGTACACCCGGCCCTGGTTCGTGAAGAACAGGAGCCAGTGGTGCGTCGTCGTCACGAAGAAGTGCTCGACGACGTCGTCGGCGCGAAGCTGTGCGCCCTTGACGCCCTTGCCGCCGCGGTGCTGCGAGCGGTAGTTGTCGCTGCGCGTGCGCTTGACGTACCCGCCGCGCGTGACCGTGACGACCATCTCTTCTTCAGGGATGAGGTCTTCGATCGACATGTCTCCGTCGAAGCCCGGCACGATGTGCGTGCGGCGCTCGTCGCCGAACTTGTCGGCGATCTCACGGAGTTCGTCGGCGATGATCGTGCGCTGACGCGACGGCGTCGCCAAGATGTCTTTGTAGTCGGCGATCTTCCGCTCGAGCTCGGCCGCGTCATCCATGATCTTCTGACGCTCGAGCGCCGCGAGGCGCCGCAGCTGGAGCTCAAGGATCGCCTTCGCCTGCAGTTCGTCGACGTCGAGGAGCGCGATGAGGCCCTCGCGGGCTTCGTCGACCGTCGGCGACCGGCGGATGAGGGCGATGACCTCGTCGAGCGCGTCGAGCGCCTTGAGGTAGCCGCGGAGGATGTGTGCGCGCGCCTCGGCCTCGTTCAACCGGTACTGCGTGCGGCGCACGATGACGTCGACCTGGTGGTCGACCCAGTGCGCGATGAACCCGTCGATCGAGAGCGTGCGCGGCACGCCGTCGACGATCGCGAGCATGTTCGCGCCGAAGTTCTCTTGCAGCGACGTGTGCTTGTACAGGTTGTTGAGCACGACCTTGGCGACCGCGTCGCGCTTGAGCACGATCACGAGGCGCTGCCCCGTGCGCGCCGACGACTCGTCGCGGATGTCGGCGATGCCCGCGATCTTGCCGTCTTTCACGAGCTCGGCGATCTTGATCGCCAAGTTGTCGGGGTTCACCTGATACGGAAGCTCGGTCACGACGAGCGACGTGCGACCCTGGATCTCTTCGACCGACACCACTGCACGCATCGTGATCGACCCGCGGCCCGTGCGGTAGGCATCCTGAATGCCCTTCATGCCGAGGATCTGCGCGCCCGTCGGGAAGTCGGGACCCTTGATGCGCTGGACGAGCGCCTCTTGCAACTCCTCGTGCGTCGCGTCGGGGTGCTCGAGCGCCCACAGGGCGCCGTCGGCGACCTCGCGCAGGTTGTGCGGCGGGATGTTCGTCGCCATGCCGACCGCGATGCCGACCGAGCCGTTGACGAGCAGGTTCGGGAACCGCGCCGGGAGGACCGTGGGCTCTTGCGTGCGGCCGTCGTAGTTGTCTTGGAAGTCGACGGTATCTTCTTCGATGTCGCGCACCATCTCCATGGCGAGCGGCGACATCTTCGTCTCGGTGTATCGGTGGGCGGCCGCGCCGTCGTTGCCCGGCGAGCCGAAGTTGCCCTGGCCGAGCGCGAGCGGGTAGCGCAGCGACCACGGCTGCACGAGTCGCACGAGCGCGTCGTAGACCGACGAGTCGCCGTGCGGGTGGAACTGACCCATGACATCGCCGATGACGCGCGTGCACTTCGAGAACGCACGGTCGGGGCGGTACCCGCCGTCGTACATCGTGTAGATCACACGGCGGTGCACGGGCTTCAGGCCGTCGCGCACGTCGGGCAGCGCACGCCCCACGATCACGCTCATCGCGTAGTCGAGGTAGGAGCGCTGCATCTCGAGGTTCAGATCGACCTGGTCGATCTTCCCGTGGATGTGGCCGTCTTCGCCGTTCGGCTCGGTCGTGTTCTCGTCAGTCATTCTTCGTCAGTCTCGTCGTCTCTCGCGGCCGGCGATCGGGGGGCGGATGTCGCGTGCGCGACCTGTGCGCCCGATCAGATGTCGAGGAAGCGCACGTCCTTCGCGTTCTTCTGGATGAAGCTCCGGCGGCTCTCGACGTCGTCGCCCATGAGAGTGGAGAACACCTCGTCGGCTGCGGCGGCGTCCTCCATCGTGACCTGCAGCAGCGTGCGGGTTTCGGGGTTCATCGTGGTGTCCCACAGCTCTTCGGGGTTCATCTCGCCGAGACCCTTGTAGCGCTGGACGCCGTTCTCTTTCTGCAGGCGCTTGCCCGCGGCCTGGCCCGCCTCGAGCAGCGCGTCGCGCTCGCGGTCGGAGTAGACGTACTCGTGGTCGGAGTTCGTCCACTTGAGGCGATAGAGCGGCGGCTGTGCGAGGTACACGTAGCCCATCTCGATGAGCGGGCGCATGTAGCGGAACAGCAGCGTGAGCAGCAGCGTCGTGATGTGCTGGCCGTCGACGTCGGCGTCGGCCATGAGCACGATCTTGTGGTACCTGGCCTTGTCGGGGTTGAAGTCCTCGCCGATGCCCGTGCCGAACGCCGTGATCATCGCCTGGATCTCGGTGTTGGCGAGGGCCCGGTCGAGGCGCGCCCGCTCGACGTTCAGGATCTTGCCGCGGAGCGGCAGGATGGCCTGGGTCTCGGGGTTGCGGCCCTGAACGGCGGAGCCGCCGGCGGAGTCGCCCTCGACGAGGAAGATCTCGCTCTTCCACGGGTCGCGGCTCGAGCAGTCTTTCAGCTTGCCGGGCATGCCGCCGCCCTCGAGGAGGCCCTTACGGCGCGTCGCCTCGCGCGCCTTGCGCGCGGCGATGCGAGCGGTCGCCGCCTGCAGCGCCTTGCGGATGATCTCGCGCGCCTGGATCGGGTTGCGGTCGAACCAGTCGCCGAGCTGATCGCCCGTCACGCGCTGCACGAACGACTTCGCCTCGGTGTTGCCGAGCTTGGTCTTCGTCTGGCCCTCGAACTGCGGCTCGGAGAGCTTGACCGAGATGACGGCCGTGAGACCCTCGCGCACGTCGTCGCCCGAGAGGTTGTCGTCCTTCTCCTTGAGGATGCCCTTCTCCCGCGCGTACCGGTTGACGAGGGTCGTGAGCGCGGCGCGGAAGCCCTCTTCGTGGGTGCCGCCCTCGTGCGTGTTGATCGTGTTCGCGTACGTGTGCACCGACTCGGTGTAGGCCGTGGTCCACTGCATCGCGACCTCGAGGGCGATCATGCGCTCGGTGTCTTCGGACTCGAACGAGATGATCTCGTCGTTGACGAGGTCGGCCTTCTTCGACCGGTTGAGGTACTCGACGTAGTCGACCAGGCCGCGGTCGTAGATGAACGTGTCGGTACGGGGGCCTGCGGTCACGTCGTCGGGGCTGTCGACGTCGGCCGGGTCGACGATCTCGTCGGCGTGACGGAGGTCGGTGAGCGTGATGCGGAGGCCCTTGTTGAGGAACGCCATCTGCTGGAAGCGTGCGCGGAGCGTCTCGTACTCGAACTCGACGGTCTCGAAGATGTCGGGGCTCGGCCAGAACGTGATCGTCGTGCCGGTCTCGTCTTCGGGGATCGCCTCGTCTTCGGAGAGCGGAGCGTCGGGGACGCCGACGGTGAAGGACTGGCGCCAGACGTGGCCTTCGCGCTTCACTTCGACATCGAGCTTCGTCGAGAGCGCGTTGACGACCGACGAGCCGACGCCGTGGAGGCCGCCCGAGACCGCGTATCCGCCGCCGCCGAACTTGCCGCCCGCGTGGAGGACGGTGAGCACGACCTCGACGGTCGAGCGACCCTCGGTCTTGTGGATGCCGACCGGGATGCCTCGACCGTTGTCGATGACCCGCACCCCGCCGTCGGCGAGGATCGTCACATCGATGTCGTCTGCGAAGCCTGCAAGCGCCTCGTCGACCGAGTTGTCGACGATCTCGTACACGAGGTGGTGGAGCCCTCGCGGCCCGGTCGAACCGATGTACATGCCGGGGCGCTTGCGGACCGCTTCGAGACCCTCGAGTACCTGGATCGCATCGGCGCCGTATTCGGGCGCACTCTGGGCCTTCGTCGGTTCCGCTGTCATGGGTGAATCAGGCTCCAAACCGTCGTTCTAGCGACAGTCGATCCTATCAAACAGCGCCTCCCGAAAGCCTCGAAACAGGCCGTTTCAGGCGATCACGCGACCTACTCGACCGTTTTTCGCCTCTCAGCCGTAGGTATCGCGCGGACCGCGGCCTGGAACCGATCTGGGGCCCCTTTTCCAGGTGGGGGCGTCGGGCCCTTGGAAGCGGATCGTCTCGACGCCCGCCTCGGGGTACTTCTCCACGATGCGCGTGACGAGCTCGGTGCGAAGGAGCCGGAGTTGCGCCGCCCACGCCGTCGACTCGCACTTCACCTGCAGGACGCCGCCCTCGATGCCGATCGGCTCGGTGTGCTTCGCGGTCTCTTCGCCCGCGACCTCGGCCCACGATGCGAGCAGGTCGTGCTGCGACAGCGGGCCGCTCCAGCCGAGCGAGGTCGAGAGCTGGTCGATCGCATCGCCGAGCGCGCGCGGGTCGCGGCCGGGAGTGAACGGCTCGCTTCCGGTACGCGGCACAGCGCGCAACGAGCGCGGCCGCGGCCGGGTATCACCGAAGATCTCACGGAAGTGCTGGTACACGCGCGCCGCTTCAGACATGGGCCGCCCCGTTCGCGTCGAAGGATGCTTCGGATGCTTCGGATGCTTCGAGCTCATCGTCGACGATCCGGCCGCCGTGGATCCGCACGATGCGCGCTGCGAGCGGCGCAGGGACATCTTCGAGCACTGCCGCCGTCACGAGCACTTGTTCGTAGTCGCCGATGGCGGCGGCGAGCTTCTCCCGGCGGAGCCGGTCGAGTTCGGCGAACACGTCGTCGAGGACGAGCACCGGGTCACCCGTCGACGAATCCTGTCGGAGGAGTTCGGCAGAAGCGAGCCGCAAGGCGAGGGCGAACGACCAGGACTCGCCGTGGCTCGCATAGCCCTTCGCCGGGAGCCCGTTCAGCAACAGGAGCACATCGTCGCGGTGCGGCCCCGCGAGGGTGACCCCGCGCTCGAGCTCCTTCGGCCGGAGCCGGGCGAGCGCCGCGGCGAAACGTGCGGACGTGGCATCCGGAGTGCCGCCCTCTCGCTGGTCGAGTAGCGCGGAGCGCGTATCGAGACCTCCCCCGTCGGCGTCCCCGACATCTTCCGCATCCGCCCCGTCGATCGACAGCACCGGGCGCAGCCCGGGCGCGTGATCGGCATCGACGATCCCGCGGTAGGCGGCCGCGAGCGGCTCGGCGAGCTCGGCGACGAGGGCGAGCCGTTCGTCGATGATCTCGGAACCGAGCGCCACGAGCCGCTCATCCCAGATGTCGAGGGTCGGCAGCGCCGAGGCGGCCAATCCTCGCGCACGGGCACTCTTCAGCAGCGAGTTGCGCTGCTTGAGGACCCGCTCATAGTCGGACATGACGCCCGCGAGCCGCGGAGAGCGCTGCACGAGGAGTTCGTCGAGCAGGCGGCGACGCACCGACGGTTCGCCCCGCACGATCGCGAGGTCTTCGGGCGCGAAGAGCACCGAGTGCGCGTAGCGCGGAATCTCGCGAGGCTTGACGACGCCGCGATTGAGCTGCGCCTTGTTCGCGCCCTGGCGGTTGAGCTGCAGTTCGACGAGGACCCGGCGTTCACCGTGCGCGAGGACCGCCCGGATGATCGCGGCTTCGGCGTCGGCCTTGATGAGGGCCTGGTCGCCCGAGACCCGGTGCGAGCCGAGGGTCGCGAGGTACCCGATCGCCTCGACGAGGTTCGTCTTGCCCTGTCCGTTGCGGCCGACGAGGACCGTGGCGCCCGGGCCGAGCTCGACGTCGGCCGTCTCGTAATTGCGGTAGTCGGTCAGGGAGAGTCGGGCGACGTGCATGCGCGACCTCCGTTCCGGCATCCGACCTGATGCGACTCGAACAACGCTACCCGCGGGCGCCGACGTCGGCGGCTGCCGAGCTCAGCGCAGGAGCAGGTTCGGCTGCAGGAGGTACCGGTACGTGTCGGCGCCGGCCTGCTCGCGCGATGTCTGGCTCGTCACGAGCACCGGCCCCGGCTTGTTCGGGTTCTCGGTCTTCGTGAACGAGATGCGCACGAACTCGCTCGGCACAGCCGAGAGTCCGTCGAGGAGGAACTGGGGCTTCAGCGAGACGACGGTGTCGTCGCCCGTGAGGATCGCATCGACCTGCTCGGACGCCTGCGCCTGCTCGCTGCCGATCGCTTCGAGCACGAGGCCGTCTTGGGAGAACGAGTAGCGGAGCGCGGCTTCGCGCTCGAGCACGAGGGCGACACGGCGGGTCGCCTCGATGAGCTCGGCCGTGTTTAGCACGGCGTAGTTGTCGACCGTGTCGGGGAACAGCCGTCGGACGGGCGGGAAGTTGCCCTTGATGAGGAGGCTCGTCACGGTCTTCTTCTCGGCGCTGAACGCGATGAGCTCGCGGTCGTCGCGGCTCGTGATTGCGATCGCGATGTTGCCGGAGTGGCCGAAGGTCTTGCCGACCTCTTGCAGGGTGCGGGCCGGCACGAGCGCCGTGAGCGCCTCTTCGGATGCGACGCCGCCTCCGTCCCACTCGATCTCGCGGATCGCCACGCGGTAGCGGTCGGTCGCGACGAGGCTCAGGCTGTTCTCGCGCACCTCGAGCTGCACACCGGTGATGACCGGAGTGACGTCGTCGCGGCTCGCGGCAACGGCGACCTGCGAGACCGCAGCCGAGAACTCGTCAGCGGGGACCACGCCCGACTGCTCGCCGATCTCGGGGATCGACGGGTATTCCTCGACCGGCATCGACAGGAGGGTGAAGCTCGCCGATCCGCACGTGACCGAGATGCGCGAGTCTTCGGTCGCGACCCGTACGGGCGCGTTCGGCAGGCGGCCGGCGATCTCGGCGAGGAGCCGGCCAGAGACGAGCACCGTGCCGGGCTCTTCGACGTCGGCCTGGATCTCGGTCTGAGACGACACCTCGTAGTCGAAGGAGGAGAGCACGAGACCGTCGGCATTCGCCTGGATGAGGACGCCCGAGAGGATCGGCAACGTCGTGCGCTGCGGAAGCAGCTTGACGGCGAACGACACGGCCTCACTGAAGACGTCGCGATTGACCTGGAACTTCACGGTTCTCCTTCGTGGAGGTGCGGAATCGAACCCCATGCTATCGGCACCGCTCTGCGCAGATGAGTTTCGACCGAACCCGACTTCGAGGTTGTCGAGCGCCCCGAATCATTAACTCTTTCTCTTAACGGTGTTAACCGTTGTGGGAACTGTGGATGGTGTCAGGAGATCCGCGGAATGATGCCGATCACACCCCCTCGCGTCTGTGGACAGTGTGTGGAATTGCGATCGGGCGCACCGGACCTCCGTTTCTCGCCAGAGGCCGTCATCCACAGGCGCGACGACCGTGTCAACAGCCGCCAGGCGGTTGCTCGTTAACAATCCACAGCTTTTCCACAATTGTGAGGAACCCCGTTCAGGGGGCCGCAGACGGCCGCGGAGGGACATCCGATCAGCGGTATCGACCGCTCTGCTTGATGCGCGCGGTCAACTCCATGACCTGGTTGTAGATCGACCGGCGCTCCTTCATGAGCTCCGAGATCTTCTTGTTGGCATACATCACCGTCGTGTGATCGCGGTTGCCGAAGAGCTGCCCGATCTTCGGCAGCGACAGGCTCGTGAGCTCGCGGCAGAGGTACATCGCGATCTGGCGCGCTGTTGCGACGGCTTGCGAGCGGCTCGAGCCGTACAGGTCGTCGACCGTGAGCTTGAAGTAGTCGGCCGTCGCCGTGATGATGTCGACCGGCGACACGACGTTGTCGGAGTCGTCGGTGATGAGGTCCTTCAAGACCGTCTGCACGAGCGGCATGTCGACGGGCGTGCGGTTGAGGCTCGCGAACGCCGTCACGCGGATGAGCGTCCCCTCGAGCTCCCGGATGTTCGACGACACCTTCGACGCCATGTACTCCAGGATGTCGTCGGGCACCTGCAGGCGCTCGGACTGCGCCTTCTTGCGGAGGATCGCGATGCGCGTCTCGAGGTCGGGCGCCTGCACGTCGGTGATGAGACCCCACTCGAAGCGGCTGCGCATGCGGTCCTCGAAGCCCGTGAGGTGCTTCGGCGGAACATCGCTCGTGATGACGACCTGCTTGTTGTGGTCGTGCAGCGTGTTGAACGTGTGGAAGAACGCCTCTTGCGTCTCGGCCTTGCCCTGCAGGAACTGGATGTCGTCGATCAGCAGGATGTCGATGTTGCGGTAGCGCTGCTGGAAGAGCGAGCCGCGGTTGTTCGCGATCGAGTTGATGAAGTCGTTCGTGAACTCCTCGGAGCTCACGTAGCGCACGCGGATGCCCGGGTACAGGCTCATGGCGTAGTGGCCGATGGCGTGCAGGAGGTGGGTCTTGCCGAGGCCCGAGTCGCCGTAGATGAAGAGCGGGTTGTAGGCCTTCGCCGGCGCTTCCGCGACCGCGACGGCGGCCGCGTGCGCGAAGCGGTTCGACTGGCCGATGACGAAGCTGTCGAAGGAGTACTTCGGGTTCAGACGCGAGTCGCGAGGGCGATCGCCACCGGATGCCTCGAACGCGGCGTGCGGGGCCTGGGAGAAGTCGGATGCCTCGACCGCGTCTTCCGCGTACCCGCTCGCCGCGCTGCCGAGAGCGCCGGAGCCGAGCCCGCCGCCTGAGCCGGCCGGAACCGCCGCCCCGATTCCGCCGCCGATGCCTGCGATGCCGGCCGGAACGCGAGGCGCAGCCGACGGCTCCGCCGCTCGCGGCTCCTCGAGCTCGGGGTTCACGACGACGTAGAAGGAGGTGACCGGGCTCGGCTGCTCGATCGCGCCCATCGCTTGAAGCAGCGGGACGCGCATGCGCTGGTTGAGCATGCTCGCCGTGAAGTCGTTCGGCACTTCGAGGTAGAACGTGCCGCCGCCGATGCCCTTCGGCTCGACGAGGTTCAGAAAGCCCTGGAGCATCGGGGTGATGGTCTCGTCGACCGAGAGTCGTTCGAGGACCGTCGCCCATGTCTCTGAGATGGGCTGTTCCGTCATCGTTCCCCGCATTCGTCTGGGTGCCTGTATGCGCCGTTCATCGATCCCCCATCGAGCGAACGGCCTGGGCGAAGAGTTTCACAACGTTATCCACCGCCTGTGTGCAGTTTCACCACGATCCGCGGATTTTCGCGGTCTAGGCTGGGGATAACTGGTCTCAAACCGTATCGAACTCCTCGCGTCCCCGACAAATGCCCCGAACGGGATCCGCTTTCCGGGCGTGTCGCTCCACAGGCGATGTGCAGGTCGTTGGGATACTGTCAGGTTCGTTCCGCGCCTCCTCATCGGCGGCCGGTTTGACCGCGCGACCGCAAGGCCGTAGTTTTAATCAGTTGACCGTAGCCCCTCGGGGCACCCTGTTTTCCCGTCGATCGCACCTGTGACGCGCCCGGCGAGGAGATTCGAACCGCCGGAGAAGAAAATGAGCAAGCGCACCTTCCAGCCCAACAACCGTCGTCGTGCCAAGAAGCACGGCTTCCGTCTCCGCATGCGTACGCGTGCCGGCCGCGCGATCCTCTCGGCTCGCCGCGCCAAGGGCCGTACCGAACTCTCCGCGTAGTCGGACCGGTGCTCGCCAAAGCGAATCGCATCACGAGCGCCGACGACTATCGAAGTGTCGTGCGCCGTGGAGCGAAGGTCGCCGGTGCCCACACCGTGAGCTATGTGCGCTCACGTGAGGCGGGTACCGACGCGCGCTTCGGCTTCATCGTGTCCAAGAAGGTCGGCACCGCGGTCACCCGCAATCTCGTCCGCCGCAGGCTCAAGGCCGTGTCGTTCGAGTCGGTTGCAAGCGGCGCATGCGGATTCGACCTCGTCGTCCGAGCGCTTCCCTCAGCGGCCGACGCCGATTTCACGACGCTTCGCACCGAGCTGCTTCGAGCCGCGAGCGACCCCAGGGTCGCACGCGGCTCGTCGGCGTCTCGGCGGGCGGATGTCTCGTCGACACCGAACGCACCCGTACCGAACGAGGTTCGCGGTGCGTGACATCCTGCTGTTCGTCTGGCTCATCCCGCGCAACCTCGGGGTGCTGCTGATCCGCGGCTACCGGAAGCTCATCTCGCCGCTCTACGGCGACGTGTGCCGCTACTACCCGAGTTGCTCGGCCTACGGACTCGGTTCCGTGCAGCAGCGCGGACTCCTCATCGGCTCGCTCCTCACCGGGTGGCGGATCCTCCGGTGCAACCCGTGGAGTCCGGGCGGCATCGACGACGTACGCCTCGCGAAGCACGATCGCTATCGCATCACCCCGTTCGGCTGGGTGCTTCCCGCCGCGTGGGTCTCCTCCACACCGTCTTCATCGGATGCCGCGCCCGAGGCGTCCGCCCACGAGCACCACGCTCACGCTCACAGCTGAAAGGCCTGAACCAGGTTCGTCATGCCCGATATCTTCAGTATTCTGCTCTGGCCCATCAAGTGGGCCATCGAGCTGATCCTCGTCGCGTTCCACTGGCTCTGGACCAACATCGGCCTCGACCCCGACGGCGGCATCACGTGGGTGCTCTCGATCGTCGGTCTCGTGATCGTCGTGCGTGCGGCGCTCATCCCGATCTTTGTGCGTCAGATCAAGAGCCAGCGCCGGATGCTCGAGGTTGCGCCGCAGCTCAAGAAGATCCAGGACAAGTACAAGGGCAAGAAGGACCAGTTCTCACGCGAAGCCATGTCGCGCGAGACGATGGAGCTCTACAAGCGCACGGGTACCAACCCGCTTTCGTCGTGCCTTCCCCTGCTCCTCCAGATGCCGATCTTCTTCGGTCTGTTCCAGGTGCTCAACGGTGCACAGCATGACCAGCAGGGTGTGGGCGCGCTGTCGCAGGAGCTCGCGAACTCGTTCGCCAATTCCGAGTTCCTCGGCGCCCCGCTCCAGGCGACCTTCATCGGCGCTTGGAACGCCGGCGGCCCGTGGCAGGTCATCGTCATCGCCGTCACCATGATCATCCTCATGACGGCGTCGCAGTTCATCACGCAGCTGCAGATCGTCTCGAAGAACATGTCGCCCGAGACCAAGGCGAGCCCCATGTTCCGCCAGCAGCGCATCCTGCTGTACCTGCTCCCCCTCGTGTTCGCCTTCTCGGGTGTCGCTTTCCCGCTCGGCGTCATGTTCTACTGGCTGGTCTCGAACTTCTGGACCATGGGTCAGCAGTTCGTCGTCATCCGCAACATGCCGACGCCTGGCAGTGAAGCCGCGAAGGCACGCGAAGAGCGCCTGGCCCGCAAGGGGAAGCTCGTCGTCGAGGACAAGCAGTCAGGCTCGATCGACGCGGACATCGCGAAGCCCATCGTCACGCAGCGCCAGCAGCCCGTGAGCAAGCAGCGCGCGAAGAAGCAGCAGAACCGACCCAACCAGAACGGAAAATGAGCATGACCGACCTGCAGCAGGCCGATGACCGCACGATCGCACAGCTCGAGGAAGAGGGCGACATCGCGGCGGACTACATCGAGGAACTCCTCGACATCTGCGACCTCGACGGTGACATCGACATCGATGCGCGCAACGGTCGCGCCTACCTCTCGGTGAACGCCGGCAGCGGCGCGAACCTCGGCGTCCTTTCGAAGCCCGAGACGGTGAGTGCGCTCCAGGAGCTCACGCGCCTCGCGGTGCAGACGAAGACCGGCGCGTTCTCCCGCCTCATCCTCGACATCGGCGGCTCACGCGATGCTCGCCGCAACGAGCTCGCTTCGCTTGTGGCCCGCGCCGCAGAGCGCATCGAGGGCGGCGCAAGCGAGGCAGCCCTCCCCCGATGTCGTCGTACGAGCGCAAGCTCGTGCACGACCTCGTTGCTGAGCGCGGTCTCCACTCCGAATCGCGCGGCGAGGGCGCCGACCGTCACACCGTCATCACGCGCTCCGCGTGATGCGGCGTTCATTCGCGCTCTCGATGTTTCACGTGAAACGATGACCGACCACCTCGAGCTCGAGCCTGAGCCGTCCGCCGCCGCCGTTCTCTTCGGCGAGCACCTCGAGCAGGGCCGCGCCTTCACGGAGGCGCTCGCGCGCCACGGCGAAGAACTCGGTCTCATCGGGCCGCTCGAGCTGCCGCGACTCTGGACCCGTCACGTCCTGAACTCGGCACTCATGGCTCCGCTGCTTCGGCCGGGCCGCGTCGCGGACGTGGGCTCCGGTGCCGGACTACCCGGGCTCGTGCTGGCGATCATCCGACCGGATGTCTCGTTGACGCTCATCGAGCCGATGGAGCGTCGCGTCGCATGGCTCGAGCGCCAGGTCGACGAACTCGGCCTGTCGAACGTCGAGGTCCTACGTGCACGTGCTGAAGATACGAAACTCAACGGAACGTTCGATCAAGTGACCGCACGCGCCGTGAGCGCGCTTCGCACCCTCATCCCGATCACCGCTCCCCTCCTCCGCCCCGGCGGCGAACTGGTTCTCCTGAAGGGTGCCGGGGTCGACGGCGAGATCGGTTCGGCCGAGAAGGCGATCCGGAAGTACCGGGTGCGAGACGGTGAAGTGCTCGTGCTCGGCGAAGGCGTCCTCGCCGAGGTGACGAGGGTGTACCGCGCGACGGTCGGCTGACTTCTCGCAGTCGCCCGAGTTGTCGTTGGACCCGCTGCCGGTCCACCGTCCGACCGAGAGGCCATTGCCTCATCGTCATGCGCAGGTCGGGCAGCGCAGAAATGCGACTCGCTCAAAGCTGCGCTTTCCGGGGCGCTGGTTCGTTCTGGTCGTCAGCGTCCGTCTGCTACCCACCTTCGTCGCAGTACACGTGTTTCACGTGAAACATCCGAGACGGCAGGCTGCCCGATCCGCTCTGAACGCTGCCGTTCGGTGAAGAGACGTGTTCAAGTGCGGCGCCGGGGCGCCCCGCGACCGGCAGTGCCCCGAGCCCCCGACGCCGAATCCTGTCGGTGACGTCGGCGACGGCGACCGCATGCACGAGTGCGGCGTCGTGCTACCGACACGTGGTCGGCCCGCACATGTTTCACGTGAAACGGCGTGCTCGGCCCGTATGCAGCGCATGATTCACGTGAAACGCCTCCTCCCCTGCTCCGCGGCCGGTGAGTGTTTCTGGTTGTGTCGGGTTGCGAGATCGTCGAAGTCGGACGGCACGGTTAGGCTTGTGTGTCAGGTTCGCTTCCCAGATTTTGCCGGGAATCGAGCACACCAATGAAGTGCGGTGGGAGAGTCGGTATGGCGCAGGGCGGGGGACGCGGTTGGTTTCGCAAGCGTACGCACTCCGACTCGACCGCACCCGCCGAACCCACGATGCTGTCGTCCGACGTACCCGCAGAATCGGTGACGATCGAGCAACTGTTCGACGCAGAGTCGATGTCGGATCCTCCGTCCTCCGACACAACTGTGGCGGGAGACGACGTTCCATCGGACCCTGGTTCCGCGGCGCGGTCGGTCGAACCGCCCTCCTCCTCGACGAGCCGCGAGTCATCCGAATCTGCGCGCTCGAACGATCACGTCGAGCTCGCCGATGGGGTGTCGACCGGCGTCGGGCAACCCGCCCAGGAGTGGCGACCGAACCCGCCCCCGACCCCCGTGATTGATTCGAGTCCCGCCCTGAACGAAGAACCGACCCAGCCCGTTCCCGCATCGCGGGCCGCGATCGATTGGGATGCCGCGACCGCAGCGGCACTCTCGGAGGGTTTCGACGGCGTCGCATCGAGCATCGAGAGTCGGTGGGTCGCCAGTACCGGCCACAGCGAAGCCGATCAACTCCTCGAAGACATCATCCGAGAGATCGTCGGCGACGCAGCAGCAGACACCGTCTCCGCGTTGCACCACCCGTCGGCACCGGTCCCGTCCGATCATGCTCCGTCCGCTTCGGCGGCGACTGCCGCGCCGACCAATCTCGACGAGACGCGGGTCGCGTCTCCCGTGAAACCGAGCACGGATCCTGACTCGTCCGCGATCGCGACGGATCCGGAGGCCTCCAGCCGGGCCATAGACGACCTCCCCGCTTCGACCAGGAACGCGCACGATGAGGCTGCTCAGGCAGAATCCGCCGACGCGAACCCGCTTCCGGTGCCTACGGGCCCAGGATCCCTGTCCGCCGAGCAGCGTTCACCGGCTCTTGCCGACGACTCGTTCGTTCCCGCACCGCCGTCGGATCTGCGGGCCGCGGGTGCGGCACCCGCAACAGTGCCGCCAACTCAGATCGCGCCGACGGCGCATCCTGAATCACCCGCCGATGTTTCACGTGAAACATCGCACATCTACGGAGGAACTCCCCTGGCCGATGAACTTGCCGAAGAAACGCGTCGGCGAATCGCCCTTGAAGAAGCCGTGCTTCCACTCCCGGCCGCGACCCGCATCTTCACGATTTCGAACCAGAAGGGCGGCGTCGGCAAGACGACCACCGCAGTCAACCTGGCCGCGGCACTCGCCCGCTCCGGTGCTCGGGTGCTCGTCATCGACCTCGATCCGCAGGGGAACGCGTCCACCGCGCTCGGCGTAGACCACCGGTCTGAGCAGCAGAGCGTCTACGAGGTCCTCGTTCAAGACCTGCCACTCGCCGCGGTCGTTCGGCCGACCACGGAGCACGAGCGCTTGGATTGCGTCCCCGCGACCATTCATCTCGCAGGCGCCGAGATCGAACTCGTCTCGCTCGTCGCGCGCGAGCAGCGCCTCCGCCGTGCGCTCGACACGCATCTCGCGCAGATGACCGATCCGTACCACTACGTGTTCATCGATTGCCCGCCGTCGCTCGGGCTCTTGACGATCAATGCATTCGTGGCCGCGCGGGAGGTGCTCATCCCGATCCAGTGCGAGTACTACGCGCTCGAAGGTCTGTCGCAGCTTCTCAGCAACATCGAACTCATCGAGAAGCACCTCAATCCGGTGCTCAAGCTCAGCACGATCCTGCTCACGATGTACGACTCCCGTACGAATCTGGCGCAGCAGGTGGCGCAAGAGGTGCGCGACCACTTCCCGACGCAGACGCTCTCAACGATCATCCCGCGCTCGGTCCGAGTGTCCGAGGCGCCGAGCTATGGTCAGAGCGTCATTTCATACGACTACTCGTCGACCGGATCGCTTTCGTACCGAGAAGCCGCAGGCGAGATCGCCCGCCGCGGAGCCCGACAGTCCCAGGAGAACAACTGATGGCAACCAAGCGAACCGGACTCGGCAGAGGAATCGGCGCACTGATCCCCACCGGCGAAGACGCGGCGAAGCCGAACCGGCCGGTCGACGTGTTCTTCCCCGGATCGGACGCCGGGGCCGGCACTGCGGCGATTCCCGCGGCGGCGACCGCAGTCGGCGTGGTCGAACGTGCCGTCGCGGCCGAGGGCCTTCTGGCGGTTCCGGGCGCTCGTCTCGCCCACCTCTCCCCAGCCGACATCGTCCCGAACGCCCAGCAGCCCCGCTCGGTCTTCGACGCCGAAGATCTCGCCGAGCTGGTGCACAGCATCCGCGAGTTCGGCGTGCTGCAGCCGATCGTCGTGCGCCCGCATCCCGACGAGCCCGGTAAGTACGAGCTCGTCATGGGCGAACGTCGACTGCGCGCGACGAAGGCGGCAGGCCTCGACACGATCCCCGCGGTCATCAAGGACACCGCGAACGAATCGATGCTGCGCGATGCGCTGCTCGAGAACCTGCACCGCAGCCAGCTGAACGCCCTCGAAGAGGCCTCGGCGTACCAGCAACTCCTCTCCGACTTCGGCATCACGCAGGAAGAACTCGCGACGCGAATCGGGCGTTCGCGACCCCAGATCTCGAACACGATCCGCCTCTTGAAGCTGCCCGAGTCGGTGCAGTTGAAAGTCGCGGCCGGCGTGCTCAGTGCCGGTCACGCCCGCGCGGTCCTCATGCTCGACGACCCCGAGGCCATGCTCAAGCTCGCCGACAAGATCGTGAACGAGGACCTCTCCGTTCGTCAGGCGGAGGCGATCGCTTCGGGCACTCCGAAGGCGCCGAAGGCGAAGCCCGCGGCGGGGAAGCGTCAGGAGTTCCTCGACGACCTCGCCGGTCGCCTCGGTGATCGGCTCAACACCCGCGTCAAGATCAACCTCGGCGCTCGGAAGGGCACGATCAACATCGACTTCGCGACGGTCCAGGACCTGCGCCGGATCCTCACCGACCTAGGTGAGGAGCTCGAGGGACTCTAGTCCGGAGCGGCTGGGATGAGCTGCGCTCGTCTGGTTCTCGGGAGCGCTCACCTCATCGCAACGGAAGCTCGGACGCAACCGCAACCGCAAGCGCGGGCGCGCGCGGTGCGCGCGGTGCGCGCGTGCTTGGGATGCCCGCTGTAGGACGCCGCCCGTGGCGACGCCGACCCGTGAGCGACGGGCGAGCCGGGAAGCCGGCCGGTGAGCGTCGCTGTGCACGGTCTCGTTCCAATCTGCCGTGGGACCTCGCTGCGTAGCAGAGCACAGGTCGGAGCGGCGCATCGGCGCCCGTGCAGGGGAGCCCTCCGCATCGATTCACAGCGAAACGTACGTCTTCCGATGTTTGCGGAGCTTCTTGAGCGCCCAGTCGTAGTGGCTCGAGAGGGCCGAGACGCAGTACGAACCGACGCTCGTCGTCCCGGACCAGTCGAAGTATCGCTTGGTGAAGAGCTCCTCGTCGCTGAGCGACTCGACGAGTGCGAGAGCTCGGGTGTTCGAGTCCTCGAGCAGTGCTTGCGCCTCGTGCAGGCTGACGGCTTGATTCCGGTCACGGAACTCGACGTTGAGTCGCTGGTAGGTTGCCCACGTGTACGGGGCAGTGAGGAAGGGCTTCCGCTCCCCGGCCAGATTGGCCGCAGCCCACGCGAGCAGCATGCGGTGCCACTCGACGAGGTGGACGAGGACGTCTCGCACATTGCGATCACGGTCATCGAACGCGAACTCCGCGACGCGCTCATCGTCGGTCATCGAGGCGACGAGTTGGGTGAGCGCGTCGTACTTCGATGCGCTCAGCGAGAGGAGTTCAGACTTGCTCGCCGGGCGAGGCATGCTCGGAGCATACCGAGAACGCCCGCCGTTTCACGTGAAACGGCGGGCGTTCGAGAGTCGGGCAGTGCGGGGTCTCAGCCCCGGCGTGCCGCATTCCGTACGAGCGCGTCGTACACCTCGGGGACGCTCCGGTCGGAGGCCTCGATCGCCAGCGGGACGAGCGAGGTCTCGGTCAGGCCGGGAACCACGTTCGCTTCGAGGAACCACGGGCGGCCCTCGCTGTCGATGATGAAGTCCACGCGCGAGAGGTCGCTGAGCCCGAGCGTGCGGTGTGCGAGAACCGCGGCCTCGGCGACCGCGGATGAAACCTCGGCATCGAGGCGTGCGGGAGCGAAGAAGGTGGTCTCCCCTGCGTTGTAGCGCGCCTGGAAGCTGTACACACCGTCGGTCGGCACGATCTCGACAGGTGGGAGGGCCTGCGGGCCGTCGCCGGAGTCGACCACGGTCACGGCGACCTCGGTGCCGAAGATCCGCTGTTCGACGACTGCGACGTCGGCGTAGGTGAACGCGTCGACCATTGCACGGGGCAGGTCGTCGGGCGACGCCACGATCGTCACGCCTTGCGCCGAGCCGCCGGAGGCGGGCTTCACCACGAGATCGCCCACGAGTGCGCGCTGCACGACGCGGAGCACGCTCGGTGCCCCCAATTCGCGGAACGACTCGTGCGAGAGCACGATCGACGCGGGGACTGCGATGCCGGCGTCGCGGACGAGCGAACTCGCGACGGGCTTCGACCAGGCACGACGGGCGGCCGCGCCGGCGGACCCGACGTGCGGCACGTCGAGCCCCGCAAGCAGGTCGAGGAGCGACCCGTCTTCGCCGCTCGAGCCGTGGAGCGCGGGGAACAGGACGTCGGGGCGGTGTTCGGCGAGGTACGGGAGCAGCGTCGCATCGGGGTCGCGAAGGGTCACATTGTGGCCGGCCTCCGCGAGCGCGTCGACGACCTTGCGGCCCGAGCGGAGCGAGACGTCGCGCTCGTGCGAGATTCCGCCCGCGAGCACGACGATGTCGAGCGCGGTGCCCGCTTCGGGCGTGGCTTCGGGCGCAGGTGTTGCGCCTGAGACGTTCGCATCAGGCTCGGTCGAAGCATCCGTGAAATCACTCATGATCTGGGTTTTCTCCGATCGCTGGGGCGGGCTACTTGAGGTCGGACGGCGGGGCGAGCTCGATGCCGGGCGTGGTCGGCGACTGCAGCGACCCGGTGCCGGCGAACGTGTCGATGAGGTCGAGTTCGCCGTTCACGACGGTCGCGAGTCGGCGCACGCCGAGGCGGATCGCTTCAGGCGTCGGGTAGCAGAACGAGAGTCGCATCGCGTGCCGGCCGCGTCCATCGGCGAAGAACGCGGTGCCAGGGGTGTAGGCGACCAGTTCGCGCACCGCGCGCGGGAGCATCTGCTTCGAGTCGAGCACGTCGGGCATCGTGACCCACACGTAGAAGCCGCCGTTGGGGTTCGTCCACGACAACTGCGGGAGGTATTCGGAGAGGGCCTCGATCATGGCGTCTTTGCGTTCGCGGTACACGCCGCGGAACGTGTCGATCTGTCCACGCCAGTCGGCGGTCGAGAGGTACTCCGACACGACGAGCTGAGAGAACGACGACGGCGAGAGGATCGCCGACTCGGCCGCGAGAATGAGCTTCTCGCGGATCGCGTGCGGCGCGAGCGCCCAGCCGACGCGGAATCCCGGAGCGAGCGTCTTCGAGAACGAACCGAGGTAGATGACGCCCTCGGGGTCGAGCGAACGCAGCGCGTTCGGTGCGGGCTCGTCGAAGTGCAGCAGTCCGTACGGGTTGTCTTCGAGAACGAGGATCTCGTTCTGGCGGCAGATCTCGAGGATCTCGGGTCGTCGCGCTGCCGAGAGCGTCACGCCGGCCGGGTTGTGGAAGTTCGGGATCGTGTAGAGGAACTTGATCCGTCGGCCCTGGCCGCGGAGGTACGCGATCGTCTCGCGGAGCGCTTCGGGCACGAGTCCCTCGTCGTCCATCGCGACGTGCACGACCGACGCCTGATACGAGCGGAACACGCCCATCGCACCCACGTACGAGGGCGCCTCGGCGAGCACCACGTCGCCAGGGTCGAGGAAGAGCTTCGCGACGAAGTCGAGTGCCTGCTGCGAACCGGTCGACGTCACGACGTCGTCGACCGACGCTCCGCGGATGCCCTCGAGGCCCATGACGTCGAGGATGTGTTCGCGGAGCGAGGGGATGCCGGCTCCCCCGCCGTACTGCAGCGCGGTCGGGCCCTGGTCGCGCATGACGCGTTCCATCGACGAGTGGATGAGCTCCTGCGGGAGCGCCGAGACGAACGGCATGCCGCCGGCGAGCGAGACCACCTCGGGGCGCGACGCGACGGCGAACAGGGCTCGGACCTCGGAGGCGGCGAAGCCGGCGGCTCGCTCAGCGTAGTTCGCGTACCAAGGGTCGAGGTTGTTGCCGGTCCGCTGCGGGACGCCGTCGGTGGTCACATCATTTCCGTTCTGCTTTGGGTATTCATGCTAATCACCGGAATCGGGCGGAAATGACGGATGCCTCCGGCTGAGACATCCGTCAGTCCGCGACATCCGAATTGGATGTCTCGAATCGCGTGCGATTCACACCTGCCCGGGTACGCAGAAGACCCGCCCGGCTTGCGCCGGACGGGTCTTCGAAGGGCCCCTGCCGACTACGCGATGTAGGCGGCGAGGTCGGCCTCGAGCGCGGGCTTGGGCTTCGCACCGATGACGGTCTGGACGACCTCACCGGCCTTGAAGACCTTCATCGCGGGGATCGCGGTGATCTGGTACTTCATGGCGAGACCCGGGTTCTCGTCGACGTTGAGCTTCACGATGTCGAGCTTGTCGGCGTGCTCGGCCGCGATCTGGTCGAGGATCGGGCTGACCATGCGACACGGGCCGCACCACTCGGCCCAGAAGTCGACGAGCACTGCCTTGTCGTTCTGCAGCACCTCCTGCTCGAAGGTGGCCTCGGTCACTGCGCGTGCAGTCATAGTGGTTCTCCTTTCGTGGGAAATCTGAGGTTCGGTGCCGGTCAGTTGTTGATGGCGGCGAGCTCGTCGAGCTCTTCGGCTTCGAGCTCGGCCTCGGCGGGCGAGTTCGTGTCTTCGAGGGCGGCGAGGTAGTGCTCGGCGTCGAGGGCCGCGACCGTGCCCGAACCGGCGGCCGTGACGGCCTGACGGTAGAACGGGTCGATGACGTCGCCCGCCGCGAACACACCGGGAACGCTCGTGCGCGACGAACGGCCGTCGACGCGGATCGTGCCCTCGGCGGTGAGTTCGAGCTTGCCGTGCACGAGGTGGGTGCGCGGGTCGTTGCCGATCGCGACGAACAGGCCGTCGAGGTCGAGACCGCGGACCTCGCCGGTCACGGTGTCGCGGAGGCTCACGCCGTTCACCTGGTCGCCGCCGTGGATCGCGGTGACCTCGGCGTTCCAGATGAACTCGATCTTCTCGTTGTCGTGCGCGCGCTGCTGCATGATCTTCGACGCCTTGAGCTCGTCGCGACGGTGGATCACGTAGACCTTGTCGGCGAAGCGAGTGAGGAAGGTCGCCTCCTCCATCGCCGAGTCGCCGCCGCCGACGACCGCGATCGTCTTCTGGCGGAAGAAGAACCCGTCGCACGTCGCACACCACGAGAGACCGTGGCCGGAAAGGGGTTCCTCTTCGGGGAGGCCGAGCTTGCGGTACGCCGAACCGGTCGCGTAGATGATCGCCTTGGCTTCTTCGACGCCGCCGTTGCCGAGCCTGACGCGCTTGACGGGGCCGTCGAGCTCGAGCTCCACGACGTCGTCGTAGACGATCTCGGTGCCGAAGCGTTCGGCCTGCTGCTGCATCTTGGTCATGAGGTCGGGCCCCATGATCGCCTCGGGGAAGCCCGGGAAGTTCTCGACCTCGGTCGTGTTCATGAGCTCGCCGCCGATCTCGACGGAGCTCGCGATGAGCAGCGGCTTCAGCTCGGCGCGCGCCGCGTAGATGGCGGCCGTGAACCCGGCCGGCCCTGAGCCGATGATGATGATGTCGCGCAACACTGCTCCCTGCGTTCCTTGCGTGCATGTGGCACCCGCGATTCGAACGGATGTCACGACATGGTGAACACAGTCTAGGCGGCGGGTATTCCGCCCGGCTGAGCGCCTTCGGCGGGGTGTGGATGCCTCGCCGGATGCCTCGCCGCGAGCGTGTGCCGTCAGTCGCGGCGGAGCCGCGCGAGGAGCGGTTCGGCGAATCCGCGCAGCTCGGGCGAGCGGAGGATCCAGAGGCCCGCGAAGTAGAGCACGGCCATGACGGCGCCGATGAGGGCCATCGAGGTGACGGCGCCGAGGACGCCCGAGATCGCGTAACCGCCTTCGGTGGTTCCGCCGAGTGCGTTGAGCAGCAGCACCCCGGCGATCACGGGCAGCACGAGCGCCGCGGCCGAGCGCGCGACCGCGACCGCGATCCGGCGTCCGTCGAGGGATCCGAGCTTGCGCCGGAGAAGCACGGATGCCACGACGAGCTGCGCCGCCCCCGCGATCGACGTCGACAGCGCGACGCCGACGCCGATCCACTGCACCGGCAGCAGCAGGCAGAGCGACGCGAGGATCGAGAACACGACGACCTGGAACAGCGTGAAGAAGAACGGGGTGCGGGTGTCGTCGAGCGCGTAGAACGTGCGCTGGACGACGAACAGGGCGCTGAACGCGGGCAGCCCGACGACGAACGCGATGATGACGTTGCCGATACCGGACGCCGCCTGGAACGACGGCTGGAACACCGCGCCGAACGGGTACGCCACGACCATGAGCACGACGGCCGCGAACACGAGGATGAGCGAGATCCCGCGGATCGCGCCCGACACGTCCGCACGCACGGTCTCGAGTTCGCCGCGGTGCGCGTGCTCGCTCATGCGCGTGAAGTACGCGGTCGCGATCGACACGGCGATGATCGAGTGCGGCAACATGAAGACGAGCCAGGCGATGTCGACCGCCGCGACAGAAGCGCCCTGGCCCGTCGCGACGAAGAGCACCCGGGTCTGCACGATGCCGGCGAGCGTCGTGAGCAGGAGCATCCCGAACGTCCACCCGGCGAGCCGACCGGCGTGACCGAGGCCGACCCCCCGCCACTGGAAGTCGGGCCGGTAGCGCAGGCCGATGCGGCGCCAGAACCAGAACAGCACGACCGCCTGCGCGACGATGCCGAGGGTCGTCGTGCCCGCGAGGAGCGCGATCATCCCGGTCGTCCAGTCGCCGGCCGTGCGATCGCCGTGCGGGTCGAACCCGTAGAGGAGGCCGAAGGCCGCGAGACCCGCGAGCGCGACGACGTTGTTGAGCACGGGCACCCACGTGAACGGGCCGAAGCTGCGCTTGGCGTTGAGCACCTCGCCGAGCAGCGTGTAGAGCCCGTAGAAGAAGATCTGTGGCAGGCACCACCACGCGAAGGCGATCGCGAGCGGCAGCGCCGACGGCTTCGAGGACCCGTAGATCCAGACGAGGACGGGCGCGAGCGCCGTCGCGACGACCGTCGCCGCACCGATGATCACGAGCGCGAGCGTGAGCAGCTTGTTGATGTACCCGCTGCCGCCGTCGGAGTGCGCGGCGGACTTCACGATCTGCGGGACGAGCACGGCGCTCAGCACTCCGCCCGCGACGATCACGTAGACCGTGTTCGGCAGGCCGTTGGCGAGCGCGAACGCGTCGGCGCTCACCGAGCCGTAGGCGCCGATCGCGGATGCGAGCACGATCGCCTTCACGAAGCCGAGCACGCGCGAGACGAGGGTGCCCGATGCGAGGAAGACGCTCGCGCGCCCGATGCGGTCGTCAGTCATTCCGGCCTTCGGGAGATTCAGAGGTTTCGGGAGCTTCGGATGCCTCGGAGCCCACAGGTGCAGTCGAGACATCCGTGTCGCTCGAGACATCCGAAGACGCCCCGTCGGCGCCCTGCGCGGCGGCCTCGGCGCGCTCGCGACGCCGACGGCGGATGTTGCGCCAGATGCCGATACCGAAGAAGAGGACGAGCACGACGGCGAGGATCGTCGCGCCGACGCCCTCCCAGTCGGCCTGCACGTTCGCGGGGATCTGCACGGGCTGCCCGAGCGGAACGCCGGTCGGCGAGGACAGCGTGACCGTCAGCACGACATTGCCGTTGCTGACACCGGCCTTCACCGGGACGAGCACGTTCGTGCGCGACTCGGCGGGCACCGTGACGGTGACGTCCTCTTCGATGACGAGGCGGCCGTTCGACGGCGAAGCGTGAACGACGACGTTCACCGGGTACGGCAGCTTGTTCTCGACGGTCGTCGGGAAGTTCGCACCGGCGGACAGCACGTTGACCTGGCTGCTCGGCGCGACGCTGATCGCGTTCCGCGCGTCGTTCCACTCGGTGAGCTGCTCGCCCACGGCCGTCGACCAGCCCGCGGGGTCTTCGATCCACGCGACGTCGAGAAGCGCGAGCAGCGAGCGCCGCGCGGGCGCGGTGAGGACGTCGGGGTCGTCGAGCACCGAGGCGAACGAGGTCAGCGAGGTCTCGCTCTCGAAGAGGCGTCGGATGCCGCCGAGGCGGCCGTCGCCCTGATGACCGTCGACGAGCGTGCGGTCGGTCGGCGGTGCGCCGATCGCACCGGCGAGGTTGGCGGGGGGCGACCACGGCCAGTGCTCGAGCTCGGCGAGCGTCGCGCCGACGCGCGCGGGCTGCACGCCCGCGTCGCGGGCGAAGGTCGCGACGAGCGTCGACGTCTCGCCGGCCGCGGCGCGGAGCGCGAGTTCGGCGGAGAGGCGACCGGATGCCTCGCCCCACTCCGCGTCGGACGTCGCCGCGGCAGCGGCCTGGAGCGCGGCCGACAGGGTCGCGTCGGCGACGATCGCGGACTCGCCCTCGACGGCGGCAGCGGCGTTCGGCTGGCCGTTGATCGGTTCCACGTTCGCGGCGTCGAGGATCGTAGTCGTGTAGCCCGCCCCGCGCAGGGCCGCGAGGTCACCGGGGCGACGGTGTCGGGCGCGGGCCAGGCGAGGTCGGCGCGCGTGTACGGCCAGGCGAGCAACTGGGCCGTCGTGGGCACTCCGCCGGGAGCGACCGTCGGTTCGGCGGGCGGCTCGGTCGCGATCGGGTCGGATGCCTCGGCGTCGCCCTTCTTCGCGAGCGACGCGGGCCCCGGCGCCGGGGTCGGCTCGACGTCGCCGGGGACGGTCGCGAAGTTCGCCGGGTCGAGTACGTCATCGAACGTCGTCGGGGCGGCGGGCGGGAGGCCGAGCTGCGTCTGAGCGGTGAGATCGGCGTCGGCGTAGGCGAGCGGGAAGACTTCGTTCGAAATCACGCGAAGGCGCGAAAGCCAGGTGATCGCGGACTCGGGAGCCGAGGTGCCGAGCGCGCGGATCGAGGCGATCACGCGTGGATCGAGGCCGATCGCGACCGGTCGGTCGGCGAGCGCATCGAGTTGGCGGGTCAGCGATCCCACCGGGCCGGTCAGCGTCGCGAGCGACTCCCCGTCGAGGAGCCCCTCGGTCTCGACGGGACCGTGATGGCTGCGATGAGGGAGAGGCGGGGACCGCCGCCCGTCGCGGTCGAAAGCGCGAACGCCGCCTGGCCTTCGGCGATCGGCGTGCCGTCGTCGGCCGAGACGACCTCGGCTGCGATGCCTGCGACTGGGGCGCCGGCCGCATCGCCGAGGAAGTCGGCGGGAAGCGGGAACGAAACGGTCGCGCTCGTGCCGGCGAGCAGGACGGGCGAGGATGCCTCGCCGAGCGCCGCGAGCTGCGCTCCGCCCCGATCGGGTGAGAGCCACGACTCGAGCGCGGCCGGCGAGGTCAACAACGGCGAAGCGGAGCGCGACAGATGGACGACGCCGGCGCCGACCGTCTCGGCCGTGCCGTTGCGGATCTCGACCTGCAGCACCGTGGGCGACGCGGGATCGAGCGTCGCGCCCAGCACCGGAGCGACGTGGACTTCGACGGTCCCGGCGGGCGCGTCGTCGTCGGTTGCGGCGCCCTCGCTCGACGACTCGGTCACTGCAGACGCCGGCACCGAGGCATCCGCCCCCTGGAGCGCGCGCAGGCGCGCCGGAACATCCCCGGCATTCGCGATGAGCGGCGTGCCGACCGTCGCGACGATGCCGAGCGCGACGACCGCGCCGACGAACAGACGCCTCCGATCGAGGTGTCGGCGCAGTCGACGCGCAGTGTTCGACTCGTCCGACATGCGTGCGATTCTACGGGGCAACGGCTGCGGACTCGCTCGGCGCCCGCCGACCGAAGCCTCCCAGGTCGCGCCGCTTAACATTGAAGGCATGCAGCACGTCGCCGCGGCCCTCGACCGCCTCTCTGAGCTCGCGGCTGCACCGACCGTTTCACGTCTCGCCGCCGCCTTCGAAGCGGCGGGCCACGAACTCGCGCTCGTCGGCGGTCCGGTGCGCGACGCGTTCCTCGGGAGGCCTGTCAACGACCTCGACTTCACGACCGACGCGACGCCCGACGAGATCCTCGCGATCGTGAAGCCCATCGCCGAAGCGCACTGGGACATCGGCCGCCAGTTCGGCACGATCGGCGCGAAGATCGCGGGCGAGACCGTCGAGATCACGACCTACCGCGCCGACACCTACGACGGCGACTCGCGCAAGCCCGAGGTCGTCTTCGGCGACACCCTCGAGGGTGATCTCACCCGTCGCGATTTCACCGTGAACGCGCTGGCCCTCCGGCTGCCGAAGCTCGAACTCGTCGACCCGTCGGGCGGCATCGAAGACCTCGTCGCCCAGGTGCTTCGAACCCCGGCTGCGGCCGAGCAGTCGTTCGGCGACGATCCGCTTCGCATGCTGCGGGCGGCGCGCTTCGCCGCGCAGCTCGGGTTCGAGGTCGATCCCGAGACCGTTGCGGCGATGTCGGCGCTCGCCCCGGAGATCGATCGCATCTCGGCGGAGCGCGTGCGCGACGAGCTGTCGAAGCTCCTCACGACCTCGGCGCCCGTGCGAGGCATCCGGATGCTCGTCGACACCGGTCTCGCCGACCGAGTGCTGCCCGAAGTGCCCGCGCTGCGCCTCGAGCGCGACGAGCACCACCGTCACAAGGACGTCTACGAGCACAGCTTGCGCGTGCTCGAGCAGGCCATCGAGTACGAGGTCTCGCGCGGCGTGCTCGAATCGCCCGATCTCGTCGTGCGCCTCGCGGCGCTCCTGCACGACATCGGCAAACCGGCGACCCGTCGGTACGAAGCCGGCGGCGCCGTCACCTTCTACCACCACGACGTCGTCGGGGCGAAGCTCGCGAAGAAGCGGTTGCGCGCGCTGAGGTTCGACAACGACACGGTCGACGCGGTCGCCCGGGTCATCGAACTGCACCTGCGGTTCTTCGGCTACACCGAGGGCGCGTGGACCGACTCGGCCGTGCGCCGCTACGTGCGCGACGCGGGCGACCAGCTCGAGCGGCTGCACATCCTGTCGCGCGCCGACGTGACGACCCGCAACAAGCGCAAGGCCGACATGCTCGCGTTCGCGTACGACGACCTCGAAGAGCGCATCGCCGTGCTCGCGGCCGAAGAGGAGCTCGCGGCCGTGCGGCCCGAGCTCGACGGTGCGGAGATCATGGCGGCGCTCGGGATCGCGCCGGGGCCGGTCGTGGGGCAGGCGTACAAGTTCATGTTGGACGTGCGGCTCGACGAAGGGCCCATCGGCCCCGATGCCGCGCGCGAGCGCCTGCTCGAATGGTGGGCTGCGCGCGAGGCGTGAGCCTGGGCGTGCGCTGTGGCGGACCGCCTCGAATGGCTTCAGACCGGGACATCCGTTACCATTGACAGGTTGCCTGCATGCCCGGATTCTCCGGTCCTCTGCCGTGCGACGCATGTACACCCTCCTGCCGCAGAAATACTGCGGCCGTTTGAGTCCGAAGGAGGTGGGTCTGTCATGCACCAGTACGAGCTGATGGTCATCCTCGATCCCGAGATCGACGAGCGCACCGTGGCTCCGAGCCTCGACAAGTTCCTCAACGTCATCCGCAACGATGGCGGCTCGGTCGACAAGGTCGACATCTGGGGACGTCGCAAGCTGGCCTACGAGATCAAGAAGAAGGCCGAGGGCATCTACGCCGTCGTCGACTTCACCGCCGAGCCCGCGACCACCGCTGAGCTCGACCGCCAGCTGAACCTCAGCGAAGCGGTCATGCGCACCAAGGTGCTCCGTGCCGACGAGGCGATCGCCCAGGTCGCCGCGTTCAAGAAGGCCGAAGAGGCGAAGGCTGCCAAGAAGGCCGCTTCCGCCGCGAAGAAGGACGCCTAAGTCCCATGGCCGGCGAGACCATCATCACTGTGGTGGGCAACCTCACCGCCGACCCCGAGCTGCGCTACACGCAGAACGGGCTGGCGGTCGCGAACTTCACCATCGCGTCCACTCCTCGGACGTTCGACCGTCAGGCGAACGACTGGAAGGACGGCGAGGCGCTGTTCCTCCGCGCAAGCGTGTGGCGTGAATTCGCCGAGCACGTGGCGGGTTCGCTCACCAAGGGTTCACGGGTCATCGCTACCGGGCGGCTGAAGCAGCGTTCGTACGAGACGAAGGAAGGCGAGAAGCGCACGAGCATCGAGCTCGAGATCGATGAGATCGGGCCGAGCCTGCGCTACGCCACCGCGTCCGTGACGCGCGCCCAGTCCAACCGCGGTGTCGGCGGAGGCGGTGGCTCCTACGGGGGCGGCCAGTCCGACGACGCGTGGGCTCCGAGCGCTCCTGCCGCCTCCGGCGGCGGCGACGTCTGGAACACGCCCGGCACCAACTACGGGGACGACACGCCCTTCTAGGCCTCACGGCCGGTGAACGGATGACTCGCAGCCCGAGACATCCGTCGCACGAATCGTTTTCACAAGACAGGAAAGAACCATGGCTGGAAAGAGCAGCGGCGACCGCCGCAAGCCTCGTGGTGGCAAGGGCGCGAAGAACGCCGCCCCCGCGAAGTCCGTCAAGGTCGGCGTCATCGACTACAAGGATGTCGCGACCCTTCGGAAGTTCATCTCGGAGCGCGGGAAGATCCGCGCCCGTCGTATCACCGGTGTCTCCGTGCAGGAGCAGCGTCTCATCGCCCGCGCAGTGAAGAACGCGCGCGAGATGGCGCTTCTGCCCTACTCCGGCTCGGGCCGCTAAGGAGCACCATCATGGCAAAGGTCATTCTCACGCACGAAGTGTCGGGTCTCGGTGAGGCCGGCGACGTCGTCGAGGTCAAGAACGGGTACGCCCGCAACTACCTCGTCCCGCAGGGTTTCGCGACCCCGTGGACCCGCGGCGGCCAGAAGCAGGTCGACCAGATCAAGGCCGCTCGCGCTGCGCGCGCCCTGCACTCGCTCGAAGACGCTCAGGCCCTCAAGGCCAAGCTCGAGGGCACCAAGGTCAAGCTGACCGTCAAGGCCGGCCTCGGCGGCCGCCTGTTCGGCTCGGTCAAGACCTCGGACGTCGCGGCTGCCGTCGCGGCTGCCGGTCTCGGCGAGATCGACAAGCGCAAGGTCGAGATCCCTGCTGCGATCAAGGTCGTCGGCGACCACGAGGCGACGGTTCGCCTCCACGAGGACGTCACCGCGACGATCACCCTTCAGGTGGTCGCCGCGAAGTAGGTCTCCGCGAGTCGTCCTCGTGACGGCTCTGTTACGACGCGAGAGCGGCGTCGGGCTTCGGCCCGGCGCCGCTCTCGTCGTTTTCCGGCATGATTCCGTACACCTTTCCGTTGCTTTCCCGCAAGTGAGGGTCCCGAGTTTTCCAGATGGTTGTACACAGGCGCGTCACACAGCCGGATGATTCTTTGAAGAACTTTTTCCCCACAGGTGTGGAAACACAAAATGCCAGATCAAGTCTGAATTCAACCCGTGTAATTCACATCAATTCCACAGTTGTCCACAGGTGATGTGCACATGATCCACGGCGTTTCGCCCACGTTGTCCCCAGAGTTATCCACAGGGCGGCTTGTGCTGTGGGATGCCCCGTCCCTATCGTGAATCAGTCGTCCCCGACCGTCTTCGGAATCCCGGTCATCACTCGGTGTCAGTGGCTTGAGATATCACTGATCATGGGTGCGACGCGCGCCCAATCCCGGGCACCTGATCGGAGGTCATGGAGTTGTCGATCGCGCACATCGGGCTCGCTGAATCGGTCGACGACGGCGACTCCCGACGCGGCGAACGCACTCCCCCGCACGACCTCCTCGCGGAGCAGAGCGCGCTCGGCGGAATGATGCTCTCGAAAGACGCCGTCGCCGACGTCGTCGAAACGGTGCGCGGCGTCGACTTCTACGTGCCCAAGCACGAAGTCATCTTCAACGCGATCCTCTCGCTGTATTCGCACGGCGAACCGACCGACGTCATCGCCGTCACCGACGAGCTCACGAAGTCGGGCGAGCTGCAGCGGGCCGGCGGCGTCGAGTACCTGCACACCCTCACGAGCCTCGTGCCGACCGCGGCGAACGCCGGCTTCTACGCCGAGATCGTCGCCGAGCGGGCGCTCCTCCGCCGCCTCGTCGAGGCCGGCACGCGCATCGTGCAGATGGGCTACGCGGGCGAGGGCGAGGTCGTCGAACTCGTCAACAACGCGCAGGCCGAGATCTACTCGGTCACGGGCTCGGTCGAGGCCGAAGACTACGTGCCGCTCACCGACGCCGTGACCCAGGCGATCGATGAGATCGAGGCCGCCAAGCACACCGACGGCAAGCTGACCGGAGTGCCGACGGGGTTCCACGACCTCGACGACCTCACCAACGGCTTCCACCCCGGCCAGATGATCATCGTCGCCGCACGCCCCGCCATGGGCAAGTCGACGCTCGCGCTCGACTTCGCACGGGCTGCGGCCATCACGAACGACCTCCCGACCATCATCTTCTCCCTCGAGATGGGCCGCGCAGAGATCGCCATGCGACTGCTCTCGGCCGAGGCATCCGTGCCCCTCCAGAACATGCGCAAGGGCACGGTCGACTCCCGCGACTGGACGACCATCGCCTCGACCCGCGGCCGCATCAACGACGCGCCGCTCTACATCGACGACTCCCCCAACATGACGCTCGTCGAGATCCGCGCCAAGTGCCGCCGCCTCAAACAGCGTGTCGGACTCAAGATGGTCGTCATCGACTACCTGCAGCTCATGACGAGCGGCAAGCGCGTCGAGAGCCGCCAGCAAGAGGTCTCCGAGTTCTCGCGTGCGTTGAAGCTCCTCTCGAAGGAGCTCCAGGTGCCGGTCATCGCGCTCTCGCAGCTCAACCGCGGCCCCGAACAGCGCGCCGACAAGATGCCCGCCATCAGCGACCTGCGCGAATCGGGCTCGATCGAGCAGGACGCAGACATGGTCATCCTCCTCCACCGCGAAGACGCCTACGAGCGCGACAGCCCCGGGCGGGCGAAGCCGACCTGATCGTGGCGAAGCACCGCAACGGACCGACGCGCACGGTGACCGTGGCGTTCCACGGGCACTTCTCGCGGTTCGCGGATCTGGCGCAGGTGTAGGGTCCGACCGGGCGCTTCGCCACGCGGGACCCAGGCTCCGCCGGCCCCGATCCCCGACGGGGGCTCAGACCGCCGTGTATCCGCCGTCGACAGTGAGCACCGCTCCGTGGACGTGGCTTGCGAGGTCGCTCGCGAGCCAGATGACCGAGTTGGCGACCTCTTCGGGGCGGCCGAGTCTGCCTGCCGGCATGCGCTCGAGCAGCGAGTCGGGAAGACCGGATGCGTCGCCCATCCACTCGACGTGGGTCGGGCCGGGGGCGACCGCGTTCACGCGGACGCCCGAGCCGGCGTATTCGGCGGCCCACGACATCGTGAGGGAGTGCATGGCGGCCTTGGTCATCGAGTACAGCGCTGATCCCGCGGAGCCGCGGAAGCCGCTGATCGACCCGAGGTTGATGATCGCCCCGCTTCCGGCGGCGGCCATGCGGGTCGCGAGGATGCCGGTGAGCAGGAACGGTGCGGCGATGTTCACGCGGAGCGAGGCCATGACGTCGTCGGCGGCGACGAGCGCCGTCGGGGTCGGCACCGAGAGACGCGCAGCGTTGTTGACGAGGATGTCGAGGCGTCCGCCTGCGGCCTCGAGTGCGGCGTCCGCGAGTGCGCGCACGGCATCCGGACCGCCGTCGATGTCGGCGACCACGGCGGCGGCACGTCCACCGTCCGCGTCGATCTGTGCCGCCACGCGGTTCGCGCGTTCGGCGTCGCGGCCGTGGACGACGACGAAGGCACCGGCGGAGCCGAGTCCGCGCGCGATCGCTGCGCCGATGCCCTGGGTGGATCCGGTGACGAGAGCGGCTCGACCGGTCAATGAGAGTTCCATGCGGGACATCCTGATCATTTATAACTGGACCGGCAAGTCCAGTTATGGCAGACTCGCGCTCGTGACCTCAGCGCCGTCGGCAAGACCTCGTCTCACATCGCGCGGTGCCGCGACGCGCCGCCTCCTCATCGATGGCACCGCCGAGCTGATCCGCGAAGAGGGAGTCGGCGTCACCCTCGACGACGTGCTCGTCAAGACCCGCACGAGCAAGAGCCAGATCTTCCACTACTTCCCGGGCGGAAAGGAGGAGCTGCTCCTCGCGGTCGTGCAACACGAGGCCGACCGTGTGCTGACCGATCAGGAGCCGCACCTCGATGAGCTCGGCGACTGGGAGTCGTGGAATGCGTGGCGCGACGCCCTGCTCGCGCGCTACCGCGAGCAGGGCGACAGTTGCCCGATGCGCGTCGTCGTGTCGGAGATCGGTCGATCGCCTGCCACGCAAGCCGTGTCGTCCCAACTGCTCGGCGAGTGGACGCGGCGGCTGCGCCTCGGCATCACGCGCCTGATGGAAGCGGGCCTCATCGGCGACGACGTCGACGCCGACGCGCATGCCCGCGCTCTCGTCGCCGGGATCCAGGGCGGGGTCACGGTGTTGCTCGCGACGGGGTCGATCGCGTACCTCGAGTCGGCGCTCGACCTCGCCATTGAGAATCTCAGGCGCTTCGCGCGGGAAGCATCCTGAACGTCGCGCGAGACGCGACGAGGCGACAAATGACGCTACGTATTCACCGCTACGCCTCTTGACCCGGAGTCAGCACGTCTGCCAGATTTCACGTGCGAGGGAGCGAAGCGGCTGGTCGGTCCCGCGAGGAACACCCCCTATTGGTTTCTCGAAAGGTCCGTCGATGCGCCCGCTTCGAATCATCCGTTCTCGCCGTTCCGCCCGCGTTCTGACCGCGGGCCTTCTCATGTCGGGCCTGCTGACCGCGGGAGTCGTGACAGCGCCGGCCGCGAATGCGGCGCCGGGCGGCGACGCCTACGTGGTGAGCCTCGGCGACTCGTACATCGCCGGCGAGGCCGGCCGGTGGGCGGGCAACAGCAACAAGGGCGAGAAGTACATCGACGCGCTCGGGTCATCCGCGTACTTCGACAACGCGACGAACAACGCCGAGCAGATCACGCGCTGCCACCGCTCGAAGTCGGCCGAGATCTTCCTCGGTGACGGCGTCAACGGGGTGAACTTGTCGTGCTCGGGTGCCCGTACCGCGACATTCACCGACTCGAACGGCAACTTCAAGCCGGGCCTCGACTTCTACAGCTCGGGCTCGAACCAGGGTCAGGCGCTCGCGCTGCAGAACTTCGCGGCGACCCACCGCGTGACGATGGTCGTCGTCTCGATCGGCGGCAACGACTTCGCGTTCAAAGACATCGTGACGAGCTGCGTCGCCGACTTCCTCGCGTCGCCGTCGTGGTGGAAGGACTACTGCAGCGACGACTCGTCGGTCGTGAAGAACTTCACGGCGGCGAACATCGCCACGCAGACGGCGAACGTCGCGCAGGCGCTCAAGAACGTGCGGCAGGCGATGGTCACTGCCGGCTACGCCGACTCGGAGTACAAGATCGTCGTGCAGAACTACATGTCGCCGATCCCGACCGCGTCGGGCTTCCGGTACTCGCAGTCGGGGTACACGCGCCAGTCGACCGGCGGCTGCGGGTTCTGGGACGGCGACGCCGACTGGGCGAACAACACTGCCCTCGTCGCGATCAACGGCGCCGTGCGCAACGGGGTGACGCAGAGCGGCCTGACGAACGTCGTGACCCTCGACCTGGCGTCGGCGTTCAACGGACACCGGCTGTGCGAGAAGGGCGTCGGGCTCATCGAGGAGACCGGAGTCGGGTCGTGGAGCGCGCCCGGCGCGGTCGACAAGAGCGAGTGGATCAACCAGATCCGCACCGTCTCGACGGCGACGACGAACTACTACATCCAGGAGTCGATCCACCCGAACTACTGGGGTCAGCTCGCGCTGCGCAACTGCGTGCGCCAGGCCTACAACAACGGCGCGATCCGCGGCGGCACGTGCAACATCTCGGGCGCCGGGCTCAACGCGCTCGGTGAGCCGAACATGGCGCTTCGCTGAGCGTGCGCCTCCCGGCGCGCCTCGCTGAGCGCTGAAACGCGAGTGCTCAGCGCACAGCGATTCCGCGGATGAGCCGGTCGAGACCCCGCTCGAACAGTCGATCGGGACTCGACGCGGCGGGGTCGGCTTGCATGAGCGACGTGATCGCACGCGCGAGGTGCGGCCGCGCGGGGTCGGCCGCCATGGAGGCGAAGTGGTGCAGCCGGGCGAGCGCGTCCTCGGCCGCCGGCTGCCGCTCGAGTCCGGTGATCGTGCCGACCCATGCGTTCAGCAGTCCGATGAATTCGATCCGTTCGCGCGGGTCGAGGCCGGTGGGTTCGAGCGCGGCGAGGAAGAACTCCATGTAGTCCTGCGTGTGGGGGCCCCAGGTCGCGTGCGGCGCGAGTTCGGCGCACCAGGGGTGCCGGCGGTAGACGTCGCGGATGCGCTCGGCGATAAGCGTGACATCCGCCCGCCACTCCCCGACGGTGACGCGGGGAGCTCGAGCTCCGCGATGACCTGGTCGACCATGAGGTCGAAGAGGTCGTCCTTGCGCGAGATGTAGCGGTAGAGGGATGCCGCGCCCGCGCCGAGTTCGGACGCGATCGCGCGGATCGACACGCCCTCGATGCCGTTGGCGTCGCCGAGGGCGACGGCTGCCCGCGCGATCTCGTCGAGGGTGTGGGTCGGTCGCGGGCCTTTGCGAATGTCACGTTCGCGGTTCCAGATGACTTCGGTTTCCACTGCTCCCCCTTCCCGACTCAGCTGATCCATGATGCCCACGATTTTACTGCGAACACCGTGTTCAGTATATTGGAGCGTACCGCGAGCACTGATCGCTGAAGGAGTTGTATGAACGGCATGCAGGCACCTGCCATCGCAGTCGAAGGGCTGACGAAGACCTACGGTCGAGGTCCGAAGACCGTCGAAGCGCTCCGCGGGATCGACCTCGCCGTCGAGAGCGGCACCGTGTTCGGCCTGCTCGGCGCGAACGGGTCGGGCAAGTCGACTCTCGTCCGCGTGCTGTCGACGCTCGCCGCGCCCACCGCGGGCACGGCGTACGTCGGCGGGGTCGACGTCGTCGCCGAGCCGAAGAAGGCGCGTGCCGCGATCGGCGTGACGGCGCAGCAGACGACGCTCGACCAGCGGCTGAGCGGGCGCGAGAACCTCCGCATCATCGGCCGACTCTGCAGGCTCACGAAGGCGGCGGCCCGAGCCCGAGCAGACGAACTGCTCGAGAAGTACGACCTCGTCGAGGCATCCGACCGCCCGGTCAGCACCTACTCGGGCGGCATGCGCCGTCGCCTCGACATCCTCGCGAGCCTGATCCTGCAGCCCTCGGTGCTGTTCCTCGACGAACCGACGACCGGTCTCGACCCCCGAAGCCGCAACGACATCTGGGACGCCGTGAAAGAGCTCGCCGGCCACGGCACCACCGTCTTCCTCACGACGCAGTACCTCGACGAGGCCGACCGACTCGCCGATCGCGTCGTGCTGCTCGACGCCGGACGCATCGTCGCCGACGGCACGCCCAGATCGCTGAAGGAGCGGATCGGCGTGCGGCTCACGGTCGTGCTCGAAGAGCAGCGGGCGGATGTCTCTGCCGCCGCCGTGCTCGAAGCGCTCGGCGTGCGCGACCTCGCCGTCGACGCGACGCCCGACGAGACCTCGATCACGGGCCTCGTCTCCGCGGGGACGCTCACCCTGCCCGTGATCCTCGACGCGCTCACGGGCGCAGGGGTTCGGGTCGCCGACATCGGCTTGCACGAACCCACCCTCGACCAGGCCTACCTCGCCCTGACGGGAGCCCAGCGATGACCACGACCGAACATGCAACGCACGCAACGCACGCAACGCACACGACTCACGCGACGCGCCCGGCCCGCTGGCCGCTCGCCGACGGCTGGACGATCGTTCACCGCAACCTCCTCGCGCTCAAGCGCAACCCCGCCATCGTCGCGGCGAACCTCGTCGGGCCGATCGCGATGGTCCTGCTGTTCGGGTACGTCTTCGGCGGCGCGCTGGCTGCGGGCGGAGACGCCGCCGCGTATCGCGAAGCGCTCGTGCCCGCGGCGTTCGTCCTCGTCGCCGGGACCGGACTCATCATGGCCGCGGGTTCCGCGGCGCTCGACGTGCAGAACGGTGTCACCGAGCGCTTCCGCTCGCTCCCGATGCAGCGCATCGCGGTGCCGTTCGGCCAGGCAGGGAGCCAGCTCGTGCTCTCGGCGCTTTCGCTCGCGGTCATGTCGGGCCTCGGGGTCCTCGTCGGCTGGCGCATCCACACCGACGTCTGGTCGGCCGCGGCCGCGTTCCTCCTCCTGCTGTTCTTCGGTTACGCCCTCAGCTGGGTCGGCATCTACATGGGCCTCCTGATCCGCAACGTCGAGGTCGTGCAGCAACTGTCTGCCCCGATCTTCGGGCTCGTCATGCTCTCGAACGCGTTCGTGCCGACCGCGACGATGCCGCCCGTGATCCGCGACATCGCCGAGTGGAGCCCGTTCAGCGCGGCGATCACCGCGGTGCGCGACCTCTTCGGCAACGGAACCATTCCTGACGGGCCGCTGCCGCTCGCGCACCCGGTCTTGACGACCCTCATCTGGTCGATCGCGCTCATCGCGATCTTCGGCACGCTCGCCGCGCGGCGGTACGCGAAGCGGGATTGAGTGGGCACCGTGACATCCTGAATCACATGACTTCGATCCCTACGATCCCCGAAGACTTCCGCGCGCTGGCCGAAGGCCCGAGCGTCGCGACCCTCACGACGATCGGGTCGAGTGGGTACCCGCAGACATCGGCGATCTGGGCGCTGGTCGACCGCGAGGGCGATGCCGACGTCGTGCGCACCTCGCTTCACGCCTCGCGCCAGAAGTTCAAGAACCTGCGGCGGAACCCGAAGGCGACACTATTCTGGATCGACCCCGCGAACACGCAGCGCACGCTCGAACTGCGGTGCGACGTGACGATCGAAGAGGACACGGGCCTCGTCTTCCTCGAGCGGCTGCTCGCTCACTACGGGCTCGGCCTCGACGCGTTCAACGCACCCAAAGACGACCGGTACACGATCACGTTCACCCCGCGTCGGGTGCGCGTGCATCCGGCACAGGCATGACGAAATGGATGCCCTGCCCCGACGAGAGCGCTGGAACCACAACATCGAGTACCACCGGGTCGTGCTCGATCGGGTGCCGCGGGGGGCGCGGAGCGCCCTCGATGTGGGCACCGGGGACGGCTTGCTCGCGGTCGAGTTGAGCCGCGTCGTCGAGTTCGTCACGGCGATCGACAACGACGAAGGCGTGCTCGAGCGGGCGCAGGCGGATGCCCCGGGCTCGGCAGTCGGGTGGGTGTGCGGCGACTTCGCGGGGTACCCGTTGGCCGAGGCATCCTTCGACCTCGTCGCATCGATCGCGACCCTGCACCACTTCGACGACCCCGGTGGGGCGCTCGCCCGGATGGCCGAACTCACAGCCCCCGGCGGAGCGCTCGTCGTCATCGGGTTGGCGCGCAGTCGAGGCATCCGCGATGCCGCTTGGGAGATCCCGGCGATCGTCACCCACCGCATCACGAGCGCCCGGCGCGAAGTGTGGGAGCATACGGCGCCGACGACTCCGCCGCGGCACACGTACGCCGAGATGCGCGTGATCGCGCGCGGGGTGCTGCCCGGCAGCCGGTTCACGCGGCTCGCATTGTGGCGGTACGCGATCGTGTGGGAGCGACCGCAGGAGGTCGAACCGCTTGCCGCCCGGCGTGCGAGCGTCTAGAACGAACGAGTGAGCGAGCCCGAGGCATCCGACCCCTTCGCCGAAGGCACGCGTGCGCTGGCGGCGCGCGACCCGGTGATCGCGACGCTCGTCGCGGCGACCGGGCCGATCTCGCTGCCGAAGTCGTCCGAGTCGAACTTCGCCGCGCTCGTGCGCGCGATCACCTACCAACAGCT
Source organism: Agromyces protaetiae (assembly GCF_004135405.1). Lineage (NCBI taxonomy): Bacteria > Bacillati > Actinomycetota > Actinomycetes > Micrococcales > Microbacteriaceae > Agromyces > Agromyces protaetiae. Next base: position 877,356 of record NZ_CP035491.1, read on the forward strand.
CGCAGAGTCGGCGGCGCACGCCATTCACGGCAGGCTCGTCGCGCTCCTCGACGGCGACGTGAGCGCCGAGCGGATCGAGCGCTTCTCCCCGACGAGCTGCGGCACGTCGGGCTGTCGGCGGCGAAGGCGGCATCCGTCCTCGATCTGGCGGCAAAGGTCATGGACGGCAGCGTCGCCGTCGACGACGACGTGCTCACGGGCCGCACCGACGACGAGATCGTCGAGAACCTCAGCACCGTGCGCGGCATCGGCGAGTGGACGGCGCAGATCTTCACCCTCGTGCACCTCGGGCGCCCCGATGTGCTGCCCGTCGGCGACCTGGGCATCAGGCGCGGGTACGGGCTCGGGTGGCGGGTGCAGGCACCGACCGCGAAGGCGCTGCGGCTCATCGGCGACGGGTACCGCCCCTATCGCAGCGTGCTCGCCTGGTACTGCTGGCGGGCCGACGAGCTGTACGGCATGGGCAAGCCCTCGGCGGTCACGGGCGCTGGAGACACGTAACCGGATGACCCGGCGACATCACTGGGCGAGTGCGACCGCTTCTTGCTTGCCCCGGTAGATCGCCGTGCGCAGCTCGACCGCCCACACCTCGCGCTGCGGCATCCCGAGCGCGTCGGCGACGGCGATCTCGGCCTCGACGTCGTAGGGCACGCGCACGAACTGGATGCCGAACGGTGCGCGCGCCGAGACATCCGTCGTCTTCGAGACATCCGTCGTCTTCGAGGCATCCGCCGCCTCGACGAGGCCCTCGAGGATCACGTACGACGGCGTCGGCTCGTCGAGCGGATTTCCGACGCTGCCGATGTTGAAGAGCGTGCGGCCCTCGAACGACTCGACGTAGGCGTCGTGGATGTCCGCGTAGCCGACGACATCGGGGAGCGGGTCGTCGTAACCGGTCATGTCGGTGTTCTCGAACATGGCCGCGTACTGCTCGGGCGTGTGTTGGAAGTGCACGCGCACGTGCGGGCTCTGTGCCGACGCGTGGAACAGACGGATGCGCCGCCCGCTCACCACGAGGTCGTGACTGAGCGGCAGCGCTCCGAGCCATTCGACCGACTCGGGCGACAGCTCGTCGCGCCACCACACCATCTCTTCGGGGCCGTCGTCGGGGATCGTCCGCAGGAAGTCGTCCCAGTTGCCGCGCACGTTGACCTCGCACACCTCCCGCACGCGCTGCACGGCGGCTTCGCCGCGCGGACCCTTCCCGGCCGTGTCGCCGAGGTTGAAGATGCGATGGATGCCTCGACCCGCGATGTCGGCGAGCACGGCCTCGAGCGCCGTGAGGTTGCCGTGGACGTCCGAGATGAGCGCGATGCGATCGAGGGTCACCGGGTCATCGTGGCAGATGTTCGGAGACCGTGCGTCACCACCTCCACCACCACGGCGGGCGCGGAGGAGCGGGCGGCGCCTTCGGCGGCTTGGTCACGGAATGCGTGAGCGAGGCCGAGCTCGCCGCAAGGCCGGCCGAACCGCTGTAGGACGCGGTGATCCGGTGGCTGCCGGCGGCCAGCGCCGAGGTCGTGAAGGTCGCCTTCCCGTCGGCCGCGACCGCGACCGCCAGTGCAAGGATCCTGTTTCCGTCGCGGAACTGGACGAACCCGCCGCCGACCGCGCCGCCGCCGCGAGGCGTAACGGTCGCGGTGAAGGTCACCGGGTCGCCGGGGCGCGAGGATGTCGGGCTGTGCGTCAGCTTCGTCGCGGTGGTCGTCTTCGCAACGGTCTGCCAGAGCACCGCTGAGGAGCCGCCGCCGAAGACCGACGCGCCGTAGACGGCGGTGATGCGGTGGACGCCGACGCCCAGTGCGCCGGTCGTGAGCGAGGCAGCGCCGCCGGCACCCACCGGGACATTGCCGAGTGAGGTCGCGCCGTCGAAGAACTCGACGGTGCCGCCCCAGATCAGGCCGGCCGAACCCGGTGCTCCCCAGCCCGGCGCATCCGCTGCTCTGACGATCGCGGTGAACGTCACGGGTCGCCCGAACGTCGAGGGGTTCGCGCTCGACCGGAGCGAGGTCGTCGTGGCGGTCGGGTCGACCCGCTGCACGAGGGTCGCCGTGCTCGGCGTGAGCGCGGCCGTGCCGCTGTAGTCGGCCGCGATCGTGTGCGGGCCGACCGAGAGCGCCGAGGTCGTGAAGCTCGCCGTGCCGTTCGACCGCACCGCGACGGGCGCGCCGAGCGGGGTCGAACCGTCGCGGAACTGCACCGTCCCGGTTCGCACGGGCGAGCCGGGCGCACCCGTCGTCTTCACCGTCGCGGTGAAGGTCACCGACCGGCCGACGACCGAGGGGTTCTTGCTCGAGGTGACCTTGGTCACGGTCGGCGTCGTGACCGGCACCGGGTTCTCGACGACCTGTGTGAGAGTGTCGCCGCTCGCGGCGTAGGTTGCCGTGCCGCTGAACTCGGCGGTGATCGTGTGCGATCCGACCGCGAGTGCGGAGCCCGTGAGCGTCGCGGTGCCGTCGTTGGCGACGGGGGTCGGCGAGCCGAGCGGGGCGCCGCCGTCGCTGAACTGGACGGTGCCCCCGAGACGGGCAACCCCGAGCTCGTGATCGTCGCGTTGAACGTCACCGACTGCCCGAACGTCGAGGGGTTCACGCTCGAGGTGAGTTCGGTCGAGGTTGCGGCGGGTGTCGGCGGGAGCGCCTCGACGACCTGGGTGAGCGAGCCGGAGCTGCTGCCGGTGACGGGACTGCCGCCGTAATCGGCCGTGATCGTGTGCGATCCGGCCGCGAGCGCCGACGTCGTGAGCGTCGCCGTCCCGTCGAATCCGAGGAGCACGGCTTCGCCTGCGGGCGTGCCGTCGACGCCGAACTGCACGAAGCCGACCCCGGCGACCGGTATGCCGGCCGATGCCACGGTCGCGGTGAACGTCACCGATTGACCCTCAGTCGACGGGTTCACGCTCGACACGAGCACCGTCGAGGTCGGCGCCGGTGCCGGCGGCGGGCTCGTGATGGTCAGGCACCAGCCGCCTGCGATCGACCCCGAGTCGCCCGTCGCGTCGTCGACGACGAACAGGCTCCAGGTGCCGTTCGGGTTCGTGCCCGCGAAGGTCGAGAGGGCGGTGAGGCCGCTGTGCACGGGGGCAGGGGCGGGCAGTGAGACATCCGCGCCCTCTGCGTCCGAGTCGACCGGCTGGAACGTGCCGGTCGCGAGCGCGCCCAGCACGCCGCCCGCGTCGTCGAACGTGATGGTCGCGTTGGCCACCGGTGTGCCGCCGCCCGCGTCGCTCAGGAGCATGACGTTCTGCCCAGCAGGACCGACGAGCAGGATGTCGAGGTCGATGGGCGAGCTGTGGCTGACGCCGCTGAGGGTCGCGGTGACCTTCGAGAGCGAGGTCGGCAGACCCGACACGGTGACGTTCGAGGGGTAGGGAGTCGACGGGCCGGCGGACGGCACGGTGAGCACGCCCGTGTTGCAGAACGCGCTGCCGTTGACGGTCGTCGGGTTGTCGACGCGCTGCGAGAGCGAGCCGCTGCTCGCGAGGAACCCGGGGCGCCGCCGTACGCGGCCCCGATCGAGTGGGTGCCCTCGGCAAGGCCCGAAGTGCTGAGCGTCGCGACGCCCGAGGCGTTGACCGTGACGGGCGAGCCGAGCAGCGTCGCCCCGTCGCTGAACTGCACGGCTCCAGAGGTCACGGCCGAGCCGTTCGCGGTGACGGTCGCGGTGAACGTCACCGAGGAGCCGGTCGTCGACGGGTTGGCCGACGAGGTCAGGGCGGTGGAGGTCGCGACGGCTGCGGCCGCCGTCGTGATCGTGAGGCTCCAGCCGCCCGCGATGGAGCCGGAGTCCCCCGCGGCGTCGTCGACGAGGTACAGCGACCACGCACCGTTGGCCGCGATGCCGGCGAACGCTCCCGCGAAGGTCGTCTGCGCCGACGGCGTCGGTGCCGGACCGGGGAACGCATCGGCGGTTCCGCTGTCGTTGTTCGTCGGGCGGAAGGTGCCGCTCGACACCGTGCCGCCTCCCGCGAGCGGCCCGCCGGCGGCGTCGGAGAACGTGAGGGTCGCGTTCGTGGCGGGCACCCCCGCGCCCGACGGGCCGATGTCGGACATGAACACGAGGTTCTCACCCGTCGGGGAGACGAGCAGGGCGTCGATGTCGCCCGTGGCCGGGTGCGAGAGCGAGGCGAGCGTGACGGTGACCGCCGTCACGGGGCCGGTCAATCCGCTCACCGTGATCGGGGACGGATACGCACTCGCGGCCCCGTTGTCGGGGATGGTGATGGAGGCGGTGTTCGAGAACGTCGTCGGGCCGTCGGCGTGCGCGGCGCTCGGCACGGTGACGAGTGCGGTCACGAGGGCGAGGACGGCGACGGATGCCGCGGCGAATCGTCGTCGGCCCGTGGTAGGGAGGGCAGTGACCGGTCGTCGGGTCGAGAGGTCGGGAGTTGTCATCGCAGAGCCCGTCGCAGAGAAAATGAGGAATCTTCAGGGCGAGACTACGACTTCGGGCCGGGCGCTGGGAAGAGGCGAACGGGCCTCGGGAAGAGGCGATCAAGCCTCGGGAGGGGGCGAACGGGCGCCGCGAAGGGGCGACGACGTCAGGCGCGCGTCGCGAGGATGACGTTCGACGCCTTGAAGATCGCGGTCGCAGCGACCCCCTCGGCGAGTCCCAGCGAATCGACGCTGTCGTTCGTCACGACCGCCGAGATGACGAGATCTCCGGATGTCACGTCGACGACCGTGTTGACCGCACCGCGCGTGAGCGCGATGACCGCGCCCGAGAACTGGTTGCGTGCCGAGAAACGGTAGCCCGCGGCATCCGTCACGAGCACGATCCACGGGGCCTTGACAAGCGCGACGGCCTCGGCGCCCACGGCGAGGCCCAGTGAAACGGCGCTCTCGTGGGTGACGACGGCCGAGAGGCGCTCGCCGCCCGCGAGCGTGAGCTCGATCTCGTCGTTGACGGCGCCGGGCTTGACGGCCGAGACCGTGCCCTCGAAGCGGTTGCGTGCGGAAGTCTGCATGGCATGAACGGTAGCCGTTCGAGCCTCGGATGTCTCGCCGCCGACGTGACCCCGCATGACGAAACCCGCCCCCCGGTCCCGGCGCAGCGGGAGGATGGAGCACATGACGAGAACGCTCGGACAAGGACTCGAAGTCTCGGCCATCGGCCTCGGCTGCATGGGGATGTCCCAGAGCTACGGCCCGAACCCCGGCACGCGCGACGACATGATCGGCGTGCTGCGCTCCGCGGTCGACCTCGGCGTCACGTTCTTCGACACGGCCGAGGTGTACGGGCCGTTCGTCAACGAAGAGCTCGTCGGCGAGGCGCTCGCACCCGTGCGCGACCGAGTCGTCATCGCGACCAAGTTCGGTTGGAAGATCGAGAACGGCAAGAACACGGGCGGCCTCGACAGCAGGCCCGAGCACATCCGGGCGGTGGCGGACGCATCGCTCGCACGGCTCGGGACGGACGTGATCGATCTCTTCTACCAGCACCGCGTCGACCCCGACGTTCCGATCGAAGACGTCGCCGGCACGATCGGCGAGCTCGTCGCCGAGGGCAAGGTGCGCCACTTCGGCCTCTCAGAGGCATCCGCCGCGACCATCCGCCGGGCGCACGCCGTGCACCCGCTGACCGCGGTGCAGAGCGAGTATTCGCTGTGGACGCGCGACCCCGAACCCGAAGTGCTGCCCGCGCTCGCAGAGCTCGGCATCGGGTTCGTGCCGTTCAGCCCGCTCGGGCGCGGATTCCTCACGGGCACGCTCGACGCATCCGTGCCCTTCACCGACGGCGACATGCGCGCGCGACTCCCCCGCTTCGAAGCCGAGAACCGTGCCGCGAACCAGGCGCTCGTCGACCATGTCGCCGTGCTCGCGCAGGCCAAGGGCGCGACGACCGCGCAGGTCGCGCTCGCATGGCTGCTCACCCAGCAGCCGTGGATCGTTCCGATCCCAGGATCGCGCAGCACGACCCGCATCGCCGAGAACCTCGGCGCAGCCGATCTCGTGTTCACCGCCGAAGAGCTCGCCGACCTCGACACGCTCGCGCAGCGTGTGGGCGTGCACGGCGAGCGGTATGCCGCGCAGGGGCTGGGGCTCGTCGGGCGCTGAGCGCCGCCCGCTCAGCGCGTCAAGCCGAGCGCTTCCCGCCGAGTGCGCTCGCTACGCGTGTGAGTCGACGCTCGCCGGCACGGGCGTGAGCCGCGGACACCAGCACCGCACGGCATCGCGGTAGCGCTCGAAGTCCTCCCCGAACCGCCGTTCGAGGTCGGCTTCTTCGTGCGGCCGGATCGCGTAGTTCCACACGAGCGATCCCGCGATCGCGTAGGCGACGACGAGCCACGAGCCGAGCACGAGCCCGACGGCGGCGCCCTGCACGATGCCGGCGAGCGCCATCGGGTTGCGCACGTATCGGTACGGCCCGGCGACGACGAGTCGATTCGCCATCGCGCGCGGGAGGGGCGTGCCGCCGCCGCGGGTCGACATCGCGACGGCCGACCACATGCCGAGGGCGCTTGCGAGCGCGAGCACGACGAAGCCGAGCACGGTGACGAACGGCGCGGCGAGGAGCGGTGTCACGACCGGCAGCTCGATCCGCCAGCGGCCCTCGAGCCAGGCGAGGACGAGTGGGATCGCGACGAGGAAGAAGCCCCAGAACACGACGATCTGGGCGGCGGTGGCGACGAAGTGCACGGCGACGGATGCCTCGGCGCGCGCCGTGCGGAACGAGAACGGGCCGACGAGCAGCCACTCGGTCGGCACGCGCCCGAGTTGCACGAGACTGAGTGCGACGGCCGAGCAGAAGGTCGCGGCGGCCATGACGACGACGCCCCAGCCCGCTTCGGTCGTGACGGCGGCGTAGACGGCGAGCGACGCAGTGACGAAACCGGTCCAGCCGGTTGCGAGCCAAGCGGACCATGCGGCCAAGGCGGACCGCGCTGCCGCCAGAGCCGCGACCGCCGATGCGCCGACGAAGAGCGGCACGTCGAAGACCGCGACGAGCACCGGGTCGAGGCCGCCGAGCGTCGCCTCGCGCACGAACGGCACCGTGAACACCGCGATCCACCAGACGGCCCGGCGATCGCCTGCGCGGCGAAGTACGCCCGGCCCCACGACATGCAGGCACGATAACACCCGCCGAGACGCGGGTCGCGGCAGGCGCGAGGCCGAGACATCCACAGAGCAGAAGCTCGCGCTCGATTCACTCGAATCGATTCGATAGGATGTCTCGTGGTGCCGCCCGCGACACCGATCCCCCGATCCGTGCGCGACCCGAAACCCGACCATGGCCAAGTCCCTCACCACCGGCGCCCCGTGGCGCGTCATCCTCGCCTTCTCCGTGCCTCTGCTCATCGGCAACGTCGTGCAGCAGATGTACCAGTTCGCCGACGCGATCGTCGTCGGCCGGCACCTCGGCGTGAACTCGCTCGCCGCCGTCGGCGCGACGGGCAGCCTCCTGTTCCTCCTCATCGGCTTCGCGTGGGGCATGACGTCGGGCTTCGCGATCCCGACCGCGCAGGGGTTCGGCGCGCGCGACCAGCTCGCCGTCCGCCGCTCGGTCGCGACGGGCACCCTCCTGACGGCTGCGATGAGCCTCCTCCTCACGGTCGTCGCGCCGCTCATCGCAGGCCCCGCACTCGAACTGCTGCAGACGCCCGCCGAGCTCCTCCCCGAAGCGACCACGTTCGCGCAAGTGAGCTTCCTCGGCGCATCCGCCGTCATGTTCTTCAACTACCTGTCTGCGATCATCCGCGCCATCGGCGACTCGCGCACGCCGCTCGTCTTCCTGACGCTCTCGTGCATCCTCAACATCGGGCTCGTCATCCTCGCGGTGTGGACCCTCGACTGGGGCGTCGGCGGCGCTGCGCTCGCGACCGGCATCTCGCAGGGCGTCTCGGTCGTCCTGTGCCTCGAGTACGTGCGCCGTCGGGTGCCCGTGCTGCACCTCAAGCGCTCCGACTTGAAGGTCGCCCGCGCCGACGTCGTCGAACACCTGCGACTCGGACTGCCGATGGGGTTCATGGCGTCGATCATCTCGATCGGCACCCTCACCGTGCAGGTCAAGCTCAACGAACTCGGCGCCGACGCCGTCGCCGCGTACACGACGGGCGCGCGCGTCGACAACCTCGCGGTCGCCCTCCTCGCCTCCCTCGGCCTCGCGGCCTCGATGTTCACGGCGCAGAACCACGGCGGCGGTCGTCCCGACCGCATCCGCCGGGGCGTCAAGCAGGCGGTGTGGATCGCGATCGTCGTCGCAGTCATCGAGGGCGTGCTGCTCATCTTCTTCGGCGGCGACATCGTGCGGATCTTCGTCGGCGACGGTTCCGAGGCGGTCGTGGCCGACGCCGCGCACATGCTCGCCGTCAACGGCGCGACGTACTGGGCGCTCGGCATCCTGTTCGTCGTGCGCGGAGCGCTGCAGGGGCTCGGGCACACGGCTGTCCCGACCTGGACGGGCGTCATCGAGCTCGTCATGCGCGTCGCGGCGGCGGTCTGGCTCGGCGCGCTCTTCGGCTTCGTCGGGGTCATCTGGAGTAACCCCCTCGCCTGGTTCGGGGCGATCGCGCTGCTCATCCCCGCGTACGTCCGCGAGCACCGCCGCCTCGCGCACGCGCTCGTCTCGCCGACCACGGCGACGCCGACGACGCCCATCCCCGTCGTCGGGCCGAGCGACGGGTCGATGGTCGTCGACGCGGTGTTCACGGCGCCGATCCCCGTGCAGGCGGGCGTGCTGCACGCAGACGAGCCTCGTCGCAAGATCCGGATGCCTCGCTTCGCACGAAGCCGCGCACGCGACCGCGCGTAGCGCGCGCTCGCGTAGCTCGACCCCGGATGCCCCGTGGAACACTGGCGGGGTGGAGGATCTCGAGCTCGCGCACATCCCGGCCGGGAGCGTCACGCTGCACGACGCCCGGCGGAAGCTCCACCGCACGGTCGACCTCGAAGCGTTCGAGATCGGCGTGTTCGCCGTCACGCAAGAGCAGTACGCCGAGCTCGTCGGCCTCGACGGTCTCGCCTCCGAAGTCCGCCACCCGCGTCGTCCCGTGACCGATGTCAGCTGGCTCGGCGCGATCCGGTTCTGCAACGCCGCCTCTGAGTGGGAAGGTCTCGAGCCCGCCTACACGTACGACGGCGAAGACGTCACGTGGCACGTCGACTCCGACGGCTACCGCCTGCCGACCGAGGCCGAGTGGGAGTACGCCTGCCGGGCGGGCTCGAAGGGCGCCCACTACGGGCCGCTCGCCGAGGTCGCCTGGTCGAGCCTCGACGGCGTCACGCATCCGCAGAACGTCGGCGGGAAGCATCCGAACCTCAACGGCCTCTTCGACACCCTCGGCAACGCCTGGGAGTGGTGCTGGGACCTCCTCGACCCCGCGCGCTACGACGACTACCGCGTGTTCCGCGGCGGCGGATATGCCGACGACGCGTGGAGCGTGCGCGCATCGGTGCGCCGAGGCGGCGGCCCGCGCATGCACCACGAAGACGTCGGTCTGCGCGTCGCGCGCGGCGGGTTCGACGCGGTCGGGGCTGCGCAGGGCTGGTCGGCCGAGGCCGACCTCGAACGCGCGATGCAGGGCGAGGGCGTGCGGCCCGTCGGGTGGACGCCGCGGGGGTGACCCCGCTCAGACCGTCGACGCCTCCCACTCGGCGTGGAGCGCTGCGAACTCTCCGCCCGACGCGACGAGCTCGGCAGGAGTGCCGTCTTCGAGCACGCGCCCGCCGCCGAGCACGAGCACGCGGTCGGCGATCTCGACCGTCGAGAGCCGGTGGGCGATGATGATCGCCGTGCGTCCCCGGAGCAGCTTCGCGAGGCCGCGCTGCACGAGCGCCTCGCTTGGCAGGTCGAGCGAACTCGTCGCCTCGTCGAGTATCAACACCGCCGGGTCGGCAAGGAACGCCCGCGCGAACGACACGAGCTGCCGCTGCCCGGCCGATAGCCGTCCGCCGCGCTTGTTCACGTCGGTGTCGTACCCCTCGGGCAGCAGCTCGATGAACCGATCGGCGCCCACCGCCCGCGCTGCCGCGCGGATCTCGTCGAGCGTCGCGCCCGGTCGCCCGATCGCGATGTTGTCGGCGATCGACCCGCTGAACAGGAACGCCTCCTGCGTCACCATGACGACCGCGCGACGCAGGTCGGCGAACGCGAGATCGCGCACGTCGACGCCGTCGAGGCGCACCTCGCCCTCGCTCGCGTCATAGAAGCGCGCGACGAGCTTCGCGAGGGTCGACTTGCCGGCGCCCGTCGAGCCGACGAGCGCGACCGTCTGGCCCGCCGCGATGTCGACGTCGAGGCGAGGCAGGATGTCTCGGCCCGGCGTGTACGCGAACCGCACGCCGTCGAACTCGATGCGGCCGGCCGCGCGCGGCAGCGCGACAGGTTGGCGGGGCGGGCGGATCGTCGGCTGCTCCTCGAGCAGCCCCGAGATCTTCTCGAGGGCCGCGACCGAGGACTGCATCGAGTTGTAGAACTGCGCCATGTCTTGGACGGGCGTGAAGAACCGCTTGGCGTAGAGCACCGCCGCGACGAGCGCGCCGAGCGGCAGCGCGCCCGCGAAGACCCGGTATCCGTCGACGGCGAGAATGCCCGCGACCGCGAGATTGCCGATGAGCACGAGCCCCGGGTTGTAGACGCCGATGAGCCCGACCGCACGCTGGTCGGCGATGCGGTACTCCTCGGCGAGGCGGGCGTGCTCGGCGGCATTCCGCTTCTCGCGGTGGAACGCCTGCACTGCGCGGTGGCCTGCCATCGTCTCGACGAACTGCACGATGAGGTTCGCCGACGCGACGCGCGTCGACCGATAGTGCAGTTGCGACTTCTGCTGGAACCAGCGCGTCAGGAACCACACCGGCACGGCCGTCACGAGCAGCATGAGCCCGCTCCAGGGGTCGAGCACGAACAGGAGCGCGGCGATGAACGCCATATAGAGGAAGCCCGAGAGCAACTGGTTGACGCCTGAGTCGAGCACCTCGCGCACGGCGTCGAGGTCGGAGGTCTGCCGTGCGATGATGCGCCCCGACGTGTAGGTCTCGTGGAACTCGAGGCTCAGCCGCTGCGTGTGGAGGAAGACGCGCTTCCGGAGATCGAAGAGCACGGCCTGAGAGATGCGCGCGTTGAGCCGGATGAACCACAGCGTGAGCACGCCGCCCGCGACGGCCGCCGTGAGGTAGAGGCCGCCGTCGACGAGGACGCGCGTCGGGTCGCCTCCGAGGAGCGTCGGCAGGCCGGCGTCGAGGGCGGATGCCACGAGCAGCGGCCCGAGCGCGCGCGCGCCCTGTGCGGTCGTGACGAGCAGGAGCATGAGCGCGAAGCGCCACCGCATCGGCCGCAACAGGCTGCCGAGGAGCCGCAGCGAGCGACGCCGCACGAACCGGGCACGCTCCCGTTCAAGCAGGATGTCGTCTTCGAACGCCACGCCGCTCATCGGGTCGCTCCCGCAGGTGACGGCGCAGAGACATCCGGTCGTCGTTCCGCCGAGCGCGCGGACGTGACATCCGACTCTCTCCAACGCTCTTCGCGAGCGCGCGACTGGCGCGCGAGGACCGAGCGGTACAGCTCGTTCGATGCGAGCAGCTCGGCGTGCGTGCCGACCGCTGCGATGCGGCCGTTGTGGAGGAGCGCGACCCGGTCGGCGAGGGCGACCGTCGAGGGGCGGTGGGCGACGACGATCGTCGTCGTCTCGCGGAGCGTCGCCCGCAACCGCTCGGTGACGAGCGCCTCGGTGCGCACATCGAGCGCCGACAACGGGTCGTCGAGCACGAGCACGCGAGGCTCGGCGGCGATCGCACGCGCGAGCGCGAGCCGCTGCCGCTGGCCACCCGAGAGGCTCAGGCCCTCTTCGCCGACCAGCGTGTCGACGCCGTCGGGGAGCGCGTGCACGAAGTCGGCGCCGGCGACCTCGAGCGCGCGGAGCAGCACGTCGTCGCCCGCGTCGGGTACGCCGAGGAGGATGTTCTCGCGCACCGATGCCGAGAACAGCACCGGCTCTTCGAACGCGATCGACACGTGGCTGCGGAGGGCGAGCCGTTCGAGGTCGCGCACGTCGATGCCGTCGATCAGCACGCGGCCGCCTGTGACGTCGTAGAGGCGAGGAACGAGTTGGACGAGCGTCGACTTGCCACCGCCCGTCAGTGCGACGAGCGCGAGCGTCTCGCCGGGTTCGACGACGAGATCGATACCGTCGAGGAGGTCGGGCGCGTCGGCGGGTGCGTCGGGGTACCGGAACCGCACGCCCTGGAACTCGAGGCGGGAAGCGCGCGAGGCCGCCTTCGGCGATACCGGTGTCGCGGGATCGAGGATCGTATTCGGCACATCGAGCACCTCGAAGTAGCGGTCGATGGCGGTCTTCGCGTCCATCGACATCGCGAACTGCTCGCCGAGTCGCCCGAGCGGGCCGTTGACGATCGCGGCCGTCGCGAAGAACGCCACGATCGCGCCCACCGTGAGGTCGCCCGACGCGACGAGGAACGCACCGACGACGAGCGACACCGCGAGCGCCGTCTCGGGCAGGAGCGTCAGCACCATCGACACGGTCGACAGCGACCGCGACTTCGAGAGTTCGGTTTCGCGCAGTTCGTCGGCGCGCGCCGCGAACGAGTCGAGGGCGTCGCGCCCGCGCCCGAAGGCCTTGAGCACCCGGATGCCTCGCACCGACTCCTCGACGACCGTCGCGAGGTCGCCCGCCTGGTCTTGCGCGCGCCGCGACGCGATGCGGTAGCGGCGACGGAAGCGGAAGCTCACGACGAGCACGGGCACCGCCGCGACCGCGTAGATCGTGCCGAGCACCCAGCTCGACGAGAGCATGAGCGCCGTGCCGATGCCGATCGTGATGGCGTTGACGCAGATCATCACCATGCCGAAGCTGATCCAGCGGCGGAACCGGCGGATGTCGCTCATCGAACGCGACAGCAGCTGCCCGCTCCCCCACTCGTCGTGGAAGGCGACAGGCAGCTCGGCGAGGTGCTCATAGAGCTGCACCCGCAGTTTCGCCTCGAGCTTCGTGCCCGGCGCGAGGACGAGCTGGCGGCGGGCGGTGAGCAGCCCCGCCTCAGCCAGACCCAGTGCGAGCACGACGCCGACACCCCACCACAGGCCGGCCGGATCGTTCGACTCGAACAACGGGCCGTTGACGATCCACTGCAGCACCTGCGGGATCGCGAGGGCGAGCGCGCTCGCGACGACGGCGCTCGCAAGACCCAGTGCGAGGCGCGGCACGACCTCGCGCGACAGCGGATACAGACGGGCGAGCGACTGGGTGAAGGTGGTCTCTCGGGAGCGATCCGGACCTTCGAGCGCGGTCACTCTTCCTCCGCTGCGAACTGCCGCGCTGCGGCGGACGCCAGCGCGTCCGCAACGGCCGCGACGCCGGCTTCGTCATCGGGAAGGCGCGTCGTGGCGATCCGAACATGAGGACCTGCGGTCCCGAACCCGCTGCGAGCACCGGGGCTCGCCGAAATGCCGTGGCTCGCGAGGACGAGCAGTGCGTCGCGCTCGTCGGCGACCGGCACCCATGCGAACGAGCCACCCGATCCGCCGGCCGCGATGCCGCGCGAGGAAAGTGCCTCCAGCAATGCGCGGTTGCGCCGGTCGTAGGTCGTGGCGGCTGACGACACGAGCAGGTCGACGTCGGGGTCGCCGAGCAGCACGGCGAGCGTGTGCTGAAGAAACGGGTTGCCCTTCGCGCCTTCGCTCGCCTGGAGCGAGGAGATCGCCTCGATCGCCTCAGTCGCGCCCGCGAGGACGGCGGTCTGGAGGCCCGGTCCGAAGGCGCGGGCGAAGTCGATCACTCGGATGACTCGGTCCGGGAGCACCTCGGCGAGAGACGGTGACGACGCGAACCCGCCGGCCGGATCCTCCTCGAGGATCCACGGCCGGACATCCGAAGCCTGCAGCAACGCCGCGAGTGCGTCGCGCCTCCGCTCGGTCAAGGTGGAACCGAGGGGGACGGCGGCGTTGGACTGGAAGGTGACGATGCTCGGCGACTGCGCGAGTGCTGCGGCGAACGAGTCGGGCGACGGCCCCTCGGCGTCGGAGGAGATCAGCGCCAGGCGTGCGTCCCGTCCGCGAAGGATCGCGAGGTTGCGGATGCAGGTGGGATCCTCGACCGCGGCGGTTCCGCCGACCGGAAGCAGTGCGGTGACGGCGAGGTGCATCGCTGAGTGCATCCCGGGTGCAGCGATCAGGAGCGCGGGCTCGAAGGAGAGGCGGGACGTGAGCGCGGCGCCGAGCGCAGGAGCGATTCCGAGGACAGGGGCGGTGAGGACGGATGCGGACGCGCTGAGCAGGGCGCTCGAGAGATCTGGCAGGAGCGCGGGGTCGGCGCCCGCGCGGCCGAGATCCACCACGGCGGGGGTCGATGGGGCGAACGTCGCCGATGACCCCGACGAACGGTCGAGCCGGACGGCCACGGTCGTTCCGCCACGGCGTCGCGTGTCGAGCAGTCCACCCCGTCGAAGCTCGGCCCACGCGTCGGCGACGGCCCCGACGCTCGTTTCGAGCGCGGCTGCGACATCGCGGATGGTCGGGAGCTTGGTCCCGGGGACGAGATCGCCGGCCTCGATCAACGTGCCGATCGTGCGGCGGATGTCGTCGGCGCGCGGACTGCCGATGAGTCGTGCGAGTTCGGCCGCGTCGATCGCGGTGTCTGATGCGATCGTCATGCCGCCTCCACTGGACAATTCGAAATGCACTGTACTCTTCTGCCCATTATCCGACTTCCGATCGTGTCCGTGCGCCAGCTCGGGCCCGGCCGATGACCGGGCCCGACGCTCACTCGGCTGATTCGCCGGTCTGCCAGGTGTTGCTGAGCGCACCGCCGTTGAGCAGGAAGTCCCCGATGATGCGGGCCTTGTTCCGGTGCGGATTGTGCGAAGCGATCGTGCGGGCGTTGCGCCAGTGACGGTCGAAGGCGCGCGCGGTGTCGGTCGCCGAGGCACCGCCGACGTCGAACAGCCGGGTCGTCGCATCGAGCACTGCGTCGATCACGACGAGTTGCGCGTGAGCGGTCGTCTCTTCCGCCGTCGCCACGATCGCCGCGACAGCGTCGTCGTCTGCGCCGGCCGCCTGGAGATCGTGCGACTCCTGCACGCGCTGAACCGCGGCGAACAACGCTGAGTCCGCCTGGAATGCGAGCGCGCTGAGCTCGCCGAGGGTCTCCTGGATGATCGGATCGCCTGCCGCCGTCGACGCGCTCCCGTGGCTGAACACCCGGGTCCGTGACGCGACGAAGTCCGTCGCATCGCTCACGACCGCACGGCCGATGCCGGCGAGGGCGGCCAGCAGCACGAGTTGCACGAATGCACCGCCGTGGCCCGGACCGCCCTTGGCACCCCGCCGCACCAGATCGGCCTCGGGTACTCGGACACCCTCGAAGGTCGTCGTCCCGCTGCCGGTCATGCGCTGACCGAACCCGTTCCAGTCGTCGACCCGGGTGACGCCGTCCGCCGATGTGTCGACGGCGACCCCGACGAACTCACCTTCGTCGTCGACCGCGGACACCGACACCCAATCGGCGAAAAGCGTCCCCGTGCTGTAGAACTTCACGCCGTCGAGACGGAACTCGTCGCCGCTGCGACTGATCCGCGTGCCGAGGGTGCCGACCTTGGCGGAACTCCGCTCGTGCGAGGCGTTGCCGTAGATCGCGCCGTTCGCGATCCGCTCGAGCACCCGTGAACGCCGGTCCGACGTCGGTGCGAGCAACTGCCGCTCCACCTGTGCGAAGTGCGAGCGGAAGATCTGCGCCAGGTTCGAATCGTGCTGGGCCAGATGAGCGAGCAGTTCGAAGAGCTCGGTGACGCTCGCCCCGCCCCCGCCGAGCTCGACCGGAAGCGTCGCACGGGTGAAGCCGGCGTCTCGAAGCGTCTCGATCTCGTCGAACGGGAGCCGCCGAGAGCGCTCGCGCTCGACGGCGCCTGAAGCGATGCTCTCGAACGCTCGGGCGAATCGCTGCTTGTGCGATGCTGCTCGGTCGTTCGCCCAGCCGGGTGTGTACCGGATCTGGCTCGCGAGGGACGGGGCGATCGTGTCGGTCATCTCGTCAGGACTCCATTCGTCAGCGGGATCGTGGTGAGTCTCGGAACTGCTGCGAGCAGCTCTCGCGTGTACGGATCTCGGGGGTCTGCGAAGACCGCGTCGGCGTCACCGTGTTCGACGATCACGCCGTCCTTCATCACGATCAGCGAATCGCTGATGTGGTGCACGACCGAGAGATCGTGGGAGATGAAGAGGTAGGTGAGTCCCAGCTCCTCCTGCAGAGCGGCGAGCAGATCGAGCACTTGCGCCTGAACGGAGACGTCGAGCGCCGACACCGGCTCGTCGCACACGAGCACCTCGGGGCTCGCGGCGAGCGCGCGGGCGATCGCCACACGCTGACGCTGGCCGCCCGAGAGCTCGATCGGCCGCCGCCTCAGCAGCTCGGTCGGCAACCGGACGAGGTCGAGGAGTGCTGCCGCCTGGTCCGCTCGCTCGGATCCGCGGGGAACCTCCGCGGCTTCGAGCGCCTCGCCGAGGACGGCGCCGACGGTATAGCGAGGGTCGAACGAGGCGAGGGGATCCTGGTAGACGGCCTGGAGGCTTCGGCGAGCCGTTCGGCGCGCATCCGCCGGGAGCAGCGTCCAATCGGTGCCCTTCCAGAAGACGCGGCCGGCGTCGGCGGTCTCGACGCCCAGCACGATTCGCGCGGTCGTCGTCTTCCCCGAGCCGGACTCGCCGACAATGCCGAGCGTGCGCCCGGCGGCGACCTCGAACCCCACGCCGTCGACGACGGTGCGGGTGACCCGGTCGGGGCCGACGTAGCTCTTCGTGAGACCCTCGGCACGGATCACGGGCGAAGACGCCCCGGCATCGGTCGTCGGAGCGACCTCGGACGAGACATCCGCGACCCTCGCCGCGTCGCCGTCCCGGCGGACCGCGCGGAGTCGGTCGACGGAGATGACGGGGCCGCGCGACAGGCGCGCACCGCGCGGGTGGAGCGACGGCACTGCGGCGAGGAGATCTCGCGTGTACGGGTGCCGTGGGTCGGCGAGAACCTCGGCGGCCGGTCCCTCCTCGACGATCTCACCCTGGCGCATGACCGCGATCCGGTCGGCCAGCGCGGCCACGACGGCGAGGTCGTGGCTCACGAGCAGCATGCCCCGATCGGCGGCCTTGAGTTCGCCGAGCAGCCCGATGATCCGTGCTGCGATCGTCGCGTCGAGCGCGGTCGTCGGCTCGTCGGCGATGAGGAAGTGCGGATCGACGGCGATCGCCGACGCGATGAGGGCGCGCTGGCGCAGACCGCCCGACAACTGGTGCGGGTACTGTGCGGCCCGGACCTCGGGGGCGGGCACGCCGACGAGCTCGAGGAGCCGGAGCACTTCCGCGTCCCGTTCGCGTCGGGTCAGACGCGCGTGCGCGCGAAGCGGCTCGGCGATCTCGGCGCCGACCTTGCGGAGCGCATCGAGCGAGGCGAGCGCGTCCTGCAGGACGAATCCGATCTTCGCGCCGCGCGTGCGCCGCCAATCGCGCTCCGAGAACCGCCTGAGGTCGTGCCCGTCGAACTCGAGGCGCTCGGCCGTCACCTGCGCCCCTTGCCCCGTGAGACCGATGAGCGTCCGCGCGGTGACGGACTTTCCCGAACCCGACTCGCCGACGAGCGCGAGGCATTCGCCGCGGCCGACCGTGAACGAGACATCCTTCACGACGTGTTTGCGGGCATGCGCAGCGCCGAAGGAGACATCCAAGTGCTCGACGCGGAGCAGGGCCGACCCGCTCATGCCCGCCCCTCCGAGCGGCGCTGGAGGTCACGCCCGACGACCGTGATCGAGAGCACGGTCGCCACCAGGAACGCGGACGGGATGAGGATCAGCCAGGGTGCGTTCGAGATGAAGTTGCGGCCGACCGAGAGCATCGCACCCCACTCGGGCGCGGGCGGGGCGTGCCGAGGCCGAGGAAGCTGAGCGAAGCGCCGGCGCCGATCGCCCCGCCGATCCCGATGGTGGCGAGGATCAGCACGGGTTTGATCGCGTTCGGGAGGACGTGTCGGAAGACGACCTTCGACCGCGAGAAGCCGAGTGTCCGTGCCGCCTCGACATAGGTCGCCGACCGCACCTTGTGCGTCTGCGCCCGCACGATGCGTGCGTAGTAGGCGACGCCTCCGGCGCCGATCGCGAGGATGGCGTTGATGGTGCCGCCGCCGATGATGCCGATCACGACGAGCGCGAGGAGCAGTTCGGGCACCGCGAGCGTCACGTCGAGCACGCGCATGATGGACGCCTCGACGAGCCGGTTTCCGAGCCCGGCGGTCAGGCCGACGGCGATGCCGATCAGGAGGCCGATCACGGTCGCGGTGATGCCGATGACGAGCGAGGCGCCGGCGCCGTGCACGATGCGGGTGTACACGTCGGAGCCCGACTCGTCGGTTCCGAACCAATGGGCGGCGCCTGGCGCGATGAACGTGCGCGTCGGATCGACCTCGAGCGGGTCGCCGGGTGCGAGGAGCGACGGCGCGAGCGAGGCGACGGCGAGCGTCGCGATGAACGCCCACGAGAGCGCGACACCCGGTCGGATGCCTCGGAGCCGCGATCGGGAGATCGCGTCGGTGACGGCTCGGAAGCCGGACTTGCCGGGGGCCTCGGTGATCGAGGCGATCGTGCCTTCCGCAGTCATGCGGTCACCACCCTGGGGTCGATGGACGTGTAGAGGAGGTCGACGAGGAGGTTCACGACGACGTAGACGGCCGCCGAGAGCAGCACGACGCCGAGGATCACCGGAAGGTCCTTGTTGTAGACCGACGCGAGCATGAGCCCGCCGATCCCCTGGCGGGAGAAGAGGGTCTCGGTGATGACGGATCCGCCGAGGAGTCCGCCGACGATGAATCCGGACATCGTCACGGTCGGGATCGCCGCGTGGCGGAGTGCGTGGCGGATCCGGACCGCGAAGTCGCTGAGCCCCCTCGCGCGTGCGGTGAGGACGAACGGCTGCTCCAAGACTTCTTCGAGCTCGTTGCGGAGCACTTGCGACAACGGGCCGAACAGGATCAGGGCGAGCGTCGCCGCCGGGAGGATGAGCGACGGGAACCCGGCCGTGCCGCTGGACGGCAGGAGTTTCCAGGTGAAGGCGAACAGGATCAGGAGGGCGAACCCGACGACGAAGCTCGGGACGGAGGCGAGGAACACTTCCGCCGACGAGACGATCGCGCGGATCCAGGGCCGCCGCTGGGCGCTTGCGAGGGCGACCGCCACGGTAAGCGTGATCGCGAGCAGCGCTGCGAAGCCCGCGAGTGCCGCCGTCGACGGGAGTTGCTGACCGATGGCCTCGGCGACGGGGATGCGGAGCCGGTACGACTGGCCGAGATCGCCCTGGAGCAGATTCCCGAGGTAGTGGAAGTACTGGACGATGAACGGCTGGTCGAGGAGGTAGTCGGCGCGCACCTGGGCGATCGCCTCCTGGGTGGGCCGGGCGTCCGGCCCACCCAGGATCAGCAATGCGGTGTCGCCGGGGATGATGAACACGGCCACGAACGTGAGCGTCGCGGCACCCCACAGGACGGCCACCCCGAGGAGGAGTCGCAGTCCGATCCGGCGGAGGGCGAACATGTCAGTCTTCGATCCAGGCGTTGGTGAAGACCGGGATCGGGTGCGACGTGTCGACTTCGATCCCCTTGACCCGCTTCGAGTACGCCCACTGGCTCTGGTTCTCGTAGAGCGGGAGGCCCGGGACGAGTTCGAGGAGCCGGTGCTGCACGGCCGAGTACGCCTTTGCAGCCTCGGGGCCGTCGGGTGTCTCACGCGTCTTCTGCAGCAGCTCGTCGAGTTCGGCGTCCTTCAGGTACGACGAGTTCTGACCGATCCGCTCGCCCGTGATCTCGCTCGAGTGGTAGCGGATGAAGAGGATGTCGGGCGTGTTCGTGTGCCAGACGCCGCTCAACGCGTCGTAGTCGCCGGCGTAGCGTCGCTCGGAGAGCTGCGCCTGCGGGACCTGGTCGATGACGAGATCGATGCCGACCTTCTTGACCTCGCCCTGGAGCTGCACGAGCAGCGGGCTCGGCGTGGCGGACTGCGTCGTCGGGACGACGACCTGCAGGCGGGTGCCGTCCTTGGTGCGGAACCCGTCGGCGTCGCGCTCGGTCCACCCGGCCTGGTCGAGGAGTTTCGCCGCGGCCTTGGGGTCGTAGACGAGCTTCCCCTCCGTCGTGGGGTCGTAGTACACGGTCTTGGACGAGAGGTAGTTGTCCTTCACGTTGTAGGTGCCGAACCCGATCGCGTTCGCGATCGCGTCGCGGTTGACGGCGGCGACGAACGCCTTGCGCACCCGGATGTCGTCGAACGGCGCGCGCGAGGTGTTGAAGTGGAGCACGCTCGGGCTGCCGGTGCGGATGAGGTTCTCGTAGACGAAGTCGGGGTTCGCCTGGATGGCGGCCGCGTTCTGGGGCGGGAGCGCCTCGGTCAAGTCGTACTGCCCGCTCACGAGTGACTCGTATCGGATGACTTCTTCGGGCACGACCGTGAAGTCGATGCGATCGAGGTGCGCTTCGCCCTCGTACCCGAGCCACTCGGGGGCCCAGTGGTAGCCCTCGCGCTTCACGTAGCTGATGCTCTGACCGGGCTTGTAGTCGTCGAGCACGAACGGGCCTGAGCCGATCGGGTTCTGGCAGAGCGTCTCAGGCGACTCCTGGATCGCCTTGCCCGAGGTGATCGCAACCCACGACTGTGCCAGTCCGTAGAGGAAGGGCGTGTACGCGTAGGCCAGGTGGGCCTCGAAGGTGTACTCGTCGATGACGGTGCCGTCGACGTACGGGGCGATGTAGGCGGCTGCGAGCGGCGACTTGGTCGCAGGGTCGCGCATGTGCTCGAAGTTCAGGCCGAGGGCCTCGGCGTTCCATGGGGACCCGTCGCTGAACGTGACGTCATCGCGCAGGTGGAAGGTGTACGTCTTACCGTCCTCGGAGATGTCCCACGATTCGGCGAGGTAGGGAGCCAGGTTCCCGTCGCGGTCGAGCGTGACCAGGTTGTCGTAGATCAGCCGGCCGAGCAGCGCCTGCTGGGTCGCGGAGATCGAGTGCGAGTCGAGGCAGCCGGGTTCGGCCGAGATCGACAGGCGGAGCGTGCCGCCCTCGACGGGTTCGCTGCTTGCGGGCGCAGCGGTGGGTGCTGCACCGCCTGCGGAGGCGCAGGAGGCGAGCAGTGCGGTGGCCGCGACTGCGATCGCCGCCGTGGTCAGCACGCGTCTTCCGCGCGTGGAGGGCCTGGACATGGGGTCTCCTTCTCGAGTCGTGCTCGTGGTCGGGGGTCGGCATCGGTGATGGTCGCCGATTCGCGTGAGCACCACGGTGGCCCGGAATCGAGGTTGTGCGGTGGAGATTACTGAATATGTAGGGTGCTTACGAGATATGTCCGGGTTTTTTACGTGTCATTGCGCCGACAAAGCGGCGTGCGTGCGTCTGGAGGACGATGTGGGCGGATGACCCGGGCCGCGGCCGGAGGTCAGCCGCACGAGACATCCGTCATTCCCACGGAAGGTGCACGACCATGACCACCCACGCCCCCGCCAGATGAGCCTCGGCATGAACATCCTCGGACTCGGCGGCCACTCGGCCGCCGCCCACCTCCACGAGGTGCCGCCGACGGCGACGACCGACGTCGAGTACTTCGTGAACATCGCCAAGATCTCGGAGCGCGGCAAGCTCGACGGCATCTTCCTCGCCGACGGCCCCGCATACCAGGGCGGCCGCGCGGGCGGCGGCAAGCTCGACCCGATCGTGCTGCTCACCGCGGTCGCGGCTGCGACCGAGCGCATCGGCGTCATCGCGACGGCGTCGACGTCGTACAACCACCCGTACAACCTCGCGCGCCGCATCGCGTCGGTCGACCACATCAGCGGCGGCCGGGCGGGCTGGAACGCCGTGACGACGGCGGGCGACGCCGCCGCGCGGAACTTCGGGCAGACGGGTGCGGCATTCCACTCCGACCGCTACCGGCGCGCCGACGAGTTCATCGACGTCGTGACGAGGCTGTGGGGGTCGTGGTCGCCGGAGGCGACGCGTCTCGGCGAAGACGGCCTCATCGACCGAGCCCCCGATGCGGTGCTGCCGATCGACCACGAGGGCGAGTTCTTCTCGGTCGAGGGCGCCGGCACGCTCCCCCGCACGCCGCAGGGCCGTCCGGTGATCGTGCAGGCCGGGGCATCCGAAGGCGGCAAGAACCTCGGCGCACGCTGGGCCGACGCGATCTTCACCGCGCAGACGACCCTCGAAGACGCGATCGCGTTCGCCCGCGACATCCGTGCCCGCGCCGCCGGCTTCGGACGGAACCCCGACCACGTGCGCCTCCTGCCCGGCCTCTCGACCGTCATCGGCTCGACCGAGGAAGAGGCGCAGCGCCGCTGGGACGAGCTCGACTCGCATCTCTCGTTCGACCAGGAGTACGCGCAGATCTCGGGCCGGCTCGGCATCGACGCGCGTGAGCTCGACCTCGATTCGCCCCTCCCGTGGGACAAGTTCCCGAAGCCCGACGACTCGTTCCGCACGAGTCATGGCTTCCTCGAGGCGCAGCTCTCGCTCGCGCGCCGCGAGAACCTCACGCCGCGACAGCTGGTCAAGCGCATCCGCAGCGGACACCGCCTCGCGGTCGGCACGCCCGAGCAGATCGCCGACACGCTCGAGCAGTGGTTCCTCGCGGGCGCGGGCGACGGGTTCAACATCATGCCCGACGCGTTCCCGTCGGGCGCCGAGATCTTCGTCGACCACGTCGTGCCAGAGCTGCAGCGGCGCGGCGTCTTCCGCCGCGAGTACGAGGGCACGACGTTGCGCGATCACCTCGGACTTCCGAAGTTCGACGAGCGTGAGGCGGATGTCTCGGAGCGGGCGCTGCTCGCGGGGTGACGCTCAGATCTCGAAGTCCTGCTGTAGGTCGACCGCGAGTCGCGCTGCGTCGACGCGCAGGCCGACCTTCGGGATCTCGAAGTTCGGCGAGTGCAGCACGGTCTCGTCGCCCGCGGTCGTGAACAGCACCCCGCCGTCCCCGCCGACTCCGACTCCGAGGCCGACACCGATCTCGACGCCGGTGCCGAAGAACGACCCGATCTCGACGACGCCCGCCTCGATCCAGCGCTTGCGCGTCGGCCACCATTCGGGGAAGTACTGCGGCACTTTGGCGGGGCTCCGGTCGAGTTGCACGGTCGCGGTGAGGCCGACGGGGTCGATCGCGGTGACGGTGATGTCGCCGTAGCCGAACTCGACACCGCCGGCGTCGCCCGGAGCATCCGCCGGCCGAAGGCTGCTGCCGACTCCCCAGCCGAGCCGGCCGCTGCCGTCGGCGACCTGCCACGAGCTCTTGCCCTCGAAGTAGTGCACGAGCACGGCGGGGCCGGGGATGCCGGCGTCCCACCGGTCGGGCACGCGGAACTCGACGACGAGGTCGTCGAGCTGCGCGGCGAGCCAGCCGCCGAGGTCGAGGCGGTGGAGCGGCCGCAGCACGACGGTCTCGGAGAACCGCTCACCCGATTGCTTCCACAGTCGGGTTTCGTCGAACCATCCGAGCGCGAGCATGTTGGCGGCGTTGAGGCCGGGCCCGATGGGGTAGACGGCGTCGCCCCGCACGCTGCGGTTGGTGCGGGTCGGACTCGGCGTGAGGTACGGCGTGAGGTTGCTCATGGCGTCCCACCAGTCGCCGTACTCGACGTCGGGCATGTCGGCGCGCTTCGAGTGGTCGAGCCCGAAGACGTGGGTCATCTCCTGTTCCATGAACGCGGGTGAGAGTCCTGAGACATCGAGGTCCTGCCCGTCGTCGCCGCCGACGGCGCCGGCCGGACCGCCGAAGAGGTCGCGCCCGGTGTTGAGCACGACGACGACTCCGCGGTAGTCATCGAGGGCTACGCCTTCGTCGCGCGCCTTCTGCTTGCAGAGGGCGAGGAAGTCCTGCTGCGCCTGGCGGGCGGCCGGGCTCGCGCCGCTGCCCGTGTAGTCGGCCATCTTGAGGTCGAGCTCGTACCAGCCGAACACCTTCGTGCCGGTGAGGTCGGCGCGCCCGTGCGAGACGTCGAGGAACCAGTCGTAGAGGAGCATCTGGCCTTTGCCCTTCTCGCTGAAGAGCTCCTCGTACCACGATCGCTGGAACGGCTGGGCGGTGTCGCCCTTGAAATGGATCAGCAGGATCGCGAACGGGTCCGCCATGGTCCCTACCCCTCAACTCACGAAGTGATGAGCATTGCTCACGGCAATGATGCGCGGATGTCTCGGCCGCGGCAACCTTGTCGGCACCGCGCTTCCGCGGGTACACTCGGCGCACGATATGAGAATCCCAAGTTCGATAATAGAACGTCGGGAAGTCCGCACAACGATGTGAGGAGCACCTCGTGCAGCAGTTCCACCACCACGGCTACGTGTCGGGCGACCCGCGGGTCGAGCCCGCCGCGGGCGTCGGCATCGACCGCCCCGCCGAACTGCCCGACGAGGTCGACGTGCTCATCGTGGGCTCGGGCCCCGCGGGAATGGTCGCGGCGGCGCAGCTCGCGCAGTTCCCGAACGTCGTCACGCGACTCGTCGAACGCCGGCCGGGCCGGCTCGTGATCGGACAGGCCGACGGCATCCAGGCGCGCAGCGTCGAGACGTTCCAGGCGTTCGGCTTCGCCGAGCGCATCATCGCCGAGGCCTACCGCATCACCGAGATGGCGTTCTGGAAGCCCGACCCCGACGACCCCTCCCGCATCCACCGCGCGGCCCGCACGCTCGACGATCCCGCCGGGATCAGCGAGTTCCCGCATCTCATCGTCAACCAGGCGCGCGTGCTCGACTACTTCGCCGAGTTCGCCGCGAACTCCCCCGCTCGCCTCACCCCGACTACGGGTGGGAGTTCGTCGGGCTCGAGGTCGCGGAGGGCGACAGCGTGGGACATCCGGTGCTCGTGCGACTCAAGCGGGAAGACGGCACCGACCGCACGATCCGCGCGAAGTACGTGGTCGGCGCCGACGGCGCCCGCAGCGCCGTGCGCGCCGCGATCGGCTGCACGCTCGCGGGCGACCAGGCCAATCACGCGTGGGGCGTCATGGACACGCTCGCGGTGACCGACTTCCCCGACATCCGCACGAAATGCTCCATCCAGTCGGAGGCGGGCAACATCCTGCTCATCCCGCGCGAGGGCGGGCACCTCTTCCGCATGTACGTCGACCTCGGCGAGGTCGCCGAGAACGACAACGGCGCCGTGCGGCAGACGACGCTCGAGCAGATCATCGCGAAGGCGAACGAGATCTTGCACCCGTACACGCTCGACGTGAAGCACGTGCCGTGGCACAGCGTCTACGAGGTCGGCCACCGGCTCACCGACCGCTTCGACGACGTCTCGCTCGACGCCCTCGGCACCCGCACGCCGCGCGTGTTCATCACGGGCGACGCGTGCCACACGCACAGCGCGAAGGCCGGGCAGGGCATGAACGTGTCGATGCAGGACGGCTGGAACATCGGCTGGAAGCTCGGCCACGTGCTCGACGGTCGCGCGCCCGAGTCGCTGCTCGCGACCTATTCGGCCGAACGCCAGGTCGTCGCGAAAGACCTCATCGACTTCGACAAGCAGTGGTCGACGCTCATGGCGAAGAAGCCCGAGGAGTTCGCCGATCCGAGCGAGCTCGAGGACTTCTACGTGCGCACGGCCGAGTTCCCGGCGGGTTCATGACCGAGTACGCGCCGTCGATGATCGTGTCGGGCGACGCCCGCCAGGAGCTCGCGACGGGGTTCCCGCTCGGCAAGCGGTTCAAGTCGGCGCCCGTCGTCCGCGTGTGCGACGCGAACCCGGTGCACCTCGGGCACGAGCACCGCGCCGACGGGCGCTGGCGCATCTACGCGTTCGCCGACGCCGCGGCCGCAGGCACGGGCGCCGAGGCATCCGCGCTCGTCGACTTCGCGACCTGGCTGGATGACTCGCCCGAATCGCCGATCAACGTGCACACGCCCGATGGCGCGGAGCGCGGGTCGGTCTTCGACGTCAAGGTCGTGTACCAGCAGCCGCACACGGGCGTCGACCTCGCCGTGGTGCCGCCGGTGTTCCTGCCGCGCGTCGGACCGTTCGATCTCGTCGACACGTGGCACGTCTTCGCGACCGACCCGGGCGTCGACATCTTCGGGGAGCGCGGCATCTCGCGCGACGGCGCGATCGTCGTCGTGCGGCCCGACCACTACGTCGCGCACGTCCTCCCGCTCACCGCGACCGACGAGCTCGCGGCGTTCTTCCGCGGCGCGCTGCTGCCGCAGCGGGTGGCGGCGGAGGCATCCGCCCGCTGAGCGCACGGCGGCCGTGCACGTCGCGTCATGCCCCGGAGAGACGCCGGATGCTTCCCGCCGCCGCCTGCAGCCGCGCCGCGATCTCGGCTTCGGGCTGCGGGAACGACACGTGGATGACCGCGAGCGCCGCGGGCGGCTGTCCGGGCAGGGTGAGCGGCACGGCGACCGAGCGGAGCGACGGCACGACCTCGTCGTGGCTCACGGCGTAGCCGCGGGCACGACTCTCGGCGATCTCCGCACGCAGCCCGTCGGCCACGTCGGCCGGCCACGAGGCATCCGGAATCCCGAGCAGGATCGCCTTGCCGGGCCCGCCCCTGGTAATGGGATGGCGGTGCCCCGGCCGGTACGAGACGACCGCAGCCGACCGGCGCGGCGACGCGCTCGCGAGCGTCACGGCCTCGTCGCCGTCGAGGAGCACGGCGAGGAGCGCCGTCATGCCGAGCTCGTTCGCGACCTCGTTGAGTTCGGGCAGCACGATCTGCTGCAGGTCGCGCGAGACTCCTGCGGCGAGGGCCGCGAGGCCTGCGCCGAGCGCGAGCCGCCCCGCCGCATCACGCGCGACGAGCCCGTGGTCCTCGAGCGTGCGCACGAGCCGGTACGCGACCGAGCGGTGCACGCCGAGGGCTGCCGCGACCTCGTCGATCGACAGGTTCCGGTCGGCCGCGGCGAGGGCTTCGAGCACGCGGATGCCTCGGCTGAGCGTCTGCGACCCCGCTTGCGTGCCCGGTGCCTCCGCCGCCATCGGCCTCGCCCCTCCCCGTGCGTCGTCGACTACGACCGCCGCTCGGGGCCGTGCTCCGATCCTAGGTCTCGGCTCCGTGCCAGCACGGAAGCCGGGACGGGCACGCGGGCGTAGGCTCCGGTCATGGTGGCCGAGTCGGAGGCATCGCTCGCGCGAGACGGCGGTGTTCGAGGCGACCCGCCGCCGGCCTTTGCGTCGGCGATCGCGGTGGGGGCGGTCTGCGGCCTCGCGTGGGCGTCGGGGTTCCGGGCCTACATGATGCTCATCGCGGGACCTGCATCGCGCTTCGACTGGGTGGGGACGTTCGTCGCGATCCTGCTCCCGGGTGTCGTGGTCGGCGCGCTGCTCGGACTCGCCGAGGCGATCCGGCGGCGAGGCGGGCGCCGGCATTGGCGGTGGCTCGGGCTCGCGCCGCTCGCGTTCGCCGTCGTCCCGCTCGCGTTGCCGGGCGCGCTCGTCGACTTCCTCACCCAGGGACTCGGGGGCGGAGCGGTCGGAGTCGCCGTCGCGGCGATCGCGGGCGGATTCGCCCTCTCGGGTCGTGGTGCGGTCTGGGCGCGGATCGTCGGCGCGCTCGTGGCGCTCGTGATCGCAGCGGGCGTCGCGCTCACCGTCCCGATGATCGGGGGGCGGGCGCTCGCGCTCTCGGAGCCGCGCGGGCTGTGGGCCGCGATCCTCGCCGGGTCGTTCGTCATCGTGCTGTGCCTCGCGTCGTCCATTCCGTTCCGCACTGCATGGACTCGAGTCGGAGCCGGCCGACCCGGAGCCCGAGAACATGAGGAATCGTCGTAGATTCGACGCATGACGGACGCATCTGCGACGCGGTTCGCGGTCGACAACGAGTTCTTCGACGCGCAGACGCTGCGCGCGGCATCCACTGCCCTCTTCGGCGGCGCCGACCTGGTCGAATGCACGCAGATCGCACGACGCGTGCGCGCCGACGACCTCACGAGTTGGCACGACGAGTGGCAGGCGGCCGCCGAGCGGGCGTACGCGCTCGCCGAGGACGCCGAGCGGAGCGGGCAGCGCGAGACGGCGCGGCTCGCGTTCTTGCGGGCGTCGACGTACTTCCGCAGCGCCGGCTCGGTGTTCCTCGCGAAGCCCGTCGATCCGCGGCTCGTCGACAGCATCGAGCGGCAGCGCGACGCATTCCGGCGGGCGATCGCGCACTTCACGACGCCCGTCGAACCGGTCGAGATCCCGTTCGAGGGCATCACGATGCCGGGCTACCACTACCGAGTCGCCGACGACGGGATGCGCCGTCCGACGATCATCCTCGTCAACGGCTACGACGGCACGGTCGAGGAACTCTACTCCTTCAACGCCGCCGCGGCCCTCGCGCGCGGGTACGACGTGCTCGCGTTCGAAGGGCCCGGGCAGGGGTCGGTGCTCGTCGAGCAGGGGCTCACCCTCCGCCCCGATTGGGAGCACGTCGTCGCGCCCGTCGTCGATTGGCTCCTCGATCAGCCGACGGTCGATCCCGACCGCATCGCCCTCGTCGGCCTGAGCCTCGGCGGCTACCTCGCGCCGCGGGCCGCGAGCGGTGAGCACCGGCTCGCGGCGTGCATCTCCGACTCCGGGTTCTACGACATGGCGCTCGCCGCGGCCGGTCACCTGCCGAAGGGCGTCCGCGACGACTTCCCCGACGGAACGGGCCTCGTCGAGAAGATCGAGACCGACGCGGTCCTGCGGATGGTCGAGCACCTCGCGAAACAGCCGACCGCAGGCTGGACGCTCCGCCGCGGCCTCTACGTGAACGGCGCCGACACGTACGCCGACTACTTCCGCGACACCCGTCGATACACGCTCGTCGGCTACGCCGAGCAGATCCGGTGCCCCACGCTCGTGTGCCGCGCCGAGAACGACCCCATCACGACGACCGCGCCAGACCTCTACGGAGCGCTCACGTGCCCCAAGGCGTACCTCGAGTTCACGGTCGCGGAGGGCGCGGGCCAGCACTGCGAGGTCGGCGCGCGCCAGCTGTATTACGCGAGGGCGTTCGGATGGCTCGACGGCATCCTGCACCCCGAGCGGGTCGGGGCCGCCTGACGCGGCGACCCCGCGGCATCCGACGATTCGCGCGCTACGCTCGACGCAACACATCGGATGAATCGAGGGTGAATGCGACGCGGAACGAACCTGCCGGCCGTCGGCACGTTCAACCAGACCGTCGTGCTCGACGTCATCCGCCGCACCCCCGAGGGCATCAGCCGCGCAGACCTCGCGACGGCGACGGGCCTGTCGTCGCAGACCCTGTCGAACGTGTCGCGGAGGCTCCTCGACGACGGGCTCATCGAAGAGGCCGGTACGTACATCCAGGGCCGCGGCAAGCCGCCGACCCTGCTCAGGCTCATCCCGACGAGTCGGTTCGCCGTCGGCGTGCACCTCGATCCCGCCGTCGTGACGTACGTGCTCCTCGACCTCGGCGGGGAGGTGGTCGCGCACAGCCGCTCGGTCACGCCGCCGCCGGCCGACCCGGGCGCGGTCGTGGACGGGATGGCCGAGGCGATCGACGCGCTCCTCGCCGAGTCGGGGGTCGACCGCGACGCCGTCCTCGGCATCGGCATCGCGTCGCCCGGCCCGATCGACGCCGAGCGCGGGCTCGTACTCGACCCGCCGCTCCTCGAGGGCTGGCGGGACGTGCCGTTGCGGGACGCGCTCGCTGCGGCGACCGGGCTGCCCGTGCTGCTCGAGAAGGACGTCAACGCGGCCGCGGTCGCCGAGCTCTGGGTGGGCGACGAGCAACTGCGGGATTTCGCGTTCTTCTACCTCGGCACGGGCATCGGCATCGGGCTCGTGCTCGACCGTGAGGTGCTGCGCGGATCGACCGGGAACGCGGGCGAGGGCGGCACGCTCGTCGTGCGCCGCGAGGGTCTCCCACGGGTTCGCCGAAGTGAGCAGCTCGGCCACCTCGCGACGCCGCAGTACCTCGTCGAGCAGGCGGTCGACGAGGGTGTCGTCCAGGCTCAGGATGCCTCGTTCGACGCCTTGCTCGCACTGGCTCGCGCGCACGACGAGGGCGCGCTTCGCGTGCTGCACCGGGCGGGCGGGTTCATCGGCTCGTCGCTCGTGTCGCTCGTGAACCTCCTCGACGTCGACGAGATCGTGTTCGGCGGGCCGTACTGGCGGCGGATCGAGCCGTTCGTGTTCGACGTCATCCGCGCCGAGGTCGCGGGTTCGCCCGATCGGGTGACCCACCACGAGGTGCGCCTGGCGCCGGCAGCCGCGGGCGAAGATGTCGCGGCGATCGGCGCCGCGAGTCTCGTGCTCGACGCGACGCTGTCGCCGCGGCCGTCGTCGCTGCTCATCTCGGGCTGATCCGGCGACCCCGCTCGCACGCACGAACACGCATGATCCGACGTTCCGCATCACGATCTTGTGCGCCTCGGCACCCTTCCCTTGACATCCGATGTTTCTCGAACTACCTTCGCCACTAATACGTCAATCGTTTGGGAATAATCGCACCGAGAGACGTGGAACCCCACAGCACCACGAACTCGGGAACCGGACCGAATCGTTCGAGACATCGGACCGGTCGGCACCCCGCCACACCGAAGACGCCGGGTCGAAGCATCCGGCAACGCTCATCAAGGAGGATGAACATGAAGCGATCGCGCCTCGTCTCGGCCGTCGCACTCGCGGCAGGAGCCGCCGTCGCGCTGAGCGCGTGCTCGACCAGCGAGCCGACCGACGCAGCCGGCGACGCCCTCACGTTCATGGTGTTCGAGACCCCGGCGCTCGACGCCGCGTTCTGGGACACCTCGATCGACAACGCACTGGCAGGCCTGCCGGGCGTGAAGGTCGACAAGATCGTGAGCCCCGACGCCGACCGAAACGCCTACGCGAAGCAGCTGCAGGCGAGCGGGCAGTTCCCCGACATCCTGTCGTCGATCAACCCCAAGGACTTCCTCGAGGCCGGACTCCTCCAGCCGTTCGACCGGTCCTGGCTCGAGGAGAACTTCCTCCAGCCGCACGGCAACGACATCGACGGCCAGACCTACATCCCGCCGACGAACTCGCAGGTCATCCCGCTCGTCTTCTACAACAAGCAGATCTTCGCCGACAACGGCATCGAGGTGCCGACGACGTGGTCCGAGTTCGAAGACGTCGTCGCGAAGCTCAAGGCTGCGGGCGTCACGCCGATCGAGATGGCGGGCGCCGAGCCGTGGGCCGGCAGCATGTCGCTCGTCGGCCTCGCGAGCGCCGACGTGCTCGGTCAGGACCCCGATTGGATCCAGAAGCGCTACGACGGCAAGGTGAGCTTCGCCGACCCGCTGTTCGCCGATGCGATGCAGAAGGCCGTCGACCTCGTGCAGCAGGGCGCGTACGACCCGGCCGCCCTCAGCGTCGACTTCGCAACCGCGAACCAGAACTTCATCGACGGCAAGAGCGGCATGTACCCCATGGGCAGCTGGTTCACGGGGTCGAGCTACCTCACGCCCGAGCAGGCCGCGAACATCGGCGCCTTCCCGTGGCCGACCGACGACGGCAAGGTCGTCATCCCGTTCAACATCGGCGGCACGACGTCGGTGAGCGCGAACTCGAAGAACGTCGAGAACGCGACGAAGTTCGCGCAGGCCTGGTCGCTCGACCCGCAGAACCTCGCGGTCCTCGTCGAGACCGACGGCGCCTACCCGATGATGAAGAACCTCACCCTCGAGGACTTCGGCGTGACCGTGAGCGACCTCTACACCGACACGTACTCCCTCGTCACCGCCGACAACACGAAGGTGTCGTCGTTCGGCTGGGTCAACAACGACGACGCGCTCGCGCCGGGCATCAACGACCTGTTCTACGCGCTCTCGCAGTCGTTCTTCTCGAACACCGACGTCGCAGGCCAGCTCGCCCAGCTCGACGCCGACTGGGACGCGGCGACCGGCAAGTAGGCGCTCCCACCCGCTTCACCCGGGCGGCGCCGCGGGGCCGGATGTCTCATCCGCCCCCGCGGCGCAGCCGCCACCACACCCCGTCCGAAAGGATCCCCATGTCCACCCAGCTCGCCGCTCCGCGGCGGACCGGCGGCCCGCTCCGTCTCGGCCGCCGCGGGATCGGGCTCGCACCGCTCGCGTGGATCGCGATCGCGCTGTACGTCGCGTTCCTCATCTATCCGATCATCCAGAGCGTCATCACGAGCTTCACCGACCGCAATCCGCTGAAGCCCGCGAGCTCGTTCGTCGGGTTCGCGAACTACCTCGAGCTCTTCCAAGACCAGCGACTCCTCCGGAGCCTCGGGTTCACGCTCGTCGTCGTCGTGTTCGTGACGATCGTCGCCAACGCGTTCGGGCTCATGTTCGCGATGCTCCTCAACCGTTCGACCCTGAACTACCGAGCCATGCGCACCCTCGTGTTCATCCCCCAGGTGCTCTCGGGCGTCATCGTCGCCTTCATCTGGCGGAGCATCCTGACCCAGAACGGCCTCCTCAACGTCACCCTGCAGAACCTCG
The DNA here is from genome assembly GCF_004135405.1 of Agromyces protaetiae. Taxonomy (NCBI): domain Bacteria; kingdom Bacillati; phylum Actinomycetota; class Actinomycetes; order Micrococcales; family Microbacteriaceae; genus Agromyces; species Agromyces protaetiae. The sequence goes on from NZ_CP035491.1 coordinate 909,733, forward strand.
GCCTCACCGACGCGGCCGTGTCGTGGATCGGGACGCCCGAGCTCGCGACGCTCTCGATCTGCGTCGTCGTGAGCTGGATGACGATCGCGTTCTCGACGGTGGTCTACACGGCGTCGCTGCAGTCGGTGCCGGCCGAGCTGTACGAGGCCGCCCGCGTCGACGGCGCCGGGGCGTTCAGCCGCTTCCGCAACGTCACGTTCCCGATGATCGCGCCGGGCGTGACGATCAGCGTCACCCTCGGGCTCATCACGACCCTGAAGCTCTACGACGTCATCGCCGTGCTGACCGGCGGCGGCCCCGCGAACTCGACGAAGTCGGTCGCCTTCTACCTCATCGACGTCGCGTTCACGAGCAACCGCTTCGGCTACGCGAGCGCGATCGCCATCTTCCTCCTGGGCCTCACGGCGGTCATCGCCTACGGCACCACCGGACTCCTTCGCCGACGGGAGGCGCACCTGTGAGCACCGAGACCACCGTGGCATCCGCCGCTTCCGCCGCTTCCGCCGCTTCCGCCGCTTCCACGGACCCGAGTGCGAGCGAGGCGACCGTCATCGCCAGGACGTTCGAAGACCCCGCGCCGACGCGCGGCGTGCGCGCGGTCGGCGCGCGCGGCTCGGCCCGGCGCCGGGCACGCAACGGCGGGCGCTTGCTCGCGGCCTGGCTCGTGACGCTCGCGTTCGTGCTGCCGATCTACCTCGCCCTGTCGAGCGCATTCAAGAGCCAGGAGCAGATCCTCGCGAACCCGCTCGGCCTCCCTGCGCCGTTCACGCTCGACAACATCGTCACAGCGCTCGACCGCCCCGACCACCTCGTGCAGGCGGGCCTGCTCAACTCGGTCGTCGTCACGCTGCTCACGCTCGTGCTGCTCATCCCGCTCGCGTCGGCCGTGAGCTTCTGGATCTCCGAGCGCACGCCCGTGCTGCGAGGCATCCTGCTCGCCGTCTTCGCGCTCGGACTCATGGTGCCGCCGCAGGTCGTGCTCCAGCCCATCGTGAGTCTGCTGCACGCCGTCGGGCTGCAGAACAGCTATCCGGGGCTCATCCTCTCGAACATCGGCGGCGGGTATATGTCGTTCGCGGTATTCGTCTACGTCGGGTTCCTGCGGACCGTGCCGCGCGAGGTCATCGAGGCCGCGCGCGTCGACGGCGCGGGTGAACTGCGCATCTGGTGGACGATCGTCATGCCCCTCGTGCGGCCCGCGACGGCGACCGTCGGCATCTTCCTCGGACTGTGGGTGTGGAACGACTTCCTGAACCCGCTCTTCATCCTCGGCCCGCTGCAGGGGCAGACGATCACGACGGGCATCTACCAGTCGCTCGGCACTTACTCGACCGACTACGGGCAGCTCTTCGGCATCATGTTCCTCGCCGCGATCATCCCCGTCGTCGGGTACCTCGTGACGCAGCGCGAGTTCATCCACGGCCTCATGTCGGGAGCGTCGAAGGGATGACCGTGCTGCCTTCCGGAGTGCCCTCGCTCGATCGGCTCTCCGCAGAATGGGTCGACGCCGCAGACCTCGCCCACCTGCATTCGCTTCGCAATCAGTGGGGGCAGGCGCACGTCAACGCCGATCTCACCTCGATCTCGTGGCTCGCGGTGCCGCCGTACGCGGGCGGCTACCGCACGGGCGTGCTGCGCGTCGACGGGTCCATTCCCGAAGCGGAATCCTTCAACTGGGCGCCGTGGGGCGTCCGTCGTCGGGCGACCGTCGGCGGGGTGCTCGTCGAGACCGACACACGGCTCGGCTACGAGGCGACGGACGCGTTCCAGCGTGTTTCGGCGACGAACGAGACGGATGCCTCGTGCGAGGTCGAGCTCTCCCTCGAACTCCTCGCGCCCATCGCGCACAGCGACGTCGACTGGGGCTGGCTGCACGGGGTGCCGTGGAACGACGGGCATCGCCACGACTACTACGCGATCGAGCGCGTGCGCGCCGACGCCGTGAGCGACGCGACCCGCCAGTCCCATCTCGTCGCGGACGACCCGCGGCACATCCGGCTCGGGAGACCGCGGGTGCCCGGCATCCAGCGCGACGAGGAGGACGCCCCGATGCTCCTCGAGACGGCGTTGCCCGCGCATGTCTCGCAGGACTCGCCTTCGCGGGTGCGGCCGTCGGCTGTGCTCGCCGAGTTCGCGTGGGTCGAGGCGCAGACGGGCGACGTCGGCGACGTCGGCACCGCGAGCGCGACCGCGGGGCCGACGCGATTCGACGGGCCGTGGCGGGTCGACGCGCCCGACGACGAGCTGCGGCTTCCGGCGGTCGCGCTCGGCGACGGCGGCCGATTGACGTTCGAGGTCCGGCTGCGCGACAGCGCCGACGGCGTGCTGCTGACGCACGGCAACCACCCCGACTCGCTCCAGTTCGCGATCGTAGCCGGATGCCTCGTGGCGCGCGTCGGCGGCGAGCCGATGCGTTCGACGCGCCACCTCGAGCCCGGCAGGCGGTACCGGGTGTCGGCGTCGGTCTCGAGCAGCGGTGCGGCGCTTGAGGTCGACGGCGTCGAGGTCGCCCGCACGTCCGATTGGCGTGCGGGCACGCGGTGGACGGCGTCCGAGCGGGGCGGAGCGGTGGTCGTGGTGGACTCCGCTTCCCCCGCTCGGTCGGCGTTCGCGTTCTCGCGCCGCCCCGACCGCATCGAGGTCGCGGGCCAGCGCGGCGTCGCGACGTGGAGTGTGCGTCTTGCTCCGGGCGAGCGCGTCGACCTCGGCGTCGTGCTCGAGTTCGGCGACGACGAGGAGCAGGTGCTCCGCCGCGCCGACTGGGCCGCACGGCGGTTCGAGGCGCGCTTCGCGTCGATCGCCGAGTCGTGGCGTCGCCTGTGGGCGAACGCGTTCACGCCGGGCAACCCCGACCATTCGGGATACCTGCCGGTGTTCGAGTCGCCCGACGAGGGCCTCGAGCTCGGCTACTACTACGGCATCCTCCTGGTGCTCTACCTGCGCAACACGGGCGTGAGCCCGATCGGGCCGGTGTTCCTCACGGGCGGGCCGCGCCTCGGCGCGACGACGACGTTCTACTGGGACCAGTCGGAGTGGGCGCGGATCGGCGCGATGCTCGAACCGGCGGGCGTGCGCGCCTGGATCGTCGCCGCGCTCGGCCAGCCGTACGAGTCGTCGCATTCGTTCGACACCCGTTCGCTCACCCCCGTCGGCAACCACTACTCGGCCAACGACCACGCGCTCTTCACGATCGTCGAGCACTACGTCGGGATCACGGGCGACCGCTCCGTCCTCGATGAATCGGTGCGCGGCCGGTCGGTGCTCGACCACTTGCGCGAGATGGCCGGGCGGGCGCGCACCGACCGGGTGTCGTTCCGCGAGGGCGACGCGGGTGTCCTCGTCGACCTCGGCCGCGACGCGTGGGAGCTCCTCGAGTGCGTGCCCAACTACCGCGACGCCGTGGTCTCGTTCAACGCCGGATATGCGGGGATGCTCCGCTCGCTCGCGTCGCTCGTCAAGGGGCTCGGCGAGACATCCGAAGCCCATGCTCTGCGCGACGACGCCGACCGGCTGACCGCGGCGGTGCTCGGCCAGTACGCCGGCGACGGCCGATGGCGCATCGCGCACCCCGAGGGCGACGATCCGATCGGACACTGCCTCGACTTCGAGCTCGTGGCCGCCCATCTCGCCGACGAGCTCGACGAGCGGCAGCGCGCCGAGATGGTCGCGTTCGTCGAGGAGCACCTGCTCGACGGCGATTGGATGCGCGCGCTCTCGCCCGACGATCCCATCGCGCCGTTCTCGGATCGCCCCGACCACGGAGCGGCGGGCGCGTTCGCCGGATGGCCCGGCTCCACGTCGTTCGGGCTCGCGCGGCTCGGCCGACCCGACCTCGCGGCGGCGTTCCTGTCGCGCATCCACCGCAGCCGCTCGGGCGCGCTGTGGGGGCAGGCCGTCGAGTCGATCGGCGGCGGCCGCTTCCGCGTCGCCGAGCGCGGCGTCTCCAACCGCGACTCGAACGCGGCGGTCGCCGTCTCCGAGGCGGTCGTCGGCGGGCTGTTCGGCATCCTCGCGGGCTTCGAGCACGCCGGTGCGGGGTCGCTCGAGTCGGAGTGGGGAACGCTGCGGAACGTGCGTGCGGTCGGCTTCGACCTCGCCGCCGACGGCGCGGTCGTGCGGAGGGAGCCGGCGTCGACGCTGGCCTGACCGCATGCCGCCGTGCCGAAGTCGGCCGCCGGCCCTACGCTGAACCACAAGTGGACGCGTCGCGGCGCCGCCTCGGTGCCGTCGCGCTCGGAGGGAGCACGCGTGAGGGTCGGCATCGCGAAGGAGCGGCGCGAGGGCGAGCGGCGGGTGGCCGCGACGCCTGAGACGGTCAGGCAGTTGACGGGGCTCGGTCTCGAAGTCGTCGTCGAGCAGGGTGCGGGTGAGGCATCCGGCATCTCGGATGTCTCGTACCGCGACGCAGGCGCCGAACTCGCGCCGAGCGGCGGGCTCGACCTCGGCTCGCTCGACGCGTTCGCGCACGTGCGCCCGCTCACCCGGCAATGGGCCGCCGGGTTGAAGCCGGGCACGATCACGGTCGGACTCGCCTCGCCCGCGTCCGAGCTCGAGACCGTGGCGGCGCTCGCCGAGGCGGGCGTCACGGCGTTCGCGCTCGAACTCGTGCCCCGCATCTCGCGCGCGCAGTCGATGGACGCCCTCACGAGCCAGGCGCTCGTATCCGGGTATCGGTGCGTGCTCGAGGCCGCCATGCGGCTGCCGCGGTTCTTCCCGCTCTACATGACGGCGGCGGGCACGATCCCGCCCGCGAAGGTGCTCGTGCTCGGCGCCGGTGTCGCGGGGTTGCAGGCGATCGGCACAGCCAAGCGCCTCGGCGCGCGCGTGTCGGCCAACGATGTGCGGGCGGCCTCGGCCGACGAGGTGCGTTCGCTCGGCGGCACGTTCATCGACCTCGACCTCGACGCCGCGGCCGACGCCGCGGGCGGATACGCGAAGGAGCTCGGCGAAGACCGTGCCGCCCTGCAGCGGCGCCTGCTCGCGCCGCACATCGCCGACGCCGACGTGCTCATCACGACGGCCGCGATCCCGGGGCGCCCGGCGCCGCGGCTCGTGACGACCGACATGGTCGCCGCGATGCGGCCGGGTTCGGTCGTCGTCGACCTCGCGGCCGAGTCGGGCGGCAACGTCGAGGGATCGGTCGCGGGGGCGGATGTCTCGGTGCCGACCGCGTCGGGCGACGGCGCGATCACGATCGTCGGCATGAAAGACGCGGCGTCGACGATGCCGTCGGATGCGTCGCGCCTCTACGCGAAGAACGTTGCGAACCTCATCGAGCTCATGACCGTCGACGGCGCCGTCGTGCCCGACTTCGACGACGAGGTCGTCGCCGGTGCGTGCCTCACCGCGGGCGGCGAGGTGCGACATGCGCCGACCGCAGAGGCGCTCGCCGCGGCATCCCGAAAGGAAGGCGCCTGATGGATCCGATCTCACTCGCGACGATCACGGTGCTCGCCGTGTTCGTCGGCTTCGAAGTCGTCTCGAAGGTGTCGAGCACGCTCCACACGCCGCTCATGAGCGGCACGAACGCGATCCACGGCATCGTCCTCATCGGCGCGATCATCGTCGCCGGTCAGGCGCACGACCCGTGGGTGCTCGCCGTCGCCCTGCTCGCCGTCGTGCTCGCGACCGCGAACCTCGTCGGCGGCTTCGTCGTCACCGACCGCATGCTCGAGATGTTCAAGGGTCGCGCGAAGAAGGGAACCGACGCCTGATGCCCCTCTTCCCGCCCGTCGTCTCGTCGCTCCTCTACCTCGTCGCCGCCGTCTGCTTCATCCTCGCCCTCCGTGGCCTGTCGTCGCCGAAGACCGCCCGTCGCGGCAACCTCATCGGCGCGCTCGGGGCCCTCATCGCCGTCGTCACGGTGTTCCTCGCCTCGCGCCTCGAGAACATCCCGTGGATCCTCGCGGCGATCGCCGTCGGCACCGCGATCGCGTGGCCGATCGCCCGCCGCGTGCAGATGACGCAGATGCCCCAGCTCGTCGCGATGCTGAACGGCGTCGGCGGCGGAGCCGCGGCCCTCATCGCGCTGCTCGAACTCCCCCACGCGGCGGACTGGTGGACGCGTCTCGCGATCGTCCTGACGCTCCTCATCGGCGCGATCAGCTTCGCCGGATCGGTCATCACGTTCTCGAAGCTGCAGGGCATCCTGTCGGCCAAGGCGATCGTGTTCCCGGGCCTCGCGCTGCTCATGGTCGGGGTGCTCGTCGTCGCGGTCGCGGCAGGCGCGTGGGTCGTGACATCCGGCCCGTTCTTCGCCGCCGTGGCGGTGCTCGTACTGGGCCTTGCGGTCGGCGTGCTGCTCGTCCTCCCCGTCGGCGGTGCCGACGTGCCGATCGTCATCTCGCTGCTCAACGCCTTCACGGGCCTCGCCGTCGCCGCGTCGGGCTTCGTCCTCGGCAACGTGCTGCTCATCATCGCGGGCACGCTCGTCGGCGCATCGGGCACGATCCTGACCCGCGCCATGGCGCAGGCGATGGGCCGGAGCGTGTCGGGCATCCTCTTCGGCGCGTTCAAGGGCGGGTCGACGGCGGGGTCGACCGAGGCGTCCGACCGGCCGGTGCGCTCGTCGAGCGCCGAGGATGTCGCGGTGCTGCTCGGGTACGCACAGAAGGTGATCATCGTGCCCGGCTACGGCCTCGCGGTCGCGCAGGGCCAGCACACCGTCGCCGAGCTGCAGCAGGCGCTCGAGGCGCGCGGGATCGAGGTCGAGTACGCGATCCATCCGGTCGCGGGGCGCATGCCCGGGCACATGAACGTGCTGCTCGCCGAGGCGAACGTGCCCTACGAGTCGCTCAAGGAGATGAGCGAGGTCAACGGCGAGTTCAAGCAGACGGATGTCGCGCTCGTCGTCGGCGCGAACGACGTCGTGAACCCCGCCGCCAAGACGACGCCGGGCTCGCCCATCTACGGCATGCCGATCCTCGAGGTCGGCGACGCGAAGCAGGTCGTGTTCTTGAAGCGCTCGATGCGGCCGGGCTTCGCGGGCATCGAGAACGAGCTCTTGTACGAGCCGCAGACGACGCTGCTCTTCGGCGACGCGAAGGACTCGCTCGCGAAGGTGCTCGCGGCGGTCAAGGCGCTGTAGCCGCACCACGCACCACCGAACCCGCGAGTGGGCGCTTCGGCACAGTGCACGGCGTCGCTGACTGTGCCGAACCGCCCACTCGCGATCGGAAGGGGGGTAGGTGCAGCCCGGCTCAGGCCGCGGCCGCGACCTGCTGCTCCTCGCGCACGGTGCGGAGGGCGCCGGCCCACGCGACGAGCTGGTCGAGCTGGGTCTTCATCGCCTGCGCGTGGTAGGGCGCGGGGGTGAAGACCGTGTAGTTCTCGAAGTCGGTCATGAGCGAGAACGAGACCTGCTGGCGGACATCCGCGATCTGGATCTCGGCGAGGATGAGTCGCAGGTGCTCGGCCGCACGCGTGCCGCCCGCCGAGCCGTAGCTCACGAGGCCTGCGGCCTTGTTGTTCCACTCGGCGTAGACGAAGTCGATCGCGTTCTTGAGGGCGCCCGACGTCGAGTGGTTGTACTCGGGCGTGACGAAGACGTAGCCGTCGAACTCCTCGACCTTCTCGGCCCAGGCCTTGGTGTGCTCGTTGGCGTACTGGCCGAGGCTCGGCGGGATCGCCTCGTCGAGGTGCGGGAGGGCGAAGTCTTTGAGGTCGACGATCTCGAACTCGGCGCCGCCGTGGGCGCGGGCCTGGTCGAGGACCCATTTCGCGACCTGGTCGCCGACGCGGCCGGGGCGGGTGCTGCCGATGATGATGCCGATCTTGAGAGCGGTCATGGGGGTGCGTCTCCTGACTCGAAAGGTTGACACGTCATCATAACCACGAAAGGTGACGTGTCAACAAACAGTCGGTAGACTGTCGGGCATGACCGAGGTTTCCCAGATCCCCCCTGCCGATTGGGAGGCGTGGGCGCAGTTCCTCGGCATGCACCGCAAGCTCATGCGCCGCCTCGACCGCCGGCTCCAGGCCGACGCGCAGATCTCGCAGGCCGACTACACCGTGCTCCTCGCGCTCTTCGAGGCGCCCGACAACCGCGCCCGCGTCGGCGCGCTCGGCGAACGCCTCGCGTGGGAGAAGAGCCGCGTCTCGCACCAGGTCACGCGCATGCAGACCCGTGGGCTGGTCACGCGCCTCGAGTGCGACACCGACGGCCGCGGCACGTGGATCGAACTCACCGCCGAGGGCAAGCGCACACTGCTCGGTGCCATGCGAGACCACGCCCGAGCCATCCGCGAGACGTTCTTCGACGTCGTCGACGCCGACGAGTTGCAGGCGATCCGGTCGGCGTCGGCGCGCGTGCTCGATCGCCTCGGCGACGACTGAGTTCCGGATGCCTCGCGGCGCGAGCCGACCGCACGGCGCACCCCGAGGCATCCGCCCTCCCGCCGTGCCCGGCGGGCTCCCAGCCGCGCCGCGCGTAGGATTGAACGGTTCCCGAGCGAGAGTGAAAGAGGTCGTCGTGGCCGTTGCCCGTGCCGACGCCGTCGTACGCGCGCCGTACTGGGCCGTCCCCGTCGTCCGTGGCGTGCTGGCCCTCGTGCCCGCCGCCGTCATCACGTTCGTGCAAGACCACTCGCCGACGCTCGGCCTCTTCGTCTTCGGCGCGTGGGCGCTCGTCTCGGGCGTGCTCATCGGAGCCCTGTCGCTGCGGTTCGTGACCGACCGATTCGCGGGCGCGATCTTCGCGATCAACGCCGTCGTCACCGCCGTCGCGGGCATCCTCGCCCTCGCGACCCCTGCGAGCCTCTCCTTCCTCGTCGTCCTCGTGATCGCGTGGGCGGCCGTCACGGGCATCCTCGAGATCGTCGCGGGCCTCCGCGTGCGCGGCCGCAGCGCGGTCTCGCGCGACTGGATCACCGCCGGTGGCGTCACCGCCCTCGCGGCCCTCGCGTTCCTGTTCTTCCCCTTCGACGCCGTGAGCATCGTCGGTCTCCTGGGGGCCTACCTCGTCATCATCGGCGTGCTGCTCGTCATCGGCGGCCTCTCCCTCAAGTGGAGCCAGGCCCCGAAGCCCGCGGTCGCGCCCGGAACGGAGCAGCAGTCGTGACCAAGCCCGGGGAGCCCTACAAGCCGAGCCGCCAAGACCGCCTCCGTCCGGCCGAGTACGTCGGCGGCGCCGCGATCGCCGCGATCTTCGTCGGAGCCGTCGCGCTCATGGCGACCCGCGACTGGACGATCGCGCTCATCGGCCTCGGCGGCGTGTTCATCGTCGTGCTCGTCGTGCTCGCGCTGCTGCAGATGGCGATCAAGCCCGACGCGTCCGAGCAGGCCGAGATCTCCGAACGCGGTCCCGACGAGCACACCGAAGACCGGCCCGGGCTGCACTAGACCCGAGAGCGGGACGAAAGACGGAGGCCGCGGCGAATCGCCGCGGCCTCCGTCGTCGGTCGGCAGGTGCTCAATCGAGCGCGTCGACGAGGTCGTCGGCGATGCCGACGTAGGTCGCGGGCGTGAGCGCGAGCAGACGAGCCTTCGCCTCGTCGCCGATCTCCAACGACGAGACGAACGCCGCGAGGTCGGCGGCGCCGACCCGCTTGCCCCGCGTGAGCTCTTTGAGCAGCGCGTAGGGGTCGCTGATCGTCGACCGGCCGGCGACGACCTCGGCGCGGATGACCGTCTGGATCGCCTCGCCGAGCACCTCCCAGTTGTGGTCGAGGTCGTCGAGGAGCAGCGCCTCGTCGAGGTCGATCTCGCCCAGGCCGCGCTGGATGTTGTCGAGCGCGAGGAGCGAGTGCCCGAAGCCCACGCCGATGTTGCGCTGCGCGCTCGAGTCGGTGAGGTCGCGCTGGAGACGCGACGTCACGAGGGTCGCGGCGAGCGAGTCGAGGACGGCGGAGGAGAGCTCGAGGTTGGCCTCGGCGTTCTCGAAGCGGATCGGGTTGACCTTGTGCGGCATCGTCGACGAACCCGTCGCACCCGCGGCGGGGATCTGACGGAAGTAGCCGAGTGAGATGTAGGTCCAGATGTCGGTCGCGAGGTTGTGGAGCACGCGGTTCGCGTGCGAGACCTTGCCGTACAGCTCGGCCTGCCAGTCGTGCGACTCGATCTGCGTCGTGAGGGGGTTCCAGGTGAGTCCGAGCGATTCGACGAACTCGCGCGACACGGTGGGCCACGAGACATCCGGAGCTGCGACGACGTGCGCCGAGAACGTGCCGGTCGCGCCCGAGAACTTGCCGAGGTACTCGGTCGCCTCGATCTGGCGCTCGATGCGGCGCAGGCGGTGCGCGAAGACGGCCAGTTCTTTGCCCATCGTCGACGGTGTCGCGGGCTGGCCGTGCGTGCGCGAGAGCATGGCGGCGTCGCGGTGCTCGCGTGCGAGGGCGGCGATCGTCTCGATGACGCCGCGGAGCTTCGGCAGCCACACCTGCTGCACGGCGTCGCGGACGGTGATCGCGTACGAGAGATTGTTGATGTCTTCGCTCGTCGCGGCGAAGTGCGTGAGCTCGGCGATCGCGTCGAGGCCGAGGCCTTCGAGCCGGCGGCGCACGTAGTACTCGACGGCTTTCACGTCGTGACGGGTCGTCGCCTCGAGGGTCGCAAGTTCGTCGATGTCGGCCTGGCCGAAGTCGGCCACGACCTTGCGGAGTGCCGCCTTCTGCGCGTCGTCGAGCGGCTGGGTGCCGAAGAACGAGCGGTCGGTCTGGGCGATGAGCCACTCGACCTCGACCTGCACCCGGGCGCGGTTGAGGCCCGCCTCAGAGAGGTGCTCGCCGAGGGACTCGACCGCCGCGCGGTAGCGCCCGTCGAGCGGGCTGAGCGGCTGGGGAGGCAGCGACATCATCGGATTCCTTGTCTGAGTGCGGGGGCGAGTTGCCGAAAGAGTGCCGAAGTCGACTGCTCTATCATCCCAAGAACTCGATCGAAGGTTTCTGAGTCGCTGTAGTAGGGGTCGGGGACGTCTTGCAGGGGCGCGAGTTCGGGGTCGAACTCGAGCAGCAGCCGCACCTTGTGCTGGTCGACCGCCGTACGCGCCCAGTTGCGCAGGATGCGCGCCTGGCCGCGGTCGAACGCGACGACGAGGTCGAGCTCGCCGAACACCTGCGGGTCGAACTGCTTGGCCCGATGGTGCGTGCCGTCGTAGCCCGCGCGCTCGAGGGCGTCGATCGTGCGTTGGTCGGCGCGCTCGCCGACGTGCCAGTCGCCGGTCGCCGCCGATTCGATGCGCAACGCATTCGAAAGCCCGGCGTCGTCGGCGAGCTTGCGCAGCACGACCTCCGCCATCGGCGAGCGGCAGATGTTGCCGGTGCACACGAAGGACACCCGGAAGGGCTGCGCTGCGGGCCCCTCGGCATCCGCACGCGTCATGGGTCGTATTCTGGCGCAGATCGGGGCGCAGCACAGCAGGCAATCCACAGCTATGGTGACGAAATGACGGATGCACCGCCGCCGGATGTCCCGGTCGACGCCGACCTCGTCGCGCGGCTCGTCGCTTCGCAGCACCCTGACCTCGCGGCGGAGGTCGAACTCGTCGCGAACGGGTGGGACAACGCGGTCTTCCAGCTCGGCACGGACTACGCGGTCCGGATGCCTCGCCGCGAGCTCGGCGCCCGGCTGGTCGCCGGCGAGCAGCGGTGGTTGCCCGAACTCGCCGAGCGCTCGCCGGTCGCGGTGCCCGTGCCCGTGCGGGCCGGGGTGCCCGAGTTCGAGTACCCGTACCCGTGGAGCATCCTGACCTGGCTCGAGGGCCGCGACGCGGCATCCGTCGCCACTGCCGCTCGGGGAGGCGCGGCGCTCGCGCTCGCAGGGTTCACGACGGCGCTGCGCGTGTCGGCGCCCGCCGACGCGCCCGTGAACCCGTACCGCGGGGTGCCGCTTGCGACGCGCGACGAGGTCACGCGCGAGCGGCTCGCGTCGCCGTTCGTGTCGGCGCACGTATCGGCCGCCGACAGGGCCGTGTTGCTCGACGTATGGGATGACGCCCTCGCCGCACCCGTCTGGGCCGGGCCGCCCGTGTGGGTGCACGGCGACCTGCACCCCGCGAACCTCCTGCTCGACAGCGCCGGCGGGCTCGCCGCCGTGCTCGACTTCGGCGACCTCACGTCGGGCGACCCCGCGACCGACCTCGCGACCGCGTGGCTCACGTTCGATGCGGTCGGGCGGGCGGCGTTCCGTCGGTCGGTGGATGTCTCGAGCGACACGGATGCCTCGGACTGGGCGCGTGCCCGCGGTTGGGCCGTGGCCCTCGGGCTCGCCATCGTCTCGACGATCGGCGTCGACGGACGGGTCGGCCGGATCGGGGCGCACGCGCTCGCCGAGGTGCTGCGGGGCGACTGACCGTCGGGGCGCCGACCGATCCTCCACAACGCGCGCACTCGTGGCATCCTCCCCATCTCGTCCGATGCCTCCCCGGCGCTCCGCGCCCGGCCGCGAGGATCGCGGTATGCACGACGACCAACATCTCGCGACCGGCTCCCCCGGTGCACAAGCGGCCTCGCGCGCGGAGACCGCCCGGCGCTATCTGCGCATGCTCGACGCACTCGCCGACGAGGTGGGCGCGATCGCCCCGGCGCTTCCGCCGGCCGCGGGGCGTCTCGACTGGCGATCCGCCGCATCCGCGACGTACGACACGCAACTCGACAGCCTCCGCGGCGCTCTCGCGCAGGGTGCGCGGGAGATCGACTGCGCTCGCGCCGAACTTCGTGCGAGCATCTCGACGATGTCGACCGAGCCGACCGCCTGGTCTCCTTTCGGCCAATGAGCGACGACCTGACGATCACGACCGGCGGCGGCACGCGTGTCGCCGACGAAGACCTGCTCGCCGAGGCGTTCCGTCTCGGCGCGATCCGCACGACGGTCGTCGACTGGTGCGATCGGGTCGCCCGCATCAGGCGAGGGCTCGAGCACGACGGATTCGGCGATGTCGTGGCGGCGATGAGCGGCGGGTACGAGCCGACGTGGGCGCTACGAGACGCCGAGTCGAAACTCACCAAGGTCGCGGGGCATTGCGAGGACCTCTGCAGTGCGCTCGATCAGGCGGCGAAGAACTACGGCGCGACCGAACGGGCGATCAAGTCCATCTTCGATCTCGGGGTGCGCTGGGCGGCGGCGACAGCGGCGTACACCTTCCCGCTCTGGGCCGAACAGGCGGCAGTCGTCGGAGGCATCCTGTGGGGAGCTTCCGCGATCGGACTGTGGGACCCGAAGGCCACCCAGTCTCAGCTCATGAACCAGCCGTGGTTCGTCGAGTTCGTTCGATCGGCGAGCGGAGCCGTCGACGAGGTCGCGCTCGCTCGGGCCGGGGTCCCTCCGCTTCTCGCCGTGCTGCTCGGACAGCGCACCGAGACGCCGCAGAACGCCGCGATCCTCATGGGCCTCGCCGGTGCCGCGGCTCTCGTCGGGAGCAAGGCGTTCGTCGAGACGCCGATCACGGTGCGCCGGGCCGATGGTGCGCCCGCGAACCGCTTGATGGGAGTGCGCTCGGCCGCAGCCCCGAAGCCGGCGACGGTTCCGCCGCCCGATGGGTTCGAGGACCTTGCCGAGCGGGTGCCTGAGGCCGACGACGGCGACCCTCAGATCGTGGTCGAGGTGTACGGCGAAGGGGACGACAAGCGATTCGTCGTCTACGTCACCGGAACGATCGACTGGAGCATGGTGCCCGGCGGTCAGCCCCTCGACTTCACGAACGACGTCTCCGACGTCGCCGACGACAGCGGGTTCGACATGTCCGCGCTCGCCGGCTACGACTCGAGTGCGGCGTCCCGGGCGGTGCGAGCGGCGCTCGAGCAGTCCGGTTGGAGCCCCGAAGACCGGTTCATGGCCGTCGGCTTCTCAGGCGGCGGGGCGGCGGTCGCCGACCTCATCTCGGATCCGTCGCTCAACGCCGTCGCGGGTGTGACCTTCGGAGCGCCGACCGCCCAGACCGACACCGGGGAGGTGCCGCTCGTCAACTTCGCCCACGCCGAGGATCTCGTGCCGGCAACCGCGGGCCGGGGCGTCCATGCGCCCGGCGTGATCGAGTTGCATCGCAACGCGCTCGATCCCGATGGCGAGTACGACCCGGTGGCGGCGCACAGCATGCCGTTGTACTCCGACACCGCTGCGCTTGCCGACCGCAGCGAGAGTCCCGAGGTACAGGAGGCGAGGGCACTCGTCCAAGATTTCGTCGGCGACGAGCCCGGAACCCGGATCGAGTTCATCGCGGAGCGTAGGCACACGGTGGTTCCGGGGCCGGCGATCGATCCGCCGCCTTTCGACCCCGACTTCAGCAAGATGCCCGGGATCGCGCTCGGCTATGAAGAGGGGGCGGCCGTCAGCCCTTCGACGGCCGCACGATGAGCCCGATGAGCCAGCTGATGAGGCCGAGCACGAGCGCGCCGAGTACGCCCCACCAGAAGCTCTCGACCTGCAGGCCGAAGCCGATCTGGGTGCTGATCCACGCGACGAGCAGGAGCAGGAGCCCGTTGACGATGAACGAGATGAGGCCGAGCGTGATGACGTAGACGGGGAACGCGACGATCCTGATGAACCCGCCGACGATCGCGTTGACGATGCCGAAGATGGCGGCGACGAGCAGGTAGGTGAGCACGGTCGCCACGGTCGTCTGCTCCCACGGCACGACGCTCACGCCGGCGACGATGAAGGTCGTCAGCCAGAGGGCGAGGGCGACGACGATGACGCGCAGGATGAATCGCATGCAGCCATGCTCGCAGAGCGGCGGGCCGAGCGGCGGAGGCGCGCGGCAGGCGCGCGGTGAAGCGACGTCGAGTGCGGGGGTACGGTGGAGGGCGTGACTGCACCGGAGCCTTCGCGCAGCGCTGTGCGCCTGCGTCCCGAGATCGCCGCCCTACCCCCGTACCGCCAGGGGCGGCCGGCGCCTGCCGACGGCCACAAGCTGTCGAGCAACGAGAACCCCTTCGAGCCGCTGCCGTCGGTGGTCGACGCCGTGGCCGCGACCGCGGCGACGATCAACCGGTATCCCGACGCGACCGCCCTCTCGCTCCGCGAGAAGCTTGCCGAGCGGTTCGGCGCGAGCGCCGACGAGGTCATCGTCGGAGGCGGGTCGGTCGCGCTCCTCGCGGCGTTCATCCAGGCGGCGGCAGGCCCCGGCGACGAGGTCGTCTACTCATGGCGGTCGTTCGAGGCCTACCCGGGTCTCGTCACGGTCTCGGGTGCGACGAGCGTGCAGGTCCCGAACCGCGACGACCACGGGCACGACCTCGACGCGCTCGCCGATGCGATCACCGATCGCACGCGCGTCGTCATCGTGTGCTCGCCCAACAATCCGACGGGCACGATCGTCACGGCGGCCGAGTTCGAGGCGTTCATGGCGCGTGTGCCCGCCGATCTCCTCGTGCTGCTCGACGAGGCGTACGTCGAGTTCGTCTTCGACGAGACATCCGTCGACGGCCGCGGCCTCGTGGGCCGCTACCCGAATCTCGTCATCCTCCGCACCTTCTCGAAGGCCTACGGGCTCGCGGGCCTCCGCGTCGGCTACGCCGTCGGACCGGTGCCGATCCTCGACGCCGCTCGCGCGACGATCATCCCGCTGAGCGTGACGGCCGCCTCGACCGCGGCGGCGCTCGCGTCGCTCGAACCCGACGCCGAAGAAGAGCTGCTCGAACGCGTCTCGGCCATCGCCGACCGGCGCGACCGACTGCGCGCCGCCCTCGTCGAGGCGGGCTGGCCGGTGCCCGAGGCGCACGGCAACTTCGTCTGGTTGCCCGCGGGCGACCGCACCGACGCGGTCGCCGAGGCGCTCTGGAACGCGGGCGTCGTGGCGCGTCCCTTCGCGGGTGCGGGCATCCGCGTGAGCGTCGGTGACGAGGCCGCGAACGACGTGTTGATCGCAACGCTGGCACCGCTCGCACCCTGAGTTCGGCTGTAGGGTCCCTCTCGTCACCCCGGGCGAGGTTGTCGGAGACGCACAAGAATGCGGCATGGACCAGCGAGTACCGTGGAACGGTGGCCGCCCTTGATCGTGATTTCTCCACGCCGACACTGCAGCTGCTGACCCCGAGGGTCGGCTGCAGGCGACGCCCGAGGCAGAGCAGTTCCTGCCGATCGTCGAGGCGCTCTCCGACGCCGAGCTCGAGCAGTTCTACCGCGACATGCTCACCTCCCGCCGCGTCGACATCGCGGGCGCCAACCTGCAGCGACAGGGCCAGCTCGCGCTCTGGGTACCGAGCCACGGGCAGGAGGCGGCGCAGGTCGGCTCGGCGCGTGCGGCCCGCCCGCAGGATCACATCTTCCCGTCGTACCGCGAGCACATCGTCGGCATGATCCGCGGCCTCGACCCCGTGAACATCCTGTCGCTCCTTCGCGGGGTGACGCTCGGCGGGTGGGATCCCGCCGAGAACGGCAACTTCCACCTGTACACGCTCGTCCTTGCATCGCAGACGTTGCACGCGACGGGCTACGCGATGGGCGTGAGCTTCGATCGAGCGGCGGCGACGGGCGACCCCGAGTCGGATGTCGCGGTGCTCGTCTACTTCGGCGACGGGTCGACCTCGCAGGGCGACGCGAGCGAGGCGCTCGTGTTCGCGTCGAGCTACCAGACGCCGCAGGTGTTCTTCGTGCAGAACAACCAGTGGGCGATCTCGGTGCCGGTCTCGCGTCAGTCCCGCTCCCCATCTCGCTCCGCGGCGGCGGCTTCGGCATGCCGGGTCTCCGCATCGACGGCAACGACGTGCTCGTGAGCTACGCGGTGAGCCGCACGGCCCTCGAAGAGGCGCGCTCGGGACTCGGGCCGTCGTTCATCGAGGCCGTGACGTACCGCATGGGCGCGCACACGACGGCCGACGACCCGACGAAGTACCGCACGCAGGACGAGGTCGACCTGTGGACCACGCGCGACCCCATCACGCGCTACCGCGCGTGGCTCGAGGGGCGCGGGGCATCCACCGCGTTCTTCGACGAGGTCGACGAAGAGGCGCAGGATGTCGCATCCGACGTCCGCCGTCGGGCGCTCGACCTCGCGGGGCCGACGCGCGAGAAGATCTTCGAGCACGTGTACAGCGAGGTGCACCCCTTGATGGAGGCCGAGTACGCGTGGCTCGACGCATTCGAGCGCAGCCTCGACGAGGAGCCGGCATGACCGATCTCGACACGTACACCTTCGGCATCGACGAGGAGGCGCCCGTGACGGACGCGACGACGGCCCAGTCGCCCGAGGCGGCGGAGCCGGCAGGGGCGGTCGAGCCCGAGGTGCGCGGCGTGCACACGCTGTCGATGGCGAAGGCCATCAACGCGGGCCTGCGCGATGCGCTCGCCGACGACGAGAAGGTCCTGCTCATGGGCGAGGACATCGGCAAGCTCGGCGGCGTCTTCCGTGTGACCGAGGGCCTTCAGGCGGAGTTCGGCGAGGGCCGCGTGCTCGACTCGCCGCTCGCCGAGTCGGGCATCGTGGGCACGGCGATCGGCCTCGCGATGCGCGGCTACCGCCCGGTGATCGAGATCCAGTTCGACGGGTTCATCTTCCCCGCGTTCGACCAGATCACCACCCAGCTCGCCCGCCAGACGCTCCGCCACGAGGGCCGCATCTCGATGCCGATCGTCATCCGGGTGCCGTACGGGGGACACATCGGCTCGATCGAGCACCACCAGGAGAGCCCGAGGCGTACTTCGCGCACACCCCGGGCCTTCGGGTCGTGAGCCCGTCGAACCCGCACGACGCGTACTGGATGATCCGCGAGGCGATCGAGTCGAACGACCCCGTGATGTACTTCGAGCCCAAGAGCCGGTACTGGCCGAAGGGTCCGGTGAATCTCGACCACGCGGGGATGCCGCTCCACGCGAGCCGGGTCGTGCGCGAGGGAACGGATGTCACGGTCGTCGGCCACGGCGCCATGGTCGCGACGCTTTTGCAGGCGGCCGAGATCGCGGCCGAGGAGGGTCGCAGCCTCGAGGTCGTCGACCTCCGCAGCCTCTCCCCCATCGACTACGGCCCGCTGCTCGACTCGGTGCAGCGAACGGGACGGCTCGTCGTCGCGCAAGAGGCGTACGGCAACGTGTCGGTCGGGTCCGAGATCGCGGCGACGGTCGCCGAGCGGGCGTTCTACGCGCTCGAGGCGCCCGTGCTGCGGGTGTCGGGCTTCGACACGCCGTTCCCGCCGGCCTCGCTCGAGACCGAGTTCCTGCCGAGTCCCGACCGGGTGCTCGAAGCCGTCGACCGGGCGCTAGCGTACTGATGACGCGCCCGCTCGGAGCGCTCCGGATCGTATGCCGGAACGCGGATGCACCTGTTGAGAGGGTGAACGAATGAGCGAGATCCGGTTCCCGCTGCCCGACGTCGGCGAAGGCCTCACCGAGGCCGAGATCGTCGAGTGGAAGGTCGCCCCGGCGACACGATCGTCCTCGACCAGGTGTTCGTCGAGATCGAGACGGCGAAGTCGCTCGTCGAGCTGCCGAGCGCGTTCGAGGGAGTCGTCTCCGAGCTGCTCGTCGAGGCGGGCACGACGGTCGACGTCGGCACGCCCATCCTCGTCATCCAGACGGATGTCTCGGCGGGTGCGCCTGCCGCCCCCGCACCGGCGGCCGCGACCGCAGTCGCCGAGCCCGAGGCATCCGGTGCCGTCCTCGTCGGACACGGCAGCTCGGGGCCCGTGCAGAGCCGCCGGAGGCGGCACCCCGCTCCGGGCGGCGCGCACGAGCACCTCGCGCCCCTGCCCGTGGCATCCGCCGCGCCCGTGCAGGCCGGTTCGACGGGCTCGGCGGGCGGCACCGAGACATCCGCGCTCGCCGCACCTGCGTCGGCACCGCGCGACGTGCAGGTGCCCGTGATCGCGAAGCCGCCGATCCGCAAGCTCGCGAAAGACCTCGGCGTCGACCTCTCGAAGGTCACCGGAACCGGGCCGATCGGCGACATCACGCGCGACGACGTCATCCGCGAGGCGAGCCAGGCGAGCGTGTTCCGGAACATCCAGACCCCCGAGGCGCCTGCCGGCCGCGAGACGCGGATCCCCGTCAAGGGCGTGCGAAAGGCCATCGCGAACGCCATGGTGCAGAGCGCATACTCCGCGCCGCATGTATCGGTCTTCGTCGACGTCGATGCGACGCGCACGATGGAGTACATCAAGCGGCTGAAGGCCTCTCCCGACTACGCGGGCGTCAAGGTGTCGCCCTCCTCATGATGGCGAAGGCCGTCATCTGGGCGGCTCGCCGCAACCCGACCGTCAACGCGCAGTGGACCGACGAAGAGATCATCGTCAAGCACTTCGTGAACCTCGGCATCGCCGCGGCGACGCCGCGCGGGCTCATCGTGCCGAACGTGAAAGAGGCGCAGGCGATGTCGCTCGTCGAGCTCGCGACGGCGCTCGAGCAGCTCACGCTCGTCGCGCGCGAGGGCAAGACGCAGCCCGCCGAGATGCAGGGCGGCACGATCACGATCACGAACATCGGCGTGTTCGGCATGGACACGGGCACTCCGATTCTGAACCCGGGCGAGGTCGGCATCGTCGCACTGGGCACGATCAAGCAGAAGCCGTGGGTCGTGGAAGGCGAGGTCAGGCCGCGTTTCGTGACGACGATCGGCGGCTCGTTCGACCACCGTGTGGTCGACGGTGACGTCGCGAGTCGGTTCTTGGCCGATGTTGCTGCGATCATCGAGGAACCCGCCCTGCTGCTCGAATAGCATCGGTGCGGTCCCCGGCGCGCCCGCGCACCCCGCACCACCAGGAGAGCCCCGCATGTCCCTCGAATCCGACGCGCTCATCGACGCGCCCGCCCACGAGTTCGGCTTCGACACCGAACAGCTCCACGCGGGCTACCAGGGCGAGGCGGCGCACGGCGCGCGCATCACGCCGATCTACCTCACGGCGGGGTTCATCTTCGACGACTTCGACCAGGCGGCGGCCCGGTTCGGCGGCAGCGATGCGGGATACGTCTACTCGCGCACGAACAACCCGACGCTCGCGGCGCTCGAGCAGTCGATCGCGCGTCTCGAGCGCGGCGCGGGGGCGACGCTCGCGGGGAGCGGCCAGGCGGCGATCGCGGTGGGCCTGCTCGGCGTGCTCGCCGCGGGCGACCACTTCCTGTCGACGCCGAGCATCTACGAGGGCACGCGGGCGCTCTTCCGCGGCAACCTCAGCCGGTTCGGCATCGAGGTCGAGTTCGTCGACGACCCCAACGACCCCGACGACTGGGCTCGCCGCGTGCGGCCGAACACGAAGCTCTTCTACGGCGAGGCGATCCCGAACCCGAAGAACGACCTCATCGACATCGAGCTCATCGCGAATGCGGCGCACGCGCACGGGCTGCCGTTCGCGATCGACTCGACCGTGCCGACGCCCTACCTGCTGCGACCGATCGAGTACGGCGCCGACATCGTGCTGCACTCGACGAGCAAGTTCCTCGCCGGGCACGGCTCGACGATCGGCGGCGTCACGGTCGACGCGGGCAACTTCGACTGGTCGAAGCATCCCGAGAGGTTCCCGCACCTCTTCAAGCCGATGGTCGCGGGCGACCCGACGACCTGGATCGAGAAGTTCGGCCCGCTCGCGAACTTCGCCTTCACGCGCTCGGTCGTCGCGGGCCGCCTCGGCACGAGCTTTTCGCCGTTCAACGCCTACCAGGTGCAGCAGGGCATCGAGACGCTCTCGCTCCGCATGGAACGGCACGTCGCGAACGCGCAGGTCGTCGCCGAGTGGCTCGACCGCCAGCCCGAGGTGTCGAGCGTCGACTACCCCGGCCTGCCGTCGAACCCGTACCACGCGCTCGCGCAGCGCTATTACCCGAAGGGGCCGGGCTCGGTCTTCGCGTTCACGCTCACGGGCGGTCAGGAGGCGGCGAAGGTCGTCTACAACGCGGTCGAGGTCTTCACGCGGATGACCCACATCGGCGATGTCCGGTCGCTCATCCTGCACCCGCCGACGACGACCCACTCGAAGCTCTCCCAGGCCGAGCGCGACGCCGGCGGCATCTGGCCGGGGCTGCTTCGCCTGTCGGTGGGCATCGAGGATGTCTCCGACCTGATCGCCGACCTTGACCGCGCATTCAAGGTGCTGCGGGGCGAGAATCCGCCGTCGCTTCATGCCGGTGCAGGCGCCGGCGAGCGGGTGCAGGCCGACGGGCTGTAGGGGCTGCAGCCTCGGCTACAGCCGCGTCTCGTACACGACCGATTCGGGCGCGCGCGAGACCTCGATGAGCCCGGCGTGCTCGAGTGCACGGCGGGCGGGGACGTTCGCGATCTCGGCTTCGGCGCGCGCGACGGTCGCGCCGGCCGCACGCAGCACCTCGAGCGCGCCGAGGACGGTGTGCACGGCGAGGCCCTGTCCGCGGACGGCGGGCACGAGGGCGAAGGCGAACTCGACGGCGCCGTCGTCGTCGACGGGGCCGAAGACGTTCACTCCCCGATCGTCGCTTCGTCGGCGGAGCGGCGCACGAGGTACGGGCCGAACGGCGCGGGGTCTCCCCCGTCGCGCACGGCCTGCACGTACTCGGCGAGCATCTCGGGCTCGTCGGTGAAGGCGTAGCCGCCCTCCCAGCCGTCGCGCGGGTCGACCGCTCCGGCGAGGATGCGCTCGGCATCGGCAAGGGTGAACGGCACCAACGTGATAGGGGACGTCGTCGTTTCCACGTGCTTCACCATCTCATCGAACGCTGCGACACGCCAGGGAGCATCCGATGAGTGGTCGATGAACGGTGCGGATGCGTCGTCGAGTGACGCTTGTTCGTGGTTTTGACAATCATTATCAATAAACCTAGGCTGACCATGTGACCCTGACTCGACGACCCCTCCGCGTCTCCGCCCTCGCCCTCGGCGCTCTGTTCACCACGAGCGCTCTCGCCCTCGCCGGCTGCGCCGGCCCCGGGGCATCCGAATCATCCGACGGTCCCTCGATCGTCGCGACGACGACCCAGGTCGGCGACTTCACGCGCGAACTGCTGGGGGAGCAGGGCACGCTCACGCAGTTGCTCCAGCCCAACCAGAGCGCGCACTCGTTCGACCCGTCCGCCGCGCAGCTCCGCGCCCTCGCGAGCGCCGACGCGCTCGTCGTCAACGGCGCCGGGCTCGAGACGTGGATCGACGACGCGATCTCCGCGTCCGGCTTCAGCGGCGACCTCATCGACGCGAGCACGGGCATCGAGCTGCACGGCACGCACGAGCACGAAGAAGGCGAAGACGAGCACGCCGAAGACGAGCACGCCGAAGACGAGCACGCCGAAGAGGGCGAGGACCACGAGCACGAGCACGCCGAGGGCAACCCGCACATCTGGACCGACCCGGCCCTCGCCGAGGTCATGGTGCAGAACATCGCCGCTGGCCTCGAGCAGATCGACGGCATCGACGCCGCGCAGATCGAGGCGAACGAGACCGCCTACCTCGACAAGCTCACCGCGCTCGACGATTGGATCCGCGAGAACGTCGACCAGGTGCCCGCCGACAAGCGGCTCCTCGTGACCAACCACGACGCCTTCACCTACTTCGTCGAGGCGTACGGCATCACGTTCGTCGGCAGCGTCATCCCGAGCTTCGACGACAACGCCGAGCCGAGCGCCGCCGAGATCGACGAGCTCGTCGCGAAGATCAAGGCCACGGGCGTGAAGGCCGTGTTCTCCGAGGCATCCATCTCGCCCAAGACCGCCGAGACGATCGCGCGCGAGGCGGGCGTCGAGGTCTTCTCGGGCGACGACGCGCTGTACGGCGACTCGCTCGGAGTCGAGGGCAGCCCGGGGGCGACCTATATCGGCAGCCAGATCCACAACGTCACGCGCATTCTGCAGTCCTGGGGCGTCGAACCTTCCGCGTTGCCCGCCGTCCTGCAAGGATGACCCGCATGAGCGATCGGCCCGGGAGCACCCCTGTCCTGCGGCTCGTCGATGCCGAGTTCACCCACCCGGCGGCGCCGGGGTGGGTGGGCTGGCGTTCGCGATCGAACCGGGTGAGGCCGTCGCGCTCATCGGGCCGAACGGCGCAGGCAAGTCGACGCTCCTCGGCGGGCTGCTCGGGCTCGTGCCCCGCACGGCTGGCACGGTCGAGTACCTCGGCGAGACGCATGCCGCCGTCGGCATGATCGGATTCCTGCCGCAGTCGGCCGAACTCGACCCCGAGTTCCCGATCAGTCTCGAGCAGGTCGTCATGCAGGGTCGCTATCGCAAGCTCGGATTCTTCAGGTGGCCCGGCCGCGACGACCGGCGGGCCGTTCGCGAGTCCCTCGCGACCGTGGGCCTCGGCTCGCTCGCGAAGCGCCGGTTCGGGGAGCTTTCCGGCGGACAGCGTCAGCGCGGACTCCTCGCGCGGGCGCTCGCGAGCGAACCGTCGCTGCTCCTCCTCGACGAGCCGTTCAACGGCCTCGACCAGCAGAACCGCGACGCGCTCATCGACACGCTGCGCGTGCTGAAGCACCGGGGAGTGGCGGTGCTCGTCTCGACCCACGACCTCGAGCTCGCACGGCTCGTGTGCGACTCGGTCGTGCTCGTGAACGGCGTGCAGCTCGCGCACGGCCCGGTCTCCGATGTGCTCACGCTCGGCAACCTGCAGGAGTGCTTCGAGGGCAACGAGATCGAGATCGACGAGCACACCCTCGTCGTGCCCGGCCACGAGGGGCATTGATGGAGGTCTTCGACGCGCTGTTCGGCGCGTTCGAGCTGCCGTTCATGGCGCGCGCGCTCGGCGTCATGCTCGTGCTCGCGGTCGTCGCGGGCGTCGTCGGCGTGCTCGTCAACCTCCGCGGCCTCGAGTTCATCAGCGACGGGCTCACGCACGCCGTGTTCCCGGGCCTCGCGATCGGCCTCGCGGTCGGCGGCATGCAGGGCGTGCTGCCGGGCGCGGCGATCGCCGCGCTCGCGGCGGCGCTCGTGCTCACGTGGCTGGGTCGCACGGCGGCGGTGACGGATGACGCGGCGATCGCCATCGTCCTCACTGCGACGTTCAGCGTCGGCGTCATCGTCGTCTCGCGCTCGAACGACTATGCGGGACAGCTCGAGACCCTGCTCTTCGGGCGGGTGCTCACGATCCCGCCCGCCGACCTCGTGCCGCTCATCATCGTGAGCCTCGTCGCACTCGCGGCGATCGTGGTCACCCTCAAACAGCAGCTGTTCCGCGCCTTCGACGCGCGCGGGAGCCGCGCCGCGGGGGATTCGGCGTTCCGCCTCGACCTCGTGCTCAACTGTGCGGTCGCGCTCGTCGTCGTCGCTGCGGCGTCGACCGTCGGCACGCTCCTCGTGCTCGCCCTGCTCATCATGCCGGGCGCCGTCGCGCGGCTCGTGACCGATCGGCTGTGGCTGCTCTTCCCCGTCGCAGGCGGCTTCGCCGCACTCGCGGCCTGGCTCGGCCTCGCGACGGGCTACGGGGTATCGGTCTCGGGCGGCATCGAGGTGCCGGCCGGCGCGACGATCGTCATCGTCTTCGTCGTCGGCTACGCGCTCGTGCTCGCCGTCGCTTGGGCGGCCGGACGCGTGAGGACGGCGCGCTGATGGGCTTCTTCGAGCGGGCGCTCCTCGCCGCCGTCGTCATCGGGGCCGGCGCCGGATTCGTCGGCGCGCTCGTCGTGCTGCGGCGCCGCACGTTCTTCGCGCAGGCGCTCACGCACGCCACCTACCCGGGAGCCGTCATCGCCGCCGCGCTCGGGTTCAGCGTGCCGGCGGGAGCCGCGGTCGCCGCGGTCGCCATCGTCGCGGTCATGGCGGGCATCGGCCGCATCCGGCGCCAGGGGCCGCAGGTCGCCGCGGGCATCGTGCTGACGGGCGGCTTCGCTGCCGGGGCCATCCTGCAGGCGGTCATCCCGGGCCTGCCCGTGCACCCCGAGTCGCTCCTCGTCGGCTCGATCCTCACCGTCACCGACGGAGACATCCTGCTCGCGGCATCCGTCGCCGTCATCGCGGTCGTCCTCGTCGCGGCCTTCGGCACCCGCATCGTGTTCTCGACCTTCGATCCCGCCGGGTTCCGCGCAGCGGGATTCCGCGAATGGCCCGTCGAACTCCTCGTGCTCGCCCTCACCGCCGCGACCGTCGTGAGCGCGCTGCCCGCCGTCGGCGCGATCCTCGCGATCGCGCTCATCGCGGCGCCCGCCGCCGCCGCGCGGCTCGTCGTGTCGAGCTTCCGCGGCGTGCTCGTCGCCGCCCCCGTCATCGGCGCGGCATCCGGAATCCTCGGCGTGCTCGCCTCCCGCGTGTTCGCCGTCGCCGCCGGGCCCTCGATCGCGATCGCCGCGACCCTGTTCTTCGTCATCTCGTTGGGTGCGGCACAGCTTCGACGGCTACCGTTGAGGCGGCGGGCGATTCCCGTCGAGACCGCGGAGGAGGCGATCCGGGCATGAAGCGCAACACGTGGCAGCGCGAGGCCGTGCGCGAAGCCCTCGACGGCACCGACGGGTTCATCAGCGCGCAAGCGCTGCACTCCGAACTGCACCGCACGGGCTCGCCCATCGGGCTCGCGACGGTCTACCGAGCGCTCGGCGACCTCGCAGCAACGGGCGAAGCCGACTCGCTGCAGTCGCCCGAGGGCGAGGCGCTCTACCGTGCGTGCTCGACGACCGGCCACCATCACCACCTGATCTGCCGCAACTGCGGGCTCACGGTCGAGATCGCGGCCGACGAGGTCGAGGCGTGGGCGCAGCGCATCGCCGCCGAGAACGGCTTCACGGCGGCGGCCCACGTCGTCGACGTGTTCGGGTTGTGCGCCGACTGCACGAGGCTCCAGGCCGCGGGGAGTAGCGCCGACCGCGCGGGCGCGCGTACATGAGACATCCGCCGATCTGATAAGATCGAGGTTTGTCCGGGCACTTCCACTGCCCGGTACGTAGACGAATCCCCAGTATCTACCCGGGCGACCGGGGAATTCGCCTGCAGACAAGAGACCTTGGGAGGGGCATCCGCCCCTCGGTATTGGAGGAAAGACCAATGGCAGCAGTGTGCCAGGTGACCGGAGCCGTTCCCGGCTTCGGCCACAACATCTCGCACTCGCACCGCCGGACGAAGCGCCGCTTCGACCCGAACGTGCAGAAGAAGACCTACTACGTGCCGTCGCTTCGTCGTAACGTCACCCTGAACGTGTCCGCCAAGGGCATCAAGGTGATCGACGCCCGTGGCATCGAGGCCGTCATCAAGGACATCCAGGCTCGTGGGGTGAAGCTCTAATGGCGAAGCAGCAGGACATCCGTCCCATCATCAAGCTCCGTTCGACGGCCGGCACCGGGTACACCTACGTGACCCGCAAGAACCGTCGCAACAACCCCGACCGTCTCGTGCTCAAGAAGTACGACCCCGTGGTGCGCAAGCACGTCGACTTCCGAGAGGAGCGCTAAGACATGGCGAAGAAGAGCAAGATCGCGCGCAACGAGCAGCGCAAGGTGATCGTCGACCGCTACGCGGCCAAGCGCCTCGAGCTGAAGAAGGCGCTCGTCGACCCGAACGGCACCGACGAGTCGCGCGAGGCCGCCCGCGTCGGCCTCCAGAAGCTCCCCCGCAACGCATCGCCCATCCGCGTGCGTTCGCGTGACGCGATCGACGGCCGCCCCCGCGGTGTCCTCACGAAGTTCGGCATCTCGCGTGTCCGCTTCCGTGACATGGCGCACCGTGGCGAGCTGCCCGGCATCACCAAGTCGAGCTGGTAAGCAGCACGCATCAGCGTCCGAAGGGCGCCGGCTTCGGCCGGCGCCCTTCGTCGTCGCCGGGGTCGGTTCGAGGTCGCGCACGACAGACGGCGAGGATGCCTCGGATCGATTGAAGTGCTCCGGATGCTTCGCCGTGAGCGAACCAGACGCGACACGCCGGGTCACAGAGCCCCGTTCAGCCCGGAAATCCGCGTGTTTCCGCGGATCTCTGCTACATTCAAGGCGGCCTGATCGGCCGCGGGGGCGGTTGAACGATCGTTCCCGAATTCTCTGAATCACAGCTGCTCAATCGCAGCGAACGTCCGAGGAGGACATTCAATGGCTGACAAGTCGCTGAACAAGACCGAGCTCGTCGCGAAGATCGCCGCGTCGACGAACCAGAGCCAGGCCACGGTCGACGCCGTGCTCGGCGGTCTCTTCGACGCGCTCGCCGAGGCCGTCGGCTCCGACACCAAGGTCTCGATCCCCGGCTGGCTCGCCGTCGAGCGCACGTCGCGCGCTGCCCGCACGGGCCGCAACCCGCAGACCGGTGAGACCATCCAGATCCCGGCCGGTCACTCGGTCAAGGTCTCGGCCGGCTCGAAGCTCAAGGCTGCCGCGAAGTAATCGCGAAGGAGGGGCGGGCGGCCGAGGCCTCCCGCCCTTCGTCGTGCCCGCGCGAACCTGTGAGTGCGCGTCACGGGCCCTCGGATGCCTCGCCTAGGCTGGTGCGGTGCCCCGCTCCGTTCGCGTGCTCGGCCCTGCCGCGCTCCTCGTCGTCGCGCTCTTCGCCGTCGTCGCGGGCCTCGTCGTGGGCGGGGGAGCGGCGCCGCTCCTGATCCAAGACCCCGGCCCCGCCGTGCGGTGGGGGCTCCCGATCGCGAAGCTCCTCGTCAACGTGTCGGCTGCGGGCGTGATCGGCTCGCTCGTGCTCGCGGTATGGGCGCTCAGCCCCGAGAAGCGCGAATTCGACCGCGCCCTCGACCTGGCCGCGGCATCCGCCGCCGTCATGACCGTCGCGGCCGCCGCGACGGGCCTCTTCACGTTCCTCGACGTGACGGGTGAGCAGCTCGACGCCGGCGAGGCGTTCGGCATGAAGCTCGGGCAGTTCCTGACGGCGATCCCCCTCGGGCAGGCCTGGCTCACGACGACGCTCGTCGCGGCGGCCGTCACGGTGCTGTGCTTCGCCGTCCGCAACCACACGGCACTCGTGTTCGTGACGCTGCTCGCGGTCGCGAGCCTCGTGCCGCTCGCCCAGCAGGGGCACGCAGCGGGCGCCGCGGGGCATGCCGCTGCCGTCACGGCACTCGGCCTGCACCTCGTGTTCGCAGCCGTCTGGCTCGGCGGGCTCATCGCGATCGTCGTGCTCCAGCCCGTCCTCGACGACAAGCGGCTGCCCGTCGTGCTCGCGCGCTATTCGACCGTCGCGCTCATCGCGTTCATCGTCGTCGCGGTGTCTGGATACGCGAGCGCGGCGCTCCGCATCGGCGACTGGCCGCAGCTGCTGACACCGTACGGCGCGCTCGTCGTCGTCAAGGTGTTCGCGCTCGTGGGGCTCGGGCTGCTCGGCGCGATCTGGCGTCGGTTCATCATCGGGCGGATGTCGCAGCAGGTCGCGTCGGGTCTCGATACGCGTCCTCCTGCGTCGGGCGCTACTCGACCGGCGGCCCCGGCCGTCACGCGCCGCCCCCTGTGGCTCATCGTCATCGTCGAACTCGCGTTCATGGGCCTCGCCTCGGGCGCGGCGGCCGCGCTCGCCCGCACGGCGACGCCCGTCTCCGAAGACGCCGTCGGTTCGCTCGCCCGCACGCCGGCCGAGATCCTCACCGGTGTGCCGCTGCCCCCGTGGCCCGAGATCTCGCGGTACTTCACCGAGTGGAACCCCGACCTCCTGTGGCTTCTCGCGTGCGGGTTCGGCATCTTCTTCTACCTGGCGGGCGTGCGGCGGCTGCGCCGCCGCGGCGACACGTGGCCGGTCTACCGCACAGTGCTGTGGGTGTCCGGGCTGCTGCTCCTCGCGTGGGTGACCTCGGGCGGGATCAACGTCTACGAGCAGTACCTCTTCTCCGCGCACATGTTCGGGCACATGCTCCTCACTATGGCGATCCCCGTGCTGCTCGTGCCGGGCGCGCCCGTGACGCTCGCTGCGCGAGCCATCCACCCTCGAAAGGACGGTTCGCGCGGCGGCCGCGAATGGATCCTCCTGGCCGTGCACTCGAAGGTCGCGAGCATCCTCGCGAACCCGATCGTCGCGGCGGTGCTGTTCGCGGGGTCGCTCTGGGTGTTCTACTACTCGCCGCTCTTCCGCTGGACGATGCTCGACCACACCGGTCACGTGTGGATGGTCGCGCACTTCCTCATCACGGGCTACCTGTTCGTCCAGTCCCTCATCGGCATCGATCCCGTGCCGTATCGACTGCCGTATCCGTTCCGCCTCGTGCTGCTCCTCGGCACGATGGCGTTCCATGCGTTCTTCGGGCTCGCGATCATGATGGGCACGGGTCTCCTCCTCGCCGACTGGTACGGCGCGATGGGGTGGGGCACCGACGCGCTCGTCGACCAGCAACTCGGCGGCGGCATCGCGTGGTCGATCGGCGAGATCCCGACCGTCGCGCTCGCGATCACGGTCGCAGTGCAGTGGTCGCGCAGCGACGAGAAGGAGTCGAAGCGGCGCGATCGGCACGCCGACCGCACGGGCGACGCCGAACTCGAGGAGTACAACGCCCGGCTCGCGGCGATCGCGGCGCGCGATGCGCAGCGATAGCGCCTATTTCAGCTGCACCGAGATCGAGCCGTCGCTCTTCACGGATGCGTCGAGCGCGACCGTGAACGAGACGTCCCGGTCCTCGGTGTAGAACTCCCCGTCGAAGAGCGACTGCAGGTCGACCGAGATGTGGGCGACGCCCGCGGTCTGGGGCATCTCGAACGCGGTCTCGCCGGCCGCGAGCGTGACGACCGGCATCGCGGCGATCGACCAGTTCGCGTCGCCGACGACCCGATCGGTGATCTCGATGCCGAAGGGGCAGTCGGTCGGCTGGAGCACGACCTGGGTCGCGCAGTTCTGGAGGAACCCGTCGAGCTGGGTCTGCACGCGGTCGACGAAGGCGGGCGTCGGCTGGGCGTCGACCACGGCGGCGACATGGCCGGATGCCCCGGCGACCACGTGCACGGGCTCGGCGACGAGCAGATCGGACTCGTACGTGAAGTCGTAGGCGGCGGGCGCGATCGCGAGGTATGAGGCGGTCTGTGTGAAGGCGGAGAGTTCGTCGCCCGTCTTGAGCGCGCGTGCGTCGAGCTCGAGGGTGCCGACGGTGAAGAACGGGTTGTGCGCGGCGGTCACGTCGATGACGGCGAGGGGGCTCTGGGCGAACCGCCACCGATTGAGCACTCCGTAGAGCGGCTCGATGGGGCTGACCTCGAACGTGGTCTGCTCGATCGACTCGCCGAGCCGGTAGCTCGCGACGACCGTGTGCGAGCCGTCGTCGTGCGCTTCGTTCGAGACGATCTGCACGTCGGCGGGCCCGTCGGCGACGACACCGGACCGCAGCATCGCGGTCGACACGTTCGGAGGCAGTCCGAGCGCGGCAAGCGCGTCGGGCGACAGGGCGACGCCCGGCGTCGCCGCGGCCGCGGTGATCTCATCGTCCGCGATCGCGTTCAGATAGCGCTCGACGAAGTTGGACGCTCCGTAGAGCGTCTGATTGAGGGTGCCGAGGGCCGCGAAGAAGGCCCCGACGAGGAGGACCGCGATCCCCGTCCATCCGAGCATGGAAAGCCAGGGCACTCGCGTGACACGTGCTTCCCGGCTCCCCACGGGCACAGTCTATGTCGGCACTCCCGGCGAGCGGGTTGCACGCCCATGGCGGCGGTGTGAGACATCCGGTCTGTCGTCTCCGCTGCGAGGTACAGTGTTCCGGTGCCGGACGTCACCCTCACCGCAGAACAGGCGGCGGTGTTCGACGCGATCGAGCACACGCGCGAGCACGTCTTCGTCACGGGGCGCGCGGGCACCGGCAAGTCGACGCTCCTGACGCATCTCAACTTCCATACCGAGAAACAGATCGTCATCTGCGCGCCGACGGGTGTCGCCGCGCTCAACGTGGGCGGCCAGACCATTCACTCGCTCTTCCGGCTCCCGATCGGGGTGATCGCAGACCACGCGCTCGAGCAGAGCGACGCCGTGAAGAAGCTCCTCAACGCCATGGACACCCTCGTCATCGACGAGGTGTCGATGGTGAACGCCGACCTCATGGACGCCATGGATCGCTCGCTCCGCCAGGCGCGGCAGCGCCGGGCCGAGCCGTTCGGCGGCGTGCAGGTCGTGCTCTTCGGCGACCCGTATCAACTGGCGCCCGTGCCGGGCGACCTCGACGAGCGCCGGTACTTCTCCGACACGTACGAGTCGATGTGGTTCTTCGACGCGAAGGTCTGGCAGGAGGCATCCCTTCGCATCTTCGAACTCGGCGAGGTCCACCGTCAGCACGACGACACGTTCAAGCACATGCTGAACGCCGTCCGGCACGGCCAGGTGACCGCCGAGATCGCGGGGGCCCTCAACGCGACGGGCGCCCGCCGCCCGCTTCCCGAGCACGGCGCGATCACCCTCGCGACGCGAAACGACACCGTCACGCGCATCAACCGCACCCACCTCCACCGGCTTCCGGGGCAATCGATCGCGAACCCCGCCGAGGTCAACGGCGAGTTCGGCGGGCGGGCGTTCCCGGCCGACGAACGGCTCGAGCTGAAGATCGGCGCACAGGTGATGTTCCTCAGGAACGACTCCGCCGTGCGCGGCGATGGGCCCCGCTGGGTCAATGGCACGATCGGCACCGTCACGTCGCTCAAACGCGAGGTGCGCGTCGAGGTCGACGGGGTCGAGCACGAGGTCGAGCCCGCGACGTGGGAGAAGTACAAGTACTCGTGGGATCCCGTGCAGAAGCGGCTCGAGAAGGACGTGGTGGCCGAGTTCACGCAGTTCCCGCTGCGGCTCGCGTGGGCGGTCACCATCCACAAGGCGCAGGGCGCGAGCTACGACACCGCGATCGTCGACCTCGGCCAGCGCGTGTTCAGCCCCGGGCAGACGTACGTCGCGCTCAGCCGGCTCACGAGCCTCGAGGGCCTGTACCTCGAACGCCCGCTGCGGCCGAGCGACATCATCGTCGACCGCAACGTCGAGCGGTTCATGTCGGGCGCCGAGCGGGAGATCGGTACCGGAACGTGACCCCGAGTCATCCGTGAGGCTGATGCGCGCGCCCGAACCCCCGGGTTATGATCACAGCGTCACACACGTAGGGGGGCACGTGGAACGACGGGGGAACGGTCGTCGACTTCGAAGGCGAAGCGCAGCGCTTGGGGCGCTGAGCGGAGCGGTCGCCGTAGCGCTCGCGATGACCGGATGCATCGGCGGCACCGTCGACCCGGAGGCGCAGTTCGGCGGGACCGACGCCGCGATCCCGGTCGAGGTCTCCGATGCGCTCGACGCGGCGCTCGCGAACGCCGTCGCGCTGAGCGGCGCGAGCGGGGGCCTCGCCGCGATCGACGCGCCCTGGGCGGGGGAGTGGCGCGGTGTCGCCGGCACCGAGAGCTTCGACGAGCACGCGTCCGCGGTCGCGCCCGACGACAGCTTCCGGCTCGCGGGGGTGACCGGCGAGGTGACGTGCCTCATCCTGCTTCGTCTCGCCGA
Source organism: Agromyces protaetiae (assembly GCF_004135405.1). Taxonomy (NCBI): domain Bacteria; kingdom Bacillati; phylum Actinomycetota; class Actinomycetes; order Micrococcales; family Microbacteriaceae; genus Agromyces; species Agromyces protaetiae. The sequence continues at coordinate 941,896 of NZ_CP035491.1, forward strand.
CGCAGAGGTCGTCGGCCTCGCCGACCCCGTCTCAGAGCATGTCGACGGTATCCCCGGCCTCGACGGCATCACCCTCGAGCAGCTCTGCCGCCACACGTCGGGGCTCGCCGACTACTACCCGTCGCTTCGGACGCACTTCGCGCACAACCCCGAGCGGGTCTGGTCGCAGATCGAGCTCATCTCCAACGGGATGGCCCTCGACCGCGTCGGGACGCCGGGCGAGAAGTACTCCTATTCGCGCACCGGGCTGCTGCTCCTCGGCGTCGCGCTCGAACGCGCGACGAACCGCAGCTGGAACGACCTCGCCGAGCAGTACGTGTTCGAGCCTCTCGGGCTCGACGGAACCGAACTCCCCTCGCCGACCGACGTCGCCGACGCGTCGTCGCTCGACGGATACCTGCAGCCGCCCGGAGCCGACGGGAACCCCGTGTGCGATGTCCGCTACGACGTGTCGCGACTCTCGAGTTCAAGCGTGGGCGCCGCGGGCGGGGCGATCTCGACGCTCGACGATACGGTCACGATCAGCCAGGCGTTCGCCACCGGGTCGCTCCTCGGCGAGAAGACCGCGCGCGAGCAGTGGGCGACCGAGCACATCCCCGACCAGCCCTCCTGGGTCTCCGAAGGCGTCGGCGGGCTCGAATACGGCCCGCTTCGAGGCATCTCCACAGAGACCGCGGGTGCCGTGACGGCGGCCTTCACCGACCCCGGCAGCGGACTCACCGTCGTCCTCACGCTCAACAGCTCCACCGCCGGTCCCGACTTCGCGCGCGAGGCGGCGTTCGCGCTCGCCTCGATCGCGTCGAAGGCCCCGGGCGCAGACGGCGCGGAGGCGCCGCTCGTCGAACTGCCGTGGTCGATCGATCAGGCAAACGCCAATCTGGCGAGCCTCGCGAGGTGTGCGACGGCGCCGCCCGCCGAGGCGCCGCCTGCGGAGGCCCCAGCAGAAGGCTGACGTCGAAGCGCGACGGAACGGCGTCCGACACCACCCCAGGGATGTCGGACGCCGTCGCCTGCGAGAGAAGCCGTCGCGGGGATCGCCCGGGACTCAGCTCCGCCCGTCTCGGCGCCTGCGGCGCATGCCCGCGGTCACGGCCACGCCTCCCAACGCCAGGATGAGCGCGGCGATCGCGATGAGACCGCCCGCTTCGACGCCCGTGAACGCGAGCGGGCCACCGCCCGCAGCGGGCGAGTTCGAGCCGCCCCCGACCGGTCCGCCTTGTCCGGGACCGCCGGGACCGCCGGGACCGCCGGGCGTACCGGGATCGACCGGGTCGGTGACCGGTGCGAGCTCGGCGAGCGTCACCGCAGTCGTCAGGATGAGCCGGTGGGCGGAGATCTGCTTGTCGGGAGTGATCACCTCGTACTTCGCGCGCACCCAGAACGGCTCGCCCTCCTCGACCTGGATCGTGCGAGCCATCACAGGCCCGGGTTCGAGGACCCGGTCGTGCGGCACGCCCTCCCAGTAGAACTGGCCGGAGTAGATGCTCGACCCGTAGCCCACCGAGAAGTCGTACCCGCTGCTGTAGGCCGGGTAGCGGTTGAAGTGGGTGAGCGTCACGGGGTGCTCGGGGTCGGGCTCGGCCGCGAGCATCGCGTCCGACGCGGGTTCTCCGGACGTGAAGTCCAGAAGTCCCGCGGTCGGGGCCAGTCCGGCGATGCTCGGAGACCTCGAGGCATCCGGAAGCTGCGCGTCGCCGACGATCTCGGGGCTCAGCGTTCCGTCGGAGAGGATCGCCCAGAAGTCGTTCGTGATCTTCGGGGCGTCCGCGCATCGCGCGGAGCCCGTGTTCGCGTACGACGCGAGCACCTCGCCGTCGATCAGGAAGTCGACGCCCGTCATGGCGGTCATGTCGTACGTGCCCGAGATGACGGGCTTGTCGATCCAGATCGTCGCGAACACGACCGGGCCTGAGCACATCTTGTAGCGGACGGTCGCCTGGGTGATCGCCCCGACCTGGTTGTCGTAGACGATGTCGACGAGGTTCGGGTCGGCCGCGTTCGCGGTCATGGTGACCGTGCTCGGCTTCGTCTCCTCGACCGTGAACGGGTGGTCGATCTGCTGCGACAGCGAGCCGTCGACCGCGACCGCCCACACGTGGATCGTGTAGTCGCCCGCCGTCACCCGTGCCGCCGAGCTCCGGCGCACATCGAAGTCGAACATCGGATCGTGCGAGAGCTCGAGCCGCTCGTCGAGGGCGATCGAGCCGCCTGCGCTCTCGATCACGACACGTGCCGTGCCGTTGCCGCTGAACTGCACCTCGGCGGCTGCCGACGCGGTGCCGTCGGCGAGGTACTCGACGTATTCGTAGGTGTCGACGACGAGGAAGTCGGCGACCTCGATGGATGCCTCGGCATGGCCCGACTCCGCGTCGATCCCGACGACGTGAACGCCCGCGGCCGTGTCGGCAGGCATGATCGGGTTCTGCCCCGCCCGGCCGTCGTCGCCGGCGATGCCGCGCGCGAACGGCTCGCCGTCGAGCGTGACGGTGAAGGGCTCGGCGGGATCGAGGCCGGCCGCCTCGACGACGAAGCCCTTGCCGGGGCGCACCCGCTCAGGCGCGACCGAGAGCGTGAACTCCTCGTCATCGGGCGGCGTCGGCTCGCCCGGCGTCGTCACGAAGACGTTCGTCGTGTCGAAGCCTGTGCCGACGTGCACGCGACCGAAGTACCGCGATCCGGGCTCCAGACCCGACCACGAGGCCGTGACCGAGGCGGGCTCGCCGAGCCGCATCGAGAGCACGCTCGGGTCGGCGGTGAAGCCGCCGACCGACGGGTCGCCCCCGACGAGATACGCCGTGAGGTCGTAGGCGAGGTCGCCCTCGCCCGAGAAGAAGTCGACCTCGAGCACGTATCGCGAGGAGCCCATCTCGGGCACGATGAGCGTCTCGTCGGCGCTCGGGGTGGTCGCCTCGCGCATGAGCCAGCCGCCGCCCGCGCCGTCGGACGAGTACAGGCGAAGGTCGAGGTCGGCCGAATCGTCCGCCGCATCGAGCTCGAAGCGGGCGTACGTCGTGCCCTCCGGGACCTCGATGAGGTGCCGGTCGCGCGTGCCGCCCGCGGTGCCGACGCCGTGCATGACGCGACCTTCGACGAGACCGTCGATCGCGATCGGCACGTCGGTCGTCGCGCCCGCCGAGACGGGGATGTCGACCGAACCGTCGACGCCTTCGCCCGTCGCACGTGACGGGACGCTGAGCAGCACGGGGCGCACCGCGAGCGGCGTCGTGACGGTGCCGCCGGCGCCGCCACCCGAGCCGCCGCCGACCCAGCGCAGCGCACCCGTCGTGAACTCCTCGAGAGCGGCATCCGTGCGACGGAAGGTGACCGTGTACGTCGCCTCTTCGCCCGCACCGCCGAATTCGAGCACGCTCGGCTCGACGGTCACGTCGACGCCGGGCATGTCGACCGCTTGCGCCTCGAAGCGGCCCGCGGCCGTCGAGGTCACCGTGCGCTCGACCGACTCGACGCCGGCGAGGGCGCCGATCGAGATCGATGCGAGGTTGAGACTCGACGGGTCGATCGGGGCGACGCCGAAGTCGGCGGCGCCGAGGCCCTGCACGTACCCCAGCCAGTCGTCGAGGTCGTTCAGGAAGAGCAGACCCGGCTCGAGGTAACGGCGCGGGTCGGTGTGGCCGGCGCCCTGGGCGAACGGGTCCGAGACGGGCGACCCCGAGGCATCCACCGTGTCGTACGCCGTCGTCATGAGGGCCGACTTGATCGCGGCCGGCGACGCGTTCGGGCGCTCGCCGAGGTAGAGGGCCGCGAGGCCCGCGATGTGCGGGGAGGCCATCGACGTGCCCGACATGAGCATGAAGGTCGGGTCTTCGCCCTCGGCGTTCGCGCCGTCGGCGAGGATCGCGACGCCGGGCGCGGCGACGTCGGGCTTCAGGATGTCTCCGCCGTCGGCGAGGATCGGCCCGCGCGACGAGAAGCCCGCGACCTGCGGGGTCGGGAACGTCGGACCGCCCGTCGTGTTGCCGTCTTCGAGGGTGACCGTCGCGCCGTCGGTCGCGGCGTACGCGGTCACGGCCTCGAACGAGTCGGCGTCGAGGTGGACGGTCGGCACCGAGTGGGTGTCGAGGTCGATCGAGTTCGGCGAGGGGTTCACGAGCACCATGGCGATGCCGCCCGCCCGGGCCACTTCGGCCGACTTCGCGACGCGGTCGAACACACCGCGCTCGCACAGCACGATCTTGCCCGCGGCACCCGCAGGGTCGAGCGTGTCGGGTCCGCACAGGGTCGGGCTCTCGGCGCCGCCGACGGCGATCGCCGACGCCGCGACAAGGGGTCCGGCGAGCGTTCCGGCCGCGGGCAGGGTGATCGATCCGCCGAGGAGCGCACGCCCGTCGCCGAGTCGCACGGTCGCGTCGTAGCTCGGGATGGTCGACGCCGCGACGGTCGTGATCCAGGGCGCCGCGTTGTCGGCGGTGGATGCCTCGGGGCCGGCGTTGCCCGCGGCCGCGGCGACGAAGATGCCCGCGGCCGCCGCGCGGAGGAAGGCCTGGTCGGTCAGTGAGACGGTCGAGTACGCCGAGCCGCCGCCGATCGAGAAGTTGATGACGTCGACGCCGTCGGCCACCGCGGCGTCGATCGCCGCGAGCAGGTCGCCCATGGCGCATCCGTCTTCGAGGTGGGTGAGACCCGACCAGCAGACCTTGTAGGCCGCGATCTTCGCGGCGGGCGCGACGCCCGAGATCTCGCCGAGGTCTCGGCCTGCGACGCTCGCGTGCACGCCGTGGTTGCCCGCGGCCGTGCTCGCGGTGTGCGAGCCGTGGCTGTTGCCGTCGCGCGGCGAGACGTACTCGGCACGGTCGGGGCCGATCTGGCCTTCGCCGAAGTTGTCGAGGAAGTAGCGCGCGCCGATGAGCTTCGTCGAGCAGTCGTCGGCCGCGAACTGCTCGCCCGTCTCGCAGACCCCGCGGAAGGTGCCGCCGTCGGACTTGTCGAAGACGATCTCGTCGCCGTCTCGGTAGGGGTCGGCGCCCGCCGTGTCGCCGAGCGGCTCGCCGGCGAACGAGGGGTTCTCGGGCGCGATGCCGGTATCGATGACGCCGACGACGACGCCCTCACCGGCCGAGGCGAACCCGCCCGTGGCGTCCCAGACTCCGCCGTCGCCCGAGAGTCCGAGGAACTCGGTCGACGGCACGGCCTCCTGCACGTGGAGGAGCTCGTCCTTCACGACCTCGACGACGCGCGGGTCGGCGTCGAGCGCGGCCGCCTGCTCGGCGGTGAGCGTACTCGAGAAGCCGTTCGTCGCGAGCGTGTACGAGCTGATGATCTCGGCGCCGACCGAGTCCGCGACCGCGGTCTGCTCGTCGGCGAGGTGGTCGGCGTAGGCGACGGCCCGCTTCGAGCGGGCGTCGAGGTCGCCGCCGTCGCGCGCTCGCGTGGCGGCGAACGATCCCGTGCCGCCCGCGTACGTGGCGACGGCCTCGTCGCGGAGGGTCACGATGTAGCGTCCGGCTTCGAAGGCCGAGGCGTCGCGCGCGAGCCCGGATGCGTCGGGGCCGGCGGGTTCAGTCGGACTCGTCGCGGGGAGGTCGTCGGCTGCGGCCGCGATCGCCGTGAGCGGCGAGACGGCCGTGCCTGCCGCGAGCACGAGAAGCGCTGCGCCGAGCGCGACGCCGGAGCGCCGCGCTCGGACGGCGCGGAAGAGGGGGGTTGGAGTGGTCACATGGGTCCTTGGCTTCGATGCGGATGCCGGCCCGCCGAGCCCGTGACGGGTCGGCGGTCGTCCCAGTGTGAGCGAGTGATTCCCGCATGTGGTGGCCGGAATCGGCCAACGGCCGGAGTCGGCCACGGCGCGAAACGAGACTGTTACGCCGCGACATCCGACCGTCGCATTCCGCCCCTGAGCAGAGCGCTCCGCCGCGTCGGAGGCTACAGCCAGCCGCGCCGCGCGGCTTCGACGCCCGCTTGGAACCGATTGCCGGCGCCGAGCTCGGCGAGGAGCTCCTGGCTCCGCCGGCGGAGCGTGCGCGCCGAGACGCCGAGTCGACGGGCGATCGCGTCGTCCTTCATGCCCACCGCCATAAGGGTCAGGATGGCGCGTTCCTCGGGCGTCGGCGGCCGCCCGGCCGCAGTCGCCAACGGCGCGGCGGATGTCGTGCCCGCGACCTGCTCGCGGGCACCGGGCAGTGGCACCGCGCGCGCCCAGTGGAATTCGAACAACTCGTGCAGGGCGGCGACGAGCGGCGGCGCGTGCGTGATGAGCGCCTCGATGCGACCGGGGTCGAGGCTCAGCGACACGAGCGCGGTCGACCCGTCGACGATCACGAGTTTGAGGGGCAGCTCGTCGGTGATGCGCGACTGCTCGCCCTGCTCGGCCAGGAGCTCGACCTCCTCCCACGTCGAGCCCTCGTCGAAGCTCTCGATCGTGTAGATCGAGCGCCAGTCCACACCGCGTGCGAGCACGGCCGCCTGGAACGGGTCGAACGAGGCTGACACGTACGGCGGGCGGTCGAACGCGAGGAACTCCTTCGTCGCCTGGTGCTCGAGTCGCGCATACCAGGCGGCGACCGTGTCGGGGTCGCTCAGGACGACGGTCTGCTGCGAGGCCGGATCCTCGGGCGTGCCCGCGTCGAAGTACTCGCCGAGCGACGGGATCGCCTCTCGGATGCGGAGTGCCTGGTCGCTCAGTCGGTCGACGACGGTCCGGAGCGCGTAGCGCGGGTCGACGGCGGCATACGTCGGGGACTCGCCTTCGAGACGTGAGACGAGCCCGAGCCCGCGGAGGTCTTCGAGCCTGCGGAACGCCGTCTCGTCGTCGGCCTGCAACTGCTCGGCGACCTCGTGCGCGGTCGCTCGTCCGTGCATGAGCACGTGCACGTAGGCACGCTCGGTCGACTCTTCGAATCCGGCGAGATCGAGGAGCGGGAGATCGTCCGCCATCCGGCCAGCGTAGTCAGCCGGGCATAGTGCGGGCCCACCCGGTGTTGATGAGAATAGTTCTCGACAATTGGAGTCATCATGCAGGTCCGCAACTCGATCAAGTCCATGAAGAACCAACCCGGATCGCAGGTCGTGCGCCGCCGCGGCCGGGTCTTCGTCATCAACCGCCTCAACCCCCGGTTCAAGACGCGGCAGGGTTAGGCGCGAGCGGCAAGCGGATGTCTCGGCGATGAAACCGGGGCATCCGCTTCGTATTCCAGCCGTCGCGCGCCTGTCTCGCGCCTGTCTCGCGGCCGCCTCTCGGCCGTCGCGCCGCCCGGAGGTGGGGATCAGTCGAGCCGGATCGGGCCGAACGCGGCATCCTCGAGCGAACCCGCCGGCGCGGCCAGACGTTGGTAGCGCGCGCGCACCTCGAGGGCCGATTCGTCCGGATGCTCGAACAGGTACGCGGCGACGGTCCGGTACTCGCCCAACCGGCCGGGAGGCACGCGACTCTCGAACAGGGAAGCGTCGGCGAGGAGGGCAGCGGCGAGGGCCGTCCAGTACGTGCCGATGCCCCGGAACGACTGCGCCCGACGGTTCGGTTCGGCGTCGGTCAACAGGATGCCGCGCTCGGTGCTCGCACACGCGATCGCAAGGCGCCGCCCCAGCTCGGAGTACTCGGCGAAGCCCGCCGCGAGCTCGTCGTACTGCCGCCATCCGGCAGCCCGCACGACGCTGCGGAGCTCTCGCCCGGCCCCCGTGACGGGCCCGAACGGCACGTCGAGCGCCGCCGTCAGCGATTGGTCGAGGCTGCGGGAGTCGCCGTCGTACTGGATGAATCGGACGATGTAGCCCTTCTCCCCGGCGCCGTCGCCCGGCGCACCGGCAGGAGCCGGACCCTCGACGCGGCCACGGATCTGGTCGAGGTTGGTGTCCGCCTGCTCGAGAAGCGCCGCCGACAGCGCGAAGAGCCGGTCGACGTCGCGTGGCAACTGCCGGGGCGACTTGTAGCGGAAGTCGTGCTCGAGCTCCGACCAGGTATCGGAGAGCGCCGTGCGCAACTGCACCTCGACCTCGAAGCGAGTCGGCGCGCCCGCATCGTCTGGAATGCTCCCCACGAACTGCACCGAACGGTAGCCGAAGGCATCGGGCGCGAGCAGCTCGCCCTTGTCGATCCACGAGTCGTCGTCGACGACGAGCGCCTCGCGCACGACGCGCTCCATGCCGGGCAGGTCGCCCTGGAAGTTCGCGATCACGCGCGCGCCGAGCAGGTCCCTCACCACACCGTCGGGTGCCCGTCGCACCTTCCGCTCGAACGAGTGCCGCGACTTCACGCGCGTGGTCACCTCGAAGTACTTGAACCCGGCCTCTTCGAGCCGACGCTCGAAGTCCGCCTGCACCTCGGCCCGCAGCGCCTCGTACCGGGGCAGCTCGCGGTCGTACCGCGCGAACTCCTCGGCGATGAGCGCATCGTTGCGCACCTGTTCGTCCACGAGGGTCAGGGTACCGGGACGGCGTGAAGACCGAGCGAGCGGCGATGATTCAGATGGAGCCGACGACGGGAATCGAACCCGCGCTATCTGCTTGGGAAGCAGAAGTTCTGCCATTGAACTACGTCGGCATGCGACATCCGAGGGATGCAGCGGTGACCATCCTAACAAGACGACCGCCGGATGCCGCTTTCGGCGGCGGGGGTCTCGATACGCTTCGCTACTCGACCACCGGCGCCGATCGGTTCGCGGCTCAGCGGACCATCGAGTGCAACTGGCCCCGCGAAGCGATCCCGAGCTTCGCGTAGACCCTGGCGAGGTGGGCGCCGACGGTCCGGTGGGACAGATACAGGCGCGCACCGATCTCCTTGTTGGTCAGGCCCTCGGCGGCCATCTGGGAGACTTGCAACTCCTGCGGCGTCAGGATCTCGGCGACGAACGGTTGCCGCTCGGGGCTCCGCTCGCCGGCGGCTCGGAGTTCTCGACGGGCGCGCTCGCCGAACGGTCTCGTGCCGAGAGCGTCGAACGTCTCGCGTGCGGACCGAAGGTACTCACGTGAGTCGGCGATCCTTCGCTGACGGCGAAGCCACTCGCCGTACGCGAGCTCGATGCGAGCCCGGGTGAACGGCCGGTGGGAGAAGTCGTTCGCCAATGCCGCGGAGAACCGTCCGTCAGTGTCGCCGTCCGAAGAGAGCAACGCCGCCGCAAGCCGGATCGAGTCGAGAAGCTCGTCGGAGGGCGCCAGCCTTGCGACTCGCTTCATCTCGGCGAGCACCGGCAGGGCGGAATCGGGTCGACCGCTGTGGTAGGCGGCATCGGCGATGTCGGTGAGGGTCTGATACTTGAGCGCGAGCTGGTGCGACTCCGAGGTCGGCTGATGGATGCGCAGAAGCCGCGAGAGCGCCTGTTCGTAGTCGCCTTCGCCGAGGGCCGCGATCGCTCTGGCGTGCTGCGCCGACGCGAGCACGTTGCGAGCGCCGACGGGGAGCGCGATTCGTTCCGCTTCGGCGGCGAACGACTCCACCTGGGAGAGGTTTCCCTGCAGGGCGGCGACTTTGGCCTGTGTCGCGAGCATGAGCGCGTGCAGGTAGGGCTGACCGGTCTCCTCGGCGAGTCTGCTGGATTCCTCCGCCACCGGCACCGCCACTTCGATCTGAGCCGTCTGGGCTGCCGCCCACGCCTGGGCCGCGAGCGCCCGCGCCAGGAGTTGCAGGCGCCCGTGCTCCCGGAGTCCCGAGATCGCCGCCGATGACTGGGTCACGGCGATGTCCAATCGACCGACGAGCGCCGCGACACTGCCGATGAGGCGGACCGACTCCGGATCGAGTGGTCGTCCATCCAGCAGACGCTCGATGCGCTCGACGACCGTTGCCGACCGCAGGACAGGGGCTGCATAGCCGAGGATGGCGACCAGCCGGGCGTCCAATGGGTCCACCGGCAGGCGTTCGGCGACCTCCACGATGCGGGCACGGGCGGCAGCCCCCGGCTCGGTCCAGAAACACCGCAGAGCCGCACTCCACAAGATCCGGATCGCGATGTCGGGATGTCCTTGCTGACCGACCGACTCTGCGAGGTTCGCGAGTCCTGCGGCGTCGAAGACCGGATCGCCCAGTCCGTCGTCGAAGGCGGCCCTGATCCACGCGAGCCGTGCACGCTGCTGGCCGTCCAGGTCGATGCGGGTGGCGGCCTCGGTCAGTCTCGTGACGAGCTCAGGGCGGCCCAGCTCCACCGCGGCATCGGCTGCGCCGAGGAGCCGGTCGGCACGCCGGTCGAGGGCGGGGCTCAGTTCGGCGGCACGTTCGAGCGCGCCGACCGCCGTTTCGACGTGGCCCAGCCGGCGCGCACGCATCGCTGTTCGATCGAGCGCCAGCGCAACGTCCTCGTCGAGTCCGCTCACCGCGGCCGCCAGGTGCCAGGTACGCCGATCCGAATCGGCGCTCAGAACGGATGCAAGCTCGCGGTGCAGCTCGCGGCGCCGTTCGTCGCTCAAACCTTGATAGATGGCGGAGCGCACGAGCGGGTGACGGAACTCCACCGACGACGGGGCCGACACCACCAGGTGGGCCGTCTCCGCCTGAAGGAGATCGGCGGACCCGATCTCGGTTCCGTGGACGTTGCTCGCGACGCGAAGGATCTCGGCGAGCTCCGTGGCGTCGTCGATCGCCGCGACCTCCAGCACCGTCCGGGTGCGGGCGGGCAAGGCCGCGACCCGGGCGGCGTACGCGTCCTCCAGCCGTCCGGTCAACGGGAGCCACGGACTGCCCAGAGGGAGCACGCCGCCCGAGGTCGCAGCCGATGGGAGCTCGATCAGTGCCAGCGGATTCCCCGCCGCTTCAGCAAGGACGCGGCGGCGCACCCACGCAGGAGGGGGGTTGGGAAGCTGATCGATCAGCGACTCCGCGAACTCGGCTTCCAGCGGGTTCAACGTCTGGGTCGGCAACTGCCCTTCCACGAGGCTGCAGCGAGCTCCCGCTCGCGCGGCCGCGAGCAGAACGATCGGTTCGGCCCCGATCCGCCTCGCGAGGAAGGCCAGCACCTCGTTCGTCTCCGAGTCGAGCCAGTGAGCGTCATCGGCGATCAGCACGACAGGTGCATCCTGAGCCGCCTCGGCGAGAACGTTGAGCAGCGCGAGGGCGACGATGTAACTCCTCGGTGCGTCCGGCTCCTCTGCGCTGATCGCCGCGGCAAGCGCGCGCCTCTGCGGCGACGGCAGGCCGTCGAGCCGATTCCGCATCGGCCGCAGGAGTCTCTGCAGCCCTGCGTAGGGGAGACGTCGTTCCGCCTCGACCCCCGCGGCGCTGAGCACCGTCAGCCCGGAACTTCGGCCGAGTTCGCCGATGTGGTCGAGGAGCGCTGTCTTTCCGACACCGGGCTCCCCGACCAGGACGAGGGCCGCGCCGCGGGTGCCGACGTTGCCGAGCATCCCCTCGAGCATGTCGATCTCCTGGCTCCGACCCACCAGTTCCACAGGCGCAGGCTATCCGTCGACCCAACGCGCCGCACCGTTCGTAGTGCGACCGTCCAGGTCAATGGATGGTCAGGTGACCGATGCCCGGCCCTGCAGGCCGAGCCTACGGTCGGTGGCATGTCATTCAGCAGAAACGGAGCCACTCTCATGAGCACTGGAACACCGATCCCCGACGCCGCGACGGATCCCCGCATCGACCCGGGCATCCGCCCCATGCTCGCCGAGCTCAACAAGGATCCCTCGCCGTTCTGGCTGCTTCCCGGCGACCAGGTGCGCGCGACCCTCGCCGGGTTGCAGGCCACCGCGCCCCGCGATCTCTCCGGGATCACGGTCGAGGAGAAGAACATCGAGGTCGACGGCGTCGACGTGATGATCTACATTCAACGCCCGGAAGGGGCGAGCGCCGCCCTGCCCGTCATCCTGTTCCTTCACGGCGGCGTGTGGATCGCCGGGGACTTCAACAACCACCAAGGCCTCAGCCGCGACCTGGTCGTCTCCACCGGCTACGCGGCGGTGTTCGTGGAGTACACGCCGATCCCCGACGCCATCTACCCCACTCAGCTGCACCAGTGCCTCGCGGCGCTCAAGTGGATCGGTCGCGAGGGGACGGACAACGGTCTCGACGCCACTCGCGTGGCGGTCGTCGGCAACAGCGTCGGCGGCGACCTCACCGCCGCACTGTCCCTCTACGTCAAGGATCACCCCGACGAGCACGCGCCGGACATCAAGACACAGGTGCTGCTCTTCCCGGCGCTCGACTCGAACGTCGACACCCAGTCGTACGAGGACTTCGCCGAAGGCAGATTCCTCGCCAAGGACTTCATGAAGTTCGGCTGGGACACCTACACGCCCACCGACGCGACCCGCAACGACATCTACGCGGCGCCGCTCAAGGCGAGCCTCGAACAGCTCAAGGGGCTCCCTCCCGCACTCATCCTCGTCGACGAGAACGACCCGTTGCGCGACGAGGGCATCGCCTACGGCCGCAGACTCCGAGAAGCCGGGGTCGCGGCGACGACGGTCGAGTACATCGGCCTCATCCACGACTGGATGCTCCTGAACCCGATCCAAGGGGTGCCGGGTGTCGAGGCGTCGTTCCGACAGGTCGCCGCGGAGCTCGAGCACCACCTGGGCTGAGGCGCATCCGGCTCGCAGGGGAAGGACCGCCGCTCGGTCCGTCCCCTGTCGGCGCCGGTGGTCTCGATACGCTTCGCTACTCGGCCACCGGGGCTTCGCTACTCGACCACCGGCCCGCTCGCTAGGCTGGCTGCCGTGCTGCTCTCCGACCGCGACATCCGTGCCGAGCTCGAGCTGGGGCGCATCGCCCTCGAACCGTCCGATCCGTCGATGCTCCAGCCGTCGAGCGTCGACGTGCGCCTCGACCGGTACTTCCGGCTGTTCGACAACCACAAGTACCCGTTCATCGACCCGGCCGAAGATCAGCCCGAGTTGACGCACCTCATCGAGGTGGCGCCCGACGAGGCGTTCGTGCTGCACCCGGGCGAGTTCGTGCTCGCGTCGACGTTCGAGGCGGTCACCCTCCCAGACGACGTTGCGGCGCGTCTCGAGGGCAAGAGCTCGCTCGGTCGGCTCGGCCTCCTCACGCACTCGACGGCGGGCTTCATCGACCCGGGCTTCACGGGGCATGTGACCCTCGAGCTGTCGAACGTCGCGACGCTGCCGATCAAACTGTGGCCGGGCATGAAGATCGGCCAGATGTGCTTCTTCCGGCTCTCGTCGCCGGCGGAGAAGCCCTATGGGTCGGCGGGCTACTCGAACCGCTATCAGGGGCAGCGCGGGCCGACGGCGTCGCGTTCGTTCCAGAACTTCCACCGCACCGACGTCGGCGTCACCGACGCGGGCGCGGCCGGCAACTGAGCCTCGGCGCCGGCTGCGACCGGGCGACCGGATGCCCCGGGGTCACTGCGCGATCGAGCGGTGACGCGCGCGGAGCGCGTGTCCGACCCGGGGAGCGATCCACGCCGCCGCGAACGCGAGGGCGACGCCCGCGAGGGTGAGCCCGACGCGTTCGGCGAACCAGTACGACGACGTGTGCTCGCCCGACAGTTCGAGGAGCGAGAGCACGATGATCGTCGAGAAGAAGGCGGTCACGTACCAGCGGCTTCCGGATGTCGCGGCCGCACCTGCGAGGGCCGCGACGGCGAGGAGCGCGAGCACCGGCCCCGACGGCTCGAACGCGGCGACGGCGCACGCGACGATTGCTCCCGCGACCACGGCGATGGAGCGGGCGAGCCCGCGTGAGTGAAGGAGCGCTTCGTCGGGTCGGCTCACGAGGAGCGCCGCCGTGACGCCCCACCCCGGGTGGTCGGCGCCGAGCGCGAATCCGAGTGCTGCGGCGACCGCCGCGGCGAGGCCGATCTGGACGCCGTAGCGGACCATCGCGGCGCGCTGCGCGAGGCGCCGCGGCGGTCGGGGCGCGTCGTCGTGGATCGAGGGCCACAACAGTGAGACGAGCCACGCATAGACCGAACCGGTGAGCAGGAGCAGCCCCGTCAACGCGCCGGAGGCGGGGCTCGAGACGGAGAGGCCCGCCCCGACGAGCGGCAAGCCGAGTGCGAGGTTCAGCGGTGCGAGGCGGCGGTGTGCGTCGGCGGAGGCGCCCGCGACGAGCACGCAGAGCGCGAAGATGACCGGAACCGCGACGATCGGCAGGGGTGCGAGCAGCGAGCCGACGAACATGGAGGCGCCCGCCACGAACCCGATGAGGATGATCCGCACGCGTTCGGCTCTCGGCCCGCGCATGCCGAGGATCGCCGCGGGGAGCACGCCGACCGCGAGGGGCAGCCCGACGCTCGGGTCGATCGCCGTGGCGATCGCGGCGGGCGCGCCGAAGACGATCCCGACCGCGAAGTTCCGCCACGACCAGGTCAGACCGGCGCCCCCCGATGCCATGAGTCAACTGTCCCACGGTCGCTTCGGCCGCGCGACGCATCGAGGGCGGCGAGCCCGCCGGTCGTGAACGCGGTGACGGCGTCGAGCGTCGCGTCGTTGGCGAGCACGCGCGAGTGGCCGGAGCCTTCGACGACGAGGAGGCGAGCGGCGTCGCCGTGCGCCGCGAGCAGCCGCTCGGCCTCGGCGAGGGGTATTTCCCGGTCGGAAGCGTCGTGGACGAGGAGGAGCGGCATGTCGTCGGGCAATGGGTGCGCGGCAGCGTCGAATCGCATCCAGAAGGATGCCTCGTCGCGGGCGCCGAACACGCGCCCCGCGAACCGCGACGCGAGCGACGAGGTCGCGGCCGGTGAGAGCCGCAACGCTCCGCCGAAGGCGTCGACGAGCATACGTGCGCGAGACACGCCTGCGATCGCGACGACGCCGCCCGCGGTGATGCCTTCACGTACGGCGGTCAGCGCGGCGAGGGCACCGAACGAGTGCCCGACGATCGCATGGAATCGTCCGTACCGCAGTTGCAGGGCGTCGATCGCGGCGAGCCAGTCGCGGAGGTCGGTGCGGCGCCCGGGGGAGTCGCCGTTGGCGGGCGCGTCGAACGCGACGACCCGGAACCCCTCGGCGCGGAGCTCGCGCACGATCGGGGCGAATTGAGCGGCGCGGCCGCGCCAGCCGTGGACGAGGAGCACGACGTCGGCGCCCGTGCCCCACTCGAAGACGGCGAGGTCGAGGCCGCGGACGCGGACGGTCGAGCGGCGGGCGCCTTCGTGGACGGCGCGTTCGCTCGGCCGTACCGGCAAGCGCGGGCCCGTCGCCCGGAAGAGCGGGAGCGCGAGGCGTGCGGCGAGCGCGGGTGAGACGCGGTCGGCGGCGCGGGCTGCGGCGACGACGGATGCCGCGGCGGTGCGAGCGGCGAAAGCGACGGGATGCATCGGGGCTCCGATCGAGGGTGCGAAGGACGCCGTGCCGAGGCATCCGAAGAATACATACGAACGTTCGTACAGTCACTATACGTACGATCGTGCGTAAAATCGAGGGCATGATCGACAACGGGACCGACGGGCGACGCGCACGCGGGGATGCCGCCCGCAGAGCCGTGCTCGCGCACGCCGTCGACCTCGCCTCGCTCGAAGGCCTCGACCAGCTCTCGATCGGGCGCATCGCGCTCGCCGCAGGGGTCGGAAAGTCGAACGTCGCGACGCTGTTCGGCAGCAAGGAGCGCCTCCAGCTCGCCGCCGTCGAGGCCGCCCGCGAGCGGTTCCTCGCGACCGTCATCGAACCCGCACGCGCGCAGCCCCGAGGCATCCGCCGTGTGCTCGCCCTCCTCGACCGCATGGTCGCCTACTCGCAGGACCGCGTCTTCCCCGGCGGCTGCTTCTTCTCGGTCGCGGCCGCCGACTTCCACGCGAAGCCCGGCGAGGTGCGCGACGCGATCGTGCTCGCACTCGACGAATGGCACGGGTACATCGCGGCTTCGGCACGATTCGGGGTCGCAGCGGGCGAACTCCCGTTCCTCGACGACCCGGCGCAGTTCGCCTTCGAAGTGCAGGGACTCTTCGAGTGGACGAACCAGCTCGCCCTCCTCCGCGACTCCGACGAACCCTACGAGCGAGCGCGACAGGCGTTCCGCGACCGCCTCGTCGCGGCCGGCGCCGAGCCCGCGCTCGCCGACCTCGTGCACACGCCGGGCGCGGCGCTGGCGGGCTAGCCGCGGACGCTAGACCCGGATGGGGGGTCTGGCATCAGGGCTGGCCCTGGTGTCTCGGGGCGAGCGGTCTGCCTACCGTGGCCTCAGCGGAAGACGAACACGATGCCGCGATCTCTGCTGCATCGCCGCAGCCTGGAGGGAGACCCTACATGACCATCCACGAAGACCCAGTGCGTGAGGCGGGCGCCGGCCCCGAGACATCCGCCGCCCTCGACCATGCCGTCGCACTCGAGGCATCCGTCGCATCCGAAGCGTTCGCCGCGACCGCCCTCGCCGAACTGCGCGACGCGAAGATCGCCGTGCCCACGAGAGGCGGCCGCCTCTCGCCCAGCCAGTGGCGCGACCTCCTGCGCGAACGCGAAAGCCGACCGTTCGACCTGCTGGACGCCCCGATCGTCGCGCTCAGCGCCCGCCGCCCGTGGGACCCGGCCGCGCGCCTCGACGTGTTCCAGCCGGGCCGTTGGGACACGACCTACGACCTCGTCTTCCTCGCCTCGGACTACGCCGAGAACAGCCGCTCGATCGGCTACGTCGACTTCGTCGCGCCCGCCGACGGCGTCTACCTCGTCGCCCTGCGCTTCAGCGGACACCAGACGAGCATGCGGCTGACCGGCCCGTGGGGGCTCGCGTCGACGTCGTCGGCGACGACGAGCGACCACCCCACCGTGACCGCGGTCTGGACCGGATCGCTCGGTTCGACGCTGCACTTCTCGTTCTCGCTCACGGGCGGCATCATGGGCTACCTCGAGGAGATCGCGATCCACCAGGTGTCGTGAGGGTGCCGCGCGTTTGCTCGACGGGCACGCGAAAGGGCGGCCGACGCTGGCTGCGCCGACCGCCCTGTCGCGGTGTTCGATCATCGCCGTCGGCCCGTCTGGAATTCAGGAGATCGAACGCTGTTCAGGAGAGAATCGGAGAATCGTCCTGAACAGCGCGCGAGATCCTGAGACGGATGCCTCGTGCTGAGCCGTGTTCGCGTCAGACGCGCGGCTCGGGGCGACCCGGGCGGCCGTGGCCGCGCCCGTGGCGACGCCCCTCGTGGACGTGCACGTGGACGTGCACCTCGGGGCCGGCGGCCGGGCCGAAGCCGGGGCGGAAGCCAGGGGCGAAGCCGGGGCCGAATCCCTTGCGGAACTCGCGGCCCGGGCGTGCCGGACGCTCGCCGCGTCGGCGCTCGCCGTCGGCGCAGCGCTCGTCGCGCCGGGGGCCGAAGCCCGCTCGGTCGAAGCGCGCCGGGCCGAAGCCGTCGTGGTCGTGCCCGCGGTGCGGATGGCCGTACCCGAAGCGGCGTCCGCCGCGGCGACCGCGGGGGAGCTTGGCGTTCTCGTCCCAGCCGAGCTCGCGCGCGATCTTCTCGAGCGTGGCGACGGTGGTCTGGAAGTCCTCGGGGCTCACGGCGCCGGCGACGCGGGCGCGGAGCGCCTGCACCTGGTCGAGCAACCGTTCGCGGGCCGTGCGGCCCTCGTCGGTGAGCGTCGGCGTGGGCGCCTCGGCATCGATCCAGCCGCGCTCGGCGAGGCGCTCGAGGATGCGGGGCTTGCGGGCGAGCCGCTCGGCGAGGCGCTCGTCGACGGCATCGCCGCCGAGCAGGTTGAGCAGGCGCCAGTCGCGGCGGGTGATGCCGTCGGAGGCGAAGAGGGCCTCCATCTCGGCGGAGAGCCGGCGGTCGACGGCCTTCAGCCAGAAGCCGAAGGGGCGGCGGTCGGTGGGGAACTGGACGTTCTCGTTCGTGTTCTCGGTGGTCATGGGGTGGTTCCTTTCCTCGGTGCGCTCGGCCTTCGAGCGCCCGGCGCGCGGTGCGCGGTCTTTCGGATGTCTCGAGCCGCGGCCTTCTCGCAGCCTCCGGCTCTTGCATGTCATGTGACATGTATATGTAGGATGACATGTATGTCTGGATCGAGTCAAGCCCCTCACGGCGAACCCACAGGTACGGGCTCCGACCCGATCGCCGCGATCGAGACCGCGCTCGCGGCGCTCAGGGGAGGGCGAGTGGGGTTCGGGCCCGGCGGGTTCGGCGGTCCTGGCGGTGGCCCCGGACCTTTCGGACCCTGGTCGACCGACGGGCGCGGGCCGTGGGCATTCGGGCCGGGCCGCGGCGAGGGTCGCGAAGGCGCCTTCGACGAGCGCGACCCCGACGGCACCCGACATGGCGGTCCGCACCACGGCCGACGCGTGCCGGGCGGATTCGGCGCACCGCACGGCCCCGGAGCCCGCGGCGGACACGCGGCACTGCGCCTGCTCGCCGCGCTCGAGGCATCCGGACCGTCGTCGATCAGCGACCTCGCGCCCCGCATCGGCGTCGATCAGCCCCGCACGAGCCGCCTCGCGAAAGCGGCGATCGACGTCGGCCACGTGCGGCGAGAGGTCGACCCGACGGACGCGCGCAGAAGCATCCTCGTCATCACCGAGGCGGGCCGCGAGGCCCTGAAGGCGACCCTCGGTCGCCGGCGCGCCGCCGTCGAGACCGCGCTCGAAGGCTTCACCGAAGCCGAGCGCGCCGAATTCGCGCGCTTGCTCGCACGCTTCGTGGAGGCCTGGCCGCGCCGCTGACGGCGAGCATCGCGCACGACGAGCGGCTGGGCAGCGCGAAGCCGTCGGCGCTCAGCCCTCGGGAGTGAGCCGCGCGACGAGCTCGTCGATGACGGTCGAGACGAGGCGCGGCATCTCGACGGTGTCGGGGTCGAGGAGCCACTGGAACTGCAGGCCGTCCATGACGGCGATGAGGGTGGATGCCGCGTCGAGGAGCGCCTGTTCGTCGGTCGAGCCCGTGACCTCGCCGAAGACGCCCGCGATCTTGGCGCGGAGCCCTTCGGTGCGGCCGAGGAAGTAGTCGTGCGCGGGGTGCCCGTCGGCGACCGACTCGCCCGAGAGCACGGTGTACGCCTGGACGACGCCGCGGCGGCCCGTGTTCTCCTCGACGGTGTCGACGAGGTGCTTGAGGAACGCCGGGCCTTCGGTCTGCGCCCGTGCCGGCACGCCCGCGGCCTCTTCGCCGTCTCGGTACTTGAGCATCGCGACGAGCAGGCCCTCTTTCGAGCCGAAGTGGTGCAGGACGCCCGCGTGGGTCATGCCGGCCTCTTCGGCCACTTCGACGAGGGCGCCCTTGTGGTAACCGTGCGCGCCGAACACCTTCATGGCGGCCTTGAGCACGGCTTCGCGTCGTTCGAGCGTTCGTGCCTGCGGGCGCTGGGCGCGTTCGGCGGCGGGCTTGGCGCGTGCCTCGCTCGGTGCGCTCGGTGCGCTCGCCGCTGACTCCACCACGGTGTTCCCTTCTTCGCTGCGGATGAGTGCAGCATTCCACGTCGGACGGTGCCGACGCCATGAGGCTACGTTACCGAACCGTTACCGATCACACTTACTTACAAGTCAGTAAGTGTGTCACGATGACTGCCGTCACCTCAATGACACCTCGACGAAGAGACCGGAACAGGAGTGCCACGGCGTGAGTGCAACGACGACCGCATCCCCCGAGAGGATCGCACACGTCCGGTCCATAGACCTCGACGCGCTCGCAGCGGTCCTCTCGCTCGAGGACAAGGTCCGCCTGCTCACCGGCGCCGCGACCTGGACGATCACCGAACTCCCGCAACTCGGCCTCCGCACGATGACGGTCTCCGACGGCCCCATCGGCGTGCGCGGCACGGGCGAAGACGGCCTCCCGTCGGCCCAGCTCCCGTCGCCGAGCGCGACCGCCGCGACGTGGGACGAACGCCTCCAGGCCGAGCTCGGCGCCCTCATGGCCGCAGAGGCCCGCCGCAAGGGCATCGACGTCGTCCTCGCCCCCGTCGTCAACCTCCAGCGCAGCCCCGTCGGCGGCCGCCACTTCGAGTGCTTCTCCGAAGACCCGCTCCTCACCGCCCGCCTCGCAGTCGCATTCGTCTCCGCCATCCAGGCCGGCGGCATCGGCACGTCGGTCAAGCACTTCATCGGCAACGAGACCGAGACCGCACGCACCGAATACCTCTCCCGCATCGACGAGCGCACCCTCCGCGAGGTCTACCTCGCCCCGTTCGAAGCCGTCGTCGAAGCGGGCGTCTGGACCGTCATGGCCGCCTACAACGGCCTCGCCCGCGACGGCGTCGAGGCCACCGCGACCGCCCACGGCCCGCTGCTCAACGGCATCCTCAAGGGCGAGTGGGGCTTCGACGGCGTCGTCGTGAGCGACTGGCTCGCGACCAAGCACACGGCCGAATCGGCGCTCGGGGGCCTCGACCTCGTGATGCCCGGCCCCGGCGGACCGTGGGGCGCAGCCCTCGTCGCCGCGGTCGAGAACGGCGAGGTGCCCGAATCGGTCATCGACGAGAAGGTCGTGCGCATCCTGCGCCTCGCCGAGCGGGTCGGCGCCCTCACCGGCGTCGCCGGCGAGGTGCTCCCCTACGACGCGAGCGGCGCGACCGAAGACCCCGCGGGCGACGAGACCGTCGCGCTCCTGCGCGAGGCGGCGGCGCGGTCGACCGTCGTCCTGCGGAACGAGGGCGGCCTCCTCCCGGTGACGGATGCCTCGGACATCCGCCGCATCGTCCTCATCGGCCACAACGCGGCCGACCCCTTCACCCAGGGCGGCGGCAGCGCGTTCGTCACCCCGCCGCACGTCTCCCACCCCCTCGAGGCGCTCCGCGCCGCCTTCCCCGACGCTCGGGTCGACCTGTACCGCGGCGGCGCGACGACGCTCAAGGCGCCGCTCGTGCCGACCGAGCTCGTCACGACCCCCGACGGCGAGCCGGGCTTCCGCATCGACCACCTCGACGCCGACGGCGCCGTGATCGACTCGGTGCTCCTGCCCGACGCCGAAGCCCTCTGGTTCGCGATCCCCGACGATCGGGTCGCAAAGGTGCGGCTGACGGCAGACGTCGCGCTCGAGGCATCCGGCCGTCACGTCATCGACCTCGGACCTGTCGGCGCCCATCGCATCGAGATCGACGGCGTCGTGCAGAGCGAGTCCGACCGCGAGGTCGGCGCCGAGGTCATCCTCGACTCGAGCTATGCGAATCCCGCCAACGTCGAGACCGCGATCGACGTCGCCGAGCCCCGGCTCGCGCGCGTCGTCGCCGACCTCCAGGTCATCGACGGCGAATCGTACGGTCGATTCGTGCGCCTCCACTTCCGCTACCGCGCCCCCGGCCTCACGGTCGAGGAAGAGCTCGACCAGGCGATCGAAGCCGCCGCCGCCGCAGACCTCGCGATCGTCGTCGTCGGCACCAACCCAGAGACCGAGTCCGAAGGCTGGG
This sequence comes from Agromyces protaetiae, assembly GCF_004135405.1. NCBI lineage: Bacteria > Bacillati > Actinomycetota > Actinomycetes > Micrococcales > Microbacteriaceae > Agromyces > Agromyces protaetiae. Next base: position 963,070 of record NZ_CP035491.1, read on the forward strand.
ATCGCCCCGACCTCGACCTTCCCGGCCGTCAGAACGAACTCGTCCGCGGCGTCGCCGCCGCCAACCCCCGCACGGTCGTCGTCGTCAACGCCGGCGCGCCCGTCATCCTCCCCTGGCTCGACGAAGTGCCCGCCGTCCTCTGGTGGTGGCTTCCCGGCCAGGAGGCCGGCGGCGCGCTCGCCGCCGCGATCACGGGCGAGATCGAGCCGAGCGGCCGCCTTCCCTGGACGCTTCCGGCGGACTACGCGGATGTCCCGGTGCCCGACGGCATCCCCGAGAACGGGTACATCGACTACACCGAAGGCGTGCACGTCGGCCACCGCGGCTGGGACCGCCTCGGCCTCACGCCCGCCCGCGAGTTCGGCTTCGGCCTCGGGTACGGCGCATGGGAGTACCGCGAGGCATCCGTGGAGTTCCCAGAGCCGGTCGAAGCATCCGAGACATCCGAAGCCTCCTTCGTCGCCGTCACCGCGACGATCGCCAACCTCGCGACCCGCGACGCCCGCGAAGTCGTGCAGGCCTACCTCTCGTACGACGGCGAGGCCGACGGCGAAGCCGCCGGCGACCGCCCGGTCCGCTGGCTCGCGGGCTTCACCGTCGCCGACGTCGCCGCAGGCGACACCGCCGACGTCCGCATCGAGATCGCGCGCCGCGCGTTCGAGGTGTGGGACACCGAACGTTCCGCGTGGCGCCTGCCGCGCGGACGCTACACCCTCCACATCGGTCGTTCGAGCCGGGACCTCCCCCTCTCGGTCCCGGTCGACGCCGATGGCGAAGGAGCACTCACCCGGCAGTAACGCGGTCGATACCGCAGGCAACACCCGAGCACTCGCTCACACACGGAAATGCAAGGAGGCATGGAAATGAGAAAGAGCATCCTCGCCGCCGGCGCCATTCTGGTCGCCGCCGGCCTCGCCTTCACGGGCTGCAGCGCCAGCCCGTCGGGCGACAGCGGAGGGGCGAGCACCAAGGTCCTGACGGTCGGTATGCCGAACGGCCCGCAGTCGCCCAACCAGAACCCGCTCGCCACCGGATCGGCATCGCTCTCGCTCGGCTACGCGTTCGTGGTCTACGAGTCGCTCATGCAGATCAACGAGCTGCACCCGACCGACGACCCGACCCCGTGGCTCGCCGAGTCGGTCGAGTGGAACGAAGACTCGACGCAGGCGACGATCACGCCGCGCGAGGGCGTCAAGTGGTCCGACGGCGAAGACTTCACCGCCGACGACATCGCGTTCTCGATCCAGCTCCGCAAGGACAACCCCGAGCTGAACATCGACTTCCCCGACCAGTACGGCGACATCTCGGTCGAAGACGGCAAGGTCGTCGTCGGCTTCACGACGTCGCAGTACGTCAACCGCGACAAGCTCTACAAGCTCCTCATCGTGCCCGAGCACATCTGGTCGAAGGAGGCGAACCCCGTCGAGTTCACCGACGACGAGATGATCGGCACCGGTCCGTTCCTGCTCGACAAGTTCACGCCGCAGTCGGTCACGATGAAGCCGAACCCGACCTACTGGGGCGGCGAGACGAAGGTCGGCGCACTCCGCTACGACACCTTCAACGACAACAACGGCCTGACGACCGCGCTCACGACGGGCGAGGCGCAGTGGGGCTGGACGTTCATCCCCGACTACGAGAACACGTTCATCGCGAAGGACCCGGAGCACTTCCACCAGGTCGCGGGCGGCGGCTTCGGCGTCGACGTCCTGTTCCTGAACAACGAGACGAAGCCGTTCAACAACGTCGCGTTCCGTCAGGCGCTCAACCTCACGATGGACCGGCCCGAGATCTCGAAGAAGGCCGGCTACGGCGTGTGGCCCGTGCTGACGTCGGTCACGGGTCTGCCGACCCCGACCGGTGACGCCTTCATCGACCCGCAGTTCCAGGGCCAGGAGACCGAGGTCGACGTCGACGCGGCCAAGCAGATCCTGACCGACGCGGGCTACACGTGGGACGGCTCGGGCGCCCTCCTCGACCCCGACGGCGAGAAGGTCACGTTCGTGCTCACCAACCCGGCCGGTTGGAGCGACTACCTGTCGGCCCTCGACATCATCGCGGCGGGCGCCAAGGAGCTCGGCGCCGAGGCCACGGTCGAGCCGATCGTGCAGGACACGTGGTTCAACGACACCATCCCGTTCGGCAACTTCCAAGCGAGCCTGCACTGGGTCGACAACGGGTCCACGCCGTGGAACCTCTACTCGAACATCATGGACGGCGCGTCGTACGTGCCGCTCGGCGAGACCGCGAACTGGAACTTCGGGCGCTACAACAACCCCGACGTGACGGCCGCGCTCGCCGCGTTCAAGGGCGCTTCGGACGACGACACCCGCGCCGCGGCCATGAAGACGATCCAGGAGGCGTTCGTGAACGACGCTCCCGGCCTCGTGATCTGGCAGCGTCCGGCGGTCGCGCAGTACTCGACGGCCAACTACACGGGCTTCCCGACGGCTGAGGACCCCTACGCCAACCCGCAGCCGACGGGCCCGCAGGCTGCGCTGATCCTGTCGAAGCTCGAGCCGACGAAGTAACCTCGCGAGAGCGTTGGAACGGGGTGCGGCGGGCGACCGCCCGCCGCACCCCCGACCGCGAGACCGACAAGGACGTCATGAGTTCCACACCCGTAAGCCCGGCACCCGAAGCCGGCACCGCTCCCGAAGCCTCGGACGCCCCCGTCCTCGAGGCCGTCGGGATGCAGAAGCACTTCCCCGTGCGAGGCGGCATCCGCTCGAAGGGCGTCGTCCACGCCGTCGACGACGTCGACCTCGCGCTCTACAGCGGCCGCGTGGTGGCCCTCGTCGGAGAGTCCGGCTCGGGCAAGTCGACGATCGCCCGCCTCCTCGCCCAGCTCATGCCCGTGACGGGCGGCAAGATCCTTCTCCACGGGGAGGACGCCAAGACCAAGAACCGCCGCGCGTTCCGGCAGTACGTGAGCCGCGTGCAGATGATCTTCCAGGACCCGTTCGGGTCGCTGAACCCCGTGCACCCCGTGCGGTACATCCTCACCCGCAGCCTCCGCATCCACCGCGGCCGCTTGCGCGGCGCAGCCCTCGAGCAGGCCCTCACCGAACTCCTCGAGCGCGTGCAGCTCACGCCGACCGAGCGCTACGTCGACAAGTACCCCCACGAGCTCTCGGGCGGTCAGCGCCAGCGCGTCGCGATCGCCCGCGCGCTCGCCGCGAACCCCGAGGTGCTCCTCGCCGACGAGCCGATCTCGATGCTCGACGTGTCGATCCGCCTCGGCATCCTCAACCTCCTGAAGGACCTCCGCGATCGCCTCAAGATCGCGATCCTCTACATCACCCACGACATCGCGTCGGCCCGGTACTTCGCCGACCGCACAGTCGTCATGTACGCCGGCCGCATCGTCGAGCAGGGCGACAGCGAGTCGGTCACGCAGGACCCGAAGCATCCGTACACCCAGCTCCTCGTCCGGAGCGCGCCCGACCCCGACGACCTCGAGGCCCGCGCGCACGGCGCGCGCGGCGAGGCGCCGAGCCTCGTGCGACCGCCGAGCGGATGCCGCTTCAACCCGCGCTGCCCCTTCGCGACCGACCTGTGCCGGGCCGAAGTGCCGCCGCTGATCGCCGTGGGCGAAGGAGCCGACGGGCAGGTGCGCGAGGCCGCGTGCTGGGGCTACTCCGACCGGCCTGACCGCCCGAAGGTGACCGACGTCCTCGAGGCGTTCGGCGAACGCGCGACCGCCGAGGAGGCCGTCGCATGAAGTTCATGACCCGGCGCATCGTCTTCTACCTGATCACCGCGTGGGCGGCGGTCACGATCAACTTCTTCATCCCGCGGCTCATGCCGGGCGACCCCGTCAAGGCGCTCATCGCGAAGAACCAGGGCAAGATCCCGACCGACGCGATGCCCGCGCTCTACGCGATGTTCGGCCTCGACGAGCAGAAGCCGCTCCTGCAGCAGTACTTCGACTACTGGGGAACGCTCTTCCGCGGCGACCTCGGCATCTCGTTCGCATTCTTCCCGATGCCCGTGACCGAAGTCATCGGGCAGGCGCTGCCGTGGACGGTCGGCCTCGTCGGCATCGCGACGATCATCAGCTTCTTCGTCGGCACGCTCATCGGCACGGGCATCGGCTGGCGCCGCGGCACGTGGGCCGACTCGCTCCTGCCGATCTCGACGTTCTTCTCGGCGGTGCCGTACTTCTGGCTCGGCCTCATCGCGATCTTCACGTTCTCGGTGACGCTCGGCTGGTTCCCGTCGTCGGGCAGCTACGACCGCTCGCTCATCCCGGCCTGGAACTGGGAGTTCGTGTCATCCGTGCTCTACTACGGCACCCTGCCTGCGCTCACGATCGTGATCTCCTCGATCTCGGGGTGGATCCTCGGCATGCGCAACATGGTCGTCACCGTGTCATCCGAGGACTATGTGACGGTCGCGCAGGCGAAGGGCCTTTCGGAGCGACGCGTGATGTTCGGCTACGCGGCGCGCAACGCGATCCTGCCGCAGGTGTCGAGCTTCGCGCTCTCGCTCGGCTTCATCGTCGGCGGCACGCTCATCATGGAGATGGTGTTCACCTACCAGGGCATCGGCTTCCTGCTGTTCAACGCGGTCAACGCGAAGGACTACCCCCTCATGCAGGGATGCTTCCTCGTGATCACGATCGCCGTGCTCGCGGCCAACATCCTGGCCGACTTCGTCTACGCATTCCTCGACCCGCGCACCCGACAGGAGGGCTGAGATGACCGGCCGACTTCGACTCCGTCGAGACAGCGAAATCCTCGACCCGCGCACCCGACAGGAGGGCTGAGATGACGATCGATCCGACCCTCGTTGAAGAGACCCGCGCCGCAGAGGCGCCGACGCAGGCGCCGCAGACGGGCGTCGTCGCGGCGGCCGCCGTCAAGCGCAAGCGCGGCAGCGGGCAGCAGTTCTTGTTCTTGCGGAACGCGAAGGCCGTCACCGGGCTCGCGATCCTCGGGTTCTTCACCCTCATCGCCATCATCGGCCCGTGGATCGCGCCGTACGACCCGAGCGCGCAGAGCGAAGAGCTGCTGCAGCCGCCCTCGTGGCAGCACCTCATGGGCACGACCCACCTGGGTCAAGACATCTTCAGCCAGCTCATCGTCGGCACGCGCGGCGTCATGGTCGTCGGGTTCGTCGCGGGCATCCTCGCGACGGCGATCGGCGTCATCGTGGGCGTCGCGGCGGGCTACCTCGGCGGCGCCGGCGACGAGACGCTGTCGGCGCTGTCGAACGTGTTCCTCGTCATCCCGCAGCTGCCGCTCATCATCATCATCGCGGGGCAGCTGCCGAGCGCGGGCGGTCTCACGGTCGCCGTCGTCATCGCCGTCACAGGTTGGGCGTGGGGCGCGCGCGTGCTGCGTGCGCAGACGCTCTCGCTCAGGAAACGTGACTTCATCGAGGCGGCGCGCGCGAACGGCGAGCGCACGTGGCGCATCATCACGGCCGAGATCCTGCCGAACCTGACGGCGATCATCGCGTCGGGATTCGTCGGCACGGTCACGTTCGCGGTGCTCTCGCTCATCACGCTCGCGTTCATCGGCATCGGCTCGGGCAGCGACTGGAACTGGGGCACGGTGCTCTTCTGGGCGCAGAGCCAGCTCGCGCTGCAGCGCGGCGCGTGGTGGTGGTTCATCCCCGCGGGGCTCTGCATCGCCCTGCTCGGCATGGCCCTCACGCTCATCAACTTCGGCATCGACGAGTTCGTGAACCCGCGGCTTCGGTCGACGGGCATGAACGCCCGGCAGTTGCGCAAGCGAGGCATCCGGCCCCGCATCGGCTTCACGCCCGTGGAACGCAAGGTGAAGACGGATGCCTCGACCTCGGCGGTCGCGCTCGCGAAGCGCGCCGCCTCAGCCCCGGATGTCACGAAGGGAACGCGCGCATGACGCTCCTCAGCCCCCAGGGTGCGCACACGCCGTCCGCGGTCGTCGACCCCGTGCTCGAGATCAAGAACCTGTCGGTCGACTACGGCTTCGACCGCAACGCCGTGCACGTGCTGCGCGAGGTGTCGCTGACCCTCGGTCGCGGCGAGGTGCTGGGGCTTGCGGGCGAGTCGGGCTGCGGCAAGTCGACGCTCGCGTACGCGGCGACACGGCTGCTGCCCCCGCCGGGTCTCATCACGGGCGGCGAGGTGCTCTTCACCGACCGCGACGGCACGAAGACCGACCTGCTCTCGCTCGACGACCGCGCGCTCCGCGCGTCGCGGTGGGAGGATCTCGCGATCGTCTTCCAGGGTGCGATGAACTCGCTCAACCCCGTGTTCCGCATCGGCGCGCAGATCGCCGACGGCATCCGCGCGCACCGGCCCGAGGTGTCGAAGAAGGAGGCGCTCGAGCGTGCCGCCGAGCTGCTGGAGCTCGTCGGCATCTCGCCCGACCGACTGCGTGACTTCCCCCACCAGCTATCGGGCGGCATGCGTCAGCGTGTCATGATCGCGATGGCGCTCGCCCTCGACCCGCAGGTGCTCATCATGGACGAGCCGACGACGGCGCTCGATGTCGTCATGCAGCGGCAGATCGTCGAGCAGATCGCCGAGCTGCGTGAACGCCTCGGGTTCTCGGTCATCTTCATCACGCACGACGTGTCCCTGCTCATCGAGATCGCCGACCGTATCGCGATCATGTACGCGGGCGAGATCGTCGAGGATGCCGCATCGCTCGACGTCTACCACCGCCCACGCCACCCGTACTCGTCGGCGCTGCTCCACTCGTTCCCGCCGCTCCGCGGCGCGCGCCGCGAGCTCACGGGCATCCCGGGCTCGCCGCCCGACCTGTCGAAGCTCGGCGGCGGCTGCCCGTTCCGTGACCGCTGCGCGTTCGCGTGGGACGCGTGCACGTCGGTCACGCCCGAGCTCACGGCACCGGATGTCCCGGGCGACGACCCGCGGCGCAGCGTCTCGTGCCTCCGGCACGACCCAGAGCGCGTGGCTGCGGCAGGGTTCGAGCCCAAGCCGGTGCCCGTGGAGCTCGCGCACACGTAGGCGCGAGGCATCCGGCTGCGGGGCCCTCCGCATGAGGGCCGTCGTCGGCCCGTGAGTCCGTCACCCCGGCTCGCGGGCCGACACGTTTTCAGGAAGGAACCGGCGACTCGCCGCGGCGACGCTTGTCGCAGTGGCGTGTCGCCGGATTGTTCCTGAGTTCGTCATCGAGCCGGCGCCGAAACGGCTGATGCCGAGCCCCGACGGAGCCCGGCATCAGCGGACGGTGGCGTCAGCCCGCGAGCGCGCCCGACCGTGAGTGCGCGACCTGCTCGTCGCGCGGCACGACCTTGACGCGCTCGCGCGGGAACTCGTCGGCCTCGCCGAGGGCGCGCTCGTGCGCGTCGAGGGCGAGCCAGCCGTCCCAGGTCGTGTACTCGACCTCGCGCTCGCCGAGGAGGGCGAGCACAGCGTCGGGGTCGTCGACGACGGGAGCCGAAAGGGCGCCGGCCGTCGCGTCCGCCACGAGGTGCTCGATCGTCTCCATGGCGTCGGACTTCGTGTGGCCGATGAGGCCGACGGGGCCGCGCTTGATCCAGCCGGTCGCATAGAGGCCATGGATCGGCGAGCCGTCTTCGTCGATCACGCGGCCGGCCTCGTTCGAGACCACGCCGCGTGCGGCGTCGAACGGCGCGCCCGCGAGGGGCGAGCCGAAGTAGCCGACGGCTCGGTACACGGCCTGCACGTCGTAGTCGCGGAACTCGCCGGTGCCGACGACGCCGCCCGTCGGCACGCCGTCTTCGCCGAGAAGCGGCGTCGTGCGCTCGAAACGGATGCCCGCGACCTTGCCGTCTTCGCCGAGCACCTCGACGGGCTGGTGGTAGAAGTGCAGGTGCAGGCGGCGGCTCGCGCCCGTGGAGGGACGCGTGCGCCACGACTCCATGGTGCGGAGCATGATCTTGACCTGGTTGTTCGGCGCCTGCGCCGGGTCGACGTGCGCGAAGTCCTCGTCGGCGACGACGATGTCGACGTTCGGCACCTCGCCGAGCTCACGGAGTTCGATGGGCGTGAACTTCACCTCGGCGGGTCCGCGGCGGCCGAACACGTGCACGTCGGTCACGGGCGACGCCGCGAGCCCTTCGTAGACGTTGGCCGGGACATCCGTCGATCGCAGGTCGACCGCGTGCTTCGCCAGGATGCGCGAGATGTCGAGCGCGACGTTGCCGTTGCCGAGCACGGCGACCGATTCCGCTTCGAGCGGCCAGGTGCGCGGGACATCCGGGTGTCCGTCGAACCAGCTCACGAAGTCGGCCGCGCCGTACGAACCGTCGAGCTCGATACCGGGGATGTCGAGGGCCGCGTCGCGGATCGCGCCGGTCGCGAGGATGACGGCGTCGTAGTGCTCGTGGAGTTCGTCGATCGAGAGGTCGCGGCCGATCTCGACGTTCGCGATGAGGCGGATGAACCCCGCGTCGAGCATCTCGTGCAGCGAGTTGACGATGCCCTTGATGCGGGGGTGGTCGGGCGCGACGCCGTAGCGGATGAGTCCGTACGGCGCGGGCAGCGACTCGTACAGGTCGATTGCGACTTCGCCGCCCTGCTCGGTGACGGCGTTGTTCAGGATGTTGCCCGCGTAGATGCCGGCGGGGCCGGCGCCGACGATCGCGACTCGGAGGTTCAGGGTCACAGCTCGGTTGCCTTTCGAACGGGTGTGGACAGCGCCTCGGGCGCATACGGGCTCAAGGTGACGACGTCGCCGACGACGACGACGGCAGGTGAACGGATGCCTCGGCGCGCCGCCTGCGAGGCGATCGTGTCGAGCGTTCCGATCGTGACCCGCTGCGCGGGCCCATACCCATCTTCGACGATCGCGACTGGACATTCGCCCCCACGTTCGCCGCGGGCGAGGGTGATCGCCGAGTTCGCGAGGGTGCCGATGCCCATGAGGAGCACGACGGTGTGGTCGCGGCCGCCCCCGAGGTCGGCGATCTGGTCGTGTCCGGTCGCGACCGTGAACGCCGTCGCGAGGCCGCGATGGGTGAGCGGGATGCCGGCGATCGCGGGCACCGACACGGCGCTCGTGATGCCAGGAACGACCTCGACCTCGACGCCCGCGGCCTGGCAGAACGCGAGCTCTTCGCCGCCGCGGCCGAAGATGTAGGGGTCGCCGCCCTTCAGGCGAACGACGCGCTTGCCTTGCCGCGCGAGCTGCACGAGCAGGTCGTTGATCGCGTCTTGCGGCACGGCGTGGTGGCCCGGGAGCTTGCCGACGTCGACGATCTCGGCGCGGAGCGCCGGGTCGCCCGCCGCAGCGCGTTCGGCCGCGAGGCCGTCGAGCACCGAGCGGGCGCCGAGCCGGTCGGCCACGATGACGTCGGCCGCCTCGATCGCCCGCAGGCCCCGCACGGTCAGCAGCCCTGGGTCGCCCGGGCCCGCGCCGACGAGGATGACCCGGCCCGCCGGCCGACTCGGCCCGCTCATCGCGGCACCGCCTGGAGCAGGCCGCGGCGGCGGAGCATCCGGCGTTCGATGGGGCCGAAGAACAGCAGTTCGATGAGGATGCCGATCGTGAGGATGAGCAGGATCGTCGCGATGACGCCCGCGAGGTCGGCGAGCTCACGGCTCTGATCGAGCATCGAGCCGAGGCCGAATCCGATCGTGCCGCCCGTCGCGATGATCTCGGCGGCCATGAGCGAGCGCCACGAGAACGCCCAGCCCTGCTTGAGCCCCGCGAGGTAGCCGGGCAGGGCGGCGGGCAGCACGACGCTCGTCGCGAGCTGCCACGGCTTCGCGCCGAGCACCTTGCCGACCCGGCGGAGCTGCGGCGGCACCTGGTCGACGCCCGACACGAGGCCGTTCACGATCGACGGGATCGCGCCCATCAGGACGACGAAGTACACCGTGGCATCCGACAGCCCGAACCAGATGATCGCGGCCGGAACCCACGCGACCGACGGGAGCACCTGCAGACCCGACACGATGGGGCCGACGGCACGGCGCACCGCGCGCGACTCCGCGAGCAGCAGACCGAGCGGCGTGCCGACGGCGATCGCGATGAGGAAGCCCAGCACGCCGCGCTCGAGGCTCGTCGCGACGGCGAGTTGCAGACGGCCCGCCTCCCACGCGTCGCCGAACGCGCCGACGACCTGCAGCGGACTCGGCACGATGTCGGGGCGCGGCTGGGCGATGACGACGTACGCCTGCCAGATCGCGATGAGCACGACGACGAAGAGGATGGGCGGGAGCACGCTCGTCGTGAACACGCGCCAGGGGCTCTGCCGGCGTTCGCCGTCGGTCTGCAGCCGGTCGAGACCGGCCGACAGCGTGCGGAGCTCGTCTGCGGCATTCGTCGACCGCGTCGGCGCGACGGGAGCGCTCGGAACGGCGACGGATGTCTCGGCCGCGCGCACGCGCTCGACCGCTTCGGTGATCGTGGGTTCGTGGAGCACGTCTCTACGCGGCATTGCGGCGGATCTCCTTGCGCAGCTTCTCGGTGATCTCGACCGAGAGGGCGGCGACCTCGGGCGACTCGATGCGCCGACCGGTCGTGTCGATGCGCCACTCGCCCGCGACCCGTCCGGGTCGGCTCGAGAGCAGGACGACGCGTTGGCCGAGGCGGGCGGCCTCGCGGACGTTGTGGGTGACGAAGACGATCGTGCGTCCCGTCGCCTTCCACACGCGCTCGAGCTCTTCGTGGAGGAGGTCGCGGGTGATGGCGTCGAGGGCCGCGAACGGTTCGTCCATGAGCAGCACGGGCCGGTCTTGTGCGAGGGCGCGCGCGAGCGCGACGCGCTGACGCATGCCGCCCGACAGTTCGTGCGGCCGCTTCTCCGAGGCATCCGCGAGGTTCACCGTGTCGAGGAGGGCGAGGGCCAGCTCGCCGCGCTCGCGCCGGGGCACGCCGCGGAGGCGCAGTGCGAGCTCGACGTTGCGTTTGGCGCTCAGCCACGGCATGAGCGCCGACTCCTGGAACATGACGGCCGAGCCTTCGGCGGGCGTGTCGATCGTGCCCGACGTCGGCCGGTCGAGACCCGCGATGAGGTTCAGCAGCGTCGACTTGCCGCAGCCTGACGCACCGAGGAGGCAGACGAACTCACCGGGAGCGATGTCGAGGTCGATGCCGTCGAGCACGAGCGGCCCCGCGCCGAAGCGCTTCGACACCGAGCGGATGCTGACGGCGGGCGCGACGGGCGGGCCGGGCACCCGGAGCGGTGTGTTCCCGTCGAAGCTCGGGCCGAGACGATCGGCGGAGACGCCGGACGCAGGCGCGCCCGCGCCCGGGCCCGCCGAAGCGGACCCGGGCGCAGTGGAACGGTCGTCGGTCACGACGGTCAGTCCTCGCCGAGCTTGCCGGCCGAGACGGGCGTGCCGCCGTCGGCCTCCAGGAGCTTGTTGAGGATGCGCAGGTCGAAGAGGCCCTTGATCGAGCCCTCCTTCTGCACGCCGGCCGTGATGCCGTGGTCGACGAGCGTCTTGAACGTGCCCGCGGCCGGGTCGGCCGTGAAGGTCACGTTGTCGAGCGCGCGCGTGATCACCTCGGGCGCGAGCGCCTTGCCGGTCTCCTTCTCGATCGCGCCGTTGATGACCTCGGGGGCCTCTTCGGGGTTGTCGTCGATCCACTTGATCGCCGCGAGGTTGCCCGCAACGAGCGCTTCGACGGCGTCGGGGTGTTCATCGAGGAAGTCCTTGCGGACGAGGAGCACCGTGGTCGGGAACTTGCCGTCCTCCCAGAGGTCGGTCTCGTCGACGAGCACGTGCGCGCCGCCGTCGATGATGAGCCGCGACACCCACGGCTCGGGCAGCCACGCGCCGTCGAGGTCGCCCTGCTGGAAGAGCGTGAGCGTCTGCGCGTTCTCGGTCGGCGTGACATGCACGTCGCCGCCGCCCGAGGTGTCGTTCTTCAGCCCCTGTTCGGTGAGCCAGTTGCGCAGCGCGACGTCTTGCGTGCCGCCGAGCTGTGGGGTCGCGAGCGAGGTGCCCTTGAGGTCTGCAGGCTTGTCGATGCCGTCGCGCACGACGAGCGCAGCGCCGCCGGTCGCGGCTCCCGCGACGACGCGGGCGGAGGCCCCGGCCGACTGGATGAACGTGTTGATCGCGGGGTTCGGCCCCACGAACGTCGCGTCGATCGCCCCGGCGGTGAGCGCCTCGATGGCGGGCGGGCCCGCGGGGAAGACCTGCGTCGTGATCGTGACGTCGTCACCGAGCGCCTCTTGGAAGAGGCCCTCCTCGATGCCGACGAGTGCGGGCGCGTGGGTGACGTTCGCGAAGTAGCCGAGGTGGATCTCGTCGACCGAGAGACCCGCAGTCGCGTCAGTTGCGGCGTCGGTCGCGGGCGGCTCGGCGGCCCCAGCGGAGGCGCAGCCTGCGAGCATCATGGCTGCAATCCCCAGAGCGGTGATCGTCGTCGCGGTACGGATGGTGCGGGTGTTCTTGGTGCGGATGTTCACGGTTGTCGCCTCCTTTGATTCGAATGGTGAGGGTGGAGCGGTGGTGCGCCCGGGCGTCGACGGATGTCTCAGCCGGGGGTGATCCCGGCCGCCAGCGTGGCGCCGTCGGCGGGATGGATGACGAGGAACGAGCCGGCGTGCCGGTTCGCCTCGTACGGTTCGAGCGGCAGGTCTGCCGCGAGTTTCAGGGTGGCCCGGCCGATGTCGTTCGTCTCGAGCAGGGTCGCGGGCTCGTCGGCGAGGGTGTCGAGGTCGCGGCGCGAGTCGATCGACGCGACGATCGCCTGCACGGTGTGCGTGCCGTGCTTGACGAGCACGCGTGCGCCGGCGGTGAGCGGGCGCCCGTCGAGCTGGAAGAGTTCGGCGTCGATCTCGCGGCGGCCGGCCGGGAGGGTGCCGGCGCCGCCGATGACGGCGCCGCGAGCGGCGTCGACCTCGTCGGCGAGGCGTAGCGAGATCGATTGCGGTGCGCTCGCCTCATCGACGGATGTCCCAGCCACGTCGATCCCAGCGACGGTCGTCTCGATGCCCGACGGGAACACGGCGACCCGGTCGCCGACGCGCACACGTCCGCTCGCGACGCGGCCCGCGAAGGCGCGGTAGTCGCGGAACGACTCGGATGCCTCGGGGTCGGCCGAAAGCTCGGGCGTGAGCCCGCCCTGCGGACGGATGACGAGCTGCACGGGCAGCCGGAACGCGTCGAACTCGGTCTCGAGCTCGTCGTGCGCGGGCAGCGCTTCGAGCAGTTCGAGGAGCGCGGGCCCGTCGTACCAGGGGGTGTTCGGCGAGCGGTCGACGACGTTGTCGCCTTCGAGCGCCGACACCGGCAGCACGTGCACGTCGACGAGGCCGAGGCCCGCGGCGACCTCGCGCACTTGCCCCGAGACATCCGCGAACACCTGCTCGTCGTAGCCGAGCAGGTCGATCTTGTTGACCGCGACGATGACGTGCGGCACGCGCAGGAGCGCGACGACCGCGAGATGGCGGCGGGTCTGCTCGAGAACGCCCTTGCGGCCGTCGATGAGCACGACGACGGCGTCGGCCGTGGTCGCCCCTGTGACCATGTTGCGCGTGTACTGCACGTGGCCGGGGCAGTCGGCGAGGATGAAGCTGCGCACGCCCGTCGAGAAGTACCGGTAGGCCACATCGATCGTGATGCCCTGCTCGCGCTCCGCGCGGAGGCCGTCAGTCAAGAGGGCGAAGTCGAACCCGGTGCCCTGCCCGAAGCCGCGCTCGCTCGACGTGCGGGCGACCTGTTCGAGCTGGTCGGCGAGGATCGCCTTCGAGTCGTGCAGGAGCCGCCCGACGAGGGTCGACTTGCCGTCGTCGACCGAGCCTGCGGTCGCGAACCGGAAGAGGGTCGAGCCGCCGACACCCGTCGCGACGCGCGGCGCGCTCGTGGAGACATCCGTCATCAGAAGTACCCGTCCTTCTTGCGGTCTTCCATCGCTGCTTCGCTCAGCCGGTCGTCGGCGCGCGTCGCGCCGCGTTCGGTGACGGTCGTGCGGGCGACCTCGGCGACGACGGCGGTGACATCGGATGCCTCGGACTCGACGGCGCCCGTGCAGCTCATGTCGCCGACCGTGCGGTACCGCACGACGCGGCGCTCGACGGTCTCCGACTGAAGCGGTTGCGACACCTCGCCGACCGCGCGCCACATGCCGTCGCGGCGGAACACCTCGCGCTCGTGCGCGTAGTAGAGCGGGGGAAGCTCGATGCCCTCGCGCTCGATGTAGCGCCACACGTCGAGCTCGGTCCAGTTCGAGATGGGGAAGGCGCGCACGTGCTGGCCGGGCGTGTGGCGGCCGTTGTAGAGGCTCCAGAGCTCGGGTCGCTGGTTGCGCGGGTCCCACTGGCCGAACTCGTCGCGGAGCGAGATGATGCGCTCCTTCGCGCGTGCTTTGTCTTCGTCGCGGCGGGCACCGCCGAAGACGGCGTCGTGGCGGCCCGCGGCGATCGCGTCGAGGAGCGGGAGGGTCTGCAGGGGGTTGCGGGTGCCGTCGGGGCGCTCCTGGAGCCGGCCGTCGTCGAGGTAGTCCTGCACCGAGGCGACCTCGAGACGGAGGCCCAGGCGTGCGACGGTGTCGTCGCGGAAGGCGAGCACCTCGGGGAAGTTGTGGCCCGTGTCGACGTGCAGCACGGGGAAGGGCACCTTGCCGGGCCAGAACGCCTTCGCCGCGAGGTGGAGCACGACGACCGAGTCCTTGCCGCCCGAGAAGAGCAGCACGGGGCGCTCGAACTCGGCGACGACCTCGCGGATGATGTGGATCGATTCGGCCTCGAGCACGTCGAGGGCGTCGAGCGCGCCGCACTGGGCGAGCGCGGCGGTGCGTTCCCCGCTCACAGGTGCAGCCCGCATTCGGTCTTCGCGAGTCCGGCCCAGCGGCCCGATCGCGGGTCTTCGCCCTCGCCGACGGGCTTCGTGCACGGCTCGCACCCGATCGACGGGTACCCGTGCGACATGAGGAGGTTCACGGGCACACGGTGCTCGCCCGCGTAGTCGAGCAGGTCTTCGAACGACCACGCCGCGAGCGGGTTGACCTTCACGAGGCCGTTGCGGTCGTCCCACACGACGAGCGGAGTGTTGGTTCGCGTCGGCGCCTCTTCGCGGCGGACGCCCGTGAACCACACCTCGTAGCCCGCGAGCGCGTCTTGCAGCGGCTCGACCTTCCGGCGCGCGCAGCAGAGGCCCGGGTCGCGCGAGAACAGCTCGGCGCCGAACTCGGCGTCTTGCTGAGCGACGGTCTGCTCGGGCAGTACGTCGACGATGCGCACGTCGAGCGCGCGGGCGACCTCGTCGCGTGTCACGTGCGTCTCGGTGAAGTGGTAGCCCGTGTCGAGGAAGAGCACGTCGACACCGGGGAGCGCCGCCGCGACCACGTGCGGGAGCACGGCGTCGGCCATCGAGCAGGCGACGGCCGCGGCATCCGTCTCGAAGTTCGCCGCGACCCACGCGACGACGGCCTCGGCGGATGCTTCGCCCGTGGCGAGGCTCGAGAGCTCGGCGGCGCCGCGCTCGGCGAGGGCGCGTAGCTCGTCGTGCGACCGCTTCGCGGTCGCACGCGGGGCGAGGGCGACGCTCATTGCAGCGCCTCCTCTTCGGCGCGGTGCGCCCACTCGGCGAACGTCTCGGATGCCTCGGTGTCGCGCTCGTCGAGGTAGCGCAGCACGACCCGCTCGACGTAGTCGGCGAGGCCTGTCGCGGTCACCTTTAGCCCGCGCACCGTGCGGCCCGTGCCCGCCTCTTCGCGGTCCTTCGAGGCGAGGCCGCCGCCGAGGTGGACCTGGAACCCGGGCGTCTGTCCGCCGTCGCCGTCGGGCAGCAGCTGGCCCTTGAGCCCGATGTCGGCCGTCTGGATGCGCGCGCACGAGTTGGGGCAACCGTTGACGTGCAGCGAGATCGGGTGCGGCAGGTCGATGCCCGCGAGCCGCTCTTCGAGGGCGATGACGGCCTTCGTCGCCGTCTGCTTGGTCTCGACGATCGCGAGCTTGCAGAACTCGATGCCCGTGCACGCGATCGTGCCACGGCGGATGAGCGACGGCCGGGCCTGCAGCCCAAGCTCGTCGAGCTCGGCGACGACCTCTTCGACCTCGTCGGCCGGCAGGTCGAGCAGCACGAGCTTCTGGTGCGGCGTCGTGCGCAGGCGTTGCGACCCGCGGCGTTCGAGCAGGTCGGCGAGTTGGAGCAACAGCGTGCCCGAGATGCGGCCGACGATGGGCGTGACGCCGATGTACGCCCGACCGTCCTTCTGGCGGTGGACGCCGACGTGGTCGCCCTGCGTGAGCGGCTTCGGCGCAGGCGGCCCGTCGGGCAGGCGGTCGCCGAGGTACTCGGTCTCGAGGATGTCGCGGAACTTCTCGGCGCCCCAGTCGGCGACGAGGTACTTGAGGCGCGCGCGGTTGCGGAGGCGCCGGTAGCCGTAGTCGCGGAAGATCGAGATGACCCCCTCCCACACCTCGGCGACGCGCTCGGGTGCGACGAATGTGCCCGTGCGCACGGCGAGGTGCGCGGCCGTCGAGAGCCCGCCGCCGACCCAGAGGTCGTAGCCGATGCCGAGTTCGGGGTGCTCGACGGCGACGAACGCGACGTCGTTGATCTCGTGCACGACGTCTTGGCTCGGGTGGCCCGTGATCGCGCTCTTGAACTTGCGCGGCAGGTTCGCGAACTCGGGGTCGCCGATGTAGCGCTGCTGGATCTCGTCGATCTGCGGCGTCGGGTCGAGGAGCTCGTCGGCCGCGATGCCCGCGACGGGCGAGCCGAGGATGACTCGGGGCACGTCGCCGCACGCCTCTGTCGTGCCGAGGCCGACGCCCTCGAGGCGCCGCCAGATCTCGGGCATGTCCTCGACCCGCACCCAGTGCAGCTGGATGTTCTGGCGGTCGGTGAGGTCGGCCGTGTCGCGCGCGAACTCGCGCGAGATGCCGCCGATGACGCGCAATTGCTCGGTCGTCAGCTGGCCGCCGTCGATGCGGACGCGCAGCATGAAGTACTCGTCTTCGAGCTCGTGCGGTTCGAGGGTCGCGGTCTTGCCGCCGTCGATGCCGGGCTTGCGCTGCGTGTAGAGGCCCCACCAGCGGAAGCGGCCGTGCAGGTCGGTCGGGTCGATGCTCTGGAAGCCGCCCTTGGCGTAGATATTCTCGATGCGCTCGCGCACTTCGAGGCCGCCGTCCTCCTGCTTCCACGCCTCGTTGGCGTTGAGAGGTTCGGTGCCGTCGACCTTCCATTGGCCATTGGGTTTCGCGGACGGGCGCGCGGGGCGCACGCGGTTCCCCGCGGTCGCGGCGGTGTGAGCGGATGCCTCGGGGCGCGCCCGCTCGGCGGGCGTGGGCGCCTCGGTGTCGCTGAGTGTCATCCCGACCCTCCCTCGTGGTTCGCGGGAGGCGGGCCCCCGGACGCGACGCCGACCGCCGCGCGACCGAACCTAGGGGAGTCGAGGCGCGCTCGTCACGACGCGCGACGCGGGCCGAAACGGCGGGTCACACGGCGTCACACGCGGATGACGCATGGCGTCACAGAGATGACGAGACGGGTCCGTCGAGGGCGTCGAGGTACCGCTGCACGACGAGATCGACGAGCTCGGGGGCCGGTGCCTCGGCCATGCCGTGCTGCGCGTCGAGCAGCGGACGCGTCACGACGTCGGCACCCGCGCGCTCCACGAGGTCGTGGAAGTAGCCCGGCGCCATGAGGTAGCTCGAGACGATGACCCGAGTCGCGCCGCCGTCGCCGGTACGCGCCGCCGCCACGGCCGTCGCGAGCCGCGGCTCCGCCGCCGCGAGGAACCCGATCGTCACGTCGACGCCCAACTCGTCGGCCAATAGCTTCGCCTGCGCACGGCAGTCGTCGTTCGCGCGGTCGTCGGACGAGCCCGCCACGGCGAGCACGATCGCATCCGAGCCGTGGGGGGAGTCATCCGCCCCGGCATCTTCGAGACGCCCCGCGAGTACGCGCGCGAGACGCGCATCGGGGCCGAGTGCGGGCGCGAGATGCACCTCGGGATGGTCGGCCGTCGCCTTTCGCAGATCGACGTGCACGTGGTACCCCGCCGAGAGCAGCAGGGGTACGACGACCACGCGCGACCCGTGGGGGAGCGCGGCGAGCGATGCCGCGACATCCGGCTCTTGCACGTCGACGTGCCCGAGCTGCACGACGACACCCTGCAACGCTGCCGCCGCCGCGTCGACGAGGGCCTGCACGGCGGCCTGACCGTCGGGCGACGACGTGCCGTGGGAGACCGCGAGGAGGACGGGGGCGCTCATGCCCCCATTGTGGCCCTACTCGGCGGCGGCCGACGAGGTCGCCTTCGCAGGCTCGTTCGCCGCCGGCACCTTCACGAAGAGCATGAGCACGAGACCGGCCGCGAGCACGATGACGATGCCGAGGATGCCCCAGTACGTCGCGCCCGCGATGCCGATGAACGCCGCCCAGAGGAGCGGCGAGAGGAAGCTCGCCGCACGACCCGTCGTCGCGTAGAGGCCGAAGATCTCGCTCTCCTTGCCGGCCGGAGTGACGCGCGCGAGGAACGACCGCGACGCCGCCTGCGCCGGCCCGACGAAGAGGCACAGGATGAGGCCGAACACCCAGAACACGGGCTTGCCGAAGTCGTGGAGGAAGAAGACCGCGAGCGCCGCCACCACGAGGCCCGTGAGCGCCGTGATGATGACCGCGCGGGCGCCGAACCTGTCGTCGAAGAGCCCCGCGAGGATCGTCGACAGGCCCGCCACGAGGTTCGCCGCGATGCCGAAGATGAGCACCTCGTTCGACGTGAAGCGGAACGCGACCGCCGCGAGCACCGCACCGAACGTGAACACGCCCGCGAGGCCGTCGCGGAACACCGCACTCGCGAGGAGGAACCAGAACGTCGGGCGCGAGTTCTTCCAGAGGCCCACGATGTCGCGGAAGAGCACGACGTAGCTCTTGAAGAACGGCACCTTCTCACGGTGTGCGGCGGGCGGCGCCTCGGGCACGAACGCGAAGATCGGCCACGCGAACACGATCGCCCAGACGGCGCAGCCGACGGCGATCACGCGATAGGCGAGGCCGTCGTCGGTCGGCATGCCCCACCAGTCGAACGCCGTCGCGACGACGACGAGGACGAGCGCGACGATGCCGCCGATGTAGCCGAGACCCCAGCCGAGACCCGAGACCTTGCCGACCGTCTTCGGCGTCGACACCTGCACGAGCATGGCGTTGTAGTTGACGCCCGCGATCTCGCTGAACACGCTGCCCGCTGCGATGAGGCCGACACCGAGCACGAAGTAGGCGGGATCGGCCTGCACGAAGAAGAGCCCGAACATCGAGAGGACGAGCAGGAGCGTCGAGCCGCCCAGCCACAGCTTGCGGCGCCCCGTGACATCCGCCCGCTGTCCGAGCACCGGCGCGAGGATCGCGATCAGGATGCCCGCGATCGTGACGGCCCAGCCGAGCCCGCTCGCGAGATCGGCGAGCCCGGCGTCCTTCGCGGGATCGCCTTCGGGCAGAGCCGCGACCGCCGGCGAGAGGAAGCTGTCGCTCGTGAGATAGAGCGCCGTGAAGACGAAGGTCAGGATGACCGAGTTGAACGGCTGCGTCGCCCAGTCCCACAGCGCCCACGAGAAGACCTGCTTGCGGGGCACCTTGCGGTCGCCCTGCAGGTCGAGGCCCATGATGCGGATGGCTCCGCTGTCGGCGGTGGGGGGAGGGGGAGCGGCGGTCATGTCGTCAGTCTCATTCGGTCGGGTGAACGGCTGGTGACGGATGCCGCGGGGCCCGCGCCATCCGCCGGTCCGCGCCGCCTCGGGCAGGCGGTCGATCATCGGCGATCTGCGGAGACTGTACTCCTTCGCGCGCGGCGGCGCGCGGAACTCCCGACGGGTCACATGAACGGGGGGTCACCGTCCGGTGAAGACCCGAGCGCAGCTCGTCTACGATCGATCGAGTGATCAACGGTGCGCGGGGAGGGTCGATGGCTGACGGTTCGAGGCGACGGCTCCGCCTGCTCAGCGGCCTGGTGGTCGCGGGATTCGCGGTGGCGTCGCTCGTCTTCGCCGCGCTCGAGCCCGCTGCAGCCGACCCGGCCCTCACCTACGACTCCATCCCCTCGGGTCGATACCCCATCGATCTCGACGCCAGTCCCGACGGCGCCTACCTCTTCGTCATCTCGCGCGGCGATGGCGGCGACGCCGATCTCCGCGTCTACGACACGACCACGTTCGCCGAGCTGGATGTCGTCACGTTCGGCCCCGAGGCGTCGTTCAACCCGACTGCGGTGGAGGTGACGCCCGACGGCGCCCAAGTGTGGGTGTCCTTCTACAACCCGGGCGAGGTGCGGGTGTACTCGGCCGCCGACCTCATCGCGGGCGGTGCACCGGCGCCGCAAGTGATCACGGGCGGCGGCGGGTTCGTCGATCTCGCCGAAGACCCCGCCGGTCAGTACGTCTACGCGGCGACCCTGTTCAACCCGCAGTACCAGTTCTCGACGGCCGACCCCCTCGCCCCGCCGCGCACGATCGACGTGCCCAACGGCTCGCGCGGGGTCGCGGCCCGCGACGACGGCACCAGCATCTACTTCACCTCGTACGCGCCGACGCCCGCCGGAGGCGTGCAGGCCGTCGACGTCGCAGGTGACGGGTCGCTCTCGCTCGGCGGGTTCACCGTCACCGGCGACCTCCCGTGGGGCATCGCCTACCTGCCCGATGTCGACCGGGTGCTGAGCGCCAACTCGGGCGACCCGACCTCCCTCGCGGGGTTCGCGGGCGACGGGTCCGGCACGGTCAACATCGTTCCCGTCGATTGCGGACCGCGTCTGGTCGATGGCACGGCCGACGGCTCGCGCGCGTACGTCGCCTGTCTCACGGGCGGCATCATCGGCCTGTCGTACGCGACGGTCCCGCCCGTCGGCGAACGCGTCCAGATCGGCGACAACGTCGAGTCGGTCGAAGTGGTCGCCTCGGGCGACGGTGCAGCGCAGCGCCTCTACGCGACGAGCGGCGGAAGCAACCAGGTGCTGGTCTTCACCCGGCCCGTGGTGACGGCTACCGGCGATCTCACGGTCGAGGAGGGGCAGACGGCGACGTTCGGCGCGACCGCCGACGGATTCTGGCAGCGAAGCCGTTGGCAGTCGAGCACCGACGGCGGTGCGACGTGGGCCGACCTTCCCGGAGCCGCAGCCGAGAGCCTCACCGTCGACGGCACGCTCGCCGCATCGGGCACCCGGTTCCGGCTCGTCGCATCGAGCGCGTTCTTCGACGACGTCGCGAGTGAACCCATGCTCCTCACCGTGAACCCGGCGCCGGCCCCTCCGCCGGAGCCGCCGTGCTCCGACGGGCCCGGCTGTCTCCCGTCGACGGGCGCCGACCCGGCCGTGCCCGCGATGCTCGGCACCGCGTTCGTCGCGGTGGGACTCGTGTTCGCAGTGATCGCTGCTGGCGGCCGGAGGCGTCGGCCCCGGGACATCCGCCGTTAGAACCCCACCTCCCCCACGAGCTCGCCGAACAGCTCCTCGGCGTCGCACTCGAGCCGCTGCCGCGTGAACCACGCGCACACGTTGACGCAATCGCGATGCAGGAGGTCGAACCCGCTCGGATTCGCGATGAGGTCGACGACCTGCGGCAGGTCGATCGCGACGACGCGCCCCTCGTGCACGAGCAGGTTGTACGGCGAGAGGTCGCCGTGAGTGAGTCCTGCCCGGGCGAGCAGGCGCATGAACTCGACGACCTGCCGGAAGAGGTCGTAGAGCTCCGAGGCATCCGCTCGCACTTGCGCGAGCCGGGGCGCGGCGACGCGACCCGAGCCGATGAACTCCATGAGCACTTCGGTCTCGTGCACCTGGACGGGGTAGGGCACGGGCGCGCCGAGCGACCACAGCCGCGAGAGCGCCGCGAACTCGGCGGTCGCCCACTCGACGCGCGCGACCGCACGGCCGAACGTCGTCGACTTCTCGACGGCGCGCACGTCACGGCTGCGGCGGATGCCTCGGCCCTCGGTGTAGATCGCCGAGCGGTGGAAGTCGCTCTGCTCGGGGCCGCGGTAGCGTTTGGCGGCGAGGATGACCGATGGGCCGGTCCCGGGCACGGCCCGTTCGATGAGGTGCAGGTCGGCCTCTTTGCCGGTCTTGACGACGCCGAGTTCGGTGTCGATCGCGGCGGCGCTCGTCACGACCCAGTCGGGGCGCGGCTCCGGACCGCGCTCGGTGGGGATGGTCGCCGGCCACGTCGACCAGCGTTGGCCCTCGGTCGGTTCCTGCGTCTGGAACATGAGGGAGGCGGCGTCGAACGCGTCGACGCCGAAGGGTGTGGATGTCACGGTGTGGTGTCTCCTGATGGGGAGGCCACCGCGCGCCCGAGCGGGCGGGTCTAGCGTGCGGCCTCGAAGTGAAGGGTGTCTGCTGAGCGCTCGACAATGACTGCGTTCATCGTTCGCTCCCTTCACTCGATGCCGGATGCCTCGGGCTCACGCCGCACGAGGCTCCAGCGATGCTACGCCGCGCGGGGCCCCGCGTCTACGGGTAGGTTCGGAGCATGCCGCCGCCTGCCGACGCAGAGCGCACGGTCGTCCTCGTCGAAGGGGTGAGCGACCGGCGGGCGCTCGCGGCGCTCGACGTGCGGCTCGGGCGGCCGCTGCACGCCGCAGGCGTCGAGATCGTGTCGATGGACGGCGTGACCAATCTGCGGCACGCGCTCGCCGGGTTGCGCGGCGGTCCGGCCGGCTCGCCGCTGCCCCGCGTGCTCGGTCTCTTCGACGTCGGCGAGTTGCCGACAGTGGTGCGGATGCTCCTCGAGGCCGGGTTCCCCGGCGCCGAGGTGTTCGCACGCCCCGTGCACGACGTCTCGGAGGTCGAGGTCCTCGAACGGCTCGGCTTCTTCGCGTGCGTGCTCGACCTGGAGGACGAATTGATTCGAGCGGTCGGCGCCGATCTCGTCGAGGAGGTGCTCCTCGCGACGGGCGAGCTCGACCTGTTCCGGAAGTTCCAGAACCAGCCCGCGCAGCGCGAGCGGCCCGTCGAGGCGCAACTCCGCCGCTTCGCGGGCACGACGGCCGGCCGCAAGCTGCGCTTCGCCGAGCAGCTCGTCGACGTGCTGCCGGTCGACCGTGTGCCGAGCCCGCTGCTCGCGCTCGTGGAGGCGGCGGTCTCTTGATAGGCAGGTGGGTGGACATGCGTCAGCGAGAGGTCCGGCTCTCGGGGATCGCGTCAATGTCGTGGCACTCGGGCATCTGACCTGGCGCTGAGGTCGTCGCTCGTTACGTCGTCGCTCGCTACGTAGCTGAAGAGTTCTCCGGGCGTCGTGTCGAGCGCCTCGCAGATCGCCGTCAACGTCGTGAACCGTACCGCGCGGGCCTTGCCCGTCTTCAGGATCGAAAGGTTCGCGAGCGTCACGCCGATCCGTTCGGAGAGCTCGGTGAGTGTCATCCCGCGTCGCTCGAGCACCTCCGCGAGGTGGACGACGATGCGATGGTCATGGTCGTGGTCTTGCTCGCCGGCCGCGGTCGGGTCAGACGACACCGTCGGCCTCCGACTTCAAGCGGGCCCCCTCGCGGAACGCGACGGCGATCGTGCCTGCGACCACGCCGAGCGCGAGGAAGATCCATGGCCAGTCGGGGAAATCGATGCCGACCGCCGAGTAGTCGCCGCCGAGCGGCCAGCCGCCGGCGTCGTCGCCGAATGACATCGCTCGGGCGAGCGTGCTGAGCACTCTGACGGCGACGGTGTCGAGCACGCCCTGGAGTACTCCTCCGACGATGAGCACGACGCCGAGCCCGGCCCACGCGCGAATACCGCGCGAGGTGAATGGGTCGCCCGACGCGATCTCCCGGATGGCCCGGGTGACGAGGATCGTCGCGGACAGCACGGTCAGCAGATGCACGAACGTGGGCAGCGCGCACAGCACTCGGACGCCGAACCCCAGGTCGGTGAGGTCTGCGGTCGCGCCCTCGCGGAGGTCGGCCTGGAGGAGTTGCGGCAGGCTCGAGAGCGCCTGGTGCGATTCGAAGTCGCCGGCGAGCGCGTTGATGAAGAAGAGGCCGGTGAGAATCGAGAAGATGCCCAACGCGTCGAACAGGATCGCGAATGCGGCGATCACGCCGATGAGCCCTTTGCCCAGCTGGATGCGGAGTGCCCGGCGCCGGACGCCCGTGCGCTCTGCGGTGCGCTCTACGGTTTCAGTGGCCGACATCCGAGCTCCTCTTATCGTTTCTCAGTAATATTGACAAACGATAAGCGAGCGGTTGATCGGGCGCAAGGCCTCACCCGCACCAGTCCGACGAGCCGCCGTTCTGCACGCGCACGACGCGGCCGTCGGCGAGGTCGACGACGGTCGTGAGCCGGTCGACGAGCGACGGGTCGTGCGGGTAGCCGTCGGCCAGTGAACCGACCGCGGCGGTCTCGACCGACATGAGGCGCCCGTTGGGCGAGACGCACCAGTCGAGCAGTCGGCTGCCGTCGCCGGTCGCGTAGCGCACGGCGGTTCCGGCGGCGTCGACGCGGGCAAGGAGCGAGCGCGCCGCGACCCCGCCGGCACCGTCGTCGACCGTGAGGAGCACTTCGAGCACGTGCGTGCCGTCGGCGTCGAGCTGGCGCACTTTGCCCGGGTACGCCTCGTCGGGCAGCTCGGCGCGGGGCAGCACGTTGTCGCTGCCTTCGCCGGTTGCGAGGTCGATGAGGGTGCCGCGGTCGGGGTCGGCGACGACGAGGGTCGTCGTTCCGGGCAGGATGCCTCGGAGCTCGCTGTGTGCTCCGAGCGGCGCGGGCGGCGCGAGCCCGAGGGCGTCGACGACGAAGAGCGCGCCGTCGACGTCGCGCACGACGAGCGAGGTCGTGCCGGGCACGAAGATCCAACTCGAGACCTCGAGCGGGGCACCGTCGGCGCCGAGCACGGGTTCGGGCGCCGCGTTCTGCCCCGAGACGTCGAGCGTGAAGAGCGCGTTGCGATAGGTCGGCTCGCTCGCGCCCGGCACGGCTCGGCCCGTGAACGTGAAGGCGATGAGCGGATGCGTCGTGGAGCCGCCGATGTCACGGACCACCCCGGGTTCGGGCAGCCCGACGGTCTGCACGTCGTCGCCGATGCCCGCGACGCGGAGTGAGTTCGTGTCGTCGTCCTCGACCGCGACGGCGACCACGACGTCGCCCGCGTGCGCGAAGGACTGCAGGCGCGGCGCGTCGAGCACCTCGGTCGGTTCGGGCTCGGTCGTGGTCGAGCGCTGGATGACGTCGGGTTCGCCCGACGGGCTGCGGCGCACGAGGGTGTAGATCGGTTCGTCGGCCGTCGTGAACGCGTACGAGATCGTCGAGGGGGCCGGCTGGGCGACGCCGACGACGCCGTCCACCGTGACGGTCACGTCTTCGTCGTAGGCGAGCGGGCGGGCGAACTCGACGACGAGGCGATCGCCGTCGACCGTGAGCGAGGCCGGTTCGTCGGGGCTGATGTGCACCTCGCCGTCGACGCGGTCGACACGCTGGTTGAGTTGGAGCACGACGCGCGATCCCGCGACCGCCGTCACGCGTTGCACGTCGACGGCGGCATCGACGAGCTTCGGTCCCTGCGCGAGGCTCGCGAAGCCGAGGGCTGCGGATGCCGCGGCGAGCACGCCGATCGTCGCGACGAGCCCGATGCGGAAGCGGCGGACGTCGGTCGGCGGCCCGGTCGGCGTATCGGGACTCATCGTGCCCGATCCGCGCGTTCGGCGCGTAGCGCGGAGCACGTCGCGCTCGCGCCGGTCGACCGGCTCGCGCGGATCGCCCCAGCCCCCACCGTCGTCCCAGCCGTCGGGGTCAGTAGACATACGGCTGCTCCGGCTCGTCGGTCGGCTCGACCGAGTCGGGCACGAGCACGAGTCCGTCGCCGCCCGACGGGTCGCGCGCGAAACCGCCCGTCGCGTCGACCCAGTCGTCGGCGACGAAGCGGTCCTTCCAGCCCGGCAGGTGCACGGGCACGCCGATCGGCTGCGCGTCGACCGCGCAGCACGTCACCTTGAAGCGTGCGACGTAAAACGTGTCGTCGGGGTCGCCCGGTGCGGGAGCGACGAAGCCCGTGAGCGTCGCCGTCTGCCCGTCGAACGCTGCGGGATCGTCGACCTGGCGGATGAGGAGCGCCCAGTCCTTGATCGTGAAGGTCGACGGATCGGCGCCCGTGAGGCTCGGCGCATCGCCCGCGAGGTCGGCGCTCGTGCGGTCGACGTCGCGCTGCACGGCCGTCTGCGCGGTGAGCGTCGCTGGCGGGAAGACGAGGAGCGCGACGATCGAGGCGGCCACGATCACGAGGGCGGCGATCGCGCCGAGCGTGCGGCGAGCGATGGATGTCTCGGACGAGGCATCCGTCTCGTGGTCGTGATCGTGCTCATGCTCGACGTGCCCGTCGCCGTGCCCATGCGCGTCGTCGATCCCGCGCGGTGCGAGCGCGAGCGCCGCGAGCGCGAAGACGCCACCGATGACCGCCATGATCGCCGTGAACTCGAAGTAGCGCGGGTGGATGTAGAGCCCGAGCTGCCCGGTGAGGGCGAGCCACACGGTCGCGACGACGCCCACGAGGGTCAGCGCGACGCCCTTCCATCGGGCGACGAGATTAGGCCACAAGGTTGACCCCCAACCCGAGCGCGGCGGTCGCGAGCGCGACGATCGCGGTGAGCGCGACGAGCGTGCGGGCGGTGAACGTCGTTCGCAGGAGCGCGAGCATCTTGACGTCGATCATCGGCCCGAAGACGAGGAACGCGACGATCGCACCCGGCATGAACGTCGATCCGAACGACAGCACGAAGAACGCGTCGACGTTCGAGCAGATCGCGACGACGAACGCGAGCAGCATGAGCGCGAACACGCTCGCGACGGGGTTCTGACCGAGTTCGATGAGAAGTTCGCGCGAGACCGCGACCTGGATGAACCCCGCGATCGCCGACCCCACGAAGAGGGCCGGGAGCATGGCGCTCGTCTCCTCGGCGAACATGCGCGCCGCCCGGCGGGGCTTGGCCGAGACATCCGAATGCTCGCGCTCGCACGCCGCCTGGAAGCTCGGAGTGAGGAGCGACATCGGCTGCGGGTGACGGCTGAAGACCCACCCGACGAGGTTCGCGATGACGAAACCGCCGGCGATGCGCGAGACGAGGATGCCGTCGCTCCACCCGAAGGCCTGATACGTCGTGATGATCGTGATGGGGTTCAGGATCGGCGCCGCGAGCAGGAACGTCATCGACTCCCCGACCGTCAGGCCGCGCTGGATGAGGCCGCGAGCGAGCGGCACGTTGCCGCACTCGCACACCGGCAGCAGCACGCCGAGAAGGGAGATGAGCGCGCGGCGCGCGAAGCCGTTGCGCGGAAGCCTGCGGGTCAGGAAGTCGGCCGGGAGGAAGAGCTGCACGCCGATCGACAGCAGGATGCCGAGGAAGACGAACGGCAGGCTCTCGATGAGCACGCTCGCCGAGAGGGTGACGAAGTCCTGCGCGGCGTCCGAGAGCAGGTCGCCGGTCTCGGGCGGCGCGAGCAGCCTGATCGCGACGAGCGCGAGCACCGCTGCGATGCCGATGCCGAGCAGCACGTCGGGCCTGCGCACGCGCGGGCTCGTCGTGGGGGCGGTGGCTCGGGACATCCGCTTCAGGCTACGCGACTATTGCGAACCCTTCTCAGCGTCGTCCGCGTGGCGCCAGGGGCGGCGACGTGGATGCCCGGGAATGCTGAGCAACATCTGAGAGTTGAGTCAAGTGCGCTCAAGTTTCCAGAAATCGACTTGACACGTTTCGAGCCCTGCGGAACACTTGAGCCGTTGAGGCTCAAGTCTCGACGAATCGACTTTCGGCCGCGGGCGGGCATCGCCGGGCCACCAGTCCGAGAAACGCCGCCCCGGGGCATCCGGCCGGCTCTTCTCTGACATCGAAGGAGAAACACACACATGTCACGTGCAGTTGGAATCGACCTGGGCACCACGAACTCGGTCGTCAGCGTCCTCGAGGGCGGCGAGCCCGTCGTCATCGCGAACGCCGAGGGCTTCCGCACGACCCCGTCGGTCGTCGCATTCACGAAGGACGGCGAGGTGCTCGTCGGTGAGACCGCCAAGCGCCAGGCCGTGACGAACGTCGACCGCACCATCGCGTCGGTCAAGCGCCACATGGGCACCGACTGGAAGACCGCCGAGATCGACGGCAAGAAGTACACGCCGCAAGAGGTCTCGGCGCGCATCCTCCAGAAGCTCAAGCGCGACGCCGAGCAGTACCTCGGCGACACGGTGACCGACGCCGTCATCACGGTTCCCGCCTACTTCAACGACGCAGAGCGCCAGGCCACGAAGGAGGCCGGCGAGATCGCGGGCCTCAACGTCCTGCGCATCATCAACGAGCCCACCGCGGCAGCGCTCGCGTACGGCCTCGACAAGGGCAAGGAGGACGAGCTCATCCTCGTCTTCGACCTCGGCGGCGGCACGTTCGACGTCTCCCTCCTCGAGGTCGGCAAGGACGACGACTTCTCGACCATCCAGGTGCGCGCAACGGCCGGCGACAACCGCCTCGGCGGCGACGACTGGGACCAGCGCATCGTCGAGTGGCTCGTCAAGCGCTTCAAGGAGTCGACGGGCGTCGACGTCTCGAACGACAAGATCGCCCAGCAGCGCCTCAAGGAGGCGGCCGAGCAGGCGAAGAAGGAGCTTTCGTCGAGCATGTCGACGAGCATCCAGCTCCCCTACCTCTCGCTCACCGAGAACGGCCCCGCCAACCTCGACGAGACGCTCACGCGCGCCCAGTTCGAGAACATGACGAGCGACCTCCTCGACCGCACGAAGAAGCCCTTCGAAGACGTCATCAAGGAGGCGGGCGTCAAGCTCGCCGACATCGCGCACGTCGTGCTCGTCGGCGGTTCGACCCGCATGCCCGCGGTCGCCGACCTCATCAAGAAGGAGACCGGCAAGGAGCCCAACAAGGGCGTCAACCCCGACGAGGTCGTCGCCGTGGGCGCGGCCCTCCAGGCGGGCGTTCTGAAGGGCGAGCGCAAGGACGTCCTCCTCATCGACGTCACCCCCCTGAGCCTCGGCATCGAGACCAAGGGCGGCATCATGACGAAGCTCATCGAGCGCAATACGGCCATCCCGACCAAGCGCAGCGAGACCTTCACGACCGCCGACGACAACCAGCCGTCGGTCGCGATCCAGGTCTTCCAGGGCGAGCGCGAGTTCACGCGCGACAACAAGCCGCTCGGCACGTTCGAGCTCACGGGCATCGCGCCGGCGCCCCGCGGCATCCCGCAGGTCGAGGTCACGTTCGACATCGACGCCAACGGCATCGTGCACGTGTCCGCGAAGGACAAGGGCACGGGCAAGGAGCAGTCGATGACGATCTCGGGCGGCTCGAGCCTCCCGAAGGACGACATCGACCGCATGGTGCGCGAGGCCGAGGAGCACGCCGCCGAAGACAAGAAGCGTCGCGAGGCGGCCGAGCAGCGCAACGGCGCCGAGCAGCTCGCCTACTCGGTCGAGAAGCTCATCAAGGACAACGACGACAAGCTCCCGGCCGACGTGAAGAACGAGGTCCAGGGCGATGTCGACGCGCTCAAGACGGCGCTCGCGGGCGACGACGACGACGCGGTGAAGTCGGCGTTCGAGAAGCTCTCGCAGTCGCAGACCAAGCTCGGCGAGGCGATCTACGCGTCGTCGCAGGCCTCCGAGGCCGCGGCGGGTGAAGACGCGAACGCGTCGGGCACGGCCTCCGACGACTCGTCCGACGAGGACGTGGTCGACGCCGAGGTCGTCGACGACGAGGACGAGAAGAAGTAACGATGGCTTCCGAAGAAGACCTGACCCCCGACGAGGGCGAAGGCCTCGCGGATGTCTCGGGCGAGGCCGCCGCGGCGGCCGACCCCGGGGCATCCGGCGCCGAAGGCGCTGACGACGCCGAGCTCCTCGACGACACCGAGCTCACGGTCGACGACATCCTGAACGCCGCGCAGGCCGAGGTGGCGGATCCGACCGACGAGCACCTCGCCGACCTCAAGCGCGTGACGGCCGAGTACGCCAACTATCGCAAGCGGACCGAGGCGAACCGCGAGCTCGAGCGCGAGCGCGCGGTCGGCCAGGCCGTGTCGGTGCTCCTGCCCGTGCTCGACGACCTCGACCGGGCCGAGAAGCACGGCGACCTCGAGGGCGACACGGCGTTCGCGACGATCGCGGCGAAGCTGCGTGCGGCGGCCGAGAAGCTCGGCCTCACCTCGTTCGGCGAGGTCGGCGAGCCGTTCGACCCGAACCGGCACGAGGCGATCTTCCAGCAGCCCTCGCCCGACGTCGAGGTCGACACCGTCGCAGACGTCGTCGAGACGGGCTACGCGCTCGGCTCGACCCAGCTGCGCGCCGCGAAGGTCGTCGTCAAGACGCCCGCGTGACCCCATGAGGCCGGCCCGAGGCATCCGCAATATCGTGGATGCCTCGGGGCCGGCCCTTCTGCTTCACTGAAACGAACGCACCACCGAGACTTCAGAAAGGAGGTGCCGATTGGCCAGTCAGGACTGGTTCGACAAGGACTTCTACCAGACCCTCGGCGTCTCCAAAGACGCATCCGACGCCGACATCAAGAAGGCGTACCGCAAGCTCGCGCGGCAGTACCACCCCGACCAGAACCCGGGCGACGCTGCCGCCGAGGCGAAGTTCAAGGAGATCAGCGAGGCCAACTCGGTGCTCTCCGACGCCGACCAGCGCAAGGAGTACGACGCCGTGCGCGCGATGGGCGGCGGCGCGCGGTTCACGGCGCCCGGCGGAGCCGGGGCGGGCGGCTTCGAGGATGTCTTCGGCGGCATGTTCGGCCAGGGCGGCGGCGGGCAGCGCTTCACGTTCCAGCAAGGCGGCGGCGACTACGACGACCTCCTCGGCGGGCTCTTCGGCAGCGGCCGGTTCGGGCAGTCGACGGGCGGATACCGGGGGTTCGGCGGGCCGACGCCGGGTCGGGATGTCACGGCCACGACGACGCTCGACTTCATCACCGCGACCCGTGGCGAGCAGGTCACCCTGCAGACCTCCGACGGCAAGCCCATCACCGTGCGCATCCCTGCGGGCGTCTCCGACGGGCAGAAGATCAAGCTCCGCGGCAAGGGGCAGCTCTCGCCCGACGGCGGCGAGGCGGGCGACCTCATCCTCACGGTCAAGGTGCGGAAGCACCCCGTGTTCGAGCGCGACGGCCTGAACCTGCGGGTCAACGTGCCCGTGACGTTCGCCGAGGCGGCGCTCGGCGCGACGATCGAGGTGCCGACTTTGGGCGGCAAGCCCGTGAAGCTCAAGGTCGCCCCCGGCACGCCGAGCGGGCGCGTGCTCCGCGTCAAGGGCCGCGGCGTCGAGACGAAGAGCGGAACGGGCGACCTCCTCGCGATCGTGCAGATCGCGGTGCCGTCGCACCTCTCGGCCGACGCGAAGAAGAAGCTCGAGGCGTTCGTCGCCGATCTGCCCGACGAGGACCCGCGCGCCGACCTGCTCGCGAAAGCGTCGGAGTAGCGCCGTGGAGCTCGACGAGCGGAGCCCGATGTTCGTCATCTCGGTCGCGGCCGAGCTCGCGGGCATGCACCCGCAGACCCTGCGCCAGTACGACCGGCTGGGGCTCGTCTCGCCGACCCGCACGGCGGGCCGCAGCCGCCGCTACTCGATGCGCGACGTCGTGCAGCTGCGCGAGATCCAGCAGCTCTCGGCCGAGGGCGTGAGCCTCGAGGGCATCCGCCGCGTATTGGGCCTCGAAGACGAGGTCTCTGCGCTCAAGAAGCGGGTGCGCGAGCTCGAAGAGGCCCTCGCCGACGAGATGCTCGCCCGCCCGGGCCGACGTGTCTTCGCGGCCGGCTCCGCCGGCGACATCGTCACGATCAAGGCGGGCACACGCGTGCGCCGCGAGAACTCCGTCGTCGTGTGGAGGCCGCTCGAGCGCGGGTGACGCGCGCTTCCGTGGCGAGTGTCCACGACACGCAGCAACAGTGCGGGCGATGCCGCAGAGTCCGGACACTCGGTCGCCCCGCCGAGCTATGTGGAGACCGTGAGCGCGGCGACCGCCGCATCGGGCATACTTCGGTGCACCGCCCGAGAGGATCGCCCGTGACTTCGCCCGCCCCGCATCGCATCGCACCTGATGGCGCCGTCGCCGGCACAGTCCTCGGCGCGCGCGGCGCCGGCTTTTCACGCGCCGACGCACTCGTCGGCGCGTGGGTGCTGCCACTCATCGTCGTCGGCATCACGGTCGGCACGATGCCGGCACTCGTCGTGCTGGGGGTGATCGGGTTCTTCGTGCTCGTGGGGCTCGTGCTCGGCGGCCCCGTCGGAGCCGCGTTCCTCGGGCTCGTCGGGGTCGCCGGCGGCAGCCCGTGGTTCATCGACAACCTGTGGGCCCTGCTCGTTCCGACGGTGCTCGGCGCGGCCTTGCTCGTCGCGGGCCTCATCACCGGCCCGCGGGCACTGCGCAGGGTGGGGCAACCCGCGCCGCACGCCGTCACCTGGCTCGGCAGCGCGGTCGGATTCCCGGTGCAACTCGTCGTCAACGGGCTCGCACTCGGAGTGATCTGGGCCGTCGCTCGCCCGAACTCAGCGGTCGACGGTGACACGGCGCTGCCGTTCGGCGGAAACCCCGTCGCGATCATCGTCTTCACCGTCATCGTGACGCTCGTCAGCGCGGGGCTCGGGGCGTTCGTCTGGGGTGCGTTTGGCGGGCGGCGGCGTGCGGTCGGCGGTGCGCAGGCGGTTCCGCAGCAGGTCGTGCCGTCGCCGGTCGTCCCACAGCAGCCGGTGTCCCCGACCCCGGGGTTCGCGACCTCGGGGTTCCCGACGCCGATTCCGCAGTCGCTCGCGTCGGCGGCGCCGACCGCCGATTTGCTGCTTCAACGAAAGGGCGCGGTGATCGCGGGTTCGTTCCCGCTCCCGGCAGCGGCCGTCGGACTCGCGGTCGTGGCGTTCACGCCGATCGCGGCGGTCGCGTCTCTGGGCACGCCCGATGCGTGGATCGCGCTCGTCATCCTCGGCATCGTCTTCCTGCTCGGGGCCGGGCTCCTCGTCGGCGTCGCGTTCGGCGGCGCAGCCGTGCTCGCGCGGCACAGGGTCGCGCGGCCGCACACGGTGCTCTGGTCAGGACTCGGCGTCGGGCTCCTCATCCACATTCCGGTCGCGGTGCTCGTCGGACTTCCGCTGCAGACCGCGCAGTTCTTGGTCGCGGAGGACGCCAAGCTCGCCGTCGGGAACGCCATGTTCGTCGTGGGCTTCGCCATCACGGTCGGGTTCGACGTGCTCATCGGCGCACTCTCGACGCGATGGATGGCGCACGTGCTGCATGCAACGGCGCAGCCCCAGGCACCGGCGCAGCCCCAGGCGCCGAACCGGTAGCGCTCAGCGCCCCCAGGCGTCGGCGGGCGCCTCGACGACGGGCACGGGCGCCGTCGACCAGTGGGTGCCGTTGCCGTAGTGGCTGCCGGCCCACGGCGAGGCCCAGATCGCCTGGGCGGTCGCGTTCGCGTCGTCGCCGCGTTCGAGGGCGGCTTCGATGGCGTCGTAGAAGGAGTATTTGCGCAGGCTGTCGGCGGCGTAGAACGCGCCGGTCTGCAACGTGTCGTAGCTGCCGAGGCCCGATCCGCCGCCCGATCCGTTGCCGTTGTTGAGCGGGTTGTTGCGGTTCCACCAGTTGGGCGGGCCGTTCTCCTGGCGCATCCAGCGCAGGATGACGGTGACGTTCTCGTCGGTGACGGGGAAGTCGCCGTCGACGAGCACGAGCTTTGCCCAGTCGTGGTTCGTGCCGCCCTGGATGAGGGTCTCGGGCCCGGTCGCGGCGACGTAGGACTCCTGCGAGACGGTCGGTGCCTGCACATCGGCGCCGACGTGGACGCGTTGCACGGCGTCGGCCGCGAAGGCGGGCTGGAAGGCGGACTGCGCCTCGGACGGTGCGGGTTTCGGCGCGATCGCGAGGGTTGCGACGAGTCCGAAGACGGCGGCGGTCGCAAGGAACGCCGCGGACTTCCGGATGCCTCGGGCTGCGCGCCTGCGGGGTCGCGGAGCGACCGGTGCGCCGGTCTTCGGCGCTCCGTGGCGGCCCCGCGGGGGAGTTCGGTTCCGGTCACGCATGCGGGTGCGAGAGTAGCAAACCGGGCTGGATGCCTCCAGGGGGTCATGCGAGTGGACGCTTCGGCACGGTGTCGGGAGTCGGCGACCGTGCCGAAGCGTCCCCTCGCGGAGCGAGGGCGAGGGCGAGGGCGAGGGCGATGGCGGTGCGAGGTGCGCGGGGAGCGCGGTCGGTACGCTGCCCGAATGGACTTCGACGCGCTCCGCCGCCGGCCCGACATCGAGGCCGACGGGCTGCGCGCGTTCGATGCGGCGGATCGGCTGATCCTCGACGAGGCGGTCGGGCAACTCGTAGCGCTGACCGAGGGGTCGCCCGTCGCCGTGATCGGCGACACCCACGGCGCCCTCGCGCTCGCCGTGGCATCCGATCACGGGCTCGCGGTGCGCGCCCACCAGGATGCGCTCCTCGGTGAGCGCGCGATCGTCGCGAACGCCGAGCGGCTCGGCCTCGCCGAACGCGTGGAGGTCGGCCCGCTCGACCCTGCGCTGGTCGCCGGAGCGCGGCTCGTGCTGCTGCGGCTTCCTCGGTCGCTCGACGCGCTCGACGAGCAGGCCCGACTCATCGCCGAGCATGCCGCGCCCGACGCGGTCGTCGTCGCGGGCGGGCGGCTCAAGCACATGACGGTCGCCATGAACGACGTGCTGCTGAGGTGGTTCGAGCGGGTGGATGTCTCGCATGCGCGCCAGAAGTCGCGGGTGCTCATCGCGACGGGCCCGCGCCGCGAAGCGGCGAACGGGGGCGACGCGTGGCCGCGGCGGAGCCGCGACGAGGGGCTCGGCATCGAGATCGTCGCCCACGGCGGGGTGTTCGCGGGGACATCCGTCGACATCGGCACGAGGTTCCTGCTCGCGAACCTCGAGGCCGCGCTCGAGACATCCGGAGCGCTCGAGACATCCGGACCTCCCGCGTCCGCCGTCGACCTCGCGTGCGGCACCGGCATCGTCGCCGTCGAACTCGCCCGCCGCCTGCCGGGCGCGCGCATCGTCGCGACCGACCAATCCGCAGCCGCCGCCGCCTCGGCGCGCGAGACGGCCGCAGCCAACGGCGTCGGCGACCGCGTCGAGGTGCTCCGCGCCGACGGACTCGAGTTCGCGCCCGAGGCATCCGTCGACCTCGTCGTGCTCAACCCGCCCTTCCACGCGGGACCCGCGGTCACGACCGCGCTCGCCGAACGCCTCTTCGCCGACGCCGGTCGCGCGCTCGCGCCGGGCGGCAGGCTCGTCGCCGTGTGGAACTCGCACCTGCGCTACCGGCCCGCGCTCGAACGACTCGTCGGTCCGACGCGGCAGCTCGCCCGCGACCCCAAGTTCACGGTCACGGTGTCGACCCGCAGGTAGCGACGGTCACCCGTCCGTGTCAGGCTGTTCAGGTGACCGACGTCCTCGAACGCACCGAACTCGACGAGCAGACCGCGCGCCTGCTCGAAGGTTCGTGGCGCGCCATCGTCTGGGACGACCCCGTCAACCTCATGACCTACGTCACGTACGTGTTCCAGAGCTACTTCGGGTTCCCGCGCGACGAGGCCGAACGGCTCATGCTGCTCGTGCACCACGAGGGCCGCGCCGTCGTCGCGGAAGGCAACCGGGAGGCGATGGAGCGGCACGTGCAGGCCATGCACGGGTACGGCCTGCAGGCGACCGTGTCGAAGGTCGGCCTGTGATCGTCGCCGGGCGCGGGAGCGGCGACGGCATCAAGCTCGTGCTCGAAGCCGAAGAGGCGATGCTGCTCTCGGAGCTCGCCGACCAGGTCGACTCGGTGCTGCTCCTCGGCACCGACGACGACCCCGCGCTCGGGCGGTTGCTGCCCAACGCCTACCCCGATGACGCGGAGGCCGCGCACGACTACACGCGGTACACGCGCGAGAGCCTCGTCGACGGCAAGCGCCAGGCGGCGCAGCAGGTGCGCGACGCGACGAACGTCGAGGGCGGCGACCGCCTCGTCGAGATCGAGCTCGACCAGGTGCAGGCGTGGGGGTGGCTGACGTTCCTCACCGACCTGCGCCTCATCCTCGCCGAGCGAGTCGGCATCGGCGAAGAGGGCACTCCCGAGGAAGACGAGCAGCGAGACGACTACTTGCGCGCGGCCTACGAGTGGGCCGGGTTCGTCCAGGGGTCGATGCTCGAAGTCCTCGACCCGACCGAATCCTGACGGTAGAAGCCGAATCCTGACGGCAGAAGGAGGCAGCCTGTGAGCACGACCCAGGCGTCGTCGTGGCGGGAGATCATCGCCCGTCCCACCGCATCCGCCGAGTCGATCGAGTCGTTCGCGCTCGTGATCGGCACGGCCGCGTTCGTCGTCGGGTTCGTCGTCGCGACGCCGCTGTTCTGGGGGCACGACCTCGCGATCTCGGGCGCAGGCTCGCTCGGGCAGTTCGCAGGCATCGCGGGCGGCATCGTCGCGGGGCTCTCGTTCGCGGTCGCTCGCGTGCTCGTGCACCGGGCGGGTGCCGACGCCGACCCGTTCGCGGTGACGGGCGCGCGACTGCACTGGTTCGACGTGCTCGCCCTCGCGCTCGCGCACGCCGTCATCGCCCTGCTCGTGTGGATCGCGCTCGCGAGCGTGCTCGAGCAGAGCTTCCTCGGCGCCGTCGTCTTCACGTTCCCGGCCGTCGTGCTCGGGGCCGTGACGCTCGCGCTGAGCGCCTACGTCGCGTTCCTGAGCGGTGCGAACATGACGCCGAGCCTGCTCTCGCTCGTGCTCGCGGTGTTCCTGGTCGCGGGGGTGCTCGCGGCGATGCTGAGTTCGAGCGACCCGCTGTGGTGGCAGAAGAACCTCTCGGCGCTCGGCATGACCGACGACCTCTCGGCGCTCGCGTTCAATCTCACGCTCGTGATCGCGGGCGTCATCGTGACGACGATCGCGCGCTACGGCACGGCGTCCCTGCCGGTTTCGTCCGCCGAAGACGTCAAGCGCCGCAACGCGGTGCGGACCCTGCTCGTCGTCGTCGGCGTGTTCCTCGCGTGCGTCGGCATCTTCCACGTCGACGACTTCTTCTGGGTGCACAACACGGTCGCGACGGGCATGGCGGTCGCGTACGCGATCCTCGTCATCAGGCTGCCGCGACTCGTGCCCGCGATGCCCAAGGCGTTCGTCATCCTCGGGTTCGTCTACCTCGCGGTCATCGTCGTGCTCGCCGTGTTCTTCGCCGTCGGGTACTACAACCTGACCGCCGTCGAACTCGTCGCCGCGATCCTCATCTTCAGCTGGATCATCGTGTTCCTGCGGAATGTGGGGGCGCTGCAGCAGCGGGACCAGTTCGCAACGGCGTCTCCGAACGCGGGCTGAACCCGACGGCGGGCTCAGCCCGTACCCGACGGCGGCTCGTCCCGGCGGCTATGGCAGCACGATCTCGAATGCCGGGTCGCCCTCGTCGAGCACTCCGAGCAGCCGACGCAGCACGTCGAGATCGCCCTCGACCTCGACGCCGGGTGAGGTGAGGTCGCCGGCCGCGAGCGCCAGGAGGCGCGGCTTGGAGAGCGTGAGGTGCAAGGCCGCATCGTCGGCGGGCGGGCGCTCGACGTAGACGAGCACGCCGTTGCGCAGTGTCAGGCGGAAGCTGCGGTCGAGGTCGGTGAGGGTGAGGTCGAAGGCGAGGTCGAGATCCCAGGCCCGCGGCCCGTCGACGCGGATCGCGACGGCGTCGAACAGCTGCTCGGGCGTGAGTTCGGCGAGGATCTGGGGCGCGTCGGCGATCGTCGGCGTGCCGAAGTTCCCCTCGCGCAACTCGGTCGCCCCTGAGAGGAAGAAGTTCCGCCAGGTGCCGTTCTCGGCGCCGTACGCGAGCTGTTCGAGCGTGTCGGCGTAGAGGCTCTTGACGGCCGCGCTGTCGGGCGCGACGAACACGGCGTGGTCGAGGAGGGTCGCCGCCCACCGGAAGTCGCCCGCGTCGAAGGCGGCCTGCGCGAGTGCGATGACACGGTCAACGCCGCCCATCGCTTCGACGTAGCGTTCGGCCTGCGCCTTCGGCGGGTGCGGCCAGAGTCGCGCCGGGTTGCCGTCGAACCAGCCCATGTAGCGCTGGTAGATCGCCTTGACGTTGTGGCTCACCGAACCGTAGTACCCGCGTGCGTGCCACGCGTTCTCGAGCGCGGGCGGCAGTTCGATCTCTTCGGCGATCTCGGCGCCGGTGAGCCCCTGGTTCAGCATCCGAAGGGTCTGGTCGTGCAGGTACGCGTAGAGGTCGCGCTGGAGCCCCAAGAACTCGACGAGCTCGGCGTTGCCCCACGTGGGCCAGTGGTGCGAGGTGAAGAGCACCTCGGCCTCGCCGCCGAACCGCTCGATCGCCTCGGTGAGGTACTGCGACCACACGTGCGGGTCGCGCACGAGCGCGCCGCGCAAGGTGAGCAGGTTGTGGAGGGTGTGCGTGGCGTTCTCGGCCATGCACAGCGCCTTGTAGCGCGGGAAGTACAGGTGCATCTCGGCCGGCGCCTCGGTGCCGGGCGCCATCTGGAAGATCATCTTGACCCCGTCGACCGCGTGGGTCTCGCCCGTCGTCGAGATGTCGAGGGTGGGTGCGATGAGCGTCGCCTCGCCCGTCGACGTGGTCTGCCCGAGGCCGGCTCCGACGGCGCCCTTCGGACCGCGCGGAAGGACTGCGCCGTACATGTAGCCCGAGCGGCGACCCATCGCGATGCCCGCGTACACGTTCTCGGCGACGGCGTGCCCGACCATCCCGGCCGGCGCGATGATCTGCACCTTTCCCGACGTGACATCTTCGGGGGAGACGATGCCCTGCACGCCGCCGAAGTGGTCGATGTGCGAGTGCGTGTATACGACCGCGACGATCGGCCGGTCGCCCCGGTGCTCG
Source organism: Agromyces protaetiae (assembly GCF_004135405.1). Classification (NCBI taxonomy): domain Bacteria; kingdom Bacillati; phylum Actinomycetota; class Actinomycetes; order Micrococcales; family Microbacteriaceae; genus Agromyces; species Agromyces protaetiae. Next base: position 1,001,739 of record NZ_CP035491.1, read on the forward strand.
CGGTAGAGTCCGACCGCCGCGGCCGCGGTCTCCTTCGAGATGAGCGGGTCGATGACGATCACACCGGTGTCGCCCTCGACGAACGACATGACCGACAGGTCGAGCCCGCGCGCCTGGTAGAGCCCGGGCACCACCTCGAAGAGGCCGTGCTTCGCGACGAGCTTCGACTGCCGCCAGAGGCTCGGGTTGACGGTGTCGGGCGCATCGCCGACCAGGAAGTCGTACGTCGAGGCATCCCACACGACCTTGCCCGCGGCGTTGCGGATCTCAGGGTCCGCGAGCGTGCCGAGGAACCCGCGTTCGGCGGCGGCGAAGTCGGCGTCGTCGCCGAACGGCAGGCTCTCGAGCAGTGCGCGCTGCTGGGCGACGATCGTAGGCGTCGCATCGTTGTCGGTCACTTCGGGTCCCCTCCCCCTGATGCCCAGCGCCGGGCACCACCCTGTCGAGGCTGCCTCACCGAGCGGAGTCGGGCAAGGGGCTGGCGCTCTCCCTCACCCTCCCGGCGTGAGGACGGGCGGATGACTCGCGGCCGCAGTGGTTGGCTTGGGAAACGATGAAGGGGGAGCATCGTCGTGACCATCGCCCGTCCGCTTGCGGGACTCACCCGCCGCAACCTCGCGCGCGAACTCGTCGCGGGCGTCACCCTCATCGCGATCGCGATCCCGCTGAACATCGGCTACGCGCAGATCGCCGGGCTTCCGCCCACCGCGGGGCTCTACGCGCTCATCGTGCCCACCGTGGTCTACGCCCTCACGGTGTCGAGCAGGCAGCTCGTCGCGTCGCCCGACGCGGCGGCGGCGGCGCTCGTCGCGAGCTCGATCGGCGGGCTCGCCGTCGCGGGAAGCACTGACTACGCGACGCTCGCGATGGCGCAAGCGGTGCTGTGCGGTGCCATGTTCCTGCTGCTCGCGGTGTTCAAGCTGGGCTTCCTTGCGAACTTCCTGTCGAAGCCGATCCTCGTGGGGTTCGTCGGCGGCCTCGCCCTCGACATCCTCGTGAGCCAGATCGCGAAGATGCTCGGAGTGAAGATCGACTCGGGCGGCGAGTTCGTCGAAAAACTCGGGGACCTCATCGCCGGGCTCGGCACGACGAACCCGGTCTCGCTCGCGATCGCCGCGGGGTCGGTCGCAGTGCTCCTCCTCGGGAAGCGCTTCCTCCGGGCGGTGCCGTGGGCGCTCGTCGTACTCCTCGTGACGACCGTGCTCGTCGTCCTGCTGCACCTCGACGAGTCGGGAGTCGACGTGCTGGGCGAGGTGCCGGCGGGGCCGCCCGCGCTGACCTGGCCGATCGTCGACTGGTCGACCTGGCTCCTGCTCGTGCCGTCGGCGATCGCCCTCACGATGGTGACGACCGCCGAGGGTCTGCTCGTCTCGCGGTCGTACGGCGAGAAACGCGGATACTCGACGAGCCCGAACCGCGACCTCTTCGCGTTCGGGCTCGGCAATCTCGCGGCGGGCGCGTCGGCGAGTTTCGCGGTGGGATCGTCGACCTCGCGCACCGCGGCCATGGACCAGTCGGGCTCGCGCACTCAGTTGCCGTCGCTCGTGCTCGCGGTCGGAACCCTGCTCCTCCTGCTCTTCGGCACGGCGTTGCTCGCGGACATCCCGTCGCCGGCCATCGGCGCGATCGTGGGCGTCGCGATCCTGCCGCTGCTCGGCATCGCCGACTTCGCCCGACTCTGGCGACTCGACCGGTTCGAGTTCGCGGTCGGGGCGGTGTGCTTCCTCACGACGCTCTTCGTCGGGTCGATCGCCGGCATCGTCGTCGCGTTCGTCCTCGCACTCGTCAACCTCGCGAAGCGCGCCGCGAACCCTGCGATCGACGTGCTCGAGGCGGGCGGCGACCCGACGGACTCGCTCCTCGCCCCGGTTGCGAGGGGCGAGGTGACCGCTCCCGGCACGATCGTCGTACGGCTCGCGGCACCGCTCTTCTTCGCCAACGGCAGCGTCTTCACCGATGCGGTGAAGCGCTCGATCCGGGGTGCCGAACAAGCGGGCAAGGGCCCCGTGCACCACCTCGTCGTCGATATGGAGGCCGTGACCGACATCGACGTCACGGGCGCCGAGGCGTTCGAGGCGCTGCTCGTCTGGCTCGAACGGGAGCGGGTCGAGGTGTCGTTCAGCCGCGTGCGGACCGAGGCGCGCGAGCGACTCGACGCCCTCGGCCTGCTCGCCGACCGCCGCATCTTTGCGACCAACCGCGATGCGATCGCGTCACTCGCCGAACCGCCCGATACCGTCGGAGGCTGAGACCGGCGAGCCTGAGGTCCGGCGCAGCCGGTATCGGGCCGAGCGCGAAGGAGCACGCCTTGAAGGAGCACCCCCACGCCACGAGGGTGCTCGTGGCGCTCGCCGCGGCCGTCGTCGTCTTCGCGGGCGTCTGGTTCGCGCGCGACCTGCTCGCCCCGGCGGCGCTCGCCGCGGTCGTCGTGGTCATCGCCGAGCCTGTGCGCCGTCCGCTCCAGCGGCGGGGGTTGCCGGTGTGGGTCGCGTCGACCGTGGTCATCGTCGTCGCGTACCTGATCCTCGCGTTCATCGCCGTGCTCCTCGTCTACGCGAGCGCGCAGTTCGTGCGGATGCTGCCCGACTATGCCGACGAGCTGCGTGCCGCCGCCGACGGAGTGCTCGCCTGGCTCGAGGGCCTCGGCTTCACGACGCCCACCGCCGAGACGGCGACCGGATGGCTCGACCCCGGCACGCTCGCCGGGGTCGCCGCCGGCATCGCCGATCGCGTGCTCGGGTTCGCAACGGGGTTCTTCTTCGTGCTCGCCTACGTCATCTTCATGACGATCGACGCGGCGCGGCTGCGGGCGGCGGCGGCCGAGGCATCCGCCCACCGGTTCGCGAGCGCGAGGGGCGACGCGATCGCGACCCGATATCTGACGGGCGTGCGACGGTCCTACGTCGTCAACGCGGTGTTCGGCGCGATCGTGGCGGTCCTCGACGGCCTGCTGCTATGGGCGGTCGGCGTGCCGGTCCCGGTCGTGTGGGCGATCCTCGCGTTCGTGACGAACTTCATCCCGAACATCGGCTTCGTCATCGGGCTCGTCCCGCCCGCGCTCCTTGCGCTCGTCGTCGGCGGGTGGCCCCTCATGCTCCTCGTGATCGCGATCTACTGCCTCATCAACGTCACCCTGCAGGTGCTCGTGCAGCCGAAGTTCGTGAGCGACGCCGTCGGGCTGAGCCTCACGCTCACGTTCTTCTCGGTCGCGTTCTGGACGTTCGTGATCGGCCCGCTCGGGGCGATCCTCTCGGTGCCGCTGACGCTCCTCGTCCGTGCGCTCCTGCTCGAACCCGATCGCGGCGCGATCACCGTGCGCCGACTCACGGGCGAGAGCGAAGAGGTGCTGCGAAGCGAGGCATCCGGTCGTCAGGAGACATCCGCAAGATGATGAAGGGGCCGGATGCCTCGCATCCGACCCCCTTCACCGACTCATGTGCGAGCGCGGAGACACGCTCGCACGCGGTCAGACGTTGCTCGGGTGCGCGAGCGCCCTTGCCTTCAGGAGGTCGTACTCCTGCGCCGTGATCGTGCCCGAGTCGAGCAGCGCCTTGGCCTTTGCGATCTCGTCGGACGGGCTCGCCGACGTGCCCGCGGCCTGCCTGATGTAGTCGTTGGTCGCCTGCTGAGCCTGACGGGCCTCCTTCTGCGCGCGCTCGGCCATGCCGCTGCCGCGTGCGATGAGGTAGATCAGGGCCGTGATGAACGGGAAGAACAGCAGGAAGATGATCCAGACCGCTTTCCACCAGCCGTTCAGCGACTGGTCGCGGAACAGGTCGGTGATGATCGCGATGACCGCCCAGAGGTAGGCGATGAACGCGAAGATCCAGATCGTCCACCAGATGACGTCCCAGAAGCTCTGCCAGAAGTTCATTCGGTGTCCTTCGATCGTGAGTCGAGCCGGGCGACGGCTGCGCACGGCCGGGTTCCCCGAGTCGCCGGATGCCTCGGTGCCGATGGCGCCCGAATCCCCGTGTTCCCCCTGAGTGCACCATATCGCCGTTGTCGGCTCGCTGTCAGGGGGCTTTCACCTTGCGGGGGTGAGCCTCCGTGTTCGCGTCCGCGCCCGCGCCTATCGTCGTGCGGGGAGCAGGGGGAGGACAGAGCACATGAGCGCCGTCATCGGAGACATCCTGCCGCTCGCCGTCGGCATCGCGATCAGTCCGTTGCCGATCATCGCCGCCATCCTCTTGCTCCTCTCGCCGAAGGCGAAGGGGACGAGCCTCGGGTTCCTCGTCGGGTGGGTCGTCGGCATCCTCGCCGCGACGATCGTCTTCACCCTGCTCGCGTCGGTGCTCCCTGGGGATGATCCGGATGCCTCGAAGCCCGTCGTCGGCTGGATCAAGATCGTGCTCGGGGTACTCCTGCTGCTGCTCGCGCTGCGGAACTGGCGGTCGCGGCCGAAGGCGGGCGAAGAGCCCGAGCTGCCCAAGTGGATGGGCGCGATCGATCAGTTGACGGGCGTTCGCGCGCTCGGGCTCGGCCTGCTCCTCTCGGCCGTCAACCCCAAGAATCTCCTGCTCGCCGCGAGCGCGGGGCTCGTGATCGGGTCGGCCGGGCTCGGCGGGGGCCAGGCGACGATCGTGATCGCGATCTTCACGGTGCTCGCGGCGATCTCGGTCGCGGCGCCCGTCATCGCCTACCTCGCGGCATCGGAGCGCATGGCCGGGCCGCTCGAGTCGCTCCGCGGATGGCTCGTGCACAACAATGCGACGGTCATGGCCGCGCTGCTGCTCGTGCTCGGCGTCACGGTCGTAGGCAAAGGGATCGGGAGCTTCTGACGCGGCATCCGCCGCGTCTCAGACCGTGGCCGCCGCCTCGACGCGGCCGGTGCGGATCGCCTCGAGGAGCGCCGCGTGATCCCTGCCGTTGCGGTCGGCGTACGCCGTCGCGAAGGCGCCGAGCGCGTCGGCGAACCGAGCGCCGCCGCCGACGTACCCATGGATGACGGCCGCGTCGCCCGCGCGCGCGTGGGCCCGTGCGAGCACGGACGCGCAGAAGCGGGCGTAGACGCCGAGCGCGACGGGGTCCATCTTCTCGGGCGCGAACGAGCCCTTCATGTCGCGGAACTGCCGCACGTAGAAATCGCGCGGCTGCCCATCGAGACCGGTCGCCGACGCCCAGCCCAGCAGCACGTCGCTGAGCGCCTGCATCACCTGCTGCCCCTCGACGACGCGCTGCCCCTGGTGCTCGTACGCGCTCGGGCCGTCGGGTGGCTCGAGCACCGAGCGCTGCGCCTCCTTCGCCTGCAGCACGAGCACGTCGTTCTTGCCGTTCCCGCGCAGCAGCACGACCCACGCGCGCGTGCCGACGCTGCCGACGCCGACGACTTTGATCGCGGCGTCCTCGACGTGGTACTTCGAGATGATCCGTCGACGGTTGAGCGGGAGGGACGCCTCGTACGACTCGAGCACGCCCTCGAAGCGGGCGTCGACCTCGGCGTCGGTCAGCCCGAGGTGGGCCACGAGTTCGCGCCGCGGCACGAGGATGGGCGGATCCGAGCGGAATCGGCGCATCCCCTCGATCCGCTCCGTGAGCGACCGAGCCGCTTGGCGGCTGTCGCGCGCCCGGGTCTTCGCCATCCCCTTTCGGGCCCGCGCGAGGTCGTCTTCCGACAGTTGCGACGCACCCTGCTCGAGCACTTGTTCGAGTTCGATGTGCGAGCTGTGGACCGCCATGACGGGCAGCCCCGCGGCCTCGGCGATCGCGTCCGAATAGCCGATGAGGAACTCGCGGACGATGCGCGCCCGGTCGTCGTCGTCGAACCCGTTGTTGCGGCCGGCGATCTCGAAGCTCGTCGCCATGCGCTTGACGTCCCATTCGAACGGACCCGTCGCGGTCTCGTCGAAGTCGTTGAGGTCGAGCACGAGGCGGCGTTCGGGCGACGCATACACGCCGACGTTCGAGAGGTGCGCGTCGCCGCAGAGCTGGGTCGTGACGCCGCTGTCGGGGTGGGCGCGGAGATCGATCGCCATGAGCATCGCGGCGCCCCGGTAGAACGTGAACGGCGAAGCCGACATGCGCGCGTACCTGAGCGAGATGAGCTCTTTCACGCGGGTCTCGGCCTGGGCTTCGAGTACGGCGACGGGGTCGCGGTCGGCCGGGTCGAGCCGTCCTTGGGCTTCGAGAGGCACGGCCTCGCGGGCCGACCGGCCCATCGCCTTGCGCTCCTTGCGCGGGACGCCGCCGGGATGTCCTGCGCCAGTGCCGAACAGGGTGGGATCGCTCATCGCCGCTCACCTCCGCCGGCCCCCGCCGGTGGCCTCACCCTAGCCCCGGCGACCGCTCATGCGACACCCTCTTGCGGGCTCAGTCACACCGCGCGGGTGATCGCCACTGGCGGCGAGGAATCCTCGCGAATAGGTTTGGCTCGTATCGGAGGGGGAACGATGACGCAGTTCGAGTACGGTCCGGTCGATCTCTACGTGGTGGGCTTTCCGGGGAGCGGCTCGACCGCGGCACCCTCGCCGCGGTTCGCGACCTCGTCGAGGGAGGGGAGATCCGGGTGCTCGACGCCCTCATCGTGACGCGGCATGCGGGCGGCGACCTCGAGGTCGTCGAGTTCGAGGACCTCGGCGACGAGCTCGACATCTCGGGCATCGACCTCGAGGCGAGCGGACTCGTGGGCGACGAAGACCTCGCGGAACTCGCAGAGGCGGTCGAGCCGGGTCGTCCGCGGCGCTCCTCGCCGTCGAGCTGCTGTGGGCCAAGAAGCTCGCCGACCGGTTCGCCGCGTCGGGCGGGCAGGTGCTGCAGATCGAGCGCATCCCGTCGCAGATCGTCAACGACGTGCTCGCCGAGGCCGAAGACGGAGAGGAATCCTAGTCATGCCGGTGTTCAGAAGAGTGGGCCGTCCCGGTCTCGTGGGGCTCGCCGCGCGCACCGCGGTCGTCGCGGGCACGGCGAGCGCCGTGAGCGGGAGCATGGCGCGCAGCCAGCAGGCACGCGCCCAGCAGGAGGCGCAAGCGCACGCGTTCGAGGCGCAGCAACAGCAAGCGCAAATGGATGCCGCGGCCGCGGCTGCGGCGCAGCAACTCGCCGCACAGCAGGCTGCCGCGGCTGCCGCCGCGCCCGCGCCCCCGCCCCAGGCTGCCGCAGGCGGCGTCGACATCGTCGCCGAACTGCAGAAACTCGGGCAACTGAAGGAAGCCGGACTCCTGAGCGACGACGAGTTCTCCGCCGCCAAGGCCAAGCTGCTCGGCTGACCCCGTGACGGTCGCGCTCAGAGGGCTCAGCACGGCGGTTCCCGCGACGATCCTCGTGCAGGACGAGGCGAGCGTGGTCTTCGCCGCGCAGCCCGGACTCACGCGACTCGGTCAGCGACTCGTCACGACCTCGTTCGGGGTGTCGGGCATCGAGCGCCGGTACACGGTCGTCGACGAGTTGACGAACACGCCCCGAGACACGGGCGAGCCGCCCGTCTTCTACGATCAGGCGGCGGGCGAACTCCTCTCGCCCGGCACGAAGGTGCGCAACGACCTGTACGCGGAGCACGCGACGAGGCTCTACCTCGAAGCGGGCGCGGCCGCCATCGCCGCAACGCCGGGCATCGAGGCATCCGACGTCACCCACGTCGTGACCGTGAGCTGCACGGGGTTCTACGCACCCGGCCCCGACTTCGTCATCGCGCGCGACCTCGGCCTCCGGCCGGGCGTCGAGCGCTATCACCTGGGGTTCATGGGCTGCTACGCGTCGATCCCCGCGCTCCGGCTCGCGAAGCAGCTGTGCGAGGCCGACCCCGACGCCGTCGTCCTCGTCGTGAGCGTCGAGCTGTGCACGCTGCACCTGCGCACCTCGAACGACCCCGACACGATCGTCGCGACCTCGCTCTTCGCCGACGGCGCAGGCGCCGGCATCGTGACATCCGGGCCCCTCGAACCGGGCGAGCGTGCGTTCGACCTCGACCGCTTCGCGACCCGCGTCACGCCCGACGGCGAGACCGACATGGCGTGGAAGATCGGCGACCACGGCTTCGAGATGGTGCTCTCCAACGCCATCCCGCAGATCATCGGCGCCCACATCACGGGCGCCCTCGAGCCGCTCTTCGACGGCGATGCCGCGCTCGCCGAGGCGCTCGAGACGGATGCCTCGGGGCAGGCGATCGAGCACTGGGCGATCCATCCGGGCGGCCGGTCGATCCTCGACAAGATCGAGGCGCGGCTGGTGCTGAGCGAGACCCAGCTCGAGCCCGCGCGCGAGACCCTGCGCGACTTCGGCAACATGTCGAGCGCGACGGTGCTCTTCGTGCTGCGGAACATCCTCGACCGCGCCGATGCGCACGACGGCGACCGCGTCGCGGCGATGGCGTTCGGGCCGGGGCTCACGGTCGAGTCGGCGCTCCTGACCGTGCGGGGGTGACGGAATTGGCCGGCAAGGCCCGCGACGCAATTCAGGAAGGATCGGCAGGCACGCCGGGGCCGGCGTCGGGACACGCCGGCGAGGCGGAGATTCTTCCTGAATTGCGATCAGGGCGGCGGATGTCACACACGCTCTCCGCGCGCGACGAAGACGCCGTCGAGCTCATGGACGACCCCGCGGCCGACCCCGAAATGCTCGCCCGCACCTACGCCCGCTTCGGCACCGTCAACGCGATCGTGTCGGGCCAGCGCGACGTGTACGAGGACTGGGTGCGACCGCGCCTCTCGCGGACGAGCCTCACGCGCGTGCTCGACATCGGCACGGGCGGCGCCGATCTTCCGCTCAGGATGCTGCGTTGGGCGTCGCGCGAGGGGGTGCGGCTCGAGGTGGTCGCGATCGACCCCGACCCGCGCGCGGTTGCGTTCGCGCGGTCGGTCTCGGTATCGGGGCTCGTCGTGCGGGCCGCGTCGTCGGCCGACCTCGCGGACGCGGGCGAGCGGTTCGACGTCGTGCACTCGAACCACGTGCTCCACCACCTCGACGGGCATGCGTTCGGGGCGCTCCTCGCCGATTCGGAGCGGCTCGTCGCGCCCGGCGGCGTCGCGGTGCACGGCGACATCGCCCGGTCGCGGTGGGGGTACGCGGGGTTCGCGGCGGCGACCTGGCCGTTCGAGCGCAACCTCCTCAAAGGCACGTTCATCCGCGCCGACGGGCTCACGTCGATCCGGCGCAGCTTCACGGCACCGGAGCTCGCTGCGGTGCTGCCGCCGGGTTGGCGGGCGCGGCGGGCGTTCCCGTCGCGGCTCGAGGCGGTGTGGTCGCCTGGCGGCGACCGATGACGGATGCTTCCGCGTCACCTGAGCGGCACGACGTCGTGATCGTCGGCGCCGGTGCCGTCGGGCTGCTCCTCGCGTGCCTCGTCGCGCAGCGCGGGTACGACGTCGTCGTGCTCGAACGGCGTGCGACGGCGGGGCATCGGACGCGGGCGATCGGCATCCACCCGCCGGGCCTCGCAGCGCTCGACGCAGCAGGGGTGGGCGAGGCGGTTCGGGATGCCTCGGTGCCGATCCGTGCGGGCGCGGTGACGTGCGACGGGCGCGTGCTCGGGCGGCTCGACTTCCGCGGCGAGCCCGTGCGGGCGCTCCCTCAGCATGAGACCGAGGCGCTCCTCGAGGCGCGGCTCGCGGCACTCGCGCCGGAGGCGCTGCGGCGGGGCGTCGAGGTGGTCGGCGTGCGCGAGCACGACGGGGTCGTCGAGGTGGCGATGCGCGCGGTTCCGGATGTCGCGGGCGCGCCGCCGCGGGCGGTGCACGCCCCCGTCGTGGTCGGCGCAGACGGCGTGCGGAGCACCGTGCGCGACGCGATCGGCGCGGGCTGGCACGCGGAGCGCGGGCGTGCCGAGTACGTCATGGCCGACACTGCGGATGCCACGGGCTCACCGGATCTCGCCCTGCTGCACTTCGAGCGGGCCGGGGTCGTCGAGTCGTTCCCGCTCCCCGACGGGCGTCGTCGCTGGGTCGCGCTCGTCCGGAAGCCGCCTGCGGCGTTCGACCCCGCCGCGCTCGCGACGATCGTGCGGGCGCGGCTCGGGACATCCGTCGACCCCGTCTCGATGACCGAGCCGACCGCCTTCACCGCCCGCCAGCGGATCGCCGACCGCTTCGCCGCCGGACGCATCGCACTCGTGGGCGACGCCGCCCACGAGGTGAGCCCCATCGGCGGACAGGGGATGAACCTCGGCTGGCTCGACGCGCTGCACCTCGACCGGGCGATCGCCGCGGCCCTCCGAGGCTCGGCGAGCTCGTCCGAGCGGGCCGGGCACGAGGCATCCGACCCCTTCGTCGACTACGCGCGCGCACGACGGCGTGCCGCGCTCCGCGCGATGCGGCAGGCCGCCTTCAACATGGCGATGGGCGCGCCTGCCGCGGGTGCGCGCTTGCGCGCGCGCAATGCGCTCGTACGCCTCCTCGCCGTGCCGCCCGTGCGCGGGCAGCTCGAGCGGGCGTTCACGATGCGGGGGCTGTGAGCCGATCCACTCGCCCCGACCTACCCGGCCGACTCCGCTGCGGCCCGGCGTTCCGCGAGCCGCGCGGCCGCCTTCTCGACGAGCGGACCGCGGTTTGCAGCGGCGCTCGCACGGGTGGCCTCGACCTGCGCGGGGTTCGCCTCGGGCCGACCTGGCGCGCCTGCGTCGAACGGCGGCGCCGGGTCGTACTCGATGCCGAGCTGCACGCCTTTTGCGACCTCCGGCCCGAATATCTCGGCCGCGAGCGTCAACGCGAAGTCGATCCCGCTCGACACGCCCGCGCCCGTCACGACGTTGCCGTCGCGCACGACGCGCTCGGCGACGGGGATCGCGCCGAGACCCTCGAGCAGCGGCAGCGAGCCCCAGTGGCTCGTCGCACGCCTGCCGTCGAGGAGACCCGCGGCGCCGAGCGCGAACGAGCCTGTGCACACGCTCGTGACGTACCGGGCGCCGGGCGCCTGCCGACGCAGGAAGTCGAGCGCGACCGCGTCGTCGAACAGCTCGAACGCGCCTTGACCGCCGGGGACGAACAGCACGTCGGCCTGCGGGGCATCCTGAATCGTCGTCGTCGGCACGATCGAGAAGCCCGCATCGGTCGGCACGGGGTCGAGCGTGTGCCACGCGAGGTGGTGCTCGGTGCCGGGCAGATGCCGGAACACCTGGGCCGGCCCGGTCAGATCCAGTTGCGTGACGTTCGGGAAGAGGAGCGAGACGATCCGCAGCGGCTCGGTCACAGCACCTGCGCGCGCTCGAGCACGAACACGGGGATCCGCCGCTCGGTCTTCGTCTGGTAGCCGTCGTAGTCGGGCCAGGTCTCGTTGGCGCGCGCCCACCACGTGTCGTATTCGGCGCCCTCGAGCTCGCGGGCGACGTAGTCGTGCTTCTCCGCTCCGTCTTGCAGTTCGACGTGCGGGTTCTTCAGCAGGTTCCAGTACCACTGCGGGTGCTCGGGCGCGCCGCCGCGCGAGGCGACGACCGCGTACTCGCCGTCGTGCTCGACGCGCATGAGCGCGGTCTTGCGGAGCTTGCCCGACTTCGCACCGACCGTCGTGAGCACGATGATCGGCCGCCCGCGCAGCGTGTTCGCCTCGCCGCCCGCGGTCTCCTCGAACTTCTCGGCCTGGACACGCGCCCACTCCGACGTGCTCGGCGCGTACTCTCCCTGAAGCGGCATGATCTCCCTCTCGCGTTGCTTCTTCACGACAACCCTCGCACGGCGCAACCCATTCCGGCGGACGCGCGGTTGGCAGAGAATGACGGGTATGAGCCCCGATGTCGACGATCCGTACGTGCTCGGGCCCGGCCTCCTGCCGACGCCGTTCACGGCGGACGAGATCAGGGCCGGATGTCCCGACGGGCGCACCATCAGGCTGCTCGTCGAGCCCGCCCACGGGTCGTCGTTCGTTCGGGTCAACCGCTTCACGCTGGGGACGACGAAGGCGCGACGATCGAGCGGTGGCGCGAAGCGCCGGGCGGCGGGGTCGACGGGGAGGTCGAGCGCGAGCGGTCGAGCTGGCGCGATCTGCAGGAGCATGCGGCGTTCCCCGAGACGACGACGACCGTCACGGGCGCCGAGCTCTCGCTGCCGATCGGCAAGGTCGAGTGCCTCAGGTTCGAGACGCGGTTCGGGCCCGAGGCGGATGCCCCGGTCGCGCGCTTCTGGTTCGCGCGGGCCCATGCGGGCATGCCCGTTCGCTACGAACTGCCCGCCGAGGGCGGCGGGGTCGACGCGACGACGATGATCGGTGACGAGGTGGTCGCGGGCTGAGACGGCGGGCTGAGTCGGCGGGCTGAGTCGGCTCCTCCACGGATGCCTCGTGGCGCACGTTATCCACAGGGAATCGTTGCCGTGCATGTGCAGCACATGTAGCCTGCGAGCATGCCGCGCATGCTGCAAGTCCGGAACCTCCCCGACGACGTCCACGCCAAGCTCAAGGCCCGGGCCGCCGCCGAGCGCATGACGCTGTCCGACTACGTCGCCCGTGAGCTCGCGAAACTCGTCGAGTACCGCTCGAACGCCGAGATCCTCCAGGCGCTGCGGGCGCGCAATCTGGAGCGTCGTGGTGGCGTGCCGCCGACCCCCGAAGAGGTCGAGGCCGAGAAGCAGGCGATCGTCGACGCCATCCGCGCCGAGCGCGAGTCGCGCTGATGCCGCTCGCGTCACGCGGGCCCGTGGTGGCCGATGCCGCGGCGATCCTCCACACGCTGCGGTCGAAGATCGGCGACCGCATCACCGAACTCGTCGAGGCATCCGACCTCCACGCGCCGACCGTCGTCGACTACGAGGTGCTCTCGGGGCTTCGCAGACAGGCGCTCCACCGGACGATCACCGAGTCGGCCGCCCGCGAGTCCGTCGAGGCCTTCGAAGTGCTCGAGGTGACGAGGCACCCGGCCCACGCGATCCGCCGCCGCATCTGGGAACTCCGCCACCGGTTCACCGCGTACGACGCCGGCTACGTCGCCCTCGCCGAAGCGCTCGGCATCCCTCTCGTGACACTCGACCGGCGCCTCGCGCGCGAGGCCGAGCGGCACTGCGACGTGATCGTCGGCTGAGGTCCGGGCGGCGTTCGCGCCGAGCACTGGCGGGCGCCGAGGCATCCGTCTACCGTGATCCGCGGGGGAACGACCGGGCGGGACATCCGGAATACTCCCAGCCATCGGCAAAGTTGAGTCTTGTAGGCTCAAGTTTGAAGAAGGGACATCCGTGGCCAACATGCAGGGCGCGCCGAGCTCGCAAGACGAGCAGAAGTCGGCGCTCGAACAGTTCGGCGTGAACCTCACCGACCTCGCGAAGCAGGGCAAGCTCGACCCCGTCATCGGGCGGGATGCCGAAATCCGTCGAGTCAGTCAGGTGCTCACGCGACGCACGAAGAACAACCCCGTGCTCATCGGCGAGCCCGGCGTCGGCAAGACCGCCGTCGTCGAGGGGCTCGCGCAGCGCATCGTCGCGGGCGACGTCGCCGAGTCGCTCAAGTCGAAGCAGCTCGTCTCGCTCGACATCGCCGCGCTCGTCGCGGGCGCGATGTACCGCGGGCAGTTCGAGGAGCGGCTGAAGAGCGTGCTCAAAGAGATCGACGAGTCCGAGGGCGAGATCATCACCTTCGTCGACGAGCTGCACCTCCTCATGGGCGCCGGCGGCGGCGAAGGCTCGGTCGCGGCCTCCAACATGCTGAAGCCCATGCTCGCGCGCGGCGAGCTGCACCTCATCGGCGCGACGACGCTCGACGAGTACCGCGAGTACATCGAGAAGGACGCCGCCCTCGAACGCCGCTTCCAGCAGGTCTACGTCGGCGAGCCGTCGGTCGAAGACACCGTCGCGATCCTCCGCGGACTCAAGGGCCGCTACGAGGCGCACCACGGCGTCACGATCACCGACGCCGCACTCGTCGCCGCGGCATCCCTCTCGAACCGCTACATCACCGCGCGCCAACTGCCCGACAAGGCCATCGACCTCATCGACGAGGCCATGTCGCGCCTCAAGATGGAGATCGACTCGAGCCCCGTCGAGATCGACCAGCTCAAGCGCGAGGTCGACCGCATGAAGCTCGAAGAGCTCGCCCTCAAGAAAGAGAAAGACGACGCGTCGAAGGAGCGGCTCGCGAAGCTTCGCGAAACGCTCGTCGGCAAGGAGCGCGACCTCGCGACGCTCGAAGCGCGCTGGGCGCGCGAGCGACTGGGCCTCAACCGCGTCGGCGAGCTCAAGAAGCAGCTCGACGAGGCGACGACCCAGCGCGACCTCGCGCTGCGCGAGGGCAACTACCCGAAGGCGTCCAAGCTCGAGTACGAGACGATCGCGCAGCTCCAGCGCGACATCGTGGCGGCCGAGCAGGCCGATGAGTCAGGCGGCACTGGTGACCCTGCCGAACCGCGCATGGTCAACGAGCAGGTGACCGAAGAGGACATCGCCGCCGTCATCGCCGCCTGGACGGGCATCCCCGTCGGCAAGCTCATGCAGGGCGAGACCGAGAAGCTCCTGCACCTCGAGGCCGAACTCGGGAAGCGCCTCATCGGGCAGAAGCCCGCCGTCGCGGCCGTCGCCGACGCCGTGCGCCGCTCGCGGGCGGGCATCAGCGACCCCAACCGCCCCACCGGGTCGTTCCTCTTCCTCGGCCCGACGGGCGTCGGCAAGACCGAGCTCGCGAAGGCGCTCGCCGAGTTCCTCTTCGACGACGAGCACGCGATGGTGCGCATCGACATGTCGGAGTACGGCGAGAAGCACTCGGTGTCGCGCCTCGTCGGCGCCCCTCCCGGGTACATCGGGTACGAGCAGGGCGGGCAGCTCACCGAGGCCGTGCGGCGCCGACCGTACTCGGTGATCCTCCTCGACGAGGTCGAGAAGGCGCATCCCGAGGTGTTCGACGTGCTGCTCCAGGTGCTCGACGACGGCCGTCTCACCGACGGGCAGGGGCGCACGGTCGACTTCCGGAACGTCATCCTCATCCTCACGTCGAACCTCGGGTCGCAGTACCTCGTCGACCCGACGCTCTCGTGGCCCGAGAAAGAGGAAGCGGTGCTGCAGACCGTGCGGCAATCGTTCAAGCCCGAGTTCTTGAACCGGCTCGACGACATCGTCGTGTTCGCGGCGCTCAGCGAAGCCGAGCTCGCGTCGATCGTGAACCTCTACATCGACCGGCTCAGCGCGCGACTGCACGAGCGGCGCCTCGAGCTCGGCGTCACGCCCGACGCGCGCGCCTGGCTCGCCGAGCGCGGCTACGACCCGCTCTATGGCGCACGGCCGCTCCGCAGGCTCATGCAGCGCGAGATCGACGACCGGCTCGCGAGGGCCCTGCTCGACGGCTCGGTGCGCGACGGCGACCACGTCATGGTCGAGCTCGCGGCCGACGGCGAGGGGCTCGTCGTGTCGCGCGTGGCCGGGCAGGGTAGGTCGGATGCCTCGGGGGCGACGTCTGCCGACGACGACGTGATCGACGCCGAGATCGTCGAATAGCGCGCTCGCGGCTTCGCTGCTCGCTGCGGGCGATGTCGGAGGGCCGGCGTAGCGTGACCCCTGAGCGGAGGGGGACGCGATGGACTGGAAGATCGAGCTCATCTTCGTACCGGTGACCGACGTCGACCGGGCGAAGGACTTCTACGTGAAGATCGGCTTCAACGCCGACCACGACCAACGGCCGTTCGACGGCCTGCGGTTCGTGCAGCTGACGCCGCCGGGGTCGGCCTGCTCGATCGCGATCGGCGAAGGGCTCGGCATCGACCTCGAGCCCGGGCGCCAGAACACGATCCAGGTCGTCGTGCCCGACGCCGACGAAGCGCTCGCGCATCTGCGGGGGCTCGGCGTCGAGGCCGACGGCGTCGAAGAGCTCGATTGGGGTCGATTCGTGTCGTTCGCCGATCCCGACGGCAACCGCTGGACGCTGCAGCAGTTGCCCGCCCGAGGCTGATCGGGCGGGGCGCGTCCGCGGTTCACCTCGACCCTCTACGATGCCGCCATGCTCGTGCTGCGGGAGGACGGTACGCGGGCGGACGCCTCGCGCTCGCTCATCGTCGAGACCGACCGGGGTGCGGTGCGCGGCATCCGCCGTCGCGGGGTACGGATCTGGCGCGGCATCCCGTACGCCGCGTCGACCGCGGGCCGTGGCCGATTCCGCGCTCCGCGCGACGCACCCGGCTGGAGCGGCGTGCGCGACGCGAGCCGGTTCGGGCCGGTCGCGCCGCAGCGCCGCAACGGGCAGTTCCTCGGTGCGCCCGACCGACTCGCCCGCAGCGAGGACTGCCTGACGGTCAACGTCATCGCACCCGACGAGCGCGGCACAGCTGGCGGCGGTGCCGGGCGCTCCGGTCGAACCGGTCTGCGGCCCGTCATGGTCTTCATCCACGGCGGCGCGTACACCGTCGGGTCGTCGCGCGAGTATCCGCACCAGGGCGAGCGGCTCGTGCGTGCGTACGGCGTCGTCTCGGTCTCGTTCAACTACCGGTTGGGCGCCCTCGGGTGGCTCGACTTCCGCGCATACGCGCAGCCGGGGCATCCGTTCGATGTCAACGTCGGCCTCCGCGACCAGGTCGCCGCACTCGAGTGGGTGCGCCGCAATATCGGCGCCTTCGGCGGCGACCCCTCTCGCGTGACGCTCTACGGCGAGTCGTCGGGCGCGAACGCGGTCACGACCCTCATGACCGTGCCGGCGGCCGAGGGGCTCTTCGCGCGGGCGATCGCGCAGTCGTCGCCCGCGAACGCCGTCTACCTGCCCGAGACGGCGGCGACGTGGGCGCGCGAGTACGTCGCAGAGCTCAGTCGGCTCGTCGACGAGGACGACGTCGAAGGCGAGGCGGTCGACGAAGCGGGCCGGATGCTTCGCACCGCCGACACCGAACTCCTGTGCGAGGCCGCGACGGCCCTCGCGGTGCGCACGCCCGACGAGTACCCCGGGACGATCAGCTTCGCACCCGTCATCGACGGCGACTTCTTGCCCCATCGGCCGCTCGATGCCTTCCGCGACGGCCTCGCCCACCGCGTGCCGCTGATCATCGGCACGAACGACCGCGAGGGGTCGCTCTTCGAGGGACGCATCGGCATCCTCCCGACGACGAAGCCGCGCATCCGCGCGATCTTCGCCAACACGAAGAAGCCGGCGCGCAAGGCCATCAAGCGCCGCTACCCGGGCCTCCCCGAGCGGCGGGCCGCGGCCGACTTCGGCGGCGACTTCACGTTCTGGTACCCGAGCGTCAAGGTCGCCGAACGCCACTCGCGCTACGCGCCCGTGTTCGCGTACCGGTTCGACGCGGCCCCGCGCACCGCGCGTCTCCTCGAGCTCGACGCGACGCACGGGCTCGAGCTCTTCGCCCTGTTCGAGAAGTTCGACACCCCCGTCGGCACGGCGCTCACGGTGCTCGGCGGCAGGCGGATGTTCCGCGGGGTCGGGCGGCGGATGCAACGGCACTGGACGGCATTCGCGGCGAGCGGGCGACCCGGCGAGGGATGGCCCGAGTACGAGGAACGGCACCGCCGCACACTCGTGTTCGACCGGGTCGACCGCGTCGTCCTCGATCCTCGGCGCAAGAAGCGCCTGGCGTGGCAGGAGTTCGTACCGCACGTGTGAGCGGTGCGTGTCCGCAAGCGTGGACGGGTCCTACTCGGTGGCGGGCTCGGGCTCGCTTGCAGTCACCCCGTTCACCTTCGGCGAGATCCGTCGCTCGAGCGCGAGCGCGAGCACCGCGATCGCGACGCAGCCGGCCACCATCGCGGCGATGAACCAGGCGTCGAGCCCGTGGCCGAGGAGGAGCCCCGCAGCGACCGGGCCCGTGATCGCCCCGCCCTGGAACGCCGCGGCGTTGATCGCGTTGTACCGCCCGCGTGCGCGGTCGCTCGCGAGGTCGTTGTACACCGCAGGCACGGTCGGCTGAAGCATCGTCTCTCCGAAGGCGAAGACGCCCATGAACGCGAGCACGCCGATCGCGGCGACCACCGTGTCGGGCACGAGCCCCGTCGCTCCGAGGACGAGCCAGGACACCGCCCACGTGAGCGCCATGACCTGCATGACGCGAGTGCGGCGCTTGCCCGTGATGACCTTCAGCACGAGGAACTGCACGAGCACGATGACCGCGGTGTTCACCGCGAACGCGAACCCGATGGTCTGCGTCGACACCCCCGAGACCTGCCGCGCGAACGCCGGGAACCCCGCCTCCATCTGCCCGTACCCGATGAACATGGCGACGAACGTGAGGAGCGTGATCCACAGCACCGCGGGCTGTCGGAGGATCTCGAGGTAGGTCGAAGGAGCCTTGTCGGATGCCTCGCCCGCGTCGTCTTCGTGCTCCGCGTGCGTGCGCACGTGCCTCAGCGGCCCGAGCAGGAGCGCCATCGGAATGAGGCTCGTCGCGGCATCCACCAGGAAGATCGCGACGAACGTCGCGGGCTCGTGCACGTCGACGAAGAACCCGCCGACGATGCCGCCGACGCCGATGCCGAGGTTCACGAGCGCGAAGTTGATGCCGAAGTACTGCTGGCGCACCTCGCCCTCGACGACCGACGCGATGAGGGCGTTGAATCCCGGCCACGAGACGCCGAAGTTGACGCCGATGAGCACGAGCGCCACGCCCGCCGTCACGGGGTCGGTTGCGAACGCGAGGAGCGTGCAGCCCGCGATCATCGCCGTGAGCCCCGCGAGCAGCACGGGCTTCGCGCCGAACCGGTCGATGAGCGCGCCGCCGGGCCCGGTCACGACGAGCCCCGTGACCGCGATGAGCGCCATGAGCGTGCCCGACAGTGCGAGGTCGAACCCGCGTACCTCGTGCAGGTAGATGATCGTGAACGGCAGCGTCAGACCGCGCCCGAGCGTCTGGATCGCGACCGTCGATAGCAGCCATCTGCCTTCGACGGGAAGGGCCGCCCAGAACGATCGGATACCGAGCACCGAACCATTCTCGTCAATGCCGCCGACATCTCGTGTCTGGCGCTAGATTTGGGCCATCGGCTGTTCCAGGGGTGGAGGAAAGCATGTCGGAGAACGACTTCGAGACCGGCGGCGCGGCGGTGCTCAACCGAGGGCAGGTCCGCGTCGTGCGGCTCACGGGGCTGGCCGGCGTCATCATCGGCATTGCGATGGTCCTCGTCGCGATCGCGGCGTGGATCTTCGTGTCGGCCGAGTTGCGCTCGGAGAACATCACCATCTCCGACGACGCGCCCATTCTCGCCGGACAGCAGGTGGGCGGCCCGATCAGCGCCTACGTGCAGGCAGAGGTCATCCGTTCGCACTCGCTCGACATGGCGGGCGGCAAGACCTTCGCCGAGCTCGATCGCGAAGACCCGCTGCGGGCCACCGTCATGAACGGCTCGTTCCTGCGGGCTTCGCTCTTCACCTCGGTCATCTCCTATGGTCTCGCCCTGCTCGCGATGGGCGTCGGGGTCATGTTCATCCTGTTCGGCTGGTCGCTCCGGACGGTCATTCCGCCGCTGCGGAAGACCTCGTAGCCGCCGCGGGCGTACGCTCGGATCATGCTCGCCACCGTGATCCACGCCGCCCACGACATCCGCGTCGAGCAGGTGCCCGACCCCGTCCTGTCGACGGGCGGAGACGCCATCGTCAAGGTCGTGGCCGCGTGCGTGTGCGGCTCCGACCTGTGGCCGTACCGCGGCATCACCGCGACGACCGCTCCGCGGCGCATCGGCCACGAGTTCGTCGGCGTCGTCGAAGCGATCGGAGACGACGTCACGATCGTGAAGGTCGGAGACTTCGTCATCGCCCCGTTCTACGTGTGCGACAACACGTGCGTGAACTGCCGCAACGGCGTCTCGACGTCGTGCCTGCACGGCGGCTGGTGGGGCAGCGCCGACCGCGAGGGCGCCTTCGCAGACGGCGGCCAGGGCGAGCGTGTGCGGGTGCCGCTCGCCGACGGCACGCTCGTCGTCGTGCCCGGCCCCGTCGAAGACCGCGAAGTGCCGGGGCTTCTCACTCTTGCCGACGTCATGGGGACGGGCCACCACGCCGCACTCTCGGCAGGCGTCACGCCCGGTTCGTCCGTCGCCGTCGTCGGCGACGGGGCGGTCGGGCTCTGCGCCGTCATCGCCGCACGTCGGCTCGGAGCATCCACCGTCATCGCCATGAGCCGCCACCGCGAGCGCCAAGAGCTCGCGCGCGACTTCGGCGCCACCCACATCGTCGCCGAACGGGGCGACGCGGGCGTGCTCGCGGTGCAAGAGCTGACGGGCGGCATCGGCGCCGACTTCGTGCTCGAGTGCGTCGGCACGAAGGAGTCGATGGACCAGGCGATCCGTTCGACCCGACCCGGTGGCATGGTCGGCTATGTCGGCGTGCCGAACGGTGGGCCCGAGTTGCCGATCCGCACGCTCTTCAGCGCGAACGTCGGCGTCAACGGCGGGGTCGCGCCCGTGCGCGGGTACATCGAAGAGCTGCTGCCCGACGTGCGGTCGGGGCGATCCAGCCGGGCCGCGTGTTCGACCTCGAGCTACCGCTCGGCGAAGCCGCCGAGGCGTACGCCGCGATGGACGAGCGCCGCGCGGTCAAGGTGCTGCTGCGGCCGTAGCCTGCGCCGGCATGGACCCGGCGCTGACGCGGAGGCGCCGCAGGTCAGCCGACGGTGACCGTCTCGGAGTGGCTGACGCTGTGCGACGTGTGGATGGAGATCGGGAACCCGTAGGTGTTGCCGCCCGCCGCCTGCACGAACCAGATCGCGACGAGCACCGCGAAACCGGCGAGCGTGATCCACAGCGGCCGGAGGCCGCGCCCGCCGGCCTCACGGGCGACGCGGATCGAGCGGCCGATCGGGTAGACGGAGATGGCGAGGATGACCCACGCCCACGAGAACCGGTTCGAGTACCCGAGGTCGCCGAGCGCGCGGAAGTCGAGGACCGCGAACCAGACCGCGAAGCCGAGCGCGACCACCCAGGTGAGATCGGACGGCAGCCAGCCCGCCCCCGACCGCTCCGCGTAGTCGAGGACGGCGGCGAAGGGGTACGACACGAGCGGAAGCGCGGCGAGCACCCAGATCCAGGTCGTGTAGACCTTCGAGCCGACGGGGAGCGACGGGGCAGCGTCGGCTTTGCCGCCCTCCGGCCGGACGGCGGGAGCACTCCCGCCCTCGACCGAGACATGACGGGTCCACACCCGGCCGTCGTACCAGCGCAGCGGCTTCTCGTTGCTCGGGTCTGGGTACCAGCCGGGGGCGAACGCGGTGGCGTTGTCGGTCACGTGAATCTCCTGCGGCGGGACGGACGTCGGGTGGCCGCCCAGGCTACCGGCTGACGGATGTCCCGGCCCATCGTTATCCACAGGGCACGCGAACGAGAACGCGCCCGGCACGAGACATCCTCTAGCGGGCGGATGTCTCGCGCCGGGCGCGGATCACAGGCGGGCGGGAGCCCGCGTCGACTTACTCGCCGACGATGACGAGCTCGGCGAGCCCCTTGCGCACGCGCGGCGCGACTTCGCGCTCGCGGAGCACCTCGGGAGGGCGTCGACGTCGCCGAGCGCGCCGATCGCCGTGATCGAGACGACCTCGATGTTCTCGGCGAGGTCGAAGTCGGCGTGGATGCGGGCCCCGTCGAAGCCGCCCATCTGGTGGGTGTGCAGGCCCTCGTGCTGCGCCTGCACCGTCATGTGCGCGACCGCCTGACCGAGATCGTAACGGGCCCACGGGCGCTGCTTGCCCTCGTCGTCGGAGGTCTCGGCGAGGTTGACGACGAGCACGGCCGCCGAGTCGGCCCACGCCTGGTTGAAGCCCATGAGCGCGTCGTGGATCTTCGTGAAGGCGGCCGTGCCGCGGCGCGCGACGATGAAGCGCCAGGGCTGCACGTTGTTGGCCGACGGCGCCCAGCGTGCGGCCTCGAAGATCGTGCGGAGGGTGTCGGTCGAGATCTCGGCGGCGGGGTCGTAGGCGCGCGGGCTCCAACGCTCGACGAGCGCGTCGATGAGGGGAGCCGAGGTGTCGGCCTTGCGCGAGGTGAGTTCGGTGACGAGGGTCATGGCGGAGCTTTCTCGAAATGGAATCGGAACCAGGGCTCCGTTGACCTCATTCCATTCAAACGCATGCGCGCTGGGAGTATTCCGAACCGGATGACCCGGGGTCGCCGTCACGCGACCCGCCGCAGCTCCTCGCCGATCGCCGCGACGAACGCGTCGATGTCTTGCTCGGTCGTGTCGAACGAGCACATCCAGCGCACCTCGTGCTTCGCGGCATCCCAGTCGTAGAACTTGAAGCCGCGCGCGCGGAGCGTGTCGGCGACGCCCGCCGGCAGGGTCGCGAAGATGCCGTTCGACTGCGTCTTCTGGCTGAAGCCGAGCCCGTGCAGGTCGCCCGATGCGAGCCTCGCCTCGAGGGCGTCACGCAGACGTGCCGCCATGGCGTTGGCGTGCGACGCGCTCCGCAGCCACAGGTCGCCCTCGAGGAGCGCGATGAGCTGCGCCGACACGAAGCGCATCTTGCTCGAGAGCTGCATGTTGAGCTTCCGCAGGTACTTCAGGCCTTCGGATGCCTCGGGGTTCAGCACGACGATCGCCTCGGCGCCGAGCGCACCGTTCTTGGTGCCGCCGAAGCTCAGCACGTCGACCCCGGCGTCGCGCGTGAACGCGCGGAGCGGGAGGCCGAGCGAGGCGGCGGCGTTCGAGATGCGGGCGCCGTCCATGTGCAGGCGCATGCCGCGCTCGTGCGCGTGGTCGGCGATCGCCCGGATCTCGTCGGCGGTGTACGCCGTGCCGAGCTCGGTCGTCTGCGTGATCGACACGACGAGCGGCTGCGCGCGGTGCTCGTCGCCCCAGCCCCAGGCCTCGCGGTCGATGAGCTCGGGGGTGAGCTTGCCGTCGGGGGTCGGCACGTTCAGGATCTTGATGCCCGCGACGCGCTCGGGCGCGCCGCCCTCGTCGGTGTTGATGTGCGCCGTCGAGGCCGCGACGACCGCGCCCCAGCGGGGCAGCATCGACTGGATGCCGGTGACGTTCGCACCCGTGCCGTTGAAGACGGGGAACGCTTCGCCCCCTTCGCCGAAGTGCTGTGCGAACACCTCTTGCAGACGCTCGGTGTAGGCGTCTTCGCCGTACGCGATCTGGTGCCCGCCGTTGGCGGCCGCGATCGCGGCGAGCACCTCGGGGTGCACGCCCGAGTAGTTGTCTGAGGCGAAGCCGCGGAACGAGAGGTCATGGAGCTGCGAAGTCACCGAACCATCCTCCCATTCCGCGGCTGAGCACGCTCCGAGCGCGCTACCCGCGCAGCGCCTCCGAGAACTTCACCCGCGCCCCCGTCTTCAACAGCGAGTTGCGATACATCCGCTCGCCGACGACGATCGCGAGCGCCGTCGTCGCGACGAGGATCACGAGCGACAGGATCGGCTCCCACCACTGCGCCTGCTCGAGGAAGATGCGCACCGGCATCCCGATCGGCGCCGAGAACGGCACGTAGCTCATGATCGTGAGGATCGCGGGGTTGTCGTTCGCGAACACGATGAGGAAGTACGGGATCATCACGAGCATCGTCACGGGTGTCGTCACGTTCCCGACGTCCTCGGCGCGCGACACGGTCGCCGCCGTCGCTGCGAAGAGCGCCGCGAGCATGACGAAGCCGATCGCGAAGAACACGATGAACCACAGCACCGACGGCCCGAGCCCGCCGAGCAGCACGCGCTGACCGGTCACCGCGAGCCCGAGGATCGCGAGCCCCGCGATGACGATGATCTGCCCGAACGCCATGACGCTGTTGCCGACGACCTTGCCCGTGAGGAGCGCCCGCGCCGAAACCGCCGACAGCAGGATCTCGATGATGCGGGTCTGCTTCTCCTCGACGACCGACTGCGCGATCGTCGACCCGAACGTGATGGCCGAGAAGAAGAACACGATGCCGAACCCGAAGGCGACGAAGTAGGCGAGCATGGGGTCGGCGGGAGCCGGCTCGAGCACCGCGAACGGCGGCGTCACCGCGAGCGCCTGCACGACGTCGCGCGGCACCTGGTCGAGGCCGACCACGGTCACGTCGAACGCGTCGGCAGAGGCGGCGGCCGAGGCATCCGCGGAGCTCGCGCTCGTGAGCGAGTCGTCGTTCAAGAGGCCGGATGCCTCGAGCGCCGACGTCGGCGCGATGATCGCGTCGACATCGCCGTCGTGCAACGCCTGCGCGGCGTCGCCCAGGTCGGCCGTCGGCTCGATCCGCAGGGAGGCGCCCGAGATCGCTTCGGATGCCCCGCCCACGACGGCGACCTTCGGCGGCTCCTGGTTGGCGCTCACGAGCGAGCCGATGACGACCGACGCGAGGACGGCGAGCATGAGTACGAGCGTCGAGATGACGAACGCCTTGCTGCGCAGGCGCGACATGATCTCGCGCGAGGCGACGAGGCCGACGGTCTCGGTGAAGCGCGGCTCGCGCTGCTCGGTGAGGGTTTCGAGCGCAGTGCTCATCGCACGACCTCCTTGAAGATCTGGGCGAGCGTGGTCTGCTCGCGCGTGAAGCTCACGACGTCGCCGCGCGAGACGGCTTCTTCGAGCACCGCCCGGCGGGAGGCATCCGTCTCGGCCTCGAAGAGCGCCCATCCGCCGTCGAAGCTCACGACCTCGATGCCGGGGATGCTTCGCACCCAGCCCGCGTCGCCCGACGTGAGAAGCTCCCAACGGTCGGTGCCGTGCTCGGCGCGGAGCGCCTCACGGGAGCCCGCGGCCCGGATCTGCCCGCCCGCGATGATGACGAGGTCGTCGCAGATGCGCTCGACGACGTCGAGCTGGTGCGACGAGAAGAGCACGGGTGCGCCGCCCGCGGCGGCGTCGGCGAGCACCGACTGCACGACGTCGACGGCCATGGGGTCGAGCCCCGAGAACGGCTCGTCGAGCACGAGCACCTCGGGCTTGTGCACGAGGGCGGCCGCGATCTGCGCGCGTTGCTGGTTGCCGAGCGAGAGCGACTCGACGGTGTCGTTCAGCCGCTCTCCGAGGCCGAGCCGTTCGAGGAGTTCGGTCGCGTTGCGGCGGGCGGCGGCGGCCGTCCAGCCGTGCAGGCGGGCGAGGTAGACCGTCTGCTCGAGCACCTTCATCTTGGGGTAGAGGCCGCGCTCTTCGGGCATGTACCCGAAGCGTCGGCGGTCGGCGGTCGTGACGGGCGAGCCGTCGATCGAGACCGTTCCGCCGTCGGCGGCGAGGACGCCGAGGGCGATCCGCATGGTCGTGGTCTTGCCGGCGCCGTTGCCGCCGACGAATCCAGTGAGGCGGCCGTCGCCGACGGTGAAGCTCACGTCGTCGAGCGCGAGCCGGTCGCCGTAGCGCTTGGTGAGATGGTCGAGTTCGAGCATGGCTTCAAGCTACGGATGCCTCGAGCCGGCGTCATCCGTCGCGCGGGGGGTCTTCGCTGCGGCCCGCGGCTCCGCCGCGCGACGGACTACCGGATGTCGGGGGCCGCAGTTACCCTCCCAGGGTGCGCACGTTCATCCAGGTGCTCGTCAACACGCTCGTCGCCAACGTGACGACGAGCTACCTCTGGTTCGCGCTCACGTTCTGGGTGTACCTCGAGACGCGGTCGGTGCTCGCGACGGGCATCGTCGGCGGCGCCTACATGCTGCTCGTCGCCGTCTTCGGCATCCTGTTCGGCACGCTCGTCGACCGGTACAAGAAGCACCGGGTCATGCTCGTGTCGAGCATCGTCACGTTCGCGGCGTTCGCGATCGCCGGAGGCATCTACCTCGCACAGCCCGAGTCGGCGCTCGTCGACATCGGCGGGCCGTGGTTCTGGCTGTTCACGGGCATCATCCTCGTCGGCGGGGTCGTCGAGAACCTCCGCAACATCGCGCTCTCGACGACGGTGACCCTGCTCGTGCCCGTCGAGCGGCATGCGAACGCGAACGGCCTCGTCGGCACGGTGCAGGGCATCGCGTTCATCGTCACGAGCGTGTTCTCGGGGCTTTCGGTCGGGTTGCTCGGCATGGGGTGGACGCTGGCCATCGCGATCGCATTCACCCTTCTCGCGCTCGCGCACCTCGCGTTCGTGCGCATCCCCGAAGAGCAGCCCGAGCGCACCCACGACGCCGCGTCGGCGTTCGACCTGCGCGGGAGCATCCGGGCGATCCGTGCGGCGCAGGGACTCTTCGCGCTCATCGTCTTCTCGACGTTCAACAACCTCATCGGCGGCGTCTACATGGCGCTCATGGATCCCTACGGGCTCATCCTCTTCCCCGTCGAGGTCTGGGGATCGTGCTCGCGGTGAGCGCGACGGGGTTCCTCATCGGCGGCGCCGCGGTCGCGAAGTTCGGCCTCGGCAAGAACCCCATCCGCACGATGCTCGTGCTCGTCGCGGTCATGGGCGCGCTCGGCGCGTTCTTCACGATCCGCGACTGGTGGTGGCTCTACGCCGGGGGCATCTGGCTCTACATGACCCTCGTTCCCGCGATCGAGGCGGCCGAACAGACGGTCATCCAGAAGGTCGTACCGTACCGCACGCAAGGGCGCGTGTTCGGGTTCGCGGCGGCGTTCGAGGCCGCTGCCGCTCCCGTCACGGCGTTCCTCATCGCGCCGATCGCCGAGTTCTGGATCATCCCCTACATGGAGAGCGGCGCGGGCCGCGACGCGTGGGGGTGGCTGCTCGGCGACGGCGCAGGGCGCGGGATCGCACTCGTGTTCTTCTTCGCGGGGCTCGTCATGGTCGTCATCGCGTTCGCCGCGTTCGCGACCCGCTCGTACCGTGTGCTGTCGCGGGAGTACGCCGAGACGCCCGGCGACTCGCCCGACGAGCTCGGGGCCGATGGCGCGGCCGAGGTCGAGCAAGAGGTGGAGCGATGACGAATCAAGACGACGTCCGAAGCATCCGGGCTGCGCTCGACTCGTTCGAGGAGCACTGGTCGCCGCGCAGGCTGGTGAGCGTCAACGACTACGACGTCAAGGTCGCGAAGGTGCAGGGCGAGTTCACGTGGCACAGCCATCCCGACACCGATGAGTTGTTCCTCGTGGTGTCGGGCTCGCTCGTGATCCAGTTGCGCGACGGCGGCGGCGGCGGCCCGGTCCGTGAAGTGACGCTCCGGCCCGGCGAGGTGTTCGTGGTCCCTCGCGGAGTGCAGCACTGCCCGCGTGCCGATGCCGAGACCGAGATCGTCCTCTTCGAGCCGCGCGGGACCGTCAACACGGGCGACACCCCGAGCGAACGCACGGCGCAGCTCCGCGAGCTCGACTGACTCGTTCTCTCTCGCGGGATCGGTACGCAGCACCGCGGGCGCCGAAGTGCCGGTGGGCTCAGGGGGAACCTGTTCGACGGGGGGCGACTGGGCAGGCGAGGTGCGTCAGGCGCCCGGGCGGACGACTCCGTGCTCGTACGCGAACACGACGGCGTGCACGCGGTCGCGGAGCGCGAGCTTCTGCAGCACCTTCGACACGTGCGTCTTGACCGTCGACTCGCCGACCCAGAGGCGCTCGGCGATCTCGGCGTTCGAGATGCCGAGCGCGAGGAGTTCGAGCACTTCGCGCTCGCGGTCGGTGAGCGCATCGACCGCGCTCGGCGCGCTCCCCGGGCCGCGATCCGTCGCAGGTCGCCCTTCGTTCGGGCCGGGAAGGGCCGCATGCGACGGATCGGCAGAGGCGGACGCGGGTTCGACCGCGCCGCGCAACCGCCCCGCGGCGGCAGCCGCGATCACGGCGCGGGTGACGTCCGGTGAGAGGAGCGCGTCGCCGCGGGCCACGACCTGCACGGCGTCGATGAGCTGTTCGGGGCTCGAGTTCTTCAGCAGGAACCCGCTCGCTCCGGCCTCGAGGGCCTGGAAGAGGTAGTCCTCGCGGTTGAACGTCGTGAGCACGAGCACCGCCGGACGGGTGCCGCCCGCGACATCCTCGACGATCCGTCTCGTCGCGGTGAGCCCGTCCATGCCGGGCATCTGCACGTCCATGCACACGACGTCGGGGTCGAGCCGTGCGACGGCCTCGATCGCGGCCTCGCCGTCGGCGGCTTCGCCGACGACCACGATGCCGGGCTCCGAGTCGAGGATGGTGCGGAATCCGGCGCGCACGAGCGCCTGGTCGTCGACGACGAGCACGCGGATGTCGCGGGGCTCGGCCGTGCCCGCACCGCTGTCGCTCACGCTCCGACCTCGCTGCGACGGAGGGGCAGGCTCGCCCGTACGAGGTACCCGCCGCGGCGGCGCGGCCCGGCCTCGAGTTCGCCCCCTGCCGCCGCGACCCGCTCGCGCATGCCGACGAGTCCGAGTCCCGCGCCTCCGGCGCGCCCCGCGGTCGCGATCGCCCCGACACCCGTGTCGCACACTTCGAGCTCGAGGATGTCGTCGCTCCACCGCACACGTACGTCCGCCGTCGCCCCGGCGCCGCCGTGCTTCCGCACGTTCGTGAGCGCCTCCTGAACGAGCCGGTAGGCCGTGACGCCGATGAGCCCGCTCGTCGGCACCGGATCGCCCACGACCGAGAACTCCGTCGGCAGGCCGTTCGCAGATGCTTCGTTCGCGAGCGAGGGCAATTCGTCGACTCCGTGCGGTGCCGCGTCGATCGGACCCGTCGCCGGCGAGGCATCCGAGTCTCCGGAGCGCAGCGTGCCGAGCAGCCCGTGGAGCTCGGCGACCGCCTCGCGCGCGCTCTGCTCGATCGCACTGAGCGACTCGGCCGCGAGCGCCGGGTCGCGGTCGAGCACGCGGCGCGCGGCGCCCGCCTGGACGCCGATGACCGAGACGTGATGCGCGACGACGTCGTGGAGCTCGCGCGCGATGCGGAGCCGTTCGAGCGCGACCGCCTGTTCGCGGGCGCGTTCGCGTTCGTCGGCGAGTTCGCGCGTGCGCTGCTCGAGCGCGGTGCGCTCACGAGCCGAGCGGTACGCCGTGTCGCCGAAGTACCAGGCGCCGCCGAAGTAGAGCAGGTTCGTGAGGATCTGGATGAGCGCGAACGCGACGTAGGGCGAGAACGGTCCGCCGCTGCGCGAGAGGTCGGGGAGGTAGTCGGGTGCGTTCGACGAGATGATGAGCCACCAGAACAGCCAGCCGAACATCGCGACGACGATGATCGTGCGCACGACGAGCACGCGCAGCCGGCTGCGACCCCACGCGCCGACCGAGTACACGGCCATGAAGAGCGCGATGTTGGCGAAGAGCGTGTCGCCGACGCCGATCTGCCCGCCGATCATGAAGACGGCCGCGACGACGAGGGCGACGATCTCGGGCGCGATGCGGCGGAATGCGAGGGGGAGGGCGATCGCGACGGCCCAGACGGGCACGCTCCACGCCGGCAGCTCGAGCGCGACACCGGCCGTGCGGAAGAGCACGGCGCTCACGAGCGAGCCGACGAGGATCGCAGCGGCCAGGACCGCGTCGTTGCGGATCTGCGCGCGGGTCGGGCGCGGACGCACCCACTCGACGCCGTCGACGACGGGCGAGAGCGCTTCGGATGCCTCGGACATGCGTTTCACGCTAGCCGCGGCGCGCGGCCGAGGCATCCGTCACGCGACGGATGTCGCGACTGTCGCTACGCTCATCACCCATGACCACCCCTACGACGCCGACGAAGCCCGTCAACCTGCCGCTCCGCGAGCGGCCGATCGACATCTTCTTCCTCGTGATCTTCGCGCTCTTCACGATCACGAGCATGATCAGCGACATGGTGCCGACCCTCGGCGTCGACTTCTCCGACCCGTCGTCGAACTTCTTCGTCAACTCGAACTGGTGGTATGCGCACGACGCCGACCCGCTCTTCATGCATCCGCCCGTGTGGATGCGGATCGTGACGGGCCTCTCGGCGTTCGTCTACCCGTTCTTCTACGTGCTGCTCATCGCGTCGATCCTGCGCGGATGGAACTGGATCCAGCTGCCGAGCGTCATCTACGCGACGATGATCGCGTCGATCACGGGCATCATCGTGTTCGGCGTCGAGTTCTTCGGTGAGCCCGAGTTCATCACGCACAACGCGACGAAGTTCCTCGTGTTCAACCTGCCGTACGTGCTCATCCCGATCCTGCTGCTCATCCGGATGCGCAAGCCGCTGCCCTTCACGCGCAAGTTCTGACAGCGTCAGAGGGCGGCGCTTTCGGATGCCTCGGCCGCGCGCCGCACATGGCTGCGGGCGTGCTCGACGGCGGGGGCGAGATCGTCGAACAGGTGCTTGTGGTGCCGGAGCGACTTGATGACGCCGACCCGCTCGGCGAGCTGCATGTGCCGGGTCTGGATGCCCTTGACGAGCACCGTGACCCCGCGTCGCTCGAGCGCCTGGATGAGCTCGGTGACGACCTGCGCGCCCGTGGCGTCGAGGATCTGCAGCTGGGACATCCGGATGATGACGACCTCGATGCCGCGGATGTCGCCGACCCGTTCGAGCATCCGCTCGGCGGCGCCGAAGAACAGCGCGCCTTCGAGGCGGAAGAGCGCGATGCGCTCGTCGCCGGGCTGGGCGGGACCGGGGAGCTCTTCGCGATGCACGCCGCTCGACCGGGCGAGCGCGCGGAGCGCGAAGAAGGCGGCCGCGGCGATGCCGATCAGGACGGCGTAGATGAGGTCGAAGCTCACGGTGATGAGGGCCGTCGCGACGAAAACGATCGCGTCGGCACGGGTGGAGCCGACGACGCTTCGGACGGTCGCGGTCGACACCATGCGGACGGCCGTCACCATGAGGACGCCCGAGAGGGCCGCGAGCGGGATGACTCCGACGAGGGCCGCCCCGAACGATACGACGAGGAGCAGCAGCACGGCGTGCGTGATCGCGGCGAGGCGCGTGCGGCCGCCCGAGCGGACGTTGACGGCCGTGCGGGCGATCGCACCCGTCGCGGGCATGCCGCCGAAGAATCCGGCGGCGATCGACGCGAGCCCCTGGCCGACGAGTTCGCGGTCGGCGTCGTAGGGGCCCGTGTCGGAGATCGAGGCCGCGACGCGCGCCGAGAGCAGCGACTCGATCGCCGCGAGGGCGGCGACGGCCGCGGCGGGGCCGACGAGGCTCGCGACGACGGCCCAGTCGGCGCCTGGGAAGGTCGGCGCGGGCAGGCCCGCAGGCAGTTTGCCGATCGTGTCGACGGGGAGGGCCGCGACGACGGCGATGATCGTGACGACGATGATCGCGACGATCGAGCCCGGGAAGCGCGGATGGATGCGCGGCGCGAACACCATGATAAGCGCGACGACGGCGACGATCGCGAGCGTCCACCCGAGCTCCGGCCAGCGGGCGGTCGGCACGGCCTCGACCGCGGCGAGGAACGCGTTCGAGCTCGGCCCCGGAGCGACTCCGATCGCCGCAGGCACCTGCTGCAAGAAGATGATGACCGCGATGCCGAGCGTGAATCCCTCGATGACCGGCCACGGGATGTAGGTCACCGCGCGTCCGAGCTTCAAGGCGCCCGCGACGAGCACGATGAGCCCCGCCATGAGGCACACGATGCCGAGCACGCCGAGGCCGTGCGCAGCGACGATCGGCCCGAGCACGACGACCATCGCCCCTGTCGGCCCAGACACCTGCACGTTCGATCCGCCGAACACGGCCGCGACGAGTCCCGCGACGATCGCCGTCACGAGCCCCGCCTCGGCGCCCGCGCCCGACGACACCCCGAACGCGAGTGCGAGCGGCAGCGCGACGATGCCGACGGTCACGCCCGCGAGGAGGTCGCCGCGCCACGTGCGCTTCAGGTCGCGGTAGTCGGATGCCGCGGGCAGCAGGTCTCTCGTGTGCGACCACGCGCGGCGGAGCGCCGACGAGACGCGCGCGGGGGAGGCATCCGACCGCTTCGAACCATCCATGCTCATGCGTGCACCGCGCTCGGAACCGGAGGGATCTCGGGGAGCCCGTCGCGCTCGACGAGCTGTCGCTCGGTCGTCGCGAGGATCTCGCCGAGGAGCGCGCGCGCGACGCGGAGCAGGTCGGCGACCTGCGGATACGCGAGCCGGTAGTACACGAGGCTCGCGCGCCGCTCGGCTTCGACGAGCCGGTTGCGCCGCAGCACGGCGAGGTGCTGCGAGACGTGCGAGGCCTCGAGGCCGGTGGCGGCGATGAGTTCGGAGACGGATGCCTCGGGCTGCGCCGAGAGCACCTCGAGTACGCGGATGCGGATGGGGTGCGCGAGGCCTTTGAAGAGGCCGGCCTTGACCTCGTAGAGCGGGCGGTTCGGTTCGCTCAGCACGAGCGTCTCCCTCGACATGACGATATGAGGGAATCATCATATCGTGCGGACGCGAGAGCACGTAGGGGTGGAACGTCGATCAGCGCTGCGTCGTCGTCTTCGACGGCAGGAACTTCGCGACCGCCCATGTGATGATCGCGGTGAGGATCCAGACGACGACGGCTGCGAGCACCCACGCGCCGAGCCCGTCGAATCGAAGCCCGCCGGGGAACCACGTCGCGATCCACAGCGCGAGCGCCGTCGAGATCAGCCCCGCGACGCCCGCGACGGTCGGAGCCGCCTTGGCGAAGAGCTGCTCGACGAGCCAGGCGAGGAACGTCTGCACGACCGCGAACACGATGACGGCGAGGATGAAGCCGCCGAACTGTGCGCGGAAGCCCGGGATCAGGAGAGTTGCGATGAAGAGGGCCAGCGCGGCCGTGCCGAGGAAGATCGCGAGCCGGATGAGGATACGCACCATGCGGTGAGCGTATCGTCCGGCGGTGCTCCCGTCACCGGCCCGATACATCGAGCGGTCGGCCCGGAAGGTTAGGGTGTCGGGGTGAGCCCGAAGCAGACCCCTGCGTCGCCGAAGAAGGACCTCCCTTGGATGCGGCGCGCGATCGGCGTCCGGCGGGGGCTTGCGTGGGCGACCGTCGGGAGCCTGTGCGTGCTCGTCGTCGCGATGCTCGCGAGCCTGATCCCGATCTCGGCCGGAGCCGAGGCGCTGCCCCTCTGGGTGCTCGTCCCGCTGATCCTCTCCACGGTCGGCCTCATCGGCGCGGGGTCGCTCATGGCGGTCTGGTCGCGGGTCCTGAAACTCGAACAGCGGCGTGGAACCGGCGAAGACCTCCCCGTGCTTCGCAGATGGGAGCTCGCGAACACGTCGGCGCTGGTCGTCGGAATCGCCTGCTTCCTCGTGGCGGCGCTCGCGACCGCGGGCTTGAGCGCGATGTCGGACGCCGGGGAGACGTCGGTCGACCGGTACCTCCCGGCGGTCGCCGTGCTCGCCGCGGTCGGCGTGGGCCTGTTCCTCGTGGCGTTCGTCGGCGGCTCGGTCGCCGGAGGCATCGTCCTCGCGGGCGCTCGTTGGTGGTGGGTCGGGTTCGTCTTCAGCGTCGGAATGCTGCTGCTCGCCTACGGGCTGACGGGGGCGATCTCGCCTGCACCGGGGATGCTCCTGGTTGCGGTCGGCGTCGGGGGCTACTTCTGGGCGCTCAGCGTCGGGCTGCGCGGCAAGCGCGCCGGGGCGATCGAGGCCCGTCGGCGCAAGGAGGAGGAGTCGGGCGACTGGGCGCGATTCCTCGACTCCCGACGCTGACGAGCAGCGCGACCGCCCGAGTCGCGGGAGGACGCTTCCGAGACCGCTTCACCAGACGCACCCCCTTGTGAGGGGCGCCGGAGTCGCCTATGGTGGCCGGGATGCTCCGACTTCGACGACGACCGCGCCCTCAGGGCATCGGTGCGCGTCTCGAGCAGTCGAGCTCGATGTCGAGCGCTGCGGGTAGGCAGCGCGCATATCGCGAACGGATGCGTCGCACGCGCGCCGCGGTCGTCGTCTCGTCGCTCGGGGTCGTCGCGATGTGCGCGGCCGGCGTCGGCATCGGCGCCCAGGCGGCAATCGGCGGCGGCGACGGGCCCGGCGTCATCGGAAAGTGGGTCGGCGTTGTGCCCGCCACGCCGAACGACGAGGTCGACCACGAGCCGCCGGCGGAGCAGGCCGGTGTCGGCGGGGCCGATATCGGCGTCGACGAGTCGGCCGAACCCGACCCGCCGACGCCCGTGCCCGCGCCGACGCCCACCCCTGTGCCGACGCCGGCGCCGACTCCCACGCCCGCGCCGACGCCCGTGCCGTCGCCGACCCCCGAAGCCCCCGCCCCGACAGACCCGGCACCCGAGGAACCGCAGCCGACCCCCGACGAGCCCACGCCTGCGGATCCGGCCCCCGACGATCCGGCGCAGCTTCCCGAGGGCGGTCCCATGCCGGAGCATCCGGACGCGCCCGAGGACGGCGCGCCGGTTCCGCCGCCCGCTGAACCCGAGGAGGATCAGCCTCCGGTGGGCGCCGACAGCGTCACGACCGACCCGTTGGGCCCCGAGGCATCCGTCGACCAGAGCCCGACGACCGACGCCGCGAGCTGATCCTCGAGGCCTGCGAGCGACTGCACGCGGAAGATCACGGCTGCGGCCGAGGCATCCGCCTTCGCGAATCCCTGCGCGAGCGAACGCATCCACGACTCGCTCGCGGCCTTGACGGCCGTGTAGTTCGCGCCACCGGCCGACGGGGCGAGCACGGTGACCGACGACACGATCGCGATCCGACCGGCGGTCGACGCGACGAGGTCGCCCCAGAACGCGCGGCTCACGTGCCGGAGCGCCGTGAACGACCGCTCGAGGAACCGGTAGTCGTCGTCGCTTTGCCCCGGGATGCCGCCGCCGCCCCGCCAGCCGCCGACGAGGTGCACGACGCCGTCGATCGCGCCGTCGCGCGCGTGCACGCGCATCGCGAGTTCGAGCACGGCGTCTTCCTCGGTCAGGTCGGCGACTTCGGCGGCGACGTCGCCGAGGTCGCGCAGTTCGGCTCCGACCGCCTCGATGCGCGCGGGATCGCTGCCGACGACGACGACACGGGCGCCCGCCGCGAGCAGCGCCCTCGCGACGGCGCGACCCGACTCGCTCGTCGCGCCCGCGACGAGGACCGTGCGGCCCGAGACATCCTTCATGTCGGAGACATCCGTCATGCCGTCATTCTCGTCGTCAAACGGCCGACGCGCCCGTAATGCCCACCGTCGACTCGATGACGGGCTTCATCTTCTTGTCGAGCGCCTCGAAGAACATCGACAGCGGGAACTCGTCGTCCATCACGAGGTCGGTGTAGCCCTTGGGCGGGCCCGCGAGCACCTCGCGCGGCAGCCCCTCGGCCCACATCGACGCGGGGTTCGGCGTCACGACCGACGAGACGAGTTCGTACGCCTTCAGCCAGTGCACGGTCTTCGGGCGGTCGATCGACTCCCAGTAGAGCTCGTCGATGGCGTCGCCGAGGCCGACGACGGCGTCGGCGACGCGCGTCCAGTCGAAGCTCAGCTCGACGTCGCGCCACTCGAGCACGTGCTGCTTGTGGAGCCACGCGAACAGCAGCTGCCCGCCGAGGCCGTCGTAGTTGCGCACGCGCGATCCCGTGATCGCGAAGCGGAAGATGCGGTCGAAGATGACGGCGTACTGCACGAGCTTGGCGTGCTCGCGCGCGACGGGGCCGGCCGTGACATCCCGCTCGATCTTGACCGACTCGCGGAACGCCGTGAGGTCGCAGCGCAGCTCTTCGAGCGAGTACAGGAAGAACGGCATGCGCTGCTTGATCATGAACGGGTCGAACGGCAGGTCGCCGCGCATGTGGGTGCGGTCGTGGATGATGTCCCACATCACGAACGTGCGCTCGGCGAGCTCCTGGTCGTCGAGGAGGGCGGCGGCGTCGGCCGGCAGTTCCAGCTTCGTGATCTCGGATGCCGCGCGCACGACCCTGCGGTAGCGGGCGGCCTCGCGGTCCTGGAAGATCGCGCCCCACGTGAACGGCGGGATCTCGCGCATCGCGACGGTCTCGGGGAAGAGCACGGCCGAGTTCGTGTCGTAGCCGGGCGTGAAGTCGACGAGGCGCAGGCTCACGAACAGCTTGTTGCCGTACTGGCCCGCTTCGAGTTCGGCGATGAACTCGGGCCAGATCGTCTCGACGACGAGCGCCTCGACGTGCCGGTCGGGCGATCCGTTCTGCGTGTACATCGGGAACACGACGAGGTGGCGGACGCCGTCGACGCGGTGCTGCTGCGGCTGGAACTCGACGAGCGAATCGAGGAAATCGGGCACGCCGAGCCCCTCGGCCTGCCAGCGGCGGAAGTCGGCCTGCAGGGCGGCGAGGTACGCGGCGTCATGCGGGAAGCGCGGCGCGAGCGCGGCGACCGACTCGACGATGACGTCGACGAGGGCTGATGCCTCGGCGCGGTCGGCATCCTCGGCGACCGAGCCGTCCTTCACCTGCAGCGACTGCAGCGTCGTCGCGGCGTCCTTCAGCGCGAGCCAGGATGCGTCGTGCTCGACGCCGTCGGCGAGGGCGATCGTGGCGGCGGTGACGACCTCGTCCTCGAGGACCTCGGGTTCGCCCACGATGGTGTCGACACTGGTCTGCGACATGGGAACCTCCGTTCCTCGAGGTCTGGCCGCCGTGTGCGCGGCGGGACGGTGCGACGACGGGAATCGCCGCGTTCATCAAGGCTAAGAGGCGAACCGCGCCGGTTGGTTGAGCTAGAACGCGGGAATCGTGCGTTCTGCGGGGTTATCGCGCGGATTTCCACCGTCCCGCGCAGTGAACCGGCGTGCGTGCCAGCCCGGAGGCCGTTTCGGACAGCACTGGGGGCGGCTGCGCCATCCGGGCCGAGAACGCGCGCCGATTCCGCCGCCGCGACGAGGGATGCTCCGGACGACGTGCCCCCGAGGCATCCGTAGCGTCAGCGACATCCCCCGATACCGAAAGGAAGCAGTCATCATGAACGCCAAGAAGACGAGCGCCGCGGTGCTCGTGGGAGCGCTGAGCGTCGCCGCCCTCGCCGGATGCGCCAGTCTTCGCGGACAGGACGGCGCGGCCCAGCCCGCCCCGCAGATCCAGTCCCAGACCGAACTGCAGGACATGGCTCGCGCGGAGGCCGCGCAGCTGCGTCTCGAGATCCGCAACCGCGAGCGCGCGATCAATGCCGCGAGCGACCGCCTGCAGGGGCTCGCCGACGCGTGGCAGCAGCGGCACTCGACGCTCACGCCGTCGCAGGTCGGCTCGTACGTCGCCGACGCGCTGCGTCAGGACAAGCAGGATGCCTCTCGCTTCCTGACTCCGTCGTCGGTCACACAGTTCGTGTCGCCGCCGTCGGCCGTCGAGTCGATGCGGCTCGACAAGAAGAACCTCCGCGTGCCGGTCGCCGACACCGTCGACGACGACCTCAGCCCCACGGCCCCTCGCCCCGAGGAGACGCCCACCCCGACGCCGCCCGGCTCCTCCGAGCAGGTGCGCCAGGTGAAGCAGGACGAGTCGCGCGAAGGCGCGGAATGATCGGTCGCGAACGCGGGATCCCCGAGCGGGATCCCGCGTTCGTGCGCGTGCGGGGCTTCGAGTGCGCCTGTCGGCGGTCGTCGTCAGAATGGGTGACGTGACAGCGACGGATGCCTCGGCGCCCACCGCGCTCGACGTGGTCCGCGCGCTCGACGAGCGCGCCGACCCCGTACGGGCGGCCGGCTCGCAGGGGTTCTTCAAGACCGGGCCGGGCGAGTACGGCGAGGGCGACGTGTTCCTCGGCGTGACGGTGCCTGCGACACGGGCGGTCGCCAAGCGGTTCGCCGACCTGCCGCAGGCCGAGATCGACGTGCTCCTCGAGAGCCCGGTGCACGAGCACCGGCTGTGCGGGCTCGTCGTCATGGTCGATCGCTTCCGCAGTGCGGGCCGCCCGCGCACGCGCGACGACGCGCTGAGGCTCGACCTGCACCGGGCGTACCTCGCGCACGTCCGCGCCGGGCGCGTCGACAACTGGGACCTCGTCGACGCCTCGGCCGAGTACCTCGTGGGCGGGATCTTCTACGAGATCGCACCCGTGCCCGAGGTCATGCCGGCACTCGTCGCCGAGTTCGCGGCATCCGACTCCCTCTGGGAGCGCCGCGTCGCGACCCTTGCGACCTTCGCGGCGATCAAGGCCGGCGACTCGCGACCGGCGCTCGCCGTCGCCGAGGTGCTCGTCGGAGACCGCGAAGACCTCATCCGCAAGGCCGTGGGGTGGATGCTCCGCGAGGTCGGCAAACGTGTGAGTCTCGACGACCTCCTCGGCTTCCTCGACGAGTATGCGGCCCGGGTGCCGCGCACGATGCTGTCGTATGCGACCGAGCATCTGAGCGCCGAGCAGCGGGCCGGCTACCGCGCGATGCGGTGACGCCGTGATGCGGTGACGCGGTCGTACCGCGAAACAGGCATAGCCAAGGCATAGGGTCGTCGCTTAGCCTCGACGGAGCACCCCGCCCCCTCCCACTCGAAACGAGGCACCTCCATGGCTGCATCCAGCCTGTCCCCCGCCGTCAAGCTCCTCTTCCCGACCATCGGACTCGTCGGCTCCGCCGCGGTCACCGTCGTCGGCGCGCTCCTCACGTCGCAGGCCAACACGACCCTCGTGACCGCGCTCACGAGCCAGACCGAGACGACCGTCATCGACGTCTACGCGAGCCAGTCGGCCGTGCAGATCTTCGCGGCCGTGCTCGGCGCCGGCATCGTCGGCATCGTCGTCTCGCTCGCCGCGTTCGCGCTGCTCATCGGCCTCGGCGCCTTCTCGTCGTCCGACGAAGAGCCCGCCCTGCCCGCCGACGCGGACGACGACTTCGACGACGTCGAAGAACTCGAAGTCGCGGTCGCTCCGGTCGCCGCCGCTCCCGCGGTCGACGAGGTCGTCGCCGACGCCCCGATCGCCGAAGCCGTCGAGTCGACCGAGGTCGCCGCGGCCGAGGCCGAGGGTGCGATCGACGACGTCGCAGAGGCCGCCGCAGCCGAGGCCGACGTCGAGGACGACGCCAAGAAGGCCTGACCTGCCCCACAGCTCGGAACGGGCGCCGATCTGGGAATCCAGGGCGGCGCCCGTTTCGGCGTTCCAGCGGCTTCGGGTCTGAGCGGCTTCGGGTCTGAGCGGCTTCGGGTCTCAGCCCGCGAGCACCTCGGCGATGCGCGTCGGCACGGTGGAGTCCTGCAGCGAGGTCGTGTCGCCGAGCGTGCGGCCCTCGGCGAGGTCGACGAGCAGGCGCCGCATGATCTTGCCCGAGCGGGTCTTCGGCAGCTCCTTCACGAACACGAGATCGCGCGGCTTCGCGATGGGGCCGATCGCGGTGGCGACGTGCGCGCGGAGCGCGGCGGCCCGGGCGAGGGCCTCGGGCGAGACATCCGCCCGATGTTCCGCACCGTCTGCCGTGACGACGAACGCCGCGATCGCTTCGCCCGTCGTGTCGTCGGAGACGCCGACGACCCCCGCCTCGGCGACCGACGGGTGCGCGACGAGCGCCGACTCGATCTCGATCGTCGAAAGCCGGTGGCCCGAGACGTTGATGACGTCGTCGACACGGCCGAGGAGCCAGACGTCGCCGTCGGCGTCGAGCCGCGCGCCGTCGCCCGAGAAGAAGAAGCCGCGGTGTGCGAAGCGCGCCCAGTACGAGTCGCGGTACCGCTCGGGGTTGCCCCACACCGTGCGGGCCATGCCGGGCCAGGTGCCGTCGATGACGAGGTAGCCGCCCTGGCCGCGGGCGACGTCGTCGCCATGGTCGTCGACGACGCGCGTCGTGAGGCCGGGGAGCGCGTGCAGCGACGAGCCCGGCTTGAGCGTCGAGAGTCCCGGGAGCGGCGCCATGACCGCGGCGCCCGTCTCGGACTGCCACCACGTGTCGACGATCGGTGCGCGGCCCACGCCGATCTCGGCCCGGAACCACTCCCACGCGGCGGGGTTGATCGCCTCGCCGACCGAGCCGAGCAGACGGATCGTCGAGAAGTCCCAGCCGCCTGAGGGCACGTTTACGGCTCCGGCCGCGAGCCCCTCGGGGAACCAGCTCATGAACGACCGCACGAGGGTGGGCGCCGTGTAGTACGTCGTGACGCCGTAGCGCTCGATGATCTCGAAGTGCCGCCCCGCGTGCGGGGTGTTGGGCGTGCCCTCGTAGATGACGCTCGTCATGCCGTGGAGGAGCGGCCCGTAGAGCACGTAGCTGTGCGCCGTGACCCACGCGAGGTCGGCCGTGCACCAGTACACGTCGGAATCGGGCTTCGCGTCGAACACCGAGCGGAAGGTGCTTGCGACATGGGTCAGATACCCGCCGGTCGTGTGCACGAGGCCCTTGGGCTTCCCGGTCGTGCCTGACGTGTAGATGATGAAGAGCGGGGTCTCGGCGTCGAAGGCTTGGGCATCATGGCGGTCGGATGCCTCTGCCAGCGCCTCGTGCCACCAGACGTCGCGGCCCGTGGTGAACGGGGTGTC
Source organism: Agromyces protaetiae (assembly GCF_004135405.1). Classification (NCBI taxonomy): domain Bacteria; kingdom Bacillati; phylum Actinomycetota; class Actinomycetes; order Micrococcales; family Microbacteriaceae; genus Agromyces; species Agromyces protaetiae. The sequence continues at coordinate 1,041,648 of NZ_CP035491.1, forward strand.
GGGCGTCTCGTCGCCCGTGCGGCGCACGACGACGACGTGCTCGACGTGGTCGAGCCCCGCGACGGCTTCATCGACCGCGGCCTTCACACCGACGGCCGTGCCGCGGCGGAACTGCCCGTCGCTCGTGACGACGACCTTCGCCCGCGTGTCTTCGACGCGGAATCGCAGCGCCTCGGCGCTGAACCCGCCGAACACGAGCGAGTGCACGGCGCCGAGCCGCGCGACCGCGAGCGTCGCGACGACGGTCTCGATGAGCACGGGCAGGTAGAGCACGACGCGGTCGCCCTGTTCGACCCCGAGCGCCGCGAGGGCGTTCGCCGCGCGCGACACCTCGCGCTCGAGTTCGGCGTAGGTGATCGAACGACGGTCGCCGCGCTCGCCCTCGAAGTGGAACGCGACGCGGTCGCCGTGTCCTGCCGAGACGTGCCGGTCGACGGCGTTCACCGCGGCGTTCAGCTGCCCGCCCGCGAACCAGGTCGCCTTCGGGATCGTCGTGCCCGAGGCATCCGTCGGCTCCCACGTGTGCAGGGTCTGCCAGGGCTCCGCCCACTCGAGCAGCGAAGACTCGCGCGCCCAGAACGCGAGCGGGTCGGCGGCGGCAGCCTCGACGAAGGCTGCGTCGACGTTGGCCTGCGCGGCGAAGGCGGGGTCGGGCGGGTAGACCGCCGCGTCGCCGCCGAGGGCCGTGATGGGGGCGGACATGCGGCACTCCGATCGGACGGGAATCGAGGGATGCTTCGACGCTAACCCCGCCGCCGCGGACTCTGCCGCGCGGCCGACCACGGGCGTAACACCCGAGCGCGACGCGCGGTGCGCACGCGGGCGGTCACGCCCAGCGGCGCACGGCCCAGCGTTCGAAGAGGCCGAGGAGCGCATCGCTGAGCTTGCCGAGCACGGCGAGCAGGATGATCGCGAGGAAGATCCGGTCGATGCGGCCGTTGTTGCCCGAATCGACGAGGAGGAAGCCGAGGCCCATCGAGCTCGCGATGAGCTCGGCGGCGACGAGGAACAGCCACGACTGCGCGAGCGCGAGGCGCAGCGCGGAGACGACCGACGGCACGACGGCGGGCAGCTGCACGGTGCCGAACAGGCGGAGGCCCCCGAGGCCGAACGCGCGGCCCGCCTCGATGAGCTGGCGGTCGACGTGCCGCAGCGCAGACGCGACGATCGTGTACACGGGGAAGAACGCGCCGATCGCGATGAGCGTGATCTTCGACTCCTCGCCGATCTTGAGCCACAGGATGAGGAGCGGAACCCACGCGAGCGACGGCACCGCGCGGATCGCGCCGAGCGTCGGAGAGAGGAGGATGTCGCCGAGCCTCGAGAGCCCGACGACGGCGCCCAGCACGAGACCGATCGCGGCGCCGATCGCGAAGCCGATGAAGACGCGTTGCGTCGAGATCGCGACGTAGAGCCCGAGGAGGCCGCGCTCGGCGAGGTCGACCGCCGCGAGCCACACCATCTCGGGGCTCGGCAGCATCGACACGGGCACCGCGCCGCTCGTCGAGACGAGCTGCCACACGGCGAGCAGCACGATCGGGATGAGAGCGCCGCCGACGATGCGGAACCAGCGGCGGTCGACGAGGCGCGTGCGCGCGCCGTCGGAAGCGGAAGAAGCGGTGACGGATGCCTCGCCGACGCGCCGATCGACGCCCGAGGCGCCGGCGGCTCCGGCCGCGGCCGCACCGAGCGCACCGACCGACACGGGGGCGGCGAACTCGGCGTCGGCCGAGGTCACGTCAGGCGAGACATCCGTCATGGTCGTCAGCCTTCGAAGCGCGACGCGTCGGCCTTCGTGGCGAACGAGTCCTCGATGATCGTGTCGAGCGCGTCGTCGACCTGCTGCTGCGTCGCGACGTCGCCGAGCTCGACGAAGATCGGGCCGATCTTCTTCAGCACCTTGACCTGCGCGTCGCCGGGGACGTGGTCGACGTCGAGGTTCGAGCGCTCCGTGATGACCTTCGTCGCGACCGCGAGGTCGAGGCCCGCGACGTCGGCGAGGATCTGCGCGGTCTCTTCGGGGTGCTCCTGCGCCCACGCACGAGCGTGCTCGTAGGCGTCGACGACGGCCTGCGCGACCTCGGGCTTGCTCTCGATGAAGTCCTCGCGGGCGTTCAGGAAGCCGTAGCTGTTGAAGTCGACGTTGCGGTAGAACAGCGTCGCACCGGCCTCTTCGGCACCGGCCATGATCGGGTCGAGGCCCGCCCACGCGTCGACCGAGCCGTTCTGCAGGGCCGCCCAGCCGTCGGCGTGCTGCAGGTTCTGCACCGTGATGTCTTCGGGCGAGAGACCCTCGGCGGCGAGCGACTGGAGGAGGAAGAAGTACGGGTCGGTGCCCTTCGTCGCCGCGACCTGCTTGCCCTTCAAGTCTTCGACGCTCGAGATCGACGAGCCCGCGGGCGCGACGAGCGCGGCCCACTCGGGCTGCGAGTAGATGTCGATGACCTTGATGGGCGAGCCGTTCGAGCGCGCGAGGAGCGCGGCCGAACCGGCGGTCGAGCCGACCTCGACGGCACCGGCGCGGAGCGCCTCGTTGGCCTTGTTCGAGCCCGCCGACTGCACCCACGTGACCTCGAGGCCCGTGTCTTCGAGCCAGCCCTGGTCCTTGATGATGAGGCTCAGCGGGTTGTACGTCGCGAAGTCGATCGCGAGGGTCTGGCCCTCGAGCGACACCGCCTCACCGGCCTCGGCGGTCGACGCGGGCTCGGCGGCCGGGGCGTTCTCGCCCGCGACGCAGCCGCTGAGGAGGAGGGCGCTCGCGGCGGCGCCCGCGACGAGCGCGGCGCGGAGGGATCGGGTGGTGGTCATCGTGGCTCCTCGTTGGGTGGGGGTGGAGGGGTCGGATCGGATGGGCGGGTCAGTAGGGGAAGGCCGGGACGCCGGGCACCTGCTGGATGCCTCGGGCCTCACCGTGCCGGTCGATGCCGAGCCCGTCGAGCAGGCGCCCGCGGAGTTCGGCGAGTTCGGCGGAGCCGCGGTCGCGGGGACGATGGCCCGGCACGACGACGGTCTGCCGCACGACCGCGCCCGGACGGGCGGGGCCGAGTTCGTCGTCGTCGGGCTCCTGGCCGAGCAGGATGATGCGGTCGGCGAGCTGGAGCGCCTCGTCGACGTCGTGCGTGACGAGCAGCACGGTCGTCGGTTCGGCGGCGTGCACGTCGAGCAGGAGGTCTTGCATCTTGAGCCGCGTGAGCGCGTCGAGGGCGCCGAACGGCTCGTCGAGGAGGAGCACCGAGGGGTTGCGCGCGAGCGCACGGGCGAGGGAGGCCCGCTGGGCCATGCCGCCCGAGATCTCACGCGGACGGTGGCCGCGGAAGTCGGCGAGCCCCACGAGCTCGGTCAGACGGTCGACCTGTTCGCGTGCCGCGGCGCGGGACGTGCCGCGCGGCAGACCGAGCGCGACGTTCTCGGAAACCGAGCGCCACGGCAGGAGGCGCGGCTCCTGGAACCCGACGGCGCACCGCACGTCGAACTGGGCGACGGCCGTGCCGTCGATCGTCACGCGACCGGCGGTCGGACGGTCGAGGCCGCCCGCGAGGCGGAGGAGCGTCGACTTGCCGCACCCGCTCGGGCCGAGGATCGCGATGATCTCGCCCGCCTCGACGACGAGGTCGAGGTCGCGCAGCACGGGCCGGCGGCCGCCGTCCGGGGCGGCGAACGCACGGCCGAGCGCGGCGAACTCGACCGAGGCCGCTGCGGCGCCTGAGGTCGCGGACATGGCTGCTCCAAAGTCGAGGGGGATGCCCCGACGGTAGTTCGCCCCGAGACATCCGTCGCCATCCGGCGACCCACGACGTAACACGAGGCGGCAGAATGAAACGCATGACGAGGCAGGCATGACGAAGACGGCACGCGGAGCACGGGTGCTCATCACGGGTGCCGCGGCGGGTATGGGGCGCATGTACGCCGAGCGGGCCGTCGCCGAAGGCGCGGCATCCGTCACCCTGTGGGACCGCGATCGCGACGCACTCGACGCGACCGTGCGCGACCTCGAAGCCGCCGCCGCCCGCATCGCGGGGCAGACTCGCATCACCTCCGACGTCGTCGACGTCGCCGAGATGGGATCGATCGCCAAGCACGCGCACCGCGTGCGCAACAAGGTCGGCGCCCCCGACATCCTCATCAACAACGCGGGCATCGTGCGCGGCAACCGCTACTTCTGGGACACCGACAACGGCGACGACACCCGCCAGACGATGCGCGTCAACGCGCTCGCGCCCATGTATCTCGCGCACGAGTTCCTGCCCGACATGATCGGCGCCCCCTACCGAGCGAAGCGGATCGTCAACATCGCGAGCGCGGCGGGCACCCTCGGCAACCCCCGCATGGCCGTCTACGCGGCGTCGAAGGCGGCCGTCATCGGGTGGAGCGACTCGGTGCGCATCGAGCTCGAACAGGCCGGGCACACGAACGTCAAGGTCACGACCGTCACGCCGAGCTACATCTCGACGGGCATGTTCGCGGGCGCGACCGGGCCGCTCCTCGCGCCTGTGCTCGAACCCGGCTACGTCGTCGACCGGGTCTGGCGGGCGATGCTCGACGGCAAGCCGCTCCTCGAACTGCCGCGCAGTGTTCGCCTTTCTCGATTCCTGCGCGCGGCACTTCCGACGCGTGTGTTCGACGTCGTCGTGGGCGACGGGTTCGGCGTCTACAAGTCGATGCAGGACTTCACCGGACGGCAGAAGTGACCGGGGTGCGCCTCCGCGACGTCACCTACCTCGTGCGCGACCACGACGAGGCGCTCGCCTTCTTCGTCGACGCCCTCGGCTTCGTCGTGCGGCAGGACGAGACCTTCGAGAACGGCTGGCGCCGCGTCGTCGTCGGGCCCGCCGAAGGCGGCACCGGGTTGGTGCTCGCGCTCGCCGACGCCGGCTCGGCGAACTCGGCCGCCGTCGGCATGCAGGCGGGCGACGACGTCGCATTCTTCCTCGAGACCGACGACTTCAGTGCGCAGTACGAGCGGATGCTCCGCGCCGGCGTGCGCTTCAGGGAGGCGCCGCGCCACGAGGCCTACGGCACCGTCGCGATCTTCGAGGACCTCTACGGCGCCCCGTGGGACCTCATCCAGCCGCCTGCGGCGGGCTGAGGACGGGCTTACACGAACATCGGGCGGTCGAAGTCCTCGTCGTCTGCGTCGGTCGGCAGTTCGACGTCGACGAGCACGGGGACGTGGTCGCTCGGAGCGTCGCCCTTGCGCTCATTGCGGTGGATGGAGGCATCCGTCACCGCTTCGGCGAACGCCGCCGAACCCAGGATGAAGTCGATGCGGAGCCCCTCGTTGCGCGGGAACCGCAGCTGCTTGTAGTCCCAGTAGGTGTAGAGTCCTTCGGGCACGCGGTCGCGCACGACGTCGGTCACGCCCGCGTTGAGGAGCGTGAAGTAGGCGTCGCGCTCTTCGGGCGACACGTGCGTGGTCTGCCCGACGACGACCGTCGGGTCGCCGTTGTCGACGTCGAACGGCGCGATGTTGAAGTCGCCCATGAGGGCGAACGGCGTCTCGGGATGCTCGGTCGTCTGCGTGCGCGTGTAGTCGGTGAGGGCGGCGAGCCAGTCGAGCTTGTACGTCAGGTGCGGGTCGCCGAGCGCGCGCCCGTTGGGAACGTACAGGCTCCACACGCGCACACCTTCGACGGTCGCGCCGAGCGCGCGCGCTTCGAGCGGCAGGTCGGGGCCGTCATGGCCCTTCAGGAACCCCGGCTGGCCGGGGAAGTGCGTCTCGACGTCGGTGATCGGATGCCTCGACGCGATCGCGACCCCGTTCCACTGGTTGAGTCCGTGCGCGACGACCTCGTACCCGGCGGCCTCGAACGGCGCGTACGGAAACTGCTCGGGCTTGCACTTGATCTCCTGCATGACGAGCACGTCGACGTCTTCGCGCACGAGCCAGTCGACGACGCGGCCGAAGCGCGTGCGGATCGAATTGACGTTCCAGGTGGCGATGCGCATGGCATCAAGCGTATTCGCGACGACCGACGCGGACGGTCAGCGCCCGCGCCGTCCCGCGCGCGGCACGACCGTCCAGAACACGACGAGCACGATGAGCGCGATCCCGAGCGCGACGAACCCGGCGGTGCGGCCCACGACGACGTCGAAGATGAGGCTCGTGACGCCGGCCGCGAGGAACGACACGACGACGAGCAGCCCGATGAGCAGGCGGTTCGCCGAGTGCACGAGCCGCTCCTTCTGCTTCAGGCCGAAGAGCTGGCGATGCATGATGACGGGCGCGAGCCCGAGCACCGTCGCGAGCCCCGAGAGCACGACGAGCACGAGGTAGAGGCCGTGTTCGTACGGCTCGAGCTGTTCGAATCGTGGTTGGAACGCGACCGCGAGGAGGAAGCCCGTGATGATCTGCGTGCCCGTCTGCACGGCGCGCAGCTCCTGCAGGATGTCGGTCCAGTTTCGGTCGGCCTTCTCGAGGACGGTCTCGCTGCGCCCGTCGACGGCGTCGATCTCGTCGGACCCCGGCTGTTCGCTCCCCATGTCCGGATGCTACCTGGGATGATGTCCCTCTGGAGGGGAGGCGCATGGGCTACAGCGTCGAAGGCGTCGAGGGGCTCGGCGAGATCCAGCCGGGCTCCGACCTGGCGGCGATCATCTGCGGTGCCGTCCCCCTGTGGGAGGGCGACATCGTCGTCGTCACGTCGAAGATCGTGTCGAAGTCCGAGGGGCGCGTGGTCGCGGCATCCGATCGCGAACAGGCCATCACCGACGAGACGGTGCGTGTCGTCGCCTCGCGCGAGCACCCCGGCGGCGTCACGCGGATCGTCGAGAACCGACAGGGCATCGTCGCGGCGGCAGCCGGGGTGGATGCCTCGAACACGCGCGAGGGGACGGTGCTCCTCCTCCCGGTCGACCCCGACGCCTCCGCCCGCGCGCTCGCGCTCGGCCTGCGCACGCTGACCGGCGAGCGCGTCGGCGTCATCATCAGCGACACCGTCGGGCGCCCGTGGCGCGAAGGCCAGACCGACATCGCGATCGGCGCGGCGGGCGTGCACGTCTTCGAGGACCTGCGAGGAACGGTGGATGCCTCGGGCAAACCCCTCGTCGTCACGATGCCGTGCGTCGCCGACGAGATCGCGGCGGCGGCCGAGCTCGTGAAGGGCAAGGCGACCGGCATCCCCGTCGCGGTCGTGCGCGGGCTGGGTCGGTTCGTGGGCGACCTCGACCTGCCGGGGGCGCGGAGCATCCAGCGGCCCGCCGAACGCGACCTCTTCCGCCAGGGCGCCGACGAGGCGTACGACGAGGGGTACCGTGCGGGCTTCGACGAAGCGCAGGCCGAAGGGCCGCTGAGCCCGAACGACTGAGGCTCGCGGGCCCACGGCATCGCGCGCACGCGGCAGGATGGTGTCATGCCCGCCCACATCGGCTACGCCGCGATGCTCGAACGGTTCCCGCCGGCCGAGGCCGTCGAACTCGCCGCGCTCGCCGAGGCGAACGGCTTCACGGGCGTCATGGCGAGCGACCACTTCCAGCCGTGGCTGCCCGCGCACGGGCAGTCCTCGTTCGTATGGAGCGTGCTCGCGGGCATCGCGGCGCGCACGACGGGCGACTTCGGGCCGGGGGTGACGACGCCGGGGTTCCGGATGCACCCCGCGGTCGTCGCGCAGGCGAGTGCGACGCTGGCGGCCATGCATCCCGGCCGGCACTGGCTCGGCATCGGGTCGGGCGAGGCGATCAACGAGCACGTCGTGGGCAGGTACTGGCCCGAGCCGCCCGAGCGCATCGCGCGGATGTTCGAGGCCGTCGACCTTATCAAACGCCTGTTCGCGGCATCCATCGCCGGCCGTGACATGCGTCATCAGGGACCGTTCTTCAAGCTCGAGACGACCCGGCTGTGGACGATGCCCGCGCAGGCGCCCGACGTGCTCGTCGCGGCCGGCGGCCCGGTCACGGCCAAGCGCGCGGGCCGCGTCGCCGACGGCCTCATCACGATGGGCGCACCCGCCGACCGCCTCGCGGCGCTGCTGCAGCGTTTCGCCGAGGGCGCCCGCGAGGCCGGGCGCGATCCGTCGCGCATGCCCAAGGTGCTCCAGTTGCATCTCTCGTGGGCGCCGACCGACGAAGAGGCCATGCGCAACGCCCTCACCGAGTGGCCGATCGGCGGGCTGCCCGCTCCGCGGGGAGACATCCGTTCGCCCTACGACGTCGAGCACTTCGCCCGCACGGTGCGCCCCGAAGACTTCGCCGGGCGCATGATCGTCGGCGCCGACCTCGACCGGCATCGCGCGGGCATCCAGCGCTACCTCGACCTCGGGTTCGACCGCGTGTACCTCCACAACGTCGGGCGCGACCAGGCGGCGTTCCTCGAGGTCTTCGGGCGCGAAGTGCTGCCGAGGCTCACCCGATGAGCTGGACCGTCGTCATCCCCGTCAAGTCGCCCGCACGGGCCAAGACCCGGCTCGCGCCCGAACTCGACCCCGCGGCCCGTGCGGCGCTCGCGCGCGCGTTCGCGACCGACACCGTCGCCGTCGCGCTCGCGACGCCCGGCGTCTCTCGCGTGCTCGTCGTGGGCGACGAACCAGCGCTCGCCGGGGCAGCCGAGCACGTGCTCGAGGTCGCCGTGCGCGGCCTCGGGGTCGCGATCACCGACGGCATCGCGGCGGCGCGGTCGGATGCCTCGGGCGGCACGGATGTCTCGGTCGCCGTGCTCCTCGGGGATCTCCCGGCGCTCCGCGCCGACGAGCTCGCGGCGGCCCTCGACGCCGCGTCGGGGCATCCGCTCGCCTTCGTGCGCGACGCCGACGGCACGGGGACGACCCTCGCGACGGCCCGCGCGGGCGTGCCGTTCGCGCCCCGTTTCGGACACGAGTCGGCGCGCGAGCACGCCGCCGCCGGATTCGTCGAGCTCGAGGCATCCGACCCGTCGGCCTGGCCGACCCTGCGACGCGACGTCGACACCGCGGCCGCCCTCGCCGACGCGCGTGCGCTCGGCGTCGGCCCCGCGACGTCCGCCGTGCTCCACGGCCTCGCCGCTCGCTGACCGCGGCCCGCCTCCGGCACCACTCCCACCCACCTCTTCACCGAGGTCGCGCAAATGGTCGTCATGCGGCCCGAGTGACAGCCATTTGCGCGACGTCAGCGAGCTGGCGAGCAGCCGCGGACACGGAAGGGCCGGGGCGTGGAAGGATCGAACCTATGACCCTCACCCTCGGATACAAGGCCAGTGCCGAGCAGTTCGCGCCGCGCGAGCTCGTCGAGATCGCCGTCGCGGCCGAGGCGAACGGCTTCGAGTCCGTCTTCACGAGCGACCACTTCCAGCCGTGGAGGCACAACGGCGGCCACGCGCCGTTCTCGCTCGCGTGGATGGCCGCGGTCGGCGAGCGCACCTCGACGATCAAGATCGGCACGAGCGTCATGACGCCGACGTTCCGCTACAACCCGGCCGTGCTCGCCCAGGCGTTCGCGACGCTCGGCGTGCTCTACGAAGGCCGCATCATCGCGGGCTTCGGCACGGGCGAGGCGCTCAACGAGATCGCGACGGGCTTCCGCGGCGCGGGTGAACAAGACTGGCCCGAGTTCAAGGAGCGCTTCGCGCGCCTTCGCGAGTCGGTGCGGCTGATGCGCGCGCTCTGGAGTGACGAGGGCCAGGTGAGCTTCGAGGGCGAGTACTACTCGACGCACGACGCGTCGATCTACGACCGTCCGGATGCCCCGGTGCCGGTCTACATCGCGGCCGGCGGGCCGACCGTGGCGAAGTACGCGGGGCGCGCGGGCGACGGCTTCATCTGCACGTCGGGCAAGGGTGCGTCGCTCTACGTCGACGAGCTCATCCCCGCGGTGAAGGAGGGTCTCGCCGCCCGCGGCGACGGCAAGTCGTTCGATCAGATCGACCGCATGATCGAGATCAAGCTGTCGTACGAAGAGACGACCGAGGCCGCGCTCGAGAACACGCGCTTCTGGTCGCCGCTCTCGCTCAGCGCCGAGCAGAAGCACTCCATCACCGACCCCGTCGAGATGGAGCGCGCAGCCGACGCCCTGCCCATCGAGCAGATCGCGAAGCGCTGGATCGTCGGCAGCGACCCTGACGAGGTCGCCGAGCAGATCGGGCAGTACATCGACTGGGGCTTCAACCACCTCGTGTTCCACGGGCCTGGCGCAGACCAGCGCCGGTTCCAGGAGCTGTTCGCGCGCGACCTCGCGCCGCGGCTGCGGGCGCGCGGGGCGTAGCCCGCGCTCGGGCGGTCAGCTCCCCGATCGCAACTGCTGCAAGTAGGTGTCGGGGTCGGGGCACGCCTTCCGCAGCGCGAGGTCTCCGCCGGGCTCGAGGATGCGCGGGTCGTTGCCGACCGAGGGGAACCAGACATAGCCCGGGTAGACCTCCACCCACACGTCACGGCCGGGCGGCGGCTCCACCTCGATGCCGTTCGCCTCGAGGCACGGGCCGTAGAAAGCCTCGAGGTAGTCGTAGATCCACCCCAGTTGGGTCTTGGTCGGTCCCGCTGCGGTGATCCTCACGGGATGCGTCAAGTCGCAGGTGAACGCGGCGATCGCCTGGGCCTCCGTCGACGTCGACCACCCCACGCTCGGCGGGGCGTCGGGATCGCTGCTGTAGCCGATGTCGACCTGGACGCCGGCCGCTTCGAGGCACTGTTTCAGGGGATCGAAACGCTCTTCACCGTCGAGGTACCCCGCGAACGGATCGGCCGGTCGCACCGCGCTCGGGTATTGCGCAAGCACGCCCTGCCAGCGCTGGTCGGCGGTCTCGAGGCGTCGGGCCTCCGACTCGGCATCGCTGAGCGGCGGATCGCCCTCGGGATACGGAGCGAGATCGGGCATCGCGATCGAGACGAACGCCGAGGACGAGTCGGGAGTCTGCGGCGCGGAGTCACCGCCTCCGGCGGCGTCGGCGTTCGCGCTCGGCGAGGCGCACGACGTGAGGGTGAGCAGAGCGAGGGCGGCCACGGGAAGGGCGAGGCGGCCCCCGATACCGGCGATGCGCCGAGGGAGTCGGGTCATGGGCCGATGCTGGCAGGCGAAGCGACGCGGGGGCAAGCGTCCTGGCGAAATGCGCTCGGAGCGTTCACCCGTAGATGCGCTCGGCGTACGACGGCCCGTAGTACGCCTCGATCTCCTCGAGCGCGTCGTCCGGCCGCTCGACGGCCTTCGCGATGACGGCTCGCCGCGGAGCGGCGTCGGGGGTCCAGGTGGTCGGATCCCACGTCTTGGAGCGGAGGAACGCCTTCGAGCAGTGGTAGAACACCTCCTCGACGTCGACGACGACCGCGAGGCTCGGGCGGTGCCCCTTCACGAGCATCTCGTCGAAGAAGGGCGCGTCGCGCACGATCGTCGCGCGCCCGTTGATGCGGAGCGTGTCGCCGCGGCCGGGGACGACGAAGATGAGTCCGACTCGCGGGTTCCGCAGGATGTTTCGGAAGCCGTCGACGCGACGGTTGCCCGGCCGCTGGGGGATCGCGATCGTCGTGTCGTCGAGCACCAGCGCGAATCCGGCGGGGTCGCCCTTCGGCGAGACATCCAGGTCGCCGTGCTCGTCGGACGTCGCGACGAACGCGAGCGGTGCCGCCGCGAGCCACGCGCGATCGACCTCGTGCAGGCGCGCGCGGACCTTCTGAGCGACGGTCGGCACGGGCACGCCCACGATCTCCTCGAGTTCTTCGACGGATGTGACGGCGGTTCCGCGAGAGACGCTCATAGAGCCATCCTGCACCTGCTGGCCAGCAGGCGCTTACGGGAAGCTGCGCCAGGGCATCTTCCGGTCGCCCGCGCTCGGCGGGATCTTGCAGTAGTCGTAGAAGTACCGCGTCGGGGCATCCTCGTCGGTCGCGTCGATGATGACGTCTGCGGCCGCGTGCGGGAGTTCGTCGCCCGTGAGGGTCCAGATCCGGAAGTTCCAGAGGCCGTGCGCCGAGCCGTCGAGCACGTGTCGCCCGTCGACGACGAGGACGGTCTCGGGGTCCTCCGCCCCCGCGAGCGTGCCCGCCCGGAACGGGGCGATCGTGAGGTCGCGGAGCACCTGTTCGCCGGCGTCGTCGATCGAGATGCGCAGCACCGTCTGCCCGTGTTCGCGGAGGGTATCGGCGACGTCGTCGGCGAAGCGCGCGGCCTGTTCGGGCGAGGCGCTGTCGACGGCGATGAGCCTTCGGCCCCGGTTCCAGTTGTGCAGGAACTCGAGCGCGATCGAATCGAGCTGTTCGGCGCGGGTGGTGGATGTCGCGACCATATGGTCAGGTTACGCCCGTTCGGATGCCTCGAGGGAGGCGTGTTGAACGGCGGGCATCGCGGAAGCGGCACTCGCGACCGCGATGAGCGGACGGCCCGTCACCGGATGCGGCAGCACCTGGGCGCGGACGCCGTAGACGCGCTCGACGAGTTCGGCGGTCAGCACGTCGACGGGTGCTCCCGCCGCGACGACCCGCCCGCCTTCGAGCACGACGACGTGGTCGGCATAGGCCGCTGCGTGCGACAGATCGTGGAGCGCCGCGACCACGGTGAGCCCGTCGCGCGCGAGCGCGGCGAGCAGGTCGAGGGCGGTGAACTGCGCGCCGAGGTCGAGGTGGTTCGTCGGCTCGTCGGCGAGGAGCAGGGTCGGCTGTTGGGCGAGCGCACGGGCGAGGGTCACGCGCTGGCGTTCGCCGCCCGAGAGCGAGTCGAGCGGCCGGCTCGCGAACTCGGATGCTCCGACCGCCGCGAGCGACTGGGCGACGATCAGGTGGTCGGCGGTACCCGGCGCCGCGAACGCGCCTAGGTGCGGCGTTCGTCCGAGGAGCACGGATGCCTCGACCGTGAGCTGTGCGTCGACCTCGGCCTGTTGCTCGGAGAGGGCGACGACCCTGGCACGCTCGCGCCGGCGCATGTCCGGCAGCGACCGTCCGTCGAGGGCGAGCTCACCGGCATCCGCCCGCTCGATCGCCGCGATGAGGTGCAGAAGCGTCGACTTGCCCGCGCCGTTCGGGCCGATGAGCGCCGTGAGCGCACCCGCCGGGATCGTCGCGTCGACGCCGTCGATGATCGTGCGGCCGGCACGGTCGAAGCGCACGCGGGAGAGGTCGAGGCTCATGCGCTCTTCCTCGTGCGCATGAGGAGCCACGCGAACACCGGCCCGCCGACGAGGGCGGTCAGGATGCCGACGGGCAGTTCGCGCGGGTCGAAGAGCGTGCGCGCGCCGGTGTCGGCCCACACGAGGAAGATCGCGCCCGCGAGCGCCGACAGCGGCAGCAGCGCGCGGTGGCCGGGGCCTGTGATGAACCGGACGGCGTGCGGCAGCACGAGTCCGACGAACCCGATCGACCCGCTCACGGCGACCATCGCGCCGGTCAGGAGTGCCGTGGCACCGAGGAGCAGCGCGCGCGACCGGCCGACGTTCACCCCGAGCGCCGTCGCGCCCGTCTCTCCGACCGCGAACGCGTCGAGCGTGCGCGCGCTCGCGAGCAGCGGCACGCCGATGACCGCGAGCGCGCCGCCCGCGATCGCCACCGACACCCAGTCGGTGCCCGCGAGCGAGCCGAGCAGCCAGTTGAGGATCTCGCGGTAGCTGTCGCCCGTCGCGCTCCAGAAGATGACGAGGCTCGTGATCGCGCCGAACACGCTCGTCACGGCGACGCCCGCGAGCACGGTCGTCGTCGGGGCGAGGCGGCCGCCGGCCGCGCGCCCGGCCCCGGCGCTGCCCGCGATCGCGAGCCCGAGCGTCGCGACGAGGGCTGCGAGTGCGCCCGCGAACGCTGCGACGGGCAGGAGCACGCCGACGCCGAGCACGATCACGACGACCGCGCCCACCGACGCACCCGACGACAGGCCGAGCAGATACGGGTCGGCCAGCGGGTTCCGCGTGACCGCCTGCATGACCGCGCCCGCGAGCGCGAGACCCGCACCGACCGCCGCAGCGGTCAGCACGCGAGGCATCCGGAGCTCCCACACGATCGCATCGTCGAGGCGACCGAGCGTCGGGTCGCCGAAGCCGAGATGCGCGCCGATCGATGCGAACACGTCGGCGGGCGAGAGGCCCGCAGGGCCGATCGTCACCGCGATGACGATGGATGCCGCGAGGAGCAGGAGGCCGAGGCATCCGGCGATGACGACGCGGCCGCCGCGCGCCGGCCGAGCAGGCGCGGATCGGCGCATCGAGACCTGGGGAGGGCTCTCCGTGCGCTCCCGCGTCGCTGCTCGACCGACGTTCACGGCAGCTGCTTCAGCTGGTCGACGAGGGACTGCGCCGCGCCGACGTTGCGCACACCCGCCTCGCTCGCGGGGAAGTCGACGATGAGGTACCGCTTGTTCTTCACCGCGGGCAGCTCGGCCGTCGCGGGGTTCGACTCGAGCTTGGCGACCTTCTGGTCGGCGGTGTTCCATGCGGCGTCGACGAGCACGATGACGTCGGGGTTCGCGGCGACGATCGCCTCCCAGCTCATGGGCGTCCACGTGTCGCGCACGTCGGCGGCGATGTTCTCGAGCCCCGCGGCCTGCATGATCATCTGCGGCGCCCCGATGCCGGCACCGACATAGGGGGTTTCATCGCCGGAGCTGTACCAGAGCGCCGTGAGGCCCTCGTCGTTCGGCACGATGGCGTCGAGCGCGGCGCGCTGCGTCGCAACGAGGTCGGCCGCGGCATCCGGCGCTCCGAAGATCGCACCCGCCTCTTCGAACTCGCGGAAGACCTCGTCGAACGTGAGCGGATCGGGCATGTACCCTGCGGCCTTGCACGCAGCCGGGGCGACGTAGGTGTGCACGCCCAGCCGCTCGAGGCCGTCGCGCTCGCCGACGCCCTCTGCCGAGAAGTTCGACTCCCAGCCCGCGAAGATCGCGTCGGGCTCGAGGGCGAGCGTCGCCTCCTGCCCGGGCACTTTGTCGGAGACGACGTCGATGGATGCCGCGGCCGCGGCGTATTCGTCGGGCACCGGGCCGTCGCTGAACGCGGACCCGACGACCTTGTCGCCGAGGCCGAGCGCGAGCAGCAGTTCGAGGGTCGACGACTTGACGGTGACGATGCGCTCGGGGGCGGCGTCGAAGGTCACCTCGGTGCCGCAATTGTCGACGGTGATGGGGTAACCGGATGTCCCGGTGTCGCTGTCAGCGGGGGGAGCCGTGCCGGCGGCGCCGTCCGCCGCGGGCGAGGCGCAGCCGGCGAGGGCGACGAGCGCGAGGGCGAAGGCGGCTGGCGCGGCGACGCGCGTGACGCGGTGACCGACGGAATGCGAAGTCGCCGATCGGCGGACGGAAGGAGAGAAGTGCGGCACGAAGGCTCCAGGAGGCAGGCGAGAAGACGGCTCGAAGTGAACGAGGACTCGCGGCCCAATCCCGGGCGCACTGCACCGGCCAAATCCGGTCGGTGGTCTGCTCCGATGCTAGCGCGCCGATGGGGAGCAGTACCCATCGACGAGTGGGAATCCGCGCCGATAGCCTGCGTGTGCGAGCGGTTCGGGGGGACCGAGAACCGCCCCGCGCGCAGTGGGGGACGACGTGCGCGGGGCGGTCTTCGCAGTCCAGACGGTGCTAGCGGACCACGTCGAGCGGCCCCTCCTCAGGCGTCGGCGGCTCGAACCGCTCGAAGTACTCCGTCGCTGTCTGCTCGGTGAGCGGCCAATCGTCGGCCCGCCTGCCGTGTCGGTCTCCGATCCGGCTCAGGATCGTCTCAAGGCTCGTCGCGAGGTACACGGTCTCGGGCACGATGCCGTGCGGTGCGAGCAATGCGCGGTACTCATCACGTTGTCGCCGGAACCAGAAGCCGAAGTCGAGCACGACGTCGTTCCCGGTCGCGACGTGGCGCAGCAAGCGCGCCTTCAGGTCTGCTGCCACCTCGCTGACGACCCCGGCGGAGGGCACTGTCTTGATACCGCGATTCCAGAACTCCACCTCGAACGACAGGCGGGCCCAGCCTTCGCGCTCCAAGCGCTTGGCGTAAGTGGTCTTGCCTGCACCACCCGGCCCGCACATCATGACGACTCGGGGTCGCCGCGTCTCGTCCCGTTCCACCGGACCGAGGGTACGCGGCTCACCCAGTGCCGAGCAGCACCGATGCGACGACCGCGAGCACGGCGCCGACGGTCTGCACGGGCGAGAGGCGCTCGCGCAGGACGAGCCAGGCGAGCACCATCGTCGAGACCGGGTAGAGGTTGATGAGCACGGCGACGACGGCGACGTTGCCCGCGAGCAGACCCAGCATCAGGCAGATGTTCGCGACCGCCGTGAGCACGCCCGCGGCGATCGCGAGCGGCAGCCAGCGGCGCGGCGCCTCCGTGGAGTCGGCCCCCTCCGCGGCGACGGCCGACTCCATGAGGCCGCCGTGCTCGTCGGGCTCGTCGAGGAACGCGAGCGCGCGGCGCACCGGCGGGAGCACGCGGGCGAGCGCCGCGAGGCTCCCCAGCACGACCGCACCGAGGCCGGCGTCGAGCAGCACGGGGATGATGCCCGCGTCGGAGGGTGCCTGGTCGAGGGCGACGGCCGCGAAGCCCAGCCCGAGCCCGGCGACCACGGCGAACGCGATCGTGCGCGGACGCACGCCGTCGACGCGCTCGCCACGTTCGATGCCGATGAGCACCGAGCCGAGGATCGCGATCGAGATCGCGATCCACGCGACGGGCCCGAGCGACTGGCCGAGCACGACCGTCGCCGCGACGGGCACCGCCGAGTTCAGCAGGGCGATGAGCGGTGACACGATCGAGAGGGGCCCGGCCGCGAGCGCCGCGAAGAAGGCGACGAAGCCCACGAGCCCGAAGGCGCCGCCCACGAGTCCGGCCGCGATCGCGCCGGGCGACCACGAGCCGCCTGTGGCAGCGACGACGACGGCGAGCACAACGGTCGCCGCGACGTAGTTGACGGTCGTCGATGCGAACACCGAGCGCGCTCTTGCGGCCACGCCGCCGAAGAAGTCGCCGACGCCGTAGGCGAGTGCGCCGCCGAGGCCGAGGAGGACGATCCCGATCATCGGAGCGTGGCTGCAAGGTCGATCGCGTCGGCCGCGAGGGCGGCTGAGCGGTCGAGGTCGTGCATCCAGAGCGGGACGGCCCGGGTCGGGATTCCGGATGCCTCGAGCACGGCCTCGGCCGAGGCATCCGCCTCGTCGACGAGCCAGCCGTCGAGTATGCCGCCGACGGTACGTGAACCGTAGTGGCGCGCGACTGCGGCAGCGTCGGTCTCGACTCCGATCGCGGTGAGACACGCATCGGCCATGCCGCGTACGACCTTGCCCCCGATGATCGGCGAGACGCCGACGACGGGTGCTCCTGTTGCGGCGAGCGCCTCGCGGATGCCGGGAATCGCGAGGATCGTGCCGATCGAGACGACCGGGTTGGAGGGGGCGAGGAGTACGACGTCGGCACCCTCGATGGCCTCGGCGACGCCAGGAGCAGGTCGCGCTCGATCGATATTCCGCTGGCGGAATGCGATGGCCGGGAGGGTCGCGCGGTAGCGCGTCCACCACTCCTGGAAGTGCAGCTCGCGGGTGGCGTCGGGGTCTTCGGATGCCTCGGGGTCGCGCACGAGCACGTGGGTGTCGACCTCGGTGTCGGTCGCGGGCCGCAGGTGCACGCCGAGCTCCCACCGCTGCTGCAGTCGGTCGCCGACCTCCGTCGGCGTCAATCCGTCGCGGAGCCACGAGGTGCGGGCGAGGTGCGTGCCGAGGTCGAGGTCGCCGAGCGTGAACCAGGGCCAGCCGACGCCCCACTCGCGGAGCTCGGCGGCGACCCGCTCGGTCTCGCCCGCGCGGCCCCAGCCGCGCTCGGTGTCGTTGACGCCCGCGAGCGCGTAGAGGAGCGAGTCGAAGTCGGGCATGAGTCTGACGCCTGCGAGCCAGAGGTCGTCGCCCGTATTGACGATGACGTCGATCTCGTCGGGCGTCGTCCCGGGCCCGCCCGCTTCCGTTCGCCGCCGCACCTCTTCGCGAAGGCCGCGCACGAAGCGCGCCCCTCCGACGCCGCCCGCGAGCACCGTGATCCGCATCGTTCCAGCGTAGGCGGCCGGCCGGGGCAGCCGATCAGCGCCCGACCTGCGACGCCCGCTCCAACTGCTCGTCGGCGAACTTCGTGACGAAGTCGACGGGGTGCCGGCTGGACCGGAACGACACGAGCGATACCCCGAGCGCGGCCCACGCCTCGAGTTGCCGCAGGAACTTGTCGGGGTGCTCCGCCTGCTCGACGCCCGCGAGCACGGTGATCCGGATGTCCCGGAAGTCGCGCCCTTCGCGCTCGCAGTGCGCGCGCAGGACGCCGATCTTGTGGGCGAGGTCGTCGTCGTTCGCGGCGAAGAGGTTGCACGCGTCGGCGTACTTCGCGACGAGCCGGAGGGTCTTCTTCTCTCCGCCGCCGCCGATGAGGATCGGCGGGTGCGGCTTCCGCACGGGGTGCGGCGAGTCAAGGGTCTCGGCGAGGTGGAAGTGCGTGCCGTCGAACGGGCCGTCGTCGTCGCTCCACATCTGCAGGGCGATCTGAATGGCCTCCTCGAGGCGCTCGAACCGCTCGGCGAGCGGCGGGTAGGGCACGCCGAGGGCGAGGTGCTCGCGCTCGTACCAGGCGGCGCCGATGCCGTACCAGGCGCGTCCGTTCGAGAGCACGTCGAGGGTCGACACGATCTTCGCGAGGAGCGCCGGATAGCGGTAGGTCACACCCGTCACGAGCGCTGAGAGCTCGATCTGTGAGGTCACGCCCGCGACGTAGCCGAGCGTCGTGTACGCCTCGAGCATGGGGTTCGTGATCGGTTGGACCCGCTCCATCTGGAACCAGTGGTCCATGACCGTGAAGAGCGCGAAACCGCCCTCGTCTGCGGCCTTCGCGGTCGCCGTCAGCTCGGGCACGATCGCGGCGTCGCCGCCCGAGAAGGTGTAGTTCCAGAAGTGGATGCCGAAGTCCATGCTCGCTCCCCCGATGCGTCTGCCTGTGGGACAGTATGCCCCCGCGGTGAACGGAGAGTGCCGGGCAGTGCAGGCCGTCGCGCCGTCAGTACCCGCCCGCCGCGACGTGCAGCGCCGCCCGCGCGAGGTCGTCGGCGACGTGCTCGAAGTCGCCGCGCACGACGCCGACGGTGACGCGCACGAAGTCGCGGGGGAGGGGCGCACGGCGCCGGGATGTCGCAGACGCGCGCCCCGAGGCATCCGCCCCGCTGTTCGCGCCCACGCCCGGAAGCCCGCTGCCGCTCGCGGCGAGGAACGGCGTGCCGCCGGCGACCCGGATCCCCGACGCCGCGAGCTGCACGAGCGCGGAGCGCTCGCTGAGCACGGGCATCCAGAGGTTGATGCCGTCGGCGTGGGCGACGTCGACGCCGCGCGCGCGGAGCGCGTCGCCGAGCAGCCGCTGGCGTGTGTAGTACGCGCGGCGCGCTTCGGAAACGGCGTCGATGGCGGGGCCGTCGGTGAGGAGGTCGAGCAGGATCGTCTGGAGCATCCGGCTCGTCCAGCCGGGGCCGAGCATGCGTCGCGCGACGATGCGTTCGATGAGGTCTCGGGGCCGCCGACGGCGGCGATGCGCAGGTCGGGGCCGTGCGACTTCGAGAAGCTGCGGATGTGCACGACGCGGTCGGGGAGCCACATGGCGAGGGTCGCGTCGGGGGCGGTCGAGATGAGGCCCGAGTGGTCGTCTTCGATGATGACGAGGTCGGCGACGTCGTCACCCGCGTCGAGGATGACGCGTGAGAGGGCGTCGGCGCGGTCGAGGGTCATGGATGCCCCGGTGGGATTCTGTGCTCGCGGCTGCATGAGCAGGGCGCTGGGCAGGAGCGCGAGTGCGGCGGCGAGCGACTCGGGGCGGATGCCGTGCTCGTCGAGGGTCACGGGCACGGCTTCGGCGCCGAGGAGGTCGAGGAGGTCGAGGAACGGCGGGAACCCGGGGTGCTCGACGACGACGCGGTCGCCGAAGCGCACGACCTGTTCGAGGGTGCGCGAGATCGCGTCGAGCGCGCCGTCGACGACGACCAGGCG
This sequence comes from Agromyces protaetiae, assembly GCF_004135405.1. NCBI lineage: Bacteria > Bacillati > Actinomycetota > Actinomycetes > Micrococcales > Microbacteriaceae > Agromyces > Agromyces protaetiae. Next base: position 1,061,506 of record NZ_CP035491.1, read on the forward strand.
GTCGGCGACGACGGGCCAGGATGCCGCGAGCACGTCCCGCAGGGCGGGGAGCACGGGTTCGGCCTGATAGCTGCCGGTCTCGGCGCGGGCCGAGACGCGCGAGAGCGCGGGCCCGAGGGCGGGCAGGAGCAGCGGGTCAGGCGTGCCGCGTGAGAGGTCGAGCCGGACGGGATCGTCGGGTGCGGCCATGCCGCGCATGCGGGCGGCAGGTCCCGCGACGGCAGCCCCTTGCACGAAGCTCCCCGCGCGTCCGCGCGACGCGATGAGGCCGGCCCCGGCGAGGGCCTGCCACGCCTGCGAGACGGTCGCGGGGCTCACGCCGAGGGCGCCCGCGACCTCGCGCACGGTGGGCAGCCGTTCGCCGCGGCGGAGCTCGCCCGCGGTGATGAGTCGGGCGAGATCCCCCGCGATGCCGCGGGGGGTCGTGTCGTCGAACGCCGCGAGCGCGACGAGTTCGGTGATGTCCACACGAATACTCGACACGACCATTGCCTCCGGCGACAGTGAGCGACAGGATGAGTAACCACAACGTCACAAAGTGAAACAAAAGGGAAATGTTCAAGCCGAAGAATAACAGAACGGGTTTCCCCACCCGGAACGGCTCAGCAGGACCCTCGGCAGCACCTTCGGCACCATCCTCGGCACCACCACCTTTCGGCGTTCACGACCCCCGGCACTGAGCACCTCGCAGACCGGGCGGACGGCAACGACGCCGACCGACTCAGGAGGCACGATGACGATCGTTCGAGCGGCGATCACGCAGACGACCTGGACGGGCGACAAGGACTCGATGCTCGACAAGCACGAGCAGTTCGCCCGCGACGCCAGAGCGCAAGGCGCAGAGGTCATCTCGTTCCAAGAACTCTTCTACGGCCCGTACTTCGGCATCACGCAGGACCAGAAGTACTACCGCTTCGCGGAATCGGCCGAAGGCCCCATCGTGCAGCGCTTCGCGGCACTCGCGAAAGAGCTCGGCATGGTCACCGTGCTCCCCATCTACGAAGAGGCGCAGACGGGCGTGTACTACAACACGGCCGTGCTCGTCGACGCCGACGGCACCATCCTCGGCAAGTACCGCAAGCACCACCTGCCCCACCTCGACCGGTTCTGGGAGAAGTTCTACTTCCGCCCCGGCAACCTCGGCTATCCGGTCTTCGAGACGGCCGTCGGCCGTGTCGGCATGTACATCTGTTACGACCGGCACTTCCCCGAGGGATGGCGCGAGCTCGGGCTCGCCGACGCCCACATGGTCTTCAACCCCAACGCGACCAAGCCCGGCCTCTCGAACCGCCTCTGGGAGGTCGAAGGGCCCGCAGCCGCCGTCGCGAACGGCTACTTCGTGCTCCAGCCCAACCGCGTCGGCCGAGAGGACAACGAGTACGGCGACCTCGCCGTCGACTTCTACGGCACGAGCCAGGTCATCGACCCGCGCGGCAATTTCGTGGGCGAGCGCGGCTCGAGTGAGCACGAGGAGATCCTCGTGCGCGACCTCGACCTCGACATGGTGCAGCAGATGCGCGACGACTGGCAGTTCTACCGCGACCGCCGGCCCGACTCGTACACGCAGATCGCCAAGCCGTAACGACCGCGAAGGAGCGAACATGGCCACCACCCTCATCCAAGGCGGCACCGTCGTGAGCGCCACCGGTCGCGCGCTGGTCGACGTCCTCGTCGACGGCGAGCGCATCGTCGCGCTCCTCGAGCCCGGCAGCGAACTGCTGGGGTCGGATGTCGCGGCCACCGCCGACCGCGTCGTCGACGCGACCGGCAAATACGTGATCCCGGGCGGCATCGACGCCCACACGCACATGGAGCTGCCGTTCGGCGGCACCGAGGCATCCGACACCTTCGAGACCGGAACGCGCGCTGCCGCGTGGGGCGGCACGACGTCGATCATCGACTTCGCGGTGCAGACCTACGGGCAGCGCATCGAAGACGGCCTCGCGAAGTGGCACGAGAAGGCCGCTGGCAACTGTGCGATCGATTACGGCTTCCACCAGATCGTCGGCGACGTCAACGAGGCATCCCTCGAAGCGATGAAGAAGCTGCCCGACGAGGGCATCACGAGCTTCAAGATGTTCATGGCCTACCCGGGCGTGTTCTACAGCGACGACGGGCAGATCTTGAAGGCCATGCAGGTCTCGCGCGACACGGGCATGCTCACGATGATGCACGCCGAGAACGGGCCCGCGATCGACGTGCTCGCCGCCCAGCTCGTCGAGCAGGGCAAGACCGACCCCTTCTACCACGGCATCGCTCGCGCGTGGGAGATGGAAGAAGAGGCGACCCACCGGGCGATCATGCTCGCGAAGCTCACGGGCGCGCCGCTCTACGTCGTGCACGTGTCGGCCAAGCAGGCCGTCGCACAGCTCGCGGGTGCGCGCGACACGGGCCAGAACGTGTTCGGCGAGACGTGCCCGCAATACCTCTACCTCTCGCTCGAAGAGCAGCTCGGCGCCGAGAGCACCCAGTGGGGCCACTTCGAGGGCGCCAAATGGGTGTGCTCGACGCCGCTCCGCTCGCGCGAGGAGCGCCATCAAGACGCGATGTGGCAGGCGCTCCGCACGAACGACCTGCAGATGGTCTCGACCGACCACTGCCCGTTCTGCATGAAAGACCAGAAAGAGCTGGGGCTCGGCGACTTCCGCAAGATCCCGAACGGCATCGGCTCGATCGAGCACCGCATGGACCTCATGTACCAGGGCGTCGTGACGGGCGAGATCACGCTCGAGCGGTGGGTCGAGCTCACGTCGACGACGCCCGCGCGCATGTTCGGCCTCTACGGGAAGAAGGGCGTCATCCAGCCGGGCGCCGACGCCGACCTCGTCGTCTACGACCCGAACGGGCACACGTCGATCGGCTTCCCCGAAGACGCCGCCGGCCACCCCACGGGCAAGACCCACCACATGAACATGGACCACTCGGCGTGGGAGGGCTTCGAGATCGACGGCCATGTCGACGTCGTCATGTCGCGCGGCAAGGTCGTCGTCGAGGGCGGCGCCTACCTCGGCGCCAAGGGCGACGGCCGCTACCTCAAGCGCGGCCTCAGCCAGTACCTGATCTGACGGGGTCTCGATACGCGCTCCGCGCGACTCGACCACCGGAACCGGAAGGAACCAGATGGAATTCGGAGCGGTCCTCCAGACCAACCCGCCGGCGGCGCGCACGATCCAGCTCGCGAAGCTCGCCGAGGTGCACGGCTTCAGCCACGTGTGGACGTTCGACTCGCACTTGCTGTGGCAGGAGCCGTACGTCATCCACAGCCGCATCCTCGCCGAGACGCAGCGGATCAAGGTCGGCCCTTTCGTCACGAACCCGGCCACCCGCGACTGGACGGTGACGGCGAGCACGTTCGCGACCCTCAACGACATGTACGGCAACCGCACGGTGTGCGGCATCGGCCGCGGCGATTCGGCGGTGCGCGTGACGAACGGTAAGCCGACGACGATGGCCGAGCTCCGCGAGGCGATCCACGTCATCCGCGAGCTCGGCAACTCGCGGCCCGTCGAGTACCACGGCGCGACGCTGCAGTTCCCGTGGTCGAAGGGGAGCGAGCTCGAGGTGTGGGTCGCGGCCTACGGTCCGCTCGCGCTCAAGCTCACGGGCGAGGTGGGTGATGGATTCATCCTGCAACTGGCCGACGTCGACATCGCGAAATGGATGATCAAGACGGTCCGGGATGCCGCGGAAGCGGCGGGCCGCGACCCCATGGCCATCAAATTCTGCGTGGCCGCACCGTTCTACATCGGCGACGACTGGCAGCACATGCGCGACCAGTGCCGGTGGTTCGGCGGCATGGTCGGCAACCACGTCGCCGACATCGTGTCGAAGTACGGCACCGACGGCACTGTGCCGAAGGCCCTCACCGACTACATCGAGGGGCGCAAGGGCTACGACTACAACACGCACGGCAAGGCCGACAACGACCACGTCGACTTCGTGCCCGACGAGATCGTCGACCGATTCTGTCTGCTCGGCACGGCCGAGGATCACATCGAGAAGCTCAAGCAGCTCGCCGAGATCGGCGTCGACCAGTTCGCCGGCTACCTCCAGCACGACAACAAAGAAGAGACGCTGCGGGTCTACGGCGAGACCGTCATCCCGGCGCTCTCCGAGCAGATCACGGCGAAGGCCTGAGGATGTCACGGGGCTCCCGCGACCGGACGGCGACGAGCAGGCGCCGAGCGTCGGCGTGGCTGTGGGGCGTCATCGGCATCCTCGCGCTCGTCGCGGTCTGGGAAGCGTACAAGGCGTTCGGCCCGGCCGACGGTGTCGTGATCGGCGGCCTCCGGGTGCTGCCGCGCACGACCGATCTCGCGATGCCGCACGTGTGGGACATGGTCACGCGGATGGCCGAGCCCGTCACGCGCTCGCCGCAGGCGTTGCCGCTGTGGCTCGTGATCGTGCTCGCGGCGCTCACGACGCTCGGCATCGCGGCGGCCGGATGGCTCGTGGGACTCGTCGTGGGCATCGGGCTCGCGCTCGGGATGCAGCGGTGGAAGCTCGCCGAGTGGGGGCTCCTGCCGTGGATCGTGCTGAGCCAGACGGTGCCGCTCATCGCGTTCGCGCCTGTCGTGAAGAGCTGGGGGTCGCGCGTCGAGATCGGCGCGTTCGAGTGGCAGGACTGGATGTCGGTCGCCCTCATCGCGAGCTACCTCGCGTTCTTCCCCATCGCGATCGGCGCGTTGAAGGGTCTGCAGTCGCCCGACCGCATCCACACCGAGCTCATGCAGACCTACGCGGCGGGCTACTGGTCGACGCTCACGAAGCTCCGCTTCCCGGCCGCCGTGCCCTACCTGCTCCCGGCGCTCCGGCTGGGCGCGGCGAACGCCGTCATCGGCGCCGTCGTCGCAGAGGTGTCGACGGGCCTGCAGGGCGGCATCGGGCGCATCCTCATCCAGTTCGCCGGGCAGGCGTCGGGCGACCCCGCGAAGGCGTGGGGCCCGATCTTCGGCGCCATCGTGCTCGGCCTCGTGGCCGCCGGATCGGTCGCCCTGCTCGGCCAGATCCTGAAGAACTACCGACGCACCGAGGAGGCCCTGTGACCGATGCTGCAGTGAACGCTGCCGAGTACGCCGTCGAGGTCGCGGCCGTCGACAAGACGTTCGACACCCGCTCGGGCACCGTGACGGCGCTCGAGGGCATCCACCTGACGGTCGCGCCGGGCGAGTTCGTGTCGCTCATCGGTCCATCGGGATGCGGCAAGTCGACCCTCATGCGCCTCGTCGCCGACCTCGACGAGCCGACGTCGGGGGCGATCCGGGTGTTCGGCAAGACGGCGAAGCAGGCGCGGCTCGATCAGGAGTACGGCATCGCGTTCCAGCAGGCGGGCCTGCTGCCGTGGCGGACCGTGGCGGGCAACATCGCCCTTCCGCTCGAGTTGCACGGCGTGGCATCCGCCGCCCGCCGCGACCGCGTCGCGGAACTGCTCGACATGGTGGGACTCTCCGACTTCGCCGACCGCTTCCCCGACCAGCTGTCGGGCGGCATGCAGCAGCGCGTCGCGATCGCGCGGTCGCTCGCCGAGCGGCCGCGGCTGCTCCTCATGGACGAGCCGTTCGGCGCGCTCGACGAGATGACGCGCGAGAAGATGCAGGCCGAACTCGTGCGCATCTCGGGCGAGACGGGCGCCGCGGTCGTGTTCGTGACGCACTCGATCCCCGAGGCGGTCTTCCTGTCAGACCGGGTCGTCGTCATGAGTCCGAGGCCCGGTCGCGTCGCGCAGGTGGTCGACATGCGACTGGGGGCGGATGTCTCGGGCGGCGCGCGTGCGTCCCGCGACGACGCCCTTCGCGAAGAGCGCTCGTTCTTCGAGATGGTGACGGCCGTGCGCGAAGCGCTGCACGGGGCGCCCGTCGCGGGGGCGCGCGGAGTGGAGACCCGCTGATGAGCGCGCAGGCCACGACGACCGCCGTGCTCGCGGCCCGCCCCGGAGCATCCGCCGTCGCGCGCTCGCGCCGCGAGGTCGTCCTGCGGATCGTCGTACCCATCGCCGTCGGCGCGATCGTGCTCGGCGTGTGGCAGTTCCTCGTGAGCGTCGTCGGCGTCTCCGACTACCTGCTGCCGAGCCCCGCGGCGATCGTCGAGGAGTTCGTCGCCTACGCCCCGGCGATCTTCCAGGCCATGCTCATCACCGGCACGAACGCACTCCTCGGCCTCATCGTCGGGTCGCTCCTCGGCATCGCCCTCGCCGCCCTCGCCGCGCGCTGGCGCGCGATCGACCTCATGGCGGCCCCAATCGTCGCGTCGCTCGCGGTCGTGCCGATCGTCGCCCTCGCGCCCGTGCTCAACTCGATGTTCGGTGCCGACAGCCAGTTCGGCAGGCAGGCGATCGCCGGGCTCGCCTCGTTCGTGCCCGTCTTCGTCAACACGCTCCGCGGCTTCCGCCAGACCGCGCCCGTGCACCGCGACCTCATGAAGGCGTACGCCGCGTCGGGCTCCCAGGTGCTCCGCACGCTCACGCTGCCGACGGCGCGCCCGTTCATCCTCACGGGCATCCGCATCGCGTCGTCGCTCGCGGTCATCTCGGCCCTCGTCGCCGAGTACTTCGGCGGACCCCGCGGCGGTCTCGGCGGCCTCATCTCCACGTCGGCCGCGTCGAGCGCGTACGCCCGGGCATGGGCGTATGTCGTGGCATCCATCGCCCTCGGACTCCTCTTCTACCTCGTGACGCTCGCCCTCGAGCGGCTCGTCCAGCCCCACCGCGCCCCGAAGCGGTGACCCCCGCAACACCCCGCACCGGAACATCCCAGCACCAGAGAACGGAACCATCCCGCACCATCCCCATCGACCCGAGAAATGCACCACGGAAGGATCGACATGAACCACAGCAGACGGCGCCGCATCGCGACGCTCGGCGCCATCGCCGCGACCGCGGCCCTCGTGTTCACGGCCTGCGCCGCCGACAACGAGTCCCGCCCCGGAGAGGGCGGCAGCGGCGAACGCGAACTCACGCCCGTGAAGCTCCAGCTCCAGTGGCTCCCGCAGGGCCAGTTCGCCGGCTACTTCGCCGCGCAGGACCAGGGCTTCTTCGAGGACGAGGGCCTCGAGGTCGAAATCATCCCGTCGGGCGGCGACATCGTGCCGCAGGACGCGCTCGCCAACGGCGACGTCGACTACGCGATCGCGTGGGTGCCCAAGGTGCTCGGCTCGATCGAGCAGGGCGCGAACCTCACCGACATCGCGCAGATCTTCCAGAAGTCCGGCACCCTGCAGATGTCCTGGGCGGACTCGGGCATCGAGTCGGTCGCCGACTTCGAAGGCAAGAAGATCGGCTCGTGGGGCTTCGGCAACGAGTGGGAGATCTTCGCGGCCATGGCCGCCGAAGGGCTCGACTCGACGAGCGTGTCGATCGTCACGCAGGACTTCAACATGAACGCGTTCCTGCAGCACGACATCGACGCGGCCCAGGCGATGACGTACAACGAATACGCGCAGGTGCTCGAGACGGTGAACCCCGACACGGGCGAGCTGTACCAGCCCGAGGACTTCAACGTCATCTCGTACGAAGACACTGAAGGCGCCATGCTCCAGGACGCGATCTGGGCCGACACCGAGCGGCTCGAGAGCGACGAGGAGTACCAAGACACGACGGTGCGCTTCTTGAAGGCCGTCATCCGCGGGTGGGTGTTCGCGGCGGCGAACCCCGAGCAGGCGTCCGAGATCACGATCGCGGCCGGCAGCGGCTGGGGCCCGAGCCACGAGCTCTGGATGGTCAACGAGACCAACAAGCTCATCTGGCCCTCGCCGGACGGCATCGGCATCATCGACGAGGCGGCGTGGGACAAGACCGTGAAGGGCGCGCTCTCGGCCGTCAACGAGACCGGCGCCCACCTCATCACCGAGGAGCCGCCGTCGACCGCGTGGTCGAACGAGTGGATCCAGAAGGCGCTCGACGAGTTGAAGGCCGACGAGCCCGACCTGGATGTCACGGGCGCGGACTGGTCGCCCATCGAGGTCGAGCTCCAAGAGGGCGGAAACTAGAACGACCGTCGGCCGAGGGGCGCTTGCTTTGCCCCTCGGCCGGCGGCCCGGCCTCGGCCGGTCCGGCCGACTTCACCGACGAAAGGCAGGCACCGAACACCATGACCGACACCGACGAGCTCGCCCGCGAGCTCGACCGCGAACACGTCTTCCACTCCTGGTCGGCGCAGTCGCAGACCTCGTCGCTCGTCATCGCGAGCGGCTCGGGATGTCGCGTGTGGGATCACGCCGGCACCGAATACCTCGACTTCTCGAGCCAGCTCGTGAACGTCAACATCGGCCACCAGCATCCGGCCGTCGTGTCGGGCATCCGCGAGCAGGCCGAATTGCTGACCACGATCGCGCCGTCGACCGTGAACCTCGCGCGCGGCGAGGCCGCGAAGCGCATCGCGGCGCGCGCCCCTGAAGGCTTCGAGCGCGTGTTCTTCACGAACGGCGGCGCCGACGCGAACGAGAACGCGATCCGGCTCGCGCGCCTCGCGACGGGCCGCGACAAGATCCTCTCGACTTACCGCTCGTACCACGGCAACACGGGTGCGGCGATCGTGTCGACGGGCGACTGGCGGCGCATCCCCAACGAGTTCGCGCGTGGCCACGTCCACTTCTTCGGGCCCTACCTCTACCGCTCCGAGTTCTGGGCGACGACGCCCGAAGAAGAGAGCGAGCGGGCCCTGCGGCACCTCCGCCGCGTCATCGAGGCCGAAGGCCCGACATCCGTCGCCGCGATCCTGCTCGAGACTGTGCCCGGCACCGCCGGCATCCTCGTGCCGCCGCCCGGCTACCTCGCGGGCGTCCGCGAACTGTGCGACCGGCACGGCATCCTCCTCATCCTCGACGAGGTCATGGCGGGCTTCGGCCGCACGGGCCGGTGGTTCGCGTTCGACGGCTACGACGTGCGCCCCGACCTCATCACCTTCGCGAAGGGTGTCAACTCGGGGTACATCCCCGCGGGCGGCGTCATCATCGACGAACCCATCGCGGCGCTCTTCGACGAGCGGGTCTTCCCCGGCGGACTCACGTACTCGGGACATCCGCTCGCCATGGCCTCCATCGTCGCGACGCTCGACGCCATGGAGTCCGAGGGCGTCGTCGAGCACGCGCGCGAGATCGGAGCGACGGCCATCGGGCCCGCGCTCGACGAGCTCGCCGAGCGCCACGCCGTCATCGGCGAGGTGCGCGGCGAAGGCGTGTTCTGGGCGCTCGAGCTCGTCGCCGACCCGAAGACGCGTGAGCCGCTGTCGCCCGCGGCGATGGGCCGCATCAAGACGGGGCTGCTCGCACGGAAGCTGCTGCCGTTCATCCAGGACAACCGCATCCACGTCGTGCCGCCATGCATCGTCACGGACGATGAGGTGGACCAGGCGATCGCGATCTACGATGACGTCCTCGCCACCGCACTCGAAGGAGAGAGCTGAAATGACCGAGACATCCACGACCACCGCCGACGCGGGCGAGGCGACCCGCTCGCAACTCGCGACCGTCGAGCACTGGATCGGCGGGGCATCCGTCTCAGGCGAATCCGACCGCACCGGTCCCGTCTACAACCCCGCCCTCGGCACCGTGCAGAAGCACGTGCGCTTCGCGAGCGTCGCCGACGTCGACCTCGCCGTGAAGACCGCCGAGGCCGCGTTCGCGAGCTGGCGCGACACGTCGATCGCGAAGCGCCAGCAGATCATGTTCGCGTTCCGCGAGCTGCTCAACGCCCGGAGTCCCGAGCTCGCGGCGATCCTCACGAGCGAGCACGGCAAGGTGCTGGGCGACGCCGCAGGCGAGATCGCGCGCGGTCTCGAGGTCGTCGAGCTCGCGTGCGCGATGCCCGGCTACACGAAGGGCGAGTACTCCGAGAACGTGTCGACGGGCATCGACGTCTACACGGTGCGGCAGCCGCTCGGCGTCGTCGGCATCATCTCGCCCTTCAACTTCCCGGCGATGGTGCCGCTGTGGTTCTTCCCGATCGCGATCGCGTCGGGCAACACCGTCGTGCTGAAGCCGAGCGAGAAGGACCCGTCGGCCGCGATCTGGCTCGCGAAGCTCATGCAGGAGGCGGGGCTGCCCGACGGCGTCTTCAACGTCGTGCACGGCGACAAGGTCGCGGTCGACGCCCTCCTCGAGCACCCGACCGTGCGGGCGATCTCGTTCGTCGGCTCGACGCCCATCGCGAAGTACATCTACGAGACCGCGTCGGCGAACGGCAAGCGCGTGCAGGCCCTCGGCGGCGCGAAGAACCACATGCTCGTGCTGCCCGACGCCGACCTCGACCTCGCCGCCGACGCGGCCGTCAACGCGGGCTTCGGCTCGGCCGGCGAACGCTGCATGGCCGTCTCCGTCGTCCTCGCGGTCGACTCGGTCGCGGACGCGCTCGTCGCGAAGGTGCGCGAACGGATGTCGGGGCTGAAGACCGGCGACGGCACGCGCGGTACCGACATGGGCCCGCTCATCACGCGCGAGCACCGCGACAAGGTCGCCGGCTACGTCGACGTCGCGCTCGAAGACGGCGCGGACGTCGTCGTCGACGGACGCGGCATCGAGATCGACGGCGACCCCGACGGATTCTGGCTCGGCCCGACCCTCGTCGACAAGGTGCCGACCTCGTCGGCCGTCTATCGCGACGAGATCTTCGGGCCCGTGCTGTCGGTCGTGCGTGTCGACGGCTACGAAGAGGGCCTCGGCATCATCAACGCCTCGCGGTACGGCAACGGCACGGCGATCTTCACGAACGACGGCGGCGCCGCGCGCCGCTTCCAGCGCGAGGTGACGGTCGGCATGGTCGGCATCAACGTGCCCATCCCCGTGCCCGTCGCCTACCACTCGTTCGGCGGCTGGAAGGACTCGCTCTTCGGCACCTCGAAGTCGTACGGCCCGCACGGGTTCGAGTTCTACACCCAGGAGAAGGCGATCACCTCGCGCTGGCTCGACCCGAGCCACGGCGGCATCAACCTGGGGTTCCCGCAGCACGAGTGAGGGCCATGCTCCCTCCGGTTTGTCGGACATCCGCGCGATTGTCGGACAGTTCCAGGTCAACTCGTCCGACAAACAGCGAGATGTCCGACAAACCCGAGGGGGAGGCAGGGGCTCAGGGGCGCGTGCTCAGCGCCGCGTGAACGCCGCGATGCGCGCCTGCGCGTCGGGCGACTCGAACGCCTGCCCGATCGTGCGGGCCTCGTCGTCGAGGGACTCCTGGTACGAGCGCTCGGCCGCAGCGCGCACGAGCCGCTTCGCCTCGCCGTAGGCGCGGCCGGGGCCTGCGGCCCACGTGCGCGCGATCTCGAGGGCGCGATCGGCCAGGGCATCGGGCGCCACGACCTCGGTCACGAGTCCGGCGGCGAGGGCATCGGCGGCGTTCAGTCGCTTCGAGGTGAGCGTGAGTTCGAGCGCGCGGCGCTGCCCCACGGCCTCGGGCAGCAGCCAGCTCACGCCGCAGTCGGGCGTCAGGCCGATGTCGACGTACCCGCACTGGAAGATCGCCGCCTCGGACGCGACGATCACGTCGGCGGTCAGCATGAACCCGAGGCCGCCGCCGGCCACCGCTCCCTGCACGGCGGCGACGATGGGCACGGCCGCATCGCGGAGCAGCTTGTGGCCCTCGTGGATGACGTCGGCGAGTTCGGTCACGACGCGCCCCGAGACATCCGGCTCGCCTTCAGCCTGTGACGCCGCCGCGAGCTCGGCCATCGCGCGAACGTCGCCGCCCGCGCAGAACGCGCGCCCGACGGCGTCGAAGAGCACCGCACGGATGTCGTCGCGCGCGGCCACCTCGCGTGCGATCTCGCGCCAGCGGTGGATCGCGTCGGGGCCGACGGCGTTCAGACGGTCGGGCCGGTTGAGGGTGATCCGGGCAAGCCCGTCGGTCACGTCGAAGAGGATGGCGTCGTCGCTCATCCTGCGAGCCTAAACGGCGAAAGGGCGGGCGGATGACCCGGGCTCTGCGCCTGCGGCACCCGAACCGAGTTGCGCGGCCCTCGTCACGAGCACGTCGAGCACCGTGCGGACGGCGAGGCGCTCGGCGACGTCAGGACGGGTGAGTGCGACGATGCGACGCACCGACTGCACGCCGCGGAGAGGCTTCAATACGATGCCCTCGGGCACGGCGCCCGAGGTGAAGCGCGGCACGAGCGCGATGCCGAGGCCCGCCTCGATGAACGCCTCGACGATGCGCATGTCGCTGAACCGCTGGCCGACGCGGATGCGTTTGCCGCCCTGCTGCTCGACGGCGTGCAGGATCCGTTCGAACGGGAACCCCTCGGGCACCGAAAGCCACGTCTCGTCGACGAGGTCTTCGGGGGTGACGTGCGAGCGGCCCGCGAGGCGGTGGTTCGCGGGCAGGCCGATGTCGAGGGGTTCGGTGAGGAGCGGCACGACCGTGAGCCCCCGCCCGCCCCACGGCAGGTCGCCCGGCATGGCATGGGCGAGCACGATGTCGTGGTCGTTCGCGAGATCGGCGAACACGTCGAGCTCGGGGTCGAGGTCGGTCGCGTGCACGACGAGCCCCGACACGCTCGCGAGGTCGATGAGCACCCGCGGCAGGAGGGTCGCCCCGATGGTGGGGAACGTGAGCAGTGAGACCTCGCCGCTCGGGTGGTTGCGGAAGTCGTCCCACAGCGCCTCTGCCCGCTCGATCGCGATCGCGACCTCCGTCGCGCTCCGCGCGAGTGCATGGCCGGCGCTCGTGAGCACGACCCCGCGCCCGTGGCGCTGGATGAGGGGCATGCCGGCCTCGCGTTCGAGCACCTTGAGCTGTTGCGACACGGCCGACGGCGTGCGCCCGGTGGCGTCGGCGACGGCCGTCACGCTGCCCCGTTCGGCGAGTTCTCTGAGCAGGTCGAGCCGACGGACATCCATGTAGACAGGCTACATCGTCAGTGAAGAGTTGTGAGCTTGTTCTAACTGGTTTTCAGCGGGAGAATGACATCGTCGAACACGCGCAACGGGGCATGTCGCTCGACGGGGTCACACCCGACCGACACAGATTTCCTCGAAAGGATCAGCCATGATCAGCGCACTCCCCTTCCTCATCCTCCTCGGCGCGGTCTCCGTCGCCGGCGTCGTCGGCTCGCTCGTCGTCACCGCGCGCGACGGCTACCGCCGCCAGCCGAAGGAGCAGTTCGCGCGCAGCATCTGACGCGCGATGCGGGGCCGAAGCCCCCACACGACAAAGGCCGCTGCACCGGGACGGGACACCCGGGGCAGCGGCCTTTTCGCGTCTGCACGGCTCACTGGCGGCGTCACCGAACGCTCGATAGGCTCGCCAGGAACGACGCCGACTGACTCCGGGGGGATGTCATGCACGCCGATCACCGCACCTCCGCCGTACCCGCAGCAGCGTTGCGCGCGGCCACCGTGCTCGTCGCCGCGGTCGCGCTCCTCACCGCCTGCACGGGAACGGGCGAGCCGTCGCCGACGGCTGCAGAGCCGCCCGCGGTCACCGAGACCGAGGCGCCGGACGCGTCGAACGAGCCCGCCGCCGGCCAGTCGGCCGAAGGCCCGCTCGACGCCCACGACGCCGTCGCCGCGGCCATCGCCTTCGAGGGCGGCGTCGTCGTCGAACTCGGGCCGGGCCGGGAACAGGGCGTCGACGTCTGGGAGGTCGGTCTGATCCGCCCCGACGGCAGCGGCGTCGAACTCCACGTCGCCCGCGACGACGGGCGCATCGTGAGCCAGGAGCCGCTGCGACTCGACCCCGAGCAGACCTCGGCGCCTGCGCTCACGGCCGCCGAGGCGATCGCGCTCGCGCTCGAAACCGAGCCAGGCGAGGTGCGCGAGCTCGACCTCGGCACCGAGCGCGGCATCGTCGTGTGGGAGGTCATCGTCGACAGTGCGGCGGGCGGGCGATTCGAGCTGTACCTCGACGCTGCGACCGGCACGGTCGTGAAGCACGAGCGAGCCGACTGATCGCGGCGGGGCTCCGGCGAAGAGCACGCGGGCGGAGACATCCGCAAGTCATCGACATCGACCCCGCGGCCTCGCTAACGTGACCATCAGGGGGAAGCCGAGGGGGGCTCGCACATGGCACACGTCGTGGCAACAGGCGCAGGCAAAGCGATGATGGAGCGGCGGGCCGACCCGACGCACGACTACATCCTGCAGCTGACCGGCAAGGAGCGCCCGAGGGTGCTCTTCCTCGGCACCGCGACGGGCGACGACACCGCCTACATCGTGAGCTTCTACACGACGTACGACTCCGACAAGTGCGCACCCCACCACCTCCCGCTCTTCCACCGCCCGGTCGACGACCTCGCAACGTTCGTGAGGGGCTTCGACGTCATCCACGTCGGCGGCGGGAACACGGCCAACATGCTCGACGTGTGGAAGCGGCAGGGGCTCGACGTGATCCTCCGCGACATGTGGGAGGATCCGGGCTCGAACGTCGTGTTCACGGGCGGCTCGGCGGGCGGCATCTGCTGGTTCGAGGGCGGCACGACCGACAGCTACGGCCCCACGCTGCAGGTGCTCCCCGAGGGGCTCGGGTTCCTGCACGGCAGCTTCTGTCCGCACTACGACGCCGAAGACCAACGGAGGCCGCTCTTCCACGCGTCGCTGCTCAGCGGCGAACTCGCGACGGGCTACGCCGTCGGCAACCTGCAGTCGGTGCACTTCGAGCGCTCGGGCGACGCGGTGAACTTCGTCACGGCGATCAGCCCGGTCGAAGACCCGCTCGCGCTCCGGGTCGAAGCGATCGACGGGAAGATCGTCGAGACCGAGCTCCCCGTGAAGATCCTCCAGGGCACCGCGCCCATCGTGAAGGGGCCGAGCGCATGAACGACAACGTCTGGATCCTCATCGCGCAACTGATCGTCGTCATCCTGGCGATCTTCATGGGCACGCGCACGAGCGGCATCGGCCTCGGCGTGTGGGGTCTCGTGGGCGTCGCGGTGCTCGTGTTCGGCTTCCAGGAGGCGCCGGGCGGCGCCCCCGTCGACGCGGTCTTCATCGTCATCACGGTCATCACCGCGGCATCCGTCATGCAGGCGGCGGGCGGCATCGATTGGATGGTGTCGGTCGCCGCGAAGGTCATCCGCACCCGGCCGAAGTCGGTCGTGTTCCTCGCGCCCGCGATGTCGTTCCTCTTCACGGTCGGCGCCGGCACGGGCAACATCTTCTATCCGCTGCTGCCCGTCATCTACGACGTGTCGTACCAGCAGAAGATCCGGCCCGAGCGGGCGCTGTCGATCTCGGCGGTCGCGTCGCAGGTCGGCATCCTGTGCTCGCCGGTCTCGGCGGCGACGGCGTCGATGGTCGTGCTCCTCCAGCCCGAGGGCGTCGACCTCGGCAAGCTGCTGCTCATCATGTGGCCGGCGTCGATCATCGGCCTCGCGGTCGCGGCGACGATCATGGTGCGCCACGGCAAGAACCTCGAGGACGACCCCGAGTTCCAGAAGCGGTTGGCGGCGGGCCAGATCAAGCCCCCGGCCGACTCGGTCGGCGGCGCCAAGCTGCCGCGCCAAGCCGTGCTGTCGGCGTCGATCTTCCTCCTCGGCGTGGGCGTCATCGTGCTCTTCGGCCTCTTCGAGCCGCTTCGCCCCGTCATCGGCACGAACGACGACGGCGACCCCGTGCGCGTGTCGGTCACCGTCATCATCGAGGTCGTCATGGGCGTCATCGCGGCCCTCATCTTCGTGACGTGCAAGGTGAAAGCGGCGGATGTCCCGAAGCAGTCGACGTTCCCCGCGGGCATCGTCGGCGCGATCGCGCTCTTCGGCATCGCGTGGCTCGCGAACACCTTCGTCGCGGCGAACAACCAGCTCATCGTCGACGGGCTCGGCGCCCTCGTGTCGGGGTCGAGCGCCTTCCTCGGCGCTCTGCTGTTCGCTCTCGCGCTCTTCCTCGTCGCGATGCTCACGACGAGCCAGTCGAGCGCGACGAACGCGATCGTGCCGATCGGCATCACGATCGGCCTGCCGGCGTCGCTCCTCGTGGGCCTTTGGCCCGCCGCGATGGGCATCTACACGCTGCCTGCCAACGGCAGCCAGGTCGCGACCGTCGCGTTCGACCAGACCGGCACGACGAAGATGGGCAAGTTCGTCATCGACCACTCGTTCCAGCTCCCGAACGTGATCTACATCGTGGTCGCGATCATCGTCGGGGTCATCCTGTCGTTCGTCTTCGTGTGACGATGCGATGGATGCCTCGGGGCCGCCCACGCGGGTGAGTGCGTCGGTCCGCCCGACCGACGACGCGATGCTCCGCCGGTTCCTCCTCGGACTCGCGGAGGGGCTCAACGCAGCCATGGAGCCGGTCGACCGCATCCGCGACATCATGCTCGAAGTGGCGCGCGCGTACGGTCGGTCCGATGTCGACTTCGTCGTGCTGCCGACCGTCATCCTCGTGGAGACGGGGTCGGGCGACACGGGAAAGGTCGCGCTCCGGTCGACGCTCGACCCGTCGTTCCGGTTCGACCAGATCCAGGCCCTCTACGACCTCGTCGCGAAGGCGCGCACGGGGTCGATCGCGCCCGTCGACGGCATTGCGCGCCTGAACGCGATCGGTTCGATGCGCCCGCGGTACCGCTGGCCCGTGCGGGTGCTCGGCCACGCGATCCTCACGACGGGCCTTGCGCTGCTCCTCGCGCCGACCTGGCAGGGCGCGCTCGTGTCGTTCGTGCTCGGCGCGTTCCTCGGGCTCGGCAAGCTCATCCGCTCGCCCACGATCCAGCTCGTGTTCCCCGTGGTCGCCGCGTTCCTGTGCGCGCTCGCGGTGTTCCTCGTCGCGCCGTACATCGCGATCGGCGACCCCATCCGGCTCATGATCGCGCCCCTCGCGACGTTCCTGCCGGGCGGCGTGCTCACGACCGCGACGCGCGAGCTCGCGGCCGGCCAGATGATCGCGGGCGCCTCCCGCCTCGTCACGGGGCTCGTGCAGCTCGCCCTCCTCGCGTTCGGCATCCTCGCCGCCGGCACGCTCGTCGGCGTCGGCAGCTCGACGTACCTGCCGCTCGAGGCCGACGGGCAACTGCCGTGGTGGGTCGGCGCCGTCGGCGTGCTCCTCTTCGCCGCCGGCAACCTCCTTCATTTCTCCGCCCCGGGACGCACGTTCGGCTGGCTGCTGCTCGCACTGGCCGTCGCGTACGTCGGCCAGACGGTCGGGCAGGCGCTCGCCGGATCGACGATCAGCGGCTTCATCGGCGCGCTCGCCATGACGCCCGTCGTGCTGTGGATCGGGTCGCTCAAGCACGGGGTGCCGGCGCAGCTCGCGTTCCTTCCGGCGTTCTGGCTGCTCGTGCCGGGGGCGGCGGGCCTCGTCGGGCTCACCGAGGCGATCGGGTCGGATCGCGGCATGGAGGACTTCGTCGCGGCCCTCGTCTCGGTCATGTCGATCGCCCTCGGCGTCCTCTTCGGGTCGGCGCTCTACCGGGTCGTGCACCACGGCGCCGAGGAGCTCGCCGACTTCCACATCGACATGCCCGCCGCGATCGACGAGGTCGTCAAGCCGCGATTCTGGGCGAGGCTCCTGCCGTGGAGACACGATTCGGTGTGGCGACGGATACGGCGCGGCGAGGCATCCACACCTTCTTCGGAGAGTCCGAACACGTAAACTCGTCCGCGTGACCGAGCACGACACCCCCACCGCACCGGCCGACGCCCGCGCCCGCCTCATCGAGTACATCTCGAACGAGGCGGTCTTCCACGGCGACTTCACGCTGACGAGCGGCAAGAAGGCGACCTACTACGTCGACCTCCGCAAGGTGAGCCTCGACCACCGCGTCGCACCGCTCATCGGCCAGGTCATGCTCGACCTCATCGCCGACGTGCCCGACGTCGTCGCGGTCGGCGGCATGACGATGGGCGCCGACCCCATCGCGTCGGCGATCCTGCACCAGGGCGCCGCGCGCGGCCTCGCGTACGACGCGTTCGTCGTGCGCAAGGAGCCGAAAGACCACGGCCGCGGCAAGCAGGTCGAGGGCCCCGAACTCGAGGGCAAGCGCGTCATCGTGCTCGAAGACACGTCGACGACCGGTGGCTCGCCGCTCAAGGCGATCGAGGCGCTGCAGAAGGTCGGCGCCGAGGTCGTCGCCGTCGCGGTCGTCGTCGACCGTGCGACGGGTGCGAAAGAGGTCATCGAAGCGGCGGGCGTCCCATACCTCGCCGCCATCGGACTGGAAGACCTGGGACTGGCCTGATGGCCTGGCGCGACGGGGCCGGTGCGGCCGACGGCGGATTCGGCGACGGGTTCGGCGACGGCGCCGATTGGCTTGCCGGGCAGTTCGGGGCATCGGCGCCCGAGGCGCCCGCTGCGCCGGTCGCGCCCGCTGCTCCTGCTCCTGCCGCGCCACAGTACGCGCCCGACCCGTTCGCGCAGGGGCACGACCCCTTCGCGCCCCCGGCCGCGCCCTCGTTCACGACGCCGCCCGCCGCGGCTCCGGCGCCGGCCCCTGAGCCGGTGCGCCGGCATGAGGAGGTCGCCGACTGGTTTTCGCTCGCCGAGCCCGTCGTGAAGCCCGCGCCGGTCGAGCCCGACGCGTCGACGCGGGCGCTGCCCGTCGTCGGATCGGCGGATGTCTCGGGCTACGCGCCTGCCGCACCGTCCCCGGTGCCTGCGCCGACCTGGACGTCCGAGCCCGAGCCGGTGGCGTGGACGCCTCCGCCTGCGCCCGAGCCCGCCGCGTGGACGCCTCCGCCTGCGCCCGAGCCGGATCCCGCGCCCGCGCCCGCTCCCGCTCCGGGGCCGTCGTTCTCGTGGACGCAGGCACCGGTGCCCGATCAATGGGCGCCGCAGACGCCCGTCGTCGCCGCGAACGACCCGTTCGCCGCGCCCGCGCCCGGGCCGGTCACGCCGACGGCGCCGTTCGCGCTCACGTGGGGCGACGGCGCGCTCGATTCCGAAGCCGCCATCCGCGCGGCCTTCGCGCAACTCTCGGCGCCCGCCCGACCGTCGGAGCCGGCGCAGTCGTTCGAACCCGTGCCGCCCGTGGCGATGGAGCCGGTGCAGCCCGTCCGGCCCGCGTCGTCCGCGGAGCCGACGTACCCTGCCGAACCGGTCGCGGAGCCCGAGCCCCTCGACCCGTGGGTGGCTTCGCGCTACGCCGAGGCGCAGAGTGAAGCACCCGCCTTCCAGCCCGCTCCGCTCCTGCCGCCCGACCCCGACCCCGAGGTGTCGCCGTTCGAGGGCTTCACCCCGCCGCCCGTCGCCCGACAGTCGTTCACACCGCTGCCCGAGGGCGGCGCCGCGTCGGCACCCCGCCAGACCGATTTCGGCGCCGAACTCTGGTCGGCGATCTCAGAGCCCGAACTCGAGGTCCGGGGGCCCGCCGCAGCGCCCGAGACCGTGCCGGCCGAGCCGGTCGGCGGCTTCGCCGCAGCGGAGCCCGAGCGCAAGGCGGAGTCCGAGGTGCTCCAGCGGCCCCGTGCGCCGTTCCCGGCGTTCGCCTCGGTTCGCTGGGACGAGCCCGACGAGCCGACCGGCACGCAGGTTCCGGGCGCCGCGATGCCGCCGGCTGTCGTGCCGCCGGCCGCGGTGGCGCCGGCCGAGCCCGTCGACGATCTCCTCGCCGCCCTCGCGGGCGGGCCACGTGCTGTTCCTCCGGCACCGGTCGACCCGCCCACGCCGACGCCGCCTTCGGGCTTCGGATTCGACGACCGCCTCGATGTCGAGCAGCCCGCCTTCGACGCCGGCCCCGTGCTCGAGTCGCCGGTCGCCGAGGTTCGCGCCGACGACGAGTTCGGCTCGGCGTTCGGGGCCCTCGGCCTCGTCGGCGGTCCGGTCGAGGCGCCCGTCGACGTTCCCCCCGCCCCGCGCGTACGCGCGTGGTCGGCCGTCGATGCGCAGACGACTCCCGCCGTCGACGATCCGTTCGCCGACGACGACTTCGACGACGAGGGGGAAGAGTCGGTCTTCCTGTGGCGGCTCGTTCCCGACCCCGATGCGCCCGACCCGAAGGTCGACCCCGCCGCCGCGGCGGCGCTGGCGGCCGCGGCGGCGGCTGTGCAGCCCCCGGTCGCAGGCGAGGGTGGCGCCTGGTCGCTCGACGGCGCGTTCGAAGACGACGACACGCACGCCGACGACTTGGGTGCGACCGCGGCCCTCGACCTCCCGCCGCTCGGCGCGCCCGACCACGATCCGTGGTTCGACGAGCGCGAACCCGCGCCGACGGCGCTCCTCGAGCAGCCGCGCCGGCACGCGCAGGCCGGGGCATCCGACCCCGACGATCCCTTCGCGGTCTTCTTCGGTGCCGCCGATCCGACTCCCGCTGCAGTCCCCCTCGCGGGCGCGTCGGCGCTCGGCGCCGTGAACCGGGCCGGATCGGACGCCCCGACCGGAGGATTCCCGGCCGGCCCGGGCCCCGTCCGTGGGCGTTCGGCGGGCGACGGACCGTCCTCGGGCGACGCCTCGGGCAGCGGCGGCTCGGGCAGCAATGGCTCGGGCGGCAACGGCGGCGGCTCCGGCCGCGGCGGCCTCCCCCGCCCGCTGCTGTGGATCGCGGGGGCGCTCGTCGTCCTCGTCGTGCTCGCCGGGCTCTTCTACGTCGGCACCAGGTTGACCGGAGGCGACAAGGCCTCCCCGACCGGCAGCCCCGCGTCGACGACGACGGATGCCGCGACCGAGACGCCGACGCCCGAGCCCACCGCACCGCAGCCCGCGGGGGTGCACGCGTGGGACACCCTGTTCGGCGGCGAGTGCCTCGACCCCTTCACCGACCCGTGGGCCGAGGAGTTCACGGTCGTCGACTGCGCGGCGCCGCACGCGGCGCAGCTCGTCTACCGCGGCACGCTCGCCTACGACGCGGCGGCGGCCTTCCCGGGCGAAGCCGACCTCGGCGCGCAGATGGCGACGCTGTGCCGCGCGCCCGGCGTCATCGACGTCGCGGCGGCCGCGGGCGCGCCCGACCTGCAGGTGCAGGGGACGTTCCCCGTGACCGAGGAGCAGTGGGCGGCCGGAATGCGCACGTTCTACTGCTTCGTGAACCGCGCGGGCGGCGAACCCATCACGGGCACGCTGCAGGGTCCCGGCCCGACGGCCTGAGCGTCAGGATGAGCGCGCGCGTCCCCGTCGTCGTCGACTGCGACCCCGGGCACGACGATGTCTTCGCGCTGTGGCTCGCGGCGGGACATCCGTCGCTCGAGCTCCTCGCGGTGACGACCGTGGGCGGCAACGTCCCCCTCGAACACACGAGCCGGAACGCCCGCATCGCGCTCACGGTCGCGGGCGTGGCGGGCGTGCCCGTCGCGGCGGGCGCCGCGGGGCCGCTCGCGCGCGACCTGCAGACCGCCGAGTGGATCCACGGCGAGAACGGCCTCGGCGGTCCCGAGCTGCCCGAGCCGGCGTTCGAGCTCGATCCGCGGAGCGCGACCGAGCTCATCGCAGAGGTGCTCGCCGGGTCATCCGAACCCGTCGCGCTCATCGCGACCGGTCCGATCACGAACGTCGCGATCCTCCTCCGCGACCGGCCCGACCTCGCGCCGCGCATCCGCGAGATCGTGTGGATGGGCGGCTCGACCGAGCG
This sequence comes from Agromyces protaetiae, assembly GCF_004135405.1. NCBI lineage: Bacteria > Bacillati > Actinomycetota > Actinomycetes > Micrococcales > Microbacteriaceae > Agromyces > Agromyces protaetiae. The sequence continues at coordinate 1,082,924 of NZ_CP035491.1, forward strand.
CGGCAACGTCACGCCGTACGCCGAGTTCAACGCATGGGTCGACCCCGAGGCGCTCGATCTCGTGCTCGCCAGCGGGGTGCCGTTCACGATGGTCGGCCTCAACGTCACGCACCGCGCGCTCGTGACGCCGGGCGTGCGTGCGCGCCTCGCCGCGATCGGCACCCGCACCGCCGCCTTCGGCGACGAGCTGCTCGAGTACTTCTGCCGCAAGAACGACGAGGTGTTCGGGCTGCCCGACGGGCCGCTCCACGACCCCGTCGCGGTCGCCGTGCTCGCCGACCCGGGCTGCGTCACGACGACGGCGACGCACCTCGCCGTCGAGCTTCAGGGCGCGCACACGGTCGGCGCGACGGTCGCCGACCTCGACGCGATGCTCGGGCGCGAGCCGAACGCTCGCGTCGCGACGGGAATCGACGTCGAGCGGTTCTGGGCGGCCGTCGGCGTCGCGGTCGCCGCGCTCGACTGACGCGAGCGCGTTCCGAAGATCGCGGGCACCGAGGCATTCGGATGTCTCCTCCGCGCGTCGCACGATGACCGAACGTGACGTCATGCGACGCGTTCGGTGACGCTCTGTGACCCTCGGTCGCGTCGTCTTTCACATGTGGCGCGGTTGTGACGGGCGCGTTCGCGGAGTCGCAGAACTCGGCCCAGCATGGGACATCCCACCCGGCGCGATCGGCGCCGGGGCGTATCCATGAAGGAGCCGTCCCACCATGACCCACCGTCAGACCACGCTCGCACTGCTCGGCGCAAGCGCCGTCGCACTCATGGCGCTGACCGGCTGCGCGTCGGGAGCGGGAGACGCCGCGACCGGCAAGACCGTCGAAGGCGGCACGATCGTCTACGGCCACCAGCAGGAGCCGGCCTGCGTGTTCGGCGGATGGATCGAGCAGGCCTACCTCAGCTACAACGTGCTCGACAGCCTCGTCTCCCTCGACGAGAACCACGAGGTCGTCCCGTGGCTCGCCGAGAAGTGGTCGACGAGCGAAGACGGTCTCACGTGGACGTTCACGCTCAAGCCCGACGTCAAGTTCACCGACGGCACGCCCGTCGACGCCGAGGCCGTCGCCTACAACTTCGACTACTGGGTGCAGGGCGGCAACAGCACGGCCCTCGCGTGGATCGGCCCGTACTACAAGTCGGCCGAGGCGATCGACGACCTCACCGTGCAGGTGAACCTTTCGGCACCGTACCCGCGCCTCGCCGACAACCTCACGCAGGGGTACTTCGGCATCCAGTCCAAGCAGGCGCTCGAAACCCGCAGCGACGAGGACAACTGCAACTCGCCCATCGGCAGCGGCGCGTTCACCGTCGACCACTGGACCCGCGGCCAGGAGATCGTCCTGAAGGCCAACCCCGACTACACCTCGGCGCCCGCGAACGCCGAGCACACGGGCCGCGCGTACGTCGACGAGGTCGTGTGGAAGTTCATCCCCGACGGCACGACGCGCGTCGCGGCCCTGAAGAGCGGCGAGCTCGACGCGATCTACGACGTCCCGGCCGTGCAGTGGGACCCCACCGGCGACGCCGGGTTCGAGCTCCTCAAGTACGTCACGCCGGGCCGCCCGCAGCAGCTCGCGTTCAACACGGCGCAGGGCGTCTTCGTCGACGAGAAGGTGCGTCAGGCGTTCGCGTACTCGCTCGACCGCGAGCAGATCGTCGAGACCATCGGCCACGGAGTGATCCCCTACGAGGGCAACGGCGGCGTGAGCCAGACGACTCCCGGCTACAGCCAGAAGGCGGCCGACTGGTACACGCAGGACGTCGACAAGGCCGAGGCGCTCCTCGACGAGGCCGGCTGGACCGAGGGTGCCGACGGTGTCCGCGAGAAGGACGGCAAGCCTCTCAAGGTCGTGCTGCCGTACTTCGCCGGGTCGATCATCAACGCCGACGGCGCGTCGATCCTGCAGGGCGTCCAGGAGCAGGCCGAGAAGGTCGGCTTCGACGTCGAGCTCATCCCGGTCCCGCAGGCCGAGGCCTTCGCGGGTGCATACAGCAAGCCCGAGGAGCGCGACATCTACCCCGGCTACTGGACGGCCGTCACGAGCGGCATCCTGAACATCAACTACGGAGCCGGCACCGCCGACGCCCCGAACTACTGGAACGCGCAGTTCACCGACTACCCCGAACTGCAGGCGATCATCAGCCAGGCCGACTCCGAGGCCGACGTCGACGCGCAGAACGCCCTCTACGCGCAGGCGCAGGACTACATCGCCGAGCACGCGCTCTCGATCGGCGTCTACGACCGTCTCTCCACGCTCGCCGTCTCGCCCAAGCTCGCGGGCGTCTGGCAGGAGCACGCACAGGGAGGACCGACCTTCTATGACGCGCACTTCACCGAGTGAGCCCGGTCTCCGCGAGCAGCCGCTCGCGGAGGGGCCCACGGATGTCTCGGGGCCGGCGACGCCCGTCATCGCCGCCCCGGGGCGGGGCCTCGCGACCTTGCGGCTCGTCGCCGGAAAGGTCGTCGGCGCTGTACTCGTGCTCCTGGGGCGGCGACCGCGGCGTTCTTCGCACAGGCGTCGCTCCCGGGCGACCGGGCGACCGTCATCCTCAACATCCGTGCGGGTCAGGCGATCGAGCGCACGGCCGACGAGCTCGCGCCGATCAATGCCGAGTACCACCTGCAGGACCCGCTGGTCGTGCAGTACCTGAACTACCTCAAGGGCCTCCTCGTCGGAGACCTCGGCAACTCGTACCAGCAGCACCGTCCGGTGGTCGCGATCATCGCCGACCAGCTCGGCTCGACGATCGTGCTCTCGCTCACGGCGATCGCATTCGCGTGGATCATCATGGTGCTCTGGGTGACGCTCACGGCCGGCCGCGGCCCCGCGACGCGCGCCGTGGGCGGCTTCTTCGACACGGCTTCGGCGGGACTCCCGCACTATTGGCTCGGCATCATCCTGCTGCTCGTGTTCGCGTTGACGCTCGGCTGGTTCCCCGTGATCGGCGGGACGTCGCCGATCGGGATCGTGCTCCCCGCCCTCACGCTCGCGATCCCGCTCGCGGGGTTCCTCGGGCAGGCGACCCGCACCGAGTTCGAGCGGGCGCTCGACGCGCCGTTCGTGCTCACCGCACGCATGCGCGGCATGAGCGACCTCGGCATCCGGCTGAAGCACGTGCTGCGCCACGCGATCCTGCCGGCGGTGACCCTGTCGGGGTGGGCGCTCGGCGCGACGCTCTCGGGGCGGTCGTCGTCGAGTCGGTCTTCGCACGGCCCGGTATCGGCCAGGTGCTCGTCACCGCGGTCAACAGCCAGGACATGCCCGTCGTCATCGGCATCGTCATGCTCATCGCCGGCTTCTACGTGCTGGCCAACCTGCTCGTCGACATCGCCTACGCGATCATCGACCCGCGACTCCGGAGGGCCTCATGACCGCCGTCTCCTCCCGCGCTGCGCTCGACGCCGAGCCCGGCGCGTCCGCCCGCCTCGCCCGCCTCCCCTGGGGGCTGTACGCGGCGATCGCCTCGACGGCGGTCTTCGCGCTCGCCGCGATCGCGCCGCAGGTCCTCGCGACGCACGACCCGCTCGCGATGGACCTCGATGCGGCGCTCCTCCCGCCGGAGGCGGGGCACTGGCTCGGCACCGACGAAGCGGGCCGCGACCTGTACTCCCGCATCGTCTACGGCACCGCGGCGTCGCTCGGCGTCGGCCTCGGGGCGGCTGCGGTGAGCCTCAGCCTCGCGGTCGTACTCGGAGCGCTCGCCGCCCTGGGCAATCGGCCCGTGCGGGCGGCGGCCGGATGGCTGCTCGAGGTCGCGTTCGCCTTCCCGGCGCTGCTCCTCTCGCTCCTCCTCATCGCCGTGCTCGGCCCGTCGGCGCTCACGCTCGTGCTCGCCGTCGGCATCGGCACGGCACCGGGTTACGCACGCATGGTGCGCGGGCAGATCCTCTCGGCAAAGGGCGCGCCGTACGTCGAGGCGGCCGTCGCGCTCGGACACTCGCGCGGTCGCATCCTGCGCCAGCACATCCTGCCGAACGCCGTACGTCCGCTCGTCGCGGTGTTCGCGCTCTCGGTCGGCCAGTCGATCGTGTGGGCGTCGAGCCTGTCGTTCCTCGGCCTCGGCATCGCGCCGCCGGCTCCCGAGTGGGGTGCGCTCCTCGACGCCGGCCGGCAGTACATCACCGTCGCAGGCTGGCTCACCGTGATCCCCGGCCTCGTGATCGTCGTGCTCGCGCTCACGACGACGACGCTCGGGCAGTACATCCAGCGGTTCCTCGAGAAGGGAGAGCGCTCGTGAGCATCATCGAGACGGATGTCTCGGCCGACGCGCCTGCGGGCGCCGTCGACGAGTCGCACGTGCAGACGAACCCCGCTGGCGCGCCCGAGCCGCGGCTCCGGGTGCGGAACCTCGACGTCGCGTTCGAGACGACCACAGGCGTCCGCCACATCGTCCACGATGTGTCGTTCGACCTTCGGCCGGGCGAATGCGTCGCGATCGTCGGCGAATCCGGCTCGGGCAAGTCGGTCACCGCTCGTTCGATCGTCGGCCTCACGGGCCGCGGCGCCCGCGTCCACGCCGAGGCGATCACGCTCCACGGACGCGACGTGCGCAGCCTTCCGGCACGCGTTTGGCGAGGCATCCGGGGCAAGGAAGTCGGATTCATCCTGCAAGACGCACTGGTCTCGCTCGACCCGCTGCGACCTGTCGGCGACGAGATCGCCGAGAGCCTGCGACTCCACGGCTGGGGCGACCGTGCGTCGCGCCGCACGAAGGTCGTCGAACTGCTCGCGGCGGTCGGCGTGCCCGAGCCCGAGTCGCGCGCCAAGCGTCGGCCCGACCAGCTCTCGGGCGGGCTCCGCCAGCGTGCGCTCATCGCCTCGGCGCTCGCGCTCGACCCCGACGTGATCATCGCCGACGAGCCGACCACGGCGCTCGACGTCACGGTGCAGGCCCAGGTGCTCGCCCTCCTCGAGGAATCGAAGCGGCGCGGTGCATCCATCATCCTCATCAGCCACGACCTGTCGGTCGTCGCCCAGCTCGCCGACCACATCCTCGTCATGCAGCACGGCCGCGTCGTCGAGCAGGGCCCGGCGGCGAAGCTGCTCGGCGACCCGCAGGAGGACTACACGCGTGCCCTCATCGCGGCCGTGCCGAGCGAGGAGACGCGCGGCCAGGCGTTGAGTCCCGGCGGCGCCGAACTCCTCGCAGCCGCGCACCGCGAGACGGCCGCGACCGACGGCGCGGCCCCGTACGGCGCGTCGCCCGACGGCTCGGAGCCCGGTTCGGTCGTGCTGGAGGCGCGGGCGATCACGAAGCGCTTCCGCACGCCCGACGGCACCGTCACGACGGCCGTCGACGACGTGTCGTTCGTGCTGCACCGGGGCGAGACGCTCGGCATCGTCGGTGAGTCGGGGTCGGGCAAGAGCACGACTGGCCGCATCGCCCTCGCGCTCGAACACGCCGACGCGGGCACCGTGACGCTGCTCGGCGAGCCGTGGTCGGAGCTGGCCGAGGTCAAGCGGCGGGCGCTGCGCTCGCGCATCTCGGTCGTCTCGCAAGACCCGTTGTCGAGCTTCGACCCGCGGTGGAACGTCGAGCGCATCCTGCTCGACGCCGTGCCGCGCACGACGCATCCGACGGCCGCCGAACGCGCTGCGCGCATCCGCGAGCTGCTCGAACAGGTGGGCCTCTCCGACGCCGTGCTGCAGCGGTTCCCGCTGCGGCTGTCGGGCGGTCAGCGCCAGCGCATCGCGATCGCGCGGGCGCTCGCAGAGGCACCCGACATCATCGTGCTCGACGAAGCGGTGTCGGCGCTCGACGTCACGATCCAGGCGCAGATCCTCGACCTGCTCGTCGCCCTGCAGCGCCGGCTCGGACTCAGCTACCTCTTCATCTCGCACGATCTCGGCGTCATCGCGCACCTGAGCCACCGGGTGCAGGTCATGAAGGACGGCCGCGTCGTCGAGACCGGCACGCCCGACCAGATCTTCCACCGTCCGGCGCACGAGTACACCCGCCGGCTCATCTCGTCCATCCCCGAATTCGAACCGAGGAACGCATCATGACCACTCCGCTGCATTTCAACGCGTTCGTGATGAACACGAACTCCCACATCCACCACGGCCAGTGGCGCCGGCCCGACGCGGGCCAGGTCGACTTCGAGAACGTCGAGCTCTGGATCGACCTCGCGAAGCGCCTCGAGGCCGCGAAGTTCGACGCCCTGTTCTTCGCCGACGTCACGGGTGTGTACGGCGACGCCGACGCCGACTTCGACGTGTACATCAACGAGGGTCTGCAGATCCCGTCGAACGACCCCATCCCGCTCGTCGCGGCGCTCGCGACGCACACCGAGCGCATCGGTCTGGCCCTCACCTCGAACGTCGCACAGAGTCACCCGTACCAGTTCGCCCGCCAGGTCTCGACCCTCGACCACATCTCGAAGGGCCGCATCGCCTGGAACATCGTGACGGGCCTGCAAGACAACGGGGCGCGCAACTTCGGCTTCCCGCGGCTCACCGACCACACCGACCGCTACGCGTGGGCCGAGGAGTACGTCGACGTCACCTACAAGCTGTGGGAGGGCTCGTGGGACGAGGGTGCGCTCCTGAAAGACCGCGAGCGCGGGGTCTACTCCGACCCGTCGAAGATCCACAAGATCAACCACGAGTCGGAGCGCTACTCGGTGCAGGGCCCGCACCTGCCTTCGCCGACGGCGCAGCGCACGCCCGTGCTCTACCAGGCCGGCTCGTCGGTCTCGGGCCGCGCATTCGCGGCGAAGCACGCCGAGGCGACGTTCATCATCGCCCCAAACCCGGCGCTCGCGAAGCAGCTCATCGACGACACGCGCCGTCAGGCGGTCGAGGCGGGCCGTCTTCCCGAGGACATCAAGTTCTTCCAGGGTCTGTCGTTCGTCATCGGCGACACCGAAGAGGAGGCCTGGGCGAAGGCCGCCGAGTACGAGAAGTACGTCTCGATCGACGGCTACCTCGCCCACTCGGCGCTCGTCGACAAGACGGGCCGCACGTACGACCCCGATACGCCCCTCAAGGACGTCGACACGAACACCGCCAAGGGCTTCGGTGAGTGGGTCTCGAAGGCCATCACCGATCGTGAGCCGCTCGTCCGCGACGTCGCCTTCCTCATCTCGCGTTCGACGCGCCTCGTCGGCACGCCCGAGCAGATCGCCGACAAGCTCGTCGAGTGGCAGGAGGCCGGCGTCGACGGCATCAACGTCGTCAACTGGGTCATCCCGGGCTCGTTCGTCGAGTTCATCGAGAAGGTCCTCCCGGTGCTCCGCGAGCGCGGTCTCGCCCGCACCGAGTACGCGCCGGGCCGCACGCTCCGCGATCAGATCTTCGGCGAGCCGCGCCTCAACGACCGCCACCCGGCGGCGAAGTACCGCGGCGCGTTCGCGCCCGGCGGTTGGGCCGCAGAGGGCCTGAGCGCTCCGTCGGTCGACAGCGCGTCGGTCGACGGCGCAACAGACGATGTCGCGTCGGTCGAGGGCGAGACGGTCGAGGTGAACGGATGACCCGGGCCGACGCCGTGGCATCGGACCGCCTCGCGGCGGCGCGCGAGCGCTTCGCGCCGATCTTCGCCTCGATCGCCGAGCGCGCGCCCGAGCACGAGCGTGCCGGCACCCGCCCCTACGACGAGGTGCGCGAACTCGCCGCCGCCGGCTTCGGCGCGCTCCGCGTCCCCGTCGAGTTCGGCGGCTCGGGCCTCGGCATCGACGAGTTCTTCGCGATCCTCGTCGACCTCGGCGCGGCCGACTCGAACCAGCCGCAGCTCTGGCGCAACCACATCGCGTTCGTCGAGGACCGGATCGCAGGCGCGGCCCTCGCCGCGACGGCGGCCGACAACGGCGCCGCGAGCACTGACGGCGCCGACCGCGACCGCCGGTGGCTCGAGCGCATCGGGGCGGGCGCCGTCATCGGCGGCGCCTGGAGCGAGACGGGCAGCGCGGGCATCCTGGGCGACACCCGCATCGAACGGGTCGACGGCACGTTCCGGGTCAACGGTGTGAAGTACTACAGCACGGGGTCGATCTTCGCCGATCACGTCGGCGTGCTCGCGATCGGCGAGTCGGGCGAGCCCGTCATCGCGCTCGTGCCGCGCGACGCCGAGGGCCTCGAGCTCGTCGACGACTGGAGCGGGTTCGGGCAGCGCGCGACGGGCAGCGGCACGACGCGCCTGCGCGACGTGGCGGTGGCCGACGAAGACGTGATTCCCTTCGAGCAGCGCTTCGTCGGACAGGAGGCGGTGTACCAGCTCGTCCTCGTCTCGGCGCTCGCGGGCATCGCCCGAGCGGTGCGCGACGACACCGTGGCCGCGGTCACGAGCCGTGCGCGCACCTACCCCCACGCCAATGCGCCCGTCGCGCGCGACGACGTGCAGCTCAAGCAGGTCGTCGGTCGGATCGCCGCCTACGCGGCATCGGCCGAGGCATCCGCAGAACGCGCCGCCCGCGTGCTCGTGGCCGCTGTCGCGGCCCCCGACGACAAGGAGCCGTCGCGCCGCGCAGCGGTGGCCGTCTACGAGGCGCAGATCGTCGCCGCAGACGCCGCGCTCGAGGCATCCACCCTGCTCTTCGACGCGCTCGGCTCGTCGGGTGTGCAGCGGTCCGCGCAGCTCGACCGCCACTGGCGCAACGCCCGCACGGTCGTCTCGCACAACCCGCGTGTCTACAAGGAGCGCGTGCTCGGCGACCACTACCTCAACGGGTTCGACGCGCTGAACATCTACGCGGTGCCCGAGCCCGACGCCGAAGGCGGGGCCGAGGGATGACCGAGAAGAAGCAGCTCATCCTCAACCTGTTCGAGATGGCGTGCATCAGCCACATCTCGCACGGACTGTGGCCGCTGCCGGGCAACAACCGGCACCGGTTCGACGACATCGAGTACTGGCTCGAGCTCGCGCAGATCCTCGAGGAGGGCGGCTTCGACGCGGTGTTCCTCGCCGACGTCATCGGCGCGTACGACGTGTTCCGCGAGGGGCCCGAGACGGCGCTCCGCGAGGGCCTGCAGAGCCCGAACCTCGACCCGCTGCTCGTCGTGCCCGCGATGGCGGCCGTCACGAAGCGGCTCGGGTTCGGCGTGACGTTCTCGACGACGTACGAGCCGCCGTTCGCGTTCGCGCGGCGCGCCTCGACGCTCGATCACCTCACGAAGGGCCGGTTCGGCTGGAACATCGTCACGAGCTACCTGCCGAACGCGGCGCGTAACTTCGGCCTCGACGGCGAGATCCCGCACGACCGCCGCTACGAGCTCGCCGACGAGTACCTCGACGTGCTCTACAAGCTGTGGGAGGGCTCGTGGGACGACGACGCGGTCGTGTACGACCGCGAGCGGCGGATCGCGACCGACCCGTCGAAGGTGCGCTACATCGACCACGTGAGCGAGAACCACCGCGTCGCAGGCCCGCACATCGTGCACCCGTCGCGCCAGCGCACGCCCGTGCTCTTCCAGGCGACGGGGTCGCCCGCGGGCACCGAGTTCGCGGGGCGGCACGCCGAGCTCGTGTTCACGGGCGGCCGCACGACCGAGGAGTTCCAGCGCAACAAGCAGTCGATGCAGGATGCCGCGGTCCGCAACGGTCGCGCGGCCGACGACGTGAAGTTCATCGCGAGCGCCGTCGTCGTGGTCGGGCGCACCGAGGAGGAGGCCGCCGACAAGTGGCGGCTCTACCAGGAGTACGCGTCCGTCGACGGATACCTCGCGCACGCGAGCCTGCCCGTCGACCTCACGGTCGCCCCGCGCGACCTCACGATCGCCGAGGCGCTCAAGCAGTCGGGCACCGAGCTCACCCGGTCGTCGTTCCTGCCGCTGCACCTCACGGTCGGGCAGTTCCTCGACGGGCTCGTGGGGGGCCGTCGCGAGCGCTTCCACGTCGTCGGCACCCCGACGGTCGTGGCCGACGAGATCGAGCGCTGGCTCGACGAAGACGGCGTCGACGGCATCAACCTGCGCCAGTACCACTCGTTCGACACGGCGCGCGACTTCGCCGAACTCGTCGTGCCCGAGTTGCGCAAGCGGGGGCGTCTCAAGAGCGAAGCGGATGCCTCGGCGCCGACTTCGCTCCGAGATGCGCTCTTCGGCCGCGGCGACCGACTGCCCGACACCCACATCGCCGCCCGCTACCGCGGCGGGGCGAACCTCGACGTGCCGGTGCCGCCGCTGCGGTTCCCGGGACGCGACGCGGCGTGAGCCCGGATCGCGTGCGGGTCGTCGCGCGCCGCGCCGAGGCATCCGTGCTTCGTTGACGGATGCCTCGGCCGCGCCGCCGTACGGAACGGCGTAGCCTCGGAGCATGGCCGACGTCGACCCCGTCACCGCGCAACCGGCGAGCCCTGCGAGTCCCGTGACCGCGCGGGCGCAGCTCGCGGAGCTCGCCGAGCGGTCGGGCGCACTCGGGCCGTGGACGCCCGCCGGGGCACCTCTGCCCGACGGGTTCGAGGCCCGCGAGGCGGCCGTGCTCATCCTCTTCGGCGTGCTCGACCGGCTCCCGAGCGACCACGATGCGCAAGCGGCCGCCGTCTCACGCGACCTCGACGTGCTCCTGCTCTCCCGCGCGGCGACGCTGCGTTCCCACGCCGGTCAGGTCGCGTTCCCCGGCGGTCGCGTCGACCCCGGCGACCGCGGGCCGATCGACGCGGCCCTGCGCGAGGCGCACGAGGAGACGGGGCTCGACCCCGAAGGCGTCGACGTGCTCGGCTCGCTCGACCCGCTGCCGCTGCCCTATTCGAGTCACCTCGTGACGCCCGTGCTCGGGTGGTGGAGGCATCCGTCGCCCGTTCGCGTCGTCGACGAGGCCGAGTCTGCCGACGTCTTCCGCACGCCCGTCGCCGACCTGCTCGACCCCGCCAACCGCGGCGTCACGGTGCTGCGTCGCGACGGCGTCGAGTGGCGCGGGCCCGGGTTCCTCGCTCAGGGGAGCACGGGGAGCACCTCGTGTGGGGGTTCACGGCGTTGCTGCTCGACGGGCTCTTCGACCGGCTCGGCTGGACCGAACCGTGGAACCGCGAGCGCGAGTTCCAGATCCCGGTGTAGGGCTGGGCGCCGTGGCTCAGTAGGCGCCCGACGTGCCGGCCAACGTGCCGGCCGTCGCAAGGAACCCGAAGAAGAAGATGAGCCAGACGACGATGAAGAGGACCGACAGCGCGGTGAGCGCGATGTTGACCCACATGCCGACCGTGCCCATCGTGCCGGGGAAGCCGGCCGCGCGGGACTGCTTGCGGCCGAACGCCCCGAGGAAGATGCCCGCGATCGGCATGACGAAGATCGCCACGAGCGACAGGATGTTGAGCAGCTGCCCGGGGTCGGTGGGCACGGGCTGGTACGCGGGATAGCCGTACGGGGGCTGCCCGTAGGCCCCCTGACCGTAGGCAGGCTGCTGCGGCCGGCCGTACGCGGTCTGCTGCCCGTACGCCGGGGGCTGGCCGTAGGCCGGGTTCGGGGCGGGCGGCTGCTGCGGGTACGCGGATGCAGGCTGGTTCGGGTCGTTCGGCGTGGACACGTCGGCTCCTGGGTGGTCGGAAGGCCTCTGCTCTCGGATGCGGGCAGTCGAATCATCCTAGTGATGCCATGCGGACGATCGGAACCGGTCTTACAGCTCGCTCTCGACCGGCCCGGCGACGAGCTCGGTGACGCCCGAGAGGACTTCGTCGGGCCGGAACGGGTACTTCTCGATCTCTGCCCGGTCGCTGATGCCCGTGAGCACGAGCACGGTGTGCAGTCCCGCCTCGATGCCCGCGACGATGTCGGTATCCATGCGGTCGCCGATCATCGCGGTGTTCTCGGAGTGCGCGCCGATCTTGTTGAGCGCCGAGCGGAACATCATGGGGTTCGGCTTGCCGACGACGTAGGGCTCCTTGCCCGTCGCCTTCGTGATGAGCGCCGCGATCGCCCCGGTCGCGGGCAACGGTCCGTCGACGCTCGGCCCGGTCGCATCGGGATTGGTGACGATGAACCGCGCCCCCGCGTCGATGAGCCGGATCGCCTTCGTGATCGCCTCGAACGAGTAGTTGCGGGTCTCGCCGACGACGACGAAGTCGGGGGCGGTCTCGGTCATGATGTAGCCGGCCTCGTGGAGGGCCGTCGTGATGCCGGCCTCGCCGATGACGAACGCCGACCCGCCGGGAAGCTGCTGCTTGAGGAAGTCGGCCGTCGCGAGCGCCGACGTCCAGATGCGCTCCTCGGGCACGTTGAGCCCGCTCGTGCGAAGCCGCGCCGAGAGGTCGCGTGCCGTGAAGATCGAGTTGTTCGTGAGCACGAGGTAGGGGGTGCCGGCGTCCTCCCACTGCTGCAGCAGTTCGGCGGCGCCGGGCAGGGCGTGGTTCTCGTGCACGAGCACGCCGTCCATGTCGGTGAGCCAGCACTCGACTTCTTCGCGTCGTCCCATGCGTCAAGACTAGAAGGCGGATGCCTCGGCGTGGCGCCTGCGGTTCAGTCGGGGCGGCGGCGCGGGACGTGGTGCCGACGCCACGCCTCGGCTTGGAGCGCGATTGCCCGCGCCTCGTGGCGGAACGTCGACTCCTCGATCTCCCAGGGCAGTTCGACGGTGAGCACCGCGAACGGGGCGTGCCCCTCGATGTCGTAGCGGCCCCCGTGCAGGTCGTGGTAGCGGTCGGGGATGGTGTGGCCCTCATACTCGGCGAACGGTGCGAAGACCGTGAGCGAGGCGCCGAGATCCACCCAGAGCGGCCGGGTCGACTCCCCGGGAGTGCGGAACGCGCCGTGGTACCGGTCGGCGTTCACGCGCTCGAATCCGGCGGCGTCGAGGAGGTCGCGGAGGCGGGCGCGGTCGCCGTCGTGCGCGTCGCGCGGTGCGGATGCCGCCCGCTCCGCCTCGCCCGTCTGCGTCGCGCTCGCGTCGGCGCCGCCGAGCAGTTGCTCGCGTCGGAGCGCGCTCACCGTGACTTCGACGAGCCGCCCGTCGGCGCACGCACGCGCGACCGGCCCCGCGCCTGCGACGGTGCGGGCGCCGCCCGCGAAGAACGCGTCCCACAGTGCGTCGTCGGAGAGCGGATCGCCCGCGGCGAGCACGCGCGCGAGGCGGTCGCCCACGCCGCGGTCCCCGACCCGAAGGCCCGCTTCGACCGCGAGCGCACGGAACGTGTCGCGCAGGCGGCCCTCGACGGCCTCACGGTCGAGGAACGACTGCGGCAATCCGACGGCGCGCGCGACGTCTTCGAGGCGTCCGGCGATGGGCGGCAGCGCGTCGAACCCCGGATGACGCTCGAAGAAGACGGCCCGGAGCCGGCCGGCATCGGCTTCGGCGTCGGACGGGCGGCCGCGGCGCGGGAAGAACGGCAACGGGGCGAGGTCCTCTCGGGGTCGCGCTCGGGAAGCGACGGCGCCCCCCCCAGGCGCCGTCGCGCCCACGCTAACCGAGAACCGTCTCCGGAATCGTCCGAAGCGGCGCATCCGGAATTTCCGAACGCTCCGCGAAGACCGCGTCGATCAGATGCAGAGCGGCTCGCCGAGGTCGATGCTCGCGCCGTCGACCGTGACGGCCCCGACCGTGCACAGCCGGGTCTGCGGCGTCGGACGCACGACGAGCGTCGTGTACGCGCCCTGGACGCCGTGCTCGGTCGCCTCCTGGCGATCGGGTCCGTTGGGGGCGGTCTCGGGGTAGATCGCGACCATGACCGAATTGCCCGAGATCTGCTCGTCATAGCGGGTCACGCGGCCCCAGCCCGCGTAGCACTTGTTCGACCAGATGATCTCGAGCTTGGTGTTGTTCGTGCGCGGCGAGCTCGTCGCGACCTCGGCGTCGTTGACGCACGGCGTCAGGGCCGGGTCGACGCCGTTGTGCACGTTGATCTGTGCGCGCGGGTTCACGGGCGACTCGGTGAGCTCTCTGCGCGCCTCTTCTTTCGCCTCGGCGCGCACCTGCTCGATCGAGGAGGTCGCGACCGCGGTGCTCACGCCGGCGCTCACGCCCGAGCCCACGAGGAACGCGGCGGCGATGAGGAGGCCGGCGGTGGCTCGACGCATGCCCGTGCGAGGCGCGGGAGGCAGGTCGGCGACGGATGCCTCGCGGATGACGCCTGCGGCGCGCTCCGGCTCCTCGGGGCCGGCCGGTTCCTCGACGCGGTGCAGGCCCGCGAGCTCGTCACGGCGGCGCACCCACGCGGCGGCGTCGCCGCCGCAGGCGCGCACGATGCGGTCGACGGTGCGGGCCGAGGGCAACTGCTTGCCCCCGAACGCGCTCGAGAGCACCGTGCGCGAGATGTCCGTGTCGTGCTGGAGCTTGGCGAGCGTGGGACTGTCTGCTTCGAGCCGCAGTGTGCGCAGGTCGGCAGCGAAGTTCGCGACGGTATCGGCGGCGGCATAGTCGTCGACCATGGGTCTCCTCGAGCTTCGGGAAGCATCGGCGCGCTCCTCGCTGCGCCGGATGGGGCTCTCACATCATGACCCGGCTGCGAACCGGTCAGGTGCGATCTCGTGCCGCCAATTCAGGGGACACCACGGCGGTGGGCGACCGCGTCAGCGGAGCAGTTCGCGCCAGTTCGGCGGCGCATTGCCGCCGGGAACCGACTGTTCGTCGGGGCGGGACTCGGGCGGCGGGAGCGGCACCCGCTTCGCGGAGGCGTCGTCGAAGTAGTCCCAGAACCAGTCCTCGCCGGGTTCGAACGACGTCGCGACGCGGTGCCCGGTCTCGTACGCGTGGTTGCGCGCGTGCTGCATGGGCGACGAGTCGCAGCAGCCGATGTGCCCGCACTCGACGCACCGCCGGAGGTGGAACCACCACCCGTCGAGGGCGAGGCAGTCGCGGCACTCGGTGCCCTGCGGGGGCGGCGGCGCCGCGCCGGGTGCCGTCAGGTCGCTCATGCCGGCACCCGCAGGGCGGCGAGCGCTCGGTGCACCGACGCGACCGCACTCGACCCCTCGCCGACGGCCGCCGCGACCCGCTTCATCGACCCGCGACGTACGTCGCCCGCGGCGAAGACGCCGGGGATCGAGGTCTCGTAGGGCAGCGGCATCCGGCCGACGGCCTGCCAGGCCGAGCTCGCGGAGTCGACGACTTCGACGCCCGTCCGCAGGAACCCGTCGTCGTCGCGTTCGGCGTCGAGCCACTCCGTCGCGGGGCGTGCGCCGATGAAGCAGAAGAGGCCGCGACATCCGACCGTGCCCGCGAACGCACCGTCGAGGGCGACCGCTTCGAGCGAGTCGCCGCCCTCGAGCCCGACGACGCGCGTGCCCGTGTGCACGTCGATGCGGGGGTTGTCGACGATGCGGTCGACGAGGTAGCTCGACATCTGCGCGCCGAGGTCCTCCGCGCGGACGACGAGGCGCACGCGACATCCGTTCGCCGCGAGCGCGAGCGAGGCCTGACCCGCCGAGTTCGCACCGCCGACGACGACGACGTCGGCGCCGACGACCTGTCGGAGCTCGATGGCCGAGGCCGCGTAATGGATGCCTCCGCGCTCGAACTCGTGCCATCGGTCGAGGCCGAGCGAGCGGTACGTGACGCCCGTCGTGACGACGACCGAGCGGGCGCGTACGACGGCGCCGTCGGCGAGGGTGATCTCGTGCCCGGCGGGCGTCTGGACGAGGCTCACGGCTTCGCACGGCGAGTTGATGCGCACGCCGAACTTGAGGGCCTGCAGGCACGCTTGCGAGGTCAGCTCTCCGCCGCTGACACCGAACGGGAAGCCGAGGTAGTTCTCGATGCGGAGCGTCGCCGCGGACTGGCCGCCGGGGGCGACGGCGTCGAGGAGCACGGTGCGCAGTCCCTCGGATGCCCCGTAGATGGCGGCCGCGAGTCCGGCAGGGCCCGCGCCGACGACGGCGAGATCGAACCCCGACTCTTCTTCGGCCGAGTATGCGAGGCCTAGCAGTTCGGCGATCGCTCCGGGCTTGGCACGGGGCACCTTCTCGCCCTGCACAATCGCCGCGGGAAGGTCGGCGACCGTGATGCCGTGTGCTTCGGCCTTCGCGGCGCTCTCGGGATCGTCGGAGTCCGCCCACTCGTGGGCGAGTTCCATGCGCTCGGCGAACCGCCGTAAGGCCATGGTCTCTGGTGACCTCGACGACCCCACGATCTTGAGGGTCAACTTGGCGGGTCCGTTCCGCAGCATCTCGCGACGGCTCCAGAAGGCGTGGAGGAGGAGGTCGCACAGTTCGTCATCCTCACTCATGAGCCGCTGGAGCGATTCGTGAGAGACCCGCCGCACGCGTCCGGGCGCGGTCACCCGGGCGCTGAGGAACGACTTCTGGCCGTTCAGGAGCCCGAGTTCGCCGACGAACTGGCGCGGACCGAACGAAATGACCACCGCCTCGGGGAGCGACTTGAACGGTTCGCGGACGACAGTGACTTCGCCTTCCTCGATGAGGATCAGGTCGTACCAGCGCGTTCCCGCGGAGAAGAGCGTTTCGCCCGCGACGGTGGACTTGGGCTCGCCGTAGCGCAGCAGTCGGGCCCACTGCAGATCGGCGAGCGGCGGAGAGATCGTGGCGAAAGCCGTTCCCATTCACCCATCGTGCCCCAGTCGGGCCGCGAACGGGAGGGGGAAGCGAGGATCTCTCGACCTAAGCGGTGACCCACACCGCGGTGGCGATCTCGCGGGGGAGATCGAACGGCGAGCTGTCGGGTGCGCGGGGCGTCGAGAGCGAGACGGCGTCGGCGGATGTCTCGGCGGATGTCTCGATGCGCACCTCGCTGCCCGGACCGATGCCGACCCGGTCGAGCTCGCGCAGCATCTCGGGATCGCGGTCGCTGATCCGCAGCACGCGGCCGACGTGGCCGGCCGCCGCATCGGCGAGCAGCACGAACGGCTCGCTCGGAATCGTGCCGTCGGCCGCGGGGATCGCATCGCCGTGCGGGTCGCGCTCGGGCCTGCCGAGCCGAGCGTCGATCGCCTCGAGCAGCCGATCGGAGACCGCGTGCTCGAGCACCTCGGCCTCGTCGTGCACTTGGTCCCACCCGTAGCCGAGCTCACGCACGAGCCACGTCTCGATGAGCCGGTGCCGCCGCACGACCGCGAGCGCCCGCAGCCTGCCCGCATCGGTCAGACGCACGGCGCCGTACGGCACGTGTTGCACGAGCCCCTGCGCGGCCATCTTCTTGACCATCTCGGTCACACTCGACGGGGCGACCCCGAGCTTGCCCGCGAGGACCGACGGGGTGATGGGGTCGGGCTGCCACTCGGTGTGGGAGTAGACCGTCTTGAGGTAGTCCTCGATCGCGGGACTCGGGGCGGAAGGCATCGGCCCCAGGATATCGGGCGCTCCTCGACCGGCGGCGCGGATCAGACCCGCGCGAGCGCCTCGATGTCTTCGAGGAACGCCGCTGCTGTCTCGGGCGACACCGTCGTGCGGGTGCCCGCGATCGCCTCGAGGTAGTCGGCGGTCGTCGGGCCGGCGGGCTCGCCCGAGACATCCGGAGCCTTCGCGCCGCGCGCGATCGCCTGCTCGAACGCGCGCTGCGACGCGCTGCGTGCCGCGAACTCGATGTCGGCGGGCGAGAAGCCCGCCGACCGCTTGACGAGGAGCGCGACGTCGACGAGCCCCGCGACCTGCTCGGGCACATACCGCTGCCAGATCGAGAGGCGTGCGGCCTCGTCGGGCAGGCCGATGGGGATGACGTAGTCGAACCGGCCGTGCCGCAAGAAGGCGCTGTCGAGCGCGCGGATGAAGTTCGTCGCGCAGACCAGCAGACGGCCCGGCTGCTCGCGGAACGCCGGGATGATCTTCAGCAGCTCGTTCGTCACACCCTGCAGCGGCGACGGCGGCTCGCCCGAGCGCTGCGCCGCGATCTCCTCCACCTCGTCGATGAAGACGACCGCGTGCTCGAGCTCGGCGATCTTCGTGAACGTCTCGCGCAGCGCCCCCGCGAGCCCCCGCGGATCGGCCGCGAGCCGCGACGGGAACACCTCGACGAACGACCACTCGAGTCGCGCCGCGATGGCTTTCGCGAACGTCGTCTTGCCCGTTCCGGGCGGGCCGAACAACACGACCGCGCGCGGCGGCATGACGCCGTACCGGTCGGCGAGATCGGCCTGCGCGAGCGGCAGCACGAGCCGCTGCTCGAGGATCTCCTTCTCGCGGCGCATGCCCGAGACCGACTCCCACAGGCCCCGCGGCAGCAGGCGCCCGCCGAGCTCGGCGAGCGAGGAGAGCTCCTGCCGCTGCACGGGGATGCGCCGCTCGAAGTAGCGCAACTGGTGCTTGAGCTCGAAGCCCTGGTTGGTGAACGCATCGATGCGGTGCTCGTTCTCGGGGATCAGCGCCGAGAGTTTCACGAGCCCGTGCGGCGACATCTGCTTCTCGAGCGCCGCGAGCATGGCCGAGCCGATGCCCTGGCCGCGCCAGTCGTCGTCGATCGCGAAGAACACGACCCAGCCCTGATCGTGCGCGGCGCGGCCCACGACGGCGCCGATGACGTCATCGCCGTGCACCGCGACGATCGCGTGGTCTTTCTGGCACGAGGCGATGACCTCACTGAGGCCGTAGACGGGCTCGTGCGC
Source organism: Agromyces protaetiae (assembly GCF_004135405.1). NCBI lineage: Bacteria > Bacillati > Actinomycetota > Actinomycetes > Micrococcales > Microbacteriaceae > Agromyces > Agromyces protaetiae. The sequence goes on from NZ_CP035491.1 coordinate 1,101,342, forward strand.
CGACGGCTGCTGGGCCGCCCACAGATGCAGGATGCCGTCGAGGTGGTCGTTGTGGAACTCGCGCAGACGCCAGCCGGTCATCGTGCCTCCTCGTCGAGGTGTGTCTCAGCAGGTTAGGCGACGAGCGGCTCGCGCACGAACTCGATGACGCCCGCGCGGCCGGACTCGACGGCGAGGGATGCTGGTGCAGCCGCGCGGCGGGTGCGAAACTGTGCTCGCCGCCGCCCCACCGCTCCGGTCGGGGTCGACGGCGGCGAAGACGGCACGGCCAGGGGGAGCGGTATGTCGGGCGTGGAAGTGGCGACGGGCGGGGTCGAGAGCGTCGCCCCACCGTACTTGCTCGAGGCGCAGGCGGTCACGGCGGAGCTCGGAAGCGATGCATCGACCGGGTTGAGCGGCACCGAGGCCGCCCGTCGGCTCGCCGAGGTCGGCCCGAACGCGATCAAGGGCGATCGCGCGCCGTCGGTCTGGGCGGTCGCGGCGAGCCAGCTGCGCGACCCGATGAACATCATGCTCGTCGTCGTGGCGGTCGCGAGCTTCCTCATCGCGCAGCTCACCACGGGATTCCTCGTCGCCGTCCTCGTCGCGCTCAACGTCGTGCTCGGCACCGGTCAGGATCTTAAGGCGCGCGCGAGCGTCGACGCGCTCGCGAAGCTGCAAGTGCCGAGGTCGCGTGTGCTGCGCGACGGCGCGATCGAGGTCATCGAGGCCGGCGGGATCGTCCCCGGCGACATCGTGCAGCTCGAGGCGGGCGACCTCGTGCCCGCCGACGGCCGCATCCTCCGATCGGCGACCCTCGAAGTGCAGGAGGCTGCGCTGACGGGCGAGAGCGCACCGGTCAGCAAAGACGCCGCAGTCCTCACGGGCCCCGAGGTCACGCTCGGCGACCGCGCGAACATGCTCTTCCAGAACACCTCGGTCACACGAGGAACCGCGGCCGTCGTCGTGACGGCCACCGGCATGCAGACCGAGATGGGCCGGATCGCGACCATGCTCGCGTCGGTGGACCGCACCGTCTCGCCGTTGCAGCGCGAGCTCAACGGGTTGACGCGTGTGATCGGCATCTTCGCCTGGGCCGCCGTCGCCGTCATCGTCATCGTCGGGTTCGCCCGCGGGATCTCGGTCGAGGACGTGCTGCTGCTCGGCGTCGCGATGGCGATCTCGGCGATCCCGACCGGTCTGCCGACCTTCGTCCAGGCGCTCCTGGCGCAGGGGGCGAAGCAACTCGCCGACGCGCGGGCGATCGTGAAGAACCTCGCCGACGTCGAGACGCTCGGTGCGACGAGCGCGATCAACAGCGACAAGACGGGCACGCTCACCCTCAACGAGATGATGGTGTCGGTCATCTACTCCGACGGCGCCTGGTTCGAGGTCGACGGCAACGGCTATGCGAAGGAGGGGGCGATCCGTTCGGCCGCCGGCGTCCCGGTGCCCGACTTCACGCGCCTCGCATACGGCATGTCGCTGTGCAGTGACGCGCTCGTCGGCGACGACGGCTCTGTCGTCGGCGACCCCACTGAGGCCGCCCTCGTCGTGCTCTCCGCGAAGCTGGGGGTGGATGCCGCGGAGACCCGCCGGGTCTACCCACGGCTGGCCGAGATCCCGTTCGACTCCGACTACAAGTTCATGGCGACGTTCCATCGCATCGTCCTCGACGGCGAGGAGCGGCTCGTCGAGCTCGTCAAGGGCGGCCCCGACGTCGTGCTCGCGCGGTGCGCGACCGCGCCGACATCCGGCGCCCTCGTGCCCATCGCCGACGTTCGCGACGAGCTCCTGGCCGCGAACGAGCGCATGGGCGCGCGGGGCCTCCGGGTGCTCGCATTCGCCGTGCGCGTGCTCGACGCGGGCGACGAGGCGGCGATGGCCGCCGACCCGATGTCGCTCGCCGACGGCCTCACGTTCGCCGGGATGGTCGGCATCATCGACCCGCTCCGCCCCGAGGCGAAGGCCGCCGTCGCCGTCGCCCTCGGCGCCGGCATCGACGTGCGCATGATCACGGGCGACCACGCGGTGACCGCGCAGGCGATCGGCGAGGACCTCGGCCTCGGGCCGGGCGCGGTGTCGGGCGCGGAGCTCGCGAAGCTGTCCGACGAAGAGCTCACCGAGCGCCTGCCGAACCTGCACGTCTTCGGTCGTGTCACCCCGAAGACAAACTGCGGCTCGCACGGGTGATGCAGCGAACCGGACTCGTCGTCGCCATGACGGGCGACGCGGTGAACGATGCGGCCGGGCTCAAGCAGGCCGACATCGGTGTCGCGATGGGGTCGGGCAGCGAGGTCACCAAGCAGGCCGCGCGGATGATCCTCACCGACGACAACTTCGGCACCCTCGTGCACGCGGTCGAACTCGGCCGTGGCATCTACAGCACGATCGTCGCGTACGTGCGCTTCCAGATGACGCAGCTCATCTCGCTCGTGCTGCTCTTCCTCACCGCCACGGCGTTCGACATCAACCAGGGCGTCGCGCTCACGCCGCTCATGGTGCTGTTCCTCAACTTCTTCATCAGCATCCCGCCGGTCGCGGTGATCGCGTTCGATCCCGGCGATGCCGACCTCATGCGGCGGCCGCCCCGCGACCCGAAGGTGACGATCACCAACCGGGGGGCGGTCGTCCGGTGGATCCTGTTCGGCGCCGTCATGTTCCTCTCGGCGCTCATCCCGCTCGTCGCCGGCCCCGACGAGCTCAGCGTCGACCGCCCGAGCGCATCGATGACGATGGCGTTCGTCGTGCTCGGGTTCTCGACGATCCTGAGCGCGCTCGTGTTCCGCCGCGACCCGGGCAGCGGCCTCGCCGCCCCCATCCTGTCGGCGCTGAAGATCTTGTCGATCCCGGCGATCCTCATGGTGCTGGCCACCGAGCTTCCCTTCCTGCAGCGAGGTCTCATGACCCAGTCGCTCACCGCGGTCGAATGGCTCGAGAGCATCGGCCTCGCGTTGCTGCTCCCGGTCGTCGTCGAGGTGGAGAAATGGATCCGCCGCCGACGCTGGTCCGCGCCGGTGCGGTTCGACACGGAGGCGGCAGTGCTTCCCGAGCGCGCCCGAGCGGTCGACCGGGCACTGTCCGCCACCCGGGGCGGGCGGGAGGCGTGACTCAGGAGTCCCCGGTCGTCGCGCTGCTTCGCCGCATCCTCGACGAGAACTCGGGACTCGACGAGGGCAGCGTCGCGACCTACATCCCTGAGCTTGCGAAGGCCGATCCATCCCGATTCGGGATCTGCCTCGTCACCGCCGACGGAGCGGTCTACGAAGTCGGCGACACGCGCTCGGAGTTCACGATCCAGTCGATCTCGAAGCCGTTCGCGTATGCGCTCGCGCTCGACGAGCTCGGCCCCGACGAGGTGCTCGCGCGGGTAGGGGTCGAGCCGACGGGCGACGCGTTCAACGAGATCTCGCTCGATCCGGGAACAGGGATGCCGTCGAACCCCATGATCAACGCCGGTGCGATCACGACGACAGGACTCGTCGTCGAGCGCCACGGCGCCGAGTCCGCGGCCGACCTGCTCGGCGTCTTCGGCGGCTTCGCCGGGCGCGCGTTGCGACTCGACGAAGACGTCTACCGGTCCGAGCGCGAGACGACCCACCGCAATCGGGCGATCGCGCACCTGCTGCGAGGGTCGGGCGCGCTGCGGGGCGATCCTGAAGCCGCACTCGACGCCTACCTGCGTCAGTGCTCGGTGCTCGTCGACGCGCACGATCTCGGGGTCATGGCCGCGACCCTTGCCGCCGACGGCGTGAACCCGATCACGGGCGTCCGCGTCGTGTCGCGCCGCACGGTGGGTGACGTCCTGAACGTCATGGACAGCTGCGGCATGTACGACAGCGCGGGCGACTGGCAGTTCACGGTGGGTCTCCCGGCCAAGAGCGGCGTCGCGGGCGGAGTCATCGCCGTCGTCCCCGGCCGGTTCGGCATCGCGGTGTTCTCCCCGCCGCTCGATCGGCACGGCAACAGCGTGCGCGGGGTCGCGGTGTGCCGGCAGCTCTCGAGCGAGCTCGACCTGCATCCGCTGCGCTCGGGAACCCATGCCCCTTCGCCGCTGCGGTCGACGTCGACGCTCGCCGGCTCGGGATCGATCCGGCGACGGCCCGACGCCGACCTCGAGGTCATCGCGCGGCGAGGCTCCGAGGTCTTCGTCGCCGAGCTCCAGGGCGAACTCGACTTCGTCGCCGCCGAACTCGTCGTCCGGAGCATCCTCGACGCCGAGCCCGAACCGCGCTTCGCCGTCGTGGATCTGCGCCATGTCGACGTCCTGCACCCGGCGATCGCGCCCCTCGTCGTCGACCTCGGCGACCTCCTCGCCGCGAGGGGCGGCGGCCTGCTCGTCAGCGCTGCGCCCGACCAGGTCGGAGACGACCCGATCGGCCCGTCGGTGAAGAGGTTCGCCGACCTCGACCGCGCCCTCGAGTGGTGCGAGGACCACCTGCTCGGCGGTGCGACGACGGCGCCCCGGTCCATCGCGCTCCGCGACCATCCGGCGCTCGCGGGACTGTCCGGCGAGGCGTTCGACCGCCTCGTCCCGTATCTCGAACCGCGCGCGGTCGCGCCCGGCGAGGCGCTCATCCGGCGTGGCGAGCCGATCGGCGGGCTGTTCCTGCTGACGTCGGGGCGGCTCAGCGCGCTCGTGCCCGACCCGGGGCATCCGGCTCGGCGTGCGGCGACCCTCGTGGCGGGGATGCCCGTGGGCGAGCGATCGCTCGTCGGCGCGGTCGACGGGGTCGTCGACGTCGTCGCCGACACCGAGGCGGAGTGCTTCGCACTGCCGGTCGAGCGGATGCCCCGGCTCCGCGCCGAGGAGCCGGGCCTCGTCGTGACGCTCGTGTCGAACCTGCTCTCGATCGCCGCCGCGCGCATCGACGAGTTCTCGGGCCGGCCGGCGGCGGTCGCGCGCGGCTAGGCGGATGCCGGCGCCGATGCAGACGCAGGCGCCGACGCCGAGGCATCCGCACCGGTGCGCTCGGATGCGACGCGACTGCGGCGGAACCCGTCGGGCGCGACCGGCAGGTCGGGAAGGCTCGTGAGCAGCCGGTGCACGAAGGCGAGCTTGTGCGTGACGGGCTCGGTGATCGTGAACGGGTAGAGGTCGTCCTTGCCCATCGACCGGTTGACCCGGTTGAAGAAGAGCGAGAGGGCGCGCCAGTCTTCGAGCAGCTGCGGGAGGTCGTCGGCGCCGTAGCGCTCCCGGATCTCGAGGCTCCACGTCGCCCCCGGGTAGGCGTCGCGCCCGGGCCGAAGCTCGAGCCCGGCAGACCACGACGTCTCGAGGGTGTCGGTGAGATGCAGATAGTGGGCGAAGCTCTCGGCGAAGTCCTCCCACGGATGCATCGTGGCGTACTCGGAGATGAACGACTCCTGCCATCCCTCGGGGGCGCCGACCTTGTAGTGGCGGGCGATTGCGTCGGAGTACGACGCCTGTTCGTCGCCGAAGAGCTCGCGGGCCTCGTCGATCCAGGGCGACGGGTCGGTGCGCTCGACGAGGATCCACTCGAAGTAGTGGCCGACCTCGTGCCGGAAGTGCCCGAGCATCGTGCGGTAGGGCTCGCCGAGTGCGACCCTGAGCCGCTCGCGGTGGGCGTCGAGGCTCTCGGCGAGGTCGATCGTGACGATCCCGTTCGCGTGGCCGATCGGCACCGGCTCGTTGTGCGAGAACGACGACAGCAGGTCGAACCCGAGCCCGCCCTCGACCTCGTGCCACGGGTCGACCGGGAGGCCGAGCCGCTTCAGCTGGATGAGCAGCCGCCGTTCGCCGAGCATCGACTCGGCGAGACGCTCGAGCGCGAGCGTGTCGTCGGATTCGGGCCGAGTGCGGATGAGCGCGCAGCTGAAGCAGCGCCCGGCTTCGGCGTCGGCCGGCGCGAGCCAGTTGCAGTTCCAGTCGCGTCGCGAACAGGCGGCCCATGAGCGCCCGTCGATCTCGACGGAGGGTTCCGTCACGTCGGCCATCGTGTCGGTCGGCGGGTGGTAGGCCACGGCGACCCCGCAGGCGCGGCAGGCGAGTTCGTCCATGAGCACCGCTTCGCCGCAGCGTGGGCATGCCAGCATCCTCATGCGCCCAACGCTACCGAGGTCGTGCGCTCACGCCCCCGTGAACACGAGCCAGAGCAGCACGCCGTTGAGCGAGATGAGGAAGACGGATGCCGCGACCCCTGCCGCGGTCGTCGCCCAGTGATTCCGCCACCGCCCCAGGAGCCCCCGCTTCGCGGTGAGCGCGACGAGCGGCACGAGCGCGAACGGGATGCCGAACGACAGGACGACCTGGCTGAGCACGAGCGAGAGGGTCGGGTCGAAGCCGAGGGTGAGCACCGCGAGCGCGGGGATCAGCGTCACGAGCCGACGGGCGATGAGCGGCACGCGGACATGGAGCAGGCCGTCCATGATCTCGGCCCCGGCGTACGCGCCGACCGAGGTCGACGCGAGGCCCGACGCGAGGAGGCCGACGGCGAAGAGCGTCGCGATGACGGGCCCGAGGGTCGCTCCGAGTGCCGCGTAGGCGCCCTCGAGCGTGTCGGTGCCGGCGACGCCCGCGAGGTTCACGGCCGCGAGCAGCAGGATGCAGAGGTTCACGGTGCCCGCGATCGCCATCGCGACCGACACGTCGATGCGTGTCGCGCGGATGAGGGTGTCGGTGGGCAGTGCGGTCGAGGTGCCGGGCGAGGCATCCGCCCGCTGCTGCTTCGTCGCGCGCGCGTCGCGCGTGACGAACCGGTCGCGCGTGAGCGAGGAGTGCGCGTAGATCGCGTGCGGCATGATCGTCGCGCCGAGGATGGATGCCGCGAGCAGAACCGAGTTCGTGTCCTCGAACCGGGGCACGAGCCCCGCGAGGAGCCCGCCGGGGTCGGGCGGTGCGACGAAGACGCCGACGCCGAACCCGATCGCGATGATCAGCAGAAGGCCCATGACGACGAACTCGAACGTGCGCGGACCGCGCCTGGACTGCAGCACGAGGAGCCCGATCGACACCGCGCCCGTGATGAGTCCGCCGTAGAGGAGCGGCACGCCGAACAGCAGGTTGAGCGCGACGGCACCGCCGATCACCTCGGCGAGGTCGGTCGCCATGGCGACGAGCTCGGCCTGCAGCCAGTAGGCGCGCCGCCCCCACGTGTTGAGGATGCGCGTGCCGAGCACTTCGGGCAGGCTTCGGCCGGTCACGATGCCGAGCTTCGCCGACAGGTACTGGATGAGCCACGCCATCGCGTTGCCGAGCACGACGACCCACACGAGCAGGTACCCGTACTGCGCGCCCGCCGTCATGTTGCTCGCGACGTTGCCCGGGTCGAGGTAGGCGACGCCCGCGACGAGGGCGGGGCCGAGCAGCCAGAGGGCGCGCGGGGTGGCGCGGCGGGCGGATGTCTCGTGCGCGACCTGTTCCGCTTCGAGGGTTTTCGGCATACCGAAAACCTACACATTTTTCGGTCCACCGAAAAGACCCGCGCGGGGGTATCGGTAACGTGGTCGTGTGGAACAGGGCGACGAGAGCGAGCACGAGCACAGCGACGCTGCCCCCGCGCACGGCGTCGGCCCGTGGCCGGGCGGCCGTGACGAGTGGCCCGACGACCCGCGCTACGACCCCGAGCTCCTCGAGCACGGCGACGCTCGCAACGTCGTGGACCGGTACCGGTACTGGCGCCTCGAGGCGATCGTCGCCGATCTCGACACCACGAGGCATCCGTTCCACGTCGCGATCGAGAACTGGCAGCACGACATGAACATCGGCTCGATCGTGCGCACCGCGAACGCGTTCGCCGCCGAGACCGTGCACATCATCGGGCGCCGCCGCTGGAACAAGCGCGGCGCGATGGTCACCGATCGCTACCAGCACGTGATGTACCACCCCGACATCGCCGACTTCGTCGGGTGGGCGAAGTCCCAGGACCTGCCGGTCGTCGCCGTCGACAACCTCGACGGCTCGGTGCCCGTCGACGGGATCACCCTCCCCGAGCGGTGCGTGCTGCTCTTCGGACAAGAGGGGCCGGGGCTCAGCGCCGAGGCGCTCGCGGCCGCAGATCTCCATGTCGAGATCACCCAGTACGGCTCGACGCGCTCGATCAACGCCGGCGCGGCCGCCGCGATCGTCATGCACGAGTGGGTGCGCACGCACGCCCGTCGCTGAGGGCACGCGGGCGAGACATCCTGCCGAGACATCCGTTCGCGACTCGATTGCGGATGCCCCGGGGCGCGAGTAGTTTTCGCGCGAATCGAGGTGCGCCCATGAACGACGAATCACCGCGCTACGGCCTCTTCCGCTCCCTCGCGCACCGCCTCGCGGGCGACGACGCCGACCTGCCGTACGAGGGCCGCATCGGCTCGTTCGAGGGCGCGACCGGATGGCTGAATACCGAGCCGCTCACGGCCGAGAGCCTGCGCGGCCGCGTCGTGCTCGTCGACTTCTGGACCTATACGTGCATCAACTGGCTTCGCACCGCACCGTACGTGAAGGCGTGGGACGCCAAGTATCGCGACCACGGCCTCACGATCGTCGGCGTGCACACGCCCGAGTTCGGCTTCGAGTCCGACCACAGGAACGTCGAGGCGCGCACGCGCGCGCTCGGCGTCGAGTACCCCGTCGCGATCGACGACGGCTACCGCGTGTGGGAGTCGTTCGCGAACCACTACTGGCCGGCCGTCTACCTCGCCGACGCCGAGGGGCGCATCCGCTTCCACCACTTCGGCGAGGGCGAGTACGCGATGACCGAGATGGCGATCCAGCGCCTCCTCGTCGACGCGGGCGCGGAGGCCGGTTCGGGCCCGGGCGCCTTCGATCTCGACCTCGTCGACGTCCGCCCCGAGGGACTCGAGGTCGCAGCCGACTGGGTCCACCTCGGCTCGCCCGAGACCTACCTCGGCTACGGGCAGTCGACGGGGTTCGCAGCCGAGGGGCGTTCGCCGCTCGACCTGCCGTACGAGTTCTCGGTGCCGCACCTCTCCCTCAACGAGTGGGGGCTCTCGGGGACCTGGACGGTCGCGCGTCACGCCGTCGGGCTCGACGGACCGACCGGACGCATCGCGTTCCGCTTCCGCGGACGCGACGTCAACCTCGTCATGGGGCCGCGCGTCCCCGGCGCCGAGGTGCCGTTCCAGGTGCTCCTCGACGGCCACCTCGTCGACGAGACGCGCGGCAGCGACCTCGACGCGAACGGCCGCGGGGTGCTCCGCGACCAGAACGTGTACCAGCTCGTGCGGCAGCACGGCGCGATCACCGACCGGATCGTCGAGGTCGAGTTCCTCGAAGCCGGAGCGGAGGCGTACTGCTTCACCTTCGGATGAGCCACACTTGCCTGTGTGACCGTCGTCGACAACGCCATCTACCGCGCGGGCAAGCGGGTGAGCACCCCGACGAGCCTCGAGCAGACCTTCGAGGAGCGCGCCGCCCACCACGGCTTCGCCTGGATCGGGCTCTACCGACCCACCGACGGCGAACTCGACGCCGTCGCCGAGGAGTTCCAGCTCCACGACCTCGCCGTGGAGGACGCCCGCCAGGGACACCAGCGTTCGAAGCTCGAGCGATACGACGACACCCTCTTCGTCGTGCTGCGCCCGGCCCGCTACCTCGACGCGACCGAGACCGTCGAGTTCGGCGAGGTGCACGTCTTCGTCGGCCACGACTTCGCCGTCACCATCCGGCACGCCGAGGCGCCCGATCTCGCCCACGTGCGCAAGCGCCTCGAATCCGAGCCCGAGCTGCTCTCGAAGGGCCCCGAGGCCGTGCTCTACGCGATCCTCGACGAGGTCGTCGACGAGTACCAGCCCGTCGTCGCCGGTCTCGAGAACGACATCGACGAGATCGAGGAGCAGCTCTTCTCGGGCGACCCGGCCGTCACGAAGCGCATCTACGACCTCGCGGGCGAGGTCATGGAGTTCCAGCGCGCCACCCGGCCGATAATCGACATCGTCGCGGGCCTGCAGAAGGGGTTCGACAAGTACGGCATCGACGCCGAGCTGCAGCAGTACCTGCGAGACGTCGGCGACCACGCCATCCGCATCGTCGAGCGCGGCGACGAGTTCAGGCAGGTGCTGCAGAACTCGCTCACCGTGCACGCGACCCTCGTCGCGCAGCGCCAGAACGAGGAGGCGAGGCGCCTCACCGAGACGAGCATCGCGCAGAGCGAGCAGACGAAGAAGATCTCGAGCTGGGCGGCGATCATCTTCGCCCCGTCGCTCATCGCGGGCATCTACGGCATGAACTTCGACCACATGCCAGAGCTCCACTGGGAGTTCGGCTATCCGCTCGCGGTCGCGGGCATGGTCGTGTTCGCCGTCATCCTCTACTTCATCTTCAAGTCGCGGAAATGGTTGTAGCGGGGCGCCCGCTCAGCCGATGAGGCTCGGCCGCAGGTCGCGGAGCGTGCGCGAGTGGGTCATGCGCGTGACGCCGAGGGCGGCCGACAGGAACCCGATGAGAAGGAACCCCGCGAGCACGAGCGCGTCGCCCGCAGCCCTCGACAGGTCGCCGCCGAACATGACCTGCCGCATCGCGTCGACGACATAACTCATCGGCAGGATGTGGTGCAGGAACGCGAGCGGAGCCGGCAACGTCTGCCACGGGAACGTCCCGCCCGCCGTCACGAGCTGCAGCACCATGAGCACGAGCCCCGTGAACTGGCCGACCGAGCCGAGCCACACGTTCAGCGACAAGAGGATCGCCGCGAACGTCGCCGACGCGAGCAGCATGATGCCGAGCGTCAGGATCGGGTGCACCATCGGGAACCCGAGCGTCACCGCGAGCACCGTGAAGAGCGCGGTCATCTGCACAGCGCCGAGGAGCGCCGGCGTGAGCCATCCGGCGAGCGTGACCCGCAGCGGCGAACGCAGCGCCGTGACGGCGCGCTTCGAGACGGGCTTCACGATGAGGAAGAGCGCGTAGATGCCGATCCAGGCGGCGAGGGCTGCGAAGAACGGGGCGAGTCCTGCGCCGTAGCTGCCGGCTCGCGCGGCCGAGCTCGTCGCGACCGAGATGGGGTCGGCAACCGTCGATGCCTGAGCCGCACGGGTCTCGGCCGTCGAATCGGGGATCTGCCCGACGCCGTCGGCGAGACCGTCGCGCAGCGTGCCGGCGCCTGCCGCGAGCTCGTCGAGCCCGTCGCCGAGCGAGCCGAGGCCGTCCCGGAGTTGCGCCGAACCGCTGGCAGCCTTGGCGGCGCCGTCGGCCGCCTGTGCGGCGCCGTCGGCCGCGGTGCGGTTGCCCGCGGCGAGCTGCGCGCTGCCGTCGGCGACCTGGCGGGCGCCTGCCGCGAGGTCGTCGATCTGGCCAACGACCTCCTGCACACGGGCGTCACCCTCGCCGATCCGCGCGGTGAGCGAGTCGAACTGCGCGAGAAGGCCGTCGATCGTCGCCTGGTCGACGCCGCGGTCGGCGAGCGCCGTCGTGAGGTCTTGTCGAACCTGGGGCACGAGTGCCGCCGCATCGCCCACGGCGGCTCCGACCCGGTCGGCGGTCGCCGCGAGCTGCGCGTTGCCGTCGGCGACCTGGGCGGCGCCGTCGGCGAGCTGCGCCGAGGCGTCTGCGAGCTGTGCGGTCCCGTCGCGCAGCTGGGCGGTCCCGGTGGCCAGTTGCGAGTTGCCGTCGGCGAGCTGCGCGGCGCCGTCTCGGAGCTCGCCCGTGCCCGAACGTGCGGCGTCGGCACCGTCGGCGAGCTGCGTCGCGCCGTCGGCCGCCGTGACGAGGCTGCCGCGGATCGTCTGGATCGAGTCGAGGAGGGTCGAAGCAGCCTTCTCGCCGACCGTCTCGGCGACCGTCGCGCGGATCTTCTCGACCGCGCTCGCCCCGATCGACGACCCGAGGGTCGAGTTCGCATCGTTCGTCGTGAGGCGGATCTCCGCGCGCCGGGGCGCGTCGGTGGACACGGAGGCGAGGTCGTCGGAGAAGTCGGCGGGGAAGGTCACCGCGAAGTCGAACGTCGAGTCTTCCAGCCCTGCGCGAGCCTCCGACGCCGAGACCCGCTCCCACGCGAACGCGCCGTCCTCGACGAGCTTGTCGGCGACCTCGTCGCCCACGTTGCGGGCGTCGTCGTACTTCGTCGCGGGCGTACCCTCGTCGTCGACGACGATCGCGGCGGGCACGTCGGCGAACTTCGCGTAGGGGTCCTGGTTCGCCCACAGGTACAGCCCGCCGTAGATCACGGGCACGCCGAGGAGCGAGAAGAGCGCGAGCGCGCCCATCTTGGTCGAGAGGAGCCGACGGAGTTCGGCGAGGATCATCTGGGGAACCTTCATGCGAGTGCTCCTTCCGTGCGGCCCTGGGCCGGGGCATCCGCGTCGTCTTCGTTCTCGGGTGTTTCGTCGTCGTCGCCGGTCTCCGCGTCGACCCCGTCGCCTGCGACCGCGGCTTCGTCAGCGCCCAACCGGCCGAGCATGTCGGCCGCGCCGATCGCCGCCGCCGATGCGTCGCCCGCGACGACGAGCACGGCGTAGCCGCGGTCGGCGAGTCGCTTCGCGAGCGACCACCACACGATGGGGTCGCCTCCGTGGCGGTCGGGGGCGACGATCACGAGCCCCTCGACGTCGTCGCGCAGCACGGCGAGCTCGGTGAGCAGGCGCAGTCGCTCTTCGGGGTCGACGTTGCCGATCGGCACACGCGAAAGATGGCCGAGCCCGAGGTCTGCGAGCCAGTGCGCGACCGAGATCGGGTTGGCCGGGATGCCCGCGAACATGAGCTCTTCGGCGGCGACACCCGCGACGGTGACGTCGGGGGCCGGGTCGCACACGCTCGGCGCGTCGACGAGGGCGATGCGGCGGCGGATGCCGCGCCGGTCGGCCTTGCGGTCGAGGAGCACCTCGCCCGCATCGGGCTTCATGCGCCCCGAGGCGATGAGGCCGAGCACGGTCGGTCGCTGCTCGGTCTCGGCGCACGCGAGCGTCGCGCGGCCCGACTCGAACTCGACGGTGGTCGCGGGCAGCGCCTGGCCGTCGCGGCCCTTCTGGACCGCGCGCAGTTCGATCTTCACGAAAGGACTCCGATGGGGGACGATTCGGGGCCGGCGCCGTTGTCGGTCTGGTCGGTGTCCGTTCGCGCGCCCGAGAACGGCGCATCGAACGGCAGGTCGTACGGACCCGGGTCGCCCGGGTCGTTCTCGCGGGCGCGGAGCGCCGGGGTGGCATCGATGAGGTCGCCCGCCTCGCGCCACGACAGGCCCGCAGTGGCGAGCATCGACAGCATCGCCACCCGTCGGCCTTCGGCGTCGGGCATGCCGGTGCGCGCCGACTCGAGCAGCACGGCGATCGCCGAGCCCTCGACGAGGCGCTCGAGCAGCTCGGGGCGGAGGTCGCCGCGCAGGGTGCCGTCGGCGATGCCCAGCGCGACGACGGCGCCGAGGTGTTCGCGGACGGGTGCGAGTGCGATCGTGACCCGCTCGACGTAGGGCTGGGTGAGCGCCATGCTCGCGAGCAGCCGCACGTGCCCGACGACGCTCCAGAGTCGGGCGCCGAGGAGGGCGATCGCGACGGGCGCCGAGATCTCGGTCGCGGACGGTTCGGCGGCCCGGTTCAGACGCTCGGTGCCGCGTTCGATGAGCGCGAAGACGAGTTCGTCACGGTTGGCGAAGTGGCCGTAGACGGCTCGGCGGGTGAGCCCTGCGGCGGCGGCGATCTGCTCGAGCGACGCGTCGGGCGACTCGGCGAGGCAGAGCGCTGCGGCTCGGATGAGGGATTCGCGATTGGCTGCCGCATCTCGACGAGGGCGGCGGCCCGCGCCGGCGGAGGTCTGCATGTACTCAGTCTACGAACTTGCACACTCATGTGCAAGTTAAATCGCCATTCCGGGTTGGTCCCCTCCCAGGGTTTGTCGGACATCGCCTCGTTCGTCGGACGAAATCGCGCGCAAGTGTCCGACAAACCGCTGAATGTCCGACAAACCGGGGGGGAGAGACGCGAAGAGCGGGCGGATGAATCATCCGCCCGCTCTTCGACACGCGCTCTCTGGGCGCCGAACCCTCAGTCGGTGCCGAGGTCGAACGCTGCCGCCTCGTTCGCCGCGTCGGTCGCGGCCTCGAACTCGGCCTCGGCCTTCGTGACGTCGGGGCCGGCCGCGATCTCGGCCGCCTCGCCCGCGGCGAGGTCGCCGACGAGCGACGCCGTGGCGCCGCCCACGATGCCGAGGTGCGCGTACTGCTCGAGGCGCGCGCGCGAGTCGGCGATGTCGAGGTTGCGCATGGTCAGCTGGCCGATGCGGTCGAGGGGGCCGAAGGCCGCGTCGCCCACGCGCTCCATCGAGAGCTTCTCGGGCTGGTAGCTGAACGCCGGGCCCTGCGTGTTCAGGATCGTGTAGTCGTCGCCGCGGCGCAGGCGCAGCGTGACCTCGCCGGTCACGGCCGAACCCACCCAGCGCTGGATCGACTCGCGCAGCATGAGCGACTGCGGGTCGAGCCACCGGCCCTCGTACATGAGGCGGCCGAGACGACGGCCCTCCTGGTGGTAGTTCGCGATCGTGTCTTCGTTGTGGATCGCGTTCAGCAGCCGCTCGTACGCGATGTGCAGCAGCGCCATGCCCGGCGCCTCGTAGATGCCGCGCGACTTCGCCTCGATGATGCGGTTCTCGATCTGGTCGCTCATGCCGAGGCCGTGGCGCCCGCCGATGCGGTTCGCCTCGAGCACGAGCTCGACGGCATCCGTGAACTCCACGCCGTTGAGCGCGACCGGGCGGCCCTGCTCGAACCGCACCGTGACATCCTCGGCATCGATCGACACGTCGTCGCGCCAGAATGCGACGCCCATGATCGGCTCGACCGTGGGGATGCCCTCGCTGAGCTCCTCGAGCACCTTCGCCTCGTGCGTCGCACCCCAGATGTTCGCGTCGGTCGAGTACGCCTTCTCGGCGCTCGCTCGGTAGGGAAGGTCGCGCGCAGTCAGCCACTCGCTCATCTCTTGACGGCCGCCGAGCTCCTCGACGAACGAGGCGTCGAGCCACGGCTTGTAGATCCGCAGGCGCGGGTTGGCCATGAGGCCGTAGCGGTAGAACCGCTCGATGTCGTTGCCCTTGTAGGTCGAGCCGTCGCCCCAGATGTCGACGCCGTCCTCCATCATCGCGCGCACGAGCAGCGTGCCCGTGACCGCGCGGCCGAGGGGGGTCGTGTTGAAGTACGTCTTGCCCGCCGAGCGGATGTGGAACGCGCCGCACGCGAGGGCGACGAGGCCCTCTTCGACGAGCGCGGCACGGCAGTCGACGAGCCGCGAGAGCTCGGCGCCGTACTGGAGCGCGCGGCCCGGGACGGCCTCGACGTCGGGCTCGTCGGGCTGGCCCAAGTCAGCCGTGTAGGTGCAGGGCACGGCACCCTTCTCGCGCATCCACGCGACGGCCACGGAGGTGTCGAGACCTCCCGAGAAGGCGATGCCGACGCGCTCGCCGACGGGCAGGGAGGTCAAGACTTTGGACATGGCTTCCAGCCTATTCGCTCGCAGCGGCGCGATTGTACAGCGCAGGATGGCTCGGGGCGGATGCCTCGGACGCGGCGCGCCGCACGCGCGACACCGTTCGGGACCCGGTCCCCCCAACCGGATCCCGAACGGGAACTCACGCCTGCCGGCGACGCGACAACGCGACCGCAGCGGCGCCCGCGAGAAGGATCAGCAGGCCGATCGCGAGGATCGGCACCGCGGCGAAGCCGGTCACCGCGGGCGGGACGCCGGGCGTTCGGTGCGTCGTCGTCAGGCACTCGGGCGGCAGCTCCTCGGCCGCCGCAGCGACGACCGCGGACGCGAGCCGCACGACGCCGGTCGACCCGACGGCCGACCTCGCCGCCGGCCCCGCGACCGCGGGGGCGACCGACGGCACAGGCTGGGTGGGCGTGGGCTCCTCGTTCGGCGGCTCGGGCTGCTGCGGCGGCTCGGGCGGCTCGACGCACACCTCCGACCCCGGTGCCGTCACGACGTTCCGGATCGTCACCCCGTGGGCGTCGCCGTCGACCGTCACCCGGTAGGTCAGTGCGGCGCTCACGTCGAGCACGGGAATCTCCCACGTCAACGTCGTGCCGCTCAGGCTCGCGGTTCCCTGGCTCGCGACGATGCTCCCCTCGACGAAGGTCGCGTGGTTGAGCACCTGCGAGAGGTCGTCCGTGATGACGAGGTCCGACGGCGGCTGGAACCCGTCGAAGAGGTCGTACGCCCGGATCGTGTAGGTGATCGTCGTGCCGGGCTGCACCGTACTGCCCGTCGGGGGATCGCTCGACTTCCACACCGTCCACCCGGGGGTCGGTCGTCGTTGACGATCACGCACGTGACCGCCTCGCCGACGCCGATCGTGAGCGTCGCGCCCTCGAGCGTGCCGCCGTCGCACGACCACGTGCCCTCTTCATACCCCTCCGGGGTGCCCGACTCGGAGAGCGTGTACACGCCCGGGTCGACGTCGGCGTTCGTGATCGCCGGGTCTCCCATCACTCCCGAGAGGGTGCGGAGCGTGCCCGTCGCGGTGAGGGTCCAGTCGGTCGGCTCGGCCGTGCCGCCGTGGTCGTTGACGACCTCCTTCTCGAGGGTGAGGGTGCTGCCTGCGAAGGTGTTCGTGAACGTGCAGAGGTCGGCGTCGAGGGGGTTCAAGGTCTCGATCGTCCTCGGCGTCCCCATCGGCGGAGGAAGGATCTCGCACACGAGGCTGGACATGATGTAGCCGGGCGGTGACTCCGGCGGGACCGACTCGGTGATCTCGTACTGGATCCCCGGGCGCACGTTGAACGACGTCCCGAGTTCGGCGTCGCTGCCCGGCACGCTGATGGGGCCGACGCCGGGCGGCAGGGGGAGCGGCCCGACGGGGGTCGCGACGAGGTTCCAGTCAGGCGGGACGCCCGTCCCGCCGATGTCGTTGACGACGACCTTGCGGAGCATCATCGTCGCCGTCTGGTTGATCGCCGTGCACGCCATCCGCTGGCCGATCGGAACGGTCGCGCCGCCGTTGAGGCCGTCGACGGTCGTCGAGATCGGTTCGAGGTCGGCGTCGACGAGGGCGCAGAACATCGAGCCGGTCGACAGCGGGTTGGCCTGGAACGGCGGGGTGCGTCGGTCGATCTGCACGTAGAGGGATGCTTCGCCGGCGGGGTCGAGGGGCGTCTCGGCGAGCTGATAGGTCGCGCCCGGCGTGACGAACGCCCGGGCACCGCTCAGTCCGCTCGGGCCGGGCAGCGCGCCGGTCGGTTCGATCGCGTCGAGGTTCCAGAGGTTCGGGTCGGCGTCGCCGCCCTGCACCTCCTTCAGGAGGATGAGCTCGCTCTGACACGTCACGGTGTTGACGACGGAGACCGTGTTCCGGCCGGCGACGAGGGTGACGTCGTAGTCCGTCTGGGCGGGCGTCGGAATCGCGTTCGGCACGCTCGCGAACTCGGTCACCGCGGGCGGCTCCCCGTTGACCTCGGTCACGACGGAGCTGTCGAGCACGCAGAGGTCGCCTCCGAAGAACACGCCTTCGGCGAGCGCGACGCTGTCGCCGGCCTCGTACCCGGTCTGGGTCACGCCCCAGCCGATGTTCCGCACGGCCGTCGCGCCCGGGTCGAGCGCGACGAGCACGGCGCCGATCTCGGTGGGCTGCGACCCCTGGGCGATCTCCTCGCCGTTGATCACCCAGCTCTTGAAGACGGTCAGGTCCGCGATGGGGTCGGGTGCCCGGTTGTAGACGACGCAACTGACGGATGTCTCGGGCTGCATGTTGAACGTGAACCCCGGCCCGTTCGGGCCGGTCGTGTTCGTGACGGGGATGGTTCTGCCGTCGGGGAACTCTTGCGACTTCTCGGTGCAGACGGCGTTGGAGCCCCCTTGGGTGACGAGTTCGAACCCGGTCTGCTGGGTCTCTTCGATGTTGACGTCCGCGTTGACCACCGCCGGGTCGAACTCGAGCGGGAAGTTCACGGCGCCGGTTCCGTCGTCGGTCGTCGTGAGCGGGTTCTCGAAGCCCGAGATCCCCGGTGCCGTGGAGCCCGTGAACGTCCACCCGGCGCCCGCGTTCGTCGCACCCGTGATGTCTTCCCCGGTCGTGGTCGATGGGACGATCTGCTTGACGACCGAGAGCGAGGGCGTGCAGGCGGCGAACACGAGATCGCGCAAGGCTTGCCCGGCGACGGAGTAGTCGCTGAGCTGGAAGTAGTCGGCCGTCTGGACGTTCTCGAGCGCCGGGTCGAACTTCTCGGGGCCCGAGATCGCCTGCAGATTGAGCGCCGTGATCGCGCCGGCCGAGCCGCTGCCGACGCCGACGGCGAGCACACGCGTCTCGTTGGCTTTGATGGCGTTGGCCGAGAAGATGCCGTTCTCGATCTCGCGCAGGCGGTTGTAGGTCTGCGCGCCCTCGCCCGTGCCGTTCGGGTTCGACGGGCTGGGAGCGACGAGGCTGCCGTACGCGGTCGGGTTGCCGTCGGTGAGGACGATCGCCGCGTCGTAATGGTTCGTGCCGTTCGGGAGGCTGCCCGACAGTGCGGCGGCGAGCATTCCCTGGTCCCAGTTCGTGGCGCCCGTCGTCGTCCAGCCCGCGTACTGGGCCTTGAAGGCCGCAGCTCCGGCCGTCGTCGACACGGCCAGCAGGTCGGGGTTGTTCGGCTGCGTGTTGCGCGACGGCGACACGTTGCTGAACGAGAAGAGCGCCATGCGGCTCGGGGTGCCGGTGAGCGCGTCGGCGAACGTGTTGGCGGCGTTCTTCAGCGCCGTGAGGTTCGCGCCCGTGCCGATCGAGAGCGAGAGGTCGAGGATGAGCGCGATGTTGAGACCGCATCGATCGGGGAGGGGCGGGTTGACGCGCGAGTTCTGCCAGACGCCGCCCGACGCGATGTCGTTGTTGCCGCCCGTGTCGAGCATGAAGTTGATGTTCGAGCGGTAGGTGCTGCCCGCCCGGAGCTGGGTGCCCGTCTGGAATCGGTAGGGCGTCGACGTCGAGGCCGCGCCGGCGTTGTCGCCGGTGCGCAGGGCCGTGTTCATCGTCCATCCGGCGGGGGCGCTGATCTGCTTCACCCAGAAGCGGCGGTCGCAATTGGCGCCGACGCACTGCGTGCCGCTCGTGTTCCGTTGCGTGTCGGGCACGAGGAAGTTGCAGTCCCCGTCGGCGTCCGATTCGCAGACGCCCCAGTCGGGGTCGACCGGGTCGGTCGCGGTCGCGGTCGCGTACAGGCCGAGCTGCACTCCCTCGAGCCCCTCGACCTGTGCGACGAGGATCCGGTCTCCGCCGACCTTCACCGAGATCACGGCGTTGTTGCCCGTGGGCGTCGGCACGGCGGCCTCGGCCGACGGCTGCGGTGAGAGCGGCATCGACACCGCGACGGTGCCGAGGAGGGCCGCCACGACGGCCCAGGCGACGAAACGGATGCGGTGTGCTCGATGCGTGCGTTGAACGGTCAAAACGCAATCCCCCTTGCGGCCCCCGAGAGCGAGCGCGATCCTCCCCGGGACGCGCACGGCCCTTCCTGCATGATCGCGCATGAGGCGCGATTGCGGAAGGGGCCGCCGCTTTCGGCCCCGAGCGGGTACACGCGCGAGCGGACGAGGCGGGGCGTCGTATCCGCTTCTGGCCCCCGCGACCCCGATTGATACCATCGAGTGTGACTCCAGACGGAACACCAGCACAGAACGAGGTCGGCCTTCCCGCCGAACCCGATGTGCGCGAGGCCCTCGACGCGAGCGCACGCGACGCCGTCGCACGCGTCGTGGGGGCGCATCCCGGTTCGCCGCTCGCATGGGCCGAATTGGCCGACCACGCCGATTCCGAGGGCCGCGCCCTCGACGCGTTCGCGTACGCGACCGTCGCCGCGGATCTCGCTCGCGAGCAACTCGCCGCGCGCGGGTGGGAGCCCGGATCATCCGTGCCCTGGGCCGACGAGCCCAACCGCGCCTACCTGCGCGCACTCGACGCCCAGCGGCGCGCCGCCGTCGCCCTCGGCCTCGACGACCGCGCGACGACCGTCGCCGACGAGCTCGCCGCCGCCGACCCCGAGGCTCCCGCCCGCATCGCGAGCGAGTTCACGCCGACCCAGCTCATCACGATCGTGTCGCCGAGCGACGCGTTCGAGCCGACGTACGTCTCCTCCGAGGCATCCGCCTCGACCGAGGCATCCGTCGGCGACCCGATCGCCGCCCCCGACGCGGCCGCCTCGAACGGAGACGACTGACCAATGCCCGCGATCGTACTTGTCGGAGCTCAGTGGGGAGACGAAGGAAAGGGCAAGGCGACCGACCTGCTCGGTCCGCGTCTCGACTACGTCGTGAAGTTCAACGGCGGCAACAACGCCGGCCACACCGTCGTCGTCGGCGACGAGAAGTACGCGCTGCACCTCCTGCCGTCGGGCATCCTGACGCCGGGCGTCACGCCCGTCATCGCGAACGGCGTCGTCGTCGACATCGAGGTGCTCTTCGAAGAGCTCGAGGCGCTGTCGAGCCGCGGCGTGGATGTCTCGCGCCTGCGCATCTCGGCGAACGCCCACGTCATCACGCAGTACCACCGCACGCTCGACAAGGTCACCGAGCGCTTCCTCGGCAAGCGCCAGATCGGCACGACGGGGCGCGGCATCGGCCCGACCTACGCCGACAAGATCAACCGCGTCGGCATCCGCATGCAAGACCTCTTCGACGAGAACATCCTCCGGCAGAAGGTCGAGGGCGCCCTCGACCAGAAGAACCACCTGCTCGTGAAGGTCTACAACCGTCGCGCGATCGGCGTCGACGAGATCGTCGACGAGCTGCTCGCCTACGTCGACCGGCTGCGCCCGATGGTGACCGATACGGCGCTGTTGTTGCACCAGGCGCTCGGCCGCGGCGAGACCGTGCTCTTCGAGGGCGGCCAGGCCACGATGCTCGACGTCGACCACGGCACCTACCCGTTCGTGACCTCGTCGAACGCGACGAGCGGCGGCGCCGTCACGGGCTCGGGCATCGCACCGAACCAGATCGACCGGGTCATCGCGGTCGTGAAGGCGTACACGACGCGCGTCGGGGCGGGCCCGTTCCCGACCGAGCTGTTCGACGAGTGGGGCGACTTCCTGACCGAGCAGGGCCACGAGTTCGGCACGACCACCGGGCGCAAGCGCCGCACGGGCTGGTACGACGCGCCGATCGCGCGCTACGCGTCGCGCATCAACGGCGTCACCGACTTCGTGCTCACCAAGCTCGACGTGCTGACGGGCATCGAGCGCATCCCCGTCGCGGTCGCCTACGACGTCGACGGGCAGCGCTTCGACGAGCTCCCGGTCTCGCAGACGGACTTCCACCACGCGAAGCCGATCTACGAGGAGTTCCCCGGCTGGACCGAAGACATCACGGCCGCGCGCGAGTTCGAAGACCTTCCCGCGAACGCGCAGGCGTACGTGCGCGAGCTCGAGGCGATGAGCGGCTCGCGCATCTCGGCGATCGGCGTCGGCGCCGGCCGCGACGCGATCGTGCAACTGCACGACCTCGTCGACTGATCCGGTCGGCGTGCGGGCGAGGCATCCGCCGGTCTCGAGCCATGGATGCCGCCTTCCGAAGACGGAAGCGCCCGCCGCGCTCATCGTGAGCGGGCGGGCGCCTTGACCGGATCGGCGAGTGCGATTACTCGGTGCCGATCGACTTGTCGATGTTCTCGCGGACGTCGTCGATCTGGTCGGCGAACTTGCCGCCCGTGACCTTGTTCGCGGCGTCGGCGACGCTGCCGATGATCTTGTCGCTGATGTCCTCGGCCTGTTCGCTCTTGAGAACTTCTTCGACCTTGTCCTTGTTCTCTTCGATGAAGTCCTGAGCCTTCTTGGTGATGTCGTCGAGACCAGCCATAAGCCCCCGCCTTTCGTTCTTCGGCGTCTGTTCCGCCGTCCTTGGCGGCTGTTCCGCCCACGTCATCGTATGGCGGTGAGAGGGCCGGGGGAAGAGCCTTGACGTACCGTGGCCGCACATGACGGCGTGGAAGACTTGGACGATGCCAGCGACCCGCCCCGCAGCCGACGAACTCGTCGGCCGACACGTCCGTCTGAGCCCGCTCGACCCCGCCGATTCGCCTGAGCTGTACGCCGCGATCGCCCACCCCGACGTGTTCGCATCGGGATTCGGCGGCGGGCCGGCAGGGCTTCCGCGCGACCTCGCGGTGTTCGAGGCGTTCGCGGCGTCGCAGTTCGTACCCGGGCCGCGCGCACTGCCGTGGACGATTCGGCTCGCGAGCGGACCCGACGCCGGCACGGTCGTCGGCACGACGACCCTCGGCGATCTCGACCTCGCGAACGAGGGCGCCCACATCGGGTGGACGGCGTACGACCCGCGCGTGTGGGCCACCGCGGTGAACCCCGAGGCGAAGCTGCTGCTGCTCGACCTCGCGTTCAGCCACGGCTTCAGCCGCGTGAAGCTGCAGGCCGACTCGCAGAACGCGCGCTCGCGCGCGGCGATCGAGAAGCTCGGTGCGACGTTCGAGGGCGTGCTCCGCCACCACCGTCGCCGGGCCGACCTCAGCTGGCGCGATACGGCGGTGTATTCGATCCTCGTCGAGGAGTGGCCCGGCGTGCGGGCGGGCCTCGAAGCGCGGCTCGCCGCGTGGGACGATCGCGCGGTCGTGCTCGGCGCCCCGTCGGTCGAGTAGCGACGAAGGAGCGTATCGAGACCCGCTACCGCCCCTCGGGCTCGTGCAGCTTCGCGAGGAACGCGTCGGCCGTGCGCGGAGCGCGGGAGCGGTCGAGCCGCGATCCGATGACGGTCACGGCGAACGCGATGGGCACGGTCCAGAGCGCGGGCTGCAGCAGCACGGCTGCGATGGCGGGGGCGGATGTCTCGAGCAGCGGCCCGATGAGGATGGCGCTCCCCGAAAGCACCGCCCCCGTGAGCATGCCCGAGATCGCGCCGCGCGCGGTGAGCCCGCGCCACCAGATGCCGAGCAGGAGCACGGGGCAGAGGGTCGACGCGGTGAACGCGAAGACGAGTCCGACGCTGCCCGCGAGCCCCGATGACGAGGTGCCAAGCGCGACGGCGAGCGGCACGAGGGTCGAGAGCACGGCGGCGATGCGGAAGCCGCGCACGCTTCCGCCGAGGAGGTCTTGGCTGATGACGCCCGCGAGCGAGACGACGAGCCCCGACGACGTCGAGAGGAACGCCGCGAACGCGCCCGCGATGACGAGCGCGCTGAGCAACTGCCCCGGCAGGCCCGGCACGAGCCGGTCGGGGAGCACGATGATGAGCGCATCGGCCTCGCCCGCCGAGGCGAGGTCGGGCGCGAACGCGCGGCCGAGGAACCCGAACGCCGTCGGGAACAGGTAGAAGACGGTGAGCAGCCCGAGCACGATGAGGGTCGTGCGGCGCGCGGCCGGGCCATCCGGATTCGTGTAGAACCGCACGAGCACGTGCGGGAGCCCGAGCGTGCCGAGGAGCAGCGCGACCATGAGCGAGACCGTGCGGTAGACGTCGAGCGACGCGGGGCCGGCCTCGGCGGGGAACGCCTCGGCGGGGGTCAGCGCGGGCGTCGGCGACCCGTCGCCCACGATGATGAGCAGCGCGACGACGGGCACTGCGAGCGCCGTGAGCTTGAGCCAGAACTGGAACGCCTGCACGAACGTGATCGACCGCATGCCGCCCGCCGCGACGACGGCGGCGACGATGATGGCGACCGCGACCGACCCGGCCCACGCGGGCAGGCCCGTCGTGATCCGCACCGTGAGGGCCGCGCCCTGCAACTGCGGCACGATGTAGAACCAGCCGACGACGATGACGAGGACGCTCGTGACGCGCCGCGCTCCGCGCGAGTCGAGCCTCGCCTCGGTGAAGTCGGGGATCGTGTAGGCGCCCGAGCGGCGAAGCGGCGCTGCGACGAAGAGCAGGAGCATGAGGTAGCCCGCCGTGTACCCGATCGGGAACCACAGGCCACCCGACCCCGTGAGCAGGATGAGCCCGGCGACGCCGAGGAACGACGCCGCCGAGAGGTATTCGCCGCCGATCGCCGACGCGTTCCACCACGGCTTCACCGTGCGGCTCGCGACGTAGAAGTCGCTCGTCGTGCGCGAGACGCGGAGTCCGTAGAAGCCGATGAGCGCCGACACGACGGCGACGCCCGCGATCGCCGCATACCCGATCGCGGCGTTCACGAGTCCCCCGCGAGCGACCGGTAGCGCGACTCGTTCCGGGTCGCCGCGCGCACGTACAGCCACGCGACCGCGAGGGCGAGCGGGTAGACGCCGACCCCCAGGAGGAGCCACGACACCGGCACGCCCGCGAGGAACGTCTCGTCGAGTGCCGGAGTCGCGACGATCGCGACGACGAACACGGCCGTCGCGCCGACGAACGCGAGCGCGCACGCGAGCGCGAGCCGCAACTGCGAGCGGATGAGCGAGCGCACGTAGACGGCGTGGATGTCGGTCGGGTCGGTCGTCGGCGCAGGTTCGGAGGCGATGGATGCCGCGCCCGCGCGCGGTGCCGTCACCCGCACGCGTGCGGGCGGGACATCCGCCGGCTTCTCCTCGTCGCTCACGGCCGCGCCCGCAGCGTCGTCGAGTCGAGCCGCTCGCGGAGCCCCGGCAGCAGCCGTCGGCTGACCGGCAGCTCGGCGCCGCCGACCGAGACGCTCGCGTGGTCGCCGCCGAGGCGCACGCGCGAGACGTGCCCGAGCGCCACGAGGTACGACCGGTGGATGCGCACGAACCCCGCATCGGCCCACTGCCGTTCGAGGTCGGCCATCGGCACGCGCACGAGGTAGCTCGCCTCTTCGGTGTGGAGGCGCGCGTAGTCGCCCTGCGCCTGCACGTACCGCACGTCGTCGCGGCGGATCATCCGCGTCGTCCCGCCGAGCGTGACCGCGATGACCTCGGGCTGGATCGTGGGCGTCGGCGCGGTCGTCGTCGGCACCTTGAGCGCCTCGACGATGCGCGTGACCGAGCGGTGGAGGCGCTCGGTGCGCACGGGTTTCAAGAGGTAGTCGACGGCGGCGAGGTCGAACGCCTCGAGGGCGCCCTCCTCGTCGGCGGTCACGAACACGAGCGCGGGGCTCCGCTCGAACCGCTGCAGCGCACGGGCGAGGTCGAAGCCGTTGAGGCCCGGCATGTGGATGTCGAGGAAGGCGGCGTCGACCGACTCGCGGGTCAGCAGGCGAATCGCCTCG
This sequence comes from Agromyces protaetiae, assembly GCF_004135405.1. Lineage (NCBI taxonomy): Bacteria > Bacillati > Actinomycetota > Actinomycetes > Micrococcales > Microbacteriaceae > Agromyces > Agromyces protaetiae. Next base: position 1,126,324 of record NZ_CP035491.1, read on the forward strand.
GACCCCGAGTTCGCGAGATGGATGACTCCGATGCGCGGGTCTTGGCGGAGGAGGAAGGCGAGTTCGTCGACCGCGGGCTGCTCGTCGTCGGCGATGAGCACGGAGATCATCGGTCTCTCCCTTCTTCTCGCCCGAGATCGCGGCCCGGCTGCGACTTCGGCACGCGCATCCGCACGAGCGTACCCGCCCCGACGTTCGTCTCGACGACGAGGCCGAACTCGTCCCCGTAGACCTGCCGGAGCCGCGCGTCGACGTTCCGCAGGCCGACGTGCTCTCCGGGGTTCCCGCCCGCGAGCACCCGGCCGAGCACCTCGGGGTCGATGCCGACGCCGTCGTCCTCCACCGACAGCTCGGCGAGCGCCCCGAGGTCTTGCGCCGTGATCGTGATGCGCCCGCCGCCCTCTTTGCCCTCGAGCCCGTGCCGTACGGCGTTCTCGACGAGCGGTTGGATCGACAGGAACGGCACGACCGTCGAGAGCACCTCGGGCGCGATCTGCAGGGTGACCTTGAGCCGGTCGCCGAAGCGCGCCCGCTCGAGCCGAAGGTAGCTGTCGATCGACCGCAGCTCTTCGGCGACCGTCGTGAAGTCGCCGTGGCGGCGGAACGAGTACCGCGTGAAGTCGGCGAACTCGAGCACGAGCTCGCGCGCTTGCGCGGGGTCGGTGTTGATGAACGACGCGATCGCGTTGAGCGAGTTGTAGATGAAGTGCGGGCTGATCTGCGCGCGCAGCGCGCGCACCTCGGCCTCGGCGAGGGCCGCCCGACTCGCGTCGAGCTCCCCGAGCTCGACCTGCGCGGCCACCCAGTCGGCGACCTCGCCCGTCGCCCGCACGAGCCCCGCGCGCACGGTCGGCTCGAAGGCGACGACCGCGCCGACCGGGCGCTTGCCGACGAGCACGGGTGCGGCCGCGGCATCCGTCTCGTGGTCTCCCGTCGCGAGACCGCGACGGACCTGCGGGCGACCCGACTGCGCGACCTCGGCCGCGATCGCGGCGGCCGCCGATCGCACCGAGTCGTCGCCGTCGACCGCGACCCCGCCCGACAGGTCGACGAGTGCGACGCTCCGCGCGCCGAGCAGCGCGCGCAGATGCTTGACGGCACGAGCCGCCTCGGGCTCCTCGAGCCCCCCGCGGAGGTGCGCAGCGGCCCGCGACGCGAGGTGCAGTGTGCGATACGTCGCCCGCTCCTCGTCGGTGCCGAGGTCGCGGTTCGCGAGCACGAGCCGGCGCAGCAGCACGACGACGCCGACCGCGAGCGCCCCCGCGACCACGCCGACCGCGGCTGCGAGCAGCATCGACTCGGGCATGCACCCAAAGGTAGCCGTCGTTCATCGCCCGCCGCTCGCCATTCGTCGCACGGAACCCACCGTTCGGCGACGACGAGCGGCGCCCGCCCGCGGCCCGACCCCGCCGTCGCCACGATGAGTGCACTGCACGCAAGGAAGCGCGCGCAGCGGCGAGGCCGCCGCCCCGCCGAGACCCCCCTCGAAGGAGACGCCATGGGCAACGATGCCCTGAACGCGGAGCGGTCGACGCTCGAAGCCGTCGACTACCGCGCGGTCCAACAGTCGCCGGAGTTCCAGAAGCTCCGGCGCACCCACCGGGGCTTCGTGTTCCCGGTGCTCGCCGCCTGCCTCGTCTGGTATCTCGCCTACGTGCTGCTCGCGATCTACGCGCACGACTTCATGTCGACGCGCGTGTTCGGCAGCGTCAACCTCGCGATGATCCTCGGCCTCGCCCAGGTCGTCACGACGTTCGCGGTCACCACCTGGTACGTGAGCTTCGCGAACCGCAAGCTCGACCCGCAGGCCGAACTCCTGCGGGACGAGATCGAGTCGGGCGAGTTCGTCGCCGGCGCCCGTGAAGGCGCCGCCGCGACATCCGCCGCTACTGAAGGGGCCACCCGCTGATGCTGCACTTCGAAGCCGCGACCACTTCGCCCGGCGAGCCCTGGCTCAACATCGCCATCTTCGCCGCGTTCGTCGCGATCACGATGGTCATCGTGTTCCGTGCGAGCCGGAACAACAAGACCGCCGCCGACTACTACGCCGCCGGCCGTTCGTTCACCGGTGGACAGAACGGTTCCGCGATCGCCGGCGACTATCTGTCGGCGGCATCCTTCCTCGGCATCGTGGGGGCGATCGCCGTGACCGGCTACGACGGGTTCCTCTACTCGATCGGCTTCCTCGTGGCCTGGCTCGTCGCACTGCTCCTCGTCGCGGAGCTGCTCCGCAACACGGGACGCTTCACGATGGCCGACGTGCTGTCGTTCCGACTCAAGCAGAAGCCCGTCCGCATCGCGGCCGCGACGACGACCCTCGTCGTGTGCTTCTTCTACCTGCTCGCGCAGATGGCCGGCGCGGGCGGCCTCGTGTCGCTGCTCCTCGGCATCACCGACACCCTCGGGCAATCGCTCGTCATCACCGTCGTGGGCGCGCTCATGATCCTCTACGTGCTCATCGGCGGCATGAAGGGCACGACCTGGGTGCAGATCATCAAGGCGATCCTGCTCATCGTCGGCGCCGGCGTCATGACGGTCTGGGTGCTCGCGATCAACGGGTTCGACTTCTCGGCGCTCCTCGACAAGGCGGTCGCGGTGGCCGAGAACCCCGCGATCCTCGACCCGGGCCTCAAGTACGGCGTCTCGGATGTCTCGAAGATCGACTTCGTCTCGCTCGGCCTCGCGCTCGTGCTCGGCACCGCGGCCCTGCCCCACGTGCTCATGCGCTTCTACACGGTGCCCACCGCGAAGGAGGCCCGCAAGTCGGTCGTCTGGGCGATCTGGCTCATCGGCATCTTCTACGTGTTCACGCTCGTGCTCGGCTACGGCGCGGCGGCACTCGTCGGCCCGTCGGTCATCGCCGCGGCCCCCGGCGGCCCGAACTCGGCGGCCCCGCTGCTCGCGTTCGAACTCGGCGGACCGCTGCTCCTCGGCCTCATCTCGGCGATCGCGTTCGCGACGATCCTCGCGGTCGTCGCCGGACTCACGATCACGGCCGCCGCGAGCTTCGCGCACGACATCTACGCGTCGGTCGTGAAGAAGGGCAAGCCCGAGCCCGGCTCCGAGGTCAAGGTCGCCCGTCGCACGGTCGTCATCATCGGCATCGTCGCGATCATCGGCGGCATCGGCGCGAACGGCCAGAACGTGGCCTTCCTCGTCGCCCTCGCCTTCGCCGTCGCGGCCTCGGCCAACCTGCCGACGATCGTCTACTCGCTGTTCTGGAAGCGCTTCACGACGAAGGGCGCGCTCTGGAGCATGTACGGCGGCCTCGCGTCGGCGATCATCCTGATCGTCTTCTCGCCGGTCGTGTCGGGCTCGGTCACTTCGATGCTGAAGACCGAAGACATCGACTTCGCGTTCTTCCCGCTGTCGAACCCCGGCATCGTCTCGATCCCGCTCGCGTTCCTCCTCGGCTGGCTCGGCACGGTCCTCGACAAGGGCAAGGAGGACCCCGCCAAGGAAGCCGAGATGGAGGTCCGGTCGCTCACCGGCGTGGGCGCAGAGAAGGCGGTGCAGCACTGAGCGTGCGCGCACTCGTCTGAGTCTTCGGCCCGGCAGGAAATCGCCTGCCTCGACCGGGTCGGAACGCAGAGGGGCGGTGGCGGGGGCCACCGCCCTTTCTGCATGCGTTCGAGGCATCCGGATGCCCCGCCCGCGCGCCGTGCTCAGCGCACCTTGCGCGGAATCCGCCGGTCGAAGAGCACGAGCGCGAGGACGGCGGCGCCGATCGCCGCGATGACCCATGCCACCTGGTGCAGGCCCGCATCCGTGGCATCCGCCGGGAACACGAAGCCGAGCACCGCGGCCGCGCCGATCGCGCCGAGGTTCGTCGAGGTGCGAAGGAGCCCCGAGGCGACGCCGATGCGCGAGGCATCCGTCTGCTCATAGAGCGCCGACTGGTTCGCGACGCCCGTGAGTCCCGTGACCGCGCCGAAGCCGAGGCTCAGGAGCACGAGCGCGACGATCGACGTCGAGCCGTCGACGAAGAGGAGCGACAGCCCGCCCGCGACGACGACCGCCGCCGACCCGATGAGCGGCCCGCGCACGAGCGCGCGTTTCGCGATGAACGCCGATACGATCGCGCCGACGCCCGTCATCGGCAGCATGATGAGCCCCGCGACGCTCGCGGAGAGACCGCGCCCCTGTTCGAGCCACTGCACATACCCGTAGAGCACGAGGTACATCGCGATCTGGGTCGCGAACTGGCGCGTGTAGGTGCGCACGAGCGGTCCGTTGGCGGCGAGCATGCGGACGTCGATGAACGGATGACTCGCCCGACGCTCCCACCACACCATCGCCGCCGCAGACACGACCGCGATGCCGAGCACCCACCACACGGGTTCGCGCACGGCCTGGAGGAACACGATGAGCGCGACGATCGCGCCCGCGAAGAGGACCATGCCGAGCGGGTCGAGCGTGCGCACGAGGCTGTGCACGATCTCGCGGAAGTCGCGTGCGGCGGCGTCGAGCGGCTCGTCGCGGGGGATCCAGAGGAGCGCGAGCACGATGCCGACGAGCCCGAGCGGGATGTTGATCGCGAACACCGCGCGCCAGTCCCACACACCGACGAGTACGCCGCCGATCGGCAGGCCGAGCGCGGCCGTCACCTGTCCGGCGACCGACATCGAGCCCAGCACGGCGCCCGGGATGCCCGAACCGACCTTGTCGGCCCGACGGCGGATGAGCGTCATGGCCGTCGGATACCCTGCCGCCGTACCGAGCCCGATGAGCACTCGCGACACGATGAGCCACCCGAACGATTGCGCCGTCGCGCCGATGACGCCCGCGACGACCACGATCGCGAGCCCTGCCACGAACACGCGGCGCGGGCCGAACGCGAGCGCGAGCTTGCCCATCGCGGGCTGCGCGACCGCGCTCGTCACGTAGACCGCCGCGACGAGGCTCGCGGCCTGACCCGACCCGACGCCGAACGCCGTCGCGATCGCAACGAGCGCCGTCGCGAGGATCGACGTGTTGATGGGGTTGAGCGCCGCACCCCACAGGAGCGGGGCGACGAAGCGCGCCGGGAACGGCTTGCCGCCCGGAGCGGGCGTCGCGCCCGTACCCGTGCCCGGTTCGATCGTGCGGGTCACTTCGCGGCGGATGCTTCGGTGCCCGTGCCTGCCGGTAGCAGCGCGATGACCTCGTCGACCGTGCCGGTCTCGCCGAGGGCGGGGAACACGTTCGCGACGCTGCCCTCGTGCGCGGCGGCGCTCGAGTCGGTCATGGCGTCGAGTGCGAGGGTCACGTTGTAGCCGTGCTCGTGCGCCGCGCGCGCCGTCGACTCGACGCCCTTGCTCGTCGCGATGCCGACGAGCACGATCTGCGTGACGCCTCGCGCCTGCAGCTCGTCGTGCAGGGCCGTGCCGTGGAACGCCCCCCACGTGCGCTTGACGATGCGGATGTCGGGTGCGGTGCTCGCGCCGGTGCGCTCGTCGGACGCCTCGAGCTCGGGCAACAGCTCTGCGAAGTCGGCGGGCCACGCGGGGATCGTCGTGCCGGCCGCGGCAGCGGCCTCGGCCTGCGCCCGGGCGACTTCGGTGCGACCCGGCGCCCCGCCCGTGACGGTCACGAGCACGACGGGCAGCCCGCGCTCGCGGAATGCGTCGGCAAGCCGAACGGCGTTCGCGACGACCTCGGGCACGGGGTGCGCGGTCTGGCGGCCGGGGTTCGCGATGCCCTTCTGCAGGTCGATGACGACGAGGGCGACGGCGGGGTCGATGGTGCTGAGGGTCACGTTGTTCGGCTTTCTTGCATCGGTGTGGTCTGCTTCAGACGAATGGATGGCTCGGCCGCGCGCTATGGCCCGAGCACGCGTTCGAGCAGCTCGACGGCGTCGGCGAGCCGCCGCTGCTCATCGGCGTCGAGCCGCTCGGCGAGGGCGCTCGCGAGCCACGTGTCCTTCGCGCCGCGCGCGGTCTCGGCGATCGCGTCGGCCTGCGCGCTCGGGCTCAAGCGGGTCGCGCGCCGGTCGTTCGGGTCGGCCGTGCGGTCGACGAGCCCGGCCTCGACGAGATCGGCGACCGTCGCGCTCATCGACTGCGGGCGCACGCCCTCGAGGCGCGCGAGCTCGGACGAGGTGAGCCCGGCCTCGCCGGCTTCGCGCAGATGCCGCATGGCGGCGAGCTGGCTCGGGCTGTAGTCGGCGAACCCGGCCTCGGCGCGCAGGCGCCGGTCGAGCCGCCGCGCGAGGACGCGTAGGGCCGCGGCGGTCGCGTCGAGGTCGGGAGAGTCGGTCACCCCTCCACTGTACGCCTATTATTCAGGCAGACTGAACAGTTCCCTGAATGCCTCCCTCGCCCCTCGGCGGGTCTCCCCTCAGCCCAGGCTCCGCCAACCCGCCACCGGTCGACCGCGAAGTCGCGCAATTGGTCGTCAACCCGCACCCTTCGCGACCATTTGCGCGACTTCGAGGGAGGCAAGAGCGGCTGGCAGGAGTGGAGCGTCGGGGGGGCGGTGCTGCGGGAACGGCGCCGCGCTACTGACGCGCCTTGCGCCGCAGGCGCACCACGCCCCACAGCAGCAGAGCGAGCCCGACGACGGCGACGATCGGCCCGACGATCGCCCAGAACGCGACACCGCTCATGACCGATCCGGGCAGCACGCCGATGCCCTGGAGGGTCCAGATCGCGCCGGCACCGAGCAGCACCACGCCGAGCACGATGAGCACCGAGTTCATACGGACTCCCTACATGTTGATCATGTGCCCGGTCAGCCCGTGGAACGCTTCCTGCAGCGCCTCCGAGAGCGTCGGGTGCGTGTGCACGTTGCGGGCGAGCTCGAGGGCGCCGAGATCCCACTTCTGCGCGAGCGTGAGTTCGGGCAGCAGCTCCGAGACATCCGGACCGATGAGATGCCCGCCCAGAAGCTCGAGGTACTTCGCATCGGCGACGAGCTTCACGAACCCGACGGGCTCGCCGAGCCCGTTGGCCTTGCCGTTCGCCGTGAACGGGAACTTCGCGACGACGACGTCGTAGCCCTCGTCGCGCGCCTGCTGCTCGGTGAGGCCGAACGACGCGACCTGCGGCTGGCAGAACGTCGCCCGCGGCATCATGCGATAGTCGCCGAGCTCGAGCGTCTCGGCGCCTCCGATCGTCTCGGCCGCGACGACGCCCTGCGCCTCGGCGACGTGCGCGAGCATGAGCTTGGCCGTGACATCCCCGATCGCGTAGATGTGCGGAACGTTCGTGCGCATGCGCTCGTCGATCGCGATCGCCCCGCGCTCGGTGAGCGCGACACCCGTCGCCTCGAGGCCGAAGCCCTCGACGTTGGGCGCGAATCCGACCGAGATGAGTGCGCGGTCGACGGTGAGCGCGCCCGGTTGGCCGTCGGCCGCGGTGTACGACACGGTGACGGATGTCCCGGAGTCGACGACGCTGTCGACGCGGGTCGAGGTCAGGATCGGGATGCCGAGGTTGCGGTACTGGCGCGTGATCTCCTTCGAGACCTCGACGTCTTCGTTCGGCAGCGCGCGGTCGAGGAACTCGATCACGGTGACCTCGACGCCGTAGTTGCGCAGCACGTACGCGAACTCCATGCCGATCGCGCCCGCGCCGACGATCGCGATCGAGCGCGGCAGGTCGCGCGCGAGGATCTGCTGCTCGTACGTCACGACGTTCTGCGAGAGCGTGACGCCCGGGAGGAGCCGCACGCGCGAACCGGTCGCGATGATGGCGTTCGCGAACGTATGCGTCTCGGTCGTGCCGTCGGGCTTCGCGACGTCGACCGTGTTCGCATCGCGGAAGGTGCCGTGTCCGTCGAGCTCGGTGATGCCGTTCTTCTTCATGAGGAAGTGCACGCCCTTGACGTGCTTCTCCGAGACCTGGCGGCTGCGGTCGAACGCGACCCCGAAGTCGAAGGATGCCTCGCCCTTGATGCCGAACAGATCGGCCTGGGCGTGGAAGATGTGCGCGAGCTCCGCGTTGCGGAGCAGCGCCTTCGAGGGGATGCAGCCCACGTTGAGGCACACCCCGCCCCAGTACTTCTCCTCGATGACCCCGACCGAGAGGCCGAGCTGTGCGGCGCGGATGGCGGCCACGTAGCCGCCCGGGCCCGCGCCGAGGACGATGACGTCGAAGTGGCTCATGGCGCCAGCCTAGGTCGCGCGTTCCCGGCGCGCGACTGCCGAGTTCCGGATGCTTCCCGCCAACGTGTCCGGAACCCGCGAGCCGAGCCATCCGCGCCGACGTAGGGTCGAGAGGTGAGCGAACGCGCCGCCGTGAAGACCGAGCCCCAGGCATACACCCCTCGCTCGCGCGCCCTCTCGACGTGGGTGCAGTTCCTCGCGATGGGGCTCGTGTGGGGGTCGAGCTTCCTCTTCATGAAGGTCGCGCTCGGCGGCGTCTCGTTCGGACAGGTGGCGTGGTCGCGCACCGTGCTCGGCGGCATCGCACTCGGACTCATCGTGCTCGTCACACGGCCGCGCGTGCCGGGCGCCGACGGCGTGCCCGGCCCCGTGCTGCCGCGCGAGCCGATCGTGTGGGTGCACTTCCTCGTCGTGTCGATCACGACGTGCGTCGTGCCGTACCTGAGCTTCGCGTGGGCGGAGCAGTACGTGTCGTCGAGCCTCGCGTCGATCTACAACGCGACGACGCCGATCATGACGGCACTCATGGCGACCCTCGTGTTCCGCGTCGAGCGGCTCGGCGCGAGCCGATGGTTCGGCGTCGGCGTCGGCATCCTCGGGGTGCTCGTCGTCATCGCGCCGTGGCAGATCGCGGGGCTCACGGGCTCGCTCGCGGGCCAGCTCGCGTGTCTCCTCGCGACCCTCTGCTACGGCTTCACGTTCGGGTACCAGCGGAAGTTCCTGAGCCAGCGGCCGATCGCGCCCGCGACGTTCGCGTTCCTCTCGATCGGGGTGTCGGCGGTCGTCATGCTGGCGCTGACCCCGTTCATCGCGCTCTCGCCGATCGAACTCGACTGGCCGATCGTGGGGTCGTTGCTTGCACTCGGCATCCTCGGCACGGGCCTCGCCTACATCTGGAACATCAATGTGCTGAGAGCCTGGGGTCCGACCGGCACGTCGACCGTCACGTACGTCACGCCCGTCGTCGGCGTCGCGCTCGGGATGCTCCTGCTCGGCGAGCGGCTCTCGTGGCATGAGCCCGTGGGGGCGGTGCTCGTCCTCGTCGGCATCCTCTTCGCGCAGGGGCGACTGAAGCTCGGGCGGCGTGCGGGCGAGACATCCGCCGCTCCGGCCTCCGCCGCGCGCTGACGCGCCCTGAGACATCCGCCCTTCCTCGCCGACCCGGCCGCCACACACGCCGACCGTCCCTTCTGCTCGCTCGAGGTGGGTTCTGCCGTCAGCGGTGGCGTCTGGATCACCGTGGACTGCAGAGCCCACCGTTGGCGGAACGGGAACGGGGGCGGGCGGGGCGGGGCCGGACGGGAACGGGGCCGGGACGGGCCGGGGCCGGGGCGCGTGCGAACTGAGGGGTTGACAGGCACCCGGTTGAGTGGTTAGTTAGTCACGTAACTAACCGATGAAGTAAGGCCGGCATGGACGACTCACGCCCGATCTTCCTGCAGATCGCAGAGCTGATCGAGAACGACATCATCGAGGGCGCCCTCGCGGAAGACGCGCAGATCCCCTCGATCAACGAGTTCGCGGCGTTCTATCGCATCAATCCGGCGACCGCATTGAAGGGGGTGAGCCGCCTTGTCGACGACGGCATCGTGCTCAAGAGACGGGGGATCGGCATGTTCGTAGCCCCCGGAGCCCGCGCCGTGCTCATCGAGCGCCGACGGGCCGAGTTCTCCGCCCAGTACCTCAGACCACTCCTCGTCGAAGCCGCGAAGCTCGGCATCGGCGTCGAGGAGCTCGCCGAGCTCCTCCGCGCGGAACGCGCAGAAAGGATCGAATCATGAGCCGCACCGTGGCCCGCGTCTCGGGTCTCACGAAGCGCTACGGGTCGTTCACGGCCCTCGACGCCGTCGACTTCAGCCTCGACGAGCACCGCATCTACGGACTGCTCGGCCGCAACGGCGCCGGCAAGACGACGATCATGCAGCTGCTCACGGGCCAGATCTTTCCGAACGGCGGCGAGCTCGAGGTCTTCGGCCGCACGCCCGCCGAGCACGGCGACGTGCTGCGCAAGCTCTGCTTCATCGCCGAGGCCCAGCGCTACCCCGAAGACTTCGCGCCGATCCACGTGTTCAAGGCCGCCCCGTGGTTCTTCGAGAACTGGGACGCCGAATTCGCCGAGCGGCTCGTCGCCGACTTCCGACTGCCGGTCAAGCGCCGCATCAAGAAGCTCTCCCGCGGTCAGCTCTCCGCCGTCGGCGTCATCGTCGGGCTTGCGAGCCGCGCCGAACTGACGTTCTTCGACGAGCCGTACCTCGGCCTCGACGCCGTCGCGCGACACATCTTCTACGACCGGCTCCTCGAGGACTACGCCGAGCACCCGCGCACCGTCGTGCTCTCGACCCACCTGATCGACGAGGTCGCGAACCTCCTCGAACACGTCATCCTCATCGACCAGGGCAAGATCCTCCTCGACCGCGACGCCGACGAGGTGCGCGGATCGGCCACGACGGTCGCCGGGCCGAAGCAGTCCGTCGAGCGGTTCGTCGAGGGCCGCACGATCATCGGCCGCGAAGGGCTCGGCGGGCTCGCGTCGGTCACGATCGACGGGCGGCTCGACCAGGACGAGCGCGTCCGCGCCGCCGAGGCGGGCCTCGAACTCGCCCCCGTCTCGCTCCAGCAGCTCATCATCCATCTCACGGGCACCGACCTCACCGAGGCATCCGCCCGCACCGAACAGGAGGTCGCAGCATGACCGCCCTCGCAGCCAGCGCCGCCGCCGACTCGGTGAGCGCTCCCCGATCGCGCTTCGGCGGCGTCTGGCGCATCGTGCGCCTGCTCGCCGTGAAGCCGTCCGTCTTCTTCGGCGTGCCGTGGCTCATCCTCGCCGGCGCGCTCGTCGTCTCCCTGGCGATCGCGCTCATCATCCAGGGCGCGGGAGCGCCCGCCGCCGAGACGATCAAGGGCGCCCGCTACAGCTGGGCGGTGCTCTCGCCGCAGTGGTACCTCGTCGCCGTCGGCGTGCAGGCCGTCGGGCTGACCTTCTCGTTCGCGCTCGGGTTCTCGTCGACCAGACGCGACTTCTGGCTCGGCATGAGCCTCATGTTCGTGCTCGTCGCCGCCGAGATGGCGGCCGCGATCGCGACGCTCGTGCAGATCGAGAAGGCGACGAACGGATGGTTCATCGGCGCGGGCATGTTCAACGCGCTCTGGTACGGGCAGAACGGCTGGCTGTTCGACTTCTTCTCGTCGTTCGCGCTGCAGCTGTTCGTGCTGTTCGTGGGCGCCGCCGCGACGACGATCTTCATGCGCTGGCGCATGAAGGGCATGCTGACGCTCACCGCGGTTGCGATCGTCGGCGTCCTCGGAACGGTCGCCGCGCTGACGTTCAGCGGGTCGTGGCCCGCGGTGTTCTCGTGGTTCGCGACGATCGGCCTGTGGGGCGTGTTCACGCTGCTGCTCGGGCTCGCCGTGGTCTTCGCGGTGCTCGGCTACATCGTCATCCGGCGGGCGACGCCGCGCTGAGGCATCCGGTCGCCTAGGGTCGATTGCATGACCGCCCCCGACGACCGCGAAGCGGCGCTGACCGAGCTTCTCGGCATCCGCTCGAGCATCGACAACATCGATGCCGCCCTCATCCACCTGCTCGCCGAACGCTTCAAGTTCACGCAGCAGGTCGGGCGGCTGAAGGCGACGCACGGGCTGCCGCCGAGCGACCCCGACCGAGAGAAGCGGCAGATCGCGCGGCTGCGCGCGCTCGCCGAAGACGCCCACCTCGACCCGGCGTTCGCCGAGAAGTGGTTCAACTTCGTCGTCGCCGAGGTGATCCGCCACCACGAGGAACTGTCGGGCGAAGCGGCTCGCGAGTCCGACGGCATCTGAAGCGAGTGCGACGGTGAACTGCTATCCGACGGCGCTGGGCGACGGGCGCGAGACATCCGCTCGATGCCCGGCCGGTCGCCGGTTGAACGCGAGGTGACCCGGATGCTTCGCGCCCTCGCCGCGCGCGCCTGGGCGACGCCGGGCGTGCGGCGCGCGGTCGCAGGGGTCGCGGCCGCGGTCGGGCTGGTCCTGATCGCGGTCGGCGTGTTCGGGGCCCGCTGGGGTTGGGTCGTCGCGGGAGTCGTCGTCGTGGGCGTCGCCGCGTCGTGGGGGCCCGCGCGCGTTCGACGGTGATCGGCGGAGTCGAGTCTTCGTGCCCGAACCGGCGCCCACCCCGTAACCTGTCGGCATGATCAGCCGCGAACTCGCCGTCGCCTTGAAGGAGGCGGGCCTCGTGTGGCATCCCGAATCGGGCGACCGGTTCCAGCTCGACCTGCCCGACGAGGTCGAGGCCGAGATCGAGGCCGACACGTTCACGGTGAGCGAGATGACGATCGAGTCGCACGCGACGCCGAGCGGCACGATCCTCGGGTTCAACGGCACGACCGAGTGGGCGCTCGACTCGCTCACCCTCGGCGACGCCGTGTGGCTGCCGCGCGAGGACCAGTTGCGGGAGCTCCTGCGGGGCACGTTCCGCGAGCTCCGGCGGCTGCCCGACACGTTCGAGGTCGAGGTCGAGATCGCGGGGGACATCCTGATCTTCGAGCATCCCGATCCCGCCGAGGCCTACGGCCTCGCGCTCCTCGACCTCGTCGGGAGGTCGCGGTGAGCGACGAGGAGACGAGCGGTGCGGATGTCTCGGGCGCCGACGCGCTCGCGCGGGCGCGCACGGCCGTGGCCGACGCCGTCGCGGCACTCGACGCCGCGCACGCGCGCACGGAGGTGCTCGCCGAGTACGAGCCCGCGCGTCGGGTCTTCGGAGTGAAGCGGTCGGCCCGGCTGCGACCGATGGGCCGGGTCTGGCGGCTCGGCGTGCTCGCCCTCGACGAAGAAGGCGGCCTGTGGGCGCACGGCAACGTCGTGCGGGCCGAGAAGCCCGCGATCCGCTCGATCACGGCGAATTCGGTCGCAGTGCACCGGGCCTACCGGGCGGCCGCGGTGAAGGGCGGCATCGCCGAGGGCGAGACCGTCGTGTTCGACGCCGTGCCGGTCGCGCTCGACGGGCGGCTGCTCGAGCCGGCCGAACCCGGCGAGCCCGTCGACCCCGCCGGCCCCGCCGCGCCGACGGCAGGCGCTCAGCCCGCGGCATCCGCCGACTCGCCCGTCGTCGTGCAGGACGGCGAGGTCTTCGTGCGCTGGCGCGCGGGCGACCCGTCGGCGCTCGCGCCGTTCGAGCCGTATCTGCGCGAGCGCGTCGACCTGCTCGCCCACCCGACCGCAAGCGACGACTGACCGCCGGGAAGGGATCACGTGTACTGGTTCAGCCGCGACTCGTTCCGCGACTTCGCCGTCGCCGCCAACGACGGCATCATCGGCGCAGCCGGTGTGCTGCAAGGCTTCGCGGGAGCCGGGGCGACGAGCCGCACCCTCCTCGTCGCGTCGATCTCGGCGATGGTCGCCGCGTCGGTCGCCGGCTTCGGCGCGAAGTACGCCGAGCTCGCGGCCGCGCGCGACGCCGAGCGCGCGCTCATCGTCGACGCCCGGAAGGACCTCGCCGAGGGGCCGGAAGATGATCTCGTCGACCTCGCGGGCCACTTCGAGGAGCTCGGGGCACCAGAGCCGCTCGCCCTCGAGGTCGCCGAGCGCATGATCGAGCACGACGGGCTCGCGGCGACCCTCAAGACCGCACACGGCATCGACGAGCCGACGCCGGGCTGGTTCCCGCTCGCGGGTGCGCTGTGGAACGCGTTCTCGGTCGCGGTCGGCTCCGCCCTGCCGCTCGCCGTGCTGCTTCTCTACCCGCGTGCCATCGAGAGCTGGGCGGTCGTCGTCGCCGTCATCCTGTCGCTCATCGTGACGAGCTTCATCATCGCGGCGGCTGCGCGTGCGTCGATCTGGCGGGCGCTGCGGCGGACGCTCCTCATCGGCATCGCGACGATGACGCTCAGCTACCTCGCCGGTGTGCTGATCTTCTGAGGCGTCGTCCCGCGCGTCCGCTCGCCTCCGCTCCCGATCGCCCGCGCGAGCGGCCAGAGCAGCAGCGCGCCCGCCGCGTACGCGACGAGATCGAGCGGATCGAACGAGCTGCCGAACACGAGCCGGGCGACGGGCACCGCGTCGACGATCGCCGCAGGAATCGAGGTGAGCTGCGCGAGTTCGACGAGCGCGGCGACGGCGAAGCCGATCGCGGCGACCGCGAGCGGCGGCGGCCGGGGTGCCGCGACGACCACGATGAAACCCACGAGCAGCACGTAGAGCACGCTGCCCGCGACGTCGACGGCGACCGACCGGTCGAGCACTTGCAAGGCGAGGCCGAGCACGAGGCATCCGACCGCGCACGCCGCCGCGCGGAGCCGCACGGCAGCGGTCCGCGCCGGCCGCCCCGTCACAGCGGGCGCACCCAACGGCGCCACTCCGCCTGCGGCGCGTACCCGAGCGACGTCCAGAGCGACTGCCCGAGCTCGTTGCCCTCGAGCACCATGGCGTCGGCGCGCGTGACGCCGAACGCACGGAAGCGCTCCTCGGCGAGCCGCATGAGCTCCCGCGCGATGCCCGCGCGCCGCGCATCGGGGTGCACGGCGAGCCGGTAGAGATGTGCGCGCCAGCCGTCGTACCCCGCGACGACCGTGCCGACGATTCGGCCGTCACGCCGGGCGACGATGACGGCGTCGGGGTCGCGTTCGATCAAGCGCGCGATGGCGTCGAGGGTGTCGACCGGCCGCGCGTCGTTCTCGCCCGCGATCAGCCAGAAGGCGATGAGCTCTGCGACGTCGCCTCGCGATGCGGTGCCGTAGGCGAGGGTGTCGGATGCCTCGGCGTCGCCGCCTGCGGCCGGCAAGCGCCCCGAGGCATCCATCGCTTCGCCCTCATCGAACCCGAACGCGCTCACCGGCTGCAGCCTTCCCTCGCGCAGCGCGTCGAGCACGGCGCGCTCGTGGTGCACGACGTCGTCGGGGAGATCGTCGAGCCGGAACCACCGCAGCTCGCTCGCCTTCCCCTCGAGGAGCGTCGGGATGCCCCGCCACGACCGCGCGGCGAAGAACACGTCGAGCCGCTCGTCGACGGCGAGTCCGGTCGGTGCCGTGCGCTGCATCGCCGTGAGCGGTTCGAGCTCGGCGGGGTCGATCTCGACGCCGATCTCCTCGGCCGCCTCCCGCGCCGCCGCTGCGACGATCGTCTCCCCCTGGTCGACGTGCCCCGCGGCCGACGCCGCCCACCAGCCGTCGTAATAGCCCGTGTTCGCGCGGCGCTGCAAGAGCACGCGCGGCACGTCGGCGTCGCCCCCGGCCTCGCCGCCCGCGTCCGCGCGAATCAGGAACACATACGCCGCGGGGATAAGCGCGAAACGCCCGTGCGCCGCCGCGTAGTCGGTCGAGTAGGTCTGTCTGGGCTTGCCCGATGCGCTCACCATTCGATCTTCCCGCAGGACCATGGTCACTTGCGTCCCTCACTCGAAGCACTAGCGTCGAAGAGACGGCCGAGGGGCCGTTCGTCGAAGGGGGAACAATGTCCGAAACCATGCGCGCCGCGGTCGTCACCGAGCTCGGCAAGCCGCTCGTCGTCACCGACGTGCCGATCCCCGAACCGGGGCCGGGTCAGGCGCTCGTGAAGGTCATCACGTCGGGCGTCTGCCACACCGACCTGCACGCGGCCAACGGCGACTGGCCGGTCAAGCCCAAACTGCCGCTCATCCCCGGCCATGAAGGGTACGGCGAGGTCGTCGCGGTCGGCCCCGGCGTCACCCAGCTCGCCGTCGGCGACAAGGTCGGCAACGCGTGGCTCTGGAGCGCGTGCGGCGTGTGCGAATACTGTCGCACCGGCTGGGAGACGCTCTGCCCGAACCAGAAGAACGGCGGCTACTTCGTCGACGGCAGCTTCGGCGAATACATGCTCGTCGACGAGCGCTTCGCCGCCCGCATCCCCGACGGGGTCGACCCCGTCGAGATCGCCCCGATCCTGTGCGCGGGCGTCACGGTCTACAAGGGACTCAAAGAGACCGAGGCCCGGCCCGGCCAATGGGTCGTCATCTCGGGCATCGGCGGCCTCGGACACATCGCCGTGCAGTACGCCATCGCGATGGGCCTGCGCGTCGCGGCGGTCGACATCGACGACGAGAAGCTCGCCCTCGCGAAGAAGCACGGCGCCGAGATCCTCGTGAACGCGGCGACCGAAGACCCTGTCGCGGCCGTGCAGGAGCAGACGGGCGGCGGCGCGCACGGCGTGCTCGTCACAGCCGTGCACACCGAGGCCTTCGGGCAGGCGATCGGCATGGCCCGCCGAGGCGGAACCGTCGTCTTCGTGGGCCTTCCCCGGGGGAGTTCCCCGCGTCGATCTTCGACGTCGTGCTCCGGCGCATCACGATCCGCGGCTCGATCGTCGGCACGCGCCAAGACCTCGCCGAAGCGATCGACTTCTACGCGCGAGGGCTCATCCACCCGACGGTGTCGTCGGTCGAGACCCTCGACGACATCAACTCGATCTTCGAGCGTCTCGAGGAGGGCAAGGTCGAGGGCCGCATCGTCATGCAGTACTGAGCGCCCTGCGTTCAGGGCGCAGAGACCGAAGCGGGGCCCGAGCGATTCGCTCAGGCCCCGCCCACGTTTCAGGATGTCTCGGTGTCGCTCAGTACCCGACGACGGGGCCGAACGCATCGGCGAGCGGCGCACGGTTGACCCCGCGCAGCTCGTCGACCGACACGGTGAACACGCCCTGGACCTCGAGGGCCTGCGACGAGGCATCCGTCACGCCGATGCGGCGGACCGGGTAGCCGCGACCCTCGCAGAGCCCGCGGAAGCGGACGTCGTCTTCGCGCGGCACCGTCACGATGACGCGACCCGTCGACTCGCTGAAGAGGGCCGTCGCGATGTCGACGCCCGAGTCGGCGGCGAGCTCGTCGAGCACGACGCGCGCGCCGACGCCGAAGCGCGAGACCGCCTCGGCGAGGGCGATCGCGAGCCCGCCGTCGGAGAGGTCGTGCGCGGAGTCGACGATGCCGTCGATCGCCGCCGCGGCGAGGAGCTCGCCGAGGGCCTTCTCGCGGCCGAGGTCGACGGCCGGCGGGCGCCCGCCGAGGTGGCCGTGGACGACGCCGGCCCACGCCGAGCCGTCGAGTTCGGCGAGCGTCTCGCCGAGGAGGTAGATGTTGTGGCCGTCGTCCTGCCAGCCGGAGGGCAGGCGACGCGCGACGTCGTCGATCACGCCGAGCACGGCGATCACGGGCGTCGGGTGGATGGGCACGTCGCCCGTCTGGTTGTAGAACGAGACGTTGCCGCCCGTGACGGGAATGCCGAGCTCGAGGCATCCGTCGCTCAGGCCCTCGACCGTCTCCGAGAACTGCCACATGACCTCGGGATTCTCGGGCGAGCCGAAGTTGAGGCAGTCGGAGACGCCCATCGGCGCGGCGCCCGTGACGGCGACGTTGCGGTACGCCTCGGCGAGGGCGAGCTTCGCGCCCTGGCGCGGGTCGAGGTACGAGTAGCGGCCGTTGGCGTCGGTCGCGACCGAGACGCCGAGGCCCGACTCCTCGTCGACGCGGATCATGCCCGCGTCGTCGGGGTAGCTGAGCGCCGTGTTACCGAGCACGTACTTGTCGTACTGCGAGGTGATCCACGCGGCATCCGCCTGGTTCGCCGAGCCGACGAGCTGGAGGAACTGCTCGCGGATCTCTTCGGGGCTCGCAGGCCGGGCAAGACGAGCTGCGGTGTCTTCGTTGAGGGCGTCGATCCACGTCGGGTAGGCGACGGGGCGCTCGTAGACGGGGCCGTCGACGGCGACCGTGCGCGGGTCGACGTTCACGATCTCCTGGCCGTGCCACATGATGCTCAGGCGGCCCGTGTCGGTGACCTCGCCGAGCACGCTCGTCTCGACGTCCCACTTCTTCACGACCTCGAGGAAGCCCTCGAGCTTCTCGGGCTTCACGATCGCCATCATGCGCTCTTGGCTCTCGCTCATGAGGATCTCTTCAGGAGTGAGCGTGGGGTCGCGGAGCAGCACGTCGTCGAGCACGATCGCCATGCCGCCGTCGCCGTTGGAGGCGAGCTCGGAGGTCGCGCACGAGATGCCCGCGGCGCCGAGGTCTTGGATGCCCTCGACGAGGTCCTGCTGGAAGAGCTCGAGGCAGCACTCGATGAGCACCTTCTCGGCGAACGGGTCGCCGACCTGCACGGCGGGGCGCTTGGTCGGGCCGCCCTCGGCGAACGTGTCGGACGCGAGGATCGACGCACCGCCGATGCCGTCGCCGCCCGTGCGGGCGCCGAAGAGCACGACCTTGTTGCCGGCGCCCTTGGCGTTCGCGAGGTGGAGGTCTTCGTGGCGCAGCACGCCGACGGCGAGCGCGTTGACGAGCGGGTTCGCCTGGTACACCGGGTCGAACCAGGTCTCGCCGCCGATGTTCGGCAGGCCGAGGCAGTTGCCGTAGAACGAGATCCCCGCGACGACGCCGTGCACGACGCGCGCCGTGTCGGGGTGGTCGATGGCGCCGAACCGCAGGGCGTCCATGACGGCAACGGGGCGTGCGCCCATCGAGATGATGTCGCGGACGATGCCGCCGACGCCCGTCGCGGCACCCTGGAAGGGCTCGATGTACGACGGGTGGTTGTGCGACTCGATCTTGAACGTGACGGCCCAACCCTCGCCGATGTCGAGCACGCCGGCGTTCTCGCCCATGCCCACCATCAGGTGCTGCTTCATCTCGGGCGTGACCTTCTTGCCGAACTGGCGCAGGTACACCTTCGAGGACTTGTACGAGCAGTGCTCGCTCCACATGACCGAGTACATCGCGAGCTCGGCCGAGGTCGGGCGGCGACCGAGGATGTTGCGGATGCGCTCGTACTCGTCGGGCTTCAATCCCAACGCGGCGTACGGTTGCTCCTTCTCGGGCGTCGCGGCGGCGACCTCGACGGTGTCGAGGCGAGCGGCCTCGGGACCGGGGGTCGTCGGCGCAGCGGTCGTGGAGGGGGTTTCGATGGTCACGAGTGGCGAAGCTCCAAGAAGGGCGGCGAACGGATGCCGCGGGGCGGATGCCTGACCACACGAGTCTACCGGCCGTGGCTGAGGGCATGATCCGCGTGCTCGACCACCGCCGCGGGGGTCGCGTCGCTCAGCCCTGCGCGGCGCGCTCCCTCGCGCGGAGGTCCTTCCGCAGGATCTTGCCCGACGACGACTTCGGGATCTGCTCGACGAACTCGACGACACGCACCTTCTCGTGCGGTGCGACGTGGGCGGCGACGTGCGCGATGACGTCGTCTTCGCTGAGGGTCGCGCCGGGCTGCGGCACGACGAACGCCTTCGGCACCTCTTGCGCGTCGTCGTCGAGCACGCCGATGACGGCCGCGTCGGCGATCGCGTCGTGGCCGAGCAGCACGGCTTCGAGCACGGCGGGCGCGACCTGGTAGCCCTTGTACTTGATGAGCTCCTTCAGTCGGTCGACGATGCGGAAGACGCCCTCGCCCGTGACGGTCGCGATGTCGCCCGTGTGCAGCCAGCCGTCGGCGTCGAGCATGTCGGCCGTCGCCTCGGGCTTGTTGAGATACCCGGCCATGACCTGCGGGCCGCGGATCCAGAGCTCGCCGGGTTCGCTCGGCTCGCCGTCTGCGCCGGGCACGTGGTCGACGCCCGTCTCGGGGTCGACGACACGGGCTTCGGTGCTCGGCAGGAGCACACCGATCGAGGAGCGGTCCAGGTCGTCGCGCTCGAGCGGGATGACGTGGGTGACGGGGCTCGTCTCGGTCATCCCGTAGCCCTGCCGCACGGCGCAGCCGAGGCGGGCGGCGACGTGGTCGGCGAGTGCGGCATCGAGGGGCGCGGCGCCCGAGAAGACGACCTTGATGCTCGAGAGGTCGTACTCGTCGACGAGCGGATGCTTCGCGAGTGCGACGGCGATGGGCGGGGCGATGAACACCCACGTCGTCCGGTGCACGCTCACGACCCGGAGGAAGTCGGCGAGGTCGAAGCGCGGCATCGTGACGAGCACGGCGTGCTGGCGGAGCGCGAAGTTCAAGAGCACCGTCATGCCGTAGATGTGGAAGAACGGCAGCACCGCGAGCACGCGGTCGCCCTCGGCGAGGCCGATCACCGCGCGGCTCTGGGTGACGTTCGCGACGAGGTTGCGGTGGGTGAGCATGACGCCCTTGGGCAGCCCGGTGGTGCCCGACGAGTACGGCAGCACCGCGAGGTGGGTCGCGGGGTCGAACGAGACGTCGGGGGCCGGGTTGCCTTCGCCGAGGAGCTGCGCGAGCGACGGATGCCCCTCCGCGCCGTCGAGCACGATGACCTGCTCGTCGGGGATGCCGAGGGCCGCTGCCGCGGCCGAGGCGCCCGGCAGGAGGGGACTCACGGTCACGAGCCAGCGGGCGCCGGCATCGGTGAGCTGCTTGCCGATCTCCTCGGGCGTGTAGAGGGAGTTGATCGTGGTCGCCGTCGCACCGGCCCGCAGGATGCCGTGGAACACCGTCGCGAACGCCGGCACGTTCGGGCACAGTACCGCGACGACGTCGCCGACGCCGATGCCGCGCGCGGCGAGCGCGCCCGCGAACAGGTCGATGTGGGCGATGAGGGTGCGGTAGGTCGTCTCGGCACCTGTCGTCCCGTCGATGATCGCGACCGTGTCGAGTCTCGCCTCGTCGAGGTCTCCGAAGAGGAAGTCGTAGACCGAGACATCCGGGATCTCGACATCGGGCAGGGTGCTGTGGACCATCGGGGGCTCCTTCGACCGGGCCGACACCGTCGTCGACCACGGTGTCATCATGCGCGATCAAGACCTCCGTGGCTAGAGTGAGTCCTATCCGGTCCTGGCCGGTGGAAGGCACGCTCGTTCGGGGACGGGAGGGCTCCATGGCGGTTTCGACCGCACCGACGTCGTCGTCGGGTGGTGCTGCGACGCGCAGCCGCAAGCCGTGGATCTCGAGCTTCTGGCTCAAGATCATCATGGCCGTCACGGGGGTGATCTTCGCCGCGTTCGTGCTCGTGCATATGATCGGCAACTTGAAGGTCTACCAGGGTGCCGAGGCATTCGACTCGTACGCGCACTGGCTGCGCGAGGTCCTGTACCCGCTGCTGCCGCACGAGGGCGTGTTGTGGGCGCTGCGCATCGTGCTGTCGGTCTCGCTCGTCGCGCACGTCTGGGCGGCTGTCGTGCTGTCGGCGCGTGCGCGCAAGGCGCGCGGGCCCGTGCGCCGCCGCGGACTGCCGCTCCGCTCGTTCGCCGCCCGCACGATGCTCGTGACCGGGATCGTGCTGCTCGCGTTCGTGATCTTCCACATCCTCGACCTGACGATCGGCGCGCAGCCCGCGGCATCCGACTCGTTCGAAGCGGGGTCGGCCTACGCGAACCTCGTCGCGAGCTTCCAGCGCCCGTGGGTCGCGGTGTTCTACATCCTCGCGATGGTCGTGCTCGCGCTCCACGTGTCGCACGGCCTCTGGACGGCGACGCACGACCTCGGCGCGACCGGCAAACGGCTGCGGGCCATCGCGCTCGCGATCTCGGGCATTGTCGCGATCGTCATCATGATCGGCAACATCTCGATCCCGTTCGCGGTGCTCATAGGGGTGGTCAAGTGATCTTCCGGCGCAAGAAGAAGCCCGAGTCGAAGCTGACGGGCGCGCGCGCCGACGGAGCGATCGACGAACGGTACGACCCCAACAAGGAGCTCGACGGCGCCGCCGTCGAGGACGCGGTCGCCGAGAGCGACGCGGGCGCGCCCGAGGTGGATGCCCCGCCCGAGCGCGTGCGGCCCGAGTTCGAGGCCGAGGTGCTCGCCTCGCTCCGCTCGACGGCGGGGCCGACGCTCGACGGGAAGGCGCCGACCGAGGTCGCGCCCGAGCTCGCGTGGGCCGATCGGAAGCTCCACTACAAGCTCGTGTCGCCGCTCAACCGCCGCAAGTTCAAGATCATCGTGGTGGGCACGGGCCTCGCGGGCGGCGGGGCCGCGGCCGCGCTCGGGGAGCTCGGCTACGAGGTGCACTCGTTCACCTTCCACGACGCCCCGCGCCGCGCGCACTCGGTCGCGGCCCAGGGCGGCATCAACGCGGCACGCGGTCGCAAGGTCGACAACGACTCGCTCGCCCGGTTCGTGAAAGACACGGTCAAGGGCGGCGACTACCGGGCGCGCGAATCGGATGTCTGGCGTCTCGCCGAGGAGAGCGTGCGGGTCATCGACCACATGGAGGCGATCGGGGCGCCGTTCGCCCGCGAGTACGGCGGGCAGCTCGCGACGCGCTCGTTCGGCGGCGTGCAGGTGTCGCGCACGTACTACACGCGCGGGCAGACCGGCCAGCAGTTGCAGGTCGCGTCGTCGCAGGCGCTGCTCAGGCAAGTCAAGGCCGGCACCGTCCATCTGCATACCCGCAGCGAGATGCTCGATCTCATCGTCATCGACGGCCGCGCGCAGGGCATCGTCACGCGCGACCTCGTGACCGGGAAGATCGAGGCGCACACCGCCCACGCCGTCGTTCTCACCACGGGCGGGTACGGCAACGTCTACTTCCGCTCGACGCTCGCGAAGAACTCGAACGTCACGGCCGCGTTCCGCGCGCACCGGCGCGGGGCGCTCTTCGCCTCGCCGTCGTTCATCCAGTTCCACCCCACGGCACTGCCGATCGGCAACGAGTGGCAGTCGAAGACCATCCTCATGAGCGAGTCGCTCCGAAACGACGGCCGCATCTGGGTGCCTGTCGCTCCCGCGGATCCGCGGCCCGCGAACGACATCCCGGAAGACGAGCGCGACTACTACCTCGAACGCCGCTACCCCGCGTTCGGCAACCTCACGCCGCGCGACGTCGCGAGCCGCGCCGCACGTGACGAGATCGAGTCCGGCCACGGCGTCGGGCCGTTGAAGAACAGCGTGTACCTCGACTTCCGCGACGCCATCGCGCGGCTCGGCAAGCCCGTCATCGTCGAGCGCTACGGCAACCTCTTCGAGATGTACGAGCACGCGACGGGGGAGAACCCGCTCGAAGTGCCGATGCGCATCGCGCCGGGCGCGCACTTCGCGATGGGCGGCCTCTGGTCGGACTACGACGCGATGTCGAACATCCCTGGGCTCTTCGTCGGCGGCGAGGCCGGGTGGGCGTACCACGGCGCCAACCGGCTCGGCGCGAACTCGCTCCTCTCGGCGTGCGTCGACGGCTGGTTCACGCTGCCGTACTCGATCCCGAACTACCTCGCGGGGCTCCTCGGCACGCCCGCCCTCGAACGCGACGACCCGCGCGTGCACGCGTTCGCCGAAGAGGCGCGCACGGGTGTGCAGGCCCTCGTCGACATCGGCGGTACACAGGGGCCCGATCGGTTCCACCGGCGGCTCGGAGACATCCTGTACTCGCATTGCGGCGTGAGCCGCAGCGGTGAGGGGCTCGCCGAAGGCATCCGGCTCATCCAAGAACTCAGACGCGAGTTCTACGCCGACCTGCGCGTGCAGGGTTCGTCGGGTTCGTTCAACCAGGAGCTCGAGCGCGCCGGCCGCATCGCGGACTACCTCGACATGGCCGAGCTCATGTGCCTCGACGCGCTCGACCGCGACGAGTCGTGCGGCGCGCACTTCCGGGTCGAGCACCAGCTCGCCGACGGCGAGGCGGCGCGCGACGACGCGCACTGGGCGTTCGTGTCGGCGTGGGAGCGCGACGGCTCGCGGTACGTGCGGCACGACGAGCCGCTCGCATTCGAATCGGTCCGACCCGAGACGAGGAACTACCGATGAAGCTCAAGCTCAAGATCTGGCGGCAGGAGAACACCGCGGCCGCGGGAGGGTTCGTCGCCTACGAGGTCGACGACGTGCAGCCCGAGCTCACGATCCTCGAGGCCCTCGACAAGCTCAACGACGAACTCGTCGAACAGGGCGACTCGCCCGTCGCGTTCGACTCCGACTGCCGCGAGGGCATCTGCGGCTCGTGCGGCATCACGGTCGACGGGCGCCCGCACGGGCCCGAGGCGAACACGCCGTCGTGCCACCAGCGGCTGAAATCGTTCGCCGACGGCCAGCAGGTGACCCTCGAGCCGTTCCGCTCGGCCGCCTACCCCGTCGTGCGCGACCTCGCGGTCGACCGGTCGGCGCTCGACCGGGTCGTCGAGTCGGGCGGCTTCGTCTCGATCGACGCGGGCACCGCGCCCGACGCCGACAGCCACGAGGTCTCGCACCAGGCCGCCGAGGTCGCCCTCGACATGGCGGCGTGCATCGGTTGCGGCGCGTGCGTCGCGGCGTGCCCCAACGGGTCGGCGAACCTCTACGTCGGCGCGAAGCTCTTGCATCTGAGCGTGCTGCCGACGACGAAGTACGAGCGCGGGCGCCGCGCGCGCGACATGGTCGAGACCATGGAGGAGGAGTTCGGCCCGTGCTCGCTCTACGGCGAGTGCGTCGAGGTGTGCCCAGCGGGCATCCCGCTCACGGCGATCGCGGGCGTCAACCGCGAGAAGCTGCGCGCGGTGCTGCGCGGTCGCGACCGCGATGATTGAGCGGATGCCTCGGTGCGGGCCGGTGCGTTCGCACATGCGTCTGCGCGCGACCGTGTGTCACGAGTGCGGCGGCGGCGCCCCGAATCCTCTAGCGTGATGCCGTGACCACGCCAGTCGATGCCACCGCGACCGCCGCCTGGGCCGAGCTCAGCGCCCTCCGCGACTCGTTCGCGCCCGACCTCCGCGGCTGGTTCGCCGCCGACCCCGACCGGGCCGCCCGGTTCACCCTCGACGCCGCTGACCTGCACGTCGATCTGTCGAAGAACCTCGTCACCGACGACATCCTCGCCGCCCTCGTGCGCCTCGCCGAAGAGACCGGCGTCGCGGAGCGCTATGCGGCGATGCTCGCGGGGGAGCACATCAACACGACCGAAGACCGCGCGGTGCTGCACACCGCCCTACGGCGTCCGCCGGGCGCGACGCCCGCCCTCGTCGTCGACGGACAGCAGGTGGATGCCGACGTGCAGGCCGTGCTCGCCGCGATGTCGGCCTTCGCCGACCGCGTGCGCTCGGGCGAGTGGACGGGGGTGACCGGCAAGAAGGTCACCCACATCGTCAACATCGGCATCGGCGGCTCCGACCTCGGACCCGTGATGGTGTCGGCGGCCCTCGAGCCGTATGCGACCGACATCGAGGCGCGTTTCGTGTCGAACATCGACCCGTTCGACCTCGCGAACAAGACGAAGGACCTCGACCCCGAGACCACTCTCGTCATCGTCGCGTCGAAGACGTTCACGACCCTCGAGACCCTGACGAACGCCCGGTTGGCTCGCGACTGGCTGTGGGCCGGGCTCGAGGCATCCGGAGCCATCTCCTCTGACGAAGCCGACCGCACGAACGCCGTCGCCCACCACTTCGTCGCCGTCTCGACGGCGCTCGACAAGGTCGCCGCGTTCGGCATCGACCCCGTCAATGCGTTCGGCTTCTGGGACTGGGTCGGCGGCCGCTACTCGGTCGACTCGGCCATCGGCCTCTCGCTCGCGATCGAGTTCGGGCCCGAGGTGTTCCGCGACCTGCTCGCGGGCTTCCACGCGATCGACGAGCACGTGCGCACGACGCCGCTCGCGCAGAACGTGCCCGTCCTCATGGGGCTCTTGAACGTCTGGTACTCGAACTTCCTCGGGGCGCAGTCGCACGCCGTGCTGCCCTATGCGCAGCAGCTCAGCCGCTTCGCGGCCTACCTGCAGCAGCTCACGATGGAGTCGAACGGCAAGTCGGTCCGGTGGGACGGCTCGCCCGTCACGACCTCGACGGGGGAGGTGTTCTGGGGCGAGCCCGGCACGAACGGCCAGCACGCGTTCTACCAGCTCATCCACCAGGGCACCCGGCTCATCCCGGCCGACTTCATCGCGTTCGCGAACCCCGCCTACCCGCTCGAAGACGGCGGGCGCGACGTGCACGGCCTGTTCCTGTCGAACTTCCTCGCGCAGACGAAGGCGCTCGCGTTCGGCAAGACCGCCGAAGAGGTCGAGGCCGAGGGCACGACGGGCGCGCTCGTCGCGGCGCGCACGTTCCCCGGCAACCGGCCGACGACGTCGATCTTCGCCCCCGCACTCACGCCCGCGGTGCTCGGCCAGCTCATCGCCCTCTACGAGCACATCACGTTCACGCAGGGCGTCGTCTGGGGCGTGAACTCGTTCGACCAGTGGGGCGTCGAGCTCGGCAAGCAGCTCGCCCTGCAGATCGCGCCCGCGGTCGAGGGCGATGCGGCGGCGATCGACGCACAGGATGCCTCGACGCGCGCCCTGCTCGCCTACTACCACGCGCACCGCAAGGCCTGAGTCTCGGGCCGGGTGACGAGATGTGGCTGGAGTCGCTCGCGATCTTCGCCGCAGGCGCCTGGGCCGGCCTGATCAACGTCATCGTCGGCTCCGGCACCCTCGTCACGTTCCCCGTGCTCATCATGCTCGGGTATCCGCCCCTCACGGCGAACATCTCGAGCGGCATCGGGCTCGTCGCGGGCTCGATCACGGGAGCCGTGGGGTTCCGGCGCGAGATCGCCGAGCAGCGGAGCCTCGCGTTGCTGCTGTTGCCTGCGGGAGCGGCGGGAGGGCTCGCTGGCGGGCTGCTCCTGCTCGTGCTGCCGCCCGAGGCGTTCAGCCTGATCGTGCCCGTGCTCGTCGGGCTCGGCATCGTCATGGTCGTCGTGGCACCCATGCTGCAGCGGTGGATCGCGAAACGTCGGGTCGCCGTGGTCGCGGCGGTGACCGGGGCGACGGCCGTCATCGAAGACGGGGTCCCCGATGTCCACGAGCCGGGTGTGCCGGGCGCGCCGGGTCACGACGGTCTCGCGGGGATGAACCTCCGCCACCGCATCGTCATGATCGCCGCGGTGTTCGTGCTCGGCCTCTACGGCGGCTACTTCGGAGCGGCCCTCGGCGTCATCATGCTGGGCGCGCTGAGCCTGCTCTCGACGATCGAGCTCACGAAGCTCAACGCCCTGAAGAACCTGCTCATCGTCGGCATCAACGGCGTCTCGGCGACGCTCTTCATCATCGTCGCGAACGAGTACATCAGTTGGCGGGCCGTCGCCCTGCTCGCCATCGGCGCGACGCTCGGCGGCCTCATCGGCGCCCGCATCGGGCGGCGCATCCCCGACTGGGTGCTCCGCACGACGGTCGTCGTGGTCGGCACGATCGCGCTCGTGAACCTCATCGTGAACTCGTAGGCGGATGCCTCGGCAACTCCACGCCCGGACCATTCGTGATCCGCGGGACCGCTGGATTCCGCTATCCGTCGGAACAAGAGTGGTCCCTGGGCGCCTCGTACGCTGGAGAAGTGGAACCTCAGACCCCCCAACCGATCTTCGTCACCTCGCCCGACGGCACCCGCATCGCGACGCACACGATCGGCTCGGCGACCGGCGAGCCGGCGCTGCTCATCACGGGCGGGCCGGCCCGCGGCGTCGAGTACCTCGGCGACTTCGCCGGTGTCGGCGAGGTCCGGCCGCTGCAGGTCGTGCATCCGCGCGGCACGCCCACGACGGGCGGCCTCTCGCGCGGGTGGTGGAACGACACGGCTGACGTGATCGCCGTGGCCGAGGCATCCGGGCTCGAGGCCTTCGACCTCGTCGCGCACTCGGCGGGCACGCGACTCGCGCTCGCGACGGTCGCACAGCACCCGGGCCGCATCCGCTCGCTGCTCCTCGTCACGCCGCCCGCGACATGGCTCACGGGCGCCGCGTACGACGGCGAGGAGCTCGCGAGGCGACGCGCCGAGCCCGAGGTAGCGGCGGCCCTCGCCTCGATGTTGGGCGAAGACCCCGCCGACGAGGACGAGTTCCAGACGTCGTGGCGCGTCGAGGGGCCGGCCGGGTACGCCGCGTGGACCGCCGTCGAACGTGCGCACGCCGAGGTCGGCGAGATGCACCTCGACGCCTCGAACGCGTGGTTCAGGGACATCCCGAGCGATGCCGCCGAGCGGGTGCTCCACTCCGAACTTCCGCCGACCCTCGTCATCGGCGGCCGCGAGGACCTGCTCACGGGCTTCCGCCCGGTTGAGGCATACGCCTCGGCGCTCGGCGCCGACGCCGTCTTCATCGACGAGTGCGGTCACTACCCGTGGGTCGAGCGCCCGGTCGAGTTCGGAGGGGTGGCGAGCGATTGGCTCGTGCGCTGAGCGGATGCCTCAGCCCGCGGCTCATCCGAACGGCGGCTCGGCGCCCGCCCAATGGCCGAGCACCCACATCCAGAGGCCGCCCGTGATGGTCCAGATGACGATGAGCGCGATGCTCATGATGAACGCGTAGCGGAACCACTCCGACACCTTCACGTAGCCCGATCCGTAGATGACGGCCGACGGGCCCGATGCGTAGTGCGTGAGCGCGCCGAACAGGTTGCCGATGAAGCCGAACACGAGGGCGGCGAACACGGGCGGCGCGCCCGTTGCGACGGCGGCGCCGAGGAACACGGCGTACATCGCGACGATCTGCGCCGTGTTCGAGGCGAACAGGTAGTGCGCGTAGAAGTACACGAGCGTGAGGATCACGAACGCCCAGATCCAGCTGAGTCCGCCGACCGCGTCCGCGACGCCGTCGCCGACCCACGAGATGACGCCGAGCGTGTTGAGCTGGTCGGCCATCGCGACGAGCACCGAGAAGAAGATGAGGGTCGACCACGCCGAGGAGTTCGCCGCCATGTCCTTCCACGTGAGCACGCCCGTCACGAGCAGGATCGCGATGCCCGCGAACGCGGCGGCGGTCGCGCTGATGTTCCACGACGACCCGCCGATCCAGAGCACGAGCAGGAGGAGGAACGTGCCCGTCATGATCCACTCGCCCCGGGACATCCGCCCCATCTTCGCGAGCTCCGCGCGCGCGTGCGCGGGCGCCTCGGGCGTCTTCTTGACGGTCGGCGGCCAGAGTTTCATCATGATCCACGGCACGGCGGCGAGGCTGATGAGACCGGGCACGAGACCCGCGAGCGCCCACACGCCCCACGAGATGTCGATGCCCTGATCGGCCGCGGCCTGCACGGCGATCGGGTTGCCCGCCATGGCGGTCACGAACATCGCGCTCGTGACGACGTTCACCTGGGTGGCCGTGAAGGCGAGGTAGGTGCCGAGGCGCCTGCGCGATTCATCCGACTCGGGGGTCGAGTTCTCCTCGCGACTGAGCGACGCGATGATCGGGTACAGCACGCCGCCGAGGCGCGCCGTGTTCGAGGGCGTCGCGGGCGCGAGGATGAGGTCGGTGATCGCCATGCCGTACGACAGGCCGAGCGTCGACTTGCCGAGGATGCGGATGAAGAAGAGCGCGAGGCGGCGGCCGAGACCGGTGAGCAGGAAGCCCTCGGCGATGAAGAACGCCGCGACGATGAGCCAGATCGTCGCGTTCGAGAAGCCCGCGAGCGCTTCGGCCGGCGTCATCGCCCCGACGAACATCGCGACCGTGAGCCCGATGAGCGCGACCGACGGCGTCGGCAGCGGCTGCAGGATGAGCCCGAGGATCGTGCCGACGAAGACGCCGAGCATGATGAACCCGTTCGACTCGACGCCCTCGGGCGGCGGGATGACCGCGATCGCGACCGTCACGACGACGATCGCCGCGACCTTCACGATGAGGCTCGTGTAGTTCGGGCGCTGCGCGGTCGGTGCCTGCTGAGTGGTGCTCGTCATGGTTCCCCCCGAAGACCCGTGGACGAGCGGAGGCGGAGCGCCCGCAGTCGCGACATTACCAGCGGGCGGATACGATGCGGCAGAGGGCGATGGGGAGGTTCGTCGGTGGATGCTTCGCAGGAGCCGGATGTCTCGACAGTCGCGCCGCGCGACGGGCTGACGCTTCCGGATGTCGCGGGCCCGCGCCTGCCGGCGGGGCTCGCCAAACGCGCCGGTCTCGTGCTGCGCGCCTACCGCAGCGAGTCGGCGATCTACGGCGTCATCCTCGTGAGCGCGCTCATCGCGATCGGCTGGGAGAACGACACCGACGCCGAAGTGCTCGGCTTCACCCTCGGCACCGTGATCGTGTTCTGGCTCGCGCACGTCTACGCCGGCGCGATCGCCCGGGAGGAGTGGGCCGACACCCCGTCGCGTTGGCGGACGATCGGGCGGGCCGTGTGGGCGTCGGTCACGCATTCGGCGGGCCTGCTCATCGCGATGGTCGTGCCGACGATCTTCCTGGGGATCTCGGCGCTCGGCTGGCTCGACGAGTACGTCGGCTACTACCTCGCGCTGTGGAGCGGCGTCGCGATCCTCGCGGTCATCGGGTGGCTCGCCTCCGCCCGGCGGAAGAGCCCGTGGTGGATGCGTGGGCTCTCGGCGCTCGTCACGGCGAGCCTCGGGCTGCTCGTGATCTGGCTGAGCGCGCTCGTGCA
Organism: Agromyces protaetiae; assembly: GCF_004135405.1. NCBI lineage: Bacteria > Bacillati > Actinomycetota > Actinomycetes > Micrococcales > Microbacteriaceae > Agromyces > Agromyces protaetiae. Next base: position 1,156,583 of record NZ_CP035491.1, read on the forward strand.
CTGAGCGCGCTCGTGCACTGACGCACTCGTGCACAGAGCGCGGCCCCGAGGCATCCAGACCCGCCTCAGCCGCCGGCGCTAGCCTGGCGGCGTGGATGCCTCTGAAGCCCGCGCGATCGTCGAGCCGCGCATCGCGACCATTCCCGACTTCCCCGAGCCGGGGATCCTGTTCCGCGACCTCACGCCCGTCTTCGCCGACGGGCCGGCGTTCCACGCGCTGTCCGAGTCGCTGACGCTGCCGTTCGCCGGACGGTTCGACGTGCTCGCGGGCGTCGAGGCGCGCGGGTTCCTGCTCGCCGCGGCCGGGTCGGTGCTCGCCGGAACGGGCGTGCTGCCCGTGCGGAAGGCGGGCAAGCTCCCACGCAAGGTGCTCACGGAGGAGTACGCGCTCGAGTACGGCACGGCCGCGCTCGAGGTGCACGAGGGCGAGCTGCCGCCCGGCACGCGCGTGCTCATCGTCGACGACGTGCTCGCGACGGGCGGCACGGTCGGGGCTGCGGCGAGACTCGTCGAGCGCGCCGGGTGGGAGGTCGTCGGCGTCTCGGTCGCGATCGAGCTCGAAGGCCTCGGCGGGCGCGCAGCGCTGCCCGACGGGCTCGAGGTGTACAGCCTGCTGCAGTATTGAGCGGCGGATGCCTCGGGCCGCACGATGCGGTCGGCGTGCGGCAGGAGACATCCGCTCGCATCTTCATCGCATGGGCGGCGTGCTCGAACCGCGCACGATGAGCCGGCTGGGCACGACGCGGTGCTCGGTCGGACCTCCGCGGCCGTCGATGCGTTCGAACAGGAGCGCGGCGGCCGTCTCGCCGATCGCCGTCGGGTGCTGGGCGATGACTGAAATCGACGGATGCATCGCCTCGGCGAGCTCGAAGTCGTCGAAGCCGACGAGCGCGTCGCCCTCGAGCCGGCCGCCGAGCCCCGTGAGGAGCGCGATGGACGTGCGGTTGTTCGTCGTGAAGACCGCGGTGGGGGGATCGTCGAGGCGCTTCATCGCGCGATACGCCGCGGTGAATGCGCGAGGGTCGGGCTCGCCGTCGTAGGCGAGCGCCGGGTCGAAGGCGATGCCCGCTTCGTCGAGCCCGGCACGGAAGCCCTCGGTGCGTTCGGCCGCCGTGTAGTTGTCGGCGGGGTGGCTCAGGCACGCGATGCGGCGGTGCCCGAGCTCGACGAGGTGGCGCACGGCGGTCGCGGCCCCGCCGCGGTTGTCGGCGAGCACGACGTCGGCGTCGAACCCCACCGGCGGGCGGTCGACGAAGACCATGGGGATGCCGGTCGCGTCGTGTTCGAGTCCTTCGTCGCGGGTCGGCGTCGGAACGATGACGAAGCCGTCGAGGCGGCGGCTGATGAACATGCCGAGCAGCTCGCGGTGGCGTTCGGGGTCGTAGTTCGTCGAGGCGACCATGAGCAGGCTCTGACGGTCGGCGGCCGCCGATTCGACGGCCCTCGCGAGCCGCGCCGAGAACGGGTCGGAGATGTCGTCGACGAGCAGCCCGACACTCGCCGTGATGCCGCTTCGGAGCGCGCGGGCGGCGTCGTTGCGGCGGTAGCCGAGCTTGGCCATCGCGGCGTGCACCCGCGCGATCTTCTCGGGCGTGACGTTGGGCTCTCGGTTGAGCACGCGCGAGGCGGTCTTCAACGCGACCCCGGCTTCGGCGGCGACGTCGACGAGGGTCGGGCGGGCGCGCGCCGCGTTCTGCGGGTCGTCGGGACCGTTCGGAGTCGTGTTCACGCCGCCCCTCGCGCTCGATGACTGCCGGCGATGGCCGGGATGGTCCTTCCCATACGGCACACCGTAGTGCAGGAAAACCGTTGCGCACGGCTCTCCCGTCCGGTAGACAGGGCGTGTTATGACAGCGTTGTCAATTCGATCAAAGGGGATCAACGCGATGAGGAGACCACGAATCCAGCGAGAGCGGGGGCGCGCCGCGACGGCGCTCACCCTGAGCCTCGCGTTGTCGGCGGGACTGGTGGCGTTCGCGCAAGCACCGGCCTCCGCCGAGGACGGCGACGTCGAGTACGTCGCCGACCCCACGGCCTACGTCGACCCGATGATCGGCACCGGAAACGGTGGCGAATCGGTCGGCGAGGTGAACAACTTCCCCGGCGTGGCTGCGCCGTTCGGCATGATGCAGCTGAGCCCAGACACCCCGAACGCCCCGGGCGGATACCACTACGACGCCAACACCATCAAGGGCTTCAGCCTCAACCACGCGTCGGTCGGATGCCCCGCCTTCGGCGACATCCCGATCCTCCCCGTCACCGGCGCCATCGCATCGGGGCAGGTGCCCAACGCCGACCGCCTGAGCAACCGCACGGTCGGCTTCTCGCACGACGACGAGCACGCCGAGCTCGGAAGCTACTCGCTCGGCCTCGCGAACGGCGTCGACGTCGACCTCACCGCCACGACCCGCACGGGCCTCCTCGAGTTCGAGTTCCCGGCCGACCAGCTCGCGAGCATCGTCGTGAAGTCTGGCTCGAGCATCGGCGGCAGCCGCGCGAACACGCACGTCGAGGTCGTCGGCGACTCTGAGGTCGCCGGCTACTCGACGACCGGCGGGTTCTGCGCCGTCAACGACAACGAGTACACGGTCTATTTCGACATCGTCTTCGACCGGCCGTTCCAGTCCCACGGCACCTACGTCGACCGGGTGAACACGGCCGACGCGCTGTCGGCCGATGGCCCCAACTCGGGCGCCTACCTCGGCTTCGACGTCGCCGAAGACCAGACCGTCACCGCCAAGGTGTCGATGTCGTACGTGAGCATCGACGGTGCCCGCCGCAACATGGCCGCCGAGATCCCCGGATGGGACCTCGCGCCCGTCGCGGCCGACACGCGCGAGCAGTGGCGTCAGCTGCTCTCGAAGGTCGCGGTCGGCGGCGGCGAGGACGAGCACCTCACGCAGTTCTACACGGCCCTCTACCACTCGTTCCTGCACCCCAACACGTTCAACGACGTCGACGGCCAGTACATCGGCTTCGACGACGTCGTGCGCACGCTCGAACCGGGCCAGACGCAGTACGCGAACTTCTCGGACTGGGACATCTACCGCTCGCTCGTGCAGCTGCAAGCGCTGCTGCTGCCCGATGAGACGGCGCAGATGGGCGAGTCGCTCCTCCGCGACGCGCAGCAGCAGGGCGGTTGGTGGCCGCGCTGGCCGCTCGCGAACGACACCACCTCGCAGATGAACGGCGACAACTCCGTGCCCGTGTACGTGAACTACGCGGTCTGGGGCGCCGACACCTCGAAGATGGACCTCGCGGCAGCGCTCGAGATCATGGAGAAGGGCGCGACGCAGTCGGCGCCCGTCGGGTGGGGATGGTACGAGCGGCGCGGCGTCGAGGACTACGTCGAGCTCGGCTACCAGCCGAACAACGCCGACTCGGCGGGCGACCACGGACTCCAGGGCGCCTCGCAGACGCTCGAGTGGGCGATCGACGACTACACGATCGCCCAGCTCGCAGGCCTTCTCGGCGACGACGAGACGCGTGAGGAGTACCTCCAGCGGTCGCAGAACTGGCAGAACATCTTCAACCCGACGACGGGTTACCTATCGCCGCGCGACGACTTCGGCGCGTTCCCGGCAGGCCCCGGCTACGTTCCCCCGACCGGGAACAACTTCGGCCAGTCGGGCTACGCCGAGGGCAATGCGGCGCAGTACAACTGGCTCGTGCCGCAGAACCTCAAGGGACTCATCGACTCGATGGGCGGCGCCGAACCGACGATCGAGCGCCTCGACGCGTTCTTCGAGCAGATCAACGCCGGTCCGAACGTGCCGTTCATGTGGGCGGGCAACGAGATCAACTTCGGCGTGCCGTGGGTGTACAACGCCCTCGGCCAGCCGTGGAAGACGCAGGAGCAGGTGCGACGCATCCAGACCGAGCTGTTCGCGAACGGCCCCGGCGGCGCCCCCGGAAACGACGACCTCGGCGCGCAGTCGTCGTGGTACGTGTGGGCTTCGCTCGGTCTCTACCCGATCACTCCGGGTGAGACCGACCTCGGCGTTCACGCGCCGCTCTTCGAGCACGCGAAGCTCAGCCTCGGCAACGGCAACACGATCCGGATCAACGCCGAGGGCGCCGGGGTCGACGCCGCGTACGTGACCGATCTGCGCCTCGACGGGCAGGAGTACGAGCACACCGCGCTCCCGCAGTCGTTCGCGGTCCAGGGCGGAACGCTCGACTTCACGCTGTCGAACGAGCCCGACGAGACGTGGGCCGCGTCGCCCGAGGCGGCCTCGCCCTCGTACACGGAGTACCAGCGCCCGGCGATCGGTCTGACCGATCCGACCGGTCCGGTGACGGTGACCGCGGGCGACTCGCTCGACCTCGAGATCGGCGCGGCGGGCACGGGCCTCGGCGAGACCCCGGTGACCTGGAAGGCGGTCGCGCCCGACGGTGTCACGGTCACGCCGTCGTCGGGTTCGCTCACGGTGCCGTCGATCGGCCAGGTGCGCGATGACGTGGTGGTGGATGTCTCGGAGTCGGTCGAGTCGGGATCGCACCCGGTCTCGTTCGAGTTCGAGACGGCCGACGGGCAGAAGCTGCCGGGCGGCACGGTCGTCCTCGCGGTGCTCGCGGCCGACGGCAACGCGATCATGTGCAGCGTGTTGAGCACAGAGGTCACGGGAACGAGCCTCACGTGGAAGGACGAGGGCGACGGCAAGACCGTCCCCGCCGAGCGGGGCGGATTCATCGGCCGCACGACGACTGGCACGTCGAACTACATGTACTTCCAGGTCGACGACCTCTACGCGGCTCCCGGCAACGGGGCGCGGGCGGCGACGGTCAACGTGACGTACTTCGACCAGGGCACCGGATCGTGGAACCTCCACTACGACTCGGCGGGCACCACGGGGAACCCGAACTACAAGGACTCCCCGCGCTGGACGAACACGAACACGAACACGTGGAAGACGGCGACGTTCGTCCTGCCCGATGCCGAGTTCTCGAACGGTGAGAACGGCAACTCCGACTTCCGGCTCAACATCGGCATCGGCCAGCAGGTCATCGGCCGCGTGTCGGTCACGGTCAACGGTCCCGGCGTGACGGCGATGCACCTGTGCGACGCGCTCCCGCAGGCGCCCGAGATCGCGACGGGTCCGGCCGACGCGGTCGTGCTCGCGGGCGGCGACGCCGAGTTCGGAGCGGCCGTGTCGTCCGACCTGGCGACGCGTCTCGCGTGGCAGTCGAAGGCGCCCGGCAGCGACGAATGGGTCGCGGTCGACGGCCAGACCGGGCCGACGCTCGCCCTGGCGGGCGTCGGGACGTCGGTCGACGGCACGCAATACCGTGTCGTCGCATCGAACCTGGCCGGCCAGGCGACATCCGACCCCGCGACGCTCCGCGTCTACGGGCCGGTGTCGGCGGCGGTCGGCGCGGGCGAGATCGCCGAGTTCGGCACGATCGACTTCACGGGTGCGGGTTTCCTGCCCGGTGAAGACGTGACCGCCACGCTCGAACCCGGCGGGTTCGCGCTCGGCACGGCGACGGCGGATGCCTCCGGCGCGGTCTCGGGATCGGCGACGCTCGCCGATGACGTGGTCGCGGGGCGTACCAGGTGACGCTCACCGGATCGACGTCGCACGGCGTCGCGACGGCCGCGTTGACCGTGACGCCCGCTCCGACGGGTGTGAAGCTGTCGACCGTGACGACCCGCTCGCAGTGCGTGAACGACAAGCCTGCTGTCGCGGTCTACGCGGTCAACGGCGAGCAGGTCGCGGTCGACATCCGTCTGACGACGCCGTTCGGTGACAAGAAGTTCACCAAGGTGGCGCCGGGGGCCGCGGTGTATGCGATCTTCAGCGCAACCGATGCGTCGATCGTGGCCGGATCGTCGACGGCTGCCGCGTACTACTACGCGAACGGACGGGGTCACTACCAGGTGTACACGGTGGGCTATGACGCGATCGACTGCGCGCCGAAGCCGCCGGCGTACAGTGCGTCGACCGTCTACACGGGTGGCGAGTTCGTCACCTACGACGGTCGTACGTTCCAGGCGCAGTGGTGGACCAAGGGCGAGACCCCTGGCGCGACGGCGACGGGCGCGTGGGCCGAGGTCGGCGCACCGGTGACGACGTCGCAGGGCGTGTTCCCGAGTTGGACGCGGTCGTGGATCTACGTCGGCGGGGAGACGGTCGTGTACAACGGCCACCTCTGGAAGGCGAAGTGGTGGACGCGCAACCAGCAGCCGGGCGACCCGTACGGGCCCTGGCAGGACCTCGGTCGCGTCTGACCGGGTGAACAGACGAGGGGCGCGCCCGTGAGGGCGCGCCCCTTCGTTCTGTCGGCCTTACGCCTCGACGAGAGCCGAGCGGATGACGCTCGTGAAGAGTGCGAGCCCGTCGACGCCCGAGCGCATGGCCGCGGCGGTGTCGGGGCCGAAGCCCGGCTCGACGGCGTGCTCGGGTGCGGCATGAGGCCGACGACGTTGCCGCGCGCGTTCGAGATGCCCGCGATGTCGCGGAGCGACCCGTTGGGGTTGACGTCGACATAGCGGAACACGACCTGGCCCTCGCCCTCGAGCCGGTCGAGGGTCTCTTCGGAGGCGATGAAGCCGCCCTCGCCGTTCTTCAGCGGGATGGTGATGTTCTGGCCGGCCGTGAACTCGCTCGTCCACGGGGTCGTCGCGTTCTCGACGCGGAGCACCTGGTCGCGGCAGATGAACGAGCCGTGGTCGTTGCGGATGAGCCCGCCGTCGAGCAGGCGCGCTTCGACGAGCATCTGGAAGCCGTTGCAGATGCCGAGCACGGGCATCCCCGAGTTCGCGGCCGCGACGACTTCGGTCATGATCGGCGAGAGCGAGGCGATCGCGCCGCAGCGCAGGTAATCGCCGTAGCTGAAGCCGCCGGGCAGGACGAGGGCGTCGACGCCCTCGAGGTCGTGCGAGCCGTGCCAGAGCGCGACGGGCTCGGCGCCCGCGAGGCGGACGGCGCGCTGGGCGTCGCGGTCGTCGAGCGAGCCCGGGAAGGTGACGACGCCGATGCGCATCAGTGCGTCTCTCCGGCGGGGGCGCCGAAGCCCTCTTCGAGCGAGGCGCCCTCGGCGGCGGCCTCGGCGAGCTCGACGTTCGACTGCTCGTAGTGGATCGCGACGACGTCTTCGATCACCTGGTTGGAGAGGATCTCCTCGGCGATCTGCTGGACGCTCGCCTTGACGGCGTCGTCGATCGGCCCGTCGACGGTGATCTCGAAGCGCTTGCCGACGCGGACGGCGGTGATGCCCTCGTGGCCGGTGCGGGAGAGGGCGCCGGCGACGGCCTTCCCCTGGGGGTCGAGCAGTTCGGCCTTGGGCATCACGTCGACGACGATGGTGGGCACCTTCGGTTCTCCGTCCGGTGTCGGGGGATGGGGATGCCTCGATTCTACCGGGCGCGGGCCGCCCCTCGTTCGGGGGTATCGAAAGGGCGGCCCCACCTGGGATTTCGATGCAGAGTTCAGCGTTATCCTTCCGAGATTTATGGAGGAATCCCACAATCGGATCGGCCTGGAGCGGCTTGTTGTGTGCGAGTCAATACCGAACTTCCGTCGGGTTTCTTTCAGCGAGACATCCCGCTGCTACATTCGCTCCGCTCCCGAGTGCGCGTCTTCTTGACTCTTCGACAACAAGATTCGAGAACGCCCCATTACCCGACGCGGCGAACAGCGACAGCTCGTGGCATCCCTTCACCACGCCTGCACGCAGGCCACCCACTGGAGTGCTCAATGACGAGATCAACCCACGCGCACGGCCTCGGCATGCGCATCGCCGTGATCGTGCTCAGCACGCTCCTCGCCGCGATGGTCTTCCTGTACGTCGTCACGACGTCGAAGATCGCCGACGGCGCAGCGAAGCTCAGCGCCGGAACGACCCAGGTCGACGACGGATCGAAGGATGTCTCGGACGGCGCCGGGCAGCTCGCCGCCGGTGCCGAAGACCTCTCGGCCGGTGCCGCCAAGCTCGACAAGGGCGCCTCCGACGCGAACGACGGCGCGACCAAGCTCGTCACGGGTTCCGCCTCCGCCGCCTCGGGCGCCGCCTCGCTCGACGCCGGCGCGCAGTCGCTCGCGGCGGGAGCGCTTTCCGCCGCAGACGGCGCGGCGAACCTCGCCGCCGGTGCGCAGCAGCTCTACGACGAGGGTGCCTTGAAGATCGCCGACGGCGCGAACGCCGCGGCGGCCGGCGCATCCGACCTCGCGGCCAAGACCGGAGACTTCACCGCAGGTGTGGTCGGCGCGAACGGCATCATCGTCGACCAGCTCATCCCCGGCGCGAAGAGTCTCAACGACGAGCTCGCGGCGGCAGCCACGAGTGACGACGTCAAGGCGGCCGCGGCGAACGGCGCACTGCTTGCAAAGACGGCGACCGAGGCTCAGGAACACGCAGAGATGCTCAAGGCGCTCGTGGCGGGTCTCTCCACGACGCAGGCGCCCGACGCCACGACGGTTGCGACCATTCAGGCGCTCGCGAACGGACTCGAGCAGGAGGTGGACGGCATGGCCGCGCCGACGAGCAAGGCCGGTGAACTCGCGCAGGGCCTCATCAACGCGTCGGCCGGTGCCGGCCTCGTGTACGGCGGACTCAACATCCTCGCCTCCGGTGACGGCGACAAGTGGCCCGGCACGAAATACCTGGCAAGCGACCCTGTCGCACCTGCACTCGCGGGCGGCGCCGAGTTCCTCAAGGGCAAGCTCGGCGAGCTGAGCGCCGGCGCCGGCTCGCTCGCGACCAAGACGCAGTCGCTCGTCGACGGCGCGTGGAGCCTCAACTCGGGCGTCCAGAGCCTCCAGTCGGGATCGGCCAACCTCAGCGCCGGCGCGACGAACCTCGCCACGGGCACGACCTCCCTCTCGGCGGGCGCCTCGTCGCTCGCCTCGGGCCTCGCGACGCTGTCGAAGGGCGCCGCCGACCTCAACGAGGGCACGGGCACGCTCGTCGACGGCTCGGCCGAGCTCGCGGCCGGCTCGGGCGACCTCAGCGACGGCACCGCCCAGCTCGTCGACGGCGCGGCCCAGCTCGAGGCCGGCGCGAGCGGCACGGTCCCCTCGCTCCTGCCCTTCGGCCTCGGCATCCTCCTCGCCGGCCTCATCGCGATCGGGCTCTGGATCGGCCACCGCGTCAACCACCGCGCGCGCCTCGCGAACGCGGGGTCGGTCGTCACGGCGTAAGCCGCGAGCGGACCCGAACCGAACCGAACGGCCGCTCCGGCCGGGCGCCCTACCGCCCGGACGGAGCGGCCGTTTCGCGATCGTCGGCGCGAAGCAGCCGGGCGTTGCGCTCTGCGGTGGGTTCTGCACGTGACGGTGCTGCGCACGCTGCCGCGGTGTGCAGAACTCACCGTAGAGCTCCGAGAGGAGAGGAGAGGAGAGGAGGCGCGCGGCTACCCGAGCCCCGCCCGCTCGGCGAGCACGTCGCGCAAGACCTGCCGCGTGGCATCCAACCCTCGGTGCACCTCTTCGAAACTCGTCGACAGCGGTGACAGGCCGATGCGGAGCCCCCCGGGGTCGCGGTAGTCGGGGATGACGTCGCGCTGCCAGAGCCGGGCCGTGACCTCCCGCATGGCGTCGTGGTGGAACGTCACGTGTCCGCCGCGCTCGGCGGGGTCGGCGGGGAGGCGAGCGTCACGCCGAGCGGTGCGAGCCATTCGCCCCACAGTTCGATCGCGTACGCCGTGAGCGCCTTCGACTTCGCCCGGATCGCGGGCATGCCGACCTCTTCGATCATCGCGAGGGTCTCGTCCATGGGCAGCATCGCGAGGATGGGCGAGGTTCCCGACAGGAAGCGACGGATGCCTCGCACGGGCTCGTAGTCGGGACCCATGTCGAATTGGGCCTCGGCGCCGAACCATCCCTGGATGGGCTGGCGCAGCACGGTGTGCAGGTCGCTCCGCACATAGGCGAACGCGGGCGACCCCGGCCCGCCGTTGAGGTACTTGTACGTGCAGCCGACGGCGAGGTCGAAGCCCCACTCGTCTGCCTTGACCTCGACCGAGCCGGCAGAGTGACAGAGGTCCCAGAGGATGAGCGCACCGGCGTCGTGGGCGATGCGCGTGAGCTCGGGCGCATCCGCGATGAACCCCGACCGGTACGCGACGTGCGAGAGCACGACGAGCGCGGTCTGCGGACCGACCGCTTCGCGAAGCTGGCCCGGACGGACGCCCGCCGACGTGTCGGCGTCGATCCACCGCAGGTCGAGCCCGCGCTCGCGCGCGATGCCCTCGAGCACGTAGCGGTCGGTCGGGAAGTTGTCGGTGTCGACGACGATCTCGCGGCGGGCGGGGTCGCGTTCGACCTGCGCGTCGACGGCGGCGCGCGCGAGCTTGTAGAGCAGCACGGTCGTCGAGTCGCCGATCGTCGTCTCGCCGGGCTTCGCCCAGATCACGGCGCGGCCGATGCGATCGCCGATCTCGGTCGGCATGCGCAGCCACGATTCGTCCCACCCGCGGATGAGGCGTCCGCCCCACTCCTCGGCCATGAATCGCTGCATGCGCTCGATCGCCGCGACGGGCGGCCGCCCGAGCGAGTTGCCGTCGAAGTAGACGAGGTCGGAGTCGGCGCCCTGGAACCGCGCGCGGTAGTGGGCGAGCCCGTCGGCGCGGTCCTGGCGGCGGGCGTAGGCGAGCAGCGGGTCGAGGCTCATGGTTCGAGCACCTCCAGGTCTTCGGTCGCGAGCACGCGCGCGCTCGCGAGCCAGCCGGGCACGTCGTCGAGAGTCGCGGGCGGCGGCCCCGCGACGAAGGTCGCGATGCCGCCGAAGGCCCAGTCGGATGCCTCGGCGAGCGGCCACGGGTCGGCGAGCGCCGCGATGAGGTCGGATGCCTCGAGCCCGACGCCTGCGAGCGCGGCGAGTTCGGCGGGGTCGAGGCCCGTCGGTCGCTCCCCGTTGCCGAGGTCGGTGCCGTAGAGCACCCGGCCGCCCGCGGCGCGGAAGCGCCGGAGGTTGTCGGACGCGATGTCGAACTGTTCGCCGCCCGCGCCGTACCCGTTGACCCAGAGGGTCGAGATCCAGGCTTGTCCGGCCGCGGCGGCGCGCGCGATCTCGTGGGCGGTGAGCGCTTCGGTGAACGGCACGTGGGCGAGGGCGTAGACGCCCGCGTCGAGCGCGAGCGCCGTCATGCCGGCGCCTTCGACGTGGGCGACGACGGGCAGGCCGTGGGCGTGCGCGGTCGCGACGAGTTCGGCGAGGGCGGCGGGCGAGAGCACCGGCCCGTGATCGGCGTGCAGCGTGACCTTGACGACGGATGCCCCGAATCGCACCTGTTCTTCGACGGCGGCGACGATCGCGTCGGGGAGGCCCTGGTGGTCGGCGTCGCCCGCGTCGGGAGCTTCGGATGCATCGTGGCCGGCGCCGAGGCCGCAGACGCTGCCTTCGGCCGCCCACGGGCGCCCCGTCGGGTAGCCGCCGTCGGCGGTCAGGAACGCGCCCGCGAAGCGCAGCCGCGGCATCCCGCCCCGATCGGCGACGCGCGCGACGAGCTCGGGCGGAGCCCCGAGGTCGACGACGCCCGCGATGCCGCCGCCCGCGAACGCGCCCTCGCCCGTGAGCATGAGGTGCACATGGTGGTCGATGAACGGCGGCAGCATCGTGCCGATCTCGCCGGGGTGGTCGCCGTTGAGCGAGCGCCGCACGCGGCGGGCGAGCGGCCCGAGGTCGGGCGCACCGTTGCGAGGAGCGTCGGCGGGAGGCATCCGGCTCATCCCGGCATCTCGGTGCGCACGGCGTACAGCTCGGGGAAGAAGGTGAGCTCGAGCGCCCGCTGCAGGAACGCGGCGCCGCTCGACCCGCCCGTGCCGCGCTTGAAGCCGATGATCCGCTCGACGGTCTTCAGATGTCGGAACCGCCACAGCTGGAAGTTGTCCTCCAGGTCGACGAGCTCCTCGCACGTCTCGTACGCAGCCCAGTGCTGGGCCGTATCGGCGTAGATCGCCGCGAACACCGGCACGAGGTCTTGCCGGAAGGTCCACGCCGTCGTGACATCCCGTTCGAGGACGTCGGCGGGAATCGGGTACCCGGCGCGCGCGAGCAGCCGCAGGAACTCGTCGTAGAGGCTCGGCTCTTCAAGGGCCCGCGTGAGCGCGGCGGTGGCTGCGGCATCCGACTCGAAGACCTTCAGCATCTTGGCGTTCTTGTTGCCGAGCACGAACTCGACCGCGCGGTACTGCCACGACTGGAACCCGCTCGCGTTGCCGAGCACGTGCCGGAACTGCCCGTACTCGGTCGGCGTGAGCGTCGCGAGCACCGACCACTGCTCGGTGAGCGTGCGCTGGATGTGCTTGACGCGCGCGATGCACTTGAGCGCGGGGGCGAGTTCGTCCTCGCGCAGCAGCTCGCATGCCGTCGACAGCTCGTGCAGCACGAGCTTGAGCCACAGCTCGGTCGTCTGGTGCTGCACGATGAACAGCAGCTCGTCGTGGTGCTCGGGCCGCGAGATGGGCCGCTGCGCCGCGAGCAGGGTGTCGAGGTCGAGGTAGCCGCCGTAGCTCATGCGATCCGAGAAGTCGGTGACGACGGATGCCTCGATGCGGCGCGTGTTGTCGCTGACGCCCGGCTCGTCGCCGGTCTCGTCGCGGGTGTCTTGAGTCGGGATCTCGGTCACGCCGTCGCTGTCCGCCACGGAGCCCAGCCTACGCGGAAGGGGACAGGCGCTCACTTCCGCGGAATTCCGGGGCGATTCGGATACAGATCTCCGAACTTCCTCTTCTGCGCATATGAGCAACCCTCGGCAGCAGAGCGCTTCCGCAGAGTATTCTCGACGGATGAGTTCTGCGACCTCGACCCGACGAGATGCCCGTCGCAATCACGAGCGTCTGCTGGCCGAAGCCAAGCGGCTGTTCGCGGAACGAGGCATCGACGCCCCCCTCGACGAGCTCGCCACCCGTGCCGGCGTCGGCGCCGGCACCGTCTACCGCCATTTCGCGACGCGCGAAGCCCTCCACCGCGAGCTCTACGTCGACGCCGTCGGCCAGCTGCAGGACTTCGAGGTCGAGGTGCTCGCCGCCGAGACGGGCTGGGACGCGATCGTGCAGTTCGTCGACAAGCTGTCGGCGTGGGTGGCCTCGATCCCCTACCTGCCCGACCTCATGCGCCGCGTCGCCGAGAACGACCCCGAGGGACGGCCCGACGTGCAGTTCGAGGACTCGATCAACCTGATCCTCGACCGTGCGAAGGCCGAGGGCGCGCTCCGCGCCGACGTCAACGCCGTCGACCTCAACGTCCTCGTCGACATGCTCGGCTCGCTCGGCCGTTACGGCGACGAGTACCTCCCGTTCCGCGAGCGGCAGCTCTCGATCGTGCTCGACGGGCTGCGTCAGCGCCCCGACCTCACGCCGCTGCCCGTCGACTCGCAGGCGTTCGACGACTTCGTCGAGATGACGCACCGCAAGCTCAGCTGAAGCGGTCTCGATACGCTCCTTCGTCGCTACTCGACCACCGGAAGGGTTCTGGCTGCCGCGCGCACCTCGACGAGGTTCGACCACGGGTCGTCGAACGCGAGCGCGCGGCCGTCGTCGCGCGTGTCGACGTCGTAGTGCCGCATGCGCTCGCCGAGGGCGCCGAGGTCGTCGGCGGTCGGCACGACGATCTCGACCTTGCCGAGTCCGAGGGCGAGCTGACGCTTGCCCGCGCCCGCGCTGTTCCACGTGTTCATCGCCACGTGGTGGTGGTATCCGCCCGCCGAAACGAAGAGCGCGCCGGGCCACGAGTCGGCCGTCGTCTCGAAGCCCAGCCGGTTCACGTAGAACTCGCGGGCGCTCGGGATGTCCCCGACCGACAGGTGCACGTGCCCGACGACGGCGTCGCCGACGCGGCGCGCGGTCGCGGGGTCGGCCTGCGCCGACGCGACGCCCGCCTCGGTCAAGTGGTCGCGGAGGTAGCCGTTGGGGTCGAGGAAGATCGTCGCCATCTCGATCTGCCCGTGGGTCCAGCTCCACGCCGAGCGGTCGCGGTCGAAGTAGAGCTCGACGCCGTTGCCCTCGGGGTCGGTGAAGTAGAACGCCTCGCTCACGAGGTGGTCGGCGCTGCCCGTGAAGGTGCCGGGGTAGCGGGAGGCGACCGAGAAGATCGCCGTCGCGAGGGCTTCGCGGGTGTCGAAGAGGATGGCGGTGTGGAAGAGCCCGGCCTGGCGTGCCGAGGCGTGCTTGAGCTCTGGGGCGTGCTGGAGGATGACGAGCGGCGTCGTGCCGCGGCCGAGGACCGCGATGGGGCCTTCGTGGCTCTGGAGTTCGAGGGTGACGCCGTCGCGGTAGTAGCGGATCATCGCGTCGAGGTCGGCCACGCGGAGCGTGACGGCGCCCATGCCGGTGTCGGCGGCGAGGAGTCCGGTCGCGGGACGGTCATTGGTTGTCATGACAACTATTATGCCTCAGGCGGGCTGGGAGCGCCATCCGAGGCATCCGGATACTTCGGATCATCGGGACGCTTCGAGACATCCGGATGCCTCGTCCGCGCCCCGAACACGAACCGCGCGATCACCGGATCGAACGCGAACCCCAGGAACGCCCACGACCCGATCCACGGCGACAGTACGACCGCGACCGCACCGATCCCCAGCCGGTACGCCGCCGTGACCGTCGCACGCTGCACCTCGTCGGTCGTGACGTCCGCCTTCAGCAGCCCTGCCGCCGGGCGCGACGCGACCACCCAGAACAGCAGGCTGAACAGCAGTGCGAAGAAGTAGTTCAGCGGCAGCAGCATCCGGCCGAGCCAGATGCCCGTGTACTCGCTGTTGATCGACGTCGTGAACGGGATGAGCACGACGAACAGCAGCCGGAGGCTGTTGAGCCACACCGACCCGAGGTCGAGGCGCGCGATCGCCTCGAACTGCTGCACATGCCGGTACCAGAGCAGGCACAGGAGCAGGAAGCTCACCGTGAACGAGATGAACTGGTCGGTCATCCCGACGAGGGCGCTCCACAGTGCGCCGCTCGAGGACACCTCGCCGATCGCGTGCGTCGTCAGTTCGAGCACGAGGAGCGTCGCCGCGATCGCGAACACTCCGTCGGTGAAGAACTCGACCCGAGTGGTCGAGACGGTGGTGCGACCCGGGATCCGACCCGTGCGGCGACCGGCCATGGGCTCGCTACACGGCGTCGCCCGTGAGGCGGTCGAGGAGCTCGCGGTAGCGGGCGAAGGTGCGGTCGACGACGTCGGCGGGGAGCGCAGGCGGCCGCTCCGAGACATCCTGATCCCAATTGGCGGCGAGCCAGTTGCGCACGATCTGCTTGTCGAAGCTCGCGAGCCGCTCGTCGAGCGGCGCATCGGTGCGCGCGTAGGCCTCGATGTCCCAGTACCGGCTCGAGTCGCTCGTGAGCACCTCGTCGGCGAGCGTCACGATGCCCGTCTCGCGGTCGGCGCCGAACTCGAACTTCGTGTCGGCGAGGAGCACCCCGCGCGCCTCGGCGACCTCTTGCGCGCGGCGGAACACGTCGAGCGACAGCTCGCGGAGCTGCTCGGCGACGACCTCGCCGACGAGCTCGACCGTGCGCTCGTACGAGATGTTCTCGTCGTGCTCGCCCATGGGCGCCTTCCACGCGGGCGTGTAGATCGGTCCGGGCAGGCGGTCGCCGTTCTGGAGGCCCTCGGGCAGCACGAGGCCGCCGATCGCGCCCGTCGCCTGGTACTCCTTGAAGCCGCTGCCCGTGAGGTAGCCGCGCACGACGCACTCGATCGGGAACATGTCGAGCGTCCGGCACAGGGTCGCACGGTCGGCGATCCCGGCCGGGATCGGGGGCAGCTCGTAGCGGTCGTCCTCGGCGTAGGCGAGGTGGTTCGGCACGTCGGGGAACTGATCGAACCACCAGCGGGTGAGCTCGGTGAGCACCGCGCCCTTGCCTATGATCGCGGGCTCGAGCACGTGGTCGAACGCGCTCACCCGGTCGCTCGCGACGACGAGCACGACGGGCGAGAGGTGGAGCGGATCGCCCGTCCACGAGTCGTCGTCGTCGAGGAGGGCGGTCGGCACGTAGAGGTCGCGCACCTTGCCCGAGTAGACGTGCGTCCAGCCGGGGTATTCGGTCTCGTCGTTCACGGGCCCAAGTCTACGGATGTCCCATCCGGCCGCCTTCGCACCCTTCGCCGAATTAGGTTAGCCTTACCTTGATCCGGCCCGCGTTCACGTGGTGACGTGCCCCCGCTGCGGGCCGGGCGCACCCCCTCGAAAGGTTCCACATGCGCGGAGTCGCCCGCCGCCCACTGCTCGTCGTCGTCGCCCTCGCCGCGGCCGCGGCCCTCGCCGGATGCTCGTCCTCGAGCGCCGTGACGGGCGGCGCCGGACCCGTCACGCCGTCGATCGACGACGTCACGCCCGTCGCGAACCCGCTCGAGTGGGAAGGCCCCTCGACGGCCGTGCCGGCCGACTCGGCGATCCACCCCATCACCGACGGCAAGCAGCAGCTGCCCGCGACGGTCGTCGACACGCAGGGCACGAGCGTCACCGTCGACGACACCTCGCGCATCCTCGCCCTCGACATCTACGGCTCGCTCTCGCGCGTCGTCTTCGAGCTCGGATTCGGCGACCAGGTCGTCGGCCGCGACATCTCGAGCGGCTACCCCGAGATCGCCGACCGGCCGCTCGTCACCGAGAACGGCCACGACCTCAATGCCGAGGCGATCCTCTCGCTCGCGCCGACCCTCATCATCACCGACACGAGCCTCGGCCCGTGGGACGTCATCCTCCAGATGCGCGACGCGGGCGTGCCCGTCGTCGTCGTCGACCCGCACCGCTCGATCGACGGCATCCCGACCCTCGTCGACGAGGTCGCGGCCGCCCTCGGCGTGCCCGACCGCGGCGCGAAGCTCGTCGAGCGCACGACGGCCACGGTCGACGAGACGCTCGCCAAGATCGCCGGGATCACCCCGAAATCCCCCGACGGGCGGCTCCGGATGGCGTTCCTCTACGTCCGCGGCCAGGCCGGCGTCTACTACATGTTCGGCGAGGGCTCGGGCGTCGACAGCCTCATCGATGCCCTCGGCGGCATCGACGTCGCGACCGAGATCGGCTGGCAGGGCATGCGCCCCATCACCGACGAAGGACTCATCGCGGCCGACCCCGACCTCATCCTCATGATGACGAAGGGCCTCGAATCGGTCGACGGCGTCGACGGGCTCCTCGAGCACGTGCCTGCCGTCGCCCAGACCGAGGCCGGCAAGCACCGCCGCATCGTCGACATGGACGACACCCAGATCCTGAGCTTCGGGCCGCAGACGGCTGCCGTGCTCGAAGCGCTCGCGGTCGCGATCTACGCGCCGGACGCCGCGTCGTGAGCGCCCAGGCGACCGCGCCCGAGGTGCTCGGGACGGGCGAGGCGGGCAAGGTCGGCGAGACCGGCGAACGGACGGCGAGGAGGCGGATGTCTCGCGTCACCCTCGTGACCGCGGCCCTCGTCGCGGCGCTCGTGGTCGCCGTGCTCGTCTCGGCGACGACCGGTCAGCTGCAGATCCCGCTCGACGAAGTGCTCGGCTCGCTCGCGCAGGCGTGGAACCGCGCCGTCGGCGGCGCCGGCCTCCACTGGCTCGAACTGCCCGTGCTCGCAACGCCGCAGCACCCGGCGGCAGAGGCGACGCTGTGGCTCATCCGCTTCCCGCGCGTCGTGCTCACAGTGCTCGTGGGGGCCGCGCTCGCCGCGGCGGGCGCGGTGATGCAGGGCGTGTTCCGCAATCCGCTCGCCGAGCCCGGCATCGTCGGGGTCTCGTCGGGCGCGGCGGTCGGCGCGTGCGCCGTCATCGTGTTCGGCTGGAGCTTCGCGGGCCCGCTCACCGCGGCGGTCATGGCCTTCGTCGGCGGGCTCATCGCGACGTTCGTCGTCTACGGCTCCTCGCGCGCCGGCGGCCGCACCGAGGTCGTCACCCTCGTGCTCACGGGTATCGCCGTCAACGCCGTCGGCGGCGCGGCGATCGCCCTCCTGACCTTCCTCGGCACGACCCAGCAGCGCGAGCAGATCGTGTTCTGGCAGCTCGGCTCGCTCAACGGCTCGCGCTGGCAGGACGTCGTCATCGTGCTGCCGCTCGCCGTCGCGGGCATCGTCGCGTGTGTCGCCCTCGCGCGCCCGCTCGATCTCCTCGCGCTCGGTGAGCGGCAAGCCGAGCACCTCGGCGTGCGCGTCGAACGCGTGCGGATCACGGCGATCGTCGTCGTCGCCGTGCTGACGAGTGCGGCCGTCGCGATGTGCGGCATCATCGGCTTCGTCGGGCTCGTCGTGCCCCACCTCATGCGAATGGTGCTCGGCCCCGCGCACCGCGCGCTCGTGCTCACGAGCGCCCTCGGCGGCGCCGTGCTGCTGTCGGCGGCCGACCTCCTCGCCCGCACGGCCGTGCCGTACGCCGAGCTGCCGATCGGCATGCTCACGGCGCTCGTCGGCGGTCCCTTCTTCTTCTGGCTCTTGCGCCGGGCGCGCCGGTCGGCGGGAGGCTGGGCATGAGCGCGGGCGAAGGCACGGCGCCCGTGGTCGGCGGAACCGTGGTCGCCGCCCCCGTGCTCGCGGCGCGCGGCGTCTCGTTCTCGCGTGAGGGTCGTTCCGTGCTCGCGGGCGTCGACCTCGACCTGCACGCGGGCGAGATCGTCGCGCTCGTCGGCCCGAACGGCGCCGGCAAGTCGACCCTCCTCGCGCTCCTCGCGGGCGACGAGGCGCCCGACGAGGGGCACGTCGAACTCGGCGGACGCCCCCTCCGCGGAAGACACGCGGGCGAGCTCGCGCGCGAGCGCTCGGTGCTCCTCCAGCAGAACGCGCTCGCCTTCGGCTACCCCGTCGTCGAGGTCGTACGCATGGGTCGGGCGCCGTGGCGGCGCACGCCCGAGGCATCCGAAGACGACGCACTCGTGGCATCCGCGATGCGCGACGGCGACGTCGAAGCCTTCGCCTCGCGCTCGGCGACCGCCCTCTCGGGTGGGGAGACCGCACGCGTCGCCTTCGCGCGCTCGCGTGCGCAAGCGTGCCGGGTCGCGCTCCTCGACGAGCCGACGGCGAGTCTCGACATCCGCCATCAGGAGCGCGTGCTCTCGGTCATGCGCGCCCACGCCGACGGCGGCGGGGCGGCGGTCGTCGTCCTCCACGACCTCAACCTCGCGGCGGCGTACGCCGACCGCATCGCCCTGCTCGACGGCGGCCGCATCATTGCGGCCGATGCCCCCGACGTCGTGCTCACGAGCGAGCTCGTCTCGCGTGTCTACGGCCACCCCGTCGAGGTCGAACGCCTCGCCTCGGGCGCCCTCGTCGTCGTGCCCGTGCGCACGCACTCCCGACTGCTGGAAGGAACCCCGAATGCCTGACGCCGTCCGCATCCGCCTGCGTCGTACCGCGCTCGCCGCGGTCGCAGCAGCCGCCCTCGTCGCGGCACCGCTCGCGGCCGCTCCGGCGTTGGCCGCGGCATCCATCACCGTGACGAACGCGCAGGGGCAGGCGACCGCCGACCCCGACTACGCGACCGAGATGACGATCTCGGGCAGCGGATTCCAGTCGATCCCGAAGGGGTTCGGCGGCGTCTACGTGCTGTTCGGGTGGGTCGAGAACCCGTCGAGCGGGTCGTGGCGGCCGAGCAACGGCGGGCAGACGGGCAGCGACTACCGGTACGTGCCCGACTCGGAGTCGAAGGACAACCAGGGCTTCCAGCGGTTCGTGTCGTTCCCCGGAAGCGACACCGAGGCCGCGGCGCAGGCGATCATGTCGGCCGACGGGTCGTTCACGGTCGACATGGTCATCCCCGGTGCGACGTTCACGTCGCTCGACCGCAACGGCGAGCCGAGCGAGGTCGATTGCCGCGAAGAGACGTGCGGCATCATCACGATCGGCGCCCACGGCGTGAAGAACGCCAACAACGAGACGTTCACGCCGATCCGGTTCGCGGCTCCCGGGTCGGGGGAGGCGGCCGGAGGGGCTGCGGCGCCCGCGCCGGTCGCTGCGGCGCCCGGTGAGGTGCGGGTGGGCACGCGCCCCCAGACGGCCGAGGCGGGCAGCGCGCTCGCGTTCACGGGCAAGGGGTTCACGCCCGGCGAGCAGGTCGTCGCGGTGCTCGACGACGGCGTCGCCGCGGTCGGGCCGCTCACGGCGGGCGCCGGCGGCGAGGTCGCGGGCGTGCTGTCGCTGCCGAGCGACCTGCGCGCGGGCACGCACCTGCTCACGCTCGAGGGCGCCGCGTCGGGCGCGGTCGCCTCGGCGGATGTCACGACGACGGCCGCCGAAGGGCTCGTGACGGCGACACCCGCCGCGACCGAGGAGCAATGGCCCTACCTCGTGCTCGCGCTCGCGATCCTCGTCGCGGCGGCGCTCGTCGTCACGAGCGTCGTGACGGCGATCGTTCGCGCGGTCAAGCGCCGCAGGCGGCGCACGGCGACGGATGTCTCGGCCGCGGCCGCGGCGGCATCCACCGCGGTCCTGCCCGACCCGCCCGTCATCGGTTCTCGCGACGCCGATCCGACCGTGCCGTTCGAGGTGCTGACGACGGGTGGCGACCGCTCGTGACCCGATCGCGGGTGATCGAGAGGCTCGCGGCGGGTGCGATCGCACTCGGGCTCGTGCTGGCGCCCGCCGGCGCGGCGTTCGCGGCCGACGACGACGGAGCCGGTGCGGGCGGACTCGACATCGTCGTGACCGTGCCGTCGGCATCGCCCGAGACGGGTCGCACGATCACGAACGCGCAGCTGCGCTGGGGGCTCAACGGCGAAGCCGGCTCGGGAGCGTTCGCGGGCGGCTGCAACTTCTTGAGCGCGGGCAAGGCGGGCGACACGGGCGGCGCACGCGTCTGGACCGCCGCCGACGGCTTCTACCGGGCGTCCGAGGGGAGTGTGCGGGTCGAGAAGCCCGACGCCGCGGGCGAGTGGCGGCTCGCATCGTTCGAGAACCGCTGTCTCGACGCGTCGGGGGCGCCCGTCTCGGCGGCGTCGTTCACGAGCACGACGGGCAACCAGGTCGTCATCGACGGCGGGGTCGGCACGTTCGACCCTGCGCGCGGTGCGCAGATCAGGTGGACGGGGTCGTTCACGGTCGTCTTCTACGGCGGCATGACGTACTGGAGCGCGTCGAACCCCGTGCTGAGTCTCGACGCGGCCGGCAACGGGCAGCTGACGGCCACGGGCAGCGGGTACGCGACGAGCATGGAGGACATGTCGAAATGGGAGCCGATCGCTCCCCGCACGATCGTCCTCGCCGAGCTCCGCGGGGCGAGCATCGCCGACGGCGGCTTCGCGATCGTGCCCGAGTACCTCGGCGTGACGGCTCCGCCCGACAGCGGACAGGTCGTGCGCTCGACCGACAACGCGGCGTGGTGGGGGTCGTTCCCCTCGTCGTTCGTGCAGTTCCAGAAGATCACGGGGCAGACGGGGTACTGGCTCACGACGGGGGTCAACGCGACCGCGCGAAGCCCGCGACCATGCTGTGGGTGAGCTATGACGCCGCGAACGCCATCGTGCCGCCCGCGCCTCCGTCGTCGGGGTCCGGCGGCGGATCGTCGATCAGCAACCCGCTCCGAACCCGACCGGCGTCCGCGACCGGAGCCGCGGTCCAGCAGGCGGCGCAGGTGCCGCTGCCCTCGACGGGCGAGTCCGCGACCGTGCTGCGGTCGAGCGACGCGCTCGTGCCGATCGGTGCCGGCGACGGGGCATCCGTCGTCCTGCCCATCGCGGGCGCGACGCTCGCGACCCTCGTGGCGGTGCTGTGCGCCCTGTATCTCGCGGGCGTGCCGATCGTGCCCTGGCGGCGCGCAGGCTGAGTGCCAAGTTAATTAGGCAAGCCTTACCTAACTTAGATAGGGTGGCGTCAACCCCACCTGAAAGGAACCACACGTGGACTCTGCAACATCGACGAAGGCCCCCCGCCTGCGTCGCCTCGCCGCGGTCGCTGCGGTCGCGGCACTCTCGCTCGGCGGCGCGCTCGTCGCGACCGCTCCCGCATCGGCGGCCGCCCAGGAGGGCGAACTCACCGGCGCGCAGCTTCGCTGGGGCTTCGCCAACGAAGCGAGCAGTGGCGCATACGCGGGCGGCTGCAACTTCCTGAGCGCGGGCGCGGCGGGCAACAGCGGCTCCGCGCGCCCCTGGACGCAGGCCGACGGCTTCTACTCGGCGAGCGAAGGAAACGTCTCGATCGTCAAGCCCGACGCCACGGGCGCCCTCGTCGCACCGACCTGGGCCACCAAGTGCCTCGACGCCAACGGCAAGGCTGTCAACGTCGGCAGCCCCACGTCCAACACCGGCACCGAGGTCGTCATCGACGGCGGCACCGGCACGGTCGACGCCGACGGCAACGTCGAGATCGAGTGGGACGGTTCGTTCACGGTCGTCTTCTACGGCGGCTACACCTACTGGACGGCCACCGACCCCGTGCTCACGCTCGACGCCGAAGGCAACGGGCAGCTCACCGCGACCGCGGGCGGCTACGGCGCGAGCATGGAAGACCTCACCAAGTGGGAGGCGCTCACCCCCACCCAGATCGTCCTCGCCGACATCACAGGCGCGGCTGTCTCCGACACGGGCTTCACGGTCACGCCGGACTTCCTCGGCGTCTCGGTGAACGTCGTCGGGGGCACCCCGCAGGTCGCGAAGACGACGCAGAACGAGGCGTTCTGGGGTTCGTTCCCGCAGAGCTTCGTCGACTTCCAGCAGCTCACCGGGCAGTCGAGCTACTGGTACTCGTCGGGCGGCGCGCGCGATGCGGCCAAGCCCACGCGTCCGATCCACGTCGCCTACACGCTCGAGACCCCTCCGGTCACGCCCGAGAACCCGAACGAGCAGGAGATCGGCGTCGAGGTTCCCGTCGTCGACGACCCCGCCACGGGTGAGTTCGGCTGGGCGTTCGCGAGCGCCACTCCCGTGAGCCTCGGCACCGCCGCCCAGCAGGGCGACGTCTTCCGCGCGACGGGCAAGCTCAACGACATCGTCGTGACCGACACCCGCACGGGCGGCAAGGCCGCGTACACGTGGAGCATCTCCGGCCAGGTCGGCGTCTTCGCCGACGGCGCGAAGACGTTCAGCGGCGAGTACCTCGGCTGGACGCCGGCCGTCTCGGGCGCCGGTGCCGGCGTGACCGCGGGCACCGTGGTGACCTCGAAGCAGCTCGGCGGCGCGGGTCTCGCGACCTCGTCGGTGCTCGCGACGAGCACCTCGGCGGGCAACGCGACGATCGGGGCCGACCTCGAGCTCGTCATCCCCAAGACGACCGCGCCGGGCGCCTACAAGACGAAGCTCACCGTCACGGCGCTGAGCTGACCCGCTGCGCGGGCTCGGCGCATCCCGGATGCGCCGAGCCCGCGCAGTTCCTGTTCCACACTCTCGAAAGCTCCGCAATGCCCCGCCGCTCCTGGTCACGCCCCGTACTCGCCGCAGCCGTCACGCCCGTTGTCGCTGCGGCGCTCGCCGTTTCCGCGTTCGTCTCCCCGACCGCCGCAGTCGCCGAGTCGGCGGGTGCGCCGGGTGCGTCCGCTGTGCGCTCACCCGTCTCGCCCGTCTCGCACGTGACGACCGCGGCATCCGCCGAGACCGCCGGGACCGCGACCGGCGACGTCGCCTGGACCGTCCGCACGGTCGACAACGCCAACGGCAGCGGGCGCCCGAACTTCACCTACGACGTCGACCCGGGGGCCGTCATCGACGACGCCCTGCTCGTGACCAACACGGGCACCGTGCCGCTGGATCTCGCGGTCTACGCCGCCGACACGTTCACGACGCCGACGGGCGACATCGACATCCTGCAGAACGCCGCAGACTCGGTCGACGCCGGAGCGTGGATCGCTCCCGGCTCCGACACCGTCCACCTCGAGCCCGGCGCCGCCGCCGAGGTGCCGTTCCGCATCGACGTGCCCGCCGACGCCCGTCCGGGCGACCACTCCGCCGGACTCGTGACGGCACTCGCCGAGACGGGCGCGGGCACCGGCACGATCGCCGTCGAGCGGCGGCTCGGCAGCCGACTGCACCTGCGCGTGTCGGGCGAGCTCGTACCCGCTGCGACCGTGACCGACGTGCGCACGAGCTTCAACGGCACGTGGAATCCGTTCGGCACGGGCACGCTCGTCGTCGACTACCGGCTCTCGAACACGGGCAACACGCGTGTCACGGCGACCGAGGCGGCACGCATCGCCGGGCCGTTCGGCATCCTCGCGGTCTCGGCCGCCGACGTGCAGCTGCCCGAGGTGCTGCCCGGATCGACGATCGAGGTGCACCGCGAGATCACGGGCGTGCCCGTGCTCGGCTGGATCACGGGCGCGCTCACGGTCGCCCCGGAAGGGGTCGGGCTCGGTGCCGGGGCACTCGACGTGTCGACGATCGAGGTGGGTCAGGCGGCCGTGCCGTGGACGTTCCTCGCCCTCGCGGTCGTCATCGCGGGACTCGTCGTCGCGATCGTGCTCGTCGTGCGCAAGCGTCGCGGGGTCGCCCGTGGCGCAGTCGACGGCACCGAAAGCGCGAGCGCCGCGTAGGCCGGGTCAGCCCGCGACGCGCGCCGCGATGTCGGTGCGGTACTGCCCGCCCTCGAGGCGGATGCGCGAGAGCGCGTCGTATGCGCGGGCGCGGGCGCCCGCGAAGTCTTCGCCGGTCGCGACGACGTTGAGCACGCGGCCGCCGGTCGCGACGAGCGGCGCGTCGGTCGCGTCGGGCCCGGATGCCTCGCCGAGCGCCGTCGCGGCATGTGCGACGTGCACGCCCGCGACCGCCGCGGCGTCGTCGAGGCCCTCGATGACGCGGCCCGTGACCGGCGCCTCGGGGTAGCCCTCGCTTGCGAGCACGACCGTCACCGCGACATCCGGATTGAACTCGGGCGCGGGGAGCGGCCCGAGCTCGCCCGTCGACGCCGCCAGCAGCAGCCCCGACAGCGGCGTCGCGAGCCGCGGCAGCACGACCTGCGTCTCGGGGTCGCCGAAGCGTGCGTTGAACTCGATGACCCGGAGGCCCTTCGACGTGAGGATGAGCCCCGCGTAGAGGAGGCCGATGAACGGCGTCTGCTCTTCGGCGAGCTGCCGCACGGTCGGCAGCGCGATCGTGCGCGCGACCTCGTCGACGAACGCGGCCTCGGAGCCGAACGTGCCGCCTCGCCCGTCGGCGGCGTCGGCGAGCCACGGCAGCGGCGAGTACGCGCCCATGCCGCCCGTGTTGGGGCCGGCGTCGCCGTCGAGCAGACGCTTGAAGTCTTGCGCCGGCGAGAGCGGCAGCACGTCGTCGCCGTCGGAGAGGAAGAAGAGCGAGATCTCTTGTCCGTCGAGGAACTCCTCGATGAGCACAGGGCCCCGGGCGAGGTAGTGCGCCGCGTGCGCGATCGCGGCGTCGCGGTCGCTCGTGACGAGCACGCCCTTGCCTGCGGCGAGGCCGTCGGCCTTCACGACGTACGGGGCGCCGAACTCGTCGAGCGTGCGCTCGACCTCGGCGATCGTGTCGGCGAGGGCTGCGCCGCCCGTCGGCACGCCCGCGGCCTGCATGATGCGCTTCGCGAAGGTCTTCGACCCCTCGAGCTGCGCGGCGGCCTTGCCCGGGCCGAAGACGGGGATGCCGCGGGTGCGCACGGCGTCGGCGACGCCCGCGACGAGCGGCGCCTCGGGGCCGACGACGACGAGGTCGACGTTGTGCTCGATCGCGTAGCCGGCGACGGCGGCGCCGTCGTTCTGGTCGAGCGCGACGGTCGTCACGCTGCCGCGCTCGGTCGACACGGGGGATGCCGCGATGCCGGCGTTGCCGGGGGCGGCGACGATCTCGTGGCCGGCCTCTTCGGAGAGGAGGGAGAGGATGATCGCGTGCTCGCGAGCACCGGAACCGAGGACGAGGATGCGCACCGCTCAAGGGTACCGGAGGGTGCGTCGCCGCTTCGCCCGGCGTCACAGGGGTGGGAGAGGATGGATGCATGGCACGGGCACGGATCGCGGACGGCGAAGGCGCGGCCGCGGTCGCCGAGTGGCGGGCGACGGTCGCGGGAGGCGACCACGAGGCATCCGTCGATCGTGCGACCCTCGCGCTCGCCGTGCGCTGGACGCTGCAGCGCCTCGCCGAACTCGCGCCCGGCGGCACCGTCGAGGTGCGCGTGCCGCCCTTCGGCGCCGTGCAGTGCATCGAGGGTCCCAAGCACACGCGCGGCACGCCGCCCAACGTCATCGAGACGGATGCCTCGACCTGGCTCGCGCTCGCGACGGGATCCGTGTCGTGGTCGGACGCGAGAGCGAGCGGGCGCGTGCACGCGTCGGGGCAGCGCGCGAGCCTCGAAGGACTGCTGCCGATCATGCTAAGTTCTTAGGCAAGCCTCACCTCACTACGCGTTCCCGAGCGGTGGTGCGGCTCTCTCACCCGTCGCCTGCCGCCGCGATCGCGCCGGCACCCCCATGCCCAGAAGGACCGCGTCGTGAAGACTCCGTCGAACCCGCCCTCTCGCCCACTCAGAGCCCTGCTCGCCGGGCTCGTCACCCTCGCGGTCGCCTTCGGCGGCTCGCTCTCGACGGTCGGGCCCGCGATCGCCGACGAGATCGCGTCGCCCGACGCCGCCGTCGCATCGGTCGGAGCGCCCGCAGACGCGGCAGGCGCGGAGGAAGCGCCCGCCGACGAAGCGACCGGCGACGAAGCGCCAGGCGACGGAGCGACCCTCGACGAGACACCCGAAGCGCCCGAAGCGAGCGAGGAAGGCGCGGCGACCGCAGAGGGCGAGCCCGAGGCATCCGGATTCGCGCCGGCCGTGGCCGTCGGCGTGCCGAGCGTTCCCGGCGTCGCCGCCGAAGCCGCCGAGGCCGAGGCCCCCTCCGCCACCCCGACGATCACGGTCTCGAAGACCTTCGGCCTCGACGCCCACGGCGAGACCGTCACCGTCACGGGCTCGGGCTTCGTGCCCGGCGCCGACACGACCTCGGCCCGCCCGCCGATCGCGGGCAAGTTCGGCGGCGTCTATGTCGCCTTCGGCGCGTTCGACGTGAACTGGAAGCCGAGCACGGGTGCGCCGAGCACCGCGCGCCCGACCGTCGACGTCAAGTGGGGCGTGCACGCCGAAGACCTCGCGAAGATCGGCGGCCCGTCCAAGGGCGGTTTCGTCGTGAACGAGGACGGCACGTTCGAGACCACGCTCACGCTCTCGTACGACGCCGCGAAGGCGCTCGCCGACGGTCACTTCGGCATCTACACCTACCCGGGCGGCGGCGCGAAGGCGCCCTCGTTCGAGACGTTCGAGCCCATCGCGTTCGCCCCCGCCGTGTTCGTCGACCGCACCGCCGGCCTCGACCCGTTCGACGACACCGTGACCGTCAACGGCGTCGGCTTCACCCCGACCGCCGCGACCATCGGCTCCCGCCCGCCGCTCGCCGGCAAGTTCAGCGGCGCGTACGTCGCGTTCGGCGCGTTCGCCGAGAACTGGAAGCCGAGCGCCGGCGTCGCCGCGACCGCTCGGCCGACGGGTGACGTCAAGTGGGGCGTGCACGCGGCCGACATCCCCGCGATCGGCGGCCCGACAGCGGGCGGCATCGCGATCGCCGACAACGGCACCTTCACGACGCAGCTCAAGGTCGCCGCGACGTACGCCAAGATGCTCGCCGACGGGCGCTACGGCGTCTACACCTACCCGGGGGGCGGCGCCAAGGAGCCGACGTTCGAGACCTACACGCCCGTCTCGTTCGCGCCCGCCGTGCAGGTCTCGAAGACCACGGGCCTGAACGCCGAGGGCGACACCGTGACCGTGCGCGGCGCCGGCTTCCTCCCGTCGGGCGCCGACACGAACGGCAAGCGTCCCCCGCTCGCGGGCAAGTTCGGCGGCGCATACGTCGTGTTCGGCTCGTTCGCCGAGAACTGGAAGCCGAGCGCGGGCGCCCCGTCGGGCAACCGCAAGACCGCGACGCAGAAGTGGGCGTTGAACCCCGCCGACGTCGCGACCGTCGGCGGCGCGGCCGCCGGCGCGATCGAGATCGGCGCGGGCGGCACGTTCGAGACGACGCTGGATGTCTCGGAGTTCACGGGTGCGCTGAAGGACGGCCGCTACGGCGTCTACACCTACCCGGGCTCGGGCGCGACCTACGCCCCGTTCGAGACGGCGACGCTCCTGACGTTCGGCGGCGCGCCGACCGGCCCGACCGGCCCGACCACCCCGCAGAACCCGGCGCCGGCGCCCGCTCCCATCGCGGGCGGCTCGCTCAGCTGGGCCGTGTCGAACTCGTTCGTCGACTACGTCACGGGTTCGATCGCCAAGGGCCAGGTGAGCGTCTCGGGCGGTGCGACCCGCTCGGGCGGCGTGTTCCAGTTCGGCCAGTCGGGCGGCTCGTTCGACCAGTCGACCGGCCGCGGCTCCGCCGACTACTCGGGCGCGGTGCGCTTCACGGGTCACGCGGGCGCGCTCGACCTGACGTTCGCGAACCCGACCCTCCGCGTCGTCTCGGCGACCGAGGGCGTGCTCAACGTGTCGGTCGACGGCAGCCGCGTCGACCTCGCCCGCGTCGATCTCGGTGCCGCGTCGAAGAGCTCCGTCGGCGGCGCGACCCGGTTCGCGGGCGCCCCCACGACCCTGCTCGCGTCGGGCGTCTCGGCGTTCGAGGGCTACTACGGTGCGGGCCAGCAGCTCGCACCGGTGACCGCCGTCGTCGGCTCGCCCGCAGCGGCCCCCGCCGGCAGCACGGGCACCGTCGTCACGGCGTCGGCCTCAGCCGCTCCGCGCGAGGTCCCGGCGACCCCGCCCGCGACGACGGGCGTCGAGCTCGACGCGCCGACGCTCGCCGCGCTCGCCGCGGGTGAGCAGGTCACCGTCACGGTCGGCGGCTTCGCACCCGGCGAGACGGGGATCCAGGTCGTCGTCTACTCGACGCCCGTCGTGCTCGCCCGCGACCTCGTCGCCGACGCCTCGGGCGTCGTGAGGTGGACGGGCGCGATCCCCGCGACCCTCGAGGCGGGCGTGCACACGCTCACCTTCCAGGGCTCGGTCGCGAAGGGCGTGCAGTTCACCGTCGCCGCTGCAGACCGCTGTGCCGTCGACGCCGCAACCCTCTCGTGGGGGTTCAAGAAGTCGTTCCTGACCTACCTCGAGAGCGGCATCGCGAACGGCACGTGGACGGTGGCCGACGGCGCGACCGACGACGGCACGGTCTTCGCCTTCGCGGCAGGCACGGGGTCGTACGACGCGAAGACCGGCCGCGGCGCGGTCGTCTTCCCCGGCTCGGTGCACTTCACGGGCCACGACGGCGCGCTCGACACGACGATCGCGAACCCCGGCCTCGACTTCACGGGCACGGGCGACGTGTTCCTCACCCTCGACGTGCACGGCACGACGCAGGAGGGTGCGCCGATCGAGGCGAAGGGCGTGCGCTTCGCCGAACTCGACCTCTCGAGCGGCTTCGAGTCGGGCGACGACGGCGTGACGGGCACCGCGATCCCTGCCGTGCTCACTGCCGAAGGCGCCGCAGCGTTCGGCACCTATCCCGAGGGTGAAGCGCTCGACCCGGTGACCTTCTCGCTGCCGCTCGCGGCGGACTGCGCGCTCGTCGTGCCGGCCGCCGACACCGAGACGGTCGAAGCCGCCGATGACGACGCCCCGACGGTCGAGCCGATCAGCGCGGCGCCGTCGCTCGCATGGCTCGTCTGGGCCGGCATCGCGCTCCTCGTGATCGTGCTCGCGGCGCTCGCGTTCGTGCTCGTGCGCCGCGCCCGCAACAAGACCGCGTAACCCGCGCGGCCTGCTCGGGCCGAGCGTTCCGGTGAGGATGCCTCGGGCTCGAACGGGATGGGACAATGGAGGGGTGAGCACCCCCGAATCGTCCGAACCCGTCGAGCCCGAGGCATCCGCCGTCTCGGCCGAAGCCGCTGCCCCCGAGTTCGCGACCGACACCGTCGACGAGACCGTCGCGGTACGGCGGGCTCCCCGCTACGGCCGGTTCATCCTCCTCGGCGTCGCCCTCGGCGCGGTCATCGCACTCATCCTGACGTTCGCGTTCCCCGAGAACGCGCAGTTCGACCGCGGACAGGTGTTCGGCTTCCTGCTCCTCGGCCTCGGCACGATCGGAGCCGCGTTCGGCGCGGCCGTCGCGCTCGTCTTCGACCGCGTGCTCTCACGCCGCGGCGGCCAGGCGATCGTCGCGCACGAGAACACGCACCCGGTCGAGTAGCCGCGCGGCTTGCGGGCGCTCCCGCGTCCGCCGAGTCGGAACCTCCGGGTTCAGAACCCGTGGGCGTGGGCGAACGCCTCGAGGACGCCATCCGTCCCGTCGCCGCCGTAGAACGTCGACGTCTTCAGCACGAGCGTGTCGGTGAAGCCGCCGTCGCCCGGCACGGTGATCGTGAGCGGGTACGTGCCGCCGAACGCCGGGATCCGGGGCAGGGTGCCGTCGGGGGCGGCCCAGCCGACCGCCGCCCGGAACACCGCGCTCACGTCATCGTCGTACTCGCCGATCGTGTAGACGGTGTCGGGCGGGAGGAGCTCGGCGCCCGTGGCGTCGATGCCGAAGGCGTCGGTCGGGATCACGACCGCGTAGTCCACGAGTTGCGTGTTCGCCATCGGCTCGTCGGTGCGGACGAGTTCGATGGGTGCCGTGACCTCGGTCCCGGCGACCTCGTAGGTCACGGTCGCGGTCGCGCGCGCACCGTCGGAGGTCACCGAGATGTCCTCGACATCGAGGAGCTTCGTGCGGTCCTCGACGTTGAAGTACCCGTCGTCGGTCAGGAACAGGGCGAGGTCGCTCGCGAGATCGACGTTGAGGTCGGTGCGCTCGAGTGCGGTCTCAGGGCTTCCGGCGTCGTACAGGAAGGAGAAGAACCTCGAGATCGCCGTTTCGACGCTCAGTTCTGCAGGCTTCGGGTCGAACGTCGGCGCCGAGTCGGACGCCGGGTCGGTGGCCGGGCTGCACCCGCTCAGCCCGATCGACACCGCGATCGTCGCGGCAGCCGCCAGCAGCGTTCGTGACTTCCGCGGCCGGATGCCGCCCGACATGTTCATACGATCTGCGCCGACGGCCAGGAGCCGGTCGGGAATCCGCTCAGGTCCGACATGTCCTGAGTGAGTTGGAGGGACATCCGGTTCGACGACGTGAAGTTCCCGGCCAGCTGCTCGGTCAGGGAGACGGCGGTCCGCGCCAGATTGGTGCAGAGCTGCACGATCTTCGGAACCGCGTCGAGCCACTCGAGGGGGTCGGCGGTGATGAACGATGCTCCCGCGTCGATCTGGTCGAGGAAGTACGTGATGAGCGTGGCTCCGAACTCGATCCAGGCGTCGAGGATCTTCGTCCCGTAGTCGGAGAGGAAGGAGATCATCGAGTCGGTGTAGCCGGCCAGCGTGTCCATCGCCATGCGCTGCCTGCCCGCGAGGTCGGAGTAGCCGTCTCCGGGGTCGCCCTTCCACG
This sequence comes from Agromyces protaetiae, assembly GCF_004135405.1. Lineage (NCBI taxonomy): Bacteria > Bacillati > Actinomycetota > Actinomycetes > Micrococcales > Microbacteriaceae > Agromyces > Agromyces protaetiae. The sequence continues at coordinate 1,187,810 of NZ_CP035491.1, forward strand.
TGTCGTCGGCCCGGAGGTAGTCACTCGTCACGAGCGACTTCGTCGAGGTGATCTTCCGCTTGATCGTCGCCCACTCGTTGCTCTTGGCGAACATGGCGAACGGGTTCCCGGGGCTCATGTAGTCGGCGATCGTCTCGCAGAACTCCACGAACTTCGCGATCGCCTTCTCGAGCTCTTGCCCGACCTTCTCCATCTGCCGGGCGAACCAGTCGAGGAAGGCGTGCCACCAGTCGATGTGGTCTTTTCTGTTGTTGTAGTCCTTGGCGCACTCGTCGAGCGAGCTCTGCGTTTCGGCGATGCCGTTGTTGATGTTCGAGATCAGGTCCGCGAACGCGGTCTCATCGGTCGGGTTGACGAAGTCATGCATGGCGTCTCCTCGTGCTCCGGGTCATCGACCTCTGGTTCGCGCTCATCCTTGGTCGAGCATCCACTGCGCGTAGCCGTCGGCGTTCTCGTAGGTGCGCTTGGTGTCCCGAAGCTTCTGGGCGATGGTCGTGAACGTGGCGGGCGCGGCCGCCGCCAGGTCGGAGAAGGTCCTGAGGGCCGAGTTGTAGTTGCCTTCGGCTCCGACCATGTGTCCGACGCCGTCCATCTCCCTTCGGGCGAGTCCGCAGCCCTCGAGGATGGTGTTCACGGCCGAGAAGGCCTCCGCGAGGTCGTCCCACGCAACGGCGTCGGCGCTCAGGTCTCTGAGCGCGGCCTCGTAACTCGCGTAGCTCATCTCGTTCCTCCGTGTTCTGGTGGTCGGGAATCGGTGCGGTGCTGTTGTCGGTCAGTAGCCGCGGCCGGGGCCGCGAACCGAACGAACGACGTCGGCGAGGGCGGGCAGTTCATCGAAGACCGCGCGCCGGCGGTCTGCGAACCACCGGTCGGCGCGGTGGAAGAGCTCGACGATATCGGCGGCGAGCGCGTGCTCGGAGGTGAACTGCACGTTGTAGGGATCGATCGCGAGTCGACGCGGCCTCCCGCCGATGAGTTCGAGGGTCACGTTGCCCGAGGGGCTCGTGAGCGTGGCGCTTTCGGTCGCTGCCGCCGTCACCTCACGTCGGTAGCGATCGAGGTCGGCGAATGCCGCCAGCACGTCGTGCATACGGCGGGTGAGGTCTGCCGGGTTCTCGGTGCCGGCGTCACGCGGGCGGAAGAGCGCGGGAGGCGCGTCGTCGTCGGGCGCGGCGCCCGCATCGTCTTCGAGCTCGGAGATCGTGCGGAGGCGGGCGCCGGCGCTCTGCCCGCGCAGACGGAGGATGACCGAGCCGACCTCCTCGGACGGCACGCGGCGCCACCACGACGGAGTCAGCCGGAGGGTCGCGAGCGTTCCGTCGACGCCGACGGAGACGTGCACCGTCTCGGTCTCGTCGGTCACGAGCCAGGCATCGGGTTCGTTCGAGAGGAACGCGACCAGCCGCGGGTCGACGGGGTGGTTCTCGGTCATCACTCGCTCCAGAGTCGCTGCGTCGCCCGCGCGGCGTCTGCGAAGGCCTCGTTCGAGAGTTGCGTGTTGTGCCGTGCGCGGTCGAGTTCGTCGTGCAGGTGCTGCATGGACACGCTCCACCGCTCCTGCGCCCGTGCGTACGCGTGCTGCGCTGCGCCGCTCCACTGGGTCGACAGCTGATCGAGCGAGGTCTGCAGGTCTTCGAGCGTGCGACCCATCTCGCCGTGCGCGCGGGCCAACTCGTCGACGAGTGCCGAAATGCCCTCGCCCCCGACCTTGATGTGTTCGGTCATGCCGCTGCCTCCCCTGGCCTCCCGCGACGCGCGTCGGACGCTCGGGCCACGGTCTTCCAACCTACCCAAACTGCCGGATGTCGCTCAGCGGGCTGTGGAGAGCGCCCGTCGGCGGGAGCCGTCGTCGACGGGGCATCCGTTCGCTTCGGTTCGAAGACTCAGCTGAGCTGCGTCCGCTCCACCCACTCGAGGTACTCCTCGGTGACGGTGCCCGTGACGTATTCGCCCGTGAAGCACGACAGGTCGAGGTCGGTGACCGACGAGCCTTCGGTGATCGCGGCCTGCAGGTCGGCGACCTCTTGGTAGATCATGTGGTCGGCGCCGAGCTCTGCCGCGACCTCGGGGATCGTGCGGCCGTGCGCGATGAGCTCTTGGCGGCTCGGCATGTTGATGCCGTATACGTGCGGGAAGCGCACGGGCGGGGCGGCGGAGGTGAACGTCACCTTGTTGGCGCCCGCGTCGCGCGCCATCTGCACGATCTGCTGCGACGTCGTGCCGCGCACGATCGAGTCGTCGACGATGAGGATGTTCTTGCCCTTGAACTCGGTTCCCATGGCGTTGAGCTTCTGACGCACCGAGCTCTTGCGCTGCGCCTGGCCGGGCATGATGAAGGTGCGGCCGACGTAGCGGTTCTTGTAGAAGCCCTCGCGGTACTCGATGCCGAGCTGCTGGGCGACCTGCATGGCAGACGGGCGCGACGAGTCGGGGATCGGCATGACGACGTCGATGTCGCCGAGCGGCACGTGCTTCGCGACGGTCTGCGCGAGGCGGTCGCCCATGCGCAGCCGCGACTCGTAGACCGAGATGCCGTTCATGATCGAGTCGGGGCGGGCGAGGTAGACGTACTCGAACGAGCACGGCACGAGGCGCGGGTTGCGCGCGACCTGGCGCGAGACGAGCTCGCCGTCGAGCGTGATGAAGATCGCCTCGCCGGGCTCGACGTCGCGGACGATCTCGTAGTCGCCGTTCTCGAGCACGAGCGACTCGCTCGCGACCATCCACTCGTCTTTGCCGTTGCGCTCGCGGCGGCCGAGGATGAGCGGGCGGATGCCGAACGGGTCGCGGAACGCGAGCAGGCCGTGGCCCGCGATGAGCGCGATGACGGCGTACGAGCCCTCGACGCGCTCGTGCACCTGGGAGACGGCGCGGAACACCTGGTCGGGGTCGAGCGACAGGCCCTCGATCTGGCCTTGCAGCTCGGTCGCGAGCACGTTCAGAAGCATCTCGGTGTCGCTCGTCGAGTTGACGTGGCGGCGGTCGATGCGGAAGAGGTCTTCGGAGAGCTCGCGTGTGTTCGTGAGGTTGCCGTTGTGGACGAGGATGATGCCGTACGGCGCGTTCACGTAGAACGGCTGCGCCTCTTCTTCGCGCTCCGCGGCGCCCTTGGTCGTGTACCGCACGTGCCCGAGGCCGATGTTGCCGAGCAGCGATCGCATGTCGCGCGTGCGGAACGCCTCGCGGACCTGCCCGCGCGCCTTCGCCATGTGGAAGACGGGGCCGGCGGCCGTCGCGATGCCCGTCGAATCCTGCCCGCGGTGCTGCAGGAGGAGCAGGCTGTCGTAGATCTGCTGGTTGACGGGCTCAGTTGAGACGATGCCGACGATGCCGCACATGCGAGCGATGGCTCCTCGTGGGTGTGGGTGCTCGGCCCGATCGGGCCGCGTCGATTCTCCCACACGCGCACGTGTGAGCCGGCTGGGTGCCGACGGGCGCTCAGGTGAGCGGCCCGCCGGCACCTGGCCGGCTCATCAGGCGGGTCAGGCCTGGAGCTTGGGTCGCCAGCCGCGGGTCGAGACGGCCAGTTCGTTCCAGGCGTTGATCGAGACGAGGAGGGCGAGGAGGGCGGCCAGCTCGTCGTCGGTGAAGTGAGCGGATGCCTCGTGCCAGACCTCGTCGGGCACGTGCGTCTCGGAGAGCCGCGTGACGGCGTCGGTGAGGGCGAACGCCGCGCGCTCGCGCGGGGTGAAGAAGTTCGACTCGCGCCACACGGCGACGGCGAAGAGGCGCTGGTCGTGCTCGCCGGCGGCGAGCGCGTCGCGCGAGTGCTGGTCGACGCAGTACGAGCAGCCGTTGAGCTGCGAGGCGCGCAGGCGCACGAGTTCGCGGAGGAGCGGTTCGATGCCGACCCGGTCGGCTTCGGCGATCGCGGCGTCGTCGAGGGCGGTCACGGCGCGGACGAACGCGGGGCGACGCCGTCGATGTCGAGGCGGCGGGCGGGTGCGACGGGGATCTCGGGGGCGGCCTGGAGGGGATTCTCGGTGATGGTCATGGCTCCACGGTAGGAACGGGGCGCGGCGCTGGTAGCGTCCAATGGCATGGCGGATGTCTGGGCCAATTCTGGATTGGATCTTCTCGTCGACCTCGATCCGCGACGGAAGGCCGCGTCGCTCGAGGAGACCCTGCGTGCGGCGGTCGATGACGGCCGGCTCCCCGCAGGACTGCGGTTGCCGCCGAGCCGTACGCTCGCGAACGACCTCGGCGTCGCACGCAACACGGTCGCCGAGGTCTACGGTCGCCTCGTCGCCGAGGGCCGCCTCGACGCGCGCGTCGGCGCGGGCACGTGGGTGCGGGAGCGGCCGTCGCCGCGAACGTCAACGCCGGCGGATCGGTCGACGCGGTTCGACCTCGACCTCCGCGGCGGCATTCCCGACGGCTCGACGTTCCCGCGATCGGCCTGGGCTGAGGCCGTGCGGCGGGCACTCGCCCGGCCGCCGTCGGACGTCCTGGGATATGGAGCCCCCGAGGGCGTCCACGAACTCCGCGAGCGGCTCGCCGAGTACCTCGCGCGCACGCGCGGCGTGGACGCGGGCGCGGCCGACGTCGTCGTGACCCGAGGATTCGGCGACCTGCTCGCCCTCGTGGGCCGGGCGCTCGTCGACCTCGGCTCGCACCGCATCGCGGTCGAGGCGTACGGGCACGCGTCGCACCGGGACATCCTGAAGGCTGCCGGACTCGAGCTCGTCAGCCTGCCGCTCGACGCCGACGGCGCCCGCGTCGACCTGCTCGACGCCAGGACGCCGCCCGTCGACGCGGTGCTCCTCACGCCCGCGCACCAGTTCCCGACCGGGGTCCCCCTGTCGCGGCCGCGCCGCGCCGCGCTCGCCGACTGGGCGCACCGCACGGGCGGCTTCATCGTCGAGGACGACTACGACGGCGAGTTCCGCTTCGACGGCCGCAGCATCGGCGCGTTCCAACCGCACGCGCCCGAGCACACCGTCTACGGCGGCACGGCGAGCAAGGCGCTCTCACCCGCGCTGGGCCTCGCGTGGGGGTTCTACCCGACGCGCTCCGCGCCCCCGTGCTCGCGGCACGGCGGCGCCTCGGCGCCTCGACCGACGCGCTCTCGCAGCTCGCGCTCGCCGAATTCCTCGCGTCGGGCGCGTACGACCGCAGCGTGCGAGGCCTTCGCGCCCGATACCGCGCCCGCCGCGAACGATTCGAGGCGGTCGTCGCGGAGCGGCTGCCGGACGCTCGCGTGTCGGGGCTCGCCGCGGGCATCCAGTGTCTGCTCGAACTCCCGCGCGGGGTCTCCGAAGCACGGGTCGTCGCCGAGGCGTCCGCGCGAGGCGTTCGCACGCTGGGACTCGCCGACTACGCCGCCGACGGGAGCGTCGGAGCCGCCGCGCCCGCGATCGTCGTGGGGATCGGAGCGCCGCGCGAGCACCGCTTCGAGGCCGCGATCGGTGCGCTGGCCGACGCGGTCGACGCGGTCGCGTCTCAGTACTGAGAGGGCTTCGCGAGGATCGCCATCGTGCAGCGCGACACGCACACGAGACGCCCCTGGTCGTCGGTGATGCGGATGTCCCACACCTGCGTCGTGCGGCCGCGGCTGAGCGGCGTCGCGGTGCCCGTGACCCAGCCGTCGGCGACGGGTCGCACGTGGTTGGCGTTGATCTCCATGCCGACGCAGTAGAACTTCTCGGGATCGACCGTGAAGCTCGCGCCCCAGCTCGCGAGGGTTTCGGCGAGGACGACGGATGCTCCGCCGTGCAGCACGCCGCCCGGCTGGCGCGTGCGCCCGTCGACGGGCATGCGTCCGAAGAGGGAGTCGTCGGTCGACCCGGTGATCTCGATGCCGAGCGCGCGCACGGCGGTCTCGGTGTTGCGGGAGGCCGCGTACTCGACGTCGGGCTCGACGAACCAGATGCTCATGCGTTCGAGTGTGCCACGAGGCATCCGCCCCTGGGTTGCCGACCGCCTACGCGAGCTCCGCGATGATCGGGTGGATCGCCTCGTCGAACGCCGCGGCGTCGGCCCGGAGGGAGTCGGTGACGGCGACCGTCATGCTGCCGATCCACCAGACGCCGGGCTCGACGAGCGGCACGACCTCGACGTTGAGCTCGAATGAGTGCGCGCGGCGCCCGACCTCGCGTTCGTGCTCGGCGATCGTGCCCGCGTAGGCGCGGTACGAGTCGCCGCGACGGGTCGCCGACACGGTGCGGTAGGTGTCGTGGGCCCATTGGGCCCAGGCTCTGGATGCCTCGGCGTGCGGGCCGAGGGCCGCCGCGAGCTCTTCGGCACCCGACGTGGGGAGCGCGATCTCGGTGCCGTACGCGTCGAGCAGCTCGAGCGGCACGGGCGACGGATGCGCCTCGGGTTCGACCGTCATCGCCCACCACGCGCGCCATTGCCGTTCGATGGCGTCTTGCAGATCGGTCGACCGCGGCGGGCCGACGGGCCCGATGTCGCGCAGATGCGGCAGATCGACCGGTGAGGCGATGCCGAGCGCCTCACGCAGATACAGGGCGAGCAGCACCGGCTGACTCGCGTTCTCTCGAATCACCCACGACGGCGTCCCCCCGGACATGCTCGGATTCTACGCCGGAGCGCACGCTTCGCCCGGAGGAACGCGGACGTTTCGCCGGGTACCCTTGACGGGTGAGCGCCAACTCGTCCTATGCCGCGGCCGGAGTCGACACCGCCGCCGGCGACCTCGCCGTCGAACTCATGAAAGAGGCGGTCGCCGCGACCCACGGGCCGAGCGTGCTCGGCGGGGTCGGCGGCTTCGCGGGCCTCTTCGACGTCTCGGCCCTGAAGGGCTACGAGCGTCCGCTGCTTGCGACCTCGACCGACGGCGTCGGCACGAAGATCGCGATCGCGCAGGCGCTCGACATCCACGACACAATCGGCCAAGACCTCGTCGGCATGGTCGTCGACGACATCGTCGTGGTCGGGGCGAAGCCGCTCTTCATGACCGACTACATCGCGTGCGGCAAGGTCGTGCCCGACCGCATCGCGGCGATCGTCACGGGCATCGCGCGCGCGTGCGCCGAGACGGGCACGGCGCTCGTCGGCGGCGAGACGGCCGAGCACCCGGGCCTCATGGGCGCCGACGACTACGACGTCGCGGGTGCGGCGACGGGCGTCGTCGAGGCGAGCCGTGTGCTCGGCGCCGAGAAGGTCGAAGACGGCGATGCGATCCTCGCGATCGAGTCGTCGGGACTGCACTCGAACGGCTATTCGCTCGTCCGGCACATCCTGTCGCAGAAGGGCATTCGATACACGGATGTCTCGGCAGACCTCGGCACGTCGTGGGGCCAGGCGCTCCTCGAGCCGACGCGGCTCTACACGGGGCCCCTCGTGAAGCTCCTCGAGACCGAGGGCGTCGGCACGTCGGTGCACGCGCTCTCGCACGTGACGGGCGGCGGCCTCGCGGCGAACCTCGCTCGCGTCCTGCCGCGCGGCTCGTGGGCCGAGGTCGACCGCTCGACGTGGTCGCCCGCGCCCGTGTTCCGCGTGCTCAACGACCTCGCGGGCACGACCCTCGAATCGACCGAGGGCACGTGGAACCTCGGCGTCGGCTTCTTCGCCGTCGTCTCGGCATCCGCCGCGACCGCCGCGATCGCTGCGCTCGCCGGGCTCGGCCTGCCCGCGTGGCAGGTCGGCACGGTGTCGACATCGGCGCTTCCTTCGTCGGGCTCAGGGCGCGAGGCGTTCGAGCAGGGCGCCAAGGGCGTCGACGGCGGAGCCGTGCGGCTCGTCGGATCGTACGCGGGCTGAGCCGCACCGGGCGACGAGGGCGAGCGTGACGCGATGATCGCCGGAGCCGCGCCCGTCTCGATCGGGCTGAACGCGAAGACGCCCGTCGACGACGTGCGGGCGCTCGCGCCGCGTGTCGAACGGCTCGGGTTCCGCACCCTGTGGGTCAACGACCTCCCGGGCACCGACTCGCTCTCGGCGCTCCGCGCCGCGGCCGCCGCGACCACGACCCTCGAGGTCGCGACGGGCGTCATCCCGCTCGACCGGCGCCCGGCCGACACGCTCGACCTCGACGGCATCCCCGCCGAACGGCTGACCCTCGGGATCGGCTCGGGGTCGGCGCCGACCGGACAACTGGCGCTCGTGCGCTCCGGCATCGGGGCGCTCCGCGCCCGCACCGACGCACGCATCGTCGTGGGCGCCCTCGGGCCGAAGATGCGGCGGCTGTCGGCGATCGACGCCGACGGGGTGCTGCTCAACTGGCTGACGCCCGCGACCGCGGCCGGCGCCGTCGCCGAACTCCACCGCGATGCGCTCGAAGCACGGCTCGAGTCGGGAGAGAGCGATGACGAAGAGCGTGCCGTCCGAGGCATCCTCTACGTGCGCACGATCGTCGACGAGACCGCGCGACCGGCGCTCGAAGCCGAGGCGGCCGGATACGAGCGCGTGCCCGCGTACGCCGCGAACTTCGAGCGGCTCGGCATCAGGGCGATCGACGCGACGATCTCCGAGGCATCCGCCCTCGACGCCTACCGTGACACGGTCGACGAAGTCGTGCTGCGCGCGATCACGCCGGGCGGCACGCTCGCCGAGCTCGAGGACTTCGTCGAGCGCGCGGCGGAATGGCTCGCCTGACGTGTCGCGCACACGTCCCGCACCGGGCCGGCTCGCGCCGACCGCGGAGGGAGCAAGGTCAGCGCTGGGTGCCGTCGCCGGGGACGTAGGTGTCGTCGTCGGCGGTGTACTCCGCCCACTTCGACAGCTCGTCTTCGAGATGATCGTGCTGCGAACCCGTGAGTTCGCGCTCAAGCGCGTTGTAGTCGGTCTCAGGGCTGAAGTACTTCAGCTCACGAGCGACCTTCGTGTGCTTGGCTTTCTGACGGCCGCGCCCCATGCGTGACCCCCTTACGACTTCTGGCCGGGTGGAAAGACTCCTCACCCGGCTCGTTCTGATAAATGACAATCCCTGGCTGGGAGTTTAGCACCGCCGGAAGCCCCGACAGTCGGGGGTCCTCACAGCCCGGAGGTGATGAGATAGACGCGTGACGAACGTACCCGAGCGTGTGAAGGTGACGGTGGTCGGCGCCGGCCAGGCCGGACTGTCGGTCGCCTTCTATCTGCGACGGTTCGAACTGGTCGCCGACGAGGACTTCGTGATCCTCGACCGCGCGCCCGGCCCCGGCGGCGCCTGGCAGCACCGCTGGTCGTCGCTGCGGCTCGGCACCGCGCACCGCGTCAACGATCTGCCGGGAATGGCCGAACTCGGGCTCAGCTTCGACACCGCCGACCGCGAACTTCCCGCGAAAGAGGTCGTCGCCGACTACTATGCGCGCTTCGAGGAGCACTTCGATCTGCGCGTGCACCGGCCGATGCAGGTGCGCAGGGTGCAGAACGACGGCGCCGACCTCCGCATCGACTACGAAGACCTGTCGCCGAGGCCGATCGAAGAGCAGAAGACGCGCGGGTTCTTCGGCCGTCGCCGCCGCACGTTCTCCGAGGTCGCGCCGCCCGCCGTGCCGCAGCACACCCTGCACACGCACTTCCTCGTCAATGCGACGGGCACGTGGGGGTCGCCGTTCGTGCCGTTCTACCCGGGCATGAGCGAGTTCCAGGGCCGACACCTGCACACGAGCGACTTCGTCGACGCCGAGGACTTCCGCGACCAGCACGTCGTCGTCGTGGGCGGCGGCACCTCGGCGATCGGCTTCATGCTCGAGCTCGAAGACGTCGCGGCCGGGCTCACATGGGTGTCCCGCCGCCCGATCGACTGGCTCGACCGGCAGGAGCTCGACCTCGAGGGCGCGTCGGCCGCGGTCGCGAAGCAAGACGAGGCCGCCCGATCGGGGCGTGCCCTGCCGTCGGTCGTGAGCGGCACGGGCGTGCCGAAGAACCGCCGCATCGCCGCGGGCATCGAGCGTGGCCTGCTCGTCGCGCGCCCCATGTTCGAGCGCATCGAGGGCGACCACGTCGTCTTCGACGACGGTTCGACGGTCAAGGCCGACGCGATCATCTGGGCGACGGGCTTCCGCCCCGAGCTGCGTCACCTCTCGCCGCTCAAGCTCCGCGAGAAGGCGGGCGGCGTGACCGTCGGCCAGGGCGCGGTGTGGAGCGACCCGCGCGTCTTCCTCGCGGGCTACGGTCCGCAGGCGTCGACGATCGGCGCGAACCGCGCGGGGCGCATGATCGCCCGCCAGATCATGGCGATGCTGTAGAGGATGCCTCGGGGCGCGCGCCTCTCGTGCGCACGGCGCCGATCGACGCGGCCACGACGAGTGCGACGGCGATCGCGCCGACCCACGTGAACCCCTGCCCGAGCAGGACGAGCCCCGCGATCGCGGCCATCGCGGGCGCGAGGCTCATGAGCACGGCGAACGTGCCGGCCGGCAGGCGCCGGAGCGCGATCAGTTCGAGCGCATAGGGGATCGTCGACGACAGGAGCGCGACGGCGGCGCCGAGGGCGAGCACGTCGGGGCGCACGAGGGTCGCGCCGGTCGCGGCGATGCCGAACGGGAGGATCGCGAGCGCGCCGATCGTCATGGCGATCGCGAGTCCGTCGAGTCCGGGGAAGCTCCTGCCGGTGCGGGCCGACAAGAGGATGTACCCCGCCCACGTCGCTCCGGCGCCCCCGGCGAGGGCGACGCCGAGCGGGTCGAGGTGGCCGAAGCTGCCCTGGCCGAGGAGCGCGACGCCCGCCGCGGCGAGGGCGGCCCAGAGCCACGCCGAGGCCCGTCGGCTCGCGACGACCGACAGCGCGAGCGGCCCGAGCACTTCGATCGTGACGGCGGCGCCCAGCGGGATGCGCTCGATCGAGAGGTAGAAGAGCGCGTTCATGAGCGCGAGGACGAGCCCGAAGCCGGCGACGGTGAGCCAGGCGCGGGCAGGATGTCCCGTGAGCCGCGGCCGTGCGATGGCGAGGAGCACGATCGCCGAGAAGGCGAGTCGGAGGGTGACCATGCCGAGCGGGCCCGCGGTCGGGAAGAGGATGACGGCGATCGACGCGCCGACCTCCTGGCACGCGAGGCCGATGACGACGAGCGCCGTCGCTCCAACCGGTCCGCCGAAGGCGGCGGCGAGGCGGGAGCGGGTCACTCCTCGACGGTACTCGCATCTCGTGGAGTCACCGTTCGAGTCGCCGGCATGATCGGAACGCACGGCGCTTCCGGCATCCTCGAATCATGCCCCGACCGATAGGTTGAACTCGGATACCGGTTCCGAAGGAATGCTCGACTCGCCCCCGCCCGTCGCCCCCGACTTCGCGGCGCCGATGCGGTCGCGCCCGTCCTCGCGGAGCCCGAGAAGGGGACCCCTTGGCTATGAAGTCGGACAGACCCGAGCAGCGGAGCCTGCGCGCGCAGGTCGAGCAGGCGCTCTCACGGGCGATCATCACGGGCGAGCTCGCCCCTGGCGCGCTCCTGACCGTGCCGACGCTCGCGCAGCAATTCGCCGTCTCGGCGACGCCCGTGCGCGAGGCGATGCTCGAGCTGGAGAGCCGCGGGTTCGTCGCACCCGTGCGCAACAAGGGGTTCCGCGTCACCGAAGTGAGCGACGAGGTGCTCCGCGAACTCGTCGAGGTGCGGCGCCTCCTCGAGCCGCCCGCCATGCGTCGCCTCGCCCAGCAGTTCCCGCAGGAGCGGCTCGCCGACCTCAGGCACGTCGCAGAGCAGATCGTCGCGGGCGCCGAGAGCGGCGACCTGCGCGCGTTCCTCAACGCCGACGTCGAGTTCCACCTGACGCTCACGCGCATGGTCGGGAACGAGCTCCTCACGGACCTCGTCGAAGACCTGCGCTCGCGCACCCGACTCGTCGGCCTCGCGGCCATGCACGAGTCGAACCGCCTCGGAGAGTGGGCGGTCGAGCACCTGGAGCTCCTCGACCTCCTCGCCGGGGGCGACGCCGACGGCGCCTACGGCCTCATGCACCGCCACATCCACCACACCCTGGGGTGGTGGGAGGGCGATCCCGGACCCCAGTTCCAACCCGAGATCCTCGGGTACGACTGAACGGCCGGATTGCCGGTCGTGAGCACTCCCAGCGGCGGAGCAGACGCGATTGCTAGTGTTTCGCGGGTGACCGCCTCCGTTCGAACGATGCCCGCCCGTCGCCCGTACGTGCTCCTTGCGTTCTTCGGACTCGTCGTGACCGCGTTCCTCGCGCTCACGGGCGCGCAGCCCGCGAGCGCGCACGACTCGCTCCTCGCGTCGACGCCCGCGGACGGCGAGGTGTTCGACGCCGCGCCCGCCGCGATCGAGCTCACCTTCTCCGACGACGTCATCGAGGTCGGCAGCGTCATCGAGCTCGTCGACCACCACGGCGAACAAGTCGAGATCGGCGAGACCGTGGTGCTCGGCCCGAGGTCTCGGCGACGCTGCCCGCAGACCTGTCGGGCGACTACCAGGCGAGGTGGAAGGTCGTCTCGAGCGACGGCCACCCCGTCGAGGGCACGATCGACTTCGGCGTCGGCCCCGACGCGACCGGCGTGTGGACCGAGCAGCCCGCGCACGACGACGCAGACGCCGGCGACGAGGCATCCGATGCGACCGGCGACGCGCCCGTCGTGGGCGACGAGTCCGACGACGTGAGCGTCGCGCCCATCTCCGCGCAGGGCGTCGGCCAGTGGGCTGTGCCGCTCTTCATCGTCGCAGGGGTCGTGATCGTCGGGCTCATCGTCACGGTCATCGTGCTCGCCCGCAGGCGTCCTCCGGGGACGAGGCCCGACACGGGCTCGGACGCCGGCACGGACTCCGGCTTCGACCCGAGCGCATGACCGTCGGCCGCTCGGCCGACGGCTGGATCGCCGTCCGACGCGACGACGGCGAGACCGTCGGCTACCTCGAAGCGCTCACCGAGGACTGGTCGTCGGTGCAGCCGCGCAACCGGCTCGGGCACCCCGTCGGCGCACCGACCGAGTACATCGCCGCCGAAGACCTGCTGATCGAGCGCGGCATCGCCGAACTCGCCGAGCCGTGGCGGCTCGACGGCGGCGACACCGCGCTCTCGATCGCGCAGCTCTCGCCCGGCGGCATCGTGCTGCGCAACGCGCTCTTCGCGAAGGCCCTCATCCCGACCGACGACATCGTCGTGCCGTGGCCCGACGTCGACGGGCGGCTCGAGCGCGCCTGAACGCGAGCGGTTCACCGCACGGGTCGGAAGACCCACACGTTCGAACGCTCGAAGTGCCCCTTCGGATACTCGAACTCCTCCTGACCGGCGAGGACGAATCCCGCTTTGCGGCAGATGGCGTTGGACGCCTCGTTGGCGACCCGCGGGTAGGCGCGCACCTCGGCGTCTCCGCGAACGGCCCGCACATCGGCGAGCATCGCCAGCACCGCGGCCGTCGCGGCGCCCCGACCCTGGTGGGCCGACTCGATCGACCAGCCCGTCTCGACGGCCCCCGGGTGGTGGGCGTCGTCCCAGTAACCGATCGTGCCGATCCCTTCAGGATGCTCGAACGTCGCGACCCGGAACATCCGCGCCGTGCCCTCGGCCTGCATGCGGAGATAGCGGGCGTGCCGCGCCGCCAACTGATCGTCGCTCTCGGGACCGCCGAGGAAGGCCGTGAGTTCGGGCGTGTTGCCACGTCGGAGCGTCGCGAGATCGTCGTCGGACCACGGAACGAGCGTCACGTCTGTCATGGATGCAGCACACCAGTACCCGCCGACATGGCGGCTCGACGGCGGCTCAGCGGTCGAGGTCGGCGAGGACGGTTGAACGCACCTCGGCGAGACGCGCCCGGAGCAGCTCGACCGTCGCAGCCGACACCCGGTCGCGGCGCGCACGAGCGCGGAGGTCGGTGCGGAGCTCGCGGCGGAACTCGTTCAGCACGAGGTCGAGCTCCTGCGCGGCGCGGTGCGCCTCGGCGTGGTGGTCGACGGTCGCCCCGACGAACGTCGTCGAACCCGAGGCGCCGGTCGCGAAGGTCGTGGTCGAGCCGTCGGCAGGCGCGGGGCCCGAGGCATCCGGAGCACTCGCGGTCGTTCCGCCCGGGGCGCCGGCCGCGGCATCCGCGGCAGCGCTCGCGGCGGCGAACCCCGCCTTCGCGGCACGCTTGGCCTCGGCCGCGGCGCTCGCGAGCTCGGCCCGCAGCGTGCGCATCGCGTCGTTGACCTCGGCGCGTACACCGTCGGCGAGACGACGAACCGAGTCGGTCACCTCGTCTTCGATCGCGTCGAGCTCGTGGCGGCGCGCCTCGAGTTCGGCGCGGCCCGCGTCGGTGATCTCGTAGACGGTCTTGCGGCCGTCGGCGATCTTCGTGACGAGGCCCTCTTCTTCGAGCTTCGCGAGGCGCGGGTAGATCGTGCCGGCGCTCGGCGAGTACGTGCCGCCGAAGCGCTCGGACAGCGCCTGGATGAGCTCGTATCCGTGGCGCGGGCGCTCTTCCAGGAGCGCGAGCAGGTAGAGCCGAAGGCTCCCGTGGGCGAAGACGGGGGGAGTCATGCGGATGCCTCGGAGCCGGTCGCATCGGCGTCGGGCGTCTCGTCGGCGGGCGAGCCCGAGGCATCCGAAGCGCTCGACTGCGCCGTCGCGCCCGCGGGAACCCGCTGCATGATCGAGATCGCGCCCGAGACGCTGTTCGCGCCGAGGTCTAGCCACGTGCCCGCGAGCTCGCCGACCGTGCGCTCGAAGCCCTTGCCGAGGAGTCCCGCGTACGACACGTCGTCGATGAGGAGGGTGCCGCCGACCGTGTTGACGCGGTAGCGGGCGCCGGCGCCCGGCGCGTAGCGCACGGTGAGGGCACCCGACACGGTGTTGGTGTCGATGCGCGAGGGGGTCGTCGTCGAGTCGACGATCATGTCGCCCGAGACGGTGTCGGCGTTGAAGCCCACGATCGCGCCCGAGACGACGATGTCGCCCGAGACGCTGTGCGCCTTGACGCGGCCGAGGTGGTTGCCGACGGCGATCTCGCCCGACACGCTCGCGAGCTCGATGTCGCCGTCGTGGTCGTCGACGACGAGCTCGCCCGAGACGGTGTTGAGCTTGGCATCGCCGTCGAAGCCCGAGACGAGGGCGTCGCTCGTGACGACGCCGAGCTTCAAGGCGACGTGGCGGGGCGCGAGGATCGATACGTCGGCGCGCGCCTTGTCGCGGAAGCCCTTGAAGACGTCGAGGAAGTTGTCCCACCGCAGTTGCGGGTGGTCGATCTCGAGGCGGTCGCCGTCGATCGAGACGGCGAGGTCTTTGCCCGTGACGCCCGTGATCTCGACGCGTGCGCCGGGCTCGTCGTGGGCGATGACGTCGACCTTGCCGCCGAGCAGGCTGACCTTGAGGTGACGGACGAGTTCGAGGTCGATGATGCGGCTCTCGCCCGGGGCGATCACCCACTTTTCGATGGACATGGTGCGGTTCCTCCTGTGTGCGGACCTGTTCCGCAAATCACGATATATCGCGTTTCTGAGAGGTCACGATATATCGCGTTTGCGCGGGCCGCAAGCGAATCGAGCGATTCCGGATGTTTCGGAGCTTGACCTTGACGCAACGTCAACCTTTACCGTGGTGGTGTGACAGACCACTCGATTCAGGAGATCGCGAAGCTCGCGGGCACGACGAGCCGCACCCTCCGCCACTACGACGACCTCGGGCTCCTGAAGCCGAGCCGCGTCGGCGCGAACGGATACCGCTACTACGACGCCGCCGCACTCGTGCGACTGCAGCGCATCCTGCTGCTCCGTGACCTCGGGCTCGGGCTCCCCGCGATCGCCGACGTGCTCGCCGGCGAGCAGCCCGAGACGGCGGCGCTCGCCGGGCACCTCGCGTGGCTCCGGCAGGAGCGCGAGCGGCTCGCGCGGCAGATCGCCTCGGTCGAGAGGACCATGCACGCACTCGACGAAGGGAGGCCGATCATGGCCGAGGAGATGTTCGACGGATTCGACCACACGCAGTACCGAGAGGAGGTCGAAGAGCGCTGGGGGGCCGACGCGTACGCGCGGAGCGACCGCTGGTGGCGCGGCATGAGCGCCGACGAGCAGACTTCGTGGAAGGCGCGGAGCGCCGAGCTCGGGCGGGACTGGATCGCCGCCGCAGAGGCGGGGCTCGCACCCGACAGCGCGGACGCGCAGGCGCTCGCCGCACGGCACGTCGCGTGGCTGCGCGGCATCCCCGGCACGCCCGCCGCGGCGCCCGGCGGCGACGTGCGCGGATACGTGCTCGGCCTCGGCGAGAGGTACGTCGCCGACCCGCGGTTCGCAGCGAACTACGGCGGCCGGGCGGGCGCCGAGCTCGTGCGCGACGCGCTGCGCGTCTACGCCGAGGCGAACCTGTAGGAAGGTGCCGCGGCCCTCCGGGGGTCCCGGTCCCGGGGGCCGCGGCGGCTCAGGTCGCGGGTGCCGCGGGCGCCGCGGGGGCTGCGTCCGTGCGGCGCGCGGGCGAGGCATCCGGAACGCCGGATCGCTTGATCGCGAAGAGCGGGATGGTCCATCCGCACAGCGGGCCGACCGCGACGGCGAAGAGCACGGTGCCGAGGCCGACGTTGCCGCCGAGGAGCCAGCCGGTGCCGAGGACGACGAGTTCGATGCCCGTGCGGACGATCCAGATCTTGAGGCCGGTGCGGGCGTGCAGGCCCGTCATGAGGCCGTCGCGCGGGCCCGGGCCGAAGCCGGCGCCGATGTAGAGGCCCGTCGCGATCGCGAGCACGACGATGCCCGCGGGCAGCATGACGATGCGCGCCCACAGGTCGAGCCCCTCGGGGATGAGCCACAGGCCGAGGTCGGCGGCGGGGCCGACGAGGAGCACGTTCATGATCGTGCCGAACCCGAAGCGCTGGCGGAGCGGCAGCCAGAGCAGCAGCACGATGGCACCGACGACGACCGTGATGGTGCCGAAGCCGAGGCCGGTCTGCTTCGCGATGCCCTGCGTCAGCACGTCCCACGGGGCGACGCCGAGGGCGGCGCGGACGATGAGGGCGATGCCGATGCCGTAGAGGAGCAGCCCGACGAAGAGCTGCACGAGGCGGCGGGCGAGGATCGGCGCGGGATCCTGGAAGGAGGCGAGTCGGCGAAGCATGGGCACAATCCAATCCCAAGATTGGACTGTCTCCAAATAGCCAATCGTCGTAGAGTGGCTTGCATGACGGATGCCACGCTGAGCGCCCGCGCGTTCGAAACCCTCCTTGGCGAGTGGAGGGGAACCGAGCCCGTCTACCGTGCCCTCGCCGAACGCACCCGACTCCTCATCCTCGACGGCCGCGTGCCCGTCGGCACGCGCCTGCCCGCCGAGCGCGACCTCGCCGAACGGCTGGCCCTCAGCCGCACGACCGTCACGGCCGCCTACCGCCACCTGCGCGAGCAGGGGCTGCTCACGAGCGTGCGCGGATCGGGGTCGGTCGCGCGTCTTCCCGGCGCGCCCGCCGTACTGCCGGCTCCGCCGTCGGCCGACTACGTCGACTTCTCGAAGGCAGCCCCGACGGCACTGCCGTGGCTCGCCGACGTCGCGCGCGAAGCCGTCGACGACCTGCCACGCCACTTGCCCGATGCGGGTTTCGACCCCATCGGCATCCCCGAGCTGCGCGAGGCGATCGCCGCCCGCTACGCCGCCCGAGGCCTTCCGACCGCGCCCGACCAGATCATGGTCACGATCGGCGCGCAGCACGCGATCGCGCTCCTCTCGCGCGTGCTCATCGGCCGCGGCGACCGCGCCGTCATCGAGGCTCCGACCTACCCGCACGCCTACGAGGCGCTCCGGGTCGCGGGCGCGCGGCTCGTGCCCGTCGCAGTGTCGCCGCACGACGCCGGGGCCGGCGGCTCCGGCTCTGCCGGGTCTGCCGCCGCCGGGTTCGGCGACCTTGACGAGGGCGAGGCGCTCGCGCAGGCGTTCCGGCACGCGAACCCGACGATGGCGTACCTCATGCCCGACTTCCAGAACCCGACCGGGCGGTCGATGAGCGAGCAGACGCGCGAGCGCGTGCTCGACGCGGCCGCGCGCCAGGGCACGGTCGTCGTCGCCGACGAGACGACCGCCGAGCTCTCGATCGACCGCGCCTTCTCGCCGCTGCCGTTCGCGGCCTACGGCGACGCCGTGCTCATCGGCTCGGTCGGCAAGACGGTCTGGGGCGGGGTGCGCGTCGGCTGGATCCGCGCCGAACGCCCGCTCATCCGGCGGCTCCTCGCAGTGCGTTCGCCGGGCGATCTCGGCACGCCCATCCTCGAGCAGCTGGTCGTCGCGCGGCTCATGGGCCGCATGGACGACATCCTCGCCCTCCGCCGCGAACAGCTGCGAGCGGGCCGCGACCGGCTCGAGGCGCTCCTCGCCGACGCGTTCCCCGAGTGGCACGTGCCGCACGTCGACGGCGGCATCGTCACGTGGGTCGGCCTCGGCGCGCCCGTCAGTTCGCAGCTCGCGCTCGCGGCGCGGGCGCACGGCCTCATCATCGCGGCGGGGCCGCGCTTCGGCATCGACGGTGCGTTCGAGCGGTTCCTGCGGCTCCCGATCTGCTATCCCGAAGACGTGACGGGTGCCGCGGTGCGGGCGCTCTCGCTCGCGTGGCGGTCGCTCGCGGGCGCCCCCGTCGCGCCCGAGCCGGGGCTCCTCGCCGAGGTCGTGTAGCCGCACCTGGGCTCGGCCGCGCGCCGCCCGGCAGCCCGATGCGCCCGCCGGGCGGACTCCGTCCGACCGCCGCGCCAAAGGCTTCCTTCCGGCGACGAGCGGCACTTCGGCACCGCCTGTCGAAGGTCGTTCGGAATCCTTCGGTCACTGTGCAGACCCTGCGGGTGCCCCGGCACTTCGGCAACTGATGGCGGGCAGCAAGGCTTCCTTGCGCGAGCGTCGGCGTCGGCGTCGGGTCGAGGCGGTGTGCGTGTGAGTGTGGGCGTGGACGAAGCGGCGGTCCGGACCTTTCGGCCCGGACCGCCGCGGTGGTGCGGTTTCCCCAGTATCGGATCCCCTTGTTCCCTTGTTCGTTCCCCCGGATGATGGAGCACCGGGGCGGCGGTCGGGGGACCACCGCCGCCCCGGTCGCCGGCGCCGCCCTGCGATCGCGCCGGCTCGACCGCACGCACTAGGGACGTGCGGAGCCGTGCCACGTCGCGGTGGCCGGGATCGTCGTCCCCCGACGACCCTGAGCCGCCGTCACTCGCGACCCGTCACCGACGCAGCGCGTTCCGGCGAGCTCCGAGGAGGAGCAGCCCGGCGACGAGCAGGAGCCCCGCAAGCGGCGCAGCGCTCACGTCCGGCCCCGTCGAGGCGAGCGTCCCCGCGCTCGCGGCCCCTCCGATCGCGAGCGCCCCGCGACCGAGACCGTCGTCGACCCGCCGTCGCCCGGGTTCGACGGACTGCTCGGGTCGGTGGGGTCGGTCGGGTCGGTGGGGTCGGTCGGCCCGGTGGGGTCGGTCGGCGTGGTCGGCCCCGTCGGGTCGACGACGTTCGACGGGCTCTCCGTCGTGCTGTCGCCGACGACCGAGATCGCATTGCCCCGACCGTGACGGGCACGGAGAGTGCGGGTGCGAGCTGCGTGCCGCCGAGGATGCCGTCGAGGAGTCCCGGCCCGCTGTCGCCCGAGGTCGACGGGCCGCTGCCTCCCGTACCGCCGCCGGAACCGCCGCCGGCCGCGTTCGACGCGCCCGTCGACGACGAGTCGCCGAGCACGCTGATCGCGTTCCCGCCGACCGTCACCGGGATGTCGACGTTCGGCACGATCTGCGTGCCGCCGAGGATGCCGTCGTCGCCCGACGTCGAGGCGCTGCCCTCGTCGCCCGAGTCGGCACCGGCCCCCGGTTCGGCTCCCGAGTCGCCGACCGCGTTCGACGCGCCCGTGGACGAGGAGTCGCCCAGGACGCTCACCGCGTTCCCGCCTACCGTGACCGGCACCGACAGATCGACGAGCGCCTGCGTGCCCGATGCGATCCCGTCGCTGCCGCTCGTCGTCGCGCCCGAACCGGGCGCGCTCGCCGCCGCAGGCGTCGAGGCCGTGGAGGTCGTCGAACCGGTCGACGACGAGTCGCCGAGCACCGAGATGCCGTTGCCCGAGATCGTGATCGGCAGGTCGATCGAGAGGAGGGCCTGGGTGCCCGAGAGGAGGCCGTCCTGGCCGCTCGTGTCCGCGGCGTGGGCGGCACCCGCGCCGAGGAGGGTGAGCCCTCCCGTGAAGAGGGTCGCGTAGAGCGCCCTCAGCGCGATTCGTTTGAGGTTCATGATGCGTTTCTCCTGACTGGTTTGAACGGAGCTCCTGGGCGCGCGGCACGCGAAGCGTGCAGAGCGCGGCGAGGAGCGGTGACCGTGTCCGCCGTCATCCGGGCGCGCGGAACGCGCGGCCCGTCGGGCGGGTGTGGCCGCTCAGTCGGGAGTGGTGTCCGTGTCGAAGATCGGCGACGACGGCAGGGAGTCGTCGACCGAGGAGAGCGCGAGCGACGCCTGCGCGTCGAGTCTGAGGGACGCCAGGACGGCGTCGGAGCCCTGAGCCGCGGCACCGCCCGAGGCGCCGGCGCCTGAACCCGAGCCCGAGCCGCCTGAACCGGGCGCGGTCGCGGGCGCAGCGGTGCCGGGCGGCGCAGCCGCGCGCGGTTCGGAGGCGGGCGCGAGCGAGCCCGCGGCGTTGCCGGGAGGTGCGGATGTCTCGGCGCCCCGCGAAGAGCCCGACAGACCGGATGCCCCGTGGCCGGCGCCTGCCGGAGAGCGGGACGGCGCGGCAGGGCCGGAGCCCACGACGCCGGGCGTCGTCGGGTCGGACGGGGTGTCGGAGCCGGGCGAACCGGGGTTCGGAGTGCCGGGGTCGCCGGGCGTCGACGGGTCGAGTCCGGGCCCGAGCGGGACGTCGGGGAGCGAGGGAAGCACGCGGACGGGCAAGGGTCCGACGGTGCCCACGATCGGCCCGAGAACCGAACCGACGGGCGTCGACCCTGCGACATCCGTCACGCCGTTCGCAACGACGCCCACGATGCCGACCGCCGCCTCGTCGACCGTGCCGACGACCGCGTTCGCGGTGCCGACGGCGCCCGAGACGACCTCGGGAACGGCCGCGACCACGGGATCGACGACGGGGGCGACGGGTGCCGGCACCGCCGCGACGACCGGTGCGAGCACGGCGTTCACGGGCGCGACGACCTCGTCGACGACCCCGTCGAGGGTGTCGCCGAGTGCGCCCGTCGTGTTCGAGACGCCGCCGAGCACGGAGCCGACGGCGCCGAGGAGTCCAGAGCCGTCGTGGTGGTCGTCGGCCGAGGCGCTCTGCGCGCCCGACGCGAGACTCAGCGCGAGCCAGACGGCCGATGCCCCGGCTGCGAGCAGGGCGGCACGGAGGAATCCCGTGCGTCGCGTCGTCGCCGCAGGCATCGAATCACCCCCATCCGTGTTCGCACCATATCGCGTCGACGCAGGAAATCGCCACCACGGGGTGGAGCGGCGCAGCATCTGCGCGCGATGCGGGTGCGGACAGGTCGTCCGGCCCGCGTCCGCCCGAACTCCGCTCGGCATTCAGCTATCCGTGACCTCTCCGATACACGCGCCCTGCGAGAATCGACCCATGTCGCTGCTCGCGAAACTCAGCATGAAGAACCGCGCCCTCATCGCGCTCGTCACGATCGTGGTCGCGATCTTCGGCGGTCTCGCGCTCACGAGCCTGAAGCAGGAGCTGGCGCCCTCGATCGCGTTCCCGCAGCTCTCGGTCGTCACGAGCTACCCGGGCGCGTCGCCCGACATCGTCAACACGGATGTCTCGACGCCCATCGAGACCGCGATCCAGGGCATCACGGGCCTCGAGTCGACGTCGACGACGAGCTCGACGGGCGTCTCGCGCGTGACCGCCAGCTTCACCTACGGCACCGACCTCGCGTTCGCCGAGCAGAAGCTGCTGTCGGCGGTCAACCGCATCCAGGGCCAGCTGCCCGACGACGTCGACCCGCAGGTCATCGCGCTCTCGCTCGACGACTTCCCCGTGATCGCCGTCGCCGTCACGGGCGCCGACGACGTGAGCGCCCTCTCCGACGAGATCACGCGCACGACCCTCGGCGAGATCAACGACCTCGACGGCGTGCGCGAGGCGAGCCTCGTCGGCGACGTCGGCCAGCGCGTGACGATCACGCCTGACCCGGCGAATTTCGCCGCCGCGGGGCTCTCGCAGTCGGCCATCCGCGACGCGCTGCAGCAGAACGGCGTGCTCGTGCCCGCGGGCACGATCGTCGACGGCGACTCGACGTTCGCGGTGCAGACGGGGTCCCGGCTCGGCAGCGTCGAAGACATTGCGGCGCTTCCGCTCATCGGCTCCGGGTCGGCGGGTGCCGCGTCGGCGGGCCCAGGGGGGCTCCCCGGCGCATCCGCCCCGACCGAGCCCCCGACGATCGCCGACGTCGCGACCGTCGAACTCGTCGACAACCCGATCACGAGCATCTCGCGCGTGAACGGCGACCCGGCCCTGACGATCTCGGTCACGAAGCTCCCGGCGGCGAACACCGTCGAAGTGTCGAACGCCGTGAAAGACCTGCTGCCCGACCTCGAAGCGTCGCTCGACACGACGAACCCCGGTGCGACCTTCACTCCCGTGTTCGACCAAGCGCCGTACATCGAGCAGTCGATCGAGTCGCTCGCGACCGAGGGTCTGCTGGGTCTGGCGTTCGCCGTCATCGTCATCCTGATCTTCCTGCTGTCGGTGCGCGCGACGCTTGTGACGGCGATCTCCATCCCGACATCCGTGCTCATCACGTTCATCGGGCTGCAGGCCGCCGACTACACGCTCAACGTCCTGACCCTCGGCGCGCTCACGATCGCGATCGGGCGCGTCGTCGACGACTCGATCGTCGTCATCGAGAACATCAAGCGGCACCTCGTCGCGGGCGTCGACAAGGCCGACACGATCGTGCGTGCCGTCAAGGAGGTCGCGGGCGCCATCACGGCCTCGACGATCACGACGGTCGCCGTGTTCTTGCCGGTCGCGTTCGTCGAGGGGGTCACGGGCGAGCTGTTCCGCCCGTTCTCGCTCACGGTCACGATCGCGCTCCTCGCGTCGCTCCTCGTCGCGCTCACGATCGTGCCCGTGCTCGCCTACTGGTTCTTGAAGCCCGCGAAGGTCCACAAGCACGATGAGCAAGCGGATGCCGCGTCCGCCGCGTTCGTCGACGAGACGACGCCGACCGGGGCGACGGCCGCTTCGACGGGCTCAGCGAACGTCGCCGATGAGCTCGAGCACCCGTCGCGGCTGCAGAAGGGGTACCTGCCGATCATCGAGTGGACGCTCAAGCACGGCGTCGTGACGCTGCTTCTCGCGGTGCTCGTGCTCGGCGGCACGATCGCGCTCACGCCGTTCATGAAGACGAACTTCCTGGGCTCGTCGGGGCAGAACACGTTCCAGGTCACGCAGGAGCTTCCGGTGGGTTCGAGCCTCGACGCCCTCGACGAGGCATCCGAGCCAGTCGAACGCGTGCTCCTCGACACCGACGGCATCGAGACCGTGCAGGTCTCGATCGGGTCGGGCGGACGCGGACTCGCGGCCGCGCTCGGCGGGGGCGGCGGGTCGACGATCACCTACTCGGTCACGACCGAGGAGGGCGCCGACCAGGAGGCGCTCCAGGCCGAGGTGCGCGACGAACTCGACGGCCTGGAGGACGTCGGCGAGGTGACCCTCGCGGCGTCGAGCGGCTTCGGCGCATCGAACGACATCGAGGTCGACATCACGGCGTCGAACGCCGAAGACCTCCAGGCCGCGACCGACGCGGTGGTCTCGTCGCTCCGCGATCTCGACTCGCTCACACAGGTCACGTCGAACCTCGCCGAGGGGCGCCCATACATCGCGGTCGTCGCGAACCGCGAGGAGGCCGCGGCCGCGGGCTTCTCCGAGGTCGCCCTCGGCAGCTTCGTGGCGCAGGCGATGCAGCCGCAGCCGGCGGGCTCGGTCGTCATCGACGAGAAGACCCTCACGGTGTACCTCGCGACCGAGAACCCGCCGACGACCGTCGACGAGCTCAGCGCGCTCGAGGTGCCGACGCGATCGGGCCCCGTGCGCCTCGACACGCTCGCGACGGTCGAGCAGGTGGACGGGCCCGCGACCGTGACGACCGTGCGCGGCCTTCGGAGCGCGACCGTGACGGCGACCCCGTCGGGCGACGACCTCGGCACCGCGAGCGCCGCCGTTTCGACCGCGGTCGACGAGGTCGACCTGCCCGCTGGGACGACCGCCGCGATCGGCGGCGTCACGGCCGACCAGACCGAGTCGTTCTCGCAGCTCGGACTCGCGCTCCTCGCGGCGATCCTCATCGTCTACATCGTCATGGTCGCGACGTTCCGTTCGCTCCTGCAGCCGCTCCTCCTGCTCGTGTCGGTGCCGTTCGCAGCGACGGGCGCGATCGCCCTGCAGGTGATCACGGGGATCCCGCTCGGCGTCGCGTCGCTCGTCGGCGTGCTCATGCTCGTCGGCATCGTCGTGACGAACGCGATCGTGCTCGTCGACCTCGTGAACCAATACCGCGACCGAGGCATGTCGGTGCGCGACGCGCTCGTGCACGGCGCATCCAGGCGTCTCCGCCCGATCCTCATGACGGCGCTCGCGACGATCTTCGCGCTCCTGCCGATGGCGCTCGGCATCACGGGCCACGGCGGCTTCATCTCGCAGCCGCTCGCGCTCGTCGTGATCGGCGGCCTGCTGTCGTCGACCCTGCTGACGCTCATCGTGCTGCCCGTGCTCTACGACCTCGTCGAGGGCGGTCGCGAGCGGCGCAAGGCGAAGCGTGCGGGTGCCGCTCCCTCGGGCGGCGACACGGCGGCGGATGTCTCGGGCGGCGCGCCCGCCGCCGACGCCACGGTCGAGTAGTCACCTCTCCTGAAACGAGAACAGGCCGCGTGGACTAGTACCCCACTGGGGTATGGTGGAGGGCATGACGCAGTCGATCAGCATCGGACCCGCCCCGACGAAACTCCTCCCGCTCGCGGACGCGAGCGCGCGCGGGGGCGACGCCGAGGCATCCTGCGCCTGCTGCGCGCCGGTCGTCTCGGCGACCGAACAGGGCGCCGCCGAGGCATCCGCCGCTCGCGACCTCGTCGTCGCCGAGTACGCCGTCGTGGGCATGACGTGCGGCAACTGCGTCAAGCACGTGACGGCCGACGTGTCGGGCGTCACGGGCGTCGAGCGCGTCGAGGTCGACCTCGTCGCGGGCGGCGTCTCGACGGTGCGCGTGCTGAGCGCACTGCACGTCGACCCGGCGCTCGTCGCCGAGGCCGTCGAGGAGGCGGGCTACGAGGTCGTCGCCGGCTGACGCGTCCGCTCGCTAGGCTTCCGATCGGGGGTGGCAGTGGAACGCACCGGGATCGACGTCGACGCGTGGCTCGCGTCCGTCGGCGGCGCGACCGGTGAGGCGCTCCGAGCACTCGACGCGCTCATCGCGCCCGAGTTCGCGGGACTCGAGCGCGCACTCTGGCGCGGCGTGTTCTGGGGCGGCACCGATCAAGACATCGTCGGCTACGGCGCCATTCGCCAAGAGCGCCCGCGCGGGGCATCCGTCGACTGGTTCCTCGTCGGGCTCGCGGCGCAGGCCAAGCACTTCAGCGTCTATGTCAACGCCGTCGACGACGGCGAGTACCTCGTGCGCCGGCTCGCGCCGACCCTCGGACGCGTGAAGGTCGGGGCGGCCGCCGTCACCTTCGCCTCGCCCGATCGGCTCGACCGCGACGGGTTCGTCGCGATGCTGCGGCAGACCCGCGCGCTCGCGACCGATGTGCGCTGAGCGCGCTCTCCTCTCGCATCGGGTCGCTGAGAACGTGACCTCGGCGAATCGTGACGAGGATGCCCCGTCCGTTCATCGACCGTTCACCGAACCGTCTCCCGGGCTCCCCCGAACCCTTCGCCCCCGATTCGTAGGGTCATCGCATGGCCTTGACGACCGCCCCCGTGGCGCAGCGTGTGCGCGCAGTGCTGCGCGACCGCATCGAACGCGGCGAATGGCCCGCGGGCATGGCGCTGCCGAGCGAGGCGGCGCTGTGCCGTGAGTTCGGCACCTCGCGCGGTCCGGTGCGTCGCGCGCTGTCGGGGCTTCGGGCCGACGGCTACGTCGTCGGCGGGCGCGGTCGGCCCCCCGTCGTGGGGCGGGTCGTGCCGTCGCAATCGCTCGCCGAATTCCGCTCGTTCACCGAGTGGGCGCGTGCCGAGGGCAAGACACCCGGCACTCGCACTCTCGTGCTCGAGCGGCGTGCGGCCGCGTCATCCGTCGCGGGACTCCTCGAACTCGACGAGGGCGCGGTCGTCGTCGACCTCGTGCGGGTGCGGCTCCTCGATGACGTGCCGATCATGATCGAGCGCGCGTCGTTCGTGCCCGACGTCGGCCGCTACCTCTTCGGCATCGACACCGACACGTGCTCGGTGTCGGCCGAGCTCGCCCGGCACGGCGTGCCGCTCGTGAGCGCACGGCACACGATCGACGCCGTGTCGGCGAACCGGCTCGACGCCGAAGCGCTCGGCATCGCGGCGGGCGCGCCGCTGCTCCGCGAGCGGCGGCTGTCGAAGGATGCCTCGGGGCGGCCCCTCGAGCACGCCGAAGCGCGCTACCGCTCGGAGTTCGCCGCGTTCCGCGTCGACAACCGGGTGCCGGGGGCGAGCCCCATCGAGGTGCGCGCGAGCTGAGGCTCGTCCGAGCCGTGCGTTCGCGTGCCGAGCTGCCGTCAGCCGACGAACGGCCCGAGCGGCGTGCCCTGGTGGAACAGCATGCGCGGGCGTCCGCCCGCGACCTTCCACAGCGAGCTGCGGCGGCTGCGCGCGCCGTCGGCGTCGAGCGTGTACGTCAAGAGCACGACGTCGGGGGCGATGAGCTCGGCGTGCTCGCCAGTGACGACGGCCGACTGCACGTCGACCGAGTCGGCGCCCGTCATGACGTCGACGAGTTCGGTGCGGGTCCAGAGCCGCCCGCTCTTGCCGATCTCGCGGAAGCTCTCGTCGAGGAGGTCTTCGAGGGCCTCGGGATCGCGCCGCACCTCGGGTTCGAGCAGTCGCCGCTCGGCACCGGTGACGAGCACGGCGATCGTTTCATCCACCATGGGCTGAGCCTAGTGCGCGGACTCGGCCCATGGTCGGAGGCGGTCAGCGCGTGCGCGCGAGCGCACGGCGGGCGGATGCCTCGGGGCGGAGGTCGAGGCGACGCAGGAGTTGCGCGTTGAGCGCCACGACGACCGTCGAGAGGCTCATGAGGATCGCGCCGACCGACATCGGCAGGACGAACCCGATCGGAGCGAGCACGCCCGCCGCGAGCGGCACGGACAGCAGGTTGTAGCCCGCCGCCCACCAGAGGTTCTGCGTCATCTTGCGGTAGGTGGCCTTCGAGAGCTCGATGACCGAGAGCACCGACCGCGGGTCGCTCGAGGCGAGCACGACGCCCGCGGAGGCGATCGCGACATCCGTGCCGGCGCCGATCGCGATGCCGACGTCCGCCTGCGCGAGCGCGGGGGCGTCGTTCACGCCGTCGCCGACCATCGCGACCGTCCGGCCTTCGGCCTGCAGCTCGGCGACCTTGGCGGACTTGTCTTCGGAACGGACGCCCGCGAACACGCGCTCGATGCCGAGCGACGCTGCGACCGCGCGGGCGACGGGTTCGGCGTCGCCCGTGATCATGACGACCTCGACGCCTTCGGCGCGGAGCGCGTCGACGGCTTCGCGTGACTCGGGGCGGATCTCGTCGGCGAGGGCGAGTGCGCCGGCGACCTGTCCGTCGACGAGCACGTGGAGCACGGTCTCGCCGCGGGCGTGCCATCCGTCGGACGCCTCGATTCGCGTCGCGCCCTCCTGGGCGAGGAGGCCGGGGCCGCCGACCTGGACGACGCGACCGTCGACGACGGCACGCACGCCGAGCGCGGGCGACGCCGTGAAGCCGGTCGCGGGAGCGACGGTCAGCTGACGACGTGCGGCGTCGGCGACGATGGCCTTCGCGAGCGGATGCTCCGAGTCGGTCTCTGCGGCGGCGGCGAGCGCGATCACCCGGTCGGGGTCGAAGCCCGGCGCGGCGACGGCGTCGGTCACGACGGGCTCGCCCTTCGTGAGGGTGCCGGTCTTGTCGAAGAGCACGGCGTCGACGGTGCGCATGGTCTCGAGCGCGAGCCGGTCGGTGACGAGCACGCCGCCCTTCGCGGCGCGTTCGGTCGCGATCTGGACGACGAGCGGGATGGCGAGACCGAGGGCGTGGGGGCACGCGATGACGAGCACGGTGATCGTGCGGATCACGGCGTCGTCGGGGCTGCCGAGCAGGGTCCAGGCGATCGCCGTGACGAGGGCCGCGGCGAGCGCGAACCAGAACAGCCAGCCCGCGGCGCGGTCGGCGAGGCGTTGTGCCCGAGACGTCGAGGCCTGCGCTTGGGCGACGAGCCGCTGGATGCCCGCGAGCGCCGTGTCGTCGCCGACGGCCGAGACCCGCACGCGGATCGCCGTGTCGGTCGCGACGGTGCCCGCGACGACCTGGGCGCCGGGGCCGCGCGTGACCGGGCGGGACTCGCCCGTGATCATCGACTCGTCGACCGCCGCGGTGCCCTCGACGACCTCGCCGTCGGCGGGGACGCGACCGCCGGGGCGCACGACGACGACGTCGCCGAGGCGGAGGTCGGCGGGCGCGACGAGCTCGGTGGAGTCGCCGACCACGCGCTCGGCCTCGTCGGGCAGGAGCGCCGCGAGGGCGTCGAGCGCCGACGACGCCTGCGCGATCGACTTCATCTCGATCCAGTGGCCGAGCAGCATGATCACGATGAGGAGCGCGAGCTCCCACCAGAAGTCAAGGTGGTGCGGGAGGAGCCCGAGGCTCGCGCCGAGCGACGCGAAGTACGCGACGGTGATGGCGAGGCCGATGAGGAGCATCATGCCGGGCTTGCGGGCCTTGAGTTCGCTCCATGCTCCGCGGAGGAACGGCGAGCCGCCCCAGACGTACATGACCGTGCCGAGCACGGGGGAGATCCACGCGATGAGGGCGTTGTCGGGGAGCGGGTAGCCGAAAATGCTCGCGAACATCGTGCTGAACGCGACGGTCGGCACCGCGAAGACGAGCATGATCCAGAACAGGCGGCGGAACTGGCCGACGTGCGCGGAGTGATCGTGCGCGCTGTGGTCCTGCATGCCCGCGCTCAGGCCGTGACCGGTGTGGGCCGAATGCATGTCGTGTCCGGCGTGCATGTCGTGGCCGGCGTGCATGTCGTGGTCCACGTGTTCCTCCACGCCTGTGTCCTTCCCCATCGTCTCCCCTTCCGCGAAGATACCCCTAGGGGGTATCGCTACGTCCAGCACAACGGGACGTTCGGCACCGGCATTCCCGATTCGTCGCGATCGATGCGCACGCATCGTCCGGGATCGCAGACGCTTCGCAGTCCGGATGCCTCGGTGCGCGGCATCCTCGCTCGCTAGCGTGGCTTCATGGCCGACGCCGCCCTCTCGCACGACCCGCTCTGGCCCCGAGCGGGCGCGTGGCCCGCACTCGCCGACCTCGCACCGGGAGAACGTGCCGCACTCGCCCTCCTCGGGGTCCCGGCCCACCGCACCTCGCTCTCCCCGACGAACGCGCACGAGACGCCCGCCGCGCTCCGCGTGGCCCTTCGCCGGTACAGCCCGGCACTCGTTCCCGATCGTTCGGGCGCCCGCGGCGAGGCATCCGGCCCGATCGATCTCGCCGCGCTCGTGCCGATCGTCGATGCCGGAGACATCCACGAGCCCGACGGTGACGCGGGCGAAGCGCGCACGCGCGCCGCCGTCGCGGCCGCCCTCGTGCGCGCCGATTCCCTCATCGCGCTCGGCGGCGACAACTCCGTCACGGTCGCGACGGCGCTCGGGGCTTGGGGAGACGACCTCGGCACTGCCGGACTCGTGACGATCGACGCCCACTACGACCTGCGCGACGGCGTCTCGAACGGGTCGCCCGTGAGACGGCTCATCGAAGCCGGGCTCGACCCGGCCCGCATCGTGCAGATCGGGATCGCCGACTTCGCGAACTCGGCCGCGTACGCGAGGCGCGCAGCAGACCTCGGGATCACCGTCGTCCACCGCGACGAACTGCACGGGCGAGCGCCCGCCGACGTCATGGCCGAGGCGCTCGCCGTCGCCGGTGCCGCGGGCGGACCCGTACACCTCGACGTCGACGTCGACGCGTGCGACCGCGCTGTCGCGCCCGCCTGCCCGGCGTCCGTGCCAGGGGGGCTGGCCGCATGGGAACTCCGCGCCCTCGTGCGCGCTGCCGCGCGCGACCCGCGCGTGCGAAGCGCCGACCTCGTCGAGATCGACGCGACGGCCGACGCCCCCGACGGCCGCACCGTGCGCCTCGCCGCCCTGTGCGTGCTCGAGTTCGCCGCGGGCCTCGCGCTCCGCTGACCCTGCCGGGCGAGTTCGCCCTGGGCGCGGCCGACGCGGACCGACTTCCGGCGACGGGTCTTCCCACCGACGACGGTGCTTCCCATCGACGAGGGTGCTTCCCACCGAGACGCGCGGCACTTCGGCACTGCGCCTTGGAGGTGCTGCGACGGGACAGTCCGTGATCGAAGCTTCCTCGAGCGCGCGGCACTCCGGCACCGAGCCGCGGCGGTGAAGAGTTCGGCCCAGAGCGGGCGAGCGCGAGGCCCGCGGCGCGCGGCGGATCGGCGCGCCGCGCCGCTGATGGGCTCGTTGCCCTGTGCACACGCGCGTGACAGGCTGGCGAGATGAAGACGCTGTTCCTCGTGCGGCACGCCAAGAGCGATTGGGGCGATCCGGCGCTCGCCGACCACGCCCGTCCGCTCAACGCGCGCGGCCTGCGCGACGCGCCCGCGATGGGTCGGCGGCTCGTCGACCGGGGTGTCGTGCCGGGGCTCATCCTCTCGAGCACGGCGCTTCGCGCCCGCACCACCGCCGAGGCGTTCGCCGCCGCGTTCGAGCTCGAGCCCGGAGCATCCGTCGTCCTCGACCCGACGCTCTACGCGACGACGACCTCGCACCTGCTCGAGACCGTGCAGGGCATCGACGACGCCGTCGAGACGGCGATGCTCGTCGGGCACAACCCTGAGTTCAGCGGGTTCGTCGCGCGCCTCACGGGTGAGCACGTCGAACTCGTGACGTGCGCGGTCGCCGAATGCCGCATCGACGTCGACCACTGGGCGGACGTCGCCATCATCGGCTGGAGCGCTCGCCGCAGGGTGCCCGAGGGCGAAGACCGGGCGCGGCCCGCCGAACTCGTGCGGGTCGACGTTCCGGTGCGCTAAACGGCGGCGCCGTCCTTCCACACGCGCTCGACGAGCGGCACACCGGGCCGGTAGGCCAGGTGCACGTACGAGGGCGCGTCGAGCAGCACGAGATCGGCGCGCGCGCCCGGGCGCAGCACGCCGACGTCGCCGCGTCGGAGGGCTGCGGCGCCGCCGGCCGTCGCCGCCCAGACGGCCTCGGCGGGAGTCATCCCCATGTCGCGCACGGCGACCGCGATGCAGAACGGCAGCGAACTCGTGAAGCTCGACCCGGGGTTGCAGTCGCTCGCGAGGGCGACCGTCGCGCCGGCGTCGAGGAGGCGTCGCGCGTCGGGGTAGGGCTGGCGGGTCGAGAACTCGACGCCCGGCAGGAGCGTCGCGACGGTGCGAGAAGCGGCGAGCGCCGAGACATCCGCGTCGCTCAGGTACGTGCAGTGATCGACGGATGCCGCGTCGAGCTCGACTGCGAGCGCAACGCCTTCGCCGGGGCCGAGCTGGTTGCCGTGCACGCGAACGCCGAGGCCCGCCGCGATGCCCGCCTCGAGAACGCGGCGCGACTGCGCGGGCGTGAACGCGCCGCGCTCGCAGAAGGCGTCGATCCAGCGCGCGTACGGCTCGCACGCGTCGAGCATGTCGCCCACGACGAGGTCGACGTAGGCATCGGGGCCGGCCTCGCCGAGCGGGCCGCCTTGCGCGTACTCAGTGGGCACGACGTGGGCCCCGAGGAAGGTGACCTCGTCGGTGACCTCGCGCGCGAGCCGCGCGAGCCGGGCTTCGTCGGCGACGGTGAGACCGTACCCCGTCTTGATCTCGAACGTCGTCGTGCCCTGGGCGTACAGCTCTGCGACGAAGTTGGCGAGTCGTGTGCGCAGCTCGTCGTCGGACGCGGCCCGCGTCGCCGCGACGGTCGAGCGGATGCCTCCTGCCGTATATGCCGTTCCCGACATGCGGGCCTCGAACTCCGCGGAGCGGTCGCCGCCGAAGACGAGGTGCGTGTGCGAGTCGACGAACCCGGGGATCACGGCGTGCCCGCCGGCGTCGACCACGTCGATCTCGTCTTCGCCATCACTTGCCGAATCACCGGCATCGTCGACCCACGCGATGCGTCCGTCCACGACGAGCACCGAGGCATCCTTCACGATCCCGAGCGGGCCACCCGCGCGGCCTGGCTGCGGGTCGTTCGTGACGAGTTCGCCGATGCCCCTGACGAGCAGGCGAGACATCCGCGTCATTCCTCCTCGCCGAGCATCGGCACGCGCAACCCGCGCTCGCGCGCGACCTCTTTCGCCCGCTCGTAGCCCGCGTCGACGTGCCGCATGACGCCCGTGCCGGGGTCGTTCACGAGCACGCGCGCGATCTTCTCGGCTGCGAGGTCGGTGCCGTCGGCGACGAGCACCTGGCCCGCGTGGATCGACCGTCCGATGCCGACGCCGCCGCCGTGGTGGATCGACACCCACGTCGCACCCGACGCCGTATTGAGCAGGGCGTTGAGCAGCGGCCAGTCGGCGATCGCGTCGGAGCCGTCCGCCATCGCCTCGGTCTCGCGGTAGGGCGAGGCGACCGATCCCGAGTCGAGGTGGTCGCGGCCGATCACGATGGGCGCGGACAGCTCGCCCGACGCGACCATCTCGTTGAACTTCAGCCCCGCGAGGTGGCGCTCTTTGTACCCGAGCCAGCAGATGCGCGCGGGGAGTCCCTCGAAGTGCACCTTCTCGGACGCCTGCTCGATCCAGCGCTTCAAGTGCGCATCTTCGGGGAAGAGTTCGACGATCGCACGGTCGGTCGCCGCGATGTCGGCCGGGTCGCCCGACAGCGCCGCCCACCGGAACGGCCCCTTGCCCTCGGCGAAGAGCGGACGGATGTATGCGGGCACGAAGCCCGGGAAGTCGAACGCGTGCTCGAACCCGCCGAGCTTCGCCTCGGCGCGCAGCGAGTTGCCGTAGTCGAAGACCTCGGCGCCGCGCGCCTGGAACCCCACCATCGCCTCGACGTGCTTCGCGATCGACGCGCGCGCGAGGCGCGTGAACTCGACGGCGTCGAGCGCCGCGAGATCCTGCCATTCGCCCATCGCGACGCCCTCGGGCAGATAGGCGAGCGGGTCGTGCGCGCTCGTCTGGTCGGTCACGATGTCGATCGGCACTTCGCGCTCGAGGAGCTCCGCGAAGACCGTCGCGGCATTGCCGACGACGCCGACGGAGAGTGCGACCTTCGAAGTCTTCGCGGCGAGCACTCGCTCGAGCGCGTCGTCGAGCGTCGGGGCGATCTCGTCGAGGTAGCCGTGGTCGACGCGGCGCTGGAGGCGGGACTCGTCGACGTCGACGATGAGCACCGCACCGCCGTGCATCGTCACGGCGAGCGGCTGGGCGCCGCCCATGCCGCCGCAGCCGGCGGTGAGGGTCAGCGTCCCCGCGAGGCTGCCGTCGGCGCGCCCGAGCTTGCGCCCGACCGCGCCGAACGTCTCGTACGTGCCCTGCAGGATGCCCTGCGTGCCGATGTAGATCCACGAGCCGGCCGTCATCTGGCCGTACATGATGAGCCCTTCGGCCTCGAGCTTGCGGAACTCGGGCCACGTCGCCCAATCGCCCACGAGGTTCGAGTTCGCGATAAGCACGCGCGGGGCCCACTCGTGCGTGCGGAAGACGCCGACGGGCTTGCCCGACTGCACGAGCAGCGTCTCGTCGGCCTCGAGGTCTTCGAGGGTGCGGACGATCGCGTCGTACGCGTCCCAGTTGCGGGCGGCCTTGCCGGTGCCGCCGTAGACGACGAGGTCTTCGGGCCGCTCGGCGACCTCGGGGTCGAGGTTGTTCATGAGCATGCGCAGCGGCGCCTCGGTCTGCCAGCTCTTGGCGGTGAGCTTGGAGCCGCGGGCGGCTCGAACGGTGCGCGCGGCGGTGGGTGCATCGGTCATGTTCCGATGGTCGCGCAGCGGCGAAGGGGCGGCAACGGATGTCTCGGGCCGGGCGTCCGGAATTCCGGACATGCCGAACGTGGCTCGACCCGATTCGACTCGACGCGACTCAGCCGACGGCGACGCCGCGCGCTGCGAGGAACGGCAACGAGTCGACCGCGGTGCCGCCGAGCCGCACCTCGAAGTGCAGATGGCATCCCGTCGACTGTCCGGTCGAACCGACCGCGCCGATCACCTGCCCGGCCTCGACGTGTTCACCGACCGAGACGAGGATGCCGCCGTTCGCGAGGTGCGCGTAGCCGGTCTGCACGCCCGACCCGTGGTCGAGGAGGATCCAGTTGCCGTACCCGCCGTCGGGGCCCGCTTGCAGAACCGTGCCCGCGGTCGCCGCGAACACGGCGGACGTGCACGGCGCGGCGATGTCGGTGCCGCGGTGGAACTCGTTGACCGACGCGAGCGGCTTGTTCGGCCGCGGGCCGAAGCCGTCGGTGACGCGGCCGCGCACGGGTGCCGACCAGCCCTGCTCGGACAGCTGCCCGTTGTCGAGCGGCAGCGAGTCGACGAATGCGACGTTCGCCTTCTGCACCTTCTCCTGCAGGCCCTTGAGGTCGGCTTCGGCGCTCGCGAGCGTCGTCTCGGTGTCGGAGACATCCTTCTGCTTCTCGCCGACGGGGATCTTGTCGACCTCCGCCCAGGCGTCGGCGGCCCTCGCCTCGGCCTCGTCGGCGAGCGCGTCGAGTTCGCCCGCGATCTCGAGGAGCCGCTCGCTGTCTCCGCTGAGCTGCGCGACTCGCTGCACCCCGGCGAGGCCCGCGAGCAGGTCTTTGCCGGCACCGAACGCGGCGCCGATCGAGTTCATGGCGGCGTCGCTCGTGCGCGCGGACGCCATCGATGCGCGGGTCGCCTCGCCGGCCTTGAGCCGGGCGGTGTAGGCGACGCTGCCGAGCCGCTCGGCGGTCGTGCGGGCGCTTCCCTGCTGCGCGCGGACGTCCTTCAGATCCGCTTGCGCGTCGCGCAGTTCGCTTTCGATCGCGTCGACCGTGGCACGGGCGGTGAGGAGGGCCGACACGTCGGGGCTGATCTGCGTGCCGATCTGCAGGAACGGTCCGCTGCCCGTGAGGACGAGGCGCGTGCTGCCGGTCGCGACGGGGGCCGGGGTCGTGGGCCTCGGAGGCTGGGTGGTCGTCAGTGTCGTCGTGGGCGGAGTCGTCGTGGCCGGCGGCGTGGTCGCGGGCGGGGTCGTGGCCGGAGGGTCGGTCGGCGGGTCCACCGGCGGGTCGACGGGAGGGTCTGTCGGCGGGTCCACCGGCGGGTCGGTCGGCGGGTCGACGGGCGGGTCGGTCGGCGGATCGACCGGTGGGTCGGTCGGCGGGTCGACAGGCGGGTCGATCGGTGGATCGGGCGGCGGCGGGTCGGTCGGCTGCTCGGCGGTCGGCGTCGGCTCCGTCTCGCCGGCCTGCGCGGGCGCGATCCCGCCGAACACGAGCGCGAGCGCTCCGAGGCCTGCGGCAACGCTGATCATCACGCGCCGAGCGCGTACGGCTCGGAACCGGGAGAAACGTGCTTCGTCGATCGCTGCCATTGCGAGGTTCCTTCGTCGACGTCGGGTTCAGTCGACCTCCCACAGTCTGGCACCGGCCGGGGAGCGGACACAACCGCCCCCGGGGGCTTCACCCCAGTTCGGGGGCGCCTCGTTTCGCGGCCTCGATCACGGCCCGGAGCGCACGATTGCGGTGACGGCTTCGATCTCGGGCGACACGTATCGGTCGGGCCCGGGGCCGCCCGAGACATCCGTCACCGCGGCGACGACCGCGCCCGTCGCGACCCCGGGAACGAGGGGAGCGCGGAGCGCGAGCCCGCGCGCGGCGGTCAGAAGCTCGATGGCGATGACACGCTCGAGCCCGTCGATCGCGCGGCGGAGTTTGCGTGCGGCGGCCCAGCCCATCGAGACGTGGTCCTCCTGCATGGCCGACGAGGGGATCGAGTCGACCGACGCGGGCACGGCGAGGCGCTTGAGCTCAGACACGATGCCGGCGGCCGTGTACTGGGCGATCATGAGCCCCGAGTCGACTCCGACCTCGTGCGCGAGGAACGGCGGAAGCCCCTGGTTGCGCGCCTTGTCGAGGAACCGGTCGGTGCGGCGTTCGCTCATGGAT
This sequence comes from Agromyces protaetiae, assembly GCF_004135405.1. Classification (NCBI taxonomy): domain Bacteria; kingdom Bacillati; phylum Actinomycetota; class Actinomycetes; order Micrococcales; family Microbacteriaceae; genus Agromyces; species Agromyces protaetiae. Next base: position 1,223,873 of record NZ_CP035491.1, read on the forward strand.
GCCACGTCGGCGACGGCGATCGCGAGGAAGTCGAGCACGTACCCGACGGGAGCCCCGTGGAAGTTGCCGTTCGATTCGACGCGTCCGTCGAGGGTGAGCACGGGGTTGTCGATCGCGCTCGCGAGCTCGGCGTCGGCGACGGATGCCGCGTGGTCGATCGTGTCGCGCGCGGCGCCGTGCACCTGGGGGGCGCAGCGCAGCGAGTACGCGTCCTGCACGCGCGTGCACTCGGGGCCCTTGTGGCTCGCGACGATGGGCGATCCGGCGAGCATCGCGCGGAGGTTCGCGGCCGACCGTGCTTGGCCGCGTTGCGGGCGGAGCGCGTGGAGGTCTTCGGCGAACACGGCGTCGGTGCCGATGAGCCCTTCGACGCTCATCGCCGCGGCGACGTCGGCGGTCGTCAGCAGGCGCCGCAGATCGTGGAGCGCGAGGGCGAGCATGCCGAGCATGCCGTCGGTGCCGTTGATGAGGGCGAGGCCTTCCTTCTCGCCGAGGCGGAGCGGCGCGATGCCGGCTGCGGCGAGGGCGGCCGAGGCATCCGTCACCTCGCTCGTCGAGCCGGCCGTGAGCATCCGCACCTCGCCCTCGCCCATCGCCGCGAGCGCGCAGTGCGCGAGCGGGGCGAGGTCGCCCGAGCAGCCGAGCGACCCGTACTCGCGCACGATCGGCGCGATCCCGGCGTTCAGCATCGCGGCGTAGGTCTCGGCGACGATGGGCCGCACGCCCGTCCGCCCCGTCATGAGGGTCGAGAGGCGCAGGAGCATGAGCGCGCGCACGACCTCGGTCTCGACCTCGGTGCCCGACCCCGCGGCGTGCGAGCGCACGAGGCTCGCCTGGAGCTGCGCGCGGCGGTCTTCGGCGATGAAGGTCGTCGCGAGCGCGCCGAACCCCGTCGAGATGCCGTAGTGCGGTTCGGGGTCGGCGGCGAGGCCCTCGATGATCGCGCGGCCTTCGGCGACGGAGGCGAGCGCGGTCGGATCGAGGGCGACGGATGCCCCGTGGCGGGCCACGGCGACGACGTCGTCGACCGCGAGGGGGCCGGTGCCGACGGTGACGGTGCCCAGCGTTTCGGGACGTGCGGATGCCTCGGTGATGCTCATCCTTCAATTGCAGCCGCCGCCGGTGCACACGGAAACGCCGATCGCCGCGTCGCCGTCCGGAATACCGGACACGCCGTATGCTGTGCTCAGAATCTCCGCGAGAGGGGTCGCTCTGGCACGGCTGAGCGATGGCGCAACCGTGCCAGAGCGACCCCTCACGGGAGGTGGATGCGCGAGGGGAGGCTCGGGTGACGACGAAGTCGAAGGTGCCCGCCGCCGACCAGACGCTCGCGATCCTCGCCCACCTCGCCTCGCAACGCGGACCGGTGCCCGCCGCGACGATCGCGAACGCCCTGCACTTGCCGCGCTCCACCGTGTACCACCTGCTCCAGGTCATGCGGGAGCGCGGGTTCGTCGTGCACCTGCCCGAAGAACGCCGCTACGGGCTCGGCGTCGCCGCGTTCGAACTCAGCTCGGGGTTCAGCCGCCAGCAACCGCTCGCGCGCCTCGGGCGCCCCCTCGTCGCGACCCTCGTCGACCGCCTCGGCGAGAGCGGCCACCTCGCGGTGCTCCACGGCCGCGACGTCGTCTACCTCGTCGAGGAGCGCGCTCCGCGCCGCCCGTCGCTCGTCACCGACATCGGCGTGCGCCTGCCCGCCCACCTCACGGCGACGGGGCGTGCGATGCTCGCCGAGCTTCCGCCCGCGCAGCTCCGGGCGCTCTACCCCGACGCGTCGGCCTTCGCGGCACGCGCGGGCGAGGCATCCGAACCCTGGACCTACCGGCGACTGAAGTCGGTGCTCGAACGCGTGCGCCTCGACGGCTGGGCCGCCGAGGACGGCGAGATCACGCAGGGCCTCGCGTCGGTCGGGGCGGTCGTCGTCGACCACGTCGGCTGGCCGGCCGCGGCGGTCGCCGTGACGTATCCGGATGACTCGGAGCGCGACATCCTCGGCGAGGTGGTGCCGACCGTGCGCGACGCCGCCGCGACGCTCTCGCGCAGGATCGGCGGAGGGGAGCCGCGATGATCGCGCACGCCGTCGCCGAAGCCGCCGCCGACCCGTCGGGGCCCGTGTCGGATCACGGTTTCACGGGGCTCACGGGCTTCGCGGCCGATGTGCTCACGGCGCTCGGCGACGTCGGGGTGGGTGTGCTCGTCTTCGTCGAGGTGCTCATCCCGCCCATCCCGAGCGAGGTCATCCTGCCGTTCGCGGGCTACCTCACCCAGTCGGGCGACCTCAGTCTCGTGCCGCTCATCCTGTGGTCGACGCTCGCGTCGGTCGTCGGCGCGCTCCTCTGGTACGGGCTCGGGCGGTGGATCGGCCTCGAACGCGCCGTGCGGTTCGTCGAGTGGACGCGGCTCGTGAGCCGCGCCGACCTCGATCGTGGCGTCGCGTGGTTCCACAAGTACGAGACGTGGTCGGTGCTCATCGGCCGGCTCATCCCGGGCGTTCGCAGCCTCATCTCGATCCCGGCCGGCGCCGACCGCATGCCGCTCTGGTCGTTCATCGGGCTCACGGCGATCGGCTCGGGCGTCTGGAACGCGCTCCTCATCGGCCTCGGCGCGCTGCTCGGGCGACAGCACGACGTGCTCGAGCAATGGCTCGGCTACCTCGACCTCGTCGTCTACGCCGCGCTCGCCGCGTTCGTGATCTGGCTCATCGTGCGCCGGGTGCGCGCGGGGCGAGCCACCTCCTGAGCGAGCGGGTCACGAACGGCAGCACCCAGAACGTCATGATGGGCGTCAGCACGAGCGTCGTCACGAGCACGCGCACGACGATCGGCAGCAGATCCCACCCGGGCACGGGCGAGATCAGGTACGAGAACACGAGGTTGACCGGGAAGAAGCCGAGCCAGATCGTCACCGCCTGCTTCCACCTGGGCGGGGCGGGCGGCGGCGCCGTCTCGTCGAGGGCCGCGCCCGAGGCATCCACCACCGGGATCGAACCCGTCGGCGGCTCGTCGAACCATCCCTCGATGCCGGTCCTGCGACGGCTCCGCTCGCTCTGCACGAACGCCTGACCCGTCGAGAGCCACCACGTGCGCTCGGGGGACTGCTCCCACGCCTCGAGGGTCTCCTCGTTCGCGAACCGGTAGAGCATGTGCCACACGTGCGACTGCTCGCCCGCTCGCACCCACCCCGACCCGAGGAAGCCCGGGTACTTGTTCGCGAGGTTCACGCCCGTCTGCACCCACGCGGTCGCCTCCGAGATGCGCGCGGGGTCGACCTCGCGGCGGATCGAGACGGTGATCGGTTCGCTCATGCCTCTATTGCACCGCATCGGCGTGACGAGCGCGTTTCGGATGCCCCGTGGCGCGCGTCGGCCCGGTGCCCTCGTGCCGACCGTCCGACGAGTGACCTTCAGAGTGCGCGCGTGAACGCGACGCGGTGCTCGCCGGGACCGTCGTAGTCGGCCCATGCGACGACGCCGTCGAACTCCGCGTCACCCGTGAGGGTGAAGCCCATCGCCCGGTGGAACGCCTGCGAGCGGCGGTTGCCGGGGCCCGTGATCGCTTCGACGCGCGTCGACCCGGCCGCGCGCGCCTCGGCGAAGAACTCCGTGTAGAGCGTGCGCGCGAGACCCGTCTCGCGGAGATCGGGCCGCACTCCCACGAAGTGGATGTACGACACCGCCGGGTCGGACTGCGAGCGGAAGCCGATGAGGAACGCGGCGAGCGCGTCGTCTTCCACGATGAAGGAGGTATCGGCGAAATGCTGGAAGAACAGTCGCGGGAGCACGAGCGGCAGCCGCGAGTCGGCGGGCAGGCCCCACCAGTCGGGGATGACCGTGACGACCGCTCGGTGGTCGGTGGGCATCGGCCGCCGAACGGTGAGGCCCGACGGGAGCGCGAGGGCGGCGATGGGCATGGTGTGATCCTCGCAGGGTCGACGCCCGGTGTCGACGGCCCGGCATGCTTCTCGATGTCGGACGGAACGGATACAGTCGTGCCGATCGAAGGCGGGCGACCTCCGCTGCCAAACGCGAAGGAGCCGTGTGTCCGACGACCGCCAGCCCGCGCCGACGCTCGACCCGACCCGTGAACCTCCGACGACGATGCCGACCCCGCCGACCGTGCGTCGCCGTTCGCCCTGGCTCGTCATCGGCATCGTCGCCGCCGCGATCGTCGGCCCGGCCGCGTGGTACCTCGGCGCCGGCTACGGATTCCACGTCATCCGGCAGGAGGCGATCGCGAACGCCGTGCCGACGATCGACGCCGCCGATGCGGCATCCGATGCGCTGCGCAGCGAGGCGGCGCGCGCCCGCGGCGAATCCGCAGCCGCCGACGAGCTCGAGGGCTCGGTGCTCCCCGGTCTCGGCGACGGCGAGCCGCTCGACCGTGTGAAGGCCGGCACCGACGCCGTCGACGCGCTCGCGGCCGACGCCGACTTCGACCTCCCCGACCCCATCGCCTACGACGAGAGCGCGCTCCGCCCGTTCTGGGTGAGCCTCGCCGAGATCTTCGAGACCGCTGAACTCCGCGAGACCCTCGTCGCCGACACCGATCGCATGTCCGACGAGGCCGACGAACTCGCCGACGCACGCGCGGAGGTCGAAGACGCCCGCACCGACCTGCTCGACGCCGCGCTCGCCGCGGCCGACGCCAGGCTCGCAGCCCTGCCGTACGCGACGAGCGAATCGCGGTTCGGGCTCGACGAAGCCGAAGCGCTCGTCGAGAATGCGAAGACCCAGGCGCCCGCCTCGCGGGACTCCTACATCGCGCTCGCCGAAGCGCTCGCGGGCGTCGAGGCCGCCCACAACGCCGAGAGCGTCCGACGGGCGGCGCCCGAGTACGCCGAGCGAGGCCCCGTCGAAGACTTCGCCCGCTCGATCGCGCACGACGTGCCGCTCGACTTCGTGTGGGAAGACGTCGTCAACGGCAGAGCGAGCGCCGAGTGGTACTCGGGCCTCACGACGTTCTGGCCGGGCGGCGGCCGGTGGGCGAAGGTCGAGCTCACGTACAGTGTCGCCGAATCGTTCGCCGACGACATCAACGCGAAGGCGCTCGTCGCGCACGAGGTCGGCCACGCGCAGGGCTCGCGCACGGAGTGCAACGAGATCGTCGAAGGCCCCGCCTTCGGCGGCGACCACGAGAAGTGGGCGACGGCGTGGGCGATCGCGATGGGCTACGACGTCCCGGGTTCGGGCATCGAGCCGTACGGCCGCCCGTCGGATGAGCAGATCGCGCAAGCACGCACGTGCGTGTGACCCCGCGCCCCGCTTGCCGCGCGCCTCAGCCCAGGTGTTTGTGCAAGAACGCGGCGACCCGGGCGCGGAGCGCCTCGTCGAGGATGCCGATCGAGTGTTCGTCGCCCGGCACGACGGCGAGTTCCACGGGTACGCCCGCGGCCTCGAGCGCGTTCGCGTAGCCGAGGGACTGCGCGAGCGGGATGATCTCGGATTCGGCGTGCCCGATGAAGACGGGCGGGTCGCTCGCATCGAGGAAGGTCGTGGCCGAGGCATCCGCCGCTCGCTCGCATCCGCCGTCGGAGACGTTGGCGACCTCGTCGACTCCGCACCCGAGGTAGGCCGCACTGATGCCCCGCAACCACTCGCTCGCCCCCGCGAGCGAATCGAGCATGACCGGACCCGAGAGCTCGGCGACGGCCGCGACCCGCGCCCCCGTGTCGGTCGCGCCCTCCCCGCGTGCGCCGAGCAGCGCCGCGAGGTTGCCGCCCGCCGAGCCGCCGAACACGCCGATGCGGGCTGGGTCGATGCCGAACCGCTCGGCCTGCGCGGGCTCGCGGAGCCATTCGACCGCGAGCGACACGTCGTCGATCTGCGCCGGGAACGTCGCGTCGGGCACGAGTCGGTAGTTCACGGATGCCGCGATGAAACCCTCGCTCGCGAGCCACAGGCAGACCTTCCGCCAGTCGGCGTTCGCCTTGTCGCCGCGCGCCCAGCTGCCGCCGTGCACCGACACGACCGCGGGAAGCGGCACCCCGAGGGCGGCTCCGGGCGGGCTGCACACGTCGAGCGTCAGAAGCGTGCCGTCGTCGCGCACCCCGTATTCGAGATCGGGCTCGACGCCGACGCCCGCGGGCGCCTCGAACGTGCGGATGCCGATGATCTCGGGCCCAGCGACCTCGCTCGCCGCCTTCGCGGGGCCGGGGTCGATCTCGCTGAGCGGCAGGTGGAAGCCCGACAGCGCCGCCGTCGCCCCGAGCGCGCCCGCGATCGCGGCTGCGGCGAGGAGCGTCCGGCTGCGGCGCCGGCCTCCGCGTCCGCCGGAGGGACGGGTTCGGGTCACTGGTGCTCCGGGGCTTCGAGGTGGAGCGATGCTACCCCAGATTCTTCGCCATGCAGACGCTGAACTCCTCGCCCACGTACTGGCCGAAGAGCGGCACGACCTCGTACCCCGCCTTCGCGTACATCGCCTGGGCGGCGTCGTGGCGGGTGCCCGTCTCGAGCACGATGCGGCGGATGCCGCGCGCCGAGGCATCCTGTTCGATGCGCTCGATGATCGACGTGCCCACGCGACGCCCTCTCGCCGACTCGTGCACGAACATGCGCTTGAGCTCGGCCGTGCCGTCGACGCCGTCGACGAGCGCACCCATGCCGAGCGCCTCGCCGACGTCGCCGCGCGCGACGTAGAACGCGACGCCCGGCCGTTCGAGCGACTCGACATCGAGGAGGAAGCACGCCTCGGGCGGGTAGAGGGAATAGGAATAGGCCTCGCTCCCGCGCAGCATTTCGTCGACCTCGGGCTGGCGGGGCGATTCGAGGGCGACGGTGACGGATGCCTCGGCTGCACGCATGCCGCGAGCGTACGCGTGCGGTGTTACGAGGCGGTTTCTCAGGGGCATCCGCTATCGTTGACGGGTCGGTTCTGGACACCGCGAGGTTTCGCGGATGGGTTTGTGAGTCCATCGGGCCGGTTTCGAGGCGAATGGGCCTCGGATAGTCACACCGTATGTGAACGGCCCCGGCTCTACGTCAGCTCCGGGTTCTCAGGTGCCGCGCGCGAGCGCGGTCGTACTGCCATGTACTCGGAACAACCCAGAAAGCTCAGCATGCCCAAGAACACGAACTTCGATCCCAATCGGGCCAAGGGCCGCAAGCCCTACCGTCCCGGCGGCGCGCCCGCGCGCGGCGGGCAGTCGGCCCAGAAGCCCGGCTCGCGCAGCGCCGGCCACCGGGGCTACCGCCCCGAAGAGGCGGATGCCTCGAAGAAGGCACCCCGTTGGTCGCGCGAGCAGCGCGAAGCGACCGGGCGTACGCCGCACCGCGCCGACCGTCCGGGTCGTGATGACCGTGCGCCTCGCTCGTTCGAACGTGACGACCGCGCTCCCCGACGCGACTTCGACCGCGACCGTGCGTCGCGTTCGTTCGATCGTGACGACCGTTCGTCGGGGCGGCGTTACGACCGCGACGACCGCGCTCCGCGCCGTGACTTCGATCGTGACCGTGCACCGCGTTCGTTCGATCGGAACGACCGCGACCGTGCGCCGCGCCGCGACTTCGACCGCGATCGCGACCGTGCGCCCCGTTCGTTCGATCGTGATGACCGTGCGCCGCGTCGCTACGACCGTGACGACCGTGCTCCGCGTTCGTTCGATCGCGACGACCGCGCCCCCCGTCGCTTCGAGCGTGACGACCGCGCCCCCGCCGCGACTTCGACCGCCCGGGCTTCCGCGACAGCGAGCGCCGCCCGTCGTCGTTCTACCCCGCCAAGGACGAGCGCCCCCGCTTCACCCCGAAGACGACGTCGTGCTCGAGCGCCTCGAGGCCGAGGCCATCCAGGCCGACGCCGTCGAGGGCATCGGCTTCGGCGACCTCGGGCTCGGCGGCAACATCGTGCGTGCGCTGAAGGAGCTGGGTGCCGAGTCGCCGTTCCCGATCCAGGCTGCGACGATTCCGCAGGTGCTCGAGGGCCGCGACGTCCTCGGCCGCGGCCGCACGGGCTCAGGCAAGACCATCGCGTTCGGCGCGCCGACCGTCGAGCGGCTCATGCAGCTCTGGTCGGCCTCGGACAAGGCCGGCGGCAAGCGGGTCATGGGCCGCGCTCCGCGCGCGCTCGTCCTCGCGCCGACCCGCGAGCTCGCCCTCCAGATCGACCGTACGGTGCAGCCCATCGCGCAGTCGGTCGGCCTCTTCACGACCCAGGTCTACGGCGGCGTCCCCCAGGCCCGCCAGGTCGGTGCGCTGCGACGCGGCGTCGACATCGTGATCGGCACCCCGGGCCGCATCGAAGACCTCGTGCGCCAGGGCCACCTCGACCTCTCCGAGATCGAGATCACCGTCCTCGACGAGGCCGACCACATGTGCGACCTCGGGTTCCTCGAGCCCGTGCAGCGCATCCTCCGCGAGACGAAGGAGGGCGGCCAGAAGCTCCTCTTCTCGGCGACCCTCGACTCGGGCGTCGCGATGCTCGTCGACGAGTTCCTCGTGAACCCCGCCGTTCACGAGGTCGCCGGTGAAGACCAGGCGTCGGGCACGATCGAGCACCGCGTGTTCGTCATCGACAACCGCGACAAGCGCGACATCGTCGCGATGCTCGCCGACCGCGACGGCAAGACCCTCGTCTTCAGCCGCACGCGCGCGTTCGCCGAAGACCTCACCGAGCACCTCGAAGACGCCGGCATCCGTGCCGTCGCCCTCCACGGCGACCTCAACCAGTCGCGTCGCACGCGGAACCTGCACCAGCTCACGAGCGGGCGGGTCGACGTGCTCGTCGCGACGGATGTCGCGGCACGAGGCATCCACGTCGACGACATCGACCTCGTGATCCAGGCCGACGCGCCCGACGAGTACAAGACGTACCTGCACCGCTCGGGCCGCACGGGCCGTGCGGGCGCCGCGGGACGCGTCGTGACGCTCATCCCGCGCAACCGCCAGCGCCGGATGGCCGAGCTCCTCGACCGCGCCGAGATCGACGTCGACTTCGAAGACGTGCAGATCGGCGATGCCGTGCTCTACGATCTCGGTCCGATCGACGTCGAGGCGCCGGTCGCAGCCGCCGACGCCGACGAGTCGACCGAGGCCTGACCCGAACCCTGCGTTCCGAGAGGACGCGGACGCTCGCTCGCGCATCGCGCGGCGAGGCGCCCGCGTCCTCTCGTCGTCTGCGCCACGCGGATCGCCGGCGGATCGCCGCCTACCAGCGGGCGTCGACGATGCCGTCGGCGATCGCGCTCGAGCGGTCGCTCCAGATCTCGTAGAGGTCGCCCCCCGCGGCGAGGTAGACCGGGGTGCGGCCGCCGTTCGGCATCGCCGGGCCGATGAAGGCGCGTGCGTCGCCGCCCGGCGGGAGCGCGAGCGGGTCGAGTGCGACGTCGCCGTCGGGTGCATCCAGGACGCCCGATTCGGGGGCGAACCCGCGTGCGACCGCGATCTCGCTCACGCCGTGGCCGCCGGCGAGGAGCACGCAGGTGAACACCCGCGCGTCGGCGCGGATCGCGTCGTCGAGCGACGCGGCCACTGCGTCGGGGGTGCGGGCCCGGTAGCTCACCGCCGTGTCCGCCGGATAGCCGAGGTACACGAGGAGCAGCGCCACGTCGAGATCGCCCGTGCACGTCGGCTCGACGGGCGCGAGCTCGAGACGTGGCCACGCGGCCTGCTCGGGCGTCGCCGATTCGAGCGCCGCGAACACGGGTTCGGCGACGGCGGCGAGCCGGTCGAGCATCGTGCCGTCGGAGATTCCCGCGTACTTCGAACCCGTGCCGGTGAGCCCGGCCGCGGTGATCTCGAACTGCACCCACGCGCCGGCCACGGGAGCCGACAGGCGCCAGCCCGTTTCGCCCGCCGCCGTCGAGGCTTCCACGCCGCCGATGTCGCGCACGTCTTCGGACGGCGCGTCCCCCGCCCACACCGGCACCCACCGATCGGCCGCACCCGGAAGCACCCGCAGCGAGAGGTACGACCAGTCGCCGAGACCGCTGCCGATCGCGGCCTGCGGGTCGCCGAGCCGCCACGAGCAGTCGAGCCCGCCGAGCCCCTCGAGCACGGCGGCGTCGAAGAGCGCGTTCGGCTGGACTGCGGGCTGCGGCGTGGAGTCGCTCTCGGCGGCCGCCGCCGGCGTGCCGCTTGCGGGTGCGAGAGCGGATGCCACGAGCGACTCGGGGACGAGGTCGGCGCACGTGAGCGGCACCGCCGGATCGGGTGCCGGAGCGGCCGTCGCCGTCGAGCCGGCCGCCCGAGTCGACGCAGCGGCCTGACCCGCCGCGATGCTCGCGCACCCCGTGAGCGTTCCGCCCGCGAGGGCCCCGAGCGCGAGCGCAGCGAGCAGCACGGGACCAGGGCGGAGGGGGCGCATGGCCGCGAGCATAGCGGCGGGCGGTGCGCACGTCACGCGATCCGGGAAAGTCGGCTGATCAGGAGATGCCGATGCCTCCATCGCTCGTGAGCACCTGGCCCACGACCCACGATCCCGCGTCGGTGCAGAGCCACGCGATGAGCTCGGCGGTGTCCTCGGGCCTGCCCCAGCGGCCGAACGGCGTCGTCGCGATCCACTCGGTCGCCGCATCGAGCGGCCGGTCGGTCGTCTCGGGGTCGAGGTAGCCCGTGTTCACCGGCCCCGGGTTCACGGTGTTCAGCCGGATCCCGATCTCGAGGAGCTCCGCAGCGACCGTCGAGGTGACCCCCGCGAGCGCCGCCTTGCTCGTCGCGTAGGGCACCTCGCCGCGCATGGGACCGTGGATCTGCCCCGACGTCATCCAGACGACGTGACCGGTCGGCGCTGCGAAGGGGCGGTCGGTGGATGTCGCGGCGCTCGCGCCGTGTTCGCCGCGCTCGCCGGGGCGGCGCGGTGCCGCGTCGACGCTCGGCGTCGGCACGCCGGCGATCCTGCGGGCGAATGCGGCGGTGAGCAGGAGGGTCGAGCGCGTGTTGACGTCCCAGTGCGCGTCGAGGAGCGCGCCCGTCAGGTCGAGGATGCCCCCGCTGTCGCCGCTTCGCGCGTGGATGCAGAGCAGCAGGTCGAGGTGCCCGGTGAGCGCGGCCGCCGCCTCGATGAGGCGTTCGGCGGGCTCGGATCTCTCGGATGCCTCGGACTCGCGCGCTGTCGCCCCGAGGTCGATCCCGAGGTCGCCGAATCGCGCTCCGGGCGCGAGCGCGTCGCGGATGCCCGCGCGCACGGCGTCGAGGTCGTCGCCGCCCCACGGCTGATCGAGGTCGTGCGGCCGGTGGTGCTGGATGAACACGTTCGCGCCGAGCGAGGCGAGCTTGCGGGCGACGGCGTAGGCGATGCCGCGGCGACGGGAGACGCCCGTGACGAGGGCGGTGCGTCCGAGCAGGGGGAGTTCAGAGTGTTCGTGCATGGGTGTGAGCGCTTTCGTTCGACCGCGCGAGGGCGCGGGAGCGTGAATGGGGGTCGGAAGCGCGTCACCGGCATTGCATGAGGGCGAGCCTAGCGTGCGCGGCTATCCGGTTCCGAACGGATCGCTGAAGTCCTTCGGGGCGCGAGTTCGGCGAGCGTGGTCGGCGATCGAACGGAGCGTGTCCCCCGCGATATAGGTTCGGCCCCGTTTGTCGCCCTGAGGGAGCAGGAGTCCCGCGTCCGCGAGCGCGGCGAGGTCACGGGTCGCGGTCTGTTCGCTGACCGCTTCGTCGGCTTCCGCGAGCGCCGCCATGTATGTCGCGCGGCGCACACGGTACCCGAGCGTCGCATCGACGAGTACGTAGATCGTGCGTTCGGCGAGCTTCTCGTCGCGCGTGAGCCGTTCGAGTTCGACCCAGACGCGCTCGATCGCCTGGATGCGGCGTTGGATGGTCTGAGCCTGCCGCAAGTGGGCGGTGAGCGTGAACCGAATCCACGGCCGGGCGTCCCGATCTGGTTGCCACGATCCACCGCCGACCTGGCCGAGGACGTCGTAGTAGGTCTGGGTGTTGCGGCCGAGGTGCTCTTCGATGCTCAGGAAGACGGGAGAGAGGCTGCCGCCGTCGGACGCCAGGACGAGGCTTTGGAGGCAACGCGCCATGCGTCCGTTGCCGTCGCGGAAGGGGTGGATCATGACGAGGTTGAGGTGGGCCATGGCGGCTCGAATGAGCGCAGGTCCGTCGTCCTCGCCGAGCTGGGCGACGAGCGCCGACATGAGTTTCGGCACTTGTGACAGGTCGGCGCCTTCGTGCACGATCTCGCCTGTGTACTCGCGTTGCACGTAGATCGGACCGGCCCGCCAGCGCCCTGGTCGCACACTGAGGTCGTAGCTCGTCATCATGAAGTGCAGGCTCTTGATCAGGTCGGCGGATACGGTGAGGTCGTCGTCCTGGGCGAGTTGGAGAACGTAGGTCATCGCGGTGCGGTACCCCTCGAGGGCGAGCCGAGTCTCGGTGTCTGCGTCGAGCGGATCCTCGCCGAGAACGACCGCGTCTGCGTCATCGAGTGGCGCGTCGTACCCTTCGATGCTGTTGGAACCTTGGATGTTCCTGGCGAGCGTGGTTCGTCTCAGCGAACCGTTCCACCTTCGGGACTCACCGAGTTTGAAGCGGAGCGCCTGGCGCATCCCGTCGATCTCGGCGAGCACGGCGAGTTCTCGCTCGTCGAGCGGAGGCGTTTCGAAGAGTGGGGGTGCCGGTCTGCTCGTGGTCATTTGACTATGATTAAACATCACCCGACTGTTGTAAACAGCTTAACCCTCAGTCGCGCGCACCGTGCCCCCGATTGGTGCGCGGATCGGGCCGAAGACTGGCGCTCGAGGCATCCGTTTGCCATACTTACTATCTGAACGTTCGGTCGGTAATTAAGTCGGGCCGGCTCGGACGATCGCACAGACCTACCGCAACGCATGACAGAGCAGTCAGGAGACGGCATGGCCGAGGCCTACCTCGTCGGAGGGGTGCGCACCCCCGTCGGTCGCCACGGCGGCGCACTCGCGGGCATCCGCCCCGACGACCTCGCGAGCCTCGTCGTCGGCGAAGCCGTGCGGCGCGCCGGTCTCGATCAGGCCGCGATCGAAGCGGGGGCGATCGACGAGATCATCCTCGGCGCCGCGAACCAGGCCGGCGAGGACAACCGCAACGTCGCGCGCATGTCGGTGCTCCTCGCGGGGCTCCCCGATTCGGTGCCCGGTATCACGGTCAACCGGCTGTGCGCGTCGGGTATGTCGGCCATCACGATGGCTGCGCAGGCGATCCGCGCGGGCGACGCCGACCTCATCGTCGCGGGCGGCGTCGAGTCGATGACCCGGGCACCTTGGGTGCAGGGCAAGCCCGAGAAGTCGTGGGCGAAGCCCGGCGAGCAGTACGACACGTCGATCGGTTGGCGCTTCGCGAACCCCCGCCTCGTCGCCCGTGACAAGGCGACCTTCTCCATGCCCGAGACGGCCGAAGAGGTCGCGCGCGTCGACGGCATCACGCGCGAAGACGCCGACGCGTTCGCCGTGCGATCGCACGAGCGCGCGATCGCCGCGATCGAGGCCGGTCGCTTCGACGCCGAGATCGTCGGCGTCGAGACGAAGGCCGGCACCGTGACGATCGACGAAGGCCCCCGCCCCGGCACGACGGCAGACGTGCTCGCCGGGCTCCGTCCGGTCGTCGCCGGCGGTTCGGTCGTCACCGCGGGCAACTCGAGCTCGCTCAACGACGGCTCGTCGGCGATCGTCGTCGCGAGCGCCGAAGCCGTCGAACGCTACGGACTCACCCCGCGCGCCCGCGTCGTCGTCGGCACGAGCGCGGGCCTCGCACCCGAGATCATGGGCCTCGGGCCGGTGCCCGCAACCGAGAAGGCGCTCGCGCGCGCGGGCCTCACGGTCGCCGACCTCGGCTCGATCGAACTCAACGAAGCCTTCGCGACCCAGTCGCTCGCGAGCATGCGCCGCCTCGGGCTCGACCCCGAGCGGGTCAACGCCGACGGCGGAGCGATCGCCCTCGGACATCCGCTCGGCTCTTCGGGGGCGCGACTCGTCGTGACCCTCCTCGGTCGCCTCGAGCGCGAAGCCTCGCGCTACGGCCTCGCGACCATGTGCGTCGGCGTCGGCCAGGGCGCCGCGATCATCGTGGAGCGGGTGTGACGATGACGGATGTCTCGGCCGAGCGCCGTTCCGACGACGACACCGCCGCGCCGATCCTCGTCGAGCGCGCGGCGGATCGCGTCGTCGTGACGCTCAACCGGCCCGAGAAGCGCAACGCGATCGACCAGGCGATGGTCGACGCCCTCCACGAGGTGTGCGCCGAACTCGAGGTCGAGCCGCGCACGCTCATCATCACGGGCGCGGGGTCGACGTTCGCGGCGGGCGCCGACATCGCGCAACTGCGCGAGCGGCGTGCGGCCGACGCGCTCGCGGGCATCAACGCCAACTGCTTCATCCGGATCAACGAGCTGCCGATGCCCGTCATCGCGGCGATCGACGGCTACGCGCTCGGCGGCGGCGCCGAACTCACCTACGCGGCCGACCTGCGACTCGCGACGCCCGCGCTCAAGATCGGCAACCCAGAGACGGGCCTCGGCATCATCGCGGCGGCCGGCGCGAGCTGGCGACTGAAGGAGATCGTCGGCGAGGCGCTCGCGCTCGAACTGCTGCTGACCGGGCGCGTGCTGAACGCCGACGAAGCGCTCGCGGCCCGGCTCGTGAACGCCGTGCATGCTGCCAAAGACCTGCTCGCCGAAGCGCACGCGCTCGCCGACCGCATCGCCGCGAACGACCGCGACGCGACGATCGCGATGAAGCGCGTCGTGCGCGCCCCGCGCGCCGAGCACCCGCGCGTCGACCTCGAGGCGCAGGCCGAACTGTTCGAGTCGCCCGAGAAGGTGCGGCGCATGACCGAATTCCTGGAGCGGAGATCCAAGCGATGAGCGAAGCGGTTTCAGGTCTCGATACGCGGCCGACTGCGTCGGGCGCTACTCGACCGGCGGGATCCCCTCCCGTCCCGGCCCGCGTGGGCGTGCTCGGCGGCGGACGCATGGGCGCGGGCATCGCGCACGCGTTCCTCGTCGCGGGCGCACACGTCACGGTCGTCGAGCGCGATGCGGATGCCGCGGCCGCGGCCCGTACGCGTGTGACCGATGCCGTCGCGACATCCGTCGCCCGCGGCACGACGCACGAGGCATCCGACGTCATCGAGGCGCGCCTCGAAAGCGTGACGGAGGTCTCGGCCTTCGCCGATGCCGGGCTCGTGATCGAGGCCGTGCCCGAGGAGCTCGCGCTCAAGATCGACGCGCTGACCCGCGTCGAGGCGGTGCTCGGCGAAGACGCCGTGCTCGCGTCGAACACGTCGTCGATCTCGATCGACGAGCTCGCGACCGTGCTGGCTCGGCCGTCGCGGTTCCTCGGCATGCACTACTTCAACCCCGTGCCGGCGTCGACGCTCGTCGAGCTCGTGCGCGGCACCGCGACCGACCCGGTCCTCGTCGACGACGCGCGTCTGTGGGTCGAGGGCATCGGCAAGACCCCGATCGTGGTGACGGACGCCCCGGGGTTCGCGTCGTCGCGGCTCGGCGTCGCGATCGGACTCGAGGCGATCCGCATGCTCGAGGAGGGCGTCGCGTCGGCGGAAGACATCGACACCGCGATGGTGCTCGGCTACAAGCATCCCGTCGGGCCGCTCAAGACCACCGACCTCGTCGGACTCGACGTGCGCCTCGGCATTGCCGAGTACCTCGCGAGCCAGCTCGGCCCGCGCTTCGAACCGCCCGCCCTGCTGCGACGACTCGTCGCCGAGGGCAAGCTCGGCCGCAAGACGGGCGAGGGCTTCTACGACTGGACTGCGCAGTGACGCGCGAAGGGACACATGCCATGACCGGAATTCTTCCCAGCTACCTGCAGGGCGAGTGGTGGACGCCGGATGCCTCGGCGGAGGGGTCGGTGCTCGAGAACGCCGCCGACGTGCGCGACGCGTCGACGGGCGAACTCGTCACGCGCGTGTCGACCGACGGCATCGACCTCGCGGGAGCGATCGACTACGCCCGCACGGTCGGCCAGGCCTCGCTCGGCAAGCTCACGTTCCATCAGCGCGCCGTGCTGCTCAAGCAGATGGCCGTCGTGCTCACCGAGCGGAAGGCCGAGCTCTACGCGATCTCGGCTCGCACGGGGGCGACGGAGCGCGACTCGTGGGTCGACGTCGACGGCGGCATCGGCGTGCTCTTCACGTACTCGTCGAAGGGCCGCCGCGAACTGCCCAACGGCCAGGTGCTCGTCGACGGCCCCGCCGAGGTGCTCTCGAAAGACGGTTCATTCCTCGGGCAGCATATCTACACGCGCCTGCCCGGCGTCGCCGTGCAGATCAACGCCTTCAACTTCCCGGTGTGGGGTTCGCTCGAGAAGTTCGCGCCCGCGTTCCTTGCGGGGGTGCCGAGCATCGTCAAGCCCGCGACCCCGACGGGGTACCTCGCCGAGGCGTTCGTGCGCATCCTCGTCGAGTCGGGCCTCCTGCCCGACGGATCGCTCCAGCTCGTCTCGGGATCGCTCCCCGGCCTCTTCGACCACCTGCGGCTCGGCGACCTCGTCGCCTTCACGGGTTCGGCGTCGACCGCCGAACGCCTCCGCTCGCACGACGCCGTGCAGACGGGCGGCGTGCGCTTCACGAGCGAGACCGATTCGATCAACGCGTCGATCCTCGGCCCCGACGCGACGCCCGACACTCCCGAGTTCGACGCCTACGTCAAGCAGCTCGTCGTCGAGATGACCGCCAAGGCGGGGCAGAAGTGCACGGCCATCCGCCGCGTGATCGTGCCCGAGGCATCCGCCGACGCCGTCGTCGACGCCGTGCGCGCGCGCCTCGCCGAACGCGTCGTCGTCGGCGACCCGCGCGCCGAAGGCGTCACGATGGGCCCGCTCGCGTCGGTCGCGCAGCGCGACGACGTGCTCGCCCAGGTGCGGAAGCTCGAGGCCGCGGGCGGCGCCCTCGTCATCGGCTCGACCGACCTTCCTGCCGTGCGCCTCGCCGACGGCAGCGAAGGCCAAGCCGCTGACGGCGCGTTCCTCACGCCCATGCTCCTTCGATTCGCGGATGCCTCGGCCGACGCCGTCCACGAGGTCGAAGCGTTCGGCCCCGTGGCATCCGTGCTCTCGTACTCGACGCTCGCCGAGGCATCCGACCTCGTCGCCCGTGGCGGCGGCTCGCTCGTGACATCCGTCGCGACGCACGACCCCGCCGTCGCGATCGAACTCGCCTCGCGCATCGCGGCGTACAACGGACGCGTGCTCTTCCTCGACCGCGACGACGCCCGCACCTCGACCGGCCACGGCTCGCCCGTGCCGCACCTCGTGCACGGCGGCCCCGGCCGCGCGGGCGGCGGCGAAGAGCTCGGCGGCATCCGCGCCGTCAAGCACTTCATGCAGCGCACGGCCGTGCAGGGCTCGCCCGAACTGCTCACCGCCCTCACGGGCGTGTGGCACACCGGGGCATCCGCCCGACCGTACGACCTGTCGGGCGACGTGCATCCCTTCCGTAAGTCGCTCGCAGAACTCCGTGTCGGCGACCAGGTCGCCTCGCCGTCGCGCACCGTCACCCTCGACGACATCGAGACGTTCGCGAACTTCACGGGCGACACCTTCTACGCGCACATGGACGAAGAGGCCGCGACCGCGAACCCCTTCTTCCCCGGACGCGTCGCACACGGCTACCTGCTCGTGTCGTGGGCCGCAGGCCTCTTCGTCGACGCGGCGCCCGGCCCCGTGCTCGCCAACTCGGGCCTCGAGAACCTCAAGTTCGTGACGCCCGTCTCGCCCGGCGACTCGATCCGCGTCGAGCTCACGGCCAAGCAGATCACTCCGCGCGAGACCGACGAGTACGGCGAAGTGCGGTGGGACGCCGTGCTGAAGAACCAGCACGACGAACTCGTCGCTTCGTACGATGTCTTGACGCTCGTCGCGAAGGAGCGCGTGCCGGCGGCGGTGTGAACGCGTAGCAGTCGCCGCCGTGCCTGTGGAGAGCGGAGCGTCCGAATCCGTCCCATTGCTTATGCTCGCGGCGTGACGATGCAGACACCGCCGCAACAACCGCAGCCACAACCGGTGCCGCCCCAGCCCGTGCCGCCCCAGCCTCAGCCTCAGCCTGTGCAGCACCGGCCGTCGCAGACGCGCCCGCATCCCCGGCTCGCAGGGTGGGCGATCGCGCTCGTCGGTGTCGCAGGCTTCCCGGTGCTCCTCGCGATCCTCGGGTTCGCCGGTCTCGTGTTCGTCCAGACGTTCCTCGAGTTCCCGAACGACACCATCGGCTACCTCTTCATATTCATGACGGTCCTCGCTGCGCTCGGATCCCCCGTGACCTTCGTCTTGGCGGTGCTCGCCCTCGTGTTCGCGTGCAGCACCCGACAGAAGCTCGTGCTCTGGATCGCGATCGTCGAGCTCGTGCTGATGTTCTTGTGCGTCGGGTACTTCTTGTTCCCGAACCTCCTCTTTCCGTTCTGGTTCACCTCATAGGGATCGTTCACCCTCTGAGCGCGAGCGCGAACGGCAGCACGGCGGATGCCCCCGCGAGGCGGAGTTCGCGTGCCGCGACGGTGAGGGTCCAGCGGCTGTCGGCGAGGTCGTCGACGAGGAGGATCGGGCCCGATGCGGTCGACACGTCGAGCGCGTCTGCGGAGAACCGGTTCCAGAGCCCGGCGAGCCGGTAGGCGCTGTTGCCGCCGGGCCGGCCGGTCGGCCCGCCGTCGCGGAAGTCGAGTGCGCCGAGGTACGGCAGCCGCCCCACCCGGGCGAGCCCGCGCGCGAGCGAGTCGACGAGAAGCGGCTTCGACCGCGACGGCATCGCGGCGACGGCGACGGGCCGCTCGGCCCACCCCCATTCGGCGAGCACGCGCACGCAGGCGTCGAGCACGCGCGGCGACACGGGCGCGTCGGCTGCGCCTGCCGCGAAGAGCTCGCGGAGCGTGCCGCCCCAGCCGAGGTCGGTGAGGCGCGCGAGCGCGCGGCCCTCGGCAGCCTGCTCACCGGGTGCGATGCGGCCCTTCGCCGAGACGCCGAGGCGGTCGGCGCCCGTCGGCCACTGCTTGCGCGGCTCGATCGGCACGCCCACGCGGTCGAGTGCGGCGCTCGCGGCCTCGGATGCATCGGACGCCACGGCCGTCGGGTACCAGGCGCCGGCGCACGAGTCGCACCGCCCGCAGGGCGCGGCGGTGTCGTCGTCGAGGGTGCGCTGCAGGAACTCCATGCGGCACGCCGACGTGGTCTCGTAGTCGAGCATGTGCTGCTGCTCGGCGAGGCGTTCGGCGGCGATGCGCCGGTAGCGGTCGGCGTCGTACGCCCACGGCTCGCCCGTGGCGACCCATCCGCCCTGCACACGCGCGACGGCGCCGTCGACGTCGAGCACCTTGAGGAGCAGTTCGAGGGGCGTGCGGCGGATGTCGACCATCGCCTCGAGCGCGACCGTCGAGGTCGGCCGGTCGGGGGCGAGCGCCGCAAGCACGCGCGCAGCGCGGTCTTCGTCGGGCATCGACGCCGTCGCGAAGTAGTGCCAGATGTCGCGGTCTTCGACGCCGGGAAGGAGCAGCACGTCGGCGCTCTCGGTCGCGCGGCCGGCACGGCCGACCTGCTGGTAGTACGCGACGGGCGTCGACGGAGCCCCGAGGTGTAGCACGAACCCGAGGTCGGGCTTGTCGAACCCCATGCCGAGCGCACTCGTCGCCACGAGCGCCTTGACGCCGTTGCGCTTCAAGAGGTCTTCGGACTCGGCTCGCTCGTCGGTGTCGGTCTGGCCGGTGTAGGCGCGCACATCGTGCCCACGCTCGCGCAGCACGCGCGCGGTGTCTTCGGCGGCGGCGACCGTGAGCGTGTAGATGATGCCCGACCCGGGCAGGTCGTCGAGGTGGTTGATGAGCCACGCGAGTCGGCTCGCCGAGTTCGGCAAGCGCAGCACCCCGAGCCGCAGCGACGCGCGCGCGAGCGGCCCGCGGATGGTCAGGACGTCGGAGCCGCCCAACTGCTCGGCGACGTCGGCGACGACGCGGCTGTTGGCGGTCGCGGTCGTCGCGAGCACAGGCACGCCCGCGGGCATCTGCGAGATGAGTTCGCGGAGGCGCCGGTAGTCGGGCCGGAAGTCGTGCCCCCAGTCGCTGATGCAGTGCGCCTCGTCGACGACGAGCATGCCGATGCGTGCGACGAGCGCAGGCAGGCTTTCGTCGCGGAACGACGGGTTGTTGAGCCGCTCGGGTGAGACGAGGAGCACGTCGACCTCGTCGGCGTCGAGCTTCTGGAGCACGTCGCCCCACTCGTGGGCGTTCGTCGAGTTGATCGACACGGCTCGCACGCCCGCGCGCTCGGCGGCGGCGATCTGGTCGCGCATGAGCGCGAGGAGGGGCGACACGAGCACCGTCGGGCCCGCGCCCGCACGTCGCAGCAACAGGGTCGAGACGAAGTAGACGGCCGACTTGCCCCACCCCGTGCGCTGCACGACGAGCGCACGGCGGCGCCCTTCGACGAGCGCCTGGATCGCCTCGAACTGCCCCTCGTGGAAGTCGACGTCGTCGCGGCCGACGAGTTCGCGCAGCGCGGCGAGCGCCGCGGCGCGGGTGTCGGTGCCGGGTGCGGCGGCGGAGGCGGGGGCGTTCGTCGTCATCGAAGCCAGCCTGCCCCATCCCGCCGACATGCATGTCGGCGGCCGGTGCGAGACTCGACGCATGACGACGATCGGCACTCCCGGCGGCTCGCCCGAGCGCCCCGCGATCTTCTTTGACGGGCCCGACGAGTTCCGCGCGTGGCTCGAGGCCAACCACGACACCGCGACCGAGCTGTGGATGGGCCTCTACAAGAAGCACGTGCCGCACCGCGCGCTCACCTGGGAGCAGGCGGTGCCCGAAGCGCTCTGCTTCGGGTGGATCGACTCGGTCGCCCAGCGCATCGATGAAGATGCGGTACGTCAGCGGTGGACTCCGCGGAAGCGCGCGAGCACGTGGTCGGCGGTCAACGTCGCGCACGTCGAGCGATTGACGGCCGAGGGGCGGATGCATCCCGCCGGCCTCGCGGCGTTCGAGCGACGCACTGCCGACCGCACGGGGGTCTACTCGCACGAGAATCCCGATCAAGAGCTGACGCTCGAGCACGCGGCGGCCCTCGCGGCCGACCCCGCGGCATCCGCTTTCTGGCTCGCGGCGACCCCGACCTACCGGCGCACCGTCACGCACTGGGTGAACACGGCGAAGCAGCAGGCGACCCGCGATTCGCGGTTGCAGCAGCTCATCGACGACAGCGCCGCCGGGCGGCTGGTGCCGTTCCAGCGCTACGGCGAGATTCCGAAGTGGGTCGAGCGGGCGGCCGAGGCGGCGCGCACGGCGGCATCGCGCTAGCGTGAACCATGCTGTACGAACACCAGGGCCAGAGCCCCAAGCTGCACCCCTCCGCGGTGGTCGCGCCGAGTGCGGTGATCAGCGGCGACGTCGAGCTCGGTGAACGCGTGCAAGTGCTGCACGGCGCGGTCATCACGGCCGAGGGCGGGCCCGTGCGCATCGGCGCGGGCACCGTCGTCATGGAGAACGCCGTCATCCGCGGTGTCTCGGGCAACGCCGCCGTGATCGGCGACCACTGCCTCGTCGGCCCGCACGCCTACGTGTCGGGGGCGACGGTCGAGCCCGAGGTGTTCCTCGCGACGGGCAGCCGAGTCTTCAACGGCGCCGTCGTCGGGCGGGGCAGCGAAGTGCGGATCGACGCGGTCGTGCACCTGAAGACCGAACTCGCCGAGGGCACGACCGTGCCGATCGGCTGGGTCGCGGTCGGCACGCCGGCGCTCATCGCCCCGCCGAACGAGCACGAGGCGATCTGGGAGCGGCAGCGCGAGCTCGACTTCCCCGAGTACGTCTTCGGCCTCGACCGCGACACCCCCGACCTCATGGTGCAGCTCACCGACCGCTACGGGGCGCGGCTCGCGCGGCACGCGGACGACCGGGAGGTGTGAGCGACTCGCCGCCTGCGCGCGCTCGAGACATCCGGATGCCTCGCAGCGCACCACCGTTCGCGGCCGCCGCGCTCACCTGACCTGGGCGTCCTCCGCGAGGATCTCGTCGACCTGTCCGAGCGCGAGCTTCATGCCCTCCTCCTGGCCCATCTCGATCAGGGCGTCGAGCTGCTCGAGGGAACTGAACACCGACCGGATGGAGAACCGCGCCCCGGCGTCGGTCGGTTCGAAGTCGACGATCATCTCGCCCGACTCGGGCATTTCGGGGTCGGGGTTGCCCTCGGCGTCGCCGAAGCCGTCTTCGATGCGCAGCCGCTCGGGCATTGCGATCTCGTGGAATCGCCACCACCCGTAGTGCCGGTCGCCCTCGGGGCCCTGCATGAAGTAGATCGAGGTGCCGGGCACGTCGAAGTCGTGGCGCGTGAAGGTCGCGGGCCACCCTGGCGGGCCCCACCAGCGCTGCAGCTGCTCCCGGTCAGCCCAGAGCCGCCACAGCCGTTCGACGGTCTGACCGTCGAACTCCGCCGTCACGGTGAGCGTGAGGGCTTCGGTGTCTTTGACCGAACTGATGTGCGCCATCATGCGTTCCCTTCGTCGAGGATGTCCTGCATTCGGTGGATGCGGCTCCGCCACAGTCGTTCGTAGTCGTCGAGGAGTCGACGCGCGTGCTCGATCGACTGCGGGTGCGCGTGCACGATCTGCTCGCGGCCGCGTCGCTCTTTGGTGACGAGCAAGGCGCGTTCGAGCACCGCGACGTGCTTCTGCACGGCGGCGAAGCTCATCGTGTAGCGCTCGGCGATCGCCGAGACGCTCTGCTCGCGCTCGATGACGCGCGCGAGGATGTCGCGGCGAGTCGCATCGGCGAGCGCCTGGAAGATCGCGTCGACCTCTGCATCGGTGAGTTCAGAACGTACAACCATTTGGTTGTAGGTTACCGCAGCACGCGCCGCCGCTCAAGAGCCGGATGCCCCTGCCTGCCTCCCGGCCCCGCCCCTCCCGGCCCCGCCCCCTCCGTGATGTCGCGCAAACGGTCGCCATCCCGGCGGAATGACGACCGTTTGCGCGACATCACCGGCGAGCGGGCGGCGTCAGGCGAGACATCCGGATGCCTCGGATGCCCTCCGGCGAGCGCTCAGCCCTTCCGCGCCCACCCGATCGCGGGCGCGACGTGCTCGGCGATCGCCTCGAGGAGCCCGGCGTTGTAGTCGACGCCGAGCTGGTTCGGCACAGTGACGAGCAGGGTGTCGGCCTCGCGCACGGCGGCGTCGTTCGCGAGGTCGGCGGCGATCTTGTCGGGCTCGCCGATGTAGCTCTTGCCGAAGCGCGCGATGCCGCCGTCGATGAAGCCGACCTGGTCTTCGGTATCCCCCGCCCCGCGGCCCTGGAAGAAGGCACGATCCTCGTCGTTCCGGATCGGCAGGATGCTCCGCGAGACCGAGATGCGCGGCGTGCGCTCCCATCCGGCCTCGGCCCAGGCATCTCGGAAGACCTGGATCTGCTCGGCCTGCAGCTCGTCGAACGGCACGCCCGTGTCTTCGGTGAGGAGGGTCGAGCTCATGAGGTTCATGCCCTGCTCGGCCGTCCACTTCGCTGTTGCGCGCGTGCCGGATCCCCACCAGATGCGGTCGACGAGGCCCGGCGACTGCGGCTCGATCGCGAGCGGGCGCGACTGCCCCGTCATCTGCGGGTTCGACATGACGACGCCCGCGCTCGCGATCGCGGCGCGGAAGAGCTCGGTCTTCGCCCGGGCGAGGTCGGCGTCGGTCTCGCCGTCGCCCGGCACGTACCCGAACGCGTGCGCGCCGTCGAGGGCGGTCTCGGGCGATCCCCGGCTCACGCCGAGCTGCAGTCGGCCTTCGCCTCCGGCGTGCGCCGAGATGAGGTCGGCGGCCGCGGCATCCTCGGCCATGTAGAGGGGGTTCTCGTAGCGCATGTCGATGACGCCCGTGCCGATCTCGATGCGGCTCGTGCGAGCGCCGATCGCGGCGAGCAGCGGGAACGGGGAGGCAAGCTGCCGCGCGAAGTGGTGTACACGGAAGAACGCGCCGTCGATGCCGAGCTCTTCGGCGGCGACCGCGAGCTCGATCGACTGCACGAGGGCGTCGCGGCCCGTGCGGGTACCTGAGTGCGGCGACGGATGCCAGTGGCCGAACGAGAGGAAGCCGATGCGTTTCGGATGCGTCGTGGCGCTCATGTTCCAGTACAGCACGCCGAGGCATCCGGGCATTCCGAACGGCGGGCGAATGGATGCTTCAACCGAGCAGTTGCTCGATGCGGTTCTCGGTCGGCATCCGCAGGCCGTCGAGGGCGACGGCGACGACGTCGTCGGCGAGGTGCTCGGCGGTCTCGCGCCCGCCGGGGCGGTACCACTCGACGATCGAGTTGATCATGCCGAAGAGGAGCCGCTCGACCACGCGCACGTCGATGTCGCTGCGGATCGAGCCTTCGGCCTGCGCCTCCGAGACGAGGGCGGTGACGCGCCGGTCGAACGCGCGCCGGCGTTCGAGGGCGCTCCGTTCGACGTCGGTGTTGCCGCGCACGCGGAGCAGGAGCGTGACGTAGGGCAGCTTCTCGACGAGCACGCGTACGGCACCCCGCAGCACGCGGTCGAGCCGGTCGGCGGCGCGACCGCCCGCGGCGTCGGTCTCGTCGATGACCCCGTCGAGGGCGTCGAGTGCGACCGCGAGGGCACGCTCGAGGATCTCGTCTTTCGAGGCGAAGTGGTGGTAGATCGCCGACTTGGACAGGCCGAGGCGCTCGGCGAGCACGCCCATCGAGGTCGCGTCGTAGCCGAACTGGTTGAAGGCCGCGACGGCGATCTCGAGGATCCCGTCTTGATCGTAACCGGGGCGGCCTCTGCGTGCGGCGTGCTGATCAGTCATCCGCCCCAGTTTCGCACTCGAACCGACCGTTCGGTCGGCCACGCGCCCACGGCGCGCCCTCGAGACATCCGCTCGCCCCGCGCTCACTTGTCGCGCAGGTCGTAGACGCGCTTGTACTTGCCCTCGCTGCGGGGAAGCGTGCCGGGCTCTTCGAGCACGACGCCGACCGATGAGCCGATGTGCACCTTGATCTTCTGCTGGAGCACCTCGGCGGCGGCCTGGCACACCTCGATGTCGAGTTCGGGGTGGCGTTCGATGCGCACCGTGAGCGAGTCCATTCGGCCCTTGCGGGTGAGCTCGAGGATGAAGTGCGGCGTGAGCGTCTCGATGCCGAGCACGATCTCCTCGATCTGCGTCGGGAAGAGGTTGACGCCGCGCAGGATGATCATGTCGTCGTTGCGGCCCGTGATCTTCTCGATGCGGCGCATGCCGGAGCGCGCGGTGCCGGGCAGCAGGCGCGAGAGGTCGCGCGTGCGGTAGCGGATGACGGGGAACGCCTCTTTCGTGAGCGACGTGAACACGAGCTCGCCGCGCTCGCCGTCGGCGATCGGCTGCCCGTCTTCGTCGATGATCTCGGGGAGGAAGTGGTCTTCCCAGATGTGGGGGCCGTCCTTCGTCTCGACGGCTTCGCTGCCGACGCCCGGGCCCATGACCTCACTGAGGCCGTAGATGTCGACCGCGTCGATGTTCATGCGGCGCTGGATCTCGCGGCGCATCTCGTTCGTCCACGGCTCGGCGCCGAGGATCGCGACCTTGAGCGACGTCTGCCGCGGGTCGACGCCCGCCTCGACCATCGCGTCGGCGATCGTCAGCAGGTAGCTCGGCGTGCACATGATCGCGTCGGGCTCGAAGTCGGTGATGAGCTGCACCTGACGGGCCGTCTGGCCGCCCGACATGGGGATGACGGTCGCGCCGAGCTTCTCGATGCCCGCGTGCGCGCCGAGTCCGCCCGTGAAAAGGCCGTAGCCGTAGGCGTTGTGCACCTTCATGCCGGGGCGCACGCCCGCGGCGCGGAGCGAGCGCGCGATGAGGCTCGCCCAGCGGTCGAGGTCGCCTGCCGTGTAACCGACGACGGTCGGCCGGCCGGTCGTGCCGCTCGAGGCGTGGATGCGCGCGACCTGCTCCATGGGCACGGCGAACATGCCGAACGGGTAGGTCTGGCGGAGGTCTTCTTTGGTCGTGAAGGGCAGCTTCGCGACGTCGTCGAGCGAGCGGATGTCTCGGGGGTGCACGCCTGCGTCGTCGAACTTCTTCGTGTAGAGCGGCACGTTCTCGTAGGCGTGCGCGACCGTCTGCTGGAGTCGTTCGAGCTGGAGCGCCTCGATCTCGGCCCGGCTCAGGCGCTCTTCGGCGTCGAGTTCGTCGGGGCTGGGGGCCTCGATGCCCGAGATGGTCGCCTCGGCGAGCACCTCGACGACGGGCGCTTCGGCGGCGGTCGTGGCGGTGGCGGTGCTCGTGGCAGTCGTGGTGGTGGTCGTCGACATCTTCGTCTCCGGTTCGAACAGCGGTCAGAGGGAACGGTTGGTGGTGATCGAGCGGCCGCGGAACTCGGCGACCTGGTCGCCCGTTTCGTCGACGACCGACACGTCGTAGAGGCCGTTGCGGCCCGAGAGGGCGCGGCGGACGGCGGTGGCGGTGAGCGTCTGACCAGCGACGGTCGACTTCAGGAAGGCGATGTCGGCGCCGGCGGCGACGGTGATGCGTTCGTCTTCATTGCACGCGAGCGCGAAGGCGGTGTCGGCGAGCGTGAAGACGAGCCCGCCGTGGGTGATGTCGAAGCCGTTGGTCATGTCTTCGCGCACCCGCATCGAAGCGACGGCGTAGCCGGGTTCGGCCTGTTCGACGACGATGCCGAGCAGGTTCGAGGCGCGGTCGAGGTGCATGTAGTCGCGCAAAGTGCGCGAGGCGACGGATGCCACGCCGGCATCGTCGTTCGCCGACGCGCGCGCGTCGTGCGTGGACCGGTCGGTCGCGGCATCCGTCATTCGGTGACTCCTCGTTGAGATCTCCAGTTCACCTTGACATTGCCGAGGTGATGAACCGACTATATACTAACTGAACGATCGGTTGGTAATACCGATTTCGGAAGACCCAGGGAGTCGATGATGACCGCACCCGCAGAGCTCACGCTCGTAGGCGATGAAGAGGCGCAGCAGGCGTTCGACGAGCTCATCGAGCGCGATCAGCGCATCGAGCCTCGTGACTGGATGCCCGACGCCTACCGCAAGACGCTCATTCGCCAGATCAGCCAGCACGGGCACTCCGAGATCATCGGCATGCAGCCCGAGGGCAACTGGATCACGCGGGCGCCCAGCCTCAAGCGCAAGGCCATCCTCATGGCCAAGGTGCAAGACGAGGCCGGCCACGGCCTCTACCTCTACTCGGCCGCCCAGACGCTCGGCATCTCGCGCGAAGAAATGATGCAGCAGCTCATCTCGGGCAAGGCCAAGTACTCGTCGATCTTCAACTACACGACCCCGACGTGGGCCGACATGGGCGCGATCGGCTGGCTCGTCGACGGCGCCGCGATCTGCAACCAGGTGCCGCTCTGCCGCGCTTCGTACGGCCCGTACGGGCGAGCCATGGTGCGCATCTGCAAGGAGGAGTCGTTCCACCAGCGCCAGGGCTTCGAGATCCTCCTCGAGCTCATGGCGGGCACCGAGGCCCAGCGCGAAATGGCGCAGGCCGCCGTGAACCGCTGGTACTGGCCGGCCCTCATGATGTTCGGCCCGCCCGACGACGAGTCGCCCAACTCGGCGCAGTCGATGGCGTGGAAGATCAAGCGCTTCTCGAACGACGAACTGCGCCAGCGATTCGTCGGCATGCTCGTACCGCAAGCAGAGGTCATGGGCGTCACGCTGCCCGACCCGAACCTCAAATGGAACGAAGAGCGCCAGGCCTACGACATGAGCCCCATCGACTGGACCGAGTTCCACGAGGTGCTCGCCGGCCGCGGCCCCGCCAACCACGAGCGGCTCCGCCGCCGCCGCGAAGCGCACGAAGCCGGCGCCTGGGTGCGCGAAGCCGCCGCCGAATACGCCCGCAAGCAGGCAGAGCGCGCCGAAGGGAAGGTCGCCTGATGTCCACTCCCGGATCGAGCACCGAAGTCGGCGGCGAAGCCTGGCCCCTCTGGGAGGTCTTCGTCCGCGCGGGCCGCGGCCTCTCCCACGTGCACGTCGGCTCGCTCCACGCGCCCGACGACGAGATGGCGATCCGCAACGCCCGCGACCTCTACACGCGTCGCAACGAGGGCGTGTCGATCTGGGTCGTCCCGGCCGACGCCGTCACGACGAGCGACCCCGACCGCAAGGGCGCGTTCTTCGAGAGCCCCGCGGGCAAGAACTACCGGCACGCCGTCTACTACACGAAGAGCGAAGGGGTGAAGCACCTGTGAGTCACGCAGACCTCGAAGACGACGTCCACGGCGACGTCACCGTCGACGCCCTCGACCTCGCCGAAGAGTACACGGGGGCTGCGGCAGGCGCGGGCGCACAGGCATCCGCGGATGTCTCGGCCTACGCCATGCGCCTCGGCGACGACGCCCTCGTGCTCGCCCAACGGCTCGGCATGTGGATCACCCGCGCGCCCGAGCTCGAAGAGGACATCGCGCTCGGCAACATCGGCCTCGACCTCATCGGGCACGCCCGATCGCTCCTGCACTACGCGGGCACGTTCGACGGGCGCAGCGAAGACGACCTCGCCTACTGGCGCGACGAGCCCGAGTGGCGCAACGCATGGCTCTTCGAGCAGCCGAACGGCGACTTCGCCCTGACGATCGCACGTCAGCTCGTGGCATCCGCCTACCTCGTCGAGCTCTACCGCGCGCTCGCCGACTCGAACGACGCGACCCTCGCGGCGATCGCAGAGAAGGCGCAGAAGGAGGTCGACTACCACCTCGACCACGCCGTGCAGTGGGTGCTCCGCCTCGCGGGCGGCACCGAGTACTCGCGTGGGCGCATGATCGTCGGCCTTGCCGACACGTGGCCGTACGCGGACGAGCTGTTCCGCGACGACCCGCTCGTCGAGCGGCTGGCGGCGCAGGGGGACGCGCCGCTGCCCTCGACCCTCGTCCCCGGCTTCGACCGCACGGTCGACGCCGTGCTCGCCGAGGCCGGTCTCGACCGACCGACGGGCTTCGTGGCCGCGGGGGGCGGCCGCGAGGGACGCCACACCGAACACCTCGGGCCGCTGCTCGCCGAAATGCAGGTGCTGGCCCGCCAGCACCCGGGAGCGTCGTGGTGACCGGCGAAGCGCTCGTCGACGCGCTCGACGCAGCGCTGCAGCTCGAGGCATCCGCCCGTCCTGTGCCGCTCGCGACCGACGCGCGCCGCGCGTGGGACATCGCCGCGACCGTGACCGACCCCGAGATCCCCGTGCTCACGATCGAAGACCTCGGAGTGCTGCGCGACGTCACGATCGACACCGCGGGCGCGGTGCACGTCACGCTCACCCCGACCTACAGCGGATGCCCCGCGATGGACGCGATGCGCGACGACGTGCTCATCGCGCTCACGCACGCGGGCTACGCCGAGGTCTCGGTCGAGATGGCGCTCTCGCCCGCGTGGACGACCGACTGGCTGAGCGACACGGGTAAAGAGAAGCTCCGCACGTACGGCATCCAGGCGCCGAGCGGCCATGCGCCCGCGCGCGACGCCGGGCCGATCCGGCTCAAGATGGCCGTCAAGTGCCCCCGCTGCGACTCGCTCGACACACGAGAGATCGCCCGTTTCGGCTCGACGTCGTGCAAGGCGCTCTACGAGTGCCGCACCTGCCTCGAACCCTTCGACTACTTCAAGGTGCTGTGATGGCTGCTCGCAACCTGGGATCGACGACGCTCCCGCTCCCCGGGTCGGTCGAGGCCGACGCCGCCGTCGCCGCGGCGTTCTTGAAGAGCGCGGTCGGGGGCGCTTCCGTGCTCGACGAGGACGGCGGGGCGGATGCCTCGCCCAAGCGCCGTCGCGCACGGTTCCACGAGCTCGAGGTCGCCGAGGTGCGTCCGCTCACGGCCGACTCCGTCGAGGTGACCTTCGCGGTGCCGGACGACCTCGCCGACGAGTACGACTACCTGCCCGGGCAGTACGTCGCGCTCCGCCGCGAGATCGAGGGGCAGGAGCTGCGGCGCAGCTACTCGATCTGCCGGCCGCCCGTGCGGGGATCGGTGTCGGTCGCGATCAAGCGCGACCTCGGCGGACGCTTCTCGACGTGGGCGAACAGCGAGCTCAAGGCGGGCGACCGCATCGACGTCATGAGCCCGCAGGGCACGTTCACGTCGACCCTCGCCGACTTCGACGGCAAGCACCTCGTGGGCATCGCGGCGGGCAGCGGCATCACGCCGCTCATGGCGCTCGCCCACACGGTGCTCGCCCGCAGCGCCGACGCGCAGTTCAGCCTGCTCTACACGAACCGGTCGACGCTCGACGTCATGTTCCTCGAAGAACTCGCCGACCTGAAGGACCGCTACCCCACGCGGGTCGCGCTCCACCACGTGCTCTCGCGCGAGCAGCGCACGGCGCCGCTCCTCTCGGGCCGCATCGACGCCGAGAAGCTCGACACGATGCTCGACGTGCTCATCCCGCCGGCGACGGTCGACGAGTGGTTCCTGTGCGGGCCGTTCGAGCTCGTGCAGCTTGCACGCGACACCCTCGCCGCGCGCGGCGTGCCCGCCTCGCACGTGCGGTACGAGCTCTTCACGACCGATTCGTCGAACGCCGAACCGCGGCACGGCAAGCCCGTCGTCGTGGCGAAGGGCGAGAAGACCTTCGCCATCGAGTTCACTCTCGACGGGCAGTCGGCGACGGTCGAGAGCCCCGTGTCGGCGAACGAGTCGATTTTGAACGCGGCGCTCCGCGTGCGGCCCGACGTGCCGTTCGCGTGCGCGGGCGGCGTGTGCGGCACGTGCCGTGCGCGCGTCATCGACGGCAGCGTCTCGATGAGCGAGAACTACGCGCTCGAACCCGACGAGGTCGAGGCGGGGTACGTGCTCACGTGCCAGTCGCACCCCAAGACCGAGCGCATCGTCGTCGACTACGACGTGTGATCGCGGCAGGCGCCGCGTGAAGGGACATCCATGATCGACATCTTCATCGGCGAGGGCGTCGCCGAGATCGCGCTCAACGCCCCTGAGAAGCTCAACGCGCTCGACGAGCACGCGATCGGCGAGCTCGACGAGGCGTACGCCGAGGTCGGGCGGTTCGCCGAGACGGGTGTCGTGCGCGCCGTCGTGCTGCGCGGTGAAGGCCGCGCGTTCTGCGCGGGCCGCGACATCTCGGGCGTCGATCCGCGCGAAGACGACGTGCTCGGCTTCCTCGGCGGTCGCGTCGAACCGCTCCTGCAGCGCATCGCGAGCGTGCCCGTGCCGACGTTCGCGGTCGCGCACGGTGCGTGCCTCGGCGTGGGCCTCGGCCTCCTCATCGCGAGCGACATCGTCTTCGTCGCCGACACCGCGAAGATCGGCTCGCCGTTCGCGAACCTCGGCGCGACCCTCGACTCGGGCGGCCATGCGCTCTTCGTCGAGCGGCTCGGGCCGCACAAGACGATGGATCTCATCGTCACCGGGCGCCTGATGTCTGGCGACGAGGCGGTCAGGTCGGGCCTGTTCTCGCGCGTCTTCCCCGCCGATGGGGTGCTGGATGCCACGCGCGACGCCGCACGCACGGCCGCCCGCGGCGCGACCCAGGCGTTCGTCGCCTCGAAGCGGCTCGTCGCCGCCCTCCGCGACGACCGGCTCGGGCTCTGGGCCTCGATGGCCGAGGAGAACCGCGCGCAGGCGGCACTCTGCGACACCGCCGACTACCGCGAGGGCTTCGCCGCCTTCCAGGAGAAGCGCCGCCCCGAGTTCACCGGGCGCGGCTGAGCCCCGCCCGTTTCCGCTCGTCCGGCCTTTCCCGGTCGCGCCGTGAGGACGGCAACCGGGCAATCTCGCCCCACGGTTCCCCAGGTTGGCGTCCTCACACGAGCGCGCGGGTGGGAGAGAGGCGGACGGGTCGGCTGGGCGGGCGAATCGGAACAACGAAGAGCGGGCAGCGCAGCGCTCAGTCGTCGGCGTGCGCGGCGATGTCGCGGCCGAGGTCGTCCTCGATGAGCAAGTCGCGGCGCACGTGGAGCGTGCGGTACGCCGATCGGCCGAGCATGTGCGCCGTCATGGGCTGGGTGAGCAGCTGAAAGACCATGATGAGCACGGCGGTCGACGCGACCCCCCACGTGGGGTTCCGCACGAAGATCGCGAGGAGCACGGTCGCGAGGCCGAGCACCTGCGGCTTGGTCGCCGCGTGCAGGCGCGTGAGCACGTCGGGGAACCGCACGATGCCGAACCCGGCGGCCATCGAGAGGAACCCGCTCACGAGGATGAGCAGGCCGGCGAAGACTTCGAACGCGGTGTTCACGAGACATCCTGCTTCGCCATGAACCGCGCGATCGAGATCGAGCCGACGACCGCGAACATCGCGAGCACGAGCAGCACGACGAGGGTGTCGGTGTGCCGGTTGATCGCCATCTCGGCGCCGAGGCCGCACATGGCGATCGCGAGCAGCACGTCGGTCGCAAGCGCCCGGTCGAGGATCGAAGGGCCGCGGATGATCCGCCAGATCGCCGCGAGCGCGCCGATGCCGAACATCGCCCCGGCGGCGATGCTCACGATCTGCAGGAAGGTCATGAGGTTCCCTTCTGAGCGGCGCGCCGCGCCCGCCGTTCGGCGCGGATCGACTCGGCCTGTTCGTGCGTGCCGATCGCGAGCACGATGCGCTCCTCCGTGCCGAGGACGTTGCGGCGTGTCCGGGCGATGTCGGCGCGCGTGCGCGTGCCGAGCGCGTGCAAATAGAGGAGGCCGCGTTCGCGGTCGATGTCGACGACGACGGTGCCGGGCACGACCGAGATCGCCTCGGCCGTCAGGGTCGTGATGAAGTCGCTGCGGGTGAGCAGTTGCACGGCGATGATCGAGTTCATGGGCTTCCACCAGGGATTGATCGCGGTGAGCGCGACCTGGATGGATGCCACGACGACGTCGAACGCCATGCGGACGCCGAGGAGCAGCCCTCGCCACGGATTGAACCGCCCCGACAGCAGCACGGGAGGCAGGTAGAGGGCGCGCGTGACGGCGATCGCGAGCGCGATGCCCGTGACGACCGTGAGCACGTCGACGTGATCCCACAACAGAATCCACAGCACGACGAGTGCGACGAGGAGCGGCAGCTGCCTCCACAGCGAGCGCCAGAAGACGGGCTCGTGGCCTTCCGCCCGCGAGAGCCTCGTCGTCGTGCGCGCGTTCATCGGATGCCTCCCGGGAAGACGAGCCCGATGTACACGACCGGATCGACCAGCCCGGCCGCTGCACGGCCCGCGAGGTCGAAGAGCGGCCCTGCGAACACGGTCAGCAGGAGCGTCACGGCGACGAGCGCCGCGGTCGCGGCGAGCATGAGCACGGGAGCGGAGCGGGTCGCGGTGCGCGTCGCGGTCGCGACGGGTCCGGATGCCTCGGTGTCGTTCGGCGTCGAGGCCGAGGCATCCGCCCCTGGCCACTCCTGCACCGACCCGAGCAGTACCGAGTGGTACCCGTCGAGTTCGTCGCGACCGCGCCAGAATGCCATGTTCCAGAAGCGCGTGAGTGCGTAGAGGGTGATGAGGGAGGTCGCCGCGCCCGCCCCGATCACGGCCCAGATGAGCCACGCGTGCCCGCCCGGGACATCCGGAGACGACGCGGCCTCGCCGCCCGCGACGAACAGGCCGAGCTTGCCGAGGAATCCCGACAGCGGCGGGATGCCGCCGAGATTCAGCGCCGGGATGAAGAACAGCACGCCGAGGAGCGGCGACGCCCTCAGCAGCCCCGCGAGCCGGTTGATCGACGTCGAACCGCCGATGCGTTCGATGAGGCCCGTCGTGAGGAACAGCGCCGTCTGCACGGTGATGTGGTGCACGACGTAGAAGATCGTCGCCGCGAGGCCGAGCGGCGTCGCGAGCCCGATGCCGAAGATCATGTAGCCGATGTGGCTCACGAGCGTGAACGACAGGAGTCGTTTGATGTCGGCCTGCGTGAGGGCGCCGAGGATGCCGACGAGCATCGTGAGCCCCCCGATCACGAGCAGCAGCGTCGACAGGTCGCTGTCGCTGAAGATGATCGTCTCGGTGCGGATGATCGCGTAGACGCCGACCTTCGTGAGCAACCCCGCGAACACGGCCGTGACGGGTGCGGGCGCCGTCGGATACGAGTCGGGCAGCCAGAACGACAGCGGGAACACGGCCGCCTTGATGCCGAAGGCGAGCAGGAGCAACACGTGCAGGATGAGCTGCACACCGTCGGGCAAGTCGGCGATCCGCGCCGACAGTTGCGCGATGTTCGCCGTGCCCGTCGCGCCGTAGATGAGCGCGATCGCCGACAGGAAGAAGAGCGACGACACGAGGCTCACGATGATGTACGTCACGCCCGCGCGGATGCGCTCGCCCGTGCCACCGAGCGTCAGGAGCACGTACGACGCCGACAGCAGGATCTCGAACCCCACGTAGAGGTTGAAGAGGTCGCCCGCGATGAACGCGTTGAAGACGCCCGCCGACAGGATGAGGTACGACGGGTGGAAGATCGACACGGGCGTCTCGCGGTGCTGGTCGGCGATGCCCTGCCCGACGGCGTACACGAGGACGCCGAGGAGCACGACGGCCGACACGACGAGCATGATCGCGCTCAGCCGGTCGACGACGAGCACGATGCCCCAGGGCGGCTGCCACGCGCCGACCGCGACGACGACGCCCTCGCCCGAGGCATCCACCGTCATGAGCAGCGTCACCGCGATGACGAGCACTGCGCCCAGCACGCTCGCCGAGACGGCCATCTGCGCGCGCCGCTGACGGCCGAGGATCAGGGTCGTCGCGGCGCCGAGGAGCGGCAGCAGGACGACGAGCGGCACGAGGGCCTGGGCGAGGGAAGCCATCGTCATCGGCGCACCGCCTCGGGGTCGGATGTCTCGGGGCCGGATGCCTCGTCGGCGTCGTCCTCTTCGTCGCTCGCCTCGACGACCTCCTGCACCGCCAGGTCGTCGGCCTCCGACGTGCGGAAGAGCTCTTCGGTCTCTTCTGCGTCCTCGGCGAGTTCGAGTTCGTCGTCGACCTCGTCACCCTTGTCGCCGAGCTTCGCGAGCCACCACGAGCGGTAGATGAGCGCGAGCATGAACGCCGTGATGCCGAGGTTGATGACGATCGCGGTGAGCACGAACGCCTGCGGCAGCGGGTCGGAGATCTCGTCGGGGTCGACGCCCGGCGAGAGGATGGGGGCGAGCCCGGGCATGCCGCTCATCAGATAGATGAGGATGTTGACGGCGTTGCCGACGAGCAGGAACCCGACGAGCACGCGCGTGAGGCTGCGCTCGAGCATGATCGTGACGCCCGCGCCGAACAGCACGGCCATCACGAGCAGCAGGGTGAGCGACGCGGTCATGCGGTCACCTCCTCGTCGGCGAGCTCTTCTTCCTGCCGGTCGACCTCGGCGCCGAGCGAGCGCAGGATGTCGAGCACGAGCCCCACGACGACGAGGTACACGCCGATGTCGAAGAGCGTCGACGTGCCGATCGAGAGGGTGCCGAGGAGCGGCACGTCGGCCTCGAACCAGCTCGACTCGAACACCGTGAGTCCGAAGACGAGCGACGACGTCGCGGTGCCGGCCGCGAGCAGGAGCCCTGCGCCGAGCAGGTGTCCGGCGTCGACGGGGGCGGCTTCGCCGAGCTCGTAGCGGCCGCCCGCGAGGTAGCGCGCGACGAGCGCGAGGCCCGCGAGGAGGCCGCCCGCGAACCCGCCGCCGGGCGCGTTGTGCCCGACGAACAGCAGGTAGACCGACACGATGATCGCCGGGTGGAAGAGCAGGCGCACGAGCACCTCGATGAGGATCGAGCGGCGCGTCGGCGAGAGGGTGCGGCCCGCGAGGAGCCAGGTCTGACGCGTCTCGGCGGCCTCCCCCGCCGCATCGGTCTCGTCTTCGACTTCGGCGAGGCTCGGCCGGGCCGCGCGGATCGACGACGCCTTCTCGGGTACCGGGCGCAACCGGTCGCGGCGGTCGACCGTCGCCTCGAGGCGCGGAGCGCCCCCCGTACGGCCCGACACGAACAGGAGGCTCGCGACGCCCGTCGCGACCGCGACGAGCACCGAGATCTCGCCGAGGGTGTCCCACGCGCGGACGTCGACGAGCATGACGTTGACGATGTTCTTGCCGTGCGCCTCGAGGGCGAGCGCGGGCAGGCCCTCGGAGATCGACGGCTCGATGCGAGCGCCGAGGGCGATGAACCCGATGACGGCCATGACGGCTCCCGAGGCGACGCCGATGATGACGCGCACGGTCTTGTGCACGGGCGGATGCTTCGCCGCGATCTTCTTCGGAAGGCGGCGCAGCACGAGCACGAACACCACGAGCACGATCGTCTCGACGAGCGCCTGCGTGAGGGCGAGGTCGGGCGCGCCCGACATGCCGAACAGCACGACGAGCCCGTACCCCGTGACGCTCACGAGGAGCACCGCCGTCATGCGCTGCTTGACGGACGCGGCCGCGATCGCGGCCGCGGCCATGACGATCGCGAGGAACGGCTGCGAGGCGTAGTCCCACAACCGGATGTCGGTCGGCCACGTCGTGTTGAGGATCGCCGAGAGTCCGAGCCCGCCGATGAAGACGAGCAGGATGATGCCGAGGTAGCCCGGCAGGCCCTGGTGCTGGATGGCGTTCGTGACCTTCGCCGCGAACCGGTCGACGGCCGATACGACGTGCAGGTAGCCGCGGCCCGAGTCGATCATGTGCGGCATCGCGGCCTGGAGGCGAGCGACGCGCGCGCGGCCCCACACGAGCAGTGCGCCGAGCGCGTAGACCGCGAGCGAGAGCCACAGTGCGGGCTCGAAGCCGTGCCAGAGGAGCAGGTGCAGGTCGTGGGGGCCCGCGACCGTGTCGGCGTAGGCCGCGAGGAGCGGTTCGATCGCGGGTGCGGCGAAGGCTGCGACGACGCTTGCGGCAGCGAGGAGGGCCGGGGCTGCGACGATCCACGGCGACTCGCGGTGCAGGGGAGTGTCGGCCACCCCGCGCTTGCGGAAGAACGCGCCCCACACGAACCGCACGCTGTACGCGACGGTCAGCACCGACCCGACGAACGCCGCGACGAGCGCGAGGCCCGCCCACGCCTGCAGCGCGGTCGGCTCGGCGGGGTAGGCGACCTCGTAGAGGCTCGCGAAGACCCCCTCCTTCGCGGCGAAGCCGAGGAGGGGCGGCACGCCCGCCATCGAGCCGGCGGCGAGGAACCCGATCGTCGCGACGACGGGCATCCGCCTTCCGAGCCCCGAGAGCTTCCGCCAGTCGCGCGTGCCTGCCGCATGGTCGACGATCCCGACGACGAGGAAGAGCGCGGCCTTGAAGAGCGCGTGCGCGAGGAGGAGCGCGACGCCCGCGAGGGCCGCGTCGCGCGTGCCGAACCCGGTCACGAGCACGAGGAACCCGAGCTGGCTGACCGTGCCGTGCGCGAGCAGGAGCTTCAGGTCGACCTGGCGGAGCGCGCGCCATCCGCCCGCGAGCATCGTGAGCGCGCCGAGGGCGATGACGATCGGATGCCACACGGCGAGGTCGGCGTAGCCCGGCGCGAGCCGCGCGACGAGGAAGACGCCCGCCTTCACCATCGCCGCGGCGTGCAGGTACGCCGACACGGGCGTCGGCGCCGCCATCGCGGCCGGCAGCCAGAAGTGGAACGGCACGAGCGCCGACTTCGAGATCGCCCCGACGAGCACGAGCGCGATGCCCCACTCGCCCGCAGCGCCCGTCACGGGGTTCGCGACGAGTTCGGCGATCGACGTCGTGCCGCCCGCGACCGACAACAGCACGAGCCCGACGAGCATCGCGAGCCCGCCGAACGTCGTCACGGTGAGCGCCTGCAGGGCTGCACCCCTGCTCTCTTTCTTGCCCGTGTAGTGCCCGATGAGGAGGTACGAGAGCACGCTCGTCGCCTCCCAGAACGTGAACATGACGTACACGTCGTCGCTCGTCACGAGCCCGAGCATGACGCCCGCGAACGCGAGCAGGAGGGCCGCGAAGCGGCCGAGCGCGGGCTCGTCGTCGGAGAAGTACCACGTGCAGTATGCGAGCACGAGGGCGCCGACGCCCGTGACGATGAGGGCGAGGAGCAGCGCAAGCGCGTCGAGGTGGAACGTCAGCGAGACGTCCAGTGCGGGGATCCACGGCACCGACTCGACGACGGGCGTGCCTGCGAGCACCGCGGGCATCCACGTGAGCAGCAGTACGAAGACGGCGGCGGGAAGCAGTGCGAGCACGAGGAACACACGACGGCCGAGCAGTCTCGTCAGGAGCGGCGAGATCAGGGAGAGGGCGCCGAAAGCGACGAGGCTGAAAATCATCCAGTCTCCTCACCGCGCCGTCGATCCGTGCGGTCAGTCTACCGGGCGGTCGGACACCTGCCGAAGGCGAAGGGGACGGGCGTCACCCGGGCAGTCGCCCGACCCCGATGACCGCCGAGGCGTCGACGCGCGTCGCGCCCGACGCCGCCACGGCCGCGAGGTATCGCACCCGGAGGTCGTCGAGCGCGCCGTCGTCGAGCGGGTCGCCGCCCGCGTCGACGAGCGGCGTGTGCCACGCGCGGCCGCGCACGAGCGTCCACGCGAGGTCTCCGTCGAGCTCGAGATGGCGCGGCGCGATCTCGGCGCGCACGTCGACGAGGCCGAGGTCGTGCAGCCAGCGGGCGAGGGTTCCGGGGGTGTCGAGCGAGAGCGGGGCGGATGCCTCGGGCTGCGCCTCGTCGGCATCGGCCGTGCCGTCCGAGGCATCCGGAACCTCGCCGGTGCCGACCGCCTCGGCGAGCACGCGCTCGAGGATCTCGGGGAGCGGCGCGAACGCGTCGCGCGACCACAGCGCGACCGCGAAGCGTCCGCCGGGCTTGAGCCGCGACACGAGATGCCCCGCGGCCGCGCCCGCGTCGTCGAACGGCACGCCGTGCGCGCACTGCACGAGGTCGTACCCCATGGTGTCCCACTCCGAGGCATCCGCCGTGTGGAACCGCAACTGCGGCAGCCGGTCGCCCGCACGCTCCCGCGCGACCGCGGCGAGCGACTCGTCGCGCTCGACGGCGTCGACGAGCCCGCCGATGCCCACGAGCTCGGCCGTCGGCACCGCCGTCGACCCCGTGCCCGCGCACACGTCGAGCACGAGCTCGTCGAACTGCGGCCGAGTGCGCAGCAGCACCGCCGCCGCCACCGGATTCCACAACGCCTCGTCGAGCCCCTCTGATGTTTCCAGCCCGCCACCGCCGTCGACGGTTTCGGGCGCGATCGTCTGTTCCCCCATGGGGGTATTGTGCCGCGCACAGCCGATCGATTGCGATGATTCAGGCAAACGTGATGAATGCGCGGCAGACTGTTGCGGTACTGCTCCTCGATCGAAGTGAGATCCCCCGCATGAATCGCGCTCTGCGCCGCGGCGCGCCCGTCGCGCTCGCCGTCGCCTCCGCCCTGCTCCTCGCCGGCTGCGCCGGCGGCGGCACCCCCGAGGCATCCGAGACGCCCGCCCCCACCGACGGCCCGGCCCCCTGCTTTGACTCGAAGTCCGGCCCGCTGAGCGACGCCATCACGGTCGACGGCGCCTTCGGCGAAGCCAACCCCACCGCGACGTTCGACAAGCCCCTCACGGCCGACGAACTGCAGACGAGCGTCGTGATCGAGGGCGACGGCGACGAGGCGAAGTCGGGCACCGATGCGAACATCATCATCACGATGTTCAACGGCACGAGCGGCGACCTGCTCGTCTCGCAGCCCGCGATGCTCGCGATCGGCGACACGACGACCCTCGACCCGTTCCGTTCGGCGATCGAGTGCCAGCCGTTCGGCACCCGCACCGTGACCGTCGCGCCGGCTGCCTCGCTCTACGGCGACGCGGGCAACGAGTCGATCGGCGTCGCTCCCGGCGACACGGTCGTCATCGTGGCCGACGTCGTCGACGAGTACACGGCACCCGCACTGCCCACGCCGGGCGAGTGGACCGAGAACGTCCCCGACATCACCTTCAACGGCGACGCCGAGCCGACCGTCGTCATCCC
The DNA here is from genome assembly GCF_004135405.1 of Agromyces protaetiae. NCBI lineage: Bacteria > Bacillati > Actinomycetota > Actinomycetes > Micrococcales > Microbacteriaceae > Agromyces > Agromyces protaetiae. The sequence goes on from NZ_CP035491.1 coordinate 1,263,610, forward strand.
CGACGTGCCGACCTCGCCCGACCTGCTGCTCAAGGTCATCGAAGCGGGCGACGGCGACGTCGTGCAGAACGGCGACCAGGTCACCGTCAACTACCTCGGCCTCAACTGGACCACGAAGGAGACGTTCGACTCGTCGTACGCGCGCGGCCAGGCCGCGACGTTCGGCACGGGCGGCGTCATCCCCGGCTTCGGTGCCGCACTCGTCGGCCAGAAGGTCGGCACGAAGCTCGCCGTGACGATCCCGCCCGCCCTCGGCTACGGCGAGGCGCCGAGCGACAACGGGCTCGGCGGCCAGACGCTGCTCTTCGTCGTCGAGATCGTCGACACCGCCCGCGGCTGATCCCGCTCACCAGCCGACACGAACGTGCGCCGGTCCCTTCGGGGGCCGGCGCACGCGGCGTTTCACCCGCGGAACGCGATCAGGTAGGTCAGATACGCCGCGTAGGCGAGGACGAAGACGATGCCCTCCCACCGGCTGATGCCCCGCCCCGTGACGAACACCGGGATGCACAGCAACACGACGGCGAGCATGAGCGGCAGATCGAAGAAGGCGAGCTGGCGTTCCACGGGGACCTGGGCCGGACCGAAGAGCAGCGACGTGCCGAGGATGAACGTCAGGTTGTACGTGCTCGAGCCGATGAGGTTGCCCACCGCGAGCGACCGCGAGCCCCGGATCGTCGCCGTGAGGGTCGTGGCGAGCTCGGGGAGCGACGTGCCGACGGCGACGACCGTGAGGCCGATGAGCGTCTCGGAGATCCCGAACGACTCGGCGATCCCGACGGCTCCGCGCACGAGCAGGTCGGCGCCCACGACGACGATCGCGATGCCGACGATCGTGAGGCCGAGGTCGGCGACGAGCCGTCCCGGGCCGGCCGGCGGCCGCGGGGCGTCTCTCGGTTCGTCGAGGTCGGGCGAGACGGCGCGCGAGCCGACATCGCTCGGGGACGCGGCTCTCGACTGGCGGCGCGCGGCCGCGAAGAGCAGCCACGTGTAGACGACGGCGACCGCGAGCAGGATGAGGCCGTCCCACGTCGACAGCGAGCGGTCGAGCGACAGCAGCACCAGGAGTGCCGCGGAGACCACCATCGCCGGCAGGTCGAGGCGCAGATTCTGCTGCTGCAGCACGATCGGGCGGATCGCCGCGGACAGACCCAGGATGAGCAGGAGGTTCACCATGTTCGTCCCGGCGATGTTCCCGAGCACGAGCGAGCCGGCGCCGCGGATCATCGCGTCGATGCCGACCGCGAGCTCGGGCGCCGAGGTGCCGATCGAGACGATCGTGAGGCCCACGATGAGCGGCGAGATTCCCAGGCGGCGCGCGAGCTTCGTCCCGAAGTGGACGACGAGCTCGGCTCCTGCGACCAGCAGGACGAGCCCGCCGACGAGCATCACGATCGTCATGGATCAACACCTCCGCGCCACATGGTGCCCTACCGGGCCGCCTCGGAGCGGGATTCGCGCACGAAAGCCCGGCGCGTCAGTCGGCGGGGGCGGCCTCGGCGGGTGCGTCGGACGAGGCCGACGGCGCGCCCGTGACGCCGTCGCGCGCAGGGCGGAGCCCTCGGGCGAGCCCGGCGGCCTCGAGGCGTGCGGCGATCAGGCGCCCGAGCCACACGGCGGCGAGGTTGGATGCCACGCACAGCACCGGGTAGCCGAGCTGCATCCACCACGGCCACGCCTCGCCGCCCGCGCGCAGCATCGAGTAGAGCGCGTAGACGAGGGCGAACACGCCCGCGCCGACGTAGAAGATCCACGCCCTCCACGACCGGTAGAGCCCGATCGCGAACGGGATCTCGAGGAAGAACGCGACCATGAGGCACGTGATGATCGCGCTCGGCCCCTGTGGCGTCAGGATCGCGTTGATGATGCCCGCGATGAGTCCCGCGAGCAGGGCGACGCCCGGGCGGCGGAGGAGCGCCAGCACGAGCACGAAGGGCAGGCTGTAGACGCCCGCGATCGCCGCGTAGGCGAGGGGGACCGTCGGCGCGAGCACCGACGAGACGAGGTTGACCGGCACGAGCAGTACGCCGCCCGCCGCGCCGATCGCGGCGCACGTGAGCAGAATGCGGGTGGGGACCTTCACAGCGACTCCGGTGGGTGAGGTGGTGCGCGAGGAGCGGACTACGCCGAGACGAGCTCGGCGTCGATCGCGGGGGCGCCCTTGGGCAGGCGCCAGTACCCGCAGAAGCTCACGGCGGTCTTCGCGAGACCGTGCGTCGTCACGAGCAGGCGACGGACGCCCGTCGCGAGGGCCGCCTCGCCTGCGGCGTAGCCGTGCCAGCGCGCGGGGTCGTCGATCGACGCGGCGGCAGAGACGGCCTCGCGATAGGCGAGGGAGCCGTGGCGCACGCCGTGGGGGCGGGGATCCACCGCACCTCGACGCCGTCGGGCCGGGCGAAGTCTTGCGCGTCCGAGGCATCCGGGATCTCGATGATCGCAACGCCCTGCGCGTCCGCCGGAAGGGAGCCGCAGACGCCCGCGATCGCGGGGAGCGCGGTCTCGTCGCCGACGAGCAGGAAGCGGTCGGCGGTAGGGGCCGGGTCGAACCCGATGCCCTCATCGAGGATGCCGACGCGCTCGCCGGGGCGGCACGTCGTCGACCAGTGCGCCGCAACGCCCTCGAGTCGCCCGTCGGCGTTCTCGTGCAGCACGAAGTCGATGTCGATCTCGGCGCCGCCGTGCTCGCCCGCGGGGCGGAGCGCGCGGATCGTGTAGTTGCGCATCGTCGGACGCACGGCCTTCGGCGTGGTCAGCAGCTGCGCGTAGCCGCTCAGTCCGTCGCGGTCGGGCAGGCGCAGCTCGGGCGCCTCGGCGGGCGGCAGGAAGAGCCGGAACCACTGGTCGAACCCGCGCACGGCGAGGTCGGCGATCTCGCCGCCGCCGACGGTCACGCGCTGGAACGACGGGCTCACGCGCACGCTGCCGAGCACCTCGGCCTCGATGGGGCGCGTGCGCTCGGGTTTGACCTGGGGGCTGTTGTGCTTCGACATGTGCGCTCAGACTGCTTTCGGGAGGGGATCAGGCGGCGGGAGTCGCGGGAGCGGAGGGAGCGGAGGATGACTCGGCCGCGGCGTCGGGCCGGCGGATGCCGCGCAGCACGCCCGTCTTCGCGAGGCGCCGGGCGATCAGCAGGCCGAGCCACGTGAAGACGAGCTGCGTGACGAGGAGCACACCGGGGATCGCGATCTGCATGAGCGGCGCGAGCGTGAAGATGTTCCAGTAGAAGCCCCAGAACACCGAGTAGAACGCGACGACGACGAGGGTCGCGACGTAGTGCAGCCACGTCGGCCACACGCGATAGCGGGCGATGGCGAAGGGGATCTCGAGGAAGATGCCGATGAGCAGGTACGACACGACGCTGCCGAGGCCGCCGGGGACGAACGCGGCCTGCGCGAGGCCCGCGATGCCGAGCGCGAGGATCGCGGCGCCGCCGCGCCGGGTCGCGGCCTGCGCGACGACGCCCGGCAGCAGATAGATGCCGGTGCCGAGCCCCGCGAGCGCAGGGATCGACGCCGAGAGGAAGTTGAAGAAGTAGGCGTTGCCGATGTTGAGCAGCCCGCCGGCGACGCCGATCGCGGCGACCGCGAGCAGGAACCGGGTGCTGTAGCGAGAGCCCGTGGTCACAGGCCGACCTCCGTTCGATCGGGGGTGAGTCCGCCGATGCCCGACGTGAGGCCCCACCAGTAGACGGCGGCGGCAGCCGCCCAGAAGAGGATGACGAAGACGGTGTCGCGCGCCCGCCAGCGGCTGATCGTGCGTTCGGTGCGCGTCGCGTGGGCGCCGAAGGCGCGGGCATCCATCGCGAGGGCGACGCGTTCGGCGTGCCGGATCGCGCTCGCGAGCAGCGGGATCGCGAGCCCCACCGTGCGGCGCACCCACGCGATCGGCCCGCGGCCGCGGTCGGTGCCGCGCACGCGGTGGGCGGCGCGGATCACTTCGAGCTCGTGCCCGAAGCGCGGCACGAACCGCAGCGCCGCGAGCGCCGTGTAGCCGATGCGGTACGGCACGCGCAGGTTCTGCACGAGCGCGCGCACGAGCTCGGGGCCCGTCGTCGTGAGGCCCGACACAAGGCTCAGGAGCAGCAGCGCCGCGATGCGCAGGCTCGTCGCGAGGCCTACGAGGTAGGCCGCGAGCGAGAAGCGCCAGTCGCCGACCTCGAGCAGGGTGACGGATGCCGCGGCGGATGTCTCGTCGACGCGCGCCGGGTCGACCCAGATGCCGAAGCTCACGCCCAGCAGCGCGACGATGACGGGCGTGCCGAGGAGCAGGAGGGCGGCCGCCTTCGGGCCGAGCCGTGCGCCCGCGAGGATGAGCGCGAGGCATCCGATGATGATGACCGTCGGGATCGCGACGCCGCGCGTGAAGATGAGCGCGACCATGACGGGCAGCGGCCCCGCGAGCTTCGCGAGCGGGTTGAGGTGGTGCAAGAAGCGATGCGCCGGCACGTGCTGCTCGGCGAACGGGTCGACGGTCGCGGATGCCTCGGGGCCGGTCTCGTTCGTCGAGCGCGCCCTGCTCGCTGAGCGTGTCGAAGCGGCGGCGCTCACGAGCGTCCGCCCTGGGTTGCGGGCAGTTGCGACATCCGCGTGACTCCATGCCACTCGGGGTGCCGTTCGAGGCCGCGCGTCGCCCGTGCGAGCGGCGGGTGCCGGAGCCCGGCCTGTTCGATGAGCGGCCCCGCGAGCACTTCGGCGGTCGGCCTGACGCCGAGGATGCGGCCGCCCGCCATGACCGCCGTGCGGGTCGCGTAGTCGGCGACGAGCTGGAGATCGTGGGTCACGACGAGCACCGTCGTGCCCTCGCGGTTGAGCCCAGAGAGCATGTCGAGGAGTTCGTTCGCGCGCTCGCGGTCTTGGCCGAACGTCGGCTCGTCCAGCGCGAGCACGGGAGCGCCCGCGACGAGCGCCGTGCCGACCGAGAGTCGGCGCTTCTGCCCGCCCGACAGAAGGAACGGGTGCTGGTCGCGGAGATCCCACAGTCCGAAGCGGCGGAGCATCCGCTCGATCGGTTCGGCCCGCTCGGCCTCGTCGACGCCCTGGAGCTTGAGCCCGAGATCGAGCTCTTCGGCCGCCGTCGCCGCGACGAACTGGTGCTCGGGGTTCTGGAACACGAACCCGATGCGGCGGCTGCGCTCGCGCGCGTCGGCGCGCGTGGGGTCGAGCCCGAGCACGTCGATCGTGCCGCGCGGCGCCGGGATGACCCCGGCGATCGCCTGCAGCAGGCTCGTCTTGCCCGCGCCGTTCGTGCCGACGATCGCGAGGAACTCGCCTGCGGCGACGTCGAGATCGACGTCGTGCACGACGGTCGGGCCGCGCTTGCCGCCGCGCTGCACCGAGAGGCCGCGCACGCGGATCGCCGGCGAGGCATCCGAAGCGCTCTGCACGGAAGCCTGCGTGACGGGCGCCGGAAGCTTCGCTTGCGCGTCGAGCGCAGCGCCGAGCTCGGCGGGCGTGAGGGGCAGGGGATCGAGCACGACACCCGCGTCGCGCAGCCGCAGCGCGGCGAGCGTCGACACGGGCAGCCACACGCCGAGCTCGAGCAGCTCGTCGGTGCGTTCGCGGAGCACCTCGCGCACGGGGCCGTCGATCACGAGCCTGCCCGTCGCGTCGAGCACGACGACCCGGTCGACGAGGTCGACGGCGGCGTCGAGGTTGTGCTCGACGAGGACGATCGCGTGGTCACGGTCGCTCGCGAGCTCGCGGAGCACGGCGTACACCTCGTCGATGCCGGCGGGGTCGAGGTTCGCGGTCGGCTCGTCGAGCACGAGCACGGGGGAGCCCATGGCGAGCGCGCACGCGATCGCGAGGCGCTGACGCCCGCCCCCCGAGAGGCGATCGGGGTTCTCGCTGCGGCGATCCCACAGGCCGACGAGCTTCAACGCGCGCTCCGCGCGGGCGAGCACCTCGTCGACGGGCACGAGCCCGTTCTCGGGGCCGAACGCGACCTCGTCGAGGAGGGTGCCCGTGACGACCTGCGCGTCGGGGTCTTGGAACACCATCGCGACGTGCTCGCTGAGCGCGCCGACCGAGTGGTGGCGGCTGTCGAGACCCGCCACCCGCACGGTGCCGCCGAGCTCGGCGGGCACCGCGTGCGGGATGAGCCCGTCGAGCGCGAGCGCGAGGGTCGACTTGCCGCACCCCGACGGACCCAGGACGAGCACGACCTCGCCCGGGCGGATGTCGAGCGTGACGCCGTCGGGCGTCGGCACTGCGGCGCCGTCGTGGCGGATGCGCACGTCGACGAGCTCGAGCAGCGGGCTCGTCGAGGCGCGCGCGGCGGGCTCGGCGGCGAGCTGAGGACTGGACATGCGGGTGATCCCTCGACGGGCGAGAACGCGGGCAGGTGCTTGCCTCGAAAGGCTTAGGAAAGCCTAACCTGTGCACGTTCGGGTCGGATACGACGCAGCCGTTCGATGCAAGGGAATGCGAACGCCTCCCGCGGTGTTTTACCGATGTTCGGGCGGAAATGTACCCGCCCCTGAGGGAGGCACGACAGTGGGCATCCACTACGTCGAGTTCGAGGACGACTCGGGCGTGCTGCGGCGCTACCGCAAGCACCCGAACGGCCGAGGGCTCGTCGCCACGACGGCGAAGGTCGACGCGACCGCGTTCGTCCACCCGACGGCATACGTCGACCCGGGCGCGCAGGTGCTGCGCAACGCCGAGATCGGTCCCGGGGCCTGGATCGACCGCGACGCGATCGTCGCCGAGCGCGCCGTGATCGGCGTCAACGCGCACGTCGGCCGAGGAGCGATCATCGGCCGCAACGCCCTGCTCGGCCCGTTCGCCGAGATCGGCGTCGGAGCGCGCGTGCAGAACGGCGCTCGCGTTCCGCGCGAGACGACGCTCGCCGACGGCGACGAGTATCGCGCGTCGAACGACGACCTGCGACGGCTCGGCCTCGCGGCCTGAGCCGAAAGCAACCGGATGCCTCGGGGCTCGCGCCCCGGGGCATCCGTCATGTCTGCGGTCGAAGACCGCGCTCAGCCCGCGAGCAGTTCGAGCGTCTGCACGCGCCCGGGTGAGGCAGCCGCCGCTTCATGCGCGAACGAACCCGCGATGGGCGCGACCATGACCTCGTCGACGCCGTGTCGTGCCGCGAACGCGGCGAGCGACGCGCGAGCCGACGCCGCGTCGCCGATGACCCAGCGCTTGCGCATCGTGTCGATGAGCTCGGCGGCGTTCGAGTCGTAGGGAGCGGCCTGCGCCTCTTCGACGGTCTCGAGCGGACGCATCGGCAGACCCAAGCGCAAGCGCGCCATCGACCGCAACTGGGGGAGCGCACGCTCCGCGGCCTCGTCGGCGGTCGGCGCGACGACGGCGTTGATCGTCAGGAAGGTCTGCGGATCCGGGTGCGCGTCGCTCGGCTGATACTCGGTGCGGTAGAGGTCGAGCGCGCGCTCGAGACCCTCGCCCGAGAAGTGGTTCGCGAAGACATACGGCAACCCGAGCTGCGCTGCGAGCTTCGCCGAGTAGTCGCTCGACCCCAACAGCCACACGGTCGGCACCTCGGTCGCGGCGGGCGTCGCCGTGATGGGGTACTCGCGCCCGCTCGTGAGACGCAGCGTCGCGCCGTCGGGCGAGAGCAGGCTCAGGATGTCGGCGATGTGGTCGGGGAACCGGTCGACGTCAGCCGTCGGCCCCGAGATGCGCAGGAGCTGCGTGATGACGGGGTCGCTGCCGGGCGCGCGGCCGATGCCGAGGTCGATGCGTCCGGGTGCGAGCGCCTCGAGCGCCGCGAACTGCTCGGCGACGACGAGCGGCGCGTGGTTCGGCAGCATGACGCCGCCTGACCCGACGCGGATGCGCTCAGTCTTCGCCGCGGCGGCCGCGATGAGCACCGGTGGAGTCGTGGAAGCCACGGCCGGCATGTTGTGGTGCTCGGCGAACCAGTAGCGCTCGTAACCGAGCCGGTCGGCGGTCTGCGCGAGCGCGACCGACGCGGCCATCGCCTGCACCGAGGACTGCCCGCTCCGGACGGGGATGAGGTCGAGCACGGATAGGCGGGGCAAAGAAGCAGACATCGTCAAGGGCAACGGATGTCCCCTCCGAGGTATTCCGGGATAGCCCTGAGACATCCGGCGGGAACTCACTGATCTGCGGGGCGCACGCTCGGCCTGGAATAGACCCTGTTGCTCGAGCCGCCGGACCATCCGCGGCCTCCGGACTGCAGAAGCATTCGGGACGGCGACGTACCTCGGAAAGGAACCACCCCGTGAACACCCCTGCGCCCATCGCGACCGACACGATCGCGGATGCCTCCCCCGACGCCACTTCCGTCGCCCCCGTCGCGCCGCACGCACCGTACGCGCCCGAAACCCCGACGCCGACGACACTGAGCCTCCGCGAGACCCTCGCGCTCCTCGCGTCGAAGCTCGACGGCCGCCTCGCCGTCCCCGGCGACCCGGGCTACGACGCCGACCGCACCGCCTGGAACCTCGCCGTCGACCAGCGGCCCGTCGCCGTCGTCACGGCGGCGTCGGCCGACGACCTCGTCAACACCGTCCGGATCGCCCGCTCCGCGGGCCTCGCGGTCGCAGCCCAGGCCACCGGTCACAACGCCGGCCCGCTCACCGACCGGGGCCTCCTCTCCGACGCGATCCTCGTCCGCACGAGCGAGATGCGGGCGGTCACGGTCGACGCCGACGAGCGCGTCGCGCGCGTCGAGCCGGGCGCACAGTGGGGCGACGTCGTCGCCGCGGTCTCGCAGTACGGGCTCACGGCACTCTCGGGCTCCTCGCACGACGTCGGCGTCGCCGGCTACACCCTCGGCGGCGGCCTCTCGTGGCTCGCCCGCGCGTACGGCATCGCCGCGAACCACGTCACCGCGATCGAGATCGTGACCGCCGACGGGCGGCTCCGCCGCATCGACGCCGACCGCGACGCCGACCTGTTCTGGGCCGTGCGAGGCGGCGGCGGAGACTTCGGCGTCGTCGCGGCGTTCGAGTTCCGCCTGTACGAAATCCCGCAGATCGTCGCGGGCACACTGTTCTTCCCGTTCGAGCGGGCAGAAGAGGTGCTCCAGGCGTGGCGCGAATGGACGACGACCGTGCCCGACTCGGTCACGAGCGTCGGTCGTCTGCTGCAGTTCCCGCCGCTGCCCGACCTGCCGGCGTTCCTCTCGGGCAAGTCGTACGTCGTCGTCGAGGCTGCGATCCTCGAGTCGCCCGCGCGTGCCGACGAACTGCTCGCGCCGCTCCGCGCCCTCGGGCCTACGATCGACTCGGTGCACCCGCAGGCGACGAGCGAGCTCCTCCAGCTCCACATGGACCCGCCGGCACCCGTGCCGGGCTACGGAGACGGGCTCATGCTCATCGAGCTCTCCGCCGACACGGTGAGCGCGTTCGTGCGCGCGGCCGGGCCGGGCTCGGGCTCGACGCTGCTCTCGGCCGAGATCCGGCACCTCGGCGGTGCGGTGAAGCCGGATGCCGCCAGGGCCAATGCCGATCGTCTCGGGCTCCCGCAGCCGGGCGTCACGGCGGGCTTCGAGGCCGAGTACCTCGTCTTCGGCGTCGGCATCCCGACGCCCGGCGAGATCGGCGCCCTCGCCGCATCGGTCGACCGGCTCGTCACCGCGCTCGACCCGTGGCGCGCCGACCTCGAGTACCTGAACTTCGCCGAGCGCGTGCGCGACCCCGAGGCGTTCTTCGGGGAGCGTCTCGCGAAGCTCCGCCAGGTCAAGCGGGCGTACGACCCCACCCGGGTCATCCGCTCGAACCACCCGGTCGACGGGATCTGAGACGCGCGAGGCATCCGGAATCGTCACGCACGAGACATCCGGATGCCTCGCCCTCAGGGTTCTTCGGGGTTCTCCCCCAGTGACCTCGTCGGCCGTCGGGAGTATCGTGGCGAGTCCTGGTCAGGTGGGAGGGGCCTATGAGCCGGCTCGGCGACGAACTCGCGACCCTCGGCGGCGCGCGCCCCGACATCCTCGAACTCGCGCCCGCGCAGCGCCCGCGCTACCTCGCCATGGGCCTCGTGCTCATCGCGACCGCGGCCGTCTCGGCGGCCTCCGCGTCGTTCGCCCTCGCGATCGCGCTCACCGCGCCGCTCTGGGTCGCGATCACGGTGGGCGTCCTGTGGGGGCTCGTGATCCTCGCGATCGACCGCATGCTCGTCGTCGGCATGCCGCGGCAGCCGCGCGCCTGGGCGAACATCCTCCTCGCGCTGCCGCGCATCGCGCTCGCCCTCGTCATCGGGGTCGTCGTCGCGACGCCGCTCACCCTGCAGGTCTTCGACCGCGAGATCACGGCCGAGACCGAGGTCATGACGCTCGAGGCCAAGCAGGCGTTCGAGGAGGAACTGGCGAACGACGCCCGCTACGCCGACATCCCGGCGCTCGAGGCGAGCGTCGCCGCAGCGAAGGCGACGATCGCCGACGGCGGCCGCGACGCCCTCGGCGCCGACCCCGACTACGTCGCCGCCCAAGCCGCGACGGCCGCCGCGCAGGCCGCGTACGACGAGGCCAACCGGGTCTGGCTGTCGGAGCTCGACGGCACCGAGGGCACGGGCATCGTCGGCGACGGGCCCATCACGCAGTCGAAGAAGCTCGATCGCGACGGCAAGCTCGCCGCCCTCGACGCCGCGAAGGCGGCCGAGGCCGACGCGAAGGCTCAGGCCGAAGCGCGCATCGCCGCGGGAGCCACGACAGCTGTGACGCAGGCGCAGCAGCAGCTCGCGAAGGACCAGGCCGACCTCGACCGGCTCACCGCCGCTCGCGACCTCGAGTCCGCCCGGTACGACGCGGCGGCCGACCAGTCGACGGGCATGCTCGCCCGGCTCGACGCCCTCTCGCGCATCGGCGAGCGGAACCCCATGCTGGGCTTCGCCCACCTCATGATCGCGCTCCTCTTCGTGTGCGTCGAACTCATGCCCGTCCTCACGAAGACCCTGCAGAACCTCATGGCCCCCACCGCCTACGACGAGGTCGCGCGCGTCGTCGACGACGCGACCGTCGCGACCGAGCGCGAGCGCGCCGCCGAGCGGCTGCGCACCGTCCGCGAAGAGGTCGCGCCCAGGGTGGACGTCGCCGAGTACCGCGCGGGGCTCCAGCGCGAGTCGGGCAAGCGCGTCGCCGAGGCGTTCGTCGCCGCGCAGGAGCAGGCCGAACTCGCGGCCGTCGACGAGTGGGGCGAGCAACGCGCACCGTTCATCGCGGCACGCGCCGTGCGCGCGTGGGAGCGCGACGTCGAGGGCGCACCGACGGAGGCTCGCTGAGCGGCGGCGTGTCTCGAGACATCCGGATGTCTCGAATGCATCACCTTGGGACTGTCGGAACGGTCGCCGCCTTCATAGGCTTGGGGGATGCGACACCGCCGTCGCGGTGCGCGAGCTTTCCCCGGGGGAGGAACGAATGAGCGTTCACTACGAGCTGCCCACTGCCGCCGATTTCGCGGCACTCGCCGGAGCGCACCATCCGGCGATCTCGATCTACGCGTCGACCTCACCGGTCGTCGCCGAACGCGAACGCGCCGAAGTGGCCGTCAAGAGCGCGTTCGACGAAGCGATCGAGCAGGTCAAACAGGGTGGCGCGTCTGCGGCCGAGATCGAGGCGCTCCGCGCCCGCCGCGACGCGATCCTCGCCGACCAGCAGCTGTGGGGCGGACTCGCCCGGTCGTTGGCGATCTTCGTCTCGATCGACTTCGAGGAGGTCTTCATCCTCCCGAACCGACTCGACGACGCCGTGCACGTCGGGTCGCACTTCACGCTCGGCCAGCTCCTGCGGGCGCCGAGCCAAGACCAGGAAGCATTCGCCGTCACCGTCTCGGCGCACGAGTGGGCGCTCTGGCACGCGACGCCGACGAGCCGCGCCGCGAAGATCGAGGTCAACACGCAGGGCATCTCGAACCTCGACGAGGCGACCAACCGCGAGCCCAACGAGGAGCGCCCGCGCGGATCGCAGCGCGGCACCGCGAGCCAGGGCGGCGCGAGCCGGCTCACGGGCGACGAGGGCAAGAAGACCCTCCTCGACCTCTACGCCAAGCGCATCATCGACGTCGTGCGCCACGCGCTCTACGAGCTCGACCCAGATGAGAAGGTGCCCGTCTTCGTGTTCGCGGCCGAGCCGCTCCTCAGCCTCTTCATCGACCGGGCCCGCAACGCACGTCGCGTGATCGCGGTGCAGGGAGGCTCCGACCGGCTGACCGCAGCCGAGATCGACGAGGCGTTGCGACTGCAGCTCGCGAAGCTCAACATCGGCGAGGCGGTCACGCAACTGCACGCGCTCGCGGAGGGCAGCGCCGGACGCGTCGAACGCGACCTCGCCGCGATCGCCCGCGAAGCCGCCGACGGCGCCGTCGAACGGTTCTGGTTCGACTTCACGACCTCGGTCAACGGCACCCTCGATCGCGACTCCGGCGCGATCGAGTTCGCCGCCGACCACGGCTCGGGCGACGCGCTCGCCGACGGCACGCGCGCCGGAGACCTGCTGCCGCAGCTCGCGCTGCTCGTCATCGCCAAGGGCGGCAAAGTCGTCACCGTCCGCGGAGACGACCTTCCCGGAGAGGACTGGGCGGGGCCTGCGATGGCCGAACTGCGCTACGCGCTCGCGTAGGCGCGCCGCGCCGTACCCGCCGGGATCGTCACGTCGGTCTCGATCACGGGCACCGTGATCGGATCGCGCCAGCCGAACCGCACGACGATCTCGGTCGCGTCGGAGTCCTCGATGATGGCCTCGACCGGGACGGCCGTGCGCACACGTGCGCGGCCGTCGGCCGGGGCATGCTCGGTGAGGCCGAGCCACAGGCTCTCGGGATGGGCGACGACACCGGGGTTCGCGGCGGTCAGTTCGAGGCTCCAGCCGGCGGAGGGCGCGAGCCCGGCCCCCGCGACGCGGATGAGCCGACTGCCGCACGACCGGATCGCGGTCGCGCGGAACCCCGAATCGTGGAATTCGCAGTGCAGCGTGTTCTGGGTCATGTCCCCGACGCTAGGGACGAAGGGCGGCGGATGCCTCAGGGCTGGCCCCGAGACATCCGATGATCGTTCTAGGGTGGTGACCATGCGCTTCGGAATGTTCGTCCCTCAAGGCTGGCGGTACGACCTCGTGGGCATCGCGCCCGCCGAACAGTGGCAGGTGATGCACGGCGTCGCCGCCGCGGCGGACCGCGACGGCTCCCCGTGGGAGTCGATCTGGGTCTACGACCACTTCCACACGACCCCTGTGCCGAGCCCCACCGAGGCCACCCACGAAGCCTGGTCGCTCGTCAACGCGTTCGCCGCGTCGACCTCGCGCGTCCGCATCGGGCAGATGTGCACGTGCATGGGCTACCGCAACCCCGCCTACCTCGCCAAAGTCGCCGCGACCGCCGACCTCATCTCGGGCGGCCGCGTCGAGATGGGCATCGGCGGCGGCTGGTACGAGCACGAATGGCGGGCCTACGGCTACGGATTCCCCGACGTGCCCGACCGACTCAAGATGCTCCGCGAAGGCGTCGAGATCATGCACCAGGCGTGGACGACCGGCAGCGCGACCCTCGACGGCGAGTACTACCGGGTCGACGGCGCGATCGTGCAGCCGCAGCCCCTGCAGCCCGGCGGCATCCCCATCTGGATCGCGGGCGGCGGCGAGAAGGTCACCCTCCGCATCGCGGCGAAGTACGCGTCCTACACCAACTTCTACGGTGGGATCGAGGAATTCGCCCGCAAGAGCGAGATCCTCCGCGGTCACACCGACCGCCTCGGGCGCGACTTCGACTCGATCACGCGGTCGGCGAACTTCAACACGATCATCGGCACCGACGCGGCCGACGTCGAGCGCCGGCTCGCCGCCGTCGAGGCGCGCGTGGCACCGTACCTCGGGCCCGACGGGACCGCCCGGTACCTCGCCGCGTTCCGGTCCGAGGCGGGCGCCCTCGTCGGCACTCCGCAGCAGATCGTCGACCGGCTCTCGGCCGCGCGCGACGCCGGGCTCGGATACGCGATCCACTACTTCCCCGAAGCGGCGTACGACCGTTCCGGAATCGAGCTGTTCGAGCGCGAGGTCATCCCCGCGCTCGGGTGAGCGTGCGCGCGCACGGCAGGCGCCTGCGCCGTAGGTTTGCGCGGCCGCTTGGGCTTACGCGGCCGCCTCGGCGTACGCGTCGAGCTTCGCGCCGAGCTCGGCGTCGCTCGGCTCGGTGAAGTGCTCGCCGTCGGGGAAGATCACGACGGGGATGTTCGTGCGGCCCGAGATGGCCTTCGCGGTGTCGGCGGCCTCGGGGGTCGCGATGAGGTCGACGTAGTCGTAGTCGATGCCGCGGCGGTCGAGGAGGGCCTTCGACCGGCGGCAGTCGCCGCACCAGTCGGCGCCGTACATCGTGATGCGGGCAGGGGTGAGCGCGGGGGAAGCGATGGTCATGCGAATACCCTACGTCGGTACCCTGTGCGGTATTCCCAGGTGCCGGATGCCTCGTGGTCGGCGGATGCTCCGGGGCAGGTGCGCCTCGACGAGAGCCGGTTCACCCCGCCGTGGGCGTGTGCACGTCGGCCCCGACGAGCCGGATGAACGCGCTCAGCTGTGCGACGCCTTCGGCCTTGCGCGGGAGCGCGTCGAGGAGCCCCGGCGAGTAGAGCAGGAACGCCGCCCACTTCGCCCGCGAGATCGCGACGTTGAGTCGGTTCTTGAGGAGCAGGAACTCGATCCCGCGCGGAGCGGACGCCGCGGACGACGCCGCGAGCGAGATGATCGCGACGGCGGCCTCCTGCCCCTGGAACTTGTCGACCGTGCCGACCGGGACCTCGGTGTAGCCGGCGGCGTCGAGCGCCTCGCGGACGGTCGAGAGTTGGGCGTTGTACGGGGTCACGACGATGAGGTCGGTCTGGGCGAGCGGCGCGGGCGCCTTCTGTCGAGGCCCGTCGTCGCCGTCGGTCGCGTCGGTCCAGCGTCGGCCGAGGAGCGCGCGGACGAGTTCGACGACCTGTTCGGCCTCTTCGGGTGAGTAGGTCGTGTTGCCCTCGTGCGCGACGGGGATGGCGCGGAGTCCGGGCGCGACGCCCTCGAGGTCGCGAAGCGACGTGACGACGTTCGACTCGAGCGCCCCCTCGTACGACAGCTTCGAGACAGGGGCGGAGATCGCAGGATGCATGCGGCGACTCTCGGCGAGGAAGTAGCCGAACTCGTCGGGCAGCACATCATGGCCGTCGGCGATCCAGCCGAGTGCCGACGTGTCGACGGGCTCGGGGTGGATCGCCTGGCTCACCTGGGGCAGTTGCTGCGGGTCGCCGAGGAGCAGCAGGTTGCGGGCGGCGACCGACACCGCGATCGTCGACGCGAGCGAGAACTGCCCCGCTTCGTCGATGACGAGGAGATCGAGCGACCCGCGCGGGATGCGTCGCACGTTGCAGAAGTCCCACGAGGTGCCGCCGACGACGTACCCGGCGGACTGCTGGGCGATGAAGTCGACGATGCCGTCTTTCTTGGCGAAGCTCGTGAAGCGGTGCGCGGCGGAGTCGTCACCCGACTTCAAGGCTTTGCCGACGAGCGCGGCGTCGAGCCCGGCTCCGACGACGGCGTCGAGGACGTTCTCGACGACTGCGTGCGACTGCGAGACGACGCCGATCTTGTACCCGTGGTCGGCGACGAGCCGGGCGATCGCATGGGAGGCGACATAGGTCTTGCCGGTGCCGGGCGGGCCCTGCACCGCGAGATAGGAACGGTCGAGGCGCCGCACGGAGGCGACGACCGCGGCGGTGTAGTCGTGAGCGGTCGTGACGGGCGCCAGCGGATCGCGGTCGACGATGCGCGGCGGTCGTCGGCGGAGTACGTCCATCGCGGGATTCGCGGGAGGGTCGGGGTGGGTGCGCGGGATGACCGACGCCCACTCCGCGATCGCCTCGGCGAGCGCCTTGGTCGGCGGCGGCGGCCCCGGGGCGATCGCCATCGGCAGGGCCGTCCACTCGATATCGGGGTCGCCGCTCTCTTCGACGACGACGCGCTCGTCGTCGGCCTCGATGATCTTGGCGTTCGTCCACGCTCGGTCGCCGGGCCGTCGCGACTGCGACGGCATGGGCGCGGGCCAGTCGTAGAAGAGGAAGACGTCGGAGCCGACGCCGAGTTTCGATCCCGGCGCGACGCGACCTGACAGCTCGACTTCGCGGCGCGGCTTCGTCCACCGGTCTTCGGTGTACCAGGGCTGCACGACACGCGACCGCGTGGGATCGACGATGAGCACCTCGCGGTTGTCTTCCCACGAGTCGACGGGTTGATCAGCGCGGAAGAAGTGCTCCCACCAGAAGCTCTTCGACTCGCGCGCGTGGTAGTCGATCGCGGCGGAGGCGAGCGCGAGCGCTTCATGATCGGCGTCGCGCGGAGCGCCCGGCTCTGCGGGCCCCGCGAGCGCACGCAGTTCGACCGCGAGCGGGGACGGCTCGTAGACCTTGCCGGATGCTTCGGCGAGGAAGTCGTTCGGGACGGGCGCGACGCGCTCGCGCCGTGCGATCTCGAGCAGCCAGTCGCGAAGGCGGCGGGTGGAGACGCAGTCGTACCGGTTGTAGTCGGCGAGGTCGTCGAGCACACGGCGCGACTCCTCGAGGTCGGCGGGGTCGGCCGATTCGCCGAGTTGCCGTGCGCGGACGTATTCGGTGATGGAGTCGCCGCCCGACTTGACGTCGGCCTCGCGCAGTTCGGTGCCCATGTAGAGCGGCTCGAGCTTCTTGATCGAGTACGACCTGCTGCCGACCCGTACGCCGCGCTTGACGATGGGGTAGAGGTCGACGAGCACGCCGTCGGCGAGGAGCTGGTCGACGTCGTGCTCGCCGATGCCGTGGCGGGCGGCGATCGACGTCAGGTGCGTGCGCTCGTAGCTCGCGTAGTGGTAGATGTGCAGCCCCGGGTTCGCCTGACGACGCAGCTTCACGAGTTCGAGGAACCGCACGAGGGCGTCGCGCTCTTCGGCGAAGGAGTGGGCCCACAGTGCCGTGTACTGATCTCGCTCGTCGACCCACCCCCACAGGTAGTCGAGGTTCCACTCGCCGCCCTCGCCCTCGGTGTAGAGCGGGTCGCCCTCGAAGTCGAAGAACAGGTCGCCGGGGTTCGGCTCGGGGATGGCCGACAGGGCGCGTGCCTCGCGCACCTCGACGGGCGGCGGCAGCGGCGGATCGTCGGGCGAGCCGGTGCCGGATGCCTCGGCCTCGGCCTGTGCGGCCTCGTGCTCGAGTTGCAGCCGCGCTTGCGCGCGGAGATTATCGATCGTCGAATCGATCATGCCGGGTACCGGGCCGTGCGACGCGGCGAGCTCGTCGATCGTCGTGATGCCCGCGGCCGCGAGCGGCTCGCGCTGGGTGGTGCGCAGCGACCCGACGAGGAGCACATCGCGGTGCGCCTGCACCTCGAGCTCGCACGTCGGGCAGCGGCCGTCGTGCGCGTACCGGCGGTCGCCCCACTCGACTGGACCGTCGGCCGCGACCCGCTCGTCGACGAGCTGCCGCAGGCGCGCGACGCGCTGCAGGTAGACGGGTCGGATGTCGTCGAGACGGTGCTCGCTCGTCGACCCGTCGCCGAGGAGGAGCTCGACCGTGTCGTCGCACGGGATGCCGAGCCGATCGAGCTGCTCGGCGTACGCCGCGAGCTGCAGCAGCGCCGTGACGCGGGCGTGCCGCGCGAGCTTGGCGTCTTGCACGCGGTAGCGGCCGTCGGAGCGTCGGACGAGGAAGTCGGCGAAGCCGATGAACCCCCGGGTGGCGAACGTCGCCTGGTAGACGACCGGCGAGCCCGATTCGAGTGCCGCCCGCGTCTCGGCCACGGCGGCGGCGACCGCCTCGACGTCGCGCACGTCGGGCTGCTCGATCGAGACGACGCCGTCGCCGAATCGCTCGCGGTAGCGCTCGAGGATCTGCAGCTCGTGGACTGTGCCGAGCGAACCCGCGCGGGCGAGCATGGCGTCGTCGTCCTTCGCGAAGAGCGTTTCGCGCCCGAGCTTCACGTCGAGTTCGCGGAGGAACGCGAACTCGCAGTCCGAGGCCTTCTTGAGGTCGCTCGCGCTCGTGGTCACGGCGCCGTCGACGACGAACATGCGGCGCCTCCTGTCGGGTCGGTCCGGTCGGGTTCCGGAACGACTTCACCGTATCCGCCGCCGCCGACATCGACGTCGAAACGCGCGTGGCACGAGACATCCGCCGCTCTGTCGCCCGTCGCGACTACGCTTGCCGCCATGGACTGGGAGGGCGTCCGTCGGCTCGCGCTGAGCTTCCCCGACACCGCCGAGAAGGTGAGTTTCGGGTCGCCGCACTGGCGCGTGCACGACAAGGGGTTCGTGTGGGAGCGGCCGCTGCGCAAGGTCGACCTCGCGCATCTCGGCCTCGACGGGCAGCCAGGCCCCGTGCTCGGCGTGCGCGTCGAAGACGAAGGCACGAAGCTCGCGCTCATCGAAGAAGACCCCGACGTCTTTTTCACCGTGCCGCACTTCGACGGCTGGCCCGCGATCCTCGTGCGCCTCGACCGCATCGCCGACGGCCGCCTCGTCGAGCTCGTCGCCGAGGCCTGGCTCACGATGGCGCCCGTGAAGGTCGCGCGTGCGTGGCTCAGCGAGCACGCGACATCCGGTCTCTGACGCGCGAGCGGATGTCTCGAATCGAGCGGATGTCTCGCGCCGCTACTCTGCGGCCGGCCGCGCGTCGAGGGTGCCGCGCGGAACGCCGAGCATCCCCTCGACCGCGCGCGCGATGAGCGCCCCCCGGTAGGCCTCCTCGCCCCAGTGCACGAGGGCGTGCGCGTTGAGGCCGTCGAGCATGCCGAGGAGCTGGCGGGCGACCGTCGCAGGGTCGTCGGTCTCGAACCGTCCGGCCGCGACGCCGTCAGCAAGGATGCCCTCGACGAGCCGCTGCCAGGCATCCATCTGGCCTCTGACCGCCTGCGCGAGCCGCGCGTTCCGCCGGCCGATCGCCCACCCGTCGACCCACACGAGCGTGACGTCGTCGCGGACGTCGTCGAGCACGGTCGCGAGGAGCTCGGCGAGCTGCGCGGCCGGGTCGTGACGCTCGTGCACGAGCGCGTCGACCTCGTCGAGCTCGGCCGCGACGATCGCCGTGAAGGTGTCGGCGACGAGCTGATCCATGTTGGGCTGGTAGTGGGCGACGAGGGCGGGGGCGACGCCCACGTGCGCGCCGACGGCGCGCAGGGTGATCGCGGCGAGGCCCGCTTCGAGCGCGAGCGACCGCGCGGCGTCCGCGATCTCGGCGCGCCTGACCTCGGGCGGCTTGCGGGCCGCGCGGGCACGCACCTGAACCGCCGCTGCGAGCGCAGCCTCAGCAGGCGACTCGGTCGGCAGCTCCGCCGGATCGATCGATCGTCTTGACATCGCGCCCCAGTCTATGTAGCGTCACCTCAATTATTGATCGCATGATCAATACAGATCGAGTCCCCGATCCGAGAGCAGCACGCCATGAGCAACGACGCCGAGGCCACCCTCGCACCGACCACCGACCGCGCCGGTCACGTCGAACAGCACGGCATCGACTTCGTGCCCGACGCCGAGCGGCACGGGCGTCCGCGCGAGCTCTTCTGGGTGTGGATGAGCGCCAACGTCATCTACCTGTACTTCGTGCTCGGCGGCGTGCTCATGCTCCTCGGTCTCTCCGTCCAAGAGGCGATCGTCATCACGATCGTCGGCAACGTCTGGTGGCTCGCGGTCGGCTGGCTCTCCGTCAGCGGGCCGGCCTCGGGCACGCCGAGCGTCACCGTCATGCGCGCGATGTTCGGCATCCGCGGCAACCGCGTCTTCGGCGGCGGACTCGGCGTCGCGATCGGTCTCTTCTACGAGATCATCAACATCGCCGTCGCGACGCTCGCCGCCAACGCCATGCTCGCCCTGCTCGGCATCGAGCTCGAGATGTGGGCCGAATGGATCGTCCTCGGCGTCGTCGCCGTCCTGAGTTTCGTCCTGAGCGTGTACGGCCACGCGACCATCCTGAAGCTCGCGCCCTGGTTCTCGGCGGCGCTCGCCGCGGCGTTCGCGGTCGCCGCGGTCTTCATCTTCGGCGCGGCCGACTTCTCGTACACGCCCGCTCCGATGGAGACGGGCGAGCACTGGGCGGCGATCCTCCTCGGCTACGCGATCATCGCGGCCGGGCCGCTCTCGTGGGGCACCGGCGCCGACTACTCGCGATACCTGCCGCGCTCGACGCCCAAGCGCGGCGTCATCTGGTGGAGCGCGCTCGGCGGTTTCATCCCGTCGGTCGTCCTCGGCGGCCTCGGCATCGTCGCGGCGACCTCGATCGACATGACCGATCCGCAGACGGCGATCGCCGAGATCGTCCCGTCGTGGTTCACGCCGATCTTCCTCGGCATCGTCGTGCTCGGGTCGATCACGAACAACGTGCTCGTCGCCTACTCGACCGGGCTCTACGCCCAAGGACTCGGCGTCAAGCTCTCTCGAGCCACGACCGTCGTCGTCACGGGTGTCCTCGCGACCGCGGCGGCGTGGTGGTTCGTGTTCATCGCCCCGAGCTTCCTCGACACGCTCAACGCGTCGCTCGAACTCAGCGTCACCGTCCTCGGCCCGCTCGTCGCGGTCTACGCCGTCGACATCTTCCTCCGCCGCAACCGCTACGACGGCGTCGCCCTCAACGACGAGCGCCCCGGCAGCCCGTTCTGGTACTCGGGAGGGTGGTACTGGCCCGGCATCGTCGCGATGGTCGTCGGCACGACGCTCGCAGTGCTCATGGCCAACACGACGCTCTACGTCGGTCCCATTGCACAAGCGCTCGGCGGCGCCGACCTCTCGGCGCTCCTTGCCCCCGTCATCGGCGGCGCGATCTATGCGGTGCTCTGGCTCACGACCAACCCGTATCGCGATCGGATGCTTCGCCCCGACGCCGTGAACGGGCAGACTCGCCGTGAGGGCGAGTCGGGAGCATCCGCCGCGCCCGACCTCGAAGCCGACCCCGGGGCATCCGCCCCGCTCGAATCGGAGGTGCTCGCATGACCTGGCGCATGCCCGCAGAGACCGCGCGCCACGAGCGCACCTGGATGGCGTTCCCGCGCGAGGGGCTGACGCTCGGCGAACACCCCGCCGAACGCGAAGAGGGCTACTCGGCCTGGGCCGCCGTGGCCCACGCCGTCGCGGCGTTCGAGCCCGTCACGGTCGTCGTCGACCCTTCCGAGGTCGAGCGCGCCCGCCGCATGCTCGGCGGCGACATCGAGATCCTCGTCGCCGAGGTCGACGAGTTCTGGATGCGCGACCACGGCCCCACGTTCGTCGTCGACGACGATCGGCCCGGCGTGCTCGGCGCGGTCGACTGGATCTTCAACGGCTGGGGCGCTCCCGCCTGGTCGCAGTGGCAGAAGTCGGCCGAGCACGCGCGCATCGTCGCAGGCGAGGTCGGTGCCGAGCTCGTGTCGAGCCTCCTCGTCAACGAGGGCGGCGGCATCCACGTCGACGGCGAGGGCACGGTGCTCGCGACCGAGACCGTGCAGCTCGACCCCCGGCGCAACCCGCTCGCCGACAAGGCACGCGTCGAGGCCGAGTTCGCGCGCACGCTCGGCACGACGAAGACGATCTGGCTGCCGCGCGGCCTCACGCGCGACTACGACGACTTCGGCACGAACGGGCACGTCGACATCGTCGCCACCATTCCGTCGCCCGGCACGCTGCTGCTGCACGAGCAGCGGAACCCCCGTCACCCCGACCACGAGATCGCGCGCGAGCTCCGTGAGCTCCTCGCCGACCAGACCGATGCCGCCGGCCGACGGTTCGAGATCATCGACCTGCCTGCACCCGATGCGATCCTCGACCGCGATGGCTACGTCGACTGGAGCTATGTCAACCACCTCGTCGTCAACGGCGGCATCATCGCGTGCGGGTTCGGCGAGCCCGAGGCCGATGCGCGCGCCCGAGAGATCCTCGAAGCCGTCTACCCCGGGCGCCGCGCGGTCACGGTCGACTCGCGGCCGATCTTCGCGCGCGGCGGCGGCATCCACTGCATCACGCAGCAGCAGCCGGCGGTCGCGCGGTGACGCAAGGTGGCGAAGGTCTCGATGCGGCTGCTCCTTCGTCGCGGCCTACTCGACCGGCGGGCGGGTTCGATGTCGTCGAGGCGTCCATCGCCGACCTCCGCGCCGCGCTCGAACGCGGTGAGACGACCGCCGTCGAACTCGTCGAGGCGTACCGCGCCCGAATCGAGGCGTACGACCGGCCCGGCACGGGGACGGCGCTCAACGCGCTCGTGGTCGAGAACCCCGACGCGCTCGCCGAGGCCCGGGCCTCCGATGCGCGCCGCGCGCGCGGAGAGGTGCTCGGCCCCCTCGACGGCATCCCGTACACGGCGAAAGACAGCTACCTCGTGCGGGGGCTCACCGCCGCAGCGGGCAGCCCCGCTTTCGAGCATCTCGTCGCGCAGCGCGACGCGTTCACGATCGAGCGGCTCCGTGCCGCGGGCGCGATCTGCCTCGGACTCACGAACATGCCGCCCATGGCGAACGGCGGCATGCAGCGCGGCGTGTACGGCCGGGCCGAGTCGCCCTACAACGCCGCGTACCTCACGGCCGCGTTCGGATCGGGCTCGTCGAACGGGTCGGGCACGGCGACCGCGGCGTCGTTCGCGGCGTTCGGGCTCGGCGAAGAGACGTGGTCGAGCGGGCGCGCACCCGCCTCGAACAACGCGCTGTGCGCGTACACGCCGTCGCGCGGCGTGATCTCGGTGCGCGGCAACTGGCCGCTCGTGCCCACGATGGACGTCGTCGTCCCGCACACCCGCACAATGGCCGACCTCCTCGAGGTGCTCGACGTCATCGTCGCCGACGATGCCGAGACGCGGGGGACTTCTGGCGCGCACAGCCGTGGATCGAGCTGCCCCGAGCCTCCGAGGTGCGGCCCGCGTCATACCCGGCGTTGCGACCGGCGGATGTCTCGGCCGCACGCGCTTCGCTCTCGGGCAAGCGGTTCGGCGTGCCGCGCATGTACGTCAACGCCGACCCGCTCGCGGGCACGGGTGACCACGTCGGCATCGGCGGCCCGACGGGTCGGCGCATCGATACACGTGAGTCGGTCGTCGAACTCTGGGAGGCCGCACGCCGCGATCTCGAAGCCGCCGGCGCCGTGGTCGTCGAGGTCGGCTTCCCGGTCGTGTCGAACTACGAGGGCGACCGTCCGGGCGCGCCGACGATCGCGACGCGCGGGCTCGTCACGCCCGAGTACCTGCACCGTGAGATCGTCGACCTCTCGGCGTGGGCATGGGACGACTTCTTGCGCGCGAACGGCGACCCCGCCCTCGACGCTCTGGCGCAGGTCGACGGTGCGCGCATCTTCCCGCACCCCGAGGGTGCCCTGCCCGACCGGTACACGGGCTTCGACGACGACATCGCGGAGTACCCCGAGCACGTGCGTCGGCACCCGGTCGACTCGTTCACCGACATCCCCGAACTCGAGGGCGGCCTTCGGGGCTCGAAGCGACCCGCCGTGTCGACCTCGACGAGTGGATGGATGCACTCGGCCTCGACGCCGTCGTGTTCCCCGCGGTCGCCGACGTCGCGCCCGCCGACATGGACGTCAACGAGGCCTCTGCCGACCTGGGCTGGCGCAACGGCGTGTGGGTCGCCAACGGCAACCTCGTGCCCCGCCACCTCGGCATCCCGACCGTGACGGTGCCGATGGGCACGATGTCCGACATCGGCATGCCCGTCGGCCTCACTTTCGCGGGCCGCGCCTACGACGACACCGAACTCCTGACCCTCGCCGCCGCCTTCGAGGCGACCGGCTCACGCCGCACCGAGCCTCCGCGCACGCCGCGACTCCCGTAGGAGCCCGTCAAAGCGGCCGCGACCGCGCGTAGAGCTCAGGGAGCCGTTCGGGCGTCCGAAGCCGCATTCGGGTCATCGAGATGACCTCGATCGGCATGAGCAGGATGCCTCGAGCGACCTCCTCGAGGATGACCTCGACCCCGTTCCCTGCGACGACGTCGGTGACGACCAGGAGGACGGGCTCGGCGTCTGCGACGTCGAGCTCGAAGACGCGAACCTCGGTCGCGTCGTTCCGGGCGAACTCCCGCAGGAGCTCAGGTCGTCGCAGCGCAAGGCGTTCGCGCAACGTGAGCGAGTCGATCGTCACGCGCCCTTCCGTTGCGGCGAGTTCCCGCTCGGGGCGTCGAGCAGCCGCGAACTCGAGCATCGCATCGCGCACGATCGACTTCTTCGTCGAGCGGAACAGGTATGCGAGATCGTCGACGAGCCTCGCCGTCGGCTCATCGATCTTGATCGTCTTCTCGGTCGTGCCCACTTGATCGCCTCCGGATCGCAATTCCTCTTCGTCAACGGACGCCAGGGGCGGATGCGCCGCTGTTGCCTGTTGCCTGTTGCCTGTTGCCTGTTGCCTGTTGCCTGTTGCCTGTTGCCTGTTGCCCGTTGCCTGCCTGTTGCCTGTTGCCTGGTCGCATCGCCCCCGCCCCGGCACCCGGCTACGACCCTCACCTTTCGGTGCCCTGCCCGCCTCCAGGTCACCCCCAGAGAGCGTTTTTGTCTTCGCGGCTCGGTGCCGAAGTGCCGGAGCGCCGAAGGGTCGACGGCGCAGTGTCGCGTGGGACCAAGAAGCTCCATCGGGCGGTGCCGAAGTGCCGGCCGTCGCCGCATAGGAAGCCTCTCCCGCTCGGCCCGGGTGTGCGCCTCGCTCGGCGAAGAAGGGGGAATCACGGTGCCCTCGCGGCGGTGGGGAGGAGCGGTGGACGGGCGGGAGGGCAGGAAGGCCGGAAGGCGGGAACGCGGGAAGGCGGGAAGATGGGAAGGCGGAAGGGGGAGTGCGGGAATCACGCGACGTCGAAGGCGCGCTCGTCGAGGCCCGTCGAGCCGTCGGGGGCGGGCGGGCGCCGCTCGGCGGTCTGCACCTGGCCGTCGGAGCCGACGGCGCGCACGCGCGCGGTATGGGTGCCGGGCGAAGCATCCGTCCACTCGTAGCGCCACTGGACCCACGTGTCTGCCGAGATCGCCGTCGCGAGCTCCGCCTCGCGCCAGGGGCCGTCGTCGAGCTGCACCTCGACGGCCTGCACGCCGACGTGCTGGTACCACGCCACGCCCGCGAGCACGACGCGGTCGGCCGATGGCTGCTGACCCTGCCGGGGAACGTCGATGCGGCTCGACAGCTTCACGGGGCCGCGTTCCGACCAGCCCCGGTCGGTCCAATACGCGTGCACCCTGTCGAAGCGCGTGACCTCGAGCTCGGTCAGCCACTTCGTCGCCGACACGTATCCGAACAGGCCCGGCACGACCATCCGCACCGGGAAGCCGTGTGCGAGCGGCAGCGGCTCGCCGTTCATGCCGACCGCGAGCACCGCCTCGCGGCCCGGATCGGTGAGCGCCTCGATCGGGGTGCCCGCCGTGAAGCCGTCGATGCTCCGCGACAGCACCATGTCGGCGTCGCTGCTCGGTCCGGCGCGCTTCAACAGGTCGCGTACGGGAGTGCCGAGCCACACGGCGTTTCCGATGAGGTTGCCGCCGACCTCGTTCGACACGCACGCGAGCGTCGTCGTCGACTCGGAGAACGGCAATGCGAGGAACTCGTCCCACGTGAGCATGACCTCTTGATCGACCATGCCGTGGATGCGGAGCGTCCACGTGGCGGGGTCGACCTCCGGCACGCGAAGCGCGGTGTCGATCCGGTAGAAGTCGGCATTGGGCGTGAGGAGCGGGCTGATGCCGTCGACCTTCAGCTCCGCCCCGGGAGGAACCGTCGCCCGCGCGGCAGCGCGGGGGAGGACCACGGCGGCGCGCAGCGCGTCGACGGCATGACGCCCGGATTGCAGGGCGCTCGCGCCGAGCGCGGCGAGCAAGCCGACGGCGGCGGTCCCGCCGAGCCAGGCGAGGAAGCGGCGGCGGTCGGGTCCCGTGGACTCGGTACCCGAGGGATCGGGCGGGGAGGATCGAGCGGCGGATGCCTCGGGCAGCCGCGCAACGATGAGCTGGAGCGCGAACACCCCCACGAGACCCGCGACGGCCGACGGCACGATCGCGAGCGGGCCCGAGTCGGCACGCGTGGTCGCGGCGACGGCACCGACGAACGCGAGCACCCCGAACACGACCCGTCCCCACGGCGGACGCCGAGCCTCGAGCGCGCCCGCCGCCGCGGCGACGAGGAGCAGGACGATCGCGATCCCCGTGAGGAGCGCCAACTTGTCGCTCGTGCCGAAGAGCGTGATCGCGGCATCCTTGGCCCACTTCGGAGCGAGGTCGATGAGCGCCTGCCCGACGACCTCGAACGGACCCGACTCGGGCGCGACGAGCGCGGCCGTCAGCTGACCCGCTCCCGCGGCGGCGAGCGCGGCGGCGAGACCCGCGAGTGCGGGCCTCCACCACGGGGTGGAACGCTGGGCGGTGCCGCGCATGACGTTCAGCGTAGACCGGGGCGCGCCACGCGGCATCCGAATCTAGGCTGGTTCTCGGGGGGTCGGATGCGGGCCCCGCACGAGCCAGCACCTGCACAAGACGGAGGACGACGATGCCGCACGCGATCCAGTACGACCGACTCGGCGGGCCCGAAGTGCTCGAACTGCGGGAGACGCCCTATGCGGTGCCCGCGGCGGGCGAAGTGGTCGTCGACGTGCATGCCGTCGGCGTCAACCCGATCGATTGGAAGCTGCGGTCGGGCAAGCGGTCGAGCCCCGAACTCGACGGCTACCGTGGAATCGGGACGGATGCCGCGGGCGTCGTCTCGGCGGTCGGCGACGAGGCACGCGCGCACGGCTGGCAAGTCGGCGACGAGGTCATCGTGGCGGGCGCGAAAGGCGCGTACGCGACCGAGATCGTCGCGCGCGAGGCATCCCTCACTCGGAAGCCTGCCGGACTCTCGTGGGAGCAGGCCGCCGCCATCCCCGTGCCCGTCGGCACCGCCTACCAAGTCCTCCGCTCCCTCGCCGTCGGCGAGGGAGACACCCTCCTCTGGCACGGCGGATCGGGCGCCGTCGGCCAGGCCGCGATCCAGCTCGCGCGCCGCGTCGGCGCACAGGTCGTCGCGACCGCGAGCGAGCACAACCACGCGCACCTCCGCGAACTCGGCGCGATCCCTGTGACCTACGGCCCCGGCCTCGAGGAGCGGGTGCGCGAAGCGGCGCCCGGCGGCATCACGGTCGCCGTCGACGGCGTCGGCACCGACGAGGCGATCGAGGTGTCGAAGGCGCTCGTCGCCGACCACGACCGGGTCGCGACGATCGTCCAGGGTGCGCGCGCCGCCGACTTCGGCATCCGCGCGTGGGGCGGCGGAAGCCCCGTTCCGCTCACCGCCGAAGAACAAGCGTGGCGGCACGAGGCCATCGGACTCGTCGCCGACCTCGCGGCGCGCGGCGAGTTCGTCCTCGAGATCGCCCACCGCTACCCGCTCGCCGACGCCGCAGAGGCGCACCGCCAGAGCGAGACGGGGCACGTGCGCGGCAAGATCGTGCTGCTGCCGTGACGGGGCGACCCCGAGACATCCGTGCCTCAAACGTCTCCCGCACGTAACGCCCCCGTCACGCAACCGGTTGACTGGGCCGCGACGATCGCTGAGGCTCGAAAGGAAGACGAAGCCGGCTGACGAGCGGGGGCCAGATGCGGACGACATTCGGGATCGAAGAGGAGTTCATGTTCCTCGACCCGGCGACGCTCAGACCGGCGGATGTCGCGGAGCGGGTCTACGCGGGCATGGCGGCTGATCCGGAGTGGGCGGCGATCACCCACCAGGAGTTCCTCGCATCGCAGATCGAGCACGCGTCGGTCGTGTTCACCGATCTCGGGGTCGCACGCGATGCGCTCACGACGTTCCGCCGCAAGCTCGCCGCCGAGGCCGACTCGCTCGGGGTGATCGTCGCGGGCGTCGGCACGCCGCCCGACGCGCTGCCGTTCCCGTCGATCACGCACCAGCCCCGGTACGAGCGCATCGTGCGCGACATGAACGGGCTCATCGCCGACCACCAGATGAGCGGCCTGCACGTGCACGTCGGCGTGCCCGACCGCGAGGCGGGCGTCATCGCGCTGAACTCGGTGCGGCCGTGGCTTCCCCTGCTCACGGCGATGACGGGCAACTCGCCGTTCTGGCGAGGCTACGACACGGGCTACGAGAGCTGGCGCACGGTGCAGCTCCGACGCTGGCCGACGGCGGGCTCGCCGCCGCGGTTCGCGAGCTCTCGCGACTACGACCGGCGCATCAGCCGGATCCTCGGACTCGGCGGCATGGCCGAGGTCGAACTCATCGCGTGGAACGTGCGGCTCAGCGAGCACCTGCCCACGGTCGAGTTCCGGATGGCCGACGCGCAGCTCGACGCCGCCGACTCCCTGCTCGTCGCGGCATGCTGCCGTGCGCTCGTCGAGCGGGCGCTCGCGACCGAAGGGCGGGTGCCCGAAGAGGTCGACATCCCGCCCGAACTGCTCTCGGCGGCCGTCATGCACTCCGCCCACGCGGGCCTGCGGGCACGGTTGTACGACCCCGTCGAGGGCGGACTCGTCGAGGCGCGCGTCGTGCTCGACCGGCTGTGGGACGCGATCGGGCCGTACCTCGACGCGTCGGGCGACACTGCCACGGTCGCCGAGTACCTCGCCCGGCTCCGACAGGTCGGCACGGGGGCCGCCCGGCAGCGGGCGGCGTTCCGCCGGGGCGGGACCGGTGCGCTCGGGGAACTCCTCGCCCGCGGGGTGTCGAGCGACCCCGAGTCATCCGTCGCCTGACGCCTGCGGCACGATGGAGCGATGAGCACCCCCGAGGAGATCCCGTTCGCGATCGACGTCGACGGCACGGCGATCCCCGCGGTCGCCCAGCGCCCTCCGGGCGCGCGGGCCACGGTCGTCGTCGCGCACGGCGCAGGCGCGGGCATGGAGCATCCGTTCCTGACGGGGTTCTCGCGCGCGCTCGCCGAGGCGGGCTTCGCGACGATCCGCTTCGACTTCCCGTATCGGGCGCGCGGGCGGCGGATGCCGGGCCGCCCGCAGGAGGCGATCGACGCGTGGCGTGCGATCGTGGCGCGGGCGCACGAGCTCGCCGCCGAGGCGGGCGCGCCGGGCGAGCAGGTTTGGGCGGCGGGCAAGTCGTACGGCGGGCGCATGGCGTCGATGGCGGCGGCCGAAGAGCGCGGGTTGGATGTCGCGGGGCTCGTCTTCCTCGGGTATCCGCTGCACCAGCCGGGCAAGCCCGAGAAGCCGCGCGACGAGCACCTCCCTGACGTGCGGCTGCCGATGCTGTTCCTGCAGGGGACGAACGACCCGTTCGCGGTGCCGAACGCGCAACTCGACGAGGTCGTCGCGCGTGTCGGCGCGAACGCCGTGCTCGAGTGGATCGACGGCGGCAACCACTCGTTCGAGGTCAAGGGCAGGAAGCGGCCGGCCGACGAGATCGGTGCTGGGCTTGCGCCGCGCGTGGCCGAGTTCGTCGATCGGCACGGCACGTCGGTCGGGTAGCGACCCGCGGGGCCGGCTGCCGCCGATGTCGGAGGCCCGGCGTATCGTGCGGGGCATGGTCCAGCAGCTCCGGTCGAAGCCCGAGAACACCGAGCAGATCGCCCGCGTCGAGCACGATCCGTGCCCGCGCTGCGGGTCTGCGTCGGTGCGGGCGATCGTCTACGGTCCGCTCGACTTCGAGGTCGAGGCATCCGGTGACCGCGACGCGTTCACGATCGACGATGCGCCCGTCTTCGATTGCCGCGAGTGCGGGTTCGAGTGGGGCTCGCGGTTCGCGACCTGCTGAGCTGACGCGAGCGCGGCCGCGCTGCTCACTCCTCGTCGAGCAGTTCCTCACGGATGCGCCGCAGGTCTTCGGTGATCGAGCCGATCAGGATCCAGTTGCCCGACCGCGGCGGCGCGATGACGAGCGGCGACGTGAGCGCGGGGATGGCCGACGTCATCGGTTCGGGGTCGACGTCCGCGAGGTGCACGGCGAGCCGCACGTCGTGGGCGGCTCGGCGCAACTGTTCGGCGATCGCGGCGACGGTCGGCTCTTCGTGGAGCGAGGGGTCGTAGAGGTCGACGGCGGCGCGCGTCATGCCGACGACCTGGGTGACGATGGGGCTGAGCTTCGAGAGGAGGGCGCGTTGGTCGGCGAGTTCGCCGCGGTGCGCGCCCCGGCGGGGGTTCAAGGTGAGCGATTCCTCGCCCGCGGCGATCGACGCATCGGCCTTGTCGCGCATGGGACGCATGAGGCGTGCTTCGATGAGGAGCGCCTGCAGGTCGGCGGGGAGCTCGGCTGTTCGAGTGCGTTCGCGAGGCGTTCGAGGGAGGCGGCGAGCTCGCCGCCGAGCAGCGCGAGATCGCGTCGGGCGGGTTCGATCGCGACGGGCGGCACGATGAGCACGTTGACGATGATGCCGATGACGGCGCCGATGAGCGTCTCGAGGATGCGCTGCACCGGGTACCCGGGGGTGGCGCCGCCGAGCGCGAGGACGAGCATGGCGCTGATGGCGACCTGGTTCGAGGTGCCGGGGGTCATGCGGAGTGCCCACGCGATGAGCATGGCGGCGACGACGGCGACGAGCACGACCCAGTAGGCCGTGCCGAACACGAGTGCAAGGAGGCTCGCGACGACGACGCCGAGGACGACGCCGACGCTTCGTTCGACGGCTTTGCCGAAGGACTGGTTGACGCTCGGCTGCACGACGAGGAGGGCGGCGATGGCGGCGAACACGGGGAGCGGGCCGGGGATGAGCCAACCGGCGATGAGCCAGGCGGCGATCGTCGCGGCGGCCGCTTTCAGGATCTGCAGGAGCGGCAGCCGGGTCGACGCCCGGAACGCGGTCGCGATCGCCATGGCTCCACGCTAGTCTGCTGCAACAGTTGCGAAAGGCAACACGTAGGCGTACCGTTGCATTATGCAACGTAAGCGGGTTCGATGATGGGCCTCTCAAGGCGGGGCGCCGACGCCTCAGGCATCCTCCGCGACCTCATCGTCATCTCTCGTCGCGGCATCGCCGACGCCCGCACCGCGCGCGTGAAGCTGAGCATGACCGACCAGTCGATCCTCGCCTACATCGCCGATCACGACGGCGCCCGTGCCGTCGACATCGCGTCGACATTCCGGCTCAACCGCTCGACGGTGTCGAGGCAACTCGCGAACCTCGTCAACCTCGGCATCGTGTGCGAGAAGGCGGATGAAGGCGATGCCCTTCGTCCGGCTCAGGGAGCGGGGGCCGGCCGCGGCCGGCCGCTCCAGCTCACCGAAGCGGGCCGGGCCGCCTACAACGACGGCATCGACATCCTCCAGCACGTCGTCGACGACGTGCTCCACGACTGGACCGACGAAGAGGTCGCCCGTTTCGCGCACGACCTTGCGCGGTTCACGTCGACCCCGACGGGCGCGCGTCCGCGCAACACGTCGGCCTGAGACATCCGCCCCCCGTCCACCCGAACCCGAACCCGAACCCGAACCAGAAAGACCCACACATGACCGCACTCACCAACGTCACTGTCCTCGGCACGGGCGTCCTCGGCTCCCAGATCGCGTTCCAGACCGCGTACCACGGCCACCCCGTCGTCGCGTGGGACATCGACGACGCCGCCATCGAAGCCGCGAAAGCGCGCTTCGCGAAGCTCGCCGCCGTCTACAAGGTCGAGGTGCCGGGCGCCGCCGACGGCAAGGCCGACGAGGCGCTCACGCGCATCCGCCTCTCGAGCGACCTCGCCGACGCCGTGAAGGACGCCGACCTCGTCATCGAGGCCGTGCCCGAGCAGCCGCAGATCAAGATCGACACCTACACGAAGCTCGCCGCCGTCGCCCCCGAGCGCACCGTCTTCGCGACCAACTCGTCGACCCTCCTCCCGTCGATGCTCGCCCCCGCGACCGGCCGCCCCGACCGCTTCCTCGCCCTCCACTACGCGAACCGCGTGTGGGCGATGAACACCGCCGAGATCATGGGCACGTCCGAGACCTCGCCCGAGGTGTACGAGCAGGTCGTCGAGTTCGCCCGCTCGACCGGCATGGAGCCCATCGAGATCAAGAAGGAGAAGGCCGGCTACGTGCTGAACTCGCTCCTCGTGCCGCTCCTCGGCGCGGCCGGCGACCTCCTCGTCGACGGCATCGCCGACCCCGCCACGGTCGACAAGACCTGGCGCATCGGCACGGGCGCACCCCTCGGCCCGTTCCAGATCTTCGACGTCGTCGGCCTCACGACCGCGTACAACGTGTCGGCGATGGGCGGCCCCAAGCAGCAGGCGTTCGCGAAGCTCGTCAAGGAGCAGTACCTCGACCAGGGCAAGCTCGGCGTCGCGACGGGCGAGGGCTTCTACAGCTACCGCTGAGCGTCGCGCGCGAGAAACGCATGACGGATGCCTCGTCCGGGTCTATCGCCCGGGCGGGGCATCGTCGTACGATCGCGCCATGGCCGATCGCCCGATCCTCACCCACATCGGCGGACCGACGCTTCTCATCGAGCTGGCGGGTTGGCGGCTCCTGGTCGACCCGACGTTCGATCCGCCGGGGCGGAAGTACTCGTTCGGCTGGGGCACCTCGTCGGTCAAGACCGCGGGCCCGAACCTGCCGCTCGCCGAGCTCGGCGCCATCGACGTCGTGCTCCTCAGCCACGACCAGCACGCCGACAATCTCGACGATGCCGGGAAGGCGATGCTCCCGAGTGCGGGCGAGGTCATCACGACGTTCCCCGGCGGCAAGCGCCTGCGCGCGTTCGCAGGGCTCGAGCACGTCGTCGGACTGCGGCCGTGGGAGACGGCCGAGATCGCGCCCGAGGGCGGCAAGACGGGCGAGGAGCATCTGGGGCGGCCACCGCTCACCGTCACGGCGACGCCCGCACGGCACGGGCCGAAGTTCTCGCGGCCCATCGCGGGGGCCGCGATCGGGTTCGCGATCTCGGTCGGCGACGCGCCCGAGACATCCGTCTGGGTCACGGGCGACACCGTCATGTACGACGGCCTCCGCGACGCCGCGTCGCGGCTCGACGTCGACGTCGCGGTCGTGCACATCGGCGCCGTGAGGTTCCCGATCACGGGGGGTCTGAAGTTCACGATGGATGCCTCGGGCGCGGCCGAACTCGTCGGGTTGCTGCGTCCCCGCCGCGTCGTTCCGGTGCACTGCGACCAGTGGTCGCACTTCCGCGAGCCGCGCGAGGCCGCCGAGCGCGTGCTGGACGCCTCGGGGCCCGACGTGCGCGACCGGGTCACGTGGCTCGACGGAGGCGTATCGGCCGAGGTGTGAGTCGCGACATCTCGTGGAACGATGGGCACGTGGCCGACCGACTCATGCTCCTCGACACCGCCTCGCTGTACTTCCGCGCGTTCTACGGCATCCCCGACAAGATCCGCCGGGCCGACGGCACGCCCGTGAACGCCGTGCGGGGGCTCCTCGACATGATCGCGCGGCTCACGACCGAGTTCGAGTCGACCCGTATCGTCGCCTGCTGGGACGACGACTGGCGTCCGGCGTGGCGGGTCGACCTCATCCCGAGCTACAAGGCGCACCGCGTCGCCGAGGTCGTCGCGGGCCCCGCACCCGACGTCGAAGAGGTGCCCGACCCGCTCGAAGCGCAGATCCCCATGATCCGCGAGACGCTCGCGCTCGCCGGAGTGCCGATCGTCGGCAAGGCCGAGCACGAGGCCGACGACGTCATCGGCACGCTCGCGACCGGGGCATCCGCGCCCGTCGACGTCGTCACGGGCGACCGCGACCTCTTCCAACTCGTCGACGATGCCGCGGGTGTGCGGGTCGTCTACACGGCGCGCGGCATGAGCAACCTCGAGCTCGTGACCGACGCGGTCGTCGTCGGCAAGTACGGCGTGCTGCCGCAGCAGTACGCCGACTTCGCCGCGATGCGAGGGGATGCCTCGGACGGGCTGCCGGGGGTTGCGGGCGTCGGCGAGAAGACCGCGGCCGGTCTACTGCAGACGTTCGTCGACCTCGACGGCATCCGTGCGGCGGCCGAGTCGGGCGCGCCCGGCATGTCTGCCGGCGTGCGGGCGAAGCTCCTCGCGGCGGGCGACTACCTCGACGTCGCGCCCAAGGTCGTCGAGGTCGTGCGCGATCTCGACCTGCCCGAAGTCGACGACGTCATCCGCCCCATCGATGGCGAGCGGCGCGAGCGGCTCGAAGCCCTCGCGACCGAGTGGAACCTCGGCACGTCGGTCGCGCGCGTCATCGCGGCGTTCGACCGCGGCTGAGCCCTGCCCTCTTCCCCTCTCCCCCCCGCCCCCATTTCCCGCCGCACCCACTCCCCGGGTTTGTCGGACATCGGCCCCTTTGTCGGACACATCTGGTGCTCCACGTCCGACAAACGGGCCGATGTCCGACAAACCGGGTGGGGTCGAGCGCCGTCCGTTCAGTGCGAGCGCACGAGCGCGGCGACCTCGCCCGGCGTCGGCGCCTCGACGGACGGTTGCCACGCGGGCAGGATCGGCAGCTGCACGCCGCCGTCGGCGGCCGTCACGGCGATCCACGCGTAGAACATCAGCACGACGACGATCACGCCGAGGACGGCCCCCACGAGCCCCGCGGCCGCGCCGAGCGGCGCACGCCGCGTGGCATCCAGCCCGGGCGAGGCATCCGACGCAGCCGAAGCCTCCGCGGCGCGCCGACGCAAACCGAGCCGCCCCGCCCACCCGAACCAGATCGCGAGCACGCCGAAGCCCGCGACCCATGCGATGCCCGCGGGCGACGCGCCGAGCGGTGCGAAGACGGCCAGCGCGATCGCGCCGATGCCGAGCACGAGCCCGGTCCACGCCATGAGTCCCGACCACAGAGGGCCTTCGTCGAGTGCGCCGCCGCCCCAGACCGGCGGTTCGCCGCTCACGAGCGGGCTCCAGCGGTGACGGCCGCGGCGCCGACGAGACGCGGGCGGCGCTCGGCCCGCGCCCACCAGCGTCCGTCTTCGCGCCCCACGACGATGGGATGCTCGAACGCGGCCGCGACGTGCTCGGTCGTGACGACCTCGTCGACCGGCCCCGCGGCGACGATGCGGCCGTGCGAGATGAGGAGCGCGTGGGTCGTCGACGCGGGCAGCTCTTCGAGGTGGTGGGTCACGAGCATCGACGCGAGGTCGGGATGCGAGTGCTCGAGGTCGTCGATCGTCTCGAGCAGCTGCTCGCGCGCGGCGACGTCGAGGCCCGTCGACGGCTCGTCGAGGAGGAGGAGCTCGGGGTCGGACACGAGCGCGCGGGCGATGAGCGCGCGGCCGCGCTCGCCCTGCGAGAGGGTCGGCCAGCGGGCATCGCGCCTGGCCGTGAGGCCGAGGAGGTCGACGAGCGCATCGACGCGGTCGAGTTCGTCGGCGGTCGGCTCCCAGCGCAGCGGCAGTTCGATCGTGCCCGTCACGCCCGTCAGCACGACCTCGCGCACGGTGCGCGGACTCGTGAGCGGATGCCTCGGGTCCACATGCCCGATACGGCGGCGGAGCGCCTGCAGTTCCACGCGGCCGATGCGGTCGCCGAGGACTTGGACGGCGCCCGAGGTGGGGTGCGTGTGCGCGCCGCACAGGCCGAGGATCGTCGACTTGCCCGCGCCGTTCGGACCGAGGAGCGCCCAGTGCTCGCCCGCGCGCACAGTGAACGACACGGCGTCGAGGATCGTCTTCCCGTCGCGGCGGAACGCGACGTCGTCGAGTTCGAGGACGGGTGGGGCATCCGGCATGACGACAGTGTCGCAGATGCCGACGCGACGGATGTCCGGTGCGCGCCCCGGGCGGACGACGAAGGGCCCCGCGGATCACCGCGAGGCCCCTTCGGGAATGACCGGATGCGTCAGCCGCGCGTGCGGGCTGCGCGCTTGGCGCGGCTCGCGCCGACCGCGACGGCGCCGACGGCGACGAGCGCGAGCGCGCCGATCGCGAACGGCAGGCCGTTGAAGCCGGTCTCGGCGAGGCCGGCCTTGGTCGCGGCGGGCGTCGTGTTCGCGGCGGGGACGGCGGCTGCGGCCGCGATCGTGACCTGCGCTGCCGAGATCTGCACGCCGTCGCTCAGTGCGGCCACCTCGTGGTCACCGGCGGGCGTGCCGGCCGGGATCGTCGTCGGGAGCGTGAACTCGCCGGCGCCGTCGGTCGTGACGGTGCCGAGGACCTGCGGGTCGGAGTGCAGCTCGATCGTGTACTCGGTGTCGGGCTGGAAGTGGTCGCCCGTCACCGTGATGGCGCCGCCGACCTGGAGGTTGCCCGTCACCTTGACGTTGCCGATGCAGTCGGTCGAGACGAGGGTCTGCGCGAGGATCGTGTCTCCGTGCGCGGGGCCCGTGCGGACGACGACCTTGTGGTCGCCCGAGTCTTCAGGGAACGAGTACGTGAGCGTCTTCGTCGCGCCTTCGGCGAGGGCGAGGATGTCTTCGGCCTTCGCCGTGCCGTCGACGTACGGGACGACCGAGACGGTGCCGTTGATCTTGTCGCCCGAGAGGGCGACATTCGAGACGTTCACCGTCGCGGTGCCGCACTTCGCTTCGGCGTCGAACGTCGCGGCGGCGTTCCAGGCGCCGACGCCGCACGCGGGGACGGTGCCGGAGTACACCTCGGGTTCGGTCTCGCCGAACGCCGTCACCGTGACCGTGTAGGTGTTCGATTCGAACTTGTCGTCGAGCTGGTAGGACTCGGTGAAGTCGCTGCCGAAGTCTTCGGTGTGGACCGCGCCGTCGATCGTCACGCTGACGGTGTTGGCGACGCCGGGGATCGCGTTCTTCGGCTCGGTGGTGACGTGCTCCTGGGTGCCGCTCTTGTAGTAGAGCGTCCAGTCGTAGATGAGGAAGTCGCCCTCGTCCTTGTGCGCGATGTGCGGCACGCTGCCGTGGACCGGCAGGTAGATGTAGTCCGTGTGCGACACCTTCTCGACGGCGGGGGTGCCGGGGTCGACCGCGTAGTCCGAGAGGTCGACGTTCAGGACGAGGCAGTTGCCGGCCTCGACGGTCGCGGTGGGCGTTGCGGGCGCTTCGCCGTCGGCGGATGCGGGCATGGCGGCGCCGGCGACGGCGAGGCCGGCGGCGAGCACGCTGACGGCGAGCGCGCTGAAGGTGCGCTTCATGGAGTCCTCCGGGGTAGGGCCGAGGGCGCTCGGCTGTGTGGTCCGTCGCGTCGCAGAGGTGCACGAAACGTCGGATCGATTCGGGATCACAGCGAGTCTATGAACTCGGTATGCGCGAAAACGTCAATGTCCCCCGGTTTGGGGGCGCCATTTGGAGTCGAAGACGTCATACCTGAAAAGTCCTCACAATCAGGCGATTCGATCGGGCGTCGGCGGTGCTGACTTGGCGTGAATGCTGCGATGATCAGGATGTCGCCATCGCCCGCCGAGCGGCCGCGAACGGTGAGCGCGGCCCGATCGAGAGGATGCCACCGTGGCCCCACGCCCCCACCGCGTCGCCGTGCTCGTGCTCGAAGGCGCGAAGCCGCTCGACGTCGGCATCCCCGCACAGGTGTTCACGACCCGCCGCAGCATGCCCTACGAGGTCCGCGTGTGCGGCGCCGCACCCGGCCTCGTCGCGGGCGGCGACGGCCTCGCGTACCACGTTGCAGACGGACTCGACGCGCTCGAGTGGGCGCAGACCGTGTTCATCCCGGGCTACCGCCACCCCGATCAAGAGGATCCGCCCGCCCCGGTCGTCGACGCCCTGCGAGCGGCGCACGGCCGAGGCATCCGTCTCGCCGCCATCTCGACGGGTGCGTTCGCGCTCGCCGCGACCGGACTCCTCGACGGCAAGCGGGCCACGACGCACTGGCACTATACGAAGCAGTTGCGGGCGAAGCATCCGCTCGTCAACGTCGACGAGAACGTGCTGTTCGTCGACGAAGGCGACGTCCTCACGTCGGCGGGCGCAGCCTCGGGCATCGACCTGTGCCTGCATCTCGTGCGCCGCGACCACGGCGTCGCGTTGTCGAACCACGTCGCACGGCGGCTCGTCGCGGCGCCGTACCGCAGCGGCGGGCAGGCGCAATACGTGCCGCGGAGTGTTCCCGAACCGATCGGCGTTCGGTTCGCCGCGACGCGCGAGTGGGCGCTCGCGCACCTCGGAGAGCCGCTCACCCTCGAGGACCTCGCCAGGAACGCCAACGTCTCGGCGCGCACGTTCTCGCGCCGCTTCGTCGAGGACACGGGCTACACGCCCATGCAGTGGGTGCTGCGGGCGCGCGTAGACCTCGCGCGCGAGCTTCTCGAGGCGAGCGAGCTCGGCGTCGAGCAGATCGCGGATGTCGCGGGGCTCGGCACGGGCGCGAACCTCCGCCTGCACTTCGGGCGCATCCTGGGCACGTCGCCGAGCGAGTACCGGCACACGTTCGTGCGCCGCGACGGGTGAGCTCGAGGCCCCCGGAGTCGCATTGGCGCGATCCTTTCGGATCTCGTCGTTCAGGCCACTGCCGCGCGCCCGCCGAAGCCGGGAAAGTGGAGGCGAACGAGAGAACGAAAGGAACCTCCTCTCCCATGACTCGCATCGCGATCAACGGCTTCGGCCGCATCGGCCGCAACGTCCTCCGCGCCATCGTCGAGCGCGGCTCCGACTTCGAGGTCGTCGCCGTCAACGACCTGACCGACCCGGCCGCTCTCGGCCGGCTCCTCAAGTACGACACCGCCGGCGGCAAGTTCGGCTTCCCCGTCGAGGTCGACGGCGACGTGCTCGTCGTCGACGGCCGCCGCATCAAGGTCCTCGCCGAGCGCGACCCCGCGAAGCTCCCCTGGGGCGAGCTCGACGTCGAGCTCGTGCTCGAGTCGACCGGTCGCTTCACCGACCGCGAGGCCGCAGCCGCGCACCTCGCCGCAGGTGCCAAGAAGGTGCTCGTGAGCGCCCCCGCGAAGGGCGCCGACGTCACCCTCGCCTACGGCGTCAACACCGACGCGTACAACGCCGAGACCGACGTCATCGTCTCGAACGCGTCGTGCACGACGAACGCCCTCGCTCCGCTCGCCAAGGTCCTCGACGACCTCGCCGGCATCGAGCACGGATTCATGACCACCATCCACGCGTACACGCAGGACCAGAATCTGCAGGATGCGCCGCACAGCGACCCCCGCCGCGCGCGCGCCGCCGCCGAGAACATCATTCCGGCCTCGACGGGTGCCGCCAAGGCCATCGGTCTTGTGCTCCCGGGCCTCGACGGCAAGCTCTCGGGCGACGCCATGCGCGTGCCGATCCCCGTCGGCTCGATCGTCGAACTCAACGCGACCGTCTCGAAAGACGTGACCGTCGAAGAGGTCGTGGCCGCCTATAAGGCCGCCGCCGAGGGTCCGCTCAAGGGCGTGCTCGAGTTCTCCGACGAGCCGCTCGTGTCGAGCGATATCGTCGGGAACCCGCACTCGTCGATCTTCGACTCGACGCTCACGCGCGTCGAGGGCAAGCACGTGAAGGTCGTCGCCTGGTACGACAACGAGTGGGGCTTCTCGAACCGCGTGATCGACACGCTGGGCCTGCTCGCGGCCTGAACGCCGCGAGCCTGACCGACCATCGCGTCGGCGCGAGTGTGGAGCTCGCGCCGACGCGATTGCCGTCTGCGCAGCGTCGCGTTCTGCTGTGAGCGGAGCGGCGACACATCTGGCGGTCTGCTCGGTAGCCTCGCGACATGGGTGCGACGGCGATTCCTGCAGGCGAGCGGATGTCTCGGGCGCCGCTCTGGCGCGACGCGCTCGGCGCGTTCCTGCGGCGCGAGCGGCTTGCACAGGGCCGCATCCTCTCGGATGTCGCGGGCGAGGCGGATGTCTCGACGCAATACCTCTCCGAGATCGAACGCGGGCGCAAGGAGCCGTCGAGCGAGATCCTCGGCTCGGTCGCCGACGCGCTCGGACTCAGCCTGCTCGACGTCGCCGCGGGCGTCGCGTCGGAGCTCGGCGCCGTGCCGTCGGGTGCGCGATCGGATGCCTCCGCCCACGCCGTCCGCCGGGCGCCCGTGCTCGACCTCACGGTCGCGCGCTCGCGCGCCGGCGGGTCCCCACAGGGTGCGAGCTCCGGCGCATCCGGGGCGGGGCAGCCTCGAAGCATCCTGCTCGCCGCGTAGCAATCGGCGGAGTGGCCGGGCGGGGAGCAGCGACGCGGCGCCGTCTGCGCCGCTCACCCCGTGCGCTGCATCGCGACCACGTGGTCGGCGAGCCCGTACTCGACCGCCGCGGCCGCGGGCAGGATGAGCTCGCGGTCGGTGTCGCGCCGCACCTCCGCGAGCGTGCGCCCGGTGTCGTGCGCGAGCACCTCCTCGAGTTCGGCGCGGACGCGCAGCACCTCTTCGGCTTCGATGATGAGGTCGGGAATCGATCCGCGTCCCTGCGTCGCGGGCTGGTGCAACACGACGCGGGAGTGCCGCAGGACGCTCCGCATGCCGGGCGCGCCGCCCGCGAGCAGCACGGCGGCGGCGCCCCGCGCCTGCCCGACGACGGTCGTCGCCACGGGCGGCCGCACATGCTGCATCGTGTCGTACACCGCGAGCGCCGCCTGCGGCGAGCCGCCGGGCGAGTTGATGTAGAGCTGCACGGGCGAGTCGGGGGCATCCGCCTCGAGGTGCAGGAGCTGGGCGATGAGCACGTTCGCGACGCCGTCGTCGATCTCGGTGCCGAGGGTCACGATGCGCTCGCCGAGGAGACGGCTGTACACGTCGAGCGTCCGCTCGGTGCCTCCGCGACGTTCGACGACATACGGGATCGAGTAGGTGCTCATGCGAGCGCTCCCGCATGGGCGCCGGTGCCCGAGAACGCCCGCTCCGAGACATCCGCCGCTCTGAATCCCGGCCCGAGCAGGCGACCGGACGCCCCGGGGTAGATGCCCGAGGCATCCGTCACCACCCGGTCGATGAAGCCGTACTCCACCGCCTCGTCGGCCGTGATCCACCGGTCCCGCAGCGAATCGGCCGTGATGCGCTCGATGGATTGACCCGTGTGGGCGGCGAGGAGGCCGAGCACGGTGTCGCGCGTATGCCGCAGGTCTTCTGCCTGCAGCTCGATGTCGACGGCCGTGCCGCCGATGCCCGCCGAGCCCTGGTGCATGAGGATGCGCGCGTGGGGCAACGCGAGCCGCTTGCCCGGCGTCCCTGCCGACAGCAGGAACTGGCCGGCGCTCGCCGCCATCCCGAGCGCGACCGTCACGACGTCGTTCGGGATCGCATGCATGACGTCCATGATCGCGAGCATCGCGGGCACGCTGCCGCCGGGGGAGTTGATCCAGAACGCGATGTCGCGCTCTGGGTCGTCGGCCGACAGCATGAGGAGCTGGCTCGTCAGGCGGTTGCCGAGGTTCTGGTCGAGCTCGTCGCCGAGCACGACGACGCGCTCGCGGAAGAGTCGGGACTGCAGGTCGACGTCGATGGGATGCAGCGGGGCTGCCGTGTCTTCGCTCATGCCTCCGAGCGTGCGCCGGGCGGATGCCTCGGGGCGAGCGTTTCCGCGCACGGCCGATCTGCCCGGGGCGGATCCGCCGACCTCACGCGACGGTCAGGCCCGCGCGGCTCGACGCGTAGTATCCGTGGAGCGCGTCGCCCGAGGCATCCGCGAGCTCTCGGTACTCGAACGGGTTGTGGGCGCAGTACATGGCGATCTCGGGATGATCGGCGTGAAGCGCGCGCAACCGGTCCTGGTTCGCGCGGCGCGCGTCGTACTCGGTCGTGACGACGAACTGGAAGAGGCCGACGCCGCGGCCGCACTCGCGGTCGGGCTGCTTGACCTCGCGCGCGTCGAAGTAAGCGTCGCCCGCGGCGAGGAGCGTTCCGGCGTCGGTCTCGACGACGTAGCCGACGTGGCCATGGGTGTGGCCGAAGAGCGGCACCGCGAGGATCTCCGCCGGGAGCCCGGGCAGCGACCGCACCGCCTCGAAGCCGAGCCACGGCTCGCCCGTCGCGCCGAAGGTCGACCACTTGGGCGTGTGCGCCCACATCTTGGGGCGGTACCGCCCGCGCGCCCTCACCCCCTTGCGGCGGATCGCCGCGGCGAGCTCGATCTCGTGCACGTGCACGGTCGCCTCGGGGAAGTCGCTCAGCCCGCCGACGTGATCGAGATCGAGATGGGTCTGGATGATGTGGCGCACATCGCGTGGGTCGAACCCCAGGCGGCGCACCTGGTGGATTGCCGCGAGCTCGGGGTCGATGCGCGGCCTCGCGTAGAGGTGGGCGAACTCGAAGCCGAGCCGTGAGGTGATGCGGGCGTAGTCGGCGGTGCCGAGGCCCGTGTCGACGAGGACGAGCCCCGATGCCGGCGTTTCGATGAGCAGCACGTGGCAGACGAGATGCTGTCCGAGCACCGACAGTCCGCCGATCGACGCGCAGTTGAGGTGGTGGACCTTGAGTCCGTTCACGATGACCTCCAGTAAACTGAGCCGAAGCTCGAGCAGATCACGGCTGAGGCGGGCACCGCCGCCGGGTCGATCTACCTCTACTTCGCGAGCAAGGACGCGGTGATCCGTGCCGCGATCGAGGCGTCGGTCGATCGCATCGGGGCGCTCATCGAGGCGATTCCGGCGGATGGCGCTGCGTCCGACGCTCCGCGCCGCTATCGGCGCGCCGTGCTCACGACGGTCGCGGCCGCCGAGCGGACGCCCGACGGGGTGAACCTCTTCGCACTCGCCGTGCAGGGATGGTCGCATGCGCAGACCGACGCGGCGACACAGGCTGCGATCGCCGAGCGCTACGGGAGCATCCTCGCGCACTGGGCGTCGGTCGCGCAGGGCTGGGGCCTGTCGCCCGCGAGGGCAGAGGCCTATGCGGCCGCCCTCGGGGCGGTCGTGCTCGGGTACGTCGTCGAGCGGGCGCTGCTCGCAGAGCCAGAGGTCGAGGTCGTGCTCTCGGCGCTCGACGAGTGATCCGAAGACGCATACCGCTCGGGCCAGTGTCGCCGCGAGCGCATCGACCGCTACAGTGACCGCAGGACGCACATGCCGTCCGAGAGGCCAGGGGGAGGTCGGGGTCGTTGATCGTTGGGCTCACCGGGATCGAACAGCGGGTCTCCACGGGGCATCTGCCCGGGTGGGGGCAGGTCGACGAACTCGTCGTCGCCGCGTTCGAGTACGCCCGCCGGGAGAGCGACGGCACCGTCGCCGACTACATCCCGATCCTCGCCGCAGCCGACCCCGAGCTGTTCGGCGTGAGCGTCGCCGAGGTCGACGGGGGGCTCCACGCGGCGGGCGACGCCGAGGTCGAGTTCTCGATCCAGTCGATCTCGAAGGCGTTCGTCTACGCGCTCGTGTGCGAAGAGCTCGGGCACGAGCCCGTGCGCGAGCGGGTCGGCGTCAACAACACCGGCCTCGCGTTCAACTCGGTCGTGGCGATCGAGCTCAACGACGGGCACCCCATGAACCCCATGGTGAACGCGGGCGCCATCGCGACGACGGCGCTCATGCCGGGCGTGACGCCTGCCGAGCAGTGGGAGAACGTGCGGCTCGGCCTCTCGGCGTTCGCGGGCCGCCCCCTCGAACTCGACGGCGAGGTCTATCGCTCCGAGTCCGGGACGAAC
Source organism: Agromyces protaetiae (assembly GCF_004135405.1). Taxonomy (NCBI): domain Bacteria; kingdom Bacillati; phylum Actinomycetota; class Actinomycetes; order Micrococcales; family Microbacteriaceae; genus Agromyces; species Agromyces protaetiae. The sequence goes on from NZ_CP035491.1 coordinate 1,306,852, forward strand.
TACCGCAACCGCGCGATCGCGAAGCTCCTGCAGAGCTACGGCCGCATCGACATCGATCCGCTCGAAGCGGTCGACGTATACACGAAGCAGTGCTCGCTGCGGGTCAACGCGCGCGACCTCGCGGTCATGGGCGCGACCCTCGCCGACGGTGGAGTCAACCCCGTCACGGGCGAGCGCGTCGTGTCGGCGTCGGTCTGCCGCGACACGCTCGCGGTGCTCGCGTCGACCGGACTCTACGAGCGCTCGGGCGAGTGGCTCTTCGAGGTCGGGCTGCCCGGCAAGTCGGGTGTCGCGGGCGGCATCGTGACGATCTCGCCCGGCAAGGGCGGCATCGGCGTGTTCTCGCCGCGGCTCGACTCGGCCGGCAACAGCGTCCGCGGCCAGATCGCGACGCAGTACCTCTCGCGCGCGCTCGGCCTCGACGTCTTCGCCTCCGAGGCGCACCACCGCGACCCGAGCCGCGGCGCGCCGAAACGACCTCGCACCGAACGCCCCAGTACCGACCCCACAATGAAGGAGACCGCGGTGTCGACTGACTCCAACGTGTCGAGCACGACGACGCAGCCGACTGAGGAGAGGGCCTCGTGGGCGCCGCTCGCAGCGCTCTTCCTCGGCCAGATGCTCATGTCGTACAACGTCTCGTCGTTGCCGGTCTCGCTCGGCGGCATCGTCGACGAGTTCGGCGTGCCCGCGACGCTCGCGTCGACGACGATCGTCGCCTACGGCCTCTTCGTCGCGGCGCTCGTCATGGTCGGCGCGAAGCTCGGGCAGAAGGTCGGCTGGGCGCGCATCTTCCGCGTCGTCGTCGCGACGTTCGGCATCTCGTCGCTGCTCATGATCTTCGGCCCGTCGGTGTGGTGGGTGATCGGGGCGCAGGCGCTCGCCGGGGCATCCGCCGCCATCATCGTGCCCTCGCTCGTCGCCCTCATCGCCGAGAACTACCACGGGCGCCAGCAGGCGACCGCGATCGGTTCGCTCGGCTCGGCGCGCGCGATCTCGGGCTTCCTCGCGTTCTTCATCGGCGGCGCGCTCGGCACCCTCGTCGGAAGCTGGCGACCGGTCTTCTGGGTCGTCTTCGCGATCGCCGTCGTCGTGCTCATCCTGAGCTTCCGGTTGCGCAAGGACCACGGCAACTCCGACATCAAGATCGACCTGGTGGCCGCGATCCTCATCGGCCTCGCGATCGTGTCGCTCACGCTCGGCTTCAACAACCTCAACGCGTGGGGCATCCTCGAGGCGAGCGAGTCGGCGCCGTTCGACATCGCGGGCATCTCGCCCGCCCCCATGCTCATCGTGCTCGGCATCGTGCTCGGCCAGGTCTTCTTCTTCTGGACCCGTCGCCGGACGAGGCTCGGCAAGGTGCCGCTCGTACAACTGTCGGTGCTCCGGCGCCCGTCGGAGCGCGCCGCGGTGTACGCGATGTTCATCGTCGTCGCCCTCGAGGCGGCCCTCAACTTCACGGTGCCGCTGTACATCCAGATCGTGCAGGGGCGCACGCCGTTCGACACGGCGCTCGCGATGGTGCCGTTCAACCTCACGGTGTTCTTCGCGGCGATCCTCGTCGTGCGGCTGTACAGCCGCCTCGGCACGCGCGTGATCGGCGTGTGGGGGTTCATCCTCACGACGGTCGGTCTCGTGTGGCTCTCGATCGTCGTCAACAACAACTGGGAGACGTTCCCGACGATCCTCGGCCTCTTCGTCTTCGGCGTCGGCCAGGGCGCGCTCGTGACGCTCGTGTTCAACGTGCTCGTGACGGCGTCGCCGAAGGACCTCGCGGGCGACGTCGGGTCGATCCGCGGCACGACGCAGAACCTCGCGTCGGCGGTCGGCACGGCCATCGCGGGCGCCCTGCTCGTGACGATCCTCTCGCTCAGCATCGGGCGCGCGGTCACCGAGAACGCGTACATCCCCGAGGAGCTCGCCGACGAGGTGAGCCTGCAGGACGAGAACTTCCTCTCGAACGACCAGTTGCGCGATGCCCTCGAGGGGACGAGTGCGACGCCCGCGCAGGTCGACGAGTTCGTCAACGTCAACACCGACGCGCGCTTGCACACGCTGCGGCTCGGGCTGCTGATCCTCGCGGGCGTCAGCGCACTCGCGATCCTGCCGGCGAGCCGCCTGCCGAAGTACCGACCCGACGAGATCCCCGACCCCGAGCCCGAGGACGCGTAGTCCTCGAGAGGCGGCAGGATGGTCTGGTGCCAACGTTTCGCCGGACCATGCTCAAGTCGAAGATCCACCGCGCGACCGTGACCCACGCCGACCTCCACTACGTCGGCTCGATCACGATCGACCACGACCTCCTCGAGGCCGCCGACATCCTGCCGGGCGAGCTCGTCTCCGTCGTGAACATCGCGAACGGCGCGCGATTCGACACGTACACGATCGCGGGCGAGCGAGGCTCGGGCGTCATCGGGGTGAACGGCGCCGCGGCGCGGTTGGTCGCGGTCGGCGACCTCGTGATCGTCATCTCATGGGCGTCGGTCGAATCGGCGGATGCCTCGGAGTTCGCGCCGCGCATCGTGCACGTCGATCGGGCGAACGGCATCGTGAGCGTCGGCGCCGATCCCGCCGAGGCTCACGCGGCCGTCGCGGGCGAGGTGCTCGCGCCGCCGCACGCCGTCATGAGCTGAGGAGCACACCCTCCGTGAGCGGCGCCGCCTCCGCGAGCGGCGCCGCGAAGAACGCGAGCTCGTGCTCCGCCGAACGGCGGAACGCCTGCGCGGCACGCGCGCGCACCTCGGGCGTCGCCCGGCTCGAGGCATCCGTCGCGATCTCGATCGCCCGCCGTGTCGCGATCGCGAACGCCGGGTCGCGGTAGGTCGCGAGCCACGCCGCGTACGGATGGTCGGCGCGGAGCGGCGCATCGCCGAACCCGCCGGCTCCGAGGCGCGCACCGAGGTCGGTGTAGATCCAGAAGCACGGCAGCAGGGCGGCGACGAGCACGGAGTATTCGCCGCGTGCGGCGGTCGCGAGCAGATGGTCGAGGTAGGCGGTCGTCGCGCGGTCGGCTTCCAGGTCGCGGACGCCGGATGTCGCGGGGGAGTCGGATGCTGCGAGCTCGCCCGTGTGCAGTTCGAGCTCGCCCTCGATCGCCCCGCGGGCCGACTCGGCCCAGAATGCCTGCGCCGAGGCATCCGGTGCGAGGCGCGAAGCCTCGGCGAGCACGCGCGCGTAGTCGCGAAGGTAGAGCGCGTCTTGCGCGAGGTACCCGAGGAACGCGCCGCGGTCGAGCGTGCCGTCCGCGAGCGACCTGATGAACGGCAGATCGTCGATGCCTGCACGCACGTCGGCGATTCCGCCCCACCAGTCGGCTTCGACTTCGGCCGCGGTCGGCGCGGTCTCGAGCCCGCCGCGCGACCACAGGCCTGCGAAGTGGTGGACGGGGCCGTGGCCGGCTCGTCCGGGTCCTGCCCCGAGCCCGCCGACCTCGAGCGACTCGCCGTGTCGCAGCGCTTCGCGCAGCCACCGGCGCGCTTCACGCACGGCGGGCACCCATTCGCCGCGCGACACCCGCAGGGTCGCGATCGCCGACGAGAGCGAGCAGCCAGTGCCATGGGTCGCGGTGGTCTCGATGCGGGCACCGCCGAACTCGACGAAGCGAGGGTTTCCTTCGGCCTCCTTGACAACTGCTGCGAAAAGCGCAGCAGTTGTCAAGCGTCCGCGACCTGAGGCATCCACGAGTGCGTCGGGGGCGAGATCGCCCGCCAGATGCCCGCCCTTCGCGAGCACGAGCGTGCCCGAACCGGTCGAGAGGGTTTCCGCCTGAGCGAGAACACCGGCCCAGCCGGTTGCCGGCTCTGCGCCCGTGAGCACGGCGAGTTCCGCGACGTTCGGCGTGAGGAGGTCGGCGAGGGGGAGGAGGTCGCGGAGCGCGGCCTCGGAGTCGGCGTCGAGGAGTCGGTCGCCGCTCGTCGCGACCATGACGGGGTCGAGCACGACGACGGGCGGCCGCACGCGGCCGAGCCACGCCGCGACCGTGCGGATGACGTCCGCGTTCGCGAGCATCCCGATCTTCACGGCGTCGATCGCGATGTCGTCCGAGATCGCGTCGAGCTGCTCGGCGAGGAACGCCGCGGGCGGCACGTGCACGCCGTGCACGCCGCGCGTGTTCTGCGCCGTGATCGCCGTGATCGCGGCCATGCCGTAGCCGCCGTTCGCCGAGATCGACTTGAGGTCGGCCTGGATGCCCGCCCCGCCCGACGGGTCGCTGCCCGCGATGCTGAGGACGCGGGGAACGCGAGGTGCCGGCGCGCTCATCGGATGCCTCCCGCCGCAGCGGCCGCCGCCTGCCACGCGCCGACGAACTCGCCTGCCACAGCCCGAGGGTCCGCCGCCGCGCACAGCGCCGACACGACCGCGACGCCCGCCGCGCCCGCGGCGCGGAGCGCCGCCACGTCGCCGAGGGTCACGCCGCCGATCGCGACGCAGGGCAGCTCGGACTCGCGCGCGAAGCGCGCGAACCCGTCGATGCCCAGGGCCGGCGGATGGTCGGGCTTCGTCGAGGTGGGGCGGATGACGCCGACGCCGAGGTAGTCGACCGTGCCCCGGGGCATCCGCGCGACCGCCGCGAGGTGCTCGGCCGAGTTCGCCGTGAGGCCGACGATCGCGTCGGGTCCGAGCGCGTCGCGTGCGCGTTCGGACGCGGCGTCGGCTTGGCCGACGTGCACGCCGTCGACGGGGAGCCCGCGCTCGCGTGCGGCGAGGGCGACGTCGAGCCGGTCGTTGACGACGAGGAGCGCGCGCCCGTCGATTGCGGAGGCGAGCGCCTCGAGCGTGTGGAGCTGTTCGTCGGCCGACGCGTGCTTGTCTCGCAGTTGCACGATGCTCACACCGCCCGCGACGGCCGCCTCGACGACGGCCGCCACCCCGCGCTCGCCGCACAGGGCGGCGTCGGTGACGAGATAGAGGGAGAGGTCGAGGGCAGTGCGCTCGGTCGGGGCGGTCATGCGAAGGCTCCGGATGCCTCGGCCTGCATGTTGCTCGCGAGCGGCGCGCCGCTCGAGGCATCCGAAAGCTCGAGCCGTGCGCGAGAGACGATGTCAGCCGCCGTGACCGAGTCGAGCGCATCGAGGAAACGCACCGCGAACGTGCCGGGGCCGGGCGCGCCTGCCGCCCCGAGCTCGGCGGCAACCGTATAGACGAGTGTCGCGGCGACCGTTGCTCCGAAGGCATCGATGCCGGTGCCGCGCGTAGCCCCGAGGAACGCCGCGGTCACCGCGCCGAGTGCGCATCCGCCGCCAGTCACGCGCGTGAGCAGTGAGTCGCCGTTCGCGATGCGCGCTGTGCGCACGCCGTCGGTGATGAGGTCGACCGGCCCTGAGACGGCGACGACCGAGCCGAACGTCGCCGCGAGGTGCGCGGCCGCGTCAGCCGCGGCATCCGTCGAATCCGCGGCGTCGACGCCGCGACCGCCCGCGCCGGTGCCCGCGAGGGCGAGCACCTCCGACGCATTCCCGCGGATCGCCGTCGGGCGGCCCGCGACGAGTTCGTGCGCGAGCGCCGTGCGCACGGGCAGCGCACCGATCGCGACGGGGTCGAGGACCCACGGCGTGGCCGCTGCGCTCGCGCCCGCGACGGCCTCGCGCGCGGCCGCCCGCTGCTCGGGCGTCGGCGTGCCGAGGTTCACCAGCAGGCCCGAGGCGACGCCCGCGAACATCCCCGACTCCTCGGTGATGTCGACCATCGCGGGCGCCGCGCCGATCGCAAGGAGCGCGTTCGCCGTGAAGTTCGTCACGACGCTGTTCGTGATGCAGTGCACGAGCGGCGGCGCCTCGCGCAACCGTTCGAGCAGGTTCGCCGCGGTCGAGGCGAGCGCCTCGGCTTCGGCCGACAGGTGGGCAGGGTCGATGGACAGACGATCGCTCATCGCGACATCCCTTCGCTAGTCCGAACTAGATCAGGTTCGACGGGTGTGATCTCAGCCGCGGATGCCTCGCGCCGTCATGCGGCGGAAGCGGGGCGGCACCCCGTGTCACTGCGGGAGAGCCTAGCCGAACCGCGGCGCAGGCTCGCGACACCGGCGGTCTCCTCTCCCGCCGCGCGCACCGCTCTCGTAGGATCGGTCTCGCGACCCTGCCCGCGAGCACGTCTGGAGCCCCCCGTGACGACACCCGCCGACGCACCGGTGCCGAGGCACCGTGCGCCGACGCCGGCGCCGTCGGGGAGTTCCGAATGGACGAACTTCCGCCGCGCGGCCGACCGGGACGCACGACCTGAGGAGGGCGACGGGGTGGCGATCGAATCCGATGCGGAGTGGATGTTCGAGCAGTTCGAGGCGGCGGTGGCGACCGCGAACGAGGACGCGGTCGCGACGGTGACGCCGATCGTGCAGGCTGCGCCTGTGGCAGCGCCCGTCGCGGTGCCGGATGCCTCGCGCGCGGCCTTGCGCGCTGCGGCCGCCGCTCCCGCCGATGCCCGGGCGCACGCCGAGACCGCCGACTTCGACGCGGCCGCCCAGGTGGGACTCGCCCAGGGCATCGCGTTCGTCGCCCACCGCGGCCAGCGCGACAAGGTCGGCGGCGACTACATCGACCACCCGGCCCGCGTCGCCGAGCGGTTCGACGCGGAGACCGAGCCCGTCGAGGCCGCGGTCGCGTGGCTGCACGACGTCGTCGAAGACACGGAGCTCGACGCCGAAGACCTGCTGCTCGCGGGCGTCGCCCCTGCGATCGTCGATGCCGTCGTGCTGCTCACGCGCACCGACGACGTCTCCGCCGCCGACTACTACGCGCGCATCCGCGAGCACGAGGTCGCGCGCCGCGTGAAGCTCGCGGACATCGCCGACAACACGGCGCCGTGGCGCGCGCGCCGCCTCGACCCCGAGACCCGCGAGCGGTTGGCGGAGAAGTACGCGAAGGCGCGCGAGGCGCTCGGCGAGGCCTGAGTCGCCGATGCGGCTCAGTCGTCCGCGTCGACCGCGTTGATGAGCGATTCGACCGCGGTCAGCAGGTTGTGGAGCGCCTGCCGTTCGATCGAGTCCTCGCTGAGTTTCTGGATGTCGTAGGCGGCGAGGCTCGCGGCCTCGCGGGCCTTGGCGACGGCGGCCTGCGTTTCGAGATCGGACATGGGAGCCCCCTTCCGGATGTCGCGGCCGCGCGCTCCCGGATGCGAGCGTTCCTCACCTCGACGGGTGCCACGGTAGCGCGCGAGCGCGTCGCGGTCGACCCCCGGGCGCGGGGGCGCATCTTCGGCGAGGACGCGCATCTTGCGCTGCACCGCGAGATCGATGAGCGCAGCGGATGTCGCGGGCGGCAGGTATCGTCACGTGCAACCTCGACCAAGGAGCATCCGGATGCCTCGCACCCCAACGCCTGCACTCGACGCCGCGCAGCTCGATCGCGCGATCGGCGCCGTCCTCGGCTCGGCGGCAGGCGACTCGCTCGGCGCGCCGTACGAGTTCCAGCCGTCGGTCGCCGACGACATCGCGATCACGATGCACGCGGGCGGCATGTGGGAACTCGGCGAGTGGACCGACGACACGAGCATGTCGATCCCCGTGCTGCAAGCGCTCGCGCGCGGCGAGTCCCTCGACGACGAGGCCGTGCTCGGGCGGATCGTCGTCGAGTGGCAGGGGTGGGCGGTCTCCGCGCCGGACGTCGGCATCCAGACCCGCCAGGTGCTCGCCGAGGCGCAGCACGGCGGCGTCGCGACCGCTGCCGCGGCCGCCCGCGCCGCCGCCCGGGCGGTCCACGAGCGCACCGGGCGCTCGGGCGGCAACGGCTCGCTCATGCGCACCGGACCGGTCGCGCTCGGGCACCTCGCCGCCGGCGAAGAGGACGCGCTCGAGACATCCGCCCGTCTCGTCTCCGACCTCACGCACTACGAGACGGACGCCGCGGATGCCTCGGTGATCTGGTCGCTCGCGATCCGGCACGCCGTCCTGACGGGCCGGATCGATATCCGCGGCCCGATAGACCGGCTGCCGGTCGAGCGTCGCGCGCGGTGGCATGAACTTGCGGATGTCGCGGAGCGACTGCACCCGCGAGACATCCCCGGGTCGAACGGCTGGGTCGTCGCCGCGCTGCAGGCCGCGTGGGCGGCGATCGTCGGAGCCGACACGCTGCGGGGCGTGCTCGAACGCGCGGTGCGCTGCGGCAACGACACCGACACGGTCGCCGCGATCGCCGGTTCCCTCGCCGGCGCCGCGTACGGAGCCTCGGCCGTGCCCGCCGCGTGGAGGCGGGAGCTGCACGGCTGGCCGGGCCTCCGCGCCGCCGACCTCGAGGCGCTCGTGGTCGCCGCCGTCGCCCCGTAGCCCGCGCCCGCTCTGTCCCGGCGCTCCGCGCCCACGATCTCCGATCGGACCCGCTTCGCTCGACTTCCGCGGCGAGTCATCGGAGTTCGTGTGCGAGTTCGCGCTGCTGCTCCCTGTGGAGAAGTCCCGACCCGGCGCGACGAGGTGACCTAGTCTGTCCGTCACGTCCCAAGACTCGCCGCGACGAGGTCGACCCCCTACGACCCGTGACTCGCGGCGGCCCCCAGGGCGGGTTCGCCGGCCGCACCGGCGAACCCGCCCCCTTCGGGTTCCAGGGCTCCAGTCGACGAGGCCTCTTCTGCGAATCCCGACCGTCGGTCGCGTTATGTGGATAACGCGTATGCGGGGTTTGTAAGGATCGTGTACTTTCGGCCCTCGTGACCCGTTCGATGAAGATCTTCGCAGCATGCACGCTGTCCGGCGCCCTCCTCGCCGGCGGCATCGCGTTCGCCGCCCAACCGGGTGCCGACCACGCCGACAGTGCTTCGCCGCGTGCGGCGCAGGCATCCGCCGACTCCGAGGCGACTTCGCGGCCGACGCCGAGCGTCCGCCCCGAAGGCGCCGACCCCCTGCCCGAGACCCAGGTGCCGATCGACGCGAAGTACAGCCTCGCGTCGGCGCTCGAAGGCGCCGACGACGGCGAGCTCGCCCGCGTCGCCGCCGCGAACGACATCACCGTCGAGCACCTCGCCGAGATCGCTGCCGACGAGACGTCGCGCATCGACGACGAGGACCGCCTGTTCTACGCCGAGCCTTCGGCGCCCGACGAGGTCGCGGGCGACTCCGAGGCATCCGTCGAAGCCGGCGACGCGTCCGTCGCGACGCCCGCCGACGAGGCGACGGATGACTCGGCGGCGCCCGTCGCTGCCGGCTCGACCGAGTCCACCGCGGTCGAGGCCGCGTCCGTGACGTGCACCGTCGCCGAGTGGAGCGCGACCGCGACCTACGTCGGCGGCGACAAGGCCGTCCGCTCGGGGCACCTCTACCTCGCGAACTGGTGGACCAAAGGCCAAGACCCGCTCACCTACAACGGAGTGATCGGCACGGGCAAGCCGTGGACCGACCAGGGCGAGTGCAGCACCACGACGCCGCCGACGACGGCCACGCCCCCGACGACGACCACGCCGCCCGCGACCACGAAGCCCCCGACGACGACGCCCCCCACAACGACGACGCCCCCCACGACGACGACTCCTCCGACGACCACCGCCCCGCCGTCGACGACCGACGCTTTCAAGCTCCACAGCCGTGCCGGCTCGAACCGCACCCTGTACATCGACTTCACCGGTGCGATCGTCACGGGCACGCAATGGAACACGTCGTACTCGACGCCCACGATCACGGCCGACGCGTACAGCGTCGACTCGAACAAGTCGTCCTTCTCGGCCGCTGAACTGCAGAACATCCGCGACATCTGGGCGCGCGTGGCCGAAGACTACGCGTGGATGGACGTCGACGTCACGACCGAGGAGCCCGCTCGCGCGACCCTTGAACGCACGAGCACGAGCGACAACGTCTACGGCACGACCGTCGTCGTGAGCGACACGAACTTCTACAGCATCTCGTGCTCGTGCGGCGGACTCGCGTACGTCGGAACGATCGACAACGTCAACAACCTCCAGTACCAGCCCGCTTGGGCCTACACGAAGGGCGTCGGCACAGGCGTGAAGAACCTCGCCGAGGTCATCGCGCACGAGGCCGGCCACAACTTCGGACTCTCGCACGACGGCACGACGGCGGGCGTGACCTACTTCCCCGGCCACGGCGCGTGGGCGCCCATCATGGGCACGTCGTACACGCGTCCGATCACGCACTGGAGCGAGGGCGAGTACTCGGGTGCGAACAACACCCAGGACGACTTCGCCGTGATGGGGGCGAACGGCGGCGTCGCTGTCGCCGACGAGGCCGGCGACACCACGTCCGCTGCGAAGGCGTTCGGTTCGGCGAGCTCCGTCAAGGGGCTCATCACGACCCGCACCGACGTCGACGTGTACTCCTTCACGACGACGGGCGGCCAGGTGACGTTCGACGCGGCTCCGGCGGCGCAGTCGCCCGACCTCGACATCAAGCTCGACATCCTGAACGCGAGCGGCACCGTGGTCGCGACCGCGAACCCGGCGTCGGCTCAGGTCAACTCGAGCGTCGCGAGCGGGCTGGATGCTTCGGTCACGGCCTCGCTCGCCGCGGGCACCTACTACGTCCGCATCGACGGCGTCGGTCAGGGCAGCGCCGCCTCCGGCGGGTACTCCGACTACGGAAGCGTCGGGCAGTACACCATCACGCGTCGCTGACGCGCGACCCGAACCACGACGGCGGCACGGCTCCGGGAAGGGCCGTGCCGCCGTCGTTCGTTCACCCGCGCTGCTTCTCGCGCACGTACACCTCGCGTCGCACGCGAGCGACGACGTCGCCCGAGGCATCCGTGATCTCGGTCTCGAACCATTCGAGCACCTTGGCGCCGTTCTGCGCCCGTGCGCGGAGTTCGTCGGCCTTCGCCTTGGGAACTTCGAAGTGCGCCGTCAGCACCCCCTTGCCCGGTTTCACGAACTCGATCTCGCCGCGCGTGTCCCAGACGAGGTAGTCGCGCCCGAGCTGGTGCATGACGAGCATGAAGTAGTACGGGTCGGTCATCGCCTGCATCGACCCGCCGAACGCGGTCTTCACGTAGTTGCGCGTGAAGACGTTGACGTGGAGCTCGACGGTCGCGCTCGTCCAGTCATCGGCGAAGCGGCGCACGCGGATGCCGCTGAAGAGGTTCGGGATCCACAGGGACATGCCGACGGCGAGCCGGCGCGGGGTCATGCGCATTGCTCGATTCTCGCCGATCCTGCGGATGCGTCATCCACAGCCACGAGCCGTCCTCCGATCCGAAGGTTCGCCTCCGGTAGGCTCGGGACTTCGCGCGCGCATCGAGGAGCGCGCATCCAAGAGAGGTCGTTTCGTGAGTTTCGAGCCGCCGCAGTACTCGCCGCCTCAGCCGGGCGCTGAGTACCCGTCGTACGCGTCCTACGCGCCTTCCGCGCAGCTGGGTGGATCGCTCCCGGGTGCGCCGAAGTCGGGCGCGCCCGTCGGCTGGATCGTCGCGGCGATCGGCGTCATGGTGCTCGCGTTCGGCGGTTGGCTCGTCGCCTTCAGCGCAGGGATCGCGATGTCGGTCGCCCAGGCGCAGGCGCTCTCGACGAGCTTCTCCGGCCTCGAAGAAGAGTACGACCTCGATTCGGATGCCTCGGGGCTCGACGGGCTCGAGAGTGCATTCCCCTCTACCTGCCGTGGGACGTCTCGGTCGACGGCGGCGCGAACGTCGCCGCGCTCGCGAGCTTCATGAGTTCGTCCGATTGGTCGCCCAAGTCGGGCACGCCGGGCGGCTGGGAGAACTCCGCGACCGGATGCTGGGTGCAAGTGACGAACGGATCGCTCACGCCCGACCAGGCCGACCTGACGGCGGGCGACCGTGCGGCGTCGATCTCGTTCATCGAGAAGTCGCTCGGGTCGCCGATCGATCCCGCATCGTTCGTCGATGTGCCGTTCGCGACCGCCGACCTGACGATGTACACGGAAGACCAGGACATCGCCGATGCGGTGCTCGTCTACACGGACTCCGAGGGCCTGAGCGGGTTCTTCCAGGCCCGGGTGTTCGCCGACCTCGCCGAGGGCGCCATGGTCATGGGCTTCTGCCCCGACCAGACGTCGGTCGACACGCTGATCGCCGAGGACCTGCCCGCGTTCTACCGAATCGGCCTCGTCGCCGGGACCGACTGAGAGGGACCGACCATGGACTTCGACCCCACCCCGTACCTCGTCTGGATCTTCGTCGGCTACGGCGTGATGTTCGCCGGCGCCATCGGCATGTACGTGCTGAGCGGCCTCTCGCTCTCCCGTATCTTCCAGAAGACGGGCAACGAAGGCTGGCCCGCGTGGGTGCCCGTCTACAACACCTTCCAGATGCTCAAGATCGTGGGTCTGCCCGGCTGGATCGCGTTCCTCATCTTCGTGCCGTTCGGCAGCTTCGTGGTGCTCGTCTACACGATCATGGCGATCCACCGCTTCAGCCGCGGCTTCGGCAAGGGCACCGGCTTCACCGTGCTCGGCGCCCTCCTCGGACTCGTCTGGCAGGTCATCCTCGCCTTCGGCGACACCCCGAAGTGGAACCCCGCCCTCGCGCTGCCGGCCGGTGCCGGTGGCGGGTCCGACTTCGCCGCTGCCGTGGGCTACGGGGCCGGCGCATACGCGCCCGCCGGTTACCCGGCCGTGCCGCCGGCCGTCGGCGGGTACGCGCCCGCGTACCCTGCGCCTGCCGCTCCGCAGGCGGTGGTTCCCGACGTGCCTGTCGCGCCTGTCGCGCCTGCGGTGCCTGTGGCACCGGTATTCGCAGCCCCCGCACCCGCAGCCGTCGCCCCGCAGTTCGCAGCACCGGCGGCCCCGCAGTATGCCGCACCTGCTCCCGCCGCACCTGAGTACGCGGCACCGCCCGCCCCGCCGTACGCGCAGCCCGCGCCGCAGTATGCAGCGCCCGTCCCGCCGGCCCCGCAACCCGTGCAGGCGCCCGCTGCCGAGCCCTCGCCGTACCCGGGCTACATCCTCGTCGACGGCCGCTGGGTCGCCGACCCGAACTACCGGGGCTGACCCCGACCGCACACCATACGGGGCGAGGGGTGTGAGCCTCGGTCCATCAGTGCTTTCGACGACGAGTGCCATCCAGGATTGCGTGAGTTCTTGCGGCGGGTTTCCCGCACCGGCGTAGCTCGCCTGCAACGCGGCCTACGCCGCGGGGCAACTGCTGTTGGGCTCTAGGTGCTCCCGCTAGTGTGAGCTCGTGACGACTGGAATTCGCCTGAGCCCCGGCGATATCGTCACGCGTTCCGACATCGCCATCCAGTACGGAGGCAGTCCGTACTCGGGTGGCATCGTCCCAAGCGAAGCCTCCAGATCGGTGTTCCTCTTCACCGACCCGTCTGAAGGAACCCAGTTCGGTTACGTTTACGACGGATTCTCGAGTGACACCTCAGTGCTCTACTACACCGGTGCTGGAAGTGATGGCGACCAGAAGGAGTCGGGAAGCAACTCCCCGATTCTTACGCACGCGTCGAAAGGTCGCACCCTTCACGCGTTCGTGGCCGCGGGAAGGGTTCCGGGCACAGCGACCAAGCGTCAGCGCTACGTCGGAGAGTTCGTCCTCGATCCAGCGTTGCCCTACGAGCGGATGCCGGCGCTGGACAAGAAGGGTGCGCTGCGAACGGTGCTTGTCTTTCGCCTGCTGCCGGTTAGCGTGGTCCCGGCGTGGATTGCCGACATCGTGGGTCGCGCGCAAATGCCGTCAGATCCGCGCTCACAACAGGTCCCAATCGAGATCAACTCGACGCAGTTCTTTGAGACCGCTGGCTCCAAAGGTGCTCTCGCGGTTCGCAAGGAGTCTCAGCTTGTCGATGACTTTGTTTCAAGTCAGCCCGACCACGTGTTCTCTCGATGGGCGATCACCTTGCCTTCTGAACACACGAGGTTGCTCACCGACATCTATGACGAAGGCGATCGCACGTTGTATGAGGCGAAAGCATTGTCTGGCAGAAGCGACGTTCGGATGGCGGTTGGTCAGCTGTACGACTACAAACGTCATGTCGCAGTCGACGGACTGCAGTGCTCTGTTCTGCTGCCTGAGCGACCCTCCAACGACCTGCGTGACTTGATACAGAGCGCGGGACTCGGCGTCGCCTACCGGGAGTCAAGCGGCTTCCGGATTGAGCCATCCACGTTGAGGCACCTTCAGCCATGACTCTTCGGCAAATCGAGGTTGTCGCGGCAGTCATCGTTCGTGATGGGCTTGTTCTGGGTGCGCGGCGATCCGCGCGCCAGAGTCTGAGCGGTCTTTGGGAGTTCCCTGGCGGCAAGGTCGAGCCCGATGAAGTGCACTCGAATGCGCTTGCGCGTGAGATTCGGGAAGAGCTTGCGTGCGAAGTGAAGGTCGGTGAGCTCGTGCTGACCGACGCCCATGAGTACGAGTTCGGCGAGGTGCAACTCTCGACATACTGGTGCACGCTCAAACATGGCGAACCTTACGCGCTCGAGCATGCGGAGGTGCGATGGTTGCATCCGCGCCGGCTTCAGCAACTTGAGTGGGCGCCAGCGGATCTTTCGGCCGTGGAGGCAATCGTCAACAAGATGCCGTGAGTCGAACGTGACCCATTCACCCATCTCTCCGGACTCAGCACCCGACCGCGTGGGGACCGCGAGCAAGTCCTTCGCGACGGCCTTCGCACGCGCGATCGAGTCGCCCGCCGTCCCCGGAGGATCGACGCGATGAGCCAGGCCACGCTCACCGTGCCCTCGGCGATGCCGGCGATGACCCGCAATAACTGCACATTGAACGTCCTGAGGCGAAGCGGTCGCATTGCGCACCTTCCTTCGGTCGAGACTTCCGGATGCCTCGCCTCGGTGACTCGCCGACCGGCTGACACGCCACAAACTGGGGGCGGCCCTGCGAGGATGTGGCAGCGGCGGCACCGACGACGGATGCTCCGTGCGGTGCGCCTCTTCATTCGCTCGACCGTGCGGCGGTGCGCCCAGCCGACTAGCCTGGGGCGCACCGATCTGGCCCACCCCGAGGAGGGCGACATGAGCGACACCGATCTGCCCGACGACCGCGAGTTCGCCGATGACGACGCTGTGCAGGCGGAGTTGAAGCGCGAGCATGACGAAGAGCTCGGGGTCGACCCGTTCTTCGAGGGCGCTGACATCACCGACCCGTACGGCGGACCGGATATCGAGGGTGGCGACGATCTCGACACAGGCGGCGGGTTCCGGACGCCTCGCTAGGGGCTGCCTCAGCAGCCGGGGCCGCCGGGGTATTGGTTGCAGTCGCCTTTGACGAGCACGGTGTCGATGCGTCCGATCAGGATGTCTCGTGGGGTGCCTCGGAGCGTGAGAGTGCCGGCGATCGGCGCCCAAGATGACCCGTTGAACCGGTATTCGGCGCGGTAGACGACGCTCGGCGTGACGGTGAAGGTTCCGCGGGAGTCGTACACGTGACTCGTGTCGGTCTCACCGAACTCGGCGACGCCGAGTTGTTCCCACGTTGCGCCCGGGGTGGTGAAGGTGTCGCTCGTGCCGTCGCCGAAGTCCCAGCCGTACCCGACCGGTGTGAAGCGGACGTCTGCCGGGTGATCGACCAGGCTTCCGGCGATGATCTGGGTCGTCGCGCCTGACACGAAGTTGACGGGGCGGTTCATCAGCCCCCATGCACCGGGTTCCGTGAGGTCGACCGGAGTCACAGGCCGGAACGAGGCGATGTCGTTGAGCGTGATGACGATCGGAGTGCCTGGCTCGCAGAGATCGTTCGGGTTGGTCGGGCCGCAGATGTCGGTCCACGGGATCGCCGGTGGCTCGTCTGCGACCGGTTCGACGGCAGTGCGTGCGCTTCCGGTGTCGTCGCGGTCGGGAGGCTGCAGGCCGGCGAGTGTGTCGTTGTAGCTGATCACTGCCTCGTCATCGCCGAGGTCGGCATTGATCGGCGGCTTGCAAGCACCAACGGTCACGCCAAGATCGGCACAGTCCGGCGAGCTGCCGGCCGTCGTGGACAGTGCGTATCCCGCGACGAGTAGACCTAGGAGCAGAAGTCGTGTCCCGACCACCGGTCGCTCCCTGAGAGTTGGAGTGCGTCTGTTCCTTCAAGAGTGATGATGAGTGCAGTGCGGAGTTGGCGGTCGACAGGAGTGACATCGACCCCGTGCTTGAAGACGCTGGTCGACGAGACGTCGAGACAGAGATAGATCTGGACATCGGCGCGACCCTCGGTGACATCCCAGTTCGACAAGGTCACCGTGTCGAAAGTGTTCGAACCCTCAGTGGAGACATCGTTTTCCAAGTAGGAGTTGTAACCCTCGATGAGTTTCTCCGCGTACTCCGGGGTTGCATGTCCGCGAATACGCTCAGGCTCTCGCCCACCGTCGTTGAGGATCTGATTGCTCACGGCCAGGTACGCGTCATACGCCTCCACCGCAGCCGCGAGCGCCTCCTCATCTGACGCGAAGATCGGCTCGACTTCAGGCGCCTCGGTCGCGGAGGCAGAAGGTTCGGGGTCGAGCGCCGCAGCTTCGCTGCACCCGGCGACACCGCCTGCGACGAGCACGGCGAGCCCGAGCGCCACAAGAACACGGGGGCGACGTGCAGTCGATCGGGAGAGCATGCGTTCACGGTATTGGAGGCGCGCGGAACACCGGTCGCGGTTGTCCACAGGTGGAGGACGGGATGCGAGCGCTACACGGCGAACACCCCGCGCAACCACTCCACCGCGATCGCGTCGTACTTCCGCGCGATGTCGTTCTGCGGCACGCCGACCTCCTCGGGCCAATCCGCGAGAGCATGCTCGGCCCCTTCGACGTACTGCACGTCCACGCCGGCGAGACCGAGCTCCTCGACAGCACCGACCGCATCGAGGAACGCCGGCTCATCGGCATCCCCTTCGACGATGAGCACGCGCGCCCCGCCGGCGACGAGCTCGGGCGCACGCGCGACGAAGTCGAGCCTGTCGGCGATCGCGTCCGACACGGTCGACCACGCATACGGCGCTGGCAGGAATCCCGCCATGGCGTCGATCATCGGCCGCAATCGCAACATGGGGTTCACGAGCACGGCGGCGCGGATGTCATGCGCGGCGCCGTGCGTCGCGAGCACATCGGCGGCGACGGATGCTCCGGCAGAGCCGCCGAGCACGATGACGGGCGAAGCATCCGAGACATCCAGCCCGAGCCGCTCCCGCACCTCCGCAAGCGCCGCCGGAAACTCGACCACCGCCTCGTCGTGCAGCGGCCCGAAGAAGTCGGCGACCATGTCGACACCGCTCTCGAGCAGCGCCTCGAATCCCTCGTACTCGGTCCGCGCGCCGCTCCGCGGCAGACCGAGATAGATGAGGTGTGCGTCGAACCCCGCGAGCGGCAGCGCGGTCGCCATTCCCGCGGGCGTCGAAGGCGGGTCGAGCAGATGCCACGCCACGACGACGGGCGCTTTGGCGCGAGCCGCGCGGCGGGCGACGAACGGCACACCCGCAGCGGTGACATCCGCGATCTCACTCAT
The DNA here is from genome assembly GCF_004135405.1 of Agromyces protaetiae. Taxonomy (NCBI): domain Bacteria; kingdom Bacillati; phylum Actinomycetota; class Actinomycetes; order Micrococcales; family Microbacteriaceae; genus Agromyces; species Agromyces protaetiae. Next base: position 1,324,172 of record NZ_CP035491.1, read on the forward strand.
GGTCGCGAGGCTACGCCCGACGGCCGACGGTGACCATGAGACATCCGGAACAGTAGCCTCGACACATGCCCGCCACCGAGCGCCTCTTCAGCTACGGCACCCTCCGCCTCGCGCACGTGCAGCGCGAGCTCTTCGGCGCCGAGATTCCGACGGCGCCCGACGCGCTCGTCGGCTGGCGGCTCGGGATGCTTCGGATCGCCGACCCCGCAGTCGTCGCGCTGAGCGGTGAAGCCGAGCATCCGATCCTCGAGCACACCGGCGACCGCACCGACCGAGTCGAGGGTGCCGTGCTCCATCTCACGCCGGCGCAGCTTGCGGCCGCCGACGACTACGAGGTCGACGACTACGCGCGCGTGCGTGCCGAGCTCGCGTCGGGCGGCGACGTGTGGGTGTACGCGGCGGCCGGCCGCTAGAGTCCACACCATGCCCGAACTGATCCTCGCCGGCCCCGACCCGGTGACCGTCCCCGTCGTCATCGCGATCGCGAAGGGTCTCGGCTACGAGGCGACGACGCCCGGGCCCGGTCAGATCAAGCTCGAACGAGGCAGCCTGAACAAGACGGTCTGGCTCGGCGCGATGGCGGGCAAGGGGTTCCACATCTCCTTCACCTTCTCGTACGCCGTCGACGGCTACGGCAACACGTGGTTGCGCTTCGACCAGGACGGCGCGCTCGGCGCGGTCAAGGGCGGCGCGATCGGGTACGCGAAGAGCAAGAACGCGTACGAGGAGTTCCTCGCTGCGCTCCGCCACGAGACGGCCCAGCGCGGGATGCTCCTCGGCGAGCAGTAGCGAGCGGTAGTCGCCGCGACGCGAGAGCGGCGGATGTCACGGGTCTCATGCGCCCGACCCTAGGCCCACGCCGGCGCCGGGCGTGTGGCGAACGGCGGGTCTGTGGATGGTTCGGCACCCGCTTCGAATGTGGAGGAGATGTGCTTCACAAAGAAGAGATGACCAGGTATTTGATCGCGGCCCGGTTATCCACAGGATGCCTCACGCCGACCTGCCTCGATCGCTAATCTCGGGGCTCCGCGCTGCCGACCACCGCGCGGAGGAGGCGATCGACATGACCGACCACGAACACCCGCCGCACGCCCGGGCCGTCGAGCCCGCCGCGGATCCTCGGGCTGCGAAGGCGCGTAGCGGGCACCGCCGCCGGTTCGGATGGATCATCGCCGGTGCTTCCGCTGGCGGGATCGCACTCTCGATCGTCGCCGCCTCGGCGACCCTGAGTGTGATCACGGCGGTGTCCGCACCGGCGCTCGCCGCAGGTGCCTCTGACCGTTCGGCGCCCACGGCCGCGCCCGAGTCGACTGACCGCTCCGAGCGCGGGGAGAGGCCCGTGGCACCGGCCGAGCTGCCGGTCACCCTCGACTGGGACGTCGAGATCGGCCGCCCGGCCGACGCGTACACGGTCAAGGTGTTCTCCCCGCCGGGATGGGCGATCGTCGACGAGGTCGTCCTCGGCGTTCAGGGACAGGAGGAGGCCGAGAGCGGTTGTCGACTGTGGGTGCAGCAGGGCGAACTGCCCGACGAGGTCAAGGGCATCGCCGACGACCGCGAGGCGACGCTCGCGTACCTGGGGTGGATCTCGCACAGTGAGGTGCTCCCGGCCGACGTCGAAGAGGATGTCTTCACGGCATTCCCGGAGGACGCCGAGACCGAGGTGCCCGAGAGCGAGCAGTACGCGAGCGCGTACTGGCTTCGGGTGGCGAGCGGCGAACGCCAAGGGTTCGTGAAGGCGCGGGTCTTCGCCGAACTCGAACAGGTCGTCGTCGTGTCCGCTCTCTGCCCCGCGGGCATCACCGATCTGGAGCCGATTCGACATCAAGCGTGGTCGCACGTCGCCGTCATGCTCATGGACAAGCAGTAGTCGCAGGCTCGTTGTCGGCGGCTCCTCATAGGGTCGGAATCTTCGGGAGACCGGAGTCACCCCAGGAGTCCGCATGGATCCGCAGCCCGCCCCCGCCACTCGCACGATCACGGCGTCGCGCCCTCCCGCCGCGGAGCGGCGCCGCTTCCTCTCCGAGATCGGCGAGCTCGAACTGCGTCTGGCCGTCATCGACGATCGGTTCGAGGCGCTCGCGCGGCGTGCCGGCGAGGCATACGGCATCTGGCGCGGCGACACGCTCGGTCGCGCGCAGCGGCTCGCGTCGCGTGCGGCGCAGCTCGAACGGGCCGGATGCCTCGCGCCCGGCGAGCGGCAGCGGGTCGCGGCGCTCCTCGTGACGCTGCGCAAGCGCATCGAGGCCCTCGACTTGCGCCACGACGAGTTGCGCGGGTGAGGATCAACGAGTCCGATTCCCGCGATCCGATCCGCCCCGACGGCGAACGAGACGGGAGAACATGGAAGCATGACCCTCCGCCACACGACGATCGGCACCGCGGTCGGCGACCTTCTCGTCGTCGCCGACGGCGATGCGGTGACGGGCGTGTACTTCCCCGGGCACTGGTACCCGCCGGCATCCGATCGCATCGGCACGGCGCTTGCGATCGAGAACGCGGGCGCCGAGGCATCCGACCCCGTCTTCACTCAGGTGGAGCGCGAACTCGACGAGTACTTCGCCGGTCGGCGCACGCATTTCGAGGTCGTGATCGCGACGAGCGGCGATGCGTTCCAAGAGCAGGTGTGGCGGATGCTTCGGGCGATCACATTCGGCGCGACGACGACCTACGGCGCGCTCGCCGAAGCGCTCGGCGACCGGGCGCTCGCGCGCCGCGTTGGGCAGGCGGTCGGGCGGAATCCCGTGAGCATCCTCATCCCGTGCCATCGGGTCGTCGGCGCCGACGGCTCGCTCACGGGATATGCGGGCGGCCTCGAGCGCAAGCGCGTGCTGCTCGAACTCGAGGGCGCGGAGGTCGTCGCGCAGAGCCGCCTGTTCTGAAGAAGGCGCGCGCAGAGACATCCGGATGTCTCGTCCGTGTCGAAATCGGCGAGGCAGCCTCGACATACTGGCAGGAAGCCGACCGGCCTCCTGCTCACCCGGGACGAAAGGCCCGGTGAGGCTAGAACTCCGACGAAGGAGCGCAGTGCCGTGAAGTACCTCATCCTCTTGAAGTCGAATCCCGAGTGGGCGGCCGCGTTCGCGTCGTTCACGCCCGAGCAGCAGGCCGAGGGCATGGCCCTCTACGAGTCGGTGTTCCGCGAGCTGGGGAGTCGGGCGAGCTCGTCGACGCCGAGCAGCTCGCCGGCCCCGAGACCGTGAAGACGGTGCGCGCGACCGAGTCGGGCCCGGTCGCGAGCGACGGACCGTACACCGAACTCAAGGAGTTCCTGGGCGGCTATTACCTCGTCGACGTCGAGTCGTTCGACCGCGCGGTCGAGATCGCGGGGCGCTTCCCCGAAGCGGGCGAGGGGCTCGTCGAGGTCCTGCCGATCCTGCAGAACATGACGATGGCTTCGGGCGACTACTGACGGACCGCTCGTGAGCGCGGAGCGCGGGGCGTCCGACTCGGTCGACGATGAGACCGAACGGATGCTCCGCGCTGCCGCGCCTGCGGCGCTCGCGATCCTCGTGCGGACGACGGGCGACTTCGACGGCAGCGAGGACGCGATGCAGGACGCGCTCGTCGCGGCAGCGACGCAGTGGCCGGATGACCCGCCGCAGAACCCGCGCGCGTGGCTCGTCGCCGTCGCGCGGCGCCGGTACGTCGAGCAGGTGCGGGCCGACGTCGCGCGCCGGAGGCGCGAGGAGCGGGCGTTCGGGTTGGAGCCTCCAGGCGGGCGCGGGCTCGAGGCATCCGACACGCTCTCCGAAGCATCCGACGTCGACGACTCGCTCGCGCTCCTCGTGCTGTGCGCGCACCCGGCTGTGGCGCGGCCGTCGCAGGTCGCGCTCACGTTGCGCGCCGTCGGCGGGCTCACGACCGCCGAGATCGCCCGCGCGCTGTTCGTCCCCGAGAAGACCATCGGACAGCGGATCTCACGCGCGAAGGCGCGCATCCGCGCGGCCGGCGCGACCTTCGATCCGCCCGCCGACCGGGCCGAGCTCGCCGATCGCCTCGCGACCGTGTTCACGGTGCTCGCGGTCATCTACACGGAGGGGCACACCGCGAGCTCGGGCGAGTCGCTCGTGCGCGTCGACCTGTCGAGCGAGGCGATCCGGCTGACGAGGATGCTTCGTCAGGCGACGCCGGTGGATGCCTCGTGGCGCGCCGAGGTCGACGGACTCCTCGCCCTCATGCTTCTCACCGAAGCCCGGCGGCCCGCGCGCCTTCGCGCCGGCGCCGGCACAGGCGCGTTCCCGATGCCCGAACTGGTGCCGCTCGCCGAGCAGGACCGTTCGCTCTGGGACGCCTCGCTCGTCGCCGAGGGAGTCGCACTCGTCGAGGGCGCGCTCGGCACGGGACATCCGGGGCCGTTCCAGCTTCAGGCCGCGATCGCGGCCGTCCACGACGAGGCGCAGTCGACGGATGCCACGGACTGGCGCGAGATCCTCGCCCTCTACGACCTGCTCCGCGTGGTCGGGCCCGGTCCGATGGTCGAACTCGGACGCGTGGTCGCCGTCGCCATGGTGCACGGACCCGACGCCGGCCTGCACGCGCTCGAATCCGTGGCGCTCGAGCCCGCTCTCGCGGGCCACTTCCGCGTGCACGCCGTGCGCGGCCACCTTCTCGAACGCGCCGAACGGCCCGACGACGCCCGCACCTCGTTCGCGACCGCCGCTTCGCTCGCCCTCAACGCGGCCGAACGCCGCTACCTCGAGGCCAAGGCCGCGGCGCTCTCGCACTGACCCGGCGCTCCGCGCCGACCGGGTTGTGGAGAACTCCGGCGGTGCACGGCCGACACTGCCCTAGCGTGTGGTGTCATGCCCAGACCCCGCTTGAACCGTACGCTCCCACTCGCGGTCGTCGGCCTCGCGGTTCTCCTCGGCGGCGCCCTGACCGGATGCACCGACTCGCAGGCGCCTGCTCCGACGCCTGCGGCAACGGAGGCGCCTGCGGCCGAGCCGATCTTCGCCTCGGACGAAGAGGCGCTCGCCGCAGCCGAGGAAGCCTACGAGGCCTACCTGCAGGCTCTGGACCAGGCTGCATCAGATGCGGCGGGCAACTCGAGCGGCATAGATGAGTTCGTGACCGACTCGCAGGTGAAAGACTCGCTCGCAACGCTCGCAGCACGCGGGCTGCGCATCCAAGGAACAACGTCTTACGACTCGATGCGACTTGAGAGCTGGCATGAGTCCGCTGGCGCGGCGAGTCTCACGGTCTACGTTTGTCTGGACTCCAGCGGAACGCGAGTTCTCGACGCATCCGGGAACGATGTCACGCCGACAGACCGAGCAGCGCGGACGCCACTCGTGGTCGGTTTGCTCTCTGACCGCACGAATCCACGTGTGCCTCGACCGAACGAGTCCGAGACATGGCGCGGTCACGATTTCTGCTGAGCGCGGGCGCGCTCGCATGCGTCCTATTGGCTCACCCATTTGGAGTTGCCCTCGCCAGCGCCGACGAACTGGATAACATCACTGGCTTCCTATCCGCCAATGCTGCTGAGCTTGAGGCTGTTGGCAAGAACGACCGTGCCCCCGATGGCACCGTCGGGACGGCCCTGACGGACCCGTCGCAGACGGAACCGGACCCGGTCGTGAATCTGCATGAGTCAGTCGATGACTGCTTCCCGAACGATCCGACTGATCCTTGTAGCGCGGGTGCGGAGGCGGCTCCGCGTGGTGGTCCGGTGGTGACGTTGCGTGATATCGCGTCGTTTCGTCCGGCGGTGCCGGTGGATGTGTTGGAGCCGGGCGCGTGGGGGTTGATGGGCCGCCCGGTGAACTTCGTGTCGGGGGCGACCGATCAGGTGGTGGCGGGCACGTTGCTGGGCAGGCCGGCGGATGTGCGGTTCGTGCCGGTCGGGTTCGAGTGGTCGTTCGGTGATGGCGATGCCGAGATGTTCACAGAGCCGGGTGCGTCGTGGGCGGCGCTCGGGCTTCGCGAGTTCTCCGAGACGCCGACGAGCCACGTGTACGAGGATCGCGGCACGTATGACGTGGCCCCGAGTGTGACGTATCGGGCGTGGTATCGGTTCGACGGCTCGGGGTGGGTGCCGATCGCGGGCACGTTGCAGGTTCCGGGTACCCCGCGATCCGTCGTGATCGGGCGGATCGACACGGTATTGGTCAAGGGCGACTGCAATCAGTACCCGAACGGCCCCGGCTGCGGCCAGAGGCGTTGATCCGTCTCTTTTGAGGTGTGTTCTGGGGTTTTGTGGTGTGGTGGTGGTGCGACACGCCCGGGGTGTGGGGTGGGTTTGCGTGGTGGTGGGGGTGTGCGTAAAGTATTCATCTGTTGCCCCACAGGGCCGGGAGCGTTGAGAGAGGTTCTTCTCTTCTCCGTTGCTTGGTTCTCAAGTGGTGATGGTTCCGAACATGTCGAGTGGTGTTTTGCTCGGGTGTTTGAAGCGTCCGGATGCGTCCCTTGGTTGGGATGGCCGGGTGGTGGAAATGTTTGGTTCCCTGTTGTGAAGCGCTGGTTTTTCTGGTGTGGAGGCGGGGGCGTCCGTTTCTTGAGAACTCAACAGCGTGCACTATGTTCAATGCCAATTTTTTGAACCCCGACCCGGTTTTGCCGGGTGGGATTCCTTTGATTGATGGACAATTTTGATTCTTTGGAGTCAGTTGTTTTTTCTGTCAGAGATCAAACTCCTCGGCCGGCTTTTTTGGGTTGGTTGGGAATCTTTTTTTTTGGAGAGTTTGATCCTGGCTCAGGACGAACGCTGGCGGCGTGCTTAACACATGCAAGTCGAACGATGAACTGGGAGCTTGCTCCTGGGGATTAGTGGCGAACGGGTGAGTAACACGTGAGTAACCTGCCCTGGACTCTGGGATAACCCCGAGAAATCGGAGCTAATACCGGATAGGACCTTGGATCGCATGATTCTTGGTGGAAAGTTTTTCGGTTTGGGATGGACTCGCGGCCTATCAGCTTGTTGGTGAGGTAATGGCTCACCAAGGCGTCGACGGGTAGCCGGCCTGAGAGGGTGACCGGCCACACTGGGACTGAGACACGGCCCAGACTCCTACGGGAGGCAGCAGTGGGGAATATTGCACAATGGGCGAAAGCCTGATGCAGCAACGCCGCGTGCGGGATGACGGCCTTCGGGTTGTAAACCGCTTTTAGTAAGGAAGAAGCCCTTTGGGGTGACGGTACTTGCAGAAAAAGGACCGGCTAACTACGTGCCAGCAGCCGCGGTAATACGTAGGGTCCGAGCGTTGTCCGGAATTATTGGGCGTAAAGAGCTCGTAGGCGGTTTGTCGCGTCTGCTGTGAAATCTAGAGGCTCAACCTCTAGCCTGCAGTGGGTACGGGCAGACTTGAGTGGTGTAGGGGAGACTGGAATTCCTGGTGTAGCGGTGGAATGCGCAGATATCAGGAGGAACACCGATGGCGAAGGCAGGTCTCTGGGCACTTACTGACGCTGAGGAGCGAAAGCGTGGGGAGCGAACAGGATTAGATACCCTGGTAGTCCACGCCGTAAACGTTGGGCGCTAGATGTGGGGACCTTTCCACGGTTTCCGTGTCGTAGCTAACGCATTAAGCGCCCCGCCTGGGGAGTACGGCCGCAAGGCTAAAACTCAAAGGAATTGACGGGGGCCCGCACAAGCGGCGGAGCATGCGGATTAATTCGATGCAACGCGAAGAACCTTACCAAGGCTTGACATGACCGAGAACGGGCCAGAAATGGTCAACTCTTTGGACACTCGGTTACAGGTGGTGCATGGTTGTCGTCAGCTCGTGTCGTGAGATGTTGGGTTAAGTCCCGCAACGAGCGCAACCCTCGTCGCATGTTGCCAGCACGTTATGGTGGGGACTCATGTGAGACTGCCGGGGTCAACTCGGAGGAAGGTGGGGATGACGTCAAATCATCATGCCCCTTATGTCTTGGGCTTCACGCATGCTACAATGGCCGGTACAAAGGGCTGCGATGTCGTAAGGCGGAGCGAATCCCAAAAAGCCGGTCTCAGTTCGGATTGAGGTCTGCAACTCGACCTCATGAAGTCGGAGTCGCTAGTAATCGCAGATCAGCAACGCTGCGGTGAATACGTTCCCGGGCCTTGTACACACCGCCCGTCAAGTCATGAAAGTCGGTAACACCCGAAGCCGGTGGCCTAACCCTTGTGGAGGGAGCCGTCGAAGGTGGGATCGGTGATTAGGACTAAGTCGTAACAAGGTAGCCGTACCGGAAGGTGCGGCTGGATCACCTCCTTTCTAAGGAGCACTGGACCAGGTTTGCTGGTTCCAGGAGTCCCAGATCGAAACCGTTCGTGTTTCGCTGGGTGCTCATGGGTGGAACATTGACATAGGCATCCAAGCCAAGGGTTTTCGTCTAGTACGCCGGTTCGCCGGTTGGAACGGTGGGGGCCGGCGGGTTGGGTGCGTGCACGCTGTTGGGTCCTGAGGGACCGGGCGCCGCCACCGGGTGGGGATGAAGATTCCTGCGGGTGGTGGGTTTGGACTTCGCAGGCCTTCACGAAAGCCGGCTTCATGCTGGTGGGGTGGGGGTTCTGGCCGTCTGTTGAGAACTACATAGTGGACGCGAGCATCTTAGATTGATGTTCCTTCGGGGACATCGATCACAAGATTTGTAGGACGCGACTCTTCGGGGTTGTGTCCGACTTATCATTGGTCACCGCCGGCCCTTCGGGGTTGGTGGTTTCTGAACTCATGTGATTTCAAGTTTCTAAGAGCAAACGGTGGATGCCTTGGCATCTGGAGCCGAAGAAGGACGTCGTAATCTGCGATAAGCCTCGGGGAGTTGATAAACGAGCTGTGATCCGAGGATTTCCGAATGGGGAAACCCCGCCAGGCCCTTTGGGTGACCTGGTGACTCCCGCCTGAATGTATAGGGCGGGTAGAGGGAACGTGGGGAAGTGAAACATCTCAGTACCCACAGGAAGAGAAAACAACCGTGATTCCGTAAGTAGTGGCGAGCGAACGCGGATCAGGCCAAACCGGTCATGTGTGATACCCGGCAGGGGTTGCATGGTCGGGGTTGTGGGACCTTTCGGACTGTACTGCCGTGCAGTCACGGTGACGCGTATGCGATAGACGAACCGGATTGAAAGCCGGACCGGAGTGGGTGTGAGTCCCGTAGTCGAAATCGTGTGCGGCCCGGAGAGGGATCCCAAGTAGCACGGGGCCCGAGAAATCCCGTGTGAATCTGCCAGGACCACCTGGTAAGCCTAAATACTCCCAGATGACCGATAGCGGACAAGTACCGTGAGGGAAAGGTGAAAAGTACCCCGGGAGGGGAGTGAAATAGTACCTGAAACCGTTTGCTTACAAACCGTTGGAGCCAGTGTGATTCTGGTGACAGCGTGCCTTTTGAAGAATGAGCCTGCGAGTTAGTGATCTGTGGCGAGGTTAACCCGTGTGGGGGAGCCGTAGCGAAAGCGAGTCTGAATAGGGCGATTCAGTCGCAGGTCCTAGACCCGAAGCGAAGTGATCTATCCATGGCCAGGTTGAAGCGACGGTAAGACGTCGTGGAGGACCGAACCCACTTCAGTTGAAAATGGAGGGGATGAGCTGTGGATAGGGGTGAAAGGCCAATCAAACTTCGTGATAGCTGGTTCTCTCCGAAATGCATTTAGGTGCAGCGTTGCGTGTTTCTTGCCGGAGGTAGAGCTACTGGATGGCCGATGGGCCCCAACAGGTTACTGACGTCAGCCAAACTCCGAATGCCGGTAAGTGAGAGCGCAGCAGTGAGACGGTGGGGGATAAGCTTCATCGTCGAGAGGGAAACAACCCAGACCACCGACTAAGGTCCCTAAGCGCGTGCTAAGTGGGAAAGGATGTGGAGTTGCACAGACAACCAGGAGGTTGGCTTAGAAGCAGCCACCCTTGAAAGAGTGCGTAATAGCTCACTGGTCAAGTGATTCCGCGCCGACAATGTAACGGGGCTCAAGCACGCCACCGAAGTCGTGGCATTCGCACAATTCGATAGGCCTTCGTGGTCCAGTCGTGTGGATGGGTAGGAGAGCGTCGTGTGCCGGGTGAAGCGGCGGTGGAAACCAGCCGTGGACGGTACACGAGTGAGAATGCAGGCATGAGTAGCGAAAGACGGGTGAGAAACCCGTCCTCCGAAAGACCAAGGGTTCCAGGGTCAAGCTAATCTGCCCTGGGTAAGTCGGGACCTAAGGCGAGGCCGACAGGCGTAGTCGATGGACAACGGGTTGATATTCCCGTACCGGCGAAGAACCGCCCACACCAATCCAGTAATGCTAACCATCCGATACCACTCATAGTCTCCTTCGGGAGGCGCCGGGTGGTGGAGCGTGGGACCCGGTCTGGTGCGGTGAGCGTATTAACAGGTGTGACGCAGGAAGGTAGCCCAGCCCGGGCGATGGTTGTCCCGGGGCAAGCGTGTAGGCCGAGCGATAGGCAAATCCGTCGCTCATACAGGCTGAGACGTGACGCGGATGAAAAGTGGGTGATCCTATGCTGCCGAGAAAAGCATCGACGCGAGGTTCTAGCCGCCCGTACCCCAAACCGACTCAGGTGGTCAGGTAGAGAATACCGAGGAGATCGAGAGAATCGTGGTTAAGGAACTCGGCAAAATGCCCCCGTAACTTCGGGAGAAGGGGGGCCATCCACTTATACGGACGTGCTCCGGAAAGGGTGTGGTGGCCGCAGAGACCAGTGGGAAGCGACTGTTTACTAAAAACACAGGTCCGTGCCAAGTCGCAAGACGATGTATACGGACTGACGCCTGCCCGGTGCTGGAAGGTTAAGCGGAACGGTTAGCGACTTCGGTTGCGAAGCTGAGAAGTTAAGCCCCAGTAAACGGCGGTGGTAACTATAACCATCCTAAGGTAGCGAAATTCCTTGTCGGGTAAGTTCCGACCTGCACGAATGGCGTAACGACTTCCCAGCTGTCTCAACCGCGAACTCGGCGAAATTGCAGTACGAGTAAAGATGCTCGTTACGCGCAGAAGGACGGAAAGACCCCGTGACCTTTACTACAGCTTGGTATTGGTGTTCGGTGTGGCTTGTGTAGGATAGGTGGGAGACTTTGAAGCGGGCACGCTAGTGTTCGTGGAGTCGTTGTTGAAATACCACTCTGGTCACTCTGGATATCTAACTTCGAACCGTGATCCGGTTCAGGGACAGTGCCTGGTGGGTAGTTTAACTGGGGCGGTTGCCTCCCAAAAAGTAACGGAGGCGCCCAAAGGTTCCCTCAACCTGGTTGGCAATCAGGTGTCGAGTGTAAGTGCACAAGGGAGCTTGACTGTGAGACTGACAGGTCGAGCAGGGACGAAAGTCGGGACTAGTGATCCGGCAGTGGCTTGTGGAAGCGCTGTCGCTCAACGGATAAAAGGTACCTCGGGGATAACAGGCTGATCTTGCCCAAGAGTCCATATCGACGGCATGGTTTGGCACCTCGATGTCGGCTCGTCGCATCCTGGGGCTGGAGTAGGTCCCAAGGGTTGGGCTGTTCGCCCATTAAAGCGGTACGCGAGCTGGGTTTAGAACGTCGTGAGACAGTTCGGTCCCTATCCTCTGCGCGCGCAGGAAATTTGAGAGGATCTGACCCTAGTACGAGAGGACCGGGTTGGACGAACCTCTGGTGTGCCAGTTGTTCCGCCAGGAGCACCGCTGGTTAGCTACGTTCGGAATGGATAACCGCTGAAAGCATCTAAGCGGGAAGCCGGCCTCAAGATGAGATTTCCATCCCTTCGGGGTGAAGGCTCCCAGTAGACGACTGGGTTGATAGGCCAGATGTGGAAGCACCGCAAGGTGTGCAGCTGACTGGTACTAATACGCCGATAACTTGACAATCACTACACCCACACAGTTTTCGTAAGGCGTGTGTAGGTGGCCAAGATTTCTCGCGTCCACTCTGTGGTTCCCTTCAGACGGAAACACACATACAACTGCACAGCAGAAACCACACACCCCAAAACACAAGAACCGGGGGGTGTGTGCACCGAGACCACCAACCCCCACCCTGTGGGACGTGTTGGTTCTAGAGTTTCGGCGGCCATAGCGCGAGGGAAACGCCCGGACACATTCCGAACCCGGAAGCTAAGACTCGCAGCGCCGATGGTACTGCAGGGGCGACCCTGTGGGAGAGTAGGACACCGCCGGACACACATTCCAGAAGAGCCGCCCAACCATTGGGCGGCTCTTCTTGGTTTAACCACCACAACCTGCCCGCTCGTGAATCGGTGTGGGCGGTTCATGTGAGGATGGGCGCATGCCCGAAGCCGTCGAACCGTCTGCTGCTGCGGACGATTGGCGGGCGGCACTCGAGGCGCTGAGCGGCGGCGGAGATCCGCCCGCGATGCGCGATTCCGGCGACGGCGCAAAGGTGCGCGCGCTGGCACTCCAGTTCGAGTTGCGCCGGAGGCGCAGTCGCCGCGAGCACGACTGGCAGGGTCCGAAAGACGAGCCGGCGCGAGCCGGTGGTGCGGTCGATCGGCTCGGCATCCGCCCGGTTGCGGCTGGAGCCCGCGGCGCCTGGGTGAAGTCGGGACTCACCTGGCAGAACATCGGGTTCCAGGGCGCATCGCAGGGGTTCGACCCCGAGCAAGCCCGGTGGTTCGCCCAGCTCGCGCTCATCAAGGGGCGGAGCCCCTCGGTGTATACGAGCTACGGTTCGGAGTGGATCACGTTCGACGAGTACGACGGGCCGCTCGTCTGGGCGATGCTCGCCGATGCCGAGCGGCTCGGCATCGCGCTCGTCGGCTCGCCTGTCACTCCCGACATCCGGCTCCGCAGCCTTGCCGAGGTCGTGCTCGACGCGACCGACGATCTCGATGGGTTCCGACTCACCCCGACCGTCGTCTTCGACGGCGATCCTCGCACCGCAGTCGATGTGCGCCCGGTCGGCGTGCACGGACTCTACCGTTACGACTTCAGGGCCGGTCGCCTCGAGCTCGCGCCGACGGACGGCGCGCTCACCTCGGGGCAACTGGCAGCGATCGGCTCCCCCGAATCGGTGCGCGTGCCGTCGCCCGAGATCCCCGACTTCCTCGCGCGATCGTTCCACTCACTCGCCCGGCGGATACCGGTCACGAGCTTCGACGGCTCGTTCGAGCCGCCGCCGCTGCCGCCCGCGACCCTCGTCGCTCGGGTGCGGTTCGAGCCGGGCGAGGTCGCCCGACTCGATTGGCGGTGGGAACACGGCGACGGGCGTTCGACACCGGTCGAGACACCCGATTCACTCGCCTCGTTCGATCCGAACGCCGCAGGGGATCCCGGCGACCTCGACGTGCTGGCGCGTGTGCTCGACGAGCTCGTCGAGCTGCCAATCGCGCCGATCATCCTGCGCGGCGCGGACGCGCTCTGGCTCGCCGACCGGGTGCTGCCCGGGCTGCGGCGACTCGAGCGGGTGCGCCTCGACGTCGAGGGCGAGCCGCCGGGGGCCGAGGAGCTCGTCGGCGAGACGACCTTCACGATCCGCACGGTCGAGTCGACGAAGCCCGACTGGTTCGACCTCGGGGTCATGATCCGGGTCGCCGGGCGCACGATCCCGTTCATGCCGCTGTTCCGTGCGCTCGCGAAGGGCGAACGGCGGCTGCGGCTCGTCGACCGCAGCTACCTCGACCTCAGGCATCCGGCATTCGACCCGCTGCGCGACCTCCTCGAGGAAGCGGACGGCATCGAGGAGTGGGAGACCGGCGTGCGGGTGCATCGCACGCGTGCGAACGTCATGGCCGCGTTCGAGGACCTCGCCGAGTTCGAGGGGCCTGCGGTGGAGTGGCGCGCGCTCGTCGCAGGTCTCGAGCACGGCGCGGTCGAGCCGCTCGATGCGCCGGCCGGGCTCGCGCTTCCGCTCCGGCCGTATCAGCTCGACGGGTTCCGATGGCTCGCCTTCCTCCATCGCCACGGACTCGGCGGTGTACTCGCCGACGACATGGGACTCGGGAAGACGGCGCAGACGCTCGCGCTCGTCGCGCACGCGGTCGAGGCGCGAGGCGGGGCGGATGTCTCCGGTGCGCCGTTCCTCGTCGTCGCCCCGACCTCGGTCGCATCGAACTGGATCGCGGAAGCCGCCCGGTTCACGCCGGGGCTTCGGGCGGCATCCGTCACAGCGACGGGTCGCACACGTCGCGAGACGATCGCCGAGACCGCAGCCCGATCCGACATCGTCGTCACGACCTACGCCGTGCTCCGGCTCGAGGCCGCGGCGTTCGCAGCCGTCGAGTGGGGCGGGCTCGTGCTCGACGAAGCGCAGTTCGTGAAGAATGCCGCGACCAAAGCGCACGCGGCCGCACGAGACATCCGGGCGCCGTTCCGCCTCGCCGTCACCGGCACGCCCGTCGAGAACGACCTCTCGGAGCTCTGGGCGATCATGCGCCTCGTCGCGCCCGGACTCTTCCCGTCACGTCGAGCCTTCGATGAACGGTACCGCCGGCCGATCGAGCAGGACGGGAACACCGAGCGGCTCGAACGGCTGCGGACGCGCGTCCGTCCCCTCATGCTCAGACGGACGAAAGACCAGGTCGCCCCCGAACTCCCGGCCAAGCAGGAGCAGGTGCTCTCCGTCGAGCTCGCGCCCGCCCACAGACGCCTCTACGACGCGACACTCCAGCGCGAGCGCCAGAAGCTCCTCGGACTCGTCGACGACCTCGACCGACAACGGTTCATCGTGTACCGCTCGCTCACCCTGCTCAGGATGCTCGCGCTCGACGCTTCGCTCATCGGCACCGAGACGGGCGAGAACGTGCGTGCGGGTATCCCCTCGGCGAAGCTCGACGTGCTGTTCGAGCACCTCGACGACCTCATCGCCGAAGGCCACGGGGCGCTCGTGTTCAGCCAGTTCACGAGCTTCCTCGGCAAGGTCGGCGAACGATTGGAGGAACGGGGCATTGCGTTTGCGTGGCTCGACGGCTCGACGTCGGCCCGAGCGCGAGATGCCGCGATCGCCAGGTTCCGATCGGGCGAGGCATCCGTCTTCTGCATCAGTCTCAAAGCCGGCGGGTTCGGGCTCAACCTCACTGAAGCCGACTACGTGTTCCTCCTCGACCCATGGTGGAACCCCGCGAGCGAAGAGCAGGCGGTCGACCGCGCGCACCGCATCGGGCAGGACAAGCCCGTGAACGTCTACCGACTCGTCGCGAGCGGCACGGTGGAGGAGAAGGTCATGGCGCTCAAGGCGAAGAAGGGAGAACTCGTCGCGAAGCTGATCGCGCGCAGCGACGAGACGGATGCTTCGGGCGGTGCGAGCGGCGCGGAGGCCACGCTCCTCCTCGACGACCTGCGGGGGCTGCTCGACGGGTGAACATGCGGTGAGACCTGGGACGAAACGACGGATGCCCCAGGCCGGGGCCTGGGGCATCCGTCGATAGGCAGTCGGAGGCGGCTCTGAGGCTCAGGCGCGGCGACGGCGTGCGGCGAAGAGCAGTGCTCCGGCAACGGTCAGCATCACCACGGCGCCGACGGCGACACCCGCGTACTCGAAGCCGGTCGAGGCGAGACCGTTGCCCTCACCCTCGGGAACGGCGGCGACCGCGGCCGCCCCGGTGCCAGCGGGCGTCGTCGTCGACGGCGTCGACGGGTCGGGGACGTTCAGGCCGGTGAGCGGCGGCTCGGTCGTCTCGGTCGGCGCGGGCTTCTCCTTGTCGTCGGCAGGCGGAGTGGTCGTGACGGGCGGCGTGGTGGTCGCCGGGGGCGTCGTCGTGACGGGCGGTGTGGTCGTAGGCGGCGTGGTCGGCGTCACCGGCGTGCAGCTGAGCGAGGCGCGCCCGACCCACGGGTAGTTGTGGTGCTCGATGCCGCTGCCTTGCACGGTGAGGTTGCCGCCCACGTGGAGACGACCGTTCGTCGACGCCGTGACGAGGGTCGTGCTCGCGTCGGGCGCGAGGATCGAGCCGATGAACTGGCTCGATCCGCCGATGCTCACCGCCGAAGCATCCTGGAAGTTCCAGAGCACGCGCGACGACCAGTTGCCGATCGACGTCCCCGTGGGGCTGTCGACGCGAGCGCCGTTGGCATCGAACTGGTACGGCGCGAAGCTCACCGCGCCGCCGGTGACGTTGACGAGGATCGCAGCATCGGCAGGGATCGACGCGAACGTGACCTGGCCGACCAGGGCGAGCGTCGAGGCAGGAACGCTGAAGACCTGGAGCGAGGCGGACGACTTGCCCGTCAACGTCAGGTGGTCGCCCGCACGAGTCGCCTCGCCGTTCGCCGACTGCGACGCGAGCTCGGCGGAGGTGTCGTCGAGGACGGAGCCGAAGCCCGCGTTCGGCGCGAGTGCGGCAGCCTTGCCGAGCTTCGTGCTCAGCGTGCCGCCGTTGACGTCGACCGTGCCGGTGCTCGTGCCACCGACCGTGACCTTTGCGGCCGTGCCGAAGCCGACGTCGAGACGCGTGTCGGAAGCCACGACGAGGTTGCCGCCGACGGCGAGCATCTGCGAGTTCGCGCCCGGAGCGATACCCGACCCGCGGCCGACCGTGCCGACGTTGAACGTGCCGCCGTACTGCTTGTCGAACGTCGCGTTGCCGACGACGACGAGGAGCCCCTCGGACTCCGCGGACTCGCCGACCGCGGTGTAGTTTCCCTCGGCGAAGACGGCGACGCTGGAATCGGTGTACTGAGGAGTCGCGACCATGTTCGGCATCGAGCCGGGAGTCGGGCATGTCGCGGCCTGGGCCGCGGCCGCGGGGACATCGGGCCGAGGGCGGCGATGGCGACGACGCCGGCGGCGGCGATGCCGCTGGCCGCGAACGCCTTGAGGCGCGTGCGAGCGCTCGTGGTAGGGGTACGCACGGTGGGGAACTCCGTTCGGGTGATCATTCGGGCGTTGGTGCCGCAGGCCAGGAGGTACCTGCGCGGCGAGTTCGGGCCTCGCCGTCGCGCGATAGGGGCATCGCGTTCGGAGCACCGCGGCGCTCCGTGAAGGTGCAACCTCGGTGGCGGGTATACGACCTTCACATCAGAGATGGACGAACCCTCGCTTTATGACGCAAGTTGTGAGGGTTCTTTACCTCAAGTATGTCAGGACTCTTAACTATCACGTTTCGGGGGTGTCTCGCGCCGCTTTTCCCCAGGGCGCGTCCAAACCGATGCGAACCCGTGTCCGATGTCGCTCGATGACGATCATGAGGCTGCCGATCGCCCAGAGCGGCAGTTGGGTGAGGAACGCGATCCGGAACGCCTCGAGCGAGTACGTCGCGGGAGTGCCGGCGCCCTGCGCGTCCATCGCGACGCCGATGAGGAAGATCGCGACGAGACCCGCGATGAAGCCACCGCCGTTCACGATGCCCGTCGCCGTGCTCAGCCGGTGGCTCGGGTTGTGCGCACGCGCGTGGTCGAACGCGATCATCGACGCGGGCCCGCCCGTCGCGAGGGCGAGGGCGAGGGCGAAGAGCAACCACAGCGGCGCCGGGCCCGGCCACGCGACGACGGCGATCCAGGCGATCGCCTGCAGGCCGATCGTCGGCAGTACGAGCAGACGCGAACGCCGGAACGGATGCCGGCTCGACAAGGCCCCCATGACCGGGCCGACGAGCATGCCGAACACGACGAACGTGCTCAGCACGAGCGATGCCGTCGGCTTCGACAACCCCTCGCCCGCAGTGAGGAACGGGAACCCCCACAGCATGACGAACGCCGTGCCCGCGAACGGAGTCGTGAAGTGCGACCAGAACGCGAGCCGCGTGCCCGGGTGCGCCCACGACTCGCGGAACCCTTGGCGGAGGTCGGCGGAGGACCGGACGACCTGGATCGCTCCGGTTTCGGTGTTGACCGAAACATCCGCGGAACTCGTCGGAGGGTGATTGCGGATGATCGCGACGGTCAGGATCGCGAACAGCACGCCGAGCCCCGCGAGCGAGCCGAACGCGACCGACCAGGAAGTCGCGTGCAGCAGCGCCGCGAGCGGCAGCAGCGCGAGGAGTTGGCCCGCCTGACCCACGATCCCCGTGAGCTGCACGAGCAGCGGTGCGCGCTGCTGCGGGAACCACGTCGCGACGAGACGGAGGACGCTCGGAAACACCGCCGCATCGCCCGCCCCGATGAGGACTCGTGCCGCGATCGCCGTGGCGACGTCGGTCGAGAGCGCCATCACCGTCTGCCCCACCGCCATGAGGACCATGCCCACGGCCATGATCGGGCGGGCGCCGAAGCGGTCGAGCAGGAGGCCGACGGGGATCTGCATCGCGCCGTACACGAACAGCTGGATGACGGCGAAGAGCGACAGCGTCGAGGCATCCGCGTCGAACCGGATCGCCGCGTCGGCGCCGACCGATGACAGCGACGTGCGGTTCGTCACCGAGACGATGTAGCCCACGACCGCGACACTCCACACGAGCCACATGCGCCACGTCGGGGCGGGGGGCAGGGGCGAGACGGTCACAACGAGTTCAAGCCTACGCCTCGATCACTGCACCAGTCCGTGGTCGTACGCGTGGGCGATGACCTGGAGCCGTGACGCGAGCCCGAGCTTCGCGAGAATGCTCGAGACGTGCGACTTGACCGTCGACTCGCCGAGGAAGACCGCCTCGGCGATCTCCGCGTTCGAGAGCCCGCGCGCCGCGAGCAGGTACACCTCGCGCTCGCGACGGCTGAGCGGCTCGATCGCAGACCGGTCGGGCCGCCCGGTGTGCGGTGCGAGGTCGTGCACGAGTCGGACGGAGGTCGCGGGTGCGAAGACGGAGGTCCCGGCGTGCACCGTGCGGATCGCGGCGAGCAGCAGTTCCGGCTCGGCGTCCTTCATGATGAAGCCCGCGGCTCCCGCGTCGATCGCCTGGACGACGGCCGAGTCGGAGCGATGCGTCGTGAGGACGATGACGCGCGGGGCGGCGGATGTCGCCCCGCGCGCGCTCGCCAGGATGAGGCGCGTCGCGGTGATCCCGTCGGTGCCCGGCATGCGGATGTCCATGAGGATGACGTCGGGCGGGTCTGCCGCGGCGAGTTCGACCGCGCGGAGTCCGTCGGTCGCCGACCACGCCACGGCGAGGTCGGGCTGCGACTCGACGATCATGCGGATGCCCGCGCAGAAGAGGGCGTGGTCGTCGACGATCGCGACGGCGATCGGCTCGTTCATGCGGATGCCTCGACCGCCGCAGGCTCGGAGACCGGGACGAACGCCTGCACCACGAACCGGTCGGCTTCGTCGGGGTCGGCCCCGGCTGTGAGCCAGCCGCCTGCGAGTCGGGCTCGCTCCTCCATTCCACGGATGCCGAGGCCGCGAGTGATCGGCGGTGCGGGCAAGGGCACGCCACCGGATTCGCGGGCGCCAGACGGCGTGGTGGTCTCGACGAGGAGCGCGACGCCCGGCCCCCGCCAATCGAGCGAGCAGCGTGTGGAGGCGTCGCTGCCGGCGTGCTTGAGTGCGTTCGTGAGCGACTCCTGCACGATGCGATAGAGCATCGTGTCTTGCGTCGGTGAGAGCGGGCGCGGCTCGCCGAGTACCGACAGGTCGACTCGGTGTCCGGCACGTCGGATGCGCTCCGCGAGCGCGCCGACGCCTTCGAGACGACTCGTCGACGTCTCGAGCCGGTCACCGCCCGATTCGAGGAGCAGCCGCAGTTCGCCGAGCGACGATCGTGCCGTTTCGGCGATCGTCGTGAGTGTGCTCGACGTGCGCTCGGGCAGGTCGTCGTCGGACAATCGAGCGCCGTCGGCCTGCGCCGCGACGATCGCGAGCGAGTGCGCCATGATGTCGTGCACGTCTCGAGCGAGGCGTTCGCGCTCGCTCGCGACGGTGAGTTCGGCTTCGGCCACCGACAGTTCGCGTTCGAGCGACGCGAGTTCGCCGCGTGCTCGGGCGGATTCGCGGAGTGCCGCGAGGCCGGCCCCGGCAGCCCAGGCCGCGGCCGCGAGGAGGGCGGCGGCACCGATGACCGTCAGCATGCTCCGGAGGTCTTCGTTCGGGTCGGCATACGAGCCGAGCGCGGGGTGCCCGCCCCAGCCGAAGAACGGCACGATGAGCGTCATCGCTGCGCCCGCAGCCGCGACCGCGGCGACCGGCAGCGCGACCAGACGGACGCGACGCGTGCCGGACGCGCTGATCGCGCCGACTGCGAGCAGCACGGGGAGGTAGGCGGCCCAGCTCGTGGACTGGAAGCGGAACACCTCGACGCCCAGTTGGGCTGCGACGGTCACGGCGATCAGGGTGAGCGATGCGGTCGGCACGAGCCGCGAAAGCCCGATCGCGACGCCGAACGCGACGAACGGCACGGCCGCGACGAGCGCGAGCGCCGTGCCCTGAAGTGCCATGCCCATATGCGGCGCGTTTCCGAGCCGACCCGCCTCGGCGATGAGCCAGAGCACCGTGTAGGCGACGCCGGTGAGTGGAAGGAGCAGGTGCCCGAGGAGTCGCAGCGGGATCGTCATGGGCTCACGTTAGGCCGTCGGGTGCCGGGTGGGCCCGCGACGCAGGCGCTTTCCGTCCGGAGGACGACTGGATTCGGCCGACCGGCGGATCGGACGTCTCGGGGGAGACGCAGCGAGCGGATGCCCCGGGGCGGGACATCCGCTCGCTGCGGCTCGTGAGTCGTCAGTCGATCGCGCGCTCGGCCTCTGCCTCGAACGACTCCTCGATCCGTTCGACGGCCGCCGCCGCGTCTTCGGACGCGGTCGTGAGGGGCGCGCCCTGCGCGAGCGCGAGCTCGGCGTCGAGGTCGGTCGCGGCCTGCTCGAACTGCGAGTTGTAGAGCCGGTAGTACGCGCCCTTCGCAGCGATGAGCTCGTCGTGACCGCCCTGCTCGACGATGTCGCCGTGCTCCATCACGAGGATGAGGTCGGCGTCGCGGATCGTCGAGAGCCGGTGGGCGATGACGAACGAGGTGCGCCCCTCGCGGAGCGCCGCCATGGCGTGCTGCAGGAGCAGCTCGGTGCGGGTGTCGACCGAACTCGTCGCCTCGTCGAGGATGAGCACCGACGGCTGCGACACGAACGCGCGCGCGATCGTGATGAGCTGCCGCTCGCCCGCCGAGACGTTCGCCGCGTCTTCGTCGAGGACCGTGTCGTACCCGTCGGGCAGCGAGTGCACGAACCGGTCGACGTAGGTCGCCTTGGCGGCCGCCACGATCTCGTCGTCGGTGGCGGACTCACGGCCGTACCGGATGTTCTCGCGGATCGTGCCGGCGAACAGCCACGGGTCTTGCAGTACCATGCCCGTGCGGGCGCGGACGTCGTGTCGCGTGAGCTCGGCGATGTCTTGTCCGCTCACGAGGATGCGCCCGCCGTTGAGCTCGTAGAACCGCATGATGAGGTTCACGAGCGTCGTCTTGCCGGCACCGGTCGGCCCGACGATCGCGACGGTCTGCCCGGGTTCGACCCGGAACGAGAGATCGCGGATGAGCGGACGCTCGGGCGTGTAGGCGAACGAGACCCGGTCGAACACGATCGTGCCGTCGCCGTCGACCGCCGCAGGCGCGTCGGCGGCGTCGGGCTCCTGCTCGTCTTGGTCGAGGAGTTCGAACACGCGCTCGGCCGACGCCGTGCCCGACTGGACGACCGCGGCCATGCCGCCGAGCTCGGACAGCGGCTGCGTGAACTGTTGCGAGTACTGGATGAACGCCTGCACGTCGCCGAGGCGGAGCTGGCCGCCCGCGATCATGAGCCCGCCGAGGACGGCGATGCCGACGTAGGTCAGGTTTCCGATGAACATCATGCCGGGCATGATGATGTTCGAGAGGAACTGGGCCTTGAACGACGCCTGGTAGAGCTCTTCGTTCTCGGCCTTGAACGCCTCGAGGCTCGCCTGCTCGCGGCCGAAGACCTTGACGAGCGCGTGGCCCGAGAAGGACTCTTCGACGCGCGCGTTGAGGCGGCCGACCTTGCGCCACTGGATGCCGAACGCCTGCTGCGACTTGGGCCCGATGACGCCGAAGATCACGCCCATGAGCGGGAGCGCGACGAGTGCGACGAGCGAGAGCTGCCACGAGATCGAGAACATCATGATGAGGACGCCCGCGACCGTGAGGACGGCCGTGAGGGCGCCCGACAGGGATTGCTGCATCATCTGCGTGATGTTGTCGATGTCGTTCGTGACGCGGGAGATGAGTTCCCCGCGCTGGACCTTGTCGAAGTAGCTGAGGGGCAGGCGGTTGATCTTCGCCTCGACCTGCTCGCGCAGGCGCCACATCGTGCGGACCATGATGACGTTGATGACGTAGCCCTGGATCCACGACAGCAGCGACGCCGCGAAGTACAGCGCGAGCACGAGGATGATGACCTGGCTGAGGCGCACGAAGTCGATGCCCTCGCCGGCGACGACGCCCGCTTTCTCGACGATGTTCGCGAGCTCGCCCTGGCCCGCGGCGCGGAGCCCTTCGACGGCCTGCTCGGTCGTCGTGCCCTCGGGGATCTGCTTGCTGATGACGCCCGCGAAGATGAGATTGGTCGCCTCGCCGAGCACTCGCGGCCCGAGCACCGTGAGGACGACGCCGAGGGCACCGAGCACGGAGACGAACGCGAACGCCCACTTGTGGGGGGCGAGCAGCCCGAGGAGCCGCTTGAAGCTCGGCCAGAAGTTCTGCGCCTTGCCGGGCGCGAGGCCGCCGCCGCTCCAGTCGTCGGCGGCGATGCGGGCCTTGTCGGCGAGCTCTTGCTCGAGGCGCTCTTCTTCGGTCAGGGGGGCCTGCTCGACCGGGGCCCTCTTCGCCCCGCGTTTCTTGTCGCCGCCGGCGAGGTCGGTGCGGTTCTGGTCGGTCATCGTGCGGCCTCCGCTCCGAGCTGGGATTCGACGATCTCGCGGTAGGTCTGGCTCGCCTCGAGCAGTTCTTCGTGGGTGCCGAGCCCGACCATGCCGCCGTCGTCGAGCACGACGATGCGGTCGGCGTCGGTGATCGTCGAGACGCGCTGGGCGACGACGATCTTGGTCACCTCTGGGAGCTCTCTCCAGAGGGCGTGCCTGAGGTTGGCGTCGGTCGTGAGGTCGAGCGCCGAGAACGAGTCGTCGAAGACGAGGACGCCGGGGTTGTGCACGATCGCACGCGCGATCGCGAGGCGCTGGCGCTGGCCGCCCGAGACGTTGGTGCCGCCCTGGGCGATGCGGGCGGAGAGCCCGCCCTCCATCTCGGCGACGAACTCGCGCCCCTGGGCGATCTCGAGCGCGTGCCAGAGCTCTTCGTCGGTCGCGTCTTCGCGCCCGAACCGGAGGTTGGACGCGACCGTGCCGGCGAACAGGAACGGGCGCTGCGGGACGAGGCCGATCGACTTCCACAGCACGTCGAGGTCGGCGTGCCGCACGTCGACGCCGCCGACGAGGACCTCGCCCGAGGTGACATCGAAGAGGCGGGGGATGAACGAGACGAGCGTCGTCTTGCCGGCGCCCGTCGATCCGACGATCGCGACGGTCTCGCCCGGCTCGGCGCGGAACGTGATGCCGGAGAGCACGGGCTGCTCGGCGCCCGGGTAGGTGAACGACGCGTTGCGGAACTCCACCGCGCCGGGCGCCGGGAACGAGGCGACCGGGTTCTCGGGGCGGGCGAGCGTCGTCTCGACGTCGAGCACCTCGCCGATGCGGTCGGCGGAGACCGCGGCCCTCGGGATCATCATCATCATGAAGCTCGCCATGAGCACGCCGCCGAGGATGAGCCCGATGTACTGCATGAAGGCGAGCAGCGTGCCGATCTGGACGGTGCCCTTGTCGACCTCGACCGCGCCGAACCAGATGACGGCGATCGTCGTGACGTTGAGGATGAGCATGAAGAGCGGGAACAGCAGCACGAAGAGCGACCCGACCTTGCGGCCGACGACCATGATGTCGGTGTTCGCCGCGCGGAAGCGCTCTTCTTCGATGGGTTCGCGCACGAACGCGCGGACGACCCGGATGCCCGTGAGCTGCTCGCGCATGATGCGGTTCACGCCGTCGAGCTTCTGCTGGTAGCTGCGGAACAGCGGCACCATCCGGCTGATGATGAGCCCGGCGATGACGAGGAGGACGGGGACGGAGACGCCGATGATCCAGCTGAGGCCGACGTCTTGCTGCAGCGCCATGATGATGCCGCCGATCGCGAGGAGCGGCGCCGTGATGAGGAACGTCGCCGCCATCATCGCGAGCATCTGGACCTGCTGCACGTCGTTCGTGTTGCGGGTGATGAGGGAGCCGGGGCCGAACCGTGACACCTCGCGCTCGGAGAAGCCCGACACGCGCTGGTAGATGTCGTTGCGGAGGTCTCGGCCGAGCTGCATCGCGGCCCGCGCTGCGAAGTACGTGGCGATGATCGACGCGATGATCTGGCCGAGCGAGATGGCGAGCATGAACCCGCCGTTCGACCAGATGTAGCCGACGTCGCCCTGCGAGACGCCCTTGTCGATGATGTCGGCGTTGAGGCGTGGCAGGTAGAGGCTCGCGAGCGCCGACAGGAACTGGAAGACCAGGACCCCGATGAGCAACGGCCAATACGGTTTCAGATAGCGGAAGAGGAGTTTTCCGAGCACGTGCTTCTCCGAACGGTTCGTGGCGCAGGTCGTGCGCGGTTTCCATTCTGGCGGCACCCGCCGACAGCGACCGACCGCGTGCTACGCGGAGGGCGAACAGCCCGGAAGCGGCAGGAATCGTCCGGAATCGCGCGGCGACGAGACATCCGGATGCCTGTCAGTACCACCCCGCCGACTGGATCTGCGCCCACGCTCCGCACGGATTGCCGTAGCGGCCCGCGATGTAGTCGATGCCCCACGAGATCTGCGTCGCGGGGTTCGTCTGCCAATCGGCGCCGTGCGAGGCCATCTTCGAGCCCGGGAGCGCCTGCGGGATGCCGTAGGCGCCGGTGCTCGGATTCCCGGCGAGGGGATTCCAGTGCGATTCGTAGTTCCACACCGCCACGAGGCATCCGAACTGGTCGTCGCCCCAGCCGTAGCGCGACGCGATCATGTCGCGAGCGATCGCCTGCGACTCGCTCGGGCTCGCAGGCGGCGCCGGGTTCCCGCCGCCGCCGCCGCCTCCGCCTCCGCTGTTCGAGCGCTCGGCCTGCTCGGCCGCGGCGCGCTCTGCTGCGGCCTGCTCGGCGGCGATCCGCGCGGCCTCCTCGGCTGCCTTCCGTTCGGCCTCGAGCCGGTCGAACTCGGCGACGGCCGCGGTGACGTCGGCCGACTGCGCGGCCGCGACGCGCACGAGCGCGTAGAGACGTTCGGGGGCGATGAGGTCGCGCGCGTCGAGCTGCGCGACGGTCGCGGCGAGCGCCGAGGCATCCGTCTTCCCGGCGGCCGCGTCGACGACCGCGCGCGCGGCTTCGAGCGCGTCTTCCGCCGCGCCCTCGGCGCGCGATTTCAGGATGTCGGGGCCGACCGAAAGCTGATCGTGCTCGAGGTCCGCGGCCGACGTGAGGGCGGCGGTCTCGGCGATGCGCTGCTGCTTCTCGGCGAAGCTCGATTGCGCGAGGAACCCGGTGCCGCCCGTCGCGGCGAGGCCGAAGACGGCTGCGGAGGCGATGAGGGCGCGCACGCTGCCGCGCCATCCTCGTCGTCCGATGAGCTGTTCGGGTTCGGTCAGTCGGGTCGAGTCGGAACGGGTGTGGCTCATGCGGATCCCCCCGGGCCGCGCGCCGCATACGCATCGGTCCGTTGTGTTCGGCGGTGGCGCCCCGAGGGTAGGAACCCGGGGGCGCTCCTGACCCGGGTCACAGTACGCGAGGCATCCTCAGAGCCGCAACCCCCGTTCGAGGTTCGCGGAAGCACGTACTGCGCGGCGGAGGATCACCCGCCCGTGTGCGACACGAGCGACAGGAGGAACACCCAGACGCACACGTACAGCAGCATCCACAGGCTGTACTTGATGACCCCGCGCAGGATCTCGCCCTCGCGGCCGATGAGCCCCACGGCGCCCGCCGCGATCGCGATCGACTGCGGAGACACGAGCTTCGCGACCGTGCCGCCCGCCGTGTTCGCGGCCACGAGGAGGGTCGGGTCGACGCCGATCTGGTTCGCCGTGACCGTCTGCAATCCCGCGAACAGCGTGTTGTTGTTGACGACCGAGCCCGTGATGAACACGCCGAACCATCCGATGATGGGCGCGAACAGCGGGAAGATGATGCCGACCGCCGCGAGCGCGTTGCCGATCGACGCCGACCCGCCCGAGAAGTTCGCGATGTTCGCGACGACGAGGATGAGCGCGATGAGGATGATCGGCCGCCACAGGTCGTGCAGCGTCGCGACGAACTGCTCCCACAGGTCGTGCCGTTTGAGCTTCGGCGTCACGAAGAAGCTGATGAGCACGGCGATGAGGATGGCCGTTCCCGTCGCGTTGACGGGCGTGAACGCCCATGCGGCCGCCGACGGGGCATCCGCGCCGTACGGCACGACGACCCCGTTGACGCCGGGGATCGGCACGTTGAAGACGAGCCCCGACAGCCGGCCGTCGGGAGCGACGAAGAGGTTCTTGAACCACGGGATCGACCACACGAAGATCACCGCGGTCAGGATGTAGAAGGGGCTCCACGCGATGAGCACCTCGTTGAACTCGAGCGACTTCGGCTCGGGCACCGCGCCGCCGTCTTCGCGGAAGACGCGCTTCGGCTTCCAGACCCGCCCGAACATGAAGACCGCGACCATCGTCGCGAGGCCCGGCAGGATGTCGGCGAGCTCCGGCCCGAGGGTGAGCAGGATCCCCGCCTGCACGATGCTGAACGTGAGCGCGACCACGAGGGTCATGGGCCACGTCTCGCGGATGCCCCGCCACCCGTCGAGCATGAGCACGAGGAGGAACGGCGTCGCGAGCGACAAGAGCTGCAGCACGAGCACCATGAAGAAGCTCAGGTCGAGGACGTCGACCCCGCCGACCTGTGCGCCCACGATGACCGGGATGCCGATCGCGCCATAGGCGCCCGCCGCGACGTTCGCGACGAGCGAGAGCACCGAGGCCTTCACCGGCCCGAAGCCGAGCTGCACGAGGAGGGCCGCGCAGATAGCGATCGGCACGCCGAAGCCCGCCGCGCCCTCGAGGAACGCGCCGAAGGCGAACGAGATGAGGAGCACCTGGATGCGCTGGTCGGGCGAGATGCCGGAGATCGATTCGCGGATGGTGTCGAAGTGCCCGCTCTTCACGGTGAGCTTGTACAGCCAGACCGCCATCACGATGATGTACGCGATCGGCCAGATCGCCGTCAGGATCCCCGCGAGCCCGGCGCCGGCGATCGAGCCGAGCGGCATCCCGAACGGGAAGATCGCCACGCAGATCTCGAGCACGACGGCGATGACACCGGCGGTGAGGCCCTTCATCTTGAAGACCGTCAGACAGATGAGGAAGACGAAGATGGGAATCGCGGCGATGACCGCCGATAGCCACAGCTGACCGAGCGGATCGATCGTCTGTTCCCACATGGAACCCTCCCCCGAGGTCGCACCGTGCCCGATGCGGTCAGAGTATCGGCGGAATCGCGCCCGTGGGAAGAGGCGCGTCAGGGCGGGCACGGATGCCGCATCCGCGCGCGAGGCGTACGCTGACCGCCGAACGGATGTGGTCGACGGATTCGTCAGGGGGACCGATGCCGTACTTTGTCATCGAGCGCAATTACGCGGAGGAGCTGCTTCCGACGCCCGAGGCCGCCGCCGGCGTCAACCTCGTCAACGAGGACGTCGACGTGCGCTGGCTCTTCTCGTTCCTCTCCGTCGACGGCAGGCGCACGTACTGCCTGTACGAAGCGCCGTCGATCGAGGCGATCCGGATCGCCGCGCACCGTGCGGGCCTGCCCGCCGACGTCATCACCGAGGTCGACCGGCGGATCCTGCCGACGGGAACGCTCGAACCGATCGGGTG
Organism: Agromyces protaetiae; assembly: GCF_004135405.1. Taxonomy (NCBI): domain Bacteria; kingdom Bacillati; phylum Actinomycetota; class Actinomycetes; order Micrococcales; family Microbacteriaceae; genus Agromyces; species Agromyces protaetiae. The sequence continues at coordinate 1,351,820 of NZ_CP035491.1, forward strand.
AGCGGCAGCGCGGGCGCGCTCACGCGCGATCGCGATCGACGGATGCCTCGCGCTCGCCGGAGCGGTCCGCGAGCCCGCGTTCGTGTGCGAAGCGCGCGGCCTGCGTGCGGTTGGTCGCACCGGTCTTCGTGAGGATCGCGCGCACGTGGTTCGCCGCCGTGTGCTCGCTGATGACGAGCCGGGCGGCGATGTCGCGGTTGCTGAGCCCCTCGGCGACGAGGACGATGACTTCGACCTCGCGCGGCGTGAGCGCACCGCCATCCGGATGCCCCTCGCTCGTCGCCCTCGCGTCGTCGAGCATGCGCAGGACCCGCGCGAGCCCGGCGGGCTCGGCGATCGCGCGGGCCCGCTCCGCGAAGCGGCGCGCATCGGGCGAGCCCGGAGCGATGCGCTCCAGGTGTCGCGCCGCCGACGCGAGCGCGAGTGCGGCGTCGAGCGAGGCATCCGTGCGTTCTGCCAGACCGAACGCCGCGTCGTAGCGCCCGAGCGGATCGCCCTCGCCGCAGAGCGACTCGAGGTCGCCGAGGTGCCGGTCGGCCGCGCCGAGCGGCGCGACGAAGAACCCCGACATGAGGTTCAGGCCCGAGAACTCCTCGAGCCACGGCCGAAGGCGCGCGGCCGTCTCGGCATCGTCCAGGAACACGGCCGCCTCCGCGAGGAACGCGAGCCGAACAGGCCAGTCGCTCGACTCCTGCTGGTCCAGGCCGTGCGCGAGCATCCAATCGAGGACGCGCCGCGCGGGCTCACGCAGCCCGAGCTGCGTGTACAGCGCGAGCAGTCCCGGCGCCCAGCGCTCGGTCGGCGACTCGTCGCCCGTCACGAGCCTGCGGATGCGTTCGAGCCCGCCCGTCTCGCGGCGTACGAGATAGTCCTGCAGCGCGCCGACGCCCGGGTCCGCGTCGTCGCGGAACTGGCGCTCGCCTGATTGCGCCCGCCGGAGCGCCTGCTCCGCCTCGGCGAGGCGACCGCCCGAGAGTGCGCGCCCGAACCGCACGCACTCGAGCCAGTACGACCAATGCCGACCCCACGCGCGGGCGACGTCGACGAGGTCGCGCTCGGACCGCTCCAACAGCGCCCGGTCGCCCACGATGTACGCGTTCGCGGTCTGATGCAGCACCGCGGCGCCCCGCCACTCCCCGCGCGGAGACGTGAGCGCCCGGAACTCGGCGAGCCGCTCGAGCCGCTCGGCGATCCCCTTCGGGCGGAACGTGAGCGAGCACGCCGCGCGGAGCGCGAAGGCCAGCACGATCGGGTCTCCGTGGCGTCGCGCGAGCGCGATCGCCCGATCGGCGAGCCGCTCGGCCCCGTCCACGTCGCCCGTCATCGCCGTCGCGCGCGCGAGCGAGGCCTGCCCCTCGATGCACAGCGGATCGCCGCCGTCGGTCGGGATCGACTCGAGTGCGGTCATGAGCAACTCGACGGCCCGATGGCCGAGCAGTCCCGGACGCCACGAGGCGTCCTCGTAGCCGATCGCCGCCCGCACCCGAAGCCGGGGACTTCCCGTCGCGGCGACCCGTTCGTAGAGGTCGCGTGCGCGCGGGGTGTTGGAGGCGAGCGTCCAGCGATCGGCCGCGAGTACGAGGAGCTCGGCGCGCTCGTCGGCGTCGGACGAGATCTCCGCCGCGCGCTCCGAGAGCCGACCGGCGTCCTCGTACGCGAACCCCTCGACGGCGAGCTCCGCGGCACGCGCGAGGTAGGTGACCGCCCGGTCGCCGTACCCGAGGGCGCGCGCCGCCGAATAGTGGTGGGCGAGCCGTTGCACGAGCCGCGGAGCGGCGGGGAAGTCGGCCTCGAGGGTCTCGGCGATGCGAGCGTGGATGCGGAGCGCACCGGTCGTCGGCACGAGGTCGAGGATCGCCTGGCGTGCGATCGCGTGCGGGAAGCGGTACCGGTCGCCGTCCGCGCGCGGCGGCTCGAGGAGGCCGGTCTCGACGATCGCGTCCATCGCCGCCAACGTGACGTCGACGGGGGCCGCGCTGATGCCGAGGACCTCGACGAGATCGACCTCCTGGCCGAGGACCGCCGCGAGCTCCAGCACCGGGCGATATGCGGGGTCGAGGCGCACGAGCCGAGCCCGCACGAGATCGCCCACCGAGTCGGGCAGCTCGACCATGCCCCCGCCCTCGTGGAGGTCGGCGTCGAGCACGGGCCGCCACATCGCCCGCAGGAGGAACGGGTTGCCGCCCGTGAGCTCGCCGAGGACCGCCGCCGGCAGCCTCGCCTCCGCAGGCGCGATTCCCCGCGGATCGACACGTAGGCCGCGATGTCCTCCGCCGAGAGCGGCGCGAGGTCGAGGCGGGCGAGCCCGTTCAGCCGGCCGAGGCGGGCGAGGGCGTCCGCGAGCGGACCGGAGCGGTCGGGCGGAGCGTTCCGCAGTGCGCCCACGACGAGCACCCGTCGCTCGGCGGTCCGCTCGACGAGCCGCACCAGGAGTTGGATCGCGTCGGGCCCCGCCCACTGCAGGTCGTCGAGCACCAGGACGAACGGGCGCGCGTCGGCCGCCGCGACGACCAGGTCGACGACGGCGTCGAAGAGCGGCTCGCGACCGGAGTCCGGCGCGGCATTCGCGCCGGCGGTCCTCGAGTCGGGACCGGCCGACCCCGTGACATCCCGACCCTCCTCGGCGACGCCCGCCAGCAGCCGCCGCGCGGCCTCGACCGTCGCGAGCTCGGCCGGCGACGAGACATCCGCCCCCTCGATCGCGAGCAGCGACCTGAGCGCCTGATCGAACGGCTCGAACGCCCGCCCGATCTCCTGCACGCACGAGCCGAACAGCACCGCCCCGCCGTCGCTCGCGATGCGCGCGCACGCCTCGCTCACGAGGCGCGACTTGCCCGAGCCGGGCTCGCCGCCGACGAACACGGCACGGCCGACGCCGCGCCGGGCGTCGTCCCACGCCTCGTCGAGCGCCGCGACCTCTTCGCGTCGACCGACGAACGGCGGCTGGCCGGAGGCGGTCCAACCCGCCGGGAGCGGCGGTGCGGGCCATTCCCGCATGAGGCTCACGATACGCCCGGGCGGGCGAGCGGTCGATGACGCGAAATCACTAGACGGCGCGGGTCGGCGGGGCGCCGAAGATGGGCGGTCCGGGTCATGTCGCGCGGGCGCGGGCTGCCTAGCGTGTCGCCTGGCGACACTCGCCCGAGTGCGCCGAGGCAAGGCAAGCAAGAGAGGAGGTCGGGACATGAACGCTCGACTGCTCGCGGCGCTCCCGGCCGTCGTCGCGATCGGCGTCCTCGCCGGATGCGGCCTGACGGAGGGCGGCGACATCGGCAAAGCCGGCGCCGTGGTCCGCCTCGGGTCGACGTCGGTCTGCAGCGCACCCGACTACATCAAGGAGCGCGCCCCCGAGGGCCTCTGCGACGACGAGATCGACGCGGACGACGTCGTCGACGACGACCTGTCGCCGCTGAACCCGGACCCGCGCTGAGGATCCGGCGAGGCACACCCGGGGGGACCGTGCGGGCGGTCCCCTTCGTCGTGCCCGAGCCCGGCCCGCTTCGGCGAGAATGGCTCGCGGAGGTCGACGATGATCCGAACGCACGAGGTGTCGAACCAGGTTCCCGCGAGGGAGGGGCTCGACGAGTTCGCCGTGAACGCGCCCCTTGTCGAGGCGGTCGCGAAATGGGGCACGGATGCCTCGTCCGCACGCCTCGGGGCGGCGGGTCGTCTCGTCGGCTCGGCCGCCTTCCAGCGCGACGCCGAGCACGCGAACACCCGCCCGCCAGTGCTGCACTCGCACGACCGGTGGGGCCGACGGATCGACGAGGTCGAGTACGACGACTCGTACCACCGCATCATCGGCGCGGCCGTCGCGGCGGGCGCGCACACGTCGGCGTGGGCCGAGCCCGCGCCCGGCGCGAACGTCGACCGGGCCGCGGCGTTCATGCTGTTCGCCCAGATCGAGCCCGGGCACGCATGCCCGGTCTCGATGACCCACGCCGCCGTGCCGACGCTGCGGCTCGGCGCGCAGGGGCTCGTCGACGACTGGATGCCCCGGCTGCTCTCGCGCGAGTACGAGCCCGCGCTCGGGACATCCGCGTCTCCCAAGCGCTCCGCGCTCCTCGGCATGGCGATGACCGAGAAGCAGGGCGGCTCCGACGTGCGCGCCAACACGACGGTCGCCGAGGTCACGGGCGACGACGACCGGTGGGGGCGGCGCGTGTCGATCACGGGTCACAAGTGGTTCTGCAGCGCGCCCATGAGCGACGCGTTCCTCGTGCTCGCGCAGACGCCCGCGGGGCTCAGCTGCGTGTTCGTGCCACGGGTGCTCCCCGACGGGACGCGCAACGAGTTCCGCATCCAACGGCTGAAGGACAAGCTCGGCAACCGCTCGAACGCGTCGAGCGAGATCGAACTCGACGGCACGACCGGGTGGATCGTCGGCGAAGAAGGACGCGGCGTCGCGACGATCGTGCAGATGGTCACGCACACGCGCCTCGACTGCGTGCTGGGGTCGGCGGCAGGGATGCGCCAGGCCGTCGCCGAGGCCGCGTGGCACGTGCGGCACCGGGCGGCGTTCGGGTCGCTCCTCGTCGACCAGCCCGCGATGCGGGCCGTCGTCGCCGATCTCGCCCTCGAGTCCGAGGCGGCGACGTGGACGGCGATGCGGCTCGCGCGGGCGTATGACGATGAGGATGCATCGGAGCAGGCGTTCCGGCGGCTCGCGACCGCCGTCGCGAAGTACTGGGTCTGCAAGCGCGGCCCCCAGCACGCGTATGAAGCCCTCGAATGCCTCGGCGGCAACGGGTACACCGAGGCGTGGCCGCTCGCGCGCCGCTACCGCGAGCAGCCGCTCCTCGCGATCTGGGAGGGATCGGGCAACGTCATCGCCCTCGACCTCCTGCGGGTGCTCGGCCGCGAGCCCGAGGCGTACGAGGCGTTCTTCGCCGTCGTCGGCGCGGCCGAGGGGCGGCACGCCGCGTTCGACGCCGCGCTCGCCGAGGCCAAGGCGCTCGTGCGCGAACTCGCCCGCTCGCTCGCCGACGACCCGTCCGGGGCCACCGCCGCGCTCCGCGCGCGGGAGCTCGCCGAACGCCTCGGGCTCGTCCTGCAGGCGTCGCTCATGCTCGAGCACGCGCCGGGCGAGGCATCCGCCGTGTTCTGCGACTCCCGCCTCGGCGGACGCGGCTTCTCGCAGTACGGCGCGCTGCCCGCGGGCGCCGACCTCGGGGCGATCCTCGCGCGGGCGTGAGGCGTCGGCGTGCGCCGGTCAGTCGGCGAGCCAGAGGTACGGGGGACGGTCCCTCGGCAGCGCGCCGGTCGCGAGTCGGCGCGCGAGATGCAGGGCGCCGTCGAGCGGCGTGCCGGCGGCCGCCCGCAGGTCGGCGTCGGGGGCGAGGCGCGCGAACTCGCGGCGGAATGCCGCGTCGACGACGGGTGAGGCGAACACTCCGCCCGTGAACGACGCGACGCGCGGGAGCCCGGGGTCGAGGGCGGCGGCGAGCGTCGCCGCGATGCGCGCCCCCGCTTCGTCGAGGATCGCGGTCGCGACGGCGTCGCCGGAGTCGGCGAGGCGTGCGACGTCGGCCGCGAGGCCCGCGAGCACCCCGGCCCGGTCGGCGCGAGGGTAGAGATGGGCCGGCCATGCGCCGACCGGGCCGAATCGCTCGGTCGCGAGCGCGAGGAGCGCCACGGCGTCCTGCCGGATGCCGTCGTGCGTCTCGATCGCAGCCTGGAGCGCGCGGATGCCGATCCACGCGCCCGATCCGCGGTCGTCGTAGAGATGCCCCCATCCGCCGACGCGTCGCCACACGCGATCGAGGTCGGTGCCGAGGGCGATCGCGCCCGTGCCGACGGCGACGACCGCACCCGGCGCGCCCGCGAGCGCGCCGAGGTTCGCCGTCACGGCGTCGGCCGCGAGGGCCGCGGGGGCGTCCGCGGCGCGTGCGAGACGTGTCGCGGCGGCATCGGGATCGTCGACGAGCGAGGCCACGCCGGCGGCGCCGACGCCGACCGCGGCGATGCGCGCGTCGGGCCAGGCTCGGCGCGCGTCGCCGATGAGCGCCTCGGCGACGTCGATGACGGTCGAGCCGCCCGCGGTCACCGAGATGCGCCCGCCGTCGAGGCGGCGCACGGTCGAGGCCTCGGTGAGCGCGGATGCATCGGGGAGCGTGTGCGCGAACGGCGTGAGCGCGGCGCGACTGCCGGTCCCGCCGAGGTCGATACCGAGGAGATACCGATGCTCGGAAATAACTTGCAGTTCATGCTCCATTCGCGAATACTACTTCCAATCACGTTCGCAGCGAGGCGGCTCGGGCCGCATCGCACCATCGAGAATCCCCAAGAAGGGTCCCTACCATCATGCGCAATCGCATCCTTCCGATTGCGGCGCTCGGCCTCACGGCCGCGCTCGCACTCACGGCGTGCTCCGGCGGCGGCAACGGCGGCGGCGACGCCGCCTCGGGCGAGGGCAAGACCCTCGACGTCTGGATCATGCAGGGCACGAACCCCGACTCCGAAGCCTTCTTCGACAAGGTCGGCGACGCCTTCACCGAGGAGACGGGCGCCGAGCTCAACGTCGAGTACGTGCAGTGGGCCGACGCCCACGACCGGTTCGTGACGTCGATCGCGGGCGGCACGACTCCCGACGTCGCGGAGACCGGCACGACCTGGACCGCCGAGTTCGCCGACGCCGGCGCGCTCGCCCCCATCGGCGACTACGTCGACGCCGACGGACTCGGCGACGACCTCGTCGAAGGCCTCGTCGAGTCGGGCACCTACGACGACACGCTCTACGGCATGCCGTGGTACGCGGGCGTCCGCTCGCTCGTCTACCGCTCCGACCTCTTCGACGAGCTCGGTCTCGCGGCACCCGCCAGCTGGGACGACATCGTCGCGGCGGGCGACGCCATCAAGGCCGCGCACCCCGAGATGCTCGCGTTCGCCGTGCCCGGCGACGCCGAGTTCGGCGTCTACCCCTGGGTCTGGGGCGCCGGCGGCGAGGTCTCGGTCAAGAAGGGCGACCAGTGGGTCTCGGGACTCGCGAGCCCCGAATCGCAGGACGGCATCGGCTTCTACACGGGACTCGCGACCGAGCACGGCTTCTCGTCGGCCGGCGCGACGACCTGGAAGGAGACCGACGTGCTCGACAACTTCGTCCAGGGCAACGTCGCCATGGCGCTCATGGGCTCCTGGACTCCCGCCACGATCGTGGAGAAGAACCCCGACCTCGAGGGCAAGTTCGCCGCGACGCCCATCCCCGGCAAAGACGGCGGCATCGCCCCCTCGGTGCTCGGCGGCTCGCACCTCTCGATGTTCGAGACCGCCGACGACAAGGATCTCGCGTGGGCGTTCATCAAGCTCATGACGACCGGTGAGTTCGCCGCCGAATGGGCCGACCAGACCGGCTACTTCCCCGGCCAGGCCTCGCTCCTCGACGCAACGCTCGAGAACGCCGACCCGCTCGTCGCACCCTTCGCGACGCAGCTCGTCGACGGCGGCGCCTCGGTGCCCGTCACGCCGAAGTTCGGCGCCGTGCAGGCCAAGAAGACCACGAACACCGCCATCCAGGCGATCCTCTCGGGGCAGAAGTCGGTCCAGCAGGCGACCGAGGACGCCGCCGCCGAGATGGACCAGATCATGAACGGCGACTGATCTCGTGACCAGCACCATCCAGGCACCGCCGGTCGCGCCCGGGGCTCCCGCCTCGCGCGCGGCCGGCGGCGCCGGCCGCAGGCCGAGCCGCATCACGAGGCTCCGGCCGTGGCTCCTGTTCGCCCCCGCCCTCATCGTGCTCGCCGTGCTGCTGCTGTGGCCGCTCGTCCGTGTCGTGCTCTTCTCGCTGCAGGACTACGGCCTCCGCGAGATCGTCTCGGGCGAGCCGAACTGGATCGGCCTCGACAACTACGCCGAGATCCTCGCCGACCCCTCGCTCTGGGGCGTCGTGCTGCCGAACACCGTCGTGTTCGCCGTGCTCTCGGTCGCCGGCACCGTCGCGTTCGGCACCGCCGTCGCCGTGCTCATGGCGAGCCTCGGCCCGTTCTGGCGCACGATCGTCGGCAGCGCGATCATGGTCGCGTGGGCGATGCCCGCCGTCACGGGAACCTACGTGTGGGTGTGGATCTTCGACGCCGACCGCGGCGTCTTCAACCAGGCCCTGCAGGCGCTCGGCCTGCAGGACGACCCCGTCAACTGGTTCACCAACCGCTACAGCTTCTTCGCGATCGTGCTGCTGAACGTCATCCACCACGGCTTCCCGTTCGTCGCCGTCACGGTGCTCGCGGGCCTCCTCGGCGTCTCGAAGGAGATGCTCGAGGCCGCCGAGATGGACGGCGCCGGGCCGTTCCGCCGCTTCTTCCAGGTGATCGTGCCGAACCTCCGCCAGGTCTTCACCGTCGTCATCATCCTGTCGACCATCTGGGACTTCAAGGTCTTCGCACAGGTCTACCTCATGCCGGGAGGCTCGGGCTCCAATCGCGAGGTGCTGAACCTCGGCGTCTGGTCGTACGTCGAGTCGTTCGGGCAGAACCGGTACGGCTTCGGCTCGGCGATCGCCGTGCTCCTGACCCTCGTGCTGCTCGCGATCACGGTCGTCTACGTCCGCACCATGCTGAAAGAGGAAGAGCTGTGAGCGCCACGACCGCGGACACCGTCGTCCCCGAGCAGGACGCGCGGCGCGCTCGCGGCGCGTCGCGCGAGCCGCGCGCGGCGAGAGACATCCGCCGCCCCGCTCGACGCAGCGCTCGCAAGACGCGAGCGGCGGCGCTCAAAGCCGTGCTCGTCGTGCTGCTGCTCGCCTTCACGCTCTTCCCGGTGCTGTGGATGCTCTCGAGCGCGTTCGACGCGAAGGCCGGCATCGGCGCGGCCTCCATCCTGCCGCGCGAGTGGTCGCTCGAGAACTTCCGCTACGTGCTCACCGAGGGCGGCTTCGACGTCTTCCTCCGGAACTCGGCGATCGTCGCGCTCGTGACCGTGCTCGCGAGCGCGGTGCTCGCGCTGCTCGCCTCGGTCGCCGTCGCGCGCTTCCGATTCAAGCTCCGCACGGCGCTCCTGCTCATGGTGCTCGTGGTGCAGATGGTGCCCCTCGAAGCGCTCGTCATCCCGCTCTTCGTGCAGGTGCGCGACCTGGGCCTGCTGAACACCCTCCTCGGCCTCATGGTCGTCTACGTCGCGCTCTCGCTGCCGTTCGGCATCTGGATGCTGCGCGGCTTCGTCGCGGCCGTGCCCGTCGAGCTCGAAGAGGCCGCCTACATCGACGGCGCGAGCTGGGGGCGGATGTTCCGGAGCGTCCTGCTGCCCCTCGTCATGCCGGGTCTCGTCGCGACGAGCGTGTTCAGCTTCATCACGGCGTGGAACGAGTTCATCTTCGCGATGACCCTCCTCGGCGGCGCGACCGAGAACTACACGGTCGCGATCGGCCTCAAGCAGTTCTTCGGCGAGCACTCGAACGAGTGGGGCGCCATCATGGCCGCCTCGACGATCATCACGCTGCCCGTCATGGTCTTCTTCGTCATCGTGCAGCGGCGCCTGTCGAGCGGGCTCGTCGCGGGCGCGGTCAAGGGGTGAGCCGGATGTCTCGAACCGTCGACCGGTCGCTGCGCAGCCTCGTCAACGCCGTGCTGTGGCCGGGCTTCATCGGGCGCACCGTGCCCGGCTGGCTCCGCGACGAGCTCGACCACGGCCTCGCCGGCGTCGTGCTGTTCGCGCAGAACCTCGGCGACGAGGTGGAGCGCGACGCCCTCGCGGCGGCCCTGCACGCGGGGCGCGACGACGTCCTCGTCGGCATCGACGAGGAGGGCGGCATCATCACGCGGCTCGAAGCCCGGTCGGGCTCGACGCTGCCGGGCGCATGGCAGCTGGGCGCGGTCGACGACGTGGTCGTGACGGAGGCCGTCGGCCGGACCCTCGCCGACCGGTCGCTCGCGGCCGGCGCGAACGTCGTGCTCGGCCCCATCGCCGACGTGAACGTCGACCCGGCGAACCCCGTCATCGGCACGCGGAGCTTCGGCGCCGACCCCACCTTGGTCTCGAGGCACGTCGCGGCCGAGGTCCGCGGCATCCAGGCGCGCGGTGCCGCCGCGTGCGTCAAGCACTATCCGGGTCATGGCGACACGAGCGTCGATTCGCACCACGACCTGCCGAAGCTTGCGATCGGCCCCGACGAGATCGAACGGCTGCACCTGCCGCCCTTCGACGCGGCGATCGCGGCGGGCGTCGACGCGATCATGACGGCACACCTCGTCGTGCCTGCGTGGGGCGAGCTGCCCGCGACGCTCAACCCCGCCATCCTCGGGCGCCTGCGCGAAGGGGGGTTCGAGGGCGTCATCGTGACCGACGCGCTCGACATGGCGGCCGTGCGCGCGACCGTCGGGTCGGGTCGCGGCGCCGTGCTCTCGCTCCTCGCGGGCGCCGATCTGCTGTGCATCGGCAACCCCGCGAACCCGGGTGTCGCGGCGGCACCCGACCAGGACGAACGCGACTTCTTCGAGGTGCAGCACGCCCTCGTCGCCGCCGTCGCGTCGGGCGAGCTCGATCGCGGCGTGCTCGAGCGGGCCGCCGCGCGCGTCGCAGCGCTCGCGGCGAAGGTGCGGTCGGCTCCGCTTGCCGGGGGCGAGGCGTTCGGCGTCGACGACGCCGCGGGCGAGGCGTCCGCCGTCGACGCGTCGGTCGTCGTGCGTCGGGCGGTGACGGTCGCGGGCGCGCTCCCGGCCTTCGACCACGGATGCCTCGTGCTCGACGCGCGGCGACGCTCGACGATCGCCATGGACTCCGGGGCCGACTACGTCGCCGCGGGCATCGCGCGCGGCGGCGCCGTGCGGCGCGTGCACCTCGACTCGGCTGATCGCACGACGTCGCTCGCCGACGCCGACGCCGACGCCGACGCCGACGCAGCCGTCTATGAGGCGATCGCCGCGTCCCGGCTCGACGGCCGGGGCCTCGTCGTGCTCCTCGACGCGCTCGCCGCGTCGGCCGGACAACGGCGGCTCGTCGACCGGGTCGCAGCGCAGCGCCCCGACGCGGTCGTCGTGCACGTCGGCGTTCCGAGCGAGGCATCCGCCGGGCTCGCGCTCCCCGTCATCGAGACGCGGGGCGCGAGCCGGGTGACCGCCGAGGTCGTCGCCGACCTGCTCTCGGGAGCGCGCACATGAGAATCGTGTCGCTCCAGTCCGGGACCTCGGCCGACGGCATCGACGTGGCGGTCGTCGACGTCGAGGTCGCGGATGACCCGGGCGGCGCGCCTGCCGACGTGTCATCGGTGGCGGGCGGTTCGCGCCTCGCGCTCACGCCGGTGCTGACGCGCACGGTCGACTGGGAGCGGGCGCTGCGCGCGCGGATCCTCGGGGCGGCCCTCGGCGACGTGCTCGACGCCGGCGCATGGTGCCGACTCGACACCGCGCTCGGCCAGGCGTTCGCGGACGCCGCAGCCGACGTCGTCGCCGAGGCCGGCCCGGCCGACCTCATCGTCTCGCACGGTCAGACCCTGCACCACTGGGTCGAGGGCGGCCGCGCCCGAGGCACCCTCCAGCTCGGAGACCCGTCATGGATCGCCGAGCGCGCCGGCGCCCCCGTGCTCTCGCACGTGCGCGCCGCCGACATCGCCGCGGGCGGCGAAGGCGCCCCGCTCATGGCCGTGTTCGACCGGCTCTGGCTCGGCGAGGAGGCACGCGCAGCGGGCCGGGCACTCGCCACGGTCAACCTCGGCGGGATCGCGAACGTGCAGATCGTCGCTCCATCCGGCGAGGTGTGCGCATTCGACAGCGGACCCGCCAATGCGCTCGTCGACGAGGCCGTCTCGGAGGCGACCGCAGGCGCCGAGGCCTTCGATCGCGACGGCCGGCACGCCGGCGCCGGGCACGTCCACGACGTGCTTCTCGCGAGGCTCCTCGCCCACCCCTACTTCGCCGCCGCCGCCCCCAAGACGACCGGTCGCGAGACCTTCCACCTGGGCGTGGTCGGCGAGGCCGCGCGGGCCGTCGGCGCTGACGCGGTCGGCGTCGACGACCTCGCGGCGACGCTCACCGAGCTCACGGCGATCACCGTCGTGGGCGCGTTCGCGCCCGAAGCCGCGCCGGCCGAGCTCGTCGTGTCGGGCGGCGGCGCGCTCAACCCCGTGCTGCTCGACCGCCTCGCGGCCCACGCGCGTGCCCGAGGCATCCGCGTCGCCTCGAGCGCCGAACGCGGGCTCGACCCCGCCTTCAAGGAGTCGCTCATGTTCGCGCTCCTCGGCTTCCTGTCGTGGCACGGCGTGCCCGTCCGCATCGCCGGCCCGGCGATGCGCGTCGCCGGGCGCATCAGCCCCGGCCCCTCACCCCTCAGACTCCCCGAGCCGATCGCCGGCGCGACGTCCCTCACCATCCACCAGGAGAACCACCGATGACGACGACGAACCACCCCGCCGCGAGCGAGCCCGCGGCCGAGGACCGCGCACGCCTGCACGACGTGCTCGCGGGCCTCGCGACCGAGCAGGTCGCCGACGGCCTCGCCGACTTCGACCTCCGCTCGACCGAGGCGCAGCTCGCGACCATGGTCGACGAGAGCGCCGTCGCGGTCGAGGCCGTGCGCGACGCGACGCCGCAGATCGCCGCCGCCGTCGACGCGATCGTCGCGCGCCTGCGCGCAGGCGGCCGTCTCGTGTACCTCGGCGCGGGCACCGCGGGGCGCCTCGGCGTGCTCGACGCGAGCGAGATCCCCCCGACGTTCGGCACCGACCCGTCGCTCGTCGTAGGACTCATCGCGGGCGGCGAGACGGCCATCAGACACGCCGTCGAGAACGCCGAGGACGACGCCGAGCAGGGCGCCGCCGACGTCGCGGCGATCGGGATCGGCCCGCTCGACGCGCTCGTCGGCATCTCGGCATCGGGTCGCACGCCGTACGTGCTCGGTGCGCTCGCGCACGCCCGAGCGGCCGGCGCGCTCACCGTCGCCCTCGCGAGCAACCGGGGTTCCGAGATCGGCGCCGCAGCCGACCTCGCGATCGAGACGGCCGTCGGCCCCGAGGTCGTCGCGGGATCCACGCGACTCAAGGCGGGCACCGCCCAGAAGCTCGTGCTCAACGCCATCTCGACGCTCGCGATGGTGCATCTCGGCAAGGTCCACGGGAATCTCATGGTCGACGTGCGGGCGACGAACGCGAAACTGCGGGCGCGGGCGGAGCGGATCGTGATGGCGGCGACGGGCTGCGAGTCGGCCGAGGCCGCCGCCGCGCTCGCCTCGACCGGCGGCGCCGTCAAGCCCGCGATCCTCGTCACCCTCACTGGGGTCGATGCCGAGGTCGCAGTGAGGGCGCTCGATCGGGAGGATGGGGTGTTACGCGGTGCGCTCGAGCGGCTCGCGAGCGCCGACCGACCCGAGGAGTCCCATGTCCCCTGATGTGCTGTCGGCCGTGCGGGAGGCGCTCCCGCGGTTGAGCTCGTCCGAGTCGCGTGTGGCCGTCGCGATCCTCCAGGATCCGGCGATCGTCGTCGACCTCACGATCACCGAGCTCGCGGGGGCGTGCGGCACGTCGCTCTCGACGGTCGCGCGGTTCTGCCAGACCCTCGGCTACACGGGCTACCGCGAGTTCCGCATGGCGGTCGCGAGCGCGGTGAGCCGTGAGGAGGCCGAGCGGGCGAGGTTCGGGCTCGCGGCGACCGACATCGACCCCGACGACGGCGTCGACGAGGTCGTCGCCAAGATCGCCTTCCAGGAGATCCTCGCGATCGAGCAGACGGCGCACGGGCTGGATGTCGCGGCGCTCGACATCGTCGTCGACCGCCTCGTCGACGCGCGCCAGGTCGACCTGTACGGCTTCGGCGCGTCGGGGCTCACCGCGCAGGACCTCCAGCAGAAGCTCGTCCGCGTCGGCATGGTCGCGACGTGCTCGGTCGACATCCATCTCGCACTCGTGTCGGCCGCGCTCCGCGGCCCCGGCGACGTGGCCATCGCGATCTCGCACTCCGGCGAGACGACCGAGACGCTTCACGCGCTCGACGTCGCCGCTTCGGCCGGGGCGTTCACGGTCGCGATCACGAACTCGCCCGCGTCCCCCCTGGCCGAGATCGCCGACGCCGTCCTCGCGACCCGTGCGCGCGAGTCGAGCTTCCGCCTCGGGGCCATGTCGAGCCGCATCGCGCAGCTCGCGCTCGTCGACATCCTGTTCGTCCGACTCGCGCAGCGCCGTCACCTCGACGTCGAGGAGCCGCTCCGTCGCACGCGCGAAGTGACGGCGAGCCATCGTGTGCCGCCCAGGCGGCGCGGCGCGGGGGAGACGGGAGCGAGCTGACGCCCGCGGCTCGAGGGGCGCGCCGATAGCATCGAGGAGGCGCCCGTTCGGTGCGCTCAGGAGGCGTTCATGGTGACAGGGGCACCGCGCGTCGAAGTCGACGCGATCGTCGTCGGGTCGGGCCCGAACGGGCTCGCGACGGCCGTCACGCTCGCGCGCGCCGGGCTCTCGGTGCACGTCGTCGAACGCGAGGCGACGATCGGCGGCGGCGCACGCACCGAGGAGCTGACCCTGCCGGGCTTCCGCCACGACGTGTGCTCGGCCGTGCACCCGCTCGCGCTCGCATCGCGCTTTTTCCGTGAGTTCGGCCTCGACCGCCGCATCGAACTCGTCGTGCCCGAGGTGTCGTTCGGGCACCCGCTCGACGGCGGCCGCGCTGGCATCGCGTGGCGCGACTTCGACCGCACGGTCGACGGGCTCGGCGCCGACGGCGCCGCCTACCGGTCGCTCCTCGCACGGTTCGTCGCGCACCCCGGCGCGGTCGCGTCGTTCACGGGCGGGTCGATCGTGCGCATCCCCGCCGATCCCGTGACCGCGGTGCGCTTCGGCCTCAACGCGCTCGAGCAGGGCACACGCGCCTGGAGCGGCAGATTCACGGATGTCCCGGCGCCCGCCATGCTCACGGGCGCCGCCGCGCACGCCATCCTGCCGCTCCCGAGCGTCGCCGCGGCGGCCGTCGGGCTCTCGCTCGTCACGTGGGCGCACACCGTCGGCTGGCCCGTGCCGGTCGGCGGCAGCCAGGCGATCGTCGACGCGCTCGTCGCAGACCTCACGGCGCACGGCGGAACGATCGAGACCGGGCGTTCGGTGGAACGCCTCGACGAACTCCCCGCCGCACGCGCCGTGCTGTTCGACACGACGCCGCGCGCGCTCGCGAGCATCGCAGGCGAGCGGATGCCCCGGCGCTACCTCGAGACCCTCGAACGGTTCCGGTACGGCAACGCCGTCGCGAAGGTCGACTTCGCGCTCTCGGGGCCGGTGCCGTGGACGAACCCCGACCTCGCCCGCACCGGAACCCTGCACCTCGGCGGGACGCGCGAAGAACTCGCCGTCGCCGAGAACGCGGTCGCACGAGGCATCCACCCCGACTCCCCCTACGTGCTCGTGTCGCAACCGACCGTGCTCGACCCGGCGCGCGCGCCCGAGGGCAAGCACGTGCTGTGGGCGTACACGCACGTGCCACGCGGCTCGAACCTCGACCGCACCGAGGTCGTCACCCGCCAGATCGAGCGCTTCGCGCCCGGGTTCCGCGACCTCGTGCTCGCGTCGGCGTCGCGCACGGCCATCGACGTCGAGGCCCACAACCCCAACTACGTGCTCGGCGACATCTCGGCGGGCGAGCCCGACTTCGCGCAGCTCCTGCGTCGGCCCGTGCTCTCGCCCGACCCGTGGCGGACGCCCGCACGCGGAATCTACCTGTGCTCGGCCTCGACGCCACCCGGCCCCGGCGTGCACGGCCTCGGCGGGTGGCACGCGGCGCGGAGCGCGCTCCGGCACGAGTTCGGCATCACGGCGGCACCCTCGCTCGCGCCGTGAGCGGCGGGCCCGGCGGGATCGGCGGGATCGGCCTCAGAAGTCGACGAGATGCAGCTCGACCTCGACCGGGCCGCCCGCTTCGAGTTCCTCGGCGACCCGCACGGCCTTCTTGATCGGCAGGACGTAGGCGCCCGCTGCCGAGTCGGGGAACACCGACGTCGTCCAGACGGTGCGCCCGACCCGGGCGCGCACGCGGACCGAGCCGAATCCGCGCGGCGGCAGCGGCACCTCGCGGATGGCGGCGGATGCCTCGTCGGGCACGGTCACGAAGAACCACTCGGCACGTGCCCGCCACTCCCACAACTCGGCGATGAACCGGAACTCCATGGGCTCGACGCTACCCGGAGCCGCCGACGCGCTCCGCCCGCGCGGCGCGCTGCGCGCGGAGCGCGCGGACGGAGAGCTGCACGATGACGGCGACGAGGAGCGCCGCGAACAGCCACGTCGCGAGCGCCGGGGGATGAGGAACGCGATCGCGACGCCGCCGAACGACGCGATCGTCGCCGCGAGGCCGACCGTCAGCCCCTGCTTCAGGTCGACGAGGCCGCCGCGCACGTTCGTGATCGTGCCGCTCACCGCGGTCGGGATCATGACGACGAGCGACGTGCCCTTCGCCATGAGGTCGCCCATGCCGAGGAGCACGATGAAGACGGGCACCATGAGCGTGCCGCCGCCGATGCCGAACAGCCCCGACGCGATTCCGACCGCGACGCCGATGCCGACGAGCGCGAGCGCGATCCACACCGTGATCTCGAGGTGGCCCGACTCGCGGTCGGGCACCGCGAGCAGCAGCCGCACGGTGATGACGACGAGCAGTGCGATGAAGCCCCACCGCAGCCACGTCAGCGGGATGCGCCGCAGGATGCGCGCACCGATCCACGACCCGACGACGCCCCCGATCGCGACGAAGAGCGCCGCGAGCAGGTCGACCTGCCCGCCCGCGAGATACCCGATCGCACCTCCGATCGACGCCGGCACGATCGCCGCGAGCGAGGTCGCCGTCGCGCGTCGCTGATCCATGCGGGCGAGCCACATGAGGAGCGGCACCATGACGATCCCGCCGCCGACGCCGAACGCACCCGAGAGCAGCCCTCCGATCGCACCGATGACGGCCAGGCGCACCCAGCCGGGCGCGGGCGCGGCCGGCGCGGGCGGCGCGGGCGGCGCGGCCGAAGCGGCTGCGTCAGGCGCGGTCGCGCGGGGGTCGGATGCCTCGGACGCGGCGCCCGAAGCATCCGGATCGCTCTCGCTCACCCGCCGACCTCGTCGCGCCACGAATGCTTCGGCGCGAAGCCGAGCTCACGGCGGGCCTTGTCGATCGAGAGGAGCGTGTCGTTGACGCCGAGGTCGCCGCGGATCTCGACGCCGGGGAACACCTCGGCGACGAGCTCCGCGTTGGGCCGCGACATGACCGTGTCGGCGGCCGCGATCACGTACCGCTCGAACCCCGGCTTCGCCTTCGCGAGCGCGAGGCTCACTGCCTGCGCGCCGTCGCGCGCGTCGATGTAGCCCCACAGGTTCCACTTGCGCCGCCGCGGGTCGGCGTCGTACTCGGGGAAGACCGCGTAGTCGGCGGGGTCCATGACGTTCGAGAACCGGAACGCCGTGATAGAGAGCTCGGGATCCCAGCGGACGAGCTGCGCCGCGAGCATCTCTTCGAGGTGCTTCACGAGCGAGTAGGTCGACTCGGGGCTCGTGACGTCCTCGTCGACGGGGATGTACGGCGGCGGCGTCTCGAACGGCAGCCCCAGCACGGTCTCGCTCGACGCCGTCACGATGCGCTTGACGCCCGCGCGTCGCGCCGCCTGCAGCACGTTGTACGTCGTCAGCATGTTGTTGCGGAACGTCTCGGCGTCGCTCGCGAGGCCCGGCGCCGGAATCGCCGCGAGGTGCACGATCGCGTCGACGCCCGAGTGGTGCTCGTCGATGCCCGCCACGGCGTCGAGCACCTGGCCGGCGTCGGTCAGGTCGACGAGCACGACGGTGCCGCGCTCGCCGACGCGGTCGAGGTTCACGACCTCGTGGCCTTCGGCTCGGAGGGTGCGGACGACGGTGCGGCCGAGCTTGCCCGATCCGCCGGTGACGATGATGCGCATACCGCCAGTCTCGTCGAACCCAGGCGGAACGGGCTACTCATCGGTCAGGAAGCGGTGCTCCCGCACGTGTACGTCACGTCGCCGACGACATGGACGCCGTCGCCGAGCTCGGCGCACGTCTGCATCGCGGGGATCGCGGCCACGATGATGGCCGCCACGACGAGGAGCACGATGCTCGAGACGATCACCCCTGCGAGAGCGAACCCGTTGTGCCACTTCGGATTGCGCGACTGCACGAGCGCGACGATCGAGAGCACGAGGCCGACGACGGCGCCGGGGCCGCAGAACGCGAGGACGAGGCCGACGATGCCGAGCACCTTGCCGCGATCCTTCGTGAACGGGATGAGCGGGGGAGACGGCGCCGCCGCGGGCGCGCCCGTCGGGGGTGTGGGAACGGTCGGCGGAGTGAGCGCGTCGGGCGCCGCGGGAACGGGGGCCGCCGATACGGGTTCGGCGGTGTCTTCGAGGGTCATCGGTGGATTGTGCACCATCCGGGCGGAACACCGGGTCGAGTTCTCCACAGGGCCGGGGCGGTACCCCGACGAGGCGCTCAGTGGACGGTACGGCTGAGCGCGGGCTCGGCAGTCGTCGCGGCGTCGGCGCGCAGGACACGGTCGAACTCGGAGGCGAACGGCGCACGCGACAGCCGCCGCGCGATCGCTCCGATGGCCCACACGATCGTGACGCCGACGATGCCGATCGCCGCGCCCGCCGCGTTCGCGAGCAGGTCTCGGGGATCGGAGATGCGGTCTTCCATGGGGATCTGCGCGACCTCGATCGCGATGCTCACGGCGACGGCCGCGGCGAACGCCGCGACGATGCGCCGACGACCGGCGAGGAGTGCGAAGAGCGCCCCGAGCGGCAGGAACATCGCGATGTTCAGGGCGAACTCGGTCGGCGATCCGGTCGTCCACGTCGACCGGTCGAACCAGATCGACGGGGTCAGCACCCCGTACCGAGCCTCCCAGCCGATCGCATGCCACGACACCGGCCCGAGGGTCGCCCACGCGACGAGGGCGAGGTACCCCGCGGCGGCGACGAGGAGCGGGATCCGGCGGAGCATGATGCCAGCATCCACCGCGATCCTGCGAACCCGCCGAAGACCCGCGGGGAATGCGGCGACCCGCGGGCCGCCAGGGGAGCCGAGGGGGAGGTCAGCAGGAGTACGTGAAGCCGTCGACGACGTGCTCGCCCGGGCCGAGGATGTCGCAGTTCGCGGCGACGGTCAGCAGCGTCGGGATGAGGAACGCGAGGGCGACGATCGTAAGGACGACGCCGAGTGCGCCGACGATGATGCCGATGAGAGCCGGGATGTTCCGTGCCCCGGCCTTGCGCGACTGCACGAACCCGACGATCGAGAGCACGAGACCGATGACCGAGAACGCCCCGAGGAACGACACCACGAGGCCGACGATGCCGAGGACCTTGCCGGGGACCTTTCCGCCCTGGCCGGTGGGGGCCGCGTACGCCGGGCCGGCCTGCTCGGGGGCCGGAGCGTAGGCGGGCGCGTACGCAGGGGCCGCGCCGGGCGCGGGCGCGTACGCGGGGGTGGCGCCGGGAGCTTCGAAGACCGGAGCGGGCGCGGCGGGCGCCGCGGGCGGCGGTGCGACGGGGTACGCGGCGGGGGCCGACGGAGCCGGGGGGATCTGCGCGTCGGGCGCGGGGAACTGTCCGGGTGCAGGAGGCAGGGTCATAAAGAGGGATTCTGCCGCATCGGGGGAGGAGAGGGCTCCCGACTGTCCACAACCGGAAGCGGGCGCGCCCCGGCGTGAGCCGGAGACGCGCCCGCGAGGCCGCCCGAAGGGTCAGCCGTGGAACGCGTCGGGGTGCGGACCCGTGCGGCCGTCGCGGTCGAGCGCGTCGATCGCGGCGAGCTCGTCGGCGTCGAGATCGAAGCCGAACACGTCGAGGTTCTCGGCGATGCGTGCGGGCGTCACCGACTTGGGGATGACGACGCGGCCCTGCTGCAGGTGCCAGCGCAGCACGACCTGCGCGGGCGTCTGGCCGTGGCGCTCGGCGACCCTGACGATGGATGCCTCGCCGAGCACGGCGCCCTGCGCGAGCGGGCTCCACGCCTCGGTCACGATACCGAGGGCGTCGTTGGCGGCGATCACGGCGCGGTTCTGCAAGGCGGGGTGGAGTTCGACCTGGTTGACGACGGGCACGACGCCCGTCTCCTGAACGATGCGGTCGAGGTGCGCGGGCTCGAAGTTCGAGACGCCGATCGCGCGCACCCTGCCGTCGGCGCGGAGTCGCTCGAGGGCTCGCCAGGTGTCGACGTAGCGGTCGTTCCGCGCGGTCGGCCAGTGGATGAGGTAGAGGTCGAGCACGTCGAGCCCGAGCTTGCCGAGCGAGACGTCGAATGCGCGGAGCGTCTCGTCGTAGCCCTGGTCGCTGTTCCACACCTTGCTCGTGACGAACAGGTCGTCGCGCGAGACATCCGCCTTCGCGATCGCGCGACCGACGCCTTCTTCGTTGCCGTAGATCGCGGCCGTGTCGATGCTGCGGTAGCCCGCGGCGATCGCGGTCGCGACGGCGGCCTCGGTCTCGTCGTTCGG
This sequence comes from Agromyces protaetiae, assembly GCF_004135405.1. Lineage (NCBI taxonomy): Bacteria > Bacillati > Actinomycetota > Actinomycetes > Micrococcales > Microbacteriaceae > Agromyces > Agromyces protaetiae. Next base: position 1,372,213 of record NZ_CP035491.1, read on the forward strand.
CACCTGGAAGACGCCGAAGCCGAGCTGGGGCATCCGGATGCCCGTGTGCAGTTCGATCTCGGGGACGGTGACGAGTTCGGTCATGGATGGTTCCTTTCGTGGGGTGGGGTTGAAGCTCAGTGGGCGGATGCCGCGACCGCGCCGGTCACGGCGGCAGGCGTGGCGCCCGGGGCATCCGAAGCGCTCGACGAACCGGCCGACGCGCGTCGCGCCGCGACCGCGGCCGCGATCATGACGATGAGCGCAGCGGCCGTGATCGCGGCGCCGACCCAGATCGGCGAGGTGTAGCCGAGGTCCGCGGCGATCGCGACGCCGCCGGCCCACGCGCCGAGCGCGTTGCCGAGGTTGAACGCCGCGATGTTGGCGCCCGAGGCGAGGGTCGGCGCGCCCGACGCGTAGCGCATGATGCGGCTCTGGAGGCCCGGCACCGTGCCGAACCCGAACCCGCCCATGAGGGCGAGGAGCACGATCGTCGCGGGCTGCGACGACGCGAGCGCGCCGAACAGGGCGAGCACGACGACGAGGGCGGCGATGAAGCCGACGAGGGTGCCGTCGATCGACCGGTCGGCGAGCTTGCCGCCCACCCAGTTGCCGACGAAGAGGCCGCCGCCGAAGAGCACGAGGAGCCACGGCACCGCGCCCGCGGCGAAGCCGCCGACCTCGGTGAGGGTGTAGGCGATGTAGGTGAACGCGCCGAACATGCCGCCGAAGCCGAGGACGGTCACGACGAGCGAGAGCCACACCTGTCCCGACCTGAAGGCGCCGAGCTCGAGGCGGAGGCTCGGGGCGGGGGCGGATGCCTCGGGGCCGCTGCCGCTCGCCGCGGGCGCCTTCGGCACGAGCAGCCAGAGCCCCGCGAGGGCGACGACGCCGATGCCCGAGATCGCCCAGAACGTCGACTGCCAGCCGAACTGCTGGCCGAGGAAGGTGCCGAAGGGCACGCCGAGGACGTTGGCGGCCGTGAGACCCGTGAACATGACGGCGATCGCGGCGGCCTGCTTCTCCTTCGCGACGAGGGAGGCGGCGACGACCGAGCCGATGCCGAAGAACGCGCCGTGGCAGAGGGCGGCGAGGATGCGGCCCGAGAGCATGACCTCGTAGGTCGGCGCGAGCGCCGAGATCGCGTTGCCCGCGATGAAGAGGACGAGGAGGCCCATGAGCACGGGCTTGCGGGGGAGGCGCGTGGTGGCGGCCGTGAGGCCGAGGGCGCCCACGACGACGGCGAGGGCGTAGCCCGAGATGAGCCAGCCTGCGGCGGCTTCGGTGACCCCGAAGCTCGCGGCGACTTGGGGCAGAAGGCCCATGATGACGAATTCGGTGAGTCCGATGCCGAACCCGCCGATGGCGAGGGCGATGAGACCGAGAGGCATGAGAGTGCGCTCCTGCGTTACACTGGGTGGGATAGTTGCAGACGCCGACTATTGCGGGTGCGGGACTAATAGTTGCACACGCAAATAGAAAGCGCAAGCAACTAGTTGCCGCGCGGCGTCCGTCGCGCTCGACGTGACCGCTCGACCGGCACGACAGGAGGACGACATGGGCATCGCCGACGACGCCGTCGAAGTGCGCGCGCAGGGCTGGCGCACGCTCGCCGCCTTGCACGGACTCATCGAGTCCGAACTCGAACGAGCGCTCGCGGCATCCGCCGACCTCTCCGTCGTCGAGTACACCGTGCTCGACGCCCTCGACCGCCAGGACGGCTGGCACATGCGCATGCAGCAGCTCGCGCGTGCCGCCGCCCTCAGTCCGAGCGCGACCACCCGGCTCGTCAACCGACTCGAAGACCGCGGGCTCCTGACCCGGGTGCTGTGCGCAGACGACCGCCGCGGCATCTACACCGAGCTCACGCCGTCAGGGCGCGAACTCTACGAACGCGCCAGGCCCGTGCACGACGAAGCGCTCGAGCGTGTGCTCGACGAGGCGTGCGAGCAGCCCGAGCTCGCGCCCGTGGTGCGCGCGCTCCACGAGGCGCCCGCGCCGGTCGCGTAGGCGCGCACGTCGCGCCTCCACTTTCGAAGTCGCGCGAATGGTCGGCATTGCGTCGCGGTGGCGACGATTCGCGCGACTTCGAGAGCGCATTCAGGATGCCTCGGGCGCGTCAGCCCGCGGCGCCCGTGATGTTCACCATCCACGTGACGCCGTACTTGTCGGCGACCATGCCGAACGCGTCGCCCCACGGCGCGACCTCGAGCGGAAGCACCGCAGTGCCGCCCTCGAGGAGGCCCGCCCAGTACCCGCGCAGCGTCGCGTCGTCGTCGCCCGAGAGCGAGACCGAGAAGCCGCCGTACGCCTCGACGGGCATCCCGGGCGGGGCGTCGGACGCCATGAGCGTCTGACCCGTCGCCGTCGTGAGCTGGCCGTGCATGACGAGATCGGCGTCGTCGGGGCCTTGGCTCTGGCCGCCCTCGGCGAACGTCATGATCGAGAGCTCGCCGCCGAAGACGCCGTAGTAGAACTCGAGCGCCTCGCGGGCGTTCGTGTCGAAGTTGAGGTAGGGGTTGAGCAGGACCGACATGTGAGTGCTCCTCCGATCGGTGCGCGGCGGCGCGGGGTGCGCCGCGGCGCGCACGAGGGTGATTCTCGTCGCGCGTGGAGGCATCCGAAAGGTGCAGGCGAGACATCCGCGCCAGTCCGTGAGAAATGCTCGTGAACCCTTGACTGCGCTTCCGTGCGGGCGTAGCTTGTAATCAATCAAACAGTTGATAAAGGACCAGGTTGATGAATGCGGAACCGAACGCCGACGAACGGCTCGACCGCGCCTTCCAAGCGCTCGCCGACCCCGTGCGACGCCGCATCATCGCCCGCCTGAGCCGCGGCCCGGCCACCGTCAACGACCTCGCCGAGCCCTTCGAGATCACCAAACAGGCGGTCTCGAAGCACATCCAGGTGCTCGAACACGCCGGCCTCGTCACGCGCACGCGCGACGCCCAGCGCCGGCCCGTGCACCTCGACCCCGCAGCGCTCGAAGCGCTCACCTCGTGGATCGACCGCTACCGGCTCGTCCACGAACAGCGGTACCGCACGCTCGACGCGCTGCTCGGCACCGCCACCGATTCAGATCAGGAGCAGGAACGATGACGAACCCCGTCACGATCGAAGCGCCCGAGGGCGTTCCGTTCATCTTCTTCACGCGCGAGTTCGATGCGCCCGTCGAGGCCGTCTTCCGCGCGCACGCCGAGCCCGAGCTCGTGCGGCAGTGGCTCGGGCCGAACGGCTATGAGATGCGCATCGACGAGTGGGACTTCACGACCCACGGCGGCTACCGCTACACCCACCGCGAACCCGAGGGCGCCGAGTGGGGCTTCCACGGCACCTTCCACACCGTGCGCGAGAACGAGTTCGCCGTGCAGACGTTCGAGTTCGAGGGCGCGCCCGACCTCGTCGCGATCGAGACGATGCGCTTCGAAGACCTGGGCGACGGCCGCACGCGGCTCGTCGGCCACTCGACCTATCCGAGCGTCGAGGCGCGCGACGCGATGGTCGCGTCGGGCATGGACCGCGGGCTCAGCGAGGGGTACGAGCGGCTCGACGGGCTGGTCGCGGTCGCCGCCTGAGCGAAGCGGATGTCTCGGGGCCAGGATGTCCCGGGGCCGGATGTCTCGGGCGCGGCGCCGCGTGTCGGCGGTCCGTGACAGGATCGCCGCATGGACCCCGAGATCCTCCGCTACGCGGCGTTCACGAACGACCCCGAGGGCGGCAACCCCGCGGGCATCGTGCTCGAGGCGGCCGCCCTCGACGCCGCCGCGATGCAGCGCATCGCGGCCGAGGTCGACTACGCCGAGACCGCGTTCGTGACGGGCGAGACGGCCGACGGCGCACGGAGCATCCGGTACTTCTCGCCCATCGCCGAGGTGCCGTTCTGCGGGCACGCGACGATCGCGACGGCCGTCGTCCTCGCCGAGCGCGAGGGCGCCGGGCGGCTGCGGTTCGCGACACCCGTGGGCGAGGTCGTCATCGAGACCGAGGCGACGCCCGACGGGGTCGAAGCCGCGTTCACGAGCGTCGAGCCGAGCGTGTCCGAACTCGACGACGACGTGCTCGCGCGCGTGCTCGACCTCATCGGGCTGCCGGCGTCCGCGCTCGATCCGCGCTATCCGCCGCGGCTCGCGTTCGCGGGGAACCCGCATCCCGTGGTCGTCGTCGCAGACGCCGTCGACTTCGACGGACTCTCGTTCGACCCCGTCGCGGCCCGCGCGCTGATGGATGCCGAAGGCTGGCCTGCGACGATCACTGTGCTGCGCGAGCTGGGAGAGGGCGCCGACGGCGCGGGTGCCGACGGCACGGTCGAGTTCGAGGCGCGCAACATCTTCCCGGTCGGCCGCATCGCCGAAGACCCCGCGACCGGGTCGGCGGCTGCCGCAACCGGCGGATACCTGCGCGCGATCGGCGCGGTCGCGCCGCCCGCGCGCATCCGCATCCACCAGGGGCGCCACGTCGGCCGACCGGGCGTGCTCGAGGTCTCGATCCCGCCCGTGGGCGGCATCACCGTGGGCGGGAGAGCCGTGCCGATTTCGACCTGATCTCCATCGAATCCCGTGCCGATCCGGAGGGCAGCACCCCCGGATCGCGAGATATGACGTCCATTCGTCGATTCTCCATTGCGACGGGGCCGCGATCGGGCGAAGATGACCCGGGGGGTTCTGATGGGGGAATCGAAGACGCCGGGCATCGCAGTCCAATCGAGATCGGTGCGCGAGTCGCGCCTCGCCGAGCGGATGGGTCTCAGCCCCGACGTCGCGGTCGCCGTCCGCGGCGACCTCGCGATCCCCGAACTCGCCGACGCGCTCGACGGCCTCGACCGCGCGCTCCCGTGGGATGCCGGGGTCGTCGTCACGGTCGTGCAGACCTACGACCAGCTCGACGGACTCTCGGCGTGGCTCCTCGAGTGCGGCGTGAGCGCGCCCACGTGGGTCGTCTACGGCGGTGGGCTCGCCGGAACCCCCGGCGACGAGGCCGTCCGAGACGCATTGCGCGACGCGGGATTCACCGCGCTCCGCGCATGCGCGGTCTCATACGGGTGGCAGGCCGTGCAGGCGGCGCCGCCGCGATTCGCCTGACGCCTAGGCTCGACTCCATGCAGACGCGCACCCTCGGCCGCACCGGCCGCACGGTTTCAGTGATCGGTCTCGGCACGTGGCAGCTCGGCGCCGACTGGGGCGATGTCGACGAAGCCGACGCGCTCGCGGTGCTCGACGCGGCGCACGCCGCGGGCGTCACGGTGTTCGACACGGCCGACGTCTACGGCGACGGCCGCAGCGAGGCGATCATCGGCCGCTGGCTCGCCGCGAACCCCGACTCGGGCGTGACGGTCGCGACCAAGATGGGGAGGCGGGTGCCGCAGGTACCCGAGAACTACGTCCTCGAGCACTTCCGCGCGTGGACCGACCGCTCGCGGAAGAACCTCGGCGTCACCACGCTCGACCTCGTGCAGCTGCACTGCCCGCCGACGGCCGTCTACCGCGACGACGTCGTGTTCGACGCGCTCGACACCCTCGTCGCGGACGGCGCGATCGCGAACTACGGCGTGAGCGTCGAGACCGTCGAGGAGGCGCTCCTCGCGATCGCCCGGCCGAACGTCGCGACCGTGCAGATCATCCTCAACGCCTTCCGCCTGAAGCCGCTCGACGAGGTGCTGCCCGCCGCTGCCGCGGCAGGCGTCGGCATCATCGCGCGCGTGCCGCTCGCGAGCGGTCTGCTGACGGGCCGCTACACGCTCGAGACGACGTTCGCGGCGAACGACCACCGCACCTACAACCGCCACGGCGAGGCGTTCGACGTCGGCGAGACGTTCTCGGGCGTCGACTATGCGACGGGCGTGCGCGCGGCCGCCGAGTTCGCGGCGCTTGCGCGCGATGCGGCGCCGCAAGCCTCGACGGCACAGGTCGCACTCGCGTGGATCGCCGCGCAGCACGGCGTCTCGACCGTCATTCCGGGCGCGCGCAACCCCGAGCAGGCGCGCGCGAACGCCGCCGCCGGGTCGCTCGACCTGCCCGAGTCGTTCTTCGAGGGTGTGCGCGAACTGTACGACCGCGAGCTGCGGGCGGCCATCCACCCGCGCTGGTAGCAGCGACTTCTCCTCGACGCGTGAGCGGTCGTGCGAGGAAGCGGATGCCTCGGCCTCCGCGATCGCGGCCGGCGGGCGCCGACGCACCTGCCCCGCGACCGACAGGCTCACGACGACGACCGCGGCGATCGCGAGGAGCGCGCGGTGGGGGCCGACGGCGTCGGCGAGCAGGCCGAGGAGCGGCGGAGCCGCGAGCGAGGAGATCGTCGAGAACGACGTGACGACCGAGACGCGCGGGCCCGCCTTCTCAGGGTCGTCGCTCGCGGCGGTGATCGCGATGGGGTTGCCGAGCGCGGCGCCGCAGCCCCAGAGCAGGATGCCGAGCCACGCGACGACGAGGTTCGGACCGAAGACGAAGCAGGCGATGCCGACGAGGGCCGAGACGCCCGACGCTCGCAGCACGAGGACGCGGCCGAAGCGGTCGATGAGCCGCCCGCCGAAGAACCGGAACACGGTCATCGCGCCGACGAACGTCGCGTAGGCCATCGCCGCGACCGACTCGGTCGTTCCGTAGCCGTCGACCACCGCGAGCGAGAGCCAGGTCGTCGCCGAGCCTTCGGCGAGCGAGGCGGCGAGCAGCACCACCCCGAGGAGGAGCGTGCGCGGCTCGAGCCACGCCGCGAGGGCGGCGCGCACGGCGGCGCGGTCGCCGCGCTTCGGTTTCGTGGAGGCCCCGGATGTCTCACCCGCCGCGAGCTCCGTCGTGAAGACCGTCGAGGGGCGCAGCAGCCGGAACCTGAGTGCGGTGAGCACGAGGGTCACGACGGCGACCTGCACGGCGACGTGCACGCCGAGGGCCGAGAATCCGGCGGCGACGGCCGCGCCCGCCGCGGCCCCGATCGAGAACGCGGCGTGGAACTGCGCGAGCACCGACCGCTCGAGCCGCTGCTCGACGGCTGCGGCGTTGACGTTGATGGGCACGTTGACGAGGGCGCCGCAGCAGCCGTTGAGGAACGCGCCGACGAGGAAGAGCGGCACCGAGCCGAGTTCGGTCGAGAGCGCGAGAAGGCCGAACCCGACGACGTTGCCGACGGCCCCGGCCGCGAGCGACACGCGCGTGCCGAACCGGGCCACGACGGCGCCGATCGTGACTGCCCCGAGGAGCGACCCGAGTCCGCCGACGATGAGGAGCGACCCGAGCTGCAGGGCGGAGACCCCGAGCGCTTCCTTGATGGAGGGCATCCGGCTCGTCCACGAGGCCATGAACAGGCCGAAGATCGCGAACTGCGCCATGAGCGACCACCGCGCCCGTTCGAGTGTGCGGGCGAGGTCGGCGGGAGGCATCCGCGCGAGCCTAGCAGCGGTTGCGAAGCCCGCTCGGGCGCTCATCCACAGGGTGGGCGCGTTCGCGGGCGTACGCTGGAACGGATGTCTCGCAGCCCCCGCCCCGGTACCGTCTGCGGTCGCCTGTGATCGACATCCTCACGGGCTTCGCCGTCATCGTGCTCGCCGTGTTCGTCGGCTGGATCGGCGCGCGCACGGGTGTGCTGCGCGGCGAGGCCCGCACGGTGCTCGCGAGCCTGACGTTCAACATCCTCGCGCCGTTCCTGCTGTTCTCGGTGCTGTCCGAGGCCGACGTCGCGTCGCTGTTCTCGGCGCTCCTGCCCGTGTCGGCGCTCGCGGCGCTGTCGATGATGGCGATCTTCGCGCTCGTCGCCCTGCTCGTGTGGCGGCGCACGCTCGCGCACACGGTCATCGGGTCGCTCTCGTCGGGGTACGTCAACGGGAACAACTTCGGCATCCCGATCGCCGTGTACATGCTGGGCGACGCCGCCTACTCGGCGCCCATCGTGCTGCTGCAGTTGCTGCTCTTCGCGCCCGTCGGGCTCGCGGTGCTCGGCGCGACGGTCGAGGGGCGCACGTCGTTCGCCGCGATCGTGCGCTCGACGCTCCTGAACCCGATCATCCTCGGGTCGCTCCTCGGCGTGATCGTGGCGGTGTCGGGGCTCGACCTGCCGCCGCTCGTGTCGGAGCCCGTCGCGCTCATCGGCCACGCGGCCGTGCCGATCATGCTCATCTCGTTCGGAATGTCGCTGTACGGGCAGCGGATCCTGTCGGCGAGGGGCACGCGGCGAGACATCCTGCTCGCGACGACCCTGAAGCTCCTCGCGATGCCGGCGGCCGCGTGGGCGATCGGCTCGTTCGTATTCGGGCTCTCGGGGCACGACCTCTACGCCGTCACCGTGCTCGCGGCGCTGCCGACCGCGCAGAACGTGTTCGTGTTCTCGCAGCGGTATGAGACCGCAGAGACGGTCGCGCGCGACACGGTGTTCCTGACGACGGCGGGGTCGCTGCCCGTGCTGTTCGTCATCGCGCTGCTGCTCGGCGGCTCGCTCGGCTGAGCGGGGCCGACGAGCTCCGCGATCGACCGGCGGCCGAGGTTCAGGGTTGTCCCTGATCCCCGCGGCTTGCGCACGCGGGTAGCTTCGGATGCATCGCGATCGCCGCCGCTGCCGGGGGGAACTGTCGACGGAGAAGCGATTCAGAGAGCCGGCTCCGCCTGTACCCGTATGTCGGGCGGACGCCGGCTCTCAGCGTGTCGGCCAGGGGTCAGACGCGTGCCGTGCGGCGCTTCGCCGCGGCGCGCCTGGTCGCGCCGTAGGCGCGCATGAGCTGCGGGACGACGAGGTAGACGGCGGTCGGGACCACGAGAGCGGTCAGGAGGAGCGCGCGGAGGATCGGATGCCACGACTCCGACACGGGCGCGAGCAGGATCATGCCGATCGAGACGAGCGGGAAGATCGCGAGCCACGTGATGACGGCGCGCACGTGCACCGAGGGCGGCGCGGTCGGGGCGGTGGTGATGTCGCTCATGGGAGCGTCCTTTCGAAGAGTGCGTCGGGCGATCGCCCAGTATCCAACTGAATAGTTGCAACTGAATGGTTGTAATTGAATCACGCGCTCGGATATTCCGCAACTACTCAGTTGGAATTGGCTAAGATCGGGGCATGGCCTGGGACACCGAGCGCACCAAGCGGCTCCTGCTCGACGCCGCGACCGCCGAGTTCAGCGAGCACGGGCTCGCCGGCGCCCGTGTCGACCGCATCGCAGCCTCGGCCGGGGTCAACAAAGAACGCATCTACCAGTACTTCGGCAACAAGGCCGCGCTCCTCCGCGCCGTCCTCGAGACCCGGCTCACAAGCCTCGTCGACGAAGTGCCGATGCGCCTCGACGCCGGCGACCCCGGCGCCGACCCCGAGGCATCCGTCGGGGCCGACGCCGTCGCCGACTACGCGGGGCGACTCTACGACCACCACCTGGCCGACCAGACCATCCCGCGCCTCATCTTCTGGGAGGGGCTCGAGGTCGGGCGCGACGAGTCGCCCGCGTCGAGGTTCGAATACAACGAGACCAAGGTCGGCGTGCTGCAATCGATGCTCCCGGGCGTCGACCGCCGCGCGGCGGGCGAACTCCTCCTCACCATCGTCTCGCTCGTGAACGCGTTCCCTGTGCTGCCGCAGCTCGACCGCCAGATGGTCGGCGACGGGCCCGATCGCATCGCCGAGCGGCGCACCGTCATCGTCGACGCCGTCACGCTCCTCGCGCGCGCGGCGATCGAGCGTGCCGCCGTCGAGCGCGCAGGCATCGTGCGTGCGGCAGACTCGACCCTGTGACCGAGCCGCTCCTGTCCCGCCTCCCCGAGGGGCGCGACGCCGACCCCGACGCCCTCTACGACGGGTTCGTCTCGTGGGCCGAAGACCGCGGGCTCTCGCTCTACCCCGCGCAAGACGAGGCCGTCATCGAGCTCGTGTCGGGGCAGCACGTCATCCTGTCGACGCCGACGGGCACGGGCAAGTCGCTCGTCGCCGTCGCAGCCCACGCGACCGCCGTCGCGCGCGGCGGGCGCACCTATTACACGGCGCCCATCAAGGCGCTCGTGTCCGAGAAGTTTTTCCAGCTCGTCGAGATCTTCGGCGCCGCGAACGTCGGCATGGTGACGGGCGACTCCTCGGTCAACGCCGATGCGCCGATCGTGTGCTGCACGGCCGAGATCCTCGCGAACCTCGCGTTGCGACAGGGCCCCGATGCCCCCGTCGACCAGGTCGTCATGGACGAGTTCCATTACTACGGCGACCCCGACCGCGGCTGGGCGTGGCAGGTGCCGCTCCTCGTGCTGAAGCGCGCGCAATTCCTGCTCATGTCGGCGACCCTCGGCGATGTGTCGACGATCGTGGCAGACCTCGAGCGCCGCACGGGACGCGAGGTCGCCGAGGTCACGGGAGTCGAACGGCCCGTGCCGCTGAGCTACCACTACGCGAAGACGCCCGTGCAAGAGACGGTCGAAGAGCTCCTCGACACGAAGCAGGCGCCCGTCTACATCGTGCACTTCTCGCAGGCGGCGGCCATGGAGCGCGCGCAAGCGCTCTCGTCGATCCGTGTCGTCACGCGCGAGCAGCGCGACGAGATCGCCGACGCGATCGGCGGGTTCCGGTTCACGACGGCCTTCGGCAAGACGCTTTCGCGGCTCGTGCGGGCGGGTATCGGCGTGCACCATGCGGGGATGCTTCCGCGCTACCGCCGGCTCGTCGAGACCCTCGCCCAGCGCGGACTCCTCAAGGTCATCTGCGGCACCGACACCCTCGGCGTCGGCATCAACGTACCGATCCGCACGGTGCTCGTGACGGCGCTCACGAAGTTCGACGGACAGAAGATGCGCCAGCTCAGTGCGCGCGAGTTCCACCAGATCGCGGGGCGTGCCGGGAGGGCCGGCTATGACACGGCGGGCACGGTCGTCGTGCTCGCGCCCGAGCACGAGATCGAGAACGAGCAGGCCGTGCGCAAGGCGGGCGACGACCCCAAGAAGCTCAAGAAGATCGTGCGCAAGAAGGCGCCCGCAGGGTTCGTGACCTGGGGCGAGGGCTCGTTCGATCGGCTCATCGCGGCCGAGCCCGAAGCGCTCGTGCCGCAGTTGAAGCTGTCGGCGGCGATGCTCATCAACGTCATCGCCCGCGGAGGAGACGTCGCAGGAGACATCCGCTCGCTCGTCTTCGACAACCACGAACCGCGCGCCCGTCGCTTCGCGCTCGCGCGTCGCGCGCTCGAGATCCTGCGCACGCTGCGCGACGCGCAGGTCGTCGTCCTCGAACCGGATGCCACGGCCGGACCCCTGGGAGTGAGGCTCTCGCTCACGGTCGACCTGCAGCCGAACTTCGCCCTCAACCAGCCGCTCTCGCCGTTCGCGCTCGCCGCGATCGAACTGCTCGACCCCGAGACGAGCGAGCAGGGGACGGGTCAGTACGCGCTCGACGTCGTCTCGATCATCGAGTCGACCCTCGACGACCCGCGGCCGATCCTCTCGCAGCAGGAGTTCCGTGCGCGCGGCGACGCTGTGGCCGCCATGAAGCAAGACGGCATCGAGTACGAGGAGCGGATGGCCCTCCTCGAAGAGGTCACCTACCCGAAGCCGCTCGGCGACCTCCTCGCGCACGCGTTCGAGACGTTCGCGTCGAGCCAGCCGTGGGTGCGCGACTTCGAGCTGCGGCCGAAGTCGGTCGTGCGCGACATGTTCGAGCGGGCGATGACGTTCGGCGAGTACGTGTCGCTCTACCAGCTGGCCCGCAGCGAAGGGCTCGTGCTGCGCTACCTGTCCGACGCGTTCCGTGCCATCCGCCAGACCGTGCCCGACGAGGCGAAGGACGACGAGCTCCACGACCTCATCGAGTGGCTCGGCGAGCTCGTGCGCCAGGTCGACTCGTCGCTCGTCGACGAGTGGGCCGAACTCGTCGATCCGACCCTCCACCACGACGGCGAAGAGGCGGCCGTCGTGCCGCCCGCGCCGCCGTCGGTCGTGACCAACCGCCGCGCGTTCACGGTGCTCGTGCGCAACGAGCTGTTCCGCCGGGTGCAACTGGCCGCCCTCGAACGCGACGACGAACTCGCCGAACTCGACCCCGACGTGGGCTGGCCCGATGTGCTCGACCGCTACTACGACGAGCACGACTCGATCGGCGTCGACGCGGCGGCGCGCTCGCCGAGGCTGGTGTCGATCGACGAGACGGATGCCTCGGCCGGCCGCTGGGTCGTCGAGCAGACGATCGACGACCCTGCCCACGACCACGACTGGCGCATCCGCGCCGAGGTCGACCTCGTCGCCTCGGCCGAGGAGGGCGAAGCGGTCGTGCGGGTCACCGAGGTCGTGCGGCTGTAGCGTCCGCGCCCGGTCGGCATGTCGCCGACCGTCGTTACACTCGACGGGATGACCGACGAGCCCGCCCCCTTCCACGACTTCGACGAGGTCCCGTGGGACGTCGACGCGCTCGTGCCTCCCGACGACGAGTGGGCGGCTCCGCCGCCGGACGAGTGGATGCCTCCCGCCGGCGCGTCGTCGCCGGTGCGGCGTGCGGGCGCAGCATCCGGTGCTGCCGTGGCATCCGCCGCTCGTCTCGGCGTCGCGCCCGCGCGGTACGCGACGGCGCTCGACGCGCTCCGCGACGTGTTCGGGTACGACGCGTTCCGCGGCGAGCAGGCTGCGATCATCGACCAGGTCGCTGGCGGCGGCGACGCCGTCGTGCTCATGCCGACGGGCGGCGGCAAGAGCCTCTGCTACCAGATTCCCGCGCTCCTCCGCGAGGGCACGGGCATCGTCGTGTCGCCCCTCATCGCGCTCATGCACGACCAGGTCGACGCGCTCGTGCGCAACGGCGTGCGCGCCGCCTACCTCAACTCGAGCCAGCAGTCGTTCGAGCGCGCCGAGGTCGAGCGGGCGTATCTCGCGGGCGAGCTCGACCTCCTGTATGTCGCCCCCGAGCGGCTCAATACCGAGCCGACGCTGCGCCTCCTCGAACGCGGGCGCATCGCGCTCTTCGCGATCGACGAGGCGCACTGCGTGTCGCAGTGGGGGCACGACTTCCGGCCCGACTACCTCGCGCTCTCGGGCCTCGCCGAGCGCTGGCCCGACGTGCCGCGCATCGCGCTCACGGCGACGGCGACCGAGGCGACCCACAAAGAGATCACCGAGCGGCTCTCGCTCGAACGGGCTGAGCACTTCGTCGCGAGCTTCGACCGGCCGAACATCCAGTACCGCATCGCGCCGAAGATCGAGGTGCGCAAGCAGTTGCTCGACTTCGTGAAGAGCGAGGGGCGCGACGCCGACGGCAACGCGGTCGCGGGCATCGTCTACGCGCTGTCGCGCGCGAGCACCGAGAAGCTCGCCGACTACCTCCGCCAGCACGGCGTCGACGCGATGCCGTACCACGCGGGCCTCGACGCGGGCGTGCGGCGGCGCACGCAAGAGCGGTTCCTGCGCGAAGACGGCGTGGTGGTCGTCGCGACGATCGCGTTCGGCATGGGCATCGACAAGCCCGACGTGCGCTTCGTCGCCCACGTCGACCTGCCGAAGTCGGTCGAGGGGTACTACCAAGAGACGGGGCGTGCCGGCCGCGACGGGCAGCCGGCGACGGCGTGGCTCGCCTACGGCCTGCAAGACGTCGTGCAGCAGCGCCGCATGATCGACGAGAGCCCGGGCGACCTCGCGTTCAAGCGGCGGCTCACCGCGCACCTCGACGCCATGCTCGCGCTGTGCGAGACGGTCTCGTGCCGCCGCCAGAACCTCCTCGCCTACTTCGGGCAGCAGAGCGCGCCGTGCGGCAACTGCGACACGTGCCTCGAGCCGCCCGCCTCATGGGACGGCACGGTCGCGAGCCAGAAGCTCCTGTCGACGATCGTGCGCCTCCAGCGCGAGCGCGGTCAGCGGTACGGCGCGGGGCACCTCGTCGACATCCTGCGCGGCAAGCGGACGCCGCGCGTCGAGCAGTACGGGCACGACTCGCTCGCGACGTTCGGGATCGGCGACGACCTCTCCGACCCGCAGTGGCGGGGCGTCGTACGGCAGCTGCTCGCGCAGGGCCTGCTGCAGTCGGTCGGCGAGTACGGCGTGCTCGCGCTCACCGAGGCATCCGGTGCCGTCCTCGCGGGCGAGCACACGGTCGCGTTCCGCACCGAGCCCGACCGACCCGTGCGCGGCTCGTCGCGTCGCGCGGCGGCACCCGCCGCAGCCGACCTCGAGCACGCGCAGGCCGAGCTCTTCGAGGCGCTCCGCGCGTGGCGCGCGGGCGAGGCGAAAGAGCAGGGCGTGCCCGCCTACATCGTCTTCGGCGACGCGACCCTGCGGGCGGTCGCGACGGCGAAGCCCGCGAGCCTCGCCGACCTCGACGCCATCACGGGCATCGGGGCGAAGAAGCGCGAGGCGTACGGCGAGGCAGTGCTGCGGGTCGTCGCCGCGCACTGAGACTCGCGCGACAGGTGCGCTCGCGCACCGCGCGCCGATACGCTGACCTCAGCGAGGCATCCGGAAGCGGCGCCGAACCACCGCGCCGAGCGCCGAATGCGACCGAGAACCGCATGCGACCGAGCGAGGGGGGCTCATGGCGCACGACTTCGATCTCCGACGTCCGCCGGGCGTCACGCTCGTGGCGGTGCTCGTCTGGCTCGGCGCCTTGTTCGACGTGCTCGCGGGGCTCCTGCTGCTCATCGTCCCGCAAGACCCCGACGTCGTCGAAGCCCTGGGCGGAACGGCCCTCGTGGTGACGTTCGGGGTCGGCTCGCTCCTGCTCGGCGTCATCGCGGCGATCGTCGGTGTCGGCCTGTGGGTCGGCAACCCGATCGCACGCATCGCCGTGACGGTCGTCGAGGTCGTCGGCCTCGCGCTCTCGATCCTGCTCGTCTTCCTGGGGGCGAACATCTGGAACGAGGCGATCAGCGCGCTCATCGCGATCGCGATCATCTGGCTCATCTGGACGCCCGACGCCTCGCGATTCTTCAGGGGCCTCGCGCCCGACCAACCCGACCTTTCGAGGAGTCCCGACGTGCCCGACATCACTGATCTGCCCGATGTCCCCGAGACGCCCGACGCCCGGAAGGACGTCTGATGGCCGCCCCGCGCCCCGCCGGCGTCACGATCGTCGCGGTCTTCGCGTGGATCTCGGGAGCGCTCGACATCCTCGCGGGCACGCTCATGCTCGTGTTCTCGCCCGTCAAAGCGATCGTCGACGAGTACGGCAATCTCGGCACACTCATCGCGGCGGGCATCGGGTCGATCATCATCGGCCTGTTGACCGTCATCGTCGCGGGCGGCCTGCTGCGCGGCAACGCCGCGGCGCGCATGATCGTGACGATCCTGCAGGTGCTCTCGATCCTCGGCTCGCTCTTCCTCGCGATCGCCTACGCGTCGAGCCCGACGGCGGTCGGGGAGTGGTTCGGCATCCTCATCTCGGTGATCGTGCTGATCTTCCTCTGGTCGCGTCGGGCGAACGAGTTCTTCCGGTCGTAGGGCGGCCGCGAGGCATCCGGATGGTTCGTGCCGCGCGCCGGGCGCGAGGCATCCGCCCTTGTTGACTGTCGTAAAACCCGACGACCCGACTTTGTAGGATCACGCAACTCCGGTCGAGGCCCGACGCCGCCGGTTTGTCGGGTCCTGACCGACCGTTTCCGGCCCGACGCCGTGCGTCGTACGTTGGAAGACGGCCACGACCGCTCGAGGAGGACGACATGGTGGACACCGCACCCCGCACCGAGAAGACTGCGAAGCCCGAGGCGACCACGCCCGGTGCAGAGGGGCGCCCCGCCGCCTCGACGCCCGGCGCCGCTCGATCGACCGGCGCCCCCGCTGCGCCGAAGATCGACACCGCCAAGCTCGGCCGGCAGCTCCTCGGCACGTGGGCCGACATCCGCCTCGCGGCGCGAGCGCGCGCCGCGCGCCCCGAGCTCCAGCGCGTCGAGGGTCTCTCGATGGCCGAGCACCGCGAGCGGGTCCTCGGGCAGCTCCACATCCTCGTCGGCGAGGGCGCTGTGCAGCGCGCCTACCCGAAGGAGTTCGGCGGATCCGAAGACCAGGGCGGCAACATCACGGCGTTCGAAGAGCTCGTCGTCGCCGACCCGAGCCTCCAGATCAAGGCGGGCGTGCAGTGGGGGCTCTTCGGCTCGGCCGTGCTCCAGCTCGGCACGAAGCGCAACCACGACGAGTTCCTCCCCGGCATCCTTTCGCTCGAGGTGCCCGGCGCGTTCGCCATGACCGAGATCGGCCACGGCTCCGACGTCGCCTCGATCGGCACGACCGCGACCTACGACCCCGAGACCGAGGAGTTCGTCATCCACACGCCGTTCCGCGGCGCGTGGAAGGAGTTCCTCGGCAACGCGGGCCTCCACGGCAAGGCCGCGACCGTCTTCGCGCAGCTCATCACCAACGGCGTCAACCACGGCGTGCACTGCTTCTACGTGCCGATCCGCGACGAGAACGGCGAGTTCCTGCCGGGCGTCGGCGGCGTCGACGACGGCCTCAAGGGCGGGCTCAACGGCATCGACAACGGGCGTCTGCACTTCACGAACGTGCGCATCCCCCGCACGAACCTGCTCAACCGCTACGGCGACGTCGCGGTCGACGGCTCCTACACGAGCGAGATCTCCTCGCCCGGCCGCCGCTTCTTCACGATGCTCGGCGCCCTCGTGCAGGGCCGCGTGTCGCTCGACGGCGCCTCGACCGCCGCCGCGGCCATGGCCCTCACGATCGCGATCACGTACGGCAACCAGCGCCGCCAGTTCACGGCAGGCAGCGACACCGACGAAGAGGTGCTGCTCGACTACGGGCGCCACCAGCGCCGACTGCTGCCCCGCCTCGCGACGGTGTACGCGCAGACGTTCGCGCACGACGAGTTCCTCGTGAAGTTCGACGGCGTGTTCTCGGGCACGAAGGACACCGAGCAGGAGCGCGAAGACCTCGAGACGATGGCGGCCGCGCTGAAGCCGCTCTCGACGTGGGCCGCGCTCGACATCCTGCAGGAAGCGCGCGAGGCGTGCGGCGGCGCGGGCTTCATCGCCGAGAACCGCCTCGTCGGCCTCCGTCAGGACCTCGACATCTACGTGACGTTCGAGGGCGACAACAACGTGCTCCTCCAGCTCGTCGCAAAGCGACTCCTCACCGACTACTCGCGGCAGTTCGCGAAGGCCGGCCCGGGCGCCATGGCCCGCTACGTCGTGTCGTCGACCGCCGACCGCGCCTACCACGGCACGGGCCTGCGCCGTCTCGGCCAGACGATCGCCGACTTCGGCTCGACGGCCCGCTCGGTGAGCGAGCTCCGCGAGACCGAGACCCAGCACGAGATGCTGACCGACCGCGTCGAGGCGATGATCGCCGAGATCGCCGGCCGTCTGAACAGCGCGCGCAAGCTCCCCAAGGCGGAGGCCGCCGCGGTGTTCAACCGCAACCAGAACGCCCTCATCGAGGCGGCCCGGGCACACGCCGAGCTCCTGCAGTGGGAGGCCTTCACGCGAGGCCTCGAGCAGATCGAAGACGAGGGCACCAAGCAGGTCGTCACGTGGGTGCGCGACCTGTTCGGCCTCGGCCTCATCGAGAAGCACCTCGAGTGGTACCTCATCCACGGCCGCCTCTCGCCGCAGCGCGCACAGGCCGTGACGGCGTACATCGACCGCCTCATCGAGCGCCTGCGCCCCCACGCACAAGACCTCGTCGACGCGTTCGGCTACACGCCCGAGCACCTCCGCTCGACGATCGCGACGGGCATCGAGCTCGAGCGCCAAGAGGAGGCGCGCGCCTACTACGCCGACCTCCGCGCGTCGGGCAAGGAGCCCGTGCACGAGAAGTCGCTCGCCAAGAAGGGCAAGAAGAAGTAGTCGTCGCGGCGGTGCCGTCTGAAGCGCATCGAGACCAGGTCACGAGGTCTCGGTGCGCTTCGGCGTTTCAGCCGAGCCCTACTGCGCCGGCGGCTTGAGGAGCATGCCCGACGCGAAGCCCACGACGAGGCCCGCGGGCAGCCACAGCCAGAACCCCGTCCAGAGGCTCACGCCGATGCCGACGACGAGCCCCACGATGAGCCCGAGGATGAGCTGCTTACGACGTGCGGCGGGATTCGGTTCGGCCATGCGAGAAGCCTACGCGGATGTCTCGGGGCACTCGCTGTGCGCCACGTGCGCGCGGGTGCACCCGTTGAGCGGGCGCAGGGTTGCGGAGGTGGCGCAGCGCGCTGCGGATGCCTTAGCCGACCAGCCCGAGCGCCCGCACGGCGTCGCGCTCGCCGACGAGTTCGGCGACCGACGCGTCGATGCGGCTTCGCGCGAACCCGTCGAGCTCGATGCCCTCGGCGATCGCCCAGTCGGCGCCGTCGCCGGCGCTCGTCACGGGGAACGAGAACACGAGCCCCTCGGGCACGCCGTACTCGCCGTGCGAGACGACGCCCGCGCTCGTCCACCCGCGGTCGCCCGTGCCGAGCACGAGGTCGTGCACGTGGTCGATCGTCGCCGACGCCGCCGAGGCGACTGACGACGACCCCTTGACCTCGATGATCTCGGCGCCGCGGTTCGCGACGCGCGGGATGAACGTCTCGGCGAGCCACTGCAGCGCCTCGTCGGCGCCCTCGAGGCGGGTGGTGAGCAGGTTCGGCACCGGGATGCCCGCGACGGTCGCGTGCGAGACATCCGGGAACTGGGTCGCCGAGTGGTTGCCCCACACCGCGACGTTCCGGATGTCTCCGACGGGCGCGTCGAGCGCGGCTGCGAGCTGCCCGAGGGCGCGGTTGTGGTCGAGGCGGGTGAGTGCCGAGAAGCGCTCGGCCGGGACATCCGGAGCATGCTCCTTCGCGATGAGCGCGTTCGTGTTCGCGGGGTTGCCGACCACGACGACCCGGATGTCCTCGGCCGCGTGATCGTTGATGGCCCGGCCCTGCGGACCGAAAATGCCGCCGTTGGCGCTGAGGAGATCGGCGCGCTCCATGCCCGCCGTGCGCGGGCGGGCGCCCACGAGGAGTGCGTGGTTCGCGCCGTCGAAGGCGCGCCCCGGGTCATCCGTCACGTCGACCGCGTCGAGAAGCGCGAACGCGCCGTCCTGCAGCTCGAGCGCCGCGCCCTCGGCCGCCTTGAGACCCTGCGGGATCTCGAGCAGGCGCAGCCGCACGCGCGTGTCGGGGCCGAGCAGGTCGCCCGCCGCGATGCGGAACAGGAGCGCATAGCCGATCTGGCCGCCCGCGCCCGTGATGGTGATCGTGACCGGTTTCGTAGCCGCCATGGGCCGAGCCTACGCCGGTCGCGCGTCACCTCCCGGTAACGTTCAGTCATGCGAGAGCTCTATCCGGAGATCGAGCCGCTGGAAACCGGCATGCTCGACGTGGGGGACGGACAGCACATCTACTGGGAGGTGTCGGGCGCGAGGGACGGCAAGCCCGTCGTCTTCCTGCACGGCGGCCCCGGGGGTGGCACGTCTCCCGCCCACCGACGCCTGTTCGACCCCGAGCGGTACCGCATCGTACTGTTCGACCAGCGCGGGTGCGGGCTGTCGATCCCGCACGCGTCCGAGCCGAACGCCGACCTCTCGGCGAACACGACGTGGCACCTGGTCGCCGACATGGAGCGGCTGCGCGAGCACCTCGGCATCGACCGGTGGCAGGTGTTCGGCGGCTCGTGGGGGAGCGCGCTCGCGCTCGCGTACTCCGAGACGCACCCCGAGCGGGTGACCGAGATCGTGCTGCGCGGCATCTTCACCCTGCGCCGGTCGGAGCTCGACTGGTTCTACGAGGGCGGCGCGTCGGCGCTCTTCCCCGACCTGTGGGAGGACTTCGTCGCGCCCGTCCCCTTGCTCGAGCGCGCGCACCTGATCGAGGCCTACGGGCGGCTCCTGCAAGACCCGAATCCCGACGTGCACCAGACCGCCGCGATCGCGTGGTCGCGGTGGGAGTCGTCGACGATCACGCTGCTCCCCCAGGTCGAGACGATCGCGCGCTTCACGTCGCCCGAGTACGCGACGGCGTTCGCACGCATCGAGAACCACTACTTCCGCCACGGCGGCTGGTGGGAGGAGGGGCAGCTCATCCGCGACTCGTCGCGCCTCCGACACATCCCCGCCGTCATCGTGCAGGGCCGCTACGACATCTGCACGCCCGTCATGACCGCGTGGGACCTGCACAAGGCGTGGCCCGAGGCCGAACTGCGCATCATCGGCGACGCCGGGCACGCGTTCGACGAGCCCGGCATCCTCGACGCGCTCATCGAGGCGACCGACAAGTTCGCGTCGCGCGAGTACGAGAGCGCGGCGGATGACTCGGGGCAGGCGGATGACTCGGGCTCGACCGATGCGCTCCGCAGCCCGAACCTCGCGGCTGCGGCCGAGTTCGAGCCCGAGCCCGAGAACGCGAACGACATCATCGGCGAAGACGCAGAAGACGTGCGCCTCGCGAGCCCCGCAGAAGATGCGATCAACGACGCACTCGACGACGATCTCGACGCCGACCTCGAAGACGACGAGTAACGCGCGCGTACGCGCGGGCGGTAGTTTCTCGGTATGACGTTCAATCCGAACGCCGACATCAGGGGCGGCAAGGCGAGCAAGCGCGGACGCAACACGGCGATCGCGGCGGGCGGCGTCGGCATCGGCGCCGTCGCGATCTTCCTCATCTCCCAGTTCCTCGGCGTCGACCTCTCGGGGATCCTCGGCGGCGGACAGCCGCAGGAGGAGTCGGGCGTCGCGCTCGAGTGCGCGACGGGCCAAGACGCCAACGAACGCGTCGAGTGCCGCATGCAAGGGGCGTCTGCATCGCTCGAGGCGTTCTGGCAGGCCGAGGCGCCGTCGATCGGCGTGCAGTACTCGCCGCCGGCGGACTTCGTTCTCTTCGACCAGCAGACGAACACGGGCTGCGGCGCAGCGACGAGTGCGACCGGCCCGTTCTACTGCCCGCCCGACCAGACGATCTACGTCGACGTCACGTTCTTCGACGAGCTCGAGCAGCGCTTCGGCGCGCACGGCGGCCCGCTCGCCGAGATGTACGTCGTCGCCCACGAGTGGGGTCACCACATCCAGAATCTCGCGGGCGTCCTCGAGCGCACGCAAGACGGCCAGACCGGCCCCACCTCGAATGCCGTGCGCGTCGAACTCCAGGCCGACTGCTTCGCGGGCGCGTGGGTCGCCGACGCCGCGAACACGACGGATCCGAAGGGCAACACGTTCCTGCTGCCGCCCACGCGCGAGCAGATCAACGAGGCCCTCGACGCTGCAGGCGCGGTCGGCGACGACCGCATCCAGCAGACCATGCAGGGCCAGGTGAACCCGCACACGTTCACGCACGGCACGAGCGCGCAGCGGCAGAACTGGTTCGCGACGGGCTACCAGGGCGGCGCGGGCGCGTGCGACACGTTCAGCATCAGCGGGTCGCAGCTCTGAGGCATCCGCTCGTCTGAGGCAGCCGCCGCGCTCGCGCGCACGGCCCGCCCCGGGGCTCACACGACCGGCAGCGCCGCCGCGATCGCCTGCCCGAGCTGGGTCGGCTTCGTGAATTGCGGCCAGTGCCCGGTCGGCAGGTCGACGTAGTCGACGTGCTCGATGCGGGCGAGCTCGCCGATCCACGGCTGGCCGGCCGCGATCGCCTCGACGAGCACCTGGCTCGGGAACTCGCACGCGATGATCGTGACCGGCACCGCGTAGCGGCGCTCGTCGGCGAGCTTCAGCGGGTCGGATGCCACGGCCGCCGGGATCGGGATCGCGACGCGCTCGAACTCGGCGCGGAGCGCCGGGTCGAGGTCGACGAGGTCGGCGTCTTCGAAGACCGACCAGTCGGGCAGCGGCACCTCGTCGCCCACCACGGGAAGTTCGGCGTTGATCGGCTCGCCGTCGCCGCTCGGACCGGCGTCGACGTAGACGACCTTCGCGATGCGGTCGGGCCGCGCATCGACGACGCCGTGCGCGACGGTGCCGCCGCCCGAGTGCCCGACGAGCACGACCGGCCCCTCGCTCTCGTCGACGAGGTCGACGACCGCCCGGATCCAGTCGGCGAGCCCGATGCCCGACCGGTCGGCGTCGCGCGACTCGAGCCCGGGCAGGGTGATCGGGCGGATGTGGTGGCCGGTCTCGTCGAGCACGGGGGTCACGCGCGCCCACGATGACGCGTCGAGCCAGAAGCCTGGGATGAGGATGACGTCCATGGCCCGACGCTAGCGCGGCCCTCCGACAGTGGGGTTCAACGGGCGGCGGATGGCTCGGGGGCGGCCCGTTCGGGGCTGTGGCGCCCCGCGCGTGGAGCGCGGGTTCCGACGACGAGCACGACGATGCCGACGGCGAGCACCCCGAGCCCGACGGCCGACCCCGGCGAGAGGTGCTCGCCGAGGAGCAGCACTCCGAGGAGCCCCGCCGTGAGGGGTTCGGCAAGGGTGAGCGTCGAGACGGTCGCGGGCGCGAGGCCCGCAAGGCCCGCGCCGAAGAGGACGTACGCGAGGGTCGTCGTGACGAGCCCGAGCCACGCCGCCATGGCGATGCCCTCGGGCGACGCGAGCCACGAGGCATCCGTCAGCAGCAGGATCGGCAGGCTCGCGACCGCCGCGATGCCGAAGATGCCGCCGACGCTGCCCGTCGACGTCCACCCGCGATCGAGGAGCGCCTTCGCGGCGAGCGTGTACACGGCGTACGACGCGCCCGCGCCGAGCGACGCGAGGAGGCCGAGCACCGGCGAGCCCGAGGCATCCGGGCCGCCTGAGACATCCGCCGCGCCCGAAGCGCCGCCCGACGCGACCGCGAGGATCGCGACGCCCGCCGTCGCGATCGCCGTCGCGACGAGCCACCGCCCGCCGGGGTAGCGACGCGTGAGCGCCCAGTCGAGCGCGCCCGTCAAGACGGGCGCCGAGCCGAGCGCGACGACCGTGCCGACCGCGACGCCGTTGGCCGCGGTGCCCGCGAAGAACGCGGGCTGGTAGCACACGACGCCCGCCGCGCCGAGGGCGACGACCGCCCACGTCGGAAGGCGCCGGGTGCCGCCGGAGGGGCCGCCGGGCGACGGAGCGGCGGGTGTCCCGACCGCGCCGCGCCGCCGCCCGGCGACGTGCAGGACGACGGCGACGAGCCCGAGCGCTCCGCCGCCGATGAGGATGCGCGCAGCCCCGATCGAGAGGGGGTCGGCGCTCGGACCGAGCGCCTGGGCCGTGCCCGTCGTGCCGAAGCACACGGACGCGAGGAGCACGGCGACGACGAAGCGCATGGGTGGATTGTTCCACAATCCGCGAGTCGCCGCACTGGGCGGCGGGTTCCCGAGGCGCGGAGCACGCAACCCGCCCACCTCGCGGGAGCTGCCGGGCCGGCGTGAGGGCATCCGAGCGCGGTGACGGTGCCGAAGTGCCGCGGAGGTCGAAGCTTCTGCGTGGATCGGGGGTGTGGGCTGGAGGACTTGCAGTCGACGGTGCCGAAGTGCCGCTGTTCGCGCCCGTGGAGTGGTCCTTCGGAGCGGAACGAGATCGCGCTGGGACGCGACCCGGTCAGGCCTCCGCGACCGCGCTCGCGAGCGCGAGCTCGTCGGCCTCCTCGAGCGCGGTTTCGTCGGCGCGCTCGGTGGGTTCGGCGGCATCGGCGCCCGCGGAAGTCGCACCCGCCCGGCGCCTGCTCGGCAGCAGCGCGACGACGCTCGCGAGCAGGGCGAGCCCCGCGAGCACGAGGAACCCGGTCTGGTAGGCGACCTCGGTGGGCAGCCCCGCGGCATCCGCCGACCCCGTGACGATCGCGGTCATGAGCGCCGTGCCGAGCGCGCTGCCGATCGTGCGGATGTTGGCGTTCGCGCCCGTCGCGACGCCCGTCTGCGACGCGGGCACGTTCTGCACGACGATCGAGGTGGTCGCCGCGATCGCGAGGCCGAGGCCGATGCCGAACACGCCCGCGGCGGCCGCGAGCTCCCACGCCGCGCCGTGCTCGAGCGCGAGGCTCGCGGTCGAGATCGCGATGAGCGCGGCCGCGACGGCGAGCTGTACGCGGAGCCCGACGACGCGGTTGATCGCGCCGACGAGGAAGCCGACGCCCGACATCGTCACGAGCATCGGCAGCATGAGCAGGCCCGACTCGGCCACGCTCGCGCCGAGGCCGTACCCCGTCGAAGTCGGCGTCTGTACGAACCGTGCGAAGTAGGCGAAGACGCCGAACATGGCCGCGCCGATGAGGAGGGAGGCGAGGTTGGCGTTCCACACGCCGGGCAGGCTCATGACCCGGAGGTCGATGAGCGGTTCGCGCGAGCGCAGTTCGACGGCGAGCCAGCCGACGAACAGCACCGCGGCGAGGCCGAGCAGCCCGAGCACGAACGGCGAACCCCACCCGAGCTGCGAGCCCGTGCTGAGCGGGGTCAGGAGCGCGACGAGCCAGCCCGAGAGGAGCAGGGCCGACAGGGCGTTGACCCGACCGGTCGCGCGCGACTCGAGGGTGCGGTCGCGGACGAGCAGCGCCCCGGCGACGAGGACTCCCGCGAGCGGGATGAGGAACAGTCCGCGCCAGCCGACGAGCTCCGAGAGGGGGCCTGCGAGCACCGTGCCGACACCGGCGCCGATGCCCATGATCGCCGAGAGCGCGCCGATGCGGCCCGCGACCCGCTCGCGCGGGAACAGGTCGCGCACGAGTCCGAAGCCGAGGGGGAACACGGCGCCGCCGAGGCCCTGCAGCACGCGGCCCACCACGAGCACGGTCAGGTCTTGCGCGAGCGCGGCGACGATGCTGCCGAGGCCGATCGCGACGAGCGAGACGAGCACCGTGCGGCGTTTGCCGACGAGGTCGCCGACCTTGCCGAGGAGCGGCGTCGCGACGGCTGCGGTGATGAGCCACGCGGTGAGGGCCCACGTGATGCCGGCCGCGTCGGTGCGGAGTTCGGTCTGCATGACGGGGAGGACGGGGATGAGGAGGTTCTGGAGGAGGGCGAACGAGAGGAACGCGAGCGCGATGCCCGCGAAGGCGACGCCTGGGCGTCGGGGCGGGAAGAAGGATGCCTCGGGCGCGCGCCGCGGCGCGGCGACGGTGCGAGGGGCGGTGGAGGTGGTCATGGGAACGATCGGTCCCTTTCACAGGCGAAACGGCGGATGGCCGTCGTATACTGGAGGGAGACTCCGATAGGAGGATGCCTCCGGTTACGGCGCTCAAGCGACTGTACCGGAGGGTGCCTCCGTTTGCAAGCGAAAGGGCGGAATCCGTCGTGTCCGACGTCGTCATCCCCGAGTGGACGGGCGTGCGCAGACCCGCCCGCGCCGACGCGCGACGGAACTTCGACGCCCTCCTCGAGGCCGCTCGCGATGTCTTCGCCGAGCGCGGGTTCGACGCCTCCCTCGAAGAGATCGCCCGACGCGCGGGCGTCGGCATCGGCACGCTCTACCGCAACTTCCCCACCCGCGACCAGCTTCTCGAAGCCGTCTACGTCAACGAGATCGAGGCGCTCGTGCGGGTCGCGCGCGAGGCATCCGACCTCGAACCGTGGGAGTCGTTCACGACCTGGCTCGACCGCTTCGTCGCCTACGTCGGCACCAAGAAGGCCCTCATCGACGGGCTCAACCGCGAATCGGGCGTGCTCGACGCGTGCCGCGTCGTCATGTACGAGGCCGGGCGTCCGCTCCTCGAACGCGCGCAGACCGCGGGCGCCGTGCGCACCGACGTCGGCATCGAGGACGTCGTGCGCATGGTCGCGGGCGTCGCCGGAGTCGCATACCCCGAGCCCGACCAGCGCGATCGCGTCGTCGGCATCGCGGTCGACGGGCTGCGCGCGCGCTGACCCATCTGCCACACTCGTCCCGAGGGGGAGCGTGGACGAAGTCGAGACCGATCTGCGCGGCCTGACGTCGGCCGAGGTCGCCGAGCGCGTCGCGCGCGGCGAGGCCAACGTGTCGACGGATGCCTCGAGCCGCAGCCTGTGGTCGATCCTCCGGGCGAACGTCTTCACCCTCTTCAACGGCATCGTCATCACGGGCTTCCTCCTGCTGTTCGCGCTCGGCCGCTGGCAGGACGCCCTGTTCGGCCTCGCGGCCATCTCGAACGCGATCATCGGCGTCGTGCAGGAGTACCGCGCGAAACGCGCCCTCGACAAGCTCGCCCTCATGTACGCGCCGAAGGCGCGCGTCGTGCGCGACGGGGTCGAGACCGAGATCGCCGTGTCCGAGGTGGTGCTCGACGACCTCCTCATCGTGCGGAGCGGCGACCAGGTCGTCGCCGACGCCCAGGTGCTCGAAGCGACGCGGCTCGAAGCCGACGAGTCCCTCCTCACGGGCGAGTCAGACCCCGTCGACAAAGACCCGGGCGACCGCCTCCTGTCGGGGTCGCTCGTCGTCGGCGGCGAGGGCGAGGCGCGCGTGGTCGCCGTCGGAGACGAGGCGTTCGCCGCGAAGCTCACGGCCGAGGCGAAGCGGTTCTCGCTCGTGTCGAGCGAACTGCGCTCGTCGATCAACCGGATCCTGAGATGGATCACCTGGGCGATCTTCCCCATCATGCTCATCGTCATCAACGCCAATATCCAGGCGTACGGCGGCTGGCGGGCCGCGATCGCGTCGGGCGAGTGGCGCGAAGCCGCCGTGTCGTCGGTCGCCGCCGTCATCGCGATGATCCCGCTCGGGCTCGTACTCATGACGAGCATCGCGTTCGCGATCGGAGCCGTGAAGCTCGGCGCCCACCATGTGCTCATCCAAGAACTCGCCGCGGTCGAGGGACTCGCTCGGGTCGACGTCATCTGCCTCGACAAGACGGGCACGCTCACGACGGGCGAGATCCGCTTCGACGGCGCGCACGAGCTGACGGATGCCCCGCCAGCGGGCGTGCGGCAGGCGCTCGCCTGGTACGGGGCCGATCCGTCGGCCAATGCGACGGCGAAGTGCCTTGCCGAGGAGTACCCCGACGCCGCGCCCGAACCCGTCGCCCGCATCGAGTTCTCGTCGGTGCGCAAGTGGAGCGCGATCGCGTTCGATGGCGCGGGCGGCGGAGCGGGCGGCGACGGCGCGCCGGTCGGCACGTGGGTGCTCGGCGCCCCCGAGTTCGTACTCGCCGGGCGGCCGCACCTCTCGGACGACCCGCAGCAGGAGGCATCCGAAGCCCGCGCGCTCGCGCGCGCCGCGGAACTGGCCGCGACCGGCCGGCGCACCCTCCTCCTCGCCCACTCGAAGGCCGTGCTCGACGCCGGCGCCGCAGACGACGCCGTGCTGCCCGCCGACCTCGAGCCCGTCGTGCTGCTCACCTTCCGCGAGGCCGTTCGCGACGACGCCGCCGACACGCTCCGCTACTTCGCGCACGAGGGCGTGCAGGTGCGCGTCATCTCGGGCGACAACCCCCTCACTGTCGCCGCCGTGGCCCGCGAGGTCGGGCTCGACGCGGGCGAGGGCTTCGACGCGCGCGACCTGCCGATCGACCTGAACGAGCTCGCCCAGGTGCTCGAGGAGCACCACGTGTTCGGGCGCGTGACGCCCACGCAGAAGCGCGAGATGGTGCAGGCGCTCAAGCTCTCGGGGCACACGGTCGCGATGACGGGCGACGGCGTCAACGACGCGCTCGCGATCAAAGACGCAGACCTCGGCATCGCCATGGAGTCGGGTGCGACGGCGACGAAGGCGGTCGCGCGCATCGTGCTCCTCGACGGCAGGTTCTCGCACCTGCCGGGCGTCGTCGCCGAGGGCCGTCGCATCATCGCGAACATCGAGCGGGTCTCGATGCTGTTCCTGTCGAAGACGTCGTACGCGATCTCGCTCGCGCTCCTGTTCGGCGTGCTGCTGTGGGAGTTCCCGCTCCTGCCGCGGCAACTGTCGGTGACCGACGGCCTCACGATCGGCATCCCCGCGTTCCTCCTCGCCCTGCTGCCGAACTCGCGGCGATACGTGCCGGGATTCCTCAGGCGGTCGCTGTCGTTCGCGATCCCGACGGGCATCGTCGTCGCGATCGCGCTCGCCTACGTGTCGGGGCACGCGCGCTTCCTCGGCGAGCAAGACCAAGCGGTGCGAACGGCGAGCATGGTCACGCTCGGCCTGCTCGGGCTCTGGATCCTCGTCGTGCTCTCGCGTCCCTTCACGTGGATCAAGGCCGGCGTCGTCGTCGCGATGTACATCGGGCTCGCGCTCTCGCTCACCATCCCGATCGTCGTCGAGTTCCTCGAACTCGCGATGCCCGGCCAAGACACCCTCATCGACATCGCGATCGCCGTCGTCGCAGGCTGCATCCTGATCGAAGGGATCGGGTTCTGGCACCGGCGACGTTTCGGAAGTGCGACCTCGCTGACTGCGGCGGAGCAGCGACGGCTCGAAGGGCGCGAGCAGCACGAGGTTCCCGGGCACGACGGCCGGAGGACCCGGCCGACGTCGTAGCTTCCCGCGGCGCGCGGGCGCGGCATCCGGCATACTTTCTAACTCGGGGACTGGAACCGGGGGCGTGAGCGAGGAGGAGCATGCGCGCGGTGCGCTACGCCGGGTTCGGCGCCGAGCCTGAGATCGTCGAGGTCGATCGTCCCGTCTGCCCGCCGCGCGGCGCGATCGTGCGCGTGCGCGCGACCGGGCTGTGCCGCAGCGACTGGCACGCCTGGATGGGCCACGACGACACCGTCTCGCTGCCGCACGTGCCGGGGCACGAATTCGCGGGCGAGATCGTCGAGCTCGGCTCCGAGGTGTCCGAGACATCCGGCTGGCAGCCCGGCGACCGCGTGACCGCGCCCTTCATCTGCGCGTGCGGGCGGTGCGCCGAGTGCCGCTCGGGCAACGAGCAGGTGTGCGACGCGCAAGAGCAACCGGGCTTCACCTACTGGGGCTCGTTCGCCGAAGAGGTCGTCGTGCACGAGGCCGAGCTCAACCTCATCCGCCTGCCCGACGCGCTCGGCTTCGTCGAGGCGGCGTCGCTCGGCTGCCGCTTCGCGACCGCCTACCGCGCGGTCGTCACGCGCGGCCGCCTCCAGCCCGGCGAACGCATCGCCGTGCACGGCTGCGGCGGCGTCGGCCTTTCGGCGATCATGATCGCCGTCGCGGCGGGCGTCGAGACGTACGGCGTGGATGTCTCGGACGCCGCCCTTGCGGCCGTCGAGAAGCTCGGCGCGATCCCCGTCAAGGGCGGCGAGGGCGCGGCCGAGCGCGTGCGCGAGATCAGCGAGGGCGGGGTGGATGTCTCGGTCGACGCGTTCGGCAGCCTCGAGACCTCGCTCGCCTCGGTCCGGAGCCTGCGCAAGCGCGGGAGGCACGTGCAGATCGGTCTCATGACGGGCGACGCCGCGCTCGCGGCCATGCCCATGGACGCCGTCATCGCGGGCGAGCTCGAACTCCTCGGCAGCCACGGCATGGCCGCGCACGAGTACCCCGACATGCTCGGCGCCGTCGCGTCGGGCGCGTTCCGGCCGATCGAGCTCGTGGGGCGCACGATCCGGCTCGACGACGTGCCTGCGGCGCTCGCGGCGATGGGCGCGGGCGGCGGCGGGTCGGGCATGACGGTCGTCGAGCTCCTCTAGCGTCCGGCGAGAGGCATCCGCACTCGAGCATCTGTCGCGAGACATCCGCCGCGAACTCACAGCCTTCCGGCATACGTCGCCGGATACCCTTGCACTATCTACGCGGGCGCTCGCCCGCACCCCGCCGGCTGGGAAGTCGCAGACAGGCCGGACGTCCCCTCATCACGATCTCCGCAGCCGGCCCCGCCGGCGCATACGACTCCGTCGTCCCCGTTCTCGGATCCGTTCGTTCGACCAAGCCGCGCACCGAGCGGCCGAACCCGGTCCAGAGCTACACGGCCCTCTCCCGCGTCGTGCGCGAGAGCGGCCTCCTCCGCCGCGCGCGGTGGTTCTACCTCTCGCTCTTCGCCGTGCTCGTGCTCGCCCTCGCCGGCACCCTCGCGGGCATGGTGCTCTTCGGCGACAGCTGGTTCCAGCTGCTCATGGCAGGCGCCCTCGGCATCATCTTCACGCAGTTCGCGTTCCTCGCGCATGAGGCGTCGCACCGCGCCGTGTTCACATCGGGCCCCGCGAACGACCGTGCCGGGCGCATGCTCGCCGCTGGCTTCGTCGGCATGAGCTACGCGTGGTGGATGTCGAAGCACACGCGCCACCACGCGAATCCGAACCGCGTCGGCAAAGATCCAGATATCGAATTCGACACGATTTCGTTCACCGAGGAGTCGGCGGCGGCGCAGCGCGGGGTCATCGCGTGGATCACGCGCAGGCAGGGCTACCTGTTCTTCCCGCTGCTCCTGCTCGAGGGCGTGAACCTGCACGTCATCTCGCTCCGCACCCTTCTGGCGAAGCGGCGCATCGAGGGCCGCGGGCTGGAGCTCTCGGTCATCGGGGCTCGCTTCGCGGTCTATCTGACACTCGTGTTCTGGCTCATGCCGTTCGGCATGGCGATGGCGTTCCTCGGGGTGCAGCTCGCCGTGTTCGGCGTCTACATGGGGGCCTCCTTCGCGCCGAATCACAAGGGAATGCCCATTGTTCCGGCCGATGCGAAGCTCGACTTCTTCAGCAAGCAGGTGCTCACTTCGCGCAACATCTCGGGCGGAATCTGGGCGAACGCGCTCATGGGCGGGCTCAACTACCAGGTCGAGCACCACCTCTTCCCGAGCATGGCGCGCCCATATCTCGGGCGTGCCCGACAGATCGTCCGCGAGCACTGCGCGACGACCGGCACCCCCTATTCCGAGACGACGCTCGTACGCTCGTACGGCATCGTCATCCGCTATCTCAACCGGGTCGGTCTGGCCGCGCGGGATCCTTTCGACTGCCCGATGGTCGACCGATTCCGCCGAACCTGACATACTCAGGCCAAGGCTTCTCCGGCGCATTCAGTCGGAGAGACCGTCGGGCGCATGCCCGACACCCGCGAGTCCGCGATAGCGGACCGCATCGAACAAAGGAACAACATCAACATGACCACCGGAATCGTCAAGTGGTTCAACGCCGAAAAGGGCTTCGGATTCATCACGCCCGACGACGGCCAGAGCGACGTGTTCGCGCACTTCAGCGCGATCCAGGGCGGAGGCTTCCGTAGCCTCGAAGAGAACCAGCGCGTCGAGTTCGACGTCGAGCAGGGACAGAAGGGGCTCCAGGCCGCGAACATCCGCGTCCTCTAAGGCTTCTGCGCTTCACGACCCCTCGTCGGGTGGGCGCCTGCGTTTCGTGGGCGCGTCCATCGGGCGGGGGGTCGTCGTGTGTGTGCGTCGGTCGAGGCATCCGGATGTCTCGTGCGACCCTTGCGCTATCGGAACCTATCTTCCTATAGTGGCGCCATGCCACGCAGACGACCAGGCGTCCTCCTCCCGCTCGAAGCGGGCATCCTCGACGCGGGGATGCGCCTCCAGACCACCGGCGGCTCCTTCTACGGCTTCGGAGTGGCGCGCGCGCTCGCCGATGCCGCCGGCGACGGCTCCGGTTCCGGCGACACCGGCCGGACCGCCCTCACCGCCCACGGCACCCTCTACAAGGCGCTCGGGCGCATGGCCGACCAGGGACTCCTCGAGTCCTCGTGGGAGGCGCCCGAGATCGCCGAAGGCGAAGGGAGGCCGCGCCGACGGCTGTACCGAGTGACGGCCGAAGGCGCGACGGTGCTCGCCGCGCACCGCGCGATCGAGGCCGAGCGCGCCGCACTCCTGCCGATCGCGGCCAAGATCAAGCCGGTGGGCGCGTGAGCGCCGCCCGCAGCGCCCCCTACCGCCGCGCCGCCCGCGGTGTGCTCCGCTGGTGCTTCTGGTATACGCGCGGTCTGCCCGCCGACGTCGCCGCCGACCGGCAGGACGAGCTGGCGAGCGACCTCCACGAGCACGCCGAGTGGGCCGCAGAGCGCGGCGTCTCGGGCGCGCGTCTCGCCCGCGAGATCCGGTTCCGCGCGCTTCGCGGCGCACCCGCCGACCTCGCGTGGCGTGCCGCGCGGGTACGCGCCGCCGATCCGGTCGTGCGGTTCGAGCTTCGCGCCGACGCGGCGCTCACAGCGTTCCTCCTCGTCATCGCGGTCGCGTTCACCGCGCTCGGCGGGTTCGTGCTCGTGCGCGCCGTGCGCGCCGTCGTCCGCGAGGACATCGGCGACCTGCCGTCCGCCGTCGTGCCCGTCGCCGTGCTCACCGCGCTCGCCCTCGCGGCGACCGTGCTGCTCCTTCGACGCAGGAGTCGCATCGCCGGAGCACTCGTGCTCATCGTGCCGGTGGTGCTCCTGCTCCAGCCTGCCGGCGATCTCCTCTGGCGGGTGAGCGCGTCGACGGTCGTCGTGTTCTTCTTCGCCCCGTGGTGGACGACGGCCGCGGCGATCGCCTCCGTCGGCCTCGCCGTGTGCTGCCTCGCGGCGGCCGCCCACTGGTGGACGCGGCAGCGTCGCACCGCCCGCCTTGCCCGTGTCGCCCTCACCGAACGAAAGGCCCTCTCGAATGTCTGAGCCGGAACAGCCCGAACAGCCCGGCCGCGAACGCGCCGTGGCCGAACCCGTCCGCATCCTCGACGAACTCCGCCGGGATGACGCGGCTCCGCCGCGCGGCGGTCGCGTCGCCCTCGTCCTCGCCGTCACGGGTCTCGCGATCGCGGTCGGTTCGGGCGCGGTTCTCGCAGCATCCGCGGCCGGAAGCATCGCCGAGGTCGGTCTCGCGGCCTCCGAGTCGCAGGAACAGGATGCCGCGGCAGCGGCGGTTCCGAGCGTGACGGCGTCGCCCGTGGCCGCGGCGCCGGCCGAGGCATCCGAGCCTTCGCCGCTGCCGACCGCGCAGCCGAGCGACCCGGCAGACCCTGTGAACACGGCGCTCATCGCCCAGTTCGGCACGAGCCGATTCGAGTACGCCGACGACGGCACGTTCGTGCCGCTCTACGATGCGACGACCGACCTCGCGGCGATTCCGCGCGATGCCGATCAGGACCCGAGCGAGGCCGCCAACGCCGAGGAGTGGCTCTCGACCCAGGGCATCACCGCCGACTGCATGGCCGACAAGGGGTTCGACTACACCTTCACGCCCTTCTGGCTGGCAACCGTGGAGTACTTGACGACACCCCGACCCGCAGCGTCTCCCGAGTGGCGCGAGGCGCTCGACGGCGCACCCGACCGCGGACTCGGCGCCGACTACGACTGGAGCGAGGCCGGATGCTGGGGCTACGCCGTGCACGTCATGGGCAACGACGACGCGCACTGAAGGCCCGGGCTCGGGTGTTGCGCCGTCGAACATGACGCGGGGTGTCGAAGTGTGACCGAATGCGCCGCGGGCCCGGCGAAATGAACCGACATGCTCGGAAAACGGCGTCGGGCCCGGGCTAGCGTCGAGCGCATGACTTGGACGTTCTCGGCGGCCGCGCCGGTCATCGACGAGTCGGGCGCATCCCGGCTCGCGGCGCGCAGCGACCGCTCGGGGTGGGCTCCCGACGGCACCCCGCGGGGCGTCGTCGTCGCGCACGACATCGCCGAAGTGCAGCAGACGCTCGCGTTCGCGTCGGAGCACGGGTTCCCCGTCGTCACCCGCGGCGCCGGCTCGGGCCTCGCAGGCGGTGCGAGCGCCGGCGAGGGCGCCATCGTGCTCGACCTCAGCCGCCTCGACCGCATCGTCTCGATCGATCCCGTCGACGCCGTCGCCCACGTGCAGCCCGGGGTGAGCGCGGCAGCGCTCGACGCGGCCGCCGCCGAGTACGGCCTGCGCTACGCGCCCGACCCCGGCAGTTTCTCGACGTCGACGATCGGCGGCAACATCGCGACGAACGCGGGCGGCAACCGCGCCGCGACGACCGGCTCGACGCGCGACGCCGTGCTCGCCCTCGACGTCGTGCTCGCCGACGGCTCGCTTGTGCAGCTCGGCCGCGAGACCGTTCGCGGCGTCGTGGGTCTCGACCTCGTCTCGCTCGTCGTCGGCTCCGAGGGCACCCTCGGCGCGGTCGTCGGCGCGACGCTTCGGCTCACGCCGCGCCCCGTCGGCTCCGCGGTGGCCGCTGCGACCTTCGCCGACGCCGAGGCCGGCGCCGAGGCATCCGCCGCGCTCGCCCTCGCGGGGCTCCGCCCCGTCTCCATCGAACTCATCGACGGCCGCACCCTCGAAGCGATCGACGCGCTGCGGGGCAGCGCGCTCTCGCAGGGCGCCGGCGCGTACCTGCTCGTGCGCGCCGAAGGGCGCGGCGCCGAAGCCGAGATCGCCGAGGTCGCCGCGGTGCTCGCGCAGACCGCCATCGAGGTCGAGACGACCGGCGACGACGAGCGCGCCCGCGAACTCGCGTCGGTGCGCCGCGACGCGCTCGCCGCCATCGAGGCGCGAGGGCCGGCGATCATCGAGGATGTCGCGGTGCCGCGCTCGCGGCTCGCGGAAGCGATTCGCGGCATCGACGAGATCAGCGAATCGCTCGGCGTCGACGTGCACGTGCTCGCCCACGCGGGCGACGGCGGCATCCACCCCGTCCTCCGGCTCGACGACGACGGTCCCGCCTCGCAGCTCGACGCCGCACGCACGATCGACGCGATCCTCGAACTCGCCCTCCGCCTCGGCGGCACGGTGAGCGCCGAGCACGGCGTCGGCGCCCTCAAGCGGCGATGGGCGCGCATCGAGCTCGGCGATTCCGTGGTGGAATTGCAGCGCCGGGTGCAGGCCGCGTTCGACCCGAACGGCATCCTGAATCCCGGAAAAGCGCTCTGACGAGGCATCCGCCGATCGTCGCGCCCAGCCCGGAAGGACCCCGATGACCGATCGCCGCGACCTGCTCGTCGACGCCGACGAACTCGCCGACCTGCTCGCGTCGAGCGAGCCGCCGCTCGTGCTCGACGTGCGGTGGCGGCTCGACCAGCCCGACGGGCGCGCCGACTTCGCGGCGGGGCACATCCCGGGGCGGTCTACGTCGACCTCGAGGGCGAACTCTCGCGGCACGGCGCGCCCGAAGAGGGCAGGCATCCCGTGCCGACCGCCGAGGCGCTGCAGGCCGCGGCTCGCGGCTGGGGGCTCCGCGACGGGCGGGCCGTCGTCGTGGCCGACGCGCTCAACGGGCTCTCGGCGGCTCGCGCGTGGTGGCTGCTGCGCGACGCGGGCGTCGAGTCGGTTCGGGTGCTCGACGGCGGGCTCCGCGCGTGGACCGAGAGCGGACGCGCGCTCGAGACGGGTGACGCGGCTGAGGCCGCCGCGGCTCGCGAACCCGGCGACGTCGTGCTCACGTCGGGGCGCCTGCCCGTGCTCACGATCGACGAAGCCGCCGACTACCCCGCCGTCGTCGGCACGCTGCTCGACGCCCGCGCGGGCGAGCGCTACCGCGGCGAGGTCGAGCCCATCGACCCCCGCGCCGGACACATCCCCGGCGCGATCAGCGCGCCCGTCGCCGACTCCCTCGGCGACGACGGGCGGTTCCTGCACGGCGACGTGCTGCGAGAGCGGTTCGAAGCGCTCGGGGTGAACGCCGACGCGCCCGTCGGAGCGTACTGCGGCTCGGGCGTCACCGCCGCGGCGCAGGCCATCGCCCTCACGCTCGCGGGCTACCAACCAGTCCTCTACCCGGGCTCGTGGTCAGCGTGGTCGAACCATCCTGACCGTCCCGTCGCCACAGGCGCCTCGCCCGACGGCGCCGCCACGACCGCAGCCTGACGGCCGACGCGTGCCGCGGCGCGGCGGCACGCGGCATCTGGGGAAATCTCCGTCGGCGTCGGCCCGTGTTCTGCAAGAATCGCACCACCGCGACGACGAGGAGTCCCATGACGAACCCGGCTGCCCCGCCCCAGAAGCGCACCCGCACCGCGAGCACTGCGCTCTACCTGACGATCGGCACGCTGCTCGCCGCGGCCATCCTCGGCGGGTACTTCATCATCATCGGCGACCAGGCCAACATCGCCGGCCGCGCGTGGCTCACGCTCCTGCTCGTCGCGCTCTTCGCGGCCGCCGTCGTGCTCGACGCCAACGTGTCCGACGGGCCCAACAAGTGGTACCTCGCGGCCTCGACGATCGTCAACGTCGTCATCGTCGCAGTCGGCCTGTTGAAGCTCTGGAACGGATGGCTCCAGGGCGACGACACCGCCGACGCCGGAGTCTGGGCCGCACAACTCGGGCGGCTCATCGCCGTCATCCTGCTGCTCCGCGTCGCGCTCATCCTCACGCAGGTCTACTGGCTCTACTTCTTCACGCGCGCCAAGACGACCGCGACCAAGGTCACGACGGTCATCACGGTCACGCTCATCTGGATCACCGCGCTCGTGCTCGCGATCCCCGCGGCCTTCCCCGAGCCCGACTGGCCCGACTGGTGGTGGCGTACCGCCGCAGCTGCGGCGCTCGTCGCGGTCGTGTCGGCCGTCATCCCGCTCGTCATCCGCGCGTTCGAACCCAAGACGCCGAAGCCCGCCGCCTATGCGCCGCCCGCCGCGTACCCGCCGGTCGCCCCGGCACCGGGTCAGCAACCGCCGCAGGGATGGTACGCGCAGCAGCCGGTCGCGCCGGGCTACCCGCAGCAGCCGGTCCCGCCGGGGTATCCGCAGCAGCCGCCGGTGCCGCAGGGATACCCGCAGGCGCCGGTTGCTGCGCCCGTGCAGCCGACCGCGTCTCAGCCGCCCGCGCCTGCGGCTCAGCCTCCGGCGCAGCCTCCCGTCCAGGTTCCGTCGCAGCCGTCGCAGCCTCCCGCCCAGGCTCCTGTGCAGCCGCCGGTCCCTCCGGTTCCGCCTGTGCCGCCGGTCGTGCCGCCGCAGTAACCGGGCGCCGTTCCGCAGACACCCGCCGCGAGGCATCCTGCCGCTCACACCGCAGGATGCCTCGCGGTGTTTGCGTGCCAGCGGTGACTCGCCGCCGCGCCCGGCCCTTCGCGTTGTGCCCACGAGCCGCTGCCTGAATCACCGCATGAGGACGGTAATAGGCGGTATCAGGCACTCGATACCGGCATTTATCGTCCTCACGGTGCCTCGGTGCGGGCGGGAAGGCGCGAGCGGGGGAGGCGCGACGGTTCGGGCCGGCGCCGGGATCGGCCGGGCCCGGTGACGTCAGCCAGCCGCGCCCGCCGCCTGCAGGATCAGATCGGCGATCTCGCGCGGATGCGTGACGAGCGACAGGTGCCCGCTCTCGAGCTCGATCTGCGTCGCGCCCATGCGGTTCGCGAGGAAGCGCTCGAGGTCGGGGTTCGTCGTGCGGTCGTTCTTCGAGATCGCGTAGAACGTGGGCTTGTCGTGCCACGCGGCGCGCGTCGTGCGGCCGGCGAAGAGCGTGTCCGAGATCGGGCCCTGTACGGCGAGCAGCACCTTCGCCCGCGCGGGGTCGACGCCGTTCGCGAAGTCGGCGAGGAACGCGTCGTCGCCGAACTGCACGTACCCGTCGGCGTGCACGAACCCGGTCGCGGCGGGCGGCGCGGGGAACGATCCTGCGAGGGCGCCGTAGTCCTCACCGGCGTCGGGCGCGCGGGCGGCGACGTACACGAGCGCGGTCACGTTCGGGTGCACGCCCGCCTCGGAGATGACCGTCCCGGCCCACGAGTGCCCGGCGAGCACGGTCGGTCCGTTCTGCGCGTCGAGCGCGCGGGTCGTGGCCGCGGCGTCTTCGGCGAGCGAGACGAGCGAGTTCTGCACGGCGGTGACGTGGAGCCCGGCGTCTTGCAGGAGCGGGATGACGTCGGCCCACGACGAGCCGTCGGCGTACGCGCCGTGCACGAGCACGACGTTGCGCGCGGGCGGCGGCGCGGAACCGGTCGAAGCGGTGTCATCACTGGTCGACATGGCGACGTCCTCCGAACCCGAGGAAGTAGAACATGAGGAATCCTAGTGTTGACGCTTCGAGCGGCCAACCCTAGCGTGAGACCAGCCGTCGCCGCCCCCGATCCGCGCTGCGCGGGCGGCCGACCGCGGCATCCGGGGTGGGGCCGATGGTGCAGGAGATCGCCATGGCGCTGCTCCCGGTCTTCTTCGTGATGGCGCTCGGCTACGCGAGCGGACGCACGAAGCTCATCGACAACCGCGACATCGGCGGCCTCAACACGCTCGTCATGCAGATCGCCCTGCCGATCTCGCTCTTCGCGATCCTCGCCTCGAGCAAGCGCAGCGATGTGCTCTCGCACTGGTCGATGGCGCTGATCGTGCTCGTCGTCATGACGGTCGTCTACGCGGGGGTCTACGTGCTGCAGCGGCGGGTGTACCGCATGGGCCGGGGCGACGCCGCAATCCAGGCGATCACGGTCGCGTTCCCGAACACGGCCGCGGTGGGTCTGCCGCTCGCAGACTCGGTGCTCGGTCAGACGGGCGGGCTCGCCGTCGCCGTCTCGCTCGCGGTCGGCTCGATCGTGCTCTCACCGATCACGATCGTCCTCCTCGAGCGCGAGAAGGCGAAGGGCGCTTCGGATGCTTCGGGGCCGAACCACGTCCTCCGCCACGCGATCGCCGTGTCGCTCCGGAAGCCCATCGTGATCGGCCCGCTCGCGGGCCTCGCGTGGACGCTCGCAGGCCTGCCGTTCCCGGCCCTCGTCGACGCGACGCTCGACGAGATCGGCGCCGTAACGGGCGGGCTCGCGCTCTTCCTCACGGGGCTCGTGCTGTCTGCACAGCGGATCCGCGTCACCGGTGAGGTGCTCGTCGGAAGCCTGCTCAGCATCGTCGTGCGGCCCGCGATCGCGATCGGCATCGTGCTCGCGGTCGGCGTGAGCGGCGCGGTCGCGCAAGAGACGGTGCTGCTCCTCGCGGTGCCGTCGGGATTCTTCGGCATCCTGCTCGGCCTCGGTTACGGCAAGCAGCCGGATGTCGCGGGGTCGACCCTGCTCGTCTCGAGCGTCGGGTCGATCGCGACCCTCGCCGCCGTCATCGTGCTGCTGCCCAACTTGTGAGGCCCGAGACATCCGCCCGAGACATCCGTCACCCACCCACCGAAACCCAAGGAGACCGACATGACCGACACCTCCCGCCACGTGGCGTCCTTCGCGACCGGCGAAACCCTCTTCGAGAGCGACGACGGCAGCGTCGCCGAGCTCACCGCGAACTCGTTCCCGATCTTGTCGGGGCTTTCGCTGAAGCGCATCCGGCTCGCGCCGGGCGCGATGCGCGAGCCGCAGTGGAACGTCAACGCCAACCAGATCGCGTACGTCGTGTCGGGCACCGTGCTCGTCTCGACGCTCGGCAACGCCGACTCGTTCTCGACGTTCGTCGTGCAGGCGGGGCAGATGTACCACGTCGAGTCGGGCGCGATCTATCACATCGAGAACGTCGGCGACGGGCCCGCCGAGATCATCGCGGCACTGCGGAGCGACCGGCCGGCGCACTTCTCGCTGCAGAACAGCTTCAACGCCATGACCGACGCGGTGCTCGGCAACACGTACGATCTGCCGGCCGATGCGTTCGCGGCGTTCGACCGGCACCACGCGACCGAGATCGTGCGGCGCGACGGGCGTGCGCGCATCCCCGACGGCGCGGGGCTGCCGAACGCCCGCCTGTTCGATGTCGAGGGGCAGCACGCGCCGCTGTCGTACGCGTACGGGCACGCGAAGCTCGCGCGCAAGCAGTTCTGGGCGGCGCTCGACGACCTCTCGATGTACTCGCTGCGCATCGAGGGCACGGGCATGCGCGAGCCGCACTGGCACCCCGTGACGGCCGAGCTGGGCTACGTCGCGAGCGGGCACGCGCGCATGACCGTGCTCGACCCCGACGGGTCGCTCGACACGTACGAGCTCGAGCCGGGCAACGCGTACTTCATCCCGCGCGCGTACCCGCACCACATCGAGTCGCTCGGCGACGAGGGGATCAACTTCTTGATCTTCTTCGACCAGCCGACGCCGGGCGACATCGGGTACCGGGCGACGGCGTCGGCGTTCTCGCGCGAGGTGCTCTCGGCGGCGTTCGGGGTGCCAGAGGCGAAGCTGCCGCAGTTCCCGTTCACGCCCGTCGACCCGCTCATCGTCGCGCGGAAGAACCCGCGCGACCCGGTCGAGTAGGGGCTGCGGATGTCTGCCGCCACCGCTTCACCGGGTTACGCGATCCCCGTCGGCGTCGAGCATCGGTTCAGCGCGGTCGCCGTCGTGCTGTCGTTCGCCGCGGGGGCGACCGACGCCTTCGCGTTCCTCTTGCTCGGCGGCATCTTCACGGCCAACATGACGGGCAACCTCGTGCTCGCAGGGCTCGTCGAACGCGCCGGATACCCGATGGTCGTCGTCGGGGCATCCGTCGCCATCGTCGCGTTCGCCGTCGGGGTCTACGGGGCGATCCGCATCGCGAAGCCGTCGGCCGTGCCGTCGTCGCGGCTCGTGGTCGTGCTCGCGATCACGTCCGCGCTGCAGGCGGCCGTGCTCGTGGGCTGGCTGGTCTCGCCGCACCCGCTGCCGGTGATGATGCAAGTCGCCATGATCGCGCTCTCGGCGCTCGCGATGGCCGGCCAGACGGGCGTCGCGCGCCGCATCGAGCCGCGCTCCGGGGTCACGACGACGTTCGTCACGGGCACCCTCACGAACCTCATGGCCGACTTCGCCGACCGCAAGCCCCAGGCCGCGGGCGTGCGCGTCTCGGTCATCCTCGCGCTCGTCGCAGGTGCCCTGTGCGGTGCGCTCCTGGTCGGCGTGCACCCGGCCCTCGGCGCGGCGCTGCCGCTCGTTCCGTCGCTCGCGGGGCTCGCGATCCTCGCGATGGCGGTCGCGAGCGCGCACAGGAAGGGCGGGTGACCGGATGTCTCGGGCCGGGCGAAACCCACCCGAGGACGCCGCTACTGCCCGAGCGCCGTCCGCGCCGTGCGGCGCGCGTGCGCCGACAGGTCGTCGCCGCGCCGGGCGAGGAACTCCTCGAGCCGCGCCCGATCGACGCGCCCGATCTCGCGGAGCGCGACGCCGACATTGGTCTGCACGAGATGCTCGGGGGCGGCCGCGAGCAGGTCGCACATGGCGAGCGGGTCGTCGAGGTCGCGGGCCCGGATGATCCAGAACGCAGCCGTGATCGCCGTGCGCCGCTTCCACCACTCGGGCTCCTTCGCGAGGGCGAAGAGGATGTCTCGCGGGTCGTCGAGCAGGTACCAGCCGATCACGCGGGGTGCGGCCCGGTCGATGAAGTCCCACGTGTCGAACCGGTCGATGCGTCGCATCCAGAGCTCGAACATCGCCCTGCGGTCATCCTTCGCAACCCCGCGCGCCCGCGCCGTGAAGTCGAGCACGCTCGCCGCGACCATGCGCGCCTCGTAGGCGTCGTCGTCGAGCAGACGTTCGACCTCGGCGAGAGACATCCGGCTGTGCTGCTTCGCGATCTCGAACACCGTGCCCATGCGTACGCCGATGACCGCCATGGCCGGGTCGGTCATGCGCTTGCGGATCTTCGCGCGTTCGGCAGGGTCGGCGGATGCCTCGAGCGCGGCGCGTGCCGACGCGGCGGTCTGCTCGGGGCTCATGCCGCCATTCTGGCGCGGACGGGCTGCCCCGCGGGCTTCGCCCAGATCGCCGCGAGCGCGGTGATGCCGAGGCCGCAACCGGCGACGACCGTCCACGCGATCCAGCTGCGCATGTCGAATGCCTGGGCGAGCGTGCCGCCCATCGTGACGGCGATGAGCGAGCCGACGACGGCGACGCCGAGGGCCGACCCGACTTGCTTGGCCGTCGAGATGAGGCTCGCGGCGACGCCCGCCCGGTCGTCGGGGAGGTCGGAGACGGCGGTGTCGTTCACGGGAGCGTTGAGCATCCCGAAGCCGGCGCCGAAGAGGGCGAAGGGCAGTGCGAGCCATCCGACCGGCATGCCGGCCATGTCGAAGAAGGGGAGGAACCCGGCGCCGACCGCCATCGCC
Organism: Agromyces protaetiae; assembly: GCF_004135405.1. Classification (NCBI taxonomy): domain Bacteria; kingdom Bacillati; phylum Actinomycetota; class Actinomycetes; order Micrococcales; family Microbacteriaceae; genus Agromyces; species Agromyces protaetiae. The sequence goes on from NZ_CP035491.1 coordinate 1,413,639, forward strand.
GAGCCGGCGATGAGGAGCGGGCGACGCGGTCCGACCTTCGCGAGGATCGCGCCCGACGCGGGCGCTGCGACGATCGTGCCGAGCGCGAGCGGAACGGTCAGGAGCCCGGCGAGCGAGGCCGGAAGGCCGCGCACCTCCTGCAGGTAGAGGGTGTTCGCGAACAGCAGCCCCGAGAACGCGAAGAAGCCGAGCACCGCGATCGCGAACGACGTCGCGAACGACGGGAGCCGGAACATCGCGACCGGTACGAGGGCCGCCGGGCGGCGCGACTCGTACAGGACGAGCTTCGCCCCTGCGAGCAGTGCGGCGGCCGCGCCCGCGATGATCCACGGCGAGGTCCACCCCAGGTTCGGGGCCTCGATGATCGTGAAGATGAGGGTGCCGAGGAACACGATCACGACGACCTGGCCGACGGGGTCGAACCGGCGCGGCTCCGCCGCCTTCGACTCGGGCACGAAGATCAGCGCGAGCACGAGCGCTGCGATGCCCGTGGGCACGTTGATCCAGAAGATCGAACGCCACCCGATGGTGTCGATGAGCAGTCCGCCGAGGAGGGGGCCTGCGGCGATGCCAATGCCGCTCACCGCCGCCCACCAGCCGATCGCGCGGGCTCGCGCGGCGGGCGCGGTGAACACGTTCGTCACGATCGCGAGCGCGACGGGCGTCATCGCCGAGCCGCCCACCGCCTGCAGCATGCGGAACAGGATGAGTTCGACGTCGGAGCTCGCCGTGCTGCAGAGGAGCGACCCCGTCGTGAAGATCGCGAGCCCCGCGGCGAAGACGCGGCGGCGCCCGAACCGGTCGGCGAGCGAGCCCGACAGGAGGAGAAGCGACGCGAGCACGAGCACGTACGCGTCGACCGTCCACTGCAACGCCGACACCGACGAATGCAGCTCGCGCGCGATCGACGGCAGCGCGACGTTGACGATCGTTGCGTCGAGCGAGACGAGGAACAGGCTGCTGCAGCAGATCGCCAAGACGAGCGCGGAGCGCCCAGGCGAGAGCGCGGCGGTCGAGCCCGTGGGCTCGACCGGCACGTGCGACCCCGTGGCATCCGTCTCGCTCATCGTGCTCCGCTACCCCGCCCGCAGCGCCTCCAGGACGATCGCGATCGCCTTGTCGGGGTGCGAGACGCCGACGACGTGCGACGCGCCCGGCACCTCCTCGGTGCGAACCGCGCCCGCGCGAGCGGCCATCGAGCGGTGCGACGAGACGGGGATGTTGAGGTCCTGATCGCCGAAGAGGAACCACGACGGCAGGTGCTTCCACGCGGGCTCGTCCTGCGAGGCGGGCTCGCCGAGCCCGGCGTCGCGGATCGGGCGCTGCGTCGCCGCGAGGATCGCCGCCTGCGCATCGGGAACGTCGGCGCAGAACTGGTGGTGGTACTTCGCGGGGTCGACGTAGACGTCGTTCGAGCCGTCTTCGAGCGCGATCGCCGTGAGCGTCGGGCCGAGCGACCCGCCCTCCGACAGGTCGGCGGCGCTCTCGCCCGCCTCGGGCGCGAACGCCGCGACGTAGACGAGCCCCGTCACGTTCGGGCTGCCGACAGCGGCCTGCGAGATGAGCATGCCGCCCCACGAATGGCCGACGAGGACCACGGGGCCGGGAATGCTGTCGACGACACGCTTCAAGTAGGCGGAGTCGGATGCCACGCTCCGCAGCGGATTCGCGACGGCGATCACCCGGTAGCCCTCGGCCTGCAGGCCGACGATGACGTCGTCCCAACTGGATGACTCGGCGAACGCGCCGTGCACGAGGACGGCGGTCGGCTTCTGGGGGTCGGTCATGGCGGGCTCCTTCTGTCAAGGTCGGATGCGTCGTGGCCAGCCTTGCGGGCGGGGTGGGTGCGAGGCATCCGTATGCCTACCGGTGGGGTCACTAGGTGAGTGCGCCGCTGTGGTGGTGTCGTTGACGCCCCTGCGGCCGTCGGCTCACTAGAGTGGCTCGCGATCGCGGCACCCCGTTGCGATCGCACGAGGTTTCACCGACGATGACCGAGGAAGCCGGCCGATGACCGAAACCCCCACGCAGCCACCCGCCGGCTGGTACCCCGCTCCGCACGGATCGCAGGAATCGTGGTGGTGGGACGGTGCGAAATGGGTTCCGCCCCACGCCCTGCTTCCCGGGGCATCGGCCACGAAAGCCGGCGCCATCGCCAAGCTCGCCGTCGCGACGCAAGTACTGCTCATCGTGTGCGGTGTCGTCGCCGTCGCCAACCTCGCCACCGAGGCCTTCGGCATCGCCGCCGTCACGAGCTTCCTCGAGGGGAAGAGCGCCGCCCTCGACCTGATCGGCGTCTACGACCAGGCCTCGTTGATCGTGTTGATCGTGTCGGCCGTCTCCGTGATCGCCGCGGGCATCGTGTGGGCGATCTGGCAGTACCAGGTCGCCAAACAGGTCGTCGGACGCACACGACGCTCACCCGGCTGGCACGCCGGAGCCTGGTTCGTGCCGGTGGTCAACCTCTGGTTCCCGTACCAGAACATCTCCGACCTCTGGAAGGCGCTCGGACGCGTTCAGCCGCCCTCGCTCGTCGCCTGGTGGCTGCTCTGGCTCGTCTCCAACTTCGTCATGCAGATCTCGAACAGGATCGCCCTGAACGCCGTCGACCTCGAGCAGCTCCGCGCCGCGATGATCGTCACCATCGTGGGCGAGGCGCTGGTTGCGGGGGCTGCGGCGTTGGCCTGCATGGTCGTGCGGGGGATCACGCAGGGGGTGCGGGAGCAGGCGTCTGCTCCGAGATTCCCGCGGGTGGCCTGACCGGTTCGCGCTCGTGGGTCGGGGAGTCGAGATCACTGAATCCAAGAGCGTTCGGATGAGCGGGGCTTGTCTGCGGCTTGCGTTTGCTTCCGAGAGGGGCTCGCTATCGGTCGCGCCGCTCTCCCCACGATGTCAACGAGCGGTTCGCGATCCGGTTGTGTGGCGTGGGTAGAAATCCATCAGCGGACTCAGGGGCCCGCTCGACGCGCGCATGGGCGAGGGGTTGGTACTCCAGCGGGCAATCGAATTCTGAGAGTCTCGGAACACCTCCGAGGTCGAGAACATGGTGCGTGAAATGCCGTGCAGCATGGCTGCTCGTCACTAGGCTCCGAACCATGATTCCGTCCGACGAGCCGAGCCGGGTCAAAATGGCGGGGCGTTGGCGACGCTCTTCCGTGGTAGTTGTTGCGTCCGCGTCTTGCTTCATCGTTGTGGGTGGCATCCTTCTCCTGTTTGCGCCTTCGCTGCTCCTGCAGAATTGGCTGCCGAGTAGCAGTACGGAGGAGCGAAACGCTGCGCTCGGGGGAGCCGCCCAAGTGGTCCTTCTTGGCTTGGGCGGAATCATCGCCTCTGTCGGGGTGACCTTGAGCATCCTGCGTCATCGTGAAGAGCTGGAGGGAGCTGAGCGCGACCGTGCTCGGCTTGACCACGAGAAGGAGAAGGAACGCGCAAGACGCGACGAAGCAGAACTACAACGAATTCTCGATACTGATCGAGAGTTGCGGTCGCGGTTTGTGACCGCCGTTGACCTTCTAAGCGCGACCGAACCTATCAAGCGTTCCGCTGCTCTCTATAGCTTGGGAGCGCTAGCCGATGATTGGGCAGGTCGTCGTCGTCGAGACGAGGTGCAAGTCTGCATTAACGTCATCTGCAGTTACCTCCGCGCTCCTCTTTCTGACGGTGCGGAGCGAACCCCGCCAAACGAGATCGAAGTACGTAAGGTCGGCTATAGCGTAATCGCGCGGCATCTGAAGGCCTCCGGCGACGGCTACGCCAGCCCATGGGGCAACTTCCTGATCGACCTTGAGAGCGCGTACATCGACTTCTGGGTGGACATTCCGAATGCAGTCCTCCACGGCGGCGGAATGCTCAACCTCGTGACAGCCACGATCGCCGCCGGCGGAAGACTTGACCTCAGCGCGACATTGGACAACGAGTCACTACTGTTCCTGGGCGGAGTGAGCGTCCGTAGTGGCGGCTCGATGGTCCTCAACACAAGACTGAACGACAGTGCCAGGTTGGATGCATTCGGGGTCAGCATCGAGGGGTTCGTCGGTCTGATGGCTTTCGTCGGGCCATCCACCGAAGCGAACTGCGAAGGAATGTCGGTCGTGGGGAACGGAAAGGCCTACATCCTTGCCAGCACGTGGGCCGATGCCTACCACCGCGACGCGATCACTCTTCAAGCGAGAATTGAGGAAGGAACCATCGATCTGAAAGGGGCTGTAGTCGACGACGATGGTCCTGTGCGACTACCCGACGGAATTCGATACGCCATTTCTCCTGCCTGATCGCTTGCCGATTCGACGCACCGAACCGAGTGCTGGCTGTGCCGGACGCGGGCCTCCGCGACCGTATCGCATTCACCTCGCGGAGTGTGATCCTGCCCCGTTCGGAGTCCATCGATTGCTCTTGCTGGGCTTCCTCGATGTGAGATGGAACGACCCACACTCCGCGCACGGGTAGACGGCTCGCTCGTGCTTTGCTCCGTCACGTCGGTTCCTTTGAATACGGCACATCGCCGCGTACGCCGCAGAGGGGGAGGGATAGCGGATCTTCGTGCAGGCCACAGGGTCCCAATCGCAGGCATGGATACAAGAGACCTCATGCACAGCGATTGGATCGCGGGAGCGGTGATGCCGTAACTCCCGAATCTGGTCTTGGATCGGAGGCTACCACCTGGGGCGGTGACGGTACTCGGTCAAAGGTTGTAGTCGCAAAGTGTCGGACTAGCGGACGGTGTCGTTGTGGCGGGCTTTCGTGGGGAGCGCATGCCGTCGCCTGAGGGCGAATGGCGTGCGAAGAGTGCGCTTGAGGCGGCTTGGACTACCTACTTCAAGGCGAACAAGGCTATCAACAAGCGCATCTTTCGGGGCATTTCCTGAACTGCGCGGGCAAACGAGCGCGCGCGTGCTCGACCTCATGGGCTTCTGGTTCATGTGGCAGGCCTGCGGAGGCTTTGATGGCACTCAGCAGGCGCTCTGCATCAGCAGCGCACAGATGTACAAGCGAATCGTGCTCTTCCGCCAGGCGTTCGGTGAGCAAACGACGCGCTCGCGGTGCTCTCGCGGCCGCTCGACGGCGCCCGGCATTCGCGGTTCATCGACTTGAGGTGAAGCAGCCGAGCATGCGCGAGTCGATCTCGCCGGTGTCGCGCGCGCTCACACTCGAGCAGATCGGCACGCTTCTCGGCCTCATTCCCGACGGCGTCTACCGTCGCTACTTCGCCGCCCTCGTCTACACAGGCATGAGCGCGGGGGAGGCGACCGCGCTACGCGTCGGCGACATCGACTTCGGGCGCGGCGTCATCCGTGTCAACCGGTCGCTGCGCCCGGGCATGCGCGGCGAGCTGGTCGAGCAGATGCCGAAGAGCCACAAGTCGAGGGATCTTCCGCTGATCGACACCCTGCGTCCATTCGCCGAGGCGGCAGCGCGGGGCGAGCAGGGGAGTGCCCTGCTGCTGACGGTCCCGATGGCGGGTGTTTGCCTGACTATCCCGATGAGAGCGTGAGCGCTGCCAGTACGACGAACGCCACCCCTGAGACGCAGCCGCAGAGTCCGGCGAATCCCAACAAGAGCTCTCCGCGAACACGGAACCAAGCGACATCGAGTGATGGGACACTCGTCGCCAGCCAGTCGGCGACGGGGCGCCGAATGACGACGATGACCAGGCCAATCCCGATCTGGAGGATCCCGGCGATGAGCATCGCGGTCGGCGACATACGCAGATTCTAGGGGAGGGCTGCCCCCGCGGAATGACCCGCAGAAGCGAAAAAACCCCCGGTCTCCCGGGGGTTTCACTGGTGGCTCCGACCGGCATCGATCCGGTGACCTTTCGATTTTCAGTCCTGATTTCGCGGTTGCGGCTGGCCTATGGCGGCAACCGATTCCGACCGTGCCGAAGTGGTCGCGCGTGGCTGCGCCCGACCCATCAAGACGGTCTCGGGCGTGTGGGTGCGGTGCGGCTCCCGCGTCAAGAGCCGGTGCGAGTCCTGCGCCGAGTTGTACCGAGGAGACTGGGCAGCGATTGCGCGCTCGGGCGTGTTCGATGGCCCGGTTGAGGAGTACCGGTTCTATCTCTTGACGCTGACGGCTCCGTCGTTCGGGCGCGTGCATCGCGTGCCGCGTGAGCACGGTGCGCGCGTTCAGCGTTGCGGGTGCGGCGTGACCCACTCAGCGGACGATGCCGGGTTGCGTGGCGTGCCGCTCGAACCGTCGACGTACGACTACGCGGCGCAAGTGGCGTGGAATCGGGATACGGGGCTGCTGTGGGATCGCACTCGACGGCGGGTGCGTGACCGCTGGGAGTCGGCGGAGTACTTCGTCGTCCGGGAGTGGCAGGATCGCGGCGTGTTGCACCTGCACGCGCTCGTGAGGATCGCGCGGGCTGAGGCACCAGATGCCGACGTGCTGCGCGAGGCGGCGCGCTCGGCGGTCGCGTGGTCGAAGGTCGATGGTGCCGTGGTCGAGTGGGGTCAGCAGGCGGATTGCGAGGCGTTCCGTGCGAACGGGGACGGCGCGCGCACGATCTGGTACCTCTCGAAGGCGCTCAACTACGTGATGAAGGACGTGGTTGAGGACGGCGAGAGCGCACACCCTGCGGTGTGGGCACACATCGCCCGCCTCGACCGGGCGGCGCGCGAGATGCGGTGCTCGCGCGACTGCAAGCCGGGCTGTCGGAGCCGCGTTCATGACCGGCTCGGTGCGCGCTCACATGTGGTGAGCGCCTCGCGGCGCACGTCGCGTCGCTCAGGGTGGTCGTTCACCGGCTTGACGCGGACGGTTCAGCGGCGGCTCCGGCGCGAGTGGTTCGAGGCTCACGCGGCGGAGACGTCACCGATGCCGTCTGAACCGGTCACGACGGTGCCGGAGGCGTTGGACGGCATCGCGGAGCGGGCGCGCGGCGAGATGGTCGCCCGCGGCGCTGCGGTGCCGTAGGTGTGAAAGGGGGTGAGTGTGATGGCGGCACCTGATTGTGAGACGTGCGCCGCGCTGGGGCATCGGGCGTGCGACGTGTGCGGCTGCCCGATCTGGGAGGCGGATGAATGGGGCAACGTGGCGACTCTCGTTCGTGATGCGTTCGGGCGCGAGCTGTGCTCGGCCTGCGCGTATCCTCGCCGGTGACCTGCGGTGTCGGTTGAGGGATGCGGGGAGCCGACACGGCGGGGGTGCGGAGCCGGACGGAGGACGGCGAGCACCCCGGCGTGGCAACTTCCGGCCCTGAGCCGACTGCGCTGGCGTCTTGCGCGGCTCTGGTCGGCGTCTTGTCGATGGCAACCGGAGCGCGGAGCGCGGAGGGCGGCAGGTCTGCCGCGCGGCGTTCCACACGGGCGAGGACAGTTCGTCGATATGGTCAGCTTCGTGACGGATGAAGAAATTGCGGCGCGAACGCCCGACGATGGTCTCAGCGAGGAAGCAACTGAGCTTCAGACTCGCTGCATCGATGCCGGTCTCGACGTTACGTTTCGACGTCGGTACGAAGGTGAACCGTACGAGGAGTTTCTCGCGATTATTGAGTTCCCGGCGGGGCGAGGCACACGGGCCGTAGGCGTAGAAGAACGCTACTTTCCTGCGCTCCTCGCCCATGCCTTCGAGAAGGTCCGATTTCTTGACGAGTACGCCGCGTTCATTGACGCGGCGGGGACGATCGAGGCGGCCATTCCGCCGACGCGGGCGTCTGTGGTTCGACTTAGTTCGCTACCGGGGGTTATTCGAGAAGACGGTGAGCCGACCTCGGACGAAGAAGAGCTGCTCTTTGGTAGAAGAGACGCTCCGTGGCACCTAGAGATCCCTGACCCCAGCTCGACGGTTGTTCTGGCCTTCGGCACGCCATCCGACCTGGGTCAAGCGCTTCTACCGGCTCGAGAGACCCTCCAGATTCGAGGTGTCCCCTCCGCTTCCCATGACGAATCCCTTGAGGCGCTTGAGAAGTATGCCAACCGCCTAGCGTTCGACCTCGATGTGGTCTTCGGCGCCCGGTTTCGCATTCCGCGTCGGCGGAGACTGCGACGCGAGGCGCGGGAGGTGTCAGCCCATGACTCCGTTGCGTTCCCTCGAAACGACTACGCTCTCGAACCACTACGGCTCTATCACTATGGGCGCGAAGCGGACGGGCTACCGTTGCTCGAGTTCTTGGCCTATTACCAAGCGGTGGAGTACTTCTTCCCGTTCTTTGCGAGGGAGCAAACGATGAACGACGTGCGCTCGACGTTGAAACACCCGAGGTTCAACCCGAATGATGACAAGCAAGTCGGGAAGCTCATCAGCCTGGCAGCGCAAGGTAGAGGGCAACAGTCCGAGCGAGAGCAGCTTCGCACAACGATTCGAAGTTGTGTCGGCGAGGCCGACCTACGAGAGTATGTCGAAGCCGATCAGGATCGGCTAGAGGCACTGACGGCGAAGAAGCAGTCGATACGCGGGGTCAAGTCGGTTCGATTCGAGAACGGCGCGGACGATATTCGAGATCAGCTCGCCGACAGGATCTATGCGATTCGGTGTCGCATCGTTCACTCCAAGCAGGATGGGGGCGGGTATGACGAAGTGCTGCTTCCAGGGACTCGGGAGGCCGACGCCTTGAGCGCCGACATCAACGTTCTGCAATTCGTTGCGCAACGTGTCCTCATCGCGCGCGCAGCGCGCGCTTGATCCTGTGTAGAAGATTTCGGGAGGCCGTTTCGTCGGTACTCCGCCCTAGGCTGTAGTCGCAAAGTGTCGGACTAGCGGACGGTGTTGTTGTGGCGGACTTTCGTGGGGAGCGCATGCCGTCGCCTGAGGGCGAAGGGCGTGCGAAGAATGCGCTCGAAGCGGCTTGGACTGCTTACTTCAAGGCGAACAAGGCCATCAACAAGCGCATCTTCGGGGCGTTCCCTGAACTGCGGGAGATGCTGCGCGGGCAAACGGGTGCGCGCGTGCTCGACCTCATGGGCTTCTGGTTCATGTGGCAGGCCTGCGGGGGCTTCGAGGGCACTCAACGGGCGCTCGGTATCAGCAGGGCGCAGATGTACAAGCGAATCGCGCTCTTCCGCCAAGCGTTCGGTGAGCATCCGGACGTGTCGGAGTTTCCGGGTGTCACCATCGATCCGGCCGAGTTCGCGGTCGGTCTCGCCGAGAAAGTGAAGAACGCACAGAAGGATTAGTCTCAACTCTTGCGACTAGTCGGAGGTAGCGATTAGTCTCGCGATATGAGACTAAATATGCCTCAAGTGTTGGGCTGTCCGTGGTAACGGTCAACGAGGCGTTCGAGCGATTGTGGCCTGCGGTCGCGTCGCTGCTGTCGGACGGCACCTCGCGCGGGTATCTCGTCGCATGGCGGCTGCGGGTCGCGCCGACGTTCGGCGTGCGTGAGCTGGCGGAGGTCACCGCATTCGACGTGGAACTCGCGTTCGCGTCATGGTCGGGTTCCGTATCGACGCGGAAAGATGCCGTGGCGATGCTCTCGGCGCTCTGCCGTGCAGCGATGAAGGCGCGGCTAATCGCTGCGAACCCGTGCGTCGGGGTCGAGTACCGTCGCCGGCAGGCCCACGATCCCACCTCGCGTGCGCTGAGCCGGCGCGAGGTCGACCGACTGTTCGAAGTGCTTCCGCGCGAGGGCTGCTACCGGCGGTTCGTGATTGCCTTGCTTTACACCGGCTGCCGGTTCGGCGAGGTCGCGGGCTTGCGCGTCGGCGACGTCGACCTCGAGGGCCTGACGATCCGTGTGCAGCGCACCGCCTCACCGGGGAGCCGTGGAGAAATCGTCGTCGGGCCGACGAAGGGCCGTCGCGTGCGGGACGTGCCGATCCCGGAACCGTTCGTGCCCGAACTGCTCGCGGCGATGGAGGGCAAGGGGGAGCACGACTACCTATTCACCGGGCCGCGCGGGGGCTTCCTCTCGTCGGGCAACCTCTCGCGCGCGCTCGACTGGCCTCGGGTCCGCGAGCGGGTGAAGACCTTCCCACCCGGTGAACCGGCGCTGCACTGGCACGACCTGCGACACACGGCGGCAACGAACCTGTTCTTCGCCAACGTCCCGGCGACCGACGTTCAGGCGATCATGGGTCACTCCGACCTCGCCACAACGCAACGCTACGCCGACACGCGTCGCGATTCCGCTCGCCGCGGGGGAGCGGCGCTCACTGCGTACTATGGCCAATCGAATGGTCGACTTCGAGGGGGTGAGTCCCCCGCAAAAACCGCGGATTATCGGGACTTTTGAAAGGTGGCTCCGACCGGCATCGATCCGGTGACCTTTCGATTTTCAGTCGAACGCTCTACCAACTGAGCTACAGAGCCTCGAAGCATCCGAAAAGGAGCCTCGATAAGGCGAAAGCCCCTTCTCTCGAAAGGGAAAGGGCTTGTCGCCTGAGCGACCCTGACGGGACTTGAACCCGCGACCTCCGCCGTGACAGGGCGGCACGCTAACCAACTGCGCTACAGGGCCTCGAAAGTGCTTTCGCACTGGTGAAGCTATTCAATTGTAGTGGACCTTCGTGGTGACCCCAACGGGATTCGAACCCGTGCTGCCGCCGTGAAAGGGCGGTGTCCTAGGCCACTAAACGATGGGGCCGGGGGTCTTGCCTGGGGCATGACCGCCGAGAAGAAAGCATACGTGGTCTGACGCAAGATTCCAAAACGGGCGTGACGGATGCCTCGCGGCGGGCCGCTGCGGCGCGGAAACACGCGGAAGTGCCCGCGAAGAACACCGGCTCCGAGGCATCCGCCCGGTTCGCGCCACGCGCGGAACGAATGCCCGAATCCGCCGCGCACCGTGCCTATCGTGGCAACTGATCGCCCGACAGACGACGGCGCGGGGGTGCACCCTGCGTGGACGGGGAACCATGGACCGAACCAGCAGAGACCGACGGGTGAGACCCCGGGGCATCCGTCGTGCCATGGCCGCCGTCGCGATCGCGGCCCTCGCGTTCGCGCTGCCGATCGCGCAGCCGGTGTCGCCGGCGTTCGCGGCGACGTATCCGACGTGGGACGAGCTGCAGGCGGCGAAGGCGAACACGGCCGCGGCGGCGAAGGCCGTCGACCAGATCATCGCGCTCCTCGCACAGCTCGAGGCCGAGGTGCAGGCGGCGCAGGCCGAGGCCGAGCGTCGCACCGACCTGCTCATGGAGGCGCAACAGCGCTACGACGACGCGGTGCGCAAGGCCGACGCGATCCAGGCGAAGGCCGACGCGGCGGCCTCCGAGGCCGATTCGGCGAAGCGCAACGCGGGGCAGGTGGCCGCGCAGCTCTTCCGCCAGGGCACGAACAACCTCGGCGTGAACCTCATGTTCGACTCGGGCGACGCGACGAAGACCGACGCGTTCCTCGCGAAGCTCGGCAGCATGGACAAGATGGTCGAGCGCACGTCGGCGATCTACCAGCGCGCGAACCAAGACCTCAACACGGCCAAGTCGCTCGGGCAGCAGGCCGAGCTCGCGCGCGGCGAGCGCGACCGGCTGAAGATCGCCGCCGAAGACGCCCTGCAAGCCGCCCTCGAGGCGCAGGCGGCGGCCGAGGCCGCGCTCGCCGAGTCGCAGGCGAAGAAGATCGAGCTCGATCAGCAGCTGGCGTTCCTGCGCGACACCGAGGCGAAGACGGCGGCGGCTTACGAAGAGGGCGAGCGCATCCGCAAGGAGGAAGAGCGCAAGCGCATGGAAGAGGCCATGCGGTCGGGTTCACCCGGCGCGGTCATGCCGTCGGGGTGGGCACGCCCGGCCGCCGGCCGGATCACGGGCGGATACGGCGCGCGCGGCGCGATCTGCACGGGCGGCGGCTGCTCCAACACGTTCCACTACGCGGTCGACCTCGGCACCGGATGCTCCGCGCCCATCTATGCGGCCAACAGCGGCATCGTCCGCTTCGCGGGCCGCTCGGGCACCTACGGCAACTACGTGCAGATCGACCACGGCGGCGGCATCTGGACGGGCTACGCCCACATCCGCGACGGCGGCACCTTCGTCGGCGTCGGCCAGTGGGTCGACGCGGGGCAGAACATCGCCTCGTCGGGCACGACGGGCGTCTCGACGGGCTGCCACCTGCACTTCGAGGTGTGGTCGGGCGGCGGCCGCATCAACCCGATCACGTTCATGGCCGACCGAGGCATCCAGTTCTGAGCGTTCCGAACGCTTCGAAAGCAACCGTTCCGAAAGCAAGGAAGTACCGACCATGGCTGAGAACCGCACGCGTCCCGTCTCACGGGTGAAGCCCGCGACGGTCTTCTCCACGGTCGCGATCGGCGCCGTCACGGCATCGGTCACGGTCGTCGGCGGCCCGGCGCTCGCCGCCGACTACCCGTCGTGGTCCGACATCGAGCAGGCCAAGCAGAACGAGCAGACCAAGCAGGCCGAGATCGCGAAGCTCGGCGACCTGCTCGCACAGTTGCGACAGACGGCGGATGCCGCGGTCGAGACATCCGCCATCGCCGCCGAGAAGTACCGCAACACCGTCATCGCCCGCGACGAGGCCGCCGACCGCGAAGAGCGGCTCGCGAAGAAAGCCGACGAGGCCGACGCCGTCGCCGAGCTGTCGCGCATGCGTGCGGGCCTCATCGCGGCGCACCTCGCGAAGACCGCCGGGACCGACCTCGGCGCCGAACTTGCGTTCTCGGGCGACGCCGACGGCCTGCTGAAGCAGCTCGGCCTGGCGTCGAAGATCGGCGAGCAGTCGAAGTCGATCGCCGACCGCGCGACCGCCGACCGCAACACCGCCGAGTCGCTGCGCGCGCAGGCGGAGCGGGCGAAGGCCGAGCGCGAGCGGCTCGCGAAGGCGGCCGAAGAGCAGGCGGATGTCGCGCGCCAGGCCGCAGACGCGGCACTCGCCGCGGTGTCCGAGCAGGAGCAGCGGTCGCAAGAGCTCTACGCGCAGCTCGCCGCACTCAAAGACACGACCGCCGAGCTCGAGCGCGAGCGCGACGCCGGGATCGCGCAAGAGGCCGCCGAGGCGGCGGCGCGCAAGGCCGAAGCCGATCGCCTCGCGGCCGAAGAGGCGGCGAGCCACGCGAACAACGGCGGCAACGGCAACGGCGGCGGGAGCGGCGGCGGCGCCTCGCCGAATCCCGCGCCCGCCCCGCCCGATGCGGGCGCCGTCGAGACCGCCATCTGGTACGCGAGTCAGCAGCTCGGAAAGCCCTACTCGCTCGGCGGCGCCGGCCCCGACGTGTGGGACTGCTCGGGCCTCACCCTCAAGGCGTACGGCTACGCGGGCATCTCGATCGGCACCCACTCGGCGACGAACCAGTACCGCACGCTCGCGAACCGCGGAAAAGCGGTGTCGCTCCGAGACATCCAACGCGGCGACCTGCTCTTCTGGGGCGGGGGCGGCGACTACTACCACGTCGCGATCTACCTCGGCGGCGGGCAGATCCTCGAGGCGCCCGACTACGGCAAGCCCGTGCGCATCTGGCCGATCTGGGGCTCGCCTTCGGCCGCCGCGCGCCCGGCGTCCTGACGCGGCTGCCACGGTCTCGCCCTCCCTCCCGCCCACCCCGGGCCGTGAAGTCGCGCAAATGGTCGTCATTCCGCTGCCGAAACGACCATTTGCGCGACATCGCCGCAGGGTCCGAGCGGAGTCGATGGTCGGGTGGCGCCGGGGCGGGCCAGGGCGAGGAAGCGAGGGGAGGGGCGGGAGGTCGCGGGCGGGAACGACGAAGGGCGCCTCCCCACGGGAGACGCCCTTCGCACGAGAGCGGATGCTGCGGTCAGTGACCGGCGGGCACGTACGCCTCGATCGCCTTCGCGATGAGCGCCTCGGCCTCGGCTGCGTTCGCCCAACCTTCGGTCTTGACCCACTTGCCGGGCTCGAGGTCTTTGTAGTGCTCGAAGAAGTGCTCGATCTCCTTGCGCGTGAACTCGGGGATGTCGTCGACGTCCTGGATCCAGTTCCAGCGGGGGTCGCCCGCGGGCACCGCGAGGACCTTGGCGTCGCCGCCGCCGTCGTCGGTCATGTGGAAGACGCCCACGGGGCGCACCTTCACGCCCACGCCCGGGAACAGCGGGTACTCGAGCAGCACGAGCACGTCGAGCGGGTCGCCGTCGTCGCCGAGGGTGTTCTCGAAGAAGCCGTAGTCGGTCGGGTAGACGAAGCCCGTGTAGAGCACGCGGTCGAGGAAGACCCGACCGGTCTCGTGGTCGACCTCGTACTTGTTGCGGCTCCCCTTGGGGATCTCGATGATGGCGGCGTACTCGCCCATGTCGGTGCTCCTAATCGGATGAATCGGAAGTCTTGCCGGCCGCCCGGAACGAGCGCGCCATCGGCGCAATAACCTTACTTGATGCCTCCTCGCGCGCTTTCAGACGATTCGGATGCTTCGGCGGATGCCACGAGTGCACGCCGCCCGCGGCTGACTCCGCCGATCGCCGACGTCCGCCGCGCCGTGCGCGGGGCGCTCGCCGACACCCCATCGGGCGCGGTCGTGCTCGTCGCCCTGTCGGGCGGCCCCGACTCGCTCGCGCTCGCCGCGGCGACGGCGTTCGAGGCGCCCCGGGCGGGCATCCGGGCGGGTGCGGTGGTCGTCGACCACGGACTGCAGGATGCATCGGCCGAGGTCGCCGAACGTGCGGCGGGCGCCGCGCGCGAGCTCGGGCTCGACCCCGTGCTCGTGCGTCGGGTCTCGGTCGTGAACGCCGCAGACGGGGGAGACGGCGGCCCCGAGTCATCCGCCCGCGCTGCGCGCTACGCCGCGCTCGACGCGGCCGCCGACGAGACCGGAGCCGCCCTCGTGCTCCTCGGCCACACGCTCGACGACCAGGCCGAGACCGTGCTGCTCGGGCTCGCGCGCGGATCGGGTGCCGCGAGTCTCGCGGGCATGGCCCCGCTGAGCGGCCGGTATGCCCGCCCGCTCCTCGGCATCCGCCGCGCCACGACCCGCCAGGCGTGCCTCGACGCGGGCCTCGACCCGTGGGACGACCCGCACAACGTCGACCCCGCATACACGCGCGTGCGCGTGCGCGACCGCGTGCTGCCCGTGCTCGAGCAAGAACTCGGCCCCGGCATCGCCGAGGCGCTCGCGCGCACCGCCGAGCAGCTCCGCGAAGACGAGCAGGCGTTCGACGACCAGATCGACGAGTTCATCGAGGAGGTGTGCGCGCCCGCCGAGGCGGGCATCGCCGTGAGCGCCGGATGGCTCGCCGCCAACCCCGCGGCGATCCGGCAGCGGGTGATCCGGCACGTCGTCCTGAGCGAGTTCGGGGTGTCGCTCAGCCGCGTGCAGACCCTCGAGGTCGCCCGGCTCGTCACGGACTGGCACGGGCAGGGGCCGATCGACCTGCCCCGGGGCATCCGCGCCACGCGGGCCGGAGCGCACATCGTCCTCTCGACGACGGGGTCGACCGAGGTGCTGCCGCACGATCACTGAGTTCCGCCGACCGCCGGCGCTGTCGGAGCGACGTGCCCACCGCGTAGGCTCGGGACATCCGATCGCCTTGGAGAGAAGGAGCAGGGATGGACGCGCGCGAGATCGAGGCAGACCTCACCGAAGTGCTCATCACCGAAGCCGAGATCCACGCGAAGCTCGCCGAACTCGCGAGACAGATCGAAGCCGACTACGAAGGCCGGCCGATCCTCCTCGTCGGCGTGCTCAAGGGCGCCGTCATGGTCATGGCCGACCTTGCCCGCGAACTTCGCGCCCACATCGAGATGGACTGGATGGCCGTCTCGAGCTACGGCGCAGGCACGAAGTCGACGGGTGTCGTGCGCATCCTGAAAGACCTCGACACCGACGTCACGGGTCGACACGTGCTCATCGCCGAGGACATCATCGACTCCGGCCTCACGCTCAGCTGGCTGCGCGAGAACCTCGAGACACGCGGCGCAGCGTCGGTCGAGATCTGCGCGCTCCTCCGCAAGCCCGACGCGGCCAAGGTCGAGGTCGACGTCAAGTACGTCGGGTTCGAGATCCCGAACCAGTTCGTCGTCGGGTACGGCCTCGACTACGCCGAGAAGTACCGGAACCTCAGGGATGTCGCGGTGCTCGCGCCGCACGTGTACAGCTGAACTCCCTGCACAGCCCACAGCGAACAGACAGCCGCCGCCCGGGTGCGCGACGGTAGCCTTGCACAATCATGAACATGAAGAAGATCCTGCGCGGGCCGGTCATCTACATCCTGCTCGCCATCGTGGCCGTCTGGATCGGGTCGAGCCTGATCACGGCGTCGGGCTTCAAGCAGGTCTCCACGCAGGAGGGTCTCGATCTCCTGAACGACGGCAAGGTCGCCGCCGTGAAGATCGTCGACGGCGAGAACCGGGTCGACCTGACGCTCGCGAAGCCCGACGAGAAGCTCGGCGACCGCGTGCAGTTCTACTACATCACCCCGCGCGGGGCCGACGTCATCGCGGCCGTCAACGACGCCAAGCCCGCCGACGGCTTCAACGACGAGGTGCCCCAGCCCAACTGGTTCCTCTCGATGCTCGGCATCCTCCTGCCGCTCCTGCTCATCGGCGTCTTCTTCTGGATCATGCTCTCGGGCATGCAGGGCGGCGGCAACCGTGTCATGCAGTTCGGCAAGTCGCGCGCGAAGCTCGTCTCGAAAGAAAGTCCCAAGGTCACCTTCGACGACGTCGCCGGCGCCGACGAGGCCATCGAAGAACTCCACGAGATCAAGGACTTCCTGAAGGATCCCGCCAAGTTCCAGGCCGTCGGCGCGCGCATCCCCAAGGGTGTGCTGCTCTACGGCCCTCCCGGCACGGGCAAGACGCTCCTCGCGCGCGCCGTCGCGGGCGAGGCGGGCGTGCCGTTCTACTCGATCTCGGGCTCCGACTTCGTCGAGATGTTCGTCGGTGTCGGCGCGAGCCGCGTGCGCGACCTCTTCGACCAGGCCAAGCAGAACGCGCCGGCGATCATCTTCGTCGACGAGATCGACGCCGTCGGCCGTCACCGCGGCGCGGGCCTCGGCGGCGGGCACGACGAGCGCGAGCAGACGCTCAACCAGCTCCTCGTCGAGATGGACGGCTTCGACCCGAAGACCAACGTCATCCTCATCGCGGCGACGAACCGCCCCGACATCCTCGACCCCGCGCTCCTGCGCCCCGGCCGCTTCGACCGCCAGATCGGCGTCGACGCGCCCGACCTCAAGGGCCGTCAGAAGATCCTCGAGGTCCACTCGAAGGGCAAGCCGCTCGCGAAGGGCGTCGACCTCGAGGTGCTCGCCCGCAAGACGCCCGGCTTCACGGGCGCCGACCTCGCGAACGTCCTCAACGAGGCCGCGCTCCTCACGGCGCGCTCGAACGCGCAGCTCATCGACAATCGCGCCCTCGACGAGGCCGTCGACCGCGTGATCGCGGGCCCGCAGCGCCGCTCGCGCGTCATGAAAGACAAGGAGAAGCTCATCACCGCGTACCACGAGGGCGGCCACGCCCTCGCTGCGGCGGCGATGAACTACACCGACCCCGTGACGAAGATCACGATCCTCCCGCGCGGTCGCGCCCTCGGCTACACGATGGTGCTCCCGCTCGAAGACAAGTACTCGGTCACGCGCAACGAGCTGCTCGACCAGCTCACGTACGCGATGGGCGGCCGTGTCGCCGAAGAGATCGTGTTCCACGACCCGTCGACGGGCGCGTCGAACGACATCGAGAAGGCCACCTCGACGGCCCGCAAGATGGTCACCGAGTACGGCATGTCGGCCAACGTCGGCGCCGTCAAGCTCGGTCAGAGCCAGGGAGAGGTCTTCCTCGGCCGCGACATGGGCCACCAGCGCGACTATTCCGAAGAGATCGCCGAGAAGGTCGACGCCGAGGTGCGCACGCTCATCGAGCAGGCGCACGACGAGGCGTGGCAGGTGCTCAACGACAACCGCGACATCCTCGACAAGCTCGCGGCCGAACTGCTCGAGCACGAGACGCTCGACCACAACCAGATCGCCGAGATCTTCAAGGACGTGAAGAAGCTCCCCGAGCGCCCGCTGTGGCTCTCGAGCGACAAGCGCCCCGTGAGCGACCTGCCGCCGATCAGCTTCCCGCACGAGAAGATGCCGATCGACCAGGGCGCCGTCGACGGCGGCGTCGACTCAGGCGACACCCCCGTCGAGGAGAAGCCCGCCGCGGCGAAGCCGTGGCAGCCCCCGAGGCCCGCGACCGCCTAGTCCGATCGACCGACCCGAAGGGGGCCCTGTGGCCGACGTGGATGTCGCCCGCATCGAGCGGGCCGTGCACGAGATCCTCCTCGCCATCGGCGAGGATCCCGACCGCGAGGGGCTGCAGCGTACGCCGCAGCGCGTCGCCGAGGCGTACGCCGACTTCTTCGGCGGGCTCGCGGTCGACCCCCTGAGCCACCTCCGCGACGCGGTGCCGATCGGCGAGAACGAAGACGGCGCGCCCGCGACGAGCGACGCGGTCGTGCTGCGAGACCTCGCGTTCCGGTCGGTGTGCGAGCACCACCTGCTGCCGTTCGTCGGCACGGCGCACGTCGCCTATCTCCCGGGCGACCGGGTCGTGGGACTCGGGCGCATCCCGGCCGTCGTCGAGACGCTCTCACGGCGTCCCCAACTGCAAGAGCGCCTGACCGAGGAGATCGCCGACGCGCTCGTCGCCGGGCTCGATCCGCGGGGTGTCCTCGTCGTGCTCGACGCCCAGCACCGCTGCGTCACGACGCGCGGGTCGCGGCAAGACCGCAGTTCGACGATCACGATCTCGAGCCGCGGCGCGCTCGCCGAGCCCGCCGCGCGCGCCGAGATCATCGCCCTCATCGGCGCGGTGCCGGCCGAGCGCGCGGGCGAGGGCTCGCAGGCGCCCGTCGCGGCGGCGCGCGCCGCCGCGCTGCCGGATGTCGCGGGCGTCGGGGATGTCTCGGGCACGGCGGATGTCTCGAATGGCTGACGGTTCTCGGCCGCTCGTCATGGGCGTCGTGAACGTCACGCCCGACTCGTTCAGCGACGGCGGCAAGTGGTTCGACGCCGACCAGGCGATCGCGCACGGCGTCGAACTCGTCGCGCAGGGCGCCGACCTCGTCGACGTCGGCGGCGAGTCGACCCGGCCGGGCGCGGCGCGCGTCGAGCCCGACGAAGAGCTGCGGAGGGTCGTGCCCGTCATCCGAGAGCTCGCGGCACAAGGCATCCGGGTGAGCGTCGACACCATGCGCGCGGCGACCGCCGAAGCCGCCGTCGAGGCCGGCGCCGAGATCGTCAACGACGTGTCGGCGGGCCTCGCCGACGCGGCGATGGCCGAGATCGTCGCGGCGACGGGCGCGCGCTACGTCGCGATGCACTGGCGCGGACACTCCGACGCCATGGACTCGCTCGCCGAGTACGCCGACGTCGCGCGCGAGGTGCGCGACGAGCTCGCGGCCCGCGTCGACGCGCTTGTCGCGGCTGGGGTCGCGCCCGAGCAGGTCATCCTCGACCCGGGGCTCGGGTTCGCCAAGCGCGGGGCGCAGAACTGGGAGTTGCTGCGCCGACTCGACGTGCTGCACGAACTGGGCTTCCCCGTGCTCGTGGGGGCTTCGCGCAAGCGCTTCATCGGCGCGCTCCTGTCCGACGGCGCTCCGGTCGAGGCGCGCGATCTGCCCACGGCCGTCGTGAGCGCCCTGTCGGCGCAGGCCGGCGCATGGGCCGTGCGCGTGCACGACGTCGTCTCGACGCGGCTCGCGCTCGACGTCGTCGGTGCATGGCAGAGTGGAAGCCGTGGCTGACCGGCGCGATCGCATCACCCTCACTGGGCTGCGCGTGTTCGCGCACCACGGCGTGTTCGAGTTCGAGCGCGAGCAGGGCCAGGTCTTCGTCGTCGATGTGACCGTGTTCCTCGACGCGCACGCCGCAGCCTCGGGTGACGACCTCGCGCAGACCGTCCACTACGGCGAACTCGCCGAGGCCGTCGTCGTCGCCGTCGAGCGCGACCCCGTCGACCTCATCGAGACCGTCGCCGAGCGGGTCGCGCAGACCGCGCTCGGGTTCGCCGCGGCATCCGAGGTCGAAGTCACCGTGCACAAGCCCGACGCGCCCATCACGGTGCCGTTCGCAGACGTCGCCGTCACGATCGTGCGGGGTCGCGAGTGAGCCGCGCGATCATCGCCTTCGGGGCGAACCTCGGCGACCGCGAGCAGACGATCGCGTCGGCCGCGCGTGCGCTCGCCGACGCCGTGGGCGTGCGGCTCACGGCCGTCTCTCCCGTCTACGAATCCGTCGCGATCAAGGTCGACGGCGCCGATCCCGACGCGCCCGGCTACCTCAACGGCGTCCTCGCCGTCGAGACCGTGCTCGAGCCGCTCGCACTCCTCGACCTGCTGCTCGACCTCGAGGCCGCACACGGGCGCGTGCGCACCGAGCACTGGGGCGACCGCACCCTCGACCTCGACCTCATCGACTACGACGGGCGCGTCGTCGCCGACGAGCGCCTCGTGCTGCCGCACCCGCGAGCGCACGAGCGCGCGTTCGTGCTGCAGCCCTGGCTCGACCTCGAGCCGGCCGCAGAGCTCGCCGGGTTCGGGCCCATCGCCGCGCTCCGCGCGAAGGCCGCCGACGAGGTGACGCGGCGATGAAGCGCACCGCACCCTCCTCGGTCGTGCTGTGGGCGCTCGCGGGCGCCGTGATCGGCTACCTCGGCGAACTGCTGCTCGTCGCGTCCGGGTCCGCGGCCATCGTGCCGCCGCTCTCGCTGCCTATCACCCTCGTCGGCGTCGGCGTGCTCGTCGTCGCGCTCGCGTGGCCCATCCGGCGGGCCGTGAAGAGCGAGGTCAAGCGGCAGATCGACCCGTTCCGCGCGATGCGGGTCGCGGTGCTCGCCAAGGCGTCGAGCCTCGCCGGGGCGCTCGTGCTCGGGCTCGGGCTCGGCATCGCGCTCTTCCTCGTGACGCGCGCCGTCGTCGCGAGCCCCGACAAGGTGTGGCTCGCGCTCGCGACGGCGATCGGCGCCGCACTGCTGCTCGCGGGCGGGCTCGTCGCCGAATGGTTCTGCACCCTGCCGCCCGACGATCCCGAAGCCGAGAAGGAGCACCGTGTCCACGCCTGACGAGTTCGAGCAGCCCGAGCAGCCCGAGGTCGCGGCAGGGGCGCAGCCCGAGGCATCCGCCCCGCTCGCCCACGTCGACGCCGACTGGCGCCGCGTCTCGCCGAAGTACCTCGTCGTCGAGGTCGTCGGCGGCCTCATCGGCACGGCGGTGCTCGTCGGCGCGTTCCTCGCCGTGCATTTCATCTGGCACCAGCCGTGGGCGCTGTGGGTCGCGATCGGCGCAGGCGCGATCTCGCTCGCGTCGCTCGCGTTCGAGCCGCGCCGCGTGCGGTCGATCGCCTACCGTCTGCGCGAAGACGACCTCGTGTTCAAACGCGGCATCATGTTCCAGCGGCAGGTCGCGGTGCCGTACGGGCGCATGCAGCTCGTCGACATCACGCGCGGGCCGATCGCGCGATGGCTCGGGCTCGCCGACCTCAAGTTCGTGACCGCCGCGGCCGCGACGGCGGTGACGGTGCCGGGCCTCCCCGAGGCCGAGGCCGACCGTCTGCGCGACGAGCTCGTCGCCCTCGCCGAGACCCGCCGGGCGGGACTGTGAGCGAGCCGGGCCCGGCAGCGAACGGCACGGCCCCCGCGCCCACGCCGCCGCGCACGACGACGGGCCTCGCCGACGGCGAGTGGCACCGGCTGCACCCCGCGAGCCCGCTCCTGCGCGGCGGCTTAGCCCTCGTCGCGATCATCGGTTTCGTCATCGCGAACCTGCGCGAGCGGCTCGTCGAACTCGTCATCCCGATCTTCGCGCCCGACGAGCTCGGCGGGTTCGACGACGCCGCACGGCGGTGGCAGGGCGACTGGGCGAACGACCCCATCGGCGGCATCGTGCAGAACGGGCTCGTCGGCTGGGCGTTCGCGGGCGTCGTCGTCGTGGTGCTCGCGATCATCTTCGGGTTCTGGCTGTCGTGGCGAATGAACTCGTTCCGTGTGACGCCCGACGCCGTCGAGGTGCGCAGCGGCATCCTCTTCCGCTCGCATCGCAGCGCCCGGCTCGACCGCATCCAGGGCATCAACGTGTCGCGTCCGCTCTTCGCACGCCTGTTCGGCGCCGCGAAGCTCGAGGTCTCGGTCGCCGGGCAGTCGGGCGACGTGCGGCTCGCGTACTTGAAGTCGGCGCTCGCCGACGGGCTCCGGGCCGACATCCTGCGGCTCGCGTCGGGCGTGCGCGCCGAGAAGGCAGCGAAGGCGGCGGATGTCTCGGGGCCGGATGTCTCGGGCGAGGCATCCGAAATCGCGGCGGGCGAGGCATCCGGCATCGCGGCCAACGGAACCGACGGCACCCGCGCCGCCGTCGGCGCGATCGTCAACCGGCGCGTCGAGGAGTTCCTCGCGCCCGAGCTCGACCCCGACCTCGCGCCGCCCGAGTCGGTCGTGCATCTGACGCTCGGGCGCGTGATCGGCTCGACCCTGCTCGGCGGCACGATCGTGTGGGTGCTGATCCTCGTCGGAGTGCTCGTCTTTGGCATCGTGTCGCACCAGTGGTGGATCCTCTTCACGTTCATCCCCGCGACGATCGGCGCCGTGAGCTACGCGTGGTCGCGCATCACCAAGTCCCTGCGGTACTCGATCGCGCCGACGCCCGACGGCGTGCGGATCGGGCACGGCCTGCTGTCGACGGCGAACCACACGATCCCGCCGGGGCGCGTGCACGCCGTCGGCATCACGCAGTGGCTGCTCTGGCGGCCGTTCGGCTGGTGGAGCGTGCGCGTGAACCTCGCGGGGCAGTCGCTCTCGGCGGGCAGCGAGGCGCAGCAGCGCACGCTCGTGCTGCCGGTCGGCACCGCCGACGACGTGCGGCGGGTCGTCGAACTCCTGCTGCCCGGGGCCGAGGCGGCTCTCGGCGAGGCGCTCGAGGCGGGGCTCACGGGCAAGGGCGACGTGGCCGGGTTCCTCGCCGCGCCGCGGCGCGCGGCATGGCTGCACCCGTTCCAGTGGCGCCGCATCGGGTGGGCGTCGCGCGGCGGCGTCGCGGCGCTCCGGAGCGGGGCGCTGCTCCGCAGCCTCGTGCTCGTGCCGCTCGCGCGCCTGCAGTCGGTGGCGCTCCAGGTCGGGCCGATCAGACGGATGCTCCGCCTCGCGACCCTGCGGCTCCACACCGTGACAGGTCCTGTCACCGCGACGATCGGCGGCCTCGACGCCGCCGAGGCGCGACGGATCTTCGACGAGGTCGCGCGCGAGGCGGTCGAACGCGCCGCGAGTGACACGACGCACCACTGGGGGCTGCGGCTGCGCCTGCTGACTCGCCCGCCGCGGTCGACCCGGGAGTTGCGCATGGCTGACCGTGCAGGACGCCTCGGCGTCGGACTCATCGGCGCGGGCAAGGTCGGCGCCGTGCTCGCCTCGGCCCTCGGCGGGGCGGGCCACGCGATCACGGGCGTCGCCGCCGTCTCGGAGGCGAGCCTCACGCGAGCCGACGCCATGCTGCCGGGCGTGCCCGTGCTGCCGATCCCCGAGGTCGTCGAGCGCAGCGAACTCGTGCTCCTCGCCATCCCGGCCGACGAGCTCGAGCCGCTCGTCGCGGGGCTCGCCGCGACGGGCGTCTGGCAGCCGGGGCAGCTCGTGCTCCACACCGCCGCGCGGTACGGCACCGACGTGCTCGACCCGGCGCGCCGGGCGGGTGCGATCCCGCTCGCCGTGCACCCCGTCATGAGCTTCACGGGCACCTCGATCGACCTCGCGCGCCTCGCGGGCACGTGGTTCGCCGTGACCTCGCCCGCGCCCGTGCTGCCCATCGCGCAGGCTCTGGTCGTCGAGATGGGCGGCGAGCCGTTCGTCGTCGCCGAGGCCGACCGGCCCGCCTACGCCGAGGCGATCGACACCGCGGTGTCGTTCTCGACGGCGATCGTCGACCAGGCGAGCGGGCTCCTCGGCGGCATCGGCGTCGGGCGTCCCGGTGCGGTGCTCGCGCCGCTCGTGCGGAGCGCCGTCGAGAACGCGCTCGCACGGCACGACGCCGGGCCGGGCGTCGAGGGGTTCGCGGACAGCGACGGCCCAGAGTAGGCCGGTACGATCGACGAGGCCGACTTCGACCGGCGGCCAGGAGGTACCCCGATCGTGACGAAGGCCAAGTCCGAGACGACGTCCGACGCACGGTCCGAGACGGCGGGCGGCCTTCGAGTCGTCCGCACGATCGCCGAACTGCGTGGGCTCCTCGCCGAGCGGCGGGCGGTCGGGGCATCCGTCGCCCTCGTCCCGACCATGGGAGCGCTGCACGACGGCCACCTCGCGCTCGCGCGCCGCGCGCGGGAAGTGGCGGATGTCGCGGTCGTCTCGATCTTCGTCAACCCGCTGCAGTTCGGCGCGGGCGAAGACCTCGATCGCTACCCGCGCACGTTCGACGCCGACATCGCCGCGCTCGACGCGCTCGGCGCGCAGTTCGTGTTCGCGCCGTCGGTCGAGGAGATGTACCCCGACGGTCCGAGTTCGACGCGCGTCGCAGCGGGCGAGGTCGCGTCGCTCTACGAGGGCGCGTCGCGCCCCGGCCACTTCGACGGCATGCTGACCGTCGTCTCGAAGCTGTTCCACATCGTCATGCCCGACGTCGCGGTGTTCGGCCAGAAGGACGCCCAGCAGGTGTTCCTCGTGAAGCGCATGGTCTCAGACCTCGACATGCCGCTCTCGATCGACGTCGTCACGACCGTCCGCGAAGACGACGGTCTCGCCATGTCGAGCCGCAACCGCTACCTCGACGAGACGGAGCGCAAGACCGCGCTCGTGCTCTCCGAGGCGCTCCGCGCCGCCGCCGACGCGGCGTCCGAGGGTGTCGACGAAGCGCTCGCCGAGGCGACGGCCGCGTTCGGCGACCACGACGGCGTCGAGCTCGACTACCTCGTGATCGTCGACCCCGAGACGTTCCTGCCCGTCGCCGCCGATGCGACCGGCCCCGCCGTGGCACTCGTCGCAGCGAGGGTCGGCACGACGCGACTCATCGACAACCGGCCGATCACGCTCGGCTGAGGCGAGACAGGCGGCGCGCCAGAGACATCCGCCCCGAGGCATCCGCTCATCGAAGGCCCAGCGCCGCTGGGTAGGCTTGACCCTGCATGTGCCCGTGCGATGCGCGGGCGAACCGACGAAAGAGAACGATGGCCGAGAACCTGACGGATGCCGCACCCGAACCCACTGCTGAGGAGATCTCCGAGCAGAAGCAGGTGCGTCTCCAGAAGCGCGACCGGCTGAACGCGCTCGCGACCGACGCCGCCGGCGGCGCGTACCCCGTGCGCCTGCCGATCACGACGACGATCCCGGCCGTGCGCCGCGACTACGCCGACCTCGAGATCGACGTCGCGACGGGCGACATCGTGGGCCTCGCGGGCCGCGTCGTGTTCTCCCGCAACACGGGCAAGCTGTGCTTCGCGACGCTGCAGTCGGGTGACGGCAGCCGCATCCAGGCGATGGTGTCGCTCGCCGAGGTCGGCGAGGAGTCGCTCCAGCTCTGGAAGGAGCTCGTCGACCTGGGCGACCACGTCTTCGTCGAGGGCGAGGTCATCACGAGCCGCCGCGGCGAGCTGTCGGTGCTCGTGAAGAGCTGGCAGATCGCGGCGAAGGCCGTGCTGCCGCTGCCGAACCTGCACAACGAGCTCTCCGAAGAGACGCGCGTGCGCAGCCGCTACCTCGACCTGATCGCGCGCGAGCAGGCACGCCGCAACGTCCTCGACCGTGCGAAGGTCAACAAGAGCCTCCGCGACACCTTCGACGGCATCGGGTTCGTCGAGGTCGAGACGCCCATGCTGCAGGTGATGCACGGCGGGGCATCCGCCCGCCCGTTCGTGACGCACTCGAACGCGTTCGACACCGACCTCTACCTGCGCATCGCGCCCGAGCTCTACCTCAAGCGCGCCGTCGTCGGCGGCATCGAGCGCGTCTTCGAGATCAACCGCAACTTCCGCAACGAGGGCGCCGACTCGACGCACTCGCCCGAGTTCGCGATGCTCGAGGCGTACGAGGCGTACGGCGACTACCACACGATGGCCGACCTCACCCAGAAGCTGATTCAAGACGCCGCGCTCGCGGTGTCGGGCTCGCACGTCGTGACGTGGGCCGACGGCACCGAGTACGACCTCGGCGGCGAGTGGGACCGCATCTCGATGTACGACTCGCTCTCCGAGGCGGTCGGCGAGACGATCACGGCCGAGACGCCCATCGAGCGGCTCAAGGCGCTCGCCGACGACGCCGGCATCGAGATCGACCACCCGCTGCCCGGCAAGTACGTCGAAGAGCTGTGGGAGCACCACATCAAGTCGCACCTCGTGCGGCCGACGTTCGTCATGGACTTCCCGCTCGACACGTCGCCCCTCGTGCGGTGGCACCGGTCGATCCCTAGCGTCGTCGAGAAGTGGGACCTCTACATCCGCGGCTTCGAGCTCGCGACGGGCTACTCCGAGCTCGTCGATCCCGTCGTGCAGCGCGACCGGTTCGTCGAGCAGGCGAAGCTCGCCGCGGGCGGCGACCCCGAGGCGATGCGGCTCGACGAGGAGTTCCTGCGGGCGCTCGAGTTCGGCATGCCGCCGTCGGGCGGCATGGGCATGGGCATCGACCGGCTGCTCATGGCGATCACGGGCCTCGGCATTCGCGAGACGATCCTGTTCCCGTTGGTGAAGTAGCAATCGAACGGATGTCTCGCATGAGCGATCTCTCTCCCAAGCCCGACCCCGACCGCGATCCCAAAGCGCCGTCGAAGGCGCGCATCACGATCTGGATCGTCGTGGGCGCCATCGGCCTGTACCTCATCGGCACGGGGGTGTGGGGTCTGCTCACGAACGGCGGGTGAGGCATCCGGGTGAGGCATCCGGCGCATTCGGAGCATCCGCAGCGTAGGCTGGTCGCACTATGGACGACTTCTGGGCGAACGCGATCTGGTCGATCGCGCCGACGCTGCTCATCGGACTGATCTTCTGGTTCGTGATGCGCTCGATCCTGCGGGCCGACCGCACCGAGCGCGACGCGTACGCCCGCATCGAGGCCGAGGAGCGCGCGAAGCTCGGCCGCGAGCGTCCGGCGAGCTAGGCGCGCAAGGCGAGCCGGGCCGACCAGGCGAGAGCACGACGGAGCGAGGGGCGAGCACCGGTAGATGAGGCTCACGGGGGAGCAGTGGACGATCATCGTCGCTGCGGTCATTCTGATCATCGACCTCGTGGTGCGCATCGTCGCCGTGATCGTCGTGCCGCGGAACCGACGCCCGACGGCGGGCATGGCGTGGCTGCTCGCGATCTTCTTCGTGCCCTTCCTCGGCATCCTCTTCTTCCTCCTCATCGGCAGCCCGAAGCTTCCGAAGGCCAGGCGCACGAAGCAGGCCGAGGTGAACGCCTACATCAAGGACTCGACGCACGGTGTCGAACGGGTGAGCGACAGTTCGGCGTGGCCGAGCTGGTTCGCGGGCGTCGTGCGGATGAACCGGAACCTCGGGGCGATGCCGCTCATCGGGTCGAACAGCGGGCGCCTGATCGGCGACTACCAGGGCTCGCTCGATGCGATGACCGAGGCGATCTCCTCGGCGCAGCGGTACGTGCACGTCGAGTTCTACATCTTCGCCCTCGATCGCACGACGGCGCCGTTCTTCGACGCGCTCGAAGCGGCCGTCGCGCGCGGAGTGAAGGTGCGGGTGCTCCTCGACCACATCGCGTCGGTGCGCGTGAAGGGGTACAAGAAGACGATCAGGCGGCTCACGAAGATGGGCGCCGCGTGGCACCTCATGCTTCCCGTGCAGCCGTTCAAGGGCAAGTATCAGCGGCCCGACCTGCGCAATCACCGCAAGATCCTCGTCGTCGACGGCGAGGTCGCGTTCATGGGGTCGCAGAACATCATCGACCGCAGCTACAACAAGAAGTCGAACCTCAAGCGGGGTCTCAAGTGGAAAGAGCTCGTCGTGAAGCTCGAGGGCCCGATCGTGTCGGGTCTCGACGCGATCTTCGCGACCGACTGGTTCCTCGAGACGGGTGAGCCGCCGCGGCGCGAGCTGCTGCCGGCGCCGTTCGAGCAGGCGGGTTCGGAGCAGAACCTCGACTGCCAGGTCGTGCCGTCGGGTCCGGGGTTCTCGAACGAGAACAACCTCAAGCTCTTCCTGTCGCTGCTGTACGCGGCGAAGCAGCAGATCATCATCACGAGCCCGTACTTCGTGCCCGACGAGTCGATGCTCTATGCGATCAGCGGTGCGGTGCAGCGAGGCGTGCACGTCGAACTCTTCGTGTCGGAGATCGGCGACCAGGCGCTCGTGTATCACGCCCAGCGCTCGTACTACGAGGCGCTGCTGCGCGCGGGCGTCAAGATCTATCTCTACAAGGCGCCGTACATCCTGCACTCGAAGCACTTCTCGATCGACGAGGACGTCGCCGTCATCGGGTCGAGCAACATGGACATCCGCTCGTTCGAGCTCAACATGGAGGTCTCGCTCCTCGTGCGCGGCGCGTCGTTCGTGAAGTCGATGCGCGAGGTCGAGGCGGGCTACCGGGCCGACAGTCGCGAGCTCACGCTCGAGGAGTGGGACGATCAACCGCTGCTGTCGACGGTGCTCGACAATCTCGCGCGGCTCACGTCGGCGCTGCAGTAGCGGCAGGCGGATGTCTCGCGCCGCGCTCAGCGTCTGGGCCTGAGCCGCACGGTCGGCAGTTCGGGCGCGGGCAGTGCACTGCCGTCGTAGCCCGAGACGGTGCCGAAGCGCCCGTCGGGGTTGTCGTGCCCGATGACGTCGGCCTGCCACTGGCGGCGGAACTCGACGATCTCGTCGTGGGTTCGCCCGATGAAGTTCCACCACATGACGAGTTCCTCGCCGAACGGCACGCCGCCGAGGAGGATGACGCGCGCGGGCCCGCCGAGGGCGCGGAGCCGCACGCCCTCGTGGCCCGTGGGCAGGTAGCCGAGCTCGGACCATTCGAGGGTCGCGGTGTGGCCCGTGAGGGCGAGGGGGTCGGCGTCCGCCGGCGAGTCATCCGGTTCGTCTTCGAGCGCCGCGATCGTGACGCGCACGGGCCCCCGGTCGACGAGCACACCGTGCTCGAAGGCGGGTCGAGTTCGATCCACGCTTCGCCGCCCGCGGGCAGTTCGATCTGCGCGCCGACGAGCGGCGAGAAGAGCGAGACGGCGGATGCCTCGGGGCCGACCTCGTTCGCGAGCGTGCCCGCGAACACGCGCACGGTCGCGTCGTCGACCTCGAACGGGACCGTGTCGGCGTGCTCGAAGAACGGCACGACGCCGCGCGATGCGTCGGGGAGCGCGACCCAGAGTTGCACGCCGTGGAGGGTCGTCGTGCTCGGGGTCGACACTTCGGAGTGCGAGATGCCGCGGCCGGCGGTCATGAGGTTGACGGCGCCCGGCTGCACGAGCGCGTGGACCCCCGTGGAGTCGCGGTGCTCGATCTCGCCCTCGAAGAGCCAGCTCACGGTCTGGAGGCCCGTGTGCGGGTGCGGCGGCACGAGCATGCCGCCCGTCTTGGCGACGTCGTCGGGGCCGTAGTGGTCGGCGAAGCACCACGCGCCGATCGTCGTGCGACCGCGCTGCGGGAGAGTACGCCGGACGGGCATGGCGCGGGCACCGCCGAGCGGCACCTCACGGTAGGGGAGCACCTCGATCGCGGGCCGCGCCGCGGGCTCGGGATCGAGGGTCAACTCGACCGGATGGCGTTCGAGGTTGCTCATGCGAGGCATCCTACGCGCGCCCATTCACCCGGCGGGCGGGAGCCGATAGCATCCGAGTATGTCTCAGGTGACGTTCCGTCGGGCGGGCCTCGCGGCCGTCGCGCTCGCATCCGTGTTCGTGCTGTCGGCCTGCGCGCCGGGCAAGACCCCCGTCGAGCACTTCGCGGGGCTGCCGCCCGCTTCCGAAGACGCGGACGCCCCCGAGACGCCCGGAACCGACCAAGCCGCGCCCATCGCGCAGTGGCTCGAGCAGGGCGGCAAGATCGCCGTCACGACGTTCGGGTCCTCGACCTGCCCGGCGTACGGCACGGGCATCGAGGTCGTCGAACCCCGAGGCGTCGGCAACACGATCGAGATGTCGGTGCGCAAGTGGGACGGCGTCTGCACGATGGATCTCGTGCCGCACACGACCGTCTTCTGGACGCCCATGAACATCGCCACCTACGAAGACCTGACGGTGCTCGTCGAGGGCCAAGAGGTCACCGTTCCGGCGAAGTAGGGCCGCCCGTCGAGTCACGGCGGGGGCGGGGCATCCGCTCGCCTTCTGCGGCGCACCAGGAGGTCGCCGATCTCGCAATCGAGCGCCTCGCAGATCGCTTGCAGGGTCGAGAACCGGATGGCTCGTGCGCGGTCGTTCTTCAAGATCGAGAGATTCACGACCGTCACGCCGACGAGCTCCGACAGGCGCGTGAGCGTCATGCCGCGCGCGTCGAGGAGCTCGTCGAGGCGGCAGTGGACGTCGTGGCCGTCGTCGGGTTCCGCGGGCACCATCAGACGAGGCCCTCGGAGTCGTGTTGGAGGCGCCCGCCGATCTCGAACGCGCCCGCGACGACGATGAGCGCGAACGCCCAGCCGATCGGGGCGGGGTCGATCGCGACGAGGAACGGTGCGAGCTCATCGAGGTCGAGGGCGATCGCGGCCTGAGCCTTCGCGATGCCGTCGAAGAGCGGCGCGGCCATGCCCGACAGCAGCACGAGGATCGCGACGATGCCGATGCCCCACGTCACCGTGCGCACGAACGGCTTGCCGACGAAGAGACGCAGGCACAGCCACGCGACGACCGCGCAGATGCCGATCGACGAGAGGGAGCGGGCCATGTCGGCGCCGATGAGCCACGCGCGCACCGAGTCGGGCGCGTCGCGAAGCGTGACATCCATGGTGTTCGTCGATGCCGAGACGACGCTCGGGGAGTCGAACGCCGTCGTGACGGGCTGGTTGAGGAACGCGCCGACGAGCGTCGTCTCGGCGCCCGTCGCGAGTTCGACGATGCGGAGCACGAGGAAGACGAGGCTCACGATGCCGATCGCGCCGGCGGCGCCGGCGATGAATCCGAGCACCGCCTTCTCGAGAAGGCCGACGGCACGTCTCGAGGGGGAAACCGCTGTGAGAGACATCCGTCTGCTCCTTCATCAGGTGCTCGGATCCCAAGCACGTATCGACAAACGATAATAACGATGATCGATACGGTAGGGCCTCGAATCTGGGAGTGTCAAGGGAGTCTCGCCAGATCGGCGTCATGCGCGTATGCCTACGGCGAACAGCCCCCCACGAGGCATCCGCCTTGTTTACGCTCGATGTATCAGCGCCCCGTCCGCACCGGGGTCGTGAGGAGTGAGCATGTTCGAGAGATTCACCGACCGAGCCCGTCGTGTCGTCGTCTTGGCCCAAGAAGAGGCCAAGATGCTGAACCACAACTACATCGGCACCGAGCACATCCTGCTCGGTCTCATCCACGAGGGTGAGGGCGTCGCCGCCAAGGCGCTCGAATCGTTGGGAATCTCGCTCGACGCCGTCCGCGAGCAGGTTCAAGACATCATCGGGCAGGGTCAGCAGCCGCCGACGGGGCACATCCCCTTCACGCCGCGCGCCAAGAAGGTGCTCGAGCTGTCGCTGCGCGAAGCGCTGCAGCTCGGCCACAACTACATCGGCACCGAGCACATCCTCCTCGGCCTCATCCGCGAGGGCGAGGGCGTCGCAGCCCAGGTGCTCGTGAAGCTCGGCGCCGACCTCAACCGCGTGCGCCAGCAGGTCATCCAGCTGCTCTCGGGCTACCAGGGCAAGGAGCAGGTCCAGGTCGGCGCGAACGACCAGGTCCAGCCCGCGGGCGGCTCGCAGATCCTCGACCAGTTCGGCCGCAACCTCACGCAGGCCGCACGCGAGTCGAAGCTCGACCCCGTGATCGGGCGCGAGAAGGAGATCGAGCGGGTCATGCAGATCCTCTCGCGTCGCTCCAAGAACAACCCGGTCCTCATCGGCGAGCCCGGCGTCGGCAAGACCGCCGTCGTCGAGGGCCTCGCGCAGGCGATCGTCAAGGGCGAAGTGCCCGAGACCCTCAAAGACAAGCAGCTCTACTCGCTCGACCTCGGCTCGCTCATCGCGGGCAGCCGCTACCGCGGTGACTTCGAAGAGCGTCTCAAGAAGGTCACGAAAGAGATCCGCACGCGCGGCGACATCATCGTCTTCATCGACGAGATCCACACCCTCGTGGGTGCCGGTGCGGCCGAGGGCGCGATCGACGCGGCCTCCATCTTGAAGCCGCTGCTCGCCCGCGGCGAGCTGCAGACGATCGGCGCCACGACGCTCGACGAGTACCGCAAGCACTTCGAGAAGGATGCCGCGCTCGAGCGCCGCTTCCAGCCGATCCAGGTCGCCGAGCCGTCGCTGCCCCACGCGATCAACATCCTGAAGGGCCTGCGCGACCGGTACGAGGCGCACCACAAGGTCTCGATCACCGACGGCGCGATCGTCGCCGCCGCGAACCTCGCCGACCGCTACATCAGCGACCGGTTCCTGCCTGACAAGGCCATCGACCTGATCGACGAGGCCGGCGCACGCCTGCGCCTCTCGATCCTGTCGTCGCCGCCCGAGCTGCGCGAGTTCGACGAGAAGATCGCCGTCGTGCGGGCTGCGAAAGAGACCGCGATCGAAGAGCAGGACTTCGAGAAGGCCGCGTCGCTCCGCGACGAGGAGAAGAACCTCCTCGGCGAGCGTCTGCGCCTCGAGAAGCAGTGGAAGTCGGGCGACGTCAAGACGACCGCGGTCGTCGACGAGGGCCTGATCGCCGAGGTGCTCGCACAGGCCACGGGCATCCCCGTCTTCAAGCTCACCGAAGAGGAGAGCTCGCGACTGGTGTTCATGGAGAAGGCGCTGCACGAGCGCGTCATCGGTCAAGAAGAGGCCATCTCGGCGCTCTCGAAGACCATCCGCCGCACGCGTGCCGGTCTCAAGGACCCCAAGCGCCCCTCGGGGTCGTTCATCTTCGCCGGCCCCACGGGCGTCGGCAAGACCGAGCTCGCCAAGGCGCTCGCCGAGTTCCTCTTCGACGACGAGGCCGCGATGATCTCGCTCGACATGTCGGAGTACGGCGAGAAGCACACCGTCTCTCGTCTCTTCGGCGCCCCTCCCGGGTTCGTCGGTTTCGAAGAGGGCGGCCAGCTCACTGAGAAGGTCCGCCGGAAGCCCTTCAGCGTCGTGCTGTTCGATGAGATCGAGAAGGCGCACCCCGACATCTTCAACTCGCTCCTCCAGATCCTGGAGGAGGGCCGTCTGACCGACGGTCAGGGTCGCGTGGTCGACTTCAAGAACACCGTCATCATCATGACGACGAACCTCGGCACGAAAGACATCTCGGGCGGCCCCGTCGGCTTCCAGGTCGAGGGCGACACCCGCACCGGGTACGACCTCATGCGCGCGAAGGTCAACGAAGAGCTCAAGAAGCACTTCAAGCCCGAGTTCCTGAACCGCGTCGACGAGATCATCGTCTTCCCGCAGCTCACGAAGGACGAGCTGCTGCAGATCGTCGATCTCTTCATCAAGCGCCTCGCCGACCGCATGCTCGACCGCGACATGACCGTCGAGCTCACGCAGGCGGCGAAGGAGCGGCTCATCGAGGTCGGGTTCGACCCCGCTCTCGGCGCCCGCCCGCTCCGCCGCGCGGTGCAGCACGAGGTCGAAGACCGGCTCTCCGAGAAGATCCTGCACGGCGAGCTCAACTCGGGCGACCACGTGCACGTCGACTTCAAGGACGGCGAGTTCCTCTTCACGACGACCCAGCGGGCGCTCCCCGTCGGCGTCGGCGTGAACGCCGGTGCCGCGATCGGCACGGGGCCCGTGAGCCCCGACCTCGCGGCTGCGTCGGGCGAGTAGCGCGTCACGATTCGAAGGGCGGATGTCACTGACATCCGCCCTTCGTCGTCCTTCTCCCGCTCAGGGCGCTCGCACGACCGCGGGTGGCTCCCACGTCCCGTCGAGGATGCGCTCGTCGGGCCAGTACGCCCGCAGGTAGAGCGTGAACTCCTCGGCGGGCGCGGGCAGCCAGTTCGCGCGGAGCGCGGGGTCGGCGGGCTCGGGGCCGCCCGCCGTGAGGGTGAGCGACCCGTCGTCACCGAAGGTCAGCGTCTGGTTCTTCGTGCCGAGCGAGAACCGGTCGAGATCGTTCGGGTGGAAGAAGTGATGCCGGTCGTAGACCGTGAGCGACCAGAACCCGCGGACGGGCGGGATGGCGTCGGCCTCGAACCTGACCGAGTACGTATTGCGGCCGTCGAGCCGCCGGCCCTCAGCGTCGAGATCCTGGTAGTAGTAGCTCGTCTCGTTCGGCGTGTTGACGAAGATGTTCGACTTCCCGACGGCCGTCCGCATGAGGTAGTCGGTGCCGAACTGCGCGCCCGAGCGCTGCGTCGTCCAGTGGTGTGCGACGGGCAGGCCGTAGTTGCGGAACTCGAACAGCTCTTGGACGATCTCGTTCGCTTCGGCGGCCGCCCGATCGAGTGCGGCGGCGATCGCGGGGTCGTGCGCGGCGCCTGCAAGGACCGCACGGAACCAGTCGTACAG
The DNA here is from genome assembly GCF_004135405.1 of Agromyces protaetiae. NCBI lineage: Bacteria > Bacillati > Actinomycetota > Actinomycetes > Micrococcales > Microbacteriaceae > Agromyces > Agromyces protaetiae. The sequence goes on from NZ_CP035491.1 coordinate 1,447,982, forward strand.
GGCTTCTTCTCTGGGGAGGGGCGGCACCTCGTCGAGCACGGTTGGAAGCAGGGCGAAGAAGCTCGCGGGGTCGACCCACTGCGTCTCGGCCTGCCCCGAGGTCGAACTGCCCGCGCCGAAGCTCGGGACCGCGCACCAGTCCACCGTCTTCATCGTGCCGTCGAACTCGTCGAGCGGGTACATCGTGATCTGGTCGACGAGCGGGGCGACGGCAGCGCGGTCCTCGGCGGTGTCGTCGAGGAACACGCGAGGGATCACGACCCCGAGGCGCGTGTCGAGCCGGAACACGCCCGTGATCCCGTCGGGCACCTCGCCCGTCCAGGCCTGGTGTGCGAGCAGGTAGTGGCCGGGCGGGGTGCCGTACATCTTGCCGAGCTCGACGAACGCGTCGGTGCGCTGGTTCACGACCTGGTACACCCAGAACCGATCGCCGAAATCCGGCACCTGCACGACCGCGGGGCCGCGCTCGGCGTCGAGCATGCCGAACCCGTAGACGACGTCCTGGTTCGGACAAGCGACGACGCGCTCCTCGGGGCGGACGTAGTCGCGGAGCATCGCGAACCGATTCGGCGGGGCCGCGGGGACGATGCCGCCGAGCAGCCCGGGCTCGGGGATCTGCTCCATGACGGAGAGCCGGTTGTGGATGTTCACGAGCGGCCAGCCCCACAGGTACGCCGCGCGGCCGACCTCGGCGGCGTAGCGTTCGGTGAGCTTCTGGTCGGCGGACTTCAGACCCATGGCGTTCCTCTCGGACATCCGGTTGCCGTCTTCGACGGTCGCACGGGCACGGGGGAGCGGCAAACCTCCTCGCCTGTCGAGGGTGATGACCGGATGTCTCGGGGCGCGCACGCGTGCACGGGGCGATGCGCGGACCCGCATGCCACCGGTTTTACGATGGACGGATGACCCGTTTCCAGGTGCGCCGGGCGCGCACGAGCGATGTGCCGAGAATCGTCGAGCTCGTGGAGCCCCTCGTTCAGCGACGCATCCTGCTCGGCAAGGAGCGTGTCGACCTGTACGGGTCGCTGCAGGAGTTCCGCGTCGCCGAGACCGACGACGGCGACCTGATCGGCTGCGGCGCCCTCCACGTCATGTGGGAGGACCTCGGCGAGGTGCGCACGCTCGCCGTCTCCGACGAGTGGCTGTCGAAGGGCGTCGGGCACGCCCTGCTCGACACGCTCGAGCACGACGCCCGCGAGATCGGCCTCACCCGTCTGTTCTGCCTCACGTTCGAGGTCGACTTCTTCGGGCGCCACGGCTTCGAGGACATGGGCGCCGAGACCGTCGACCCCGAGGTCTACGCCGAGCTCGTGCGCTCGCACGACGAGGGCGTCGCAGAGTTCCTCGACATCGCGCGCGTCAAGCAGAACACCCTCGGCAACACGCGCATGCTGAAGCTCCTCTGAGGCCCCTGCGCATTCGCCCCGAACCTGAGACTCGCCCGGCACGCCGGGCCGGTGCCGGGCGCCGGGCGATCGCGGACGTACCCTGTGCACATGTCGACCAACCGCACTCCTGACGGGCGGCTCTCGCCCGCGGTCTACCGGCGGCGACGACTGGTCGTGCTGCTGGGGCTCATCGCCGTCATCGTCGCGATCGTGCTCATCATCGTGCGCCCCGGCGCGAGCAGCGGCGAAGAGCAGCCGAAGGATGCCGCGAGCGCATCCGACTCGAAGGACGCACCCGAGACATCCGACCCGTCGGCTCCGCCGACCGTCATTCCGACCGAGGCGGTCGCCGTCGACGGCGACGCGTGCAAGCCCGCGCAGGTGACGGTCGAGGCCGTCACCGACAAGACCGAGTACGCGGCCGGTGAGAACCCGAACCTGTCGGTCACGATCACGAACACGGGCAAGAACACGTGCGTGCTGAACGCCGGGAGCGCGGCGCAGGTGTTCACGATCAAGAGCGGCGACGAGCAGTACTGGACCTCGACCGACTGCGCCGTCGACCCCGTCGACGCAGAGGTCGCGCTCGCGCCGAACACCCCGGTGAGCTCGAGCGTGCCGATCATCTGGGACCGCACGCGCTCCGCGCCCGACACGTGCGAGGGCGCCCGCGAAGCGGTGCCCGCGGGCGGCGCGTCGTACCACCTGTCGGTGACGGTCTCGGGCATCGAGTCGGCCGAGACGAAGCAGTTCCTGCTGTACTGACTCGCACGTCGCCCGTTCGGCGACTGTGTGGGGGCGCTCGGTAGGCTGGCGGCATGGCAGGCAAGGCGCGGAAGAAGACGCAACCCACGGTCGAGTTCCGCTCGCAGGCGCTCGCCGAGGCGCTCGAGAAGCAGGATGTCGCGGCCGTCGCCCTCGCGCTCCGCTACGGCAACACCGTGGTGCCGCTCATCAAGCCGGGTCCGCGCGACAAGCCGCTCGACGGCGGCGAGGTGTGGACGTACCGCGACCCCAACACGGGGGAGATCGCACTGCTGCTCTTCAGCGATGCGCTCAACAAGCCCGCGAACCTGCCGCCCGCGGTGGGGCTGCAGAGCCCGGCTTGGCTCAAGACTTTCTTGAAGCGGTACGAGTCGACCATCACGACGGTCTTCCTCGACATCGCTGGGCCGCACCCCATGCAGGCGTCGCCGACCGAACTGCTCAAGGCGCTCGAAGCGTAAGAACTCAGAACGCCGCGTCGAGTTCGCGTTCACGCGCGCTCGTCGACGCGAGCATCGCCCGCTCGACCGCCGCGCGCACGCTCCCGGCCCCTTCATCGAGGATGGTCGAGTATCCGAGCCGCCCGGCCTCGGCGGCGCGCTGGCGCGCGGCGGTCACGGGCCGTACTTCTCCGGCGAGGCTGATCTCGCCGAAGGCGGCGAACTCGTGCGGCACGGCACGGTCGCGCACGGCTGAGGCGATCGCGACGGCGATTGCGAGGTCGGCGGCGGGTTCGATGAGGCGCATACCGCCGACGGTCGACACGTAGACATCGTGCTCGGCGAGCTTTCGGAGGCCCGCACGCCGTTCGAGGACGGCGAGGATCATGGCGACGCGCGACGGCTCGACGCCGTTCACGACTCGCCTGGGCTGGGGTGCCTTCGACTCGACGACGAGCGCCTGCACCTCGACGGGGAGCGCTCGACGGCCCTCGAGCGCGACGGTCACGCACGTGCCGCTCACGGCAGCCCGGTTCTTCGAGAGGAAGAGCCCCGACGGGTCGGGCACCTCGGCGATGCCGTCGCCCGTCATCTCGAAGCAGCCGACCTCGTCGGTCGGGCCGAACCGGTTCTTGAGCGCGCGCACGAACCGCAGCGACGTCTGCCGGTCGCCCCCGAACTGGCACACGACGTCGACGAGGTGTTCGAGCAGGCGGGGACCCGCGATCGTGCCGTCTTTCGTGACGTGGCCGACGATGAGCACGGGCAACTGCCGCTCTTTGGCGAGCCGGATGAGTGTCGACGCGACCTCGCGCACCTGGCTCGGCTGCCCCGGCAGACCGTCGGACTGCGAGCTCGATACCGTCTGCACCGAGTCGACGATGAGCAGGTCGGGGTCGACGGCGTCGACCTGGCCGAGGACGGTCGCGAGGTCGGTCTCTGCGGCGAGATAGAGCTCGGGCGACAGCGCACCCGTGCGGCCCGCGCGGAGCCGCACCTGTGCGGCCGACTCCTCGGCGCTCACGTAGAGCACACGTCGCCCGGTACCCGCGACGCGCTGTGCGACCTCGAGCAGGAGCGTCGACTTGCCGACCCCCGGCTCGCCCGAGAGGAGGATCGCGGCGCCCGCCACGATGCCGCCGCCGAGCACACGGTCGAACTCGGAGATGCCGGACGGGCGGTGCGCCGCCGAGTCTTCGACGTCGATCTCGGCGATCGGGCGCGCGCGGCGCTCGCCGATGGGAGCCACGGGCTTGAGCGCGCGAGCGAGCGAGGCGGGCTCGGAGACATCCGCCACGGTGCCCCACTGCTGGCACTCGCCGCACCGGCCGACCCATTTGACCGTCGACCATCCGCACTCGCTGCAACGGAAACTCGACGCGGGTCTGGCCATGTCTCGAAGACTAGCCGCGGCCTCCGACACCGCCCGACGCGACACCCGTCGCGAGCGCCGCGAGCCGCGCCTCGACGGCCGGCCGGAACGCCCCGGCCCACACCTCGTACCCGTCGTCGTTCGGGTGGAACATGTCGCGCGCGAACTGCGTGAGGATGCCCCGCACGCCCTGCCGCTTCGTCGCTGCGTGCAGCGGCACGACGACGAGCCCGCGCGAGCGGGCGGCGGCACGGAGCATCCGGTTCGCCTCGGCGACCTTGCGCTCGCCCTTCGGAAGATGGAAGCACGGCAGATCGGCGACGATCGCGTGCGACGGCACGGCGTCGAGGATCGCGCGGATGTTCCGGTCGAACTCGCGAGCGCTCCACGCCGCGATGTCGTTCGCGCCGATCGAGACCGTTACGAGGTCGGGCTCGACGTCGAGACGAGCGAGCTTCGGCAGTTGGTCGCGCACCGCGAGCGCGGTCGTCGCTCCCGAGACGCTCAAATTGACGGCTCGGATGTCTCGCCCGACCCGTGCGCCCGCGTACGCCGCGAGGAGTCCCACGTAACTGCGGTCGGGACGGCTCGCGCCGATGCCCTGCGCCGCCGAGTCGCCGATCGCGACGTACACGAGGTCGCCGCCCGCCGCGGCGCGCTCGCGCCACCACTTCGAGTGCACAGGCAGCGTCTCGTTGAGGGTCGCAGCGTTCTCGCGCACGAGCTCGCGGTACTTCGGTACCCCGGCGTGACCGAGCACGGTCGCGGTCGCGAGGCGTAGGCCGCTGCCGACGCGGGCGGCGGAGGCGAGATCGAGGGTCACGCGCTCACGCTAGAAGCGACCGCCGACAGTGCGCTTCGCGTGCGCTGTATGCGCGCTGGGAGGGCGATCACGAGTCGGTCACGAGCGGGCTGCGGGACGAGGCATCCGCTCGTTTTGGATCTTTTGGATGTCTCGCCTACACTCGATCCCGGTACCGTGTCCGAGCGGCCGAAGGTGCAACTCTCGAAAAGTTGTGTGGGTTAACGCCCACCGTGGGTTCAAATCCCACCGGTACCGCCGGCTGAACGCCCCGGGTCTCGATGAGATCCGGGGCGTTCTTCTTTGCTCGGTGCCCCGAGCGGCGCGCAGAGCCCGGGTCGGTCCGTCTCGGGAGGAGGCGGTCCGGTGATGCCGTGAGATCGTGACCCGCACTCGGGGGTGGAGTACGCGGACTCCGCCCGGATACAGTGACGGCAACGGCCAGTAGGCCGGATTCGAACCTCGAAGGGGCGGGGGCCCGGCCTTGCATGATGATCTGAGCGCTCTTTCGTCGGATCCCGACGAGCGCGCCCGGCAGGTGGAGCAGCAGCTCACCGACGACGAGCGATTCGGGCTGATATCCAGCCTCATGGTGAAGGTCTTCACGGCCGACGGCGACATCCGCGACGAACGCGTCCCCGAGCACGTGCCGCAGATCGCGGGGTGGGTTCGGGGCGTTCCGAGATTCGGCGTGCCCGACCTGCTCATCACGGACGCCGCGCTCGGGATCACGAACCCGGGCGGCGGTCGCGAGGGCGACACCGCAACGGCGCTGCCCGCGGGGATCGCGCTCGGCGCCACGTTCAACCGGGCGCTGGCCCGCGAGGTCGGCGCTCTCCTCGGACGCGAGGCGAGGGAGCGGGGGTTCAACGTGCTGTGCGGCGGCAGCATGAACCTCATCCGCGACCTCCACAACGGCCGCAACTTCGAGTATGTCTCCGAAGATCCGCTGCTGAGCGGCGAGATCGCGGGAGAGACCGTCGCCGGAACGCAGTCCGAGGGCGTCGTCTCGCTCCTCAAGCACCTGTCGCTCAACGCGTCGGAGACGAACAAGTTCTGGCTCGACGCGGTGATCGAGCCCGCCGCGCACCGCGAGTCAGACCTCCTCGCCTTCCAGATCGGCATCGAGATCGCCGAGCCGGGCACGATCATGGCCGGCTACAACAAGGTGAACGGCGAATACTCGGGCGGCAACGCGACGCTGCTCGACGACATCGTCAAGGGAGCGTTCGGCTACCGAGGCTGGATCATGTCCGACTGGCGGGCGGTCTACTCCTGGCGGTTCGCGGAGTACGGACTCGACCAGCACTCCGGAGCCCAGCTCGACGAGGAGGAATGGTTCGCAGGTCCCCTGCGAGCGGCACTCGAGGCGGGCGAGTTCTCGCGCGCACGTCTCTCCGACATGGTGCGCCGCATCCTCCGCAGCCTGTTCGACGTCGGAGTGACCGGCGAGCCTGGTCCGGCGGTCGATCGTGCCGCCCATGCGCGGATCGCGCTGGAGGCCGCCCGACAGGGCATCGTGCTGCTCAAGAACGAGGGCGACCTGCTGCCGCTGTCCCCGGGTGAGAAGACGATCGCCGTGATCGGAGGTCACGCCCACCTCGGGGTGCCGGCGGGCTCCGGCTCGAGTCTCACCCTGGCCGAGGGCGGCTGGCCGCTCAACACCGCCCTCGGCGGCGACGGTCCGCTCTGGCGCCTGCGCCGCGAGGTCGTGCATCCCTCGGCACCGCTCGAACACCTGCGCAGGCTCCACCCCGACGCGACATTCATCTACGACCCGGCCCTCACGCCCGCGGCGGCCGCCGCGCTCGCGAAGCGCGCGGACATCGCGATCGTCTTCGCGGTGGCCTGGGAAGGGGAGGGCTTCGACAGCGCCGACCGTTCGCTGCCCCGCGGCCAAGACGAGGTCATCGCCGCCGTCGCCGAAGCGAACCCGTCGACGATCGTCGTGCTCGAGACCGGCAACCCGCCGTCGATGCCGTGGCTCGACTCGGTGCCCGCAGTCGTCGAGGCCTGGTACAGCGGGCAGAACGGCGGGGAGGCCATCGCAGAGATGCTCACCGGCGTCGTCAACCCGAGCGGACGCCTGCCGGTCACCTTCCCCGCCTCCGACGACCAGCTCGTCTTCCCGGTGACCCCGAACTACGGTGAGACCTGGGGCACCGCGGCGACGATCGAATACGCCGAGGGCTCCGACGTCGGGTACCGTCACCACGCGAAGCACGCGCTCCCGCCGGCTTTCGCCTTCGGGCACGGTCTCAGCTACACCGAATTCTCCTACGACGACGTCGTCATCACAGCGGGCGATGGCGGAGTGCAGGCGACGCTCACGGTGGTGAACACGGGCGGGCGCCGGGGCGCCGAGGTCGCCCAGTTCTACGCCATCGCGAGAGACGGCGAGCCGCGCGCGCGCCTGCTCGACTACGAGCGGGTCGAGCTCGATCCCGGCGAGTCGGCGTCGATCGTCCTCACGGCCGATCCGAGGCTGCTTGCCGACTTCGATCTCGAGTCCGGTTCGTGGCATATCCGCGGTGGCGAGTACGAGCTCGCAGTCGGGCGTTCGGCGGTGCGGTTCGAGGCTTCGACGACGGTGAAGATCGAGGATGTCCGTTTCGGCGACTGATTCGCCGCAGGCGCGGTGATCTACGCCACCCCCGTCGTCCCCAGCAGATTCCCGATGAGGAACGTCGCGCCGAGCGCGAGCGCGCCGCCGATGACCACGCGGGCGATCGCGCGGGGGCGCGAGCTGCCGCCGATCGTCGCGGCCGTGAACCCGGTGATGGCGAGGGCGAGGAGCACGGCGGCGAACGTCACGGGGATGCGCCACGGCTCGGGCGGCAGGAGGATCGCGAGCATGGGCAGGACTGCGCCGATCGTGAAGGCGATGGCGGATGCCACGGCCGCATGCCAGGGGCTCACGACGTCGTTCGGGTCGATGTTGAGCTCGGCCGAGAGGTGCGCGGCGAGCACATCGTGCTCGGTGAGTTCGAGGGCGACCTGTCGGGCGGTCGCGGGGGCGAGGCCCTGCGCTTCGTAGAGGCCGACGAGTTCTTCGAACTCCTGCTCGGGGGTCTCGGCGAGTTCGCGCTGCTCCTTCGCGATGAGCGCCTTCTCGCTGTCGCTCTGGCTCGAGACCGAGACGTACTCGCCGAGCGCCATCGAGATCGCGCCGCCGATGAGGCCCGCGGCGCCCGCAGTGAGGGTCGGCCCGAGGTCGGTCGTGGCCGCTGCGACGCCGACGACGATCGCGGCGACCGAGACGATGCCGTCGTTCGCGCCGAGCACTCCGGCGCGGAGCCAGTTGAGGCGTTGGGCGAGGCTTCCGGCGTGCGGCTCGTCGGGGTGGCTGCGGGGTGCCGCCTTGGCTCGATCGCTCATGACGCCACTCAAGCACCGCACCCCGAGGGTATGTCCAGACTCAGTCGGGCGCGGCGGTGGGCGCGGGCGCGGCGGTGGGGTCGGGCGCGGCGGTGGATCCGCCCGCCGCGCTTTGCGCCGCCGCGAACCGCTCGGCCGAGGCGATCTGCTCGGCGACGCGACGGAGGGCGAGGAGCAGGGGCTCTGCGAGCACCGACCCGAGCACGACGTAGCGGACGGCGGCCTCGGGGGAGTCGGTCGGAACGCCCGCGATCTCGGCGCGGGCGAGGTCGCGCATGGCCGCGAGGTAGACGTCCATGACGTCGTCGGGCACGGCGAAGCCGGTGCGGGAGATCGACTGCAGGGTGCGGGCGAGGCCCGACAAGACGTGCTCGTCGCACATGCCGGGCTGCCAGCCGAGCCGCTCGGCGAGCCGCTCGGCCTCAGCGGTGTCGATCGTGTCGTCGGCGGCCGGGAGCACGGCGGCGTGGGCGGCGCCGAGGAGCAGGTGCGGGCTCTGCGGTGGGTCGTCGATCGCGGCGAGCACCTTGCGGGTCTCGGCGATGCTGACACCCGACTCGATGAGGGCGCGGATGACTCGGAGACGCCGAAGGTGAACCTCGTCGTAGGTCGCTTGCGTGGGGGAGGTGCGGACGCCTTCGGGCAGCAGGCCCTCGCGCAGGTAGTACTTGATCGTCGCGACCGGCAGGCCGGCGGCGGTCGAAAGCTCCGAGATTCTCATGCGCCCCCTCTTGACTTGGATAGTACAACTCTCCAATATGGATAGTGCAACTATCTAGGGGATGGAATCATGAGTCGAGTCGTCGAAGGGCGGATGACCCACCGGTACGAAGGCGAACTCGTCGTCTTCCACATCGGCATGCAGATCAACCGCTGGTGGCGGCCCGACCTGTGGCTTCCCGCGTTCCTCGCCATGCCGCCCATGCTGAAAGAGCTCGGCGCCGACCCCGACTCGGGCCTCCTCGGCTTCGAACTCCTCTTCGGTCCAGGCGGCCCGTACGTCGTGCAGTACTGGTCGTCGGTCGACAAGCTCTACGACTACGCCGCGAACCCGTCGCAAGCGCACCGGCCCGCCTGGACGCGCTTCAACCGGGCGGCGCGCAAGGCGCCCGGCGCCATCGGCATCTGGCACGAGACGTTCCTCGTCGATCGCGCCGAGAGCATGTACGTCTCGACGAAGCCGCTCGGTCTTCCGAAGGCCACGACGCTCGTGCCGGTCGCAAGCAACCACGACCGCGCGAGGGCGCGCTTCGCCGACGGGCGCACGGCGCGCGTGTAGCCCGCGGCGCGCCCGCCCTTGCGCGCTACTGTCGGAGCATGAGCCGACCCGACGAGGACGACGTCGATGCCATCATCGACGCCTGGTCAGAGATCCTGCCCGACGTCGACCTGACGCCGCTCGACGTCATGTCGCGGCTCCGCCGCGTCGCGGGCGACCTTCAGCGGGCGCGCGAGCGCGCGTTCTCGGCCGCGGGGCTCCGGGCGTGGGAGTTCGACATCCTCTCGCTCCTCCGCAAGGCGCCGGGCGACGGCACCATGACGCCCTCGCAGCTCTCGGCCTCGACGCGCACCGCGACGGGCACGATCACCTACCGCCTCGACCGCCTCACGGCGCGCGGCCTCATCGCGCGCCACGGACACCCCGACGACCTCCGCAGCCGCCTGATCGAGCTTCTGCCCGAAGGCCGCACGCGCGTCGAGGACGCCATGCGCGAACTCGTCGCCGCCGAGGCGCGCATGCTCGACGGGCTCACGCCCGCCCAGGTCGCGACGGTCGTCGAGTCGCTGCGCGCGATCGCCGCGACGACGGCTGCCGCGCACGTCGGGCGTTCGCGCGCATGACGCGCACGAAGACGGCGACGGCGGATGCCTCGCGCGCACCCCGCCCGAAGGTCGCATCGCTGCTCGCGCTCGCCGGAGTCATCCTCGCCGTCGTCCTGCCGGCGCTGCCGGTCGCGCTGCCGACCGTCGGCATGCCGGGCTTCGCCGCGCAGTCGGCTGCCGCCGACGACCTGAACCAGTTCACGTTCGAGAGCTTCGACGCCGAGTACCGGCTCGACCGCGCGCCCGACGGCCACGCGATGCTCGAGGTGCGCGAGACGATCGTCGCGGTCTTCTCCGACGATGACGTCAACCGCGGCTTCTACCGTGACATCCCCGACTGGTACGGCGACGTGCCGCTCGGCACCGAGGTGATCTCGGTCGTCGACGAGAACGGTGCGCCCGTGCCGTTCACGGCCGAGCCGTACGAGAACTTCATGAGCATCGCGCTCGGCGACGACTCGTTCGTGCACGGCCGCAAGACCTACGTCATCGACTACCGGCAGCGCGACACGATCCGCGGCTTCGCCGACACGGGCGCGCAGGAGTTCTACTGGGACGTCAACGGCACGGGCTGGTCGCAGAGCTTCCCGCAGGTGTCCGCGCGGCTCATCGTCGCGCCCGCACTCGTCGACGCGCTGACGGGCGAGGCCGCGTGCTACCGGGGCGTCGGGGAGTCGACGCCCTGTACGGGCGGCATCGTGCGCACCGACGAGGTCGACGGCGGAGCGGCGGTCTTCACGTCGAGCGACGTCGGGCTCGGCCCGTACGAGACGCTCACGTTCGCGGTCGGGTTCGCGCCCGGCACGTTCGTCGAGGGCACGCCGATCCCGTACACGGCACCCGACGCTTCCACCGACGGGTCCGACGACGGCGCGGACACGTTCGGCTGGCTCATCTTCGGCACGTTCGGCGCCGTCTTCTTCTCCGCCATCGGCCGGTTCGCGGTGCGGCTGTTCGGGCGTCCGAAGCCCAAGCCGGGGCCCATCGTCATCCCCGAGTACTCCGCACCGAAGGGACTCGGCGTCATGCCAGCGGCGTTCCTCCTCGGCCGCGGCGACCGCGCGTGGGCGGCGCAACTCCTCGACTTCGCCGTTCGAGGCATCGTTCGGATCGGGGGCGACGCCGAGAACCCCGACGAGGTCGACCTCGTGACCCTCGACGGCCTCGACGCGAACGAGCAGACGTTCGTGAAGGCGGTCTTCGGCGACCAGGCGCAGCCCGGCACCCGTGTCGACATCAGCCGATACGCCGACTCGATCGCCCCCCGGCTCGGCCCGCTCGCGAAGCGCCTCGAGAAGGACCTCGTCACGCGCGGGCTCCTGAAGGACAAGCGCACGCCGCCGGGCGCGTGGGTCGTCATCGGGATCGCATTCGCGATCGCGGCGATCCCCGCCGTGCTCTTCGTCATGGGGCTGATCGGCGGCGGGCGGTTCGGCCTCGGCGGCCTCGACACCGTCTTCTTCGGGATTCCGGCGATCATCGCGGTGTTCGCCGCGTTCTCCGTGTTCGCCGCCCGGCCGAAGTTCCCGGCACCGACGCCCGCCGGCACGCAGGCCGTCACCGCGCTCACGGGCCTCCGCGACTACCTGAAGCTCGCCGAGACCGACCGCATCCGGCTGCTCCAGAGCCCGACGACCGCCGAACGCGTCGACACGACCGACGGCCGCGCCGTGCTCGACCTCTACGAGAAGCTCCTCCCGTACGCCGTCATCTGGGGCGTCGAGAAAGAATGGCGCGAGGTGCTCGAGCTCTACGCCTTCGAGCACGTGCCCGCTGCGGTGGCGGGCGTCGGTGCGGGCGTGTGGGCGCGCGGGACCTCGTGGGGCGCGATCGACGGCATGCGCTCGGTCGGCACGAGGCAGGTCGCGCTCGCGAACGCCGCCGCGAACTCGAACAGCCGCTGGGGCGGCTCGTCGGGCGGCACCGGCGGGTGGTCGTCGAGCGGCGGGTCGAGCTTCTCGGGCGGATCGAGCGGCGGCGGGTTCTCGGGCGGCGGCGGCGGAGGCGGCGGCGGGCGCGGTCGGTGACGGTCCCGCGAGGTTCCGGATGCCTCGGGGCGGGCGCCGAGCAATCCTGAGCGCGCTCTCAGCAACCCCGGTGCTACCGTGAGGGAAGCGTCGCGCTCCGCGCGGCGGAGCCGCGGGCGGAAGGAGTGCACATGAGCGAGTTCGTCATCGCACTCGTGCGTGCGCTCCAGGCGTACTTCGAGCTCGCCGGCTCGACGAACGCGAGCCTCTCGGTCATGGTCGTCGGCGTCATGGGCGCCGCGGCCGTCGTGGTCGTCGTCATGACGGTGCGGGCCATGCCCGGCCTCGTCGCGGCCGACGCGAGCGGCGCGTCGTCACGCCTCCGGCAGACCGCCGACCCCGGGCTCCTGCTCTCGCAGAGCGACCCCGACGCCGCCGGTCGAGCCCGCCCGCGGGCCCCCGGACGCGGTCTCGCGACCGCGTAGTCGCGGCACGAGGCATCCGCTCGCCGGTTCTCGGCGACCCATCGCATTCGTGCGCGCGCACGCGGTCAGACGGACCCCGCATCCGACGCGACCGAAAGACTTCGACCTCTCATGGACCTCACTTCACTCCCGCTCACCTCGTGGCTGTTCGACGGCGCCTACGGGCTCCTCATGGGCCTCGCCGACATCCTCGCCCCGTTCCTCGGCGCGACGAGCGCCGCCGCCGCGATCATCCTCATCACGCTCGTCGTGCGCGCCGCGCTCATCCCGACGGCGATCTCGATGCAGCGCGGCATGCAGTCGCGCGCGCGACTCGCGCCCAAGATGCAAGAACTCCAGAAGAAGCACAAGAACAACCCCGAACGGCTGCAGCGCGAGATGATGCAGCTCTACTCCGACGAGGGCACGTCGCCGTTCGCCGGCTGCCTGCCGATGCTCGTGCAGGCGCCCGTCGTGGGCATCATCTACGCCCTCTTCATCCACCCGCAGATCAACGGACACGCGAACGACCTGCTCACGCACACGTTCGCGGGCGTGCCGCTCGGGTCGAGCCTCGCGGGCGAGATCGCGGCGGGCACGCTCACGTGGCCGACGGCGCTCGTGTTCGGCGGGATCGTCGTCGCGATCGCGGCGGTCGGCGAGATCACCCGGCGCGTCTTCCGGCCGAAGGTGCCGGCGACGGCGGATGCCTCGGCCGCGTCGAAGAACGTCGCGAAGACGGATGCCGCCCCCAACCCCGCCGCTGCCCTCCAGTCGCCGACCGTGCTCAAGATGCTCGGCTTCCTGCAGTTCATCACGGCGGTCTTCGCGTGCTTCGTGCCGCTCGCGGCGGGGCTCTACCTTTTCACGACGGTCACGTGGACGCTCGTGCAGCGCATCATCCTGCAGCGGCGGTTCCCGATGCCCGAACCAGTCGCGGCGTGAGCGCTACGGCGTCTCGTAGGTCGCGAGTTCCACGAAGCGGCGCAGGATGCGCTGGGGTTCGTCGACGGATGTCGCGGACACGCGCGCTGCCAGGGCACGGTACTCGTGCGCCGGGAAGTAGCCGTGGTGGCGGTACACGCCCGCGCGGGCGATGAAGTCGCCCGTCGTGAGCTCGGGGTGGAACTGCGTCGCGTACACGTTCTCGCCGACCCGGAAGATCTGCACGGGGCATCCGGCGCTCGACGCGAGCCCGACGGCGCCGTCGGGAGCTTCGCGACCGCCTCCTTGTGCCCGAGGAGCGCGAGGAACCGGTCGGGCAGGCCGTCGAGCAGGGGGTCGTCGAGCCCCTCGGACGTGAGCGCGATCTCGACGGCGTCGGCGTCTTCGCCGTACGTCGTGTCGACCTCGCCGCCGAGGACGCGCGCGAACACGCCGATGCCATAGCAGGTGAAGAGCGTCGGCCGATCGCCCGCGACCGCCCACTCGCCGAGGCGCGCGAGGTCGGACTCGACGCGCTGCTGCACAGGCGACTTGCGTTCCTCGGGCGTCGTGACGTTGAACGGGCTGCCGCCGACGACGACGCCCGCGTAGTCGTCGAGGTCGACCGTCGAGAGCGGGTCGACGTCGAGCCGCACGTGCTCGAGCTGGGCCTCGTCGAGCCCCGACGCGCGCAGCACGCTCGTGTACTCGGGCCCGACCGCCTCGACCTCGGGACGGGCCGAGAGGAACAGGAACGGTCGCGCGGTCATCGGCGCTTGCCCTTTCCGCCGGGGCGGCGGCCGCCGCCGGACTTGCCGCTGCCGGTCTTGCCTCGGCCGGGTTGGGACGAGGAGCGACCGGATGCCCCGCGGCCGGCCCCGGACTTCGCGGCAGGCTTGCCCGCTTTGACGGGCTTCTTGCCCGCATCGGCCGCTGCCGAGGCATCCGCCCCGTCGCCGCGCGAACTGCGCGCCGACCGCCCGCGCACGACGCCGACGAACTCCTGGATGTCGGCATCGTCGCGCGCGGCGAACCACACGAGCGCGATGCGCGTCGGGGGAGCATCGGCCAACGGGATCGCGACGACGTCTTTGCGGTGGTGCAGGCGGGCGACGCCGTGCGGCACGACCGCGTAGCCGGTGCCCGCCGCGACGAGCTCGATCGTCATCGCGGCATCGGCCTGCACGGGCGCGAGCGGCTCGCCGTCGAGGTCGGCGAGGTCGAGCGACTCGGCGTCGGCGAACGCGTGGTCGCGGGGAGGACGACGACGGGCACCTCTTCCCACAGGGGGATCGCGTGGAGGTCGCCGTCGACCTCGACCGGCAGACGAACGAACGCCAGATCGTGCTCCCCTGCGACGAGCCCGTCGAGCTGCACCGATTCGTCGACGCGCGTCGCCTCGAGGGGCTGATCAGGACGCCGATCGGCCCACGTGCGCACCCAGCGACCGGGGCTCACCCCCGCGACGTACCCGAGACGCAGCACCACACAGTCAGGCTATCGGGGTCATCGGCTAACGTTGCAGGGTGAGTCAGACCATGAAGCCCGAAACCGCGGCGAAGAAACTCGGCATCCTCCTCGAGGCCGCGCCCGAGGAGTTCCGTTCGGGCGAGGTCACCCGCGCCGAGTTCGACGCCCTCCGCACGAGCCCGCCCGAGTGGCTCGAGACCCTCCGTCGCGAAGGCCCGCACCCCAAGCGGGTCGTCGCCGAGAAGCTCGGCATCTCGAACTCGGGCCTTGTGCGTGCCGGCATCGAGGAGCCCCTCACGACCGCCGAGATCAAGGCGCTGCTCGTGTCGCCGCCCGAGTGGCTCGTCGCAGAGCGCGCGACCCAGGCCGCCGTGCGCGCCGAGAAGCAGCGCGTCGCCGAGCGCGACGCCGCGCGGCGGGCGAAGCGGGCCGAGCAGGGCTGAAAGCGCTTCGACGCGCTCAGCGACCGTCGGCGTACCGCGCCCGCAGCCACACCCCGAGGTCGGCCATCTCCTCGTCGCTGACGGAGTGGTCGAGCCCCTCGTAGAGCCGTGCGTCGACGTCGGTGTGCTCGTCGAGGAACGCCGTCGTGGTGCGGATCCGGATGGCTGCGAGCACCGTGTCGGCGGTGCCGCGCGCCCAGAGCACGGGCGGGCGCCGTTCGGCGAGGCGCGCGTCGCCCGGGCGCGGGAACTGCATGACGGTGCTCGAGAGGAGGACGGCGAACGCGAACCGGTCGGGCGCCCGGCGCATCGCCTCCATCGTGATCGCGCCGCCTTGCGAGAACCCCGCGAGGGCGACCGAGGATGCCTCGGGCGCGACCCGGTCGATCCACTCGACGACCTCTGCCGCGACGCGCTGGGCGTCCTCCGACATCTGCGCCCACGTGCGGGTCGTGCCGATCTCGTACCAGGCGTAGCCCGTATCGGCGACGAGCGGGGCGCGGAGCGCCGCGATCACCGGCTCGGACGTGAGCGACACCGCACGGTCGAACAGTTGGTGCTCGTCGAGGTCGTAGCCGTGCAGGAGCACGAGGAGCGGCCGACCGGCACGTTCGGCGGCGGGGGCGGACCACAGGACGGCGTCGTCATCGATGAGCACGCGGGCATCGTAACCGAGAAACCGGCCTAGGCGGTGTAGCGCGCCCCGAGCCAGGCCACGAGATCGCCGAGTTCGCGCTCGTCGAGCGAGTGCCCGAGGCCCTCGTAGGTGCGGCGGTCGAGATCGCTGTGCTCGGGCAGCCACTCGGCCGTGCGGGCGATCGCGTCGGGCGCGATGACCGTGTCGGCGCTGCCGCGGCCCCAGAACACCGGCGGGCGGACTTCGGCGAGGTGCGCGTCGCCGTCGCGCTCGCCGGGGAGGGCGAAGCCCGCGAGGCTCGCGGCGAACGCGAACCGGTCGGCGTCGCGTCGCACGAGCTCGAGCGCCATGGCGCCCCCCTGCGAGAACCCGATGAGTCCGACCGACGGGACGTCGGGGGCGGCACGGTCGAGCCAGTCGAGGATCGCCGTCGTCGAGGCATCCGCCCCTTCGAGCGACTCCTCGATGCCGGCCGCCATGAGCGGGAACCAGGCGTAGCCGAAGTCGGCGCGGACGGGTGCGCGGAGCGACGCGATCGCGGGTCGGAGCGGCAGGTAGGGCGCGAGCCCGAACAGGTCGGATTCGTTCGAGTTGTACCCGTGCAGGAGCACGAGGAGGGGGCGGCCGGCCCGGTCGGCTTCGGAGGCCGACCAGATGACGGCGTCGTCGTCGATGCGCATCCGGGCATCGTATCCCGTGCGGATGCCCTGCCGCCTGGGGCAGAATCGACCCATGAGCGTGCGCACTCCGGATCCCGACTGGCCCGCCGGCGAAGAACCCGAGCCGCGGTCGAACGCCAACCCGGGCTGGCTCAGCGACCTCGAGCTCGCCGAGATCCGCGGCCGGCTGCCGCTGCTCTACGTCGAGGCCGTGCCCGTGCGGGTCGACGGACTCGGGCAGGTCACCGAGGTCGGGCTGCTGCTGCGGGCGAACGCCGTCGGCGAGATGACGCGCACGCTCGTGTCGGGCAGGGTCATGTACGGCGAGACGGTGCGTGACGCGCTCTTCCGCCACCTCGAGAAAGACCTCGGGCCGATGGCGTTCCCGCTCCTGCCGGCGAGCCCCGTTCCGGCGGCGGTCGCCGAGTACTTCCCGCTGCCGGGCATCTCGCCCTTCACCGACGAGCGCCAGCACGCGGTGTCGCTCGTCTACGTCGTGCCCGTGACGGGCACGTGCGAGCCGCGCCAAGACGCGCTCGAGGTGACGTGGATGTCTCCCGCCGAGGTCGTCACTCCGTCGATCGGCGACGAACTCGAGGGCGGGCGGGGCGTGCTCGTCAAGCGCGCGCTCGCCGCGGTCGGCGCGCTCGGGTAGCTTCAGCGATCAGCGCGGTTCGAGCACGACGACGGCCGTCTGTCGGCCGCGGATCGTCTCGTAGCCGTCGAGATCGGCGTCGTTGAAGGTGTTCCAGCGCCGCCAGAGCCGGTCGTGTTCGGCGCCTTCGCTCGTGCGCGCGCGGACGTCGCGCGTGGTGCCGTCGGGCAGCGTGACGGATGCCTCGGGGTGCGCCTGCAGGTTGAGCCACCACGCCGGCTCGGGGTTCGCCCAGCCGTTCATGGCCATGAGGACGAGGTCGGGGCCGTCGTCGAAGTAGGCGAGGATCGCCTGCCGCGTCTCCCCCGACTTCCGCCCCGTCGTGCGGAGCACGAGCATGCCCCATTTGCCCTCCACGGGCTTGCGCAGCACGCGCCCGCCGAACAGTCGGTTGAGGATGCGGTGCACGACCCACGCCGTTCGCACGAACCATCGCGGCGGCACACTCGGGCTGTTCTCGGACATGCCCCCACCCTCCTCGCACGCCCGTTCCCGGTCAACGGACTCCGGTGCCGTTGTACGCCGAGCGCCGTCGTACCCGAGTGCCGGCTCTCTCCGTGACCGCGGTACTTCGGTACCGGCGGTGCCTCGGCACTGATTTCGCACCCCACGTCTCTTGTCGTCGATGACGCGTCAACGGTCACCAGTGACCCGTCACCCGTCGCCCGTCGCCCGTCGCCCATCGGGCGGACCGATCGCACTCGGCCGGCTGGGGAGCGGCTTTCCGGCCCGGGCGTCCCGGCACTTCGGCACCGTGGTTCGAACGGTCTGCGGGTGCGGGCGCCTGGATGCGAAAGAACCTTCGACGCTTCGGCACTTCGGCACCGCGCCGCGAACGCGAAAGTGCCTGTCAACGGTCGAAGCGGGGGCGAGTGGGGTGGGGACCGAGCGGGAGGGCGGGAGGGACATCCGGAATCGCGGTGGAGTGCGCGCTCAGCGCGTGAAGCGCACCTCGTGGAGCTCCTCGCCGAGGAACGGTTGGATCTGCTCGGCGCCGTCGAGCGCGAATCCATTGCGCTCGTAGAAGCGGTGCGCGCGCGGGTTGTCGTTCGCGACCCACAGGTACACGAGGTCGTCGCCGACGGCGGCGTCGAAGAGCTGCTTGCCGATGCCCGTGCCGTGGAAGGCGTCGAGCACATAGATGAAGTACAGCTCGCGCTCGTGCGGGGCGTCGTCGTCTCGGGCCGGACCAGACCCGACGAAGCCGACGATCTCGCCGTCGACGAGCGCCGCGAACTGGCGGTACTCGGGGCCGCGGGCGGCCATGTGGGTCCAGAGGTCGGCCATGCGGCGGGGCGAGAGGTTCTCGAGCGCGGCGGCGCTGATGAGGTGGTCGTAGGTCTCGTGCCAGCACGTCGCGTGGACGCGGCCGAGGGCCTCGACATCTGAGTCGCGGATGGGGCGGACGGTGGCGGCAACGACATCGGTGCTCATGTCCGACAGGCTAGGCGAGCCCTCGCGCGAGACGAAATCGAGAGGATGCCCCGGGCCGGTCGTGTCCGAATCGTTGCAGTCGAGGCATCCGCCCTCTTCAGCCCACCCGCCCCACGCAATTCAGGAAGAACCGGCGGACGTGCGGCGCGTCGCTGCGCTGGCCGCGGCGTGCCGCGGGGTTCTTCCTGAATTGCGGAAGGGGGCGAGCGGGAAGCGGGGGCGAAGAGTCTCGGGTCAGCCCTGCGCGCGGCGGTTCGTGCGGGAGTTGCGGGCGCCGCCCACGACGCTGCCGACGCGGAGGCCGCCCCGCTGACCGCCGCCGCCCTGGCCCGCACCGCCCGAACCCTGCGCCGGACGGCCCGTGCGCTCGCGCTGCGCGCCCGTCGTCTGCGCGCCGCGGCTGTGGCCCGACCCGCGCTTCGACGGGTTCGCCCGCTCTTCGGCCGGACGGCCCGAACGGTCGCGACGAGGGCGCGCCGGAGCATCCGCCCCGCCCTGACCCTGGCCGCGCGCGTCGCGCGCCGCGCGCTTGCGCTGCGCGTTGGCGCCCTGCGAACGTCCGCCGCCCTGGGGCTGCGCGGCCGCGCGCGGCGCGGGCTTGACGTAGGCGGCGACTTCGCCGACGAGCGCCGTCACTTCGGGGCTCGACGGCACCACACGTTGCGGCTGCGCCGTGATGGCCGCCTTGCGGAGGAGCTTCTTGAGGTCGTCGAGCTGGCCCGGAAGCGCGATCGTCACGACGTCGCCCTCGCTACCGGCGCGGGCCGTGCGGCCCGAGCGGTGCAGGTACGCCTTGTGCTCCATCGGCGGGTCGACGTGGACCACGAGCTCGATGTCGTCGACGTGCACGCCGCGCGCCGCGACATCCGTCGCGACCATGACCTTGACCGAGCCGTCGCCGAACGCCGCGAGGTTGCGGTCGCGCTGCGGCTGCGACAGGTTGCCGTGCAGGTCGACCGCGGGGATGCCCTGCTCGGTGAGCTTCTTCGCGAGCTTCTTCGCGTGGTGCTTCGTGCGCATGAACAGGATGCGCCGCCCCGTGCCGCTCGCGAGCGTGCGGACGAGCTCGTGCTTGGTGTCGGCGTCTTCCGTCGTGAACACGTGGTGCGTCATCGCCGCGACGGGGGAGTGCGCCTCGTCGACCGAGTGGAGGATCTCGTTCTGCAGGTAGCGCTTCACGAGCCGGTCGACGCCGTTGTCGAGCGTCGCCGAGAACAGCATCCGCTGCCCGCCCTGCGGGGTCTTGTCGAGGAGCCGCGTGACGACGGGCAGGAAGCCCAGGTCGGCCATGTGGTCGGCCTCGTCGAGCACCGTGATCTCGACGGCGTCGAGCTTGCAGAAGCCCTGGCTGATGAGGTCTTCGAGGCGGCCCGGCGTGGCGACGACGATGTCGACGCCCGCCTTGAGCGCCTCGACCTGACGCTTCTGGTTGATGCCGCCGAAGATCGTCGTCACGCGAAGGTCGTACGCCTCGGCGAGCGGGGCGATCGTGTTCGTGATCTGCGTCGCGAGCTCGCGCGTCGGCGCGAGCACGAGCCCGGTGGGGCGGCCCGCACGGCGGGTGCCCGCGAGCTGCGTGCCGAGCCGGGCGACCATGGGCAGCGCGAACGCGATCGTCTTGCCCGAGCCGGTCTTGCCGCGGCCGAGCACGTCGCGGCCCGCGAGCGTGTCGGGGAGGGTGTCGGTCTGGATGGGGAAGGGGGTCGTCTTGCCGTCGGCGGCGAGGACGGCCACGAGCGGCGCGGGAACGCCGAGCGTGGCGAAGGTGGTGGTTTCGGTCACGAGGATCGAGGGCCTTTCAGGGCACGACCGCACGGATGTCCCGACGACGCGCGCGTGCGACGGTCGGGGACCCGGCGGTGGGAGGTGGCGAAGGCGCAGGTGTGCGCATCCGTTCGCCGTATGAAGTCGACGGGTGGTTCTCGTTCGAACCGCCCGGAAGCGTATCTACGACGCAGGCTCCGCGAGCGCGGGCCGTCGAGCAGTCTACCCGAACTCGCCGATCCGGCGCAGATCGCCTCTTTCGCAGGCGATGAAGGGCGATCTGCGCCGGATCGGCGGGCGGGCGCGGGCGGGTTGCCGCGTCAGCGATGCATCCGCTCGCCGACGGGGATCTCGGACGCGACCGTGTTGCCCGCCTGCGCGAGCGGGCACGACCACGACGGGTCGTACGCGCACGACGGGTTGTAGGCGAAGTTGAAGTCGACGATGAGCGCGTCATCGTCGGCCGCGGGCCCGAGGTCGGCGCCCTTCATGGTGTCGAGCAGGTAGCGTCCGCCGCCGTACGTGCCGCCGGGGACGCCCGCGAGCCCGTCTTTCACGGGCAGGAACAGGCCGCCCGCATACCCCGTGATGCGCCACACGTCGAGCGAGCCGAGGTACGGCACACGCACCGCGCCGACGAGCGAGAGGTGGATCTTGCCGTCGGTCGCCGAATCGACGACGAGCTTCTCGGGCTCCTCGGCGCGCGTGACCTCGAGCTCGAACCGCCAGTCGGGGTCGTAGCGGGCGACCGTGAGGCCCGAGAACGTGTAGCGGTCGTCGGGCAGGAGCGGCGATTGCGGATGTCCCGCGAAGAGCTCGTCGCGGCCCGATTTCCAGAGCTCGTGGCCGGCCGCGGGATCGCGCACGCTCAAGTGCCGCACGCCCGCGTAGAGGCCGAAGACCCGGCGACGCCAGTCGGCGAGCTGGAGTGCCGCGAGACTCGCGCTCACGAGGCGGCCGCCCGTGCCGCCGCGCGCGCCGCCGTCAGCGCTTCGTCGGCCGTGCCGGGCGGATCGAACGCCCACGTCGGCGCGAGCGCCTTGATCCGCGCGCCGCGCCACTGCCAGAACGCCCACGTCGGATACCACGCGGCCGCGTCGGCCACAGGGTTGCCCGTCGAGAAGAGGAGCCGGTCGCGATAGAGGGTGCGCCCGTCGGGGAGGGCCGAGACGGCCATCCGGTGGTCCCAGCGGTCGAACGCTGCGAACGGGCCCGTGAGGGCCCCGCCGCCGTCGCGGAGCATCCGGACGCCCTCGGGCAACCCGCTCGGGTAGTCGACGTCGACGATCTCCTCGCCAGCCGGCCACTGCCGGAACGCGAGCGCGCGCACCCGATGCGGCCCTTCGGGCCAGACGGTGGGAAGCCCGCCGGGTTCGAGCGAGGCGAAGTCGAGCCACGGTGCGACGATCTCGCGCAGCACGGCGGGCGACCGGACGGCTCGCCACGCGGCATCCGGGTCGCAATCGAGCGTGAGCTTGAGGAGCACCCGCATGTTGCGAGCGTAGATCGCGAGGATGCCTCGGCCAAGCGTCTGCGGCCCGCCGCGTGTCGCGCGCCCCGCTCGCGACGAGGGCGGGCGGCTAGACTCCCCGGCATGTCCGATGGCCTGTGGTGGCTCCCCTCGCTCGTCGTGTTCGCCGCTGCCGCGGTCGGTCTCGGGTTCCTCGTGCGGGCCGCGCTCCGCGCGGGCGCACGCCGCGAGCGCCGCGAACTCGACGCGGGCCGGGCCCTCGAGGTGTCGGCGAAGGGACTCATCGTGCGGGCCGACGAAGCCGTCCGCGACGCGCGCCGCGAGGTCGCGTACGCCGACGCGCAGTTCGGCACGGCGCGTTCGGCACCGCTCCGCGAAGCGGTCGACCGGGCCGAGGCGCTCTTGAAGGACGCGTTCATCCTGCAGCAGCGGCTCGACGACGCCATGCCAGACACGGCGGCCGAGCGACGCGCGTGGAGCACACGCATCAGCGACGGGTGCCGCAGCGCGATCTCGCTCGTCGAGGACGCCCTCGCCCAGGTGGCCGCGGCGCGCGGCGCCGAGCGCGCGGTGCCGTCCGAACTGCCCGTGCTCGCCGCTCAGCTCGACGGGCTCGGCCGCCGGTGCGACGCGGTCGACGCGACGATCGACCGGCTGGGCGAGAAGTTCGCCCCAGAGTCCCTCGCAGCCGCCCGATCGGATGCCGCGCGCGCCCGCGCCGCGGTCGACGCCGCGAAGGGCGTGCTCGACGAGGCATCCGACCTCGCCCGCTCGGGCGCAGCACCCGTCGCCGACAAGCTCGCCCGTGCCGGCGCGCTCGCCGAGGAGGCCGAGCGGTTCGCGTCAGCCGCCGAACGCGTCGAACCCGACCTCGCAGGGGTCGTCGACGAGGCGCGGCAGGCGGCCGCGACGCTCGAGGCCGACCTCGCGTCGGCGCGCGGCGAGCGCGACGCACTCACGGCCGGCACCGACGCCGCCGAGCCTGGGGTCGCCGCCGCGGCGGTCGCCCTCGGGCAGGTCGCGGCCGAGGCCTCCGCCCTGCTCGCCCAGGCGCAGCCCGCCCTCGACGACCCTGCCCTCCGCCGCGACCGGCTGCGCGCCGCGCAAGACCGCCTCGAGGTCGCCCGTGCCGACGCCCGCCGCGCGTCGGGGAGGCTCGACGGCGCCCGTCAGGCCTTGTCGGGTGCGCTCGCGATCGCCGAGGGGCAGATCCGGGTGGCATCGGGGCTCGTCGACCGCGGCCGCGGATCGGTCGGCGCCGACGCCCGCACGCGCCTCGCCGAGGCCGAGCGCCAACTCGTCATCGCCCGCCAGGAGCCCGACCCCGTCGCCGCACTCGACGCCGCCCGTCGCGCTGCCGCGTGCGCCGCCGACGCCGAGGCGCTCGCGCGGTACACGGGGGCGTGATCTCCGGGGCGCTCCGCGCGTCGCACGCCGACACGCGCCGACGCCGCGCGCGCCCCGGTGGGTAGCCTGAGGCCATGACCACGCACGCGCCGTATTCGCAGGGCAAGTACCAGGTCCGCTTCGACCAGGGCGACGCGGGGCTCGCGCGCATCGCGGGCGGCGCCGACATCGTCGTGTGGGTCGACGCGCTCGAAGAGGCGTCGGGCTCCGACCAGGTCGCCCCGCCCGTGTTCGCCGTGCCCGAGGGGGCCGCGGTCGTCGCCGCATCGCTCACGGATGCCTCGGTCGTGGCGCGCTGGATCCTCGCCGAACAAGAGCGGCTCGGCCGCCGCGCCTACCTCGCGATCGTCGCGGCGCGCGACGGAGGCGGCTTCCCCGTGCCCGACCTGCTCGCGGCGGGTGCGCTCATCGACGCCCTCATCGACCTCGGCATCGACGACACGTCGCCCGAGGCGGCGTTCGTGTCGTCGGGGTTCGCGGGGCTCAAGCGCGCGGTGCGCCACTTGACGTCGGCGTCGGCGCAGGGCCGTCAGGCGGCCGTCGACGGTGCCACGGCCGAGCGGCTGAACGAACTCGCGACGCTCGGCTCGATCACCGAGGTCGGCGACGTGCGGGTGCTCCGCGCGGGGGTCTGAGCGAGCGGATGCCTCGGGGTCGACCGCGTGCGGCCGACTCGTCCGCTCAGGCGGCTACGGCCGACTCGTTCGCCGCGGTCTTCGACGCGCTCTTGCGCGCCCGGTGGGCGCGCACCTTCGCGCGGTTGCCGCAGCGTTGCATCGAGCACCAGCGCCGCGTGCCGGCACGGGACGTGTCGAGGTAGACGAGGTCGCAGTCGTCGGCGCTGCACTCGTGGATGCGGCCGAGGTTCGCGGGGGAGAAGGTGTCGACGGCGTCGCGCGCGATCGTGGAGAGCGCCTGGCCCACGGTCTGGATCGAGCGGCCGGCCTGTCGTGAGCCGCCGCCGAGCGCGGGCGGCACGTCGGGGGTCGCGGCGTAGAGGTTGACGACGTCGATGTCGTTCGTGGGGAGGGCGTCGCCGCGGCTCGCCGCGAGGGCGATGCGGGTGATGGCGTCGCGGAGGGCGACGGCGTCGAACAGGTCGCGCGAGCGCGCAGCGCCGACGGCCACGGGGAAGCGTTCGGAGAGCCACGCGGTGAGGTCGTCGGGGGCTCTCAGGCGCTCGCCGTCGGCGCGGACGCGCCCGATGGGGCCCGTGTAGGCGAAGTCGAGGGCGAGGGCTCCGGAGTCGAACCACCAGCGCACGTCGCCCTGCGACGTGAACCATTGGCCGACGGGGATGGAGACGGTCGAGACGGTCACGTAACCATGCTAGTAGGTTTCAGGAAACGTTCAGGACGCGTTCAGAAGGGTGGGGTCTCGCTAGTCGACCGCCGGGCCGGATGCCTCGGCCGCACCCGTCGCGCTCGCCGCCCGCCTGCGCATCGCCGACGTGATCTCGCGCCGACGCCAGACGATGAGGTTCGCCTGGTCGAACCCGCGCCGACACAGCCCGCAACTGAGCGGCCGGACGGGCTCACGATAGCGGTAATGCACGTGCCCCGACGGACACCGCCCCACCCACGACGCGAGTTCGTCGGCAACCTCGCCGTCGTGCGTGCGCCGACCCACGTAGCCGATCTCGGCCGCGAGATGCTTCCACTTCGGGCCGTGGCCCGCCCGTGGGCCCGCCATCGCGTGCGCCACCTCGTGCAGGAGCACCTGGTGGATCTCGTCGTCGGCGTACTTCACCGCGAGGTAGCGCGACACGGAGATGCGCTTCGACGTGTAGTTGCAGAGCCCCGCGCGCTTCTTCGCATGGTCGAACTCGAACGTCCACACGGCGGGGTCGAGGTGCATGGCGATGAGGGCCTCGGCCCACCGTCGCACGCGTTCGAGATCCGCCATGGCATGAGGATAACGCGGGGCGCCGACGCCCGGCAGGCCCCGAGCGCGGGTCGTCGGCGAGACATCCGCCCGGCTCATCCGCCCGGTTGCATCCCCACCGATCGCAATCGGTCGTCGCCGTCTCGCGGCGACCCGCGCCCGTCGGTGTTGTTGGTGACGAACCAGAGGTCGCCGTTGGGGCCGGGTAGTACGGCGCGCACGCGCCCGAACTCGCCGACGAACCACGGCTGCACGACGGGCGCGGTGTCGACTGCGGGGTCGCCCGTGGCGATGCGCGACGCCGGATGCACCGTCCAGAGCCGTTCGCCGCGGAGCGCCGCGAGCACGAGCGTGTCGCCCACGATCGCAAGGCCCGACGGGCTCGCTTCCGACGTCGCCCACTGTGCGATCGGATCGGTGAAGCGCGCGTCGCCCGCCTGCCCCTCGACGATCGGCCACCCGTAGTTCGCCCCGCGCGTGATGAGGTTGAGCTCGTCCCACGTGTTCTGCCCGAACTCGGCCGCCCACAGCCGCCCGGTCGCATCCCAAGCGAGCCCTTGCGGGTTGCGGTGCCCGATCGACCACGCGTATCCACCGAACGGGTTGCCCGGCGCGGGCTGCCCGTCGGGCGTCATCCGCAGGATCTTCCCCGAGAGCGACGCCGGATCCTGCGCCGCCTCGCGCACGCCCGCGTCGCCGGCCGTCGCGTAGAGGAATCCGTCGGGCCCGAACGCGATGCGCCCGCCGTCGTGGTTCGACGCCTTCGGGATGCCGGAGAGCACGACCTGGGGCGCGCCGAGCGCGTACGAACCCGGGCCGCCCGAGAGGGGCATGCGCACGATGCGGTTGTCGGCGTCGGCGGTGAAGTAGGCGTAGACGAGGTCGGATGCGTCTGCGCCGTCGCCCGCTCGGAAAGCGAGGCCCAGCAGCCCGCCTTCGCCCGCCGGCACGACGCCCGGGATCTCGGTGACCGTGCGCACGCCGCCGTCGGCGCCGATCTCGACGACGCGCGCCGTGTCGCGCTCGCTCACGAGCACGCCCCCGTCGGGCAGGCGCACGACCGACCACGGCGCGTCGAGGTTCGCCGCGAGCTCGGTCACCGGCCCTGTCGGCAGGAGCACGGGCGGCGGGACGGGCGCTGGCTGGGTCGGCGGGGCGGTCGCGGTCGTCGGCGGGGATGTCTCGGGGCCCGCCGTGACGGTGGGCGTCGGCACCGGTCCCGCCGACGTGCAGGCTGCACAGGTGAGCGTCAGCGCGAGCACGCCGGTCGCCGCCGTGGTCCTGCTCGCCACCGTGGTCCTGCTCGCCACCGTGGTCCTGCTCGCCCGCTCGGCCGCGGTGTCCCCGGCGCCTCGGGCCGGGCTCGCCCATCGACGACTTCCTTCCGGAGAAACGTATGGTTCTCGCGACGCGGTGCCGAAGTGCCGGACGGGTTCAAGAAGCTGCGAGGTCCAAGGGCGTGCGTCGAACGGTCTGCGACAAGCGGTGCCGAAGTGCCGCCGCCCCCAGGAGAAAAAGCCTTCCGCCGAGGCCGCCAGCAGTCGGAGGTCGAGTCGAGCAGGTCGAGCAGGTCGAGCAGGTCGAGTCTCGGCAGCACTCCGAGGCATCCGCTCGTCCCGGGGCATCCGCGCGCTTCGAGACATCCGCTCGCCTCCGTTCGCCGCCCTCGAACCCCCTCTGTCCAGTGTCGCCGCTGCGGCGACAGAATGGGAGGGTGGCGGCCATCGACCTCAACAGCGACCTCGGCGAGTGGAGCGTGCGCCAGACCGTGGGCGACGACGCCGCGATCTTCGCCGTCGTCGCGAGCGCGAACGTCGCGTGCGGGTTCCACGCGGGTGACGCCGCGTCGATGCGGGCGAGCGTCGCGCAGGCGGTGTCGCACGGGGTCGTGCTCGGCGCGCACCCGGGGTACCGCGACCCCGAGGGTTTCGGGCGCCGCGACCTCGACGTGCCCGCCGACGTCATCGCCGCCGAGCTCCTCGAGCAGCTCGGCGCCCTCGACGCGCTCGCGCACGGCGCGGGCATCCGCGTGCGGTACGTGAAGGCGCACGGCGCGCTCTACCACCGGCTCGGGCGCGACGAGCGGGCGGCGAACCTCTTCGCCGAGGCGGTCGCGGGGTACGGGGCGGTTGCGTCTTCGGCAGCGTCGGGGGCGCTGGATGCCTCGCCGCTCGCCCTCCTCGGACTCGCGGGCTCTGCACTCGAACGCGCCGCTGCCGCGGCCGGACTGCGCTTCGCGCGTGAAGGATTCGCCGACCGCGGCGCACGGCCCGACGGCTCCCTCATCCCGCGCGGCGAGCCCGGCGCGGTGCTCCACGATCCGGGCGCGGTCGCCGCGCGAGCCGTCGAACTCGCACACGCGGGCGGCGTCGACTCGATCTGCCTCCACGGCGACACCCCCGGCGCGGCCGACCTCGCCCGCGCCGTGCGCGCCGCGCTCGAAGCCGACGGGGTCGAGATCCGGTCGTTCGTGTGACCCGGCGCATCCTGCCGAGCGGTCCCGCCGCCCTCCTCGTCGAATGCGACTCGCTCGAAGAGGTGCTCGCGCTGCACGATGCGCTCGCCGCGACGGCGCCCGCCGGGCTCGTCGAGCTCGTGCCCGCCGCGCGCACGGTGCTCGTCGTCGTCGACCCCGCGCGGCTGCCGCTCGAGTCGGCGGCGGCGTGGGTGAGGCGGGCGGATGTCTCGCGTGCGGCGGATGTCTCGCGTGCGACGGATGTCTCGGGTGCGCGCGAGCCCGTCGGCGTCGGCTCGACCCCGCCGCCGACGCAGCCCGTCGTCGTGCCCGTCGCCTACGACGGCGATGACCTCCTCGCACTCGCGGCCTCGCTCGACGTCTCGCCCGAGGCGCTCGTCGCCGCCCACACCGGGGCGGGATGGCGTGTCGCGTTCATCGGCTTCGCGCCCGGGTTCGCCTACCTGGTGAGCGACGACTGGCATTTCGACGTGCCGCGACTCTCGTCGCCCCGCACGCGCGTGCCCGCCGGATCGGTCGGCCTCGCTGGCGGTTTCAGTGGCGCGTATCCGCGCGAGAGCCCCGGCGGCTGGCAGCTCATCGGTCGCACCGACGCCCCGCTCTGGAACCTCGACGCCGACCCGCCCGCGCTGCTCGCGCCCGGGCGGGCCGTGCGGTTCGAGGCCGTGCGCGCGGTGGCATCCGCGGCGGCGACCGCGAGTGGGCGGTCCGGCACGGTCCGAGGCGACTCCGACCGTGCCGAACCGCCCACTCGCGAGCAGGAGGGGGCCGCCTCGTCGTCGAACGGCCCGGCGCGCTCGCGCTCGTGCAAGACCTCGGCCGTCCGGGGCTCGGGCACCTCGGGGTGACGTCGTCGGGCGCGCTCGACCGCGGCGCGCTCGCGCTCGCGAACCGGCTCGTCGGCAACCCCGACGGCGCCGCAGGCCTCGAACTCGTCGGCGGCGGATTCCGTGCCCGCTTCACCGGCACCACGTGGTTCGCCGTCGCCGGCGCATGGGGCGATCTCCGCCTCGACGGCCGGCGCTTCGCGCCCTACACGGCGGTCCGCGCGACCGCAGGCGGCGTGCTCGAGATCGGCGCGGCCGACCGAGGCATCCGGTTCGTGCTCGCCGTGCGCGGCGGTCTCGACGTCCCCGCCGTGCTCGGCTCGCGCTCGCGCGACACCCTCGCGGGGTTCGGCCCCGCACCGGTCGCGGCAGGCGAGGCGCTGCCGATCGGGGGCGAGCCCGAGGCATCCGTGCCCGTGCTCGACCGTGAGGCCGCCTACCCGCCGCCCGCGGACGACGTGACGCTCGTGCTGCTCCCCGGCCCCCGCGCCGATTGGTGCGACGACCCGTCGCTCGCGCCGCTCTTCGAGCGGGTGTGGCGGCTCGCTCCCGACTCCGACCGCGTCGGCGCGCGGCTCGCGGGCACGCCGGTCGCGCGCCGCGACGGCGAGGTGCCGAGCGAGGCGACCGTGCCGGGAGCCGTGCAGTTGCCGCCGTCGGGGCTGCCGACGATCCTCCTCGCCGACCGGCCCGTCACGGGCGGTTACCCCGTGATCGCGGTCGTCGCGCCGTCATCGCTCGACGCGCTCGCGCAAGTGCGGCCGGGGCAGGGCATGCGCTTCCGCCACGCGTAGCTCGGGTTCAGGTGGCGGGTGCCGGCGGGGCGGCGCTCAGCCCTTCGACAAGAACACCGACCGCGCGGGCGGCGGACTCGGCACCGCCGTGGCATCCGTCACGACTTTGCCGGCCGCCGCGAACCTGCGGAACTCCTCGCCCTCGACGAGCTTCGCGGGTGCCGGGTCGCTTGCGAGCCGGCGCGGCAGCGACCCGAACGGCAGCTCGGCATCCGACGCATACATGACGACGTTGCCGAACCGGCGGCCCTTCAGCATGTTCGCGTCGGCCGCGAGCGCGACGTGGGCGAACACGTGCGCGAGGGTCGCGGCCTGCGAGCGCGCGAAGCCGAGTCCCGCGCCGTCGGCGACGTTGACGGCGACGATGCCGCCGCGCGCCATGCGCCGCACGAGCAGGGAGTAGAACTCGGCGCTCGTGACGTGCGCGGGCGTGCGCGCGCCCGAGAAGATGTCGACGATCGCGAGGTCGACGGCGCCGTCGAGGCCTGCGGGCAGCTTCGCCAGCACCTCGCGCGCGTCGCCCGTGCGCACGCGGATCTGCGCGCCGCGCGGGAGCGGCAGGTGCTCGCGGACGAGTTCGACGAGCGCCGGTTCGAGCTCGACCACCTGCTGGCGCGAGCCCGGACGGGTCGCCGCGACGTACCGCGGCAGCGTCAGGGCGCCCGCGCCGAGGTGCAGGGCCGTGATCGCCTCGCCCTCGGGCGCGACCAGGTCGGCCGCGTGCCCGATGCGGCGCACGTACTCGAATCCGAGCCACTCGGGCCGATCGAGTTCGACGTGCGACTGCGGCGTGCCGTCGACGAGGAGCGTCCACGATCCGGGCTGCGCCCGCGACTCCTCGAGGCGCGCGAGGTGGCCGTTCGAGAGGCGGCGTTCGAGAGGGTTCGCGGGAGCGTCGGGCACGCGACAACGGTACCCCCGCAGGATGAAGGCGACGGATGCCGCGGAGTCGGCGCCTGCGGTCAGCACGCCCCCCACAGCGCGAAGTCGAGTCGCGCGCCCGTGAGGATCTCGGCGGGGAACGGCCCGCCCGACGCGAGCCGCCGCTCGAGTCCGCGCGGAAACCCGTGCGGCGCCGCGACGACGACGGCGTTCCCTTCTTCGGCGCCCGACAGGACCGACGGGTCGCCCGCGACGAGCACCTCGGCCGACGGCGCGGCCCGCGAGAGCGCGCGCCCGAGTGCGCGGAGGCGCGCGAGTCCGGCGGCGTCGGCGACGTTGACGACGAGGATGCCGGTAGGCCCGAGCCGTCCGAGGGCAGCCGCGAGGAAGCCGGGCTCGTCGACGAACGCGGGCGCCTCGAGCCCTGTGTAGAGGTCGAGCACGACGAGGTCGAAGGGCCCCGGCACGAGGTCGGCGGCGCCATGCGCGGCGATGACGGTCTGCGCGTCGTCGACGACGAACTCGACGCCGGGCGGCGCCGGCAGGCGGTCGAGCACGGCTGCGACGAGGGCGGGGTCGTGGTCGACGACGACCTGCACCGACCCGGGGCGGGTCGCCGCGATGTAGCGGGGGAGGGTGAGCGCGCCGCCGCCGAGGTGCAGGGCGCTGATCGGCGCCCCGGGCGCGGCCGCGGCGTCGATCGCGTGTCCGATGCGGCGCACGTACTCGAAGAAG
The DNA here is from genome assembly GCF_004135405.1 of Agromyces protaetiae. Lineage (NCBI taxonomy): Bacteria > Bacillati > Actinomycetota > Actinomycetes > Micrococcales > Microbacteriaceae > Agromyces > Agromyces protaetiae. The sequence continues at coordinate 1,478,844 of NZ_CP035491.1, forward strand.
AGCCGGGTCGGGTCGGACGGGTCGACGTGCGACTGCGCCTGCCCGTCGACGAGCAGCGTCACGCCGCGCGCGATGCCGTCGGTCTCGAACTCGATCGACCCCATGCAGGCATCGTCCCACGCGCGGCCGTCAGGCGCGCCCGCCGCCGCCGAGTCGCGCTTCGAGGGCATCGAGCGCGGCCGCGAGCACGGCGTCGCGGTCGAGCCCGGTGGCCGCTTCGAGCGCGGCGAGGCGCGCGTCGAGCGCGGGTGCGAGCGGGGCTGCGGCTGTCTCGGACGCACCGGTCGCGTCGACGAGGCCGGATGTCTCGGCCGCCGCGGATGCCGCGGGCTCGCCCTCTGCGGCGAACGGCGGGGCCGAGACATCGGCCACCGAGACATCCGCCGGCTGCGCTTGCGCATCGCGCCCGCGCAGCAGGAGCGCGACGATCGGGAGCACGATCGTGCCGACCGCGTCGACGATCGCGAGCACGCCGACCGTGCGCCAGTAGACGTTGCTCAACTCGACGCCCGGGAACTCGCCCTTCGTCGCGAGGTTCGCGATGAGGAGCACGGCCACGCCCGCGATCGCCGCGAGCGTGACGCCGAGGAGGATCCGCACGGCCGGATGCCGTCGGCCGGCGAGGAGCAGCAGGAGGTTCGCGTGCGCGAGGCTCGCGGCCGCGATCGACGCCATGCCGAACCAGAGGAAGACGTCGTAGCCGTCGAAGTTCGAACCCCAGATGCCGAAGAGCCCGATGCCGACGGCGACGGCCGTGACCGCGAGGCCCACGAAGCCGACGAGCCGCACCGGCCGCCCCGCGACCGCGAGGTGGCAGAGGGCGATCGCGCTCGCCGCCGCGACGAGCAGCGTCGTCAGGAGCACCTGGCCCTGCGTCTGCCCGTACGCGCCGCTCAAGAGCACGACGATGCCGACGATCGCCGCGATCGACACCGACGCGACGAGCGCGATGATCGCCGCACGGCGCGCGCCGCGAAGGCCCGACGGCGGTGCGCCGGCGCTCGAGGGGGAGTCGAGCGCTGCCGGGTGCTGCGGTGTCATGAGGCCTCCGCGGCTCACACTACGGACGGCCGCCGACATGCGAAGTACGCCCCGCCGAGGCATCCGGAGTCTGGAATTCCGCGCCCTGCGCGAGGGTTATACCGGACATCCGCGGACAAATCAAGAATTCGACTGGACACGGCGCGCCGTTTCACCTATAGTTGAGGTTTGCGCTCCCAGACCCAACGTGCCCTCATATTGCGGTCGGCCACGTGCGTGCTGAGCCACTCGGTTCCAGTGTGCACATGTCTGCGGGGTTCTCTCCACCACCATCGACAGTGAACCAGCCCTCATGGGGCTCACGGAGGTCATTTCCTTGGCTGCTGCGCGCAACGCAACCACGCCCACCCCGAAGAACGGACGCGGTGCAAGCCGCCTCTCGTTCGCAAAGGTCACCGACACCCTTACCGTACCCGACCTGCTCGCCCTGCAGACCGAGTCCTTCGACTGGCTCGTCGGCAACGACGCGTGGAAGGCACGCGTCGAGCAGGCCATCGCCGAGGGTCGTCAAGACCTTCCCGAGGCCACCGGTCTTGAAGAGATCTTCGAGGAGATCTCCCCGATCGAAGACCTCGGCGAGACGATGCAGCTCTCGTTCACGAACCCCGAGCTCGAGCCCGAGAAGTACACGATCGAGGAGTGCAAGGAGAAGGGCAAGACCTACTCCGCTCCGCTGTACGTCAATGCGGAGTTCATGAACCACCTCACGGGTGAGATCAAGACGCAGACCGTCTTCATGGGCGACTTCCCGCTCATGACCCCCAAGGGCACGTTCGTCATCAACGGCACCGAGCGCGTCGTCGTCTCGCAGCTCGTCCGTTCGCCCGGCGTCTACTTCGAGCGCACTCCCGACAAGACCTCCGACAAGGACATCTACTCGGCGCGCGTCATCCCGAGCCGCGGTGCGTGGCTCGAGTTCGAGATCGACAAGCGCGACCAGGTCGGCGTCCGCATCGACCGCAAGCGCAAGCAGTCGGTCACGGTGTTCCTGAAGGCCCTCGGCCTCACCTCCGAGGAGATCCTCGAGGAGTTCGCCGGCTACGAGTCGATCGCCCTCACCCTCGAGAAGGACAACATCCTCACGAAGGAAGAGGCGCTCAAGGACATCTACCGCAAGCTCCGTCCGGGCGAGCAGGTCGCCGCCGAGGCCGCGCGTGCGCTCCTCGACAACTTCTACTTCAACCCGAAGCGCTACGACCTCGCGAAGGTCGGCCGGTACAAGATCAACCAGAAGCTCGGCCTCGAGGCTCCCCTCACCGACTCGGTGCTCACGGTGCAAGACATCGTCGCCACGATCAAGTACCTCGTCGCGCTGCACGAGGAGCGCCCGACGCTCCCCGGCCGCCGCAACGGTCAGGACGTCGAGCTGCGCCTCGACACCGACGACATCGACAACTTCGGCAACCGTCGCATCCGCGCCGTCGGCGAGCTCATCCAGAACCAGGTCCGCACGGGCCTCTCGCGCATGGAGCGCGTGGTCCGCGAGCGCATGACGACGCAAGACATCGAGGCGATCACGCCGCAGACCCTGATCAACGTGCGACCCGTCGTCGCCGCGATCAAGGAGTTCTTCGGCACGTCGCAGCTGTCGCAGTTCATGGACCAGAACAACCCGCTCGCCGGCCTGACGCACAAGCGTCGTCTGTCGGCGCTCGGCCCCGGCGGTCTCTCGCGTGACCGCGCGGGCGTCGAGGTCCGCGACGTCCACCCCTCGCACTACGGCCGCATGTGCCCGATCGAGACGCCGGAAGGCCCGAACATCGGCCTCATCGGCTCGCTCGCGTCGTTCGCGCGCATCAACTCCTTCGGCTTCATCGAGACGCCGTACCGCAAGGTCGTCGACGGTCGGGTCATCGACCAGATCGACTACCTCACGGCCATGGAGGAGAACGACTTCATCGTCGCGCAGGCCAACGCCCCGCTGAAGGCCGACGGCCATTTCCAGGAGGAGCGCGTCCTCGCCCGCAAGAAGGGCGGCGAGGTCGACCTCTTCCCTGCCGACCAGATCGGCTACATGGATGTCTCGCCGCGCCAGATGGTGTCGGTCGGCACGTCGCTCATCCCCTTCCTCGAGCACGACGACGCGAACCGCGCCCTCATGGGTGCGAACATGCAGCGCCAGGCCGTGCCGCTGCTCCGCAGCGACTCGCCGCTCGTGGGCACCGGTATGGAGGGCTACGCCGCGATCGACGCCGGTGACGTCGTCACCGCCGACAAGCCGGGTGTCGTCGCAGAGGTCTCGGCCGAGGCCGTCACGATCCAGCTCGACGAGGGCGGCACGCAGACCTACTTCCTGCGCAAGTTCGACCGCTCGAACCAGGGCACGTCGTACAACAACCGCGTCATCGTCTCGGCGGGCGACCGCATCGAGGCGGGCGAGGTCATCGCCGACGGTCCTGCGACCGACAACGGCGAGCTCGCGCTCGGCAAGAACCTCCTCGTGGCGTTCATGCCGTGGGAGGGTCACAACTTCGAGGACGCGATCATCCTCAGCCAGAACCTCGTGAAGGACGACGTGCTCTCGTCGATCCACATCGAGGAGTACGAGGTCGACGCGCGCGACACGAAGCTCGGCAAGGAGGAGATCACCCGTGACCTCCCCAACGTGAGCCCCGACCTGCTCGCCGACCTCGACGAGCGCGGCATCATCCGCATCGGCGCCGAGGTCCGCCCCGGCGACATCCTCGTCGGCAAGGTCACGCCGAAGGGCGAGACCGAGCTGTCGGCCGAAGAGCGCCTCCTCCGCGCGATCTTCAACGAGAAGAGCCGCGAGGTCCGCGACACGTCCCTCAAGGTGCCTCACGGCGAGCAGGGCACGATCATCGCGGTCAAGGAGTTCAACGCCGAAGAGGGCGACGACGAGCTCGGCTCGGGCGTCAACCGTCGCGTCGTCGTCTACATCGCCCAGAAGCGCAAGATCACCGAGGGCGACAAGCTCGCCGGCCGCCACGGCAACAAGGGCGTCATCTCGAAGATCCTGCCGGTCGAGGACATGCCGTTCCTCGCGGACGGCACGCCCGTCGACGTCATCCTGAACCCGCTCGGCATCCCCGGTCGAATGAACTTCGGCCAGGTGCTCGAGACCCACCTCGGCTGGGTCGCCAAGCAGGGCTGGAAGGTCGACGGCAAGCCGGCGTGGGCCAAGCGCCTGCCCGAGGCCGCGCACGAGGCCGCGCCCGGCACCAAGGTCGCGACCCCCGTGTTCGACGGCGCCTTCGAGGAGGAGATCGCGGGTCTGCTCGACTCGACGCTCCCCAACCGCGACGGCGAGCGTCTCATCGGATCGTCGGGCAAGACCCAGCTGTTCGACGGCCGCTCGGGTGAGCCGTTCCCGTACCCCGTGTCGGTCGGCTACATGTACATCCTGAAGCTGCACCACCTCGTCGACGACAAGATCCACGCGCGTTCGACGGGCCCGTACTCGATGATCACCCAGCAGCCGCTCGGTGGGAAGGCGCAGTTCGGCGGCCAGCGCTTCGGCGAGATGGAGGTGTGGGCCCTCGAGGCCTACGGCGCGGCATACGCGCTGCAGGAGCTCCTCACGATCAAGTCCGACGACATCCTCGGCCGCGTCAAGGTCTACGAGGCGATCGTCAAGGGCGAGAACATCCAGGAGCCCGGCATCCCCGAGTCCTTCAAGGTGCTCATGAAGGAGATGCAGTCCCTGTGCCTGAACGTCGAGGTCCTCTCGGCCGACGGCACCGCCGTGTCGCTCCGCGACACCGACGACGAGGCCTTCCGCGCTGCGGAAGAGCTCGGCATCAACATCTCCGCGCGCTTCGAGTCGTCGAACATCGACGAAATCTGAGCCAGGCACGAACACGAACGACTTCAGGAATCTAGGAGAGAAATTGCTCGACGCAACGACGTTCGATGAGCTCCGTATCGGCCTGGCCACCGCAGAGGACATCCGCAAGTGGTCCTACGGCGAGGTCAAGAAGCCCGAGACCATCAACTACCGCACGCTGAAGCCCGAGAAGGACGGGCTCTTCGGCGAGCAGATCTTCGGCCCGAGCCGCGACTGGGAGTGCGCGTGCGGCAAGTACAAGCGCGTGCGCTTCAAGGGCATCGTCTGTGAGCGATGCGGCGTGGAGGTCACCAAGTCCTCCGTGCGCCGTGAGCGCATGGGCCACATCGAGCTGGCCGCCCCGGTCACGCACATCTGGTACTTCAAGGGTGTGCCCAGCCGCCTCGGCTACCTGCTCGACATGGCGCCGAAGGACCTCGAGAAGGTCATCTACTTCGCCGCCTACATGGTGATCGACGTCGACGACGAGGGTCGTCACGCCGACCTCCCGGGCCTTGAGAACGAGCTCCGCCTCGAGATCAAGACGATCGGCGACCAGCGCGACGCGCGCATCGCCGACCTCATGAAGCGCAAGGAAGACGAGCTCGCCGCGCTCGAGGCCGAGGGCGCCAAGTCCGACGTCAAGAAGCGCGCCGAGGCCGCCGCCGACAAGGAGATGGCCGGCGTCCGCAAGTCGGGCGACGAGCAGATCGCGCACCTCGAGCGCGTGTGGGAGGCCTTCCGCACCCTCAAGGTCGGCGACCTCAAGCCCGAAGACTCCGACTTCCAGGAGCTGCAGGACCGCTTCGGCATGTACTTCGAGGCCTACATGGGCGCCGAGGCCATCAAGAAGCGTCTGCTGAGCTTCGACCTCGCGGCCGAGGCCGAAGACCTGCACCTGCAGATCGCCGAGGGCAAGGGTCAGAAGAAGATCCGCGCCATCAAGCGCCTCAAGGTCGTCAACTCGTTCCTCCAGACGGGTGCTTCGCCGGCGGCGATGGTGCTCGACGTGGTTCCGGTCATCCCGCCCGAGCTGCGTCCGATGGTCCAGCTCGACGGCGGCCGCTTCGCGACCTCCGACCTGAACGACCTGTACCGCCGCGTCATCAACCGGAACAACCGTCTTCGTCGTCTCCTCGACCTCGGCGCGCCCGAGATCATCGTCAACAACGAGAAGCGGATGCTCCAGGAGGCCGTCGACGCGCTGTTCGACAACGGCCGCCGCGGCCGCCCGGTCACGGGTACCGGCAACCGCGCCCTCAAGTCCCTGAGCGACATGCTCAAGGGCAAGCAGGGTCGCTTCCGCCAGAACCTCCTCGGCAAGCGCGTCGACTACTCGGGCCGTTCGGTCATCGTCGTCGGCCCGCAGCTGAAGCTGCACCAGTGCGGTCTGCCCAAGCAGATGGCGCTCGAGCTCTTCAAGCCGTTCGTGATCAAGCGCCTCATCGACCTGAGCCACGCGCAGAACATCAAGGCCGCCAAGCGCATGGTCGAGCGTTCGCGCCCGCAGGTGTGGGACGTCCTCGAAGAGATCATCCGCGAGCGCCCCGTGCTGCTGAACCGTGCGCCCACGCTGCACCGTCTCGGCATCCAGGCGTTCGAGCCGCAGCTCGTCGAGGGCAAGGCCATCCAGCTCCACCCGCTCGTGTGTGCGGCGTTCAACGCCGACTTCGACGGCGACCAGATGGCCGTGCACCTTCCGCTGTCGGTCGAGGCTCAGGCTGAGGCGCGCGTGCTCATGCTCGCGTCGAACAACATCCTGAAGCCGTCGGACGGCCGCCCGGTGACCCTGCCGTCGCAGGACATGATCATCGGTCTGCACCACCTGACGACCGAGAAGCCGGGCGCTGCCGGCGAGGGCCGTGCGTTCTCGTCGATCGCCGAGGCGATCCTCGCGTTCGACCAGAACCGTCCGGGCGAGATCGCGCTCGACCTCAACGCGAACGTGCGCATCCGTCTCGACGGCGTGCACTTCGCCGAGGGCGAGGAGCCGGAAGACTTCGTCGAGGGCAAGCCGTACCTGATGTCGACGACCCTGGGCCGCGCGATCTTCAACGAGGCGCTCCCGGTGGACTACCCGTACTTCAACGAGCAGGCCGGCAAGGGTCAGATCTCCCAGATCGTCAACGACCTGGCCGAGCGCTACCCGAAGACCGAGGTCGCCGCGACCCTCGACCGCATCAAGGACGCCGGCTTCCGCTGGGCGACCCGTTCGGGCGTGACCGTCGCGCTCTCCGACATCGTCGAGCTTCCGCAGAAGCGCGAGATCGTGTCGAAGTACGAGAAGCAGGCCGCGAAGGTCCAGGCGCAGTTCGAGAAGGGTCTCACGACCGACCTCGAGCGTCGTCAGGAGCTCATCCAGATCTGGACGAAGGCGACCGACGAGGTCGCGAAGGCGATGCAGGAGGAGTTCGCGGCGCAGCCGTCGAACACCATCAACCGCATGGTCACGTCGGGTGCTCGTGGTAACTGGCTGCAGGTGCGCAACATCGCCGGCATGCGAGGCCTCGTGAACAACCCGAAGGGTGAGATCATCCCTCGCCCGATCATCTCGTCGTACCGCGAGGGCCTGTCGGTGGCGGAGTACTTCATCGCCACGCACGGTGCCCGCAAGGGTCTCGCCGACACCGCTCTGCGTACCGCCGACTCGGGCTACCTGACGCGTCGTCTGGTGGATGTCTCGCAGGACGTCATCATCCGTGAGGACGACTGCGGCACGACCAAGGGCCTCGAGCTCCCGATCGCCGCGCTCAACGCGGCCGGCGAGCTCGTCCGCGACCCGAACGTCGAGAACTCGGTGTTCGCGCGCAGCCTGGCCGCTGACGCGGTCGACGCCAAGGGCGAGGTCATCGCCGAGGCGGGTGCCGACGTCGGCGACGTGCTCATCGACAAGCTCGTCGCGGCGGGTGTCGAGACGATCCGCGTGCGCTCGGTGCTCACGTGCGAGTCGGCCGTCGGCGTGTGCGCGGCGTGCTACGGCCGTTCGCTCGCGACGGGCAAGCTCGTCGACCTGGGCGAGGCCGTGGGCATCATCGCGGCGCAGTCCATCGGCGAGCCGGGCACCCAGCTCACGATGCGTACGTTCCACACGGGTGGTTCGGCTTCGGCCGACGACATCACGCAGGGTCTTCCCCGCGTGCAGGAGCTCTTCGAGGCTCGCACCCCGAAGGGCGCGTCGCCCATCGCCGAGGCCGCCGGTCGCATCACGATCGACGAGAACGACAAGCAGCGCAAGGTCATCCTGACGCCCGACAACGGCGACGAGCCGGTCGTCTACAACGTGCTGCGTCGTTCGACGCTGCTCGTCGAGGACGGTCAGCACGTCGAGCTCGGTCAGCAGATCATCGTCGGCGCCGTCGACCCGAAGGAAGTCCTCCGGGTCAAGGGTGTGCGCGACGTGCAGAAGCACCTCGTGAACGGCGTCCAGGACGTCTACCGTTCGCAGGGCGTGCCGATCCACGACAAGCACATCGAGGTCATCGTGCGTCAGATGCTCCGCAAGGTCACGGTCGTCGACCACGGCGACACCGACCTGCTCCCGGGCGAGCTCGTCGACCGTTCGAAGTACAACGAGATCAACCGTGCGGCGCTCACCGAGGGCAAGAAGACGGCGTCGGCGCGCCAGGAGGTCATGGGTATCACCAAGGCTTCGCTTGCGACCGAGTCGTGGCTGTCGGCCGCGTCCTTCCAGGAGACGACCCGTGTGCTCACGCAGGCCGCCATGGAGGGCAAGAGCGACCCGCTGGTCGGCCTCAAGGAGAACGTCATCATCGGCAAGCTCATCCCCGCCGGCACCGGTCTCGCGAAGTACCGGAACGTGGCGGTCGAGGCGACCGAGGAGGCGAAGGCGGAGCGCTACCCGAACCGCATCTTCGCCGACGACGCGGCGTTCAGCGAGGGCGACCTCAGCTTCGTCGACTTCGACGCGTTCTCGAGCGACGACTTCACGCCGGGCAATTACAGCTAAGGCGCGAATCGCAAGAAAGGGGCTCCGGGCAATCGCCCGGGGCCCCTTTCGCGTACGCAGGCGCGGGCGTGAGACATCCTCGCGTACCCCCTATGGGGGTTCCCCCTAGTGGGGATGGGAGCGCGTTCATGCAAAGGCTTATGTTTCTCGTGCCCCATTACCCGAATGCGGAGCCGAGTACCCGCTCGCCTCCGTGACGCACCCCGACGAGGAGGTCGCGTGTGCCTGCTCTAGGCGAAATCCTCATCCTGCACGGCGATCTGCCGATCGAGCACCTCGACGAGATCGGCGCCCTCGACGACACCGATCTGCGCGCTGTCCAGCGGTTCCTCGACCGCGGCATCATCTCCGAGCGGCAACTCGCGCGCGCACGCGCGGTGCAGGCGAACACCGAGTACGTGCCCGACCTCCTCGACGTGCAGCTCGACCCGACCGCCGTGGACCTCGTGAGCGCGGCGACGTGCCGGCGGCACACGGTGCTGCCGGTCGGGTTCGACGAGGAGGGTCGCATCGCGATCGCGATGGTCGACCCGGGCGACGTGTTCGCGCTCGACGACGTGCGGGTCGAGTCGGGCCGGGAGGTGCACCCGGTCGTCGCGACGGCGACCGACGTGCTCGCGATGATCGCCCGCACGCACCGTGCCGACGAAGAGCTCAATGACCTGACGTCGACGATCGACGACGAGAACGACGAGCTCTCGGCCGATGCGTTCGCGGTCGCCGACGTCGAGGACGACGCCCCGATCGTGCGTCTCGTGAACCTGCTCGTGTCGCAGGCGATCGCCGACCACGCGTCCGACATCCACATCGAGCCGCAGGAGCACTCGCTGCGGGTCAGGTACCGCATCGACGGCGTGCTGCACGAGATGCAGCAGGCGCCGAAGTCGGTGCAGGCGGGCGTCGTGTCGCGGCTGAAGATCATGGCCGACATCGACATCGCCGAGCGGCGGAAGCCGCAGGACGGCCGCATGTCGGCGACGGTCGGCGGCCGCAAGATCGACTTGCGCGTGGCGACGCTGCCGACGGTGTGGGGCGAGAAGGTCGTCATGCGCATCCTCGACAATTCGCAGGCGGCGCTCGACCTGCAGGAGTTGGGGCTCAGCGACTCGAACTTCCGGGTGTACGAGAAGTCGTTCAAGAAGCCGCACGGCATGATCCTCGTGACGGGGCCGACGGGGTCGGGCAAGTCGACGACGCTGTACGCGACGCTCACGGCGGTCGCGCGGCCGCAGGTCAACGTCATCACGGTCGAAGACCCCGTGGAGTACCGCATGGCGGGCATCAACCAGGTGCAGGTGAACCCGAAGGCGGGCCTGACGTTCGCGAGCGCGCTGCGGAGCATCCTTCGTGCCGACCCCGACATCGTGCTCGTCGGCGAGATCCGCGACCGCGAGACCGCACAGATCGCGATCGAGGCATCCCTCACCGGCCACCTCGTGCTGTCGACGCTGCACACGAACGACGCGCCGAGCGCCGTGACGCGCCTCACCGAGATGGGCGTCGAGCCGTTCCTCGTGGGGTCGGCGGTCGATTGCGTGGTCGCGCAGCGGCTCGCGCGGCGGCTGTGCGAGCGGTGCAAGGAGCCCGTGGAGGTCACGGCGCAGGAGCTCGAGGCGGTGCGTTTCACGCTCGATCCGAAAGCGCCGGTTCCGACGATCTACGGACCGGTCGGATGTCACGCGTGCGCCAAGACCGGATACTCGGGCCGCATCGCGCTGCACGAGGTCATGGAGGTCGACGAGGACGTCGAGCGCCTCGCGGTCGACCGTGCGGCGGCGAGCGAGATCCGTCGGAGCGCGCAGTCGCACGGCATGCGGTCGCTGCGCGACGACGGTTGGGCGAAGGTGCGCGCGGGCGTGACCTCGATCGAAGAGATTCTGCGGGTGGCCGCGTAGCGGCGCGAGCGACGAGTGAGGATGCCGATGGACGACCGCAACATCCCCTGGACGGCCGACGAGGAGCTCGACGGCGCCAAGCACGTGTGGCCCGAGGGCGTCGAGCCCGACATCGACCGTGTGCTGCCGATCGTGCCCGAGGGCCGGCGCGCGGTGCCGGCGGTGTTCGACGCGAGCGGCGCGAGCGCGTCGGTCGTGCCGCTGACGCCCGCCGAGGAGGCGGCGCTCGCGGGCGCCGACCCGGTGCTCGTGAGCGCACTCGAGCAGGTCGAGCTGCCGAAGGTGTCCGACCTCCACATCGCGGTGGGGGCGGCGCCGACGTTCCGCGTCGACGGCGCGCTGCAGCAGGCGGAGGTGCCGGCGTGGGACGACGTGCGCGTGCGCGCGGCGCTCATGAGCATCCTGACGCCCGAGCAGCTCGAGCGCTTCGAGGACGAGCTCGAGCTCGACTTCTCGTTCGCGGTGTCGCCCGAGCGGCGCTTCCGCGTGAACTACTCGTTCCAGCGGGGGTCGCTCGCGGGCGCCTTCCGCATCATTCCCGCCGAGATCAAGGGCCTCGACGAACTGGGCGTGCCGAAGCAGGTCGCCCGCTTCGCGGGGCTCCCGCGCGGGCTCGTGCTCGTGACAGGCCCCACGGGCTCGGGCAAGTCGACGACGCTTGCGGCCCTCATCGACCTCGTGAACCGCACGCGCGCCGACCACATCGTGACGGTCGAGGATCCGATCGAGTTCCTCCACACGCACAAGCGCTCGATCGTGCATCAGCGCGAGGTCGGCCCCGACACGCACAGCTTCGCGACGGCGCTCAAGTACGTGCTGCGGCAGGACCCCGACGTCATCCTCATCGGCGAACTGCGCGACCTCGAGACGATCTCGGCGGCGCTGACGGCGGCCGAGACCGGTCACCTCGTCTTCGCGACGCTGCACACGCAGGATGCCCCGCAGACGATCGACCGCATCATCGACGTGTTCCCGCCGCACGCGCAGGGGCAGATCCGCCAGCAGCTCGCGGCGACGCTGCAGGGCATCGTGTGCCAGACGCTCGTGCGGCGCGCGACGGGTCAGGGGCGCACGATCGCGGCCGAGGTGCTCATCATGACGCCCGCGATCGCGAACCTCATCCGCGAGGGCAAGACGTACCAGGTGACGTCGGCGATGCAGGCGGGCCGTGAGCTCGGCATGCAGACCCTCGACCAGTCGCTCGCGCACCTCGTCGACCACGGCGTCATCACGAAGCGGTCGGCGCTCGAGAAGGCGCACGACCCCGACGCGTTCGAGCATCTCGTGCGGCGAGGCGGCGACGTCGACAAGTCGAACGCGCGGGCGCTCGGCGAGATCGACTTCGGCGATTCGTTCTCGGCGCAGATGGGGAGGCGATAGGTGGCTACCGCGGCATATGCGTACGTCGGTCGCGACGGCGCGGGCAAGCTCGTCAAGGGCAGAATGGATGCTCCGTCCGAGGCATCCGTCATGGGGCGCCTTGCGACCATGGGGCTCTCGCCCGTCTCGATCGAGGAGGCGCCTGCAGGCACGGGCCTGAACCGCGAGATCAACATCGGCGGGCCTGCGAGGGTCAAGCTCAAAGACCTCGCGGTGTCGAGCAGGCAGTTCGCGACGATGGTCGGTGCGGGCCTCTCGATCACCCGCACGCTCTCGGTGCTCGAGGAGCAGACGGCGTCGAAGCCGCTGAAAGAGATCCTCGGCAAGGTGCGCAGCGACGTCGAGGGCGGCTCTTCGGTCTCGGACGCGATGGCGAAGCATCCCAAGACCTTCCCGCCGCTCATGGTCAACATGGTGCGCGCGGGCGAGACGGGCGGCTTCCTCGACCGGGCGCTCTCGTCGGTCGCCGACAACTTCGAGAAAGAGGTGAAGCTGCGCGCCGCGATCAGGGCGGCGATGACCTACCCCGTCATCGTGCTCATCATGGCCGTGCTCGCGGTCATCGCGATGCTGCTGTTCATCGTGCCGATCTTCGCCGACATGTTCGCGGGGCTCGGCGCCGAGCTGCCGTGGCCGACGCAGGTGCTCGTCGTGGCGTCGCAGGCGGCGGTGTGGGTCATCCCGGCTCTCGCGATCCTCGCGATCATCTTCGCGATCTGGTGGTCGCGCAACAAGAACACCCCGTCGGTGCGGAAGTTCGTCGACCCCATCAAGCTCAAGGTGCCCGTGTTCGGGTCGCTCGCGCGCAAGATCGCGATCGCGCGCTTCGCGCGGGGGCTTAGCGACATGACGGGCGCGGGCGTGCCCATCCTCCAGTCGCTCAAGATCGTGGGCGACACGTCGGGCAACTGGGTCATCGAGAACGCGCTCGACCGCGTCGCCGAGTCGGTCAGGCAGGGCCAGTCGATCGCGGGGCCGCTCGCGACCGAGTCGGCGTTCCCGCCCATGGTCGTGCAGATGATCGCCGTCGGCGAAGACTCGGGGGCGCTCGAGCCCATGCTCGACAAGGTCGCCGACTTCTACGAGGACGAGGTCGAGACGGCCTCTGCGCAGCTCACGGCGACGATCGAGCCGCTGCTCATCGCGATCCTCGGCGTCGTCGTCGGTGGCATGGTCATCGCGCTCTACATGCCGATCTTCACGATCGCCACGGCGGTGCAGGGCAGCTAGCGGGGGGATGTCTCGGCACCGTCGCCGGCCTCGAGGGGGAGGCCGGGCGGCGGTGCCGCCATGCGTCACGAAATACCTTCTGATCAGGAAAAACGTCCCCCGGATTAGGGATATCGAGCATTGTTCATGCCGGCGTATGTTCATCACACCGAAGCCGACGACGTCGTCGGACCCGGTGCCCCATCTCAACCCGAAAGAATGGATATCACCGTGATCAAGCGGATCCTCGAGCGCCTCGAAGAGCGACGCTCCGAACTCAAGGAAGACGACCGCGGCTTCACGCTCATCGAGCTGCTCGTCGTCGTCATCATCATCGGCATCCTCGTCGCGATCGCCATCCCGGTGTACATCGGGCTGCAGAACGGGGCGAAGGATGCGGCCGCGCAGTCGGACCTCACGAACGCGAAGATCGCCGTCATCGCCTACTACACGGAAGGTGGAACCGCGGCGAACATCGGCACGGCGGACCTGACCTCCTACGGATGGGTCGACAGCAGTTCTAACGCCAACGGGCCGACCATCAGCGCGCCGACCACAAGTTCCTCGACCGCGTTCTGCATCTCGACCGTGAGCGAGGCGGGTGACACCTTCGCGGTGAGCGCCGCTCATGCCCCGGCGAAGGGAACCTGCTCCGGCAACACCTGGACTCCACCGGCGGTCGACCCTGAGGACGAGTAGCCCGCGACGCGGGGCGATCGCCGGAAGCGACCGCCCCGCGGTTCTCTCCATACGACTGAACCAAGAGGAATGCCCCGTGCAGCACCCCAAGCCCCTCAACAAGCCCGAAGCGGCCGGCGACGACGCCGGCTTCGGGCTCGTCGAAGTGCTCGTGGCGATGCTCGTCTTCGCGATCGTGGCCGTGAGCGTTGCCTACTCAGTGACGCTCACACTCACGACGACCAAGGATTCGAAGGCCCGCGAGATCGCGCTGAATCTCGCCTCCGCCGAGATCGATTCGGTACGCGCGATCGGCGACCCGTTCGACGTCTTCTCTGCGACGTCGACGGTCACCCAGGGCGAGACCTACACGATCCAGCGCGTGGCGTCATGGGTGAGTGCCGCGGGCGCAGATGCCACGTGCTCGGCCTCGGGCGGCACCCTCCGATACAAGCGCGTGAACGTCACGGTGACGTGGACTGGGATGGGCCCGACGGGAATCGCCGCGCGGGCCGACACGCTTATGGCGCCGACGAGCCGCATCAACGATCCGGCGAAGGGCACGATCTTCATTTCGGTGCTCGGGGCTAACGGCCTCGGACTGGCAGGCGTGACACCGACGGTGTCGGGCACGAGTTCGCCGCCCGTCGAGCCGACCGACATCGAGGGGTGCAGCTTCGTCCTGGGCGTCACGCCCGGCAACTACAGCGTGTCGCTCAACCTGCCGAACTACGTCGACACGACCCACACTCAGAACTCCCGAGTGCCGGTCGCGACGGGTACTCTCGCAGTCGTGGCCGGGGCATCGACCTCGTTCCAGTTCCAGTACGACCGGGCAGGCCTGTTCCCGACGCGCTACGCGACGAACAGGGCGGCGCTCGCCACAACTCCGAACATGGCGATCACCTTCCCGCCGAACCTGAAGACGAACTTCGTCAGCACGCTGGGCGTCTATCCGCGAACGGAGTCGCCGACCGAGTCGGGTAGCAATCCACGTGTCGCGACCTTGTCGACGTCGACCAAGCTCTTCCCGGTGCAGAGCGGCTACCAGGCCTTCGCGGGCGACTACCGTGCGACGACTCCCGAACAGGCCGGTTGCGAAGTCGCCGACCCCGCCGCTTGGGGCCTCGACAACTCCACGGGCGTCGACCTCATCGGTCAGCGTTCGCAAGGCCAGTTCGCGGCTCCGGGCGCCACTGCATCGCCGATCAACGTGCCGATGGGTATCGTGCAGGTCGCGCGAACGGCGTCGAGTAATCGGAACAACCTGGTGGCGGTGCAGGTGACCGCGCCCCAGGTCGACGGCGAGCCGACTTGTGCAACGAGCCCGCTCACAATCCGATTCGGCGCAGTCTTCACCAACAACAACGCGATCCGCATTGCGCTCCCATTCGGGAGTTGGAGACTTTATGCGACGCGCCAGAGCACTACGAGCGTGCCAGGCAGCGACGCGACCGTGATGGTTCAGCCTCAGCATGTCACGGTGCTCAGCAATGTGATTCCCGGCCGTGCGAACGCCGATGCGACGGGAATCATCACCATCGACCCCCGTGGGATCACGCCGTGAGCGCCCGCGCACGTCGGGGCATCGCGTCTGTGGCCGCCCGTCTCCGCCGTGAAGAGGCGGGTCTGACCCTCGTCGAACTCCTCGTCGCGGTCATCCTCATGGGCATCATCCTCACGATCGTCGCGAGTCTCTTCGTGACGACCACGAGGTCGACCGCGCAAAGCGGTGAAGTGCACGAGGCGACGGGCAATGTCTCGAACATGGCGAACGCCATGAACGGCGTCATCCGCTTCGCGACCACGAATCCGAAGAGCGGCTCGACGATTCCCGATCCGGCGATAGTCGAGGCCCGAGCCAACGAGCTTGTGCTCATGGCCGTTGTCCAGGTGTCCGCGACCGTCGAGCCGCAGGGCCGGCCTCCGCGGCCGACGCTCGTCGAGTACTCGATCGTAGGAGCCGGGCGTGAGCTCCAAGAACGTCGGTGGAACCCGACCGGTTCTAACTCCAACTGGGTGTTCGGCGGGAGCGACCCGACAACCCAGACACCGGCTTCTATCCGCAGTCTCGGTGGGCGGCTCAGCACAGGAGGTGCGGTGTTCACCTACTTCGACATCAACGGCGCCCTACTCAATCCCGGCACCGGTCAACTCGATGCGACCAACCGGGCCAAGGTCGCTGCGATCGGCATCCGGTTGTCGGTCGTGCCGCCCGACGAACCGACCGCGAACCCGGTGGTCATCGAGCGCCGCATCCCGCTCACCAATCTCGGACTTCGGGAGCCGTCATGATCCGTCTACGCGATCCGCATCCCATCGGCATGCTGCGTCGTCTCCGTGACGACGAGCGAGGCGCGGCGCTCGCGACCGTGCTCGGCGTCTCGATCGTGCTGCTCATCCTCATCGCGATCGGTGCAAGTTACTCGATTTCGGGGATGCGCAAGACGGCGACCGACGCCGACGGGTCCGGCGCGCTTGCCGCTGCCTACGCGGGCGCCGACGAGTACACGAGTCGGCTCTCTAACGACGCGCGCTATTCGAGGTTCGGCAACCCGGCGTCTCCGTTCACGATCGCAACCGGAAGTGCGGGCAAAGTCACACTTCCGACGGGGACGGACTCGAACCCCGCCTTCCAGGTCAACTCCGGCGGGTCGTGGGGAGCGGTCGACGGGTCGGGCGGCCGGGCGAGCTACCGCTACGAGATCGACAACGCCGACTACGACCGCACTGGGGTCATCCGGGTGCGATCGACCGGCAAGGTCGGCAACGAGACGCGCAGCATCATCGTGAGCATCAAGCAGCGCGGCTTCATCGATTACCTGTACTTCACCGACCTCGAGACGATCGATCCGGACATCCGGCCCGCATGCAACCTGATCTACGACTACATCCAGTCGCACTCGAACGACTGCAGGATCAGGTTCATCCCATCCGACACACTCCATGGTCCGGTGCACTCGAATGACACCATCTCGATGTGCGGCAGGCCGACCTTCGAGGGTGCGGTCTCCACCGGTGATCCGCGGAACTCGAACTGGTACGACGACACGAGTTGCACGGGAAACCCGGACTTCCAGGCAGGTGATCCTGTCTCCGTCGCGCCGCTTCCGATGCCGCCCACTAATACCGCGTTGGCGAACGAGGCGCGGGCAGACATGCCCGATACCGTCCCGAGGCCGGGCTGCATGTACACCGGGCCGACCCGCATCGTTTTCAACGCGAACCAGACGGTGACGATCAAGTCGCCGCTGACGATCTGGACTCAACCGGGCGCGACGGCCGGGGCGAGTCGGAACCCCACCGGCTGCGGTACTCCGGGGACCGGCCCAGGGGGTCTCGCATCGAATGGCGGCGCAACCGTTTCGACGCTTGGGTCGCCACTCGATCACAACCTCATTTGGGTTCAGGGCGTGCCGACGAATACCAGTGATCCGAACTACCGAGCGACGCCGACCTCGACGAGCACCGGCTTACCGGGCACCTTCAAGTGCCTCGCGGCGTACACGGGGCAGAACCAAGGTACCGGTAACAACCGGCCGGCGACGAACGACCAGCCCGATGGATGGTCGTTCGGAAGCGGAACGTCGCTCATCAGATATCCGCTTGCGAACGAACGGAAGCCGACCACGTCCAGTTCGACGGCCACGCCTTACGGATGCGCGAACGGCGATGTCTACGTCGAGGGGACCATGACCGGCGCGATCACTATCGCCGCCGCGAACTTCGTGTACGTCACCGACTCGATCAGGTACGGCAACAGCGAGGTCGACATGCTTGGGCTCATCGGTCAGAACTCGGTCTGGGTGTGGGATCCGTACACGTGCGACGTCGAAACTCGCGACGGTGTCCAGAGGCCAGGTCGTGACAACTGCAGTGTTCGCACCGGGTCGGCGAACCGTCAGATCGACGCCGCGATCCTCTCGGTCGCGCACACGTTCATGGTGCAGAACTACGATGTCGACCTTCGGGGCACGCTCACGGTCCGCGGCTCGATCGCGCAGAAGTTCCGAGGCACCGTGTCGACGTTCAGCGGCAATACCCGCTCGAACGGGTACGCCAAGAACTACAACTACGACGAGCGGTTCAAGACGATCGCCCCCCCAAGTTCCTGACCCCGACGTCCACCACGTACGGCGTCACCCAATACGCCTCGACGAACCCCGCGTTCTCGGCGAACGGGGCCCCGAGATGACCCCCACGACCGCTGAGTTCATCCCCGCCTTCACGATCACCGTCGCAGGGGTCCTGGGCCTTGCGATCGGCTCCTTCCTGAACGTCGTCGTGCACCGGGTGCCGGCGGGGCGCTCGCTCGTCTCGCCCCCGAGCACGTGTCCGCAGTGCGGGTCGCAGATCCGCGCGTACGACAACGTGCCGGTGCTGTCGTGGCTCGCGCTGCGGGGGAAGTGCCGCGACTGCGGGACATCCATCTCTGCGCGTTACCCGCTCGTCGAGCTGACGACGGGCGCCGCGTTCGCGGCCATCGCGGGCTGGATCTTCACAGGGCCCGCGGGCGCGATCGCGAACGCGTCGCCGGGCATGCTCGTGCACCGCATCCTCGAACTGGTCATCCTGCTCGTGTTCGCGGGCGTCTCGATCTCGCTCACGCTCATCGACCTCGACACCCACCGGCTGCCCAATGCGATCGTCGGGCCTGCGGCGATCGGCCTCGGCGGGCTCGTCGTCGTCACGTCGCTCGTGAGCGGCCACCCCGATGCGATCTGGCGCTCGGCGGCGGGCGGCGCGGCGCTTTTCGCCGCCTACCTGCTGCTCGCGTACGTGTCGCGCGGCGGCATGGGCCTCGGCGACGTCAAGCTCGCGGGCGTCATCGGCATCGTCCTCGGCTACTTCGGCTGGCCCGAGCTCGTCGTCGGCGCGTTCGCGGCGTTCCTCTACGGCGGCGTCGTCGCGATCGTCCTCCTCGCGCTCGGCCGCGCCGACCGCAAGACGGGCGTGCCGTTCGGCCCCGCCATGCTCCTCGGCGCGTGGACCGGCCTCATCGTCGGCACCGCGGTCGCCGGCTGGTACCTGTCGCTCTCGGGGGTCGCGGTCGCAGGGCTCCCATAAAGCGTCCGGATGCCCCGGGGCGGGCCGGTCCCGACGAGTCGGCCCCGAGGCATCCGGATCACCCACCGAGACATCCGAAATCAGCAGCCCGAGACATCCGCCCCGATCACCCACCCGTTACCCGACTACCCGAACACCCACCCGAACACCGCACCTGAAACCCGAACGAAGGACGAACCCATGGCCAAGAGCATCGTCGGTATCGACATCGGCAACAGCTCCGTGCGCGCCGCCGAGATCGGCGGCACGCAGAAGGGCAAACCGGTCCTCACGCACTACGCCGAGGTGCTGCTGCCCGAGGGCGCCGTCGTGGGCGGCGAGGTGAAGGAATCGAACACGGTCGCGACGGCCGTTCGCACCCTGTGGCAGCGCGGCGGCTTCACGACGCGAGACGTCGTGCTCGGCGTCGGCAACGAGAAGGTCCTCGCGCGCGACTTCACCGTTCGCAAGGCGACGATGGCGCAGATCCGCGACTCGCTTCCGTTCGAGGCACGGGACGTGCTGCCGATGGCGGTCACCGACGCCGTCCTCGACTTCTCGCCGACGGCCGAGGCGATGAGCGAGCACGGGCCCGTGCTGAAGGGCCTGCTCATCGCGGCCCCGAAGGACGCCGTGCTCGGCAACGTCCGCACCGTGCAGGGCGCCGGCCTCAAGGCGACCGACGTCGACCTCATCCCGTTCGCGCTCACGCGTGCGATCGTCACGCGGCCCGGCATCACCGGCACCGTCGCCGTCGTCGACATCGGCGCCGAGACGACCACGACGGTCGTCGTGCGCGAGGGCGTGCCGCAGTTCATCCGCATCGTCCCGACGGGCGGCAACCGCGTGACGGCCGAACTTCTGAGCGGTCTCGACGCCGACCCGCCCGCCGCCGAAGCGCTCAAGCGCGACCTCGGCCTGCGACTCGTCGACGCCGAGACCCCCGACGGGCGCGAGGCGGTCGGACTGATCGCGAGCGTCGTGCGCGAGCAGCTCGCGAGCGTCCGCAACACGATCGCCTACTATCAGTCGACCCGCCCCGACGAGCCCGTCACGCGCGTGCTGCTCTCGGGCGGCGGCGCGCAGCTCAAGGGGCTCGCGGGAGCGCTGAGCGACCTCGCCCGCCTCCCCGTCGAGCACGTCGACCCGCTCGCGGGCGTCGCCCTCGGGCGGCGGCTCGAACGCAAGGGCCTCCTCGGAGACCCCCGCCACATGGCCGTCGCCGTCGGCCTCGCACTGGGGAGCGCAGCATGAGCGACAAAAGCAGGGCCGGCGGCCGCGGCTTCGTGGGCGGCGAGCCGCGCGCGAGCCTCCTCCCCGCCGAGATCCGAGAAGAACGGGCCGCGAAGAGCGTCCGCACGGGGCTCCTCCTCGGCGTCGCGGCGACCGTCGTCGTCGCGGGCGCCGCGACCGTGGGCGTCTTCTTCTGGCAGATGCAGACCGCGCTCCAGCTCGAGGCCGCCCGGAACCATACGACCGACCTGCTGCAGGCGCAGACCGAGTACGGCGAGATCCGCCAGCTCCGGTCGGATGTCACGATGGTGCAGGCCGCGCAGCGCATCGGCGTCTCGACCGAGATCGACTGGCAGGACTACCTGCAGCAGGTGCAGGCGACCCTCCCCGCGGGCGTCGTCATCACCCAGCTGAAGCTCGACTCCGCGAGCCCGCTCGCCGAGTACGCCCAGTCGACCGCGCCGCTCCAGGGCGAGCGCATCGCGACGATCGCGTTCACCGCGACGAGCACGACGCTCCCCGACGTGCCGCGCTGGCTCGACAACCTCGCGACCCTCCCCGGCTACGCCGACGCACTGCCGGGCGAGACGACCGCGAACGAGGACGGCACGTGGACGGTCAACATCACGATGCACGTCGGCGACGCCGTCTTCACCGACCGCTTCGCACCGCCCGAGGCCGAAGGCGACGGCGAACCCGCATCGACCGAGAACGGAGGTGAGTGAGATGGCGCAGAACCGACTCTGGGTCGTGGGCTCCGTCGCCGCGATGATCGTGATCGCGCTCCTCGCGTGGTTCATCGGAATCCAGCCGCAACTGTCCTCGATCGCGTCGATCAACGCCGAACGGCAGACCGTCGACGCGCAGAACGCCGCCCAGCAGGCCGTGCTCGACCAGCTCGAGCGCGACAAGAAGGACGAGAAGCAGCTCCGTGCCGAGTACGACCTCGCGTCGCGCTCGGTGCCCGCCGGCACGGGTGTGCCCCGTTACATCGACCAGCTCAACGCGCTCGCCGCCCAGACGGGCGTCACGCTCACGCGCATCACGGTGAGCGACGCGGCGGCGTTCGAGGTCGCGGCGCCCGCCGAGAGCGCCCCCATCGAGGACGAGAACACGGCGGATGCCTCGGGCGACGCCTCGTCCGACGGGTCGGCCGAAACGGCGGCGGATGTCTCGGGGTCGGCGCAACCCGTCGGCCTCGGGCCGCTCACGCCCGCGAACTTCGCCTACCTCGGCATCGGCATCGAGATCGAGGGCGAATACGCCAACGTGCTCGCGTTCGTGCACGGCCTCCAGACGGGCGAGCGGCTCATGCTCGTGAACGCCGTCGAGGCGAGCAGCGTGCAGGCCGAAACGCAGGTGAACGAGGATGGCGTCGAGATCCCCGTCGAGGCCGGGCCGCAGAAGTACAGCGCGAGCATCTCGGGACTCATCTACTCGCTCGTCGATGCGGGAGCGGTCGGCTCGACCGCGACCGACACCGGCGCGCAAGAAGCAGCGGGGGAGAACTGACCCCCGCCGAGTGACCCGCACCCCCCTGCGGGCACAGACGGAACCGCCCCGGCGACCTGCCCCGGGGCGGTTTCGTGTGCGGCGGCTGCCGCCAGTTCTGGGTCAATTGTCTATCTTTTTCGATAGACATTTGCCAGGATGGAAGCGATATGACCGAACGCCAGGAGCTCTGGAACGTCGCCGTCGAGCAAGACGGCTACGTGACCGCGCACGACCTCAAAGTCCTCGGGCTCGATAAGAACACGCTCGCCGAACTCGCGCATCGCGGCAAACTGAGTCGAGAGGCATTCGGGGTCTACCGGTTCGAGGAGTTTCCGCACAGTCGAGCTGCCGACTACCGATTCGCAGTTCTCTGGACCGGAAGACCTGCAGCCGTGTTGTCGCATGACACAGCGCTGAGCCTGCTCGAGCTATCGGACATCAATCCGCCCGACATCCACGTCACGGTTCCGGTCGGCGAGCGGATCCGCAGAGCGGGCGGGCAGGGAGTCGTCGTCCATCACGAGGATCTCGACGAGAGCGAACTCGGATGGTGGGAAGGGATCCGCTGCGTTAAGCCGTTCACTGCGATTCGACAGGCGATCGACACGCATGTGCCAGCCCAGCTGATCGAGCAGGCGATCGTCGAAGCGCGAAGCAGAGGCGAAATCACCCGGGATCAACAGGCCGTCCTCGAGCAGTTGGTGAGCCGCGCACGATGAAAGACCCGTTCGCCATGCTTCCCGTCAAGTCTCGGACGCCGTCGAGCACAGGCATCCTCGATCAATGGGTGACCCAGGCGCAGCGGCTCATCGGCGCACGCGGAGAGCGGACCCGCTGGGTGCTCGCCTCGACGATCGTCGCCGCTGCGCTGCAGCGGGCGCACATGCACGACGGGACCCCACTCTTCGTGGTCAAGGGCGGAGTCTTCATCGAGCGTGCCCTCGATCTTCGGGCGCGGGCCACGAAGGACCTCGACACGCTCTTCCGGGGCGCGGTCGCAGAGTTCGAGCGGACTGTCGACTCCGCCCTCGCCGAGCCGTGGGGCGTCCTCGAGATCAAGTGGCGCAGAAGCTCCACGCCTGCTCGGACCCCCATCGACCGCCGACCCAGGCGAATCTCAGGGTGCGAGATCTCGTGGACCTGGTCTTGATCAAAGACGCGTTGTACCCGACGGCAGCGGATCTCGCCGATGTGAGGGCGGCCGCGGTCGACGTCTTCGAATCTCGGGCGCTGGTTGCCGAGGCCGCGGGCGTTGAGAAGCGAACCTGGCCGCCGACGATCGTGACGAACGAGCTTTGGGAGTCCGAGTGGTTCGCCCCAGCCATCGACGGCGGCGTCGACCGGAGCCTCGCCGAGGCGATCGAGGTACTCAACGGATGGATCGCGGCGATCGATCGGTTCGAAACCTGAGCGTCCCGCGCGAATAGCCGGGTCGGATCCGCGATTCGGCGCCGCCCCGTTGCTAGCATTGGCCGACCGCGGGGACGAGGGTGCCCCGGTGAGGAGCGCGACATGAGCACTTCGAACGACGGGCGCGAGCCCGAGACGACCCCCGACGCCGTTGCCGAGGCGGCGGCCGACGCCGCCGACGCGGCCGAAGAAGAGGTCGCCGAGTACGTTCCCGGTGCCGACGCGCCCATCGCCGACGAGCCCATCGCCGACGAGCCCATCGCCGACGAGGTCGAACAGGCCGTCGCCGCCGCAGACGATGCGGCGGAGGCATCCGAGACCGCCGCGGCCGAAGCCTCCCTCGTAGCCGAGTCATCCGAACTCGACGCCGCCGTCTCGCGCGCGAACGCCGCCGCCGCAGCCGAAGCCGCCGAGGTCATCGAGTCCGTCGAGGCGACCGAAGTGCTCCCCGAGCCGATCCCGGCCGACTCCGTCCGCCGCGAGACCTACGTGCCGCCGGCGGCGACCGCCGTCGCGGCCGGCGCCGCGACCCTCGCACCCGAGCCTCCGGCCCCGAGCTATCAGCCGCAGACCGTGTACGTGCAGGCGCCGACGCCGCCCGCGGCGAAGGGCAACCGCGGGTTCGGCGTGCTCGTCGCGCTCATCGGCGCGGTCGCGTTCGCGGCGCTCTACGCGGGCGCGTCCTATCTCGTGTTCCTCCTCCGCGGCGACGCCGACCCGGCTTCGCCGCTCCTCGAGTTCCTCGTCACACCCGCGTACTGGGTGCCGGTCGTCGCGGCGTTCGTCGGGTTCGCGCTGCTCGCCGCGATCGTCAACCGCGGCTCCTACTGGACGTACGCCGTCTTCGGCCTCCTCGTCGGCGTGCTCGTCTACTTCGCGTACGTCGGAGGCGCGCTCCTCACAGTGCCCGCGTGGACGCTCACGCTCGACGACGCCAACGCCTTCATCGCGCAGCGCTGGCTCGACCCGCTCGCGATCATCGCGGGCGTCATCGCGCGCGAGATCCCGATCTGGCTCGGCGGCTGGGTCGCCGCCCGCGGCAAGAAGGTGACGGCCGCGAACCGGGAGGCGCTCGAAGCGTACGACCGCGAGCTCGCGGCGGGGCCGCAGTTCCGCGGCTGAGCTGCCGTTCCCCGGGGCTGAGCCGCCGGCGTGTTCGACGTCGCTACGGACAGGGGAGCGCGGCCGCCCGCGCGGCGAGGTCGACGGTCTCGCCCCACGCGAACGCGAGATCGGCGTCGCCCGAGAGATCGGCGAGCGTGAGCCGGCGCGGGAGCGGCGGGCCGAACCGGTCGACCTCGAGCACGCCGACGACGGTTTCGCCCGACCCGATCGCGACCTCGACCGTGTCGTCGCCCTGATCGACCGGACGCGAGGCGCTGAGCGCGCCGCCCGCGAGGAGCGCTTCGAGGAGCGCGGCGGGGTCGGTGAGCGGCGCCCACGCCGAGACGGCCGCGTCCGCGCCGACCGTGCACACGACCGTGTCGACGTCGCGGCCGAGCCGGGCGGCGTAGGCGGCGTTGGGTCGAAGGCGGGTCGTTCCGCCGTCGACGAGGATCTCTGCCGAGACGTCGCCGCCGCCGAGGGTCGCCGCGAATGCGTCGGGTCGACCCGCGTAGTCGAGCGACAGCGTGCGCCCCGGCACGGGGTCGGCGGCGCCCGACGGGTCGTCGGACTCGGGGACGACGAGTTCGGTGACGGTGCCCGTCATGGCGACGGGACCGCCCCGGCGCACGGCCGCGACGACCTCGGCGAGGAGCGCGTCGTCGCGCATGAGCCAGAGCCCGTTGCCGTCGCCCGGTTCGACCGCCGAGAAGTCGACGGGCGGTGCGGTCGGCTGCGGCGCGGCCGCGGAGCATCCGGTCATTCCTGCGAGGATCGCGACCGCGACGCCTGCGGCGACCCGACGGCGCCTCATGACCCCGCGTCGGCGACGCATGCGCTCGCGCCGCGCTGACCAGACAGGTCGGATGCCTGGAGCGACACCGCGCCCTGCTCGTGCGCAGGACGCACGACGAAGCACGTCGCATCGTCGAAGACGCCCGCCGCCTGCGGCACGAACGCCTCGGTGCCGCGCACCCACTGCGTGAGGTCTGTTGCGGAGCCGTCGCCCGTGACGGCGAAGAGCGCGTACGCGGCGTCGGGGCCCGACCAGTCGAGGTGCGCCATGCCGCCTTCGACCGAGATCGTGAGCGCGTCGACCTTCACGCTGTCGTCGTTCAGCACCGAGACGATCCACCACGCGACCGCGGCGCCGAGTGCGAGCACGGTCAGGATCGACGAGACCAGGAAGGCCGGATGACGCCACCAATGCCGCGCCTTCGACGGGGCTTCGGCGAGTTCGGGGAGCACCGACGAGCCGTTGCCGAGCGCGCGGGCGCCGGCGTGCCCTGCGAGGTCGGGCTGGCCGGGGGCGCGGCCGACGACCGCTCGGCCGGCGGGGGCCTGCGAAACGGGGTCGGTCATAGGGGGCGGACTCCTGACGGGTCAGGCCGGCGTCCGCCGACCGCGTACCATGCTATATCGGTGCGCGCGCGACCCCTGCGGCGCCCAGGGGAGGACGACGTGGTGCACCGACGGCAGCGGCTCGCGCTGCGGTGGACGGCGCTCGCCGTGCTCGTCGCGTCGGCCATCGGGGGGTTCGGCGGCGCAGGCGGGTTCGACTCGCCGGCGTTCGCCGCCGGCTCGGGTGCGTCGGTCGGTCCGGATGCCTCGGGCGGTCCGGATGCCTCGGGCGAACCGGATGCCTCGCAGCCGGCGCCGCTCGGACCGGGCGAGGTCGCCGTCCCGTACCTCGGCGCCGCGACGATCGAACCGGGCCGGCCGTGGCGCATCGCCGACTGCTCGGTGCCGCTCGCGGCGTCGCCGCTCGTCGTCGCCTGCGACGAGTCGAAGATCGACCTCGCCGCCGACGCCTACGACCCCGAGGCGGGCGTCGTCGTGATCCCCGTGCCGCTCGTGCACGAGCACGTCTCCACGACCGTGCGGTACCGCGTGACCCTCGAACCGCCCACCCCGCCTGCGGCGGCCCCCGCGGCCGCGGTGCGACCCGTCGTCGCGGGCTCGCTCCTGCGGGTTCCGCTCGCCGACCTCGGCATCGCGTGCACGGCGTGCGCCGACGGCGGACGACTCGTCGCGGGAGGGGTCGAGCCGACATCGGCGGGCGAGGTGTGGGCGACGCCGACCCACCTCGTGTTCCGCGCCTCGAGCGGGTACCGGGGCGCCGCCGAGGTCTCGTTCCGCTACCGCGACGACTTCGGCGGCTCCTCGCCCGTCGCCGCCTTGCCGGTCTCGGTCGTCCCGCCCGTCGGCTCGCCGCTCCTCGCGCTCGACCTCGTCGTCCCCGCTCCCGGCGACGGCCCCGCCGAGCTCGACCTCGCCGACCTCGTCTTCGGCGCCGACGCCGACGGGTTCGTCGTCGTCGCGTGCGGCGCCGCCCTGCGGGGGACGGTCTCGTGCGCGCCCGACGGCAGGGCGACCTACACGCCCGCGGTCCTCGGCGGCGCCGCCGCCGACCAGTTCGGATTCCACGTCGCGACGCCCTCGGGCGAGCACGCCTTCGGTTCGGTGACGTTCGCCCCCGAGGCATCCGGAGCATTGACTCCCGGCCCCGCGCCCGCCGCGCCGGGCCCCCAGACCGATGGAGCGGCGGCCGCTGTGCCGCCCCTCGCACCCGTCGACGACGAAGGCCGACCCGACGGCGCGCTCCGCGCGCTCGTGGCCGTGCTCGACCGGGTGGGAGCGAGATGACCGGCGACGGAAGGCGAGGCGCATGAGTCTGCGTGTCACGATCGACCCCCGCGGAGGAGAAGCCGCAGGCACGTGGCTCCTCGACACCGACGAGGCCACGACCGTCGGCGAGGTCGCCGACTCCCTCGGCGTGCCCGCCGACGCGCTCGACCCGGCCGCGGTGCCCGCGACGCCGCTCGCCGAGAGCGCGCTCGTGTCGGGGGCGACCGTCCCAACGGCGCCGCGCGCCGAGTCCGCGGCCGGAGCGGTGCGTCTCGAGATCGTCGGCGGTCCGTTCGCGGGCGAATCGATCGCCGCGTCGCGCGGCGCGATCGCGACCGTCGGCTCGGGCGCGACCTGCTCGCTCGTCATCGCCGACGGCGCCCTGCACCCGCACCATGCGTCGATCGCGATCGGCGGAGACGCGAGCGCCGACGGCCGTCCGGCGCCGCTCACCGCGACCGTCGAGGCAGCTCCCGGCGCCGAGGTCTGGGTCAACGGCGAACGCATCTCGGGCCCGACCCGCATCGCACCCGCCGACCTCGTCCAGGTCGGCAGCAGCATCCTGCGCCTCGGAATGGCGCCCTACCCCGACGCCGACCTCACGCGCGACGCCCTCGGCGACCGGGCGTTCAACCGTCCCTCGCGCATCCGCCCCGCCGCCGCGCAGCCCGTCGTCGCCCTCCCGGGCGACAAGCCCGACGACTCCGACCAGTCGCCCATGCCGTGGCTGTCGGCCATCATGCCCGTCGTCCTCGGCATCACGATGGCGGCCGTCTTCCAGCGGCCCATCATGCTCCTCATGGCCGCCGCGAGCCCCATCATGGTCGTCGGATCCTTCCTCACCAACCGCCGCCTCGCGAAGAAGAAGGGCGTGAAGAGCGAGCAGGAGTGGATCGACGAGGTGCGCACCGCCGAGGGGCGCATCGCCGAGCTCGCCCGCCTCCAGCGTCTCGCGGCGTGGCACGGGATGCCCGACCCCGTCACGATCGCCGACATCGCGACCCGCCCGCTGTCGCGGCTGTGGGAGCGGCGCCGCACCGACCCCGACGCGCTCGCGCTCCGGGTCGGGGTGACCGAGACCGACCTCGACGTGCGCTTCGAGGGCGGCGGCAAGGACCGCACGTCGCCGCGCCGGGTCGGCGTCTCGCCGGCCCCCGTCGCAGCAGACCTCGCGAACGGACCCGTCGGCATCGCCGGCCCCGAAGCCACCGTGCGCAACGTCGCCCGTTCGATGCTCGCGGGCTTCGCGACGCTGCGCTCGCCGCGCGATGCCGAGATCGTCGTGATCTGCCCCGACGCGGCAGCCGACGAGTGGTCGTGGACCCAGTGGCTGCCGCACCTGCACGCGCCCGGAGGCCCCGCGGCGACGATCGGCAACACCGACGACACGCGCCGCGAGCGCGTGCGCGAACTCGGCGTCGCCCTCGAGCACCGCACGCGCATCGCCGGACAGCGCGGAGCCGAGCCGCTGCCCGACATCCTCGTCGTCGTCGACGGCGCGCGCGACTACCGTCTCCTGCCCGGCATGGTGCAGCTCCTCGAGCACGGCAGCGCCCACGGCATCCACATCCTCGCCCTCGACTCCGAGCGCGCCCGGCTTCCCGAAGAGGCGAAGAGCGTCGTCGAGGTGGATGCCTCCGACCCCGCCGTGGCCCGCGTCGAGACCGCGTCCGACTACTTCCCGGTCGTCCTCCTCGACGGGCTCTCCGTGCCGCAGTGCGAGCGGGTCGCGCGCAGCCTGTGCTCGATCCGTCACGTGAGCGGCGTCGGCGACGACGCGATGCTCCCGACGAGCGTGCGCTTCGTCGACCTCCTGAAGGTCGACCTCGACGACCCCGAGCCGATCGTGCGGCGGTGGTCGACGCAGCCGCGCAACACCTTCGTCGTCGTGGGGGCGTCGGCCGACGGCGAGTTCGCGATCGACATCTCCCGCGACGGTCCGCACGCGCTCGTCGCGGGCACGACGGGCTCCGGCAAGTCGGAGTTCCTGCAGGCGCTCGTCGTGTCGCTCGCGATGGCGAACCGCCCCGACGCGCTCAACTTCGTACTCGTCGACTACAAGGGCGGGTCGGCGTTCGCCGACTGCGAGCGACTCCCGCACACGGTCGGCATGGTCACGAACCTCGACGCGCGCGAGACCGAGCGCGCACTCGCGTCGCTCGACGCCGAGCTCAAGCGGCGCGAGAAGGTCCTGCGCGACATGGGCGCGAAAGACGTGGATGCCGCGTGGTCGAAGGATCCCGACACGTCGGCCGCGCGGGGGCTCGCCCGACTCATGATCGTCATCGACGAGTTCGCCGAGCTGAAGACCGAGCTCCCCGAGTTCATCGACGGGCTCGTCCGCATCGCGAGGGTCGGACGGTCGCTGGGCGTCAACCTCGTGCTCGCGACGCAGCGTCCGTCGGGCGTCGTGACGGCCGAGATGCAGTCGAACATCAACCTTCGCATCGCGCTGCGCGTCACCGACCGCAGCGACTCCTCCGACATCCTGGGCTCGGGCGAGGCGGCGCTCATCAGCGCTGCCAACCCCGGTCGCGGATACGTGCGCGCAGCCGCGGGCGCGGCGCCGTCGCCGTTCCAGACGGCGCGCGTCGCGGGCATCCGCCCCGGAGTCCAGCGCGCCGTCAAGCTGCTGCCGCGCAAGGCGGCGCTCGCGTGGGACGCCCTCGGCTACCCCGTGCGCTACCCGAAGTCCGCCTCGTCGCACGCGCAGAACACCGACCACGACGACACCGACCTCCGCGCGCTCGTCAACCTCATCTCGGCCGCGACCCACGAACTCGGCATCCCGAAGAACCCGTCGCCGTGGCTCATGCCGCTGCCGAACGTCCTGCCGCTCGAGAAGTTCCATGATCAGGCGATCCCCGAGCGCTCGATCGTGCTCGGTCTCGAAGACGTGCCGGGCGAACAGTCCCAGCGGAGCCTGACTTGGAACGTCGAGACGGGTTCGCACGTGCTCTTCCTCGGCGGGTCGATGTCGGGTCGCACGACCGCCCTCCGCACGATGCTCGGCCAGCTCGTGCAGGTCTTCTCACCCGCCGACCTGCACCTCTACGTCTTCGACTTCGGCAACGGCGCACTCCTTCCACTCGTCGACGCGCCCCACACGGGCGCCGTCGTCACGCAGCTCGACGCCGACCGTCAGCCGCGGCTCGTGCAGCGCCTTCTCGAAGAGCTCGGGCGTCGCCAGGCCGTGCTGTCGGCCGCGGGCGTCGGGCACATCTCCGAGCAGCGCGCTCAGGCCGCCCCCGAGACCCGGCTGCCCTACATGGGCGTCGTCGTCGACGGCTGGGAGCGCATGCAGTCGACGATGAACCCCGACCAGCTCGTGACGTTCCGCGACCAGTTCATGCGGGTGCTCCGCGAGGGCCCCGCGGTCGGCGTCCGCGTGCTCGTGACGGGCGACCGCAACATCGCGGGCGACAAGATCGTGTCGTTCATCGACGAGCAATATGTGCTGCCGCTCCGCGACATCTCCGACTACCGTACGGCCGGCATCCTCGCCCGAGACATCCCGCTCGATCTCGCACCCGGACGCGTGCTGTTCGGCGCCGCCGGCGCCGAGGCGCAGCTCGCGGTGCTCGTCCGCGACACGAGCGGCGAGGCGCAGACCACGGCACTCCGCCGCATCGTCGAGCAGGTGCGCGACCACTACGACCAGTTCCCGCAGCTCGAGGCGCTGCCGAACCCGTTCCGCGTCGACCCGCTGCCGGGGCACTTCGCCCTCACCGCCGCGTACGACCTGCCGCTCGGCGACTCGGGGCCCGCCGACGGACCGGTCGTCGCGGTCGGCGGAGACCTGCTCTCGCGGTTCACGATCGACTGGCCCGCCGAGGGCGGACTCGTCGTGACGGGCGGCCGGAAGTCGGGTCGTTCGTCGGCGCTCGCGGCGATCGTGCACCAGCTCGCGTGGCGTCAGACGCCCATCCTCGTCGTGTCGGGCCGTCAGTCGATCCTCACCGAGGTCGCGGCCGGCCACGGCATCACGGTCGTGTCGGCGGGCGACACCGACCCCGTGAAGCTCGGGGAGGTCCTCGACGGCATCGCGGGGGTCGGCGGTTCGGCGACGATCGTCGTCGACGACGCCGAGCAGTACAAGAACGCGCCGATCGAGCACGCGCTCACCGGCGTGAAGCACCGTGCCGCGTTCATCGTCGCCGCCGACTCCGAGTCGATCTCGACCCTCTTCGGCGGGCCGATCGTCGAGGCGAAGCGGTCGCGGCGTGCGCTCGTCCTCCGACCCGAGTCGGCGATCATGGGCACCCAGGCGGTCGGCTCGCCGATCCCGAAGTTCATGCTCGGACGCGGCACGCCCGGCTCGGCCGTCTTCACGACCCCCGCGGGCTGGCTGCCCGTGCGCGTCCCCGACATCCGGCAGTGACCATCCGGCAGTGACCCTCCGGTCCGCGTCATAGACTGAGCCGGGCGCCCCTACGCCCGCCGAGGAAGGAACGATCTCCGTGGCATCCGCCCGCTGCGTCTTCTGCGACGCGACGCTGCAGCCGAACAGCAGCTACTGCGTGTCGTGCGGTCAGCTGATCCCCCGGCAACCCGCGCGGCCGCCCGTGCCCGCGCAGTTCCAGGCGCCTCGCGAGGCGCCGCAGGCGCGACCGGATGCCTCGGGCGCGGCGCCTGTGCCCGTGCCCGCAGTGCCCGCGGCACCTGTGCAGCCGGTCCCGCTGCCGCAGTCGCTGCCGTGGCAGGTTCCCGGAGCCCGTGCCGAGGTTCCCGCCGCTCCAGCGCCCGCAGCCGCTCCGCGGCCCGCGTTCGACCGGGTCGAGCTCGTCTTCTCGACCGGGCAGCGCGCGGTCGTGTCGGGCAGCGTCGTCCTCGGCCGGAAGCCCGCCGACACGGCGCTCGCGATGGGCATCCGCTCGGTCGAGGTCCTCGACGACACCCGGTCGGTGTCGCGCGTGCACCTCTTCCTCGAGGTCGCCGACGGCACGATCACGCTCGGCGACGCGGGCTCTGCCAACGGCGCCCGCCTCGAGCGCGGGGGCCGTCAACTGCCGCTCGAGGGCGCCGGCACGCGGGTCGCCGCGGCGATCGGCGACCGCGTGTGGCTCGGCGATCTCTCGTTCGTCATCCAGGCGGCGGCCTGAGGTTCA
Organism: Agromyces protaetiae; assembly: GCF_004135405.1. Lineage (NCBI taxonomy): Bacteria > Bacillati > Actinomycetota > Actinomycetes > Micrococcales > Microbacteriaceae > Agromyces > Agromyces protaetiae. Next base: position 1,510,824 of record NZ_CP035491.1, read on the forward strand.
GCCGAGCTCGGGCCAGTCGTGGTCGAGCAGCGGGCCTTTCCATTTCAGGAAGGCGAAGCTCGATTCGAAGAGCGCATGGGGGATGCCTCGTGCCCGGGCCTGCTCGAACAGTACGCGGACGACCGCCTGCGTGGTCTCCTCCGACAGCACCGAGTCGAGGAGGAGCGGGAGGAGACCGTGGCGGACGCCGTCGGGCCAGCGCGGGTAGAGGCCGACGCGTTTCGCGGCCGAGCGGTCGGTGAAGGCGGCACGGAACGCCTCTCCGTCGCGGACCGCGATCTCGCACAGGATGGTGCCGTTGCCGGCCTTGAGCGCGGCGCGTCCGCCCCAGTTGAAGATCGGGATGCCTCGGAGGCGGTCGGTGCGGGGACGGTCGTTGAGCACGCCGACGAAGACGACCTGATCCCACGGGATCACGGGGGAGTTCGCGAGGGCGACGCCGTGGTCGTCGACCGCACAGGCGACGGCCTGGTCGACGTCGCCAGCGAGGATGCGGAGGATGCGGCCGCGGAGGACGCTCGTCACGAGGAGTCCGGCGCCGACGACGCCGAACACGGCGACGAGCGCGAGCGTCAGCCAGGAGCCGAAGCCGGTCACTGCCAGCGCGACGATGCCGGCGATCGCGATGACGACCGCGAGGCCGCCGACGGTGATGAGTCCGGTGTTCCACCTGCGTGCCGTGTCGGCCTTCGCACGATCGACGAATGCCCGGAAGGCGGCCGGCGCCACGGGCGACGGGTCGGACATCAGCTGTCGAGGACCGCGTCGAGCGCGCCGGGGCTGCGCACGAGGTCGCCGTGGTTCAAGCGCCTGATCAGGCCGTAGGCGCGGTCGCTCATCGTGATGAGCGGCCACGGGTGAACCTGCTTGCCGCCGCGGATCTCGATCGTCACGAACGCCAGTCGATCGGCGTCGGCGCGATACACGCCGACGGTGAGCGCGCCCTTCTTGTGATTAGGAATGGGCCGGTACTTCGCGGGGTCGCCCGTCAGGAACCGCTCGTAGAGGGCGTTGCCGACGGCGACGTCGCCGTCGACCGTGAAGTACATGGGCTTGAGGCGCACGCCCGTTTCGACTCGCTCCCACACATGCGACACAGCGATGGCGAGCCAGGCGAACAGGACGCCGAAGAAGGCGGTGAGCAGCACGAGGCCGGGCGCGACGATGCCCTTGAGTCCCGAGCGCCGACCGGTCATGTCGCTCGCGTTCTCGCGGATCGACTCGAAGTTCACGAGCACGAGGGCCAGCGCGATGAACGCCGCGACGGCTGCGACGCCGAGCAGGATCGTGCGCGGCATCGAGCGGCGATACCGGAACTGTTCGGGGCGAGCGGCGAGCGTCGCGTCGTTGGGGCGCACGGGCGACCTTTCGGTGAGGGCGGAAGTCACTCGACCTTACCCAACTCGGACTGGAGACGCGCCCGATGCACAGGGGAGCACTCCCCATCGTGGTATCGCGCGCAGAACAGGTATCGTGTTCGAACGTCTGGTTCCGGAGCGAGCGCTCCGGAACAACGCTCACACGAGGCATCCACCCTACGGAGGAAAATCATGGCGGAGATCCGCGTCACTTCCGACTCGCTCGCCGGCGTCGCGGGCCAGCTCTCGAGCGGCTCGCAGTCGATCGAGTCGCAGCTTTCGAACCTGAAGTCGCTTGTCGAGGGGCTCATCTCGGGCGACTGGTCGGGCACGGCATCGCAGAGCTTCAACGAGCTCTACTCGCAGTGGGATCAGGCGGGCCTGCAGCTCAAGGAGTCCCTCCAGGGCATCAGCGACCTGCTGAACCAGGCCGCCCTCTCGTACGAAGACAGCGAGAACGCGATCGCGAGCACGTTCAACGGCTGATCGTCGCTGAAGACGGCGCCGGGGCCCCACCGCCTCGGCGCCCGGTCGTTCGGAAGGGAACCCTGTGGTCGCATTCAGAGTCCGCGCCGATGCGCTGAGCGAGGTCGCCGCGCTGCTCGGCACGGTGCTGTCGACGTTCGACGCGAACCTCTCGACGGTCGACGCCCAAGTGAAGCGCACGGTCGACGTGACCTGGAAGGGCGACGACGCAGAGAGCTTCGCCGAGGGCTGGGCGACGTTCGTGACCACGGCCGGGTTCGTCCGCCAGTCGCTCGCGGCCCTGCAGTCGGGCCTCATGGCCGCCGACGGCTCGTACACGCAGAACGAATCGGGGGTGCAGCGGTCGTTCGACGGGCGGGTCGGCGCGGTCTCGGCGGTCCGGGCGAACTCGGGCAAGCTCGGCACCCGTGTCGAGCGCGGCGAGGAGCGGGCCGAGGACATGGCCGAGTTCTTCGGCCGCGACTACGCGGGCGACGACGAGGTCGAGCAGTTCGGCGGCGGTGCGCTCGGCGCGCGCAAGGGCACCGGGCGAGCGACCGGTGGCGGCGCCGGCGACTCCGACGGCGACGGAGACGACGACTCGATCGGCGAGGGCGTCTTCCGCCTCGGCGAAGACGGCGAGCCGATGGTTCCGAAGATCGAGATGCACACGGCATCCGCGGCCCTGCCTGCGTCGGAGGTGAACGGTGACTGAGCAACAAGCCGACACGACCGACCTGAAAGCGCTCGCCGACATGCTCGGCGAACTCGTCACGTACTGCACGGCGCTCAAGCAGGGCGCGAGCGGCTTCGCGTACATGCTTCCGAACGAGTGGCAGGGGCCGGCGATGGCCAACTTCCTCGGCATGTTCGAGAAGTGGCAGCTCGGCGCCGAGGCGATGACTCAGGCGGCCGAAGGCCTGCAAGACCAGGTCGAGGGCGCGCATCAGGCGTACACCCAGACGATCGAATCCCTCGACGCCTCCTGGAGCAAGATCTCGGCCGGTCTCGGCTGACCCTCGTTCCCTCCTCGACCCTCCTCCGATCCCGACATCCAGGAGACCCTCCATGTCGCAAGTCCAGCTCGACGCAGCGCGGCTCGCCGCGGACGGCGCAGCCCTGTACTCGATCGCCGAGTCCGTCTCGCGCGCAGTGCGCGCATGCGAATCGGCCCTCGCGGGCACCGGCGGCATGGCCGGCGACGACGAGTCGGCCGAGGTCTTCGCGCACGGACAAGACGGCGAGCCCGGCTACGACTCGTACGCCGTCGACGTCATGAAGTCGGCGCTCGCGATGGCGAACACCGTTCGGGTCATCGATGCAGCACTCGGGAACACGGGCCGCGCGTACGACGGAGCCCAGCTGATCGGTGCGTTCCAATCGGCCTCGTCGTCGCGGATCCCCGAGGAGTCCCCGACGCTCACCCCGCCTTCGGCGTCGGTGCCGACCTCACTCGGCAAGGGACCCGAGGGACCGTTGGGCGAGTTCGGCAACTTCCTGCAAGACGCGCTCGCGACGATCGGCGTCGTCCTGCCCTCGGCAGACCGAGGCAAGCTCTCGAACGCCGAGTCCGCCTGGACCGAGCTCTCGAACGCGCTCACGAGCGCTCAGACCAGAGTCGGCGGCTCTTTCACGAGCGTCGCGTCGATGACGTTCCCGCAGAAGAGCACCATCCTCTCCTGCCAGCGCTCGCTCGGCGTCTCGTTCGGCAAACTCGCCGATTCCGCCGACTCGATGGCCGGTTTCGCGCGGGGCATGATGGACGAGATCGACAAGGCCTGGCAGGAGATCGGCTGGTTCATCGCGCAGATGGCGATCGAGATCGCGCTCGAGATCGGCATCGGTGCGCTGCTCGGCTCGGTGACGTTCGGCGCGGGTGCCGCAGCCATGGCCGCGAAGATCGGGTTCACCGTGCTGCGGTGGGCGCTCAAGATCGCGGCGCTCTGCAAGAAGCTCAGGACCCTCATCCAGGCCGCGCTCCGCGTCGCACGCCTCGCGATCCGCGGCGGCGTCCACGTCGCGCGCGAGACGCTCGCGGCGGGGCTTGCAAGCGGGATCACGACCGCAGGGTTCAACACCGTGCGCGGTGCGCTCGACCCGAAGTACCAGCCGCAGAACGTCCTCAACGCCGCCCTCGCCTCGGCGGCGGGCGGTGCCGGGGGCGGCGCCTTCTCGCGCGCAGGCGGGCTCGTCACAGGAGCCGTCACGCACGCCGGCGCGAAGCGCGGCATCCACCTCGCGGTCGAGGCCGCGGGCGGCGCAGTCGACGGTCTCGGCGAAGGGCTGGCGCAGTCGGGCCTGTCCGGGCAGCCCTTCGAGCCGCTCTCGGCGATGGCGGGCGGCGCCCTGCTCGGAGGCGTCCTGGCCGGACGACCGGGCGGCGGGCACGGTGCGCCTTCCTCGGCGGGTCACGGCGGCAAGGGCGGCGGCGCGCCCGACATCGACACGAGCTCGATCCCGGGTGCGGCAGCGGGCGATGCGAAGGTCACGGGCCCGAGCGGCGGCGGCATCGACATCTCGTCTGACGCCCCGACGCCGGGTTCGGGCGGAGCGTCGAGCCAGTCGGGCGGCGGCGGCTCGGTCGACGTGAGCTCGGACGCCCCCACCGTCGGCGGCGGAAGCGCCGACGGCAGCGCGAGCGGCGGCGCGGCCGGCGGCGTCGATGTGCCGAACGCGGTCGACGCCGGCAGCGTCGATCTCGGCAACGGGTCGCCTTCGGATGCGCCTGCGCACGTGGATGCGCCATCACCTGCGTATGCGGATGCTCCGGCTCACGTGGATGCTCCCGTGCATGTGGATGGCCCGGTGCACGTGGATGCGCCGACGCACGTGGATGCGCCGAGTCATGTTGATGGGCCGGTTCATATGGATGCTCCGGTGCATGTGGATGCTCCGGTTCATGCTGACGCGCCCGTGGATGCGCCGAGTCATGTCGATGCGCCGGTGCACGCGGATGCCTCGGTGGACGTGGATGCGCCGAGTCATGTCGATGCCCCGCCGCATGCGGACGCTCCCGCGCACGTCGACGCTCCGGTGCACGCGGATGCTCCCGTGCATGCCGAGGCTCCGGCCCAGGCCGACACGCCTGCCCGACTCGACGACGCGACCGCGGCGTCTGAGGCATCCGGTGAGCCCGAGGCATCCGGAGAGCCCGAGACATCCGGAGACCCCCAGGCGACTGACCTCGACGAGGCGACCGGCCACTCGGAGTCGCTCGTGCTCGAGCCCGAGGCGGCGGCGGCGGCCGGAGGCGGCCTGGCCGCCGGCGCGGCGGCGCTCGGGTTCCGTCCGCGGATCGTCCAGACGTTCCTCCCGACGCACACCCCCGGGGGTTCGGCGCCCGCCGCGCCCGCTCCGCACGGCGCCGCCCCTGCAACGGGCACGCCGGGCCACGGTTCCGCCGACGCCTCGCAGACGACGCCGGCGACCCCGGCGGCGCCCGGCGCCGACAGCCCCGGAGCGCACCCGGCCGACACCGCATCGACGCCCGAGTCCGCCGCACACAACACGACGACCCGCACGATCGACGACATCGACTCGGCGCTTGCGAAGATCAACCCGCACTACGACCCGTCCGACCCGGCGAACGGCTACGCGACGAACTGCGGCAAGACGTCGGCGAACCTCAACGACTTCTTGAACGGCGCGTCGAGCTCCGAGGCATCCACCGGCACCCTCGACGTCGCGCAGATGGAAGCGCGAACCGGCAACCCGCAGACCGCCGCCACACCCGACCAGATCGCGTCGACGCTCACCGCGATGGGGCCGGGGTCGCATTGCGTCGTCGGCATCGACCGGTCGACCGGCGATGGGCACTGGTTCAACGCGTACTTCGACGGCGACACGGTATGGGCGCTCGACGCGCAGTCGGGTACCCGCACGCCGTGGCCGCCGCACGAGCCCGACGCGACGAACTGGGATGTCTCGATCCGACCCGAGCACATCGTGAACGCCGACGGGACGAAGCCGCACGCGCTGTCGGCGGTCGGCGCCCAGGCCCACGCCGACGTCGACGCCCAGGGCGCCGACCGCGGTGCCCGCGGCCCCGGCTGGAACAGCCAGGCGACGGTGCCGCCGACCCACGCCGACGTGCGAACCGGCACGATCTCGGAATTCACAACTTCGAACTCCTCGGGGCCGGAGTCGTCGGCCCCGGCCGAGTCGGTCGACACCGACTCTACAGAGCCGGACACGCTCGAGAAGTCCTCCGACGCTGCGACGGAGGCCGCCACCGGGGTCGACAGCGACTCCGCTGTCGACGATCCGATCGCCGACGGGCCCGTCCAGTCGCCGGTTGCCGAGGTCCTCTACCACCCGGTGCTCGACGAGGCGTTCCAGCACCTGCAGACACCGGAGGCTCGCGCCACGGCGATCCACGTCGTCAACGGGCTCGGCGTTACCGTCGACCGGGGGCGCTTCCTGAACAACTGCCACTACGTCGTCAACGCGCTCGAGCTCCGGTTCCGCGGTTACGACGTGGTCGCGAGCCCTACCGTGGTCGGCGCGCAGGCGGACTCTTCCACAGGAGCGGTCGATCTCTCCTACGAGGGCCGCTTCACCCACAGCATCGCCGCCGATTGGGTGAAAGCCGACGGTAGTCGACGTGACTTCGAGAACCTCGGCGACTCCCAGGGATCGACACCCATGGAGGCCCTGGAAGCCCTGACGGACTCGTGGCCCGAGGGCGGCCGCGGGTTCATCGCCGGGTACTGGAAGACCGGTGGCGGTCACATCTTCACCGTGGTGAAGGAAGCCGATGGCGTGAAGCTGTACGACGGTCAGGTGAACGACACCGACGCTTCCGGGTATCTCGACGAGATGCACTTCAACGAGACCTCGATCGCGCCGTGGAGGGACATCATGGTCATGCGGGTGGACGATCTACTGCCCACGAGTGAGGTGGTGAAGACCTCGAAGCCGTGGACGCAGTCTGAGTACCAGCTGATGCTCGACTGGCGCGATGCGGCCGCTCCCTCAGCCCGTCCGCAACAGATGATCGACCGTGAGGTTGCAGCCAACGAGCGGTGGCGGGCGCGCAACGACGAGCTCATCGACGAGCGGATCGCGATCTTGCGCGATCCCGCGACAAGCATGGTCGAGGCGGTTCGCCTCCAGGGCGAGATTCAGGCGCTTCGCGACCAGAACCTCCGCCTGGAAGCCGGCGCCGTGCAGTTCAAGCTCGAGATCGCGCCCCCTACGGCCGCTCCGGCGGCTGCGCCCTCGGCCGCCGGAGCGGCGCCCGGCGCGGGGCGAAGCGCCTCGTGACGAACGGTCGGGGAGGGTATGTCCAGGACGGGGAGCGAGACTAGGGGTTATGGTGACGATCCAGGAAGCACGTCGATCGCTCGAGCGGTATTTTGCCGAGCACCCGCCCGCGATCTCGGGCGATCTGTACATCGGCGACGAGTGGTTCGAGGACGATCAGGACTACTTGCCCGTGTGGGGGTCTCGTCAGTTCTACGTCGACGGCCTCGAGGCGTTCGCCCGCTGGGACAACCTCGCGATCTTCGTAGACAAGCGGACCGGCGAGGTCCGCAAAGACTTCCACACCCCGAACTTCGCGAAGATCAGGAGGATGACGCCGGTCGCAGCGTCGAGCTGACCACGCCCCGCCGGAAATCGAGTCGTCCGTCAAGGCGGTCAACGAGAACGGTATGCGTTCGAGAAGCGTTTCGCATTCAACTGCCACTTCGTCGTGAAAGCACTCGAGTTGCGTTTCCGCGGCTACGTCGGCGGACCCGTCCCTTCGGCCTGCATCGAAGGGCTGCACGCCACCGATGCGCCCGGGGCACCGTGGTCCGCAACGGTCTCGCGGACCAGGCTCGGCGGCGGCCGGTTGCACAGTCGCAGGTCGCCGCTTCCTCCCGTGTGCTTCCCGGATTCGGTTACCGAGGTCGGAGGGGGTGTGGTTGCCCGTGTGGCCCTCGATCGTCAGCGAGCGTGTCCTCGAGCTGGCGGACTACCAAGACAGCGCTCGCCCGCTCGATTGGGTCGTCTCGTCAGTGCTGGAGATTCCCGACCTCGGCATGCAGATCTACGCGAGCTCCCGCTGGTCGGCCTCGACGGTGGAGTGGTTGCGAGTGATGCCGGTCGCAGGGTTGGCCGGACTGGCTCGGATCGTGACCGAGGCGGAGCTTCCGGCGGGATGGCGGACCGTTGTCGTCATCAATCAGTGGTCGTGGGAGGTCGAGGAGGACTGTGGACGAAAGGGGTGTGGCCACCCAAGCGCTGCCTGCTCCCGTTCGACGAGATCTCGGAGTTCAGGTTCACGGTCGTCGAAGGAGAGCTCGATCGCGCGATGAGTCAACACATTGGACCGACATACTTGGAGGCGGTCGGTCTGCTCGACCGGGAATGGGATGAAGGAAACGCATGACCACACTGCAGAAGGCGGTGACCCCCGCGATGTCGGCGGCGATCCTCGAGCACGGCTTCGATCGGTTATCGGGGTTCGTGGTGCGCCGTGCCGATGTGCAAGACCTGACGACTCCAGGCGACCTCTACCGCGTCCACGCGCTCGGCTTCCCCGGCACGCCGTTCACGCCCGATGGACCGATCGACGTGCTCGTCTTCGAGGTGTCGCCGACGATGCGGTTCGACGACGCGATCGGCGGCACGACGCGTGAAGACCTCGAGCGCACCGGCGGGGTGTTCCTCGACCGCGCGCCGTTCACCGGCACGGGGTTCGCGCCGTTCGAGCGGGCGGTGCCGGTGTGGTGGCTTCGGCCGGCGCGAATGGCGCCGGGCACGCAGCTCGTTCGGTTCGAGAACGGGCGAGAACCGCGCGTGCTCGCCGAGTATGCGGATGTTGCGACCGGGTGGAGGGTCCTGGGGAACGTCGCAGGGCGGCTGCCCGCATCGCCGTCGGCGTACGTCGGCGGCTATGCGAAGGTCGGCGGGGCTTCGCGGCTCGCTGATCTGGTCGGCGGTCGGGTCGTCGTGTTGGACCCGTCGACGGGGGCTCCGCTCGTACCGGCGCCGAGCGAGATCGAGCAGTTCTTCGAGCTCGAGGTGCTCGCCGTGTGGAACGGTCTCGATGTTCGCGTGGTCGGGTCCTGGTCGCAGGACGGGCAGACGATGAACCGGGTGGCGTACCTGGGGCACGACGCCGACCTGGCCGAGGCCCTGAGGCTGCAGAAGCTCGAGGCGGGCGTCTACGAGGCGACGGTGCCCGAGGCGAGCCTCACCGAGGTGCGGCACACGGTCGTCGAGGTCGCTCTCGGCGATTCCGCGGCCGGAGCATCCGAAGCGGATGCCTCGGCGTCGACCCTCGACCGCCTGGTCGACGTGGGTCGTGCCCTGTTCGCGAAGCTCACCGAGAACCCGACGCTCAACGTGATCGAGTTGCCCGACGGCCTCGGGGTGTGTCTCGTGCATGCGGTGCGCGGCGGCGGCAAGATCTACGTCGCGCCCGATGAGTCGGCGCTCTTCGTCGGGTCGGCGGTCGATTTCGAGGCGGGTCTGGGGGCGTTCCGCGACGGGGTGCGCACGCCGCTCGAGAAGTTCACGATTTCGCGCGGCGGCAACGGGTGAGCGCCGCCGCGCTCGAAGATCGCTGCAATCGGTTGCGGCAGCCGGTCACCGAGCTCGTCGCGACGAGCCTCGGTGCGGCGTATCGCCCGCAAGACCTGCCGACCCTGCGCACGGCGATCGCGGCCGTGCGGGAGATCCTCGCGGAAGATCCGTCCGAGCTTCCCGAAGGCGCGCTGCGCGCGTGGCTGCCGACGGGGCTCCGCAACCTCGACCGTATGGACGAGGCGCTCGACGCGGGCGACGCGGCCAAGTCCTACGCGATCCTCACCGACAAGACCGACGGCTTCTTCCAGCTGACCATCGGGTGCGCCGGGTTCGTGGGGTGGGCGACGGCCTGACCGCGTGACCAGCGCCGGGGCGAACTCGCGGGCGTAGCCTCGAAGGGTGAGCGAGCCGCGACATCCAGACGACCTTCCGCCCGCGCCCGACCGCACGTCGTGGATCGTCGCGGGGTTCGCGGCCGCCCTGCATCTCGCGCTCGTCGTCGCCGTCTTCGGCTTCGTGAGCCTTCTCTCCGAGACCGACGTCGTGACCGACCCCGCCGTGGGCGTCCTCGTGGCACCCGTCGCGGTCGGGGCATCCACTCTCGCGGTGCTCGTCGTGCTGGGACTGCGGCTTCGCCGCCCCGACCGTATGGCGGCGACCGTCGCGCTCAGCGCGGCGGGCGCATGGCTCGCGTTCGCGGTCGTCGCGACGGTCGGGCACATCCTGCGGACGACGGGCAACGTGCTCGAGAGCGTCCTGTTCGGCCTCGGACTCGGCGGCGGATGGGTCGGGCTCGCGGTCGCGGCCTCCGGGGCTATCGTCGCCGTCGCGGCCGTGCTCGTCGCGCGCGGGCGGCGCGGCGGGATGGCCAGGCCGCGCTGGCCGTGGGAGCGCGACGACGAGTGAGCGGATGCCCCGGGGCCGCCGTTGGGCGCACCGCCACGCCATTCGACCCCCGGAAACGGGGGAGCGGGTCGGCATCGCAGTATCGTGAACTCCCGTGGAGGGCTCGATCGAAGCGCGCGTGAGCCACGAGGTCGACCGGTGGCTCCAGTGGCTGCCGCGGTGGCGGCCGGGCACGCACCGCGCGCGCGTGCGGCTCTGTCAGAAGTGCTTCGGCTCGCCCATCTTGCAGGCGGCGGGGCTCGACGTCGACGTGCCGCATCCCGTGCAGCACGCGTTCTCGATGCGCATGAAGGGCATCATCGACACGGCGGTCGACGACTACACGGCGCGGAACCTCCCGCTCCTGCACCGCGAGATCCGTCTCGCGGAGGATCGCAAGGCGCGCCGCGGCTATCGTGCCGCCGAGGGGCTCGACCCCGAGTTCCGGGGGCTCGAGCTCGACCCCGAGCCCGTGCCCGACCAGCCGTTCCTGTTCACGCTGTCGGGCCTCGAGGCCGACGTCGCCGCACAGGCCGCGGAGCCCGCGCCGCGGCCGTTCACTCCGCAGGAGAAGGAGGCGCTCCGCGAGGAGGTGCGCCTCGCCGACGAGTTCGCGAAGCAGCTGGGCCGGCGCATCTGCGTCGAGCTCGTGCAGCACCGGCGCCGCATCGGCAACGCGGTCGAGCGGCTCGTCGAGCCGCAGGTGGCCGAGCTCCTCGCCGATCTCGACCGCGAGCTCGACGCGCCCGGATGGCCGGGTTGACGGGCCGGATGCCACGGTGTTCCGCCGCCCGCGAACACGGCCCCGGGGCATCCGACCTCATTTGACCGCGACGTTACGCGGCATTACACTTGATCGAGTGTGCGCGTTGGCGCGCGCTTGTGCTGTGCTCGGTCCGAGCGCGGCGCGAGTTCTCAAAGAATCGCACACTCAGGGCGCACGTCGCCCCCACGGCATACCCACCAATCACAGGTTCCGTCACTCGGCGGCTCCGGTGGGTCGTGATGTGAAATCCATCAAAGCTGTCACCGTGCAGCGCAATTAGGAGAAGCAGTGCCAACCATTCAGCAGTTGGTCCGCAAGGGTCGCACGCCCAAGGTCACCAAGACCAAGGCGCCCGCCCTGAAGGCCAACCCTCAGCAGCGAGGCGTGTGCACGCGTGTGTACACCACCACCCCCAAGAAGCCGAACTCGGCGCTCCGCAAGGTCGCCCGTGTGAAGCTCTCCAACGGCACCGAGGTCACGGCCTACATCCCCGGTGAGGGCCACAACCTGCAGGAGCACTCGATGGTGCTCGTGCGCGGCGGTCGTGTGAAGGACCTCCCCGGTGTTCGCTACAAGATCATCCGCGGCGCCCTCGACACGCAGGCCGTGAAGAACCGCAAGCAGGCTCGTAGCCGCTACGGCGCGAAGATGGAGAAGAAGTAATGCCTCGCAAGGGTCCCGCTCCCAAGCGTCCCGTCGTCGCCGACCCGGTCTACGGTTCGCCCGTCGTCAGCCAGCTCGTCAACAAGATCCTCGTCGACGGCAAGAAGGACCTCGCGCAGCGCATCGTCTACGAAGCGCTCGAGAACGTCGCCAACAAGTCCGGCCAGGACGCCGTGGTCGTTCTGAAGAAGGCCCTCGACAACGTGCGCCCGACCCTCGAGGTCCGGTCGCGTCGCGTCGGCGGCTCGACCTACCAGGTCCCCGTCGAGGTCAAGCCGCACCGTGCGAACACCCTGGCGCTCCGCTGGCTCACCAGCTACGCCAAGGCCCGCCGCGAGAAGACCATGACCGAGCGTCTCACCAACGAGATCCTCGACGCGTCGAACAGCCTCGGTGCCGCGGTCAAGCGCCGCGAAGACACGCACAAGATGGCTGAGTCGAACCGCGCCTTCGCCCACTACCGCTGGTAGTCGGCCGAGCGGATGCCTCGCGGCGTCGCCTGCGAGGCATCCGCTCACCCCAAACCGTTCGTTCCTGAACCACCCGGAGGAACCCCGTGGCACAAGACGTGCTCACCGACCTCAGCAAGGTCCGCAACATCGGCATCATGGCCCACATCGATGCCGGCAAGACCACCACCACCGAGCGCATCCTGTTCTACACGGGCGTGAACCACAAGATCGGCGAGACCCACGACGGCGCCTCGACGACCGACTGGATGGAGCAGGAGAAGGAGCGCGGCATCACGATCACGTCCGCCGCCGTGACCTGCTTCTGGAACAAGAACCAGATCAACATCATCGACACCCCCGGCCACGTCGACTTCACGGTCGAGGTCGAGCGCTCGCTCCGCGTGCTCGACGGCGCGGTCGCCGTCTTCGACGGCAAGGAGGGCGTCGAGCCCCAGTCCGAGACGGTGTGGCGTCAGGCCGACAAGTACAACGTCCCCCGCATCTGCTTCGTCAACAAGATGGACAAGCTCGGCGCGGACTTCTACTTCACGGTCGACACGATCATCAAGCGCCTCGGCGCGAAGCCGCTCGTGCTCCAGCTCCCGATCGGTGCCGAGAACGACTTCATCGGCGTCATCGACCTCATCGAGATGCGCGCACTCGTGTGGCCCGGCGACGCCAAGGGCGACGTGACCATGGGCGCCAAGTACGAGGTCCAGGAGATCCCCGCCGACCTCCAGGAGAAGGCCGAGGAGTACCGTCAGGCCCTCCTCGAGACCGTCGCCGAGACCGACGACGCACTCCTCGAGAAGTTCTTCGGCGGTGAAGAGCTCACGGTCGCCGAGATCAAGGGCGCGATCCGCAAGCTCACCGTCAACTCCGAGATCTACCCCGTCCTGTGCGGCTCGGCGTTCAAGAACCGCGGCGTCCAGCCCATGCTCGACGCCGTCATCGACTACCTGCCGTCGCCGCTCGACGTGCCGGCCGTCGAGGGCCGCAACCCGCGCAACGAGGAAGAGATCATCGAGCGTCACCCCGACGCCAACGACCCTTTCGCCGCGCTCGCGTTCAAGGTCGCGGTGCACCCGTTCTTCGGTCGGCTCACCTACATCCGCGTGTACTCGGGCTCGCTCGACTCGGGCGGCCAGGTCGTCAACTCGACCAAGGGCAAGAAGGAGCGCATCGGGAAGATCTTCCAGATGCACGCCAACAAGGAGAACCCGGTCGACTCGGTCACCGCGGGCAACATCTACGCCGTGATCGGCCTCAAGGACACGACCACGGGCGACACGCTGTGCGACCCCGACAACCAGGTCGTCCTCGAGTCGATGACGTTCCCGAACCCGGTCATCGAGGTCGCGATCGAGCCCAAGACCAAGGCCGACCAGGAGAAGCTCGGCACGGCCATCCAGAAGCTCGCCGAAGAAGACCCGACGTTCCGCACCGAGCTCAACCCCGAGACCGGCCAGACCGTCATCAAGGGCATGGGCGAGCTCCACCTCGACATCCTCGTCGACCGCATGAAGCGCGAGTTCAAGGTCGAGGCGAACGTCGGCAAGCCCCAGGTGGCCTACCGCGAGACGATCAAGCGCGCCGTCGAGCGTCACGACTACACCCACAAGAAGCAGACCGGTGGTTCGGGTCAGTTCGCGAAGATCCAGTTCGCGCTCGAGCCGCTCGAGGTCGAGGGCGACAAGACGTACGAGTTCGTGAACGCCGTCACCGGCGGTCGCGTGCCCCGCGAGTACATCCCCTCGGTCGACGCCGGCTTCCAGGACGCCATGCAGTACGGCATCCTCGCGGGCTACCCGATGGTGGGCGTCAAGGCGACCCTCACCGACGGTGCCGCCCACGACGTCGACTCGTCGGAGATGGCGTTCAAGATCGCCGGCTCGATGGGCTTCAAGGAGGCCGCTCGCAAGGCGAACCCTGTCCTGCTCGAACCGCTGATGGCCGTCGAGGTCCGTACTCCCGAGGAGTACATGGGCGACGTCATCGGCGACCTGAACTCGCGCCGCGGCCAGATCCAGTCCATGGAGGACGCCGCCGGTGTGAAGGTCGTGCGTGCGCACGTCCCGCTCTCGGAGATGTTCGGGTACATCGGCGACCTGCGGTCGAAGACCTCGGGCCGCGCCGTGTACTCGATGGAGTTCGAGAGCTACGCGGAGGTCCCGAAGGCTGTCGCCGACGAGATCGTCCAGAAGAACAAGGGCGAATAGCCCCCTCACCAGGGGCATTTCCGGCCCCGCCCGCACGACCCAGCCGGGTCGCGTAACATATCAACACAACCCCGTAGTCGACCGAGCGCAATCCGGCGCCCGGCACGGCTGCATGAGTCCTGAGGAGGACCCACAGTGGCTAAGGCCAAGTTCGAGCGGACCAAGCCGCACGTCAACATCGGCACGATCGGTCACGTCGACCACGGCAAGACGACGCTCACCGCCGCCATCTCGAAGGTGCTCGCCGACAAGTACCCGTCGGCCACCAACGTGCAGCGCGACTTCGCGTCGATCGACTCGGCTCCCGAGGAGCGCCAGCGCGGCATCACGATCAACATCTCGCACGTCGAGTACGAGACGCCGAAGCGCCACTACGCGCACGTCGACGCCCCTGGTCACGCCGACTACATCAAGAACATGATCACCGGTGCGGCTCAGATGGACGGCGCGATCCTCGTGGTCGCGGCGACCGACGGCCCCATGGCGCAGACGCGCGAGCACGTCCTGCTCGCCAAGCAGGTCGGCGTGCCGTACCTGCTCGTCGCGCTCAACAAGGCCGACATGGTCGACGACGAGGAGATCCTGGAGCTCGTCGAGCTCGAGGTCTCCGAGCTCCTCGCCAGCCAGGGCTTCGCCGAGGACGCCCCCGTCGTGCGCGTCTCGGGCCTCAAGGCGCTCGAGGGCGACGAGAAGTGGACGCAGTCCATCCTCGACCTCATGACGGCCGTCGACGACTTCATCCCCGACCCCGTGCGTGACAAGGACAAGCCGTTCCTCATGCCCGTCGAGGACGTCTTCACCATCACCGGTCGTGGCACGGTCGTCACGGGTCGCGCCGAGCGCGGCACGCTGAAGATCAACTCCGAGGTCGAGATCGTCGGCATCCGCCCGACGCAGAAGACCACGGTCACGGGTATCGAGATGTTCCACAAGCAGCTCGACGAGGCCTGGGCCGGCGAGAACTGCGGTCTCCTGCTCCGCGGCACCAAGCGCGAGGACGTCGAGCGCGGCCAGGTCGTCGTGGCCCCCGGCTCGGTCACCCCGCACACGAACTTCGAGGGCACCGCGTACATCCTCTCCAAGGAGGAAGGCGGGCGTCACAACCCGTTCTACGCGAACTACCGTCCGCAGTTCTACTTCCGCACCACGGACGTCACCGGCGTCATCACGCTGCCCGAGGGCACCGAGATGGTCATGCCCGGCGACACCACCGACATGACGGTCGAGCTCATCCAGCCCATCGCCATGGAGGAGGGCCTCGGCTTCGCCATCCGTGAGGGTGGTCGCACGGTCGGTGCCGGTACGGTCACCAAGATCGTCAAGTAAGTCCGCTTACTCGATCTCGAACGGGGTCGCGCCTTCGGGCGCGGCCCCGTTCGTCGTCTCCCGGGTCAGTGCACCGTCTCGCCGTCGACGACGAGGCCGACCTCGATCTGCTCGTCGACCGAACGCTTGACGGTGCAGCCCTGGTCGATCGCGCGCCCGATGATGCCGATGAGCTTCGAGCGGTCGTCGGCAGAGAGCGACGACAGGTCGAGGAGCATCTCTTCGCCGATGCGCTCGTACGCGTTCGAGTCGGGGTCCGAGAGCCCGTGCGCCCACAGGGTCACGCGGTAGTCGTCGCCAAGCCGGCGCGAGATCACGCGGTCGGTCGAGAGGCCCGCGCACGTGATGAGCGCGAGCTTCAGGAGCTCGCCGGGCGTGAAGTGCGTGCCGTCGAGTTCGGAGCCGCCCACGACGACGCTCGCACCCCGCTCGTTGCGCGCCTCGTAGATGCGAGGTGCGACGCGGGTCGCCGAGACGCTCCCGGTGCCGGCGATCGTGCTGGGCTCGTGCGAGACATCCGTCATGTCGTTGCCTTTCGTGTGTGCAGGGTGCTGGTTCAATCATGCGCTCTCGACGGACGCGGCGGCGCCCTGTGACGCCGGGGCTGTGAGTCAGCCGGGGGTCTTCGGAGCGCGACACGCCCGGGTTGCACGGATGCCCCGAATGTGGCAAACTCGTTGAGTTCAACATTCCATTCGGTGTGCCTTGCCGCGCGCCGTTCGGATCACTGCCAGGCAGTGCATAACCACCGGTTCCGCACGGAGTATTCCGCGGGGAGCGACAGGGTCAGGTTAGGCCGCGGGCAGCAGAACACGACAACCGACACCACGACGCACGGAGAAATCCGTGCGTCACGCGCGGGCGCGAGCACGCACGGGGAGTCGGAGACTCGAAGGTCGAGTGTGTCGAGGCCATCGCAACTGTGCTATTGCGCGTGAGCGGGGTGCCTTCGACAGGCTCGATCAACGGTCGTTGACAGCAGAACAGTGGTGCTTCATCAGTACTACGCGGCGTCCGATGCCCTCGGAAGGGGTATGACGCCTTGACAGAGAGAGAGTTCGACATGGCGGGACAGAAGATCCGCATTCGACTGAAGTCGTATGACCACGAGGTCATCGACAGCTCGGCACGCAAGATCGTCGACACGGTGACCCGCGCGGGCGCCACGGTCGTCGGCCCGGTGCCGCTTCCGACGGAGAAGAACGTGATCGCAGTCATCCGTTCGCCCCACAAGTACAAGGACAGCCGCGAGCACTTCGAGATGCGCACGCACAAGCGTCTGATCGACATCGTCGACCCGACGCCCAAGGCCGTCGACTCGCTCATGCGACTCGACCTTCCGGCCGACGTCAACATCGAGATCAAGCTCTGAGGTATCTGATGTCCACCGCTACCAAGAACGTGAAGGGTCTGCTCGGCACCAAGCTCGGCATGACCCAGGTCTGGGACGAGAACAACAAGCTCGTCCCCGTGACCGTCATCGAGATCGCCCCCAATGTGGTCACGCAGATCCGCACGCCCGAGAAGGACGGCTACAACGCCGTCCAGATCGCCGCCGGTGCGATCGACCCCCGCAAGGTCACGCAGCCCCTCCAGGGCCACTACGAGGCCGCCGGCGTCACGCCGCGCCGCCACGTGACCGAGGTCCGCACGGCTGACGCCGCGTCGTACTCGAACGGCCAGGAGCTCACCGTCGAGGGCACCTTCGAAGCCGGCCAGCTGGTCGACGTCGTCGGCACCTCGAAGGGCAAGGGCTTCGCCGGTGTCATGAAGCGCCACAACTTCAAGGGCGTCTCGGCATCGCACGGTTCGCACCGCAACCACCGCAAGCCCGGCTCGATCGGCGCGTCCTCGACGCCCAGCCGCGTCTTCAAGGGCATGCGCATGGCCGGCCGTATGGGCGGCGAGCGAGTGACCGTCCTCAACCTCCGCGTGCACGCGGTCGACGCCGAGAAGGGCCTGCTGCTCGTCAAGGGCGCCGTCCCCGGTGCGCGCGGCCGTCTCGTGTTCGTCCGCAACGCTGTGAAGGGGGCGTAGTCCATGGCTACCGCCAACACCATCGACGTCCTCGACGTGACCGGCAAGAAGTCCGGCTCGATCGAGCTGCCCGCCGACATCTTCGACGTGCAGACCAACGTCCCGCTCATCCACCAGGTCGTGACGGCGCAGCTCGCCGCCGCGCGCCAGGGCACCCACAAGACCAAGAACCGCGGCGAGGTGTCGGGTTCGGGCCGCAAGCCCTTCAAGCAGAAGGGCACCGGCCGTTCGCGTCAGGGCTCCGTCCGTGCTCCCGAGCACAAGGGCGGCGGCACGGTCCACGGCCCGCAGCCGCGTGACTACTCGCAGCGCACCCCCAAGAAGATGATCGCCGCCGCGCTCCTCGGCACGCTGAGCGACCGCGCCCGCGCGGGCCGCATCCACGCCGTCGAGACGTTCGCCGCGTCCGAAACCCCCAAGACCAAGGACGCCGTCGCGCTCCTCGGCAAGGTGGCCCCGGCCAAGCGCTTCCTCGTGGTCATCGGCCGCGAAGACGAGCTCTCGCAGCGCGCCGTCCGCAACATCGAGTCGGTCCACGTGCTCGCGGCCGACCAGCTGAACGCATACGACGTGGTCGTCTCCGACGACGTCGTCTTCACCAAGGCAGCGCTCGAGTCGTTCATCGCCTCGAAGTCGGCCAAAAAGGAAGAGGTCTCGGCATGAGCGCCGCGCACAACAAGGACCCCCGCGACATCATCATCGCGCCGGTCGTCTCCGAGAAGAGCTACGGCCTGATCGACGAGGGCAAGTACACGTTCATCGTGGACCCCCGCTCGAACAAGACCGAGATCAAGCTCGCGATCGAGAAGATCTTCAACGTCCAGGTGGCGTCGATCAACACCCTGAACCGTCAGGGCAAGACCCGTCGGACCCGCTTCGGCATCGGCAAGCGCAAGGACACCAAGCGCGCGATCGTGACCCTGAAGTCCGGTTCCATCGACATCTTCACGGCTGTCGGCTGAGGAGCATAGAAAACAATGGCTATTCGCAAGTACAAGCCCACGACCCCGGGCCGCCGCGGCTCGTCGGTCGCCGACTTCGCCGAGATCACCCGCTCGACGCCTGAGAAGTCGCTGCTCCGCCCGCTCTCCAAGACCGGTGGACGCAACAACCAGGGCCGCATCACCACCCGCCACATCGGCGGTGGCCACAAGCGCCAGTACCGCGTCATCGACTTCCGTCGCAACGACAAGGACGGCGTGCCCGCCAAGGTCGCGCACATCGAGTACGACCCCAACCGGACGGCTCGCATCGCGCTCCTGCACTTCATCGACGGCACGAAGCGCTACATCCTCGCGCCGAACAAGCTCCAGCAGGGCGACCCCATCGAGTCGGGCCCCAACGCCGACATCAAGCCGGGCAACAACCTGCCGCTGCGCAACATCCCCACCGGTACCGTGATCCACGCGATCGAGCTCCGCCCCGGCGGCGGCGCGAAGCTGGCCCGTTCGGCCGGTGCGTCGGTCCGCCTCGTCGCCAAGGACGGCCCCTACGCGCAGCTCCGCCTGCCGTCGGGCGAGATCCGCAACGTCGACGCGCGCTGCCGCGCCACGATCGGCGAGGTCGGCAACGCCGAGCAGTCGAACATCAACTGGGGCAAGGCCGGCCGCAAGCGCTGGAAGGGCGTCCGCCCGACCGTCCGCGGTGTCGCGATGAACCCGATCGACCACCCGCACGGTGGTGGTGAGGGCAAGACCTCCGGTGGTCGTCACCCGGTGAGCCCCTGGGGCCAGCCCGAGGGCCGCACCCGTCGCCCCAACAAGGAAAGCGACAAGCTCATCGTCCGTCGTCGCACCGCCGGCAAGAAGCGCAAGTAGGAGTAAGAGAAGATGCCTCGCAGTCTCAAGAAGGGCCCCTTCGTCGACGAGCACCTGCTTCGCAAGGTCGTCGTCCAGAACGAAGCCGGCACGAAGAACGTCATCAAGACGTGGTCGCGTCGCTCGATGATCATTCCGGCCATGCTCGGCCACACGATCGCCGTGCACGACGGCCGCAAGCACATCCCGGTGTTCGTCACCGAGACCATGGTGGGCCACAAGCTCGGCGAGTTCGCCCCCACTCGCACCTTCCGTGGACACGTGAAGGACGACAAGAAGGGCCGCCGCCGCTAACGCGGTGGTGTGAAGGAGGAAGAAATGGTGGAGTCGATCGCCCGCGTGCGACACATCCGCGTCACCCCCATGAAGGCTCGCCGCGTCGTCAACCTGATCCGCGGCAAGCAGGCTCAGGAGGCGCTCGCCATCCTGAAGTTCGCCCCGCAGGGTGCGAGCGAGCCCGTGTACAAGCTCGTCGCTTCGGCCATCGCGAACGCTCGCGTCAAGGCCGATGCCACGAACACCTACCTGGACGAGCAGGACCTCTACGTCGCGCGTGCATTCGTCGATGAGGGCACCACCCTCAAGCGTTTCCAGCCGCGTGCGCAGGGTCGTGCCTTCCGCATCAACAAGCGCACGAGCCACATCACCGTGGTCCTCGCCACGCCCGAGGAGGGTACGAAGTAATGGGCCAGAAGGTCAACCCGTACGGCTTCCGTCTCGGCATCACCACCGACCATGTGTCGCGTTGGTTCTCCGACTCGACGAAGCCCGGTCAGCGCTACGCCGACTACCTCGCCGAGGATGTCAAGATCCGTCGTCTGCTCCAGACGTCGCTCGACCGCGCCGGCGTCAGCCGCATCGAGATCGAGCGCACCCGCGACCGCGTCCGCGTGGACATCCACACGGCCCGTCCCGGCATCGTGATCGGCCGCCGCGGCGCCGAGGCCGAGCGCATCCGCGCCGACCTCGAGAAGCTCACCGGCAAGCAGATCCAGCTCAACATCCTCGAGGTCAAGAACCCCGAGGCCGACGCCCAGCTCGTCGCCCAGGGCATCGCCGAGCAGCTCTCCGCTCGTGTGGCGTTCCGCCGCGCGATGCGCAAGGGCCTGCAGGGCGCCCAGCGCGCCGGCGCCAAGGGCATCCGGATCCAGGTGTCGGGCCGCCTCGGCGGCGCCGAGATGAGCCGGTCGGAGTTCTACCGCGAAGGCCGTGTGCCCCTGCACACGCTCCGCGCGAACATCGACTACGGCTTCTACGAGGCCAAGACCACCTTCGGCCGCATCGGCGTGAAGGTCTGGATCTACAAGGGCGACATCACCAACAAGGAACTCGCTCGCGAGCAGGCTTCGCAGAAGCCGTCGCGTGAGCGCAACGACCGTCCCCGCCGCGACCGCGCCCCCAAGGCCGAGCAGCCGGCGACCGCAGGAGTTGAGGCATAACCATGTTGATTCCCCGTCGAGTCAAGTACCGCAAGCAGCACCACCCCGGCCGTTCGGGCCAGGCCACCGGCGGCACGAAGGTTTCCTTCGGCGAGTTCGGCATCCAGGCCCTGACCCCCGCGTACGTGACCAACCGTCAGATCGAGTCCGCTCGTATCGCCATGACGCGTCACATCAAGCGTGGCGGCAAGGTGTGGATCAACATCTACCCCGACCGTCCGCTCACGAAGAAGCCGGCCGAAACCCGAATGGGTTCCGGTAAGGGTTCGCCCGAGTGGTGGGTCGCCAACGTCAAGCCGGGTCGAGTCCTCTTCGAGGTCTCGGGCGTCTCCGAGCAGCTCGCTCGCGAGGCCATGACCCGTGCCATCCACAAGCTGCCCCTCAAGGCACGCATCATCAAGCGCGAGGAGGGCGACGCATAATGGCCGTCGGAACCAAGGGGCTCGAGTCGCTCGAGCTCGACACCTTCGAAGACGAGCGTCTCGTCGACGAGCTGAAGAAGGCCAAGGAAGAGCTGTTCAACCTGCGCTTCCAGGCCGCCACCGGTCAGCTCGAGAGCCACGGCCGCCTCCGCGCGGTCAAGAAGGACATCGCCCGCATCTACACCGTGATCCGTGAGCGCGAGCTCGGGATCCGTGCGACGCCGGCTCCCGTCGAGGCAGCTCCGGCCGCCGCGAAGAAGACCAAGAAGGCCAAGGCCGAGGCAGAAGCCCCGGCTGAGACCGCAGAGACCAAGGAGGCCTGATCATGGCTGAGACCAAGAAGGCTGCTGCAGCCGAGGTCGCCGTCGAGGCCACCGAGGCTCGTGGCTACCGCAAGGTGCGCCGCGGCTACGTCGTCAGCGACAAGATGGAGAAGACCATCGTCGTCGAGGTCGAGGACCGCGTGAAGCACCCCCTCTACGGCAAGGTCATCCGCCGTAGCTCGAAGATCAAGGCGCACGACGAGCAGAACACCGCCGGCATCGGCGACCTCGTCGTCATCTCCGAGACCCGTCCGCTGAGCGCCACCAAGCGCTGGCGCCTCGTCGAAATCGTCGAGAAGGCCAAGTAAGCCTCACGGCTTGCTTGAAAGAAGGAGTGCACAGTGCTTCAGCAGGAATCACGAGTCAAGGTCGCCGACAACACCGGCGCCAAGGAGCTGCTCACCATTCGCGTTCTCGGCGGCTCGAAGCGTCGCTACGCCGGCCTCGGTGACGTCATCGTCGCCACGGTCAAGGACGCGATCCCCGGTGGCAACGTCAAGAAGGGCGACGTCGTCAAGGCCGTCATCGTCCGCACCGTCAAGGAGACCCGTCGTCCCGACGGCTCCTACATCAAGTTCGACGAGAACGCCGCAGTCATCCTCAAGAACGATGGCGACCCCCGCGGCACCCGCATCTTCGGTCCGGTCGGTCGCGAGCTCCGCGACAAGAAGTTCATGAAGATCGTCTCGCTGGCGCCGGAGGTCATCTAAATCATGGCGAACATCAAGAAGGGCGACCTGGTCCAGGTCATCTCGGGTCGCACCCAGGCCCGCGGCGGAGACCGCGGCAAGCAGGGTCGCGTCATCGAGGTCATCCCCGAGCAGAACCGCGTCGTCGTCGAGGGCGTCAACTACGTCACCAAGCACGTGAAGGTCGGCCAGACCCAGCGCGGCTCGAAGACGGGCGGCATCGAGACGCACGAGGCTCCGATCCACGTGTCGAACGTCGCGATCGTCGACCCCGAGTCGAAGAAGCCGACCCGCGTCGGTTTCCGCAACGAGACCGTCACGAAGGACGGCGTCACCAAGACGGTTCGCGTCCGGTACGCCAAGAAGTCAGGTAAGGACCTGTAATGAGCGACACCGCAACTGCCGCGCCCGCTGGCAAGATCCAGCCGCGCCTCAAGCAGAAGTACAAGACCGAGATCGTCAAGGCGCTCACGGAGGACAACGGCTACACGAACCCGCACCAGGTGCCGGGCCTCGTGAAGATCGTCGTGAACATGGGTGTCGGCGAGGCCGCGCGCGATGGCAAGATCATCGACGGTGCGATCGCCGACCTCACCCTGATCACGGGTCAGAAGCCGCAGGTCACCAAGGCCCGCAAGTCGATCGCCCAGTTCAAGCTCCGCGAGGGCCAGCCCATCGGCACCCACGTGACGCTTCGCGGCGACCGCATGTGGGAGTTCCTCGACCGCCTGCTCTCGCTCGCGCTGCCCCGTATCCGGGACTTCCGCGGTCTGAGCGACCGTCAGTTCGACGGCAACGGCAACTACACCTTCGGTCTCACGGAGCAGAGCGTCTTCCACGAGATCAACCAGGACAAGATCGACCGAGTTCGCGGCATGGACATCACCGTGGTGACCACTGCCAAGAGCGATGACGAGGGTCGCGCGCTGCTCAAGGCGCTCGGCTTCCCGTTCAAGACGGCCGACAACGCGTAGTAGACTCTACGAGTTTGTGCTTTGCGCCGGCCGGTTCCCCTCGGGGAACCGGCGGGCGCGGGCATTCGGCGGACGCAACCGCGTTCCGCCACCACCACAGGTCAGTCCCCGTGTAACGGGTCCTGAAACCTGGTGAACGATAGGAAACACCGTCATGACGATGACCGATCCGGTCGCTGACATGCTGACGCGCCTTCGCAACGCGAACTCGGCGCACCACGACACCGTGTCGATGCCCCACTCGAAGCTCAAGGGCCACATCGCCGAGATCCTCAAGGGCGAAGGCTACATCGCGGACTTCGAGGTGACCGATGCACGTGTCGGCAAGACCCTCACGATGACCCTCAAGTTCGGCCCCAACCGCGAGCGTTCCATCGCCGGCATCAAGCGGGTCTCCAAGCCCGGTCTCCGCGTCTACGCGAAGTCGACCGAGCTGCCCAAGGTGCTCGGCGGCCTCGGCGTCGCGATCCTGTCCACTTCCAGCGGTCTGCTCACCGACCGCCAGGCCGAGAAGAAGGGCGTGGGTGGGGAAGTCCTCGCCTACGTTTGGTGATCCCTCCATGTCACGAATCGGACGACTCCCCATCGACATCCCCGCCGGTGTCGACGTGAAGATCGACGGCGCAGCCGTCACCGTCAAGGGCCCGAAGGGCGAGCTCTCGCTCACTGTCGCGAGCCCCATCGAGGTCAAGGTCGAGGACAACCAGGTCGTCGTGACCCGTCCCGACGACGAGCGCGCTTCGCGTTCGCTCCACGGCCTCACCCGCACGCTCATCGCCAACGACATCCTCGGCGTGACCGAGGGATACAGCAAGGGCCTCGAGATCGTCGGCACCGGTTACCGCGTCGCCCAGAAGGGCACCTCGGTCGAGTTCGCCCTCGGCTTCTCGCACCCGGTCACGGTCGACGCTCCCGAGGGCATCACGTTGACCGTCGAAGGCAACAACAAGCTCACGGTCGCCGGCATCTCGAAGCAGGCCGTCGGCGAGACCGCCGCCAACATCCGCAAGATCAAGAAGCCCGAGCCGTACAAGGGCAAGGGCATCCGCTACGCCGGCGAGGTCGTGCGTCGCAAGGCCGGAAAGGCTGGTAAGTAATCATGGCTGTGAAGAGCAAGTCGGCACAGCGTTCGCGCCGCCACGCACGCCTTCGCAAGAAGATCGTCGGCACCGAGGTGCGCCCCCGTCTCGTCGTGAACCGTTCGGCCCGCCACGTCTTCGTGCAGGTCGTCGACGACAGCAAGGGCATCACCGTGGCATCCGCCTCGACCATGGAGGCCGACCTCCGCGCGTTCGACGGCGACAAGACCGCCAAGGCCAAGAAGGTCGGCGAACTGGTCGCTGAGCGCGCCAAGCAGGCCGGCATCGAAGAGGTCGTGTTCGACCGTGGCGGCAACAAGTTCGCCGGTCGTGTCGCAGCGATCGCCGAAGGCGCACGAGAGGCAGGGCTGAACCTGTGAGCGACAACATTGTGAAGGAGACCGAGGTGACCACCGCAGAGGCACCCGTCGAGACGGCCGCATCGAGCGAGCCCCAGCGCAACGAGCGCGAGGGCCGTCGTGGCGGCGGCCGCGGCGACCGCGGCCAGGGCCGCGACCGCGGTGCCCGCGACGCCGAGAAGAGCCAGTTCCTCGAGCGCGTCGTCACCATCAACCGCGTGTCGAAGGTCGTCAAGGGCGGCCGTCGCTTCAGCTTCACGGCGCTCGTCGTCGTGGGTGACGGCAACGGACTCGTCGGCGTCGGCTACGGCAAGGCGCGCGAGGTTCCGACCGCGATCTCGAAGGGCGTCGAGGAGGCGAAGAAGAACTTCTTCCGCGTGCCTCGCGTCGGTTCGTCGATCCCCCACCCCGTCCAGGGCGAGGCTGCGGCAGGTGTCGTCCTGCTCCGTCCGGCCGCTCCCGGTACCGGTGTCATCGCCGGTGGTCCGGTGCGCGCCGTCCTCGAGTGCGCGGGCGTCCACGACGTGCTGAGCAAGTCGCTCGGTTCGTCGAACACGATCAACATCGTGCACGCGACCGTCGAGGCGCTCAAGCAGCTCGAAGAGCCCCGTGCCGTCGCCGCCCGCCGTGGTCTCGACTACGACGAGGTCGCGCCGGCCCGCATCCTGCGTGCCGAGGCACAGGCGGCCGAGGCCGCCGCAGCAGCGAAGGCAGGTGCCTGATGGCCAAGCAGCTCAAGGTGACCCAGATCAAGTCCAAGGTGAGCGAGAAGCAGTACCAGCGCGACACGCTGCGCAGCCTCGGTCTCAAGCGCATCGGCGACTCGGTCGTGCGCGAGGACACGCCGCAGAACCGCGGCTACGTCCGGACCGTCGCCCACCTCGTGAAGGTTGAGGAGATTGACTAATGGCTGACGAGAAGAACGTCGCCGAGGAGACCGTCGAGGCCCCAAGAAGGCCCCGGCGAAGAAGGCTCCGGCCAAGGCCGCAGCTGAGAAGGCTCCGGCGAAGAAAGCCCCCGCCAAGAAGGCCGCCGAGAAGAAGGACGTCGTGGAGCAGCGCGAGCCCGTGCTCAAGGTGCACCACCTCCGTCCGGCGCCCGGCGCCAAGAAGGACAAGACCCGCGTCGGTCGCGGTGAGGGTTCGAAGGGCAAGACCGCCGGTCGCGGCACCAAGGGCACCAAGGCCCGCAACACGGTGCGCGTCGGCTTCGAGGGTGGACAGCTTCCGTACCACATGCGTGCGCCGAAGCTCCGCGGCTTCAAGAACCCGTTCCGCGTCGAGTACCAGGTGGTCAACCTGGACAAGCTCGCGGAGCTCTACCCGAAGGGCGGCGATGTCACCACCGCCGACCTCGTCGCCAAGGGCGCTGTGCGCAAGAACGAGCGCGTCAAGGTGCTCGGCAACGGCGACATCCAGGTGAAGCTCAACGTCACGGTCGACAAGGTCTCGGGTTCCGCCGAGCAGAAGATCGTGGCCGCCGGCGGCTCGGTCAAGTAAGACCGAGCCCCGGCTCTGGTTCGAGCCTGTCGAGACCTCGCGTATGATTCACGGGTGTCTCGACAGGCTCGAGCCATTTCAAGACTGACTCCACGACGGAGCTACAGGAGGACGAGTGTTCAACGCCATCGGGCGCATCTTCCGCACCCCCGATCTTCGAAGGAAGATCGGCTTCACCTTGGGCATTGTCGCCCTGTTCCGCCTGGGCTCGTTCATCCCCGCCCCGTTCGTGGACTTCGGCAACGTGCAGGCGTGTCTCGCCTCGACCTCCGGTGACGCGTCCGGGCTCTACGAGCTCGTGAACGTGTTCTCGGGCGGCGCGCTCCTGCAGCTCTCGATCTTCGCGCTCGGCATCATGCCGTACATCACCGCGTCGATCATCGTGCAGCTGCTGCGCGTGGTCATCCCCCACTTCGAGACCCTCTACAAGGAGGGCCAGGCGGGCCAGTCGCGTCTCACGCAGTACACCCGCTACCTCACGATCGCGCTCGGCGTCCTCCAGTCGACGACGCTCATCACGGTCGCCCGCAGCGGTGCGCTCTTCAGCGGCGCCTCGGCCCCCGAGTGCTCGCAGCTCATCACGAACGACGCGTGGTACGCGATCCTGCTCATGGTCGTCACGATGACCGCCGGCACGGGTCTCATCATGTGGCTCGGCGAGCTCGTCACCGAGCGCGGCATCGGCAACGGCATGTCGCTGCTCATCTTCACGTCGATCGCGGCGAGCTTCCCGACGTCGCTCGCGGCCATCGCCACGGCGCGCGGTTGGGACACGTTCGCGATCGTGCTCCTCGTGGGCCTCGTGATCGTCGTCGCGGTCGTCTTCGTCGAGCAGTCGCAGCGCCGTATCCCGGTGCAGTACGCCAAGCGCATGGTCGGCCGTCGCACGTACGGCGGCAACAACACCTACATCCCGATCAAGGTGAACATGGCGGGCGTCGTGCCGGTCATCTTCGCGTCGTCGCTGCTGTACCTGCCCGCGCTCATCGCGCAGTTCAACCAGCCGGCGCCGGGCCAGGAGCCGCAGGCGTGGGTCGTCTGGATCCAGAACTACCTCACCAAGGGCGATCACCCGCTCTACATGCTCCTGTACCTGGTGCTGATCGTGGGCTTCACGTACTTCTACGTCGCGATCACGTTCAACCCCGACGAGGTCGCCGAGAACATGAAGAAGTACGGCGGCTTCATCCCCGGCATCCGCGCGGGTCGTCCGACGGCCGAGTACCTCGACTACGTGCTCACCCGCATCACGCTCCCGGGCGCGCTCTACCTCGGTCTCATCGCGCTCATCCCGCTCATCGCGTTCGCGTTGGTGGGGGCGAATCAGAACTTCCCGTTCGGCGGTGCGTCGATCCTCATCATCGTGGGCGTCGGCCTCGAGACCGTGAAGCAGATCGACGCGCAGCTTCAGCAGCGCCACTACGAAGGGCTCCTCCGATGACCGCACGTCTCCTCATCGTCGGCCCGCAGGGCTCGGGCAAGGGCACCCAGGGCGTCATCGTCGCGAGCGCGTTCGGTGTGCCCCAGGTCGCCACCGGCGACATCTTCCGCGCGAACGTCGCCGGCGGCACCGAGCTCGGCAAGCGCGTCCAGGCGATCATCGAAGCGGGCGACCTCGTTCCCGACGAGCTCACGAGCGAGCTCGTGCGCGACCGCCTCGCGCAGAGCGACGCAGCCGAGGGCTTCCTTCTCGACGGCTACCCGCGCAACCTCGGTCAGGTCGCCGACCTCGACGCGTTCCTCGATGGGCGTGGCGAGTCGCTCGACGCCGTCATCGAACTCGAGGTGCCGCGCGACGAGTCGATCGCGCGCATCAGCCGCCGCGCGATCGAGCAGGGCCGCACCGACGACACCGAAGAGGTCATCGCGAACCGTCTCTCGATCTACGAGCGCGAGACGGCTCCGATCCTCGACGGCTACCGCGCCCGCGGGCTCGTGCTCGCGGTCGACGGCGTCGGCACGCTCGACGAGGTCACGGAGCGCATCTTCGCGGGGCTCGCTACGCGCGGCCTCCGCCCTCGGCGCTCCGGCGCGGCCTGAGCCTCGAATCCGCGTGTTCCGCAAGTCGATCTACAAGTCCCCGGCCGAGCTGCGCGCCATGCGCGCAGCCGGCCTGGCCACAGCCGCCGCACTCGCCGAGGCGCGGCGGCTGCTGCGTGTCGGGGCGACGCCGCTCGAGCTCGACGCGGCCGCGAACCGGGTGATCACCGAGCTCGGCGGCCGCTCGAATTTCCAGCTCGTGCCGGGGTACCGCCACACGCTGTGCGTGTCGGTCGACCACGAGGTCGTCCACGGCATCCCGGGCGATCGCCCGTTCGGGCCCGGCGACATCGTGTCGGTCGACGGCGGCGCCGAGGTCGACGGCTGGAACGGCGACTCGGCGTTCACGCTCGTCCTGCCCGACCCGGCGCGGCCCGCGCTCGTCGCGGCCCGCGAAGAGCTCGCCCGCGTGACCGACCACGCGCTGTGGACGGGCGTCGCGGCGCTCGCGAGCGCGAGCCACCTCAACGAGGTCGGCGCCGCGATCGAAGACGCAGTGCGCGCCGAAGAGCGCGAGGGGCGCCGCTACGGCATCCTGACCGACTACGTCGGCCACGGCATCGGCCGCACCATGCACGAAGAGCCGCCCGTGTTCAACTACCGCGTCGACCGCCGCGGCCCGGCCGTCAAGCCGGGCCTCGTCGTCGCGATCGAGCCGATGATCGTCGCGGGATCCATCGAGACCGACGTGCTCGACGACGACTGGACGGTCGTGACGGTCGACGGCGCAGACGCCGCGCACGTCGAGCACTCCGTCGCCGTGCACGAGGGCGGCATCTGGGTGCTGACGGCCGAAGACGGCGGCGCCGCCGCGCTCGAGCCGTACGGCGTCGTGCCGGTTCCGATTCCGTAGGCGTTCGCCTCGGTCTCGATACGCTCCTGCGTCGCTCCTCGACCGGCGAGGGTCGCGACGCGGCGGCGCGATGACATTCCCTGAGGGCGGCACGCGGGCTAGGGTGAAACCACAACGGGGGACGGACCCTAGCTACCTGGAACCGGGGGAATCGTGGAGCGCACTGTTCGAATCGGCTCGTCGCACGGCCTGCACGCACGGCCGGCGAAGCTCTTCACCCAGGCGGCTGCAGCGTCGGGCGCCAAGGTCACGATCGCGAAGGGCGACGGCGCCCCGGTGAACGCGGCCAGCATCCTCGCGGTGATCTCGCAGGGGATCAACCACGACGACGAGGTCACCCTCGCCGTCGAGGGCGGCGACGAAGAGCGCGTGCTCGACGAACTGGTCGAACTGCTCACCACCGACCACGACGAGTAGGTTAAGCATCCGTCTTCCGTCGACGCAGACGGGAGTGCAGTGTGAACGAAATCCAGGGCACGGGGATCGGTCAAGGGGTGGCCGTGGGCTCCGTGGTGCGGATGGCGGAGCGGTTGCCCGAGCCGGTCGACCGGCCGAGCCACCTCGATCCGCAACGCGAGGAGGAGCGCGCCCGAGCGTCGGTCTCGGTCGTCGCGGCCGACCTGCAGCACCGCGGGGCGGCTGCGGGCGGCGCGGCGAAGGACGTGCTCGAGGCGCAGGCGCTCATGGCCGAGGACCCGACGCTCATGGACGACGTCGTGCAGCGGCTCGCCTCGGGCAAGACGGCCGAGCGCGCCGTGTTCGAGGCGTTCGCGGCGTTCCGCGACCTGCTCGTCGGCATGGGCGGGTACATGGGGAGCGCGCCACCGATCTCGACGACGTCTCGCAGAGGGTGGTCGCGAATCTCTTGAAGGTGCCGGCTCCGGGCGTGCCCGATCCGGGACATCCGTTCGTGCTCGTCGCGCGCGATCTGGCGCCGGCCGACACGGCGACCCTCGACCTGTCGCAGGTGCTCGCCCTCGTGACGATCGACGGCGGGCCGACGAGCCACACGGCGATCCTCGCCCGCGAGAAGTCGATCGTCGCGATCGTGGGCGCGGCGGGCGCGACGGATCTCGCCGACGGCGACTCGGTCATCGTCGACGCCGAGCGCGACGTCGTCGTCCAGAACCCGACGGCGGTCCAGGTGGGCGAGGCACGCGAGCGGATCGCGGAGCGCGAGCGCGCGGCATCCGCCCCTGTGACGCCGGGTGCCCTCGCCGACGGCACAGCCGTGCCGCTCCTCGCGAACCTCGGCTCGGCCGACGGCTCGGCCGAGGCGCTCGAGAAGGGGGCCGAAGGGGTCGGCCTCTTCCGCACCGAGTTCCTCTTCCTCGACGCCGAGCGGGCGCCCTCGATCGCCGAGCAGCAGGAGCAGTACACGCGGCTCCTGACGGCGTTCGCGGGCAAGAAAGTCGTCGTGCGCGCCCTCGACGCGGGCGCCGACAAGCCGCTCGCGTTCTTGAACGACGCCGATGAAGAGAACCCGGCACTCGGGCTCAGAGGCATCCGGGCGCTCCGGCATTCCGAGACGATCCTGCGTGAGCAGCTCACGGCGCTCGCGGCGGCGGATGCCTCGACCGACGCCGACCTCTGGGTGATGGCGCCCATGGTGGCGACCGTCGAGGAGACGCGGTACTTCACCGGGCTCGCGCGCGAGCTCGGCATCAAGACGGCCGGCGTGATGGTCGAGGTGCCGTCGGCGGCGCTCC
Source organism: Agromyces protaetiae (assembly GCF_004135405.1). NCBI lineage: Bacteria > Bacillati > Actinomycetota > Actinomycetes > Micrococcales > Microbacteriaceae > Agromyces > Agromyces protaetiae. The sequence continues at coordinate 1,541,716 of NZ_CP035491.1, forward strand.
TCGCCGACAAGGTGCTCGCCGAGACCGACTTCGCCTCGATCGGCACGAACGACCTGACCCAGTACGCCATGGCGGCCGACCGACTGCTCGGCACCGTTGCGAACCTGCAGAGCCCGTGGCATCCGGCCGTCCTGAAGCTCATCGAGTTCGTGGGCGAGGCGGGCGCGCGCGAGGGCAAGCCGGTCGGGATCTGCGGCGAGGCCGCCGCCGATCCGCTCCTCGCGGTCGTGCTCGTCGGGCTCGGCGCGACGACGCTGTCGATGTCGCCGTCGGCGCTCGCCGACGTGCGCGCATCGCTCGCACGATTCACCCTGGACGACGCGAAGGCGCTCGCCCGGGCGGCCCTCGCCGCCGAAGACTCGGCCGGGGCCAAACAGGCGGCACTCGCCGCCGCAGAGTCCGCTGTCGAGACGCGCGTCGTCGCGTCGTGACCCGTCCCTACGAAAGGCGGTCGAGATGACCACGACATCCGCAGACGCGAAGAAGCCGGGGGGCGCGCGCGTCGCCGTGCAGAAGTTCGGCACGTTCCTGAGCGGCATGATCATGCCGAACATCGCCGCGTTCATCGCGTGGGGCTTCATCACGATGCTCTTCATCGCGGTCGGATGGCTCGGCCAGTGGCATCCCGTCTCGGATCTGCTCGGCGGGTTCGGCAACGCCGACGAGATCGGCTGGCAGGGGGCGATGACCCAGTTGGCGCAGGCCGAGGACGGCACGACCTTCCCGCAGTACGTCGGCCTCGTGAGTCCCATGGTGCTGTACCTGCTGCCGCTGCTCATCGCCAACACCGCGGGCCGCATGGTGTACGGGGAGCGCGGCGGCGTGGTCGCCACGATCGCGACGATGGGCGTCATCGTGGGCACCGACATCCCGATGTTCCTCGGCGCGATGATCATGGGACCGTTCGCGGGCATCGTGACGAAGTGGATGGACCGCATCTGGGAGGGCAAGGTCAAGGCCGGCTTCGAGATGCTCGTGAACAACTTCTCGGCGGGCATCCTCGGCATGCTGCTCGCGATCCTCGGGTTCTTCGTCTTCGGGCCGGTGATCCTCTTCGTCAGCACCGTGCTCGGCACCGCGGTGGGCTGGTTGGTCTCGGCCAATCTGCTGCCGATCGTGTCGGTCATCGTCGAGCCCGCGAAAGTGCTGTTCCTGAACAACGCGATCAACCACGGCGTGTTCACCCCGCTCGGCATCGAGCAGGCGACCGAGGTGGGCAAGTCGATCCTGTTCCTGATCGAGGCGAACCCGGGCCCGGGCCTCGGGCTCCTCCTCGCGTTCACGTTCTTCGGCGTCGGCGCCGCGAAGGCGTCGGCGCCCGGCGCGGCGATCATCCAGTTCCTCGGCGGCATCCACGAGATCTACTTCCCGTACGCGCTCAGCAAGCCGATGACGATCCTCGCCCTCATCGCGGGCGGCGCGACCGGTGTCACGACCAACATGATCCTGAACGGCGGTCTGGCCTTCCCGGCCGCGCCGGGGAGCATCATCGCCGTCACGGCGGCCGCGGTGAGCCCGGCGGCGGGCGGCGTCGGCAACCTCCTGATCGTCTACCTGTCGGTCGCGCTCGCGGCGACGGTGACGTTCCTGATCGCCGGCATCATCCTGCGGGCGGGCCGCAAGCGCGACCTCGAGAAGGGGGATGCCGCGGGCGATCTGTCTGCGGCGATCGCGCAGACCCAGGCGAACAAGGGCAAGGAGTCCACGGTGCTCGGCAACCTCGCCGCCGCCGGCGCGGCGTCGGGAGCCGACCTCGTCGACGAAGGCGAGCAGGCCGCGTTCGAGCACAAGCCCATCCACACGATCGTGTTCGCGTGCGACGCGGGCATGGGGTCGTCGGCGATGGGCGCGACGGTGCTCCGGAACAAGATCAAGAAGGCGGGCATCGACTCGGTGACCGTCACGAACGCGGCGATCGCGAACCTGAAGGACGACATCGACCTCGTCGTCACCCACCAGGATCTGACCGACCGCGCCAAGCTGAAGTCGCCGAGCGCCCTGCACATCTCGGTCGACAACTTCATGAACTCGCCGCGCTACGACGAGATCGTGCACCTGCTCGAAGCCGAGGGCGTGCGCTGAGTCGCACGGCCGACGCGCAGCGGCCCGAGGCATCCGAACACCGCCACCGTTCACCGAACCGAAGGACCAACGCATGACCGACCAGATCCTCGCACCCGGCGACGTCCGCACCATCGCACGCGCAGCCTCGAAGGAGCACGCGATCCGCGAAGCGGGGGAGATCCTCGTCGCCGCGGGCGCGGTGCGCCCCGAGTACGTCGCCTCGATGCTCGAGCGCGAGGCGTCCGTCTCGACGTTCATGGGCAACGGGCTCGCGATCCCGCACGGCACGAACGAGGCGAAGGACGCGATCATCCGCTCGGCGCTGTCGTTCGTGCGCTACGACGAGCCGATCGACTGGGGCGGCGAGGAGGCGCGGTTCGTCGTCGGCATCGCGGGCATCGGCGACGAGCATCTCGACATCCTGTCGAAGATCGCGATCATCTTCTCCGACGAAGACGAAGTGCAGAAACTCCTCGACGCGCCCGACGCGGCTGCGCTCGCGGCCCTCTTGGGAGAGGTCAACGACTGATGAAGGCCGTGCACTTCGGTGCGGGCAACATCGGGCGGGGGTTCGTGGGGCTGCTGCTGCACGAGGCCGGGTACGAGGTCGTGTTCGCCGACGTCGACAGCGCGCTCATCGCTCGCCTCGCGGCCGCCGATTCGTATACCGTGCACGAGGTGGGCGCGGGCGCGCGCGATCAGGTGGTCACGGGCTTCCGCGCGATCGACAGCGGGGCGGATGCCTCGGGGCTCGTCGACGAACTCGCGACGGCCGACATCGTGACGACGGCCGTCGGGCCGCGCATCCTGCGGTTCATCGCACCGCATGTGCTCGCGGCGCTCCGGGCCCGGCCTGAGGGGCTTCCGCCGCTCGCCGTCATGGCGTGCGAGAACGCGATCGGCGGCACCGACATCCTGCGCGACGAGACGGCCGCCCTCACGACGCCCTATGAGTGGGCGGAGCTGTCGCATCGCGCGGTGTTCGCGAACACCGCGGTCGACCGGATCGTGCCAGGACAGCCGTCGACCGAGACGCTGGACGTCACGGTCGAGACGTTCTTCGAGTGGGCGATCGAGCGGCCGCCGTTCGGCGAGGCAGCACCCGACATCCCGGGGCGCATTTCGTCGACGAGCTCGCGCCGTACATCGAGCGGAAGCTCTTCACGGTCAACACGGGGCACGCGTCGACGGCGTACTTCGGGTTCCTCGCCGGCCGGCAGCGGATCAGCGACGCCCTCGCCGACCCGTCGGTCGAGGCGGCCGTCGCGCGCGTGCTCGAGGAGACGAGTGCGCTCATCGTCGCCGACCACGGGTTCACAGCCGACGAGCAGGCCGCGTACCGGGCGCGCATCCTCGACCGGTTCCGGAATCCGGAGCTGCCCGACACGGTCGAGCGGGTCGGGCGGCAGCCGCTTCGCAAGCTCTCGCGCAAGGAGCGGTTCATCGAGCCCGCCGCGCGCCTCGCAGCGCGCGGGGCATCGGTCGACGGACTGGTCGCGGCGATAGCGGCGGCGCTCCGGTTCGACGTGCCGAGCGACGAGGAGAGCGTCGAGCTCCAGCGCCTGCTGCGCGAGCTGGATGCCCCGGGGTTCGTGCACGAGGTCACGGGCATCGAGCCGGGACATCCGCTCCATCCCCGTCTCGTGGAGGTCGTCACCGCCGCACAACGTTCCTGACCGCGCGGCGTCGGAGCACGAGTCCCGCGTTCGCGGGGAGACCGTGCGTAAGATGTGCCGAGGGAAATCGGATCGCGGGGGAGGCGACGTGGGCAAACGGGTCGAACGTTGGAGCGGTATCACGGTCGCGGCGCTGGGCGTCGCGCTCGTCGTCGGGGCGACGCCCGCGGCATTCGCGGTCCTGCCCGACGGGAACACGCCGCTCGACCCGTGCCTCGGACCCGCGTGCCCCACCGAGTGGATCCCGCCGCACAACGGCGCGTTCCTCGGATTCGACGACGCGGTCAGCGTGTTCGTCGGCGGGGACTTCCAGGTGCTCGGCTCCTCGGCTGAGGCCGAGGGCAACCTCGTCGTGATGGGGTCGGCGGAGTTCAACCGCGGCATCCAGGGCACGTACAACCTCGGCGTCGTGGGCGTCGGCTCGCGCGTGCCGCCGCCGCCCGGGTCCGACATGCTGCTCGTCGGCGGCGACCTGACGATCGCCGACACGACCGATCTGCAGGTCGGCGGGTTCAGCAGCCCCCCGGCGCCGCTCATCTTCATCGCCGGCAACGTCCGCTACGGCGGAACGCTCAACGCGAGGGCCGGGCAGCCGACGCTCATCGACCAGCCGGGCCAGGTCGGGACGATCACGCAGGATCCCGACGCCGTGGCCGCGTTCGCGCCTCGCGTCGGCAACATCACGGCGCTCTCCCAGTGCTACGCCGAGCAACCCGCGACGGGTTCGTTCGCCGTCGACGCGACGAGCTTCACCTTGCAGGGCAACGGCTCGGCGACGCTCCAGGTCTTCAATGTGGATGTCCCGGTGCAGGGCACCGGCGGCGGTCAGGTGACGCTCAATGCGACCGGCATCCCCGACGGCGCCACGATCGTCATCAACCTCGTCGGCGACGCGGCGCTCGTGAATGCGAACTCGTGGGCCGGCGTCGGGCTCGATGCCGACCTCACACAGCGCATCCTGTGGAACGTTCCGACCGCGAGCTCGGCGCTCTTCACCGGCACGATCCAACTGCCCGGGTCGATCCTCGTCGGCAATCCGGCGAGCACGACGACGATCGAGGAGCCCGGAACGAACGGCCGCATCGAGGTCGCGGGCAACCTCGTCCAGCAATCCTCCGTGAACACGTCGGGGCTCGAGTTCCACGCCTACCCGTTCAACGGCACCGTCGTCGAGTGTGCGACCACCCCCACGACCGAGCCGACGACGACCGAGCCGACCGAGCCGACCACGACCGAGCCGACCACGACGGTGCCCGACACGACCGAGCCGACCACGACGGCGCCCGACACGACCGAGCCGACGACGGCCACCGCCACGGCGCCCACCTCGACGCTCGCCGAGACGGGCGGCGGCGGCCTCACGAGCCTCGGCGGGGCGAGCCTGCTCGCTGGTCTCGTCCTGATCGCCGCGGGCACGGGTCTCTCGTTGCACAGCCGGGCACGTCGAGGCTCCAGGCTCGAGTGAAGGCTGGGAAGGCGCTGGCAGGCGCCGGCGCCGCGGCATCCGACTGGCGAAACGAGCCCTGATCGCCTATAGTTGACCCTTGGTGTGTTGCACGCCGGCTTCGGCATGCCCGACGGGCATGCCGATCGCGGCACCATCATCGCACGACCGAATCAACCGAAACCCAAGCGACAGTGAGGCTATGGCCAAGAAAGACGGTGTCATCGAGATCGAGGGATCGGTCATCGAAGCGCTCCCGAACGCCATGTTCCGCGTGGAGTTGACCAACGGGCACAAGGTGCTCGCCCACATCTCAGGAAAAATGCGCCAGCACTACATCCGCATCCTCCCCGAGGACCGCGTGATCGTCGAGCTGAGCCCGTACGACCTGACCCGTGGCCGGATCGTCTACCGCTACAAGTAAACGGCTGACCGGAAAGTAACGACTCGCGGCATCCCGCGAGTACGAGGACAGCGAAGTAAGGAACCCCGACTGTGAAGGTCAACCCCAGCGTCAAGCGCATCTGCGACCACTGCAAGATCATCCGCCGCCACGGCCGCGTCATGGTGATCTGCAAGTCGAACCCTCGCCACAAGCAGCGCCAGGGCTAGTCGCAGCAGCGGATGCCTCCCGAGGCATCCGCTCTTCGCGCATCCGCGCATCGGCTCCGGCCGGCTCTCGACCCCGGTCGAGGAACTGAAGAAGGCAACGTCAGAATCCGTTCGCGGAGGACACCTCGGGTCGGAGGCCCGGGCACCGGCGTTGCTCCACACCTCCACTCACTCACAGGAGAAGCCACCATGGCACGTCTGGCAGGAGTCGACATCCCGCGCGAGAAGCGCGTGGAGATCGCACTGACCTACATCTACGGCGTGGGCCGCACCCGCGCCCTCGAGACGCTGAAGGCCACCGGCATCAGCGGCGACATCCGCGTCAAGGACCTCAGCGACGACCAGCTCGTCGCGCTCCGCGACCACATCGAAGGCACCTACAAGGTCGAGGGCGACCTCCGCCGCGAGGTGGCCGCCGACATCCGCCGCAAGGTCGAGATCGGCTCGTACGAGGGCCTGCGCCACCGTCGCGGCCTCCCCGTCCGCGGTCAGCGCACGAAGACCAACGCTCGCACCCGCAAGGGCCCGAAGCGCACCGTCGCCGGCAAGAAGAAGCCCGGCCGCAAGTAACCGCTCGTCGCCAGATCTAGGAGATTTCGAAAATGGCAGCACCCAAGGCGGCTACTCGCAAGCCGCGCAAGAAGGAAAAGAAGAACATCGCCGTGGGCCAGGCCCACATCAAGTCGACGTTCAACAACACGATCGTCTCGATCACCGACACCACCGGTGCCGTGATCAGCTGGGCTTCGTCGGGCGGCGTGGGCTTCAAGGGCTCGCGCAAGTCGACGCCGTTCGCCGCGCAGCTCGCGGCCGAGTCGGCTGCGCGTCAGGCGCAGGAGCACGGCATGAAGAAGGTCGACGTCTTCGTGAAGGGCCCGGGTTCGGGCCGCGAGACCGCGATCCGTTCGCTCCAGGCGGCGGGCCTCGAGGTCGGCAGCATCACGGATGTCACGCCGCAGGCGCACAACGGCGTTCGTCCGCCGAAGCGTCGCCGCGTCTGAGATTCCTCCGGTCTCGGTGATCGGGCGGGCCGCGTGCCCCGCCCGGGATCCGTTTCGAGCAGTGCCCGTCCGGGCCGCCCGCTCACCGAGACATCCGTTCTCTCACAACTCAAGATCCTCAGCATCGCTAGGTGTCATATAGCGGACACCCTGCCGAAAGGAATCCAACAGTGCTGATCGCACAGCGCCCGACGCTCACCGAAGAGAACATCTCGGAGTTCCGTTCGCGGTTCGTGATCGAGCCCCTCGAGCCGGGCTTCGGTTACACCCTGGGCAACTCGCTCCGCCGCACCCTCCTGTCCTCGATCCCCGGCGCAGCCGTGACGAGCATCCGCATCGACGGCGTGCTCCACGAGTTCTCGACCGTCCCGGGTGTCAAGGAGGATGTGACGGAGATCATCCTGAACATCAAGAACCTGGTCGTCTCCAGCGAGCACGACGAGCCGATCACGGCCTACCTGCGCAAGCAGGGCGCCGGTGAGGTCACCGCCGCCGACATCTCCGCTCCCGCGGGTGTCGAGGTGCACAACCCCGAGCTCGTCATCGCGACGCTCAACGACTCGGCGAAGTTCGAGCTCGAGCTCACGATCGAGCGCGGCCGCGGCTACGTCTCGGCTTCGCAGAACCGCAACGAGTACTCCGAGGCCGGCCAGATCCCGGTCGACTCGATCTACTCGCCGGTGCTCAAGGTCACCTACCGCGTCGAGGCCACCCGTGCCGGCGAGCGCACCGACTTCGACAAGCTCATCGTCGATGTCGAGACGAAGCCGGCGGTCACGCCGCGCGACGCCATCGCGTCGGCCGGTCGCACCCTCGTCGAGCTCTTCGGCCTCGCCCGTGAACTCAACACCGCGGCCGAGGGCATCGAGATCGGGCCCGCCCCGGTCGACGCCGTGCTCTCGAGCGAGCTCTCGATCCCCATCGAAGACCTCGACCTCTCGGTCCGCTCGTACAACTGCCTGAAGCGCGAGGGCATCAACACGGTGTCCGAGCTCGTGGCTCTCTCCGAGTCGCAGCTCATGAACATCCGCAACTTCGGTCAGAAGTCGGTCGACGAGGTCAAGGACAAGCTCACCGAGATGGGTCTGTCGCTGAAGGACTCGGTCCCCGGCTTCGACGGCGCCCACTTCTACACGGGCTTCGACGACGAGAACTAAGCGGTAGCGCCGCACCAACCCCCACCACCTGGAGATACGAACCATGCCGAAGCCCACCAAGGGCCCCCGCCTCGGAGGCGGACCCGCGCACGAGCGGCTGCTGCTCGCGAACCTCGCCGCCGCGCTGTTCACCCACAAGTCCATCACGACGACCGAGACGAAGGCCAAGCGCCTCCGTCCGCTCGCCGAGCGTCTCGTGACGTTCGCCAAGCGCGGCGACCTCCACGCTCGCCGTCGGGTGCTCGCGGTCATCGGCGACAAGGCCGTCGTCCACGAGCTGTTCACGGTCATCGCCCCCCAGGTCGCCGACCGTGAGGGCGGCTACACCCGCATCACGAAGATCGGCAACCGCAAGGGCGACAACGCGCCCATGGCGGTCATCGAGCTCGTGCTCGAGCCGGTCGTGAAGAAGACCCGCGCCGCCAAGCCGGCCGCTGCCGAAGCGCCCGCCGCTCCGGCCGAGGTCGTCGAGGAAGAGGTCGTCGAGACCGAGGCCGCCGAGGCTCCCGTCGAGGAGACCGAGGTCGTCGAGGCTGCCGCCGAGGAGACCGCAGAGGTCGCCGAGGAGGCCGTCGAGGCCGAGGCCAAGTAAGGCCCTCGCACCAACGCCCGAAGGGGCCGTGCCGCGCAAGCGGTGCGGCCCCTTCGTCGTTTCCGGTTCGGTGCTGGTGCCACTCTCGCGCGCCCGACCGCCCGCGGCCCCCGACCACCCCTGTGAGGGGACGCGCCGACACGGTGCAAGCCCTGGTGACTCCGTGCTTACGCGTCCCCTCACTGGGTGGTCTGGCTGGGTCGGGGTGATGGCCCCGGGGGGGGGGGGGGGGGGGGGGAGGAGGGGGAGGAGGAGGAGGAGGCACCGCGAGGCATCCACAGGGCCGGATGTCCCGTGCGCACGATCTGGCAGGATGGAGCGCTGCCCGACCCAGCACCGTCGCCGAGAGGACACCGTGGCCCGACCCGCCCAGCGCATCCCCGAAGACCGCGATCTGTCGATCGATTTCGCACGCGCGCTCTGCCTCCCCGTCGTCGTGCTCCTGCACGCCCTGCAGATGGGCATCGGCGGCGATCCGCTGCGGGCGTTCAACGCGCTCGCGGGCTTCGAGCCGCTCGCGTGGGCGACGTGGCCGCTCATGATCATGCCGGTGTTCTTCATCTGCGGCGGCTTCGCGTCGATCACGCAGTGGCGGCGGCTCCGGGGGCACGGCGAGACGGTGGCGCACTACGTGAGGATCCGGTTCATCCGGCTCGCGCAACCGGTCGTGCTCGTCGTCCTCGCCGTGGGAGCGGTGCTCGCGGGCATGCTCGCGGCGGGCGTCGACCCCGAGTTCGCGCGCACGTTCGCGTTCCGCCTCGCCGAGCCGCTGTGGTTCATCCCCGTGTACGCGATCTGCACGGCGCTCGTGCCGGCGATGTCGTGGCTGCACCGTCATGCCCCGTGGGCGACGTATCTGGGGCTCGCGGGCGGGGTCGTCGTGGTCGACGCGTTCACGCGCGGGCTGGGCGTGCCGCTCGGCGCGCTCAACTGGCTCTTCGTGTGGCTCTTCGCGCAGCAGCTCGGGTTCGGGCTGCGCGACGGGTGGTTCGCGCGGCGCGCGAGGCTCGCGCTCGTCGGGATGGCGGTGGGTGCGTACGGCGTCATCGCGGTGCTCGTGACGTGGTTCGAGTACTCGCACGACATGCTCGACAACCTCAACCCGCCGACGCTCGCGATCCTCGCGCTGTCGCTCGGCCAGGTCGCGCTCTTCTCGCTCGCGCAGCCCGCGATCCGCCGCTTCGCGACGCGGCGGGCGGTGCTCGGCACGGTGTTCGTGTTCGGTGTGTACGGCATGACGATCTACCTGTGGCATACGTTCGCGATGGCGGTCGTGACGGCGGGCGAGCTCGCGCTCGGGTTGCCGTTCCCGCCCGTGCTGTCGCCGTCGTGGTGGGCGACGCGGCCGCTGTGGATCGTCGCGATCGCGGTCGTCGTGGCAGGGTGCTGCCTCGTCGTGCCGCGGCTCGAGGCACTCTGGCCGAAGGCCCGGGAGCGGCGCACGCCACTCGCGGCGGTCGTCGTCTGGGGGCTCGCGACGATCGTCGGCGTCGGCGTCATCCTGACGCAGGGGTACCTGCCGTGGCAGCACGGGGTGCTCGGCTGGGCGCTCGTGGCGGTCGGCGTCGTGGGGCTCATCGTGGGCGGGCCCGGGAAGCGCGAACCGGATGTCCCGGCCGCGGGCCGTGCAGGCGCAGGCGCGGTCTCGGCTGCGACCACGGCCGTGCAGACGTCGGGGGAGCCCCGCGGAATCTAGGCTGGAGGCGTGAACGACACCGCGCGCATCCGCCTCGGCATCGCGTACGACGGCACCGACTTCAACGGCTGGAGCCGTCAGCCGGGCCTGCGCACCGTGCAGGGCGTGCTCGAGCAGGCGCTCGGCACGCTGTTCCGGCGCACGGGCGAGGCGCCGCGGCTGACGGTCGCGGGCCGCACCGACGCGGGCGTGCACGCGCTCGGCCAGGTCGCGCATTTCGACGTGCCGCGGAGCGCGCTCGATCAGGTCGCGCGCGCGCGGCGGGCCGACGCAGAGAGGGGATTGCCGACGGATGTCGCGGGCGTGCTCGCGCGGCGGCTGACGGGCATCCTCGGGGCGTCCGAGGCCGATGTCGTCGTGACGGGCGCATCGCTCGCGCCCGACGGGTTCGACGCGCGATTCTCGGCGGTGTGGCGCCGGTACGAATACCGCATCGCCGACGCGTCCGCGACGCGCGACCCGCTCGATCGGCACCGCACGGTGTGGGTGCCGCGCGCGTTCGACGTCGCGGCGATGGATGCCGCGGCGCGATCGCTCACGGGCCTCCACGACTTCGCGTCGTTCTGCAAGCCGCGAGACGAGGCGACGACGATCCGCACCCTGCAGGCGTTCACCTGGCGCCGTCGCGACGACGACGGCGTCCTCGTCGCGTCGCTTCAGGCCGATGCGTTCTGCCACTCGATGGTTCGGGCGCTCGTCGGGGCGTGCGCCGCCGTCGGAGAAGGCCGGCTCGAGGCATCCGACCCCGCTCTGCTGCTCGCCGCTCGCGAACGCACGAGCGCGTTCAAGGTGATGCCCGCCAAAGGACTCGTGCTCACGGAGGTCGGGTACCCGGCCGACGACGAGCTCGCGGCGCGGGCCGCGCAGACGCGGGCGCGGCGCGAATTGCACGTCGATGGAGTCGTCGGGTAAGATTTCCCTTTGGTGCCGTCACTGCGCGGCATCCGATGTTGAGCCCTCCACCATGGGCGTTCGAGCACATCGTGCCAGAACACCCGCCGGAGTGGGATTCACGAACCCCTCACTCGATCAGAAAGCAGCACTACTGTGACGCGCACTTACACCCCCAAGCAGGGCGAGATCACGCACGATTGGGTCGTCATCGACGCCAACGACATCGTGCTCGGCCGCCTCGCGAGCCACGCCGCCGCGCTCCTGCGCGGCAAGCACAAGGCGATCTTCGCGAACCACGTCGACACCGGCGACTTCGTCATCATCGTCAACGCCGAGAAGGTGGCCCTCACCGGCCAGAAGCTCGAGCAGAAGAAGGCCTACCGCCACTCGGGCTACCCGGGCGGCCTCAAGGCCGTCGGCTACGCCGAGCTCCTCGAGAAGAACCCCGTCCGCGCCGTCGAGAAGGCGATTCGCGGCATGCTCCCGAAGAACTCGCTCGGGCGCGCTCAGCTCAAGAAGCTGAAGGTCTACGCCGGCCCGGAGCACCCGCACCAGGCGCAGCAGCCGAAGCCGTACACCCTCACCCAGGTCGCCCAGTAAGCCCGGCCCGGCCAGACGCGAAATAAGGATTCGAAACCACCATGGCGAAGATCGCAGACCAGATCGACCAGGCTCCTGAGAGCTACACGACCGAGACCCCGGCTTCGGAGGCGCCCGCCGCCCCCCGCCCCGTTCTCAACGTCTCGGGCGCGGCCGTCGGCCGCCGCAAGGAGGCCATCGCGCGCGTGCGCGTCATCCCCGGCTCGGGCACCATCAAGGTGAACGGCCGCGAGTTCGCGGACTACTTCCCGAACAAGCTCCACCAGCAGCTCATCACCGACCCGTTCACCGTCCTCGAGCTCGCGGGCTCGTACGACGTGATCGCCCGCATCACCGGCGGCGGCCCCTCGGGCCAGGCCGGCGCGCTGCGCCTCGCGATCGCGCGTGCGCTCAACGAGATCGACCGCGAGAACAACCGTCCGGCCCTCAAGAAGGCCGGCTTCCTCACGCGTGACGCCCGCGTCATCGAGCGCAAGAAGGCCGGTCTCAAGAAGGCCCGTAAGGCTCCGCAGTTCTCGAAGCGCTAAGCGCAGGAGTATCGGATGCCTCGGCTCTTCGGAACCGACGGGGTTCGGGGCCTGGCGAACCGTGAACTCACGGCCGACCTCGCCCTGAACCTCGCTCAGGCGGCTGCCTTCGTGCTCACGCAGGGCCGGCACGCCGATTATCTCCGCTCCGTCGGTCGACGGCCGGTCGCGGTGCTCGCTCGAGACCCCAGGGTCTCGGGCGAGTTCCTCGCGTCGGCCGTCGCCGCGGGGCTCGCGAGCTCCGGCATCGACGTGCTCGATGCCGGGGTGCTCCCGACGCCCGCGACGGCGTTCCTCATCGAGTCCATCAAGGCCGACTTCGGCGTGATGATCTCGGCGTCGCACAACCCCGCTCCCGACAACGGGATCAAGTTCTTCTCCTTCGGCGGCACGAAGCTCCCCGACGAGGTCGAGGATCGCATCGAAGCGACCCTCGCCAAGGGTCAGCAGCTCGCGCCCACGGGCGGCGGCGTCGGACGCATCCGTCGCTTCGCCGACGCCGAGGACCGCTACGTCCTCCACCTCATCGGCAGCCTGCCGAACCGACTCGACGGCATCAAGGTCGTGCTGGACTGCGCCCACGGCGCGGCGTCGGGCGTCTCGCCCGAGACCTTCAAAGACGCGGGCGCCGAGGTCGTCGTCATCGGCGCCGACCCCGACGGCATCAACATCAACGACGGCGTCGGCTCGACCCATCTCGGCCCGCTGCAGGCGGCCGTCCTCGAGCACGGCGCAGACATCGGCATCGCGCACGACGGCGACGCCGACCGCTGCCTCGCGGTCGATGCCGAGGGCAACATCGTCGACGGCGACCGCATCATGGCGATCCTCGCGGTCGCCATGAAGGAGCGCGGCAAGCTCACCGACGACACCCTGGTCGTCACGGTCATGTCGAACCTCGGACTCAAGCGGGCCATGGCCGAGCACGGCGTGAAGCTCATCGAGACGAAGGTCGGCGACCGGTACGTCCTCGAAGCGTTGAGCGAGCACGGGCTCGCCCTCGGCGGCGAGCAGTCGGGCCACGTCATCATGACGGAGTTCGCGACGACGGGCGACGGCGTGCTCACGGGGCTCCACCTCGTGGCCGAGATGGCGCGCACGGGCAAGTCCCTCAAGGAGCTGGCCGACGTCATGACGGTGTACCCGCAGGTGCTCGTCAACGTGCGCGGGGTCGACCACCACGCGCTCGGCGGCGACGAGGAGATCGCGGCGGCCGTGCAGGCGGCCGAGGTCGCGCTCGGCGACTCGGGTCGGGTGCTGCTGCGTCCGTCGGGCACCGAGCCCATGGTGCGGGTCATGGTCGAGGCCGCCGACCAGGCGAGCGCAGACCGGCACGCGAACACGCTCGCCGAGGTCGTGCGCGCGCGGCTCTCGCGCTAAGGCCTGCTTCTTCGGCACCGGCGCGCGCCTTGCGAAGCGGCAGCGGCGGCACTGTGCGGGTGCGACGGCACGCATTCAGGAGATCGAACGCTGTTCAGGACCGGATGGCTCGAAGCATCCTGAATCGCTTGCGATCTCCTGAAACGGCGATGTGTCGACGGATCCCGCGGAGCGAACGGATGCCGCGGAGCGGCGCGTGCGGTCGGCTCAGAGCTTGCGGAGCAGCACGTTCTGCACCGTGTGGTCGGCGCTCTTGCGCAGCACGAGACTCGCGCGCGAGCGCGTCGGCCGGATGTTCTGCAGGAGGTTGGGTTCGTTGATCGAGCCCCAGATCTCGCGCGCGCGAGCCCGGGCCTCGTCTTCGGACAGCGACGCGTAGCGGTGGAAGTACGACTTCGGGTTCGCGAACGCGCCGCGCTGGAGCTTCAGGAAGCGCTCTTCGTACCAGCGCGCGATGTCTTGCGTGCGCGCGTCGACGTAGATCGTGAAGTCGAAGAGGTCGCTCACGGCGAGCCGGTGGCCGGGTGACGGCGGCTGCAGCACGTTGAGGCCCTCGACGATGAGGACGTCGGGGCGGCGGACGGTGATCTGCGCGTCGGGCACGATGTCGTACGCGAGGTGCGAGTAGAAGGGCGCGCGCACGGATGCGGCGCCCGCCTTGATCTCGCTCACGAAGCGGAGCAGTGCGCGCCGGTCGTACGACTCGGGGAAGCCCTTGCGGGTCATGAGCCCGCGGCGCTCGAGTTCGGCGTTCGGGAAGAGGAAGCCGTCGGTCGTGATGAGCTCGACGCGCGGGGTGTGCTCCCAACGGGCGAGGAGTTCGCGGAGCAGGCGCGCGATGGTCGACTTGCCGACCGCGACGGAGCCGGCGACGCCGATGACGAACGGCGTGGACTCGGTCTGCTCGCGGAGGAACTCGCTCGTGACGCGGTGGAGCGCCTTCGTGCCGCCGACGTACAGGTTGAGCAGCCGGGAGAGGGGAAGGTACACCTCGGAGACCTCGCGCATGTCGAGGGGTTCGCCGAGTCCGCGCAGCTGCACGATCTCGGTCTCGGTGAGCGGCGCGGGGATTGAGGGGGCGAGTGCCGCCCAGTCCGCGCGGTCGAGTTCGATGAACGGCGAGAGCTGCGCGGCCGACGGGCTCTGGCGATCCAGCACCTCGACAGTCTACCGGCGCGTCGACCGCGGAGCCTTCCGTCCGTTCCCGGGAATGCCGGTCGCCCAGGAAGGCCAGCCTAGAATCGAGCGCATGTGTGGAATTGTCGGATACGTCGGGGAGCGCAGCTCGCTCGACGTCCTCATGGGCGGCTTGCGCCGTCTGGAATATCGCGGGTACGACTCGGCGGGCGTCGCCGTCATCGATGAGGGGGGCAGCCTCGAGACCGCAAAACGCGCGGGCAAGCTGCAAGTCCTCGCCGACGAGCTCGAGCGCCACCCGCTCGCCGAAGGCGGCACGGGCATCGGGCACACCCGGTGGGCGACGCACGGCGGTCCGACCGACCGCAACGCGCACCCGCACCTCGGCGACGACGGCCGGCTCGCGCTCATCCACAACGGCATCATCGAGAACTTCTCCGAGCTGAAGGCCGAACTCCTCGCCGAGGGCTTCGCATTCGAGAGCGAGACCGACACCGAGGTCGCCGCCGTCCTCCTCGGCCGCGAGTTCCACGAGGTCGGGGAACTCCGCGAGGCGTTCCGCCGGACGGTCGGGCGGCTCGAGGGCGCGTTCACGCTCCTCGCCGTGCACCGCGACCAGCCGGGCCTCGTGGTCGGCGCGCGCCGCAACTCGCCCCTCGTCATCGGGCTCGGCGAGGGCGAGAACTTCCTCGGCTCCGACGTCGCGGCGTTCGTCGAGTACACGAATCGCGCCGTGGCGATCGGCCAGGACCAGATCGTCTCGATCACGGCCGACGGCGTCGAGGTCACCGACTTCGACGGCGCGCACGTCGACGTCGAGCCGTTCGAGGTCGCGTGGGATGCTTCGGCCGCCGAGAAGGGCGGTTGGTCGTCGTTCATGCGCAAGGAGGTCGCCGAGCAGCCCGAGGCCGTGCAGAAGACGATCCTCGGCCGCGCGGTCGACGGCAAGGTCGTGATCCCCGAGCTCGAGGCGTTCGGAGACGACCGGCTCCGAGACATCCATCGCATCACCGTCGTCGCGTGCGGCACCGCGTCGTACGCGGGCCTCGTCGCGAAGTACGCGATCGAGCAGTGGGCGCGCATTCCCGTCGAGGTCGAGCTCAGCCACGAGTTCCGCTACCGCGAGCCCGTGCTCGACGAGCACACGCTCGTCGTGTCGATCAGCCAGTCGGGCGAGACGATGGACACCCTCATGGCCGTCAAGTACGCGCGCGAGCAGGGCGCCAAGGCGATCTCGATCTGCAACACGCAGGGCGCGACGATCCCGCGCGAGTCCGACGCCGTCGTCTACACGCACGCAGGCCCCGAGGTCGCGGTCGCGTCGACCAAGGCGTTCGTCGCGCAGATCACGGCGCTCTACCTGTTCGGCCTGCACCTCGCGCGCGTGCGCGGCACGCTCGACGACGCGGCGCTCGCGGAGAACCTCGCCGAGCTGCAGGCGATCCCCGAGAAGCTCGAGGCGGTGCTCGGCGAGTCCGACGGCGTCGCGCAGCTCGCGCACTGGATGGCCGACACGCGTTCGGTGCTCTTCCTCGGCCGGCACGTGGGCTACCCCATCGCGCTCGAGGGCGCGCTCAAGCTCAAGGAGCTCGCGTACATCCACGCCGAGGGCTTCGCCGCGGGCGAGCTCAAGCACGGGCCGATCGCGCTCATCGAGCCGGGTCAGCCGGTGTTCGTCGTCGTGCCGAGCCCGCGCGGGTCGCAGAACCTGCACCCGAAGGTCGTCTCGAACATCCAGGAGATCCGGGCGCGCGGTGCGCGCGTCATCGCGATCGCCGAGGAGGGCGACGCGGCGGTGCTGCCGTTCGCCGACGAGGTCGTGCGCATTCCGCTCGCAGCTCCCTTGTTCGAGCCGCTCCTCGCGGTCGTGCCGCTGCAGGTCTTCGCGATGGAGCTCGCCGAGGCGAAGGGCCTCGACGTCGACCAGCCGCGGAACCTCGCGAAGTCGGTGACGGTGGAGTAGCGGGTGATCGCGGGCATCGGGATCGACGTCGTCGACATCGCGCGGTTCGAGCGGTCGCTCGTTCGGACCCCGCGGCTCGTCGAACGGCTGTTCGCTGAGAGCGAACGCGATCACCCGGCCCGCTCGCTCGCGGCCCGATTCGCCGCGAAAGAGGCCCTCATCAAGGCGCTCGGCGGCCATGCCGTCATACGCTGGCACGACATGCGCGTCGTGCAAGACACCGAAGGAAACCCCGATTTCGTGCTCGAGGGCGCGCTCGCCGAACACGTGCGCGCCCTCGGCATCGACCGGGTGCACCTCTCGATGAGCCACGACGCGGGCATCGCGAGCGCGTTCGTGATCGTCGAGCGGGCGGCGGACGGCGGGCGGATCGCATGACGGATGTCTCGAGCGGCACGCCTGGGCGACGCCCCCTCCGTGCGGCGGTCATCGACCTCGACGCCGTCGCACGCAACGTCGAGACGCTCGCCGCGCGCGTCGCTCCCGCGAAGATCGTCGCCGTCGTCAAGGCAAACGCCTACGGCCACGGCGCCGTTCCGGTCGCGCGGGCTGCGCTCGCCGGAGGGGCGGCGCTCCTCGGCGTCGCCGATCTCGACGAGGCGTACGAACTCCGCGCCGGCGGCATCCACGGGCCCGTCGTGGCGTGGCTGCACGACCCGTTCGCCGACTTCCGGCGGGCGATCGGGCTGCGCATCGAGCTCGGCGTCTCGAGCCTCGCGCAGCTCGAACGCGTCGCGGCGGCGACGCTCACCTCCGAAGCGGCCCGCGTCCACCTGAAGATCGACACCGGACTCAACCGCAACGGCGTCCCCGAAACCGAGTGGGCGGCGGTCGTCGCGCGCGCCGCCGAACTCGAACGGCTCGAGCAGATCACGGTCGCGGGCGTCTTCAGCCACCTCGCGAACACGTCACGCGAAGCGGATGCCTCGCAGCTCGCCGCCTTCGAACGGGCGCTCGCCGTGGCATCCGACGCGGGGCTCCGCCCCGGCATCCGCCATATCGCCTCCTCCGAGGCCGCGCTCCGCGACCCGCACGCGCGCTACGACGCCGTGCGCGTCGGCATCGGGATGTACGGGCTCACGCCGTTCGGCGACGGCACGACCTCGGCCGACCTCGGGCTCACGCCCGCGATGACCCTCGTGACGCGCGTCGCAGGCACGCACCGCGCCCAGGCGGGTGCCGGCGTCTCGTACGGGCACCTGTGGCGTGCCGAGCACCCGACGACGCTCGCGCTCGTGCCGCTCGGCTACGCCGACGGCATTCCGCGGCATGCGACGGGCGGCGGGGCGGAAGTGCTCCTCGGCGGCAAGCGCCGCCCGATCGTCGGGCGGATCGCGATGGACCAGTTCGTGGTCGACGTCGGCGACGACGACATCCGCGAGGGCGATGAGGTCGTCGTGTTCGGCGCCCCCGCGACCGGTGCCCCGACGGCCGACGAGCTCGCCGAGGCATCCGGCACCATCGGGTACGAGATCGTGACCCGCATCGGCCCGCGCGTCGCGCGCGTGCATGTCGGCGGGCCGAAGGCGACGCCCTGGCCCGACGCCGAGGGCTACGGCGACGTCGATGAGGAGGAGGAGTGAGCCTCCGCCTCGCGATCGCCGACGCCGACGCCATGGAGGAGTTCGGCCGTGCACTCGGCGCGGAACTCCGCGCCGGCGATCTCGTCGTGCTGACGGGCCCGCTCGGCGCGGGCAAGACGACGCTCACGCGCGGCATCGGCGAGGGGCTCGGCGTGCGCGGACCCGTGCAGTCGCCCACGTTCGTGCTCGCGCGCACGCACCCGAGCCTCACGGGCGGCGCGCCGCTCGTGCACGTCGACGCATACCGGCTCGGCACGGCCGCCGAGCTCGACGATCTCGACCTCGACTTCGACCGGTCGGTCGTCGTCGCCGAGTGGGGCGCCGGGCTCCTCGACGACGTGAGCGAGTCGTGGCTCGAGATCGTGATCGAGCGGCGCGTCGGCGGGGCTGATGCGGCGAGCGAGCCGGATGCCTCGGACGGCGGCGCCCCCGAGGCATCCGCCGACCTCGATCTCGACGCCGACGAACCGCGCACCGTGACGGTCACCGCTCACGGCCCGCGCTGGGCCGGTACGCGCTACTCGGCCTGACCACCCACCTCGCCCCACCCGCCACCCCGCCCCACCCCACCCCGCCCCACCGGGTTTGTCGGACAATCGGCCGAATGTCGGACACATCGGGGAGATTCCGTCCGACAAACCCGGTGTTGTCCGACAAACCCGGCGTTGTCCGTCAAACCCGGTGTTGTCCGACAAGCCCGGCGTTGTCCGACAAACCCGGCGTTGTCCGTCAAACCCGGTGTTGTCCGACAAACCCGGGTTTGTCCGACACCGAAGAGCCGGGGGAGGTGCCGCGGCCGGCTCCGGCGTCAGCCGGGGCGCATAGGCTGGAGGCATGCTCCTCGCCATCGACACGTCGACCGGCACCTCCGTCGCCGTCGTCGACCGCGACGGCGGCGTGCTCGCCGAGGTCGGCACCGACGACCCCATGCGGCACGCCGAGGTCGTCGGCGACTTCATCCGCGACGCGCTCGCCGCGGCGGGCGTCTTGCCCCGTGAGCTCTCGGGCGTCGCGGGCGGCATGGGTCCCGGGCCGTTCACGGGGCTGCGGGTCGGGATCGCCGCCGCGCACGCGTTCGCGCTCGGCATCGGCAGGCCGTTCGTGCCGGTCGTGAGCCACGATGCGGTCGCCTTCGCGTGGTACCGCGACGGCGGGTCGGGTCCGCTGCAGGTCGTGACCGACGCGCGTCGGCGCGAGTCGGCGGTGTCCGACTACGACGGGCTCGACGATGACGGCCTACCCGTGCGAGGCGCGGGCCCCGCGCTGTTCCCGCGTGACGAGGTGCCCGCACCCCGAGGCATCCGGCTCGAGGCATCCGTCGTCCCGGCCGGCGCGCTCGGACTGATCGCCGAGACCGCCTACGCGGCCGGCCGCCTGCCGCTCACGGCCGACGAGCCCCTCTACCTGCGCGCACCCGATGTGACGCCCTCGGCGGGCATCAAGCGGGTGACGCGATGAGCCTCATGCTGCGCCGGGCGAAGACGACCGACCTCGACGGGATCATGGCGCTCGAACGCGCCGTCTTCGAGGGCGACGCGTGGCCCGAGCACGCCATGCGCGCCGAGCTCGAGGGCGAGCACAGCCACTACCTCGTCGTCGTCGACGATGCCGCACCCGACACCGTGCTCGGGTACGCGGGTCTCCTCGCGGGCCGCGGCTCGGGCGAAGGGGACATCCAGACGATCGCCGTCGAACCCGCGCAGCGGGGCGGCGGCGTCGGCCGCGCGCTCATGAACGCGCTCATCGCCGAGGCCCGCGCCCGCGGCGCCGAGCGCCTCTTCCTCGAGGTGCGCGCCGACAACCCCGTCGCCCGCGGCCTCTACACGTCGCTCGGCTTCGCCGAGATCGGCGTGCGGCCGGGGTACTACCGCGACGGCGTCGACGCCGTGCTCATGCGCCTCGACGTGCCCGCCGCTCAGGCGGCGCCGGCGCCGCTCGACATGTCGCCCATCGAGGTCGGGTCCCCCGAGCAGGAGGAGAACGGATGACCCGCGAAGCCCCCCTCGTCCTCGGCATCGAGACGAGCTGTGACGAGACGGGCGTCGGCATCGTGCGCGGCACCGAGCTCCTCGCCAACACGATCGCCTCCTCGATGGAGGAGCACGCCCGGTACGGCGGCGTCGTGCCCGAGGTCGCGGCACGCGCACACCTCGAGGCGCTCGGCCCCACGATCCGTGCGGCGCTCGACGAGGCATCCGTCTCGCTCGGCGAGATCGACGCCGTCGCCGTCACGAGCGGACCCGGCCTCGCGGGCGCGCTCATGGTCGGCGTCGGCGCGGCCAAGGCGCTCTCGCTCGCCATCGGCAAGCCGATCTACGCCGTCAACCACCTCGTCGGCCACGTGGGCGCCGACCTCCTCGGCGACGTCGAGCCTCTCGAGACGCCGACCGTCGCCCTCCTCGTCTCGGGCGGGCACACGTCGCTCCTCCTCGTCCGCGACCTCGTGAGCGACGTCGAACTGCTCGGCGAGACGATCGACGACGCCGCCGGCGAGGCCTTCGACAAGGTCGCGCGCCTGCTGGGACTGCCCTACCCCGGCGGCCCCGAGATCGACCGTGCCGCGATCGGCGGCGATCCGACCGCCATCCGGTTCCCGCGCGGACTCACGAAGCCGAAAGACCTCGAACGCCACCGCTACGATTTCAGCTTCTCGGGGTTGAAGACCGCGGTCGCGCGGTGGGTCGAGCAGCGCGAGGCGCTCGACGAGCCGGTGCCCATGGCGGATGTCGCCGCGAGCTTCCGCGAGGCCGTCGTCGACGTCCTCGTCGGCAAGGCGCTCGCCGCGTGCGCCGACCTCGGCGTGCCGCGGCTCCTGCTCGGCGGCGGCGTCGTCGCGAACGCGCGGCTCCGTCAGGTCGCGCAAGAGCGGGCGGATGCCTCGGGCGTCGCTCTGCGGATTCCGCCGCTGTCGCTCTGCACCGACAACGGCGCGATGATCGCCGCCCTCGGTGCGCGATTGATCGCGGCGGGACATCCGCCGTCGGATCTCGGCTTCGGCGCCGACTCGACGCTCCCCGTCACCGACATCCGCGTCTGAGCGCCTCGGCGCCGCTCCGCGTCGCGTTCCGACACTCAGTCCACAACCCCTCGCCGTCGCGCGCGCCGCGCGCTAGGGTGAACCGAATCGAGCGATGCCGCGCGCCATTCCGGCCCGCGTCGCGGATCACCGCGATGCGACGACCGGCATCCACGCACCCGAGGGGACCGACACAGTGACCGATCCGAACCTTCCCGAGCAGCCCGCCGGCGTTCCGCCCGTGACGCCGCCTGCGGCGCCCGCGTACGGCGCGCCCCCTGCGGCGCCCGCGGCTCCCGCCTACGGCGCACCGGCCGCTCCCGCCTACGGCGCACCGGCCGCTCCCGCCTACGGAGCGCCCGCCTACGGCGCCCCCGCGCCCGCCGCGCAGAAGACCAACGTGCTCGCGATCGTGTCGCTCGTGACGGCGTTCTTCGTCTCGCTCGCCGCCGTCATCACGGGCCACATCGCCCTCAACCAGATCAAGAAGACGGGTGAGAGCGGCCGCGGTCTCGCGATCGCCGGCCTCGTGCTCGGCTACCTCGGCCTCGCATTCGGGCTCATCTGGATCATCATCGTGGTCATCGCGCTCGCGAGCGGCGGCGTCACCTACTCGACGTACTGATCCCTCTCGAGGAGGAGACCGCACGATGACCGATCCGAAAGACAACACCCCCGACGACGCAGTACCCGCCGTCGACTTCGGCGGGGCCCCGGCCGCGCCCGACTCGGCGTGGGCCGCGCCCGCCGAGGGCGCCTCGGCAGCCGAAGAGGTCGCCGAAGAGACCGTGCTCCGCGAGTCGCTCCCCGGCGCCGACCAGGCAGCCGTGGTGACCGGCGCCGCGAGCACGCCCGAACCCCCGGCCGCTCCCGAGCCGCCCGCGGCGCCTGAAGCGCCGTCCGTGCCCGAGGTGCCGTCGGTGCCCGAGCCGCCGGCTCCGCCGGCCCCGCCCGGGTACTGGACGCCGACCGAGGTGCCCTCGAGCGCGCCTGCGGCTCCGGCCGCGCCCGCGTACGGGGCGCCCGCGGCGCCTGAGCCGCCGGTCTACGGCGCTCCGGTTCCGCCCGCCTACGGCGCTCCGGCCGCACCCGAGCCGCCTGCCTACGGCGCTCCGGTCCCGCCCGCGTACGGTGCTCCGGCCGCACCCGAGCCGCCTGCCTACGGCGCTCCGGTCCCGCCCGCGTACGGCGCTCCGGCGCAGCCCGCGTACGGTGCGCCCGCGCAGCCCGCCTACGGTGTCCCGGCTCCCGCCTACGGTTCACCGGCGTACGCGCCCGTGCAGCAGAAGGCCCAGGTGCTCAGCATCATCTCGATGATCGCCGGCATCTTCGGCATCCTCGTGAGCGTCTTCGGGGTGGGCTTCGGATTCATCTTCTCCGCGGCCGCAGTCGTGCTCGGCTTCCTCGGACGCAAGAAGGAGCCGGCGGCGAAGGGGTTCTGGCTCACCGGTCTCATCACCGGATTCGTCGGGATCGCGATCTCGCTCGTATTCGGGCTGTTCCTGCTCATCTTCATCATCTCGGCGGCCTCGTACTCGACCTACTAGGCTCTGCTGCATGAGCGAGCGTGAGGGGGTCCCGCCGATCAGCGGGACCCCCGATCCGTTTCCCCGAACCGAGGCTCCGCCCCTCGGCGAAACGACGCGCCGGCCCGCAGCACATGACAGCGACCCGGATGCCCCGGCGATCGACCCGCTCGCCGAGTACCACCCGGGCGGCACCACCCACCAGGCCATCCCGCCGATCCGCGAGTTCGACGAGACGTTCGACACCGGGGTGCTCCATCAGCTGCCGACCGGGCAACTGCTCATCGTCCACCGCCCCGGCGTTCCGCCCTCGGCCGGAGATGCGGCCGAAGACGTCGACGTGCAACGGCGCGTCTACAGCTGGGTCGGCGCTGTCCTCGGTTCCATCGGCGCCGTCGCCTCGCTCTTCGTCGGCTGGATGCTTCCGCTCGCCGTCGCGGCCATCGTGTTCGGCGTCCTCGGCCTCCGCCGCGAAGAACACGGGCGCTCGCTCGCATTCGTCGCCATCGGCACGGGCATCACGGGCCTCGTGTTCTCCGCGGTGTGGATCGGCTACTACCTCATCGTCTACGGAGCCCTCCCGAGTTGACGCGCGGTGTGGATCGGCACGGGGCCGGTCGGTCGTCAGCCGTCGAGCCGTTCGACGAGGAGCGTCACGCGACGTCCCTCCTCGCGCGTGACGACGATCGTCGCCGACGCGTCGCCCTTGAGCTTCAGTCGGGTGCGCAGCGCGGCGGGGTCGATGTCGACGCCGCGCTTCTTGATCTCGAGCGTGCCGATTCCGCGTGCCGCGAGCGCCTGGCGCAACTGCCGCTCGTCGTTCGGCAGCCGCTCGACGACGCGGAACCCGCGCGCGAACGGCGACTCGAACGCCCGGTCGGCCGTGATGTAGGCGATGCCGTCGGACAGCATCCACCCGCCGTTCGCGCGTGCGAGGTCGCCGATGAGCCGCGCGCGGATGACCGACCCGTCGGGCTCGTACACGTAGTCGCCGAGGGGGCCGACCGGCGCGTCCTCGCTGTCGGCGGGTGCCGTGAGCTCCGACGCCTGGTCGCCGCGGACGACGAGCGCCGCACGGCCGACGCCGGGCCGGGCGAGCGGCCCGAACCACACGCCCAGTTCGACGACGTCGCCGTCGACCGACACCCACTGCGCCTCGGCGCCGGCCGGCACGAGGTCGCGGTCGGTGCCGGGGCCGAGCTTCACGCCGACGGCCCCCGCCGTGACGACGTCGGCGAGGCCGAACGCGAAGTCGAGGGACGGCGTGTACTGCGAGGCATCCGCGATTCTCGTCGTGCGACCGCCCGCGGTCGTGCGCCGAGCGGGGTCGAGCCATGCGCCGCCGATGCCGCCGAGCGCGACGTCCTCGGCGCGCGAGTGCAGCACGCGCGCGTGCGGGAACGGGCTGAGGTTGAACGCTGCGATCGCGGCCGTGACCTCGTCGGCGTCGGCCGCGGTGACCTCGAGGTCGACTGCGGCGAGGGCGAGGGCGTCGCCGCCGATGCCGCAGCCGAGGTCGGCGACGTGACGGATGCCCGCGCGCGAGAAGCGGCCGGCATGGAGGGCGGCGACGCGCAGTCGGGTCGCCTGCTCGAGGCCGGCCTCGGTGAAGAGCATGCGGCTCGCGAACTCGCCGAACTTGGCGCGCGCCTTGTCGCGCAGCTTCGCCTGACTGAGCACGGCGGCGACGAGTGCGGGGGAGTGGCCCTGCTTGCGGAGGTCGGCGACGGTGCGCACGACGTCGGCCTTCGTGTCCCACGGGGGGAGCGAGTCGAGGAGCCGCAGGCCCTCGGGCGAAAGCAGTTCGACGAGCTCGGCGCGGTCCACCCCGTCACGGTAGCAGGCGGGCGAAGGGCGGCCGCGAGACATCCGTCACAACGCTGGCACTCACGTTGCACGAGTGCCAGAACCCGCATAGACTCCCTGTTAGCACTCTCAGTCCGAGGCTGCTAACCACAGTCTTCGTGCAAGACAGCACCCACCACCGAGAAAAGGGGTCAACCGTGTCGGTTTCCATCAAGCCGCTCGAAGATCGCATCGTCATCAAGCAGGTCGAGGCCGAGCAGACCACGGCGTCGGGTCTCGTGATCCCCGACACCGCGAAGGAGAAGCCGCAGGAGGGCGAAGTCATCGCTGTCGGCCCTGGCCGCATCGACGACAACGGCAACCGCGTGCCCCTCGACGTCGCCGTCGGCGACAAGGTCATCTACTCGAAGTACGGCGGCACCGAGGTCAAGTTCGGCGGCGAGGACTTCCTCGTCCTGTCGGCCCGCGACGTGCTCGCGGTCGTCGTCCGCTGAGTCGACGCACCCACGCTCCGAAGCCCGGTCGCCTTTCGAGGCGGCCGGGCTTCGTCGCGTCTGCGGATGATTCGGGCGGATGTCTCGGGGCCCGGGTCGGGGCCCCGCGTTCCGTGCGGCGCGCGGGCGAGGCATCCGCTCGTCCTTCCATGTCCGAGGCCGGGCGTAGGCTGAACCGGTGCCCAGCCCCGAAGCCCCGCTCCAGTCGACCGCGACACCTGCTTCGGGGGTGAACCGCGCGGGCCTCGCCTACGCGGTGGGCGCCTATGTGCTGTGGGGCTTCCTCCCCGTCTACTTCATCGCGCTCGCGCCGTCGGGGCCGATCGAGATCGTCGCGTGGCGCATCCTGCTCTCGCTCGTCTTCTGCGCGCTCCTCCTCTCGGTGACGCGTACGTGGCGACCGTTCATCGCGCTGCTGCGCGACCGTCGCGTCGTGCTCACGATGGGCCTCGCGGGCGTGCTCATCTTCATCAACTGGCAGACCTACGTCTACGCGACCGTGACCGACCAGGTCGTCGAGGCCGCGCTCGGGTACTTCATCAACCCCATCGTCACGGTGTTCCTCGGCGTCATCGTGCTGCGCGAGCGGCTCAACGCCGTGCAGTGGACGGCGGTCGGCATCTCGATCCTCGCCGTCGTCGTGCTCGCCTTCGGGTACGGGCAGCTGCCGTGGATCGCGCTCGTCCTCGCCTTCTCGTTCGGCTTCTACGGGCTCATCAAGAAGCGCGTCGGGCCGCGCGTCGACGCCGTTTCGGGGCTCACGCTCGAAACCGTCTGGCTCGCGCCGCTCGCGGGCGCCCAACTCGTGTTCGTCGCGATGACGAGCGGGCTGACGATGGGCACGGCGGGCGCCGGCCACACGACCCTGCTTCTTCTCGCCGGCGCGATCACGGCCATCCCGCTCCTCCTCTTCGCGGCGGCGTCGCGCCGGCTGCCCCTCATCCAAATGGGGTTCATCCAGTACTTCGCGCCGTTCATTCAGTTCCTCGTCGGCGTCTTCGTGCTCCACGAGCCCATGCCGTTCGAGCGCTGGATCGGGTTCGCGCTCGTCTGGGTCGCGCTCGTCGTCCTCACGTTCGACGCCGTGCGCAGCGCACGCGCTTCGCGCCGGGTCGTCGACGACGTCGCCGAGCTCACCTGAGCGCTCGCGTCATCCCGCGTCTCAGAACGCGCATGATCGTTGCGTCGCGCGACGGAATCCTACGAGGGATCGCGCTCTCCGCCGTCGAAGGTGACGGATGCATAACGCTTCGCCGGTGTTACCGGGTTGTAATCGGGATTTGTTGGTTCCGTGACAATGCCCCAACTACTGTGACAGAACCGGCGTGCCCCCAAGGCCCGCTCCCAACGAAACATCCTTCAGTCCCAAGGAGCAACATGAGCGTTTTCGGCAAGTCCGTGCCTGCTCGTTCGCGCGGCAAGGTCTGGACGGGAGTCGCGGTCGCCGCGACGAGCGCCCTCCTCCTCTCCGCTTGTGCGAGCGGCGAGACCGAGTCCCAGGAAGGCGCGGGCCCCCGCGACGAGCTGGCGCTCACGATCGGCACGGCCCTTCCGCAGACCGGCAACCTCGCCTTCCTCGGCCCGCCCGAAGAGGCGGGTGTCGCCTACGCGACCTCGCAGATCAACGCCGTGTCCGACAAGACCGGCCTCACGCTCGACGTCGTCTACGGCGACTCCGGCGACACCGACAACAAGGCCTACGAGACCGAGATCCCCCGCCTCCTCGGCGAAGACGTCTCGGCCATCATCGGCGCTGCGTCTTCGGGCACCTCGCTCCAGTTCATCGACCAGGTGACCGGCGCAGGCGTCATCCAGTTCTCGCCGGCCAACACGTCCGACGCGTTCACGACGTACGACGACAACGGCCTGTACTTCCGTACCGCTCCGTCCGACGTGCTCCAGGGCGAGGTCCTCGGCAACCTGATCGCCGAAGACGGCAACCAGACGCTCGGCCTCATCGTGCTGAACGACTCGTACGGCACCGGTCTCGCGAAGTACGTCTCGGAGGCCTTCGAGGCCGCCGGCGGCGAGGTCGTCGCGGAGTCCACCTACAACACGGGTGACACGACGTTCGACTCGCAGATCGGCGAGGTCCTCGCGGCCGCTCCCGACGCGATCGCGCTGATCACGTTCGATGAGGTCTCGACCATCCTCCCCAGCCTTTTCGGGCAGTTCCCCGCCGACAAGCTCTACTTCGTCGACGGCAACCTGAAGAACTTCGGCGACGCCTTCCCGGCCGGTTCGCTCACGAACGCCAAGGGCACGCTCCCCGGTCTCACGATCGACTCGATCTCGGCCTTCACGGGCGAGCTCGACGCGTTCCTCGAGTCCGAGGGCACCCCGGCGCTCGAGGACTACAGCTACGCGGCTGAGTCCTTCGACGCGACCGTCCTGCTCGCCCTCGCTTCGCTCGCCGCGAACTCGACCGACCCGGCCGACATCGCTGCGAAGCTCATCGAGGTCTCGGGCGGCTCGGGCGACGGCGAGAAGTGCTCGACGTACGAAGAGTGCGCCGACATCATCCTCGGCGGCGGCGTTGCCGACTACGACGGCATCTCCGGCCCGATCACGTTCGACGAGGTCGGCGACCCGACCGAGGCGTCGATCGGCATCTACCAGTACGGCGAGGACAACAACTACAAGGCCTACGAAGGCTGAGTCGGTTCGACCCGAACAGCAAGGGGCCCCGGTCTTCGACCGGGGCCCCTTCGCGTGCCCGGGTGTGCGCGATGGGGGTGTGGGGTCGCCCGACCTGCCCGACCTGCCCGTCCCCGCCCTCCCCGGGCATCGAGTGTCCACGACACGCGGCGGCCCCCGTCGGCATGGCGCAGAGTGTGGACACTCGCCGAGTCGGGAGACCGCGCAGCAAGGACGTGCCCGCGCGCGGGGCATGGTCGAGGCATCCGGATGTCCTGTGGCTCTGCTCGACGGCGCCACCGTTTCGGCCATCCTCACAGCAACTCAGGAACGATCCGCCGCCAGGCGGCGTGGCGGAGGCTCCGCACCGGCGTGTTGCTCAGTTCTTCCTGAATTGCATGAGGGGCCGAGTGTCGCGGGCGTGGCGGGTGTGCGGGTGTGCGGGCCGCGCCGAGTGCGCGCGAAGCGCGACGTGCGACACCGCCCCGGAACGCCGAACGGGGCGGGCTCCCGAAGGAGCCCGCCCCGTCCGGCGCGGAAGACGCGTGACGCGTGACGCGCGCTACTTGCCGAGCGACCCGAGGTAGAGCTCGGTGACCTTGGGGTCGTTGAGCAGCTCACGGCCCGAGCCCGTGTAGGCGTCGCGGCCCTGGTCGAGCACGTACCCGCGGTCGCAGATCTGCAGACAGCGCCTGGCGTTCTGCTCGACCATGATGCACGTGACGCCGGCCTTGTTGATCTCGGAGACGCGGATGAACGCCTCGTCCTGCCGGACCGGCGAGAGGCCCGCCGACGGCTCGTCGAGCAGCAGCACCTTGGGGTCCATCATGAGCGCGCGGCTCATGGCGACCATCTGGCGCTCACCGCCCGAGAGCGACCCTGCGCGCTGCTTCAGGCGCTTGCCGAGTTCGGCGAAGATGCCCGTGACGAACTCGAGGCGCTCCTTGTAGACGGCAGGGCGCTGGAAGAGCCCCATCTGCAGGTTCTCCTCGATCGTGAGCGAGGGGAACACGTTGTTCGTCTGCGGGATGAACCCGACGCCGCGGGAGACGAGCTTGTTCGCCTTCAGCCCAGTGATGTCTTCGCCTTCGAGCGTGACCTTGCCCTCGCGGATGTTCACCTGGCCGAAGATCGCCTTCAGGAGCGTCGACTTGCCGGCGCCGTTCGGGCCGATGATTCCGATGAGCTCGCCCTGGTGGGCGACGAGGGAGCATCCGTTCAGGATGTTCACGCCCGGCAGGTAGCCGGCGTGCACGTCGTCGACGAAGACGACGGGGGTGGCGGTGGCGGTCTGGGTCACTTGTCCTCCTCCTCGAGTTCTGCGAGGCCTTCGTCGGCGAGCGACTCGGCTTCGACCTCGGTGGATGCCTCGGCATCCGTCGTGGGGTCGGCCTCGTCTGCCGTGAACCGGCCGGTGACGACGCCGAGATCGAGCTCTTGGTGAGCGCCCAGGTAGGCGTCGATGACGGCGGGATCCTGCATGACCGAGTGCGGGTCGCCTTCGGCGACGACGCGGCCCTCGGCCATGACGACGACCCAGTCGGCGATGTGGCGCACCATGTGCATGTCGTGCTCGACGAACAGCACGGTCATGCCCTGGTCCTTCAGGTCGAGGATGTGATCGAGGAGCGACTCGGTGAGCGCGGGGTTCACGCCGGCCATGGGCTCGTCGAGCATGACGAGCTTGGGCTCGCTCATGAGGGCTCGCGCCATCTCGAGGAGCTTCCGCTGACCGCCCGACAGGCTCGCCGCGAAGTCGTTCGCCTTCGCGTCGAGCTTGAACTTCGTGAGCAGATCGCGGGCGCGCGTCTCGATCGCCGCATCCTGTCCGCGCCAGGCGGCCGGGATCAGGCTCGACCAGAAGCGCTCGCCGCGCTGGCCCTTCGCACCGAGCTTCATGTTGTCGAGCACGGTGAGCAGGCCGAGCGCCTTCGTGAGCTGGAACGTGCGCACCTGGCCCATGCGGGCGACCTGGTATGCCGGCACGCCCGAGAGGGACTTGCCGTCGAACGTCCACGTGCCCTCGTTGGGCTTGTCGAAGCCGGTCAGCAGGTTGAACAGCGTCGTCTTGCCGGCGCCGTTCGGGCCGATGAGGGCCGTGATCGCGTTGCGCGGGATCTCGAGGTGGTCGACGTCGACGGCCGTGAGGCCGCCGAACGTGCGGCGCACGCCGTCGACGACGATGATCGGGTCGACCTTTTCGACACCGGGCTTCGCGTCGCCCTTGTGGAGGCCGGTCGACTTGGGACGGGCGACGAGACCCGTCGTCGTGGGCTCTTCGGGAGCCGGGAACTCACTTGACAAAGGTCAGCTCCTTCTTGTTGCCGAGGATGCCCTGCGGCATGAAGATCACGAGCAGCATGAGGGCGACACCCACGAGGATGAACCGGAGCGTGCCCGCCTGGATCTGCGTCATGAAGGGGAGGAAGCCCGCCTGCACGAGCGCCGGCAGGAAGTTCGAGAGGAACGTCTGCAGCACCCAGAAGATGAGCGAGCCGAGGAGCGGGCCGAACACGGTCGCGGCGCCGCCGAGGAGGAGCGCCGTCCAGACGAAGAACGTGAGCGAGGTCACGTACACGCCGGGGCTGGCCGCCCGGTCGAGGGCGTAGACGATGCCGCCCGACGCGGCGAGCACACCGCCCAGCACGAGCGCCTGCAGCTTGTACGAGAAGGCGTTCTTGCCGAGGGCGCGCACGGCGTCTTCGTCTTCGCGGATGCCCTTGAGCACGCGGCCCCAGGGGCTGCGCATGAGCATCCAGACGACGAGGACGGCGATCGCGAGGGTCACGAGGCCGAGGATGCGCGTCCACCACTCGTTCTCGTTGTAGATCCACGGTCCGAAGCCGAACCGGCCGGCCGGGATCGGGTTCGCGTCGCGGAAGTCCCGCTGGTAGCCCGAGAGGCCGTCGGCGGAGCCGGTGACATCCTCGAACGCGGTCGTCAGGAACAGGAGCCGCACGACTTCGGCGGCCGCGATCGTGACGATCGCGAGGTAGTCGCCGCGCAGGCGCAGTGTCGGCACACCGAGGATGAGCGCGAAGATCGCCGCGGCCACGAGGCCCGTGAGGGCGGCGAGCCACCACGGGAATCCGAACGTGAGGGTCGAGATCGCGTAGCCGTAGGCGCCGATCGCCATGAAGCCCGCTATGCCCATGTTGAGCAGGCCGGCGTAGCCGAAGTGCACCGCGAGGCCGAGGGCCGCGAGGGCGTAGCCGATCGTCGCCGGGCTCAGGATCGAGGACGCCGAGTTGTTGAGAATCTGAAGCCAGTCCATGGTGCGCGCCTACCCGATTCTCTCGCGACGTCCGAGGATGCCCTGCGGCCGGAACAGCAGGATGACGATGAGGATGACGAGTGCGCCCGCGTACTTGAGGTCGTCGGGGATCCACAGGCCCGACACCTCGACGAGGACGCCCACGATGAGCGAACCGATGAGGGCGCCGTACGCGGTGCCGAGACCGCCGAGGGTCACCGCGGCGAACATGAGGAGCAGGATGCCCGCGCCCATGTCCCACTTGATGCCCGGTCGGTAGTACGCGTACAGGATGCCGGCGAGGCCGGCGAGGCCGCCCGCGACGATCCACACGATGCGCACGACGTGGTCGACGTCGATGCCCGAGGCGGCGGCGAGCGACGGGTTGTCGCTGATCGCGCGCGTCGCCTTGCCGAGCCGCGACCGGGTGAGCCAGAGCGCGAACCCGACGATGACGACGATCGAGATGATGATCGAGACGATGTCGATCCAGCTGAGCTGGACGGGCCCGAACGTCATCTTCGGTTCGGCCGCGAGCGGGAGCTGCGTCGTGCCGCCGCCGATGAAGAACTGGAAGATGTATCGCATCGCGAGCGAGAGGCCGATCGACACGATCATGAGCTGGACGACGCCGACGCGCTTGCGCCGGAGCGGTCTCCAGAGGATCACGTCGAGGAGGAGCCCGAGCACGGCGCTCAGCACCACCGCGATCGGCAGGCCGATCCAGAGCGGCAGCGCGAGCGCGCCCGCGTTGACGAGGAAGGATGCCGCGACCGCGCCGAAGGTCACCATCTCGCCGTGGGCGAAGTTGGAGATGCCCGTCGTGCCGAACACGAGCGAGAGGCCGACCGCTGCGAGCCCCAGCATGAGCCCGAAGTTGAGGCCCTGCACGAGGCGTTGGATGAACTGATCCCACACGCTCGTCGTGTTGCGCTCGCCCTCGCCGATGAAGAAGTTCGCCGTCACGCGGCCGCCGGGGCCGACCGTGACCTCCTTCTCGTTGGGGCTGTCGTCTTCGGGGTCGACGACGGCGATGCCCTCGGGCAGCGTCTCTTCGTCGAGCGTGACGGTGTAGTCGGCGTTCCGTTCGGGAACGCTGACGTGCCATTGGCCGTTCTCGTCGGTTTCGACCTCTTGCGAACCGCCGGGCCCGTCGATCACGAGGCGGACGCCCTGCAGCGGCTCACCGTCGAGTTGGACGTTGCCGCTGATGCGGTACGGGTCGCCCTCGGCGGCGGACGCCGGGCCGGCGGTGAGCCCGATGAGGGCTGCGACCGCGGCCATCGTGGCGAGCACGAGGGCGACGATTCTGGTCAGGCCGCCAGGTGGGGCAGCGACGACAGGGGATGGGGATCTCACGGAACCTCCAGTCGGGACACCACGGCACGACGGAGTGTCCCGTCGACCGTGAAGGAGACGCTATGAGCGTAGTGTGTCGGCCGTGTTTCGTAGGCGGTGCTTCTGCGATCCGCAGCCGAATCGTGACGGATGCTGCGAATGCGCCATGTGCTATCGGGCGCGCGTGCGGGGGCGCGCGTCGCCCGCGCGGGCGCCGCTCGGGCGCCGCGCACGCGGGAATAAAACGCCCAGTCTCGCCGATTAGACTCGGTACATCCCCCGAACGGCCGACCGCCCGACGGGGACGACTTTTCGGCCGCCCCACCCTCGGGCGCGCCACCGCGGAGAAGAGGCGAAATGGACCAGCACGACCCGTTCGGTTTCACGGGGCTCACCTACGACGACGTCCTGCTGCTGCCGGGACACACCGACGTGATCCCGAGCGAGGCCGATACGAGCTCGCGCCTGACCCGCCGCATCCAGGTCGCGACGCCGCTGCTGTCCGCCGCGATGGACACCGTCACCGAGGCGCGCATGGCGATCGCCATGGCCCGCCAGGGCGGCATCGGCATCCTGCACCGCAACCTCTCGATCGCCGAGCAGGCCGACATGGTCGACCGGGTGAAGCGCTCGGAGTCGGGCATGGTCACCAATCCGGTCACGACGACGCCCGACGCATCCGTCGCCGACGTCGACGCGCTGTGCGCGACGTACCGTGTGAGCGGCCTCCCCGTCGTCGACGACGAGGGCGTGCTCGTCGGCATCATCTCGAACCGTGACATGCGCTTCGTCGCCGACTTCGAGAAGGCGACGACCAAGGTCGAAGACGTCATGACGAAGATGCCGCTCATCACGGGCCACGTCGGCATGAACCCCGACGAGGCGCTCGCGATCTTCGCGAAGCACAAGGTCGAGAAGCTGCCCCTCGTCGACGACGCGGGCAAGCTCACGGGCCTCATCACCGTCAAGGACTTCGACAAGAGCGAGCAGTACCCGAACGCCACGAAAGACAGCGAGGGCCGTCTCCGCGTCGGCGCCGCGATGGGCTTCTTCGGCGACGCGTGGGAGCGCGCCGAGGCGCTTCGCGACGCGGGTGTCGACGTGCTCGTCGTCGACACCGCCAACGGCGAGTCGGCGGGCGTGCTCGACATCATCCGCCGGCTGAAGGCCGACCCGACGTTCGCGCACATCGACGTCATCGGCGGCAACGTCGCGACGTACGAGGGCGCGAAGGCGCTCGTCGACGCGGGCGCCGACGCCGTCAAGGTGGGTGTCGGCCCGGGCTCGATCTGCACGACGCGTGTCGTCGCGGGCGTCGGCGTGCCCCAGATCACGGCCGTGTACGAGGCATCCAAGGCCACCCGCCCGGCGGGCGTTCCGCTCATCGCCGACGGCGGCCTGCAGTACTCGGGCGACATCGCGAAGGCGCTCGTCGCGGGCGCAGACACCGTCATGCTCGGTTCGCTCCTCGCGGGCACGGCCGAGAGCCCCGGCGAGCTCGTCTTCCAGAACGGCAAGCAGTTCAAGACCTACCGCGGTATGGGCTCGCTCGGCGCGCTGCAGACGCGCGGCAAGAAGACCTCGTACTCGAAGGACCGGTACTTCCAGGCCGACGTCCCCTCCGACGACAAGCTCATCCCCGAGGGCATCGAGGGGCAGGTGCCCTACCGCGGCCCGCTCTCGGCGGTCGCGTACCAGCTCATCGGGGGCCTCCGTCAGTCGATGTTCTACGTCGGCGCGCGCACGGTCGACGAGCTCAAGGCGAAGGGCAAGTTCGTCCGCATCACGCCGGCCGGGCTCAAGGAGTCGCACCCGCACGACGTGCAGATCGTGGTGGAAGCCCCGAATTACACTCGGTGACGGTACGAATGTCGCGTACCCGACAGATTCCGGTGACGGATGACTCGAGCCACGCGGCATCCGGCATGATGGCCCGGTGACCACCGACGCCCCCGCGCCCGCACGCACGCCCAACCCGTACTCGACGTCGTATTTGCTGACCGTCGCGGCGATCGCCGCGGCGACGGCGATCCTGCTCGTCGCCGGCAACTGGATCGCGTACGCGACGGCGGCGGTGCCGTGGCTCAACGGCGTGACGCTCGGGCTCTGGATCCTGCCGTTCGCGCTCGCGTTGAGGCTGCTGCCGCTCCCGGGCACGACGCTCCTCGTGGCGCTCTTCGCGGGCGTCGTCATGGCGCCGTTCCAGCCCGACGGGTTCCGGGCGATCTACGTCAACCTCTGGTACGCGTTCTTCTTCGAGGTCTTCTTCGCGGTGACGCTGTATCGCATCCGCGCGCTGTGGCTGTTCCTCGTCGCGGGCGCCGCCGGCGGGGCGATCTGGGGCGTCACGGTCGCGCTTGCACTCGACGTCGCGTCGCTCCAGCCGTGGACGCTGCCCGTCACGATCCTCGTGCCGACCGTGAGCGGCCTGCTCGGTGCGTGGCTCGGCGTCGTCATCGCCGACGCGCTCGTGAAGGCGGGGTGGGCGCTGGGACGCGCAAGCGCATCGAGGCGCGATCGGCGGCGAAGGCCGCGAATGCGGCGGCGGATGCCTCGGGGTCGAGCCTCAGCGATCGGTGAGGGCGGCGGCGTCCGACAGCCGTGTGATCGCTTCGCTCAGCACTTCGGGAGAGCACGCGAAGTTGAGGCGCGCGTGGCCGCGCCCGACGGATGCCCCGAACTGCACGCCGTGGCCGAGTGCGACGCGTGCGCGCTCGAGCGCGACGGCCGCGGGGTCGTCGCCCCAGCCGAGGGCGGCGAGGTCGAGCCAGGCGAGGTAGGTCGCATCGGGCAGGCGATAGCGGACGCCCGGGAGTTCGTCGGCGATCAGGTCGGCGAGGAGGCGCCGCGAGTCGTCGAGGCTCGCGAGCACGCCGTCGAGCCACTGCGCGCCGTGCTCGAACGCGGCGATCGACGCGATCGCGCCGAACTGGCTCATCCGATACGACACCTCGTAGGGCAGTTTCGCGCGGAGCGCGTCGCCGCGGTCGGAGCCCGTCACGATGAGGGCGGCCTTGAGTCCCGCGAGATTGAAGGCCTTGCTCGCGGCGGTCACGGCGACCCCGGCCTCACGTGCGGCATCCGAGACGGTGAGGAAGGGCGTGTATGCGACGCCGGGCTGCACGAGCGCGCCGTGCACCTCGTCGGCGACGACGATCGCGCCGTGACGCTCGGCGATCTCGGCGAGCGCCGAGAGGGTCTCGCGGGACGGCACGTGCCCGAGCGGGTTGTGCGGATTGCAGAGCAGGATGCCTCGGGCGCCCGCCGCGAACGCGGCGTCGATGCCGTCGAGGTCGAGCGACCAGCCCTCGTCGATGCCGCCGAGCATGGGCACCTCGACGACGGCCGCGCCCGCCTCGGTCACGAGGTCGAAGAACGGCGGGTAGATGGGCGGCGTGACGATGACGCCGTCGCCGGGGGAGACCGCGACCCGCAGGATCTCGACGATGCCCATGCTGACGTCGCCCGTCGCGGTGACGCGTGCGGGGTCGACCTCCCAGCCGAGCCGAGCGGCCGCGAAGGGCGCGAACGCTTCGGCGATGCCCGTCGAGCCGAAGGCGTACCCCGTGTCGGAGCGGTCGATCGCACGGTGCAGCGCATCCGCGATGGGCTCTGCGAGCGGGTAGTCCATCTCGGCGACGGGGAGCGGCAGCACGTCCTCGGGGTAGCCGCGCCACTTCGCGCTCGTGCGGGTGCGAAGCAGGTCGATGGGGTCCGCCGGAACGCGCTGCATGGGTTCATCCTGTCACCGATTCGAGCGGCGCTGGCGGGAGGCATCCGACCCCGATAGTCTGATCGGCTGCCCGCGTGGCGGCGCGGCGCGCGATCGCGCGACCGCCTCGTGAACGGATGCTCCCATGGGATTCCTCGACGTCAACGGCGTCTCCTATTCGCTGCCCGACGGCAGGCCCCTGCTCTCGGATGTCGCGTTCCGCGCGACCGAGGGCAGGACGACGGCGCTCATCGGCGCGAACGGCGCCGGCAAGACGACCCTGCTGCGCATCGTCCGCGGCGACCTCCGCGCCGACGAGGGCAGTGTGCAGGTCGACGGCGGGCTCGCCGTCATGGACCAGTTCGTCGGCAGCGGCCGCACGGCGGAGGGCACCGAGCCGACCGTCGGCGGGCTGCTCGTGACGGTCGCGCCGGCGCGCGTGCGTGCCGCGGCGATCGAGCTCGAGGCATCCGAGAACGCTCTCATCGAACGCGACGACACCGACACGCAACTGCGCTATGCCTCGGCCCTCGCCGAGTACGCCGAAGCGGGCGGGTACGACCAGGAGGTCGTGTGGGATCACTGCACGACGGCCGCGCTCGGCATCCCGTGGGAGCGCGCGAAGCTGCGCGACCTCGCGAAGCTCTCGGGCGGCGAGCAGAAGCGGCTCGCGCTCGAGGCGCTCCTGCGCGGACCTGAGCAGGTGCTCCTCCTCGACGAGCCCGACAACTCGCTCGACGTGCCCGGCAAGCGCTGGCTCGAAGACCGCTTGCGCGAGACGAACAAGACCGTCCTGCTCGTCTCGCACGACCGCGAGCTGCTCGCGCGCGCCGCCGACCGCATCGTGACGCTCGAGGCGTCGTCCGCGGGTTCGACGGCGTGGGTGCACGGCGGGAGCTTCGCGGGCTACCACGCCGCGCGCGACGCGCGCTTCGAACGGCTCGACGAGCTGCGCCGGCGCTGGGATGAGCAGCACCAGCAGTTGAAGACCCTCGTCGCGACGCTCAAGCAGAAGGCGACGTACAACGACGGCATGGCCTCGCGATACCAGGCCGCTCAGACGCGGCTGCGGAAGTTCGAGGAGGCGGGGCCGCCCGAGGCGAGGCCACCGGCTCAGGCGGTGTCGATGCGGCTCCGCGGAGCGCGCACGGGCAAGCGCTCGGTCGTCGCTTCGGGCCTCGAACTGACCGGCCTCATGAAGCCCTTCGACCTCGAGGTCTGGTACGGCGACCGCGTCGCCGTGCTCGGCTCGAACGGGTCGGGCAAGTCGCACTTCCTCCGGCTGCTCGCCGCGGGCGGCACCGACCCCGACCCCATGCAGGGGCACGTCACCGATCAGGGCGCGCGGCTCGCGCGCGAAGCGCCCACGGCCCACACGGGCGTCGTACGGCTCGGCGCGCGCGTCGTGCCGGGGTGGTTCGCGCAGGGCCACGAGCTGCCCGAACTGCGGGGAGGATGCTTCTCGACATCCTGCACCGGGGCGACTCGGGCCGAGACGGCCTGCCGCGCGAGCAGGCGAGCTCGGCGCTCGACCGGTACGGGCTCGCGGGCGCCGCCCAGCAGGTGTTCGACACCCTCTCAGGCGGTCAGCAGGCGAGGTTCCAGATCCTCCTCCTCGAACTGTCCGGCGCGACGGCGCTCCTCCTCGACGAGCCGACCGACAACCTCGACCTCGTCTCGGCCGAAGCGCTCGAAGACGCGCTCTCGCGCTTCGACGGCACGGTCTTCGCCGTCACGCACGACCGGTGGTTCGCGCGGGGGTTCGACCGGTTCCTCGTGTTCCGCTCCGACGGCGAGGTCGTCGAGACGGATGCCCCGGTGTGGGACGAATCGCGCGTCGTGCGCGCCAGATAGCGGGGCGGATGCCTCGTGCCGCGCGTCTCCGGACGAGCGCGCGGCCGAGGCATCCGCTCGCCGTCGACCCGGCCGGGTAGGCTGGCATCGTGAGTATGGAGATCGAGATCGGCCGCTCCAAGCGGGGCCGTCGCGTTTACGCGTTCGACGACATCGCCATCGTTCCGAGCAGGCGCACGCGCGACCCCGAGGACGTGTCGGTGAGCTGGTCGATCGACGCGTACCAGTTCGACATCCCGTTCCTCGCCGCCCCCATGGACTCCGTCGTCTCGCCGCAGACGGCGATCATGATCGGCCAGCTCGGCGGCCTCGGCGTGCTCGACCTCGAAGGCCTCTGGACGCGGTACGAAGACCCCGAGCCCGTCCTCGCCGAGATCCGCGAGCTCTGGCCCGAGAACGCGACCGCGCGCATGCAAGAGCTCTACAGCGAGCCCATCAAGCCCGAGCTCGTCACGCAGCGCCTCGCCGAGATCCGCGCCGCGGGCGTCACCGTGGCCGGCGCCCTCTCGCCGCAGCGCACGCAAGAGCTCTACGAGACCGTCGTCGCCGCGGGCGTCGACCTCTTCGTCATCCGCGGCACGACCGTGTCGGCCGAGCACGTCTCGAAGCAGCACGAGCCGCTCAACCTCAAGAAGTTCATCTACGAACTCGACGTGCCCGTCATCGTCGGCGGGGCCGCGACCTACACGGCCGCCCTCCACCTCATGCGCACGGGCGCGGCCGGCGTCCTCGTCGGCTTCGGCGGCGGCGCCGCCTCGACGACGCGCGCCGCTCTCGGCATCCACGCGCCCATGGCCACGGCAGTTGCCGATGTCGCCGGCGCACGCCGCGACTACCTCGACGAGTCGGGCGGCCGCTACGTGCACGTCATCGCAGACGGCGGGCTCGGGGCATCCGGAGACATCGTCAAGGCGATCGCCTGCGGTGCCGACGCCGTCATGCTCGGCGCCGCGCTCGCGCGCGCGACCGACGCGCCCGGCGGCGGCTGGCACTGGGGCGCCGAAGCGCACCACCCCAAGCTGCCGCGCGGCCAACGCGTGCAGGTCGGGCAGGTCGCGCCCCTCGAAGAGATCCTCTACGGGCCGGCGCCCGGCGCCGACGGCACCGCGAACCTCGTGGGCGCGCTCCGCAAGTCGATGGCGACGACGGGGTACTCCGACCTCAAGGAGTTCCAGCGCGTCGAGGTCGTCGTCGCGCCGTACCAAGGGGTGTAGGCGAGGCATCCGCCGCGCCGCGAACGCCGACTCGACCGTCGTATTCCGGGCACAACCCGCGCTGCCTCCGGTAGCGTTGGAGGAGGCGCCGCAGCCCGTGCGACGTCGGGGGACGGGGGCGAGATGGCCACGCAGAACACCGCACCGAAGCGCACGCCGAAGGCGGCGGCGAATGCCGAACCGAATGCCGCCGCGAAGGCCCGGCAGAAGTCGGTCGCGCGTTCCACGAAGCTCGGGCCCGAAGAGCGGGCGGCGGCGATTTCGAGGCTCAAAGAGAAAGAGCTCGACATCCTCGTCGTCGGAGCCGGCATCGTCGGCGCCGGCGCGGCCCTCGACGCCGTGACCCGCGGACTCTCGACGGGGCTGCTCGAAGCGCGCGACTTCGCGTCGGGCACGTCGAGCCGGTCGTCGAAGCTCATCCACGGCGGCATCCGCTATCTCGAACAGCTCGACTTCCACCTCGTGCGCGAGGCCCTCATCGAACGCGGCCTCCTGCTGCAGCGCATCGCGCCGCACCTCGTGAAGCCCGTGCGGTTCCTCTACCCGCTGAAGAAGCGCGTGACCGAGCGGTTCTACGTCGGCGCGGGCATGATGCTCTACGACATCTTCAGCTACACGGGTCCGCTGCGTCCGGGCGTGCCGCACCACCGGCATCTCTCGAAGCGGCAGGTGCTGCGGGCGTCGCCGTCGATCTCGTCGAACTTCCTCGTCGGCGGCCTCACCTACTACGACGCGCAGATGGACGACGCGCGCTACGTCTCGACCCTCGCACGCACGGCGTCGTCGTACGGCGCGCACGTCGCGAGCCGCGTCAACGTCGAGGGATTCATCAAGGTCGGCGAGCGGGTCGTGGGCGTGCGCGCGCACGACCTCGAGACGGGCGAGCGGTTCGAGGTGAGGGCCAAGCAGGTCGTCAACGCGACCGGTGTGTGGACCGACGACACGCAGCGCATGGTCGGCGAACGCGGCACCTTCAAGGTGCGCGCGTCGAAGGGCGTGCACCTCGTGGTGCCGCGCGACCGCTTCCAGTCGAACTCGGGCTTCTCCTCCGCACCGAGAAGAGCGTGCTGTTCGTCATCCCGTGGGGCCGCCACTGGCTCATCGGCACGACCGACACCGACTGGAACCTCGACAAGGCGCACCCCGCCGCGACGGCCGCCGACATCGACTACATCCTCGAGCACGTCAACCAGGTGCTCGCCGTGCCGCTCACGCGCGAAGACGTCGAGGGCGTGTACGCGGGCCTCCGCCCGCTCCTCGCGGGCGAGAGCGACCAGACGTCGAAGCTCTCTCGTGAGCACCTCGTCGCCCACACGGTGCCGGGGCTCGTCGTCGTCGCGGGCGGCAAGTTCACGACCTATCGGGTGATGGCGAAAGACGCGATCGACGCCGCCGCCGACGCGCTCGACGGTCGCGTGCCGGCGTCGGTGACCGAGAACATCCCGCTCCTCGGCGCCGAGGGCTACCTCGCCGCGTGGAACAAGCGGGCGAAGATCGCGCGCGCGTTCGACGTGCACAAGGTGCGCATCGAACACCTGCTCAACCGGTTCGGCACGCTCACCGACGACCTCCTCGACCTCATCCGCAACGATCCGTCGCTCGGCGAACCGCTGCCCGGCGCCGACGACTACCTCGGCGCCGAGGTCGTGTACGCGGCCTCGCACGAGGGGGCACTGCACCTCGACGACGTGCTCGCCCGGCGCACGCGCATCTCGATCGAGGCGTGGGACAGAGGCGTCTCGGCGGCGCCCGTCGCCGCGAAGCTCATGGGCCGCGTGCTCGGGTGGGACGCCTCGCGCGAGCAGCTCGAGGTCGAACGCTACCTCCAGCGCGTCGAGGCGGAGCGCGCGTCGCAGCTGCAACCCGACGACGAGTCGGCCGACCGCGTTCGCCTCGAGGCACCCGACATCGTGAAGGTCGACTGAGGGGCATCCGGCACTCAGGAACGGCCGGATAGGCTGGACGCGCTCCGTCTGCCGACCCCCTGAGGACCCATGCTCCGCATGATGCTGCGCCCGCGCTGGGTGCTCGCGCTCATCGCCGCGCTCGCCGTGGCCGGCGGGTTCGCGCTGCTCAGCCAGTGGCAGGTCGACCGCGCGGTCGAGCAGGCCGTCGTCGACGACCGGCCGACCGAGGAGGTCCGCCCCTTCGCCGATGTCGTGGCCGAGCCCGACGCGCCCACGGAGCAGGATGCGACCGGTCAGATGGT
Organism: Agromyces protaetiae; assembly: GCF_004135405.1. Lineage (NCBI taxonomy): Bacteria > Bacillati > Actinomycetota > Actinomycetes > Micrococcales > Microbacteriaceae > Agromyces > Agromyces protaetiae. The sequence continues at coordinate 1,583,101 of NZ_CP035491.1, forward strand.
CGAGGTGCGCGGGCGGTTCGTCGCGGGCGACACGGTGCTCGTCGACGGTCGGCTGAACGACGGCGTCGCGGGCACGTGGGTGGTCGCGCACCTGGATGTCACGGATGCCTCGCCCGGGGGTCTGCCGGTCGCGCTCGGGTGGGCGGCGGACCGCGCCGACGCCGAGCGGGCGCGCGACGCGTTCGACGCGGAGGTCGCCGCGGCTGCCGATGCGGACGCCGCCGAGGTGACGGTCACGGGCCGCTTCCTTCCGAGCGAGGCGCCGATCCTTCCCGACGAGGGCGGCGACCCGTACGCGATGCAGACCGTCGCGGTGGCCCAGCTCGTCAACCTGTGGGCCGACTTCGACGACCGCCCCGCGTACTTCGGATACGTCACGAGCCAGCAGCCGCTGGTCGACGGCCTCGACGCGATCTCGTCGCCGCCGCCCGAGCAGCAGACCGAGCTGAACTGGCTCAACGTGTTCTACGCGATCGAGTGGGTCGTGTTCGCGGGCTTCGCGATCTTCCTGTGGTGGCGGCTCGTGAAGGACGCCGTCGAGCGCGAGCGCGAAGAGGCCGAGCTCGAGGCATCCGAGCGCTCAGCAACGGCCCGGTAGACTCGTACCCATGCCCCTCGAGCCGAAACTCGCCGATCTGCCGCGCATCCGCGGGGCGCTCAAGTTCTATGTCGTCTGCTCGACCATCACGGGCGTCATGCTGCTGCTCCTGTGCGCCGAGATGATCGTCAAGTACGGCCTCGGGTACGAGCTCTTCGGCTTCGGGCCGGCGGGCTTCCTGACCTTCGCCCCGGTCGTCCAGGGCCCCGAGGGGCTCGAGTCCTCGGGCGTCGGCGTCAACCTGTCGACGGGCATCCTCATCGCCCACGGCTGGTTCTACGTGCTCTACCTCTTCAGCTGCTTCCGCCTGTGGAGCCTCATGCGCTGGCAGGCGCTCCGACTGCTGCTCCTCGCCGCGGGCGGCGTCGTGCCGTTCCTGTCGTTCTTCCTCGAGGCGCGCATCGGCCGCGAGGTGCGCGCGTACCTCGCGAAGCGCGAGGTGGATGCCTCGGTGTCGACCGGCCCCGACCAGACCACCCCGACCAGCCCACCGTGGAGGCCGCCCAGTGAGTGCAGAGCCCGTGAACGCCGAGACCGCGACCAGCCAGACCGAGCACCGTCCCGTCCTCGTCGTCGACTTCGGCGCACAGTACGCGCAGCTCATCGCGCGGCGCGTGCGCGAGGCATCCGTCTACTCCGAGATCGTGCCGCACACGATCACGGCCGACGAGGTGCGTGCGCTCGACCCGATCGGCATCGTGCTGTCGGGCGGCCCGAGCTCGGTCTACGAAGAGGGCGCCCCGTCGCTCGACCCGGGCATCCTCGAGCTCGGCGTGCCGACGCTCGGCATCTGCTACGGCTTCCAGGTCATGGCGCAGCAGCTCGGCGGCGAGGTCGCGCACACGGGCGCGCGCGAGTACGGCGCGACCGATGCGAAGGTCGTGGATGTCTCGGGCAACCCCCTTCTCGCCGACCAGCCCGCCGCGCAGACGGTGTGGATGAGCCACGGCGACTCGGTGTCGCGTGCGCCCGAGGGCTTCGAGGTGCTCGCCTCGACCGAGGGCACGCCCGTCGCGGCGTTCGGCAACGACGAGAAGAAGTTCTACGGCGTGCAGTGGCACCCCGAGGTGAAGCACTCCGAGTACGGCCAGAGCGTGCTCGAGAACTTCCTGCACCGGGCCGCGGGCATCCCCGCCGACTGGAACCCGGGCAACGTCATCGCCGAGCAGGTCGAGCGCATCCGCGCGCAGGTCGGCTCCGCGCGGGTCATCGCGGGGCTCTCGGGCGGCGTCGACTCGGCCGTCGCGGCGGCGCTCGTGCACAAGGCGGTCGGCGACCAGCTCGTGTGCGTGTTCGTCGACCACGGCCTCCTCCGCAAGGGCGAGCGCGAGCAGGTCGAGACCGACTACGTCGCGGCGACCGGCATCCGGCTCGTCACGGTCGACGCGGCCGACACGTTCCTCGACGCGCTCGCCGGGGTCAGCGACCCCGAGACGAAGCGCAAGATCATCGGCCGCGAGTTCATCCGCGCGTTCGAGCAGGCCGAGCGCGACCTCATCGCCGAGGCCGCGGCCGACGGCGAGCCGATCAAGTTCCTCGTGCAGGGCACGCTGTACCCCGACGTCGTCGAGTCGGGCGGCGGCACGGGCACGGCCAACATCAAGAGCCACCACAACGTCGGCGGCCTTCCCGAAGACCTGCAGTTCGAGCTCGTCGAGCCGCTCCGCACCCTCTTCAAAGACGAGGTGCGCGCGATCGGCCGCGAGCTCGGCCTCCCGCACGAGATCGTCGGGCGCCAGCCGTTTCCGGGGCCGGGCCTCGGCATCCGCATCGTGGGCGAGGTCACCCGTGATCGTCTCGATCTGCTCCGCGAAGCCGATGCCATCGCGCGCGAAGAGCTGACCGCGGCGGGCCTCGACGACGACATCTGGCAGTGCCCCGTCGTGCTCCTCGCCGACGTGCGCTCGGTGGGCGTGCAGGGCGACGGCCGCACCTACGGCCACCCCATCGTGCTGCGTCCCGTTTCGTCGGAGGACGCCATGACGGCCGACTGGACGCGCCTGCCCTACGACGTCCTCGCGAAGATCTCGAACCGGATCACGAACGAGGTGCGCGAGGTCAACCGCGTCGTGCTCGACGTCACCTCGAAGCCGCCGGGGACGATCGAGTGGGAGTGAGCGCGTCGCTCACGTGACGAAGGGCGCGGGCCGCAAGGTCCGCGCCCTTCGGCGTTCGCGGAGGCCGGCCGCCGAGCGCTCGAATTCCCCCTGCCGCTCGCGCCCCCCACCTGGCAGGATGGCGACATGGTGGCTGTTCAGAATTCGAAACTGACCGTCGTCGGCGCCGGGGCGTCGGCACCAGCCTCGCCTTCGCGGCACTCATCCGCGGATCGGCGAACGAAGTCGCGCTCTACGACATCGCGAAGGCGAAGGTCGAGGCCGAAGTGCTCGACCTCGCGCACGGCACGCAGTTCACCCAGTCGTCGATCATCGGAGGAGACGATCCGGCGGTCATCGAGGGGTCGAACATCATCGTCATCACGGCGGGTGCGAAGCAGCAACCCGGCCAGACGCGCATGGACCTCGTCGGCACGAACGTCAAGATCCTCGAGGGCATGCTGCCCGTGCTCCTCGAGCGGGCGCCCGACGCGACGATCATCCTCGTCTCGAACCCCGTCGACGTGCTCACGCTCGCGGCGCAGAAGATCACGGGTCTGCCGACGAACCGCGTGTTCGGGTCGGGCACCGTGCTCGACACGTCGCGGTTCCGGTGGCTCCTCGCCAAGCGTGCGGGGGTCTCGACGTCGAGCGTGCACGCCGACATTGTGGGCGAGCACGGCGACACCGAGTTCCCCCTGTGGTCGAACGCGCGCATCGGCGCGATCCCGATCGAGGAGTGGGGCGGCGGCGACGTCTTCAGCCACGACGAGTTCGACGACATCGCGCACGAGGTGCGCACGGCCGCGTACAAGGTCATCGAGGGCAAGGGCGCCACGAACTACGCGATCGGCATCTCGGCGGCGCGCATCGTCGAGGCGGTCGTCAACGACGAGCGTGCGGTGCTGCCGGTCAGCACGGTGTTCTCGGGCATGTACGGCCTCAACGACGTCGCCCTCTCGGTTCCGAGCATCGTCGGCGCCGACGGCGCGGTCGCGCTCCCCGAGACGCCGTTCTCCGACGAGGAGCTCGGGCTGCTGCAGGCGTCGGGCGCCGCGATCCGCGAGGTCGCCGACTCGGTCGGCATCTGAGTCCGTCGCGCGCCGGTCGGCCGAGGCCGACGGCGGGCGCGCGGCAGAGACATCCGGATTGCTTCGAAGAAATCCGCGCGCCGTGTCGATCCCGCGGCTTCCCGTTCGACGTTCTGAGTGAGAGGGTCGAGACGCGACCCCGGACGAGGAGACTCCCATGACCAAGTACATGCTCATCATGCGCGCCGACGAGCGCGCCGCGGCCGCCTACGCGACCATGCCGTTCGAAGAGGTCATCGCCGCGATGGGCCGCTACAACGAATCGATGATGAACGCGGGGGTGCTCCTCACGGGCGACGGGCTCTCCGACGCGAGCGAGGGCGCCGTCGTCGACTTCGAGGGCGAGACCCCGCTCGTGACCGACGGCCCCTACGGCGAGCTCCGCGAACTCTTCAACGGGTTCTGGATGATCGAGACCGCCACGAAGGAAGAGGCGATCGAGTGGGCCAAGCGCGCCCCGCTCACGACGGGCAACTTCATCGAGGTGCGGCGCGTGAACGGCGTCGAGGACTTCCCGCAGGACAACGAGTGGATCCAGAAGCAGGCCGGCTGGCGCGAGGAGCAGGAGCAGCGCGCGGCGCAGGGCTGAGCGCGGCGCACGACTGACATGACGGATGCCTCGGGGTCGCCGCCTGCCCCTGAGCGGGTCGACGGGGGCGAGCCCGAGGCATCCGCGCGCGCCGAGGCATCCGCCCGCCGCGCCGTCGAGGCCGTGTGGCGCATCGAGTCCGCGCGCATCGTCGCGACCCTGACGCGCGCGGTGGGCGATTTCGCGCTCGCCGAGGATCTCGCGCAGGACGCCCTCGCCGACGCGCTCGCGCAGTGGCCGCAGGCCGGCGTGCCGAAGAACCCGGGCGCGTGGCTCACGGCGGTCGCGAAGCGGAAGGCGATCGACGGGTGGCGGCGGCGCGAGCGGTACGACGAACGGCTCGCGGAGATCGCGCACGACCTCTCGCAGCAGACTCCGGATGCCTCCGCAGCCGACCCGTGGGACCCCGATCGGATCGACGACGAGGTGCTCCGGCTCGTGTTCGTCGCGTGCCATCCGGTGCTCTCGCGTGAAGCGCGTGTCGCGCTGACGCTGCGGGTCGTCGGGGGGCTGACCACCGAGGAGATCGCGCGGCTCTTCCTCGTGCCCGTGCCGACCGTGCAGCAGCGGATCGTGCGCGCGAAGCAGGCGCTCGGCGACGCGGGCGTGCCGTTCGAGGTGCCCGCGCGCGACGAGTTCGGCGACCGGCTCGGCACCGTGCTCGGCGTGCTGTACCTGATCTTCACCGAGGGGCATACGGCGACGACGGGCGAGGACTGGATGCGCCCCGAACTCTCGCTCGAGGCGCTCCGGCTCGCGCGCGTGCTCGTCGCGCTCGTGCCGCGCGAGGCAGAGGCGCACGGGCTCGTCGCGCTCATGGAGCTCACGGCGGCAAGGTTCCCGGCGCGAGTGGATTCCTCGGGGTCGCCCGTCCTCCTCGCGGATCAAGACCGGTGCCGGTGGGATCGCTCCGCGATCGCGCGCGGACGCGCGGCGCTCGGGCGGGCTCGGGCGCTCGCGACTGGGGCCGGCCGCGGAGTCGGGTCCTACGCCCTGCAGGCGGCGATCGCCGAGCAGCACGCGGTCGCGGCATCCGTCGAGGAGACCGACTGGCGCGCGATCGTCGCGACCTATGACGCCCTCGCCGCGCTCGCGCCGTCGCCCGTCGTGGAGCTCAACCGGGCCGTCGCCGTGTCGATGGCGAGCGGTGAAGGGTTCGGCCCCGAGGCCGCCCTCGACCTCGTCGACGCGCTCGCCGGAGACAAGCGGCTCGCCCTCTCGCACCTCGTGCCGAGCGCGCGAGGAGAGCTCCTCGCACGGCTCGGCCGCGACGCCGAGGCCCGCGCCGAGTTCGAGCGCGCGGCCGCACTCGCGCAGAACGCGCGCGAGCGCGCCGTGCTCCTCGCGAAGGCCGCCGCGCGCCGCTGAGGTGCGGGCCGCCTCCGAAGGGTGCCGAACGGTGTCTGCTTCACTCAGCGGTGGCTTCGGCGTCACCGCCGGCGGCAGAACCCACCGTTCCGCCGTTCAGGTGGCGGCGAGCGCTAGTCGCGCGAGATCGCGATCATCCGCAGGATCTCGAGGTACAGCCAGATGACCGTGACCATGATGCCGAACGCGCCCGTCCACGAGTACTTCTTGGGGGCTCGGTTGCGCACGCCCTGCTGGATGAAGTCGAAGTCGAGCACGAGCGAGTACGCGCCGAGGAGGACGACGAAGACGCCGATGATGAGTCCGAGCGGGATGCCCGCGATCTCGACCGAGCCGCGGAGGCCCCACGGGTCGTCGTTCACGCCGAAGAGCATGAGGCCGACGTTCACGAGCGAGAAGACGAGGTAGCCGACCATCGCGACGAGGAAGATCTTCGTCGCGCGCTTCGACGCGCGCACCTTGCCCGAGGCGAAGAGCGCCAGGGTGACGCCCACGACGACGAGGGTCGCGATGACGGCCTGGCCGACGATGCCGTCCCACTGCGACTCGTAGAACGCAGAGATGGCGCCGAGGAAGATGCCCTGCGCGCCCGCGTACGCGAGGATGAGGGCGGGGACGGCTCCTTCTTGAACACGTTGACGAGGGCGAGCACGAAGCCGACGATGGCCGCGCCGATCCAGAGGAACGGCATGGGTGCGGCCGTGAACCAGCCGATCGCCGCGCCGACGAGGAGCACGCCGAACGAGATCGCCGACTTCAGGACGGCGTCGTCGTAGGTCATGACCTCGCGGTCGGGGAGCGTCGACGGGCGGTCGAACATCTCTTTCAGGTCTTGGGCGGATGCGTCTTGCGCGGCGGCGACGGCACCCGCTCCCTCGGAGGAGAACGCCTTGTTCTGCGAGAAGGCGGGGTTGTTGAGAGCCATTGCTGTGTGGTTCCTCTGCGTTCGGCGATCGTTGTCGGGTGGAGGGGAATCGTGCGCGGGGTTCCGCGTGCACCCAATCTACCGGGAGTTGTCCGTGACTCGGCCGTGAATCCGGACGACTTGCAGACCGCATTCCGGCGTCGGCATGCGCTTGTCGGCGCGGGCCCCGGGTTACGCTTTCACGCATGCTGGCAGACCGCGCGGGACATCCGATCGTCATCGGACACCGCGGCGCACCCGGGTACCGTCCCGAGCACACCGCCGAGGGGTACGAGCTCGCGTTCGCGCTCGGCGCCGACGCCGTCGAGCCCGACCTCGTCGCGACGCGCGACGGCGTGCTCGTGCTGCGGCACGAGAACGAGATCGGCGGCACGACCGACGTCGCCGAGCGCTCCGAGTTCGCGAGCCGTCGCACGGTGCGCGAGATCGACGGCAAGCCGCTCGACGGCTGGTTCACCGAGGACTTCACGTGGGCCGAGTTGTCGACGCTGCGCTCGCGCGAGCGCATCCCCGAGACGCGGCCGCTGTCGCGCAGCTTCGACGGGCGCTACCCCGTCATCCGGTTGCGCGATCTGTTCCAGATCGTCGATCGCGCGGCCGACGAGCAGGGGCGGATGCTCCGCATGGTCGCCGAGTTCAAGCACGCGAGCCACTTCGATTCGCTCGGGCTCCCGCTCGACGAGCTGTTCATCGCCGAGCTCGAGGCGGCCGGGTGGGGGCGCGGAGACGACCGTCTCGTCATGGAGTCGTTCGAGCCGACCCTGCTCGACCGGCTCGGGGCGCGCGGCATCGCCGGCAAGCGCGTCTTCCTCATCGAGGCCGTCGGGGCGCCCTACGACCAGGTGCTCGCGAACGGGCGTGCGGCGGTGCGATACGACGACTACGCGACCGAGGCGGGCCTCCTCGGCCTCGCGGGCCGGTTCGACGGGGTGAGCGTCGACAAGGCGCGCCTCGTCGGCGAGCCGACGGCCGCGCAGAAGGCGGATGCCACGATCCTGCGCGGCGCCGAGCTGGTGGATGCCGCACACTCGGCGGGGCTCGCGGTCTACACGTGGACGCTCCGCGCCGAGAACCGCTTCCTCACGGCGCCGTACCGGCACGGCACCGCGCGCGCGGGCGTCGGCGACTGGGCGGGCGAGTTCGGCGAGGTCATCGGCACGGGCGTCGACGGCATCTTCGTCGACCAGCCCGACCTCGGGGTCGCGGCGCGGGAGTTCGCGGGACACGACTGACCGAGTGCCGGATGTCCCGGTCGGCACCGCTTTCGGCGTGCCGTGTGGACAGCTCGCGGGCGTGCCGCTCGGCCGCCGCTATCCTGCAGCGATGCACTCTCGACGCGTCCCGGCGCCGCTCATCGCGCTCGGAGCCTTCGCGGGTGCGCGGTGGGGGTTCGGCTCGGGGGAGCGCGTGGTCTCGAACGGCGCACGCGTCGAGGCATCCGCCGACTGCTCGACACGCGCCTCGCGACCGTCGCGTTCTACGACGGCCGCGCACGCACGCTCGACGCGCTGCCGATCGTCGACAAGGCGACCGTGCGCGAGCGCTTCGTCGACTTCAACGTGCCGCGTGTGACGCTCGAGCAGGCGCTCGCGCACGCGACCGACGCCGAGGAGCGGCGCGATTTCCGAGACGAGCTGCCCGGCGGCATCACGGTCGGCCTCTCGAGCGGCACGTCGGGACGGCCGGGCGTGTTCCTCGTCTCGGAGCGGGAGCGCATGCTGTGGGCGGGCACGGTGCTCGGGCGGCTCCTCGATTCGGTGAGCGTGCGGCAGCTCGTGACGCCGTGGGCGCGGCCCGTGCGCATCGCGTTCGCGCTGCGTGCCAACAGCACGCTCTACGAGGCGGTCACGAGCCGGCGCCTGCGGTTCGGGTTCGTCGACCTCGTTGCGCCGTTCGACGAGGTGCGGGCGGCCGTGCAGCGCGTCGATCCCGACGTGCTCGTCGCGCCGTCGACCGTGCTCGGCGCGCTTGCGAAGGCGGCGCTCGAGACGGCCGAGCCAGGCGCGCTCCACATCACCCCGCGGCTCGTGATCGCGGTGGCCGAGGTGCTCGACGACGACACTGCGGCGCTCGTGCTGCGCGCGTGGGGCGTGCGCCCGCGCCGCGTGTACCAGGCGACCGAGGGGCTCCTCGCGCTCGACTGTGCGCACGGCAATCTGCACCTCAACGAACGGCACGTGCACGTCGAGCCCGAGTGGCTCGACCTCGACGAGCGCCGGTTCTCGCCCATCGTGACCGACCTGACCCGCACCACGCAGCTCGTCGTACGCTACCGGCTCGACGACGTGCTGCGGGTGCCCGCAGAGCCCGTCGAATGCCCGTGCGGCGACCCGTCGCTCGTGCTCGAGGCCGTCGAGGGGCGGGCCGACGAGACGATCGTCGTCGCCGACGGGCGCGGGGGCGAGGCATCCGTGTTCCCTGACGCCGTGCGTCGGGCGCTCGCGGTCGCCGGGGCCTCCGATTGGTCGATCCGCTGGGGCGACGGGGCGCTCGAGCTCGCGCTCCGCGACGACCGCCGCGAGACGCGCACGGCGGCCGAGTGGGCGCTCGAGCGGCTGTTCGAGACGTTGCGGTTGCCGGTCCCCGAGATCGTCGCGGCTGCATGGCGGGCGCCCGAGGCGGGCGCGAAGACGGTGCGCATCAGGCGGAAGGAGCGGGCGGATGTCTGAGCCGCGCGCCACTCGCCCGACCCGCGTCCTCGTGACCGGCGCCACGGGGTTCGTCGGCGGCGCGCTCTTCCGCGCGCTCCGCGCGCGCGACGGGCTCGAAGTCGTCGGGCTCGGCCGTCGCGAGACGCCCGACACCGTGAGCCGCGACCTGACGCGGCCGCTCGGCCTGGACTTCGGGCCCGACGACTTCGCGCCCGACGTCATCGTGCACGCCGCCGCGCGCGCGAGCCAGTGGGGCACGCGTGCCGAGTTCGAGGCGCAGAACGTGACGGCGACGCGGAACGTGCTCGACTTCGCGGTGCGCAGCGCGCAGCGAAGCGGCCGGATGCCGCGCATCGTCTACGTCTCGTCGACGTCGGTGCTCTACACCCCTGCCGACCAGTTCGGGCTCACCGAGGAGAGCCCGGCGGGCCCGAGGTTCCTGAACGAGTACGCGCGCACGAAGCACGCGGGCGAGCTCGTCGTGCGCGAGCACCCCGGCGAGTGGGTGATTGCGCGGCCCCGCGCCGTGTTCGGGCCCGGCGACACGACCCTCCTGCCCCGCATCGTCGAGGCCGCGCGCGCGGGTCGCCTGCCGTTCCTCGGCGACCCCGCGCGCCCCGCGATGGGCGATCTCGTCTACATCGACACCCTCGTCGACCAGCTCGCGCGGCTCGCCCTGCGGCCGGGGCTCTCGCGCGAGACCGTCAACCTCACGAACGGCGAGGCCGTTCCCCTCATGCCGACGATCGCGCGCATTCTCGCCGCCCTCGACGTGCCCGTGCCGACCCGGCACCTGCCGCGCGGCGCCGCGCTCGCGCTCGCGCTCGCAGCCGAGACGGCGTGGCGCCTCGCCCGCCGACGCGACGAGCCGCCGCTCACGCGCTACGCGGTGCACCTGCTCACGTCGTCGAAGACATTCGACGACGCGCACTCGCGACGCCTCGTCGGCGCGCCCGCGGTGTCGATCGACGAGGGCATCTCGCGGACGGTCTCGGCATTCCGTGCTGAGTTCGCGATCGAGGGCGCCGGATGACCCGGGGCGGGCGTTCCGACCGCGGGCGCGTCCCGCGCGCGCTCGGCCGAGGCGGCCGCACGGGCGCCGCGTTCGCGGTCGTGTACCTCGCCGTGCTCGTCGCGAAGGCCGTCCTCTCGGCCGTCGCCGTCCGCCGCAGGCGCGCCCGCATCGAGGCATCCGCTCGCCCGCCGCTGCCGCCCGAGGCGTTCACGATCGTGCAGCCCGTGCTCGGCGGCGACCCGCGACTGGCAGACACCCTCGCCCACACCCTGCGCGTCGCGCCGCGCTCGACCGTCGTGTGGCTCGTCGACGTCGACGACCCCGCGGGCCGCGCCGCCGCCGAGGAGGCCGCCGCGCTCGTGCCGCACGCCGACGTGCGGATCGTCGACTGCCCGCCCGCTCCCGAGCATGCGAGCCCCAAGACGTTCAAGCTCGCGCTCGCCGAGGCGGAGCTCCGCACCGAGGCGTTCGCGATCGTCGACGACGACACGCGCGTGAGCGAGGAGGGGCTCCGGGCGCTCGCCGAAGGGCTCGAGATCGCCGAGGCGAGCACCGGCCTCCCGCGGTACGCGGCGGCACCGGGCGTGTGGTCGGAGCTCGTCGCCCAGTTCGTCAACGACCAGTCCGCCTTCACCTACCTGCCGGCCGCGGCGCTCGCTCCCGCGCGCACGGTCAACGGCATGACATGGGCGATGCGCACGGCGACGCTCCGCGGCCTCGGCGGGTTCGCGCCGCTCGCCGACCGCATCGCCGACGATCTCGCGGTCGCGACGAGGCTCAAGGCCGCGGGCGGCCGCATCGACCAGACCGACGTCGTGCAGACCGTGTCGACGACGGTCGAGGGGTTCGGGCCGTACCGGCGCATCATGCACCGGTGGATGCGGTTCGCCGTGCTCGTGCTCCGCGAGGAGCCGCCCGCCTGGCGGGCGGCCATCGCCGTGGCGGGGGCGCTTCCGGGGCTCCTCCTCACGGGGGCGGTCGCGCTGCTCGCGCGGCGCGACGCGCGGCGGCTCAGCGTGCTCGCGGGATTCCTCGCCGTGCGGGCGGCGATCGTCAGCGCGGCGCATCGGAGGCTCGGCGGGGCATCCGCCCACCGTCCGGCGCTCTCCCTCGTCGCCGAGGCGCTCATGCCCGCCCAGTTCGCGTGGGCGGTCGTCGACCGCCGCATCGTGTGGCGCAAGCGCCGGTACCTCGTCGATGCCAACGACCGCTACCGGGAGGTGCGATGACGACGCCGACACCCGAATCGACCCTGCAGGTGCGCTTCCTGACCGGGCGCAGCGACCGTTCGACGACGGCGCTCTCGCCCGCGCAGCACGCGTTCCTCGACGCGCTGCCGCTCGACGAGGCCGAGCGCGTGCGCGTGAACTTCCCGTACGCCCCGGCGGCAGGGCCGTGGCGGAAGGTGCCGCTCCCCGTGGCATCCGTCCGGAACGCCCGCGACTACCTCGGCGCACGGCGCCGCGCCTTCGCGACCCGCCACACCGCCGACGTGCGCGCCGCCCTCGCGGGCGCCGACCGCCAGCTCGTGCTCGCGGGAAGCTGCGGGCTCGAGCTCCTCGGCGGGCTGCGGCTCGACGACGAGACGCTCGCGCGCGTGCACGTCGTCGCCTACGGCCCGGTCGCGCGCCGCCGCCCGCCCGTGTCGCTCGAGACCGTCGTGGGCGATCGCGACGGCATCGCCTCGCGCCGCCGGCTCGGCGAGCCCGACCACCGCATCGCGGCCGGGCATCTCGACTACCTCGCGTCGCCCGTGTTCCGCGAGATCGTCGTCGCGGCGATCGGGCGGCTGCGGGCGGAGGCGGCGTCGTCCGAAGCATCCGCGCCGGTCCCTTCCCCGGCGGAGCGCCTCGCATGACCGTCGAGTTCGTCTCCCCGCCGTTCGCGGGCCACCTGCACCCGATCCTCGGCATCGCCGTCGAGCTGCGGCGCCGCGGCGTGCCCGTGCGCGTCGTGAGCAGCGCCGGCGCGCGAGCGGCGATCGAGGCCGCGGGACTCGACGCCGCGGTCGTCGACGCGGCCGACGACGCGCGCATCGCCGCCGTCGCCGACCCGCCCGAACGCGTCGGGATCGACCCGCGGAAGCTCCTCGCCCAGTTCCGCGGCACGCTCGGGATCCTCGCCGACCTCCGCGCCGAACTCGACGCGCGCTACGCCGCCGGCGCGCCCGCGATCGTCGTGGCCGACTTCACGCTGCCCGTTGCGGGGCTCGCCGCGCGCGAGCGCGGAGCGCGGTGGTTCACGACGCACCCGTCGCCCGCGGCGGTCGGCGCGAACGACGGCACACCCGGCTACTGCGGGGACTGCTGCCGCCGAGGGGTCCGCTCGACCGGGTGCGCGACGCCGTCGCCCGGGCCGCGGTCCGCGGGTTCAAGCGCCTTGTGTTCGCGCTCGAGGCGAAGACCCTCCGGCGTCTCGGGTTCACCGGCGCGTTCCGGCCCGACGGCAGCGAGCAGGTGTACTCGCCCGACACGGTGCTCGTCCTCGCGCCCGAAGAGCTCGAGCTGCCGCGCACGTGGCCTGCGGCGTTCCGGTTCACGGGCGGCGTGCGCTACGCGCCGCCCGGAAGGCCCGGCCGGTGGGGGAGCGACGCGGTCGAAGAGGAGGATGTCTCGGGCTCGACGGATGTCTCGGGCGCGCCCGCTGCCCGCACCGGCGCCCGCACGGTGCGCGTGCTCGTGTCATGCGGCACGCACCTCGGAGCCGAGACCGCCGAACTCGTCGAGGCGGCCGCCGCCGCGGCGCGCATCGCGCCCGAGCTCGACCTCCACGTGACCCTCGGCGGCAGTGCGCGACCCGACCCGCTGCCGCGCGGCATCCGGGTGCACGACTACGTCGACTACGGAACACTCGACGACTACGACGTCATCGTCCACCACGGCGGCACGGGCATCGCGCTCGCCGCGGTCGCCGCCGGGAAGCCGTCGATCGTCGTGCCCCGCGACTACGACCAGCCCGACGTCGCCGCGCGGCTCGTGCACCACGGGCTCGGCCGAAGGGTCGACCCGAAGCTCCTCCGCCGCCCCGACGCGGGTGAGGTGCTCGCGTGCACGATCCGCGCCGAAGCCGATCCGTCGCCCGAGCGCGTCGCCGCCCTCGCCCGTTTCGCTCCGATCGCACGCCGCGACGGCGCTGCCGCGTCGGCCGACCTCATCGAGGCGGCGTGGCGCGAAGCCGTCGGGCGGCCCGCCGCAGGCATCCTGTAGACCCCGTCCCAGTTCCACGCGACATCCGCCCCACCCCTCGGAGCCCCGCATGACCCTTCTCGACGAACGACCCGCCGAAGCCCCGTCGCGCGTGACCCTCGAGCCGCGCCGCCGCACGGTCGCCGCGCGTCTCTCGGCCGTCGCCGTGCACCTCCCCGCCGAACGACGGACGACCGAGGAGACCGAGGCGCGGCTCGTCGCCGAGAACCCGCGCCTGCGCTTCCCGCGCGGGCTCATCGAGCGACTGACGGGCGTCACGGGCGTGCACGTGCGTCCCGCCGGGTGGCAGACCTCCGACCTCGCGGTCGCGGCCGCGCGCGACGCGCTCGCGCAGTCGCCCGGCGAGATCGACCTGCTCGTGTTCGCGTCGGCGAGCCAGGACCTCATCGAGCCGGCGACCTCGCACATCGTCGCCGCGAAGCTCGGCATCGCGCCCGCCGTCATGGATGTCAAGAACGCGTGCAACTCGCTCGTCAACGGGCTGCAGGTCGCCGAGGCGCTCATCGCGACGGGGCAGGCGCGGCGCGCGCTCGTCGTGAGCGGTGAGATGCCGTCGCACGCCGTGCGTTGGCGGCTCGACTCGTCGGCGCAGTTCCTGCGGTCGTTCGCGGGGTACACGATGAGCGACGGCGGCGCGGCGGTCGTGCTCGAACGGGCCGACGGGTCGGGTGCGGGGATCCTCGCGAGCCGGTTCGAGGCGCACTCGCGGTTCTGGAGCGTGGGGACCCTGCCGACGGGCGGTTCGGTGAACCCGCACGCCGTGGGCGGCAGCTACTTCGACATGGACGGGCGGGCGCTCGAGCGCGCGTTCGCCGAGGTCGGGCTCGGCATCTTCCACGCAACGCTCGCCGAGGCGGGCTACACGGCGGCCGACGTCGACTTCGTCGCCGTGCACCAGGTCGCCCTGTCGATGCACGAGCGCATCGTCGAGCTCCTCGGCGTCGACCCCGCACGCACCCACCGGCTCATCGACGGGCACGGCAACCTCGCGAGCGTGTCGCTGCCCGTGCAGCTCGCGGCGGGCGTCGACCGCGGCGCGATCCGGCCGGGCAGCCTCGTCGCGCTCGTCGGGCTCGCGGGCGGCATCAGCCTCGGGACGACGGTCGTGCGATGGTGAGCACCGGCCCGGTCGCGCGGCGATCACCCGCGGCACCCGTGCGCCGCGAGTCATCCGTCGCCCTCGCGTGGGAGGAGCGCGTCATGCGCGCCGCCCACCCCGTCGCCTACCCGCTGCTCGCGAGCGTGCGCCGTCCGGTCGTGCGCGTGCCCGGCCTGGGCGTCGTCGTGACGGATGCCTCGCTGCTGCGCGCCGTCCTCATGGACACGCAGACCTTCTCGAAGCACGGCCCGGGGGCCCCGAGCGACCTGTGGACGCCCGTCCTCGGCGATCGCGTGCTCCTCAACATGGAGGGCGCCGAGCATCTCGAACTGCGGCGGCGGCTCGCGCCGCTCTTCACGCCCGCGGCCGTCGGCGAACTCGTCGACCGCATGCTCGGGCCGTCGTACACGCGGCTTCGCGATCGTCTCGCGGCGGGCGAGTCGGTCGACCTCGTCGCCGAGGCGCGGCGCGGGGCGAGCGCGGCGATCGGGGCCCTCGTGGGGCTCGACGAAGACGTCGTCGACGATCGGCTGTTCCGCCGGATCGCGTCGGTCACGGGGGCCGTGCGGCTCTCGCGGCCGCGCATGACCGACGCCCAGATCGCACACGCGAAGGCCGTCATGGCCGACCTCACAGGGCACGCGCGCGCCGCGTGGCGGGCGGGCGACCCCGCGACCGTCCCGGGGCGCATGCGCGAGCTCGGGCTCGGCGAGGAGGAGTCGCTCGGCGCCGTCGGCGCCTTCGTGCTGACCGGCACCGAGACGCTCGTCGCGTATCTGCCTCGGCTCGTCGCGCTGCTTCACGACACCGGATGGCTCGGCCGCCTCGCCGCGGATCGCACCCACCTCGATGCGGCGGTCGCCGAGGGGCTCCGGGTCACGACGCCCTCGCCCGTCATGCTGCGGAGCACCGTGGCGGCGGGCCGCATCGGCAGCGACGACGGCGGCGGCGTCGGCGTCCGGCCCGGCGACCGGGTCGTGCTCGCGACGTTCCTCGCGAACCGCGTCGCGCCCGGATTCGACCCCGTCGGCAACCCCGCGGCGAACCTCCGGCAACTGTGGTTCGGGGCGGGCTCGCACTTCTGCCTCGGGGCGCCGCTCGCGATGGCGCAGATCAGGGGCACGGTCGGCGCGGTGCTCGACGCGGCCGCGAGCAGGGGCGCGTTCGAGGCATCCGCCGCTCCGCTCGTCGTCGAACGCCGCCGCGTCGCACGCGGCGTGCTCATCCCCGGCTACCGCGAACTCGTGCTGGGGCCTTCGCGCGCCGTCTGATCCTGCGTGCCCGCCGTGCGCATCAGGCGGAGGGACGGCTCCCGTTCCGTGGCCGTTCACGGTGCGGCCACTCATGCACCCCCCGCGCGCAACCACGGGTTCCTAGCGTGGCGTCGTCGGCGCCGACTGCACCCCGGTGCCGCCTGCCTGACATCACATTCCCCTAGACCCGGAAGGTCTCTTCTGATGCACTCCTCCATCGTGCGCGGCGCGGCGGCACTCGCCGGCCTCACGCTCGCCTTCGGCCTCGCGGCATGTTCGACCCCGTCCAGCGCCGAGGACACCGCGAGCGACGACACCGCCGCGGGCACGTTCGCCTCGGGCGACGAGAACACCCTCGTCTTCGCGACGCTCCCCGACCACGAGGGCGCCGACCAGGACGCCCAGCCCATCGCCGACTGGATCGCCGCGATCACGGGCAAGGATGTCGAGTTCTTCGAGGCGACCGACTACACGGCCGTCGTCCAGGGCCTCGCCGCCGGCCAGATCGACATCGCGCAGATCTCGGCGTTCACCTACTACCAGGCGCAGAACGCGGGCGCCGACATCGTCCCGATCGGTGCGCAGATCACGTCCGAAGGCGCCGAGCCCGGCTACTACTCGGTCGCGCTCAAGAACCCGGCCGCGACCGACGTCACCTCGCTCGCCGACTTCGCCGACCGCCCCGTCTGCTTCGTCAACCCGACCTCGACGTCGGGCCGCGCGATCCCCGCGGGTCAGCTCAAGTCGGCCGGCGTCACGGTCTCCGAAGAGAACACGGTCTTCGGCGAGGAGCACGACCTCACGGCCGCCAAGATCGCCGAGGGCGTCGACTGCCAGGTCGGCTTCGCCCAGGACGTCGACGCCGACCCGCTCATCGAGTCGGGCGCGCTCGAGGAGATCGACCGCTACCTCGTCCCGGCCGCGCCGATCGTCATGCAGGCCGGCCTCCCGCAGGCCCTCCAGGACCAGCTCATCGAGGCGATCGCGGACAGCACGCAGTCCTCGCTCACCGACGCCGGCGTCGAGCTCAACGAGTTCCTCACCGAGAACTGGTTCGGCTTCGGCAAGGTCGACGACTCGTACTACGACAACATCCGCACGGTCTGCGACGAGGTCGCCGACATCGTCGAGGCCTGCGCGGCCTAAGCCACCGGAGCATCCACACCATGACGACCGGCGACACCCCCGCGGTGCACATCGAGGCACTCGACAAGACCTACCCCGGCCAGCCCGGACCGGCCCTGTCGGGGGTGTCGCTGGACGTCGCCCGTGGCGAGATCGTCGTCCTGCTCGGCCTCTCGGGCTCGGGCAAGTCGACCCTCCTCCGCCACATCAACGGCCTCGAGACGCCGACGTCGGGCACCGTCGTCGCGCTCGGGCAGAACGTCCCCGAACTGAAGGGCCGGGCGCTGCGGGACCTCCGCGGCGACATCGGCTTCATCTTCCAGCAGTTCGAACTCGTCGGGCCGCTGACGGTGCTCGAGAACGTCCTCACCGGCACGCTCTCGACCCTCGGCGGCCCGCGGGTGGGCATCTGGACCTACCCGAAGGCGAAGCGCCTGCGGGCGCTCGAGCACCTCGACCGCGTCGGGCTCCTCGAGCGGGCCTACCAGCGCGCCGACACCCTCTCGGGCGGTCAGCAGCAGCGCGTCGCGATCGCACGCGCCCTCATGCAGGACCCCGAGATCCTCCTCGCCGACGAGCCTGTCGCCTCGCTCGACCCCGAGTCGTCCAGCCAGGTGATGGCGCTCATCCGCGAGATCGCCGCCGAGCGCGGCCTCACGGTCGTCTGCAGCCTCCACCAGGTCGACCTCGCCCTCGGGTGGGGCGACCGCATCGTCGGCCTCCGCGCGGGCGAGGTCGTCCTCGACACGTCCACCGACGGGCTCTCGCGCGAGCAGGTCATGGAGATCTACGGCCGCGTCGCGACGTCGACGGGCGAGCTCGCGGCGATCGAGACCGAGCTCGCCGAGGTGCGCGAGCAGCTCCTCACCGAGGAGCTCCGCAAGAACGCGCGCGACGACCTCGACCGGAACTTCGCCGACGAGGAGCCCGCGTGACCGCGATCGCGGCCGAATCGCGGCTGCTGTCCGTCAAGCGTCCGCGCCCGCGGCTCGCGAGCGTCGTCTCGGGCGGGGTCATCCTCGCGATCATCGTGCTCGGGGTCTGGTCGTTCATCGGCCTCGACTACAGCTTCAAGAGCCTCGAGACGACCTCGGGCAATATCTCCCGGTTCATCGGCCTCGCGACGCCCATGCAGTGGCCCGGCTGGGAGGTCACCGGCACGCGCACGGCGGCGGGCACGACGTTCACGACCGAATGGGTCGGGTGGGAGCCCGTCTTCGAGACCCTGCAGAGCGTCGCGATCACGCTCGCGCTCGTCATCGCGGGAACAGCCCTCGCGGCACTCCTCTCGATCCCCGTCGCGTACGGCGCCGCGCGCAACACGACGCCGAACGGCGCGGTCCTCGCGATCTCGCGCGGCATCGGCGTCGTCATGCGCGCGATCCCCGACGTCGTCTTCGTCGTCTTCCTCGCGTTCCTGTGGTTCAACTCGGGCACGCTGCCCGCGATCGTCGCGATCGGCCTGCACTCGATCGGCATGATCTCCAAGATGTTCGCCGACGCCGTCGAGCAGATCGACGAGGGGCCGCGGCTCGCGATCCGCGCGGCGGGCGGCTCGAAGGCGCAGGAGTTCTGGTCGGGCGTCGTGCCGCAGGCGCTCCCGGCGTGGATCGCCATCGCGCTCCACCGCGCCGACATCAACCTCCGAGGCACCGTCATCCTCGGCGTCGTGGGCGTCGCGGGCCTCGGCTACGACCTCGACGACGCGCTGCACGCAGGCCCGGCGGGCATGCGCCGCGTCATCCCCATCGTCCTCATCATCATCGCCCTGTGCGTCGTGTTCGAGATCATCTCGTCGTCGATCCGCGCGCGCCTGCTCGACGTGCGGCCGACGGGCAAGGGCATCGGCGACACGGTCGTCCGGGCGATGACGCGCCGGTCCGGGGCATCCGGCCCCAAGACTGCGGCGCAGACGCCCGCGCAGCAGGCGACCCGCGACCGCAACGCGCGCATCGAGGCTGCCCTGCACAGGCCGTGGGATCGCGACCGGGTCGCGACGACCACCTGGATCTGGCTCGGCATCGCGGTCGTCGTCGCGGCGTTCGTCTACGCGCAGCCCGACATCCTGCGCCTCTTCACGCCCGAGGGCTGGCGCTGGGACCAGGTCTCGAACCCCGACCTCGACCGGGCCGTGTGGCCGCCGAACTTCGGGAGCCGCGACTGGGCCGACGTGCTCGCGGCGGTCCTCACGACCGTGCAGGTCGCGTTCGCGGCGACGCTCATGGCGGCGATCATCTCGGCCGTCGTCGGCCCGCTCTCGGCGAGGAACGTCGCGGCGAACGGCGTCGTCCGCAACACCTTCCGCGGCATCGCGCTGTTCCTCCGCGCGATCCCCGATCTCGTCGTCGCGATCCTCTTCATCATCGCGACGGGCTTCGGTCCGCAGGCGGGCGCGCTCGCGCTCGGCATCGGCGGCGTGGGCCTCCTCGCGAAGCTCATCGGCGACTCGATGGAGGAGGTGCCGAACGGCCCCGAGCGGGCGGTCGCGGCGGCGGGCGGCAGCCGGTCACAGGTGTTCTTCTCGTCGACGGTGCCGTTCTCGATCCCGGCCCTCGTCGGCCACCTCATGTACCTGCTCGAGCAGAACGTGCGCTCGGCGACCCTCCTCGGCATCGTGGGCGCGGGCGGCATCGGCTTCCTGCTCCTGAACGCGTTGCAAGGGCGGCACTTCGACCAGGTCATCGCGTTCGTGTTCGTCATCATCGCGCTCGTGGTCGTCGTCGAGACGGCGTCGATCCTGATCCGGCGCGCGGTCAGGTAGCGCGCACGGTTTCGGAGCGGCGGACGGCTCGCGTCGGCGTTCGCGCCGACTGCGATGTCGGATGCCCCGCCTACACTTGAAGGCGATATGACGCTGATCCTCGACCCCGACGACCCGGCCGGCTGGCGCGAGGCCGACGCACCTGCACGCACCGCCGCAGGCGGCGGCCACGAGTCATCCGATTCGCACCTCGTCGCGGGCCTCAACCCGCAGCAGAAAGAGGCCGTCGAGTACCGCGGCCCCGCGCTCCTCATCGTCGCGGGCGCCGGCTCGGGCAAGACGCGCGTGCTCACGCACCGCATCGCGCACCTCATCGAGACGCGCGAGGCGTGGCCGAGCCAGATCCTCGCGATCACCTTCACCAACAAGGCCGCGGCCGAGATGCGCGAGCGCGTGCAGGCGCTCCTGGGCGACAGCGCGTCGGGCATGTGGATCTCGACGTTCCACTCGGCCTGCGTGCGCATCCTGCGCCGCGAGGCCGAGTCGCTCGGGCTTTCGTCGACGTTCACGATCTACGACTCGGCCGACACGCGCACGGTGCTGAAGCGCATCATCAAAGAGCTCGACGCCGACACGATGGGGTTCACGCCCGCGAGCGCGCAGGCCAAGATCTCCAAGCTCAAGAACGAGCTGACCGACGTCGAGGCGTACGCGCGCAACGCGAACACGAACGACCCGCAAGAGGTCATGTTCCTCGCGATCTTCCGCGAGTACACGCGTCGGCTGCGGGCCGCGAGCGCGCTCGACTTCGACGACCTGATCGGCGAGACGGTCTACCTCTTCCGCGCGTTCCCGAAGGTCGCGGCCCTCTACCAGCGCCGGTTCCGCCACCTCCTCGTCGACGAGTACCAAGACACGAACCACGCCCAGTACTCGCTCATCCGCGAGCTCACGCTGCCGGTCGCGCGCGAGATCGTCGACGAACTCGACGAGCACGGCGTGCTCGTCCGGGGGTTGACCGATGCGTCGGGGCAGATCCCCGGGGCGTCGCTCACCGTCGTCGGCGACAGCGACCAGTCGATCTACGCGTTCCGCGGCGCCGACATCCGCAACATCTCCGAGTTCGAGCGCGACTTCCCGGGCGCGAAGGTCGTCCTCCTCGAGCAGAACTACCGCTCGACGCAGAACATCCTCTCGGCGGCGAACGCCGTCATCTCGAACAACTTCGACCGCAAAGACAAGAAGCTGTGGACGGCCGACGGCGACGGCGAGCAGATCACGGGCTACACGGGGTACACGGCGCACGACGAGGCGCAGTTCGTCGTCGACGAGATCGAGGCGCTGCGTCGGGCCGGCGTCGACTACCGCGAGATGGCGGTCTTCTACCGCACCAACGCGCAGACGCGTGCGCTCGAAGAGATCTTCGTGCGATCGGCGGTGCCCTACCGGGTCGTCGGCGGCACGAAGTTCTACGAGCGCGCCGAGATCAAAGACGCCATGGCGTACCTCATCGCGGTCGCGAACCCGCTCGACGAGCTCGCCCTGCGGCGCATCCTCAACACGCCCAAGCGCGGCATCGGCCCCGCGACCGAGACGGCGATCGCCCAGTTCGCCGAGCAGAACGACATCTCGTTCCGCCAGGCCATGCGCTCGGCGGGCGAGCTCGGGCTCGGGCCGAAGGTCACGGGTGCGATCACGGCGCTCGCCGACCTCCTCGACGAGGCGGCCCTCATGCTCGTGCCCTCTCAGGCCGGGCTCGACGCAGGCACGAACGAGGGCGCTGCGAAGGTCTCCGACGTGCTGCTCGCCCTCGTCGAGAAGTCGGGGCTGCTCACCACGCTCCGCAACAGCCGCGACCCGCAAGACGAGACGCGCGCCGAGAACGTCGAAGAGCTCGTCGCGCAGACGCGCGACTTCGATCGCGAGAACCCCGGGGCATCCCTCGTCGACTTCTTGACGCAGGTGTCGCTCGTCGCGGCGGCCGACGACCTCGACGACGCGTCGGGCACCGTTTCGCTCATGACCCTCCACACGGCCAAGGGCCTCGAGTACCACGCGGTGTTCCTCACAGGGCTCGAAGAGGGGCTCCTGCCGCACCAGATGTCGGCGTCCGAGCCGGGCGGGCCCGCCGAAGAGCGGCGGCTGTTCTACGTCGGCATCACACGCGCTCGCAAGCGCCTCTACCTGTCGCTCGCGATGAGCCGCGCCCAGTTCGGCGAGGTGTCGGTCGCGCTGCCGTCGCGGTACCTGCAAGAGATCCCCGACGGGCTCATCGACTGGAAGCAGTCGCCCGGCATGGCGACGAGCCGCGGCGGCACGCAGGGGCGCGCGCTCAACGGGCGCGGGGCCGGGTACGGCGGCGCGAGAGGCTCCGACGGCGGCGTGTGGGGCACGCGCGGCCGCGATCTCGAGCGGTTCAGCGTCACGAAGAACGCGGGCGCGAAGACCGAGTGGGCCAACCGCGTCACGGGTGCCGTGCGCGACAACGGCGACCTCGCGCTCGAAGCGGGCGACCGGATCCGTCACACCGACTTCGGCGAGGGCCGCGTCACCCAGGTCACGGGCGAAGGCACGAAGAAGATCGCGCACGTGAACTTCGACACCGCGGGGGCGAAGAAGCTCCTCATCAAGATCGCCCCCATCGAGAAACTGTGAGGCACGCGTGAGCTGGCCCGTGCGCGCGAGTCGCGTCGCCTACGAGAACCGCTGGATCAGAGTCGTCGAAGACGAGGTCGTGCGACCCGACGGTGAGACGGGCGTCTACGGCGTCGTCGAGGTGCGGAACCCCGCGGTCTTCGTCGTCGCCGTGACCGACGCCGACGAGGTGCTCCTCGTGACGATCGACCGCCACACGGTCGGATCGTCGATCGAGGTGCCGGCCGGTGGCAGTGACGGCGAAGACCTGCGCGTCGCCGCCGAGCGCGAGCTCCTCGAGGAGACCGGGTACGAGGCGGCCGAGTGGCGCGAGATCGGTCGCATGCAGGCGCTCAACGGCATCTGCCGCGCCGACGAGACGGTCTTCCTCGCGACGGGACTGCGCCGTGCCGCGCACGACGCGACCGGCTCGCAGGTCGAAGAAGGCATCGGCGCCGTGCGCGCGGTGCCGTGGGCCGAGACGCTGCGCATGGCGGTGTCGGGCGAGATCTCCGACGGTGAGACGGTCGCGGCGCTGTTCTACGCGGCGGCCGCGCTCGGTCGGATTGCGTAGGGGAGTGCGCCCGAGATGACGGATGCCTCGCGCCCGCGCCTTCCGTGGTGGCGCGACGTGCACTCGCTCGACGTCGAAGTGGCCTTCCGAGCGGCGATCGCTGCGGCCGTGCCGCTCGTGCTCCTGCTCGCGACGGGACGCATCGAGTGGGCTCCGTACGCCGCGTTCGGCGGAATGACGGCGATCTTCGGCCGCAGCGAGGCGTACCGCACGCGCATCCGCACGGTGTCGGTCGCGGCCGTCGGGCTCGTCGCGAGCATCGGGCTCGGCATGGCCGTGTCGATCGTCGGAGCGGCGGCGGGCGGGGTGCTCTGGTGGACGGCCACGGCGCTCGTCGTCGTGCTCGTCGGCGGTGTGCTCGCCGTCAACCTCGTCCGCGCGCATCCGCCGACGCCGCTGTTCTTCGTGTTCGCGGTGCTCGTGTGCGGGGCGATCCCGATTCCGGCGGGCGAGGGGTGGGTGCGGCTCGGCGTCGGGGTCGCGTCCGCGGCGTTCGCATGGGCGTTGAGCCTCTCGGGCTGGCTCGTCCGGCGGGGCCCGCAGAAACCGGTGATCCCGCTCAAGCCGCTCCGCGAGAACGGGCCCGTCCGGTGGGGCGTGCTCCGCTCGCCCGTCATCTGGTGGACGATCGGCCAATACGTCGTCGCGACGCTGCTCGCGGGCTTGGCGGCACTCGGGCTCGGGCTCGGTCACCCGTATTGGGCCGTCGTCGGCGCGGCGGCGGCGATCCCGCCCGCGGGCGCCGCGCGGTCGATCTCGCGCGCCCTCCACCGCGTCGTCGGCACCGCGGCGGGCGTCGTCGTCACGGGGCTCGTGCTGTGGCCCGAGCCTCCCGCGTGGCTGCTCGTCGCCGTCATCGCCCTGGCCCAGTTCGGTGCCGAGATCTTCGTCGGCCGCCACTACGCGACCGCCCTCGTCTTCATCACGCCGCTCGCGCTCGTCGTCGCGCATCTCGCGAGCCCCGTGCCCGTCGAGGGCCTGCTGGTCGACCGTTTCGTCGAGACGGCGATCGGATGCCTCGCCGCGATCCTCGTCGTCCTCGTCGCGCGCGCGTTGCCGAACCCGAAGCCGCGCTCGCGCGCCGCGGCCCGCTGACGGTCGGCGTGCGGCCGAAGGGGCCCGCCTGCGGCTGCGGCATCCGACATCGCACGAGACATCCGAGCCCTCGATTCTGCCGCTTCCGACAACCGGAGTAGCATGGTCACGGCCCGTGCGGTATCTCGATGTCGAGACACTTTCTCTGCGTGGCCGATCACACCACAACCCCTGCGCGCCATGAGCGCGGACCGATAGGAAGCAGAGCGTGGATCTTTACGAGTACCAGGCCAGAGACCTCTTCGAGAAGTACGGAGTCCCGGTGCTCCCGGGCATCGTCGCCGACACCCCCGAAGAAGTGCGCGCCGCAGCCGAGAAGCTCGGCGGCGTCGTCGTCGTCAAGGCCCAGGTGAAGACGGGAGGCCGCGGCAAGGCCGGCGGCGTCAAGGTCGCGAAGAACGCCGACGAGGCGTACGAGGCGGCCAAGGCCATCCTCGGCCTCGACATCAAGGGCCACATCGTCAAGCGCGTCATGGTCGCGGGCGGCGCCCGCATCGCCCAGGAGTTCTACTTCTCGGTGCTCCTCGACCGCGCCAACCGCTCCTACCTCTCGCTCACGAGCGTCGAGGGCGGCATGGAGATCGAGCAGCTCGCCGTCGAGAAGCCCGAGGCGCTCGCGCGCGTCGAGGTCGACCCCGGCACGGGCATCACGCCCACGAAGGCCCGCGAGATCGCCGTCGCCGCGAACTTCCCGGCCGAGCTCGTCGACAAGGTCGCCGACGTCTTCGTGAAGCTCTACGACGTCTACACGGGCGAAGACGCGACCCTCGTCGAGGTCAACCCGCTCATCCTGTCGGAGGACGGCGAGGTCATCGCCCTCGACGGCAAGGTCTCGCTCGACGAGAACGCCGAGTTCCGTCACGCGGGCCACGCGCTCCTCGAAGACAAGGCCGCGGCCGACCCGCTCGAGGCGGCCGCCAAGGAGCTCGACCTCAACTACGTCAAGCTCGACGGCGAGGTCGGCATCATCGGCAACGGCGCGGGCCTCGTCATGTCGACGCTCGACGTCGTCGCCTACGCGGGCGAGAACCACGGCGGCGTGAAGCCCGCGAACTTCCTCGACATCGGCGGCGGCGCGTCGGCCGAGGTCATGGCCAACGGCCTCGGCATCATCCTCGGCGACCCGCAGGTCAAGGCCGTGTTCGTGAACGTCTTCGGCGGCATCACGGCGTGCGACCAGGTCGCGAAGGGCATCGTCGGCGCGCTCGCCGAGCTCGGCTCGTCGGCGAACAAGCCGATCGTCGTGCGTCTCGACGGCAACAACGTCGTCGAGGGTCGCGCGATCCTCGCCGAGGCCGCGCACCCGCTCGTGACCCTCGCCGAGAACATGGACCAGGGCGCCGACAAGGCCGCCGAGCTGGCGAACGCCGCGTAAGAAGAGGACAGACAGAAATGACGATCTTCCTGAACAAGGACTCCAAGGTCATCGTCCAGGGCATCACCGGCGGCGAGGGCTCGAAGCACACGGCGCGCATGCTCGCGGCCGGCACCCAGGTGGTCGGCGGCGTCAACGCGCGCAAGGCCGGCACGACGGTGCTCCACAAGGCGGCCGACGGCTCCGACGTCGAGCTGCCCGTGTTCGCGTCGGTCACCGAGGCGATCGAGGCGACCGGGGCGGATGTCTCCATCGCGTTCGTTCCCCCGGCCTTCACGAAGGACGCCGTGATCGAGGCCATCGACGCCGAGATCCCCCTCCTCGTCATCATCACCGAGGGCGTGCCCGTGCAAGACTCCGCCGAGTTCTGGGCGTACGCCAAGGAGCAGGGCGGCAAGACCCGCATCATCGGCCCGAACTGCCCCGGCATCATCAGCCCCGGTGAGTCGCTCGTCGGCATCACGCCTGCGAACATCACGGGCAAGGGCCCGATCGGTCTCGTGTCGAAGTCGGGCACGCTGACCTACCAGATGATGTACGAGCTCCGCGACCTCGGCTTCTCGACCGCGATCGGCATCGGCGGCGACCCCATCATCGGCACGACGCACATCGACGCCCTCGCGGCGTTCGAGGCCGATCCCGAGACGAAGGCGATCGTCATGATCGGCGAGATCGGCGGCGACGCCGAAGAGCGCGCGGCCGACTTCATCAAGGCCAACGTGACGAAGCCGGTCGTCGGCTACGTCGCGGGCTTCACGGCTCCCGAGGGCAAGACGATGGGTCACGCCGGCGCGATCGTGTCGGGCTCGGCGGGCACCGCGCAGGCCAAGAAGGAGGCCCTCGAGGCCGCCGGCGTCAAGGTCGGCAAGACCCCGAGCGAGACGGCGCGCCTGCTGCGCGAGGTCTACGCCGCGCTGGGCGAGTAAGTTCCGCTCGAGGCATTCGCTTCGCATTTCACGACGGCCCCGCAGGTTCGCCTGCGGGGCCGTCGTCGTACCCTGGTGGCGTGGGGGAGCAGACGACGCAGCGTTCGCAGGAACCGGCGGGACCGCCGCCGACGGACGCCGCCGAGAGCGTGCGGCGCATCGTGCACGCGAGCTTCGCGACCGAGCAGGCCGTCTACGGGGTGCTGCTCGTCTCGGGCATGATCGTCGTCGCGGGGTTGCACGGCGGCGGGTCGCTGAGCGTGTTCTGGACGGTGTTCGTCACGGTCGTCGTGTTCTGGGCGGCGCACGTCTACGCGGGCACGGTCGCGGGTTACGGGCTCGACGACGATCGGCTGGTGGGGCTCGGCGAGTCGTTCCGGCATGCCGTTCGGCGGTCATGGGGGTTGCTCGCGTCGTCGCTCATCCCGTCGCTCATCCTGCTCGCGGGCGCGCTCCGCGCGATCGACGACAAGTACGCGATCTGGGCGGCGCTGTGGGTGGGCGTCGCCGAGCTCGCGGTGCTCGGCTGGATCGCGTTCACGCGGCGCGGAGCGCCGTGGTGGGGGCGGGTGCTGGGCTCGCTCGTGACGGCGTCGTTCGGCGTGTTCATGATCCTCGCGAAGGCGTTCATCCACTGACGGTTCATCCACTGACGGATGCCTCGTGGCGGGTCGGAGGGCCGGGCGACCGTACACTCGTGCGGGTGACGAATGCTCCGAGGCAGGCCGACTACCGCCCGCTGCTCGCGCCCGTGGCCGACTCCGAGGCATCCGCGTTCCGTCGTGCGTGGCTGAGCGGGGCGTTCGGGCCCGCCGAAGCGGTGCGGGACGAGTCCGCGAAGCGGTGGATCATGTTCGGCCTGCTCGTGCCGTTCGCCGTGGTGCCCCTGTTCGTGCTGGCCGGGTTCGCATTCCCGCAGTTTCCGGGGGCGTCGATCGTCATCGTGCTTCTCGTCGCGGCGGTCGTCGCGGTGATCGTCGTGGCCATCCTGCGCAGGGGCCTCGCGAGGTGGCGGCCTCGGGCGGCGCTCGACCGGTTCGCTCGCGCGAACGGGCTCGGGTCGCAGCCGCTCGTGCCGGGCCCCTCCTACCCCGGGCTGCTGTTCGACGTCGGGAGCGGCCGCACGGTCGGCGACCGGGTCTTCGCGCTCGACGGCCGGTTCTTCGACATCGGCAACTACACCTTCGTCACCTCGAACGGCAAACAGTCGGTCGCGCACCCGTGGCACTACCTGGCGCTGCGGCTCGATCGCCGGATGCCGCACTTCGTGCTCGACGCGAAGGCCGACGACCTGATCGGCTCGAACCTTCCGGCCGGATTCGGGAAGAACCAGGTGCTCTCCCTCGAGGGCGACTTCGATCGCGTGTTCACCCTGTACTGCCCCGAGGGGTACGAACGCGACGCCCTCTACGTCTTCACGCCCGACCTCATGGAGCTCCTCATGCGCGAGGTGCCGGGGTGGAACGTCGAGGTCGTCGACGAGTGGGTGTTCCTCTTCGGCGAGGGGCACTTCCGACCGCTCGCACCCGAGACGTGGGAGCGGCTGTTCCGCGTCGTCGGCGTCGTGGGCCCGAAGCTCCTCTCGCGCACGTCGCGCTATCGCGACGAGCGTCTCGTGCCGCCCGGCGCCGACCCGCTCCAGGCGTTCTCCTCGACCCCGAACCTCGTGACCCGGCAGGGCTGGCGGCTCCGGCGCTGGCGCTGACGTCGGCGCACGCCGCGCCGCGCCCCGCCAGGCCGCGCCGCGCCGCGCCGCGAATCATCCATCTCGGGTGAGCGTTCCGAAGTGCGACGGATGCCGCTCGCTAGTGTTGCCCGCAGGGGGACGAGATGGCGACGTCAGCAGAGGAGCTCGAGGCGCGCATCGCCGCGCTCGAGGCGGAGAACGCGGAGTTGCGCGCGGCGCGCGGCGGCGAGGCGGGGAACGGCGACGCGGGCGGCACGCGGAAGGGCCGCGGCCGCGGCCGCGCGGCCCTCGCGATCGTGCTCATCACGCTCGGCGCGCTCCTCGCCCCGGTCGCCGTGATCTCGGCGTGGGCGCGCATCGAACTCGTCGACACCGACCGGTTCGTGCAGACCTTCGCACCGCTCGCCGAGGACCCCGCCGTGCAGGACTTCGTCGCCGCCGAGGTGAGCGACGCGATCATCGAGCAGGCCGATCTGCCGCAGCTCACCGCCGACCTCTTCGACGGCATCCGGGGCCTCGACCTCCCGCCGCGCGCCGAGAACGCGCTCGGGCTCCTCGAGGCCCCGGCCGCCCAAGGCCTCGAGGCCCTCATCACGCAGACCGTGACGCGCGTCGTGCAATCCGACGCGTTCGCCGACACGTGGGCGACGGCCCTCCGGTTCACGCACCGCCAGTTCGTCGCGGCCGTGCAGGGCCGGGCCGGATCGGCGCTCGAGATCTCGGGGCAGGGCGAGCTCACGGTGCAGCTCGGTCCCGTGCTCGACGAGGTCAAGCGCGTGCTCGGTGAGCAGGGCGTCGGGTTCGCATCGCTCATCCCCGAGGTGCAGCTCGGCATCGTCGTCGCGCAGGCCGACTCGCTCGTGCTCGTGCAGACGGTGTACGCGCTCGCCGTGGGCGTCGGCATCTGGCTGCCGTGGGTCGTGCTCGCGCTCTTCGCCGGAGGCGTGCTCGTCGCGCGCGACCGGCGGAAGGCCCTCGTGTGGGCGGGCGGCGCGTTCGCGGCGTCGATGCTGCTGCTCGCGGCCGGGCTCGGGGTCGGGCGGCTGTACTTCCTCGGCGCCGTGAGCCCGTCGATCATCCCGGCCGACGCGGCGGGCGTGCTCTTCGACGGCCTGAGCGAGATCATGCGGGCCGTGAGCGCCGCACTCGCCCTCGTCGGCGTGTTCGTCGCCCTCTTCGCGTGGCTTTCGGGTCCGTGGCGGCCCGCGGTCGCGCTGCGGGGATTCGCCGAATCGGGGTTCGCGGCGGTGCGCGCCGCGGCGGCGCGTCATGGGGTCACGACGGGCGCGTTCGGCGACGCGCTCGAGCGATGGATCGCGGGCGTCTACGCCGTGATCGCCGTGGTCGCGGCATCCGTGCTGCTCTTCGTCCGCCCGCTCACGGGCTCGCTCGTCGGGTGGACCGTGTTCTGGGTGCTTCTCGCGCTCCTCGTCGTGCAACTGCTCCGCCGACCGGCGGGCACGCCGGGGCCGTCCCGTCGGGAAGAGGTCCCCGCGGGATAGGCTCTGCGAGCCATGTCTCGTCTGATCACCGCCCTGCTCGCCGCGCTCGAAGCGGTCGTGGCGGCACTCGTCGGACTCGGCATCGCGCTCGTGCCGCTCATCCTGCTGTGGTCGGTGCACTTCGGGCTCGAGATCGACCTCGCGGTCTTCCTGCGCGCGGGCGCCGACGTGTGGCTCGTCGGGCACGGGGTCGACCTCGTCGCCCAGCTCGACCCCGTGACGGCCGCACGCACGGGCGTCGCGGGCGCAGGCGACCCGTTCCCGATCACGATCGCGTTCCTCGGATTCGCGCTCGTGACGGTGCTCTTCGCGCGTCGCATCGGCCGGCGTTCGCAGGCGGCCGGGTTCGCGATCACCGGATGCCTCTCCGCCGCCGCCGTGACGGGCGGCATCGGTCTCGCGCTCTCCTTCGTCGCGAGCGTGCCGGCGGCGACCACCTCGCACTGGCAGGCCGCCCTCCTTCCCGCGCTCGTCGCGGCGCTCGGGGCGGTGATCGGGGCGATCTACGAGACCCTCGCCTCCGAGGCCGACGGCGGCGACGACGCGCCCGGTCCGCTCCTCGCGCGCTGGCGCGAACTTCCCGTCCCGCCCCTCGCCGGCGCGCTCGCCTCGATCCGGGTCGGCGCGGGCGCCGCGTTCGGCGTGATCGCCGTCGCGGCCGTCCTCCTCGCCGGGCTCCTCGCGGCCGACTACGCGACGATCGTGGGTCTCTCGCAGAGCCTCGGCGCGGGCGCCGACGGCGGGCTCGCGATCACCCTCGCAGAGCTCGCCCTCGTGCCCAACGCGATCGTGTGGGCGGCGTCGTGGATCCTCGGGCCGGGCTTCGCGATCGGCGACGGCACGACCTTCTCGCCCATGGGCACCCTCGCGGGCCCGGTTCCCGGACTCCCGCTCCTCGGCATCCTGCCGACGGGAGGCGCCGCACTCGGCATCGTGTGGCTCATCGTGCCGATCGTGTTCGGGTTCGTGGGAGCGACGTTCGCCTGGCCGCGGTTCGAGGCGCAGACGGGTTCCCGCGCGCACGCGTGGTACACGCCCGTCGTCCAGGCGCTCGGCGCAGGCGTCGTCGCGGGCGTCGTGCTCGGCCTCCTCGCGTGGTGGTCGGGCGGTGCCGTCGGCCCCGGTCGGCTCGCCGTCGTCGGCCCCGACCCCATCGCCGTCGGCGCGATCGCCGCGGCGACCGTGGGCTTCGGCGCGATCGCCGGCGCGTTCACCGCTCGCGCGATGCCGAGAGGCGCGGACGGCGGCGTGCGCGGCGACGGTCGAGTCGAGCATTCCGAAGAGCCCTACCCCGAGGCATCCATTCACTTCTGACCGGTGCGCACCCGGCGCGCACGAGACATCCGTCGCTCTTCACCCGGCTATTCGCCGAGTGCTAATCTGCGCTCATCCCGACCCGAGGGGGGACGATGTCGACGCAGACACAGGGTACGGGCGAGGGCAAGGGCCTCGCGACGGGAACGCTCGGCCTCTGGGGGTCGACGGTCATCGGGCTCGCCTCGACCGCGCCCGTCTATTCGCTCGCCGCGACGCTCGGGTTCGTCGTCATCACGGTCGGCGCGCAAGCGCCCATCGCGTTCGTCATCGCGTTCGTGCCGATGCTGCTCATCGCGTTCGCCTACCGCGAGCTCAACCGCGACGTGCCCGACTGCGGCACGACGTTCACGTGGGCGACGAAGGCGTTCGGCCCGTGGGTGGGCTGGCTCGGCGGCTGGGGCGTCGCGGTCGCCGGCACGATCGTGCTCGCGAACCTCGCCCAGATCGGCGGCATCTACTTCTGGCTGCTCGTCGCGCCCGACCTCGCCGAGAACGTCTTCGTCGTGACCCTCACGGGCGTCATCTTCATCGCCCTCATGAGCTGGATCAGCTACCGCGGCCTCGAGGTCGGCGAGCGTCTGCAGAACATCCTGCTCGGCGTGCAGTACCTCGCGCTCGCGCTCTTCGTGATCTTCGCGAGCATCGCCGTCTTCACGGGCACCGCGCCCGAGGGGTCGACGACGCCCGACTGGAGCTGGTTCAATCCGCTCGGATTCGAGTCGTTCGACGGGTTCGTCGAGGCCGTGCTCCTCGCGCTCTTCATCTACTGGGGGTGGGACACGTGCCTCGCGCTCAACGAGGAGACGAAGGACCCCAAGCGCATCCCCGGCCGGGCGGCGGTGCTCACGACGCTCATCCTGCTCATCACCTACGTCGGCGTGACGGTCGCCGCGATGTCGTACGCGGGCCTCGGCGACACCGGCATGGGGCTCGGCAACGAGGGAAACGCCGACGACGTGTTCTTCGCCTTGAAAGACGCGCTCTTCGGGCCGTGGGCGTGGCTCCTCGTCGTCGCCGTCATGATCTCGGCCGTCTCGTCGACGCAGACGACGATCCTCCCGACCGCGCGCGGCACGCTCGCGATGGCGGTCTACAAGGCGCTCCCGAAGAAGTTCGCGACCGTGCACCCGCGCTACCACACCCCGTCGTTCTCGACCCTGCTCATGGGGTTCGTCGCGATCGTCTTCTACGTCGGCATGACGCTCATCAGCGACAACATCCTCCAAGACACCGTGCTCTCGCTCGGCCTCGCGATCGCGTTCTACTACGCCATCACGGGGTTCGCGTGCGTCTGGTACTTCCGCAAGACCCTCTTCCAGTCCTGGGCGAACTTCTGGAACCGGCTCGTGTTCCCGCTCGTCGGCGCCGTGCTCCTCACGTTCGCGTTCGTGTACTCGGCGATCGACATGCTCGACCCCGAATACGGCTACACGGTCCTCTTCGGCGTCGGCGGCGTGTTCGTCGTCGGCGTCGGATCGCTCGTCCTCGGCGCCGTGCTCATGGTGGTGTACTCGTTCTTCCCGCGCTCGAAGCCGTTCTTCCGCGGCGAATCGCTCAACCGCGACACCGAGGTGCTCGTGCCCGAAGACGAGCAGGTGATCATCCGGTCGGTCGACGGCGGGGTGTGAGGGGCGCGCATCGCGGGTGCGCTCTGCACCAGCGCGGTTCGCGACATCCGGATGCCTCGGCCGCGGGCTGCTCGAATCAGTACGGGTCTCGAATCAGTACGGGTCTCGAATCAGTACGGGTAGGGAGTCGGGGTCGGGCCGGGGTCGGTGCTCGGCTCGCAGAGGTAGACCGTGATGAACGGCCCGTCGACGCGGTAGTAGTACGGGACGGGGTAGTCGAGCGTCACGGCGGCGCCCCACATCCCCGAGGGGCCGGGGCGAGAGTGGGGGTCCGACCCCTCGGGGCAATGCTCGACGTGCTGCCCGAGTGCCGTGATTCTCGGAGGGTTGCAGCGCGGCGAGTACAACCGCGGATCGCAGCCGTCCGCATCGGGCTGCGCGATGCCGATGAATCCGTTCGACGACCCGCCGCTCGACGATCCGCCGCCGGAGTACCCGCTCCGGGCTGCGGCCTCCTCGGCCGCGACGGCCTGAGCGTGCCCGGCCTCGGCCGCCTCGACGCTCGCGCGGAACGCGACGAAGAGCCCGGTCAGCTCGTTCGGAGATGCGGCCGCGCCTCTCGTCGCGGCGGCGGCGTCGGAGGCCGCTTGCAGCAGGGCGGCGTCGGCGCGAGGCGAGTTCGCGATGCGTGCCTCGCCGTCGACGACGAGTCGTTCGACGAGTGCGGGCGCCACCGATGCGAAGAGCGCCGTCGCGTCGATGAGCGCCGCCGCGTCGTCGTTGCCCGAGGCCCGGTCGAGCGACGCGAGCACGACGGCGGCATCGTCGAGGATCGCCGGGTCGGTGAAGCCGGCGAGGTCGACCGTCGCCGCCCGCAGTCCCGCCGATGCCGCGAGCGCACCGCGGTGGGCCCCCGCGAGGGCTGTGGCGCCGGGATCGTGCGCCGAGAACACGGGCGTCACGGCCTCGGCGCGCTCGGGCTCCTGCGGAGGGAAGAAGACGAACGCGGCGACGGCTGCGGCGACGATCGCGACGGCGGCCGTCAGCACCGCCGCCGGGTGGACGCCGCGAGCGCGGGAAGGCGTCGGCTTCGAGTTCGGTGATTCCGTCATGGTCGACTCCGAGGGGCTCAGTAGGAGTACGGCTCCGGGAGCGGGCCGGGACCGTGCGGTTCGTTGCTGCTCGGCTCGGGGTCGCAATGCATGACGGCGACGAAGTGGCCGTCGATCCGGTAGGTGTACGTGAACGAGAAGTCGAGGGTGACCGGACCCGTCTCGGATCGGCCCTGGAACACGTGGGCGAGGGTCTGAGGCGGGCAGCTCGCGACATAGCTCCCGAGCGCCGTGACGACGGGCGGCGGCCCGCACGTCGTGAAGCGCGGGAAGAGCGCGCAGTTCGGGGTCGATGACGCGTCCGGCGAGCCCCCGGCTCCGCCGCCCGTTCGGCCGCTGCCGCCGGAGCCCGACCCGCCCGACGCGCGCGCGGCCGCTTCGGCCGCAGCGGCCTCGGCCTGCGCGTGGTTCGCGGCGGCGGCCTCGACGGCGGCGCGGAGGGGCGCGAAGCGCCCGGCGAGGTCGGATGCCTCGGCCGAACGCAGTGCCGCAGCCGCGTCGCGCACGGCTTGCGCCGTCGCCCCGTCGGCAAGGGGATAGCCCGTCAGGCGCCCTTCGGCGTCGGCCGCGAACCGTTCGACGAGCGCGGGCGCGATCGACTCGAACAGGGCGGTCGCCTCGAGGAGTGCGGTCGGGTCGCCGCTCGTCGCGGCCTCGTCGAGCGCGGCGAGCACCGTCGCGGTGTCGTCGAGGATCGCCTGGTCGGCGAAGCCGGCGAGGTCGACCGTCGCCGCCCGCAGTCCCGCCGATGCCGCGAGCGCACCGCGGTGGGCCCCCGCGAGGGCTGTGGCGCCGGGCTCGTGAGCCGAGAACACGGGCGCGACGGCCTCGGCGCGCTCCGCCGGCTGCGGAGGGAAGAAGACGAACGAGGCGAGGGCGGCGGCGACGATCGCGACGGCGGCCGTCAGGACGGCGGCCGGGTGCACACCGCGGGGGCGCGAACGCGCGGGCTTCGATTGCGGGGCATCCGTCATGGTCGTCTCCGGGGTGCGGCGGTGCGCGGATGGAGCGGGAAGCGAATCGGAGACAATCTACCGGGTGCGGCGAGCCGCGCGCGAGAGCTGCGCACGGGCGCGCCACGAGACATCCGGATGCCTCGACCGCCGTGTCTTCGGCGGGACATCCCCTCGGATACCCTTGACAGGTGCTCAAGCTCGTCGTGCTGATCTCGGGCGGCGGTTCGAACCTCCGCGCCCTCCTCGAAGCCGCTGAAGACCCCGAGTATCCCGCGAGGGTCGTCGCGATCGGCGCCGACCGCGACGCCGACGGGCTCGTGCTCGGCGAGGAGTTCGGCATCCCCGCGTTCTCAGTGCCGTACACGGCGTACGAGTCGCGCGAGGCATGGGGCGACGCCCTCATCGACGAGGTGCGCCGTTGGGAGCCCGACCTCGTCATCCTCTCGGGCCTCATGCGGCTCGTACCGCCCGCCGTCGTCGAGGCGTTCTCGCCGTTCCTGCTCAACACCCACCCCGCCTACCTGCCCGAGTTCCCGGGCGCCCACGGGGTGCGCGACGCGCTCGCCGCGGGCGCGACGCAGACGGGTGCGAGCCTCATCGTCGTCGACACGTCGGTCGACGGCGGCCCGATCGTCGCGCAAGAGCGCGTGCCGGTGCTGCCGGGCGACACCGAGGCATCCCTCCACGACCGCATCAAGCCCGTCGAACGCCGCCTCCTCATCGAGGCCGTGCACGACATCGCGACCTCCCACCTCGACCTGAAGGAGTTGACCGCCCGATGAGCGGAGCATCGATCGACCCGGCCCTCTACCGTGAGCGCGACCGCGTTCCGGTCAAGCGCGCCCTCATCGCCGTGAGCGACAAGCGGGGGCTCGTCGAGCTCGCGCAGGCGCTCGTCGACGCGGGCGTCGAGATCATCTCGACGGGCGGCACCTCGAAGGCCATCGCCGACGCGGGCATCCCGGTCACGCAGATCGCCGAGGTCACGGGCTACCCCGAGCACCTCGACGGGCGCGTGCGCACCCTCCACCCGGCCGTGCACTCGGGCCTCCTCGCAGACCTCCGGCTCGAGTCGCACGAGCGCGAGCTGGCCGAGCTCGCGATCGCGCCGTACGAGCTCGTCGTCGTGAACCTCTACCCGTTCGTCGAGACCGTCGCCTCGGGCGCCGCGCCCGACGCCGTCGTCGAGCAGATCGACATCGGCGGCCCCGCCATGGTGCGCGCGTCGGCGAAGAACCACGCGAACGTCGCGGTCGTCGTGTCGCCCGACCGCTACGAGTCGCTCATCGAGTCGGTCCGCGCGGGCGGCACGACGCTCGACGAGCGCCGCGTGCTCGCGCGTGAGGCGTTCCGCCACACGGCGTCGTACGACGTCGCGGTCGCGTCGTGGATCGGGAGCGTCGTCGCGCCCGACCAGCCGGCGGATGTCTCGC
Organism: Agromyces protaetiae; assembly: GCF_004135405.1. NCBI lineage: Bacteria > Bacillati > Actinomycetota > Actinomycetes > Micrococcales > Microbacteriaceae > Agromyces > Agromyces protaetiae. The sequence continues at coordinate 1,618,997 of NZ_CP035491.1, forward strand.
CGTTCCCCGCGTGGGTCGGCGGCACGTGGACGAAGCAGAACGACCTGCGGTACGGCGAGAACTCGCACCAGCAGGCCGCGATCTACCAGTCGACGGGCGGGCGCCCGGGCATCGCGCAGGCAGTGCAGCTGCACGGCAAAGAGATGTCGTACAACAACTACGTCGACGCCGATGCGGCGGTGCGCGCCGCGTTCGACTTCGCCGAGCCCGCCGTCGCGATCATCAAGCACGCGAACCCGTGCGGCATCGCCGTCGCCGCGGCCGACGCCGAGGACCCCATCGCCGACGCCCACCGCCGCGCCCACGAGTGCGACCCCGTGTCGGCGTTCGGCGGCGTCATTGCCGCGAACCGCACGGTCACGAAGGCCATGGCCGAGACCGTCGCCGACATCTTCACCGAGGTGCTCGTCGCGCCCGCGTTCGAGGCCGAGGCGGTCGAGATCCTCACGCAGAAGAAGAACATCCGCCTGCTGACCCTCCCCGAGGGCTTCGCACCGACCGCGGTCGAGCTCAAGCAGGTCTCGGGGGGCATGCTCCTGCAGCAGGCCGACCGCCACTTCGCCGACCCGTCGACGTGGACCCTCGCCGCGGGCGAGCCCGCCGACGCCGAGACCCTCGCCGACCTCGCGTTCGCGTGGACGGCGTGCCGCGCGGTCAAGTCGAACGCGATCCTCCTCGCCTCGGGCGGGGCGTCGGTCGGCGTCGGCATGGGCCAGGTCAACCGCGTCGACTCGTGCAAGCTCGCGGTCGAGCGCGCGGGCGAGCGCGCGGCGGGGTCGGTCGCGGCCTCAGACGCGTTCTTCCCCTTCGCCGACGGCCCGCAGATCCTGCTCGACGCGGGCGTCAAGGCGATCGTGCAGCCCGGCGGATCGATCCGCGACGACGAGGTGATCGCGGCCGCCGCCGCGGCGGGCGTCACGATGTACTTCACGGGAGAGCGGCACTTCTTCCACTGAGCCCACTTCCTCCACTGCGCGGCACCTCGACGACGTCCCCGTCCTGACTCGTCACCGCAATTCAGGAAGAATCCGCACGACCCCGGCGTGGCGCGCCGCGACACGCTGCGACAGCGCGGGTTCCTCCTGAATTGGGGGAGAGGCGGAAGAGCGGATGCCCCGGGGCATCCGCTCTTCGTCGTTCGGCGTCGGCGCCTCCGCGCCGTCGATAGGCTGGCACCGTGACGACGCCCCCCGCGCCCGAGGCGCCCCGCGCGAAGCCCGCGCCCGCTCTCGCTCCCGCTCCAGCCCGACCATCCGCCCGCTTCGTGCCCGCGGCGACGCCAGGCCGGCGCTCCCTCGCAGTCTTCGGCGCGGCGGCGACGGTCGGGTTCATCGCGTTCGCCGCCGCGCTCCTCGCGCTCTTCATCGCGAACGGGCAGTCGCCCGAGGTCTTCGCCCGGTTCGCGCCGCACTTCGCGCTCGCGGGCGTCACGCTCACGGCGCTGCTCGCGGTCGCCGATGCGGCGGGGGCGACGCGGCGCTGGTTCCTCGCGCTCCTCGCGGGGCTCGCGTCGGCCGTGCTCGCCGCGCTCCTCGCGACGACGTGGACGGTGCTCGCGAGCACGTCGAGCGTGCGCCCCGAGCTCTTCGTGTTCGTCCTCGGCTCGCTCGTGAGCCTCAACCTCGTCTTCATCCTCGCGGCCGTGCTCGCACAGGTGTTCCTCGCCCGGCGCGTGCTCAGGGGCATCCGCGACTTCGTGCCGCGCCGCGCGCCGCGCCGGTACGCGCTCGTGCGCATCCCCGCGTCGAACCTCGCCGACGGAGAGCTCACGCACCTCGAGCGGGTGCCCGTCGACCAGGCGAAGGCCGACGAGCAGTGGGACAACTACTGCGCGGCGCTCGTCGCCGAAGGGTGGGAGACCGTCGAGGTCGACGCGGCGCCCGAGATGGCCGACTCGGTGTTCGTCGAGGACGCCGTCGTCATGTTCGGCGACCTCGCGGTCATCACGAGCCCCGGCGCCGAGTCGCGCCGCGGCGAGATCGAGGCCGTCGAGCGCGCCGTGCGCTCGATCCCCGGCATCACGGTCGACCGCATCTCACTGCCGGGCACGCTCGACGGAGGCGACGTGCTGAAGGTCGGCTCGACGGTCTACGTCGGTGCGTCGAGCCGCACGAACGCCGAGGGCATCCGGCAGTTGCGGGCGCTCCTCACGCCGCACGGGTTCCAGGTCGTCGCCGTGCCGATGACGAAGGCCCTGCACTTGAAGAGCGCCGTGACGGCGCTCCCCGACGGCACGGTCATCGGGCATCCCGACCTCGTCGACGACCCCGCGCTCTTCCCGCGGTTCCTGCCCGTGCTCGAGCACGAGGGCGTCGCCGTCGTCGAACTCGGGCCCGACACGCTCCTCATGTCGGCGTCGGCGCCGCGCACGGCCGAGATGCTCGCGGGCTTCGGCTACCGGGTCGTGACGGTCGACATCTCGGAGTTCGAGAAGCTCGAGGGCTGCGTCACGTGCCTGTCGGTGCGCGTGCGCTGAGCTCGGGCTCGACGACCCGCCCGTCGTGCAGGTGCAGCACGCGGTCGGCACGTCCGACGAACGCGGGGTCGTGGGTCGTGACGACGGCGGCGACGCCGTGCGCGTGCACGAGGTCGACGATGAGGTCCATGACGGTCGCGGCCGTGCCGCTGTCGAGCTGACCGGTCGGTTCGTCGGCGAGGAGGAGCGACGGCCGGGCGACGAGTGCCCGCGCGATGCCGACCCGCTGCTGCTGCCCGCCCGAGAGCTCGTACGGGCGCTGCTCGGCGTGCCCCTCGAGCCCGACGCTCGCGAGCGCCTCGGCGACGCGCGCGTCGCGTTCGGCGGGGGCGACGCGCTGCAGGCGCAGCGGCACCTCGACGTTCTCGGTGGCCGACAGCACGGGGATGAGCCCGAACGACTGGAACACGATGCCGAGGCGGTCGCGCCGCACCGTCGCGAGGTCGTCCTCGGAGAGTGCGGAGAGTTCATCGTCGCCGAGGACGATCCGCCCCGACGTCGGCCGGTCGAGCCCGCCGAGGAGGTTCAAGAGGGTCGTCTTGCCGGCTCCCGAGGGCCCGGTCACGACGAGCAGTTCGCCCGGCGCGACCTCGAGGCTCACGTCTTCGACGGCGCGCACGTCGCCCGCGCGCCCGGAGAAGACTCGCGTGAGGGAGTCGGCGCGGAGGGTCGTCATCTGGGGTCCTCCTCAGGACGGGCAGGGCGAGCGGATGACTCGGGGCGCTCCCCGTGCCCCTGGAACACCTCGACGTGGTCGTCCTCGAGCGTGAGCCGCACGCGGTCGCGGAGGCGCAGTGACTCGACGAAGTCGTGCGGAAGCTGGAGCCGGCCCACGCGGTCGAGGACGGCGAACTCCTCGGCGGTCGTGTGGGTCTGCCCGTGCTCGTCGAGGCGCGTCGAGCGGAGCACCTCGGTCGAGGTGCGCCCGTCGCGGATCTGGACGGTGCGGCGCACATGGTCGGACACCGTGGGGTCGTGGGTGACGATGAGGGTCGTGACGCCGAGCTCTTCGTTGACGCTCCGCATGGCGTCGAGGACCTCGGCGCTCGTCGACTCGTCGAGCTCGCCCGTGGGCTCGTCGGCGAGGAGCACGAGCGGCCGGTTCGCGAGGGCGACGGCGAGGGCGACGCGCTGCTGCTGACCGCCCGAGAGCTCGGCCGGTCGTCGGTCGGCGAGGGCGCCGACGCCGAGCAGGTCGAGCATCTCGTCGACGCGGGCGGCCCGTTCGCGTCCGCGCGCGGTGCGGGCGACGTCGATCGCGAGGGCGACGTTCTCGGCGGCCGTGAGGTAGGGGAGGACGTTCCGAGCGGTCTGCTGCCAGATGAAGCCGACCGTGTGGCGGCGGAACCGGGTGCGCTCGCGCGCGCCCATCGCGAGGAGGTCGTGCGAAGCGACGCGCGCCACGCCCGCGGTGGCGGTGTCGAGACCCGACAGGATCGTCAGGAGCGTCGACTTGCCCGAGCCCGATGCGCCGACGACGGCGACGAGCTCTCCGGGGTCGACGCGCAGGTTGAGGCCCTGCAGCGCCTGCACCTCGACCCCGTCGGCGCTGAAGATGCGCACGAGGTCGACGCACTCGATGTGGGGGGCGGTGTCACCGGTCATGAGGGTCATTGCGGTCATCCTTCCTCCTCTGCTCGGCCGCCGCGTGCGGCGGACGAGCGTCGTCCGGTCGAGGCGAGCGCGACGGCGGCGCCCGCGACGAGGATCGCGCCGACGGCGACCGCCGCGACGAACGGCCAGTCGACGACGATCGCCGGTTGCACGGCCCCGCCCGTGAATCCCGTCAGATCGATGCCCGGGAGCACGGCGTACGGCATCAGGACGCCGAGCCCGACGCCGACGGCGACGGCGACGGCGACGATCGGCGCGAGCTCCCACGCGACGAGCGCTCGCTCCCCGCGCCGCCCGAGTCCGAGCACCGCGAGGAGCGGCAGCAGACGGGCGCGCGCGGGCCTGCCGACGACGAGCGCGAGGACGAGCGCGAGCGTCGCGAGCCCGGTCGTGAGGGAGATCGCGATCATGAGGCCCGCGGCGAGTCCGCGTGCATTCGGCCGGTCGAGCAACTCGGATGCCGCGTCCGCGGGTGTGCGGAGTTCGGGGACGACCGACTTCCACACCCCGAACGAGCCGCGGGCGATCCTCAAGAGCTCGGCGGCCGCAGCCCCGGTGTCGGCGCCGGGCGTGAAGCGCACGAGCGCCTGTCGCGGGACGAGGACGTCGGCGAACGGGCGGGCGTTCGCGAGGTCGATCAGGATCCAGTTCGTGCGCGGGGCGAACGGCGATGCGCCGGGGAACGTGCCGACGACGTCGATCGGCGACCCGTTCATCGCGACCTCGCCGCCGCCCGCGATGCTCTCGGCGACCGAGTCGGAGACGACCACGGGCACGGGCGCGCCCTCGGACGCCTCGCGCGCGAGGACGTCGGGCAGGTCGGGGACGCCCGTTCGCCCCGCCTGCACTTCGCGCATCTCGGCGACGTCGACGACGATGAGGGTCGCGGTGCGCCGCTGACCGTCGATCTCGACCGTCGTCGGCGCGGTCGAGTACACGGGGCCGATCGCCTCGACTCCCGGCACGGACGCGAGGCCGGCGAGCTGATCGCGCGTGAGCGGCGCGCTCGCCAGGCTCGCGTCTGCGCCGATCTCGGTCTCGGCGGCGGCGATGGCGCCGTCGTGCACGGTGGCGAGCGCGACCGACGAGAAGACGGCGACCGTCACGCCCACGACCACGGCGAGCACGGGCAGGAGGCCCGCCGACGGATCGCGGAGCGCCCGCGCCGCCCCGAGGAACGCGACGAGCCCACGCCCCCGCTCGGCCGCACGGGTGAGCGCGCGCAACGGCAGGGGGTAGACGCGGAGCACCACGATGCAGCCCACGAGCGCGAGGAGGAGCGGCACCGCGGCGAGCAGCACGTCGACGCCCGCCGCGGCCGTCGGTCCGCGCCCGACGAGGAGCGCGACGCTCGCCGCGGCGACGATGACGACGAGCGACTCCCACACCCACCGGAACCGCCCCGCGTTCGCGCCGAGATCTGTGCGGCTCCGACGGAGGGGAGAGAGGCGCGACACGCTCGCCGTGAGGAGGACGGCGGGGGTCAGCGCGAACACCGCGGCGACGAGCCATCCGCCCGATGTCTGCTCGTCCGCCGTGAGGGCGACCGCGACCGCACCGCCCGCGAGACCCGCGGGCAGACCGATCGCGAGCCCCTCGCCGAGGAGCGACGAGGTGAGCCATCCGCCGCCCGCCCCGCGCGCCTCGGCGAGCTCGAGGCCGCCGCGGCGACGCTCGAAGACGACGCGGGATCCGAGCACGAGCACCGCGACCATGACGCCGATGGGGCCGGACGCCACGGTCGCCAGCACGGCGTCGACCGCCGCGGACTCGGCGGCCTGCTCGTCCAGGATCGTCGCGAGCCCGCTCGAGAACGACACCGAGCCGACGGTCATCCAGCGCCCAAAGCTCGTGCCGTAGCCCGACTCGCTGTCGTCGAGCGGGTAGAAGGTGCTCTCGACCTCGCCGATCTGCTCGACGAGCGCCGCGGAGTCGGCGGCGCGGACTGCGTCGACGTCGATCGGCAGCCATGCGCGCAACTCGATGGGGATGGGCTGCGGCGCGAGCGCCGCCCACGACCCCGGATCGACGAACGCCTGACCCCAGTACCGGATGGGGCCGAGCCCGTCGTCGAGGACGGACGCCTGGAGCGCGGTCGGCTGGTGCTTCCACATGCGGTCGGCGGCATCGACGGCGTCGAGGGTGCCCGTCAGGCGCACCTCGAGCGTCCCGTTGGTGAGCGAGACGAGCCGGGACTCGCCGATCGACCAGTCCATCGCGTCGGCGACGTCGGCGGCGAGCGCGATCTCGAGCGGCGCCGCGATCGGCTCGGCCTGCTGGAACCCCGACCAGGTCGACGGGTCGTTCGGGTCGGGCGCTTCGGGCATCGGGGGCGCCGGCAGCGGCACCGGCCACGCGCCGTCGCGCAGCGTGAAGTGCTCGCCCTGCCGAGGGTCGGCCGTCAGCTGCACCCGGTAGATGGGCGAGGACGGCGGCGAGTCGGGCACGTCGGCGACGAGCGGGTCGGCCCGGACGATCGCGAGCGGGTCGTCCGTCGCCCGGCGAAGCGGCTCGGGGAGCGCGTCGCGGATCGCCCGGAGGTGCTCTTCCTGGGCGCCGAAGACCGCGTCGATGCGAGGGTCGAGGGTCGTCGTCGTCACGGGCGGGCCGAGCTGGGGCTGACCGCCCGAGGTCGCGACGAGGTCGGTCTCGATGGGGCTCGTGGTGTCGAGGCGCGTTCGCAGGGCCTCGGTGTGGAGCGCTTCGACGACGCGGGGTGCGACGACCGCGAGGAACGCCGCGACCGCCACGAGCAGGGCGACGAGGAGCGAGGCGACGGGCGCGTCGGCGAACGCGCGCGTGCGGAGCGCGAAGGACGAGAGCCCGGCTGGGGCGGGGCGGGTCATCCGGCGTCCTCCTCGACGATGGCGTGCCGTCCGCGGCGGGTCACGCGAGAGGCGGCGATCGCCGCGACGGCGAGCGCGGCGAGCACCGTGACGGCGACCGCGAGGAGCCACGCCCCCAGTCGACCGCGAACCCCGCGGCTCCGGAGGCGCCCGGCACGGCGGCCCGAGCGAGCCCCGGGGCCGTGACGGCGACCGCGACGAGTCCGACCGCGGTGCCTGCGACGACGGCACCGACGACGAGCGTCGCGAACTCGGCGAACCGCGCACGACCCTGGTCCGACGCGGTCATGCCGAGTGCGCGCAGCACCCCCGTCTCGGCGGCGCCGGAGCGCGCGAGCGCGGCGGCGAGCGCACCCAGCGCGACGAGGGCGAACGCGGCGGCTCCCGCGGCGCCGAACCAGAGGGCGGCGCCCGCGGTCGCCACGACGGCGGCGTCGGATTGGCGCGCACGGGTCGTCGCCGACAACGGCAGCGGTTGATCGGTCTCGAGCGAGGCGGCGACCGTCTCGGGGTCGACGCCGTCGGCCACGGCGAGTCGGCGTTCCGCGTGCTGCGGGACTCCGGCGTCGTCGGCGAACGCGGCGGCGCCCAGTGCGCCGAGGTCGGCGAGGAGGTCTCCGCCGCCCGGCACGTGATCGAGCACGGCGCCGACGGTCGCCCCGATCTCGGCGCCGCCGTCTATGACGCGGAACGTGAACTCGTCGCCCGGTTCGGCGCGGATGCTCCGGCCGAACGCCGCGCTCACGGCGACGGGCACCCGGCCGGACGCCCCGGCGACGGCGAGGCGGACCGAGGGCTTCTTCGAGGTCAGCCTCGCTTCGCCGGCGAGGTCGACGGGGGCGCCGTCGACCGCGGCCGCGGCCAGCGCGACGGCGGGCTCGGCGGCGCCCTGCGCACCCGTCAGCCGGAAGTCGATGCCGAGGAGGCGGAGATCTCGGACGGACGGCAGTGAGACATCGAGCGTGCGAGGCGATCCGGATGCGCCGCCGGGGCCGGCTGTCGAGGAGGCCGCATCGACCGGCCACGACCCCGCATCGATCGCCGTCGCAGCGCCCTGCGGGCCGAGCAGCCAGATCCGTGCCGAGACGCTTCCGGGCGATCCCGGGGGCGCGTCGATCGCGAGGTCCGCGGTGAGCCGCTCGGCGCCGTCGGGAAGGGGGAGACCCGTCGGCCCGTCCGCGAGGAGGTCGCGCGCCGCCGCCGTGAGCCCGAGCCCGAGCCCGAGCCCGACGAGCGTGCGCGGGTCGGAGCCCACGCGCACCTCGCCGACGAACGCCGGAACGTCCAAGTCGACGCCCTCCCGTTCGGCGAACGGCGCGGCGAGGGCGAGCGGGTCGCTTCCCTCGACGAGTCCGCGCCCGGCCAGGTGCACATCGACGTCGCCGCCCGTTCGGGCCGCCGTCGCGGCGCGGTCGGTCGCCTGCCAGGTGCCGCCGAATCCCGCGGCGAACGTGATCGCGGCGGTCGCGAGCACGACGAGGAGGGCGGTCGAGGAGGAGAGCGCCGCACGGCGGGAGAGACGGCGGAGGGGAGCGCCGGCAGGAGGCCGACGGCGCGCGAGGCGACGCGTTCGGCGACGCCGAGGAGGGCCGTGATGGCGGCGACGGCGAGCAGGCCGAGCGCGACCACGACGGCGACGGGCGCGAACTGCGCGACGGGATCCACGCGCACGGTGCCGTCGCCGTCGGCGACGAGCGGGGACCCGTGCGACACGAACTGCCACACCGCGACCGCGGCGACGGCGATGACGAGGATGCTTCCACTCGCGACGGCCGCGGTGCGCCGCCCGTCGGCTTCGCCGGCGCCGCGCACGATGGGCCGCGTCACGGCGCGCCAAGCGACTGCGGCGGCGACGAAGGCGGTCGCGACGACGACGGCGGATGTCGCGATCCACGCGAGTCCGGCGGCGCGGGTCTCGCCGGGGCGGAGCGCCGTGAGGGCGAGTTCGGCGAGGGCGACGCCGAGCGCGGCCGCGGGTGCGGCGACGACGAACACCTCGACCGCCGTGCGCGCCGCGAGTCGGCCTGCCGACGCGCCTCGGGCCCGAAGCAGGAGCGTCTCGCGTCGGCGGGTCTCGGCGAGCAGGCTCGACAACCGCAGGACGGTCGCGAGCGCCGTGACGACGACGAGCACGAGCGCGAGGGGTGTGACGGCGCGCCCCGCGCTCTCGGCGGCGAGCAGGCGGTCGAGCGAGGGCGCGAGGGCCCCCGCGGCCTCGACGCCCGTGTCGCCCAGGTCGTCGGTGCTCCGGAGCGCGGGGAGCACTTTGCCGAGCGCCGTCCGGTAGTCCGCGAGCCGTTCCGCAGCGATCGGGCCGCGCGGCGCCGTCGTGGTCCACCGCACCGAGACGGCTGCGGGGAGGGTCGCGACGAGGGCTTCGTCGACGAGGATCGGCCCGGATGCCTCGCCGTCGGCGCCTGCGGCGACGAGCGGGTCGCCGAACCAGGCGGGGTCGGTCGGCCGGTCGGCACGCCAGGTTCCCGTCACGAGCACCGCCACGCGATCGTCGCCGACGCGGACGACGTCTCCCACGGCGATGCCGAGCCGAGCCGCGGCGGCGGCTTGCACGGCGCCCGCCGTCGCGCCCGCGGCTCGGGCGTCGGCTGCGGCGGCCGGGTCGTCGGGCCACGCGCCCTCGACGAGCGACGATCGCGCGGGCAGGCCCGGATCGGCGACGAGGACGACGGCGTCGGATGCCTCGGAGGTCCCGGATGCCCCGGATGTTCCGGATGTTCCGGATGCCCCGGATGCGCCGACGGAGACGGGGACCGGCTCCGACACGACCGACCGCGCCCATCCGGCGCCGACGGGCGAGAGGAACCGTGCGAGCGTGTGATCGGCTGCTTGCGACTGCGCCGCGGCGTCGGTCGCGATCCGCGTCTCCCACCGCATCGCACCCGCCTGCCCGCGCAGTTCGCCGATCCGATGGGCGAGTGCTTCGGGCGGGCTCGCGACCCCGACGTCGACGAGGCCGCCCGTGAGTGCGGCGGCGAGCGCGGCCGTCGCGGCGAGCCCCGCGAGCACTCCGGCGCGCACACGCGAGCGTGCCAGGGTCGACCGAAGGGTGCTCACAGGGGAGGCTCCTCGCGTTCGGGCCGCCGAAGCGAAGGGAGTGGCGGCGAGGGGTTCGGCCAGACTAACCCGGAAATCGGCACTTGCGCCCGGTTGCCGCGGATCAGTAAGTTTGAAGGCTGGCCGCGGCGCGATCCGCTTGCGGTCGAACTGACGAAGACGCAGGAGGACACCATGCAGACAGCCGATATCGACACCCGCCCCTCGGCGGTGCTCGGCACTGTGCTGGTCGGCACTGCTCGCTCCGTGCCCGCGTTCGTCGTTCACCCGACGAAGCCCGAGTAGCGCGGGGCCTGCCCGCACCGTCCGTTCCCGACGCCGGCTCCGTCCCGGCGACGCTCCGCGATCGAGATCCCGACCGACCGATCGCGCGCCGCGCTTCCGCGCGGACCGCTTCTTCAGCTCCCGTCCGATCGACGCACTCCGACGTGCGCCCGCGGACGACCCTTCCGGAAGGACCAGGCGTGACCGCCGCCACCCCAGACCACCAGCACCCGCCGCATGCGACCGGCACCGAGGCATCCGCCGTGCCCGCAGCAGCCCTCGACACCGAGACATCCGAACGCCTCGGCGCCGTGCGCACGCTCTGGCGTTTGAAGCCGTACGTCGGCCGCGCGCTGCCGCTCATCGTCGCGAGCATGGTCGCGGCGCTCGTCGCGCAGCTCATCTCGCTCACGATCCCGCAGGTGCTGCAGTCGATCGTCGACGGGCCGCTCGCGCACGGCGACCGCGAGGCGATCGTGCCGCTCGCGCTCCTCGTGTTCGGGCTCGGCGCGGCCGAGGCGGCGATGTTCGCGGTGCGCCGCTCGCTCGTCTTCGGGCCGACGACCCGCGTCGAGGCGCGCATGCGCAACGCGCTCTACGCGAAGCTGCAAGACCTGCCCGTGAGCTTCCACGACCGCTGGCCGAGCGGCCAGCTGCTCTCGCGCGCCGTGAGCGATCTCGGCCTCATCCGCCGGTGGCTCGCGTTCGGGTTCGTGCTGCTCGTCGTGAACCTCGTCGTCATCGTCATCGGCGCAGTCATCCTCATCTCGATGAGCTGGCAGCTCGGGCTCGTCTACCTCGCGTGCGCGATCCCGCTGTGGATCGTGGGCTACCGCTTCGAGGGGCGCTACTCCGAGGTGTCGCGCCGCAGCCAGGACCAGTCGGGCGACCTCGCGACGGCGGTCGAGGAGTCGGTGCACGGCATCCGCGTGCTGAAGGCGTTCGGGCGCGGCAAGCACGCGCTCGGCACGTTCCGCGCGCAGGCCGAGTCGCTGCGCTCGACCGAGATCGAGAAGGCACGCCTCGACGCGAACATCTGGGTGTGGATCCTCGTCGTGCCCGCCGTCGCGCTCGCGATCTGCCTCGTGCTGGGCGTGTGGCTCGCCTCGCAGGGGCAGTTGAGCGTCGGGCAGCTCGTCGCGTTCTTCGCGACGGCGACGGTGCTCGCGTGGCCGGTCGAGTCGATCGGGTTCTTGCTCGCGTTCTCGCTCGACGCGCGCAACGCGACCGACCGCTTCTTCGACATCCTCGACGAGGAGAACGCCGTCACCGACCCGGGCGCCCCCGCGAACTCGACCGTCCGACGGGCGAGCTCGCGTTCACGGGCGTGCACTTCCGGTATCAAGACTCGCCCGACCGCTTCGGCGACCTCCTCGACGGCGTCGACCTCGTCGTGCGTCCAGGGGAGTCGATGGCGCTCGTCGGTCTCACGGGCAGCGGCAAGACGACCATGACCGCGCTCGCGACGCGGCTCTACGACGTCACGGCCGGTGCCGTGACGCTCGACGGGGTGGATGTCCGCGCGCTCACGCGCGAAGAGCTGCGGCGGCACATCGCCATGGCGTTCGAAGACGCGACGCTGTTCTCGGCGTCGGTGCGCGAGAACGTGCTGCTCGGACGCCCCGAGCTCGGGCGCGAGTTCGCCGACGCCGACCCCGCCGTCGCGGCCGAGGCCGAGCGTGTGCTCGACGAGGCGCTCCGCATCGCGCAGGCCGGGTTCGTGCACGACCTCCCCGACGGCGTCGACACGAAGGTCGGTGAAGAGGGCATGAGCCTTTCGGGCGGGCAACGCCAGCGGCTCGCGCTCGCGCGCGCCGTCGCGGCCAAGCCCGCCGTGCTCGTGCTCGACGACCCGCTGTCGGCGCTCGACGTCGACACCGAGGCGCGCGTCGAGGCCGAGCTCCGCACGGTGCTCGCCGACACGACCGCTCTCATCGTCGCGCACCGACCCTCGACCGTCACGCTCGCCGACCGGGTCGCGCTGCTCGAAGACGGACGCATCACGGCCGTCGGCACGCACTCCGAGCTCCTCCACGAATCGGAGCACTACCGGTTCGTCATCTCGAGCCTCGAAGACGAAGAGCGCAGGCAGGCGGGGCCGAGGCATCCATCGACCCCGAGGCATCCATCGATTCCGAGGCATCCATCGACAGACCGCAGTTCGACGACCGGAAGGAGGCGCTGCGATGACGACCGTCACCGGTGTGCAGGGCGAAGAACGCCATGACTACTCGAAGGCCGAGTCGCGTGCGCTCCGCGCGCGGAGCCTGCGCCTGCTGGGGTCGCTGCTCACTCCCGTGCGGCGCCTGCTCTGGACGACGCTCGCGATCATCGTCATCTCGACCGCGGCGCAGGTCGCGGGCCCGGCGCTCATCGCGTACGGCATCGACCAGGGCCTGCCCGCGCTCCTCGACCAGAACTGGTTCCCGGTCGCGTTCGCGGGGCTCGCGTACCTCGTCACGGGACTCGCGGGCGCGTTCCTCGTCGCGGGGTACATCCGTCTCGCGGCGCGCATCAGCCAGGCCGTGCTCATCGACCTCCGCACGCGCGTGTTCCTCCACACGCAGAAGCTCTCGCTCGAGTTCCATGAGTCGTACACGTCGGGCCGTATCATCTCGCGCCAGACGAGCGACCTCGACTCGATCCGCGAACTCCTCGACGAGGGCATCAACCAGCTCGTCCGGGGCGTGCTCTACATGGTGTTCACGGCGGCCGCGCTCGTGTGGCTCGACTGGGTGTCGGGGCTCGTGCTCGTCGCGACGCTCGTGCCGCTCGCGCTCCTCACGCGCTGGTTCCAGGTGCGTTCGCAGCAGCTGTTCCGCCGGTCGAGGGTCGCGAGCGCGAAGCTCATCGTGCACTTCGTCGAGACGATGACGGGCATCCGTGCGGTGCAGGCGTTCCGCAAGGAGCGGCGCAACGAGCGCGAGTTCGGCGACCTCGTCGAGGACTACCGCGACGTCAACGCGCGCGTGCTCGGCCTCTTCGCGGTCTACAACCCCGCGCTCGCGCTCATCGGCAACACGGCCGTCGCGGTCGTGCTGCTCATCGGCGGGTTCCGGGTCGTCGACGGCGGCCTCGAGGTCGGCGTGCTGCTCGCGGCCGTGCTGTACACGAAGCGGTTCTTCGACCCCATGGAAGAGCTCGCGATGTTCTACAACTCGTACCAGTCGGCCGCGAGCGCGCTCGAGAAGATCTCGGGCGTGCTCGAGGAGGAGCCGAGCGTGCCCGACCCGAAGCGCCCCGTCGACCTGTGGACGGCCGACGGGAACGTGCGGTTCGAGGGCGTCGAGTTCTCGTACACGGCCGACCGGCCGATCCTGCCGCACTTCGACCTCGACCTGCCCGCGGGGCAGACGGTCGCGCTCGTGGGCTCGACGGGCGCCGGCAAATCGACCCTCGCGAAGCTCATCGCGCGCTTCTACGACCCGACAGGCGGGCGCGTGACGCTCGACGGCGTCGACCTGCGAGACCTGCACCCGAAAGACCTTCGGCGCGCGATCGTCATGGTCACGCAGGAGGCGTACCTCTTCTCGGGGTCGGTCGCCGACAACATCGCGCTCGGCCGGCCCGACGCGCCGATGGACGAGATCGTGCGGGCCGCGAAGGCGGTCGGCGCGCACGAGTTCATCGAGGGGCTCCCGAACGGGTACGACACCGACGTGAACAAGCGCGGCGGGCGCGTGAGCGCGGGGCAACGGCAGTTGATCTCGTTCGCGCGCGCGTTCCTCGCGAACCCCGCGGTGCTGATCCTCGACGAAGCCACGTCGTCGCTCGACATCCCGAGCGAGCGCGCCGTGCAAGAGGGGCTGCAGTCGCTCCTCGCGGGCCGCACGGCCGTCATCATCGCGCACCGCCTCTCGACGGTCGCGATCGCCGACCGCGTGCTCGTCATGGAGCACGGCCGCGTCGTCGAAGACGGCTCGCCCGCCTCGCTCATCGCGGGCACGGGCCGCTTCGCGTCGCTCCACGCGGCGTGGCGCGATTCGCTCGTGTAGCGAGCGCGCGAGCGCACGCCCGCCTGTTCTCGCCTGCCCCACGCCCTTGCGCCGCTTCCGCAGGACTGCGCCCGTTCACCGGGCGCAGCGCTGCGTACCTGGCGCAGAGACGGGGGAAGCGGAAACCTAGCGACAGCTCAGCCCGGCACGACGACCACCGGCGTCGGCGCGATCCCGTTGAACCCCGTCGCCGTCGCCCACGTGTACGCGCCCATCATCGGGCTCACGAGCACGTCGCCGATGCGGAGCTCGGGCAGCACGACGCCGCGGGCGACGACGTCGAGGCTGTCGCACGTCGGCCCCGCGAGCGTCACCGGGCGGCGGAGCCGCGCCCGCAGCCGCCGCTCGACCCGCGCCCGTTCGGGCTCGGGTGCGGGCTGCGCGTCGAGTTCGGCGAGGGCGAAGACGAGCGGATGCGTCTGCTCGCTCGGGATGTTCGAGTACGACCCGTAGACGCCGTCGTCGAGATACGCCCACGGCCCGTCGGCGCGCTCCGTCGTGCCGACGACGCGCGTGACGGCGAGCATCGAAGGGGCGGCGACGAACCGGCCGGGCTCGAGAAGGATGCGGTAGCGGGCTGGCGCGCCATCGAGGGCGTCGCGGATGCCTCGGGCGAGATCCTCGAACGCCGGGACGCGTTCGTCGTACGCGACGGGGAACCCGCCGCCGAGGTCGAGCGTGTCGAAGCGGATCCCGTGCTCGCGCTCGAGCCGGCGCATGAGCGAGAGGGTGCGGCGGATCGCGCGCGCGAACGGGTCGGCCGAGACGGTCTGGCTGCCGACGTGGAAGCTGAACCCCGCGACGCGGAGGCCGACGCGCACGCAGTGCCCGACGAGGTCGCCCGCGGTCTCCGGGGAGACGCCGAACTTCGACGACAGGTCGACCGTGACATCCGGGTTCGGGAACGACAGCCGCACGAGCACCGAGACGTCCGCCGCAAGCCCGCGGAACTTGTCGATCTCGCTGTGGCTGTCGACGACGAATGTGCGGATGCCGCGCAGGTACGCGCCCGTGATCTCGGCGACGGTCTTCACGGGGTGGGTGTGGATGCACCGCTCGATCGCGACGCCCTCGCGTTCGAGGAGGTCGATCTCGCCGCGCGAGGCGACCTCGAAGCTCGCGCCGAAGGCGTCGACCGCGCGGATGACGGCGGGGTGGGGGAGCGACTTCGTCGCGAAGTGGATCTGCGCGCCCGGCAACTCGCGCCGGAGCGCGAGGAGTTGCGTCGTGACGCGGTCGACGTCGAGCACGAGGAGCGGGCTGCCGTGCTCGCGCACGAGGCGCGCGAGGCGGATGCGCGCGGCGTACTCGGCGAGGTCGCGGCGCACCTCCTCGCGATGCATCCGGTCGACCGCTGCGTCGGGGTCGAAGCGGGAGGCGGCGTTCGGTCGCGGGGCTGCGCGATGGATGACTCGGCGCGCCCGTTCGGCGATCGTGGTGCTCATCGGACTGCCCTCTCCCTGAAGTGCGGCTTCCGGACGCGCTCGGCGGTGCTCCCGGCGGCGATGTCGCGGGCCGGGACATCCGCCCTACCGTCGGGCAGGATGACGCGACGTCCGATCTCGAGCGACACGATCGCGACGGTGTAGAACACGGCGTCGGCGGCGAGTTTGCCGGCGATCCACGCGAGCGGCGTCGGGCCCCACAGCATCGACGCGCCCCACAGCGCGAGGGGCCGTACGACGACGGTGTCGACGATCTCGGCGGCGCCGAACTCGGCGGCGACCGAGCGCGCCGTGAGCCACGTCGTCGCCCACGCGCGCCGGGCGCGGGCGCCGTGCCCGTCGCGCCCGTCACGCCCGATGATCGCGCGGACGCGGGCGGATGTCGCGTGGCCGCGCGCCGCCCGCGCGACGACGACCGAGTAGTAGCCGACGCTCTCGCCGAGCGCTCCCGCGATCGCCGCGACGGCGAGCGATCCGGATGCCTCGTACGCGACCCATGCGGCCGTGACGGCCGCGACCGTGCCGAGCACCTCGAGCGGCAGGTAGCGCGCCGCCCAGCCCAGCATCTTCGCCCGCACGATCGTCGACATGGCCACGATCCTCGTGGGGGCGGGGTTCGCCCGCGTCGGTGCCGCCACCCCGACGGAGTCGGGGGAGTCACTGAACGCGCCGCCGAACGCCCCCACCCGGCGAACGGTCGCAGATTGCGGGTTTGTCCCCCGAATTGGGGACGACGGGCGCGCGACCGGCGGCGGTACGTTCACCGTGAGGCGGGCTTCCGTCTCGAAAGCCCACGCGCGCCGCCAGGCGCGGAGACGGAGGGGCGATGCAGGAGACCGGCGAGGCCCCGCTCCGGGTCGCGGTCGCCGACGACGCGCTCCTGCTCCGCGAAGGCATCCAGAAGGTGCTCGAAGGCGGCGGCATCGAGGTCGTCGCGGCCGTCGGCACGGGCGTCGAACTCATCGAGGTCGTCAAGCAGGGCGGGCTCGACGCGGCGGTCCTCGACATCCGGATGCCCCCGAGCCACACCGACGAAGGCGTCGTCGCGCTCGAACAGCTGCGCGCGTCGGGCTCGACGATCGGCATCCTCCTCCTCTCGATGTACGCGACGCCCGAGTACGCCGTGCGCGTCATGGGGGCCGGCAGCGGCACGGGCTACCTCCTGAAAGAACGCGTCTCCGAACCGCAGACCCTCGTGCGCGCCGTGCAGACGGTCGCATCGGGCGGCTCGGTCGTCGACCCCGAGGTCGTCGAGCAACTCGTCCACCGAACGCGCGCCGACGACCCGCTCGCCCGCCTCACCGACCGCGAGCGCTCCGTGCTCGAACTCATGGCCCAGGGCTACTCGAACGGCGGCATCGCCCAGACCCTCTTCCTCGGCCTCAAGACCGTCGAGACGCACGTGCGGAGCATCCTGCAGAAACTCGACCTCGAGGAGTCGCCCGAACACCACCGCCGGGTGCTCGCGGTGCTCATGCTCCTCGGCGAGCGGTGACCGACTCCGCGATCGCCACGCCCGGCCGGACCGGCCGGATCGCACGGCGCGCGATCATCCTCGCCGTCCTGGTCGCGATCAGCCTCACGATGGAGATCTCGGGGTTCATCGCGACGCCCGCCGCCGAGCGCGAAGAGGTGTCGTACACGACGATCCACGCGATCGTGCCCATCGTGTTCGCCGTGTGCGCGGCCGTCGCGTGGGCGATCGGGCCGACGCCGCTGCCGGCGCGGCTCATGGCCGCGATCGTCGTGCTGTGGATCCCGCAGCCGATCTACGCCGTCATCGGCGATATCGGATGGCTCTGGCCCATCGTGCGCGGCATCGACCTCTGGTGGGCAGTCGCCGCAGGCATCCTCGTGCTCGTCTACCCGCGCGGGTGGCTCGCCGACCGGGCCGACCGCATCTTCGTCCGGATCGCCTACGTCGCGACGTTCGTGAACCTCGTCGCCGTGCTGCTCCTCGCCGGACCCGGAGAGAACACGTGCGACTGCGTCGCGAACCCCTACCGGATCGCCGACCTGCCGTGGCTGTTCGACCTCATCGACAATCTCTACCGGTTCGTGGGCGTGACCCTGCTCCTGATCTTCGCGGTCCGGCTGCTCGTGCGGTGGGTGCGGGGGAGCGTGCCCGCCCGTGCCGTCGCGTTCACGATGCCCGTGGCGATCCTCGCGTGGGCGCTCGCCGCCGCCGCCGAGACCCTGAGCTACGCGGCCGACACGACGAGCGACCTCGTCATCCGCACGGTCTCCCTCCTCGGCATCGCATCGATCCCCGTCAGCTTCGTCGCGGGCATCTCGCACACCCGCGCGCTCCGCGCCCGCGTCGCCGACCTCATGAAGATCACGCGTGAGGGCGCCGACCGGGCGGTGTGGGCGGCCTCGCTCGCCGAGACCCTCCGCGACGACTCCGTGAGCGTCTACTGGTGGGACGACGAGCGCGGCCGGTACTACGACGCGGCGGGCGAGCCCGTCGACGCGGGCCACGCAGACCCGCGCGGCAGCCACAGCATGCTGCCCGTCACAGCGCCGTCGGGGGCGCCCATCGCACTCATCCGCCACGACCGCGTGCTGACCGACAACATGCGCCTCCTCGACGGCGTCTCGAGCGCCCTCCGGCTCTCGGTGGACAACGGGCGGCTCCGCTCAGAGGTCGAACGGACGCTCGAGCACGTCCGCCAGTCGCGCCAGCGCATCCTCGAGGCGGGCATCGAGGCGCGCCGCCGCATCGAGCGGAACCTCCACGACGGCGCGCAGCAGCGGTTCGTCGCGCTCGGGATGCATCTGCGGCTCGCCGCCGACCGGGCCGCCGCCCTCGGCGACGCCGACCTCGCGGCCGAGCTCGAGGGCGCGATCGTGCAACTCTCGGCGGGCCTCAAAGAGCTCCGCGAGCTCGCCCACGGCATCCACCCGAGCCTGCTCTCGCAGGGCGGGCTCGCGCTCGCCGTCCCCGAGCTCGCGGGTCGCTGCCCCGTGCCGGTCGAGGTCGACGTGCAGGCCGAAGGGCGCCTGCCCGAGATCGTCGAGTCGACGTCGTACTTCGTGATCGCCGAACTCCTCGCGAACATCGCCAAGCACTCGGGCGCGACGCGGGCGTGGGTGCGCGCGCACGTCGACGACGGGCGGTTCGAGTTCAGCGTGCGCGACAACGGGTCGGGCGGGGTGTCGCTCGAGGGCGGGTCGGGCATGGTCGGCCTCGTCGACCGCGTCGACGCCGTCGACGGCACGATCGAGCTCGAGAGTCCGCCGGGCGCGGGCACGACCGTGGTCGTTCGGGTGCCGATCACGGCGTCCGAGCGCGAGCAGCAGCACGTGTGAGCTCCGCGCCATCCTGCACCCCGCCCCCTGCTCACGAGCGCACCTCTCCCACCAGCCACCCCGCCCACCAGTGAACCCCGCCCACCAGCCACCCCGGGTTTGTCGGACATTGGGCGCTTTGTCGGACGTGGCTGTCGAAACTTGTCCGACAAACCCGCGTATGTCCGACAAACCCGCGTATGTCCGACAAACCCGCGTATGTCCGACGAACCCGCGTTTGCCCGACCCCGGTGCGGCGGAGGGGGCGGCGCGGTCAGGGACGCCAGCGGCACGCCGCGAGATCGATGCGGTATCCGTCGTCGTTGTCGGCCGCGAGCAGGGGAGTGCCCTCGCGCTCGTAGTGCGCGCGTGCGCGCTCGGCGTGGCCCGCAGGCGGCCGGCCGCCCGCGCGGACGACACGCCACCACGGGACATCCGCCCCGTACCGCGCCATCGTCTGCCCGACCGCGCGCGCTCCGCGCGACCCGAGGAGCGTCGCGACGTCGCCGTAGGTCGCAACCCGACCCGGCGGGATGTCGGCGACGACCGCGAGCACGGCCTCGACGAAACCGCCGACGAACTCATCGCCGCGGCCGCGGTCGGCGCTGCGTTCGGCGTCGGCGGGAGTCATCCGCCCGTTCTCAGAGTTCGAGTGCGCCGATGACGTCGCCGTAGGCGGTCTCGCCGACATCTTTGAAGCCGATGCGATGGAAGAACTCGCCGGGGCCTTCGTCGCCCGGCTCCCACAGCACCGTGATGCGGTCGAAGCCGCGGCGCTTGGCCTCTTCGGCGAGGGCGGTCGCGAGGAAGCGGCCGACGCCCTGGCCCTGGATCTCCGCGTCGACATTGATGCGCCAGATGCACGCGCGGAAGAAGTCGTGCTCGTTCTCGGGGTCGAAATTGCCGTGGATGAAGCCGACGACGCGGTCGTCGAGCAGGGCGACGCGCTGCCACGCGGTGATGGGGTTCACGACCGACGACTCGGCCGAATAGGTCACCGGGGCGATGAACGCCTCTTGGCCGGGCTTGAGCGACAACTGGTTGGCAGCGACGATCGTGGACGCGGACAGGTCTTCGAGTCGGAGGTCAGCCATGCACGTCAGGCTAACCCGACCGGGGGACATCCGGCCATCCCCAGTCCGCAGCGAATCTCTCGATGTCGAGATATCAGCGTGACGCGCTAAGCTGGAAGACGGTGCGAAACGGCACCTCACGAGACTTCCTCACACTCCCCGTTCGCAATTCCGAAGGAGAATCTCCTTGTCCAAGATCAAGGTCGAAGGCACGGTCGTCGAGCTCGACGGCGACGAGATGACGCGCATCATCTGGCAGGCCATCAAGGATCAGCTCATCCACCCGTACCTCGACGTCAACCTCGAGTACTACGACCTCTCGATCCAGAAGCGCGACGAGACCGACGACCAGATCACGATCGACGCCGCCAACGCCATCAAGAAGCACGGCGTCGGCGTCAAGTGCGCGACGATCACGCCCGACGAGGCGCGCGTCGAGGAGTTCGGCCTGAAGAAGATGTGGAAGTCGCCGAACGGCACGATCCGCAACATCCTCGGCGGCGTCATCTTCCGCGAGCCCATCATCATTTCGAACATCCCGCGGCTCGTCCCCGGCTGGAACAAGCCGATCGTCGTCGGCCGTCACGCGTTCGGCGACCAGTACCGCGCGACCGACTTCCGCTTCGAGGGCGAGGGCACGCTCACGATGACCTTCACCCCGAAGGACGGCTCGGAGCCGCAGTCGTTCGAGGTCTTCCAGGCCCCGGGCGCCGGCGTCGCGATGGGCATGTACAACCTCGACGAGTCGATCCGCGACTTCGCGCGCGCTTCGCTCAACTACGGCCTCAACCGCAACTACCCCGTCTACCTCTCGACGAAGAACACGATCCTGAAGGCCTACGACGGCCGCTTCAAGGACCTCTTCCAGGAGGTCTTCGACACCGAGTTCAAGGCGCAGTTCGACGCCGCCGGCCTCACCTACGAGCACCGCCTCATCGACGACATGGTCGCCTCCTCGCTCAAGTGGGAGGGCGGCTACGTGTGGGCGTGCAAGAACTACGACGGCGACGTCCAGTCCGACACCGTCGCGCAGGGCTTCGGCTCGCTCGGCCTCATGACGAGCGTCCTCGCGACGCCCGACGGCAAGGTCGTCGAGGCCGAGGCGGCGCACGGCACGGTCACGCGCCACTACCGCCAGTGGCAGCAGGGCAAGCCCACCTCGACGAACCCGATCGCGTCGATCTACGCGTGGACGCGCGGCCTCGCGCACCGCGGCAAGCTCGACGGCAACCAGGAGCTCATCGACTTCGCCGACACCCTCGAAGACGTCGTCATCAAGACGGTCGAGGGCGGCGCGATGACGAAGGACCTCGCGCTCCTCGTCGGTCCCGAGCAGTCCTACCTCACCACTGAGGAGTTCCTCGACGCGATCGACGCGAACCTCAAGGCGCGTCTCGCGTAATCGCGCGCTCACCAGGTCGAAGGGCCGGATGCCTCGTGGTGTCCGGCCCTTCGGCGTCTCCGCGCCGCTCATCCGTCCATTCGGTCACGACTCGGTAACGTGCGAAAAAACTTCTGGCGAAAGCTTGCCAGGTGTTTGTTCGTAAGCTTTACTAACAAACGTGACTGCTACGGAAGCAACTCGGGTGACGGCCTCAGGCCTCGTGTCCCCGACGAACTCGACGCCGACCCCCGGCGCCGTGTCCGAGCTGCTCACGCCGCCGTACGGCGGCATTCCGGCCCATGGCCGCACGCTTCGCCCGACGGGCAAAGTCCTGCCCGAGCACGCCCGCAGCCACAACCGTTCGGTCGTGCTGCAGACGCTCTACAGCGCGGGCGCACGCAGCCGCGCCGACCTCGCCCGCGAAACAGGCCTCACGCGCGTCACCGTCTCCGACCTCGTCGCCGAGCTCATCGGCGAAGGACTCGTCATCGAGCTCGGCCAACGCGAAGACGCCCGGCCCGGCAAGCCCGCGACGCTCATCGACGTCGACCGTGCGGCGTACCAGATCCTCGGGCTCGACCTCTCCGAGCACGACCTCCTGCGCGGCGCCGTCATCGGCCTCGACGGCGCGATCGTCGCCCGGGCCGAGGTCGCCCTCGACGGCGCCCTCGGCGACAGCGCGACCGAGCTCGTCATCGACCTCGCCCGTCGGCTCGCCGACCTCTCGACCGCGCCCCTTCTCGGCGTCGGCATCGGCACCCCCGGCGTCGTCGACCCCTCGGGCGTCGTGCGCTCCGCGCCGAACCTCGGCTGGGTCGACGAGCCGCTCCGCTCTCGCGCCGCATCCGCTCTCGGCGTCCCCGTGCACGTCGCGAACGACGCCAACGTCGCGGTGCTCGCCGAGCACGGCGCATCCGAAGGCCAAGACCTCCTCCTCGTCAAGATCGGGCACGGCGTCGGCGCCGGCCTCATCATCGGCGACCGTCCCGTCATCGGCAGCGACTTCGCGGCGGGCGAGATCGGTCACGTCGTCGTCGGCACCGACGGCGGCCCGCGTTGCGCGTGCGGCAAGCACGGCTGCCTCGAGGTCTGGCTCGCCGTCCCCCGTCTCGTCGCCCGGCTCGAGGCTGCGGCGTCCGAGGGCGACGAGGCATCCGCCCGTGAAGCGATCCTGCGCGAGGCCGGGCGTCGTCTCGGCATCGTGCTCGCGCCCGTCGTGGGCGCCCTCAACCTGGCGGAGGTCGTGCTCAGCGGCCCCGCCGAACTGCTCGACGGCGCGTTCCACAGCGCAGTCGTCGAAACGCTCCGTGGCCGGACGATGGTGGAACAGCACCGCGATCTCCGGCTGCGGATGACCACGCATGGGCAGGACATCGTCTTGCGCGGCGCGGCCGTCATGGTCCTGTCTGGACAACTCGGGGTCTCGTAGAGCTCCCAAAACGCACCAAGGGTGACAGCCCCCGCTGCCACTTCAACCCCATGAAAGGAAACAACGAAATGCGGAAACTCGGCATCGTTGCGCTCGGCGCCGTCGCTGCTCTTTCCCTCGCTGGTTGTGCGACGGGCGGCACCGACGCCCCTGCCGCCGACGAGAACGCGACGATCCGCGTCTGGCTCGTCGGCACCGACACGCCCGACGAGGCGCGCGAGCTGCTCGTCTCGACGTTCGAAGAAGAGCACCCGGGCTCGAAGCTGGTCATCGAGGAGCAGTCGTGGGACGGCCTCGTCGACAAGCTGACCACGAGCCTCTCCGGCTCGGACAGCCCCGACGTCGTCGAGGTCGGCAACACGCAGGCTTCGGCGTTCACGTCGGCCGGCGCGTTCCTCGACCTCACCGACAAGTTCGACGAGCTCCACGGCGACGACCTGCTCCCCGGCTTCGTCGAGGCGGGTTCGTACGACGGCAAGTTCTACGCGGCTCCGCTCTACTCGGGCGCTCGCCTCGTGTTCTACAAGAAGGACGCCCTCGCGGGCGCCGGCCTCTCGGTCCCCACCACGCTCGACGAGTACATCGCCAACGGCGAGGCGCTCGCGACGGCCAACCCCGGCAAGTCGGGCATCTGGTGGCCCGGCCAGGACTGGTACAACGCGCTCCCCTTCATCTGGGAGAACGGCGGCGAGGTCGCGGTTCCCAAGGACGGCAAGTGGGACGCTCAGCTGAGCTCGGCCGACTCGGTCGCCGGCCTCAAGCAGGTCCAGGAAGTCATGACCAAGGCCTCGCTCGCGCCGAAGGACGCGAACGAGAGCAACCCGCAGGTCGGCTTCTGCGACGGCACGACGCTGCAGCTCTCGGCTCCGAGCTGGGTCAAGTGGTCGATCCTCGCTCCGGCCGACGCCGAGGCTCCCGGCTGCCCCGACCAGGAAGAGAACCTCGGCGTCTACGCCCTCCCCGGCAAGTCGGGTGGCGCGGCGCAGGTCTTCGCCGGCGGCTCGAACATCGGCGTCTCGGCCAAGTCGGCTCACCCCGACCTCGCCGTCGACGCGCTGAAGATCATCCTCGGTGACGAGTTCCAGACGATCTACGGCAAGGGCGGCCTCGTCCCGGCCCGTGTCTCGCTCGGCTCGACCCTCGGTGAGGACGACGTGGCCAAGGCCATCGCCGCCGCTGCCGGCAACGCCAAGCTCACCCCGGCTTCGCCCAAGTGGGCCGACGTCGAGGCGGCCGGTGTTCTCCAGGACCTCTTCGTGCAGATCGCTCAGGGCGGCGACGTCCAGGCGCTCGCCGAGGCGGCCGACGAGAAGATCGAGGACATCCTCAACGGCTGATGCCACAGTCGGATCAGTGATCCGACTGGCGGTGCGGCGGCACCCCCCTACCGCCGCCGCACCGCACCACTAGCCGGGCGGGCGTCGACCACACACGACGCCCGCCCGCACCCCTCGACTTCCACCCCAGGAGACGCACCACCATGACCACGGTCGACAGCGGCAGGGAGACTGCTCCCAGTGCCTTCGACGGTGAGCGCCTCGTCGCTCCCGAGCCGCGCACACCCAAGCGCCCCAAGTTCTCCCGCCGAGCCGGCGGGTTCACCCCCTACGCGCTGCTCATCCCGGCAAGCGCACTGCTGCTCGTCATCGTCGGCTGGCCGCTCCTCCAGCTCATCATCACCTCGTTCCAGCAATTCGGTCGCGAGCAGGTCTTCGGCAAGCCTCCGGCCTGGGTCTGGTTCGACAACTACGTCGGCGTCCTCACCGACCCCGCGTTCTACGCGGTGCTCCTTCGTACCGTCGTCTTCGCGGCATTCTGCGTCGTCATCACGATGGTGCTCGGCACCCTCGTCGCCCTGATGATGAACCGACTCAACAAGTTCTTCCGCCTGTTCCTCTCGATCGGTCTCCTCCTCGCGTGGGCCATGCCCGCCCTCACGGCGACCATCGTGTGGGGCTGGATGTTCGACACGAGCTACGGCGTCGTCAACGCCGTCCTCACCAACGTGTTCGGCCTCGACTTCGCGCGCCATCAGTGGCTCATCGACCCCCTGAGCTTCTTCTTCGTCGCGGGCATCATCATCGTCTGGGGCGCCGTGCCGTTCGTGGCCTTCACGATCTACGCCGGGCTCACGCAGGTCCCCGACGAAGTGCTCGAGGCCGCGCAGCTCGATGGCGCGGGCAGCTTCGCCCGGTTCCGGCTCATCGTCTTCCCGTACCTCAAGCCGATCTTCCTCATCACGACGATCCTCCAGGTGATCTGGGACATGAAGGTCTTCACCCAGATCTTCGCCCTGCAAGACATCGGCGGCGTCCGCGAGAAGACCAACACGCTCGGCGTGTACATCTACCAGGTCTCGATCGCCGGCGGAAACTTCGGGGTGGGCGGCGCCATCGCGGTGATCTTCACCCTCATCCTCATGACCATCTCGCTCTACTACGTCCGCCAGGTCGTGAAGGAGGAAGAGCTGTGAGCGCCACCATCGCACCCGGCCAGAACGTACCCGCCCCCGTCGGAGACGAGACCCGCGCGTTCACCGGCGGTGCTCCGCGTGCCGCGCGCGGCGGCGCCAGCCACCGTCGGCGCATCGTGTCGGTCGTCCTCTCGATCGTCGCCGTGATCCTCTTCGTCATCTTCGTCTTCCCCGTCTACTGGATGATCAACACCTCCTTCCAGCCCACGGGCGACATCATCAGCTCGAACCCGCACTTCTGGCCCGACAACTTCACGCTCCGCAACTACCAGCGCGTGTTGTTCGAACCCGGTCGTACGCCGTTCTTCCCGGCACTCGGCAACTCGCTCATGGTGACGCTGCTGACGGTCGCCATCGCCCTCCTCTTCTCCTTCCTCGCAGCCGTCGCGGTCACCCGGTTCCGGTTCAAGAGCCGACGCTGGTTCATCATCACGATCCTCGTGATCCAGATGATCCCCGGCGAGGCGACGATCGTCTCGGTCTTCCGCGTCATCGACGGCTGGCACCTCCTCAACACGATCATCGGCCTCACGATCGTCTACGTCGCCGGTGTGCTGCCCTTCACGATCTGGACGCTCCGCGGGTTCGTCAACGGCGTTCCGGTCGACCTCGAAGAGGCCGCCATGATCGACGGATGCTCCAGGGCGGGCGCCTTCTGGCGGGTCACGTTCCCGCTGCTCGCCCCGGGCCTCGTCGCGACGGGTGTGTTCGGGTTCATCCAGGCGTGGAACGAGTTCCTCATGGCGCTCGTGCTCAACGCCCGCCCCGAGATGATGACGCTGCCGGTGTGGCTGCGCACCTTCCTCGTCGCGAACGGGACGACCAACTGGGGCGGTGTCATGGCGGGCTCGACACTGATGGCGATCCCCGTCATCATCTTCTTCCTCATCGTGCAGGGACGGATGACGAGCGGCCTCGTCAGCGGAGCCGTCAAGGGATGAGCGACGAGACATCGGCCGCCGCGGACACCGGTCTGCGGCGGGACATCCTGACGACCTTGCTTCCGGCCTTCGACGGCCCGGTCGCGCCCGAGTGGGTCCTGCGCCTCTTGGGCCAAGGGCTCGGCGGCGTGTGCCTCTTCGGCTCGAACGTCGTCGATGCGGCCCAGCTCCGCGCGCTCACGGCTTCGCTTCGCGAGGCGGGCCCCGAGTCGGTCGTCGCGATCGACGAGGAGGGCGGCGACGTCACGCGGCTCTACTACGACCGTGGCGCACCGTATCCCGGCAACGCGGTGCTCGGTCGGATCGACGACGTCGACGTCACCGAGCGAGTCGCGCGCACGG
This sequence comes from Agromyces protaetiae, assembly GCF_004135405.1. NCBI lineage: Bacteria > Bacillati > Actinomycetota > Actinomycetes > Micrococcales > Microbacteriaceae > Agromyces > Agromyces protaetiae. The sequence goes on from NZ_CP035491.1 coordinate 1,645,642, forward strand.
TCGGCGAGGCGCTGGCGGATGCGGGTGTGACGCTCACATTCGCGCCCGACGCCGACGCCAACAGCAACGCCGACAACCCCGTGATCGGCGTCCGCAGCTTCGGCGCCGACCCCGAACTCGTCGCGCGCCACACGGCGGCGTGGGTGCGCGGCGTGCAGTCGACGGGCGTCGGCGCGAGTGCCAAGCACTTCCCCGGACACGGCGACACCAACACCGACTCGCACCTCGCGCTCCCGGTCGTCGACGTTCCGCTCGCCACGCTCCGTTCGCGCGAGCTCGTGCCGTTCCGTGCCGCGGTCGCGGCCGGCACGCGCACGATCATGACGAGCCACATCCTGCTCCCGCACCTCGATCGGGAGCTCCCGGCCACCCTCTCCCCGCATATTCTGCACGGCCTGCTCCGCGGGGAGTTGGGGTTCGAGGGCGTCATCGTGACCGACGCCCTCGACATGCAGGGGGCGAGCGGCGGGCGCGGCATCCCCGAGGCTGCCGTGCTCGCCCTCGCCGCCGGCTGCGACCTGCTGTGCATCGGCGCAGACGTCGCCGAATCGACCGTCGAGGCGATCGTGCTCGCGGTCGAGGCAGCAGTCGCCTCGGGCCGCCTCGACGAGGCGCGCGTCGCAGAGGCTGCCGCACACGTGCGCGCGCTCGCCGCCACGGCTCCGGCGCTGCGCGCCGAGGTCCAGGGCGACGCTTCCCCCGACGGCTTCGAAGCCGCACCGGTGCTTTCCAGCGCCGACATCGCACGCGCCTTCGAGGTGCGCGACGGGACGCTCGCCGCCTTGGAGGGCGCCGCGTCCGTCGGCACCGTCATCCGCATCGACACCGTCGCGAACATCGCGATCGGCGTCGCGCCCTGGGGGCCGTTCGCGGCCGAGACCGTCTCGGCCACGCCGAGCTGGCTGTCCCGGGCCACCATCGTCGGGCTCGCTGAAGACGGATCGCTCGGCGATCCGGCCGCCCTCGCGGGTCCGGTACTCGTGATCGGCAAAGATCTGCACCGCCATCCGTTCGCCGTCTCGGCGATCGACGCGCTCCGCGCGGCCCGCAGCGATGTCGCGACGATCGACCTCGGCTGGCCGAGCGACGATCGCGCGTACGCCGACATCGCGACGTTCGGCGCCTCACGCCTCGTCGGCGAGTCCGTCATCGACCTCGTGGCCGACGCGCTTGCCGCCGACCAGGTGGTCGTGGCGTGAAGCTCGGGATCGACATCGGAGGAACGAAGACGGCGGCGGTCGCGATCGGCGCCGACGGCGAACTGAGCGATCAGGTCAAGATGCCCACGGGCTTCGGCGCCGACGAGGTGCTCGCGACGGCGTTCCGGACGGTCGAGCGGATGAGCGAGATCGCCGGAGTCGAAGCGAGCGAGTTCGTCTCGATCGGGATCGGGATCCCCGGGGCGGTCGACGCGTCGACCGGTCGGGTCGCGCACGCGGTGAACCTCGGACTCAAGGGGCTCGATCTCGGTCCTCGGCTCGAGGACCGGCTCGGCGTCTCGGTGCGGGTGGAGAACGACGTGAAGGCCGCCGCGCTCGGCGCGCACCACCTGCTCGGCGTCGCCGACGGCGTGCGCGCGGACAGCATGGCCTACGTGAACTTCGGCACCGGTCTCGCCGCGGGCATCGTGCAGCACGGCGAGCTCCTGCGCGGTGCCTACGGCGTCGCGGGCGAGATCGGGCACATCCCGGTCGACCCTGCCGGAATCGTGTGCGGGTGCGGGCAACGCGGATGTCTCGAGACGTTCGCGTCGGGACTCGCCATCGCTCGCACTTGGCCGACGGAGCATCCGCTGCCCGCCCGCGACCTGTTCGATCGAGCGGCCGCAGGCGAACCCCATGCGGTCGAGGTGCGCGAGCGCTTCCTGACGGGCGTCGCGACGGCGGTGCGGTTGCTCGTCCTCACGGTCGACGTGGACATCGTCGTAATCGGCGGCGGGCTCTCCGCGCTCGGTGACGAGCTTCTGGAAGGCACGCGCCGTATCCTCGAGAGTTGGGCCGCAGAGTCGGCCTTCCTCGCATCCATCGATCTGGCGCAGCGCGTCAAGGTCATCCCCGTCGGTTTCCCGGCGGCCGCCGTCGGCGCCGCCCTGGTAGGAGAGCTCTAATGGCCGAAGTCGTCATCGTCCGCGACCAGGAAGAGGCGGGGGCGCTCGTCGCCGGCGCCATCGTCGATCTGATCACGCGCAAGCCCGACGCCGTGCTCGGTCTCGCGACCGGCTCGACGCCGCTCGCGACGTATCGGGCGCTTGCGAATCGCATCGCGGCCGACGGCGTCGACGTGCGGGGCGTGCGAGGGTTCGCGCTCGACGAGTACGTCGGCCTCCCGGCGGGCCACCCCGAGAGCTACCGCGCGGTCATCACGCGCGAGGTCGTCGAGCCGCTGGGGCTCACGCCCGAGCTCATCCGGGTGCCGAACGGCGATCCCGACGGCATCGAGCACGCGGGCGCCGACTACGAGGCGGCGATCACGGCTGCGGGCGGCGTCGACATCCAGATCCTCGGAATCGGCCGCACGGGCCACATCGGCTTCAACGAGCCGGGCTCGTCGCTCGCGTCGCTCACGCGCGTGAAGACCCTCACCGAGCCGACGCGCATCGACAACGCGCGATTCTTCGACTCGATCGACCAGGTTCCCATGCACTGCATGACGCAGGGCATCGGCACGATCCTGCGGGCCCGTCACCTGACGCTCCTCGCGTTCGGCGAGGCGAAGGCCGACGCCATCGCGGCCGCGGTCGAGGGCCCGGTGTCGGCGAACCAGCCGGGCTCGGCGATCCAGCTGCACCCGCACACGACGGTCCTCGTCGACGAGGCGGCGGCGTCGAAGCTGCAGAACATCGACTACTACCGGTACGCGTGGGCGAACAAGCCCGTGTGGCAGGGTATCTGAGCCCGACCGGTTGATCCCGGCGGCTCGGCGCGGGCCGCCTCCATCGAGCGGGTGTCCCACGGGACATCCGCTCGATGCGTTTCGTGCGAGCCTGCGAGCGCGCCGACACGCCCGCGTTCGGTGCGCGAACGAGAATCAGTGCACGAACGCGAGGGGGAGCGCGTCGAGGTAGGCCTGTTCGTCGAAGTCGTCGAGGACGGTGCGCTGGATGAGGAACCCGGGGCGGCGCCGAGCACGACGGGTGCGATGCGCGCCGCCCACGTGCGCACGTCGCCGTCGATGCGGTCGGGGTGGAGCGTGCCCCATTCGGCGAGATGGGCTTCGACGGTGTCGCGGAGACGGCTGAAGACGGCTCGGACGAGGCCGCGGATCTCGTCGTCGGTGGCGGCCTCGGCCCAGAGTTGCACGATGACGCCGCTGAAGGGTTCGCGGCGGATGCCGTCGACGAGGGTCGCGACGATACGGCCGGGGTCGAGGGGGCCGGCGTCGCCGCGGCGGGCGTCGAGTTCGATGGCGCGGGCGTCGAGCACACGGGTCGCGGCGGCCGCGAACAGTTCTTTCTTGCCGCCGGGGAAGTGGCCGTAGATGGCACCGGCGGACAGCCCGGAGCTCTGGATGAGGTCGGCGATCGAGGTGCGCGCGTAGCCGCCGCGTTCGGCGAAGCAGCGAACGGCGGCGTCGACGATCTCGGCGCGGCGGGCGGCGCGGTGGGCGTCGCTGACCTTCGGCATCGGGGCTCCTTCCGCGCGCGAGGGGCGCGCATTGACAAGCTTACGTCCGAGGTTCATTATAAAGAACGAGTATTCGTTTTTTATTTTCGGAGGTACGGATGTCTCGCCAGCAAGGCGCATCGCCCCGCACGCCGATCGGCCGCGTCGTCGCAGTCGGCCTCGCGCTCGCCGCCGTCGTCTCGATCATCGTGCTCGCGTTCGCGTGGCCCGCGGTCACGAGCGACCCCCACGACCTGCCCATCGGCATCACGGGCCCCGACCAGGCCGTCGCCGCCGCAGAAGCCGTGGTCGACGAGGCCCAGCCGGGCGCGATCGCCTTCACGGCGCTCGACGACCGCGCAGCAGCCGTCGAGGCCATCGAGAGCCGTGAGGTCTACGGTGCGATCGTCCTCGGCGAGCAGCCCGAGGTGCTGACCTCGTCGGCGGCGAGTCTCGTCGTGCACCAACTCCTCACGGGCGTCGCCGCGCAGCTCGAGGCGGGCGTCAACGCGCAGGCGGCGGCGGCCGCGGCAGCGGCGGGCGCACCCGCGGCTCCGCCGCACATCGCGGTCGAGGTCACCGACGTCGTGCCGCTCGCCGACACCGACCCGCGCGGCCAGGCGCTCACCGCGGCGATGTTCCCGCTCGTGCTCGGCGGCATGGTCGGCGGCATCGCGATCTCGTTCGCGATCATCGGCGCCATGCGCCGCGTCGGCGCGGTCGTCGTCTACTCCGTCGTCGGCGGACTCGCGCTCGCGGGCGTGCTCGGCCCGTGGCTCGGCGCGCTCCCGGGCGACTACTGGACGAACGCGGGTGTCATCGCCCTCGCCCTCTCAGCGATCGCCGCGCCCATCACGGGCTTCGTCGCCCTCATCGGTCGGGCGGGCATCGCCGTCGGCGCGATCACGATGATGCTCGTCGCGAACCCGATCTCGGCGGCGGCGTTCCCGCGCGAGTTCCTGCCGGGCGGCTGGGGTGCGATCGGCCAGTGGTTCCCGCCGGGTGCTGCGAGCACGCTCCTCCGCGACGTGAACTACTTCCCGCAGGCCGACGCACTGTTCCCGTGGCTCGTCCTCGCGGTGTGGACGGCGGCAGGCATCCTGCTCTCGGGCGTCGGCCACTTCCGCACCGCCGGCGGCGCCGAGCCCGACGCGGTCGCCGCGCACGAGGACGACCCCGAGCCCGAGCTCGCGGCGGCACGCGCCTGACGCGGTTGTCGGACATCGGTCGGTTTGTCGGACGTGAGCGCGTGCTCACGTCCGACAAACACGCGAATGTCCGACAAACCGGGGAGGCCGGGGAGGGAAGGCAGGGAGGGAAGGAGGGGGTGCGTTTGCGAGAAGAGGGCGGGCGCGAGACATCCGGATGCCTCGACCGCGCGCCGCGCGTCAGTCCGCGAGCTCCTTGCGGCCGTTCAAGATGCCGCTCACCGCGGCGACGACGGCCGTGATGACCGCGACGATCGGCTGACCCATCGTCCACCAGGCGATCGCGGTCGCCGTGAACACGGCGATCTCGACGAGGGCCTTGCCGAACGCGTCGACCGTGAACACGGCCCTGGGCGACACGAACAGCGCCCACAGGACGATCGCGACAAGCGGCGCGCCGATGCCGATCGCGATGCCCGGCCACGGCAGCGGGAACGCGACGAAGCCCCACACGGCGAGCGTCACGAACGCGAAGAGCTCGAGGAGGAACCGGAGGACGTCGTTCACGCCGATCTTCGGCAGGGATTCGGGAGTGCGGTCGTTCACGGGGTTCAAGCCTAACCGCCTATGCGCGTGCCAACCTGCGCGCCGTCTTCGCGAGCATCGCCTCGACGACGAACGGGTGCCCGATCCGGATGAACGCGAAGTAGAGGCGCCCGCGCCGCCCGTGGAGCTTCACGACCGTCGTGACCCGGACGAGACCCGGATCGCGGCCGACGCCGATGCCGCAGCGGAAGTACAGGTGGCGGTCGTCGTAGGCGACGAGCGCCTCCTCACCGCGCACCTCGCGCACGTCGAACACGCCCCGCTGCGACGGGTCGACCCCGATGAGCGGCACGAGCGCCGCGCGGACGCCCATCGCGGCGCGCACCCACCCCGGCATCGACCGGAGGGTGAAGAGCTCGCGCGCCCACATCTCGGGGTCGACCGCGATCCGCTCGGGCACCGCGACGGCCCGGACGTCGACGTAGTCGGGCCGCGGAATCCCCTCGAGCGCGAGGCTCCGGAAGGCGGGTTCCGCGGTCATGGCATCACCGGAAGATGATCGTCCGGGCCCCGTCGAGGAGCACACGCCGCTCGGCGAACCATTTCACGGCCTGGGTGAGCGTTCGGCTCTCCTCGTCTTGGCCGATCGCGACGAGCTCGGCGACCGAGCGCGAGTGGTCGACGCGCACGACGTTCTGCTCGATGATCGGGCCCTCGTCGAGATCGCTCGTCACGAAGTGCGCCGTCGCGCCGATGAGCTTGACGCCGCGCGCGTGCGCCTGACGGTAGGGGTTCGCGCCCTTGAACCCGGGCAGGAACGAGTGGTGGATGTTGATGCAGCGGCCCGCGAGGGCGTCGCACAGCTCGGGGGAGAGGATCTGCATGTAGCGCGCGAGGACGACGAGCTCGATGTCGTGCTCGTCGACGGCGTCGAGGACGCGCTGCTCGAAGGCCGCCTTCTCGTCGGCGTTCGTGACGGCGGATGCCTCGAACGGCACGCCGTAGAAATCGACGAGGTCGCGCAGGCCCCCGTGGTTCGACAGCACGAGCGGGATCTCGACGGGCAGCTGGCCGGCGCGCTGGCGGAACAGGAGATCGTTGACGCAGTGCCCCGCCGTCGACGCGAGCACGAGCGTGCGGAGCGGGCGGCCCACCGCGTCGAGGTGCCACGTCATGTCCCACCGCTCGACGACGGGCCGAAGCGCCGACTCGAACTCCTCGCGCCCCGCGGGCGACTCGACCTGCACGCGCATGAAGAACCGGCCCGTGTCGGCGCTCTGGAACTGCTGGCTCTCGGTGATGTTGCCGCGCGACTCGACGATCGCGCCGCTCACGGCGTGCACGATGCCCGGCGAGTCGACGCAGCTGAGCGTGAAGACCCAGTGGTTGAGCGGGCCGTCGCGGTGCGGGGTGGTCATTCGGCTAGCGTACCGGCGCAGGGGCGGCAGCCGGGGACGGGCGGATGTCTCGGGCGGTAGACTCGGGGACGGTCGGCGGATCCCGCACGGCCCTGGGCGCGCACACGAGCGCGTAGTCGACCCGCCGCGGTGAGCGTTCCCGCGGGCGGGGAACGCCGTCGGAGAGACATCCTCAATGTCCTTTGCCGATCCTGCTTCCGAATCATCCGCTTCCGCTCTTCCACCGTCGGCCGTTCCGCGCGCGAAGCTGCCGTGGCCCGCCCTCCTCGCGCTCGCCGCGTCGGTCTTCCTCTCGATCACCATCGAGATGCTGCCGACCGGGCTCCTCCCCGAGATGAGCGCGGGGCTCGGCGTGCCCGAGCCGCTCATCGGCCTCACCGTGTCGGTGTTCGCGTTCGTCGTCGTGCTGACGTCGGCGCCGCTCGTCGCGGCCACGAGCCGGCTGCCGCGGCGCGGACTCCTCGTGGGCGTCCTCGTCGTGCTCGCGCTCTCGACGGCGGCGTCGGCGCTCGCGCCCGCCTACTGGGTGCTCGTCGTCGCCCGTGTCGTCGGCGGGCTCGCGCACGGCGTGTTCTGGGCGATCGTCGCGGCCGCCGCCGCTCGCCTCGTGCCCGACCGGCTCATCGGCCGCGCGATCGCGATCGTGCTGGGCGGAGGCACCCTCGCGCTCGTGCTCGGCGTGCCGCTCGCGACCTCGCTCGGGCAGGCGTTCGGGTGGCAGCTCGCGTTCGGCCTCGTCGCGGCGGTCGCGCTCGTCGGCGCGGTCGTCGTGCGGTTCGCGCTGCCGGCGGCCTCGCCGACCGACGCGCCGACGGCCTCGCGGTTCCGCCGCGGCGACGCGGGCTACGGCGCCGTGCTCGTCGTCTGCGCCGTCACGGCGGTCGTCATGCTCGGGCAGTACGCCGTGTTCACGTACGTCGCGCCCGTGCTCACGGGCCTCGTCGGCGTGCCCGCCGCGGCCGTCGGCCCCCTCCTGTTCGTCTACGGCGCGGCGGGTGCCGTCGGGCTCGTCGTCGCGGGATCGCCGCTCGCACGTCATGCCGACGCGGCGCTCCTCACCTCGCTCGCGCTGACGATCGCCGCGCTCGTCGCACTCGCCCTCGCGCCCGGCACGGCGCTCGCCGTCGCCGCGTTCGTCGTGTGGGGGCTCGCGTTCGGGGCGATCCCGCCGCTCCTGCAATTGCGGCTGCTGCACGCCGCGCCGCCCTCGCACCGAGACGCCGCGAGCGCCCTCTACACGTCGGGCTTCAACGTCGGCATCGGCGGCGGCGCGCTCGTCGGCGCGGTCGTGTACGGGAGCGCGGGCGTCGCGGGGCTGCCGTGGGCGTTCGTCGCGTTCGCGGCTGTTGCGACGGTCGCGCTCGCGGTGCTCGCGGCGCGCGGGCGGGCTGCAGGCGTGCGCGGACGGTAGCGGGCCGGACGAGGCCCGTCAGAAGAACGCGGCGGCGACGGCGGACGACGGACCGGTGCGTCCGTCGACGACATACCGAACCTCGAGATCGTCGACGAACCAGTCGGCGAAGTCGAATCCGTACGTGAGCAACGTTCCGTCGGGGCCGATCGTGAACTCGACCTCGGCAGTGCCGTTGCGGAGCACCTGCACGGTCGCGCCGGCGGCGCCCTCGAGTTCGAGCCGGCCCGGGAGCAGATGCAGGATCGCCGTCGGCGGCGTGAGCGTCACCGCGACCGGTTCGCTCGCGGGCGACGTGTTGCCGGCCGCATCGGTCTGCGTCGCCTGCACGTTCGTCGTGCCCGCGGGAAGCCCGTCGAGGACGACCGACCACGCGCCCGCCGCGTCGGCGGTCGCGGACCAGGTGCGGCCCGCGGCCGAGACGACGACGGATGCCTCGGGCTCGGCCGTGCCCGTCACGAGCGGGTCGACGAGGCCGCCCGCCGAGTCGGCGGCGAAGACGGGTGCGTCGGCGGCCGTGTCTTCGGGTTCGGGCTCGGGTTCGGGCTCGGGTTCGGGTTCGGGCGTCGGCGTTGGGGCAGGCTCGGGCGACGGGCTCGGATTCGGAGCGGGCGCGGGGTCGGGTCGCACCGGCGCATCCGCGGCAGGCGGGACGCCGGGCTCGGCCGGGTCGGGCGTCGGGCCGTCGAAGGTCGGGACGTCGCCAGGAGCAACAGGTGACTCGGGCAGCGCGATCGGATCGTCGGCGTCGGCCGAGACATCCGGAGCTTCGACGACCTCCGCGGCCGACGCCTGCTCTTCGGGCGCCGGCGACAGTACCGACGGGAGCACGACCGCGGCGGCGATCGCGGCCGCGGCGACGAGCACACCGATGCCGCTCACGGCGGCGATCGTGCCGACGCTCGCGCCGACACCGGCCGCAGCGCCGGCGCTACCGGCTGTTCCGCCGGCGCCCGCGCCTGCGCTCGCGCCGGACGACCCGGCGCTCCCGGCACCGGCGCCGACAGCCGCGCCCGAACCGCCTGCGCCCGCACCGCCCGTGATCGTCGCGGGCATCGCCGCACCGGCGGCGCCCATCGCGAGGTTCGTCACGGGCGCGCCCTGCTGCAGCCACGCCGTGTACCCGGCCGCGCCCGCGATGCCCGCCGCGAGCGGCAGGAGCACGAGCGCGATGCGCGAGCCGACCTCGCGCGCCTCGGCGGCGACGATCGTGCACTTCGCGCACTCGTCGAGGTGCGCCTCGAGCTTGCCCGTGTCGCGCGCGCCGAGCTTGCCGCGCGTGTACGTGCCGAGCCGGTCGATCGTCCACCGGCACTCGGGGTCTTCGGCGCCCTTCAAGTGCGCGCTGATCCACGCCTGCCGGAGCCCCTCGCGGGCGCGGTACGCGAGCGCAGCCGTGCTGTTCGCGCTCATGCCGACGAGCGGGGCGATCTGCTGCGGGGTCATCTGCTCGACCTCGCTGTACCAGAGCACCTCTTGCCAGCGGGTCGGCAGCGACCGGAACGCCTGCGCGGTCAGGCTGCGATCGAGGGCGTCGAGCGTCGCCTGCTCGTTCGTGTCGGGGTCTTCGAACGCCTCGAGGGTGTCGAGCGTCGTCTCGTGCGACTTGCGCCCCCAGCCCGCAGCGGTGTTGCGGATCGTCGTGAAGAGATACGGACGGAACGCGCCCGTCGGACCGCCGCCCTTCTTGATCGTCTCGTAGATCTTCGTGAACGACTCTGCGACCAGGTCATCGGGGTCGAGGGTCGAGAACGACCGGGCGACCGTGCGGCCGGCCGCCGAATGCCGACGCCACAGCTCGGCGTAGGCGCGGTCGTCGCCGCCGCGCGTGAGCGCGACGAGCGCGGTATCGGGGGAGGCGGTGGTGTCGGGCACGCGGCAGCTCCTCTCGATCGCGCGATCCGATGAAGAGACGCGCGCAGACGGGGATCATGACGCGTCGGATCCGAGGGCGCGGCCTGGGTGTGGCCGGCATTCGGGTCTGTGGTTCGGGTCTTCCCTATTCCATCAGATCAGGCTGGGAAACGGCGAGCGGATGCCGGAAGCCGGCGTCGCGGTCGCGGTCGCGGTCGCGTCCGCCGGCGTTCGGCGAGATTCTTCCGAACCCGCGTCATAGAACCGGGTACGGCCCATCTCTCCAGGTGAGGACCTCCGTTCCGGACCCGCACCCGAATCGGAACGGGGCGTCGGTGGCACACCGACGCTCGGGTCGCGCACGCAGCAGGCGCGGCCCGAGGACGGTCGGGTCTCGATCGCGATGGGGGAACACGCGAGCGAGGCCCGACCGCCTCGCTGGGCGTTCGGATCGCGAAGACCGGATGCCTCGGCCGCGCCGTCGGCCTCACGAACCCGTGTGGGGTGTCGGGCGAGCGCGCGGAGCCCTCAGACGAGACGCGCCCCGGCGCCCCACACGGCCTCGACCGCCAGCTCGTCGGAGAGGAGTACGGCGTCGGCCGCGTAGCCCGCGTCGAGCCGGCCGAGATCGTGCGCGCGGCCGATGGCTGCGGCGGGCGTCACCGTGAGCGCGCCGACGGCCTCGACGAACGGGATGCCGCTCTCGACGACGGCGTTGCGGAGCGCGACGTCGAGCGTGAGCGTCGAACCTGCGATCGACCCCGTGTCGCGGAGGCGGGCGACGCCGTCGTTCACGACCACGGCGAGCGAGCCGAGGATGTAGTCGCCGTCGGCGGCACCCGTGGCGGCCATCGCGTCGGTGATCATCGCGACCCGGCCGGGCGCGCCCTGGAAGGCGAGCTTCACGACGTCGGGGTGCACGTGCACGCCGTCGTTCACGATCTCGAGCGTGACGTGGTCGGCGTGCATCGCCGCCACGACCGGGCCCGGCGCCCGGTGGTGGATGCCGCGCATGCCGTTGAAGGCATGGGTCAGGATCGTCGCGCCCGCGCCGAACGCGGCGAGCGAGGTCTCGTAGTCGGCGCCCGTGTGCCCGACCGCGACGCGGACGCCCGCATCGGCGAACCGGCGGATCGCGTCGAGCGCACCCTCGTGCTCGGGCGCCATCGTGATCTGCACGAGCGTGCCGTCCGCTGCGGCCAGGAGCAGGTCGACCGCGTCGGCGTCGGCCGTGCGGAGCACCTCGGGGTCGTGCGCGCCCCGGAAGTCGTGGTCGAGGAAGGGGCCCTCGAGGTGCGCGCCGAGCACGCGCGGGTCGCGCGCGGCGACCGCGGCGATCGCGCGGAGGCGTTCGGCGAGCACCTCGACGGGCGCCGAGACGAGCGAGCACACCGCCCGCGTCGTGCCGTGCGCCGTGTGCACGTCGAGCAGGGTCTCGATGCCCGTCTCGCCGTCTTCGACCGACGCCCCGCCGGCGCCGTGCGTGTGGAGGTCGATGAAGCCCGGCACGAGCCAGCGGCCCGCCGCGTCGACGACGTCGACGGAGACATCCTGAGCGCCTGCTGCGACCTGCTCACGCCACTCGTCGCCGATGCCGCGCGCCGCGACCCGGTCGCCCTCGAAGCGCACCCACGCGTCGGTGATCGTGTCACCGCCGGTGACGAGGCGGGCGGAGTGGATGACGGTCGAAGCGCTCACTCGAGAACGATAACGCTCACGAGGCGACGATGACCTCGTAGCCCGCCTCACGGAAGCGCACGCGCTGGTCCTCCGTCGCCCCGCCGTCGGTGATGAGCGTGTCGAAGAGCGGTGCGCCGATCGCCGCGAACGCGCGCCGGTCGAGCTTCGACGCATCCGCCACGATGACCGCGCGCGCGGCGCGCGAGGCCATGAGCGCGTTGACGGCGGCCTCGCGCTCGTCGTGCGACGTCGGCCCCACGACCGCGTCGAGCCCGTTCACGCCGATGAACGCGAGATCGAGGCTGATGTTGCCGAGCACGCCGTCGGTGTAGGAGCCCACGAGCTCGTACGAGCGTGCGTGCACGATGCCGCCCGTCACGACGGTCTTGATCTGCGGGCGCATCGCGAGCTGCATGGCGATGTTGATCGCGTTGGTGACGACGGTGAGACCGGGGTCGGGCGCGGGCTCCATGATGTCGGCACGCGACATCAGGGCGTCGGCGATGGCGGTCGCCGTCGTCCCGCCGCACAGGCCGATGATGCCGCCGCGCGGAACGAGGTCGCTCGCGGCACGCGCGATCGCGGCCTTCGCGTCGGGATTCTGCTGATGCTTGTACCGGATCGGCAGGTCGTAGGCGACCGAGTGCGCGACCGCGCCGCCGCGCGTGCGGGTGAGCAGCTGCTGCTGGGCGAGCGCGTCGAGGTCGCGACGCGCGGTCGCGGGGGAGACGCCGAGCCGCTCGACGACCTGGTCGACCTCGACCTGACCGTCCTCGGCGAGGAGGTCGAGCACGGCCGACAGGCGTTCTGCACGATTCATACGACCACGCTCCGTTCTCCGGCGAACAACACGAGCAGTCTGGCGGCTTCGGCGGCGACCGCGGAACGCCCCACTGCGAGGTACTTGCGCGAGTCGACCGTCGTCGGATGCTCCGCGAGGTACTCGCGGATCGCGTTCGTGAACTGCACGTTCAGGTGCGTCGAGACGTTGATCTTCACGAGCCCGGCGCGGATGCCGGCCGCGATGACGTCGTCGGCGACGCCCGACGAGCCGTGCAGCACGAGCGGCACGGGCACCCCGTCGCGCAGGCGCGCGACGAGGTCGAGGTCGAGGGCGGCCGTCCGCTCGGTCATGGCGTGCGACGACCCGACGGCGACGGCGAGGGCGTCGACGCCCGTGTCAGCCACGAAGCGGGATGCCTCGGCGGGATCGGTGCGGACGCCGGGCGCGTGCGCGCCGTCCTTCCCGCCGATCTCGCCCAGTTCGGCCTCGACCGCGACGCCCGCGGCGTGCGCCGCTGCGACGACCTGCCGCGTGACCGCGACGTTCTCGGCGAACGGCAGCTTCGACCCGTCGAACATGACCGACCCGAACCCGAGGTCGATCGCGCGGAGCGCGAGGGCGGCGTCTTCGGCGTGGTCGAGGTGGACGGCGACGTCGGCGGTCGACGCGTCGGCGATCGCGAGGGTCGCGAGCGCGATCGGGTCGAGCGCGCCGTGATAGCCGACGCAGTTCTCGGAGAGCTGCAGGATGACGGGCAGTCCCGTCGACTCGGCGGCGGCGACGAGGGCCTCTGCCGTCTCGATGTGCAGCACGTTGAACGCACCGACCCCCGAGCCGCGCGCGGCGGCGTCGTCGAGCAGGGTGCGGGTCGGGGTCAGGGTCATTCGGGCTCCGTGGCGTCGGTGTCGATGTCGTCATCGATGGCGATCTCGCGCGCGAGCGCGGCGTGGTCGGGGTGCAGTTCGCCCGCGAGCGGCATGAGCACCGCTGAGGCCGACCAGGCCGCGGCACGGCGGGCGAGGCTTTCGAGGTCGGGGGCTTCGGACGCGTCCGAGGCTTCCGCGAGCGCGAGCGCGATCGCCGCGACGGCGGCATCGCCCGCACCTGTCGCGTTGCCGTGGAGGGTGCGGCCGAGCCGCGCCCGGAGGGCGCGCCCTTCGGGGTCGAGCACGAGCATGCCGTCGGCGCCGAGCGACGCGACGACGATGCGGGCCCCGAGCGCCTGCAGACGGCGGGCGCCCGCGAGCGGGTCGTGCTCGCCCGTCGCCTCGACCAGTTCGTCGCGATTGGGCTTCACGGCGGCCGCCCCGGCGCGCGCCGCCGCGAGGAGCGCCGCGCCCGGGACATCCGCCACGACCGGCACGCCGTGCGCCGTGAGCGTCGCGACGAGCTCGCCGATCGCGTCGGCGTGGAGACCCGGCGGCAGGCTGCCCGAGATCGCGACGGCCCGTGCGCGGCCGCCGAGCGTCGCCGCTTCGGCGAGCAGGGCGGATGCCTCGTGGGCCGCGAGTGCGGCGCCGCGCTCGTTGAGCACGGTCGCCTCGCCCGAGCGACGGTCGACGATCGCGATGCTCCGCCTGGTCGACCCCGCGACGGGCAGGAGCCGGGTCGGGATGCCGCTCGCCGCCGCCTCGGCCGCGAACTCATGGCCCGACGCGCCGCCGACCGTCGCGAGTGCGGTCACCTCGCGGCCCTCGGCGTGGAGGACGCGTGCGACGTTGAGTCCCTTGCCGCCGGCGCGCCCGTGCCCGGTGTCGACGCGATGGGTCTCGCCGGGGGCGAGCCGGTCGACATGCCACGTGAGATCGAGGGCGGGATTCGGGGTGACGGTGAGGATCATGAGGCGGGGTCGCTCTCGACAGCGTGGACGTCGGCGCCGTGCGCGCGGTCGAGCCTGCCCGCCGCGAGGTCGCGCGCTCGGAGTGCCGTGCCGAGCACGCCCGCGTCGTCGCCGAGGGCGGCCTTCACGAGCCGCGGGCGGCGGTGGAAGGAAAGGAGCGCGTCGAGCCGGTGCTGCACGGGCTCGAAGAGGTCGCGCCCGGCTTCGGCGAGCCCGCCGCCGATGACGACGAGCTCGGGACCGAGGATCGCGACGAGCGGCGCGAGCGCGCGGGCGAGCGCCTCGACGGCGTCGTCCCACACCCGCTCGGCGACGATGTCTCCGGCCTTCGACGCGTCGAGCACCTCGCGCGCGCCGGGCGTCTTGCGCCCCGAGCGCTCGGAGTATCGGCGCGCGATCGCCCCTGCCGACGCGATCGTCTCGAGACATCCCACCGCTCCGCACGCGCAGAGCTCGCCCTCGGGCCAGATGAGCGCGTGGCCGAGCTCGCCGGCGTACCCGCCCGCCGTGATCGGCCTGCCGCCCGCGATGATCGCGCTCGCGATGCCCGTGCCGATCGCGAGGACGACGACGTCGTCGGCCCCGCGCGCCGCGCCCAGCCGATGCTCGGCGTCGCCCGCCGAGCGCACGTCGTGCCCGAAGGCCACGGGGAGCCCCAGCGCGTGCTCGGCGAGATCGCGCAAGGGCGCGTCGTGCCAGCCCAGGTTCGATGCGAACAGGCCGATGCCGCGTGCTTCGTCGACGAGCCCCGGCACGCTGAGGCCAGCGGCGACGGGCGAGACATCCGGGAAGTCCTCGCGGTACTCGGCCGCGAGCGATGTGATGTGAGCGACGATCGCGCCCGCCGGGTCGGCCTCGTCGTGCGGCGTCGGCGTTCGGCGCACGCCGAGCACGCGGCCCGACTCGTCGACGATCGCCGACTTCGTGTCGGTGCCGCCGACGTCGAACGCGAGCACCGCCGCGCCGGTCCCGAGGAGCGGGTCGCGCGGGTCGTCGGAAGCGGGGGCCGCGGCGGGGGTGTCAGACATCATGCGTCAAGGATGACCGACCGGGTGAGGTTGCGGGGGCGGTCGGGGTCGAGGCCGCGATCGACCGCGCGCGCGAGCGCGACGCGCTGCGCGCGGACGAGCTCGGCGAGCGGGTCGAGGCGACCCTGTTCGAAGTGCGCGCCGGTCGCGGCGACCTCGCCCGCGAGTCCTTCGGGGGCGTCGCCGAACTGCCACGTCACGCGGCCCGGGGCCGCGATCGCGAGCGGGCCGTGGCGGTACTCCATCGACGGGTAGGCCTCGGTCCACGACTGCGACGCCTCGCGCATCTTGAGCGCGGCCTCTTGCGCGAGCCCGTACGACCAGCCGAGGCCGAGGAAGGAGTACTGGTCGGCGTCGATGAGGACGGGCGGCAGGTCTTCTGCGACGGCCGTGCGCGCGTCGGCGACGGCCTGCTCGAGGTCTTCGCCGAGGCTCGCGCGGAAGAGCGCGAGCGCGGTCGTCGCGAAGCGCGTCTGCACGACCGACTCCTCGTCGGCGAAGGGCAGCGTGACGGCCTCGTCGACGAGGGGGACGAGCGGCGAGGATGCGTCGCCGATGACGCCGATCGTCTTGACGCGCCCGCGCGCCCGCTCGACGTACTGCAGGACCTCGGTCGTCGTGCCCGAGCGCGTGAGGGCGACGATCGCGTCGTAGTCGCGGGCGTCGGGGGCTTCGGATGCCGCGAACGCGTCGGTCTCGCCGTGGCCGGCCCGCTCGCGGAGGATCGCGTAGGACTGTGCCATGAACCACGAGGTGCCGCAGCCGACGACGGCGATGCGCTCGCCGCGAGCGGGAAGGAGCGCCTGGAGGTCGGTGAGACCGGCGGCCCGGGCCCACAGGTCGGGCTGGCTCGCGAGCTCCGTCGCCATGTGCGAGGCGTGGGCGGCGGTGGGGTCGGTCACAGGGGTCTCCTCCGGTCGAAAGCGTGACGAATCCATGATTGCATCTGATCGAATCATAGAGTGAACGATCATCGCAACGATTGAAAGTCTGCCATGCGCGGATGGGAATCGCCGCAGGAAAGTTCCGATAACGAAATTGGCAATAGTGTTGACGACCGACGCATTGCGTCATAGATTCGCCCTCACGGTGCTCGAAGTTGATTGATTCGGGCGCGAAACGTTCAGGAAACATCACACAGCACGTGCGAAGACCTGATCCCGGCGTCGACACGGACTCCACACGTGCCGCGCGACCACCCACCAGAGTGAGGAAGACATCGATGAAGAAGTCACTGCGGTTCTCCGCGGCGATCGCGCTCGCGGCCACCGCGACGCTCACGCTCGCGTCCTGCGGTTTCGGCGGCGACGCCGGCGGCGACGACGCGGCGAGCGGCAAGACCACGCTCGACCTGCTCGTGCCGAGCTACTCCGACAACACCCAGGGCCTCTGGGAAGACGTCATCGACGGGTTCGAAGCCGCGAACCCCGACATCACCGTCAACCTCGAGGTGCAGTCGTGGGACAACCTCGACTCCGTCATCACGACCAAGATCTCGGGCGGCGAAGCCCCCGACATCTTCAACGGCGGCCCCTTCGCCGGCTACGTCGCCGACGACCTCCTCTACCCGGCCGCCGACGTCGTCTCGCCCGACACGCTGAGCGACTTCCAGGACTCGTTCCTCGCCAACGCCGAGGTCGACGGCACCGCCTACGCGCTGCCCCTCATCGCCTCGGCGCGCGCGCTCTTCGTCAACAACGCCCTCCTCGAGCAGGCAGGCGTCGCCGAAGCGCCCACCACGTGGGACGAACTCCTCGACGCTGCGACGAAGGTCTCGGCGCTCGGCAACGGCATCGCCGGCTACGGCATGCCGCTCGGCTCCGAAGAGGCGCAGGCCGAAGCGGCCGTGTGGCTCTGGGGCGGCGGCGGCACGTTCGGCGACGCGGACGCGATCACGATCGACGACCCGTCGAACCTCCCCGGTGCCGAGCAGATCAAGAAGATGATCGACGCGGGCGCCACGCAGGCCGACCCGGGCTCGACCGACCGCTCGCCGCTCATGGACATCTTCATCCAGGGCAAGATCGGCATGCAGGTCGGCCTCCCGCCGACGGTCGGCCAGATCGCCGAGGGCAACCCCGACCTCGACTACTCGATCGTCCCGATCCCCACGAAGGACGGCTCGGCCTTCACCCTCGGCGTCATGGACCAGCTCATGGCATTCAAGAACGACGAGGACAAGCAGGACGCCATCACGAAGTTCTTCGACTACTACTACTCGGCCGACGTGTACGTGCCGTGGGTGCAGACCGAAGGCTTCCTCCCCGTCACGAAGTCGGGCGCCGAGGCGCTCTCGGGCGAAGAGGCCCTCAAGCCCTTCCTCGACGTGCTCCCTGGCGCGCAGTTCTACCCGAGCACCAACACGCAGTGGGCCGCCGCCGACGGCGCGTTCAAGTCGCTCTTCGGCCAGATCCAGACGAAGCCCGCACAGGATGTCCTCACGGAGATCCAGGCGCAGGTCGACGCGGGCTGATCCCCGAACCCACCTCGCACGCACGAACGGAAGGATCGGTGACTCTCGACCAATGAGCACCTCGACCGAGACCTCATCGATCATCGCGGGGGCGGCCTCTTCGGGCCGCCCCCGCCCCGGCGGGTCGGCACGCGACCTGCTGCGCGCGCTCCCCTGGATCGCCCCCGCGCTCCTCCTCATCTTCGGCGTCGTGGTCTACCCCGCCGGCGTCATGTTCTTCAACTCCACGCGGGACATCTCGCTCTCGGGCCTCGACAAGGGCTCAGCGGGCTTCGACAACTTCGCCGAGGTGTTCGCGTTCCCCTACTTCTGGCCGATCTTCTTCCGCACGATCGTGTGGGTCGTGGTCGTCGTGGGCGTGACCGTGCTGCTCTCGCTCGGCCTCGCGCAGATCCTCGACAAGGCCTTCCCCGGCCGGAAGATCGTGCGCCTCGCGGTCATCATCCCGTGGGCCGCCTCGGTCGTCATGACGACGATGGTCGTCTTCTACGGCCTCGAGCCGTACTTCGGCATCATCAACACGTTCTTGGTCGACGTCGGCCTCATCGACACCCCCGAGGGCTACGGCTGGACGAGAAACCCCGGCACGGCGTTCGCGTGGTCGATCGTCGTCGCGGTCTTCGTGTCGCTCCCGTTCACGACGTACACGATCCTCGCGGGCCTCGCGACCGTCCCCGGCGACGTCGTCGAAGCCGCCAAGATGGACGGCGCCGGCCCCGCCCGCACCTACTTCTCGGTCGTGTTGCCCCAGCTCCGCGGGGCGCTCAGCGTGGCCGTCCTCATCAACATCATCAACGTGTTCAACTCGCTGCCGATCCTGAAGGTCATGACCGGATCGATCCCCGGCTACGACGCCGACACGATCATGACGATGATCTTCAAATACATCCAGAACCAGCACAAGATCGACGTCGCGAGCGCGCTCTCGGTCGTCGCGTTCCTCATCGTCATCGTGATCGTCGCGGCGTACGTGAAGGTCGTCAAGCCCATGCAGGAGGTCTGAGCGATGACCGTCACCGCCACCCGAACCCTCACCACCCAGGGCGACGCAGCGTCGAAGAGCGCCGGCTCCGGGGCATCCGGACGCCGCAGGCGCTACACCGAAGACCAGGTGACCCTGCCGCGCGTGCTCCTCCGCATGCTCGCCGGGCTCATCGTGCTCGTCGTCTTCATGCTGCCGTATCTCATCATGTTCTTCGGCTCGGTGAAGACGAAGGCGCAGATCCGCTCGGTCGACCCAACCTACTTCCCGACGGAGTGGCACTGGGAGAACTACCTCACGATGTGGTCGACGCCCGAGACGCCGCTCGTGCAGAACCTCGTCTCGACGATCGTCATCTCGGTGTTCGCGACGCTGCTCGTGCTCGCCGTGTCGCTGCCGGCCGCGTACTACACCGCGCGGTTCCGGTTCCCGGGGCGGCTCGTGTTCCTCTTCCTCGTCATCGTGACGCAAATGCTCCAGCCCGCCGTGCTCACGTCGGGCCTCTTCCGCCAGTTCCTCGCGCTCGGCCTCATGGACACGTGGGCCGCGATGATCTTCATCAACGCCGC
The DNA here is from genome assembly GCF_004135405.1 of Agromyces protaetiae. NCBI lineage: Bacteria > Bacillati > Actinomycetota > Actinomycetes > Micrococcales > Microbacteriaceae > Agromyces > Agromyces protaetiae. The sequence goes on from NZ_CP035491.1 coordinate 1,664,977, forward strand.
GTTCAACCTCTCGTTCGCGGTATGGATCATGCACTCGTTCTTCGCGGGCATCCCGAAGGAGATCGACGAGGCCGCCCAGATCGACGGCGCAGGTCGCCTCACGGTGCTCTTCCGCATCAACCTGCCGCTCGTCTGGCCCGGCATCGTGACCGCCATCGTGTTCACGTTCGTCGCGTGCTGGAACGAGTTCGCCGCGTCGCTCGTCATCCTCTCGACGGCGGGCAACCAGCCGCTGTCGGTCGCGCTCACGAAGTTCGTCGGCCAGTACGAGACGAGCTGGCAGTACGTGTTCGGCGTCTCGATCGTCGCGATCGTGCCCGTCGTCGTGCTCTTCATGCTCATCGAGAAGCGCCTCGTCGGCGGGCTCACGGCGGGCAGCGTCAAGTAGCAGGCTGCGCGGCTGCGCGGCTGCCGCCTCGCTTCGGGTTTCAGGTGATCGCGCGCTGTTCAGGACCGTTTCGTCGATCTGCTCCTGAATAGCGCGCGATCTCCTGAAACAGTATTGGGCGGATGGTTCGGACGGCGACGGATGCGGCGACGGGGGCTACAGCCACGGGATGTCGCGCTCGCGGTAGAACCCGACGCCCGCGGCATCCCAGTGCGTCGCGAGCTGGACGAGCCGCCCGGTGTACTCGGTGAAGTCTCGCGACCCCGACTCGGCGCCGGCGGACGGCGACCAGCCGATCTCGGCGATGCCCGCGGCGCGCGGGAAGAACATGAACTCGATGTCGCCGATCGTCCGGATCGTCTCGGTCCAGAGCGGTGCGACGACGCCGAGGATGTCGGACTCGCCGACGCCCGGCAGGATCGCCGTCGGCTCCCACCGCAGCGCCTCCTGCGAGTTCGTCGGACCCTTCGCCCAATCGGCGCCGATGCCGCGGCCGGTGGGACTCTGAGGCTCGTCGGTGTAGACCATGTCCATGTAGGCCGCGTCGGCGGGCATCAGGAGAACCTTGCCGCCCTGGTCGACGAAGGACTTGGCAAGGGCGGCCGAGTCGCCCTCGGGCTTCGTGAAACCCCAGTACCCGCCGATCGTCCCGGCAGGAAGGGTTTTCGAGACGCCGATCTCGTGCCAGCCGATGACGGTCTTTCCGGTCGCGGCGGCAGCCGCGGTGATGCGGTTCACGAGGTCGAGGTAGTCGGCTTCGGGCGTCGAGAGCGATTCGTCGCCGCCGACGTGGATCCAGGGGCCCGGGGTCATCGCGGCGACCTCGCCGAGCACGTCTGCGAGGAATCGGTTCGTGACCTCGGCCCGCTCGGGCGACGCGCACAGCGACGAGAAGCCGACCTCGATGCCCTGATACGGCTCGGGCGCGACGCCGTCGCAGTTCAGTTCGGGGTAGGCGTTGAGCGCCGCATTCGTGTGACCCGGCAGGTCGATCTCGGGCACGATCGTGACGAACCGCGCGGCCGCGTATTCGACGATCTCGCGATAGTCGTCCTTCGAGTAGTAGCCGCCGCTTTCGCCGTACGCCGAAGTCCGGCCGCCGAGTTCGGTGAGGTTCGGCCACGAGTCGATCCGGATACGCCAGCCCTGATCGTCGGTGAGGTGGAGCTGGAGCACGTTGAACTTGAGGGCGGCGATGTCGTCGATGAATCGCTCGACCTCGTCGACCGAGAAGAAATGACGGGCGACGTCGAGCGATGCGCCCCGGAACGCGAATCGCGGAGCGTCCGCGACGGTGATCGCCGGGGCGATCCATCCGCCCGGGGGTGCGCTCGCGCCCGCCCCGACGCCGACCCCGTCGATCGCGGCCGGCAGCAGTTGCCGAAGTGATTGCACGCCCCAGAAAAGGCCGGCCGGGGCATCCGCCGTGATCTGCACGCCGTTCTCGGCGATCGCGAGCGTGTACGCCTCGCTCGCGGGGTCGCCGCCGTCGCGCAGCGCGAGCGTGATGTCGGCGGTGCTCTCGGCCGGTCGAACGGATGCCTCGGACACGCCGGCTTCGACGGGGATGTCGTAGCCCGTGGCGGTGCGCAGCCGATCTGCGAGGAGGGATGCGACGCCCGCGACCGCGGAGTCTGCCGTGGCCTCCTCACCCAGGGTCACGACACGGGTCTCGGGCGTGATCGTGAAGGGCGCATCGTCCTCGTGCAACTCGAAGGAGGCGGGAAGGGGGATGATCCCGGGCACAGGCGGGGCTCCGTTCTCGGCGTCGCGCGCCGCGCATCCCGCGAGCAGGGTCGCGGCGACGGCGGCCGCGACGAGGGCGGTCGTGGCGCTTCGAATGCGTCGATGCATGCCTATCCTGTCGGGTTCGAGCGGGTCGGTGCGGTGTGCGACGCGCTACTCGCGCCAGTCCACTCCGCGCACCCGGAAGAAGTCGACGTCTGCGGCGTCCCAATGCGTGCCGAGGTTGACGAGCCGCTCGAGGTAGCCGGGCACGTCGCGGTCGCCGCCCGACGCGGCCTTGAGGCCGGCGGCGACGCCGGTACCGCCGTCTGATCCGGCTCCGGGGGCTTGGGCGACCAGCCGATCTCGGCGATGCCCGCGGCGCGCGGGAAGACCATGAACTCGGCGTCGTCGATCGAGGTGATCGTCTCGGTCCAGAGCGCCGCGACGACGCCCAGGATGTCGTCCTCGTCGACGCCGGGGACGATCGCGGTCGGCTCCCAGCCGTAGGCCTCTTCGATCGTCGTCGCGCCCTGGGCCCACTCGAGGCCGAGGCTGTGGCCGAGTGCGTTCTGCGGGCGGTCGGGGTAGACCATGTCCATGTAGGCGACGTCGGCGGGCATCATGAGGAGCTTGCCGCCCTGGTCGACGAACGATTTCGCGAGGTCGGCCGAGTCGCCCTCGGGCCGTGTGAAGCCCCAGTAGCCGCCGATCATGCCGTCGGGCAGCGACGTCGAGGCACCCATCTCGTGCCAGCCGACGACGGTCTTGCCGGTCGCCGCGGCGATCGAGGTGATCCGGTTCACGAGGTCGACGTAGTCGGCCTTCGGGGTGTTGTGCGCTTCGTCGCCGCCGACGTGGATCCACGGCCCGGGGGTCATCGCGGCGAGTTCGCCGAGCACGTCGGCGAGGAATCGGTCGGTGACCTCGGCGCGTTCGGGCGCAGCGCAGAGCGACGAGAACCCGACGTCAATGCCTGCGTACGACCCTGGGTCGACCCCGTCGCACGTGAGCTCGGGGTAGGCGTGCAGCGCCGCGTTCGTGTGGCCGGGCAGGTCGATCTCGGGCACGATCGTGACGAACCGCGCCGCCGCGTACTCGACGATCTCGCGGTAGTCGTCCTTCGTGTAGAACCCGGGTCGCGACCCGTTCAGCTCGACCGAGGTCTGCCCGCCGACCTCGGTGAGCTTCGGCCAGGAGTCGATCCGGATGCGCCAGCCTTGGTCGTCGGTGAGGTGCAGCTGCAGCACGTTGAGTTTGAGCGCGGCGATCTCGTCGATGTAGCGCTTCACGTCGTCGACCGGGAAGAAGTGGCGGGCGACGTCGAGCGAGGCGGCGCGATACGAGAAGCGCGGTGAGTCCTCGATCGAGACGGCGGGCGCGACCCAACCGCCGTCGGGCTGGGCGGCTCCGGCGCCGTCGATCTCGGCCGGAAGCAGTTGCCGAAGCGATTGCACGCCCCAGAAGAGCCCGGCCGGGGCATCCGCCGTGATCCGCACGCCGTCGTCGCCGACCTCGAGCGCGTACGCCTCGCTCGAAGGGTCGCCGCCGTCGCCGAGGGCGAGGGCGATGTCGGCGGTGCCCTGAGCCTGTCGAAGGGATGTTTCGGGCTCGCCCTGCAAGACGGGGATCTCGTACCCCGTGGCGATGCGGAGCCGTGCGGCGAGGAGTTCGGCGACATCTGCGACCGCGGGCGACCCGGCGTCGCCCTCGACGACGATCCGAGTCGATTCGGTGAGCCTGAACGGCTCGTCACCGGTGTGCGGTTCGTACGAGTCCGGAAGCGGGATGATCCCCGGCACGGAGTCCGCGTTCGCGACGTCGCCGGGCGCGCAGCCCGCGAGCAGGGTCGCGAGGACGGTCGTGAGGACGAGGGCGCTCGTCGCGGTGCGGATGCGTCGTCGCATGGGCCATCCAGTTGGTCGGCGCGGTTCAGGCGCGCGGGCTGAGGGAGGAATCTTTACGAACGGTACACCCGCGCGCGCGACCCCCGCACGGGGGTCGCGCGGGCGGATCGGCCCGGGCGTTCGATCAGGGTTCGGCACGAGGCATCCGCTATGCTCGTGACCGTCGCGACTGGCGTTGAGATGGGCACCATCGGGGAGCGACTGGTACGGACCGACCGCACGCCTGGGCCGGTACGCGGGCCTCTTTGCGCGAGTCGCCGAGGCAGCAACCTCTTTGGTCCGTCCAACCCCTTCTGAAGGAGCCAGTCTTGGCCGAATCCGTCTTCAACCAGCCGCTGTCCGTCGTCGATCCCGAGATTGCCGAAGTCCTCGAGCTCGAGCTCGGGCGTCAGCGCGACTATCTCGAGATGATCGCGAGCGAGAACTTCGTCCCCGTCTCGGTGCTGCAGTCGCAGGGCTCGGTGCTCACGAACAAGTACGCCGAGGGCTACCCGGGTCGCCGGTACTACGGCGGCTGCGAGTTCGTCGACATCGCCGAGAACCTCGCGATCGAGCGCGCGAAGTCGCTCTTCGGCGCCGAGTACGCGAACGTCCAGCCGCACTCGGGCGCGACCGCGAACGCGGCCGTCCTGTCGGCGATCGCGACCCCGGGCGACACGATCCTCGGCCTCGAGCTCGCGCACGGCGGCCACCTCACGCACGGCATGAAGCTCAACTTCTCGGGCAAGCTCTACAACGCCGTCTCGTACGGCGTCGACCCCGAGACGTTCCTCGTCGACATGGACGTCGTGCGCGACAAGGCCCTCGAGCACAAGCCGCAGGTCATCATCGCGGGCTGGTCGGCGTACCCCCGCCACCTCGACTTCGCGGCGTTCCGGGCGATCGCCGACGAGGTCGGCGCGAAGCTGTGGGTCGACATGGCGCACTTCGCCGGTCTCGTCGCGGCGGGCCTGCACCCGTCGCCCGTGCCCTACGCCGACGTCGTGTCGTCGACCGTGCACAAGACGATCGGCGGCCCGCGCTCGGGCTTCATCCTCTCGCGCGACCTCGAGCTCGCGAAGAAGCTCAACTCGAACGTTTTCCCGGGCCAGCAGGGCGGCCCGCTCATGCACGTCATCGCGGCGAAGGCCACGGCGTTCAAGATCGCGGCGTCCGAGGAGTTCAAGGACCGCCAGGTCCGCACCCTCGCCGGCGCCCGCATCCTCGCCGAGCGTCTCACGGCCGACGACACCCGCGCAGCCGGTGTCGACGTGCTCACGGGCGGCACCGACGTGCACCTCGTGCTCGCCGACCTCCGCAACTCGCAGATCGACGGCCAGCAGGCCGAAGACCTCCTCCACGACGCGCTCATCACGGTCAACCGCAACTCGGTGCCGTTCGACCCGCGTCCGCCGATGGTCACGTCGGGCCTGCGGATCGGCACGCCCGCGCTCGCGACGCGCGGCTTCGGAGACGCCGAGTTCACCGAGGTCGCGGACGTCATCGCCGAGGTGTTGAAGGGCGGGGCGGATGTCCCGGCCCTCCGTGCCCGCGTCGAAGCCCTCACGGCGGCGTTCCCGCTGTACCCGGGCCTGCAGCAGTAAGGGCGCCCGCATGACCGCAGTGAAGCTCGACGGCGTCGCCACGGCGTCGGCCGTCAAGTCCGAACTCGCCTCCCGCATCGAGGGCCTGCGCGCGCAGGGCGTCGTGCCGGGCCTCGGCACGCTCCTCGTCGGCGACGACCCGGGCTCGCGCTCGTACGTCGCGGGCAAGCACCGCGACTGCGCCGAGGTCGGCATCGAGTCGATCCGCATCGACCTGCCCGCGACCGCGTCGCAGGCCGATGTGCTGGCGGCGATCGCCGATCTGAACGCGGCGCCCGAAGTGACCGGCTACATCGTGCAGCTGCCGCTGCCGAAGGGCCTCGACGAGCACGCCGCGCTCGAGGCCATCGACCCGTCGAAAGACGCCGACGGCCTCCACCCGACGAACCTCGGCCGGCTCGTCCTCGGCATCGAGGGCGAACTGCAGTCGCCGCTGCCGTGCACGCCCGCGGGCATCGTCGAGATGCTGCAGCGCTACGACGTGCCGATCCGGGGCAAGCACGTGACCGTCATCGGCCGCGGCCTCACCGTGGGCCGCCCGCTCGGGTTGCTGTTCACGCGCAAGGGGCTCGACGCGACCGTGACGCTCACGCACTCGCGCACGGTCGACCTCGCCGCCGAAGTCCGCCGCGCCGACATCGTCGTCGCCGCCGTCGGCGTACCGCACCTCGTGAAGGCCGACTGGGTGAAGCCCGGCGCGGCCGTGCTCGACGTCGGCATCACGCGCGTCGACGACGAGGCGACCGGTCGCGGGAAGCTGACGGGCGATGTCGACCCCGGAGTCGCCGAGGTCGCGGGCTTCCTGTCGCCGAACCCCGGCGGCGTCGGCCCCATGACGCGCGCCATGCTGCTCGCGAACGTCGTCAAGGCGGCGGAGCTGCAGCTGCGCTGAGCGCTCGTTCAGATCACCGGATGCCCCGTGCGAACGCGATTCGCACGGGGCATCCGTCGTCGGGGCTACTTGTAGCGGACCACCGACGCTCTGATCTCGTCGGCGTACTTGTAGATGTCGTCCAGCCCATCGATCGGGTGCCGTGTTTCAGCCTTTGACTCGTCGAGGATTCCCAGGTACTTCTGCTTCCGCGAGTTGAAGTGCAGCCGGGCGATAGGTTTGCGGTTGTTGTCGTCGAGCAAGATCGCAAGTACGACTTCGAGTCTCGCTGCGAGACACGGGAGGGCTTCACTTCGCTGCATGCGATGGCCTTCACGATTTGGTACGCCTCGAGTTCCTCGAGCGTCGTCTCGATTTCCGTGTCCCGGTCAAGATCTGTGTCGGATGCTTCTGGGCTCGTGACAGTGTCGTCGCTCGTCTCACCTTCGCCGGAACCCCGCAGTGCAGTCTTGAGTCGATCGTTCACCTGGTCGTTGAGGTATTGCGCCGAAGCCTTTCGGATCAACGGCGAGAACTGCTCTCGCACCTTTTGGGTGATCGCCCCGTCATAGACCCGACCGATGAAGAACCGCGTCCAGTCATCGGATGGTGACTTGAACTCTTCCGCAATCGCGCGCTTGATCTGGCCGATGTACTTGAGTTCCCCAGCGGCGTTGATAACCGAATCGAGATCGAATGCCTCCTTCGTCAGCTTCTTGAGTTCGCCGATCAGCGACTCGTCGATGTCGAGAAGGTCGAGGACGAGGAAGGGCTTCTCATCCATGCGGTTCGGGGCGTCGAGATCCGTGAAGAAGTGGTAGACCTGGCCGTTCGTCAGTACGGCGACACGCGCGTTGGTAACGGCGAAGTATCGGTACAGCTGCGAAGCGTGTTCGATGCGCAGCGCGTTCGTGTCGCTCTTGCATTCGATCAGCATCTGGACTTCACCGTCACGAACGATCGCGTAGTCGATCTTCTCACCACGCTTGATGCCGACATCAGCGGTGTACTCGGGGACGACTTCGAGCGGATCGAAGACGTCATAACCGAGGACGCTTGAGATGAATGGCATGACGAACGCGTTCTTCGTGGCTTCTTCAGTCTGGATCGCATCGCGCTGATTGCGAACCTTCTGAGAGAGCGCGTTCAGGGAATCGGAAAAGTGCACCGTTGCTCCTCTTGCAGTTCGGGGATGTGGCGACCTCATCGGGGAGCGCTCAGCCGGATAGTTGGATATCCAGCGCCAACGTGTCCCCAGTTCGGGGGATGAACTGGAGATGACCGCGGGATCAAGGGTGCGCATCGTCAAGGTGGCCGTGTCGCGGCGCGCACGGCCAACGTCCACAACACGCGGGGATGCCCGTGTGCGGGGCGCATGGAGCGGACACTCGTCGTGGACGAACGCTCAGGGCTGACCCCGATCGTGATCCGGGGACGTCCCCGACCGCGATCCGGTGAGCACCCGGGTGTCTCGGGTGTTCGTCGGCGGGAGGCTCGTCTTCCGTGAGTCATCCTCGCAACGTGCGAGGCTCCCGGATCTGAAAGCGAACGAACTGCCATGACCAGCTTCACCCCGGCCGCCGGACACGCCCGGCCCGTCCGAACCGCCCGCCCCGCTGCGCGCGACCGACTCGTCGCGACCCCGGTCGTCGCGGGCGTCCGCTCGGTCGCCGTCGGACTCGCCGCTCCCGTCGCGACCGCGGCCGCCGCAGCCGGCGCCGTCGCCGTCGGCGGCGGAGCCGCCTTCGACGTCGCCGCAGGCGTCTCGCCGACCTCGGCCGGCGTGGTCGGCGCAGGAGCCGCACCCGCCGTCGCGCTCGGCCTCTTCGGGGTCGGCATCGCAGTCGCGCTCGTCGTGGGCACACGCTCCTCCGACCGCAGCGGACGCCGCCGCGGCACCGCGCTCGGCCTCGGGTTCATCGCCGCAGCAGTGCTCGTCTCGAGCCTCGTCGGATTCGTCGCCGTCGGCGGACTCCTCGCGGGCGTCGGCGTCGTCGCGGTGGCCATGGCGGCGCCGGCGTGGCTTCGAGACATCCGGATGCCCCGTTCCGCCGTGTCGGCACTGTCGCTCGTCTCCGTGGCGGCGGGCGCCGCCGCGGGCGTCTTCGCACCGTGGCCTTCGGTCGTCGTGCTCGTGCTCGCGGCCGCGCTGTTCGCGGTCGTCGCCCCCGAGACCGTCCCGGGGCCGCAGACGCCGACATGGGGGTTCCCCGCGAAGCCCGACCTGCGCGGTCGCGGCGCGTCGGTCGCAGTCATCGCCCTCGTCGCGGTCGTCGCCCCGTTCGCATTCCTGCCGCTCGCGCCCGCCGCGGTCGGCGCCGGTGTCGTCGCCGTCGGCGTCGCGTTCGCCGTGGTCGCCGTGGCGGTGCAGGCAGGTGCCGAGGTGTCGCGTCGTCGAGCGGCCGCGGGCGCGGCCACGTCGGCTCGCGTCGTCCTCGCCCGGCCCGGCACCCGCGCGCACAAAGCCGCCACTCGTGCCTTCGACCCGACCGAGAAGCTCCGCCCCGCCCGCGCCGTCGTCGCGACGACCGCCGACGAGGTCGCCGCGGCGGTCCGCGAGGCGGACGCGCTGGGCATCGGGGTGCGCATGCACACGACGGGGCACGCGTCGGCGAGCTCGTCGGACATGTCGCAGGAACTCCTCGTGAAGGTCCGCCTCGACGGCGGCGTCACGGTCGACGTCGAGCGCAAGCTCGTCCGCATCCCCGCGGGCACGCAGTGGCGCGACGTCGTCGCCGCGGCCGCCCCGCACGGGCTCGCCGTGCCGCACGGCTCGTCGGGCCACGTCGGCGTCGTCGGCTACATCTCGCGCGGCGGACTCTCGGCCTACGGCCGCACGACGGGCGTCGCCGCGAACCATCTCGAGTCGGTCGAGCTCGTGACCGCCGACGGGCAGGTCGTGACCGCGAGTCGCGAGGTCGAGCCCGACCTGTTCTACGCGGTCCGCGGCGGAGGCGGCGGGTTCGGCGTCATCACGGCCGTGACCGTCCGCGCGTTCGACCCGGGGAGGTCGTCACGGGCACCGCGATGTGGGAGATGTCCGACGCGCGCGAGGTCGCCGCGGCGTGGGCCGAATGGACGGCGGACGCCCCGGGCAACATCACGACGTCGCTCCGCGTCATGACCCTCCCGCCCATCCCGGGCTTCCCGTTCAAGGTCACGCGCCGCCCGCTCCTCGTCATCGACGGCACCGCGATCGACCGCGACGGCCGCACGGCGACGCAGTCGGCGAAGACTCTCCTCGCGACGCTCCGCCGCGTCGCCGAGCCCGTCTTCGACTCGTGGCGTGCGACCGACATCGCCGAGGTCGCCATCACCCACATGGACCCCGACTTCGGCGGCCTCGCCCACCGCACCGACACGGCACTCCTCGGAGCGGCCGAGGGTCGCGGCGCGGCTCGCAGCCGGGCGATCGTCGACGCGTTCCTCGACGTCGTCACGGCCGACACAGCGCCGTTCCTCATGGCCGAGCTGCGACAGCTCGGCGGGGCGCTCGGGCAGCGGCCCGCGGATGCCGGCGCGGTCGGACACTTCGACGCCGACTTCGCGTGGTTCGGCGGGGTCGTGCTCGGCAAGAAGCGCTCCGCAGAGGACGCCGCGGTCGCGTTCACCGCAGCCCGTGCCGCCTTCGCCGAGTGGGTCACGGAGTACACCGTTCCGACCTTCGCGGCCGACCGCGACCGCCCGCAGCGCAACTACCCCGCCGAGGTGCGGGCGCGCGTCGAGCGGATCCGCGCGGCGATCGACCCCGAGGGCCGCTTCCGCGGCGACGTCTCGGTCGGCGCGCTCGCGAGCTGAGCGGCTCGCGCGTCGAAGCGGACGGATGTCCCGTGCGAACGTGGTTCGCACGGGACATCCGCGCTCGAGACGCGCCCACCCCGCCATGTGCCGAACGTCCCGAGTTCACCTCCACTTCACACGGGATTCAGTGCCGGGTCGTAGCGTCCAGCGCATGACGAGTGTCGAGCCGGAGGTGCGAGGGGTCGCCGTGGCGATCATCCCCGCCCGTGGAGGGTCGAAGGGGCTGCCCGGCAAGAACGTCATGCGCATCGGCGGGGTGCCGCTCGTGGGGAGAGCGGTCGCGGCGGCGAAAGCCGCCGCCACCGTCGGTGCGGTCGTCGTCACGACCGACGACGACGAGATCGCGCGGGTCGCCCGCGCAGCGGGCGCGCACGTGGTCGAGCGGCCCGCGGAACTCGCGGGCGACGAGGCGTCGAGCGAGTCGGCGCTGCTGCACGCACTCGACGCACTTCGCGCAGAGGGTGCGCCCGAGGCATCCGTCGTGCTCTTCATCCAGGCGACGTCGCCGTTCATCGACCCGTCCGACCTCGACCGCGCGGTCGCGCAAGTCGCGACAGGCGCCGCCGACAGCGTCTTCTCGGCGGTGCCGAGCCACGCATTCCTGTGGCGGGCGACGGCGGGCAGCGACGAGCACGGGTTCGGCGCCAGCGCCGCAGGCGTCAACCACGACGCCTCGACCCGCCCGCGCCGGCAGGACCGGGTGCCCGAGTTCCGCGAGACGGGCGCGTTCTACGCGATGCGCACGGCGGGCTTCCGCACGGCCGGCCACCGCTTCTTCGGCCGGGTGGCGATGCAGCCCGTGCCCGAACTGCACGGCATCGAGATCGACACGGCCGCGGACCTCGTCGTCGCGCAGGCCCTCGCGAACCTCGTCGACGCGCCCGCGCACACGATCGACGTCGACGCCGTCGTGACCGACTTCGACGGCGTCCACACCGACGACACCGCGATCGTCGGCGAAGCCGGCGTCGAGTTCGTGCGCGTCAGCCGCGCCGACGGGCACGGCGTCGCACGCCTCCGGGGCGCCGGCATCCCTGTGCTCATCCTGTCGGCCGAGCAGCACCCCGTCGTGTCCGCGCGGGCCGCGAAGCTCGGCGTCGAGGTGCTCCAGGGCGTCGGCGACAAGGGCGCCGCGCTCGCCGAATGGGCCGCGGCACGGGGCATCCCGCTCGACCGCGTCGCCTACCTCGGCAACGACCTCGGCGACCTGCCCGCCCTCGCGCTCGTCGGCTGGCCCGTCGCGGTCGCCGACGCGATCCCCGAGGTGCGTCGCGTCGCTCGCGTCGTCCTCGACCGCCGCGGCGGCGCGGGCGCCGTGCGCGAACTCGCCGACGCCGTGCTCGCGGCACGCGAGGGAATGCGTGAAGGCGCACGTGCGAGCGCAGCCCGAGACGCCGCGCCCGGCCGTCACCCCTCGACCCCCACCGCTGAAGGAGCCTGACCATGCCCGTTCGCATCGGACGCCACGAGATCGGCGACGGCCTGCCCGTGTACGTCATCGCCGAGATCGGCCTCAACCACAACGGCGACGTCGAGCTCGCGAAGCGGCTCATCGACGTCGCGGCCGCGGCGGGCGCGCAGGCGGTCAAGTTTCAGAAGCGCACGCCCGAGCTCGCGACGCCCGAGCACATGAAGGATGTCCCGCGCGAGACGCCGTGGGGCACGATGAGCTACCTCGAATACCGGCATCGCGTCGAGTTCGGCCGCGACGAGTACCTCGAGGTCGCTCGCCACGCCGACCTCGCCGGGCTCGACTGGTTCGCGTCGCCCTGGGACGAGCCGTCGGTCGACTTCCTCGACGAGCTCGACGTCGTCGCGTACAAGGTCGCGTCGGCATCGGTGACCGACCTGCCGCTCCTCCGCCGCATCGCGGCGACGGGGCGCCCGGTCATCCTCTCGACGGGCATGTCGACGCTCGCCGAGATCGACGAAGCCGTCGTGACGCTCCGCCGCGCGGGGGCGGGCGACCTCGTCATCATGCACGCCACGTCGAGCTACCCCATGCCGCCCGAAGAGGCGAACCTCCGCACGATCGACACCCTCCGGGGGCGTTACGAGGGCGTGCCGATCGGCTACTCGGGGCACGAGCGGGGGCTCCAGATCTCGATCGCGGCCGTCGCCCTCGGCGCCGTCGCCGTCGAGCGCCACATCACGCTCGACCGCACGATGTGGGGCAGCGACCATTCGGCCTCGCTCGAGCCTCAGGGGCTCGAGCACCTCGTGCGCGACATCCGCATCCTCGAGCAGGCGATGGGCGACGGCGTCAAGCGCGTCTTCCCGGGCGAGCTCGCCCCCAAGGCGAAGCTGCGGCGGGTGCTCGTGCAGTGAGCGTGCAGCGCAGGCTCCTCGTCGTCTCCGACTCCGACTCGTACACGAAGTGGGGCGCGGCGCTCGCGTCGACCCTCCCGCCGTCGTGGGAGGCCGACCTCGTCGTCGTCGGCTCGACCGTGCTGCCGAGCGATCGGCAGTTGCGGGTCGCGCTCGCGGGAACGAGGTGGCAGACGGATGTCCCGCGCAGCGCGCACCTCGACGAGCTCGCGCCGCTCGTCGGCGACCTGCGCCCCGACGCCGTGCTGCTCGCGCTCCGCGGGCCGCTCGTGCGCGTCATCGCGCCCATGCTGCAGGTGCTGCCGGACCGGCCCGTGCTCGTGTCGGGGTTCCCGGGCCTCACGATCCCGGCGGTGCCGAAGGCCGTCGTGTACCGCGAGCAGACCGACCTCGTGGTGCTCCACAGCCGTCGCGAGGTGCGCGAGTTCGCGGCGCTCGCCGAAGACCTTCCGGCGGCGCCTGCGTTCGGGCTCGCGACGTTGCCGTTCCTCGCGGCGCGGGCGGCTGGGAGCGCGGTCGTCGACGGCGCGGGCGGGGAAGCGCGCGACCCCGAGGCATCCGACGTCGTCTTCGCCGTGCAGGCGAAGGTGCCCGCGACGCGCGAGGAGCGCGTAGCGCTCGTCGGCATGCTCGCCGCCGCCGCCCGTCGGCAGCCGCGGAAGCGTTTCGTCGTCAAGGTGCGAGCCCGCAAGGGCGAGGCGCAGACCCACGACGAGCAGTTCGACCTCGCCGACCTCATCGCCGATCCCGCGGTGACGCGTGAGCTCGGCGCGACGATGCCCGCGAACCTCGTCGTCGCCGACGGGCCCATGGCCGAGCACCTCGCACAGGCCGAGGCGCTCGTCACGGTGAGCTCGACGGCCGTGCTCGAGGCGATCGCTGCGGGGGTTCCGGCGCTGCTCCTCGACGAGTTCGGCGTCGGTGCGCCGCAGTTGAACCTCGTGTTCGAGGGGTCTGGGCTCTTCGGCGACGCCGAGGCGCTCGCGGCAGGGGACTGGCGCGTGCCCGACGCCGACTGGCTCGCCGACAACTACTTCCACGAGCGGGGCGCCGACGACTGGCTCGCCGGGCTCGAAGCGCTCGTCGCTTCACGCGATGCGACTCCGCTGCCGGCGCTGCCGCGCCACCACAACCTCGCGGGCGGAGCGCTGCGCCGCGCGTTCGAGCGGCGCCGCATGCTCGGCGCGCACGACCGGTCGCTCCTCGGCACGGTGTCGGTGCTCGTCGCCGTGCCGTCTCGGGCGGCGCTCCGCGCGGCGCGCAAGGCGCGCAGGCGGTTGCGGGGTGAGGCTTCCGCGATCGCCGCCTGAGTGCGCATCGCGTTCGCCGCGGCTACTCGACGGGTGTCGTGTGCTCGACGACGTGCGCGAGGTAGGCCTGCGCATTGTGCTGCAGGGCCGCGCGTTCGGAAGCAGTGAGCTCGCGGCGCACCTTCGCGGGCACGCCCGCGACGAGTGATCCGGGGGGCACGATCGTGCCCTCGAGCACGACGGCGCCGGCCGCGACGAGCGAGCCTTCGCCGATGACGGCGCCGTTCAGCACGGTCGCCGACATGCCGATGAGCGAGTCGCGCTCGATGGTGCAGCCGTGGAGCACGGCGCCGTGCCCGACGGAGACGCCCGCGCCGACCGTGAGCGGGTAGCCCGCGTCGACGTGGCACACGACGGTGTCTTGGAGGTTCGCATGCTCACCGAGCACGATGGGCTCGGCTTCGGCGCGGAGCACCGCGTTGTACCAGACGCTCGATCCGGCCTCGAGGGTCACGTTGCCGACGACGATCGCGCCCGCCGCGACGAAGGCGGTCTCGTCGACCTGCGGGGCCGGGATTCCGGCGAGCGGGATGATTCGGGCGGCGGCGTCGATCGTCATGCCGAAAGCCTACGGCGGCGGGCGAGCGCGACCGCGCGCACGAGCGCCCCGACGGCGAAGACCGCGAGCCCCGCCACGACCGACGGCCACGGGAGCGCGGCGACGAGCACGAGGCATCCGATCGCCCCGACCGCCGAGAGCCAGCGCGGGATGCGCCGTTCCGCACGCGGCTGGGTCAGGGCGGCGGAGTTCGCGACGAAATAGTAGACGAGCACGCCGAAGCTCGAGAAGCCGATCGCGCCCCGGAGGTCGGCGACGACGACGAGCGCGACGACCGCGACCGACACGACGATCACGGCGACGTGCGGCACATGCGTGCGCGACGAGATGCGCGCGAGCGCGGCGGGCAGCTCGCGGTCGCGGCCCATGGCGAGCGACGTGCGGCCGATGCCTGCGAGGAGGGCGAGGAGCGCGCCGAGCGACGCGAGCCCCGCGGCGACCTGCACGACGGGTGCGGCCCAGCCCCATCCCGCGGTCGCGACGAGGTCGGCGAGCGGGGCGTCGGATGCCGCGAGGCGCTCCGCGCCGAGCCCTGCGAGGAGGACGACCGCGAGCGCGGCGTACACCGCGAGGGCGATGCCGAACGAGATCGCGATCGCCCGCGGGATCGTGCGCGCGGGCTCGACGACCTCTTCGCCGAGCGTCGCGACGCGCGCGTACCCCGCGAACGCGAAGAACAGCAGACCCGCCGACTGCAGGACGCCGTAGGCGCCGAGCGTTCCGGGCCGGGAGAAGAACGCGCCGGATGCCTCGGGGCCGGGCGCCGGGGCATCCGGAATCGCGACCGGCGAGACGACCGACGCGACGACCCCGGCCGCGAAGACGATCGCGAGCACCGCGAGCACGATCGCGACGATGGCCGTTGCGGCTCGCGCCGTGCGCGTGACGCCCGCGAGGTCGATCGCGGCGACCGCGACGACCGCCGCGACCGCGACCGGTCGCATCCACTCGGCGGGGGCGAGGTACGCCGCAGCCGTCATCGCCATGGCCGCGCAGCTCGCGGTCTTGCCCACGACGAACCCCCAGCCGGCGAAGAACCCGGACCAGGCGCCGAGCCGCTCGCGGCCGTACCGGTAGGCGCCGCCCGACTCGGGGTATCGGGCCGCGAGCTGCGCGGTCGAGCCCGCGTTGGCGAACGCGACGAACGCCGCGACGAGAAGCCCGACGAGGAGCAGCCCGCCCGCCGCTGCCGCGGCCGGCGCCCACACGGCGAACACGCCCGCGCCGATCATCGACGCGAGGCCGATCGCGACCGCGCCGCCGAGGTGCAGGCGACGGTCGAGGGCGGGCCCGGAGGCCGGTGAAGGGTCGCTCACGCAGCGAACCCTACGGCACCCGGGTGACGCGGACGCGGACGATCGCGGACGCCTACGATCGAAGGATGACCGCCCCCACCCATCCCGCCGTCGACCGAGTCTCCGAGGCCCTCGCAGCGCAGGGCGTCGAGCCGCGCATCACCTGGTTCGAGGACGCCGTGACGACCGCCCAGCTCGCCGCCGACGCGCTCGGCGTCGAGGTCGGCCAGATCGCGAACTCGCTCGTGTTCCTCATCGACGACGAGCCCATCCTCGTGCTCACGAGCGGCGCCCACCGCGTCGACACGGAGTGGCTCGGCGCACAGCTCGGGGGAGACATCCGCCGGGCGTCGAAAGACGACGTGAAGACTGCGACCGGTCAGGTCATCGGCGGCGTCGCCCCGGTCGGGCACCCCGCACCGGTTCGCACGATCGTCGACACCCACCTCTCGACCTACCCCGAGGTGTGGGCCGCGGCCGGGCACGCGAAGACCGTGTTCCCCACGACGTTCGACGAGCTCGTCCGCATCACGGGCGGCACGCCGCACGCGGTCGAGCCCGCCGCCTGACGGAGGGAGCCGGTTCGCGGCTCGCTTCGAGTGACGGGGTGTGGGTCTTCGCGTATCGGGCCCGGACGCTTGCAAATTGCTGACGAAACAGCAGCAATTTGCAAGCGTCCGGGAGGGGAGGCGCCCCTGCGGGTGAGTCGGCCCCGTCTCGCGCGCCGATGTCGGTGGGCGCCGCGAGACTTGCTCTCACTATGAAGCCGAACGACGACGCGCCGGGCCGCGGCTGCGGATGGCTGGCCGATCCCGCTTTCCTCCTCCGATCCGTGCGGCGTCGAGCCGATCTGAGTCAGCGCGAGCTCGCGGCGAGGCTTGGCCTCGACCGCTCGCAGGTGGCGCGAGTGGAGGCCGGGCGACGTCGTCTCACGATCGAGGAGCTCGAGCGGGTGCTGGCGATCGCGGGGATGCGCCTCGCGGTCGTGGATTCCGAGGACCGGCCTGTGGAGCTCGACGGCGACCCCGAGGTGCGCGACCGCGGCGGGCGGAGGTTCCCCGCGCACCTCGACGTGCGATACTTCCCCGACATCCCGTGGTTCGCGCTGCAGCGCGTCCAGCACGACATTCCGCTCCGACGTGCGTGGTACGAGCACCGCGCGGGTCGCGACCTGCACCGCGATTCCGCTCGACGTCGGGGCAGGAGCGCAACGCCGTAGAGTGGGTCGCATGACCTTGCCCACCGGTGAACAGTACGTGCTCGAGACCTCCACCTCGAGCGGCGAACTCCGTGCGACCATCACCGGGGTCGCGGCTTCCCTCCGCACGCTCAGCATCGACGGCGTCGACCTCGTGCCGCCCTACGGCGAAGACCAGACGCCGCCGTCGGCAGCCGGCATCGTGCTCGTGCCGTGGCCGAACCGCATCCGCGACGGCAAGTGGACCCACGACGGCGTCGAGCACCGACTCGCGATCACCGAGCCCAAGCTCGACAACGCCATCCACGGCCTCCTCCGCTACACCGAGTACCGCGAGGTCGCACGCGAACGCGACTCGGTGACCCTCGGCGCGACGATCTACCCCCAGCTCGGCTACCCGTTTCTCCTCGAGACGGGCGTGCACTACGAGCTCGTGGCAGACGGGCTCAAGGTCACGCACTACATCGAGAACCTCGGCGGGGAGCCCGCGCCCGTCGCCGTCGGCACGCACCCGTTCCTCAAGATCAGCGGCGTGCCGACCGAAGACCTCGTGCTCCGTCTCGACGCGGGCAGCCACATCGAGGTCGACGAGCGGCTGCTTCCGACGGGCGAAGTCCCCGTCGACGGCACCGAGTGGGACTTCCGCGAGGGCCGCCGCGTCGGAGACGTGTCGCTCGACGACGCGTTCGGCGAGGTCGCCGCGGTCGACGGGTTCGTCGAGCACACCCTCACCGCACCCGACGGCCGCCAGGTCGCGGTCTGGGCCGAGGAGGAGTTCGACTACGTGCAGGTGTTCACGACGCGCGAGTTCCCCGGAGAGGGCGGCGACGTCGCGATCGCGATCGAGCCGATGACGGCGCCCGCCGAGGCGTTCAACTCGGGTCGCGGACTGCGTTGGCTCGACCCGGGCGAGCAGTTGCGTCTCACGTGGGGCATCCGCTTCCGCGGATTCACGGCCGCCGAGTGACCGCGCGCTGAGTTCGTCGAGGCACGCCTGCCGGCGCGTGCGTCAGCGCACGCACGACCCGACGTCGACGGCGTCGACGAGGGCGGATGCCCGCGCCGCGAGCGGCGCCAACGTCGAAGCCGGGATCGCGTACCCGACGTCCGGGACGGTCTCGCTCTTCGCGAACACGATCGCGCCCACGTCACCGTCGAGTGTCAGCACAGGGCCGCCCGAGTTGCCGTGGTCGACCTTCGCGGCGAGCGTCGTGACGTCGCGCGTCGACCGCACGCCGTCCTCGTCGATCGCGAGCGGCCCGGTTTCGAGGAAGCGTGCGGCGCGCAGTTCGTAGGGTCCGCCGAACGGGTAGCCGCCGATCGCCGCGTCGGTGCCGGTCGGCGGGTTCGCGGCGAGGTCGAGCGGTTCGACCCCCAACCCGTCGACGGCGATGAGCGCGAGGTCGGCGTCGCGGTCGATCGCGACCACGCGGCCCGGCAGCGGGATGCGCCCGGGCGCCTCGACGACGGGCTCGGGCACGCCCGCGACGACGTGCGCGTTCGTCACGACACGGTCGGGCGCGATGACGAAGCCCGAGCCCGACATGCTCACTCCGCAGCGGAACGCCAGTCCGCTGATGCGGACGACGGATGCCCCGGCCGCGACGAGGTCGGCATCGTCGAGTTCGCCTGTGGGCGGGGCAGGGGCCTCGGTCGGCCCGCCGATGACCTCGCCGAGCCAGGGGATCGCCCCGCCGAACGTCGCCGCACGGATCTCGGCGAGCGCCGCGCGCGCGGGCGTCGGCGTCACGGCGTCGATGCCGCGCACGACCCAGGATCCCGCGACGACGGGTGTGAGGGCGGGGACGCCCATGGACGCGACGCCCGACGCCACGAGCGCGATCGCGAAGGCCGCGGCGACGAGGTTGCCGATCGCGCCGAGCGTGCGGTCGAGCCATCCGAGCCTGATCGCCCGAGCGCCCCGGTTCAGAAGCCGCCCGAGCGCAGTGCCGACGACCGCTCCGACCGAGAGCAGGAGCGCCGCGGTGAGCACGACGGCAGCCGCGCGCCACATCGGACGATCGACGATTCCGCCGACCCACGGCATCGCGAAGAACGCGGCGACGCCGCCCGCGGCGAGGCCCGCGAGTCCCGCGGCTGTACGGAGCAGTCCCGAATGCCAGCCGTAGGCGAGCGCGCCGACCAGGACGACCACGAGGCCGACGTCGAGCAGGACGCTCCAACCGGACATGCCCCCAGCCTGTCGGTCTCGCCTGTGATGTCGCCGAAGGCGCGCACGTGCGAAGCGAGGCGCACTTGTGGGAGTCCGACAACGAGCCGCCGCCGGTCGGGGCCGTTCGGTTAGGGTGAGGTGCCCGCGCGCCAGGCGCGGTCGTTGCACGACGAGGAGTGACGGATGCGCGTCGGGATGTTCCTGAACTATGCGGGCGGGTTCCGCGAAGCGGCCGACGAAGTGGCCGAGCTCGAGGCATCCGGTGTCGATCTCGTCGCCGTCCCCGAGGCGTACTCCTTCGACGCCGTGAGCCAGCTCGGATTCCTCGCGGCGCGCACCGAACGGATGACGCTCATGAGCGGCATCCTGCAGCTCTACACGCGCACGCCCACCCTCACCGCCATGACCGCCGCCGGTCTCGACTACGTGTCGGGCGGGCGTTTCGAGCTCGGCATCGGGGCCTCGGGGCCGCAGGTCATCGAGGGCTTCCACGGCGTGCGCTACGACGCGCCCCTCGGCCGCACGCGCGAACTCGTCGACATCTGCCGCCAGGTGTGGCGGCGCGAGCCCGTCGTGCACGAGGGCAAGAACTACTCGATCCCGCTGCCCGCCGACCGGGGTACGGGCC
This sequence comes from Agromyces protaetiae, assembly GCF_004135405.1. NCBI lineage: Bacteria > Bacillati > Actinomycetota > Actinomycetes > Micrococcales > Microbacteriaceae > Agromyces > Agromyces protaetiae. Next base: position 1,684,743 of record NZ_CP035491.1, read on the forward strand.
TCGGCAAACCGCTCAAGCTCATCAACCATCCCGTGCGCGACCGCATCCCGATCACGATCGCCGCGCTCGGGCGAAGTCGGTCGAGCAGACCGCCGAGATCGCCGACGGCTGGCTGCCCATGTTCTTCCACCCCGAGCGCGCGGCCGCCGTGTGGGGCGATGCGCTCGCCGCGGGCGCTGCGCGCCGTTCGCCCGACCTCGCCCCGCTCGACGTGTTCGCGAGCCCCGCGCTCGCGATCACCGAGGATCCCGCGCTCATCGAAGCCGCGCTCGCCGCGGTGAAGCCCAACCTCGCGCTGTACATCGGCGGCATGGGTGCCCGCGGCAAGAACTTCTACAACGACCTCGTGTCGAGCTACGGCTTCGCGGACGAGGCCCGGGTCATTCAGGACCTCTATCTCGAGGGTCGCAAGGCCGAGGCGATCGCGGCGGTGCCTGACGACCTCGTGCGCGCGATCAACCTCATCGGCCCGGTCTCGTACGTCGCCGAGCGCGTCGCGGCGTTCAAGCAGGCGGGCGTCACGACCCTCACGGTCACGCCGCTCGGTCGGACATCGGCCGAGCGCGTGGCGCTCCTCGGAGGGCTGAAGCAGATCGCGGGCTGAGGCTCGCGTTTCGTGCCGTTCGTCCCGCAGTGGCTGCCTCTCCGGGCCGTTCGTCCCATTGTCGATTCATGAGAGAGAATCAGGATTCTCTCAGAAAAGACTCGAAAAAGGGTCTGGTGCGACCGTGCCCGGAGGGCTACCTTGTATTCACCGCACGCGGTTGTGCGGAAGGGGAATCCTGGGGAGGAGCCGCCGTGACGGGAGCGATCGAGCCGACCGTGTGACCGGCGGCGGGGTGACCCGCCGGACCACAGCGGCTCGCGCTCCCGTCGGGCGGTGCCCGATGCTCGGGCGTTTATCACCGACGACGATGTCGCCCTGGGACGGCATGGAAACCCGAACCCGATGAAGTACCCCCGGTGGGGCTCGAACCCACGACCCGCGACTTAAAAGGACGCTGCTCTGCCAACTGAGCTACAGGGGTGCAATGTCGCATGGTAAGCGTAACTTATCTGCGATGAAGCGCTGTTCAGGATGTCAGCGGCTCTTGTCCCACGCTGAGTTCAATGTGCGTCGAGCCTCGCACCCGACCGCCATCCATCCGGCCGGAGTAGTCTGTCGCGAATGGCCGCCGACTACCACCGCCCTACGAGGTTCCCGCCCGGCATGTTCGAGGCGTATCAGGGCGCGGCCGATCCGGCCCAGGTGAGCCGGGTCGCGCACGACACCGCCGCGGCGCTCCTCGCGCGCGTCCGTGAGAACCCCGACCCCGAGATCGTCGAGCGGCTCGTGTCGTACACCGATAGCCACGGCATCGACACGATCGCCGAGTTGTGGGCGCAGGCGTCGCCCAAGAGCCTGCCGGGAGCGCTCTGGCGGCTCTACCTTCTGCGCACGCTCATCCGGCAGGATCCGCGCGGCATCGCCCTCGCGTTCCAGCGGGGCAGCGAGGTTTCGCACACGATCGACCAGGTCGTCGCGGGAGCGGCGATCCCGACCGGCCCCGACGAGGTGCGCGAGCTCGCCGACACGATCCTGCACGGCGTGTTCGCGGGCGACTTCGCCGTCGCGCTCGAGCGCGCGTCGGCGTTCTGCCGGGTGACGTCGGCCGGCTTCGCCGACCTCGCGGACGACGCGGATGTCTCGGACGCCGTGCACCCCGACCGGCCGACCGAGTACACCCGGCGGGCGCTCCGCCTCACCGAGCTCGCGGACGAGTTCACGGCGTGCGCGCGTCTCTGGCGGCACGATTCGCTCGACTGAGCGGTGCATCGGCCGGCCGCGGTGCGGCGACGCGAACGGGGCGGCGCACCCTGTTTCGGATGCGTGAACGTTCGGCGCCCGCGGAATACGCGACCGCTCGGCTCCGTTAGAATCTTCTAGCCGGGCCGCAGTAACCCCGGGCTCCAATATTCGCCGCTGCGAGCGGCCTCGCGCCGAGAGGCGTTTCTGCGGCCCGGTATTCTCTTGCCCGGGCGGCTGTTTCCGCCTACGCCTCGGCCGCGGCCCACGCTGTCGTGTGCGTCGCGAGGTCGGTGATGCCTTCTCGTCCGCTCGGCGAGTGCGTGGCGATCATCCGTCCGGGCCGCACACGGTCGTCGGTCGCCCAGAGCGCGGCGAGCGCCGCATCGGCGTCGGCGTCGCCGCGATCGGCGTCGACCGTGAGCTGCGCGATGCGGTCGGCGAGGGCGACGGATGCCTCGGGGATCGGTTCGTTCGGCTCCGCCATCGCCCCCCAGCCGTCCCACAGCAGCAGTTCGGTGCGCATGCGGTGGGCGAGGTCGCCGAGCACGTAGCCGTGCACGAACCAGGGCCCGGCGTACGGCGATCCCGGGTGAACCCCGTATCCCGAGAGGTCGGTGCGCCCGGCGCGGTGGGCGAGCCACCCCTCGGCGGCGGTTTCGAACGGCGCCCCCTCGCCGGAGGCGAGGTCGTGCGGGTCGAACGGGTCGCCGAACTCGGACGTGAAGTCGGCCGCGAGCTCGGGGTCGAACCGGCGCCAGCGCCACCTGCCGTTGCCCTCACCGCCCCGCTCGACGTATTCGACGACGACGTGGTCGTGCCGGAATCCGGGGAGAAGTAGTCGGCGAAGCCGAGCCTGGTGCGGGCGGGCACGCCGTGAGCGCGCAGGATCGACACGGCGAGGAGGCTGTGGTCGCGGCAGCATCCGCCGACGCGTTCGGCTGACGCGCGTGGCCGGTCGAGCGGGCCGTCGCAGCGCGAGGCGGCCGCATCGAGGATCGCGGCGACCCAGCGGCGGTCGATGTCGGCGAGCTGATCGGGGGTCGGCGGAACCGGGTCGCCGCGGTAGTGGGCGATCGTCGCGGTGACGGCGCGATGGATGTCGCGGGGCTCGGGCGCGACGGCTGCCACGAGTGCGGCGTGCCGGCCCGGGTCGGAGTAGGGCGACTGGGCGGCGAAGGCGGCGGCAGCGGGTGCGGCGGAGCCGGTGGGGGCGTGCGAGTCGATCATGCGCTCACCCTCGGCCCTGCCCCTGGGGCGGGGTCAACACCGGCCGGCGTCGGTCGCGCGAACGGCGTCGCGACGAGCATCGCGACGGCGTCGGGGTCGTCGGGCCACGGCCCGGGGTACCACTCGCGCGACGACGCGAGCGGGCCCGACCCCGCCGCGCGTTCGACGGCGACGAAGAAGTCGAGCAGGTCGGGGAACACGACCTCGCGTGCCGTGACGTCGACGACGGCGAACTCAGCCGCGGGTTCGACACGCAGCACCATCGGCCCGGACGGCAGTGCCGGGCCGGTGAACGCGACGCACGTCTCGATGCGACCGGCGAGGTCGCGGCCCACGTGGCCGTGGTAGATCACGGTGTGCCCGGGAAGCGGCTCGGCGCCGGAGTCGGCGATCCTGGCGCGCAGTTCGAGCACGTCGGCGATGAAGGTCGGCACGAGCGATGCCTGGTCGACGACACGCGTGATCGTCGCGACCGTCTGCGCTTCGCGGTGCTCGATGCGCACCCGTGCGGCCACCGCAGACGGCGGGGTCGCAGACGGCGCGGACGAGGCATCCGGAACCGCGCTGCCGCCGTTCTCGAGACCTGCCCAGACGCGCTCGACCGATTCGGTCTTCGCGCGGAATCGCGCGTGCTCGCCCGCCCACCATGCGAGCAACCGCTCGCGAACCGTCTCGGGCGGCCCGTCGAGCACTTCGGCGACGGTCGCGAGCGGCATGTCGAGTCGGCGGAGGAGCCCGATCGCCCTCCCGCGGGCGATCTGCGCGGGCGAGTAGCGCCGGTAGCCGGTCGCGGGATCGACCTCGGCTGGCACGAGCAGGCCGTTGGCGGCGTAGAGCCGAAGTGCCTTCTGCGAGAGCCCGGACGCACGGCTCATCTCACCGGTCCCGAGCGCGCGCATGCGACGACGCTAGCCGAGCCCGCCGACATCCGCGCGTAGCATCGTTGCATGCCCGAGAACGTCACGCTCCTCATCACGCCCATCGCCGCCGACGAGGAGGTCGTCGACCTCGAGGCGACGTTCCGAGAGGTGGATGCCTCGGAGCCGGCCTTGCGGGTCGGGGAGCTCTCGACGCAGCGCGGCGACGGCATCTTCGAGACCATCGGGTTCGTCGACGGGCACGCGCAAGAGGTGCGTCCGCACCTCGAACGGCTGCGCAATTCGGCGCGCATCTGCGAGCTGCCCGAGCCGAATCTCGCGCAGTGGGAGGCCGCGATCGCGAGGGCGTCGGCGGCGCTGCCGACGACGGGGGAGTACGGCATCAAGCTCGTCCTCAGCCGCGGCATCGAGCATGGGCCGACGCCGACGGCGTGGCTCACGGCGAACCCCGCCGCCGACCAGCGTGCCGCGCGCGAGCACGGCGTTCGGGTCGTCACCCTCGATCGCGGGTACGACCGCGGCGCGGCCGAGCGTGCGCCGTGGCTGCTCCTCGGGGCGAAGACGCTGTCGTACGCGGTCAACATGGCGGCGATCCGCGAGGCGAAGCGCCGCGGCGCCGACGACACGGTGTTCGTCTCGAGCGACGGGTACGTCATGGAGGGTCCGACGTCGAGCGTCATCCTGCGTCGCGACGGCGTCTATTCGACGCCCGCGCCGACGGGTGCGATCCTGCACGGGACGACGCAGTTGAGCCTCTTCGAGTACCTCGAGGCGCGCGGTGAGCGGGTGGAGTATCGGGATGTCCCGATCGACGAACTTCGTTCGGCGGATGCCGCGTGGCTCGTGTCGAGCGTGCGTCTCGCCGCCGGGATCACGGCGATCGACGGCGTTCCGTTCCCGTTCGACGCCGACGAGACGGCGGCATTCAACGCGTATCTGCTGACGCCGCGCGACTGAAGGCCGCGTCAGCCGGGGCAACCCCCGGCCTCTGCGCGCGCGGCGACGTTTCCACAACTCGCACCCCCAAAACCGGGTGTCGTTCGGTTCTGTCGGTAATGTGTCACATCACACCGCGCGGGACGCGGTGACGTCACATGACATCTCCCCCGAACGGGGTGTTGCGTCATCTTTATGCACATGGGTCGCAACGACTTTGTAAATGTTGCTAACATAACCGCACGCGATGGCGACGAGGCGAGCGGAGGCCGTATGGGCACCTCAGAAACACGTTCCACCTCCAGTCGCCCACCGCGCCGTTCCGACGATCCCGAGCTGTTCGAGTCGACCCTCGAGGTCCTCGAACTCCTCGCGTCGCACGACCTCGCCGTCGCCCCGCACGTGGCCGCCCGACTCGGTCTCGTGCTCGCCGGAGACGCCGACGCCATCCTCGAGGTCGCTCGCGCGTTGCGCCGCGCGCAGCGACTCGGCCACGCGTCGCTACCCGACCCGCTCCCGCTCGTCCCCGCCGTCTCCGCGGCGTTCGACGAGGTCGGCGCCGAACTCGAGGACTGGGAGCGCCGGGTGCTCCTGACCGCCGCGGTGTGCGTCGGCGACCGCATCGACGTGCTGCTCGAAGCATCCGACTGCTCCATGGCCGACCTCCTCGACGGCCGTGTCAGCCGCCACCTCCTCCTCGTCGCCGGGCACTTCACCTTCGCCGACCCGCGCATGCGCGTCTGGGTCCACGGCAACGCGACGATCGCCGAACGCACCGACGTGCACGTCTCGCTCGTCGTCGCCCACCACGACTTCGGCGACGACGCCCTCGCCATCTGGCACCGGGCGCTCTCGACCCTCGAAGGCGACTCGACCCTCGTGCCGCCGCTGCTCCAGATCGCACGGCGCGCCGACTCGGCAGGCGACGCCGAATGGGCGCACGCCGTCGCCCGAGAAGCCGCGAGCCACGCGCGCGGCGTCGCGCGCGACGAGGCCGCCCTCGTCGCAGGCCGTGCGGCGCTCCACGGCGGATTCGTCGAAGACGCCGTCGACTGGCTCGGCCCCGCGGTCGAGAGCCCGAGCGCCGAGATCTCGACGCAGGCGCTCTCGGTGTTCGTCCACGCGTCCGCCCTCGCGACCGGTCTCGTGCCCGACGCCGCCCTCGACGAGCGTCTCGCCGAGGCGACCCTGGGCGACTTCCGGGCACGCGACGCCGCCGCTCACGGGCTCGTGCGCGCGCTTTCGATCGCCGCCTGCCTCCACGTCGAGGCGGGCAACGCCGAGTCGGCCAGGCACCGCCTCGACGATGCCGCCCGGGTCGTCCGCTTGCACGGCACCCCGGCAGGGGCGTGGGCCGCGGCCCGCGCGTGGTGCGCCGTGTTCGGCGTGCTCCCGTCTCCCGACCACGACCTCGGGCCGACGGCCGACGGCGGCTCCGAGTTGGCCGAGGTGCGGGCGCTCGCCGCGGCCGTCGAGCTCGGCCTCGCGGGCGACACCGACGCCGCCCTCCGCCGGCTCCGCGAACCGCGCACCGACGACGCCGACGGCGACGAGCGCTCACCGCTCGCACGCACCTGCCGGGCGCTCGTCTCGTCGCTCATGCACCTGTGGGCCGGCGACGTCGAACGCGCGCGGCGCGCGTTCGAGGGCGCAGCCGCCGACCTGCCGCTGGCGCTGCCGTTCGCAGGCCTCGGCGTCGTCGTCGCTCGCCGCATCGCGGTACTCGAGCACGGCGAGATCGGCGTCGTCGCGCAGGCGATCGAAGCGGCGCACCCCATCTCGGGGTCGGCCCCCGTGCGCGTCGGCGAACTCGTCGACCGCGCCGTCTCGGCCTACGTCGGCGGGCGCCCGATCGAGGCGCGCACGCTCATCTCGCTCTCGAGCGATCGTCGACGCGGCACCGGATGCGTCTTCCTGCACGTTCCCGGCATCGACGCGCTCTCGGCCGACGAGAGCGTCGTCGCGGCGTCCGAGCGGATGCCTCGGGGCGCGGCGGTCGCGCGCCAGGTGCGCCAGCTCATCCGAAGCGAAGACCCCGGCGCGATCGCCGCGGCCGCCGAACGCTCGAACACGATCGACTCGATCTACGAGCGCGGACAGGCCGAACTCCTGCTCGGGCGAGCACGGGCGACGCAGGGTGCGCTCGCCGAGGCCCGGCAGCACTTCGTGACGTCCGAGACGCTCTTCCGCGAGGCGGGAGCCGGCGCGTGGCGCCAGGTCGCCGAGCGGCAGGTGGCGGCGCTGCCCTCCGAACGGCAGAGCCCCGTGCTCGCCGAGGTCGAGTTCCCCGGCGCCCAGGGCGCCCCAGTGTTCGATGACGCCGTGCCGACCACCGGCGAGATGCGGGTGATCAGGGGTGACCGAGTGCTCGGCGACGACCCGCTCGCCGCGTGCCGCGAGCGCTGGGCCGAAGTGCTCACCGACCGCGAGCTCGAGGTCGCCATGCTCGTCGCCCGCGGGGCGTCCAACCGCGACGTCGCCGGAGAGCTGTACGTCTCCGTTCGCACGGTCGAGGTGCACGTCGGCCGCGTGTTCACGAAGCTCGGGGTGCACTCGAGGGTCGAACTCGCCGTGCTCGCGCACCGCGACCTCGGTCGCCCGCTGACGCGCGCCGGGGGGCGCTGAGCGTTTCCGCGCCGCACGGTCGCGGGGGAGGCATCCGCCGCTCCGGGGCATCCGTCTCGCCGAGACATCCGCATCCGCCCTGCTACGTAGTCCTCCGTATGCGTGGATGTGCGGACGCGCACGACGCCCCGTCGCCAATACCGTCATCCTGCCGCGCGCGATCGCGCGCGCACGGAAACGACGACAGGAACGACATGCGACCGATAGGCAGCCTGCGACACCGACTTCGCGTCGGCGCCGTCGCCGTGGGCATCGGCCTCCTCGCGACCGCGATGGCCCCGCTCGCTCCCGCTACGGCGGCGACCGCGTGCACCACCGCGTGGAGCTCGAAGACGACCTACGTGGGCGGCGACAGCGCCTCGTACAACGGCAAGAACTACACCGCCAAGTGGTGGACGCTGAACAACATCCCCGGCACCGAGCAGTGGGGTCCGTGGGAGGACAAGGGTGCGTGCGATGGCGGCACGCCCACGACGACGCCTCCGGCCACGACGCCCCCGGTGACGACCCCGCCCGTCACGACGCCGCCCGTGACCACGCCTCCGGTCACGACCCCTCCGGTGACGACCCCGCCCGTCACGACTCCGCCCGTCACGACTCCGCCCGTCGGCAACGTCTGGACTTCGAACCCCGACGAGAAGTGCCGCCCCGACGGTCTCTACCAGACCCCCGGCGTCGACGTGCCGTACTGCAAGGTCTACGACACCGCGGGCCGCGAGAAGCTCCCCAACGGCCTCGAGAACCGCGTCATCGGCTACTTCACGAGCTGGCGCACCGGCCAGAACGGCCAACCGCGCTATCTCGCGAGCGACATCCCCTGGAAGCAGCTCAGCCACATCAACTACGCCTTCGGCCACATCGACGGCCAGGGCAAGGTTTCGGTGGGCGCGGAGGCCGCGGGCGACGCGGCGACCGAGCTCACCTGGCCCGGCGTCGCCGGCGCCGAGATGGACTCGTCGCTCGCCTACAAGGGCCACTTCAACCTGCTGACGAAGTACAAGAAGCAGAACCCGGGCGTGAAGACCCTCATCTCGGTCGGCGGCTGGGCCGAGACCGGCGGCTTCTTCGACGCCGACGGTTCGCGCGTCGCCTCGGGCGGCTTCTACACGCTCACGGAGACGCAGGCCAAGATCGACACGTTCGCCGACTCGGCCGTGGCGTTCATCCGCCAGTACGGCTTCGACGGCGTCGACATCGACTACGAGTACGCCACGAGTAACTCGAAGGCCGGCAACCCCGACGACTTCCAGTTCTCCGACTCGCGTCGAGGGACGCTGTGGAAGAACTACACGGCGCTCATGAAGACGCTCCGCGAGAAGCTCGACAAGGCGAGCGCGGCCGACGGCAAGTACTACATGCTCACCGTCGCCGCTCCCGCCTCGGGCTGGCTCCTCCGCGGCCAGGAAGTGCACCAGGTCGTGCAGTACCTCGACTACGTCAACATGATGAGCTACGACCTGCACGGCGCGTGGAACAACTTCGTCGGCGGCAACGCGCCGCTCTACGACGACGGCCGCGACCCCGAGCTGTCGGCGGGCGGCGTGTACTCCGCCTACAGCGGCATCGGGTACCTGAACGGCGACTGGGCGTACCACTACTTCCGCGGTGCGCTCCCCGCCGGCCGCATCAACCTCGGCGTGCCGTTCTACACCCGCGGGTGGACGAACGTCACGGGCGGCACGAACGGCAACGGCGGCAGCGCGCAGCTCGCCGACCAGACCAAGTGTCCGCCCGGCACCGGCCCGACGATCGGCTCGACCAACAAGTGCGGCAACGGCGCGGTCGGCATCGACAACCTGTGGCACGACTCCGACCCGCAGGGTTCCGAGGTGCCGTCGGGCGTCAACCCGATCTGGCACGTGCTGAACCTCGAGAAGGGCAAGGTCGGCGACTACACGGCGAGCTACGGCTCCCCGACGACGATCACGGGCGCCTACGTCCACAACTTCGACTCGGTCACCAAGAACGAGTGGTGGTGGAACGCGACGACGAAGACCTACCTGTCGGGGGACAGCGACCAGGCCATCGCGGCCAAGGCCGACTACGTCGCGCAGAAGGGCCTCGGCGGCATCATGATCTGGGAGCTCTCGGGCGACTACGACTACAACCAGGCGAAGGGTCAGTACGAGATGGGCGACACGCTCATCACGAAGATCCACGACCGTCTGGCCGCGTCGACGCCGTACGGGGCGACGAAGGCCGACGTCGCGATGCCGACGAAGGCGATCGACCTGCAGGTCACGTTCTCGGAGTTCGCGCTCGGTGACAACAACTACCCGATCAACCCCAAGGTGACGTTCAAGAACAACTCGAAGACGGCGATCCCCGCGGGTGCGACGATCACGTTCGACACCGCGACGAGCGACACGGGTGCGCTGAGCGAGCAGAACGGCTGGGGCGGTGTGAAGCTCTCGAGCGACCACACCGGGTCGAACGTCGGCGGACTCAAGGGCGACTTCCACACCTACCAGATCAAGGTTCCGTCGGGCGGCATCCCGGCCGGCGGAACCGCCTACACGAAGCTGTCGTGGAGGCTGCCGATGGCGCAGATCTCGAACCTCCGGGTCAAGATCGGCACCGAGACGTACGCGACGCTGTACGACTACCCGCGGAACGTGACGCTCGTCGAACCGACGGCCGGCACGACGAACCCGACCACCAACCCCACGAACCCCACCAACCCCACGAACCCGGGCGCGTGCACGGCTCCGGCGTACAGCGCGTCGAAGATCTACGTGGGCGGCGACAAGGTCACCTACAACGGTGCGCACTTCACCGCCAAGTGGTGGACCACGGGCGAGACGCCGGGTGCGGCGCAGGTCTGGGGCGATGCCGTCGCCTGCTGATCGGCACCTGAACGGCGCGTGATGCGCGCCTGAACCGCACTCATCCGCACCGACACGACGGGCGGGGGCTTCGAGAGAAGCTCCCGCCCGTACGTATTTCCCCGTACTCACTCCGGGGGGTACGTGTTCGATCATGTGGATCACGCGGACGCCGAACCGGAAAGAGAGTTCATAGTTTTGTTCTCGTCCACCGGTGCATCCGCACCACCCCCATACCAACGAAGGCATGTGCATGGAGAACAAGAGTCCGAAGCGGCGCCTCCGCTCGGCGCTCGCGGCTGTCGCGACCGGAGCGCTCGTCGCCGGTCTCGCCGGCTTCGGCGCGACGAGCGCGCAGGCGGCCGAATCGACCATCGAGTCGAGCGCCCTCAACGGCTACCGGAACGTCGGCTACTTCGCCCAGTGGGGCGTCTACGACCGCGGCTACCAGGTCAAGCAGATCGACACCTCGGGTGCCGCCGCCAGCCTGACCCACATCAACTACTCGTTCGGCAACATCAACAACGTCACCCTCAAGTGCTTCGAGGCGAACAAGGCGCAGGGCACGGGCCCCAACGGCTCCGACGGCGCCGGTGACTCGTGGGCCGACTACCAGGCGGGATACGGCGCCGACAAGTCGGTCTCGGGCAAGGCCGACCTGTGGGAGCAGCCGCTCGCGGGCTCGTTCAACCAGCTCAAGCAGCTGAAGGAGAAGTACCCGAAGCTCAAGGTCATGCTGTCGATCGGCGGCTGGACCTGGTCGAAGAACTTCTCGAAGGCCGCTGCGACCGACGCGACCCGCAAGGCGTTCGTCGAGAGCTGCCTCGACATCTACATCAAGGGCAACCTGCCCGTCGCCGACAACCGCGGCGGCCAGGGCGTCGCGGCCGGCATCTTCGACGGCATCGACATCGACTGGGAGTGGCCGGGTTCGCTGAACGGCGAGGTGGGCAACTACGTCGACACCGCGAACGACGCGAAGAACCTCACGGCGCTGCTCAAGGAGTTCCGCACGCAGCTCGACGCGCTGACGGTCACGACCGGCAAGAAGTACCAGCTCTCGGCCTTCCTCCCGGCCAACCCCGCCGACATCGCGTCCGGCGGCTGGAACAACCCCGAGAACTTCAAGTACCTCGACTTCGGCAACATCCAGGGCTACGACCTCCACGGCGCGTGGGACCCGACGCTCACGGGCCACCAGGCGAACCTGTACGACGACCCGAAGGACACGCGCGCAGCCGCTCGTCAGTTCAGCGTCGACAAGGCCGTCAAGGAGTACCTGAAGACGGGCATCGCCCCCAAGCAGCTCGGCATCGGTCTCGCGGCCTACGGCCGCGGCTGGACCGGCGTGAAGTCGTCGACCCCGTGGAGCTCCGCGACCGCGGGCGCCAAGGGCAAGTACGAGACCGGCATCGAGGACTACTACGTCCTGAAGACGCAGGGCACCGAGTACTACGACGCGACCATCGGCGCCGCGTGGCGCTACGACGGCACCAACTGGTGGAGCCTCGACAACAAGCAGACCATCGAGCAGAAGTCGCAGTACATCGTCGACAAGGGCCTCGGCGGCGGCATGTGGTGGAGCCTCGACGGCGACCGCAGCGGTGAGCTGATCGGCGCGCTCTCGACGAAGCTCAAGGCTGCGAAGAAGGGCCCGGCCACCGACCCCAGGGCACCGGCTACCCCATCACGACGCCTCCGGCGCCCAAGGGCTGCGACATCCCGTGGTCGAAGACCGCAATCTACCTCGGCGGCGCGACCGTCGAGTACCAGGGCAACGAGTACAAGGCGGCTTGGTGGACGCAGAACAACGTGCCCACCGCCGGCGGTCCTTGGAGCCTCGTCGGCCCGTGCGGCGGCACCACGACGCCTCCCACGACCACGACGCCTCCCACGACCACGACCCCGCCCACCACGACGACGCCTCCCACGACGAAGCCGCCCGTGACGACGCCGCCGGTCACCACGACGCCCCCGACCACGACCACCCCGCCGACCAACAACTGCCCCGCAGCCTGGTCGTCGAAGACGGTCTACGTCGGCGGTGAGACGATCACCTACAACGGCAAGACATACAAGGCCAAGTGGTGGACGCTGAACAACATCCCGGGCACCGAGCAGTGGGGTCCGTGGGAGCAGACCGGCACGTGCGCCTGAACTAGACGCCTGCTGATCTGACCGATCGAAGGATGCCCCGGGGTTTGAACTGGTCCCCGTTTGTTGGACTGGCCAAGTGAGAGCTTAGGGGCTAAGCGGCAAGGGCCTGGGTCCGGTATTGCACCGGGCTCAGGCCCTTGAGCGTGGAGTGGGTTCGGTCGGTGTTGTACCAGGCGATGTAGGCGTCGATCGCCGTGGTCAGCGCGTCAATGGTGAGGAACGTGGTGTTGCAGTAGAGCTCGTCTTTGAGGTGTCCGAAGAAGCTCTCCATGACCGCGTTGTCGAGGCAGTTGCCCTTGCGGGACATTGACTGGACCGCGCGGTTCTTGAGGAGCTTGCGCCAGGACGAGTGCTGGTACTGGAACCCCTGGTCCGAGTGGACGATCGGCTTCTGGCCACGTTGCCGCCTGGTCATCGCCTGCCGCAGCGAACTGTTGGCCAGCTCGAGGTTCGGCGACAGCCCGACCGTGTGGCCGATGATCTGTCGGTCGAACAGGTCCATCACTGTCGACAGGTAGACCTTCCGGTCGGCGACGTGGAACTCGGTTACGTCGGTGACCCACTTCTGGTTCGGCCCCGTCGTCGTGAAGTCGCGTTGCAGGAGGTTCGGGGCAACCTTGCCGGACTGGCCCTTGTACGAGTTGTACCGTTTGCGGCGGCGGATCTGGCAGCGCAGCCCGAGTCGGCGCATGAGCTTGAGCACGGTCTTCTTCGACACCACCCAGCCCGCTGCGCGAAGCTCGCGCTGAACGCGACGGTGCCCGTAGCGGCGTTGAAGCGGTCGAAGATCCGGCGAATCGCGTCCTTCAACGCCGCGTGCTCGTCCGGATGATCGAGGCGGGCCTGGTGGTAGAAGAACGTCGACCGGGCAAGCCCAGCGGCCCACAGCAGAGCGGTGAGGGGGTGTTCGGCCTTGAGAGCAACGACGGCGTTCACCTTGTCCGTCGTTTCTGATCCATCAAGGCCCGCAATTTTCCCAGGTACGCGTTTTGCGCCCGCAGATACTCGTTCTCACGTCGTAACCGCTCCAGCTCGGACTCCTCGACCAGCTTCGACGAGGTCGACCCCGGTGGTCGGCCCTTCGGTTTCGGACGCAACGCTTCCTCGCCCTCGTTGCGATACTTCCGCGCCCACGTCTTCAGCAGCACCGGCGAAGAGAGGCCCGCTTCCTCAGCCAACGCGACCGCTTCCTCACCCGCCAGGAACCGCTTCACGAGGGCGAGCTTGAACTCGAACGAGTACGACGGCCTCCCAGTTCTCGACACCAACGCTCCTCGACCGCGAATCCGCCAACGCTGATAGAGATGCCTGACCGGGCCACGCGGCACGCCCAGCAACGTCGACACCGCCGTATCAGCGAGGCCCTCCTCGAACGACGCTACCGCCCACAACCGCTGCGCCTCAGTCAGCGAACTTCTCGGATCCAAACGAACAACCCCCAGGAGTCAAACTGAATTCCTCAGTCCAACTCCCGGGGGCAGTTCAGACCCCGGGGCATCTTCGCGTCTCCGAGGTCCGGTCTCGGCATGAGTGCGATGTCTCGCGGATGTCTCGCAGGGCGCCTGCACAGACGACGGATGCCCCGGGGCGACCCCGGGGCATCCGTCATGCTGTCCTCGCGCTCACGCCGAGCGCGCGCCGATCATCCGAAGCGGCCCGAGACGTAGTCTTCCGTGGCCTGCACCGACGGGTTCGAGAAGATCGTCATGGTGTCGTCGTACTCGATGAGGTGGCCGGGCTTGCCCGTGCCGGCGATGTTGAAGAACGCCGTCTTGTCGGACACGCGCGACGCCTGCTGCATGTTGTGGGTCACGATCACGATCGTGTACTCCTGCTTGAGCTCTTCGATGAGGTCCTCGATCGCGAGCGTCGAGATGGGGTCGAGGGCCGAGCACGGCTCGTCCATGAGAATCACCTCGGGCTCGACCGCGATCGCGCGCGCGATGCACAGGCGCTGCTGCTGGCCGCCCGAGAGGCCGGAGCCCGGGCGGTCGAGGCGGTCCTTGACCTCGTTCCAGAGGTTCGCGCCCTGGAGCGACTTCTCGACGAGGGCGTCGGCGTCGGACTTCGACATCCGCTGGTTGTTCAGCCGCACGCCCGCGAGCACGTTCTCTTTGATCGACATCGTGGGGAACGGGTTCGGCCGCTGGAAGACCATGCCCACCTGACGGCGCACGAGCACGGGGTCGACGCCGGGACCGTAGAGGTCATTGCCGTCGACGAGCACCTGGCCCTCGACGCGCGCGCCCGGGATGACCTCGTGCATGCGGTTGAGGGTACGGAGGAAGGTCGACTTGCCGCAGCCCGACGGGCCGATGAAGGCCGTCACCGTGCGGGGCTCGATCTCGAGCGTGATGCCCTCGACCGCGAGGAACTTCGAGTAGTAGACGTTGAGGTCGTTGACTTCGATGCGCTTGGACACGGTGTCTTCGGTTCTCCAGGGTGCGGTGGTCGGTGGGCTCAGCGTCCGGTCTTCGGCGAGAAGACCTTGGCGATGACGCGGGCGATGATGTTGAGGAGGGCGACGATGAGGATGAGCGTGAGCGCTCCGGCCCAGGCGCGGTCGATGTAGGCCTGCGTATCGGTGCCCTGGTTCGCATACTGCGTGTACACGAACACCGGCAGCGTCATCATGCGCTCGGAGAAGAGGTCGTAGTTCATGCTCGTCGTGAAGCCGGCGATGATGAGGAGCGGCGCGGTCTCGCCGATGACGCGGGCGATCGCGAGCATGATGCCCGTGACGATGCCGGCGATCGAGGTCGGCAGCACGACCTTCAGGATCGTCAGCCACTTCGGCACGCCGAGTGCGTACGACGCCTCGCGGAGCTCGTTCGGCACGAGCCGGAGCATCTCTTCGCTCGACCGCACGACCACGGGGATCATGAGCACCGACAGGGCGACGGCGCCGCCGATGCCGAAGCGGATGCCCGGATCGCCCGTGACGAGCGAGAAGAACGCGAACGCGAAGAGGCCCGCGACGATCGACGGGATGCCGGTCATGACGTCGACGAAGAAGGTGATGCCGCGCTTGAGGCGACCCTGCCCGTACTCGACGAGGTAGATCGCCGTGAGGAGGCCGACCGGCACCGAGATGACCGTGGCGGCGCCGGTGATGAGGAGCGTGCCCACGATGGCGTGCAGCGCGCCGCCGCCGGGGCCGACGACGTTGCGCATCGACTCGGAGAGGAACTGGATGTCGAAGCGGGGCAGACCGTTCACGAGGGTCGTGAACGCGACCGAGATGAGCGGCAGGAGGGCGATCGTGAACGCCGTCGCGACGAGCGCCGTGACCAGGCGGTCCTTCGCCTTGCGGGTCCCTTCGACGATGCGTGAGATCACCCAGATCAGCACGCCGTAGAGCACGATGCCGAAGAACACGGCGCCCGCGATGTTGAACGGCGTCTCGCCGGCCGCGGCGATGATCGCGAACAGCGCGCTCGTGACGGCGAACGATCCGAGGAGGATGAAGAGCGGGGCGAACCGAGGGAGCTGGCCGGCGGTGAGCGAGTTCTCGATCGCGAGGGCGTTCTGGTGCCCGGTCGCGGGCTTCGGGGGAGTGGTCGTGAGGCTCATCAGTTCGCTCCCGAGAATTCCTTGCGGCGGTCGACGATGTACCGCGCGAGCATGTTGACCGCGAGGGTGATCACGAAGAGGATCAGGCCGGTCGCGATGAGGATGTTGACCCCGACGTCGTGCGCCTCGGGGAAGTTGAGGGCGATGTTCGCGGCGATCGTGTTCGAGTTCTGCGACTGCAGGAGCGCGAAGGTGATGAGGCCCGGCGCGGGCGAGAGCACCATCGCCACGACCATCGTCTCGCCGAGGGCGCGGCCGAGGCCGAGCATCGAGGCCGAGACGATGCCGGGGCGGCCGAACGGCAGCACCGCGAGCTTGATCATCTCCCAGCGGGTCGCACCGAGGGCGAGCGCGGCCTCTTCGTGGAGGACGGGCGTCTGGAGGAATACCTCGCGGCTGATGGCCGTGATGATCGGCAGCACCATGACGGCGAGCACGACGGCGACGGTGAGGATCGTGCGGCCCGTGCCCGAGACCGGGCCCGCGAAGAGCGGGAACCAGCTGAACCACTCGGTGAGCTGGGAGTAGAACGGCTGCACCGCGGGGGCGAGCACCGAGATGCCCCAGAGGCCGAAGACCACCGACGGCACCGCGGCGAGGAGGTCGACGACGTAGCCGAGGCCTTGTGCGAGCTTGCGGGGCGCGAAGTGCGAGATGAAGAGCGCGATGCCGATCGCGACGGGCACGGCCATGATGAGCGCGAGCGCCGCAGCCCAGATCGTGCCGAAGACGAGGGGGCCGACGTACTGCCAGAAGTTCGTCGCGTCGCCCTTGAACTCGCCCGGCTCGGCCGTGAAGGCCGGCAGCGACTGGACGACGAGGAAGATCGCGACGGCCGCGAGGGTGGCGAGGATGAGGCTGCCGGAGACCACCGTGGCGGTCGAGAACACCCGGTCGCCTGGGCGCTGCTTGGCGGTGATCGTGGAGGCGATCTTCGATTCCGCGGGGGCTGTCGTCATGACCGGGGTCTTCCTGAAGGAAACGGATGCGGACTCGGGCAAGGGGACAGTGGCCCCCGTGCCCAGCCTGCCCGACCCGGGCACCCGTCGCAACGGGTTCCCGGGCCGGGCAGAAGGGGATTACTTGATGGTCTCGATCGCCGCGGCGACCTTGGCCGACAGGTCGGCGTTGAGCGGCGCGGAGCCGGCCTGCTCGGCGGCGACCGCCTGGCCTTCCTCGCTCGCCATGTAGCCGACGTAGCTCTTCACGAGCTCGCCCTGCGCGGCGTCGGCGTACTCCTGGCAGACGATCGCGTACGAGACCAGCACGAGCGGGTAGTGCGTCGGGTCGGTCGTCGTGCGGTTGATCTGGATCGCGAGGTCGTTCGCGTCGCGGCCCTCGACGAGCGGCGACTCGGCGACGACTGCGGCAGCGGCCTCGGGCGTGAAGCCGACGAACTCGTCGCCGACCTTGATGTTGGCGACACCGAGGTCGCCCGCCTTCGACGCGTCGGCGTAGCCGATCGTGTTGGTGCCGTTGGTCACGGCGTCGACGACGCCCGACGTGCCCTGCGCGCCCTCACCGGTCTGGTAGGGGAACGGGTCGGCCGGCTTCTGGTCCCACACGTCGGGGGCGTTCTGGAACAGGTAGTCGGCGAAGTTCTTCGTCGTGCCCGAGTCGTCGGAGCGGTGCACCGCGGTGATGTTCGCGGCGGGGAGCGTCACGCCGGAGTTGAGCGCGGCGATCGCCGGGTCGTTCCACGTGGTGATGTCGCCCTTGAAGATCTTGGCGAGGGTCGTGGCGTCGAGGTTGAGCTCGTCGACGCCGTCGATGTTGAAGATGACGGCGATCGGCGAGATGTAGACCGGGAGGTCGATCGCCTTCGTGTCGGGAGCGCACGAACCGAACTCGCCCGCGAGCTCCTCGTCGCTCAGGAACGAGTCGGAGCCGGCGAAGTCGGAGCCGCCCGCGATGAAGGTCTCGCGGCCTGCACCCGAGCCCGACGGGTCGTAGTTGATGGTGACGTCGGGGTTCGCGGTCTGGAACGACGCGATCCAGGCTTCCTGCGCCGAGCCCTGCGACGAAGCGCCGGCGGCGTTGATCGTGCCGGAGAGGCTCGGGGCGTCGGATTCGGTCGGGGCGGACGTGCCGCCCTCGTTCGCAGCGCACGAGCTGAGCGCGACGGCGGCGATGGCCGCAACGACCGCGGCGCGGCCGAGACGTGAGAAGTTCACTGGGGTGTTCCCTTCCAGGGGATTCGATTGCAGGATTGCGGACCGGTGCCCGATCCGTTGCTCGTGACGCTAAGCGGCCGTGATGACGAGCATCCGTTGCGGCGGTGAACGGAAGGTGAACGTGCGGCAACGCACAGGGTGGGGGAGACCGCGAGACGGATGCCTCGTGGAGACATCCGTCTCGTGTCGTGATCGCGCTCGTGCCGCGCCCTGCGCGACCCGGCGGCTCGCCTAAGCGCGCGGAGGATGGGTCTCGACGGCGACGATGCCGGAGGCCGGGTTCGTGGCCGAGAGGTGGACGACGCTGAAGCCGCCCGTGTCGAGCGCCGCCGACTCGTCGACGTACGTGCCGAACGGGGTGGCCGTCGCGAGGGAGATCTCGCGCATGATCTCGGGCAGCACGGGGCCGTGGCTGCAGATGACCGCGGGCTTGCCGACGCGCACGCGCTTGCCGACGACGCGTCGGACGTCGCCCTTGCCCGCCTCCCACGCGTCTTGGCTGATGCCGTCGTCTCGCTTGACGCTGATGCCGTGGGCGGCGGCGAGGGGCGTGACGGTCGTCACGCACCGCACCGCGGGGCTCGACACGATCTTCTGCGGCGACCACGCGGCGAGCACGCTCGCGAGCGCCGCGGCCTGCCGCACGCCGCGCGCGGCGAGCGGGCGCGCGGCGTCCTCGCCTTTCCAGTCGGAGCGGTCGACGGCCTTGCCGTGGCGGACGACGAGGAGGGGGAACGTCGAGGTCACACCCTGCTCGCACAGCGTCGCGAACGCGTCGAGGATGCGCACGTCGGGCTCGTAGCTGAGGTAGCTGCGGGCGCGTTTGATCGTCACCCACTCGAGCGCCGCGATCTCGGCGTTCGGGCGGAACGTCGAACGCTGCACGGCCTGCTCGCTCACCTCGGCCGCCCAGTAGTGCACGACCTTCTCGCGACCGCTCGGCATCGCGTAGCGCGACTCGCCGAGCGGAACGCCGAGGGCGATCGCGAGACCCGTCTCTTCTTGGATCTCGCGGACGGCCGTCTCGGGGAGCGACTCGCCCGGGTCGACCTTGCCCTTCGGGATCGTGACGTCGCCGTAGGCGGTGCGGTGCACGACGAGCACGTGCATGCGGCCGTCGAGGATGCGCCAGCACACCGCGCCGGCGGCGTACACCGCCGTCTCGACCGCGCGCGTCACCGGCGCTTCCCCGCTCGCGTACGCTGGGCGGTCTGCTGCGCGAGCAGCTTCTGCAGGTCGACGAGCGGATGTCCGGCGTCGTCGGCCGAACGCCTCGTCCACGTCCCGTCGCCGCCGAGGTGCCACGAGCTCGTGCGCGGATCCATCGCGGTGTCGAAGATCTCGGTGATCTCTGCGATGTGGTCGGGGTCGACGAGACGCACCAGCGCCTCGACGCGACGGTCGAGGTTGCGGTGCATCATGTCGGCCGAGCCGATGTAGATCTGGCGGTCGCCGTCGTTCTCGAAAGAGAAGACGCGCGAGTGCTCGAGGTACCTGCCGAGGATCGAACGCACCTCGATGTTCTCGCTGAGGCCCTCGATGCCCGGCCGCAGGCTGCAGATGCCCCGCACCCACACCTCGACGGGCACGCCCGCGTTCGACGCCCGGTACAGCGCGTCGATGATCGCCTCGTCGACCATCGAGTTGACCTTGATGCGGATGCCGCTCGGCTTGCCCGCCTCGGCGTTGCGCGCCTCGTTCGCGATGAGCTTGAGCAGACCCTTGCGGAGGTGCAGCGGCGCGACGAGGAGGCGCTTGAACTTCTTCTCGATCGCGTACCCTGACAACTCGTTGAAGAGCCTCGTCAGGTCTTTGCCGACCTGGTCGTCGGCCGTGAGGAGGCCGAGGTCTTCGTAGATGCGGCTCGTCTTCGGGTTGTAGTTGCCCGTGCCGATGTGACTGTAGTGGCGGAGCACGCCCTGCTCTTCGCGGATCACGAGGGCGAGCTTGCAGTGGGTCTTCAGGCCCACGAGCCCGTACACGACGTGCACGCCCGCCTTCTCGAGCTTCCGCGCCCACGAGATGTTCGCCTGCTCGTCGAAGCGGGCCTTGATCTCGACGAGCGCGAGCACCTGCTTGCCGGCCTCGGCCGCGTCGATGAGCGCCTCGACGATGGGGCTGTCGCCCGACGTGCGGTACAGCGTCTGCTTGATGGCGAGCACGTGCGGGTCGGCGGCGGCCTGCTCGAGGAACGCCTGCACGCTCGTCGCGAACGACTCGTACGGGTGGTGGAGCAGCACGTCCTTGCGCGACACGGCCTCGAAGATGTCGGCCGGACGGTTGGGCTCGCTCGGCTGGAGCTGCCAGTTCGTCGCGGGCACGTTCGTCGAGTAGTGCAGCTCGGGCCGGTCGAGCTTGGAGAGGTCGAAGAGTCCGCCGAGGTCGAGCGGCGCGGGCAGGCGATAGACCTCGCGCTCGGAGATGTCGAGCTCTCGCACGAGGAGGCCGAGGGTCACGTCGTCCATGTCGTCGGTGACCTCGAGGCGGATGGGCGGGCCGAACCGGCGGCGCAGCAGCTCTTTCTCGAGCGCCTTGATGAGGTTCTCGGTCTCGTCTTCCTCGATCTCGACGTCTTCGTTGCGCGTCACCCGGAAGACGTGGTGCGCCATGATCTCCATGCCGGGGAAGAGGTCGCCGAGGTGGTTGGCGATGAGGTCCTCGAGGGTCACGTAGCGCGCGTCTTCGATCGACTCGGTCGGGTCGACGCGCACGAAGCGCGGGAGCATCTGCGGCACCTTGACGCGCGCGAACTCCTGTCGGCCCGTGCGGCTGTTGCGCACGCGCACCGAGAGGTTGAGCGAGAGGCCCGAGATGTAGGGGAACGGATGCGCCGGGTCGACCGCGAGCGGCATGAGCACGGGGAACATCTGCAGCGAGAAGTACTCGCGGAGGTGATCGCGTTCGGCGGCGCCGAGGTCGTCCCACTTCACGATGCGGATGCCCGCTTCGGCGAGGGCGGGTTTCACGAGCTCTTGATACACGCGCGCGTGCCGCTCCTGCAGGTCGTGCGCGGCCCGCGAGATGTCTTCGAGGACGTCCATCGGGGCGCGGCCGACGTTCGTCGGCACCGCGAGCCCGGTGACGATGCGGCGCTTCAGGCCCGCGACTCGCACCATGAAGAACTCGTCGAGGTTCGACGCGAAGATCGCGAGGAAGTTCGCCCGCTCGAGCACCGGCAACCGCTCGTCCTCGGCGAGTTCGAGCACCCTCTGATTGAACGCCAGCCAGCTGAGCTCGCGGTCGAGGTACCGCTCGGCGGGCAATTCGGGCGCGCCCTCGAGGTCGAACGGTTCGAAGTCGTCGTCGAAGTCGCTCGCCGTCCGGTCGTCGTCGAGGGTGTCGGTCATTCACCCATCATGTCACCGGGCACGTGGCCGGAACATGACGAACGGGTCAACGGGACGTGACGGATGCCTCGCCCGCGTCTTCTTCGTGGACGTTGAAGCGGTAGCCGACGTTGCGGACGGTGCCGATGAGCCCGTCGAGATCGCCGAGTTTCGCGCGCAGGCGCCGCACGTGCACGTCGACCGTGCGCGTGCCGCCGAAGTAGTCGTAGCCCCACACTTCGCTCAGGAGCTGCTCGCGGGTGAACACGCGCGACGGGTGCGCGGCGAGGAAGCGCAGGAGCTCGAACTCCTTATAGGTGAGGTCGAGCGGCTTGCCGTGCACCTTGGCCGAATAGCTCGCCTCGTCGATGACGACGCCCGACGTCTGGATCCGCTCGGACGGGCGGTTCGACTGCGCGCGGCCGATCGCGAGGCGGATGCGCGCGTCGAGCTCGGCGGGGCCGGCACCGTCGAGCACGACGTCGTCGACGCCCCAGTCGGGCGTGACCGCCGCAAGGCCGCCCTCGGTCACGATGAGGAGGAGCGGCGAGGAGAGGCCCGTGGTTCGGAGGATCTGGCTGAGCGCCTTCGCGCCCGCGAGGTTCGTGCGGGCGTCGAGGAAGACGGCGTCGGACTCGGGGGCGCGCACGAGCTGATCGGGCGTCGCGGGGATCACCCGAACGCGATGCGTCAATAGAGCGAGAGCCGGGAGGACGTCATCGTCAGCCGCCGGCGACAGGATCAGCAGCTGCGCCACGCACACCCTCCAGTAGTAAGGTGCGGTCAATACTACGGGACGCCCGGCATTCACCGGCGGCAGAACGGGGAACGATGGAATCCGGCACGGAATCCCAGACGGATCGCGGGTTCGCGGGCATCGCGATCGCGTGGGCGATCGCGGTCGCGGGATCGGTCATCGTGATCGTCGCGATCGCGACGGGCGCACGGTGGTCGGATGTCCCCCTCGCGGGCTTCGCCGCCCTCGGCGTCGTGTTCGCGGCATCCGTGCTCGGCGCCCTGCTCGTGCAGCTCGCGACCCGGCGACCCGAAGGCTTCGTCGGGCGCGCGAGCGCATCGGTGGGCGGCGCCGCGGTCGTCGTCGCGCTCGCCGCGGGCGTCGTCGCCCTGCTCGGCTGACGGCCGGGTAGACTCGGAGCATGTCTGAACTGCTCGCGCTCGAGTTCCTCTTCATCGGCCTGCTCGGCCTCGCGAGCCTCGCGATCGCGTTCGTCAGCGGCGTGGTCGTCTACAAGCTCTTCAAGGGTCAGCGCTGACCTCATGATCGAGCTCCCCGTCGGCCTGCCCGCCGAGCTCGTGCCGCTCTCCTGGCTCATCGGCATCTGGGAGGGCTCGGGGGTCGTCGACTACGCGATCGGCGAAGATCGCGTGAGCCGCGAGTTCGGTCAGCGCGTGAGCTTCAGCCACGACGGCCTGCCCTACCTCAACTACACGTCGTCGACGTGGCTGCTGCCCGACGACGAAGGCGGCGAGCCCATCCCGCTCGCGAACGAGACGGGCTACTGGCGCCTCGCGCGGCCGTTCGGCGAAGGAGACCCGGGCCCCGCGCTGCTGCCCGCCGAGGGCGACGACCGCTTCCCCGACGCCGACTCCGTCGAGGCGCTGCGCAACGACGACGGCGGATTCGACCTGCAGGTCGCGCTCGTCCACCCCGACGGCGTCCAAGAGCTGTACCTGGGCCAGGTCAAGGGCCCTCGCATCGACCTCGCGACCGACGCCGTCATGCGCGCGAGCGGCGCGAAGGACTACGCCGCGGCGACCCGCCTCTACGGGCTCGTCGATGCGCACCTGCTGTGGGCGTGGGACATCGCCGCCCTCGGCCAAGACCTGCGCACCCATGCGTCGGCGCGCCTCGCGAAAGTCGACTGAATGACCTCTCCGTTCCTCTCCCTGCCCCGTGCCGTCGCCTCCGAGGGGGTCGATGAGGGCGTTCCCGCCCACTACGGCAACCCCGTCGTCGAGCAGCGCCGGCTCGAGCAGGGCCGCGCGATCGTCGACCTGTCGGGCCGAGGCATCCTGACCGTGACGGGTCCCGACCGCCTCACCTGGCTGCACTCGATGGCGAGCCAGTCGCTCGACCGGCTGCCCGCCGGAGGCAGCGCCGAGGCGCTCTTCCTCGACGCGAGCGGCCGCATCGAGCACGTCGCGCACGTCCTCGACGACGGCGAGACGACGTGGCTCGTGGTCGAGGCGTCCGAGGCCGAGCCGCTGCGCGCCTATCTCGACCGCATGCGGTTCATGCTGCGCGTCGAGGTCGAGGATGTCACGGGCGAGTACGCCGTCGTCGGCGCGATGTCGACCGACGCGCTCGACGCCGCCGTGCCCGCGGCGGCCCCGAACGGCGTCGGCCTCGACTGGGTCGACCCGTGGCGCGAGGCATCCGGGTACCAGTACTCGCACGAGACCGACCACCCGGCGGCGCTCTGGCGCTTCATCGAGCGCGTCGTGCCGCGCGACGCGCTCGCAGACGCGGCGGCGGCCGTCGAGGCGGGCCGCGTCGAAGCGGCGGGCGCGCTTGCGGCCGAGGCGCTCCGCATCGCCGCGTGGCGTCCGCGTTTCGCGACCGAGGTCGACGAGAAGGCGATCCCGCACGAGTTCGACTGGCTGCGGAGCGCGGTCGACCTCGGCAAGGGCTGCTACAAGGGGCAAGAGACGGTGGCGAAGGTGCTGAACCTCGGCCGTCCGCCGCGCCGGCTCGTGCTGCTGCACCTCGACGGCAGCGACACCGTGCTGCCCGCGCCCGGCGAAGAGGTCGTCGGCGAGAAGGCCCGCCCCGAGCCCGCGCCGGGCGAAGCGCCCGAGCGCAAGGTCGTCGGGCAGATCACCTCGAGCGCCATGCACTACGAGATGGGTCCCATCGCCCTCGCGGTCGTCAAGCGCGCGGTGCCGGGCGATCTGCCGCTCATCGTCGAGAGCCACGGCATCGACGTCGCCGCGGCACAGGTCGAGATCGTGCCCGCCGACGCGGCAGCTGCGATCGAGGTGCCGCGGCTGCCGCGCCTCGGCGTGCGGCACTAGCCTCTCGGTGGTCGAGGAGTTCCTCGTACTCCCCCTCTCGCACTCCTCGACCAGCGGAGCCTCCTTCGGGGCGTTGGTGCGACGCGCGCGCGGCGGCACTTCGGCACCGGATGCCTCAGGAGCTGCCACGCGAGCGTGATGTTCTCGCAGTTCCTTCGCATCCCCGGCACTTCGGCACCGGCGGCTCGGCGGGAGGGCCTTCTTCCGGGGGAGAGTGAGAGGTGCGCGGGCTCACAGAAGGACCATCCGCAGCGGCGTGCCGCGGTGCTTCGGCGGCGCAGGGTTTCGTCGTTACCCGATCGGCGTGGCGCCTGCGGTCCCCGGCGCGACCGACGCCCAGTCGACGGTCAGTTCGCCGAGCCGCCACCGCCGCACGCCGCCGCGCACGGGCCATCCTTCGCCCTTCAGCGTCTCGGCGACGCGGATGAACCGCTGACTCGGCCCGTAGACCGAGAGCGGCGCGTGCACACGCCAGGCGCGATCGAGCGCCGTGAGGAACTCGTGCACGCGCTCGCCCGGGACGTTCCGGTGGATGAGCGCCTTCGGCAGCCGCTCGGCGACGATCGACGGCACGTCGAGATCGGCGAGCCGGAGGCTCACCGAGAAGCTCTCGGGGCCTGCGGGGGAGAGGCCGACCCAGCTCGAGATGCGGCCGAGCTCGTCGCACGTCCCCTCGACGAGGAGGCCGCCGGGGGCGAGCCGGGCCTGCATGCGCCCCCACGCCGCCGCGACGTCGGCCTCGTCGTACTGCCGCAGCACATTGAACGCGCGGATGATCGCGGGCGGGCGGGTCGACGGCACCTCGAACCCGCCGAGCGCGAACGACACCGCGAGGTCGGGCGCGAACGTCGTCGCGCCGCGGCGAACGGCCTCGAGCTGCCCGTTCGCCGTCGCCACGCGTGCGGGGTCGATCTCGAGTCCGAGCACGACGACATCGGGGCGAGCCCGACGCAGGCGGGTCGCGAGCTCGAACGCCGTGACGCCGCTCGCCCCGAATCCGAGGTCGACGACGAGCGGATCGGGCGCCGCCCGGCGGAGCGCCGGGTGCTCCGCGATCCAACGGTCGACGCGGCGCAACCGGTTCGTGTTGGTCGTGCCGCGGGTGATGGAGCCGACGGGCATGCTCCAAGTCTCGCAGGCGTGCATGCGAGACATCCGACACGTCCGAGACGATGCGCCTTCGCTAGGCTGGCACCATGCCTCACACGCTCGTGCTGCTGCGCCACGGCAACAGCGAATGGAATCAGAAGAACCTCTTCACCGGATGGGTCGATGTGCGGCTCAGCGAGCTCGGCACCTCCGAGGCCGCGCGCGCCGGGCAACTGCTGCTCGAGTCGGGGGTGCTCCCCGACGTGCTGCACACATCGGTGCTCACGCGCGCCATCCAGACCGCGAACATCGCCCTCGACGTCGCCGACCGCGCGTGGATCGACGTGCGGCGTTCGTGGCGCCTCAACGAGCGTCACTACGGTGCCCTGCAGGGCCTCGACAAGGCCGAGACGCTCGAGAAGTACGGCCCCGAGCAGTTCCAGCTCTGGCGTCGTTCGTTCGACGTGCCGCCGCCGCCGCTCGACGACGACGCCGAGTGGTCGCAGGTCGGCGACGACCGCTACGCGAACCTCTACGACGACCAGATGCCGCGCACCGAGTGCCTGAAAGACGTCATCGCGCGCATGCTGCCGTACTGGGAGTCCGACATCATCCCCGACCTCAAGGCCGGTAAGACCGTGCTCGTGACCGCGCACGGCAACTCGCTGCGTGCGCTCGTGAAGCACCTCGACGGCATCAGCGACGACGACATCGCCGACCTCAACATCCCGACGGGCATCCCGCTCGTCTACGAGCTCGACGACGAGTTCCGTCCGACGAAGCCCGCCGAGTACCTCGACCCTGAGGCTGCCGCCGCGGGTGCCGCGGCCGTCGCAGCGCAGGGCAAGAAGTAAGCACCAGGTCGCCTCGAGCGAGGTGGCCGATGCGAAAGGCCGGCGGATGACTCATCCGCCGGCCTTTCGCATGACTCCCGCTGCGCGGGAGCTCAGGCGCTCGTGGGAACTCAGACGCTCTCGGGCACCCAGTCGCCCGTCGCGAGGTAGAGCACCTTCTTCGCGATGAGGACCGCGTGGTCGGCGAAGCGCTCGTGGTAGCGGCTCGCGAGGGTCGCGTCGACGGTGTCGACGGTCTCGCCCTTCCACGTCTCGCCGAGGACCTTGTCGAAGACCTCGAGGTGCAGGGCGTCGACCTTGTCGTCTTCGTCGTGGATCTCTTCGGCGAGCTTCACGTTCGAGGTGTCCTGGAGGAGGTCGGCGAGCTTGCGCGCGATCTCGACATCGAGGCGGCCCATCTCGGCGAACGTCGGGCGAAGCGCCTTCGGCACGACCTTGTCGGGGAAGCGGTAGCGCGCGAGCTGGGCGATGTGCGTCGCGAGGTCGCCCATGCGCTCGAGCGAGGCGCTGATGCGCAATGCGCTCACGACGATGCGCAGGTCGCGCGCGACGGGCTGCTGGCGGGCGAGGATCGTGATCGCGAGCTCGTCGAGCTCGACCGTCGCGGCGTCGATCTTCGGATCTTCGGCGATGACCTCTTCGGCGAGCGTCACATCGGACTCGTTGAACGCCTTCGTCGCCTTCTCGATGGAGTCGGCGACGAGGCCGGCGATCTCGACCAGACGCTCCTGGACCTCACGCATCTCCTGCTGGAACACCTCACGCATGCGCGACTTCCCTCACATCTGCTCGTAGCTCCGCGCGCGGCGCGCGGACGGGATGGGCCTTTCCGGACCTCGGCAATCCTCCCGACCGAAAGTGAACAAGAGGTTCCGGGCAACTGAACACTTGCCAACCTAGCGCCGTCTGCCGGCCGATGGGCGTCCCGAACCTTCACGGCTCGTTATCGTGGTGCACATGGAGCAGTCCACCTGGGTCGTGCTCGCCGCCCTCGCGTTCGGTGCGTTCATCGGAGCGGGGTTCATGATCCTCTTCAGCATGGCCGAGCGGCGCGGCAACGCGGCGGCGAAGGTCGTGGCGCCGACCGTCCCCGACGGCGTCGATCAGGTGCTCGAGGTCCTCGAGTCCGCGGGCGTCGTCGTCGATCCGTCGAACAACGTCCTCCGGGCCTCGCCAGGCGCGCTCTCACTGGGGCTCGTGCGAGGGCAGGCGCTCGTGCACGCCGAGGTCGTCGAGCTCGTCGCGGCGGTGCGCCGCACGGGCGAGCCCGTCGAGGCAGAGCTCACGCTGCCGCGCGGTCCGTTCGGCGGCTCGCAGTTCCATCTGCACCTGCGGGCGGCGCGGCTCGGCACCCGGTTCGTGCTCCTCCTCGCCGACGACCGCACCGAGGCCCACCGCCTCGACGAGGTGCGCCGCGACTTCGTCGCCAACATCAGCCACGAGCTCAAGACGCCGATCGCGTCGGTGAGCCTGCTCGCCGAGGCGATCGACACGGCCGCCGACGAGCCCGAGCGCGTGCGCCGGTTCGCGAACCGGCTGAGCGTCGAGTCGACGAGGCTCGCGCACATCACGACCGAGGTCATCGAGCTCTCGCGGCTGCAGGCCGACGACGCCCTCGAGCCCGACGAACTCGTCGACGTCGACGAGGCGTGCCGGGCGGCGATCGATCAGACTCGCGTCGTCGCGGTCGCGAAGGGCGTGGATGTCGCGGTGCGGGCCAAGAGCGGGGCGAAGGTGTGGGGCGACGCGGCCCTCATGGTGGTCGCGGTGCACAACCTCGTCTCGAACGCGATCGCATATTCGAACTCCGGCGGACGCGTGGGCGTCGGCACGCGGGTCGACGGCGACATCGTCGAGATCTCGGTGACGGATCAGGGCATCGGCATCGGCAAAGACGAGCTCGACCGCGTGTTCGAGCGGTTCTATCGCGTCGACCAGGCGCGCAGCCGCAACACGGGCGGCTCGGGCCTCGGCCTCTCGATCGTGAAGCACACCGTGCAGAACCTCGGCGGCGAGGTGCGCGTGTGGTCGCAGCCCGGCAAGGGGTCGACCTTCACGATCCGGCTGCCGCGCGCCGAAGCGGTGCCCGAGCGCAGTTCGTCCAAGAGCAGCTCGTCCAAGAGCAGTTCGTCCAAGAGCAGCTCGTCCAAGAGCAGCTCGTCCAAGAGCGGTTCGCCGAAGACCGACGCCGCGAAGGCGGACGCCGCGAAGACCTATGCCGCGACCGCAGACGCCGGCCGCGGGGCATCCGCCCGATCCCATGCCCACCCGTCCCCCCGAAAGACCCCCCGCCCCGCGGCGACCGCCGCCGCGGCCACCGAAGGAGCCACCGAGTGACCCGCATCCTGCTCGTCGAAGACGAGGCCGCGCTGAGCGAGCCGCTCGCGTTCCTGCTGGAGCGCGAGGGGTACGACGTCGAGGTCGCCGCCGACGGCCGCGACGCCATCGCGGCGTTCGATCGGGAGAACGCCGATCTCGTACTCCTCGATCTCATGCTCCCGGGCATCCCCGGCACCGAGGTGTGCCGTGAGCTGCGCACGCGCTCGACCGTGCCGATCATCATGCTGACGGCGAAGGATTCCGAGATCGACATCGTCGTGGGCCTCGAGCTCGGCGCCGACGACTACGTGACGAAGCCGTATTCCACGCGCGAACTGCTCGCGCGCATCCGCGCCGTGCTGCGGCGTCG
The DNA here is from genome assembly GCF_004135405.1 of Agromyces protaetiae. Lineage (NCBI taxonomy): Bacteria > Bacillati > Actinomycetota > Actinomycetes > Micrococcales > Microbacteriaceae > Agromyces > Agromyces protaetiae. The sequence continues at coordinate 1,713,921 of NZ_CP035491.1, forward strand.
CGTCGAGGCGCTCGACTACGACGAGTCGGTGCTCGAGGGCGGGCGCGTGAAGATGGACGTCGACCGGCACACGGTCGAGGTCGACGGCTCGAGCGTGCAGATGCCGCTCAAGGAATTCGAGCTGCTCGAACTGCTCATGCGGAACCCCGGCCGCGTGCTCACCCGAGGCCAGCTCATCGACCGCGTGTGGGGCTCCGACTACTTCGGCGACACGAAGACGCTCGACGTGCACATCAAGCGCATCCGCTCGAAGATCGAGCGCGTGCCGTCGGATCCGGTGCAGCTCGTCACCGTGCGCGGCCTCGGGTATCGCTTCGAGGCGTAGCTCGGCTTCGAGGCGGAACTCAGCTTCGAGGCGGGATTCAGGGAAGCAGCGCGCCGTACTCGGGCAGTCGGCCGTCGAGCACGGGGACGGAGATCTCGACGATCTCAGCGCCCGGCGTCTTGAAGGCGAGCTCGACGTTCGAGCCGGGGGCCGCGCCGAGGCCCTCGAGGAGGAGCGGGTCTTCGTCGGCGCCGCCGAGGACGATCTGCTGGCCGGCCTCGACCTCGAGTTCGACCGGCGAGCCGCCCGTCACGGGTTCGATCGTGAGCTCTGCGTCGGAGTCGCCGCCGTTCGAGACGGTGAAGACGAGGCTCGCGTCGTCGGCGCCCTCTTCGGCGATGATGAGGATGTTGCGCAGGTCGAGGTCGCCGACGTTCGCCGAGACGCCGTCGCTCGCGTCGTAGTGCTCGGTCGTCGCCTGGTACGTGATCAACGCGCAGCCGCTGCCGCCGATGACGATGCCGAGTGCCAGAGCGGCGGATGCCACGAGACGCGCCTTCACAGAACCTCCAAGTGCGGGTGCGCATGCGGCCGCCGGGCCGTGCGCTTCGATCGTGTCGAGCATACTCTACGGGGCTGTCCAGGCCTGGCCGCGCAAACCTTAGCACCACCTTGGTGTGATATCCTGAAAGTTGCCGAAAGGACACCGATTCATGCTTTTTGAGGTTGGCGAGACCGTCGTTTACCCGCACCACGGCGCCGCAACGATCGTCGAAGTCAAGAAACGCATCATCAAGGGCGAAGAGAAGCTGTACCTCAAGCTGAACGTCACGCAGGGCGACCTCGTCATCGAGGTTCCCGCCGAGAACGTCGACCTCGTCGGCGTGCGAGACGTCATCGGCAAGGAAGGCCTCGACAAGGTCTTCGAGGTGCTGCGCGCTCCCTTCACCGAAGAACCGACCAACTGGTCGCGCCGCTACAAGGCGAACCTCGAGAAGCTCGCCTCGGGCGACGTGATCAAGGTCTCCGAAGTCGTGCGCGACCTGTGGCGCCGCGATCAAGACCGAGGCCTGTCCGCGGGCGAGAAGCGGATGCTGGCCAAGGCGCGCCAGATCCTCATCTCCGAGCTCGCGCTCGCCGAGAAGACCGACGAGGAGCAGGCTTCGGTCGTCCTCGACGAGGTCCTCGCTTCCTAAGCGCACGCAGCCGGCGCCCGCTGCACCTCGAGTGCGGCGGGCGCCGTTGCTGTGCCCGCGGAGAGCGCCGCACGCCGTCAGAACGCGCCCTGCGCGCTCAGCACCGGGGGATACGCTCGTGACGTGAGCGAATCGACCGTTGCCGTCATCGTCGTCGCCGCGGGCAGCGGCACCCGGCTCGGGCACGCCGAACCGAAGGCGTTCGTGCCCGTCGGCGGCCGCGCCATGCTCGCCGTGGCACTCGACGGAGTGCTCGGAATGCGCGAGAAGCCGCACGTCGTGCTCGTCGTTCCGGCCTCTCGCGTCCAGCAGGTTCACAGCGAGTTCGCAGAGGTGCTCGCCTCGAAGGGCGCCTCGTTCGACGTCGTCGCGGGCGGTTCGACCCGCCAAGGGTCGGTCGCCGCGGGTCTTTCGGTGCTCGGCCATCTCGTCGACACCGTGCTCGTCCACGACGCCGCCCGCGCGCTCACGCCCGCGCTCGTCTTCGACGAGGTGGTCGAAGCGGTGCGCGCCCGCGGCCACGGCATCGTGCCCGCGCTGCCCGTCGTCGACACCATCAAGCGCATCGACGCCGACCGGCGCGCCATCGAGACCGTCGACCGTTCGGAACTCGCGGCCGTCCAGACGCCGCAGGGCTTCCCGCGAGACGCGCTCGACGACGCCTACGCGGCGGCGAGCGAGGAGTTCACCGACGACGCCGCGCTCGCGGCGGCGGCCGGGCTCCCCGTCGACGTCGTCCCCGGCGACGCGCGCGCGTTCAAGATCACCGTGCCGGCCGACCTCGCGCGGGCGGAGCGCATCGTCGAAAGCGGCGCTGCGCCCGCGACATCCGGTGCGCTCGCGACATCCGCTGCGCCCGAGGCACCCGGTGCCCGCTTCCCCGCGCCGCGAATCGGCACGGGCATCGACGTCCATGCCTTCGACGAAGACCCGAACGTGCCGCTCTGGATCGCGGGCCTCGAGTGGCCCGGCGAGCGCGGGCTCTCGGGCCACAGCGACGGCGACGTCGCGAGCCACGCGATCGTCGACGCGCTCCTCGCTGCGGCGGGGCTCGGCGACATCGGCGGCATGTTCGGCACCGCCGACCCGCGCTTCGCAGGCGCGCACGGCACAGTGTTCCTCGCCGAGGCGCGAGCGCGCGTCGAGCAGGCGGGCTTCCGAATCGGCAACGTGAGCGTGCAGCTCGTCGGCAACCGGCCGAAGCTCGCACCCCGCAGAGCCGAGGCCGAGGCGACCCTCGCGGCCGCACTCGGCGCGCCCGTCAGCGTGTCGGCGACGACGACCGACGGACTCGGACTCACGGGCCGCGGTGAGGGCGTCGCGGCGATCGCGACGGCGGTCGTCTTCCCGGTCTGACCGGCCCGAGACATCCTGGCCGTCGCCGTCAGCGCCCGTCGAGGGCGCGCCGGTACGCTTGAGGACGTGACGATCCGTCTCTACGACACCAAGGCCCAGGCGCTGCGCGACTTCACGCCTCTCCGCGAGGGGCATGTCGGCATGTACGTCTGCGGCCCGACCGTGCAGTCGAGCCCGCACATCGGGCACCTGCGGAGCGCGCTCGTCTACGACATCCTGCGCCGCTGGTTCGCGTACCGCGGCAACGACGTCACGTTCGTGCGCAACGTCACCGACATCGACGACAAGATCCTCGAGGCCGTCACGGGCGAGGAGTGGTGGGCGCTCGCCTACCGAGTCGAGCTCGAGTTCACGGCGGGCTACCGGGCGCTCGGCATCCTGCCGCCGACGTACGAGCCGCGCGCGACCGCGAGCGTCATGCAGATGCAAGAGCTCATCGCGCGGCTCATCGAGGCGGGGCACGCGTACCCCGCTCCGGATGGCTCGGGCGACGTCTACTTCGACACCGCGAGCTGGCCCGCCTACGGCGAGCTCACGCGCCAGACCCGCGACAATATGGAGGCGGCGCCCGACGCCGACCCGCGCGGCAAGCGCGACCCGCGCGATTTCGCACTGTGGAAGGGCTCCAAGCCCGGCGAGCCCGCCTCCGCCAGCTGGGAGTCCCCGTGGGGCGCAGGCCGGCCCGGCTGGCACATCGAGTGCTCGGCGATGTCGGCCCGGTACCTCGGTCCCGAGTTCGACATCCACGGCGGCGGGCTCGACCTGCGCTTCCCGCACCACGAGAACGAGCTCGCCCAGTCGACCGCGGCGGGCGACGCCTTCGCGCGCTACTGGGTGCACAACGGGCTCGTGAACGTCGGCGGCCAGAAGATGTCGAAGTCGCTCGGCAACTCGGTCTACGCGTCCGAACTGTTGGGGCTCGCGTCTCCACTCGCCGTCAGATACCTCCTGGGGCAGGCGCACTACCGGTCGACGCTCGACTACACTCCGGGCTCGCTCGCCGACGCCGAGGCCGCCGTCGACCGCATCCGCACCTTCCTCGTGCGCGTCGAGCGCCGACTCGCGGGCACCCGCTTCGCGGGGACGGGCGCTCCCGTCGTGCCCGACGCATTCGCCGACGCCATGGACGACGACCTCGGGGTGCCGCAGGCGCTCGCCGTGCTGCACGACACCGTGCGGGCCGGCAACCAGGCGCTCGACGCGGAGGAGCTCGACGAAGCCGCCGTCGCCCACGGGCAGGTCGTCGCGATGGTCGGCGTGCTCGGCATCGACCCGCGCGACCCGCACTGGGCGCACGCGGACTCGGGTCCTGCGACCCGCGCGCTCGGCGCCCTCGTCGAACGCCTCATCGAAGACCGGCGCATCGCGCGCGCCGACAAAGACTACGCCGCAGCCGACCGCCTCAGAGCGGAACTGGCGGACGCGGGCATCACCATCGAAGATTCGTCTTCCGGAACGCATTGGAGCTTGACCTCATGAAGGGCAGCAGCGGAAAGCCGCGCAGCGGCGCCGTCCGCAAGGGCGGACACGGCAAGCAGGTCGGCACGGGCGGCCACGGGCGCAAGTCGCTCGAGGGCAAGGGCCCGACGCCCAAGGCCGAAGATCGCGCCTGGCACCCCGCCGGCAAAGCCAAGGCCGCACGCGAGCGGTACGCCGCCGCAGGCGGCAAGGGCGTGCCCGGGCAACGCGCACAGCGCCCCGGCGCGCCCCGCGGGGCATCCGGAGCCCAGCGTCGCTCGAAGTCGGGCGACGAGTCCGAGATCGTGACGGGCCGCAACTCGGTCGTCGAGGCGCTCCGCACGCGCATCCCCGCGACGACCCTGTACGTCGCCCAGCGCGTCGAGATGGACGACCGCGTGCGCGAGGCCATGAAGGTCGCGACCAACCGCGGCATCCCGATCCTCGAGGTCACGCGGCCCGAGCTCGACCGGCTCGCGGGCGACGGCGGCGTGCACCAGGGCCTCGGGCTCAAGGTGCCGCCCTACGAGTACGCCCACCCCATCGAGCTCCTCGACGAGGTGCTCTCGGGCGACGAGACCCCGCTCTTCGTCGCGCTCGACGGCATCACCGACCCTCGCAACCTCGGTGCGATCATCCGCTCGACGGCCGCCTTCGGCGGACACGGCGTCATCGTGCCCCAGCGCCGCTCGGTCGGCGTCACGGCAGCGGCGTGGAAGACGTCGGCGGGCGCCGCCGCGCGCATCCCCGTCGCGATGGCACCGAACCTCACGCAGACCCTCAAGAGCCTGAAGGAGCGCGGCGTCTTCGTCCTCGGACTCGACGGCGACGGCGACGTGTCGCTGCCCGACCTCGACTTCGCCGACCGTCCCGTCGCGATCGTCGTCGGCAGCGAGGGCAAGGGCCTCTCGCGGCTCGTCACCGAGACGTGCGACGCGATCGTGTCGATCCCGATCTCGGCTGCCACCGAGTCGCTGAACGCCGGCATCGCCGCGTCGGTCACGCTCTACGAGATCGCGCGCAGTCGGGCGGCGCTCGCCGAGTAGCGCTTCACGCGCTCAGACCTTGAGCCGCCAGTCGCCCTCGTCGTCGGGATCGACGACGGCGATCGCCGACGTCTCGATGACGGGCATCGCCGCTGTGATCGCACCCGTGGGCGGGTCGATCATCGTCGCCTCGTCGCGGCGGTGGCGCAACACGTTGGCGACGTAGCTCGCGACGGCCTCGGCGAGCGGCACGTCGTGTCCCGCCTGCTGCGCCATGAACCACCGGTGCTCGAGCAACTGGTGGAACACCTCGGCCGGTTCGAGCTTGCCGCGCAGGTCGACCGGGATCGCCCTGACGACGGGCTCGAACACGCGCATGAGCCACTCGTGGGCGACCATTTCTTCGTCGAGGTCGGCCTTGTCGTAGGCCGCGCGGTACGAGTCGAGGTCGTTCAGGAGCCGCCGCGCTTGGTTCTCGCCCGTGTCGAGGCCCGTGAGCCGGAGGAGCCGCCGCTGGTGGTGTCCGGCGTCGACGACCTTCGGCTGGATGCGTACCGTCGTGCCCGACTCGTCGGTCTTGATCGCGAGCTCCTCGATGTCGAAGCCGAGATCGTTGAGCCGATTGACGCGCTCGTTGATGCGCCACCGCTCGGTCGTGGAGAACGACTCGGAGCCTGTGAGCTCTTGCCACAGGTTGCGATACGCGTCGACGATGCCGTTCGAGATGCCGATGGGGTCGAGACCGTCGGAGACCCGCCCGCCCGCCTCGAGGTCGAGGAGCTCGCCCGCGATGTTGACGCGAGCGATCTCGAGGTCGTTCTCGCGCTGCCCGTTCGAGAGGCCGCCGTCGTAGAGCTTGCCCGTCTCGGCGTCGACGAGGTAGGCCGCGAACGCGCCGGCGTCGCGCCGGAAGAGGGTGTTCGAAAGCGACACGTCGCCCCAGAAGAACCCCACGATGTGCAGGCGCACGAGGAGCACGGCGAGGGCGTCGACGAGCCGGGTCGCCGTGTCGGGCCGCAGCGTCTGGGAGAACAGCGCCCGATAGGGGAGCGAGAACCGCAGATGCCGCGTCACGAGGACGGGCTTCAGCGGGTTGCCCTCGTCGTCGCTGCGATTCGAGATGACGGCGACGGGGTCGACGCACGGGATCTCGAGCCGCTGCAGCGCGCGCAGCAGGTCGTATTCGCCGCTCGCCATTTCGTCGGTCGTCTCCTTGATGGCGACGACGAACCCGCCGAGGTGCGCGAAGCGCACGAGGTGGCGTGAGATGCCCTTCGGGAGCGCGGCGATCGTGTCGGTGGGCCACGACTCGAGGGGGAGGTCCCACGGCAGGTCGAGGAGCGCCGGGTCGGGGAACGCCGAGGTGATCGAGAGGGAGCCGCTCATGGGTCGATCCTCGCAGATGGGCGGCGTCGGAGGCATCCGGATGTCTCGTGCCCGTTCGATTCCGCAGCGCGCCCGGACATGCAGAACGCCGGCCGGGCCGAAGCCCGACCGGCGTTCTGCGTAAACGGGGTCGCTCAGCCGGCGATGACGCGGCCGCCGAGGCGCTCGCCCGACTCGGCGTCGAACGTGTGCACGTGGCCCGGCGTCGCCGTCAGGTAGACCGTGTCGCCCGCGAACGGGTGCGAACGGCCGTCGACGCGCGCGACGATGTCGGTGCGCTTGCCCTCGATGTCGGAGTGGCCGTAGAGGTAGCCGTCGGCGCCGAGCTCCTCGACGAGGTCGACGGCGACCTTGAGGCCTTCGCCCTCGGTCGTCGACACGACGATGTCTTCAGGGCGGACGCCGACCGTGACCTGCGTGCCGCTCGCGGCCGCGAGGGTGTCGCGCTCGACGGGGATGACCGAGGAGCCGAACTTGACGCCGCCGTCGGCGATGTCGGTCGTGAACAGGTTCATCGCGGGGGAGCCGATGAAGCCGGCGACGAACACGTTCTGCGGCTTCTCGTAGAGGTCGCGCGGGGAGCCGACCTGCTGGAGCAGGCCGTCCTTCAGCACGGCGATGCGGTCGCCCATCGTGAGCGCCTCGGTCTGGTCGTGCGTGACGTAGACCGTGGTGACGCCGAGGCGGCGCTGGAGCGACGCGATCTGGGTGCGGGTCTGCACGCGGAGCTTCGCGTCGAGGTTCGACAGCGGCTCGTCCATGAGGAACACCTGGGGCTGGCGCACGATCGCGCGGCCCATGGCGACGCGCTGACGCTGACCGCCCGAGAGGGCCTTGGGCTTGCGGTTGAGGTAGGGCTCGAGGTCGAGGAGCTTGGCCGCCTCGAGGACGCGCGCGGCGCGCTCCTCCTTGCCGACGCCCGCGATCTTGAGCGCGAAGCCCATGTTCTCGGCGACGGTCATGTGCGGGTAGAGCGCGTAGTTCTGGAAGACCATCGCGATGTCGCGGTCCTTCGGCGGCACGTCGGTGACGTTGCGGTCGCCGATGAAGATGTTGCCGTCGTTGACCTCTTCGAGGCCGGCGAGCATGCGGAGCGAGGTCGACTTGCCGCAGCCCGAGGGGCCGACGAGGACCAGGAACTCGCCGTCGGCGATCTCGAGGTCGAGCTTGTCGACGGCGGGGCGGGTGCCGCCCGGGTAGAGGCGCGTGGCCTTGTCGAACGTGACGGATGCCATGGTTGTTCTTCTCCTTCACCGGCAGGTACGTGCCGGACGATCCGTAGTGAATGGATGAGTGCGTCGTCAGCGACGCCCACTCAGTATCGCATGCGCGCGGGCACGTGCAACCCGAGCCCCGGATGACCCGTCGTTGGACGGGTTTGGCCGATTCCCAGGCTCCGTTCCTACTATCGTGGTTGCGTTCGCGAGCACCGACGCGCGCGTGCCCCCACAGCAGACCCGGAGTGATCATCGATGAGCATCGGCGGATCCAACCAGCCACGCCCGACCCGTAACGAGCGGAGGGACGCGGCCAGGGAGAAGGCCCGGATCCTCCGTGAAGAGCAGAAGAAGCGCGACCGCCGCAAGAAGCTCCTCATCCAGGGCGGCGTCGTCGTCGCCGTGATCGCGGTCGCCGCGCTCATCGTGGGCATCGTGATCCAGAACACGCAGCCCGCCGGCCCCGGCCCCCGCAACATGGCGAGCGACGGCATCGTGCTCTCGGGCGTCGACGGCACGATCACCGCCGCCGAGACGAAGGCGCTCCAGCCCGACGACGACCCCATTCCCACTGTGCAAGACGACTCGGGCGACGTCGCCAACATCGTCATGTACGTCGACTACCTGTGCCCGTTCTGCGGCCAGTTCGAGACCACGAACGGCGAGAACATCCGCACCCTCGTCGAGTCGGGCGCGGCGACCCTCGAGGTGCACCCCATCGCGATCCTGACGAACCGATCGGCGGGCACCCAGTACTCGCTGCGTGCGGCGAACGCCGCGGCCTGCGTCGCCGACAACTCCCCGAACTCGTTCTTCGACTTCAACCAGATCCTCTTCGCGAACCAGCCCGAAGAGGGTTCGACGGGCCTCACCGACGACGAGCTCAAGTCGCTCGCCGGGCAGGCGGGCGTCTCGAACCTGTCGGAGGTCGAGCGCTGCATCGGCTCGAAGCAGTTCAAGGCGTGGGTGCAGGCCTCGACGGCGCGCGCGCTCGGCGGCCCCATCCCGAACTCGGACATCCCGAACGTGCAGGGCACCCCCACCGTCCTCGTGAACGGCAAGTCGTACGGCGGCTCCCTCGAAGACCCCGAGGAGTTCCAGGCGTTCGTGACGCAGGCGGCGAGCGAGTCCTCGCTCGACACCGACGCCGAGGCGACGCCCACCCCGACCCCCACGCCGACCCCGTAGCGGTCGCGTGCGATGAGACCGGAGGGCCGGGGCGAGTACGCCCCGGCCCTCTGCACGCCCCCCGTCTCCGGGTAGCATGGGGTGTCTTGCCGGCTTGGCGCAATTGGTAGCGCACCGCTCTTGTAAAGCGGTGGTTGCGGGTTCGAGTCCCGCAGCCGGCTCTCTTCCGACAATCCCGACGGCGATGCGGCCGATCCAGAGCCAGGAGGCCGCCCAGTGACGAATCCGTCGAATCATCCGGATGTCTCGCGCCCGCCTCGGCAGTTCCCCATGTGGGTCGCGCTCGTCGCAGCCGTCGTGTGCGGCGCGCTCATGTCGGTGCAGTCCCGCATCAACGGCGAGCTCGGCCGCCGCCTCGACGACGGGTTCTCGGCGGCCGTCATCTCGTTCGGGTCGGGCCTCGTGATCCTCGCGGTCGCGCTCGCGTTCTCGAAGCGCGGTCGGGCGGGGTTCGCGGGCATCCGGGCGGCGCTGCGAGGCGGGGCGCTCAAGTGGTGGATGCTCGTGGGCGGCGCCGCAGGCGCGTTCCTCGTGCTGAGCCAGGGCCTCACGGCCGCGATCCTCGGCGTCGCGCTCTTCACGGTCGCGATCGTCGCCGGGCAGACGACGTCGAGCCTCGTGATCGACGTCATCGGCCTCGGGCCCGGCGGGAAGCATCCGCTCACCGCCGCCCGCGTGACGGGTGCCGTCCTCGCCCTCGTCGCGGTCGCGTGGTCGGTGTCGTCGCAGCTCGCGGGCGGGTCCTCGATCTGGCTCGTCGTCATGCCGCTCGCGGCGGGCCTCGGCATCGGCTGGCAGCAGGCCGTCAACGGCCGTGTGCGCGTCGCGGCCGATAGCGCGCTGACCTCGACGTTCCTGAACTTCCTCGTCGGCACGGCCGTGCTCGTCATCGCGTGGGGCGTGCACCTCGCCGCGGTCGGGCTGCCCGAGCCGCTTCCGACCGAGGCGTGGCTCTACCTGGGCGGCGCGATCGGGTGCGTCTTCATCGCGGGCACGGCGATCATCGTCCGGCGCACTGGCGTGCTGCTCCTCAGCCTCGCGACGATCGCGGGCCAGCTCTCGGCGGCGCTCGCGCTCGACCTGCTGCTGCCCGCGGCGGGTCGGCACGCCGACGCAGCGACGATCGGCGGCACCGTGCTCGCGTTCGTCGCCGTCGCGGTCGCGAGCGGACGGCTCGCCCCGCTCGCTCGACTCGCGAGGCGAGCGCGCGGCGAGCAGTGAGCGAGGCTCAGTCGAGCGTCGTGAGGAACCGCGACGCGTCGACCGGCCGGTGCCGGTCGCGGCTCGCGTCGGCGGGGACGCCGCCGACGTAGAGCCAGCCGAGCAGGTGCTCGCCGGGCGCGAGCCCGTGCACGGCGGCGACGGCGTCATGGCGCACGTGCGGCCCGGTGCGCCACATGACGCCCCAGCCGGCTTCGTCGAGGAGGAGGCTCAAGAGGTGGGCGACGCCCGCGGCCATCGCGTCCTGCTCCCACACGGGGACTTTCGGATGTCCCTCCTGCGTGCGTGCGACGACGGCGACGAGCAGGGGTGCCCTGAGGGGCTTCCCGCGGAGCTTCTCGGCGTCGGGGCCCTCGAGCCCGGCTGCCTCGACGAGGGCGTCCCCGAGGCGCGCCCGCGCGTCGCCGCGGAGCGCGACGAGCCGCCACGGCTCGAGCGACGCGTGATCGGCGACCCGCCCCGCGGCGGCGATGAGCGAGCGCAGTTCGGCGTCGTCGGGCGAGACATCCGTCACCTTGGGCGCCGAACGTCTCGCGAGCGCAGCCTCGCGGACCGGCGCGCCGCCGGCCGCCTTCTCGTTCATGCCCGCTCGCTCACGCCTCGGGCGTGAAGCCGAGCGCGATCGAGTTCATGCAGTAGCGGTCGCCCGTCGGCGTGCCGAACCCGTCGGGGAAGACGTGGCCGAGGTGCGAGCCGCACGCGGCGCAGCGCACTTCGGTGCGGACCATGCCGAGCGAGTCGTCCTCGATGAGCTCGACCGCCTCGGGGCGCACCGACTCGTAGAAGCTCGGCCATCCGCAGCCCGAGTCGAACTTCGTGCCGCTCTTGAAGAGTTCGGCGTTGCACGCCGCACAGGTGTAGACGCCCGCGCGGTGCTCGTCGAGGAGCTCGCCCGTCCAGGCGCGCTCGGTCGCGGCTTCGCGGAGCACGGCGTACTGGTCGGCGCCGAGCTCGGCGCGCCACTCGTCGTCGGACTTCTGGACGCGGTACCCCATGATTCTCCCTCTGCCGGTTTCGGTCCGGCGCCTCGCTGAGCGCTGACAGCCTAGCCGCGCATCATGGGCAACCGGCGTGCGTGACGATGTGTTCCCACGAGGCCCGCGGCACGGGGCGCGCCGAGCGCGGCGGCCGCCTCACAGGGAAGGCCTGCCTAGGATGTGGACGTGCGCGGATGCTGCCGCGCGTGAGAGCGCGGAAGAGCGCGGAAGTGCGCGGAGGAGGCGGAGATGGGCGAACCGGCGTCGGAGCGCTCACCCGAACCGTCCCCCGGTTCCTCACTCGACGAGCGCGCACGGCGCATCCTCGAGTTCGAGGCGACCGCCGACGCCAATCCGGCGGCGAAGGCCGAGGCGATCAGGGCCGCGTTCGACCTCTCGAGCGCGCGCTACCACCGGATCCTCGCCGAACTCATCGACTCGCCGGCGGCCCTCCGCCACGACCCCATGCTCGTCAAGCGACTGCAGCGGATGCGCGACGCGAGGGCTGAAGCCCGAGCGCGCCGTCGTATCCTGTCTGTCGGTCGTCTCGACTGACCCCGACGACCCCGACCCGACTGGACTCCATGGCTCAGAAGTTCCCCAGCGACCGGTTCGACCGAATCCCCGCCGGCATCGACCGCATCGGCGCCCACCGTGCCCCGAGGCGCCGCGGTGCGGGCTGGGTCGCGTTCGGGTGGGCCGCCCTCGCGACCGTCGTGCTCGTCGTGGGCGGCATCGTCGCGATCTCGCTCTTCAACGACCGCCTCGACTTCGGCGACGCGCAGCAGCCCGTCCAGACCCAGACGCCCGAGCCGACCCAGACGGCCGAGCCCGTCGTCGACCCGAACCAGCCGGTCACGGTGCTGAACGGCACCGAGGTCACGGGGCTCGCCGGCCAGGCCGCGGAACTGCTCACGGCGAACGGGGTGCCGATCGGCACCACGGCGAACGCGAGCGAGAGCGACCTCACCGAGACCTACGTCTACTACGCGACGCCCGAGCTCGAGGGCGCCGCCCGCGGAGTCGCCCAGTTCATCCCCGAGGCCGAAGTGCGACTCGACCCGAAGTTCGCCGAGATCGGCACGCCGCTCGTCCTCGTCGTCGCCTCCGACTTCGCGACCGCGGTGGGCGCCGCGGGCTGAACGGAGCGTCATCGGGCGACTCGGGGCGAAATGCCTCGGATTCCCGCTCGGATGGGCCCATCCCGCAAGAAAGCGGGCGGATTCGCCCGAATCGTTGCCATTCTGCGACAATTCGCGCGCTGCAGACTCTTGTGCACCCTGCCCGGCGCCCTCCAATCTGGAAACGGTCGCTCGAACCCGTGTGGAACGCCGCAACGTCAGCACGAACGGAGGCCCGGTACAGGCAACAGGCACGTGCTGACGACACACTGCAACAACGCATTGGAGCAAGAATGGCGAACGGAACCGTCAAGTGGTTCAACGCTGAAAAGGGTTACGGGTTCATCACCGTCGACGGCGGGGGTCAGGACGTGTTCGTCCACTACTCCGCGATCGACATGGCCGGCTACAAGGTGCTCGAAGAGGGCCAGCAGGTCGTCTTCGAGGTCGGCACCGGCTCGAAGGGGCCGCAGGCCGAATCGGTCCGCCCCGCCTGATCTCAGACGCGAACGCGCCGTCCGGTTCGCCGGGCGGCGCGTTCCGTGCGTGCGGGGCGCGCGTCGCGACATCCGGGTGTCTCGAATCGGCGGATGTCTCGAATCGGCGGATGTCTCGAATCGGCGGATGTCTCGAATCGGCGGATGTCTCGAATCGGTGGATGTCTCGCAGTTCCGGATGTCTCGAATCGTGCGGCGTGTCCGCCCGCGTGCCGCCGCCCGACGGCCCGCCCCGCTCGCTAGCATGCCGCCATGGCGGGGCATGCGGCTCGGGCCGTCGGGCGGACTGCGGCCTTCGCCGTGCTCGGGATCACGGCGCTCCTGCTCGCGGGGTGCACAACGGACGGGCCGCCGAGGCCGACCGAGACGCCCGAACCCACCGAGCCCACGCGTGCCGTGCCGGCAGCGGTCGCCGCGCCCGCTCCGATCGCCTTCGCGCCCATCCGGGGCACGCTCGTCGAGCCGGGGGCCGCGGCGCATCCCTCGCTCGGCGTCAAGATCGACAACCACGTCGACGCGCGCCCGCAGGTCGCCCTCAACCGTGCCGATGTCGTCTTCGAAGAACTGGTCGAGGGCGGCATCACGAGGTACCTCTCGATCTGGCAGTCGGATGTCCCCGACGAGATCGGCCCCGTTCGGTCGATCCGGCCGATGGACCCCGACATCATCACGCCGTTCGGCGGGCTCATCGCCTATTCGGGCGGGCAGGAGCAGTTCGTCGACATGATGATGTCGACTCCGCTGCCGAACCTCGTCTTCGACTACGACGACACCGGACTCTTCTACCGGGCCGACGAGCGGCCGGGGCCGCACGACGTCATCCTCAAGGCGGCCGAGGCGGTCGCCCGCTACCCCGAACTGCCGCCTCCGCCCGTGCTCGGCGCCTACGGCGCCGCCGATCCGCTCGCGGCGCCCCGCTTCGCCGCACAGCCGACGTCGCGCATCGACGCGGTCTTCTCCGACGCCCGCTTCCCGTCGTGGGAGTGGGACGGGGCGAACGGCGTCTGGCTCCGCTCTCAAGAGGGCGATCCCGACTTCGAGGCGTCGGGCGACCGGGTGCGCGCGACGAACGTCGTGACCATCCGCCTCTCGATCGACTGGAGCTACGGCGAGGTTCCCCGCACCGTCCTCGACGGCGGAGGCGAGGCGTGGGTGTCGGTCGGCGGGCGAACGGCGCACGGCGCGTGGTCGAAGGCCGGGCGCGAGTCGATGCTCGCGCTGACCGCCGACGACGGTTCGCCGCTGCCGCTCGCGCCCGGAACGACGTGGTTCGAGCTCGTGCCCCTTGAGGACGGATCGGTCGCGTTCGCGCCCTGAGCGAACAGGGGTCGGGAACGGCGCCGGATGCCTCGTTCGGCGTGACTTCGAGGCATCCGCTCGTCTTGCACTCGTGGGTCGAGAGTGCCAGAATCTCTGTTAGCACTCATCTGATCTGAGTGCTAACCCCAGAATCTCCAGTACGTCCGGAAGGGACGAGAGACACACATGGCAAAGATCATCGCTTTCAACGAGGAGGCCCGCCGTGGTCTCGAGCGTGGCCTCAACACGCTCGCCGACGCGGTCAAGGTGACCCTCGGCCCGCGCGGCCGCAACGTCGTGCTCGAGAAGAAGTGGGGTGCGCCCACGATCACGAACGACGGCGTGTCCATCGCCAAGGAGATCGAGCTCGACGACCCGTACGAGAAGATCGGCGCCGAGCTCGTCAAGGAGGTCGCCAAGAAGACCGACGACGTCGCCGGCGACGGCACCACGACCTCGGTCGTCCTCGCCCAGGCGCTCGTCCGCGAGGGCCTCCGCAACGTCGCCGCAGGCGCCGACCCCATCTCGCTCAAGCGCGGCATCGAGAAGGCCGTCGCGGCCGTCGAGGCCGAACTCATCGCGAACGCCAAGGAGGTCGAGACCAAGGAGGAGATCGCCGCCACGGCTTCGATCTCGGCCGCCGACGAGCAGATCGGCGCGCTCATCGCCGAGGCCATCGACAAGGTCGGCAAGGAAGGCGTCGTCACGGTCGAGGAGTCGAACACGTTCGGCACCGAGCTCGAGCTCACCGAGGGCATGCGCTTCGACAAGGGCTACCTGTCGGCGTACTTCGTCACCGACCCCGAGCGCCAGGAAGCGGTCTTCGAAGACCCGTACATCCTCATCGTCAACAGCAAGGTCTCGAACATCAAGGACCTGCTCCCCATCGTCGACAAGGTGATCCAGACGGGCAAGCAGCTCCTCATCATCGCCGAGGACGTCGACGGCGAGGCCCTCGCGACGCTCATCGTCAACAAGATCCGCGGCATCTTCAAGTCGGTCGCCGTCAAGGCCCCGGCTTCGGCGACCGCCGCAAGGCGCAGCTCCAGGACATCGCGATCCTCACCGGCGGCCAGGTCATCTCGGAAGAGGTCGGCCTCAAGCTCGAGAACGTGACCCTCGACCTGCTCGGCCAGGCCCGCAAGGTCATCATCACCAAGGACGAGACGACCATCGTCGAGGGTGCCGGCGACGAGACCGCGATCGCTGGCCGCGTCGCGCAGATCCGCGCCGAGATCGAGAACACCGACTCGGACTACGACCGCGAGAAGCTCCAGGAGCGCCTCGCCAAGCTCGCCGGCGGCGTCGCCGTCATCAAGGCGGGCGCGGCCACCGAGGTCGAGCTCAAGGAGCGCAAGCACCGCATCGAAGACGCCGTCCGCAACGCGAAGGCCGCCGTCGAAGAGGGCATCGTCGCCGGTGGCGGCGTCGCGCTCATCCAGGCCGGCAAGACGGCGTTCGAGAAGCTCGAGCTCACTGGCGACGAGCAGACCGGCGCCAACATCGTCAAGGTCGCCATCGACGCCCCGCTCAAGCAGATCGCCCTCAACGCCGGCCTCGAGCCGGGCGTCGTGGCCGACCGCGTGCGCAACCTCCCCGTCGGCCAGGGCCTCAACGCCGCGACCGGCGAGTACGTCGACATGCTCGCCGCGGGCATCAACGACCCGGTGAAGGTCACCCGTTCGGCGCTGCTCAACGCCGCGTCGATCGCGGGCCTCTTCCTCACGACCGAGGCCGTCGTCGCCGACAAGCCCGAGAAGGTGGCGGCTCCGGTCGGCGACCCGACGGGCGGCATGGACTTCTAAGTCCCGACCGCACCGCCGCGGCTCGCGCCGCGACAGCGAAACGCACGAAGGGCGTCTCCCCGAGAGGGGAGGCGCCCTTCGTCGTGTGCGGCGCGGTGCAGCTCAGCGGAGGAACAGCCGCGCGTTCGCAGCCTCGGTCTCGGCGTACTGGGTGCCGGCGGTCGACAGCGCGCGGTTCAGGCCCGCGAGGCTCTGCTCGACCTGGAGCTGCGTGGCGCGCCAGTCGGTCACGGCCGACTGGAACGCGAGCGACGCCTGACCCGACCACGTCGACTGCAGGCCCGTGAGCTGGGAGAGCAGCGTCTGCACGTCGGTCTGGATCCGTGTGATCGTGTGCTGGGTGGACAGGGTGGCGGCGTGGACCTGTTCGGCGTCGACGTTGTAGGCGGACATGGTGTGACTCCTTCACGAGTGGGCTGAGAGCCCCCAAGGTAGGCAGCGCGACGGCGCCGTCGGCCGTGAACGGCGTCGGGCTCGAATCATCCGGCCGTCGGACCGTCTGTGGAGGAGCGCTCAGCCCGCCGTGACGGACTGCGGCGCAGCCGCCGACCCCGCGAGCGGGAGCGTCACCCGGAACGTCGCGCCGCCGCCGGGCGTCTCGACGACGTCGACGGAGCCGTTGTGCGCTGCGACGATCGACGACACGATCGCGAGCCCGAGGCCCGAACCGCCCGTCTCGCGGGCGCGGGAGGTGTCGGCGCGCCAGAACCGCTGGAAGATCTTCTCGCGGATCTGGGGCGGGATGCCCTCGCCGTGGTCGACGACCGCGATCGTCGCCTGCTCGGCCTCGTCGTCGACCGACACCTGGATCTCGAGGGGGCTGTCGTCGGCCGTGAACCGCACGGCGTTGCCCATGAGGTTCGTGATGACCTGGCGGATCTTGTTCTCTTCGGCGAGCACGACGGCGCGGCGCACGGTGCGGGTGGGCACCTTCGTCGGCTCGGGCTTCGCGGCGGCGCTCGCCGCGACGGCACCGGCGGCGGCGGCGCTCGCCGCGGGAGCCGACGAAGGCGCCGACGGCCCGACGGCGAGGCCGGCCGCGTCGAGCTCGACCTTCGCGATCGGCTGCGTCGCGAGGATGGGGTCGCCCGTACGGCCGCGCACGCGTCGTCCGCGGAGCCGCGCGAGCGTGGCGCCGGCGAACGCGATCGTCGACCCGCGGACGCCCTTCGCCGCGGACGGTTCGAGCTCGACGTGGAGGACGGGCGCCGTGCCCGAGGCATCCGCCGGCCGATCTTCGGGCGCGATGACCGTGATCTTGCGGAGCGGCTGCGCGGCCATCTGGTCGAGGGCCGCGTCGCGCGCGAGCGGGACGAGGTCGACCTCGGCGAGTTCGAGGGGCTTGGCCTCGTCGAGGCGGGCGAGCGCGAGAAGGTCTTCGACGAGCCCGCCCATGCGGATCGCCTCCTTCTCGATGCGGTCCATCGCCTGCGCGACCTCTTGCGGGGTCTGCAAGGCACCCATGCGGTAGAGCTCGGCGTAGCCGCGCACCGACACGAGCGGCGTGCGGAGCTCGTGCGACGCGTCGCCCACGAACCGGCGCATCTGGTCGATCGTGCGCGCGCGGTCGCGGAACGCCCGGTCGATGCGGTTGAGCATCGTGTTGAGCGACCTCGTGAGCCTGCCGACCTCGGTATTGGGCGTCGCGGCCGTGAGGCGCTGGCTGAAGTCGCCGTCGGCGATCGCCGCTGCGGTCGCCTCGACCTCGCGGAGCGGCGTGAACGTCGACGTCACGAGCATGCGCGTGAGGAGCGCCCCGACGAGGATGACGCCGAGCCCGAAGCCGAGGAAGATCGTGAGGTATGCCGCGAGCAGCTGCTCGTTGTCGCGCGTCGAGATCGCGATGAGGACGGCCGCGTTCGTGCCGTGGTCGTCGATCGACTGCAGCGTCATGACGGCGCGGAACACGGCGTGCCCGTCGATGTCGTCGAGGGTCTGGACGACGTAGCCGGCCTCGTTCTGCGCGAGCACCTCGACCTGGGTGAGCGTCCGCGGGATGCGCGGGCGGTCGCCGGCCGGCCGGTCGGACCAGTTGTCGGACTGGTACTGCCCGTCGGGCGAGTACACGGCGATGAACACGTCGCGCGAGGAGTCCCAGTACTCGCCGAGCTTCTCGGAGGTCGCGAGCGCCAGGAGCTTCGACTCGACCTGGTCTTCAGCGAACCCGCGCAGCATCGCGGCCGTGCCGATGCCCGACACGAGCAGGCCCAGCGTCAGCATGAGCACGGTCACGCCGGTGATCTTCGTGCGGAGCGAGATGCGGTTCCACCGCTCGAACAAGGACTGATTCATGGCTGGGCGAGTCTACGAATGCTCCCTGGGCCGAGGCTGTGCCCCGAATCGGGACGCTTCTCCGAGCCGCAGGCGCGCGCGCCGAGACATCCGGTCAGGGCTTCGAGGACTTCAGCATGTACCCGAAGCCGCGCTTGGTCTGGATGAGCGGTTCGGCCGAATGCTGGTCGAGCTTGCGGCGGAGGTACGAGATGTAGCTCTCGACGATGCCCGCGTCGCCGTTGAAGTCGTACTCCCACACGTGGTCGAGGATCTGCGCCTTCGAGAGCACCCGGTTGGGGTTCAGCATGAGGTAGCGGAGCAGCTTGAACTCGGTCGGGGAGAGCTCGACGGCGACGTCGCCGACGAACACCTCGTGCGTGTCCTGGTCCATCGTAAGCTCGCCCGTGCGGATGACGGCGTCTTCCTCGGCGTGCATCGTGCGGCGCAGGATCGCCTTGATGCGCGCGACGATCTCGTCGAGGCTGAACGGCTTCGTGACGTAGTCGTCGCCGCCGACGGTGAGGCCCGTGATCTTGTCTTCGGTGTCGTCTTTGGCCGTGAGGAAGAGGATGGGCGCCGTGTAGCCGGCCGTGCGGAGCCGCTTGGTCACGCTGAACCCGTTCATGTCGGGGAGCATGACGTCGAGGATGATGAGGTCGGGCTCTTCTTCGAGCACGGCCGAGATGGTCTGCGCGCCGTTGCCGACGGCCCGGACGGCGAAGCCCGCGAATCTGAGGCTCGTGGTGAGCAGGTCGCGGATGTTCGGTTCGTCGTCGACGATGAGAATGCGAGGTCCGTCACTCATGTTGCCATTCTGCTGCGGATCGTCTGGAACTTCACTGAATATTCTTCGAGTGTCGCGGATGTCTCCGGGCAGGCCTTCGACGCGAGACTGGGTGCCGACTGGGGGTCTGCTGAACCCGGGCGCGCCGCGGCCGTGCCGTGGAAGACTCTTGCCATGTCGTCCCGTGAACGGATCATCGTCGTCGGCGGGGGCCTCGCGGCCGCCCGCGCGGTCGAGTCGGCCAGGGCCTCGGGGTACGACGGCGCGCTCGTCGTCGTGACCGACGAGCCGCGTCTGCCCTACGAGCGGCCGCCGCTCTCCAAGGGGTATCTGCTCGGGAAGGATCCGTCGTCGTCGGCGTATCCGCTCGACGCCGCCTGGTATCGCACGAACGACGTCGAGGTGCGGCGGAGCACGACGGCCGAGGCGCTGGATGTCTCGAAGCGCACGCTCCTCGCGGGCGGCGAGCCGCTCGGCTACGACCGGCTCCTGATCGCGACGGGCGCCTCGCCGCGCCGGTTCGGCGGCCCGGGCGCGGGGCTCCGTGGTGTGCGGCACCTGCGGAGACTTCCCGACGCGACCGCGTTGAAGCGCGAGCTCGGCGGCGGCGGCAGCCGCGTCGTCGTCGCGGGCGGCGGCTGGATCGGGCTCGAGGTCGCCGCCGCGGCACGCGAGTACGGCAACGACGTGACCGTCGTCATCCGCGGGCAGGTGCCGCTCGCGGGTGCGATCGGCGAGAAGATCGGGCGCGTGTTCCTCGAGATGCACAAGGAGCACGGGGTGCGGTTCGTCACGGGCGCGAGCGTCACCGCCGTGCGCGGACGGGGCGGGCGCGTGGCATCCGTCGTCCTCGATACCCGAAACGAGCCCGCCGACGAACTGCCCGCCGACCTCGTGCTGTTCGGCATCGGCGCGACGCCGAACGTCGGGCTCGCGGCATCCGCGGGTCTCGAACTCGCGGAAGGCGGCATCGCGACCGACGCGGGCTTCGCGACGAGCGCCGACGGCGTCTACGCGGCGGGCGACGTCGCCGCGGTCTGGAACGACCGGCTGGGGCACCATCTGCGCGTCGACCACTGGGCGAACGCCGACGCGGGCGGGCGCGCCGCCGGGCGCGCGCTCGCCGGCGAGTCGGTGCACTACGACGAGATCCCCTACTTCTACACCGACCAGTACGACCTCGGCATGGAGTACTCGGGCTACGGCGAACTCGCGGCCGCCGACGGCGTCGACGTCGTCGTGCGCGGCGACCTCGCCAAGCGCGAATTCGTCGCGTTCTGGGTCGCCGACGGCGCCGTCGTCGCGGGCATGAACGTCAACGTGTGGGACGTCAACGACGACGTGCAGCGGCTCATCCGCTCGGGCGCCGTCGTGCCGCCGCAGAAGCTCGCCGACCTCGACATCCCGCTCGCCGCGCTCGCGGGAGCGGGCGAGTGACGGGCGAGGCGGTGGCGCGCCTCGACAGAGCGACGGATGCCACGGGCTCGCTCCCGTTCGACGGCGGCGTCGCGGCACGCACCGACTTCGTCCGGCGCATCGGCCCGCGCACCTTCGACTTCGCCCGACAGGTCGCCGTCATGGCGATCGTCAACCGCACCCCCGACTCGTTCTATGACCGGGGCCGCACCGACTCGACCGCGCTCGCCGTCGAGGCCGGCCTGCGAGCGATCGCCGAGGGCGCCGACTGGGTAGACGTCGGCGGCGCGAAGTTCGCGCCCGGCCCGCCGGTCCCGGTCGACGAGGAGATCGCCCGCGTCGTGCCCGTCGTCGAAGGGCTCGCGAGCGCAGGCGCCGTCATCTCGGTCGACACGTTCCATGGAGAGGTCGCCCGCGCCGCGATCGCCGCAGGCGCCCACGTCGTGAACGACACGACGGGGTTCTCCGACCCTGCCATGGCCGGCGTCGTCGCCGAGACCGGCGCGACCGTCGTCGTCACCCACAGCCTCGCGCGGCCGCGGACCGTCTACCCGCGCCCGCACTACGACGACGTCGTCGCCGAGGTCGCCGCGTACCTCCGCGAGCGCGTGGCGCTCGCCGAGGGCGCGGGCGTGGCATCCGACCGCCTCGTCGTCGATCCCGGCCACGACCTCAACAAGAACACCCGGCACTCGCTCGAGCTCACGCGCCGCCTCGCCGAAATCACGTCGCTCGGCTACCCGACCCTCGTCGCCCTCTCGAACAAGGACTTCATCGGCGAGAGCCTCGGGCAGCGCGAACGCACGAAACGCGTCGAAGGCTCGCTCGCCGCGGCCGTCGCGTGCATCCAGCGCGGCGCGCGCATCGTACGCGTGCACAACGTGCGCGAGACGGTCGACGCCGTGCGCATGGTCGAAGCGATCGAGGGATGGCGCGAGCCCGTGTTCTTGGAGCACAACCAGGGGGACGTGAACCCGTGAACACCCCCGCCGATGCCGCCGCGTCGCCCGTCACACGGGATTCGCTGCTCGCGGCGTACGCGTTCGACGACCGAGCGACCCCGTGCGTGCGCATGAACTTCGTGTCGTCCCTCGATGGCGCCGTCACGATCGACGGCCGAAGCGGCGGACTCGGCGACGCCGCCGACCGGCTCGCGCTCTGCGTCATCCGCACCCTCGCCGACGTCGTGCTCGTCGGGGCGGGCACGGTGCGCGCCGAAGGGTACGGCGGCGTGGAAGTCGGGGCGGATGCCTCGGCGTGGCGCGTCACGCACGGGCTCGAGCCGCAGCCCCGCATCGCGGTCGTGTCGCGAGACCTCGACCTCGATCCGGCGCATCCGTTCTTCGCCGAGGCCGTGACGCGGCCGATTCTCGTGACGTGCGCGGGCGACGCGGGGGATTCCGGTGCTCGCGCTGGACGCCTCGCTTCGCTCGAAGCGGTCGCCGACGTGCTCGTTGCGGGCGAGCAGCTCGTCGACCTCTCGGCGGCCCTCGACGCGCTCGCCGATCAGGGCCTGCGCCAAGTGCTGTGCGAGGGCGGACCGCACCTGTTCGGCGCGCTCCTCGAGGCCGACCTCGTCGATGAACTGTGCCTGAGCCTCAGCCCGCTCCTCGTGGGCGGTGCGGCGGGGCGCATCGTGCAGGGCGCGTCCGAGGCATCCAGAGCCATGCGGCTCGTCCACGCGATCCCCGCGGGCGACCTGCTGCTCCTGCGCTACGCGCGCCTGATGCACTCGCGCGCCTGACCTGCCCCCGCGCGGTTTGTCGGACATCAGCGCGTTTGTCGGACATGAGAGCGTGCCCACGTCCGACAAACGCGCTGATGTCCGACAAACGCCGCGGGCGCGGGCGCGGGCGTGGGCGCGGCTACGCCACCGGCTCGAGCGCGTGCGCGTCGAGGATCGTGTACGAGTACCCCTGCTCGGCGAGGAACCGCTGCCGGTTCTGCGCGAAGTCCTGGTCGACGGTGTCGCGCGAGACGAGGGTGTAGAAGTTCGCCGAGAGACCCGACTCCTTCGGCCGCAGCAGGCGACCGAGACGCTGGGCCTCTTCTTGGCGCGAGCCGAACGAGCCCGACACCTGGATCGCGACCGTCGCCTCGGGGAGGTCGACCGAGAAGTTCGCGACCTTCGAGACGACGAGCACGGGCGTGCGGCCGTCGCGGAACTCCTGGAAGAGCCGCTCGCGCTCGTCGACGGGCGTCGCGCCCGTGAGCTGCGGAGCATCGAGGGCTTCGGCGAGCTCGTCGATCTGGTCGAGGTACTGTCCGATGACGAGGATGCGCTCGCCCGCGTGCCGCTCGACGAGCTGCTTCACGACGCCGAGCTTCGCGGGCGCGGTCGCCGCGAGGCGGTAGCGCTCGTCGTCGGCGGATGCCGCGTACTGCAGCCGCTCGGACTGCGGAAGGTCGATGCGCACCTCGTAGCAGGCCGCCGGGGAGATGAAGCCCTGGGCCTCGATCTCCTTCCACGGCGCGTCGAAGCGCTTGGGGCCGATGAGGGAGAACACGTCGCCCTCGCGTCCGTCTTCGCGCACGAGCGTCGCCGTGAGGCCGAGGCGGCGGCGCGCCTGCAGCTCGGCCGTGAGCTTGAACACGGGCGCGGGCAGCAGGTGCACCTCGTCGTAGACGATGAGGCCCCAGTCGAGGGCGTCGAGGAGCGACAGGTGGGCGTACTCGCCCTTCCGCTTCGCCGTGAGGATCTGGTACGTCGCGATCGTGACGGGCTTGATCTCTTTCACCTGGCCCGAGTACTCGCCGATCTCCTCGGGCGTGAGGCTCGTGCGCTTCAGCAGCTCGTCGCGCCACTGGCGGGCCGACACGGTATTCGTCACGAGGATGAGGGTCGTCGTCTTCGCGGTCGCCATCGCGCCCGCGCCGACGAGGGTCTTGCCCGCGCCGCACGGCAGCACGACGACGCCCGAGCCGCCGTCGAAGAAGTTGTCGACCGCCTGCTGCTGGTAGCCGCGCAGCTGCCAGCCGCTCTGATCGAGGTCGATGTCGTGGGGCGTGCCGGGCGTGTAGCCCGCGAGGTCCTCGGCCGGCCAGCCGAGCTTCACGAGTTCCTGCTTCAACGCGCCGCGCGCCCACGGCGCCACGAGGAAGCTTTCGTCGTCGATGCGCTCGGCGAGGAACGGCGCGATGCGCTTGGCGTTCGCGACCTCGGTGAGCACGGCGATGTCGTCGCTGCGGAGGCGCAGCGCGCCGTCGTCGGTGCGATCGACGACGAGCCGCCCGTAGCGAGCGACGGTCTCGCGCATGTCGACCGACACCGTCTGCGGCACGGGGAACTTCGCGTACTTCTCGAGCGTGCCGAGCATGTCTTCTGCGGTGTGGCCGGCGGCGCGGGCGTTCCACAGCCCGAGGCGCGTGATGCGGTACGTGTGGACGTGTTCGGGTGCGCGCTCGAGCTCGGCGAACACCGCGAGGTCGTGGCGCGCATCCTCGGCAAGGGGATTCGCGACCTCGAGCAGCACGGTGCGGTCGCTCTGCACGATCAGGGGGCCGTCTGACATAACCGTCGAGTCTACGCCCGTTCCGTGAGGGTCGGCCCAGGGGGCCGGGTGGTGTGGAGAGCGGGCGGATGTCTCAGCCGAGGTCTGCCGGCGCGGGCCCGACGGCTGCGATCGCCGAGAGCGGCAGCGTGCGCTCGATGTCGGCCTTGCGGTCGCGTGCGCGGAGTCTGCCGTTGGCGACGCTCGCGGGCGCGAGGAGGTAGTCGGCGGTCTGCCCGCCGGGCATGAGCACGGTGACCGTGAGCGTCTCTTTCGCGCGCGCGGCGGCTTCGAGCTGGCGGGCGAGCCAGGCCTGCTCGGTCGCCGGGCCCGACGCGACGGCGAGCAGTCGGTCGAGGAGCTCGACGATCGGGTCGGCCTTGGGCGGCGGCGGGGGAGCGCTTGCGAGCCGGTGTCGGCGGAGCCGCACGATGCGTCCGTCGGCGTCTTCTGCCGCGACCGGGTAGCGCGCGTCGGAGAGCGCCCAGAACACGACGTCGGGCGCGAAGCGCGAGAGCAGCCGGTGCTCGTCGGCGCGGCGGAGGGCGAGCGAGGACAGGGCCTGATCGACCTCGAGCGTGCCGACGAGCTGCGGGTCGTCGGACCGGATCGTCGTGCGCGCGGGCAGCTCGGACTCGGGCGCCTGCGCGACGCGCACACTGCCGAAGCGCCTCGCGGCCTCGCCGATGAGGTAGTCGAGCGGTTGCGGCACGCCCGTGAGCGAGATCGACGAGAGGAACGAGCGGATCGACTCGGCCGATTCACCCGCGGCCAAGCCGCGATTGACGGATGCCGCGCTGACGCGATAGGTGGAGGCGAGGTCGCGCGCCTCGAGGTCGGCGAACGACCGCAGTCGTGCGTCGATCGCGGGTTCGAGCGGCCCCGGAGAGACGACCGAGAGGTCGTGCTGGAGGTACACGCGGTCGACCTGGGTCGGGAACCGCGACGCGACGTCTTCGGCGGCGCGGTCGAGTTCGCCCGCGAGCACGAGTCGACCGGCCTCGACGGGCTCGCCGCCCACCGACAGTCCGAGGGCGGCGGCTTCGTCGCGGAGCCGCTCGAGGCCCTCGTCGAGCCAGCGCCCGCCCGCCGGGTAGAGCCAGCGCACGTCGTCGCGGAACGCCGTCGCCGAGAGCGTCTCGGTGCGCCGCGCGACGAGTTCGCGGAGGGCGACGGGCACGCGGTCGCGCCAGGCCTCGGCGAGCCGCCGCCAGCGCTCGGCCGCCGACGTGAGCGCCCACGCCCCGCCCAGGTCGGATTCGAGCCAATACGCGCCGTCGCGCACGACGAGCCCCGTCTCGAGCGCGCGGCGGAACAGCTTGGGCACCTCGTCGAGTTCGACGCCCGTCGCTTCGGCGAGCCGCTTCGAGTCGGGCAGCGACAGGCCGCCCTTCGCGAGCTCGCGCGCGGGCTGCAGTCCGAGCGCCGCGACGAGCTCGGTCGCCGCCGCGACCGTCGCATACGCCGCCTCGGAGCCGAGCCGGGCGAGGATCGTGCGGTCGACTTCGTCGACGGGCGCGAGCGCGGCAGGCGCCGGGGCGACGAGTTCGGCCGCCGTCGGCAGGTCGTCGCCGAGCCGGGGCAGCAGGCGCGCCCGCACGGCGTGCGGCACCTCGCGGCGTTCGCCCCCGACGACGAGCAGCTTCGATTCGAGGTCGGCGACGAGCGTCGCGCGATCGGCGAGGATGCGGTCGGATGCCTCGAGCCGCTTGAGTTCTCGGTCGAGGAGGTCGTCGCCGACGTCGGGCTCGCTCTCGGCGAGCGTCGCAGCGACGGCGAGCACCCCGAGATGCGGGCGATCGAGCCTGCTCAGCACGTGGTCGAGCGAGTCGTTCGTGAGGAGCGCCTCGGCGAGGTCGAAGAGGTCTTTCAGACCCGCCGGGTCGAACTCACGCGTCGCGAGCGCGCTCGCGAGCTCGTCGCGCGACATCGCGCGGAGCCTCGCGGCGAGCTCGAGCATGGGCGGTGCTCAGCTCGACTTCTCGCGGGCTTGCCGGGAGCGCCGCACGGCGCTGAGGATCATGATCGCGATGATCAGGAGGATGCCGATCGGGAGCGCGATCAGGGGGAACACGAGCACGATGGGCCAGACGCCCTGCTCGGCCCAATGCTCGGTGCCCGCGTTGGCGAACGTGCCGATGATGACGGCGATGAATGCGGCGACGGCGGCGAGGACGATGCCCGCGACCATGTAGGCGAGCACGCGGATGACGCGGGACTCGGCGGCGGGACGATCGGTGCTCACCAGACCAGCTTAGGACAGCGCGCCGACGTGTGCCTGCGACCTAGACTGGGGGTGGACGGGCGCCGCGGATCGGCGCGCCGGCACGACACGAGCGAGGTTCATCGATGCCCACCGGCAAGGTCAAGTTCTACGACGACGACAAGGGATTCGGCTTCATCGCCGCCGACGACGGCCAAGAGGTCTTCCTGCACGCGTCCGCCCTGCCCGCGGGCGCCACGGTCCGCGCCGGCACGCGCCTCGAGTTCGGCATCGCCGACGGCAAGCGCGGCGCGCAGGCCCTCTCGGTCCGCGTGCTCGACGCCCCGCCGAGCCTCGTGAAGATGCACCGCAAGCCCGCCGACGACATGGCGATCATCGTCGAAGACCTCGTGAAGGTGCTCGACGGCGTCGGTGCCGACCTGCGCCGCGGACGCTATCCCGACAAGGCCAAGACGCGCACGGTCGCGGCCGTGCTCCGACGCGTCGCGGACGACCTGGATGCCTGAGATCGAGGGCGTCGCACCCGAACTCGAAGGCGTCGAGTCCGAGACATCCGTCGATCTCGAAGACGTGACCGAGGTCGAAGCCGAGACGCCCGCCGAGCCGTTCGTCGCAGACGAGGTGCTCCTCGCGTCGGCCGCGCTCGCGCAGCGCGCGCTGCTCGAGGTGACCCCGCCCGAGACCGTCGGTTCCGTCATCGGCCACATCGCCGAGGGCGAGCACGTGCTCACGCTCCTCTTCGCGGCCGATCTCGCGGGCTACCGCGGCTGGCATTGGAGCGTCACGATCGCGCGCGTCGAAGACGCCGAGCCCACCGTGCTCGAGACCGAGCTCATGCCCGGCGACGAGGCGCTCCTCGCGCCCGAGTGGGTGCCGTGGTCGGAGCGCCTCGCCGAGTACCGTGCCGCGCAGCAGGCCGCGGCCGCCGCGGCCGCCGCGGCGGGCGAGGAGTTCGGGGAGGACGCGCTCGACGACGAGGCGCTCGCAGACGAAGCCGACGACGATGCCGACGACGACGCCGAGTTCGACGACGAGGACGACGACGCCGAGACCGAGGGCGACGACGTCGAGAGCGACGACGACGACGAAGACGACGGGTTCGAAGACCACGACGCGTTCGACGCGGCGCCCGGCGAGCCCGGATTCGACACGGGCGAGGTCGACGAGTTCGGCGACGGCGCGTACGACGCCGTGGGCGTCGACGCGTTCGACGGGATCGACATCGACGCGCTCGACGAGGTGGGCGACGACGAGTCCGACGACGGATCAGACGACGACGAGGATCACACCGAGTCCGACGGGTAACCGTCGCGCGCCTGCGCGTCGGCGGCGTCCGGCTCGGCTTCCGAGGCTGCGCCCCGTCGCCGCACCTGCACGACGACGAGGCCGGCCACGCCGAGCGCGACGCCGACGATCGACGCGGGCACGAACCATCCGAAGCCCGCGACGCCCAGCGGTTCGCGGAACCACCAGAACACCGCGAGCGCGACGATCCACAGGATCGTGCCCGCGAACAGGGCTTTTCTGGCATCGGCGCGGGCCGGCGCCGGGTCGGGGCGCCGTTCCTCCTCGCTCAGCCAGAAGCGCATGGCGACGAATCTAGCCGAGACGCTCGAGCACGTAGTCGATCGACGCGGTGAGGGCCTTGACATCGGCGGGCTCGATCGCGGCGAAGGTCGCGACGCGGAGCTGGTTGCGACCGAGCTTGCGGTACGGCTCGGTGTCGACGACGCCGTTCTCGCGGAGCACCTTCGCGACCTGTGAGGCGTCGACGGTGTCGTCGAAGTCGATCGTCACGACGACCTGCGAACGGTGGTCGGGGTCGGCGACGAAGGGCGTCGCGACGGCGGATGCCTCGGCCCACTCGTAGAGGGTCTGCGACGACTCGCGCGTGCGGGCGTCGGCCCATGCGAGGCCGCCCGACTCGTTGAGCCAGTCGACCTGGTTCTCCATGAGCAGGAGGGTCGACAGCGCGGGCGTGTTGAGCGTCTGCTCGAGGCGCGAGTTGTCGAGCGCCTGCTTGAGCGAGAGGAAGTCGGGGATGTACCGGTCAGAGGCCGCGATGCGCTCGATGCGCTCGACCGCAGCAGGGGAGAGGAGCGCGAACCACAGGCCGCCGTCGGCGGCGAAGTTCTTCTGCGGGGCGAAGTAGTAGACGTCGAACTCGTTCGCGTCGACGAGGATGCCGCCCGCGGCGCTCGTCGCGTCGAGGACGGTGAGCGCGCCCGCGTCGCCCGCGACGCGGCGCACGGGGGCGGCGACGCCCGTCGAGGTCTCGTTCTGCGGCCATCCGTAGACGTCGACGCCCGCGACGGCCTCGGGGGCGATGCGGCTGCCGGCGTCGGCCGTGCGCACGTCGGGGGCTTCGAGCCAGGGGGCGCCCGCGGCCTTGGCGAACTTCGCGCCGAACTCGCCGAACGAGCACAGCTGCGCGCGGCGGTCGATGAGGCCGAACGACGCGGCGTCCCAGAAGGCGGTCGAGCCGCCGTTGCCGAGTACGACTTCATAGCCGTCGGGCAGGCTGAACAGGTCGGAGAGCCCCGATCGCACGCGGCCGACGAGCTGCTTGACGGGCGCCTGGCGGTGCGAGGTGCCGAGGATCGACGCGTGCGCCTGCAGGTGGGCGAGCTGCTCGGGACGGACCTTCGAGGGGCCGCAGCCGAAACGTCCGTCGGCGGGCAGGAGAGCGCTGGGGATTTCGAGCGTCGGCATACGCAGGATTCTAGTCGGGAGGTGCCGGTAGGCTTGACGCGGCAGTGAGTGGAGGGCGCCCGAGTGACCGATCTGATCGATACGACCGAGATGTACCTGCGCACGATCCTCGATCTCGAGGAGGAGGGCATCGTGCCCCTGCGCGCGCGGATCTCCGAGCGTCTCGGGCACTCGGGGCCGACGGTGTCGCAGACGGTCGCGCGCATGGAGCGCGACGGGCTCGTCGTCGTGTCGGGCGACCGTCACCTCGAGCTCACGACGTCGGGCCGCAGCAAGGCCGTGCACGTCATGCGCAAGCACCGTCTCGCCGAGCGGCTCCTCGCCGACGTCATCGGCCTCGAGTGGGAGTACGTCCACGACGAGGCCTGCCGGTGGGAGCACGTCATGAGCGAGCAGGTCGAGCGCCGGCTCATCGAGATCCTCGGCCAGCCCACCGAGTCTCCGTACGGCAACCCCATCCCGGGCCTCGACGAACTCGGCGTCCCTGCGGCGAAGCCCTTCCTCGCGGGCGTCCGAAACGTCGTCGTGGCGCTCGACGAGACGGGCGGCCCGGTCACGGGCGTCATCCGTCGTCTCGCCGAGCCCGCGCAGTTCGACCCCGAGCTGCTCGGCCAGTTCAAGCAGGCCGGCATCGTGCCCGGGGCATCCGCGACCTTCACCTCTCGCGGCGCCTACGTGCTGGTCGAGATCGACGGCGTCGAGGGTGCGCTCGAGCTTCCGACCGAGGTCGCAGGCCACCTCTTCATCGGCGACTGAGGCGTGCGCCGGCGCTGTGGCCTGACCACGCGACGCGCCGAACGCGTCCCCGAACTGGGGGATACCCCGGGTTTCACCCGGATTCACGCGGAACTCACGTCCTGATCCGAGGCCGAATCCGGCTCGTCGTTATCTTGATGTGACATTCCAGGAGCCCTGGCGTATCCTCGGTCGAGTCCATCGGCAGAAGCCGGTCGATGGAACGAAGATCGGGACGTCTCCCCCGGGGCCCACCGCTCGATCCGGAATCCGCGAAGCGCCCCCGAGCGCGTCCAGGTGGGGTGGTCGAAGACCGCAGGCGCGGAGGTAACCCGGTTTGGCTCTTTTCCCCCGGCGTCGCGTGAGCGGCGCATCCCCCAGAACGTCCCAGTCTCTCTCGAACCGCATCGGCAAGCGCAACGTCGCCGCCGCCGCTTCCCTGAACGCAGCCCAGCAGCCCGGTTCCGAGGTCGCTCCCGTCGCAGCATCGCCTTCGGCCACGACGACGCTGGCGTCGACGAGTCGTCTGCGCCGCGGCGGCGTCGCGAATGTCGCCGTCATGACGATGGCAGTCGGCATCGTCGGCACGCTCGCGATCCCCGCCTACGCGATCGCTCCCGGCTCGAACGAGCCGCAGTTCTCCGAGACGGCCCAGACGAAGCTCACGAAGGCGCAGGCGCAGTCGGTCGACGTCGGCGATGACGTCATCGCCGCAGCCGTCGGCACCGACCAGTTGAGCGTCACCACGGGCGAGTCTATCCGCCAGGCGGCCGAGGCGGCTGCCGCAGCCGAAGCCGCGCGCGTCGCGGCCGAGCGGGCCATGACGTCGTACGCGGCCGGCTACTCGGGCCCGAGCGTCGGCGACTTCCTCGCGAACCCGCCGTACCCGAACTTCGACCTCGCGAGCGTCTACAGCGTCGCGACGCAGTACATCGGCGTGCCGTACGTCTACGGCGGCGCGACGCCCGCGGGCTTCGACTGCTCGGGCTTCGTCATGTACGTGTACGCGCAGTTCGGCGTCGGCATGCCGCACTCCTCGTCGGGTCAGGGCGCCATGGGCACCCCGATCTCGCAGGCCGACGCGGTGCCCGGCGACCTCGTCATCATGTCGGGTCACGACGGCTTCTACGCCGGCAACGGCAACATCCTGCACGCGCCGTACGAGGGCGCCTCGGTGCGCGTGCAGCCGATCTGGACGAGCTCGTACTCGATCGTGCGCATCGGTATCTGACGTGTGAACATCGCGTGACGCGATCTGCGAACGGCGCGCCCGGGGGTCCAGGCGCGCCGTTCGTCGCGTACCCTGAGGAATTGACGATCCTTCACGGCCGGAAACGGAGCGGGCACATGGTCGAGCGGCGGGGCATCCATTCCACGGATGCGCGCGCGCTCTTCGACCAGCGCCGCAGCAGTCTGGCGCACGTGCAACTGCGCGCACATCAGCACGCGCATCTCGTGCACCAGACACCGCATCAGAACGGGCACTGTCCATCGGACAGGGCCCGTTCCGCGTTTCCGGGCCCCGACTCGCGTGCGCCAAGCGCGCCCGCCACGAGGCATCCGCACGGTTCGTCGACCTGTTCACGCGGCTGGAAGCCATCCAGCACCGATCGAAAGGCACTCCATGCGAACGCTCGTGCTCAACGCCGGATATGAACCCCTCGCCATCGTCTCGTTCAAGCGGGCCCTGCTGCTCGTCATGCACGACAAAGCCACCGTCATCGTGAGAGACGAGCTGAATCCGGTCAGAGGCACGAGCGGCGCGTGGGAGCGGCCGAGCGTCATCGTCCTCACGCGCTACGTGCGCCCGCCGCGCATGCACCACGTGCCCGTGAGCCGCCGCGGAGTCCTCCGTCGCGACGAGCACCGCTGCGCGTACTGCGGGAAGTCGGCGGCGACGATCGACCACGTGCTGCCGCGCTCGCGCGGCGGACGCGACACGTGGGAGAACCTCGTCGCGTGCTGCCTGCGCTGCAACAACGCGAAGAGCGACCACACGCCCGCCGAGATGGGCTGGGAGCTGCGGTTCACGCCGCGCATGCCCGTCGATCGCGACTGGGTCGTGCGCGGATTCGAGCGCCCGCTGCCCCAGTGGAGCGAGTTCCTCCAGGCCGCGTGACCCGGCGGATGCCTCGCCCGCGCGCCGCCCGCTGCGTCACGCGTCGTGATGTCGCCGTGACTTTGCGGCGGGTGTGCTTTAGGGTGGGTGAAGCCCGGAGCGCGACCCGCGCGGTCCGGGGCGAACGCAGACGAAGCAGTCGTCCCCCGCTGCACGCCGTCACCACCGGTGCGCGCGGAACCGGAGGTCCAATCAGTGAGCGGTGACGTGACGAGCGGCGAGCAGCCGACGAGCAGGGCAGCACGCCGCGCGGCCGAGCAGGCCGAAGCATCGCGTCGTAGTCGCACCAAGGCTTCCAAGGCGCAACTGCCGCCCGTTCCGAGCATTCCGCGGGCGCCTCGTCGGGCGGATGCCTCGGGGCGCGTGCCGGCGGCCGGTTCGGCGTCGTCCGTTGCGACGACGTTCGCGAACGCCGCGGCTCGCGCCGCTTCCGGCGCCGCGAGCGCCACCAAGCGGGTCTCCGACGCGGGCGGCGCCACGCGCCGGCACGCGCGCGTCTTCGCGACGATCCTCGTCGTGCCCGCGATCGTCGGCACCGTCGGGCTGCCGGCCTACGCGCTCGTTCCGGGCGGCGCGGGCTTCGCGACATCCGACAAATTCAGCCTCTCCCGTTCGCAGGCCCAAGACGTCGAGGTCTCGGGGCTCGCGAGCGCGGCCGCAGTCGCGAGCGACCAGTACGACGTCACCACGAAAGCCGACATCGACAAAGCGGCAGCCGAGGCCGCGGCCAACGAGCGGTCCGCGTGGGCCGCGAGCATCGCGAACAACCCCGGCGCGTACTACACGCCCGCGCAGCAGGCTGCCGGCGACGACTACCCCTGGTGGAACGAGACCCCCGACGACTACGGTGGGGGCCTCTCGCCGCTGCGGTACTACTACCGCGAGTGCGTCGACTTCGTCGCGTGGCGTATGAACCGCGACGCGGGCGTTACGAGCGCGCCGTGGCGCTGGGACTGGTCGAACCTCGCCTCGGGCAGCGCCTGGGCATGGGCCGACGAGTGGGTCTCGCGCGGCCGTCAGACGAGCAGCGAGCCCGTCGTGGGCGCGGTCGCCTGGTTCCCGTACAACCACGTCGCGTACGTGCAGTCGGTCAACGGCGACGGCACGGTCACGATCGAGGAGTACAACCAGCAGAGCGACCACTCGTACCACGTGCGCACGATCGACGCCGGGTCGGCGCTCTACCTGTACCCGCCCACCTGAGCGGGCTCTTCCGGTGGTCGAGTAGCGCGAAGCGCGTATCGAGACCCGCTCAGAACCGCATGATGCACGCGGGCGCGGGCGTCGACACGGTCGCGACGACGCTCACGGGTGCACCCTCGGCGTCGAGCGAGACGATCGCGATCGAGTCGGAGCCCTGGTCGGCGACGAGCAGATGCAGCTCGTCGGTCGTGAGCTCGAGGTCGCGTGGGTGCACCCCGCCCGTGACGACGAGCCCGACGTGCTCGAGCGTGCCCGTCTCGGGATCGAGCCGGTGCGCCTGCACGCCGTCGAGGTCGCGGTCGCCCGTCAGCACGATGCCGCCGCTCGTGATGCGGATCGCCGACGCGCCGAACCCCCGCGGTTCGACGCCCTCGCCGAGCGGAACGACGTCGATCTCTTCGTCGAGTTCGAGGTCGATGACGCTCAGCGTGCGGTCGAGTTCGTTCGCGACGACGGCGTACTCGCCCGAGATCGCGAGGTGGCGAGGGCCCGCGCCGGCGTGGATGACGATCTCGTCGTCGTCGTCGGAGTGCGTCGGCACGCCGTCGGCGTCGAGGTGCACGACGCGCACGCGGTCGGCGCCGAGGTCGACGACGAGCACGCGGTCGCGGTCGGCGTCGACGACGACCTGGTGGGCGTGCGGGGAGAGCTGGCGGTCGTCGCGCGGGCCGCGGCCGGCGAACACGACCGTGTGGACATCGGCGTCGCCGAAACCGCCATCGCGGACCGTGCGCACTGCGAGGCTGCCGCCCGAGTAGTTGGCCGCGAGGGCGGCCCGGCCGTCGGCCGTGAAGTCGACGTGGCACGGGTCGGCGCCGATCGCGACCGGTTCGCCGACCGCGGTCACGGTCTCGCCGTCGATGCGGTGCAGCGTCAGCTCGCCGTCGGCGAGTTCGTGCACGATCGCGACGAGTCCGTCGCCGCGATGCGCGAGGAACATGGGGTTCTCGCCCACGTCGACCGGGTCGCCGATCCAATGGTCGCCGTTGTAGGCGATCTCGAACGGCCGGATGCCTGCTGCCGCCGAGCCGAGCACGCCCGCGGTCGAGGCTCCGATCCAGAAGCGTTCGGCGTACCCTTCGGGGAACGGCTCGTCCGAGGCATCCGGCATCGGAACCTCGTCCTCGCGACCCCAGCGTCCGAGCAGGCCCCAGCCGCTCACCCGACGATCCCGACGCTCGCGACGAACGCGGCGAGCTCGGCGTCGTCGAGCTTGAAGAGCGCCGTGCCCATGCCGACGGCGATCGCGCCCGCGTCGAGCCAGTCGCGCGCCGTCGCGGGCGTGATGCCGCCCGTCGGCATGATCTCGAGCTGGGGCAGCACGTCGCGCACGGCCTTCAGGTGCCCCGTGCCGACGCTCGCGGCCGGGAAGAGCTTCGCGACGCCCGTCGCCGCGCCCGCGGCGCGCAGCTCGCCCGGCGTGAGTCCGCCCTGCACGAGCGGCGGAGCGTCCTCGAGCACGGCCTCGGGCACGGGGAACGGCGACACGAGGAAGTGCGCGCCGAGCGCGGCGGCCTCGCGCGCGATCTCGGGTGAGACCACGGTGCCGACGCCGATCGCGAGGTCGGCGTAGCGCGAGTCATCCACGACGTCTTGCAGGACCCCCTGCCAGCCCGGCACCGTCGCCGTCAGTTCGACGACGCCGAAGCCCGCGACGCGGCTCGCTTCGACGAGCGCGCGCAGTTCGTCGGCCGTCGACGTGCGCAGCACGGGGACGACGCGGCTGCGCGCGAGGAACGTGCGCAGCTCGGCGGGGGAGAGGACGGTCGCGGCGGTCATGCGGTCTCCGAAGGGGTCAGGGAGGGGGTGCGGATGTCTCGGGGCTGCTGGATGTCTCGTGCTGCGACGAATGCGGCCACGGCGTCGGCGTCGGGGAAGCCCTCGTAGTCGCCGGGGTGCTGCACGACCTGGGCCGCGACGAACGCCGCGAGGGCGAGCGAGTCGTCGAGGCCGAGGCCCGCGAGGCGGGCGTGGATCCAGCCGGCGTTGAACGCGTCGCCCGCGCCGACCGGGTCGACGGGGTTCGGGGCCGGATGGGCCGGAACGACGCGGCGCTCGCCGTGGTGGAGCACGAGCGCGCCGTCGGCGCCGCGCTTCACGATGACGGTCGACGGGCCGAGCGCTGCGAGCGCGTCGAGCGCCGCGTCGAGGTCGGCCTCGCCCGTGATGAGGCGCGCCTCGGTCTCGTTGCAGAGCAGTTCGTCGGTCGAGGCGAGCACACGGCGGTACTCGTTCGAGGCGTCGGCCTCGGAGATGATCGCCGGACGGAAGTTCGGATCGAAGCTCACCGTGACGCCGGCTGCCGCCGCGCGCTCGGCGGTCTCGTGCACGAGCGCCCGAGGGCCCTCGCCGATGGCGATCGCGACGCCCGTGAGGTGCACGCGTCTCGCGCTCGCCACGACCGCTTCGTCGAGGTGGCCCGGCGCGAGCTCGGTGCCCGCCGAGTCGCGACGGTAGTAGGTGACGGCGGTGTCGTGGGCGCCACGGCGCTCCTTGAGCATGAGGGCCGTCGGGCGGGTCGCGCTGCGGCCGACGTGGTCGGTGCGGACGCCCTCGCCCGCGAGCGTGTCGAGCACGTACTCGCCCAGCGGATCGTCGCCGAGCATCGACGCCCAGACGACGTCGTGGCCGAGGCGGGCGAGCCCCATCGCGGTGTTCGCTTCGGCGCCGCCCATCGAGCGCACGTACCGGCCGCGGGCGGCCTCTTCGGGGTCGGTCGGTCGGGAGAAGCACACGAGTGCCTCGCCGAGGGTCAGAACCTCCACGGACCTGCCTTTCTTCGGCTCATGTCTGCTGCTCACGCATCCCGCTCGCGTCTCCGCGTGTCGGGTCGACGCGCCCCGCAGCAGACTACCCGTCGGGGGCGGTGGTGCCTCTCCCGCACGGGCCGCCTGTGCGAACGAGCGCGGGCGCGAGGCATCCTGGTCGATGATAACGTTTACGCGCCCTGATGCCACCTGTGCGCCACCCGCCCCGCACCGACGCACCCCGCGCACTCGTTAGAATCGGAAGCCTGGCCTCTGTAGCTCAATGGAAGAGCAGTTCCGTCCTAAGGAAAGGGTTGGGGGTTCGAGTCCCTCCAGGGGCACCATGTGATGAGTCGCGACATAGGTCTCACCTGAGTCGCGACATAGGTCACGTTTTGAGAGCCCCGGGCCATCGGCCTGGGGCTCTCATCGTGTTGCGCCAGTAGGCCTTGTTGGGGTCGATGGTGTTGGTCGCGATGATTTCGCCGGTGCGGAGTGCGATGACGGTGACGGTGTGTTCGTCGGCGATGAGGATGACGGGTGTGCCGCGGTGGTTCGCGCCGATTCCGAGGTGGTGCATGCGGGCGGCACGGCGGAAGCTGATCTTGCCGTTGCTGCCGACGTGGTCGTGGCGGACGCGGTAGTGGATGGTGTCGGGGCGGCTGCTGGCGGGCGCGGCTTTCGGTGAGGCTGCGTAGGCGATCGCGGGAGTCGTTTCTCGAGCGCGGTGCGGGCGGTGCTGGTTGTAGTGCTCCCGGAATTGATTGAGCTGATGTTGCAGCTCGGGGATCGTGGTCGCGCGGGGTCGGGCGGTCAGCCAGCGTTTGAGGGTCTGGTGGAAGCGTTCGATCTTCCCCTGAGTCTGCGGGTGGTTCGGGGCGCCGTTCTTCTGCACGATGTTCAGTACGGCCAGGACGTATTCGAACGCGTTGCGTCCTCCGCCATGTCGGGCGGTGTAGACGCGGCCGTTGTCGGTCAGCGTGGACGCCGGCGGGCCGTAGTCGTCGACGCAGGCGAGAAACGTGTCCACGACGTCCTGGCCGGTGACCGGGTGGTGGACGGTGCAGGACAGCAGCAGGCGGGAGTGGTCATCGAGCCAGTTCAGGATCTCGACATCGGTGCCGTCGGCAAGGCGCCAGTGGGTGAAGTCGGATTGCCAGGTCTCGTTGGGCTGGGATGCTTCGAACCGCACGTAGGAGGATCTCGGACGCTTCCTCGGCTCGGGAATGATCAGGCCGGCGGCGTGCAGGACCCGTCGGATCGTGGACGTCGACGGCGGTCGCAGCCCTTCCGTGCGCAGATACCAGGCGATCGTGACCGGCCCGGCATCGCTTCCGGCGTCGGTCAGAGCGCGGCGCAGTTCGACGATGCGGTCCCGCACCCGGTCTGTCGTCTTCTGCGGTGAGGTTCGAGGGGCTCGGGAACGAGACTCCAGGCCATCCAGTCCCTCCTCCCGGTAACGGGCGAGGAGCCGGTGCAGATGCCGCCGAGAGAGTCCGTACTGCTCCGCCGCCTCGGTGACGGTGAGTTGCTTCGCGACGATCTTCAACACGATCACCCGGTGCTTCGACATGCCGCCGACTGTGACCTATGACGCGACTCATGAGCGACACATCACCTGTGACCTATGTCGCGAACTCAGACACCTCCAGGGGCACCATTGTGATGTCCCGCGACATGTGTCTCATATGTCGCGGGACATTTGTCATTTCTGGGGCCATCGTCCGGGTGTGGTGAGTTGGTTTCGCCAGTAGCTGTGGTCGGGGTCGATGGTGTGCTCGCTGAGGATCTCGCCGGTGTCGATATGGATGACGGTGACGGTGGTTTCGTCGATGAGGGCGAGGACGCGTTTGCCGCGGTGCTGGTAGCCGATGCTGAGTTGGTGCATGCGGCCGGCGCGGCGCAGGCTCATCTTCCCGTTGGCGCCGACGTGGTCGTTGCGAATTCGGTAGTGGGTGCGGGCTGCGTGCCCGGCGGGAAGTGCGTGCGGGGCTGTGGCGTAGGCGATGGCTGGTGTGGTTCCGTGGGCGCGGTGTGGGCGGCGGGTGTTGTAGTGCTCCGGAACGTGGCGAGTTGGGCTTGCAGTTCGCTGATCGTAAGGGCGCGAGGTCGGGCGCCGAGCCAGCGTTTGAGGGTTTGGTGGAATCTCTCGATCTTCCGGGGCTGTCCCTCCCTTGGATCTGCGGGTGGTTCGGTGCGCCGTTCTGCTGCCGGATGTTCAGGGCGGCGAGGACGTATTCGAACTCACTGCGGGCGCCGGAATGGCGGGCGGTCTAGAACTAGACCCGGCAAACGCCTCGCCGAGTGAAGCAGCGATATGCGAACGGGGGCCGCCCCGCGGTCTACTCTATGCTGGCGAATGTTGATGATCGATCATCGGGGGCCGCGTGAAGACTTCGGAGTTGTTGACCTCGCTAAGACTGGGCAGCGAAGTCGCTGAGAGTGACGACGAGTTGCAAGACCTATTCGTGCCGATCGCCGCGTTCCACGAGATGGTGTATGACGAGGCCGACCTGATTCTGGGCCCCAAGGGCAGCGGAAAGACGGCCATATTTCGAATGATGGCTGATGACGACTTTGCGATAGCCAGCCTCGACGATGTAGACATCCTGCCGGCCTTCAACACTCAGGGCGACATCATGTTCCAGCATCTTCGGCGCGAGATCGGGATGCCGACGGAAGAGCAACTGCGGACCGTCTGGACGGCATACATCCTGACATTCGCGGGCTGGCACATCGTCGAGATGTACAACACCCCTGCAGTCGAGAAGTTAAAGGAGGTGCTGGAACTTGCGGGACTGCCCCAGTCGGGGCAAAAACCACAGAGCATTTGGAAGGCGTTGGTCGATCGCTTCGCGCGATTGACCAAACCAATTGGCGTCGAGGCGAAGCTCGGTATGGGGACCGGGATGCCTAATGTTGAGGGCCGGCTGGAGTACCAAGAGGAGTCCCCGACGCCAACGCCGCAAAAGGATAGCGCCTTCGCAAGCCTGGACGTGAATGCCGTCGTACTGGCGATGATCGATGCTCTTCGTTCGACAGGACGGAGATGCTGGATTATATTTGACCGACTGGACGAAGCCTTTGAGGACGACCCAGAGTTTGAGCGACTGGCGCTGCGTGCCCTGATGCGTGCGCACTCCAACATCTCGTCGTATGGCAAAGAATTCCGTACCAAGCTGTTCCTCCGAGACGACGTCCTCGATCGTGTGACGAACGACGCTGGCTTCGTGAATCTGACGCACCTGCGGTCGATGCGCATCTCGTGGACTCGTAATCAACTTCTGGACATGCTCGTCAAGAGAATCATCATCAGCGACCTCGCGCTGAAGCACCTTCACCACAGAGGTGTGAAGAATCAGGCCGGCGTTCTTCGAGCAATATTGCCAACCGTTAACGAGAGTTCCGGCAGGAAGAGCCGCGGAAACCGAAGTTCGGAGCTCATTGACCCGCTCACTTACCTCATCAGTAAGAGTTCCGACGCGACATTGGAGATCAATCCGCGCAACGTCATCTCGATGATTCGATCGGCCAGAACGATTGAGCTTGCTGCATGCCAAGTGAGGGATCCCGAACTCAACGGGAATGCTCAACCTCCGATCAAGCAAGAGTCATTCGTCAGGGCTTGGCAGCAGTTGAGTAGCAAGCGTCTAGTTGACACGCTTTACGCTGAAAACAACAGCCTGCGAGAAATCATCGAGTCATTCCGCAACGGTCCACAAGGTTTCGGTGGGAATTTTCTTAGGAGCCATCTGAATCAGTCTGGAGTGCCCAGTTCGGAGATCGATTCAAAGCTTCGGGCGCTCCAGTATTGCGGTTTCCTCAAACTCACTGGTCGCAACCTATACCGCATCGCCGACCTATACAGGCCAGGGCTTGGCCTCAATCCCCAAACGATAAAGGGCGCCGGTGCTGCACGATCGGCGGAGCCTAAGCTGACCTGAATGTTTCCGGTGCACGGGGGCTCGCTAAAGGGTGTGCGCCGTCGTTGTGACGACAGACCTTCGAGCAAGTTCGCCGCCGGAGGAGTGCCCGATCGACACGGTTGGTACGGTGGCTTTGCCACGGCGGGTGCGCAGGTCATCGCTGGTGCGCACTGGCAAGTCTTGCCTGCATTTTGGCGCATTTTGTTCGCCGCTAGCTGTTTCCGGACGTCGTTCGATGTCGTCGTGGTCCTGACAACCCGCGGAATTACGCGGAAGTTGCCGCTCGACGTTGCTATGCAGAATGCTCAAAACGTGTTCGAGTCATTCCAGGGGCACCAGACCAGACCAGACTTGACCATCTATCCGGCCAGGCGAGCAACCCGAGCGGAACAGAAGTTAGGCAAGACCTTCAGGAATGGGCGTCGTGTGTCGTCGTCGGCAGCCCTCGAGTCGACCCGTCGTGAGACGTGTCGGGTTGTCCCGAAGCCACGCGTCGCATGCCGGGATGCTCTGGCGCGAGCCTGGCAGGGCGTTCGGGGCCAGCGACGAGCAAGCCTTGGACCGTGCTCGACGACGTGGCGAACTTCAGGCGCCTGAGCTGTGAGGCTCTCGCGACAAGCTCGTCGGTGAACTCGTTGGCGAACGCCGCGAGCGCCCAATTGAGCTTGTGCATTTCGTCGGTCGCTTGAGGGAGCACGGACGGATCGGCGGTCGCGCGCCGAATCAAGCGCGTCGACCGGACGAAGCGGTAGTGAAGCGAACTGGCTCCGTCGACATCGAAGTCGTCTGCGTAGTCCAGGAAGGCGAGAGCGGTCTTCGCCAAGGTGGATTCGAAGTCTGTTGTGGAACAGTCCGATACGGTTGTTCCAATTCGCGACGATCACGGCATGCGCGTCGATTCGTTCCTGGAGCTCATGCTCAGACACTCCTCTGCGAGCGCCTGATTCCATTTGAACAACGCGAAGTACCGAGAATCCACGAGAACGGTCAGCTCCTCGAAGATCGCGTTGAGGTCGGCATACGACTGCCCCGCTTGATCAAGCCGAACCTGGCGTTTCCACGCCCAGCGTTGAAACCACGCGCCGAGGAACCCGCCGATGACCGTCGTCAGCACGAAAGTGAGTATCAGGGTCTGGATCTGATCCACTTGGCTTCCTCCGCGAGATCGGTGCTCTCCAGGATCGCGGCACACTCGCAGGCACGCAGCGCGCAACCGCGCGGTCATCGTTGGAAAACGGCCCGTCCTTCGTTGGTGCTACCCTGACTCTCGATAGCGCCTAGGGTTCCGGAGTCTCGACTCGCCTGGTCCGAGCGGCGCCACGGCCTCCGCCCGCGCGGGGTCGTCATCTGACAGGACAAAAGCCCGGAGGACCCGGTTCGTCGCGCCCGCGGCGAGCGGAAGGGTCCCGGATGTCCGTCACCGCCGTCCTCCTCGTCCTCGGCGCGGCCGTCGCGCACTCGGCGTGGAACATCGTCGCCCACGGCGTCAGCCGCGCGGGGCTGCCGTTCCTCTGGTGCGGCTCGGTCGTGAGCACCCTGCTGTGGCTCCCGCTCGTGCCGCTGACGGGCGGCATCGGCGCCGGGGACATCCGCGGGTTCCTCATGGGCGTCGGGGTCTCGGCGGTGCTGCACCTCGGGTACATGCTCGTGCTGCAGCGCGGCTACGCCGTCGGCAGCCTGTCGACCGTCTACGCGACGGCGCGCGGCTCCGGGCCGCTGCTGACCGTGGTGGTCGCGGTGCTCGCGCTCGGGGAGCGGCCCTCGCCGGCGGCACTCGTCGGGGTGGCGGCGATCATCGCCGGAGTCGTCGCGATCGGGTTCGTCGACCGCGCGCCGCGCATCGGCGGCCGTCGCGGGGTCGATCCGGCGATCGTCTTCGGGCTCCTCACGGGCGTCGCGATCGCGGCCTACACGCTGTGGGACGCGCACGCGCTCCGCACCTGGAGCATCTCGCCGGTCGCCTACATGGTCGGGTGCACGGCCCTCGAGGTGCCGCTGTTCACCGCGCTGCTCGGGCGCAGGCTTCCGCAGGTCGTGCCCTTCGCGCGGCGGGAGTGGCGCCGGCTGCTCGTGTTCGGGTTCCTGTCGCCGCTCTCGTACATCCTCGTGCTCGTCGCCGTCACGATCGCCCCGGTCGCGCTCGTCGCGCCGATGCGCGAGGTGAGCGTCGTTCTCGTGAGCCTCTTCGGCGCGCTCGTGCTGCGCGAGGGGCGGCCGGGCGCGCGGCTCGTCGCGTCGGGCGTCGTCGTCGCGGGGATCGCGCTCCTCGCGGTGTAGCGCGAGCCCCGAGGCATCCTGAAACGACGAAGGATGCCTCGCGCCCACCGCGCGAGGCATCCTCCGTGTCGTTCGCGCCCCCAGGGGCGTCTGTTCAGGGGCGTCCGCTCAGCCGATGACCTTCCAGGGGCCGTACTTCTGGGTCGGCGACGGGGCGGTGCCCGTCACCCACCACTGCGCCTGGTAGGTGACGCCCTGGTAGACGACCTTCTCGCCGCCGACGTAGACGGTCGCGGCGCTCCACGCGGGGACGCCGCCGGGGGTCGTGGGCGCGACGACCTCGCTCCACGGGCCGCCCGACCCGCCGGGGGTCTGGCCGCGCGTCCACCAGAGGGCCTTGAAGGTGCGGCCCTGGAAGACGACGACGTCGCCGGTGTCGAAGATGCGCGTCGCGGTCCAGAGGTCGTGGCCGTCGGCGGCGATCGCGATCTCGGCCCACGCGCCGGACGTGTTCGAACCGGGCTTCTCGCCCTTCGTGTACCAGAGCGCCTCGAAGACCTTGCCGTCGACGCTCGCACGGTCGCCCGTGTTGTAGACGGTCGTCTTCGACCACGCGGCGGGCTTCGGCACGCCCTGGCCGCCGAGGCCGAGGTCGCACGAGATGCCGCCCGTGAAGAGCGCGTGGCCCTCGGTCGCGCTGCCCGGCCCTGCGCCGTAGATGCCGTCGTCCGACCAGACCGCGGCGCGGGTGCCCGCGACGCACGTCGAGGCCGGCGCGAGCGCGAAGCCCTCGATGTTGTTGTTCAGGAGGCCGGCGGGCTTCTCGTACGCGACATCCGGAACGATCGCGCCCGACGCGCCGACCTTCAGGAGCGTCGTCGTCACCCCGCACGTGTTGTCGCAGAGCGCCCAGATGCGCTGGGTGTCGGCGTCGAACTGCACGTCCATGACGTGCCCCATCTTCGTGTCGACGACGGCCACGCGGTGGAACGTGCGGTCGCTGTTGAGCGCGTAGGCGTAGAGCTTGCCGTCGTTCTCGAGCGCCGCGAAGTAGAGGCCCGTGCCGTGCAGCGGGTACTCGTAGGGGCGGTAGGCCTTGCCGGTCGACTGGTCGACGAAGCCGTTCGCGACGAGGTAGGTGTCGGGCACGAACGTGACGCCCTCGAAGCCGAGGTTCGCCTCGGTCCTGTTCCCGGCGTGGAGCTCGGGGAACTCGGCCGTGAGGTTCCACTCGTCGGTCGCGACGAGCTGCGTGTCCGACCGGGTCGGGTCGAACCGCAGGATCGAGTTGAGCGGGATGTCGTTCGCGGCGTTGTTGCGC
The DNA here is from genome assembly GCF_004135405.1 of Agromyces protaetiae. Classification (NCBI taxonomy): domain Bacteria; kingdom Bacillati; phylum Actinomycetota; class Actinomycetes; order Micrococcales; family Microbacteriaceae; genus Agromyces; species Agromyces protaetiae. Next base: position 1,757,062 of record NZ_CP035491.1, read on the forward strand.
TCGGTCGTGACGTACAGCGCACCGTCGGCGCCGATCGTGAGGCCCTCGGTGTCGGGCTGGTTCGACTGCGTGTCCGTGCTGCCGGGGAAGAAGATCTGCTTGCCGGCGCCCCAGCCGTTCGCCGTGTCGGGCACCCACAGGCCGCCCTGGTTCACGAGGCGGTAGATCCAGCTCTTGTTCTTGACCGAGTAGAGGACGTTCGGGTTCGACGGGTCGAAGACGAGGCCGCTGACATCGCGGCCCTCGGGGCCGGTCGCGGTCGTCCACGCGCACTGCGCGTCGGCGACGGCGACGGTCGCGCTGCCGGGCCAGGCGACGGGCGCGAGCGCTCCGGCCGGCAGGGTGCCGGAGCCCGAGGGACCCTCGGGCTCGCACGGCAGCGTCGGCACCGGGTTGTCGGCCGGGTTCTCGAGGATCGTCTCGCAGGCTTCGGCATTGGATGCCCCGAAGCTCTTGCCTGCGACCGACACGAACCCGCCCGTGCCGTCGGGGCAACGGGCGAAGGCGCCCGCGCCGAACCCGTTGGTCTCGTCGGTGCCGGCTTCGCCGCCCGTGTACTCGACCGAGTCGACGAGCGTGCCGGCTGCGCCGTTCGCGCCGTCGGGAAGGTACACCTTGACGGCGTCGCCGCCGCTGCCGAGCCCCTTCGTGGACGAGAAGTAGACGTAGCCGTGCGCGGGGATCACGGTCGTCGCCGCGCCGCCCGCGAGCTTCGCCGCGAACGCCGTCGCACTCGCCGCCGCGCCGCTGTCGGTCTGCAGCCAGCCCGTCAGGTCGACGTCGGCGTCGCCCGTGTTGACGAGCTCGACGGCGTCGCCGACGGGGTTGTTCGGGTTGTCGGACGAGATCTCGTTGATCTTGACGTGCTGCCAGGCGGAGCCCGGGTCGGTCGGGTCTGTGGGGTCGGTCGGGTCGGTGCCCTCGCCCGCGAACCGGCTCGTGCCGGGCGAGCCGATCGCGCCGACGGTCGACGTCCACGAGCCCTCGGCGTCGCCGACGGCCGAGAACTTCCACTGCGACGCGTTGTTCGCGCCGAGCGCCGCCGCGTCGTTCGGCACGCCCGAGACGCCGACCGTGCGGGGGCCCTTGACCGCACCGGTGCCGTCGTCGTCGTAGGTGAGCCGGTCGACGAGGTTCGCGACCTCGTCGGGTCCGTCGAAGATGTTGATCTCGTCGGCGCGGCCGAGGTTCACCGTGTTGCCGGCGAGGATCTTCACCGAGGCATCCAGCGCCCACTCGGCGCGGAACGCGGCATCCGTCGACTCGGTGATGATCGCCGACTCGCCGACCGCGAGCGTGCCGAGGCTGTCGAGCGGAACCGTGCCCGGGTCGGCGCTGTCGTCGTCGAACGACCAGCCGGTGAAGCTCACGGGAGCGGTGCCGAGGTTCGTGAGCTCGATGAACTCGCCCTTGCCGGCGGAAGGGTTGTACATCCATTCGGTGATGGTGACGCCTGACGTGGAGTCGGCGTGGGCCGCGATGGGCAGCGAGACGGCGAGCGCGCCGACGACGGCGGTCGCGGCCAGACCGGCGATGGTCCGGGAGGTGTGAGGTCGCATGGAACCGAAAGCTAACGATCCCGTGCATACGCGGCGTGAACCGGGGGCTGAACGAGTGGTGAACGGCGGCGCGTCGGAGCGGGCGGGTCGCGCGGGTCGGGTGCCTTAGGCGCCGACTCGTGCGGGCGTGAGCACGACGACCGGGATCGCCCGAGTCGTGCGCTGCTGATACCCGTTGTAGCGGTTCCGGTTGCCCGGCATGTCGTTCGCGACCTTCCAGAGGCGCGCGTAGTCGGCGTCGTCGGGCGTGACGCCGCGCGCGGTCGCGCGGAATCGGCGCGGGCCGACGTTGACCTCGACCTGGGGGTGGGCCTTGAGATTGAAGTACCAGCCGGGCGACGCCGGGGCGCCGCCCTTCGAGGCCACGACGATGTAATCGTCGCCGTCGCGCGTGTACGCGAGCGAGTTCGAACGCTGCGCGCCCGTCTTCGCGCCGACCGTGTGGAGGATGAGCGTCTTCGGCCCGCCCGGGAAGTGATGGCCGATCCGCCCGTTCGTGCCGCGGTAGATCTTGTCGTGCAGGCGCAGCATCGGCACGCCGACGTACTTCTCGAACGGGGGCATCGTCATACCGACAGTCTCGTGCGGTCGAGGCATCCGGCGCCAGCGCGCAGCCGCGGCGCACCGCTACGCTGACCCCATGTCCGCCGAGTCGGCCGCCCCCATGCTGCTGCACGTGCTGCCGCTCGCGGCGGGCGCGGCGGTGAGCCCGGCGCTCCTCGGCGCGAGCCTCGAGATCCTCGCGGGCTTCCCGAAGCGCGGCAAGCGGCTCCTCTTGGCCTACCTCACCGGCGCGGCGGTCGTCGTGGCGGCCGTCATCGTGCTCGCGACGGCGCTGCCGCGTCGGGCCGCGCCGACGGGGGCGAAGGTCGTCGACGACGTGTTCTCGCTCGTGCTCGCGGGGCTGCTCGTGGTCATCGCGGGCGTGCTCGCGCTCCGGCGGCCGAGGAAGGCCGCCCAGGGCGCCGGCACCGCGGGCGGCGCGGGCGGCGACTCGCGCTTCGCGCGACTGCGTACGTCGAAGTGGGCGGTCCCGGGCGTCGCGGCGCTCGGCGTCGTCATGACGGTGACGGATGTCTCCTCGCTCGTCCTCGTGCTCGCGGGCGCGCGCGAGGTGGCGTCGGCGGATGCCCCGGCGCTCGCCGCAGCGGTCGGCTACCTCCTGCTCGTCGTCGGAGCACTGCTCCCGATCGTGCTGCCGCTCGCGTGGGTGCTCGTCGACCCGAACGCCGCGTCGCGCGGACTCGGACGGGTCAACGCGTTCGTCTCGAAGCGCGGGCGCGTGCTCGGCATCGTCGTGTGCCTCGTCACTGCGGCGTACCTCGTCGCCCGCGGACTGGGATGGGTCTAGGAATCTCGGCGCCTGCCCTCCCGTTCCGCGAGCGCTCCTGCTAGGGTCCGGGTACGACGATCACCCCACCCGCTCACTCGAACTCGGTGCTGGGAGTCCGATGCAGAGTAGTGCCCCCCGACTCACCCGTGCGCTGCTGGCGTGCGTGCTCGTCGCCGCCGGCTCCCTCGCCACCTCCGCTGCGGGAGCGGTCTCCGCGTCCGCCGATGCGCCCAGCTCGGGCTTCGCCTGGGGCGCGGGCTCCGCGGGGGCGCTGGGCACAGGCACCGTCGCCCATGCGCTCGCCCCGGTGCCGGTCGAACTCCCGACGGGGACGGTGGAGGTCGCGGCCGGTGCCACCTCCGCCTACGCGGTGACAGAGCGGGGCGAGGTCTACGCGTGGGGGGCGAACGACCGGGGAGGTCTCGGCGACGGGACGACCGTCGATCGGCTCCGCCCGGTCGCCGTCGCGTTTCCCGACGGCGTGCGGGTCGTCGACGTCGACGTGACGGGCGACCATGTGCTCGCGCTCGACGACGCCGGCGGCGTGTGGGCTTGGGGCCTGAACCACCGCGGACAGCTCGGCGTGACCGACACGACCGACCGCTCGTCGCCGACGGCGGTCGCGATCCCCGGACGAGCGACCGCGATCGCGGCGGGTCGAGACCACAGCATCGCGCTCCTCGACGACGGCACGGTGCTCGCGTGGGGCGACAACGCCGTCGGCCAGCTCGGGATCGGCGTGCTCGAGGGCCGGACGCAGCCCGCGGTCGCGATGCCCGCGGGGTCGGGAGTGATCGCCGTCGCGGCGGGCGACGCGTTCGGCGCGGCGCTCCGCTCGAACGGGACGGTCCTCGTGTGGGGGGACGGCCGGATGACCGGGGGTGTCGCGATGCCGGTCGCGGCGGACGTCGCCCAGGCCACGGGCGTCATCGAGATCGCCGCAGGCGGGTCGCATCTGCTCGCCCTCACCCGCTCGGGGAAGGTCCTCGCGTGGGGGAGCGACGAGCACGGGCAGCTCGGCATCGCGCCCGACGCATCCCGGCTCGAAGGCCCCGCGTCGAGCACGACGGCACCGGTGACCGTCGACCTCTCGGACGTCGTCGCGGTGAGCGCGGGCGGCGGTTCCTCGCTCGCCCTCACGAAGGACGGACGCCTGTGGACGTGGGGGGAGAACGACTTCGGCCAGCTCGGCGACGGCACGAAGCAAGACCGCCCGACCCCCGAGCCGGTCGCGGCGCTCGCCGGCGCCGACATCACCGCGGTCGACGCCGGCGCGGACTCGGTCGCCGTCCTCGTCGAGCGGGGTCCGCTCGTGCGGCTCGCGCTGAGCCCCGCCGACGCGACCGTCACCGTCGGCGCCCCGCAGACGTTCACGGTGTCCGGGGCGGACGCCTTCGGCAACGACCTGGGATCGGCGTCGGCGACGCTCACTCTCGACGGCGCGCCGTGCGACGGCCTCACGTGCACGCCCACCGAGGTCGGAGTCCACGTCGTCTCGGCGCTCCTGTCGGCGCTGTCGGGGCCCGAGGCGGCGGGCGGTGCGAACGTGACGGGCGCGAGCGGGACCGGTCCGGGCGTCGTGCTCGCGTCGGTCGTGCGGGCGGCCGGCCCGGCCCCGGCCGCGGCCGCGGCGGCTGCGCAGCCGACGATCACGGGTGAGACGCTCCTGACCGCGGTTCCGGCGGAGGACGGCGGCCCCGGCGGTCCAGGCGACGGGTCGGGCGACGACGGCGGCACGGGCACGCCGGGCTCGGGCGGCACGAGCAGCGGGGCGGCGAGCGGAGGCGGGTTCCTGGGGCTCACGGGAACCGAGATCGGCGGGCTCGTCGTCGTCGGAATCGCGCTCCTCGCTGCGGGCGCGACCTTGTTCGCAGTCGGCCGCCGGCGCCGCGCGGCCACCGCCGACGCGAACGGCGAAGGTTCCGCGAGCGCAGCGCGAAGCGAGAAGGAGTGACGGATGCCGGATCTGAGTCGCCGTGGGTTCCTGCAGGCCAATCTCGCCACGGTCTTCGCCGCCATCCTCGCCGAGCGAGGGCTGTCGGCCGCCGAAGCCGAGCGACTCGCACTCCCCGGAGCCGCGTTCGGACCGGCCGCGACCGCCACCCCCGACCCGATGTGGGACGGCTCGACCACGACCGGTCCGTACACCCTCAACGCGAGCTCGGCGATGAGCCAGGACTACTTCCTCACAGACGACGTCGTGCTCGACACGGAGGCATCCCTCGTCGCGCCGTTCGAGCACGCCGACGGCAGCATCGCGGCGATCGTCGTGAACAGCGGCAACATCTCGATCCTGCAGCGCGACGCGACGGCGCCGACCGGGTGGTCGCTCACGACGTCGCTGAGCCTCGACAGCGACGACGGCGACAGCTACTACCCGCCCGCGTCGCTCGTCGCCGCCGGACGCGGGGCCGACGGGAACATCTATGGGCTGCTGTTCCTCGGCACGGGGCCCAGAGCGGCACCTCGAAGGGCTCCTGGATGCTTCCGCTCCAGTGGGACTCGACGGGGGCCTTCACGTCCCAGATCCAGCCGCTGAAGCTCACCGACGGCTCGATCGACAACCTGCAGGCGCAGCGCGCGACCGACGGGCAGGTCTACTTCACGAGCTGGGCGGCCGACGGCACCCTGACGCTGTGGGCGCCCGAGTCGATGGCGTGGCGCACGCCGCTCGTGATCGACACCCTCACGGGCACCGGCGCGACCGAGCCGCAGATCATCTGGTCGGGCTCACAGACCTCGTCGTTCGACAAGCCTCTCATCTTCTGCGGCATCGCGGCCCACGGCATCGACCCGTTCGGCAATCCGGGCGTCGTCTGGTTCCAGCAGTTCGGGTCGGGCGCCTCGCCCGACTACGTCCAGAGCGACGACGCGGGCGTCGACGACGTCGACGGGCTCGTCGGCATCCGCCCGCACGCGGGCAACGGCGTCGGCCCCGACATCTACTCGATGTCGGGCAGCGTCATGATGCGCTTCATCGACTTCGGACAGGGTGCCACGACGTACGGCGACTTCGGCGGGATCGACGAGTTCTACACGTTCGGCGACGAGGCGAACCCGGCGATCATCGTGCGGAACGGCACCGACATCGAGGTCATGTCGACGTTCGAAGAGAACGGCGTGCCCTCGGGCTTCGGCCCGGTCGTGACGGTCGAGGAGGAGGTCGGGAGGCTCTACGGCCTCACGACGACGGCGACGAACGGCACGTTCTTCCTCGTGGAGGACGGCACGGGGTTCTTGAGCGTCCTCTCGCAGGATCAGACCCTCGGAATCTGGACGCGCATCCCCGTCCGACAGAATGCCGCGACGGCGTACGACGTCACCACGTGGCGCACGCAGTTGACGGTGCTCGACGCGAACGGCATCCCCGTCGCGAACACGCCCGTCACGGTCACACCCGACCGCGACGTCCTGTTCTGGCAGACGACGGGCAGTCAGCTCGTGACCCACGCGGCGGGCTGGGAGACATCCACCGACCAGTACGGCCGCCTGACGGTCGCCCTCCCGACCGTCGAACTCGACGCGCCGAGCCTCGTCGTCACGATCACCGACAAGGACGGCGTCACGACCTACGACTTCGACGTCGCCCCCGACGGCGACGTGCACGCCTACCTCGCAGGCAAAGGGTCCCTCACGGGGAAGCCCGCGTTCACGGGGGCAGCGCTGCAGAGCGCGACGGATGCCTCGGGGCAGCCCCTTGCGCCGAATCTCGACGCCGCGACGGCGAACGCCGCCGCGAGTGCCGTGTCGAGCTGCATTCAGGCCGGAAAAGGCACGATCGACACGACGCAGACGGCTGCGTTCTCGATCGACTTCTCCCAGGGCACCCCCACATACGCCGAGTCGGCGACTTCGACGGCGTTCGACCACCTGCTCCCGTCGAACCCGACGGGCGGGTTCTTCGGCGACCTCATGAAAGACCTGCACGCGATCGAGCACGCGATCCGCAAGGCCGTCACGAAGGTCACGACGGTCGTGACGAAGTACGCGGGCGAGGCGATCGGCTGGGTCATCAACCTCGCGCTCGACGTCGGGCAGGTCGTGCAGTTCGCCGTCAACGGCCTGCGTTCCGCCATCACGGCGATCCACGGCATCCTGAGCGCCATCGGCGCGGCCGTCGAGAAGGCGATCGAGTGGATCCGGATGCTCGTCGACGACCTCATCGGCGACACCGTGTCGATGGCGGGGGTGCTCGACGACCTCGTGCGCAACAGTCTCGTCGGCGGCCTGCAGACGGCTGCGACGCAGCTGAAGGGCCTCGGCGACGGATACTTCACGGGTCTCAGCGACCAGGTGACGTCGGCCCTCGCCGACGCCGGCACGCAGAGCGCCGGATCGACGGCGGGCTCGCTCACGGGCGCCCCGCCCGATCCCGATGCCGTGGCCCCGCCGACGGGATCTCCGCCGGTGCTCGGCGATTCGGGGTTCGACGGCTCGGGGTTCCTCCACGACGTCACGCACAACTGGCTCTTCGAGAAGATCCAGCACGAGTTCGACACGCTCTTCGGCGACGACGCCGACGGGTTCTGGGACGACACCGACGGCCTGATGGCCCAGCTCATGACCGATCTCGGCGACATCGAGACCCTCGCGGAAGACCTCGGGGTGGCCGTGTGGGATGCCGTCAAGGCCGTCGCGACGCCCTCCGGCGCGCGCGGCATGGCCGTGCAGAAGCTTCTCGACGCGATCGGCACGCTCGTCGCCGACGCGTTGCGACTCGCCGACGATGCCGTCAAGACACTCGCCGACCTTCTGAACGCCCTCGCCGGCTTCCTCGGCGACCTGCTCGACCAGCCGATCCTCGAACTCCCGCTGCTCACCGAGGTGCTCTCGAAGCTCGGCCACCCCGTCGACCTGTCGACGGGCCGGATCGTCTTCATGATGGTCTCGTTCCCGACCGTCCTCGTGCAGCGGATCGTCGGGGGAGGCCCGCTGCCGGTCCCCCCGCTCTCGGGCGACATCACGGTGCCGACGACGGGCGGACTCCTCGAGGGCGACGGCTACCACGACGACACCTACGAGCACTGGGCCGAGCTGCAGCTCTACCTGCACGGTTCGGTGCGCTTCCTCCACGCGTTCGTCGACATCCTCAGTGACTTCAAGGTGCACAGCGACACAGGAACCAACCTCAAGCCCTACCGGATGACCGCCCTCGTGGACTCCGTGCTGAGCCTCACCCTCCTGACGGTCACGTGGCCCGGTGCGGCTCGCACCGACGGCACGGCCGCCCGGCCGTTCGCGACGGTCCCGACGGCGTACTGGGGGCCGGACGGCCTCGCGTTCGTGCACTGGGTCGTCTCGGCGATCGGTCCGCTGCTCGGCACCGCGCTCGCGGCGCTCAGGATCGGCAACTCGAACCAGGTGCCGGCGGCGCCGACGGGCGCGATCCAGTGGACGAAGCCCTACCTGTGGTGGCTGCCGTGCGTGAGCCTGCTCGCCTTCGGCGCGACGATGGGGCTCGGCATTCACCTCTCCGTGCAGAAGCACGCGGCAGGCAAGCTCGGCGAAGCGGACTTCATCATCGAGGTCGTGACCACCGTGCTCGAACTGATTCCGCGCATGTTCGCGCCGTTCGCGGCGCAGTGGATCAACGACACGACCTACGAGCTGCCGTTCGCGATCAAGCTCGGGCTCGACATCACGCAGGTGTTCTCGGGCGCGGGCTACTACGTGCAGGCGGCGAGGGCCTGACCGCGGCCTACGTCGTCGCCCGCGTACTGGGGTGGGTCTCAGAGACATCCGCGTCAATACGATGACGTTCGTGCCCCGCATGATCCCCTCCGCGTCCAGGTTCGGCGCGAACGCGTCGGAACGACGGCTCTACTCCGCGCTCGGTGGGATCACCGACCGCTCGGACTGGGTCGTCTTCCACTCGCTCGTCGTACGGCAGCACCTCGACAAGCTCATGGGCGAGGCGGATTTCGTCGTCGCGGTGCCAGGCAAGGGGCTCGTCGTCGTCGAGGCGAAGGCGCCGAGCGCCGTGTCGTACCGCGACGGCGTGTGGACGCTCGACGGTGTCCCGAGTCCGCACAAGAGCCCGCTCGAGCAGATCGACGGCGCGGCACGGAGCATCCGCTCGTATCTCCGTCGCGAAGGCGTCATCGACGGCGACGAGCCCTTCGCCCGCCTCGTGTGGTTCACCTCGATCGGGCGCCACCACTTCGGCGGTCGCGCGCCGAGCGACCTCACGTTCTTCGAGTGGGAGCTCGCGTGGGCCGACGACCTCGCCCATCCCGCGGCGACGATCGAGAAGGCGATCGACGAGCACCTCGCGTGGCACGCCGAGTCGGCGCACGTCGACCACCGTCCCGAGGGCGTCACAGTCGAGAAGGTCGAACGGATCGCGGCCGCGCTCACGCGCGACTTCGACGTCGCGGCCGACCGTCGCGACGCCAAGCGCGAGACCGAGCAGCGCGAAGCGGAGGTGCTCGCCGAGCAGCGCTTCGCGCTCGAGCTCGTCGAGGCGAACCGGGCGGTGTACTTCGACGGACCCGCCGGCACGGGCAAGAGCCACCTCGTCGCGCAAGCGGCGCAAGCGGCCGTGAAGCGCGGCGAGAAGACCTTGCTGACGTGCTGGAACGTCGTCATGGCCGAGCGGCTCGCCGCCGAGGCGAAGCAGCTCCGGGGTCCGCTGTGGGTCGCGGACCTCGGCGCGGTCATGCTGCGGGTCGCGGGTCTCGACGCCCACCCGGCGGGGGCCGACAACGCGTGGTACCAGGACGAACTGCCGCGACTCGCCCTCGCCGCGCTCGCTGGGCATCCCGAACGCGGCGGCTATCGCCACGTCATCGTCGACGAGTTCCAGGACATCGCGGGCAATCCGCTCCTCCTCGACGTGCTGCTCGCGCTCGCCGCCGACGGCGTCCGGCTCCGGTTCGCGGGCGACGAGCGGCAGCAGATCATGCGGGCGCGCGCGCAGCGCGTCGACCCGTTCGAGGTCGCGAAGGCCCGCATCCCCGACCTCGTGCACGTGCGCATCCGGCGGAACTGCCGGCAGGCGCCGCAACTCGTCACGAAGATCGAGTCGATCGTCGGGCGTCCGCTCGGGTTCACCGGGCACCGCCTTCCGACGGGCACCGCGGGCGGCGCCGAGCGCGTCAACGTCACGCCCGGCAACGAGGTTCCCATGCTCGCGGGCGTGCTGAGACTCCTCGTGCAGGAGTACGGCAGCGACGGCGTCGTCGTCGTGAGCCCGTCGGGGTCGCGGTCGACCGCCTCGCGCATCGTCGCGGGCGAGGTCGACGACCGCGCGCACGCGAACGACCTCCGCTGGCTGCGGGCGAACCTCGGCGACGCGCAGGGGCGCGTGCGCTTCGGCTCCATCTCGAAGCTCAAGGGCATCGAGGTCGACGCCGTCGTCGTCGCCGATGTCGGCCCCGACGCGCGCGCCTGGGTCGAGGAGCACGACCTCGACTGGGACGACCTCCTCTACGTCGCGCTCTCGCGCGCGAAGTACCGGGCGGTCGTCCTCGAGGCCGTGCCGACTTCCTGAGGGATGCGGCGTTCGAGGGTCAGGATGCCCCGGGGTCGCCGCCCGAGGGGTCGGAGCCGCCCGAGACATCCGGCGCCCCCGAGGCATCCGCCGCCCCCGAGACATCCGTCCCCTTCTGCTCCGCGACGATGCGCTTCACGCGCCGCACCGCGATCTGCCCGCTGATCGGCCCGACGACCGCGAGCGACAACCACACCCACCGAGCCGCCGGCACGCTCACGAGGTACGCGACGGGGATCGACGCGAGGAAGACGGCGGGCGTCGAGAGCGTGTCGACGAAGATCGCCCGGTTTGCGGCCCGCGGCAGCGGGTCGGCGACGAGCCCCGCGCGCCGCGCCACCGTGAAGACCGCCGACTGGGTCAGCACCGCGAGCGTGATGTTGATCGAGTAGACGGCGACCGCGAGCGGCTCTTCGGACGACCCGGGGTCGCTGATGCCCTGCGTCGAGAACGGGATGAGCACCACGAACGCGAGCGCGACGATGTTGGCGCCGATCGTGCCGGGGCTCATGCCCGTGAATCCCGAGCCGATGCGGTGGTTCGTGCGCCAGAACACGGCGATGACGATGAAGCTCACGGCGAAGCCGAAGAGCTGCCACCCGATGCCGTCGAACCACGCGTCGAGACTCTTCCACGCTGCCGCCTCGGGCGGGTCGAGGTTCACGACGAGCAGGGTCAGGGCGAATGCGTAGACGGCGTCGAAGAACGTGAACGCGCGCGCGAACTCGACGCTGTCGCGGGGGTAGGTGCTCGACGGCTGATCGCTCACCCTCCGAGTGTGGCGCGCGGGCCCGGTGGAACGGAAGACCGCCGGCTCAGGCCCAGTCGACCGAGTGCGTCCACCCGGCGAGATAGGCGCGCTCGTTCTCGTTCAGTCGGACGCCTCGCATGGGGGTCGATCCGTCGAGTTCGCAGAGTTCCCTGATGCGGCGCACGACGTTGACGCGCAACGGCGCGTCTGGCGCCTCGAGGATCTCGAACTGGAGTGTGCGCTCGAGCATCGGCCACCAGACTCCGATCGGCGGCAGGGCGCCGACCTGGGTCCGGCGTTCGCGGATCGGCGGGTCGACGACGGTCATGGCAGGGCTCCTTCGCTCGCTCGCGCGATTCGCACGGCGCCCGGTTCGGTCGGACGCATCTTCGAAGCTAGGCGCCGCCACCGACATCCGCTCGGGGATTGCCCTTTCGTCCGCCGGATGCTACTCAAGGCGCATGGACCTCCCCGTCATGCCGCCCGTCGCGCCCATGCTGTCGAAGGCCGTCAAGGAGATCCCCGACACGGGGCACGTCGAGCCGAAGTGGGACGGCTTCCGCACGATCGTCTTCCGCGACGGCGACGAGGTCGAACTCGGCAGCCGCAACGAGAAGCCCATGACGAGGTACTTCCCCGAACTCGTCGAAGAGCTCAAGCGCAACCTCCCGCCCCGCATCGTCGTCGACGGCGAGATCGTGCTCGAACGCGGCGGACGCCTCGACTTCGACGCGCTCCAGCAGCGCATCCACCCTGCGGCGAGTCGCGTGAAGCTCCTTTCCGAGCAGACGCCGGCGTCGTTCATCGCGTTCGACCTCCTCGCCCTCGGCGACGACGACCTCACGGGACGTCCGTTCGTCGAGCGGCGGAGACTGCTCGAACAGGCGCTCGCCGAGGCATCCGACCCCGTCTTCATCACCCCCGCGACGGCCGACCTCGCGGTCGCCCGCGACTGGTTCGAGCGCTTCGAGGGCGCGGGCCTCGACGGCGTCGTCGCGAAACCCCTCGACGGCACCTACCAGCCCGACAAGCGCACGATGTTCAAGATCAAGCACGAGCGCACGGCCGATTGCGTCGTCGCGGGCTACCGCTGGTACAAGACGGGGGATGTCGTGGGGTCGCTGCTGCTCGGCCTGTACGACGGCGAGGGGCGGCTCCATCACGTGGGCGTCGCGGCGTCGTTCACGATGGCGCGGCGGCGCGAGCTCGTCGATGAACTCGCGCCGTATGTCGCGACGGATGCCTCGGAGCACCCGTGGGGCGAATGGGCGTTCCCCGAGGCGCACGCCGAGACCCGGATGCCGGGCGCTGTCAGCCGGTGGAGCGCGGGGAAAGACCTCTCGTTCGTGCCGCTGCGGCCCGAGCTCGTCGTGGAGGTCGCGTACGAGCACCTCGAGGGCGACCGGTTCCGGCACACTGCGCGGTTCCGCCGCTGGCGGCCCGACCGCGACCCCGCGAGCTGCACCTACGCGCAACTCGACGAGGCCGAGCCGTTCGAGCTCGCCGAGATCCTGCCGATCCGGGGGCGGTAGTCTCTCTTCCTCTCCCTGTTCCCCGTCCCGGCGATTCAGGAAGAATCCCGAGACACGCCGGGCGGCGCCCCTCGACGCGCCGCGCGATCCGCGGTTCTTCCTGAATTACGGCGGGGCGACTCCTTACAGCACCGCCCGCAGCCCCGCCGTGTGCGCCGTGTGGTGCTCGAACACGAGGTTCGTCTCGGTGAGGGCGACGGCGGGGTTCGCCGACAGGTTCTTCAGCACGAACTGCCGCACGTGCGCGCTGTCGCGCACGCGCACGTGGATCAAGAAGTCCTCGGTGCCGCCGAGGAAGAAGAGCTGTGCGACCTCGGGCTCGCGGCGGAGCTCGTCGGAGATCTGCTCCATGAGGTGCCGTGCGCCGGGGCGGATGCGCACGCTCACGAGCGCCTGCAGCGTGTAGCCGAGGGCTGCGGGGTCGATCTCGGCGGTGTAGCGCACGATGACGCCGCGCTCGCGGAGCGAGCGGACGCGCGCGAGGCACGTCGAGGGCGAGATGCCCGCGGCCCGCGCGAGGTCGACGTTCGGGATGCGCGCGTTCTCGTGCAGGAGGGCGATGAGGGTGCGGTCGACGTCGTCGAGGACGACGGGCGGGGCGGATGCCTCGGGCTGCCCGAGCTGGGCCGGCCGGGGCGAAGCGGCGTCTGCGTGCGGTGCATCCGTCATCTCGAGGCATCCAATCGAATATTCGAACTCAATGTGAGCACTCTACCGAATTCTGTACGGAAGACCTTTCGGAACTGCGAACAAGCGCGCAACATTGACCCGCTGACGACCCACGACGTTCGGAGAAGGCCATGCACATCGGGGTACCCGCCGAGATCAAAGACCACGAGTACCGCGTCGCGATGACGCCCGCGGGCGCGCACGCGCTCACCCAGCGCGGCCACCGCGTCGACCTCCAGGCGCGCGCGGGCCTCGGCGCGGGCTACCCCGACGCCGAGTACGAGGCCGCCGGCGCGTCGATCGTGCAGACCGCCGACGAGGCGTGGAGCGCCGAACTCGTGCTCAAGGTCAAAGAGCCCGTCGCGAGCGAGTACGGGTTCCTCCGCAGCGACCTCACCCTCTTCACCTACCTGCACCTCGCGGCCGACCTGCCGCTCACGCGCGCGATCCTCGACTCGGGCGTCACGGCGATCGCCTACGAGACCGTGCAACTCGCCGACCGGTCGCTGCCGCTCCTCACGCCCATGAGCGAGGTCGCGGGCCGGCTCGCGCCGCAGGTCGGCGCCTTCTCGGTCCTCGCCTCGCAGGGCGGGCGCGGCGTGCTCCTCGGCGGTGTGCCGGGCACGTCGCCCGCGAAGGTCGTCGTCATCGGCGGCGGCGTCGCGGGGGAGCAGGCCGCCCAGACCGCACTCGGCCTCGGCGCCGACGTCACGGTGCTCGACATCTCGCTCCCGAAGCTCCGCGAACTCGACGAGCGGTACGGGCACCGCATCAAGACGCTCGCGTCGTCGCCGTACGAGATCGCGCGGCAGGTGAAGGACGCCGACCTCGTCGTGGGCGCCGTGCTCGTGCCGGGCGCTGCCGCGCCGAAGGTCGTCACCGACGAGATGGTCGCGACCATGAAGCCCGGCGCGGTGCTCGTCGACATCGCGATCGACCAGGGCGGATGCTTCGAGGGCTCGCGTCCGACGACGCACACCGAGCCGACGTTCCGCGTGCACGACGCCGTGTTCTACTGCGTCGCGAACATGCCGGGCGCCGTGCCCGCGACCTCGACGCCCGCGCTCACGAACGCGACGCTGCCGTACGCGATCCGGATCGCCGACCTCGGGTGGCAGGCGGCGCTCGCCGCAGACGCGGCACTCGCGAAGGGGCTCAACGCGCATGCCGGACGGCTCACGAACGACGGCGTCGCAAAGGCGCACGGACTCGAGTTCGCGACGCTCTGAGGCACCGAAGCTCGCGACGCCTTGCGAAGGTCGGGCTACTCGCCCGAGACGATCGGCAGCCCGCGCTGGTACCACTCGATGATGCCGCCCTCGATGTTGACCGCATCGACGCCCTGCGCGGCGAGGAACTCGGTCGCCCGGCCGCTGCGCGCGCCCGACCGGCACAGCACGTAGACCGTGCGGTCGTCGGGCACTTCGCCGACCCGCTCGACGAGGTCGCCGAGGGGGATGTGGGCGGCGCCCTCGACGCGGGCCTCGACGACTTCGGCGGGCTCGCGCACGTCGAGGATGTAGGCGTCGTCGACGGCGTGCACGGCTTCGGGGGTGATGGAATTCACGGATGCCTCCAGGGGGATCCCTTCGAGGCTACGCGAACCGCGCGTGCGACAGAAACGACGGAAACGCCGCATCGCGGCGCAATTGCGCGGCTTCGGACGAGGGGCAACGTATCCTCTGGGTGTGCCGCGGCTGGATCGTACCCCTGACGAGGAGGAAATCCTTCCTCCCGAGCGCGATGCCGCCGCCGACGAGATCACCCCGCACAGCATGAACGAGCACCTCACGAGTCCCCACGGCCTGAGCGTCGCCGACCCTTCGGTCACGACCGGCAACGTCGCAGATCCCGCCCACCGCCGCTGGCTCGCGGAGCTCGCCGACGTGGGCGGCCGGTCGCCCCTCGTGCGGTTCGTCGACACGCCTCGCACGCGCATCGAGCTCTCGACGACGCATCCGGGCGGCCTGCCGCAGTTCATCACGGGCAAGGCGACCCTCCTCTCCAACCTCATCCGCGACGACCTCGCGCTCCGCAACGCGAAGCTCGCGGCGAGCGAGATCACGCAGAAGGGCATCGAGCTCCGCGGGGTCCGCGGGATCGACTCGGTGCACCTCGCGATCGGGCTCGCGTCGTGGCGGAACGACGGCGACGAGTTCCTCGCGCCCGTGCTCCTCCGTCCGCTCGCGATCCGCCGCTACGGCCGCGACTTCGAGCTGAAGCTCAAGGGCCAGCCGTTCCTGAACCCCGCGCTCGCACGCGAGTTGCGGGAGCAGTTCCAGATCACGCTCGACGCCGACGCGTTCGTGTCGCTCGCGATCTCGAACGGCGTGTTCAAGCCGCAACCCGTCATCGACCGGCTGCGCGGGTTGACCACGCATCTGCCGTGGTTCCGCGTCGCGCCGCGCCTCGTCGTGTCGAGCTTCGCCGAGGTCGGCCCGGCGATGGTGGCGGATGCCACGGGGCTCGACCATCCCGTCATCGACGCCATCGCGGGCAACCCCACGTCGCAGGCGCGCGTGCGCGCGCACGCCGAACCCGCGGCGATCGTGCCGCCCGACGAGCGGCCGCCGCAGGGCGACCGGCTGCTCCTCGACGCCGACCCCGAGCAAGAGCGCGTGGTCGCAGAGGTCGCGGCCGGGGCATCCCTCGTCGTGAAGACCCTGCCGGGGACCGGCGGCACCCAGACGATCGTGAACGCCGTCGGCGCGCTCGTGCAGCACGACAAGCGCGTGCTCGTCGTGGGCGCGCGCCGCGCGAGCCTCGACGGCATCGCCCACCGGCTGACCCAGGTGGGGCTCGCGGGCGCCGCGGTGACGGGGGCGAACCTCCGCCGCGACCTCGTGAAGTCGATCACGCGCAACGAGCGCGTCGAGCGTCCGCGGGTCGCCGATGTCGACGACGCCCTCGTCCGGCTCCGCAAGGTCCTTCTCGACTACCGCACGTCGCTCACGCGCCGCGACGCCGACCTCGGGGCATCCGTGCTCGACGCACTCGGCGAGCTGTCGCGGCTCGCCCTCGTGCAGCCCGCTCCGCAGACCACCGCGCGCCTCGACCACGCGTGCCTCGTCCAGATCGCCGCCGACCGGCCCGCCGTCGCACGCGACCTCGTGCGCGCCGCCGCGCTGGGCGAGTTCAAGTACGGGCCGGGGGACTCGCCCTGGTACGGCGCCCACTTCGACACGGCCGAGCAGTCCGAGGCGGCGCACGCGCTCGCGAAGCGCTTGCACGAGACGGATGTCCCGCGGCTCGTCGAGCGCGGCCGCACGCTCATCGGGCAGACCCGGCTCCGCCAGTTCGAGTCGATCGCCGAGCTCGGCGTGTTCCTGCGGCTCCTCCTCGACGTGCGCGACACCCTCGACCGGTTCCGCCCGTCGGTCTACGACCGCCCGCTCGGCGAGCTCATCTCGGCGACGAGCGCGCGCCGCGACTCGCCCGGCATGTCGGGGCCGAACCGCAGGCGTCTGCGGAAGCTCGCGCTCGAGTACGTGCGCCCCGGGGTGCACGTGTCCGACCTCAACGCCGCACTCAGGGGCATCCAGCAGCAGCGCACGCTGTGGCAGCGCTATAGCGACGCCGGTGCGACGCCCGGCGTGCCCGTCGGCCTCGACGACGTGCACGTCGCGTTCCGCACGGTCGCGGCCGACCTCGACGCGCTCGACGGCCCGCTCGGGCTCACGGGCTCTCCGCAGCGGCTCGCGGTGCGTCCCATCCGCGAACTCGCGGCGATGCTCGGCGGCCTCGCCGCCGACTCCGAGGTGCTGCAGAACCTGCAGGAGCGCACAGCGCTCCTCTCGCGTCTGCGCGACCTCGGCCTCGACCCGCTCCTCGCCGACCTCACGAGGCGCCACGTGCCCGAGCATCGCGTCGCCGACGAGCTCGAGCTCGCGTGGTGGCAGTCGATGCTCGAGGGCGTGCTCGTGGCCGACAAGGCGCTCCTCGGCGCGAACACGCAGGTGCTCGACCGTCTCGAGGCCGACTTCCGCCTCGTCGACGATGCGCACGCGTCTGCGGGCGGGCCGCTCCTCGCGTGGAAGCTCGCGGAGGACTGGAAGGTCGCGATCGTCGACCACCCCGAAGAGGCCGCCGAGTTGAAGCGGATGCTCCGTGGCGAGCGCGTGCGGCCGGGCGACCTGCACCGTGGCGCGCCGCGACTCTTCCGACTGCTCGCTCCCGTGTGGCTCGCCTCGCCCTACGAGGTCGCCGAGCTCGACGACGACATCCGGTTCGACACCGTGATCCTCGTCGACGCGGGCGCGACGACGATCGCCGAGAACCTCGGCGCCATCCGCCGCGCGAAGCAGGTCGTCGCCTTCGGCGACCCCGTGACGCAGACGCCGACCCTCTTCGAGACGGGCATCGACGACCCCGACCTGCCCGGCACGCCCGCCCCGCGCAGCGTCGACGCACTGCACGCCGACTCGGCGCTCGCGCGCCTCGGCGAGCTCCTGCCGACCATGACGCTCACGCACAGCTACCGCGCGGGCGGCGAAGACCTCGCCGAACTCGTGAATCGCCGCTTCTACGGCGGCCGCATCGACTCGCTGCCGTGGGCCGGGTCGTTCCTCGGGCACGGCAGCCTGCGCCTGCACTACGTCGACGGCAACGGCCTGCCCGATCCCGTGACGGGCTCGGTCGAGAGCCTCGACGCCGAGGTCGCGAAGGTCGTCGAGCTCGTCATGGAGCACGCCGTCAAGCGGCCGCGCGAGTCGCTCATGGTCGTGACCGCGAGCGCCCGGCACGCGGCGCGTGTGCACCAGGCCGTGCTCGCGGCGTTCGGCAAGCGCACCGACCTGTCCGACTTCATCCTGAAAGACCGGGCCGAGCCGTTCACGGTGCTCACCCTCGAGCAGGCCGTCGCGCAGAGCCGCGACCGCGTCGTGTTCTCGGTCGGCTTCGGCCGCACGCCCCACGGGCGCCTGCTCACGAACTTCGGCCCGCTCGGCGAGCCCGGCGGCGACCGATTGCTCGCCGTCGGCATGACGCGTGCGCGCCGCTCGATGGACGTCGTCTCGGCGTTCCGCCCCGAGCACATCGACGCCGAGCGACAGGCGCACGGTGTGCTCGCCCTCGCCCAGGTGCTCTCCCAGACCGAGGAGCGGCAGGCCGCAGAGGCGGCGACCGACGGGCATGACGCGATGCTCGCCGACCTCGCGAGGCGACTCGAACGCCAGGGCATCCGCGTGCAGCTCGGCTACCGCGGACGTCTCGCGCTCGCCGCCGCGTTCGCCGGCAAGGCCGTCGTCGTCGAGACCGACGACTCCCTCCACGGTGAGAGCCTGCGCGAGTCGCTGCGCCTCCGACCCGACGTGCTGCGCCGCCTCGGCTGGCACTACCTGCGCGTGCACAGCTTCGAGCTGTTCGGCAACCCCGACGCCGTCGCCGCGCGCGTCGCCGCGCTCCTCGGCAAGTCCGAGGCGGAGCGCGCAGCCGCCTCATGAGCGACGGTCGCGAGGGCGGCGCTTCCGACGCACCGGATGTCTCGAGCTCGGCGGCTGATTCGGGCGCGCCGGATGCCTCGTCGCCGACGCCGTCCGACGCGCCCGCCGGCGGCTCCGCCGCCCGTCCGCGCCAGCGCGTCGAGCGCGCCTCCGGCGGCTCGCGCCGCGCGCGCCTGACTCCCGCACCCGGAACCGACCCGTCGCCCGAGGCGGCAGTGCCGGGAGCGCACGAGCCCGACGCCCCTGCGAAACGCGTGCGGGGGACATCCGCCGACGACGACCGCATCACGCGCGAGCGCCCGCCGCACTGGTAGCCCACCCGCAGCCTCGGCTCATTCCGCACTCGCTCGTGCGCACGCGAAAGGGTCCCGCGCCGATCGGCGCGGGACCCTCGAATCGTGCGGGCGCGTTACTCGGAGTGCTTGCCCGATGCGGTGTTGTTCGCCGCGAGGAGGTCGCGGATCTGCGCGAGGAGCGCGAGCTCATCTTCGGGCTCTTCGGCCGTGGCGGGCTCGCCGGCCTTGCGCTTGGCTTCGGTGCGCTCCTTGAGCGTGTTCATCGGGAGGACGAACACGAAGTACACGACGAGCGCGACGACGAGGAAGCTGATGATCGCACCGATGATCGCGCCGAACGCGAGCTTCGACTCGCCGCCGTCGACGGTCGGGATGGCCACGATGAAGGCCGTGTCGAGGCTGTCGGCCCGGAAGATCGCGCCGATGAGCGGGTTGATCAGATTGGTGACGATCGAGTTCACCACCGCGGTGAACGCCGCACCGATGACGACCGCGACGGCCAGTTCGATGACGTTGCCCCGAAGGATGAACTCCTTGAACCCCTTGAACACGTAGGTCCCCCCGAATTTCTGCTGTGGTTGGGAAATGACTAAGCCACGTTAGCGGACGACGACCCCGTCGAAGAGGAGCCGCTTCCGTTTGTGGACGACGAACCCGACGACGACGACCCCGAGGCATCCGACCCGCCCTTCGAGCCCGAGCCCGAGGCATCCGACCCGCCCTTCGACCCGCCCGACCGCGAGTCGGTGCGGTAGAAGCCCGACCCGTTGAACGTCACGCCGATGGTATTGAAGAGCTTGCGCAGCTTGCCGCCGCACACCTCGCACGTCGTGAGCGCGTCGTCGCTGAAGGCCTGGTGGATGTCGAAGGCGTTGCCGCACTCGGTGCAGCGGTACGAGTAGGTGGGCATGGGATCTCCCGGTCGGGCGCCCTGCGGCGGGCTGAAGTCAGAACGCGATGATGCGCGTCGGGGTGACGACGCCGTTCACCGGCTGGTCGTGCACCTCGCGGGGCACTGAGTCGAGGACCTCGTGGTCGAAGACGACGGCGTACACCGGAGGACATTTTCCCATCGAACCGAGGGTCTTGTCGAAATAGCCCCGTCCCCAGCCGAGGCGCATGCCCGTCGCGTCGATCGCGGCAGCCGGCACGAGGATGAGGTCGACGTCGTTGATCGCCATGGGGCCGAGCAGTTCCCCCTCGGCCTCGGGGACCCCCGTCGGCCCGAGTCGCTCGGTCTGCTCCTCGCCGACGGTCCAGTCGAGGAGGCCGTCGTCGCGCGAGATGGGGAAGAGCACGCGGATGCCTCGGGCCTCGGCCCAGTTCACGAACGGGCGTGTGTTGGGCTCGGTCGGGGTGGAGAGGTACGCCGAGAGCGACTCGGCGCCCGTCGAGCCGACGAGCTCTTCGAGACGCGCGGTGATGCCCTCGGTCGCGAGTTCGCGTTCATGGCCGGGCATGTTCTGTCGACGCTCGCGCAACTCGGCGCGGAGGATGCGCTTCCTGATGCTCGGGTCGTCGGGCATGGCACTCATCCTAGGGGCGCACCCGGCCGACGCGCCCCGCTACGATCGAGCGCATGACCTCTCGGATCACGAAAGCCGTCATTCCCGCCGCCGGACTCGGAACGCGGTTCCTCCCCGCGACCAAGGCCATGCCGAAGGAGATGCTGCCCGTCGTCGACAAGCCGGCCATCCAGTACGTCGTCGAAGAAGCGGTCGCAGCGGGCCTCGACGACGTCCTCATGATCATCGGGCGCAACAAGAACGCCCTCGCGAACCACTTCGACCGTGTCACCGAGCTCGAGCAGACCCTCGAGAGCAAGGGCGACGCGGGCAAGCTCGAGCGCGTCAAGGAGTCGAGCGCCCTCGCCGACGTGCACTTCGTGCGGCAGGGCGACCCCAAGGGGCTCGGGCACGCGGTGCTGCGGGCACGCAAGCACGTGGGCGACCAGTCGTTCGCCGTGCTCCTCGGCGACGACCTCATCGACTCCCGCGACGTGCTGCTCACGCGCATGCTCGAAGAGCACGAGAAGCGGGATGCCACGGTCATCGCCCTCCTCGAGGTCGACCCCGAGCAGATCCACCTCTACGGCGCCGCCGCGGTCGAGCCGACCGACGACCCCGACGTCGTGCGGGTGACGGGTCTCGTCGAGAAGCCGGCGCGCGAGGTCGCCCCGTCGAACTACGCGGTCATCGGCCGGTACGTGCTGAAGCCCGAGGTCTTCGACATCCTCGAGCACACCGAGCCCGGCAAGGGCGGCGAGATCCAGTTGACCGACGCGCTCATGGAGATGGCAGAAGACGTCGAGGGCACGGGCGGCGTGTACGGCGTCGTATTCCGCGGCCGACGTTACGACACGGGCGACAAGCTCGACTACATCAAAGCCGTCGTGCAGATCGCAGCCGACCGCGACGACCTCGGGCCCGACTTGCGCGAGTGGCTGGGCGGGTTCGTGGCGCGCGGCGCCGACTCGCGCTGAGCCGAGTGCTCCCGAGAACGCCCGTCCGCCCGGTACCCTCTCACCATGCCCGCCGCAGCCCTGCCGACCCTCGCCGACGGAGACGTCGTGCTGCGGCCCATCCGGGCGAAAGACGCGAAGCCGCTCGAGCGGTCGCTCCTCGACAACCGCGGGTGGCTCCGTCCGTGGGAGGCGACGTATCCGGGCAGCGGGTCGATCATCGACACGCGCGCGAGCATCCGCAGCCTTCTCGCGCACGCGCGCGACGGGCACGGCCTGCCGTTCGTCGTCGAGTCGGGCGGGCGGCTCGTGGGGCAGCTGAACGTCTCGTCGATCACGTACGGCTCGCTGTCGTCGGCGTCGATCGGGTATTGGGTCTCGCAGGAGGTCGCGGGGCGCGGTATCACGCCGACGGCAGTCGCGCTCGCGACCGACTACTGCTTCCGGGTGCTGCGGCTGCACCGCATCGAGATCTGCATCCGCCCCGAGAACGGGCCCTCGCTGCGGGTGGTCGAGAAGCTCGGGTTCCGCTACGAGGGGCTCCGGCGCCGGTTCATCCACATCGACGGCGACTGGCGCGACCACTTCTCGTTCGCCCTCGTCGCCGAGGAGGTGCCGCAGGGCGTGCTCGAGCGGTGGCGTTCGGGCCGCGTCGACGAACGCGTCGCGCACGTCTCGCCCGACGACCGGGCGGCGTCGGCGCATCCGCTGCGTCCGCTCGAGCGCTGACGACAGCGCGGATCGACTCCCGATCGCTGACATGCCGACACACGATTGGGGTCGTGACGCGCTCGTGACCTAGCGTGGTCGCATGGACGCGATCGGTGGGGGCGTGCTCGTGGCGGTGGCCGCAGCACTCTGGATCGCGTACCTCCTGCCGACCTGGCTCCGCCGGCGGCAGTACCTCGACACCGAGCGCAACGCCGTGCGGCTCCAGCAGACGCTCCGCATCCTCGCCGAGACGGCCGAGACGCCCGAGACGGTGCGCGTGGCTGCGACGGCGCGCGAGGTCGCCGCGCAGCAGCGCATCCTCGCGGAGCGCGAGGAGACGGCCCGGCTCGCGGCCGAGACGGCCGAGCAGCTCGCGATCGCCGAGCGGATCGCGGCAGAAGAGGCGGCGGCCGCGGCGCGCGCACGCGCGGCGCAGGCGCAGGCGCTCGCGACCCAGCCGATCACGGTCGTGGCGGATGCCCCGGCGCCGGCGTTCGAGGCATCCGGTGCTGCCGCGCGTACCGCGCGCCGGTCGGTGCGGCGTCGTCGGGTCTTGTGCTCGTTCGTGCTCCTCGTGTCGTTCGTCCTCGCCGTGGCAGGGGTCATCGGGCTCGCATCCGGTTGGAGTCCGCTCGTCGCCGCTGCGGGCGGTGTCGGCGTGGTCGCGGCGTTCACGGCGCTCGTCGTGCTCGCTCGTCGCATGCCGGCCGCTGCGGGCGCGCCGACGGTCGTCGCACGGCCCGACGTCGACGTCGAGGCATTCGAGCCGGTCGAGGTCGAGGCCGAAGCCGCCGAGGCGTCCGAGCACGGGTGGACGCCGCAGCCGTTGCCGAAGCCGCTGCATCTCTCGCGGGGCACGATCGCGGCCGCGGCGATGGCGTCGGTCGAGGCGGCCGAGCAGCTTCGCCGGGCCGCCGTCGAGGCCGAACTCGCCGAACGCGCCGCGCGCATCGCACCGCCTGTCCCTCGGATCGCGCCGAAGCCGGTCGACGAGCCGGTCGCGTCGGCCGACCCGGCTGCGTCCATGCCCGTCGAGGCCGACCGCTACGCCGCCATGGGCGTCGTCGGCGACACCGCGCCCGGCTTCGACAGCCTCGACGCCGTGCTGCGTCGTCGTCGCCAGTCGGCGTGATCGCCGTTCGGGCCAAGTGGTCAAAACCACCCTGCGAGGGGTGATAGAGTCGTTCACGGCTCGGGCCCATGGCGCAGTTGGTAGCGCGTCTCGTTCGCAATGAGAAGGTCGGGGGTTCGAATCCCCCTGGGTCCACCCGTGTGATGAGTCGCGACATAGGTCTCATCCGAGTCAGAAAGGCCCCGCTTCGGCGGGGCCTTTCGCGTTCGCGCGGTGCGTTACGATTCTGAGAACTTCTCGTCTTTTTTCGTGCGCATCGCTACTCTGAGCGCTAGCGAGATATCCCGCCGTGGGCCCGCACGGCGTACAGGGCGCCCTTCCGCTCCATCCGGTTCCATCACGGTTCGGACATCAAGGAAGCCCGATGATCCCGAAGCACAGCAAGCCGAAGCAAGGACGGCCGAAGCGGACGCCGACGATGCGCCGATTCTCCGCGGCGGCGATCGCCCTCGGCCTCGCGCTCGGCGGTGCCCTGCTCCCGGCCGCGGTCTCGGCGGCAGACAGCGACGACGGGACATCCGTCATCGATGTGCCGGCGCCCGACGGCGCGCCTTCGCCCGACGACGCGCCGCACGACCCGGCGCCCGGCGAGCGACGCTTCGACCCCGGGCCGGCGGTCTCGTACGACTTCGCGCCGGCCGAGGTCGACGTCGCGGTCGATCCCGGCAAGGGCTCCCACATCGCGGGGGCGTCGATCTCGCGCGTCGGCGGCGCCCCGGCGCAGCAGTGCGGCGGCGATGCGAGCTGGAACGACCCGGTCGTCTCGTGCGCATTCACGGGGCTCGACACGGGCGAGTGGCTCGTGCGCGGCGGGCAGGACTTCGGCTGGTGGAAGCTGCACTGGCGGTGGGAGTCCCATTCCGACGCGCCGTGGGGCGGCTGGTGGGCGTGGAGCTGGCGTTGGCATTCGGAAGGCCTCTCGCCCTTCACGGCGGAGGCCGTCGTGACGATCCCGGCGACGCCCATGATCGGCTCGGCGGTCGTCGCGGCAGACGGGTCGCTCGCGGTGTCCGGCAGCGGCGGTTCGGCGGGCGATGCGGTCCACGTGCTGGATGCCTCGTGGTCGCTCGTGTGCGACGCGACCGTCGACGGTGCCGGGGCGTGGGTGTGCGCGGCGGGCGGCCCGTTCACGGCAGGTGCCTCGCTCGTCGCAGTCGAGGAAGACGCCCACAGCGGATGCTGGAGCGGGTTCTGCAGGGTTCCCGGCGGGCTCTCGGCGGTGAGCGGGCCGGTGCAGACGACTGCGGCGCCCGTCGCGCCGAGGATCGTGGTCGATCCCGCATGGGCGTTCTCGATCGCGGGCATCGACCTGTCGAGCATCCATCCGGGCGACGCGTTCTCGATCTCGGGCTCGCACCTGCCGCCGGGGCTCGACGTCTCCGTCGTGCTCCACTCCGACCCCGTGACGCTCGCGACGACCGCCGTCGGCGGCGACGGGGCGTTCGCCGCCCGCGCGACGGTTCCCGTCGGCACCGAGCCCGGCGTGCACCGCGTCGTCGTGACGCTCTCGGGGCAAGGGATCGAACCGACCTCGAAGGAGGTGCAGGTCACGGTGGCGGCGGTGCCCGTGGCGGCTGCGGCCCAGGCACTCGTCGCGGCGTCGACCGGCACCGGGCTGACGCCGAGCTTCGTGCCGCCGCTGGCCGCTGCACCTGCGGCGGCGCCCCCGACGGAGCGTGAGGAGCCCGTCGAGCACGTCGCCGAAGCGGAGCACGAGGCCGAGCCTCCCGAGCCGCACGGACTCGAGGGAGAGCTCGAGCCGAACATCCTGACGGACGCCCTCGAACCGATCACCGTCGTGTTCACGAA
Organism: Agromyces protaetiae; assembly: GCF_004135405.1. Lineage (NCBI taxonomy): Bacteria > Bacillati > Actinomycetota > Actinomycetes > Micrococcales > Microbacteriaceae > Agromyces > Agromyces protaetiae. Next base: position 1,782,248 of record NZ_CP035491.1, read on the forward strand.
CCCGCAGGCGGTCGCGTCGTCGTTCGCCATCGGGCTCGTCCTCATCATCCTCGCGATGGTGCCGGCGCACCTCCTCAACGCGACGATCGCCGAGCAGTATCAGCGGTTCGGCGGGCGGTTCGCGAACGTCCGTCGCCCGCGCTGGTACGACCGTCTGGTCGCGTGGCTCGGCAGCCGCACCTCGGTCGGCGCGATCGTCCTCGTCGCCGTGACGGCGATGCTCCTCGGCTTCGCCGACCCGCACTTCGGCTTCAACGAGCATTCGCTGCGCCTGATCATCGCGCTCGCGATCGCCCTGTTCTACGTCGCGTTCGTGACGAACTGGATCACGGCGCTCATCCTGAAGACCCGATGGTCGGTCGCCGCGACGATCAGCGTGCGGCCGCTCGGCATCATCCTCACCGTGCTCGGCGTCATCGCGTCGCGCTTCCTCGACTTCTCACCGGGGTTCCTCATCGGCCTCGTGCTCGGCCTCTCGATCTCGACGACCGCGATCCACGAGTTCGCGTGGCGAGCGGTGGCGATCCGTTCGTCGCTCATCATCGGCGCGGGCCTTGCGGCGTGGATCGGGTACAGCATCATGACGGTGCACGGCGAGCCGCACGACTTCTGGGGTGCGCTCTGGGTCGAGACGCTCGTCGCGATCGCCGCGGAGGGCATCGTGCTCCTCCTCGTCGACCTGCTGCCGTTCAAACTGCTGGAGGGCGAACGGCTGTGGGAGAAGTCGCGGTGGCTGTGGGCGGCGTTCTACCTCGTCACGACGGTGCTGTTCATCGTGACGGTGGCGTCGTGGGAGGGCAACTGGCGAGAGCTCGGCGGCGCCGTCTGGCTGTGGGTCGCGACCGTGAGCGGGTTCGCGCTCGTGAGCGTGCTCATCTACCTCTACTTCCGGTTCTGGGCGCCGCCCCTGCCCGAGGAGCAGCCCGGCGAAGAGGTGCCCCTCGAGCGCGTCGAGTGACGATCGGCGGATGTCTCGGGCTGCGGCCGCGCGTAGGGTGGTGCCGATGACGGATGCACTGCAGACGCGTTCGATCCCGGTCACCTCGGCCAAGCGCTGGCGTGCGTACTGGGTGTGCGTGGCGGTCGCCGCCATCACGATCCTCGACCTCTCGAAGGTGAACGTCGCCCTCCCGTCGATCGAGACGGCGTTCGGGGCGACGTCGACCGAGTTGCAGCTCATCGTCTCGGGGTACGTGCTCACGTTCGGCCTCACGCTCGTGCCCGCCGGGCGCATCGGCGACCAGCGTTCGCGGCGGATGCTCTTCGTCGTCGGCCTCAGCATCTTCACGCTCGCGAGCCTCGTGTGCGCGCTCGCGCCGTCGGGAATCGTGCTCCTCGTCGCGCGGCTCGTGCAGGGCGTCGCGGCGGGCATCCAGATGCCACAGGTGCTGGGACTCGTGCAGGAACTCTTCCAGGGAGCCGAGCGCGGACGCGCGTTCGGCATCTTCGGCGCGACGATCGGGCTCGCGACGGCGTTCGGGCCGACGCTCGGCGGGCTCGCGATCGCGCTCGGCGGGCCGACCGACGGGTGGCGCTGGATCTTCTGGATGAACATCCCCCTCGCGCTCGCCGCGATCGCGGGGGCGATCTGGGTCCTGCCCGACACGAGGCATCCGTCGGATCGTCCGCTCTCGCTCGACCCGTTCGGCATCCTCCTCTTCGCGATCGCGGTCGTGGCCCTCATGTGGCCGTTCCTCTTCACGACGGGCGCGCCGACCGACGATCCCAAGCGGTGGTGGTTCCTCGTCGTGTTCGTGCTCGCGATCTCGGCGTTCGTCGCGTGGGAGCGCCGGTATGCGGGCACCGGGAAGCATCCGCTCGTGCCGCTCTCGCTCTTCGCCGTCTCGTCGTACCGCAACGGCACGATCCTCGCCGCCGTCTACTTCGCGGCGCTGCCGTCGATGTTCCTCGTGACGACGCTCTTCCTCCAGCACGGGCTCGGACTCGAACCCGTCTTCGCGGGCACCGTGAGCATCGGCTTCGCGCTGCTCTCGGCGGTGTCGTCGTGGATCGGCGGCAACCTCGTCAACCGGTTCGGCCGGTCGCTCGTCGTGTGGGGCCTCACGGGCATGCTCGTCGGCATCGGCCTCCTCGTGCTCGCGGCGCTCATGACGCCCGCCGCCGTGACTCCGTGGGCGATGGCGGGCGCGCTCGTGATCGCGGGCGCGGGCGGCGGTCTCGTCGTCTCGCCGAACCAGACGCTCACGCTCGCCGACATCCCCGTCAAGCAGGGCGGGCTGGCGGGATCGGTCGGCCAGCTCGGCCAGCGCATCGGCACGGCCATCGGCACGGCGATCGTACTGTCGCTGTTCTACGCCTCGATCTACCGCGAGACGTCCGATCGGCCCACGCTCGCGGTGTACCACGACGCCTACGCGATCGGCATGCTCGCGGTCGCCGTGCTCGTCGCGATCGCGTTCACGGTCGCGGTCGCCGACCTCGGCGCGCGCAAGCGCGAGGCGCGGCGCGCGCTCGGGTGAGGGCAGCGCGCTCCGCGCGGCCGGATGCCCCGGCTCAGGCGAGCACGTCGTCCGCGACCGCAGGGGCCGCGACCGGGGCATCCGTGAACGCCTGCTTGGGCACGAACACGAGGAGCACGGCCGCGACCGCCGCGGTGACGCCGCACACGATCCACACGGTCATGTAGCCCTCCAGCGAACCCGCCGTCGACTCTTGGGCGCCCGCGGTCTGACCCGCGGCGTGGCTGAGGAGCGCGATGCCGAACACGCACGAGGCGATCGCACCGCCGAGGGTCTTGACCGAGTTCGTGAGTCCGGTCGCGACGCCCGTCTGCGAGGCGGGGGCCGCGGCGGCGGCTGCCGCGGGGAGGGCCGCGACGAGCGCACCCGATCCGATGCCGGCGATCACCATGTTCGTGATGACCTGCGAGAAGGAGCTGTGGAACGGCAGGGTCAGGAGGTACCCGAGGGAGACGAGTCCCGCCGCTCCCACGAGCGTGAGTCGGGGGGTGATGAGCCGGGCGATCGTCGGGTAGAGCAGCGCGCCCGTGATCATGGCGATGAGGTAGACGCCGATGAGGAGCGACGCCGTGAAGCCCGTCGTGCCGAGGCCGTAGCCGTAGACCTCGGGGTCGGTGCGGGCGAAGGTCGAGAGCGGCGCCTGCGCGCCGAGCACGCTCACGCCGAAGAGGCCGGCCGTGACGAAGACGGGCCAGAGCGCGGGGGAGCGGAAGAGTCGCACGTCGATGAGCGGGTCGTCGTGACGCAGTTCCCACCTGACGAACGGCACGACGAGCAGGATGCCGAGCGCGACGAGGCCCCAGCTCAAGAGGTCGGCGGGGCCGTTCAGACGCAGGAAGCTGAGGCCGCCCGTGAGCGCGAGGAGCGCGAGCGAGATGAGCACGAGGCCGATCGTGTCGAGACGGCCGCCCGCGAGCTCTGGCGACTCCTTGACGCCCAGCCAGATGACGAAGAAGCACACGACGACCGCGATCGCAGGCACGAGGAGCACGATCTGCAGCGGGAGCGCGTCGATGAGTGCGCCGCCCGCGAGCGCGCCCGAGATGGCGCCGATCTCGAGCGCCGCGACGAGGAGGCCCGCGGCCTTCGCCGTCGTCGCCGCGCCATGCCCGGCACCGCGCGACCGCGACCAGATGAGGGCGATCTCGAGCGGTAGCCACACGACGTAGAAGCCCATGAGCGCCCACGCGGCGAGGAAGAGCGCGAACGAGTCCGTGAACGGCAGGATGAGCGCCGCGACGGCCGTGATGGCGGTGGAGACGAGGAGCATCCGCTTGTGGCCGATCATGTCGCCGAGCTTCGCGAACGCGGGCACGACGAGCGCCGACAGCGCGAGCTGCGCCCCCTCGAGCCAGTTGACGTCGGCGTCGTGGATGCCGAGGTGGCGCGCGATATCGGTCAGGATCGGCGTGTAGTAGCCCTGCAGGATGCCGCTCGTGAGTTCGACGAAGGCGAGGAATCCGACGATCGCGGCGATCGGGCGGAGGGAGGCCGTGGGTCGGGTCGCCGCGGTGCGGGACGCGTCAGTGCGTGGCATGGGGGTGCTCCTGGGGAGGGGGCGGCGCTCGGGTCAGCGCCGATCGGGTGCGAACACACTACTGCCCGCGAGTCTCACTCCGGCAATCCCGTGATGAACTCACGATGGAAGCGCTCGCCGGCGAGGAGCGATTCGGTCTCCACCCACTCGTCGAGTCCGTGGATCGACGCGCGCTGCGCGGCCGTCATCGTGATCGGCGAGAAGCGGTACACGCCGTCGGTCCACAGGTGGTACCACCGCGAGTCGGTCGCCCCGAGTTGCAGGTACGGCGCGGTCAAGGTGCCGGGGTACGCGACCGAGACGGCGCGCGCGATCGCGTCGAAGCGTTCGTCGAGGGGCGACTCGGGCGACGGGTCGTTGCCTTCGACGATCGAGACCCTCACCGCCGGGTCTTTGATCGCCTTCTTCACTCGACGCACGGTCGAGTCGACGGTCTCGCCGAACGCGATGCGCAGGTTGATGATCGCGGATGCCTCGGCCGGCAGCACGTTGTGCGCGGTGCCGCCTGCGAGCATCGTCGGCGCCACGGTGGTGTGGATGAGGGCCGCGGGCTCTCCCGGGATCTTGGCGAACACGCGCGCCGTGAGCCACGGCGCCGCGCTGAGGAGTTTGATCGCGAACTTCGCGCCGCCCGTCGCCCGTGGGGCGAACGCGCGCAGCATCGCGCGGAGCGACTTCGGCAGCTTCTTCGGGAACGGGTTCGGGTCGAGCCGATCGACGGCGCGCGCGATCCGCGCGGCGGCCGTGAGCCCCGTCGGTGCGGAGGCGTGCCCGCCGACGCTGTCGGCCGTGAGCTTGAGCGTCACCACGCCCTTCTCCCCGAGGCCGACCATGGCCGACTGCACCTTGAGGAACGGCATCGGCGCGTCGACGACGGCGCCGCCCTCGTCGAGGACCATCCACGGCTTCACGCCGCGTTCGCGCAGCGTGTCGGAGACGGCCCGGCCGGCCTTGCCGTGGCTCTCTTCGTCGCCGCCGAAGGCGAGGTAGATGTCACGCGTGGGCGTGTACCCCGACGCGAGCAGGTTCTCGACGGCTTCCAGCACGATCAGCAGGGAGCCCTTGTCGTCGAGCGCCCCGCGCCCGCGCACGATGCCCCCTTCGATGCGGCCTTCGAACGGCGGGGCGCTCCACCCCTCGCCCTCGTAGGCGGGCACGACGTCGTAGTGCGCCATGAGGATCAGCGGCCGGCTGTCGCTGCGTCCACGCCAGCGGTACAGCAGGCCGAGGTCGCCGATCTGCTCGAACTCGAGTTCGGCGGCGACGTGCGGGTAGAGCTCGAAGACGAGGTCGCGGAACGCGTGGAACGGAGCGAGCCCGCGCGTTTCGAGTTCTGCGGAGACGGTCTCGAGGCGGATCATCCGCGCGAGTCGTTCATCGATTCCGGGGCGCACGTCGACGGGCTGGCTCATGCGACCAGCCTAAAGGCATCGGTGTTGCAAAATGCACCAGCTCGCTCAGGCGGCGACCGCCGCGGCCGGCGTGAGCAGTGCGCCGAGCTCGGCTGCGCTGAGCTCGCGACCGAAGGCCGGATGTCCGGGCTCGAGCACACGGCCGTGCGCGAGCGCGCCGCCGTCGACGGGGTCGAAGCCGATCGCGTCGATGAGCCGGGCGACGATCGCGCGCGCCTCCTCGTCGTCGCCGACGACGGCCATCGAGCTGCGGAGCGGATCGCCCGCGGGCAGGCTGTCGTCTTCCATCTCGTGATAGCCGACGTGGTTGAAGCTCTTCACGAGCCGCACGTCGGGGTTGCGTGCGGCGTTCTGCTCGCTCGTCGAGCGCGGGTCGGCGTCGACCTCGGCGATGTTGCCGTCGACGGGCGGCCAGTAGTTCATGGCGTCGACGACGACGCGGCCCGAGAGGGCGTTCCACGGGATGCTTCCGGCCTTGCCGAACGGCACGGCGACGAAGACGACGTCGGATGCCTCGACGAGCTCGTCTGCCGTCACCACACGGGCGCCGGGCGCGACGACGCCCACGAGCAGGTCGAGCGCGGTCTGGCGGGGCGAACCCGCGATGAGCACCTCGTGCCCGGCTGCGAGGAGGAGTCGCGCGAGCGCGGTGCCGACCTTGCCGGCGCCGAAGATGCCGACGACTGCGCGCTCCGTCATCTCCGCCTCGCTTCCCGGGTCTCGACCGGCGATGCCGCTCATCATTCCATGCACGTTCATGGGAAACATCCGCTTCCTCGGACGCATTCCCCGCGACCATGCTCTCACTGGCCGCGGTATGCGCGCTGGGAATAGGCTCGAACGCATGACCGGCTACGAGTTCGGACTCGACACCTTCGGCGACATCACGAGAGGGCCGGGCGGCGACCCGCTCCCGCACGCCGAGGTGCTGCGCAACCTCGTCGACCAGGCGGTGCTCGCCGATCGGCTGGGTCTCGACTTCTTCGGCGTCGGCGAGCACCACCGCGTCGACTTCGCCGTCTCGGCCCCCGAGGTCGTGCTCGCGGCGATCGCGAGCCGTACCGAGCGCATCCATCTCGGCTCGGCCGTGACAGTGCTGAGCTCCGACGACCCCGTGCGCGTCTTCGAGCGCTTCGCGACGCTCGACGGGCTCTCGAACGGGCGTGCCGAGGTCATTCTCGGGCGCGGGTCGTTCATCGAGTCGTTCCCGCTCTTCGGGTTCGACCTCAGCCAGTACCAGGAGCTCTTCGAGGAGAAGCTCGAACTCTTCGCGGCGCTGCTGCCGCAGGAGCCGGTCACGTGGGCGGGCGCGCTCCGCCCGCCGCTCACCGACCAGCTCGTCTTCCCGCCCGTCGAGCACGGGCGCCTGACGACGTGGGTGGGCGTCGGCGGCAGCCCCGAGTCGGTCGTGCGCGCGGCGCGCTACGGGCTTCCGCTCGTGCTCGCGATCATCGGCGGCAGTTCGGCGCGATTCCGCCCGCTCGCCGACCTCTATCGGCGCGCGCTCGAGCAGTTCGGGTTCGACGAGCAGCCCATCGCGGTCCACTCGCCCGGCATCGTCGCGGCGACCGACGACGAGGCCCTCGACCGGCTGTGGCCGCACTACCAGGCGATGATCGACCGCATCGGGCGTGAGCGCGGGTGGGGTCCGACCTCGCGCGACCACTTCGAGGCCGAAGCCGCGCAGGGCGCGCTCTACGCAGGGTCGCCCGAGACGGTCGCGCAGAAGATCGCGGCGACGATGCAGGCGCTCGGCGCGACGCGCTTCGACCTCAAGTATTCGAACGGCACGCTCCCGCACGAGGTCATGCTCGAGACGATCGAGCGGTACGGCACCGAGGTCGTCCCGCGAGTTCGCGAGCTGCTGGCTACCCCGCCGTCTTCGCCCGCCGACGCTTGACCGCTTCGCGGAACCATTTCTGATCGGGCACGCGCACGAGCAGGGTGCCCGCGACGATCGTGAGGAGCACGTACGCCGTCGCGAGCGACGCGAGGTCGCGCGTGACGCCCGCCGTGACGGCGAGACCTGCGATGACGATCGAGAACTCGCCGCGCGGCGTGAGCGCGAGACCGGCGCGCCACTGGCCGAGCGTGCCGACGCCCGCGCGCCGCGCCGTGTAGATGCCCGTCAGAAGCTTCGTGCCGATCGTCACGATCGCGAGGCCGATGGCGGGCAGCAGCATCGACCACAGCGCGTTCGAATCGGTCGTGAGGCCGAAGAACACGAAGAAGATCGCCGCGAACAGGTCGCGGAGGGGCGTGAGGACCTGGCTCGCGTTCTCGGCGACGCGGCCTGAGAGGGCGATGCCGACGAGGAAGGCGCCGACGGCCGCCGAGACGCCGACCTGCGCGGCGATGCCCGCGACGAGCATCGTGAGACCGAGCACTCCGAGCAGCAGCGGCTCGTACTGCTCGGCCGGGAAGAGCTTCGACACGAAGTGCCCGTATCGCAGCGCGACGAAGAGGATGATCGTGACGACCGCGACGGCCACGGCGACCGAGACGGCCCCTGCACGAGGCTCACGCCCACGACGACGGCCGAGAGGATCGGCAGATAGAACGCCATCGCGAGGTCCTCGATGACGAGCACGGCCAGGATGCCCGGCGTCTCACGGTTCGACAGACGCCCGAGGTCGCGGAGGAGCTTCGCGATGACTCCCGACGACGACACCCACGTGACGCCCGCGAGGGCGAGCGCCGCGACCGGCCCCCAGCCGAGCAACAGTGCGAGGGCGGCACCCGGTATGGCGTTCAGGAGGGCGTCGACGATGCCCGACTTCCGAGACGTGCGGAGGCTCTCGAACAGCTCGGTCGCCGTGTACTCGAGTCCGAGGAGCGCGAGCAGCAGGATGACGCCGATCTCGGAGCCCGTCTGGAAGAACTCCTCACTCGCGTCGAGCGGGAAGATCCCGCCCTTGCCGAAGGCGAGTCCGAGCACGAGGTAGAACGGCACCGGCGAGATGCCGATGACGTTCGCGAGGCGCCCCAGAAGACCCATGCCGAGGAGCAGCGCGCCGGCTTCGATGAGGAGCAGCGTGGTCTCGTGCATGCGCGGCCCCGATCAATCGGGACCGTTGGCGAGGAGCCGTGAGACTCCGTCGAGTCCTTCCCGGGTGCCGACCACGACGATGAGGTCTCCGGCACGCAGGGCTTCTGCGGGTGTCGGGGACGGGATGACCACCCCGTCGCGGACGATGGCGACGATCGACGCGTGCGTGCGCGTGCGAGCCTTGGTGTCGCCGAGGGTGCGGTTGAGAAACGGCGAGTCGGTCGGCAGCGCGATCTGCTCGGTGTAGAGGCCCGCGGTCTCGTCGGAGAGACTCGTGAGGCGCGAGAGCATGACAGAGGCGCCGAGCACGTCTGCGAGCGCGGCTGCTTCGTCGTCGTTCAGTTGGATGGTGTCGCGGCAGGCGTCGGGATCGTCGGCGTCGAAGACTCCGAGGTCGCGCTCGCCGTCGCGGTGCGACACGACGCTGATGCGTCGGCCGGCCTCGGTGACCAGGTCGTGACGAATGCCGATCCCGGGCAGATCGACCTTCTCGATGCGAATTCCCACGCCCGACATGCTAACCCCGTTGGGCGGGTTCACTGCCCGTTCAGCTCGGAGCGTGGGCGCGCGTCGTCATGACGAGGGTCGGCGTGCCGTCGTCGTCGACGAGTTCGAGGCGCACTCGCACGTCGCCGAGGTCGGCGAGCGAGGTCGCGTGGGTGCCGCCGCAGAAGAGGCGCGCGGTGCCGCCTTCGAGGTCGGCGGCCCACTGCCGCCGGTCGGTCAGGAGGTCGCCGTCGCGTTCGATGCGGATGTCTCCGCCTCCGGCGATCCAGGTCGCGAGGGTGTCGTCGATGGATGCCTCGGCGGCACGCAGCTCGTCGGCGCCGTATTCTCCGGTGAAGACCGTCGCGTCGAACCCGGCCCGCCGCAGCGACTTGTTGAGGCGGTACCGGTCGACCGAGCCGTTCGGCTCGATGCGAGACGACGCGATCGCGGCGGCGTCGAAGTCGGGGGAGCCGAGCGGGTCGCGTCTGGGGTCTTTCGTCCAGCGATCCGCGAGCGCACGGTTGAGCGCGAGGGAGGCGAGGTGGCAGGCCGTGTGGCCGCGCGAGAGGGATGCGCGCAGCAAGGCATCCGCTCTCGTTTCGACTTCGTCGCCTTCTGCGATCGCCGAGCCCGCGTCGACGAGGTGCGCGACGACGAACGCCCACCCCTCGGTGCCCTTGCGCACCGGGATGTCTCGGCCGAGGTGCAGGGTCTCGCCGTCGGTCGCGGCGACGATCGCGTCGAGCACTGTCAGTGCGGCGCCGTCGATGACCGTGATCACGCCCGCGTCGGCGGGCTGATCGGGCCAGCCGGCGTCGACCGGATGGATGCTCGTCGTGTCGAGGAGCACGGCGAGTCGTTCGCCGTCGTCGGTCGCGACGGGCTCGACATGCAGCACGCGCGCACGCGCGATGAGGTCGCCGGCCGGGTAGGTGACGCGCGTGCCGACGCTGGGAAGCGCCACCGGGTCAGGCGCTCTGGCCGCGGCCGAGCACGTTCACGGGGATCGCGACCGCGATCGCGATGCACAGGATGCCGCCGAAGAAGAGGAACGGCTCGGCGCCTGCGACGCCCGGCGCGGTGCCCATGAGCCACATGCCGAACAGGAAGATCGCCATCGTGACGATGAAGATGATGCCGTTCATGAGAGCTGATCCTCCAAGTGGGGCGCGTCGGTGCGGTGACGCCAGTCTATCCGGGACCGGTCACCCCGAAACCGGCCCGATCCACGCGTTCGCGATGGTCGAGTGCGCCGACTCGTCGTCGGAGGGGTGGAAGACACCCGCGAGCACGTCGCGATAGAGCCGCCCGAGCTCGTTGCCCGCGAAGTAGCTCGATCCGCCCGCGACGCGCACGGCCTGGTCGACGACGTGCTTCGCGGTCTCGGTCGCGCGCACTTTCGCGCCCGAGAGCTTGGCGAACCAGAAGCGGCCGTGATCGGCGAGGGTGTCGACGTCGCGCGCGAGCGCGACGAGCTGCGGCTCGATCGCGTCGTGGGCGAGCGCGGCGTCGGCGATCCGCCAGCGGATGTCCGGGTCATCCGAAAGCGGCTTGCCGTCGTTCTTGAGCGACGTGCGCCGCTTCGCGGCGGCGACCGCGAGTTCGAGCGCGCGCTCGCCGATTCCGGTGTACACCGCCGCCAAGAAGAGCTCGAAGCACGCGAAGATGCCGAAGATGAAGGGGTCGGCGTTGGGGCCGGGGTCGAGGCGGCGCACGATGCGGTCGGCGGGCGCGAACGCGCCGTCGAGGATGGTCGTGCGGCTCTGGCTCGCGCGCATGCCGAGCGTGTCCCAGTCGTCGAGGATCCGGATGTCGGGGTCCTCGCGATCCACGAACCCGTAGACGATCTTCGGGGCGTCGGCAGACGCCGTGTCGAGGCCCATCGTGCCGAGGCGCGTCCACGCGGGCGAGAGCGACGTGAAGATCTTGCGGCCCGTGTACCGGTAGCCGCCGCCGTCCTGCGGGTCGGCGACCGTGCGCGACCCGAACAGCATGAGGTCGTTGCCGGCCTCGCTGATGCCGAAGCCGAACACCTCGCCGGCCCCGGCCTCGCGCTGCAGGAATTCGAGCGTGTCGTCGCCGCGGTCGCGCAGCACCTTGGCGACGCCCGTCCACACGAGGTGCATGTTGACGGCGAGCGCCGTCGCGGGCGCCGCGCCCGCAAGCCTGATCTGCGACCGCACGGCGTCGTCGAGTGACCACCCGAGACCGCCGAACTCGGTCGGCACGAGCGCCGTGAGGTACCCCGCCGCCTTCAGGTCTTCGAGGTCTTCGGCGAAGAACTCGTTGCGTTCGTCGTACCTCGCGGCACGCGCGCGGATGCGTTCGAGGAGGTCGTCGTCCAACAGCGTCGTCGTCTCGGTTCCCACGGCGCCAGCCTACGCCCGGGGCACGTCCGACCCCGAGGCATCCGACTCCGTCGCCCGCCGCCGACCCGCACTCCGCACCCCCAACACGATCGCGAGCACGATCGCCCCGACGACGGCGAGGAGCCCGATCCACGGCAGGAGCACGCCGAGCACGACGGCGAGCCCCGCGAAGAAGGTCATGAGGGCGTTCCATCCCGACGTGAGTCCGCTCCAGAAGTCGGCGGGCTTCGGCTCGGGCGCGGCCTCCTCGGTGACGAACTCGACCGAGAGGGTGGAGAAGTCGACCTGGTCGACGAGGAGGTCGCGCTGCTGCGTGAGGCTGTCGAGCTCGGCCTGACGCGTCGTGATCTCGGACTCGATCGTGATGAGGTCTTCGGTCGACGTCGCGCCCGCGAGCAGGGCTTCGAGCCGGTTGACCGATTTCGCGAGCGCCTCGACGCGGGCGTCGAGATCGGTGCGCTGCGCCGTGACGTCCGTCGCGTCCTGCTGGATCGAGTCGACCCGGCCCAGCTCGCGGAGCTGCTCGATGACGCCGTCGAGGTCGTCGGAGGGAATGCGCAGGGTGAGCGACGCGCGCGCCGACTGGAAGTCGGTGCCGGGCGTCTCCTCACGGTGGTCGACGCGCCCGCCGACGCGGTCGACGATCCGCACGGTCTCGGCCGAGGCATCCACCGGGTTCTCGACCGTCAGCCGCACCCAGCCCGTCGTGACGACGCTGCGCTCGCGCACGCTCGACGAGGCATTGCCCGAACCGCCTGCGGAGTCGGCGGCGCCGCCGGGAGTCGAGCCGTCTTCGGCGAACGACTCGCCCTGGCCGGGCGCCGGCTGCGCCGGAACGTCGTAGGAGGCGGTGCTGCCGCCCGATGCCGAGCATCCGGCGAGCAGGAGGACGGCGGCGAGCAGGCCCGCCGCGGCGATGGAGCGAGGCGTTCGACTGGACATGGCGTCAGCGTATTGGCGCGGTCGAACCCCATGTCTGGGCGCCGACTGGGAGTCGGGTCACGATCGGATTGCAGCTCGCTGAGAGTCGCCGAACGGCCCCAACGAACCGCGCGAGCCACGCGTTCGGACTCGCGTGTGGGCGCCGACCGCCTCAGTCGAAGTCGGGGTCGCGCCCCGTGCGCTCGCCCGTCTCGAGGGCCGCGATCGCGGCGAGGTCGTCGGCGTCGAGCGCGAACCCGAACACGTCGAGGTTCTCCTCGATGCGTGCCCGCGACGACGCCTTCGGGATCACGACGTTGCCGAGCTGGATGTGCCAGCGCAGCACGATCTGCGCGGGCGTCCGCTCGTGCTTCGCGGCGAGGCGGTCGAGCGTCGCGTCGCCGAGCACACGGCCGCGCGCGAGCGGCGACCAGGCTTCGATCCGGATGTCCCGTGCCGCACCGTACTCGCGCAGCTCGCGCTGCGGCAGCCACGGGTGGAGCTCGACCTGGTCGACGACTGGCGCGACGCCCGTCTCGGCGATGAGCCGGTCGATGTGGTGCGGGTGGAAGTTCGAGACGCCGATCGACCGTGCCCGCCCTTCTTGTTGCGCCCGGATGAGGGCCCGCCACGTGTCGACGTAGAGGTCGGTCGAGGGCACCGGCCAGTGGATGAGGTAGAGGTCGACGACGTCGAGCCCGAGCTTCGACATCGACCGGTCGAACGCGCGGAGCGCCGAGTCGTACCCGTTGTCGTCCTTCCACACCTTGCTCGTGATGAAGAGCTCGTCGCGCGGCACGGGCGCGTCGCGCACGGCCTCGCCGACCTCGCGCTCGTTCTCGTAGAACGCGGCCGTGTCGAGGTGGCGGTAGCCCGCGTCGATGGCGTCGAGCGAGAGTCGGCGAGCGTCTTCGGCGGGCACCTTGTAGAGGCCGTAGCCGAGTTGCGGGATGGCGTTGCCGTCGGAGAGGGAGAGGAGGGGCGCGGGGTGCATGGGGACTCCTGAAGTCAGCTCGGCGTGACGGCGACGGGTTCGGTGTCGGGGATGGGGCTCGCGTCACGCCCGCGGAGGTCGGGATGCCACGGCTTGCCGATCGCGGCGGCGGCGACGCCGAGCGCCGCGAGCACGCCCGCAGCCCAGAACGCCCCGACCGCGCCGTTGCCGTCGATGAGGAATCCGGCGAGGGCCGATCCGAGGGCTGCTCCGATGAGCTGCCCGGTGCCGACCCACCCGTACGCCTCGGCCGTGTCCGAGAACTTGACGCTCGCCGACACGATCGCGAACAGCACTGCGAGCGCGGGCGCGATGCCGATGCCCGCGATGAAGAGCGTGACGGCGAGCCACCAGAAGTCCATCGCGAACGCGGCGAGCGCCGTGCCGAAGAACACGATGAACATGCGCCGCGCGGTCGACCACGGCCCGATGGGCGTGTGCCCGAGGAAGAGGCCGCCCGCGAGGCTCCCGACCGAGAAGATCGCGAGCACGATGCCGGCCTGCGGGCCGCCGTGCCCGAAGACGGCGACGACGCCGGCCTCGATCGCGGCGCACGCGCCGATGAGGAGGAATCCCACGACGGTCGCGAGCAGCACGGCGGGTCGCGTGAGCACGACGCCGAACTTGCGCTTCGAGCGCGGGATGCGCACGCGCCCGAGCTCGGGGGAGGAGATGAACCAGGCCCCGCCCGCGACCATCATGACGGCGGCGAAGAGGATGCCCCACACGGTGCCGATCTGCGTCGAGATGAAGGTCGTGACGACGGGGCCGACGACCCAGATGATCTCCTGCGCCGACGCGTCGAGCGAGAACAGCGGGGTGAGCTGCCGCGAGTTCACCATCTTCGGGTAGATCGTGCGCACGGCGGGCTGCACGGGCGGGGTCGCGAGGCCCGCGACGAGGCCGAGCACGAGGTAGAGCGGGAGCACTGGCGGGATGAGCGCGATCGCGACGACGGCGCTCGCGCACACGCCGAGGGTCGTGATGAGCACGGGCCGCATGCCGAATCGGCCCATGAGCCGGCTCGTGAGCGGCCCGGCGATCGCCTGGCCGAGCGAGGTCGCGGCGAGCACGAGTCCCGCGATCCCGAACGACCCGGTCTGCCGTTCGACGTGCAGGAGGAACGCGAGCGAGAGCATGCCCGACGGGAATCGCGCGGTGAGCTGGGCCACGATGATGCGCGCGACTCCGGGCACCTTCAGCAGTTCCGAGTAGCTCCCCACTCGGCAAGCCTATCGAGCGCGACCTTTCTGCACGGTGAACGAGCGTGCACGCAAGGTCCTGCAGGCCCATAGTTCTCGACATATATAATCGCAAAGTTATAGGATGTCTCCGTGCACGCGTTCGACGTCCTCGGAGACCCCGTCCGCCGCCGCATCCTCGAGATCCTCGCGAGCGGCGAGGCTTCGGCGGGCGACGTCGTCGACATCGTCGGCGGCGAGTTCGGCATCACGCAGCCCGCCGTCTCGCGGCAACTCCGAATCCTCCGCGAGACGGGGTTCGCGACCGTCCGGCCCGACGGCGCCAGGCGCCTGTACGCGCTCGATCCCACGGGCGTCGACGAGGCATCCGACCTGCTCGACCGCTACCGCGCCCGGTGGACGGGCGCGCTCGCCGCCTTGCACACCGAAGTCGCCCGCGGCCGCCGCATGCGTCGCGGCGAGAACGACAGGAGCACCCCATGACCGTCTCGAGCACCATCACCCCGAGCGCCGACGGCGGCCTCGGCTTCCTCCTCGAACTCGACGAGGTCTACGCGACCGACCCCGCCGACCTGTGGCACGCGATCACGACGCCCGAGCGGCTCGCCCGATTCATGGCGACCTACCGCGGCGACCTCCGCCTCGGCGGGCGCTGGCAGGCGCTCACGGTCGACGGCGAGCTCTACTGCGACGGCGAGGTCACGGCGTGCGATGCGCCGCGCACCTTCACGACGACGTGGCAGGTCGTCGGCGAGCAGCCGACACTCCTGACGGTGACGCTCGAACCCTATGGCGCCGGCACGCGCCTCAGCCTCCGGCACGAGCACGTCACGCGACTCGACTACGGTCCCGGCTGGCACACCTACCTCGAAAGCCTCGCGTGGCATCTCGCCGATCCGGGCGCAGCCAAGGACCGCGAGCGGTTCGGCCGCCGGTTCGCCGAGCTCGAGCCCGGCTACGCCGCGCGCTTCGCGGCGGTCGGCGCAGGCCCCGAGACATCCGAAGCCTGACGCGCAGCGTCGCTCCTCAGCCCGCGAGTGCCTTGCGGATGCGCTGCACCGACACCGACTCGGCCGCGCGCAGCTCTTGCGCGAAGAGCGCGATGCGCAGCTCTTCGAGCATCCACCGCACGCGCACGAGGCGTTCGTCGGCGACCGGGTCCGTGCCCGCCGGCAGCGGGATGCGCCCGCCCTCGGCCTCGAAGACCTTCGCCGCGTCTTCGTACTCGGTCATGAACCGCCGGTCGCGGCCGGGATCGGCCTGCAGCTTCTTCACGCGCATCGTGATGCCCTCGAGGTAGCGCGGCAAGTGCCGGAGGCGTTCGAGGCCCGTCGCCGACACGAATCCCGCGGGCACAAGTGCCTCGAGTTGGGCGCGCGCATCGGCGAGCGGCGACATGAGCGTGAGGCTCGCGGCCTTCGAGATCGCCTGGTCGGCTTCGCGGGCGGCTTTCAAGATGCGGGCGACGAGCGCGACGGTGTCGAACATGCGGTCCATGACGGCCGCGCCGACGGCGTCGCGGACGGCGTCGAACTCCGCGCGCGTCCAGATGAGACCGTCGGGATGCCTCGCCCGCAGCTCTGCGTCGACGATCGCCGCGAGGCAGTCGTCGAGGAGCGCACGCGGGCCCGAGTAGGCACTCTGCGCGAGCCGCAGCTTCTCGTCGTTCGAGAGGTGCTCCTGCACGTAGGCGACGGGCGACGGCGTCGCGAGCACGAGCAGACGACGGATGCCTCGGCGCGACGCCCGATCGCGCTCCTCCGCCGTGGCGAGCAGCCTGAGCGACACCGACCCTGGCGTGCCGCCGTCGTCGACGAGCGCCGGGTACGCGCGGATGACGTTGCCGGCCTGCCGAGTGTCGACGTGCGCAGGCAGCCGGTCCCACTCCCACGTTGTGATCCCCGTCTTCTCCGCGAGTGCGGGACCGGCCGGCACGCTCGCGCTCGCCGCGGCGACATCGGTCGGGCCTGTCGTCGCAGTGGCGCTCCCACGGCGCGCACTCGAGGCATCCGCCCCGCCGAACGTGCGCGCGACCGCCTGCCCCGCGCGCTCGGCGAGCCGCGCCTGCAGCGCCGCGAGGCTCTTGTCGCTGCCGACCGCGCGCCCGCGCTCGTCGACCGCGCGGAACGTGACGCGCAGGTGCGGCGGCACGCGCTCGAGGTCGAAGTCGCTCGGGTCGACGGGCGCGAAGGTGAGCTTTCGGATGGTCCGCCCGACGACGGCCGCGAACGGGTCGCGCGTCGCGCCCGACTCGGGCCCGGCGGGCAGTTCGTCGGAGATCTTCGCGGCCCAGTCGGCGGCGGGCACGACCTGGCGGCGCAGCACCTTCGGCAGCGTCCGCAGCATCGCGGTCACGAGTTCGTCGCGGAGTCCCGGCACCTGCCAGTCGAAGCCCGTGGCGTCGAGCCGGGGCAGCAGCACGAGTGGAACGATGACGGTCACGCCGTCGTCGTCGGTACCGGGCTCGAACCGGTAGGCGAGCTTGAGCGTCTGATCGCCCTGCTTCCAGCGGTCGGGGAAGCCGTCACCGCGGCCGTCGCCGTCATCGTCGACGAGGTCGGCGCGCACCATAGTGAGCAGGTCGGGCGCCTCGCGGAACGCCCCGCGCCACCAGCGCTCGAACGCGCGCGAATCGGTCGCTGCGGCATCCACGCGCGCGTCGTAGAACGCGAAGACGGCTTCGTCGCCAGACAGGATGTCACGCCGACGCGTGCGCTCCTCGAGCTCGCCGAGCGACCGGCGGAGTTCGCGGTTCTTCCGCACGAATCCGTAGACGCGCTTGTCGAGGCGACCCCAGTCCCAGTCCTCTTCGACGAGCGCGTGCCGCACGAAGAACTCACGCGCGAGCGCGCGGTCGATGCGCGCGAGCTGGATGCGCCGCTTCGGCACGATCGGCACGCCGAACAGGGTGACCTTCTCGTCGGCGACGGCCGCGCCCTGCCGGCGCTCCCACCGCGGCTCCGACCACGTGCGCTTCGCGAGCGATCCGGCGAGCGGCTCGGCCCACGCGGGGTCGATCGCCGCATTCATGCGCGCGAACAGCCGGCTCGTCTCGACGAGTTCGGCGCTCATGATCGCCTGCGGCGGCTTCTTCGCGAGCGCCGATCCGGGGAACACGACGAATCGCGTGCCGCGCGCGCCGAGGAACTCGGCGGCCTGGCGGCGGCCCTTGCGCTCGGCCTCGCGCGCGTTGCCTGCCCCACCGCGCCCCGAGCCGGTCTTCGCGTCGTCGCGCAGGCCGATGTGCGACAACAGCCCGGCGAGCAGCGCGCGGTGGATGCCGTCGGGGTTCGGCGCGCCGGGCTCTTTGGCGACGTGGAGCCCGAGCGGCTTCGCGAGCCGCACGAGCTGGCGGTAGAGGTCTTGCCACTCCCGGACGCGCAAGTAGTTGAGGTACTCGCTCTTGCAGAGCCGTCGGAACGCGCTCCCCGACAGCTCGCGCTGCTGGGCCTCGAGGTGGTTCCAGAGGTTCAGAAGGGTCAGGAAGTCGCTGGTCGGGTCGGTGAAGCGCGCATGCGAGGCATCCGCCTGCTCGCGCCGTTCGAGGGGACGCTCACGCGGGTCTTGCACCGTGAGCCCCGCGACGATCGCGAGCACGTCGCGGCTCACGCCCTGTGCCTTCGACTCGAGCACCATACGCGCGAAGCGCGGCTCGATCGGCAGCCGCGAGAGCTGTCGCCCCACCTGCGTGAGTCGCGGCCCGCGGCCGTCGTCGTCGGATGCCTCGAGCGCGCCGAGTTCGCGCAGCAGGTCGAGTCCGTCGCGGATGCCGCGCGAATCGGGCGGTGTCAAGAAGGGGAACTCCTCGATCTGCCCGAGCCCGAGCGACGCCATCTGCAGGATGACGGCCGCGAGGTTCGTGCGCAGGATCTCGGGGTCGGTGAACTCTGGCCGGCGCTCGAAGTCCTCTTCGGAGTAGAGGCGGATCGCGATGCCGTCGCTCGTGCGACCAGAGCGCCCCGAGCGCTGGTTCGCCGACGCCTGCGAGATCGCCTCGATGGGCAGCCGCTGCACCTTCGAACGCACCGAGTAGCGGCTGATGCGTGCTGTGCCCGCGTCGACGACGTACCGGATGCCGGGCACCGTGAGGCTCGTCTCGGCGACGTTCGTCGCGAGCACGATGCGCCGCTTGAGGCCGGCGACCTTCGACGGCTCGAACACTTTGTGCTGGTCGGCTGCCGAAAGCCGGCCGTACAGCGGCAGCACCTCGGTGATGCCCGCCGCACCGCGCTTCGTCGTATGCGCGCGCACCGCCTGCTCGGCGTCGCGGATCTCGCCCTCGCCCGAGAGGAAGACGAGGACGTCGCCGGATGACTCGCGCTCGAGTTCGTCGAGCGCGGCGAGGATGCCCCGCTGCACGTCCTTGTCGTCGGCCGCGGCGTCGTCGTCGTCGCTGTCTTCGCCTGCGCCGCCCGAGCCTGCGCCGTTCTCGGCGACGAGGGGCCGGTACCGCACCTCGACGGGGTAGGTGCGACCGGAGACCTCGATGACGGGAGCTGGCTCCCCGGAGGCATCCGCGAAATGCTTGGCGAAGCTCTCGGGGTCGATCGTCGCGCTCGTGACGACGACTTTGAGATCTGGGCGTCGGGGGAGGAGGCGCTTCAGGTACCCGAGCAGGAAGTCGATGTTGAGGCTGCGCTCGTGTGCCTCGTCGATGATGATCGTGTCGTACTTGCGCAACTCGCGGTCGCGGTGGATCTCGTTCAGCAGGATGCCGTCGGTCATGACCTTGATCTGCGTCTTGTCGCTCACCTGGTCGGTGAAGCGCACCTGGTAGCCGACGAGATCGCCGAGTTCGACGTGCAGCTCTTCCGAGATGCGCTCGGCGATCGTGCGCGCCGCGATGCGCCGGGGCTGCGTGTGCGCGATCGACGTGCGCCCGAGTTCGAGGCAGATCTTGGGCAACTGCGTCGTCTTGCCCGATCCGGTCGCGCCCGCGACGATGACGACCTGGTGGTCGCGCAGGGCGCGCGCGATCTCGTCCCGCTGCGCGGAGACCGGCAGTTCGGGCGGGTAGGTGATCACGGGGACCGTCGGAGACATAGCCCTCTATCGTATGACGGCGCGCGTCCGCGCACGGCGAACGGGCTATCGGATGCCTCGGGGTGGTGCTGGGATGGACGCATGACGGATTCTCCGGTGCCCCGCATCCAATTGAACGACGGACACTCGATCCCCCAGCTCGGGTTCGGAGTCTTCAAGGTCGACCCGAAGGAGACCGAGCGGATCGTGACCGACGCGCTCGAGGTCGGCTACCGCCACATCGACACGGCGCGCATCTACGGCAACGAGGCTGGAGTCGGGAAGGCGCTCGCCGACTCGGGAGTCCGGCGCGAAGAGCTCTTCGTCACGACGAAGCTCTGGAACGACGATCAGGGCACCGACTCGGTGTTCGACGCGTTCGAACGCAGTCTCGATCGGCTCGGGCTCGACTACCTCGACCTCTACCTGATCCACTGGCCGGCACCCGCGCAAGACCGGTACGTCGAGACATGGCGCGCGTTCGAGCAGCTCCGCGACAGCGGGCGCGTGCGCTCGATCGGCGTCTCGAACTTCCTCGCCCACCACTTGCAGCGCGTGATCGACGAGACCGATGTCGTGCCTGCCGTCGACCAGATCGAGTTGCACCCCGCCCACCAGCAGCCTGCGACCGCGGCCTTCGCTGCAGAGCACGGCATCCGCATCGAGGCGTGGGGGCCGCTCGGGCAGGGCAAGTACCCGCTCTTCGACTTGCCCGAGATCGCGGCACCGGCTGCCGCGCACGACAAGACCCCGGCGCAGGTCGTCATCCGCTGGCACCTCCAGCGCGGGCACATCGTCTTCCCGAAGTCCAACCGCCGCGAGCGCATGGCCGAGAACTTCGACGTCTTCGACTTCACGCTCGACGAGGCGGAGATGCAGGCGATCACCGATCTCGAGCGCGAGGGTCGCGTGAGCACCCACCCCGATTCGTTCGATTGAGCGACTGCGGTCACCCGGCGTTGCCGTGGTCGGATGCCTCGGGGTGCGCGCCGAGCGACCGACGCCGCCCCCGGGCGTGTCAGGTGCGAATCGGCCGCTGACCTGGGCGTCCGCGTGCCGGCCGAGGCCGCGCGCGCCGCGCGACACGCCGAGGCTGCACGCTCGATTTGGCGAAGCGGGGGAGTGCTGCGTAAGTTATTCCATGTAGCCGCGGCGGGCCGGAAGAAAGCGAGAAGCTGAACCGGGCCGAACGGTGAAAGTCTTAGCCAAATAACCTCGAAGGCGCATTTGCGACTCGGTGATTTCAAGCCTAAGATGAATACCCCACCTCCTCCAGTCGAGAGTCGATGATTCGCTTCTCGGAATAACTGCGAGTCGGCTTTGAAGTCGGAACTTCGGTTCCCGACATCGGCCCTGAGGTGGTATGGTAGACAGGTTGCCCTGGGGCAGGTCGAGAGATTGAAACCCCGGTGCGTCCGTTTCTTGAGAACTCAACAGCGTGCACTATGTTCAATGCCAATTTTTTGAACCCCGACCCGGTTTTGCCGGGTGGGATTCCTTTGATTGATGGACAATTTTGATTCTTTGGAGTCAGTTGTTTTTTCTGTCAGAGATCAAACTCCTCGGCCGGCTTTTTTGGGTTGGTTGGGAATCTTTTTTTTTGGAGAGTTTGATCCTGGCTCAGGACGAACGCTGGCGGCGTGCTTAACACATGCAAGTCGAACGATGAACTGGGAGCTTGCTCCTGGGGATTAGTGGCGAACGGGTGAGTAACACGTGAGTAACCTGCCCTGGACTCTGGGATAACCCCGAGAAATCGGAGCTAATACCGGATAGGACCTTGGATCGCATGATTCTTGGTGGAAAGTTTTTCGGTTTGGGATGGACTCGCGGCCTATCAGCTTGTTGGTGAGGTAATGGCTCACCAAGGCGTCGACGGGTAGCCGGCCTGAGAGGGTGACCGGCCACACTGGGACTGAGACACGGCCCAGACTCCTACGGGAGGCAGCAGTGGGGAATATTGCACAATGGGCGAAAGCCTGATGCAGCAACGCCGCGTGCGGGATGACGGCCTTCGGGTTGTAAACCGCTTTTAGTAAGGAAGAAGCCCTTTGGGGTGACGGTACTTGCAGAAAAAGGACCGGCTAACTACGTGCCAGCAGCCGCGGTAATACGTAGGGTCCGAGCGTTGTCCGGAATTATTGGGCGTAAAGAGCTCGTAGGCGGTTTGTCGCGTCTGCTGTGAAATCTAGAGGCTCAACCTCTAGCCTGCAGTGGGTACGGGCAGACTTGAGTGGTGTAGGGGAGACTGGAATTCCTGGTGTAGCGGTGGAATGCGCAGATATCAGGAGGAACACCGATGGCGAAGGCAGGTCTCTGGGCACTTACTGACGCTGAGGAGCGAAAGCGTGGGGAGCGAACAGGATTAGATACCCTGGTAGTCCACGCCGTAAACGTTGGGCGCTAGATGTGGGGACCTTTCCACGGTTTCCGTGTCGTAGCTAACGCATTAAGCGCCCCGCCTGGGGAGTACGGCCGCAAGGCTAAAACTCAAAGGAATTGACGGGGGCCCGCACAAGCGGCGGAGCATGCGGATTAATTCGATGCAACGCGAAGAACCTTACCAAGGCTTGACATGACCGAGAACGGGCCAGAAATGGTCAACTCTTTGGACACTCGGTTACAGGTGGTGCATGGTTGTCGTCAGCTCGTGTCGTGAGATGTTGGGTTAAGTCCCGCAACGAGCGCAACCCTCGTCGCATGTTGCCAGCACGTTATGGTGGGGACTCATGTGAGACTGCCGGGGTCAACTCGGAGGAAGGTGGGGATGACGTCAAATCATCATGCCCCTTATGTCTTGGGCTTCACGCATGCTACAATGGCCGGTACAAAGGGCTGCGATGTCGTAAGGCGGAGCGAATCCCAAAAAGCCGGTCTCAGTTCGGATTGAGGTCTGCAACTCGACCTCATGAAGTCGGAGTCGCTAGTAATCGCAGATCAGCAACGCTGCGGTGAATACGTTCCCGGGCCTTGTACACACCGCCCGTCAAGTCATGAAAGTCGGTAACACCCGAAGCCGGTGGCCTAACCCTTGTGGAGGGAGCCGTCGAAGGTGGGATCGGTGATTAGGACTAAGTCGTAACAAGGTAGCCGTACCGGAAGGTGCGGCTGGATCACCTCCTTTCTAAGGAGCACTGGACCAGGTTTGCTGGTTCCAGGAGTCCCAGATCGAAACCGTTCGTGTTTCGCTGGGTGCTCATGGGTGGAACATTGACATAGGCATCCAAGCCAAGGGTTTTCGTCTAGTACGCCGGTTCGCCGGTTGGAACGGTGGGGGCCGGCGGGTTGGGTGCGTGCACGCTGTTGGGTCCTGAGGGACCGGGCGCCGCCACCGGGTGGGGATGAAGATTCCTGCGGGTGGTGGGTTTGGACTTCGCAGGCCTTCACGAAAGCCGGCTTCATGCTGGTGGGGGTGGGGGTTCTGGCCGTCTGTTGAGAACTACATAGTGGACGCGAGCATCTTAGATTGATGTTCCTTCGGGGACATCGATCACAAGATTTGTAGGACGCGACTCTTCGGGGTTGTGTCCGACTTATCATTGGTCACCGCCGGCCCTTCGGGGTTGGTGGTTTCTGAACTCATGTGATTTCAAGTTTCTAAGAGCAAACGGTGGATGCCTTGGCATCTGGAGCCGAAGAAGGACGTCGTAATCTGCGATAAGCCTCGGGGAGTTGATAAACGAGCTGTGATCCGAGGATTTCCGAATGGGGAAACCCCGCCAGGCCCTTTGGGTGACCTGGTGACTCCCGCCTGAATGTATAGGGCGGGTAGAGGGAACGTGGGGAAGTGAAACATCTCAGTACCCACAGGAAGAGAAAACAACCGTGATTCCGTAAGTAGTGGCGAGCGAACGCGGATCAGGCCAAACCGGTCATGTGTGATACCCGGCAGGGGTTGCATGGTCGGGGTTGTGGGACCTTTCGGACTGTACTGCCGTGCAGTCACGGTGACGCGTATGCGATAGACGAACCGGATTGAAAGCCGGACCGGAGTGGGTGTGAGTCCCGTAGTCGAAATCGTGTGCGGCCCGGAGAGGGATCCCAAGTAGCACGGGGCCCGAGAAATCCCGTGTGAATCTGCCAGGACCACCTGGTAAGCCTAAATACTCCCAGATGACCGATAGCGGACAAGTACCGTGAGGGAAAGGTGAAAAGTACCCCGGGAGGGGAGTGAAATAGTACCTGAAACCGTTTGCTTACAAACCGTTGGAGCCAGTGTGATTCTGGTGACAGCGTGCCTTTTGAAGAATGAGCCTGCGAGTTAGTGATCTGTGGCGAGGTTAACCCGTGTGGGGGAGCCGTAGCGAAAGCGAGTCTGAATAGGGCGATTCAGTCGCAGGTCCTAGACCCGAAGCGAAGTGATCTATCCATGGCCAGGTTGAAGCGACGGTAAGACGTCGTGGAGGACCGAACCCACTTCAGTTGAAAATGGAGGGGATGAGCTGTGGATAGGGGTGAAAGGCCAATCAAACTTCGTGATAGCTGGTTCTCTCCGAAATGCATTTAGGTGCAGCGTTGCGTGTTTCTTGCCGGAGGTAGAGCTACTGGATGGCCGATGGGCCCCAACAGGTTACTGACGTCAGCCAAACTCCGAATGCCGGTAAGTGAGAGCGCAGCAGTGAGACGGTGGGGGATAAGCTTCATCGTCGAGAGGGAAACAACCCAGACCACCGACTAAGGTCCCTAAGCGCGTGCTAAGTGGGAAAGGATGTGGAGTTGCACAGACAACCAGGAGGTTGGCTTAGAAGCAGCCACCCTTGAAAGAGTGCGTAATAGCTCACTGGTCAAGTGATTCCGCGCCGACAATGTAACGGGGCTCAAGCACGCCACCGAAGTCGTGGCATTCGCACAATTCGATAGGCCTTCGTGGTCCAGTCGTGTGGATGGGTAGGAGAGCGTCGTGTGCCGGGTGAAGCGGCGGTGGAAACCAGCCGTGGACGGTACACGAGTGAGAATGCAGGCATGAGTAGCGAAAGACGGGTGAGAAACCCGTCCTCCGAAAGACCAAGGGTTCCAGGGTCAAGCTAATCTGCCCTGGGTAAGTCGGGACCTAAGGCGAGGCCGACAGGCGTAGTCGATGGACAACGGGTTGATATTCCCGTACCGGCGAAGAACCGCCCACACCAATCCAGTAATGCTAACCATCCGATACCACTCATAGTCTCCTTCGGGAGGCGCCGGGTGGTGGAGCGTGGGACCCGGTCTGGTGCGGTGAGCGTATTAACAGGTGTGACGCAGGAAGGTAGCCCAGCCCGGGCGATGGTTGTCCCGGGGCAAGCGTGTAGGCCGAGCGATAGGCAAATCCGTCGCTCATACAGGCTGAGACGTGACGCGGATGAAAAGTGGGTGATCCTATGCTGCCGAGAAAAGCATCGACGCGAGGTTCTAGCCGCCCGTACCCCAAACCGACTCAGGTGGTCAGGTAGAGAATACCGAGGAGATCGAGAGAATCGTGGTTAAGGAACTCGGCAAAATGCCCCCGTAACTTCGGGAGAAGGGGGGCCATCCACTTATACGGACGTGCTCCGGAAAGGGTGTGGTGGCCGCAGAGACCAGTGGGAAGCGACTGTTTACTAAAAACACAGGTCCGTGCCAAGTCGCAAGACGATGTATACGGACTGACGCCTGCCCGGTGCTGGAAGGTTAAGCGGAACGGTTAGCGACTTCGGTTGCGAAGCTGAGAAGTTAAGCCCCAGTAAACGGCGGTGGTAACTATAACCATCCTAAGGTAGCGAAATTCCTTGTCGGGTAAGTTCCGACCTGCACGAATGGCGTAACGACTTCCCAGCTGTCTCAACCGCGAACTCGGCGAAATTGCAGTACGAGTAAAGATGCTCGTTACGCGCAGAAGGACGGAAAGACCCCGTGACCTTTACTACAGCTTGGTATTGGTGTTCGGTGTGGCTTGTGTAGGATAGGTGGGAGACTTTGAAGCGGGCACGCTAGTGTTCGTGGAGTCGTTGTTGAAATACCACTCTGGTCACTCTGGATATCTAACTTCGAACCGTGATCCGGTTCAGGGACAGTGCCTGGTGGGTAGTTTAACTGGGGCGGTTGCCTCCCAAAAAGTAACGGAGGCGCCCAAAGGTTCCCTCAACCTGGTTGGCAATCAGGTGTCGAGTGTAAGTGCACAAGGGAGCTTGACTGTGAGACTGACAGGTCGAGCAGGGACGAAAGTCGGGACTAGTGATCCGGCAGTGGCTTGTGGAAGCGCTGTCGCTCAACGGATAAAAGGTACCTCGGGGATAACAGGCTGATCTTGCCCAAGAGTCCATATCGACGGCATGGTTTGGCACCTCGATGTCGGCTCGTCGCATCCTGGGGCTGGAGTAGGTCCCAAGGGTTGGGCTGTTCGCCCATTAAAGCGGTACGCGAGCTGGGTTTAGAACGTCGTGAGACAGTTCGGTCCCTATCCTCTGCGCGCGCAGGAAATTTGAGAGGATCTGACCCTAGTACGAGAGGACCGGGTTGGACGAACCTCTGGTGTGCCAGTTGTTCCGCCAGGAGCACCGCTGGTTAGCTACGTTCGGAATGGATAACCGCTGAAAGCATCTAAGCGGGAAGCCGGCCTCAAGATGAGATTTCCATCCCTTCGGGGTGAAGGCTCCCAGTAGACGACTGGGTTGATAGGCCAGATGTGGAAGCACCGCAAGGTGTGCAGCTGACTGGTACTAATACGCCGATAACTTGACAATCACTACACCCACACAGTTTTCGTAAGGCGTGTGTAGGTGGCCAAGATTTCTCGCGTCCACTCTGTGGTTCCCTTCAGACGGAAACACACATACAACTGCACAGCAGAAACCACACACCCCAAAACACAAGAACCGGGGGTGTGTGCACCGAGACCACCAACCCCCACCCTGTGGGACGTGTTGGTTCTAGAGTTTCGGCGGCCATAGCGCGAGGGAAACGCCCGGACACATTCCGAACCCGGAAGCTAAGACTCGCAGCGCCGATGGTACTGCAGGGGCGACCCTGTGGGAGAGTAGGACACCGCCGGACACACATTCCAGAAGAGCCGCCCAACCATTGGGCGGCTCTTCTTGGTTTAACGCGTTCACTAGGCTGGGGCGCATGCCGAACCGGCTCGCAGATGCCATCAGCCCGTACCTCCGCGGACACGCGGACAACCCCGTCGCGTGGCATCCGTGGGGCGAAGCCGCGTTCGCCGAGGCATCCGAGCGCGACGTGCCTGTCATCATCTCCATCGGATACGCGACGTGTCACTGGTGCCACGTCATGGCCCGTGAGAGCTTCAGCGATCCCGCAACCGCACAGCTCATGAACGACGGATTCGTCTCGATCAAGGTCGATCGTGAGGAGCATCCCGACGTCGACGCGACCTACCTCGCGGCAGCGAGCGCATTCACCCGTCAGCTCGGCTGGCCGCTGACCGTGTTCGCCGACCCGAGCGGTCGGGCGTTCTACGCAGGCACGTACTTTCCGCCGGAGGCGGTGCCGGGAGTGCCGGCCTTCCGCGAGGTGCTCGCCGCCGTGTCGGAGGCATGGCACGAGCGGCGGCACGAGCTCGAGCAGACCGCAGCGGCTGTCGGTGAAGCACTTGCGGCGGCAGCCGCGGGGGCGGGCGGAGGGCGTCTGCCCGATCGTGCACAGCTCGACACCGCGGCCTCGGCATTGGCGGCGGAAGAGGACCAGGTCTACGGCGGATTCGGCGGCGCCCCGAAGTTCCCGGTCGCGCCCGTGCTCGCGTTCCTCGCCGAATCCGGTGCGGAGGGCCGTGGGCTCGCGCGCCGCACACTGCTTCGGATGGGGAACTCCCCGCTGCGGGACAGCGTCGAAGGCGGATTCTTCCGGTACGCGACGCGGGCGAACTGGTCGGAGCCCCACTACGAACGGATGCTCTCGGACAACGCGCTCCTGCTCGACGTCGCCGCCGACCTGCTGCGCGACGGACGAGCGTCGAGTCCGACGGGTGAGTTCGACCTCACCGCGATCGCCGACGGGATCGTCAGGTTCCTGACGACGGTGATGCGGCAGCCGTCGGGCGGGTTCGCGAGCGCGCAGGACTCCGAGAGCGTCATCGAAGGCCGGCGCGATGAGGGCGGTTACTACCGGCGGGATGCCGCGGGGCGCGTCGCGCTCGCTCCTCCCGCGCTCGACGAGAAGATCCTCACGGGGTGGAACGGGCTCGCGATCGGCGCGCTTGCGCGGTACGGCGCGCTCGTCGCGGGCAGCGCGGTCGGCGAGGTCGCGTTGAAGGCCGCGCGGAGCGCAGGGGCGTTCGTGCTCGACCACCACGTCAGGGCGGACGGCTCGCTCGTGCGGGCTTCGCTCGACGGGCGCATCTCGGAGGCACGTGCAACGCTCGAGGACACGGGCATGCTCGCGGAAGGACTGCTCGCGCTTGCGGTCGCGACGGGCGAGGTGCGCTGGGCGGCTTCCGCACGGGATCTCGTCGATGCCGCACTCACGGCGGGAGCAGAGGCAACGCCGGCATCGGTCTTCGCGGCGCCCGGCGGTTCCGATCCCGTGCTCGCGGCCCGCGGCCTGTCGCTCCCAGCCGACCCGGCCGAAGGCGCGACCCCCTCGGGGCTCACGGCGACCGCACGCGCGGCGTGGCTGCTCTTCGCGCTCGGTGCGGGCGACCGGTACCTCGAAGCTGCGACGACCGCACTCGAGGAAGTCGCACCGCTCGCGGTGCAGCGGCCCATCGCGTTCGGCGGCTCCCTCCGGCTCATGTCGGAGCTCGCGTCGCCACTCGTGCAGGTCGTGACAGTAGTACCCGACGGCGACGGCGACGATGAGCCGAGCCCCGAGCGGGAGCTCGTCGACGTGACGCGGCGGCACGAGGCATCCGTCGCCGTCGTCGTCACCGACGCGCAAGCGCGCGCCTTCGCCGAAGCCGGCTTCGAACTCTTCGAAGGCCGCACCTCGCGCGACGGCGGTCCGCTCGCCTACCGGTGCGAAGCGTTCGTCTGCGCACTCCCCGTCGCCCGCCGCGCCGAACTCGAGGAACTCGCCCGCGCATGAACCCGCTCGAATGGCTCTTCAACGCGACGCTCGTGATCGGCGACCAGCAGATCCTGTGGCGCGAGATCATCGGCAACCTCTTCGGCCTCGCAAGCGCGCTCGGTGGCCTGCGGCGCAAGGTGTGGGCCTGGCCCGTCGGGATCATCGGCAACGCACTGCTCTTCACGGTGTTCCTCGGCGCCGTGTTCGGGACGCCGAACCCGGTCAACCTGCTCGGCCAGGCGGGCCGTCAACTTGTGTTCATCGCCGTCTCGATCTACGGCTGGGTGCAGTGGTCGCGCACGAAGAACGAGGAGCACGTCGCCGTGCAGCCCAAGTGGGCGAGCTGGAAGGCGCGCGTCGGCCTCGGGCTCGGCATGATCGGCGGCACGCTCATCCTCACTCCGATCTTCCGCGCGCTCGGATCGTTCGAACCCGTGTGGGCAGACGCCTGGATCTTCATGGGGTCGCTGCTCGCGACCTGGGGCATGGCGAAGGGCTGGACCGAGTTCTGGCTCATCTGGATCGCCGTCGACCTCGTCGGAGTGCCGCTCCTCGTGAGCGCCGGATACTACGCGTCGGCGCTGCTCTACGCGTTCTACGGCGTCTTCACCTTCGTCGGCTTCTTGACCTGGATGCGCGTGCAACGCAGAGCACGCGAAGCGGAGCTCAGCGCAGGGACCTCACCGGGCGGGTAGCGCTCACCAGGGCGAGACGACGCGGTCGAGCATCGACCAGACCGAATTCGAGAGCTCGGGGTGCGCGAGCGCGATGTCGCGCAGGATCTCGTACTCGAAGCGTTCGAGCTCGCCGGGGCGAGCCGTCGGGTGGTGCGCCCGCGCTCGCGCGACGCGCCACCGGTCTTCGTGAAGGCGCTCTTCGCGGAGGGTCGCGACGACCTGCTCGTCGACCGACGGCAAGTCGGGCAGGAACTCCCACGGGTCTTCGCCGAGCCGGCAGCGCAGCTCGATGAGCGCCGAAAGCTCGTCGCGGGCGTCTTGCCGCAGCCGTTCGAGCGTCGTCGCGTCTCGCATCGAGCCCCCCTCTCGCGTCAGTCGATGCTACCCAAGGTAAGCGCCTCGTGTGTCCAGCGGGTTACGCGCCGCGGCCCCCGGTGACGCTGAGATGACCAAACGTCGGTGGGGCGCGACTGTGCGTGCCGGGTTGAATGTGCGCGCCTGGTTGAATGGGAGCCCGGAGGTGGTCGCATGACCGAGACCCGGGATCCGCGCGAGCTGCTGCCGGCGAGGTGGCGCGAGGACGAACCGGATGCCTCGACGGCGACGCTCGTCGAGCGACTGCGCACCGATCTCGCCGCGGCCGACTACACGGTCGAGGGTGTCGAAGCACTGTGGAATCGGCTGGCGGGCGAAGCCGGCTCGCACCCCGGTGCGGCGCTCCGCCGCGGGCATCGGGTGCCCGCGCTTCGCGCGCTCGACGCAGCTGCGGGCGAAGACTCTGCGCTCGCGACGCTCGTGCGGGCGTTCCTCCTCGGGGTGCCGCAGACACGCGCCGCGCTCGACGCCGCGCTTCCCGCGCTCCGGGCGGGCGGGGCCGAAGAGCTCGGGCTCGTGGCATCCGACCCCGCATCGATGTCAGTGGCGCTCGCACCGATCGTCGACCTGCGACCGTACGCCTTCGCCGACGCCGCGGGCGAGGGGCACTGGTGGATCGCGTCCGACCCGGGCGAACTCGCGATGGGCGGGCCGCTCCCCGAGGACCACGTGCTCGGCGTCGGCGGGGCGTCCACGACGCTCAGCGGGCTGCTGCTCCAGCGGCCGTCGCGGCGCACGCTCGACCTCGGGACGGGCAGCGGTATCCAGGCGCTGCACGCGTCGCGGTGGAGCGAGCGGGTCGTCGCGACGGACGTCTCGGCGCGAGCGCTCGCGTTCGCGCGGTTCACGGCGCGGCTCAACGGCATCGACACGATCGAGTTCCGGCTCGGGAGCCTGTACGAGCCGGTCGCAGGGGAGCGGTTCGACCGGATCGTGTCGAACCCGCCCTTCGTCATCACGCCGCGCGCCGACGGAGTGCCGAGCTACGAGTACCGCGACGGCGGGCAGGTCGGCGACGCGCTCGTCGAGGCCGTGCTGCGGGGCGCGGCCGAGCACCTCGAGCCGGGCGGCATCGCGCAGTTCCTCGGCAACTGGGAACTGCGGGATGTGCCGGCTGGAGGCCCGGGTGTCGACGCCGGGGATCAGACCGGCCTGGAACGCGTCGCGGGGTGGCTCGACGACGCCGGGCTCGAGTACTGGGTCGTCGAGCGCGAGACGCTCGACCCGAGCGAGTACGCGGAGACGTGGATCCGCGACGGCGGCACGCGCCCCGGGACGCCCGCGTTCGAGGCGCTCCACGCGGCGTGGCTCGACGACTTCAGGGCGCGCGGCGTCGCGGGCGTCGGGTTCGGGTACGTGCTGCTGCGGAAGCCCGCGGACGGAGGCGGGGCGCCGCGCTTGCGGATCGCGGAACGCGTGCACGGCGCAGCCGGAGAGAACCCCGGCGGGCTCGGAGCGCACTTCGAGGCCGTGCTCGAGGCATCCGACCTCGTCGACGCGTTGAGCGACGACGACCTGCGGGCGCTGGAGCTCGAAACCGCACCGGATGTCACGGAGGAGCGCCACCACCTGCCCGGGGCCGAACAGCCGACCGCGATCCTCATCCGACAGGGCGGCGGGTTCGGGCGCGCGATCGACGCGGGCACGGCACTCACGGCGCTCGTGGGTGCCTCGGACGGCACCATCGCCGTCGGCGTGCTGTCCGACGCGATCGCCGACCTCCTCGAGGTCGACGCCGCGGCGTTGTGGGCCGAACTCGCGCCGCAGATCCGCGGTCTCGTGCACGGCGGCCTGCTGCGGCCGATGTCCGGGTGAGCGCAAGGGTTCGCGTTCAGCGATGTCGGTGTCGTCGGCGGCCGATGTCCAGGTGAGCGCGAGTATTCTCGTTCAGCAGCGCCGGTGCCGCCGGCGGCAGGCCTGAAAGCGAGCCCATGCCCGAATCTCCGCTCTCCGCGTCACCCTACGAGGTGCTCGGTGTCGCTTCCGATGCCGACGAACAGGCCTTGAAGGCGGCGTATCGGCGGGCACTTCGGCAGGCGCACCCCGACACGGGCGGCGACGCCGCGGCGTTCGATGCCGTGCAGCGCGCGTGGCAGCTCGTCGGCACGCCCGACGCGCGCGCCGCGTTCGATCGCGGTCGCGGACTGGGCGGCGCTCCCGAGACGCGCGAGGCATGGGCGCCCTCGGCGCCGCGGCCTCGGCGCGACTCACGTCCGCTGGCGCGCTCCCACGGACATCCCGGCGGGTACTCGCGCGAGCAGTACCTCGGACTCATCCGCGAGTGGGTGGGGCGCGGCGTCCCGCTCGACGACCCCTACGATCCCGCCCTCGTGCGGAGCGCCCCGCGCGACCTCAAGCACATCCTCGCCGATGCCCTCGCCGAAGAGGCGACCGCGCGGTCCCTCTCGACGCTCGGCATCGCGTACACGATCTGGCACGACCTTGCGACGGATGCCGCGGGGCCCGGCTCGGTGCCGAAGCTCGACCACCTCGTGCTCGGCCCGACGGGGCTGTTCGCGATCTCGTCGGAGGACTGGGGCGGCCCCGTCGCGCTCAAGCGCGGCGAACTCGTGGGCGAGGTGCTCGACGGGGAGCGGCCGATCAAGGCCCTCGCGGCACGTGCGAAGGCGATCGGGCGGGCCGCGAAGGTCAAGCCGACGGCGCTCCTGATCGTCGTGCCCGACGAGCACGCAGCGGAGCCGTTGCAGCTCGGCGGGAGCGTGCGCGGTGCGGTCGTCGCGCTCGTGCGCCGGTCGCGGCTCGCGAGCGCCATCCGCGACGGACTGCCTGGGTCGGCTCACCTCGGCGGGACCGAGGTCATGGAGGTGCGCTCGCGGTTGCAGGCGGTCGTGCGGTTCGCGTAGGGCTCGTCGGCGGAGTGGCGGAGTGGCGGATGCCTCGGGCGCGCGCCCGTAGGCTTGCTTGCATGCCGCACGCCTCGACCGACGACTACGTTTCCGACTTCGCCGACTTCCTGCGGGCTTCGCCCACCTCGTACCACGCGGCGGCGGAGGTCGCGCGGCGACTGGAGACGGCCGGGTTCGAGCGGCTCGACGAGCGCGACGCGTGGCCCGAGACGCCTGGCCGTCGTGTCGTGGTGCGCGACGGCGCCGTCATCGCGTGGATACAGCCCGAGGGTGCGACGCCGACGACGCCGTTCAACATCCTCGGCGCGCACACCGACTCGCCCGCGTTCAAGCTCAAGCCCAACCCGTCGACGAGTGCGGCCGGTCTCGTGCAGGCGAACGTCGAGGTCTACGGCGGGCCGCTCCTGAACTCGTGGCTCGACCGCGAACTCGAGCTCGCGGGCCGTATCGCGACCTTCGACGGTACCGAGCACCTCGTCCGGACGGGAGCGCTCCTGCGCATTCCGCAATTGGCCATCCACCTCGACCGCGACGCGAACTCGGGTCTCGCGCTCGACAAGCAGCGCCACGTGCAGCCGATCTGGGGCGCGGGCGCGGCGGGAGACATCCTGCGCGTGCTCGCCGACGACGCGGGCGTCGGCCGCGACGACATCGCGGGCTTCGACGTGCTCACGGCCACCGTGCAGCCGCCCGAGCGGTTCGGCCGCGACGACGTCTTGTTCGCGGCCGGGCGCCTCGACAACCTCTCCTCGGTGTTCGCGGGTCTCGTGGGGCTGCTCGATGCGGCTGCGGCGCCCGCGCCCGCTTCCGCGCACATCTCCGTGCTCGCGGCGTTCGATCACGAGGAACTCGGCTCCGAGTCGCGCTCGGGCGCGGCCGGCCCGTTCCTCGAGGACGTCCTCGCACGCGTGTCGTCGGGGCTCGGTGCGACGGCCGACGACCGTCGGCGGGCGTTCGCCGACTCGCTCCTCGTGTCGTCGGACGCCGGCCACGCCGTGCACCCGAACTTCATCGAGAAGCACGACCCGGTGAACCGGCCCGTGCTCGGCGGCGGCGTGCTGTTGAAGCTCAACGCGAACCAGCGGTACGCGACCGACGCCGTCGGGCAGGCCGCGTGGCAGGCCGTCTGCAAGCGGGCCGGCGTCGACACGCAGGAGTTCGTGTCGAACAACACGGTGCCGTGCGGCACGACGATCGGGCCCATTTCGGCGACGCGGCTCGGCATCCGCACGGTCGACGTCGGCGTGCCGCTGCTTTCGATGCACTCGGCTCGCGAGCTCGCGCACGTCGACGACCTCGCGGCGCTCGGCCGCGCGGCGGCGGGGTTCCTGGCGGGGCGCTGAGACCCCCAGCGGGTTTGGCCGGATGTCGCGCAACGACGGCGCGATCCGAACGGCAGCCGCCGCGGGGCATCCGGCAGGCTCGTCGCATGACGATCGCCGCCTCTGACGCAGTCCAGACATCCAGCCCGCTTTTCGCGACGGTCGCGACGAATGCCGACGCGATCGCGCACTTCCGCGCGCGACTCGCATTCGAGTCGGATGTCTCGGACGTGCACGCGGCCCTCGAGGCGGGTGACGCGGGCTTCGTGCTCGTCGACACTCGCAGTGACGCGTCGTGGGCGCAGGGGCGGGTGCCGGGCGCGGTGCACCTGCCGACCCGGCGGATCGCCGACGAGGCATCCGGGCTCATCGGGCCGGGGACGCCCGTCGTCGTGTACTGCTGGGGGCCGGGGTGCAACGGCGCGCAGCGCGCGGCGCTCGAGTTCGCCCTCCTCGGGCACCCCGTGAAGGAGATGCTCGGCGGGTTCGAGTACTGGGTGCGCGAGGGATTCGCGGTCGAGTCCGACGAAGGCCGCACGCGGGCCCTGCCCGACCCGCTCACGAACGTGTCGTCGCAGGCGTTGCCGTCGGGCGGCGAGGCAGCCGGGCCGATCAGCTGCGCGTGCTGAGACCGGGGACGGTCAGGCGCTCAGGCTCACGAGCGGCGCGTCGGGGAGCGACGACCACTCGTCGAGCGAGCCGTCGTACACGGCGACGTCGCGGCGACCGGCTCGCCGAAGTGCGAACGCCGTCGCGGCCGCCGCGATGCCCCCGCCGCAATAGGCGATGACGCGCTCGTCGGGGCCTGCGGGAACGTCAGGGGCATCGGGCAGGAACGCGTTCGTCTCACGGTCGACGACGGCCGTGAGCGGCACGTGCACGCTGCCGGGGATGTGGCCGCGGCGGTCGCGGCGCCCGGTCTCGCCCGTGAAGTCGGTGCGCGACGCGGAGCACACGAGCGACGCGGATGCCTCGCCGTCGACCACGCGGCGGACCTCGGCCCGGTCGGCCCACCACGAGGGGCGCTCGGCGAGCGTCACGCTCGCGGCAGGACGCGGCGCGACGAAGCCGGTCTCGAGGGGGCGGCCCTCGGCCTTCCACTTCGCGAGCCCGCCGTCGAGGATCGCGACGCGGTCGAGCCCGCCGGCGGCGAGGAGCCACCAGAGCCGCGACGCCCACTGGCCGAGGCCCGAGTCGAAGACGACGACCGTGCGGGTGTCGTCGATGCCCGTCGAGCGCGCGGCCTCCGCGAGGCGGAAGAGGTCGGGGCGCGTGAACGCGTAGGGACCGTCGGAGTCGCTGAACTCCTCGAGCAGGTCGGCGAACACGGCACCGGGAATGTGCCCGTCGATGAGATACGCGTCGAGACCGGAGAGCCACCGGAATCCCGCCGCCGTCTCGGCGCCGACGACGCTCGCGTCGAGCACGACGAGTCGTTCGTCGTCGAGATGGCCGGCGAGCCAGTCGGTCGAGACGAGAGAATCGGGCAGCTCGAGGCGGGCGGTGCTCATGCAGGCACGCTAGTTCGCGCGCGCCGCGCGCGCCCGAATGTGACGCCACGGGGCGTAACCGGGCGGCCGGGACATCCGGAATGCCCGTTCAGCACTCGATGACGTTGACCGCGAGACCGCCTTCGCTCGTCTCCTTGTACTTCGTCATCATGTCGAGGCCCGTCTGCCGCATGGTCTCGATGACGGTGTCGAGCGACACGAGGTGCGTGCCGTCGCCGTGGAGGGCGAGGCGCGCGGCCGACACGGCGGTCGACGCCGCGATGGCGTTGCGCTCGATGCACGGGACCTGCACGAGCCCTGCGACGGGGTCGCACGTGAGGCCGAGGTGGTGCTCCATGGCGATCTCGGCGGCGTTCTCGATCTGGCGCGGCGTGCCGCCGAGCACGGCGCACAGGGCACCCGCGGCCATCGCGCACGCCGAGCCGACCTCGGCCTGGCAGCCGCCCTCGGCGCCCGAGATCGACGCGTTCTTCTTCACGAGGCTCGCGATCGCCGACGCCGTGAGGAGGAACCGGCGGATGCCCGCGCGGTTCGCGCCCGGCACGAAGCGCAGATAGTAGTGGCCGACGGCGGGGATGATGCCCGCGGCGCCGTTCGTCGGCGCGGTCACGACGCGCCCGCCCGACGCGTTCTCCTCGTTGACGGCGAGCGCGAAGGCGTGCAGCCACTCGGTCGAGGTGTCGCGGAAGCCGGCGGTCTCGAGCCACTCCCGGTCGTAGCGTTCGAGCCTGCGGCGCACCTCGGGCGCGCGCCGCTTGACCTTGAGCCCGCCCGGCAGGGTGCCCTCGGTCGCGAGCCCGTGCGAGACGCACTCGGCCATCGCGTCCCAGATCGCGTCGAGTCCCGCGTCGATGCCGTCTTCGCCGTGCACGGCGACCTCGTTGTGGCGCGCGATGTCGCAGAACGAGACGCCGTGCCGGTCGCACAGGTCGAGCAGTTCGGCGGCGGTCGAGTACGGGAGCGGATGTCTCAGGGCCTCGGAGTCTTCGGGGGCGTCGCCGTCACGCCGGATGAATCCGCCGCCGACCGAGTAGTAGGTCTCTTCCGCGAGGGGAGCGGGTCGTCGCCCCACGCCTGCAGCGTGAGCGCGTTGGGATGGCCGGGGAGGCGCGTGCGGGGTTCGAGCGAGACATCCGTCTGCTTCATCGCGATCGGATGCGTCCCGCCGAGCGCGACCGTCGCGCCCTCGTCGAGGCGGGTCCAGGCTTCGCGGACGTCGGCGGGGTCGCAGTCCTTCGGGTCGAGCCCCGCGAGTCCGGCGACGACGGCGTCGGGCGTGCCGTGGCCGAGGCCCGTCGCGCCGAGGGAGCCGTAGAGGGAGCATGTGACGCGCGTGACGCGGCCCAGCACTCCGTCGCGCTCGAGCGTCTCGACGAACATGAGCGCCGCCCGCATGGGTCCGACGGTGTGCGAACTCGAAGGGCCGACGCCGATCGAGAAGAGGTCGAGGGCCGAGACGAACGCTGTCACCCCTCCAGCGTACGTCGAAGAACGCGCAGGATTTCCGCCGGAATCCGAAGAATCCCGCGCGAAAGCGTCGTGCAAGTGCGCACATCGCCGTGTCAGCGGCGTGCGAGCGCCGTGCAAGCGGCGACGAGCAGAGTGATGCACGAGCCATCCACCGATGGCGAACACCCCCACCGAAAGGAACCGCCATGAGCGCACTCTCCCGCGCCGGCGACTGGGCGGTCGAGGCCGACGGACTCGTCAAGACGTTCGGCACGAACCGTGCCGTCGACGGCGTCGACCTCCGCGTCGCGACCGGCACCGTCTACGGCGTGCTCGGCCCGAACGGCGCCGGCAAGACCACCACCATCAACATGCTCGCGACCCTCCTGCGGCCCGACGGCGGCACGGGCCGCATCTTCGGCCACGACGTCGTCAAGGAGCCGCAGATCGTCCGTCAGCTCATCGGCGTCACCGGCCAGTTCGCGTCGGTCGACGAGACGCTGTCGGCGACCGAGAACCTCGTGATCTTCGCGCGACTGCTCGGCCTCTCGCGCGCCGAGGCGAAGGCGAAGTCGGTCGACCTGCTCGAACGCTTCGGCCTCTCGGAAGCCGCCAAGCGGCCGCTCAAGAACTTCTCGGGCGGCATGCGCCGACGCCTCGACCTCGCCGCGTCGCTCATCGCCCAGCCGCCCCTCATCTTCCTCGACGAGCCCACCACGGGCCTCGACCCGCGCACGCGCGGCCAGATGTGGGACACCATCCGCGAGCTCGTCGCGAGCGGATCGACCGTGCTCCTCACGACCCAGTACCTCGACGAGGCCGACCAGCTCGCCGACCGCATCGCCGTCATCGACCGCGGGCGCGTCGTGGCCGAGGGCACCTCGGACGAGCTCAAGGCGTCGGTCGGCACGTCGTCGCTGCAGTTGCGCGTCGAAGACCCCGCCGACACCGAGCTCGCGCTCCGCGCGGTCGAGCAGGTGCTCGGCGTGCGTGCGGCGCTCTCGCCCGAGGCATCCCGCATCACGGCCCCGATGGCCGACGCCGACCGCGTCACCGACCTGCTCGTGACGCTCCGCGAAGCGGGTATCCACCTCGCCGAGATGAGCGTGCAGAAGCCGACGCTCGACGAGGTGTTCCTCACCATCACCGGCCACGACGCGGCCGGTCGGAACGACCAGGACCAGAAAGAAGGGGTGCACGCATGAGCACCGTCGCCGAAGCCCCCGCCGGATCACTCCGGCGTCCGAGCGCAACCTCAAGAACCTCACGAGTTTCTCGCAGACGATGCGCAACACCTTCACGATGGCCTACCGCGGCCTCGTGAAGATCCGCCGCACGCCCGAGCAGCTGTTCGACGTGACCCTGCAGCCGATCATCTTCACGCTCATGTTCACGTACATCTTCGGCGGAGCGATCTCGGGCGACGTCGCGTCGTACCTGCCGGTCATCATCCCCGGCATCCTCGTGCAGACGGTCATCACGACCTCGGTCGTGACCGGCACGCAACTGCGCGAAGACATGGACAAGGGCGTGTTCGACCGGTTCCGGTCGCTGCCGATCGCCCGCATCGCGCCGCTTTCGGGCGCGCTCCTCGCCGACACCGTGCGCTACGCGATCGCGACGACGCTCACGTTCACGATGGGCTACCTCATGGGCTTCCGTCCTGAGGGCGGACTCGGCGCGGTCGTCGTCGCGGCGCTCCTCGTGATCGCGTGCTCGTGGGCGATCAGCTGGATCTTCGCCTTCTTCGGCGTCATCGCGCGCACGGCCTCGAGCGTGCAGGGCATCTCGATGCTCGTGCTGTTCCCGCTCACGTTCCTCTCGAACGCGTTCGTGCCGGTCGACACCATGCCGAACTGGCTGCAGTGGTTCGTGAACGTCAACCCCGTCTCGCACCTGGTCACGGCGGTACGCGAGCTCGTCAACAACGGTGCGTTCACGTCGGACGCGTGGATCTCGCTCGCGGGCGCGGCCGTGATCGTCGCGATCTTCGCGCCGCTCACCGTCAGGGCGTACATGCGCAAGGCGTGAGGTTCGGGACATCCGGATGTCTCGTGCTTGCGGATGTCTCAGGGCTCGGCTCTCTTCGGAGGGCCGGGCCCTTTCTCGTCTCCGGCGCCGCCTGTCCGTCAGCGCCGGACCGGCTCACTCGAGCAGGCTGGCGAGCGCGCGGACATCGGGTTCGCGCTCCGACGACAGGTCGGGCTCCCCGAGGAGGGCGACGAGCCTGCGGTAGCCGGGGTCGGTCTCGTCGGCGCGGCCGCGGAGCCGCACGGCGTCGGCGAACACCTCGCGCGCCTCGTCGTCGCGTCCCGTGCGGGCGAGCCACGTCGCGATCGCGAGCACGACCTCGGACATGATCGGCTGATCGCCCGAGCGAGACGCGACCGGGAACGCCGACCGGAGCGCCTCGAGCGCCTCGTCGGGTCGCGCGCACAGGAGCAGCGCCTGCGCACGCCGGGCCTCGCCGAGCGCGAGGACCTGCTCGGCCGGGCCGAACGTCATCTCGTCGACGGGGATCGCGTCGAGCTCGCGAAGCGCGCCCTCGCCGTCGTCGACCGCGAGCGCGACCGCGGCGGCCGTGAAGCGGCACTGCAGGAGCGAGCGCACCGACCCCTCTGCCTCGGCGAGCGCCCGAATGGCGTCGAGCCGTTCGCGCGCCTCGTCGATGCGCCCGAGACGGGTGAGCAGCCCGATCGCGAGCGACTTCTGCTGGATGAGGTCCCACACCGAGGTGAGGCCCTCGAGCCCCTCGCTCGACGCGTCGGCGACCTCGAGCGCCGCCTCGAGCCGGCCCTCGAGCATGAGCCATTCGGAGCGCATCTGACTCGCGAGTGCGATGCCCCACACGTCGCCGAGCTCCCGGAACATCGCGAGCGCGCGTTCGCCCTCGCGCCCGAGCGTCTCGACGTCGCCCGAGTTCTGGGCGAACGCGGTCTGCAGGATCGCGAGGAGCGCGCGCGTCCACTCGGGCGCGTCGGGGTCGTCGAACGGGCCGAGGTCGAGCGCCCAGTTGCGGCTCGACCGTGCCCGCGGTTCGGCGATCGCTCGCGTCGCGGCGCTCAGGAGCGGAGGGAGCACGAGCGCGAGCTCCGACGGGTGCGCCTTCGCGGCGGCGCTGATCCGCTCGGCATCGGTGGCGAATGACGCCACCTCGTCGGGCGAGAGCTCGTCGACGAGCTCGATCGCCGCCGTCAGCCCGACCCCGCGGATGACGAACGCGAGCCCGTTCACGACGACCGCTGGCTCGCTCGCGAGCGGGTCGTCGTCGGACGCGAACGACGAGACGCCCACCGCGAGCTCTTCGAAGCGCTCGCGCATCGCCCACGCCCACAGGCAGGCGCGCAGCAGCCGCACGCCCTCGTCGCGCAGCTCGGGCGTCTCGCGCGTCCACCGCGCCGCCGCGAGGATGCTCTCGTCGTTCGCGTCGA
The DNA here is from genome assembly GCF_004135405.1 of Agromyces protaetiae. Taxonomy (NCBI): domain Bacteria; kingdom Bacillati; phylum Actinomycetota; class Actinomycetes; order Micrococcales; family Microbacteriaceae; genus Agromyces; species Agromyces protaetiae. The sequence continues at coordinate 1,822,331 of NZ_CP035491.1, forward strand.
ACCACGCGAGGGCTTCACGCACGCGCGGCCCGCGCAGGAGCGGGTCTCGGGCGGCCGCGAGGTCGGCGAGCGCGGCGGCGGCGTGCGCACGGGCGTCGAGTTCGCCGCCGGCGGCCCGCACCCGGTCGAGCCTGTACTCGCGCACGGTCTCGAGCATGCGGAAGCGCCCGTCGACCCGTCGCAGCAGCGAGCGGTCGACGAGGCGGTCGAATGCGGATGCCTCGGTCGAGAACTCGTTCGCGACGACGGCCGCGTCGGCGGCGCCGACGCCGTCGGGGAACACCGCGACCGCGAGGAGGGCCGTGCGCTCGGGGTCGGTGAGGGTCTCCCAGCTCCAGTCGATGAGGGCGCGCAGCGTCTGGTGACGGGGGTCGGCGGCGCGAGGCCCCGTCGCGAGGAGCGCGAACCGGTCGTCGAGGCCCGCGTCGATCTCGGCGAGGGTCAGGGTGCGGGTCTTCGCGGCGGCGAGCTCGAGCGCGAGCGGCAACCCGTCGAGCCGTCGCACGATGCGGTCGACCGATTCGGCGTCGCCGTCTTCGGGCGGCGTGCCGCGTGCGGCGCGGACGCGCCGGGCGAAGAGCTCGCGCGCGTCGGCGTGAGGCAGCGGCCCGAGATCGACGAACGCCTCGCCGGGGATCCCGAGTGGCTCGCGGCTCGTCGCGAGGATGCTGAGCCCCGACACGTTCCGCAGCAGGTCGAGCGCGACGCCCGCCGCCTCGGCGGAGACGTGCTCGCAATTGTCGAGGACGACGAGCACGCGACGCCCGGCGAGCGCTTCGATCGCCCGCTCGCGGGGCCCCGCGGCCGCGGAGAGCGCGGAGTCGGAGATGCGGATGGATCGGGCGACGGCGCCCGCGACCGCGTTCCACACGTCGCCCGGCTCGGCCGGGGCGAGCTCGACGACGACGGCCGACACGTCGTGGGCGCGCGCCGACTCGAGCGCGAGGGTCGTCTTTCCGGCACCGCCCGGTCCGAGGATCGTCACGAGCCGCTCGTCGGCGAGCTGGTGCTCGATGAGGTCGAGTTCGCGGCGTCGGCCGACGAGCGCGCCGAGCGCGGCGGGAACCGGTGTCAGGGCGGCTGCCGGGACGGGCGGGAGAGCCGGCGCCGCGCTCGCGGCAGGGGTCGCCGACGAGACATCCGCCTGATCCTCGTCTTGCAGCAGTCGCGCGTTGCGCGCGACGAGCGCCGGGCCCGGCGCCGTGCCGAGCTCGTCGGCGAGGAGCTCGCGGAACGCCGCGAACGCCGCGAGCGCCTCGACGCGCCGGCCGAGCGCTGCGAGCGCGTCGAGCTGCGCGAGCCGGAGCGGCTCGTCCAGCGGACGTGCGGCGATGAGCGCGTCGAGGTCGGCGAGCGCCCGCACGTGCTCGCCCGCGGCGGACGCCGCGCGCGCGTGCGCCGAGAGGAGATCGCGGCGGAGCGACTCGGCCCGCTCGGCGAGGAGCTCGCCGACGGGGGCCTCGCCGAGGTCGGCGCCCGGGGCGCCCCGCCACAGGTCGAGGGCCGCGTCGAGTGTCGGAAGGTCGGTCGAGCCCGCCGCCGAACCCGCGATGGACAGGTCGATCCGACCAGCGTCGACGCCGAGCGCGTAGCCCGCTGCCGACGACCGTACGAGGTCGGGGGAGAGGCGCCGGAGGCGCGACACGAGCGTCTGCAGTGCGGCCTTGCCCGCCCGCGGCGGCTCGTCGCCCCACAACTCGTCGATGAGGGCCGCCGGGGGCACCGCTTCGCCCGGATGCCTCGGCAGCAGCACGAGCGCCGCGACGAGCGCCTTCACGAGCGCGCCCGACGGCTCGGTCAGCCGCTCCGACTCGTCGGCGACGAGAACCGGGCCGAGGAGCGCGATGCGCACGCTCGTCTCGGTCGGATCGGTCACATGGGAAAGCCTACGCGGGCGGGCGGGCTTCGCCCCGTCAGCGCACGGCGGCGTCGCTCACCTGGCGGTCTTGCGCGAGGTGATCTGGCCCGTGTCGAAGCCGAGCAGGTGCAGCCCGCCGTGGAAGCGCGCGTGCTCGACCTTGATGCAGCGGTCCATGACGACCGTGAGGCCCTGCTGCTCACCGTAGTAGGCGGCCTCTTCGTTCCAGATGCCGAGCTGCACCCAGATGGTCTTCGCGCCGATCGCGACGACGTCGTCGATGACCTGCGGGATGTCGGTGCCGCGGCGGAACACGTCGACGATGTCGGGCACGACGGGCAGGTCGGCGAGCGACTTGTACACCTTCTGCCCGAGGATCTCGTCGGCGTTCGGGTTCACGAAGTAGAGGTCGTAGTCACTCGACTGGTCGAGGTAGGTCGCGACGAAGTACGACGAGCGTGCCGGGTTCGGCGACGCGCCGACGATCGCGACCGACTTCGCGTTCCGCAGGATCGCCTGCCGCTCCTTCGCGTCGGGTCCCACCCACGTGCGCTGCGAACGCAGCAGTTTCGCGAGCGGCGAGTTCGCGGGCATCGAGCACGAGAGGCCGTTGACGAGGCGGACCGTCTCGAGGTCGGTCGCCTCCGGAGCATCCGTCGCCTGCTCGGCCGTGACGTCCGTCACCGGTGCAGTGCTGGTCATCGCGTGCCTCCCGTCGCCGCCGTGAGCGCCTGGTCGAGATCGTAGATGATGTCGTCGGCATCCTCGATGCCGACGGAGAGCCGGATGACTCCCGGCAGGACGCCGGCGTCGATGAGCTGCTGCTCGGTGAGCTGCGCGTGCGTCGTCGAGGCGGGGTGGATGATGAGCGTCTTCGCGTCGCCGATGTTCGCGAGGTGGCTCGCGAGGTCGACGTTCTCGATGAGCTTCTGGCCGACCGCGCGGCCGCCCTTGACCTCGAAGCTGAAGACCGATCCCGGGCCGAGCGGCAGGTACTTCTGCGCGCGCTCGTGGTGCGGGTGGTTCGGCAGACCGGCCCAGAACACGCGCTCGATGCGGGGGTCCGCTTCGAGCCACGTCGCGACCGCGCGCGCGTTGTCGACGTGCGCCTGGATGCGGTACGGGAGGGTCTCGACGCCCTGCGCGAGGAGGAACGCCGAGTGCGGCGCGAGCGCGGGGCCGATGTCGCGCAGCTGCTCGGCGCGGAGCCGCGTGAGGAACGCGTATTCGCCGAAGTTGCCGTTCCACTCGAGGCCGCCGTAGCTCGGCACGGGCTGGCTGAGGAGCGGGAAGCGGTCGTTGTGCCAGTTGAAACGGCCCGACTCGACCACGACGCCGCCGAGGGTCGTGCCGTGCCCGCCGAGGAACTTCGTCGCAGAGTGCGTGACGATGTCGGCGCCCCACTCGATCGGACGGTTGAGGTAGGGGGTCGCGATCGTCGAGTCGACGATGAGGGGCACGCCCGCCGCGTGCGCGACGTCGGCGAGGGCCTCGAGGTCGGCGATCTCGCCCGACGGGTTCGCGATCGTCTCGACGAAGACCGCCTTGGTCTCGGGACGGATGGCGGCCGCGTAGTCGGAGGCGTCGGAGGAGCGGACGAACGTCGTGTCGACGCCGAAGCGGCGGAGCGTGACATCCAACTGCGTGATCGAACCGCCGTAGAGGTTCGCCGACGCGACGAGGTGATCGCCCGAGCCCGCGAGCGACGCGAACGTGATGTACTGCGCGGCGAGGCCCGACGCCGTCGCGACGGCGCCGAGGCCGCCCTCGAGGCTCGCGACGCGCTCCTCGAAGCTCGCGATCGTGGGGTTCGCGAGGCGCGAGTAGATGTTGCCGTACTTCTGCAGGGCGAAGCGGGCCGCGGCATCGGCGGTGTCGTCGAAGACGAACGCGCTCGACTGGTAGATCGGGAGCGCGCGGGCGCCCGTCACCTCGTCGGGGATGTTGCCTGCGTGGATCGCACGCGTCTTGAAGCCGTACTCGCGGTCTGCCATGCCGTCCACGGTAGCCGCGCGCAGGGGCGGCGCCGGACATCGCGTAACGCAGGGCAACGGATGGCCCGCGGCCGCGGCCTAGACTCGACGGATGCAGTACCGTACCGCCGCCCATGTCGACTGAGGCCGAGCCCGAGGCATCCGCGGAGCCCTCGGAATCGCCCCGCCCCGCCCGCAAGTCGCACTTCGTCGACCTCTCGCCGCTCAAGATCTCGCCCGCGTTCGCGCGGCTCTGGATCGGCTCGGGCATCTCGGGCATCGGCGCGCAGCTCACGATCGTCGCCGTGGGCCTCCAGATCTACGACATGACCGAGTCGACGCTCGCGGTCGCGCTCGTCGGCGGCATCGCCCTCCTGCCGATGATCGTCGCGGGACTTTGGGGCGGCATGCTCGCCGACGCGTTCGACCGGCGCAAGGTGCTCATCCTCTCGTCGCTCGTCGGGTGGGTGTCGACCCTCTCGCTCGTCGTGCTCTCGGCGGTCGACGCGGGGCTCGCCGCCGACGGCGTGCGCGCACCCGTGTGGCCCTTCTACATCGTCACGACCGTCAACTCGATCGCCTCGACGATCCGCGGCGCGACGCATATGTCGGTGTACCCGCGCATCCTGCCTGCGGCGTACGTGTCGCGCGCGAGCGCGCTCGGCGGCATCTCGGGCGGCATCCAGCTCACCGCGGGCCCCGCGCTCGCCGGAGTGCTCGTCGCGCTCATCGGCCTGCCGCTCACGTTCGCGGTCGACGTCGTGCTCTTCACGTTCGGGTTCCTCGGCATCTTGGGGCTGCCCAAGATGCCGCCCCTCAGCCACACCGCGAGGCCCGGCCTCGAGTCGCTGCGCGACGGGTTCGCGTTCTTGAAGAACGCGCCCAACATCCGCGCGGGCTTCCTCATCGACGTCATCGCGATGAGCTTCGGCCGCCCCTTCGTGCTGCTGCCCGCCGTCGGCGCGGCCGTCATCGGCGGCGGGCCCGTCACGGTCGGCGTGCTCACCGCTGCCGCGGCCGTCGGCACCTTCCTCACCGGCCTCTTCTCGGGGCCGGTCGGTCGCATTCACCGCTACGGCGTCGCGATCGGGCGCTCGGTCATCGTGTACGGCGCGTGCGTCGCGGCCTTCGGCCTCGTGCTCCTCGTCATGCAGTCGGGCGCGTTCGGCCCCGTCGGGCCCTCGTGGGGCCAGGTGAACGTCGTCGCCCTCGTGCTTGCGGCGATCGCCCTCGCGGGAACCGGCGCCTCCGACGAAGTGAGCGCGATCTTCCGCTCGACGATGCTCCTCACGGCCGCACCCGACGAGATGCGCGGGCGGCTACAGGGCGTCTTCATGGTCGTCGTCACGGGCGGCCCCCGCATCGGCGACCTCTACGCAGGCATCCTCGCGTCGATCGCGACGCTGTGGTTCCCGCCGCTCCTCGGCGGCCTCGTCATCATGGTCGCGGTGGGCGTCATCCTGCGCGTGCTCACGTCGTTCCGCGAGTACGACGCGCGCGACCCGCGGCCGTAGCACGCACCGGTAGAACCCTGCCGTCGGGCTCACCGAACGGCAGCGGCGGCGCGCCCACCGCACGATCCGGTACGCGATCGAGTTCGCCGGGTCGAGGGCGAGGGCGAGCAGGCGTTCCTACTCGGCGGCGACGGCTTCGAGCGGCAGCCGCCACGCCGTGACCTCGACCTCGCCGCCCGCGATGTCGGAGTCGATCGGGACGAGTTGCCGAACGGCGCCCGGGTAGGCGGCGATGTGCAGGAAGCCCGCGGGCTCGCGCTCGGTGCGCGGCTGCGCATCCCACGTGACATCCGCTTCGGCGAGGCCGCCCGGCGCGAGTTCGATCGAGACCGCGCCCGCGTCGGGTTCGCCGAGCATGCCCCAGCCGTGGAGCACGCGCACCTCGAACCCGTTCGTCGCGCGGTCGCTGAACGCCACGTCGGGGTAGCCGTCGACGATGCACGGCGCACTCGACACGTTGGTCGCCGTGACGCGCATCCCGCGGTGGCCGGTGGCGGCGTCGGGGTGCGAGGCGGTGAAGGAAAGCTGGTTCTCGGTGCACCATGTCGGATCGATCCGCCAGTCGCCCGGCGCGATCTCGGGGATCGGCACGGCGTCGGGCGGCGGCGTCGGCAGTGGCGGATCGTCGCTCAGCGCCGCCTCTTCTGCAGCTCGTGCGTCGGCCTCCATCTGCGCGGTGATCGCGTCGTGCCTGGCCGTCTCGGCGAACGGTCCGGTGACCGCGAAGGCGACGACGCCGGTCAGTGCGGCGACCGACGACCACGCCATCGCAGTCGTTCGGCTCGACGCGGCGGAGCGCGCCCGCGCGGAGGGATGGGTGCGGATGGCGGTCGGGGTCGGGACGGTCGGCCAGGTCGGCCCCGTCGGGATGGGCGGCGGACCGCCGACGGATGACTCGGGGGCGCCACCCGTGCGTGCGACCTCGTGGTCCACGGGCTCCGCCTCCTGTTCATTTTCGTTTTCGGCGAGTTTCGCGAGCAGGAGCGCGGGGATCCACCCCCACACGAGACCCCAGTTCGCCCCGTCGGAGGCCGAATCGACGCTCGGAAGCGGCGATGGGACTCCGACGGCGGAGAGTACGAGCTCGGCGACCGTCGGCAACCCCGCGACCACCGTGCCCGCGAGAACCGCGGCGATCCACGCCGCCCCGAATCCCGCGACCCCGCGCCCGGCGCGGAGCAGCAGGGCACCGAGCGCGAAGAGCCCGCCGACCGCGAGCGCGCTCGCCACGATGACCACCGGACCCCACACGCCGGGCGCTTCGGCGCCGCGCGGCACGACGTCGGGCGCGACGAGCCGCGTGATCGCGAAGAACCGGGGCGAGCCCGAGGCCATACCCGCACCCGCGAGCGCGCCGCTCGCGAACCAGGCGGCGGCCGCGACAGCGGCGGGGACGACGAGTCGGGCGGGACGCATGTCCGCCAGCGTACGGCGGGGGTGGCGAGCGGGCGTCCGCCGATGGGATGACCCTGCCGAACGGTCGGTGAGCGACCCTTCGGCGAGCGGGGTTCAGCCGTCGAGCACGTCCGCCGTCGTGACCACCTCGGCGAAGCCGCCGCCCGCGAGGTTCACGGCCGTCGCCGTCGCGAGGTCGGCGGCGGCCAACCGGAGCCCGCCGGGGCCTTCGAGGTCGAACGTGTGGGTCGCGTCGAGGGGCACGATCACCCGATAGCCGAGGTTACCGGCCATGCGGGCGGTGGTCTCGACGCACATGTTCGTCTGGATGCCGCACACTACGAGCTCCGAGATGCCCTGCGAACGCAGCCACGCGTCGAGGTCGGGGTCGCCGTAGAACGCGGAGTTGACGTGCTTCGTGACGAACAGGTCGTGGGTGACGCCTGCGACGACGGGCTTCAGCGCGTTCCCAGGCCGGCCGGGAGCGAGCGGCGAGCCGGGCGTGCGCGAGTCGTGGCGGACGAGCACGACGGGGCGCGAGGCATCCGCCCACGCCGCCGCGAGGCGGCCGATGTTCGCTTCGGCGTCGGGGTTGTCGCGCGGGCCCCACGCGGGATCGTCGAACCCCTGCTGCACGTCGATGACGATGAGGGCGGCGTTGTCGGCGAGTCGCATGCCTCCATCCTGCGACGGGACGAGGGCTGCGGATGTCTCGGGGCCGGTCATCGTCCGACGAGATGCTGCCGAGTCATCCGCAGCCGACTCTCTAGGCTGTCGGGGTGGACGACGTCGCGAACTGGATGATGCAGCACTGGACCGAGGTGCTCGGCTTCGCGACGGGCGCCGCGTGCGTGCTGCTCGCGGCGCGCCGCAACGTGTGGACGTACCCCCTCGGCATCGCCAACAACCTCGTCTTCATCGCGCTCTTCTTCGGCACGGGCCTCTACGCGGCGGCGGGCCTGCAGATCGTCTACCTCGCGTTCGGCGTGCACGGCTGGTGGCGCTGGACGCGCGGGGAAGAGCACGACCGCCTGTTCGTCGCGCGCACGCCGCGCCGCGCGGTGCCATGGCTCGTGGGCGCGGGCGTCGCCGGCACGGCGCTGCTCTGGTGGGTGCTCGCGACGTTCACCGACTCGCAGGTCGCGCTCGCCGACGCCGCGACGACCTCGGCGAGCCTCGTCGCGCAGTACCTCTTGAACCGCAAGCGCATCGAGAACTGGCTCGTCTGGATCGGCGTCGACATCGTCTTCGTCGGCCTCGCGCTCTGGACGGGCCTCTGGATCACGGCCGCGCTCTACGTGCTCTTCATCGGCCTGTGCGTCGGCGGCTGGCGCGGGTGGCGGAAGATCGAGCGAGAACAAGGCGTGTCGAGACATCCGGATGCCTCCGAGCCGACGCCGCACGAACCGGCGGGCCTCCGTGGCTGAGTTCGCCCACGGCCTTGTCATCGGCAAGTTCTACCCGCTGCACGCGGGGCACTCGCACCTCATCAGGAGCGCGCTCCGCGCGTGCGACCGCGTGACGGTCGAGGTGCTGGGTGCGAGCGTCGAGTCGATTCCGCTCGCGAGGCGCGAGGCGTGGCTGCGCGAGGAGCATCCGACCGCGTGCGTCGTCGCGGCGCTCGACGACGCACCCGTCGACTTCGAGTCCGAGACGGCGTGGGACGAGCACACGGCGCTCATCGCGTCGCTCCTCGACGCGCCCGTCGACGCCGTGTTCAGCTCCGACTCGTACGGCGAAGAGCTGGCCGCGCGGCTCGGCGCGACATGGGTGCAGGTCGACGCCGGCCGCACACGCAATCCCGTATCGGGCACCGCGATCCGCGCCGACCTCGCGGGACACTGGCACGAGCTCGCACCCGCCGTGCGGGCCTCGCTCGCCGCGCGCGTCGTCGTGCTCGGCGCCGAGTCCACGGGGTCGACGACCCTCGCCGACGCGCTCGCCGAAGCGCTCGGCACCGTGTGGGTGCCCGAGTACGGGCGCGAATACTCAGGGGTGCGCGAGGGCGGACTCACTGCCGCGTGGCGGAGCGACGAGTTCGACCTCGTCGTCGATCGGCAGCTCGGGCTCGAAACATCCGCCCTGCGCACCGCGCCCAAGCCGGTCGTCGTGTGCGACACCGACGTGCTCGCGACGGCGATCTGGCACGAACGCTATCTCGGAGCGCCCGCGCCGCGCATCCTCGAGCGAGCCGCCGCACACCGGCCCGCACTCTACGTGCTCACGGGCGACGAGATCCCGTTCGTGCAAGACGGCATGCGCGACGGCGAGCACCTCAGGCACGACATGCAGGATCGGTTCCGCGAGGTGCTCGCGGCGCAGCCCGTGCCGTGGCTCGAGGTGCGGGGGAGCGTCGCCGAACGCGTGGCGCAGGCGCTGCCCGCGATCGAGGCCGCGCTCGCCGAGGCGCACGCCTTCGCGGCGCCGCTCGAAGGGCGGCCCCATGCCGAGCAGGTCGCGCTGCAGGCCGCGGCGGCCCCTGTGCATGCATCTCCGCAGGCGACCCGGAGCGCGGGTTAGGCTGGCGCGATGTCGGATCGTTGGCACCGGGTCTCCGCTTCTCCCACCGCGCCCGGGGCGGGCGACGGCACGCACGCTTTGACCGCCGAAGACCTCTTCCGCGAGCCCGCGTCGCTCGAGCCCGCGAGCGTCACGCTCGACGAGAAGCTGCGCCAGGCGTACTACTGGATCGTCAACCGCGCCGTCATCTCGCCGTACTACGACCTCGAGTTCTCGCCGCGGGCGCCGATGTCGTTCGAGCTCGGCGACGCGGGCGCGCGGATCACGCTGCCGACCGAGGCATCCTTCTCGTCGAACGTCCTCCTGCCGCTCCTGACCTTCGCCGTCGGCGGCAAATGCCTCCTCATCGGCGGCCCGGGCCGCGGCAAGACGACCGTCGCGGTCATCATGGGCGTCCTCGCTGGGTCGAGCGCCGAAGACGTCCGCCGCGGGGTGCAGCAGGGGCAGCCGCAACTCACGGTGAGCGACCTCGTCGGCATCCCGCTGCCGCGCGACCTCGTGAACGCGACGCGTCTCGCCGACATCGGCATCGCGTGGCGCGACTGGCTCACGCGGCCGGTCAAAATCGTCGACGAGTACAACCGCATCCCGACGAAGACGCAGTCGGCGCTGCTCACGATGGTCGCCGAGGGGTACGTCGAGAGCCACGACCAGATGCGCAGGACGAACCCCGACGGCGCCGTCGAGAGCTGGTTCTTCACGGCCAACGACGACGCGGGCGGCGGCACCTTCCCCGTCATCCAGGCGCTCAAAGACCGGATGGATGTCACGGTGCAGTCGGCCGGGTTCAACAGCCGCTTCTTCGACGAGCTCGTGACGCGCATCGAGGCGGGCGAGAAGCCCGAGGAGCACGTGCCGGGCGAACTCGTCTTCACGCCCGACGAGCAGGAGGCGATGCGCGCGGCGATCCGCGCCGTGCCGATCCCGCGGCCGCTGCGTCGGCGCCTCGAGTTCTTCTTCAGCCATTTCGAGTTCGTCCAGCACGGCGGCCGCCGCTTCGAGTACCGCACGAAAGACATCGTCACGACCTCGGGCGGGCGCGTCGGCGAGGTCATCGGCCAGAACTCGGGCGCCGATCTCGAGGTCGACCTCGGCGCGCAGACCCTCAACGGGCTCTCGGTGCGGGCGCTCCAGACCCTCATCGTGTACGCGAAGGCGATCGCGTGGTTCCGCGGACGCGACGAGGTGTCGCTCGAGGATGTCGCGGCGGTGCTGCCGTTCGCGCTCCGCGGCAAGCTCCTGCCGAACCTCTCCCACCCGCGGTTCGACATCGGCGTCGAGCGCGAGCTCGCGACCGACACGACGAGCTGGCTCGGCGAGCTCTTCGCCGAGTCGTGCCGTCAGTACGACGCCCTCGGGCGCGACGCCGCCGACCCCGTCGGCGACCTGCTCGCGGGCCTCGAGCGCGGCCTCGAGGGGCTCTCGAAGGCCGAGACGCTCTCGACGATCACGGCCATCGAGGCGCGTCTCCGCACGATCGCGGGCACGGGCAAGCTCTACGGCCGCGACTTCGACGACCTCGTCGCGCTCAAGTACCTGCACCAGCGGTACACGGCCTACTTGCGGTGGCTGGAGCAGCGCGCGTGATCCGCAGGCCGGGCCATCTCGCGAATGCGTGGCCGGTCGTCGCCGACGTCGCGGCCGCGCTCGCGCGCGTGCGCGCGCTTTCGACGGCTCCGGATGACTCGTCCGACGCATCCCTCGACCTCTCCCTCGCCGCCGCCAACGTGGGGCGCGCAGGCGGCGACGGCGGTCGCTTCGCGTCGGCGCTCGACGCGGGCGTGCAGGTCGCGACCGACACGTCGGGGCCGATCGACCGGGCCCGACTGCTCGACCTCGTCGCGCTCGCGGGGTGGCGGTCGGGTGTGCTGAGGCTCCGCGACGACGCGCTCGCGCGGCTCGACATGCTTCGCCGCAGCCCCGCGAGAGTCGGGGCTGCGGCAGTGCTCGGGCTCGAGGCATCCGACCTCGACGCCTTCGCCGACCGGCAGCGCACCGACCGCTTCTGGTGGCCCGGCCGCGCCCGCCAGCGCGGCTATGTCGCTTCGTTCGGCGGGTTCCTCGGGCTCGACGGCCCGTGGCAGGCGCCGCCCGACGAGTGGCGGGCGCTCGACGTGCCGGGCGCGTTCGCGGTGCATGCCGGCGACGGCTGGTGGCGGCTCGACGCCGACGTGTGGGGGAGCGCGCTCGTGCGACTCGCGAGCGAGCCCGAGGCATCCGGTGCGCTCGACCCGAACGTGCAGATCGTCTGCCGTCCCGACTCCTACCTCGCGTGGATCCACGTTCGGGACGCGATGTGAGCGTCGGTCGCGATCGTCGAATGCGCGAGGACTCCGCGTTCCCCGCTGTGCCGCTCGACGGCGAGCAGCGCGCCGCGTGGGAACGGGCCCAGGCGCTCTGGGGGTGCACATGCACGACCCCGAACTCCGCCCGGGTGCCGGCCGCGAGAAGAAGGCGGCGGCGTGGTTCACGTTCCCGCCGTCGATCGTCGTCGACATCGCGATGGTCGACGCCGACGGCGAGCACGCCGAGCTCGAGAGCCTCTTCGCCCACGAACTCGGCCATCACGTGCTCGCACCGAGCACGCGCATCGACTCGCTCAAGATCCTGCACCAGCTCGGCCGCGCGCTCGTCGCGTCGGGGCTCGCAGTCGATGCCGAGAAGGCCTCGTACCTCTCGAATCTCTGGTGCGATCTTCTCGTGAACGCCCGGGTCGGGGTGCTGCAGCGGGCGCGAGCCGCGGAAGCGACCGAAGCGTCCGACGCGGGCGAGCCTGTGACCGGCGAGGTGCGTGGGATCGTTCGCCGGACGAAGCTCAGGTTCCGCATCGGCTTCGATGCCCCCGACCGGTTGTGGTGGGTGTATCGGCGCGCGTACGAACTGCTCTGGAGCCTGCCGCCCGGCACGCTGTGCCCCGTCGCGCCGCCGCCGCTGTCGCTCTCCCCGTCGGCGTCCGTACCGGGAAGCGCCGCCCTGTCGCCCGAGCGCCCGCTCGACGAGATCCCCGAGCGGTTCCGCGAGAAGGAGCAGAAGCTCCGCGCCGCACGCGAGGAAGCGCGACGGGTCGCCGCGCAGCTCGCCGAAGCGGCGCGCACGAGACCCGAGTTCGACGCCGACCTCATCGCGGGGTTCGTGCGGACCTTCGCCGACGATCCGGTCGCGGGGGCCCTGCGCTTCGGTGTCGTGACGGCGCCCTACCTGCTCGAGTCGGCGGCGCAGGCGGGCGAAGACGGGTCGGGTCGCGGGAAGAGTTCAAGCCGTGGGAACGGTCCCGGGAGCGGGTCGGTTCGCGGCGACGGAGACGGTTTCGGCGGGTGCGCCGCCGACGACGCCCCGCCGACCGGTGACGAACTGAGTCGGGTGCTCGCCGACCGCAGGCTTCACGGAGAGATGCCCGACCGATCGGGTCGGATGCCCTCCGAGGGCGGCGAAGCTCCTCCGACGGATGCCGCGGGCCTGACCGGTGGTCAGGGGTTCGGCCTCGCCGACACCCTCGCGCTCTTCCCGACCGCCGACGCCGACGCCGTGTACGCCGCGTGGTACCGGGCGGCGGCCGCGCCGTGGGTGAAGCCCATCACCGAGCGTCGGCCGGCGAAGCCCGCTGCCGAGTTGCCGGGTCCGATCGAACTGTGGGATGCGGGCGACGAGCTCGCCGACCTCGACTGGGCGTCGACGATGCAGGCGGGCGCGACGATCATCCCGGGGGTCACGACTCGGAAGCGCTCGTATCTCGACGACGAACCCGAACTCGACGAAGCGAGTGTCGACCTCGACCTGTACATCGACTCGTCGGGCTCGATGCCGAGCCCCGCCCAGGGTTCGCCCGCCGTGCTCGCAGGGACTATCCTCGCGCTCTCGGTGCTGCGCGGCGGCGGCCGCGTGCGCGTCACGAGCTTCTCAGGCCCCGGCCAGGTCGCGGGCTCCTCCCGGTTCACGCGCGGCCATGCCGAGGTCGTCGCGGGGCTCGCGCTCTTCTACGGCGGGGGGACGTCGTTCCCGCTCGACCTCTACGGCGAGCGATACGCGAAACTCGCCCCGCCCCGCGAAGGCGAACGGCGCCACGTCGTCGTGCTCTCCGACGACGGGCTCTCGTCGATGTTCGGCGTCGGCAACGAACCCTATGCGGACGTCGCGCGCGACGTCCGCGCGAAGCTCACGACCGCGACCCTCGTGCTGCTCGGCAGGTGGGCGGGCGTGAACGCGCTCGCCGTCGAAGCCGGGTACGACGTGCGTTCGGTCGCGTCGATGAACGACGCTCCGCGCGTGTGCGCGGAACTTGCGGAGGTGCTGCATGGCTGATTCGACCGTCGGTGCCGGTGCCGGTGCCGGTGCCGGTGCCGGTGCAGTGACCGTCGACGAATTGCTCGCCGCGTGGGCGGCACTGGCCGGCGACGAGGACGTGCAATGGGCGACCGCGCACCCCGGGCCCTCGGTCGCGTCGGTCGCCGCCCGGCTCGCGGCAGTGCCGCGGCCGTTCCTCGACGACGGGGTATCGGTTCCCGCACTCGCGGGGGATGTGCTCGGCGGGTCGGCCGCCGCGCTCGTCGCGCAGCGTCACTCGGGCGTACCCGCCGTGCGTCTCGGAGCGTCGATCGGCCTCTGGCTCGTCGCGAGCGAAGAGCAGCTCGGCGCGTTCGATCCGCCGCTCGCCTACGGCGCATCGGCGACGGGCGCAGGCTCGGCCGCGCTCGCCGTCGACGCGCTCGCGCTTCGCGTCGCCCCCGTCGCCGACCCCCTCGACTGGATCGCCGACGACGACCGGCGCGAAGAGGCGGTGCGCACCTTCCTGCTGTGGAGCGGGTTCCTTCCGGCCGGAGAAGACGTCGAGGCGGCACGTGCCGCGCTCGCGGCGCGCGACTCGCTCGCGCGCAACCGCGTCCTCGCCGAAGGCTACGCCGAACACCGCCACCGGGCCGAGATCGCCCGCCGCCTCGCCGACGCGCGGGCGAGGGAAGCCGCGGCGCGGTACAGCACGGAGTAGGCCGTGAGCGAGAGCCCGAATCCCGACACCCGCGATGCGCTCGCGCTCGCCGAGTACCGCCCCGGAGCATCCGCTGTGCTCTCCGACGCCGAACGCTGGCCGACGCTGTCGACCGAGGGCGCCGCGCGACTCGACCGCTGGCGGACGCATCCCCACGCGCCCGCGTGGGTGCACGCGACGGGCGACCGGCTGCGCGCCGATCAGGTCGAGCGGGCGTCGCGGCCGCTGCCGACCGAAGGTTGGCTCGACGACCATCTCGCGACCGCGCGTCGGCTCATCCGCTACCGGCGGCTCGCCGCCGAGGGGCGGCTCGCGCGGCTCGAGGATTTCCCGGTCGTCTCGCGTGCCGACCTCGTGGCGGATGTCGCGGCGTTCGTGCCGCAGGACGCCGACCTGTCCCGTCTCGTGCACGGGTCGAGTTCGGGGTCGACGGGCGCCGCGCTGCAGATCCCCGACGATGTCGAGGAGGTCGCGCGCGGCTTCCACCTGCTCGTCGACCTCGTGCGTGCCGAGGGTGTCGACTGGCGGCCCGACGGCGAGCGGATGGCGCTCGCCCACCTCGTGCACCAGCGGCAGGCGTTCACGTACGTCTCGATCGTGAGCGGGTTCGGGCAGCGTGCGATGGTGCGGCTCAACCTGCACGAGAGTGCGTGGCAGGGTTCAGGACAGGCACCGGATGCCTCCCGCCGAGCATTCCTCGAAGCGGCCGACCCGCAGGTCGTCACCGGCAACCCCACGAGCCTCGCCGAACTCCTCGCGCCCGACCTCGCGGGTGCGGTGCGCCCGCTCGCGATCTTCTCGGGGGCGATGGCGCTGTCGGCGCCGCTCCGCGCCGAGCTCGAGCAGCGGTTCGCGTGCCCGGTGTTCGACGTGTACGGCCTCCACGAGACACGGCCGATCGCGGTGCGCACCGACGACGGGCCGTTCCGGGTGCTCGATCGGCGGGTGCACGTCGAGGTGCTCGACGGCGCCGGGGCGCCGGTGCCCGTACACGATGACGGCGACGGCGAGGTCGGCGAGCTCGTCGTGACGGCGGGGGAGAACCCGCTGCTGCCCCTCGTGCGGTACCGCACGGGCGACTTCGGGCGGCTCGTGCGACTCCACGACGGCGCCCTCGCGATCGCCGACCTCGAAGGCCGCGAGCACACCCGGTTCGTCGCGGGCGACGGCCGGCTCGTGCCGTGCGTCGACCTCACCCAGCAGTTGCAGGCGCACGGCGCGCTCGGCTGGAGCGTCGCCCAGGCCGCGTCGGGCGAGGTCTCGGCGCACATCGCGGGCGGCGACGCCGGTGCCGTTCGGGCCGCGCTCACGGCGATCCTCTCGCAGCCCGTCGTCGTCGACCGGGTCGAACGCGTGTCGGACCTCGGCGAGGGCAAGCCCCGCCGCTACCGCAGCGATGCGGGCGAGGCATCCGCCTGATCGCCCGCCCAACCGCTTGCCGAACGGTGCACAGCGCCTGATCAGCCGCCGCCGCTAACCTGGCGTGAGGCCGCCCAATGCGGCCCCGGACGAGGGCACCCAGTACCCGGAACGCGACAAGACTGGCACATCGGAGCGGTGTCGTATGTC
The DNA here is from genome assembly GCF_004135405.1 of Agromyces protaetiae. Classification (NCBI taxonomy): domain Bacteria; kingdom Bacillati; phylum Actinomycetota; class Actinomycetes; order Micrococcales; family Microbacteriaceae; genus Agromyces; species Agromyces protaetiae. The sequence continues at coordinate 1,838,141 of NZ_CP035491.1, forward strand.
GTGGGTCGTGCTCATCCTGTCGGGCGTGCTCGAGGCGGTCTGGGCGACCGCGCTCGGCAAGAGCGAGGGCTTCACGAAGCTGTGGCCGTCGGTCGTGTTCGGTGTCGCGATCGTCGCGAGCATGGGCGGCCTCGCATTCGCGATGCGGGGCATCGAGATCGGCACGGCCTACGCCGTCTGGGTCGGCATCGGCGCGGCGCTCACGATCGCGTGGGCGATGGCGACGGGAGGAACGGATGTCTCGTGGGCGAAGATCCTGCTGTTGGTCGGCCTCGTCGGATGCGTCGTGGGACTCAAGCTCGTCGACGGCGCATCCCACTGACATCCGGTGCTGTAAATAATTCTTGACATCATGTTCGGAATCCTTGACACTTAGGGTGTCAAGGATTCTTGACACCTTGAGATCGAGGAGCATCGGATGTCCCGCGAACCAGACCTGCCCGACGACGCACTCGGCGCCGACCGCGCCGGCTCGACGGTCTCGTACGAGGAGAAGGGCACCTGGTCGTTCCTCGCCGTCGCGATCGCCGGGTACGCCGTCTACCTCTCGCTCGTCTTGCCGGCGGCGCTCACGACACCGGTTGCGGAGATCGAGTGGGTCTGGCCCATGGTGTGGACGATCGTCGGCGCCATCGGTGCGGGCATCGTCGCTCGCATCCTCGTCGAGATGTTCTGGCCGAGCGACGGGTACGCGGCCGACGAACGCGACAAGGAGATCGACCGCACGGGTGAACGCGTCGGCAACTCGTTCATCGTGATCGGCGCGCTCGCGGCGCTCGTGCTCTGCTGGTTCCGCGTCGACTGGTTCTGGATCGCGAACGCGATCTACGTGTGCTTCGTGCTCGCGGCGCTGCTGTCGTCGGCGACGAAGCTCGTCGCCTATCGTCGGGGCGGGTTCCAGACGTGGTGAAGCCGACTCGGGTCGTCAACGACATCCGCGCGTTGCGGTTCCGCGCGGACGAGATGACCCAGGCCGAGCTCGCGAAGCGGCTCGGCGTCACACGCCAGACCGTCATTGCGATCGAGCAGGGCAAGTACTCGCCCACCCTCGAACTCGCCTTCCAGATCGCACGGGTGTTCGGCGTGCCGCTCGATGCGGTGTTCCGGTACCCCGACGACTGACGCGTCGCCTTCCGCATCATCCGGTGATCAGAGAGGGGCGATCATGCTCGCCGCAGTCTTCGACCGCTACGGTCCGCCCGAGGTCGTGCACCTCGCCGAGCGACCCCTTCCCGAGCCCGGCCCGGGCGAGCTCCGCGTGCGCGTCGCGGCGACCGTCGTCGGGCGCGCCGACGTCGCGGGCCGCGCGGGTTCGCCGTTCGCCGCCAGGCTCTTCTTCGGGCTCCGCCGGCCCAAGCGCGAGACACTCGGCACCGACTTCGCCGGGGTGGTCGACGCGATCGGGCCACTGGCGCCGGGCGAGGAGCGGCGGTTCTCGGTCGGCGATCGCGTGCACGGCTTCACGGGCCCGCACGGCGGCGCGAATGCCGAGTTCGCCGTCGTGTCAGGCGACGCGCCCGTCGTCGCGACCCCCGACCGGATCGACGACGTCACGGCGGCGGCGCTCGTCGAGGGCTACCTCACGGCGCTCCCGTTCGTTCGCGACGTCGGGCGGGTGGCGTCGGGCGACCGCGTGCTCGTGATCGGCGCCGCGGGCAGCGTCGGCTCGGCCGCGGTGCAGCTCGCGAAGCATGCGGGTGCGACCGTCACGGGTGTCGCGAGCACTCCGAAGCTCGCCCTCGTGCGCGGACTCGGCGCCGACTCGGTCGTCGACTACACGATCGAGCGGTACGACGACGTGCCCGGTGCCTATCACTTCGTCTTCGACGCGGTCGGCGTCTCGTCGTTCGGCCGAATGCGACGCGCCCTCGCGCCCGGGGGCGTCTATGCGACGACGGCACCCGCACTGTCGGTGCTCGCCGTGCTCGGGCCGATCACGAGGCTCTTGCGCGGCAAGCGCGCCGCCGTGCACTTCACGGGTCTGCTTCCCGCCGCCGCGAAACTCACCGATCTGCGTGCCGTCACGGCTCTCGTCGCCGACGGGACGTTCGTTCCGCTCGTCGACCGCGTCGTGCCGTTCGCCGACATCGTCGAGGCGCATCGCCGCGTCGACACCGGGCGGAAGCGCGGCGCAGTCGTCGTCGCGGTCGACCGGCGGCTCGCCACGACGACTGAGGCTCAGCACCGCGAAGCGGGCGGTGCGCGATGAGAGCGCTCGTCCGCCGCGAGTACGGCGGCCCCGAGCGACTCGAGGTCGCGGAGCTGCCGGTGCCCGAGCCTCGCCGCGGCGAGGTGCTCGTGCGAGTGGCGGCGAGCGCGATCAACGCCGCCGACGCGTACCTGCTACGGGGTGAACCGCGGATCGTACGGCTCTCGACCGGGCTTCGCCGTCCGCGTCGCGTCATTCTCGGTCGAGACGTCGCGGGCGTGGTCGAGCGGGTCGGGCCGGATGTCTCGGGCTTCGCCCCGGGCGACCGGGTTCTCGGCGAGGCCGACGGAGCGTGGGCCGAATTCGCGGTGATCCCGGCGGCGGCGCTCGCCCACGTCCCTCGAGGGGCGTCGGGTGCGACGGCGTTCTCGTTCGAGGTGGCCGCGACGCTGCCGCTGCCCGGTACGACAGCCTGGCAGGCACTCGCCATCGCGAGGCCCGCGATCGGGCCTGGTGCGCGCGTCCTCGTGACGGGTGCCTCGGGCAACGTCGGACTGTTCGTCGTGCAGCTCGCACGCGCCGCAGACGCCGAGGTCACAGGGCTCGCGAGCCCCTCCCGGCTCGACCTCGTGCGGAGCGCGGGCGCCGCGCGCGTCGTCGACCGCACCGATCCCGCCGCCGACCCGGGGCGCGAGTACGACCTGGTCGTCGATCTCACGGCCGACCGATCCCTCGGCGACCTCGTCGCGCGGCTCGCGCCGCGCGGAACCTACGTGTCGTCGTCGGGCAGGGGCGGGCGGGTCCTCGGACCGTTGCCGCGCATCGCCGCGACGACCGTGCGCGGGCTCTTCACCCGCCGACGCCTGCGGGTGCTCGCGGCCCGACGCAACGGAGTCGATCTCGCGAGGATCGTCGAACTCGCCGCACGCGGAGACATCCGCCCGATCGTCGACGGCGTGATCGGGCTCGATCGTGTGGCCGACGCCGTCGCGCGCCTCGAGCGCGGCGAACCGCTGGGCCGTGTCGTGGTCCGCGTCGCGGAGCCCGCGCGGCCTACCCCCAGCTCGGCAGCCAGAAGTGGAGCTGCCTGAGGGTGGCTGGGATGGGCAGCGCGGCGACGATCGAGTAGAAGAAGATCGACACGGCGACGACCGCGACGGTGTAGACCGCGAGCATGGCGATGCCGCGTTGTCGTCGCCAGGTGGGGTCGGTCGGTTTGCCGAGGATGAGCGCGGCGACGAGCGCGAGGATGAGGATCAGGTACGGCTCGAACGCGATCGAGTAGAACTGGAAGACCGTGCGGTTCCTGTAGGCGAGCCACGGCAGGTAGCCCGCCGCGAGACCGGTGAGCACGAGGCCGATCTGCCACTCGCGGTAGCGTGCGAGCCGGTACACGAGGTAGAGGCCGGCCGCCGAGGCCGCCCACCAGACGAGCGGGTTGCCGATGCCGATGATCGACTCGGTGCACACGCCATCGCAGCCGGGCACCTCGTGGTAGTACATGTTCGTCGGGCGGATCATGAGCAACCACGTGAGGGGGTTCGCCTGCCACGGGTGCGGGCTCGCGACTCCCAGGTGGAACTGGTAGGCGGCCTGGTGGTACGCGAGCAGGCTCTGGAACCACGTCGGCACCCACGCGAACGGCCCCGTCCACGCCATGCCCTCGCCGTCGGCGTAGTGGCGGTCGTAGCCGCCGTCGGTGAAGATCCAACCGCTCCACGCCGCGAGATAGACGACGAAGGCCGTCGGCACGAGCTGGACGAACGTCACGGGGGCCTGCTTCAGGATCGCGCCCGTCGCCCAGAACTTGACGCCCTCGCGACGGCGCGACAGCAGGTCGACGAGCACGAGGTAGATCCCGAACGCGGCGACGAAGTAGATGCCCGACCATTTGACGGCGGCGGTCGCCCCGAACGCGGCTCCGGCCGCGTACACCCACGGCCGCTGCCAGATCGCAGGCCCGTACATGGGTTCGACGCCCTTCGCGCGGGCCGCTTCGAGGAGCTCGCGCAGGATACGCGCCGTGCGGTCGCGATCGAGCAGGATGAACCAGAACCCGAGCAGGGCGAAGAACATGACGTGATTGTCGAGGAGCGCGATGCGGCTCATCGCGATCGCGTTGCCGTCGACGGCGAAGAGGAGGCCCGCGAACACGCCGATGACGGTCGAGTGCGTGAGGCGCCGCGCGATGACCGCGACGAGGAACACCGCGATCGTGCCGACGAGCGCCGTCGTCGCACGCCACCAGAACGGGTCGAGGGTGCCGAACACCGCCATGCCGAGGCCGATGACCCACTTGCCGAGCGGCGGGTGCACGACGTAGCTCGGGTCGGGCAGGAAGCCCATCGGGTCGCCCGCGTTCCAGGTGCCGTCGTAGTCGTCGGGCCACCGGGTCTCGTAGCCGTGGATCCAGAGGGTCCACGCGTCTTTCACGTAGTAGGTCTCGTCGAAGATGAGCGTGTTCGCGTGCCCGAGGTTCCAGAATCGCAGCACGGCCGCGATGAGGGTCACGAGGAGCGGGCCGCCCCAATACCAGAGGGCGCGCCGGCGCGGTGTCGAGAGGAGCCCCGCCCACCACGAGTCGAGCCGCGTGCCGCGCGGCTCGTCGGCGGCTTCGGATGCCTCGAGGCCGTCCGATGACTCAGCGCTGTCGGATGACTCAGCGCTGTCGGATGACTCAGCGCTGTCGGATGCCTCGAGCACGGGCGCGTCGTCGGGGGCCTCGGCGGATGCTTCGGCAGCGGGTTCCTCGTCGGACTCCGGCTGTTCCGGCGCGCGCTCGTCCACGGCCGGATCTGCACTCATGCGCATCACCATACGACAACCGGACGGGGGTACGCGAGACTGATCCACATGATCATCCTCGGCGCGACCCCCATCGGCAATCTCGGCGATGCGTCGGGCAGGCTTCGCGAGGCACTCGAACAGGCCCGCGTCGTGGCATCCGAGGACACGCGCGTGACGCAGCGCCTGCTCGCCGGACTCGGCATCGAGAACCGGCCGAAGCTCATCGCGCTGCACGAGCACAACGAGCGGCAGAAGGCCGCTGAGCTCGTCGCGCTCGCGCGCGACGAGGACGTGCTCGTGCTGACCGACGCGGGCATGCCGACGGTGTCCGACCCGGGATTCCCGCTCGTGCAGACGGCGATCGCCGAGGGCGTGGGCGTGACGGCGCTGCCCGGCCCCTCGGCGGTCGTCACGGCGCTCGCCGTCTCGGGGTTGCCGACCGATCGGTTCGCATTCGAGGGGTTCCTGCCGCGCAAGTCGGGCGAGCGGAGTCGCCGGCTCGCAGAGCTCGCGGGCGACCGCCGCACGCTCGTGTTCTTCGAGGCGCCGAGCCGACTCGCCGACGGGCTCGACGCGCTCGCCGAGGCGTTCGGCGCCGAGCGCCCGGCTGCCGTGTGCCGCGAGCTCACGAAGCTCCACGAAGAGGTGAAGCGCGGCCCGCTCGGCGAACTCGCGGAGTGGGCGCGCGCCGGGGTGCGGGGCGAGATCTGCATCGTCGTCGGAGGAGCGTCGGCCGAGGCATCCGACCCCGCTTCGGCGCTCGACCGCGTGCTCGCGCTCGCCGGGGTGGAACCCGGCTGAAGGACGCGGCGGCGCTCGTCGCCGCCGAGACCGGCCTTTCGCGCCGCGATCTGTACGAAGCGGCGCTCGCGGCGCGCAATTAATGCTTCCCGCCGTCCCCCATCAGGGGGACAATGGAACTCGCGCGACCGACCGGGGAGGGGTGGTGCGAGTGGCGAAGGCGGTGCGGTTCTCGAGGTTCGGCGGCCCCGAGGTGCTCGAGGTCGTCGAGGTGCCGACGCCCGAACCGGGTGACGGGGAACTCCTCGTCGAGGTTGCGGCCGCGGGGCTGACTCCGGTCGACAGCGCGATCCGCGAGGATCGCGATCCCACGGGTCGCGCGGCGCCGCTGCCGTCGGGCGTCGGGCGCGAGTTCGCGGGCGTCGTGGTCGCGGCAGGCCCCGGTGCATCGCAGTTCGACCGCGGCGACGAGGTCATGGGGTTCGTCGACGGGGGAGCGCTCGCGACGCACCTCGTCGCGCCCGAGGCGAATGTCGTGCGCCGGCCTCCGGGGCTCTCGTGGGAGGTCGCGGGGTCGCTCTACACGTCGGGCACGACGGCGTGGGCGGCCGTCGAGCGGCTCGCGCTCACGGCGAACGACACCGTCGTCGTCACCGCCGCCGCAGGCGGGGTCGGATGCCTCGCGGTGCAGTTCGCCCGATTGAAGGGCGCGCACGTCCTCGGCACGTCGGCCGACCAGCGCTTCGACTTCCTCCGACAGTTCGGCGTCGTGCCGATCGGCTACGGGCCGAGGCTCGCCGAACGCGTGGGCGCGGCGGCCGACGGGCTGCCGATCACGGCATTCCTCGATTTCCTCGGCGGCGAGGCGGAGGTCGCGACGGCACTCGGCGTGCCGCCGGGGCGCATCCTGACGACCCTCGATCCCGACGCCGTCGACCTGCACGGCGCCGTCCGGGTCGAACCCGGCGACGCCGTCGCGTTCGCGCGCGTCGCGCAGCTCGTCGCGGCCCGGCGCGTGCGGCTGCCGATCGCCGACGTCTTCCCGCTCGAGCGCGTGGCCGACGCGTATCGCGCGCTCGACCGGCGGGATGCCCCGGGCAAGATCGTGCTCGGATTCCACGTCGTCGCCTACCCCGGCCAGGTCGTGGAGGAACCCGACCTCAAGGAGCAGGACGTCACGCTCGGCGTGCCGACGCCGCACGCGCGGGTCGCGGTCGAGGAGCAGGTGCCCGCGGCGATCGGCGACGGGAGCGTCCGGCGACGGCACCGTGCCGCGCATGCGGCGCCGGGGGCGCCCGACGACCGATGAGCGCCGGTCACACAGCAGTCGGTCATCCGCCGCGCCCATAGGATTGAAGGCATGGCCGACGGCTCTTCGTTCTACATCACCACGCCCATCTTCTACGTCAACGACGTGCCCCACATCGGGCACGCGTACACCGAGGTCGCTGCCGACGTGCTCGCACGCTGGCACCGCCAGGCCGGCGACGACACGTGGATGCTCACGGGCACCGACGAGCACGGCCAGAAGATCCTCCGCACCGCGACGGCCAACGGCGTGACGCCCAAGGAATGGGCCGACAAGCTCGTCCACGACGCGTGGAAGCCGCTCCTCGAGACGATCGACATCGCGAACGACGACTTCATCCGCACGACCGACGAGCGGCACGAGCAGAACGTGCAGAAGTTCTTGCAGAAGCTCCACGACGACGGTCACATCTACACGGGCGAGTACGAAGGCTACTACTGCGTCGGCTGTGAAGAGTACAAGCAGCAGTCCGAGCTCGTCGACGGCACGGGCGAGTACGAGGGCCAGCTCGTGTGCGCCATCCACTCGAAGCCCGTCGAGCTCCTCCACGAGAAGAACTACTTCTTCCGCATGTCGGCGTTCGCCGAGAAGCTCCTTGCGCTCTACGAGGAGCGCCCCGATTTCGTGCAGCCCGAGTCGGCGCGCAACGAGGTGCTCTCGTTCGTGCGTTCGGGGCTCGATGACCTGTCGATCTCGCGCTCGACGTTCGACTGGGGGTCAAGGTCCCGTGGGACGAGACGCACGTCGTCTACGTCTGGTTCGACGCGCTCCTGAACTACATCACGGCGGTCGGCTACGGGCAGAACGATGAGGAGTTCGCACGGCGCTGGCCGGCCCAGCACATCGTCGGCAAAGACATCCTGCGCTTCCACGCCGTCATCTGGCCGGCCATGCTCATGGCGGCCGGGCTCGAGGTGCCGCGCGGCGTCTTCGGGCACGGGTGGCTGCTCGTCGGCGGCGAGAAGATGTCGAAGTCGAAGCTCACGGGCATCGCCCCCGAGCAGATCACCGACGTGTTCGGCTCCGACGCGTTCCGGTTCTACTTCCTCTCGGCCATCTCGTTCGGTCAAGACGGCTCGTTCTCGTGGGAAGACCTGGCGGCGCGCTACCAGGCCGAGCTCGCGAACGGCTTCGGCAACCTCGCCTCGCGCGTCGTCGCGATGCTCTCGCGCTACACCGAGGGCGCAGTGCCCGCAGCGCACGAGGCGAGCGTGACCGACGCGGATCTCGCGATCCGCGAGGTCGAGCAGCGGGCGACGGATGCCTCGTGGTCGGCCGCCGGCCGCCTCGCGATCCACGAGGCGATCGCCGCCGTGTGGGAGCTCGTCGACGCGTTGAACCTCTACATCACGAACGAAGAGCCGTGGACGCTCGCGAAGGACCCCGCGAAGCGCGAGCGTCTCGACACGGTGCTCGCGACGGCGTACCACGGGCTCGGCACGCTCGCGGTGCTGCTCTCGCCCGTGCTGCCCAAGGCGACGGCGAAGCTCTGGAGCGCGCTCGGCGGCGCGGGCAACGTGCGCGAGCAGCGCATCGACCGGGCGAACGAGTGGGCGGTCGGCGAGCGGGTGACGCCGCTCGAGGCGCTCTTCCCGCGCGTCGAGGTCACCGAGTGACGGCAGCCGGCGAGCACGTGCGCGCGCGGGGCCGGGCGGACTCCGCGCCCGAGTACCCGCCCGTGCCCGAGTCGCCGCTGCCGGTGCCCGTCTACGACAACCACACGCACCTCGAAATCGCCGACGGCGCTCTGCCGTTGAGCGTGGCTGAGCACCTCGACCGCGCGCAGGCGGCGGGCGTCGCGGGCGCTGTGCAGGTCGGCACCGACGTCGCGACGAGCCGCTGGTCGGCCGACGCCGCCGAGCGCGACGCGCGCCTGCTGGCGGCGGTCGCGCTGCATCCGAACGACGCGCCCGAGCTCGAGGCATCCGGTGCCCTCGATGACGCGCTCGCCGTGATCGACGAACTCGCCGCGCGCCCGCGCGTGCGCGCGATCGGCGAGACGGGGCTCGACTTCTTCCGCACCGACGACGACGGCCGCCCGGCGCAGTTCCGCTCGTTCGAGGCGCACATCGACATCGCCAAGCGCCACGGACTCGCCCTGCAGATCCACGACCGCGACGCGCATGACGACGTCGTCGCGACCCTGCGGCGCGTGGGGGCTCCTGAACGCACGGTGTTCCACTGCTTCTCCGGCGGCGAAGAGCTCGCACGGCTCGCGGCATCCGAGGGCTGGTATCTCTCGTTCGCCGGCAACGTGACGTTCAAGAACGCAGAGAACCTGCGAGAGGCGCTGCGCGTCGCGCCCCGCGACCGCATCCTCGTCGAGACCGACGCGCCGTACCTCACCCCCGCGCCGCTCCGCGGCCGGCCCAACGCACCGTATCTCGTGCCCTACACCGTGCGATTCATGGCCGAGGTGCTCGATATCGAACTGGCCGAGCTCTGCGCAACCCTCGCGTCGAATACCGTGCGCGTGTACGGCTCATGGCAGGATGACCCCGTGACCAACGGGGGTTCGGCCCAGTCAGGCGGCGCGTGATGCATCGGCACGAGGCCGAGAGCCCGCCCGCGCGCCCGAGACTGCTCGGCCCCGCCGAGATCCGCGACCTCGCCGAACTCCTCGGCGTGACCCCGACGAAGAAGCTCGGCCAGAACTTCGTGCACGACGCCAACACGGTGCGGCGCATCGTGCAGACCGCGGGCGTCGAGGCCGGCGAGACCGTGCTCGAAATCGGGCCGGGACTCGGGTCGCTCACGCTCGGCCTCCTCGAGGCGGGCGCGAAGGTCGTCGCCGTCGAGATCGACGCGCGCCTCGCGGCGCAACTGCAGCACACCGTGAAGCTCATGCAGCCCGGCACCGAACTCGAGGTCGTCCACGAAGACGCGCTCAAGGTGACGTCGCTGCCTGCAGACCCGGTTCGTCTCGTCGCGAACCTGCCGTACAACATCTCGGTGCCGGTGCTGCTGCACATGCTCGAACGGTTCCCGTCGATCGCGAGCGGCATCGTCATGGTGCAGGCGGAGGTCGGGTACCGGCTCGCCGCCGAGCCCGGCTCGAAGGTCTACGGCGCGCCGAGCGTCAAGGCGGCCTGGTACGGCGACTGGCGCATCGCGGGCCAGGTGTCGCGCATGGTGTTCTGGCCGGTGCCGAACGTCGACTCGGTGCTCGTGGGCTTCGACCGCGGCGACGCGCCCGGCACGCCGCCCGGCACCGAGGAGGAGCGCGCCGCGACGTTCGCGATCGTCGACGCGGCGTTCCAGCAGCGTCGCAAGATGCTGCGGCAGGCGCTGTCGGGCGTGCTCGGCGGTTCGGCGGCGGAGGCCTCAGCCGTGCTCGAGCGTGCGGGCGTCGACCCGCAGGCGCGCGGCGAGCAGCTCGGCGTCGAAGACTTCTTGCGCATCGCCCGCGCGTTGCACGGATAATCGTGCCCATGGGGGATGAACAGAACGACGCGACGGACGACTCGCTCGACGAGGTCGTCGAAGGCGATCTCGACGACGCGATCGAGGGCGATCTTGCCGAGGCCGAGGCGGTCGACGATGCGGCCGTCGAGAGCGGCGGGGTTCCCGTGAGCGACGTGCCCGACGAGGCCGGCGAGAACGCGCTCCTCGAAGAGCAGGGCGAGGGTGAGGGCGAGGGAGCAGCCGAGCCCGAGACATCCGACAGCCCCGAGCCATCCGCGACCGCCGTGAGCGTCTCGCGAACCGTCGACCTCAAGGCCGCCGTCGCACTGCGCAAACTCGCGGCGGTCGTCGAGGGCGCGCTCGAGCAGCCGCCGACGGCGGTCGACCCGGGGGCGGTGCCGCCGACCGCACGGTTCGTGCTCGACGACGGCGAGTTCGTGCTCGCGTCGGCGAGCGCCCGAGCCGACGGGCGTGCGACGATCTCGCTCGTGCGCGGTCGCATGCCCGACGGGGCGAAGGCTGCGGCGGTGAAGGCCGAACTCGAAGCGTGGCTCGACCGGGTCGACGCGTGAGCGTGTCGTCGACGGCTTCTCGGATAGCGTTGACGGCATGACCATCGCGGCGGCCGACGAGGCGGTGCACGTCCGGGCGCCGGGCAAGATCAACCTGTTCATGCGCGTCGGCGAGGCGGGCGGCGACGGCTACCACGATGTCGCGACGGCGTACCAGGCGGTGTCGCTGTACGAAGACGTTCGGGCGTGGCCCGATGAGCGCGTGTCGGTGTCGTTCACGGGGTCGATCGACGTGTCGGGGCTGCCGACGGATGGCTCGAACCTCGCCGTGAAGGCTGCGAAGCTCTTGGCGCGCACGGCCGGTGTGCCGGCCGGCGTGCGCCTCGAGATCGAGAAGCACGTTCCGATCGCGGGCGGCATGGGCGGAGGATCGGCGGATGCCGCGGCCACCCTCGTCGCGTGCGACGCGCTGTGGGGCACCGGGCTCCCGAAGGACGAACTGCACCGGCTCGCCGCACGCCTCGGCGCCGATGTGCCGTTCGCGCTCACGGGCGGCACGGCGATCGGCACCGGACGCGGCGACCGGCTGAGTCCAGCGCTCGCGACGGGCTCGTTCCACTGGGTGCTCGTCGTCGCCGAGTTCGGGCTCTCGACGCCCGCGGTGTATCGCGAGCTCGACCTGCTGCGCATCGAGGAGGCCGGGCGGATCGGCCCCGCGACGGCGCCCATCGGGTCGCCCGTCGTCGCCGCTGCCGTCCTGCAGGCGCTCCGAGCGGGCGACGCCCGCCTGCTCGCCGAAGCGCTCCACAACGATCTGCAGTTCGCCGCGTTCCGGCTCGAGCCGGCGCTCCGCGAACTCATCGACCTCGGCGAGAGCGCGGGCGCGCTCGCGGGCATCGTGTCGGGGTCGGGGCCGACGGTCGCGTTCCTCGCGGCCGACGCCGAATCGGCGATCGAACTGCAGGTCGCGCTCTCGGCGGCGCGCCTCACCGCGCTGCACGTGCACGGACCGGTGCACGGAGCCAGGGTCATCCACCTTTGAGAGCCCCAGGCTAGGCTCGACAGGTCATGGCACACCTTCTCGGCGCGGAGCGCTTGCACCTCGAATTCCCCACCCGCACGGTGTTCGGCGAGGTGACCCTCGGCCTCGACGAGGGCTCGCGCATCGGCGTCGTCGGCCGCAACGGCGACGGCAAGTCGACCCTGTTGAAGCTCCTCGCGGGCCGGATCGAGCCCGATTCGGGCCGGGTCACGGCGCGCCGGGGCATCCGGATCGGCATGCTCGATCAGGCGGACGCGGTCGATCCCGAGCTGACGGTCGCCGAGGCCGTCGTGGGCGGCGTCGACGAGCACGTGTGGGCGGGCGACCAGAAGGTGCGAGACATCCTGTCGGGGCTCCTTTCGGATGTCCCGTGGCACGGTCGCGTGGGCGACCTCTCGGGCGGCCAGCGTCGCCGCGTGGGCCTTGCGGCGCTCCTCGTGGGCGATTGGGACGTGCTGTTCCTCGACGAGCCGACGAACCACCTCGACGTCGAGGGCATCGCGTGGCTCGCGGGGCATCTGAAGTCGCGCTGGGGGAAGAACGACGGCGCGCTCGTCGTCGTGACCCACGACCGGTGGTTCCTCGACGAGGTCTCGACCGACACGTGGGAGGTGCACGACGGCATCGTCGAGCCCTTCGAGGGCGGGTACGCGGCGTACATCCTGCAGCGCGTCGAGCGCGACCGCATGGCGGCGGCGTCCGATGCGAAGCGGCAGAACCTGCTGCGCAAAGAGTTGGCGTGGCTGCGCCGCGGGGCGCCCGCGCGCACGTCGAAGCCGAAGTTCCGCATCGACGCGGCGAATCAGCTCATCGAGAACGAGCCGCCCGTGCGCGACAAGGTCGAGCTCAACCGGCTCGCGGTGTCGCGGCTGGGCAAGGATGTGGTCGACATTCTGGATGCCTCGGTCGTGTACCCGGTCGCGCCGACGGCGGACGTCTCGCCCGAGGCGCCGACCGAACGCACGATCCTGCACGATGTCGAGTGGCGCATCGCGCCGGGCGAGCGCACGGGCATCCTCGGCGTCAACGGCGCCGGCAAGTCGACGCTCCTCGGGCTCGTGACCGGTGCCGTGAAGCCGACGTCGGGCAAGGTCAAGCGCGGCACGACCGTGCGCATCGCGACGCTCAGCCAGGAGCTCGACGAGCTCGCCGAGTGGGCCGACGAGCGCGTGAGCGCGGTCATCGCCGAGCAGAAGCGCAGCTACACGATCGGGTCGGGGTCGAAGGCGGTCGAGCTCTCGCCCGGGCAACTGCTCGAACGGCTCGGGTTCTCGAATGCGCAGCTCTCGACGCCCGTCAAGCAGCTTTCGGGCGGCCAGAAGCGGCGCCTGCAGCTCCTGCTCATCCTGCTGCAGGAGCCCAACGTGCTCATCCTCGACGAGCCCACGAACGACCTCGACACCGACATGCTCGCCGCGATCGAGGATCTCCTCGACTCGTGGCCCGGCACGCTCCTCGTCGTCTCCCACGACCGATACCTCATCGAGCGCGTGACCGATCGCCAGCTTGCGATCCTCGACGGGCACGTGCGCGACCTCCCGGGCGGAGTCGAGCAGTATCTCGAGCTGCGCAAGGCGGGGGTCGCGAAGAAGGCGGATGCCTCGGCAGTTCAGTCTCGGACCCCTGCTCAACCCTCGACAGCGACGGCACTCTCGGGCGCCGAGCGCCGGGCCGCCGAGAAGGAGCTCGCGTCGGTCGACCGGCGGCTCGAGAAGCTCGCGGGCGAGGTCTCGGCTCAGCACGAGAAGCTCGCGTTGCACGACCAGAGCGACTACGCCGGCCTCGGGGTGCTCGGCGACGAGCTCGCGGCGCTCGAGGCGTCCATCGCCGAACTCGAGCTGCGCTGGTTGGAAGTGTCGGAGCAGCTCGAGGGCTGACGCCCTGCCGCTCGTGCGCATGCCCGCGTGCGCGGCGCGTCAGCGTCGGCGCAGCAGCACGACCCCGTCGTCGAGCGTCGCGGGCTCGCCGTCGGGGCCGACGGCCTCGCGCGTGCGGGTTTCGGCGGCGACGGTCTCCCACTGCTCAGGGTCGAGCGCGAGCTCGGCGATCTCCTCGTCGGGAGTGAGGAACGGATGCTGCGCGGCGTGCGCGCGGTGCTCGGCGCCCGCCCATGGCGGTGCGGCGGCGTGCGACGTGATGAGGAGGTGTCCGCCCGGCGCGACGAGCGCTGCGGCACGGCGGAGGATGTCGGTGCGGGGGAGCTCGACGGTCGAGTGGAGGAAGCTCGCGGTCACGAGGTCGTAGGCGTCGTGCGGGAGGGTCGCCGGCAGCGGGTCGCTCAGGTCGGCGGCGACGAAGCGCACGCGCGACACATCCAGGCCCGATGCGCGGGCGGCCTCGGTCGCGCGGCGCACGGCCGTTGCGGAGAGGTCGACGCCCGTGACATCCCACCCGATCGTGGCGAGCCAGATCGCGTCGGCGCCCTCGCCGCAGCCGAGGTCGAGGGCGCGGCCGGGCGCTCGGCCGGCCGTCAGGCTGTCGGCGATGTCGGCGAGCACGCGGTTGACGCGGCCCGACCAGACGCGCTCGCTCGTGGCGTAGCGGTCTTCCCAGTAGTCGGCGGGGGAGAGCGGCGATTCGGCGACCATGCTCCAAGGATCCGCGGCGCCCTCGCGCGAGGCAACTCCGTTTGCCGATCCGGCAATTCGCCGTCGTGCGGCGTGCTGACGAGACATCCGCGAAGAATCTCTCCGTTTCAAGAGTGAATGTCGCAGATTCTGTGACGCATTGTGACCGGATGACCAATTGCACGCAGAGCCTTCACGTACGGTGGTACAGCACCCGCGATCGCGGCGACGGCAATCCGACTGACATCCACAGCGTCGACACTCGTCGGCGGCGGAGCCGCGCCTGTTCCACGCACACCAGCACCGTGCCCACCAGCACAGACGATCGCGCGTGCCGACCGAGAGGAACCACCATGTCACGCCGCACTTCGTCCATTCTCGCCGCGCTCGCCGTGGTGCCCCTCGTCGCCGCGCTCGCCGCGTGCGCGACCCCCGCAGCAGACGGCGGCGACGCCGGCGCCTCGGGCGACTCGATCCGCATCGGCGTCGTCGGCAAGGGCGACCCGCAGTGGGCCGCTTTCGAAGCCGCCGCCGAAGAAGAGGGCATCGACATCGAGATCGTCGACTTCTCCGACTACGCGCAGCCGAACCCGGCGACGACCGAGGGCGAACTCGACCTCAACCAGTTCCAGCACATCGTCTACCTCGCCGACTACAACGTCTCGGCCGGCGAAGACCTCACGCCCATCGGCTCGACCGCGATCTACCCGCTCGGCCTGTACTCGACGAAGTACGACTCCGTGAAGGACATCCCCGCCGGCGAAACCGTCGCCGTGCCGAACGACGCCTCCAACCAGGCGCGCGGCCTCCTCGTGCTCCAGTCGGCCGGCCTCATCACGCTGAAGAGCGGCGGCACGATCTTCTCCGACCTCGCCGACATCGACGAGGCGAAGTCGAAGGTCAAGGTCACCGCGCTCGAGGCGTCGCTCACGCCGACCTCGCTGCCCGACCTCGCCGCCGCGATCATCAACAACGACTTCGTGCAAGACGCGGGCCTGACGTTCGAAGACGCGATCGCGCAGGACGACCCGACCGACCCCAACGCGCTGCCGTACGTCAACATCTTCGCGACGCGCGCCGAAGACGCGAACAACGAGACCTACAAGAAGCTCGTCGAGATCTTCCAGACGAACCCCGACGTGCAGGCCGGCCTCATCGAGGCGTCCGGCGGCACGGGCGTCCCCGTGCAGATCCCCGCGAAGGAGCTCCAGTCCTCGCTCGCGAAGGTCGAAGCCGACACGAAGGCGCACAAGGGCTGAGGCCAGGTCGCCCCGCGGAATCGGATGTCTCGTCGAGGCATCCGATTTCGCGCGTCCTGAACCTGGGGCACTCTTGACCCCGCGCACTCTTGGCGCCGTGCACTCTTGGCGCCGTGCACTCTTGAAGGAGCATCCATGGCTCTCGTGAGCCTCAGAAACGTCACGAAGGCGTACCCGCCCGCCGAACGCGGCGGCGCACCCGTCGTCGCGGTCGACGACGTCTCGCTCGAGATCGAACCGGGCGACGTCTACGGCATCATCGGCTACTCGGGCGCCGGCAAGTCGACGCTCGTGCGACTCGTCAACGCGCTCGAACCCGCCACCGGCGGCACGATCACGGTCGACGGCCGCGAGATCACGGCGTTGCCCGAGCGTGACCTGCGCGCCGTGCGGCTCGAGATCGGCATGATCTTCCAGCAGTTCAACCTCTTCAACTCGAAGACGGTCGAGGGCAACATCGCCTACCCGCTGCTGGTCGCCGGCTGGCCCAAGCCGAAGATCGCCGCGCGCGTCGCCGAGCTCCTCGCCTTCGTCGGCCTCGCCGACAAGGCGAAGAACTACCCCGATCAGCTCTCGGGCGGGCAGAAGCAGCGAGTCGGCATCGCACGGGCGCTCGCGACCTCGCCCAAGCTCCTCCTCGCCGACGAGGCGACGAGCGCACTCGACCCCGAGACGACGGGCGAGGTGCTCGCGCTCCTGAAGCGCGTCAATCGCGAGTTCGGCGTCACGATCATCGTCATCACGCACGAGATGGACGTCATCCAGTCGATCGCGACGAAGGTCGCCGTCATGGACGGCGGGCGGGTCGTCGAGTCGGGCGACGTGTTCGACGTCTTCAGCGCGCCCAAGCAGGCGTCGTCGGCGAGGTTCGTGTCGACGGTCGTCAAGGGCGTGCCCTCGCCCGCCGAGGTCGCGGTGCTGCGCGAGCGGCACGAGGGCCGGCTCGTCACGCTCTCGTTCCGAGACGGGGATGCCTCGCAGGCATCCGTGTTCCTCGAACTCGCCCGCGCGGGCGTCGAGTTCGAACTCGTCTACGGCGGCATCAACGACATCCAGGGTCGCGCGTTCGGTCACCTGACGCTCGCGCTGCGCGGGCCGGATGCCTCGGTGCAGGCCGCACTCGCGGCTGTCGCCGACCGCATCGACGTGACGGAGGTGGCGTGATGGATCGCCTGCTCGAACTCGGCCCCGAGTTCTGGGTCGCCGCCGTCGAAACCCTCTACATGGTGGCGCTCACGCTGCTGTTCGGCGGCGTCGTCGGGCTCGTGCTCGGCGTCGTGCTCTACACGACCCGCCCCGGCGGGCTGTGGGCGAACCGCGTCGTCTCGGGCGTCGTCAACGTCGTCATCAACTTCTTCCGGCCGATCCCGTTCATCATCTTCATCGCCGCCGTGCAGCCGCTGTCGCGGGCCATCATCGGCACGGGAATCGGCAACGACGCGCTCATCTTCGCCCTCTCGCTCGCCGCTTCGTTCGCGATCGCGCGCATCGTCGAGCAGAACCTGCTCACGGTCTCGCCCGGCGTCATCGAGGCGGCACGGGCGATGGGAGCTGCGCCGTTCCGCATCCTCCGCACGGTCGTGCTGCCCGAGGCGCTCGGGCCCCTCATCCTCGGCTACACGTTCGTGCTCGTCGCGATCGTCGACATGACCGCGGTCGCGGGCCTCATCGGCGGCGGCGGTCTCGGCAACTTCGCGCTCGTGTACGGCTACCGGCAGTACCAGCCGCTCATCACGTGGGCTGCGGTGCTCCTCATCATCGCGTTCGTCCAGGTCGTGCAGTTCCTCGGCAACTGGCTCGCGCGGAAGGTGCTCAGGCGGTAGTCGGAGTCTGCGCTGCTGCGCTGCTGCGCTGCGACCGATCCTCCACAGACGGCCGGGCGCCCGGATACTCCTCGCATCCGGGTGAACCCGGCCGTCGGCCGTTCTCGGCAGGCGAGCATCGTCGGTATGACTCCCTACGAAGACCATGCCCACTTTCCCCTGACCACCGATGAAGACATCCGTACGCGGGTCGAAGACCTGCTCGAGTCCGCGGCCCGGCGTCAGTGGTGGACGCTCTTCCTCGATGTCGAGCGCCGACAACTGCCCGTCATCATGCCCATGGCGGAGTACCCGCGCGATCCCGACGAATGGGCCCCTCTCGGCGCCGGGCTCGGCGGCACCGCGGCCGAACTCCTCGCCGACAGGCTCACGGGGATCGCCGAGGAGATCGGCGCCGCGAGCCTCGTCTTCGCGTGGGAACGACCCGGTGCTGGAGAGCCGACCGCCGAGGACCGCGTCTGGGCGAGAGGGCTCGACGCGGCGTGCGCAGCGGTCGGACTCACTGTGCGGGGCAGCTCATCGTGCACGACGAGGGTGCCAGCTGGTTCGCCGAGGAGGAGTACGTCTGACACCGGTGATGTCTGCCAAGATCGCTCCATGCCGTCTGCCGTGCTGCTCATCCGAGCATCCGAGCTCTCGTCCGTCGCCGAGTACGCCTACGCGGCGACCGCACCGAAAGACGCTCGGCTGATCTTCCTGGCCGGAGCGTGCCCGCTGAATCCCGACGGCTCGACTGCGGCGCTCGGCGACTACGTCGGCCAGGCGGCGGTCTGCATCGAGACGATGCAGGGCGCACTCGCGGCGGCCGGTGCGACGATCGAAGATGTCATCAGCACGCGCGTGCTCGTCGCCTCGTCGGATCGCGGTGATCTCGGCGCGGTCTGGCGCGTCGTCGCCGACGCGTTCGGCGACCACGACGTGCCGAGCACGCTCCTCGGCGTGACGGTGCTCGGGTATGAGGGCCAACTCGTCGAGATCGAGGCCGTGGCGGCGGTCGTCGACTGAGGCGGCGCCCTCGGCGATCGTCGGGCGGGCGTGCGGGCGTGCGGGCGTGCGGGCGTGCGGGCGTGCGGACGGGCGCGTCGCGGCGGCTGCGGGCGTGCGGAAGACCGTCGAAGGCGGGGGCACTCGACCGTCGCGCTCGTCGACTACGCCGGTCAGGCGGGGTCGGGGTCAGGCGGGGTCGTGGTCAGGCGGGGTGGGGGTCAAGCGAGGTCGGGGTCAGGCGGGGTCGGGGTCAAGCGAGGTCGGGGTCAAGCGAGCTCGGCGTCAAGCGAGGTCTTGGTCAGGCGAAGTCGCGGTCACGCGACGTCGGATCAGAACGGCGGCGCGTCGGGGAGGCGGCCGAGTGCGTCGGCCGCAAGTGCGGGGTGACCCGGCGGACCTGGCGGACCGGGCGGACCGGGCGGGTCGGGCGGGTCGGCAGGTGAAAGCCGCTCGAGCACCCATCGAGCCGGTGGTTCGAGCGTCGTCTGACGTCGTGTCGGTCGCGGGGCCCGAATCGCGGCTGCTGGTTCGGTGAGGTGCGGCCTGCCGGTCGGCGACTGCCACTCGAGCACTCCACCTCGGAGGTGCTTCACGGACCACGAACTCTCGTGCTTCAGATGGTGGTGGTGCGCGCACAAGTGCGCGAGGTTGTCGAACGCCGTGCGCCCGCCGCTCGCGAAGTCGTCGGTGTGGTCGAGGTCGCACCGGGCCGCACGCCGATTGCAGCCGGGGAACCGGCAGGTCTCGTCGCGCACTCGAAGCCACTTCGCGAGGTCGGCGGGCGGACGGTAGACCGTGCGGTCGAGATCGAGCACGACGCCGTCGACCGGGTGCGTGAGCAGCCGCGTGAACGAGGGGGCGTGCGCTGCGAGGCGTCGAGCGACATCGGGTGCGATCGGACCGTAGCCGCCGAGTTCGGCGGGCTCGCCGCTCGGGTCGTCGCCGCCGAGCAGCATGAGCACGGGAACGGTCACGTGCACGGTCGGGCGAACGGTCGCGGCGGCGACATGGAATGCTTCGCCGACCGGCGGCACGCCTTCGAGCAAGAGGTCGCGCGCGACATCCGCCTGCAACTGCGCCGGGGTGCGCGGGTCGGAGGCGACCTGATCGGCCGCGACCCGCGAGAGGCGATCGCAGATGAGCATCGCGTCGGACGCCTCGAGGTGGAGGTGCAGCCACGCCATGCCGTCTGCGGCGGGCTCGAACTCGACCCGGCGCTCGGCGAATGCGCGAGTATGCCGCTCGGCGAGCGTCTCGGTCCGGACCGCTTCGCGTAGTCGGCGGGCGACGCGGCGAAGCGTCGCTGCGGTGATGTCGACAGCTCGCATCGAGAGTTCGGCGTCGAGCCGGGCGCGCACGTCGCGGTCGTCGTCGCCGAGGTCGTTCGTCGCGTCGACGATCACGCGCGCGTGCGCGTAGTCGATCGTGCCTTGCTGCAGGGCGGCGTAGGTCGCCGGCAGCCGCGTGCAGAGGCTCGACGCCTCGTCGACGAGACGCGCCATCGTCTGCTCAGGCGTGCGCAGCGCCGTTGCGAGTTCGGCCGTGACCGCACGGCGGGCCAGCTCGCGCCGACGGTCGGGCGAGAGTCGCGGCGACGTGAACGCGTCGGCGTTGCGAACCGCGAACTCGACGGCTTCGTGGATGACGCCTACGCGGACCGAGTGCTGCATCGCTTCGATCTTGCGCGATCGCAACGCGACGTCGACGAGCGCATCGAGCCGCGCTTGAGCGCGGACCAGCGGTGAGCGCGCGTCGAGGGCGGCAGCCGGTGTTGGCTGGGCCTCGGCGAGTGCGATCGACATGTCCATATCGTATCGGCATTCGAACATATGTTCGATAGCCTTCGAGCAATCTGTGGAGAACTTGTGATGTCTCAGGAGATCGGTGACGGTTCTGTATCAGGACATTGGTGACGGTTCTGGGGCTCTTGGTGGTGACGCTTCTGCGGCGAGTCTGCGGGGGTGGCTTCTCGTGAACCTATTGACCCTCGTGTCCGTCTTGCGATCTTGCAATGGCCTGATGACGCGCCCAGAGGTGCGGTATCGACGTTCTGCGCGGAGCATGGCATCTCCCGGAAGTCGTTCTACGTGTTGCGTCAGCGGGCGAGGGATGACGGGCCGGCGGCGGTCCTCGAACCCAGATCCCGGCGCCCTCGCTCGAGCCCGACGAGGTGAAGGCGCAGGCAGTCCAGGTGCGCGCGTCGCTGGAGGCTTCCGGGCTGGATCACGGGCCGATCAGCGTGCACGAGAAGATGCGCGCGATGGGGTTGGGCCAAGTGCCCTCGGTCGCGTCGCTGGCCAGGGTCTTCCGGGACGCGGGCGTGGCCCGCGCGGAGCCGAAGAAGAAGCCCCGCTCGGCGTGGCGCCGGTTCGTGTACCCGGCACCGAACGCGTGCTGGCAGCTAGACGCGACGGAATACGTCCTGACCGGTGGCCGCAAGTGTGTGATCTTCCAACTCATCGACGATCACTCTCGGTACGCGGTCGCCTCACACGTGGCGCAGGGCGAGACCGCTGCGGCTGCGATCGTCGTGTTCGAAAAAGCCGTGACCGTGCACGGGGTGCCGCAACGGCTGCTGACCGACAACAGGATTGCGCTCAACCCCTCACGACGGGGCTCTCTGGGCCGACTCGTGGAGCACGTCACGAGCTTGGGCGTCGAGCCGATCACCGGCAAACCGTACAAGCCGACCACGCAGGGCAAGAACGAACGCTTCCACCAGACCCTGTTCCGCTACCTCGACAAACAGCCCCTCGCGCACAGCATGGAAGAACTCCAGGCCCAGGTCGACGCGTTCGACGAGATCTACAACACTGAACGCCCCCATCAAGGACTCCCCGGCCGGATCACGCCCCGAACCGCATGGGAAGCCACCCCGAAGACCGACCCGCCCCGCCCGAAACCCGAACCGCGATTGCTCGTGCAGACTCCACCACCGAAGCCGGTTCGGCCGGCACCGCCGTTGACGAACCTGCCCGATGACACCCTGATCCGAACCCTCAGCAGCGCCGGCACGCTCCTCCTGAACCGCGTCACGTACAAAATCGACGGCCGCCGCGCCTACCAAGAAGTCCTCGTCATCATCGACCGCAACCAGATCACGATCACCGACCTACACGGCGAGGTCCTCATCGAACACACCCGACCAGCACCCGGCATCACCTACGTCGGCAACGGCTTCCCACGAGGCCCACGTACCAAGAACCCCGGAACCGTCACCGATGTCCTGACACACGAAGTGTCACCGATGTCCTGATACAGAACCGTCACCGATCTCCTGAGACATCACAAATCTGTGGAGAACTGAGCGACCGGAAAGGAGTCGTGTGGGCATCAAGGAAGGTGGTCGCGGATGCGGAGCCGGTGAGATGTCGGGGCGTGAGCGACGATCGCGTGCCACTCGAAGACCGATGCCATCGCGGGATGCCGACGACGAATCCGTGGCTCGCGGGCCCCGCGCCCGAGCGTGCTGCGCCCCGAGACATCCTCGAAGATCGCATTCTGAACCTGTTCTCGACCCAGAACATGGCGGTCGTCGCGACCGTCGCGCGCGACGGTTCGCCCGCGGCGAGCCCCGTGAGATTCTTCAGCCTCGGGTTCGAGCTCATGTACTCGAGTTGGAACGCGTCGCCGAAGTCGCGCAACCTCCGGCGCGATCCACGGGTGTCGGTCGGCGTTTTCGCACCGCTCGTCGGCCAGGCCTCGAGCCGCGGCGCGCAGGTGTTCGGCACCGCACGCACCCTCGAGCGCGCCGACGCAGAGGCCGACCGGAACTGGGAGGCGTTCCGCTGGCAGTCCGACCATGTCGAGCGCGGCCGGTCGCTCGACGAGCCGCCGACCGACCCGCTCACGTCGTCACCCCCGAGCGGATCGTCTACACCGAGCACTGGCTGCGCAAGAGCGGGTACGCGCCGCGGCAGGTCTGGCGGCGCGAATAGTCCGGCTGCGGCTCAGTCTGCGGTGCCGAGTCCGTCGAGCCCCCCGCCCGGCAGGCTCGGCTCGCGGTGGGCGAGTCCAGTGAGCACGGTCGCGACGTACTCGCGCAGCGACTGCCCGAAGTCGTGGGCATACCTCGCGAGATCGGGGTACAGCACGTACGCGGCGGCCATGCCGGGGGAGGGTTGCGTCGACGCCCAGATCGCCCCCATGCCGAGGTTCACGGCGCTCACGAACGCGACGCCCGCCGCTTGCGAATACGGCCCGAGCCGATCC
Organism: Agromyces protaetiae; assembly: GCF_004135405.1. Taxonomy (NCBI): domain Bacteria; kingdom Bacillati; phylum Actinomycetota; class Actinomycetes; order Micrococcales; family Microbacteriaceae; genus Agromyces; species Agromyces protaetiae. The sequence continues at coordinate 1,860,934 of NZ_CP035491.1, forward strand.
GATACGAGCGTGCCGAGCCTGACGGCGTTCGCGATCGCCGTGCGCTTGTAGGTCGCCGCGACCTCGCCCGACACGTTGTGCTCGAGCACGTTCGCGGTGTTCGCGGCGAGCTCGCACAGCATGGGCCGGACGGCGATCGTGTCGGCGATCGCGGTCGCGACGGCGTCGATGGATGTCTCGGACGGCGGCGCCGACCCCGGTGCGCCCGGCTCTCGCGCGAACCATGCGACCGGCGGCAGCGCCTCTTCGAGCGCGTCGAGCCACGCGCGATACTCGCGGTCGTAGATGTCGAGGAGCACGGCCTCGCGCGACTCGAAGTAGCGCAGCACGTTCGACTTCGCGAGGCCGACGTGCCGCGCGAGCTCATTGAGGCTGAGGTCGGCGACGCGGCGCTCGCCGAGGAGCTCGACTGCCGCGGCGAGGATCGCCTCGCGCCGCTCGGCGCGCTGGTCGTCGGTGCGGGCGCGCTTGAACCCGGGCGATTCGGTCGCCCGGTCGGTCGCCTGCTCGGTCGTCATCTGGTCTCCTTCGCGGATGTCTCCAGTCTCCCGCCTGCGGCGCGCTCTCGCGTGCGCGGTCGGCTCGAGACATCCGAAATCCCTGTGCTTGATTATAGACCGGCGGTCTGTTACCTTCGGAATAGAACAACAGACCAGCGGTCTGTTATCGACGAAACGGAGCGCTCATGTACCTCGTCCCCGACCAGACCGGTCGTCGCATCATCGTCACCGGTGCCAACAGCGGCACCGGCAAAGAGGCCGCCAAGCGCCTCGCGGGCGCGGGCGCGCACGTCGTGCTCGCCGTCCGCTCGCTCGAGCGCGGCGAGACCGCGCGCGCCGAGATCGCCGCCGCCGTGCCCGGCGCGAGCCTCGATGTGCGCCGCATCGACCTCGGCGATCTCGCCAGCGTGCGCGCGTTCGCCGACGGCATCCGAACCGACTCCGAGCCGCTGCACGCGCTCGTCAACAACGCCGGCGTCATGCAGCCGCCCAAGCGCCTCGAGACCGCCGACGGGCACGAACTGCAGTTCGGTAGCAACTTCCTCGGGCCGTTCCTGCTCACGAACCTCCTGCTCCCGAAGCTCCTCGAGCACGCGACCCCCGGCGCGCCCGCGCGCGTCGCGACGATGTCGAGCGGCACCGCGAACTACGGGCGCATCAACTTCCACGACCTCGAGTGGCGCACGCGCTACCAGGCGCACCTCGCCTACGCGCAGTCCAAGCTCGCCGACCTGCTCATGACGCTCCGGCTCGCCGAGATCGCCGACGAGCGCGGCTGGTCGCTCCGCTCGACCGCTGCGCACCCCGGCTACACCCGCACGAACCTGCAGACCGCGGGCGCCAACCTCGGCCGCTCGGCCGACGCGCAGCGGCCGCCCATCCAGCGCACGTTCCTGCCGTCCCAGACCGTCGAGCAAGGCGCCGAGCCGCTCCTCTTCGCCGCCGCCGACCCCGCCGCCGAACAGGGCGCGTACTACGGCCCGAAGAACGGGCTCACCGGCCCGACCAAGCGCGCGAACCTCCCGCGCAGCGCGCGCCGCGGGCCCGACTACGCGCGGTCGCTGTGGGCGGTCGCGGCCGAGCTCACGGGTGCACCGGACGTCACGACGGCGGATGTCACGAAGGCGGATCTCACCCCGAATCCGGTCGACGTGCGGTGACCCGGATCACCCGTCGAACCCGAGGCTGAGCTTGCGCAGGAGCCCGGCCAGCCGCTTCTGCTCGGGCGCGGGCAATGCCCGCAGGATCTCGGCCTCGGCGTCGACGAGGCGCGTGATCGCGGCGTCGACGCGCGTGAGGCCGGCGCGGCTCATCTCGACGAGGATGCCGCGACCGTCGTGCGGGTCGGTCTGACGCGTCACGAGCCCGCGCTCGACGAGCCGGTCGATGCGGTTCGTCATCGTGCCGCTCGAGACGAGCGTCTGCTGCAGGAGCGCCTTGGGGGAGAGGCGGAAGGGCGCGCCCGCGCGGCGGAGCGCCGACAGCACGTCGAACTCCCACGACTCGAGCTCCGACCTGGCGAACGCCTGCTTGCGCGCGCGGTCGAGGTGCTTCGAAAGCCGCGCGACGCGCGAGAGCACCTGCAAGGGCGCGAAGTCGAGGTCTGGGCGCTCGCGCACCCAGTCGTCGACGATGCGGTCCACCTCATCGGCATCGGTCATCAGATCATTCTGGCGCAGACTGGTGGAAGTACGCGCAGGTGACGCCCCGCCGCGCATGGCAGACTTGATCCCGCGCGTGCGGACGAGACATCCATTCGGCCCTGCGCGCGATCCGCCATAGTGTAACGGCAGCACGACAGCCTTTGGAGCTGTTCGGTCCAGGTTCGAATCCTGGTGGCGGAGCATGACCGATGAGCATCTCGCGATCATCGTCCTGGCGGCAGGCCAGGGCACGCGCATGAAGTCCCGACTCCCGAAGATGCTGCACCCCCTCGCGGGCGTCCCGCTCGTCGGTCATGTGCTCGCGACGGCGCGCGCCCTCGACGCGGCGCACGTGCTCGCGGTCGTGCGGCACGAGCGCGACCTCGTCGCCGCGGTCATCGAGCGAGACTTCCCGGGCACCGTCGTCGTCGATCAAGACGACGTCGACGGCACGGGCCGCGCGGTCGAGCTCGCAGCCGCAGCGCTCCCCGAGGGCTTCGAGGGCGAGGTGCTCGTCCTGAACGGCGACGTGCCCCTCCTCGACGCCGACAGCCTCCGCGAGTTCCTCGCGCAGCACCGCGCGACGGCGTCCGAGGCATCCGTGCTCTCGGCCCGCTACGACGACCCGACCGGGTACGGGCGCATCGTGCGCGACCCATCCGGCCGATTCGACCGTATCGTCGAGCAGAAGGACGCGACCGCCGAAGAGCGCGCGATCGACGAGATCAACGCGGGCATCTACGCCTTCGGCGCCGCGGCGCTCCGCGACCAGCTCGCGAACGTCACGACCGATAACGCGCAGGGCGAGAAGTACCTGACCGACGTCATCGGCCTCCTCCGCGCCGCGGGCAGCGAGGTCGAGGCCGTGCCCGTCGCCGAGCCGTGGCTCGTCGCGGGCGTCAACGACCGCGCCCAGCTCTCCGAGACGGCCGCCCGCCTCAACGCGCTCATCGTGCGCGGCTGGCAGCTGAACGGCGTCACGATCGAAGACCCCGCGACGACGTGGATCGACCTCGCCGTGGCGATCGAGCCCGACGTCACGATCCGCCCGGGCACCCAGCTCAAGGGCGCGACGGTGATCGCGACGGGTGCGATCGTCGGCCCCGACACGACCCTCGTCGACTGCGAGATCGGCGAGCGCGCCGAGGTCAAGCGCACCGACGCGACGCTCGCGGTCATCGGGGCGGATGCCTCGGTCGGCCCCTTCTCGTACCTGCGGCCCGGCACCGTGCTCGACGCCGACGGCAAGATCGGCGCGTTCGTCGAGACGAAGAACGCGCACATCGGCGCGGGCAGCAAGGTCCCGCACTTGAGCTACATCGGCGACACCGAGATCGGCGTCGGCTCGAACGTGGGCGCCGGCTCGATCACGGCCAACTACGACGGCGTGAACAAGCACCGCACGACGATCGGTTCGCACGTGCGCACGGGCTCTCACGGCGTGTTCGTCGCGCCCGTTACGATTGGAGACGGCGCGTACACGGGGGCGGGCACGGTCGTCCGGAAGGATGTCCCGGCCGGTGCTCTCGCGGTGAACGTCGCGCCGCAGCGCAACATCGAGGGTTGGGTGCGTCAGCACCGGGCCGGCACCGCCGCAGCGGACGCGGCGGAGGCGGCGGCCGAGGCCGCCGGCGTCACCGAGTCCGATGACCGAAGCCCGGCCTCGCCGGTGGAAGGACAGTGAGCATGTCGGGAATCGAAACCACCGGATCCAAGCGCCTCGTGCTCGTGTCGGGCCGGGCGCACCCCGCGCTCGCCGAGGAGATCGCCGCCGAGCTCGGCAGCGAACTCGTCCCGACCGATGCGCGCACGTTCGCGAACGGCGAGATCTACGCACGGTTCGACGAGTCGATCCGCGGTGCCGACGCGTTCGTCATCCAGTCGCACACCTCGCCGATCAACGAGTGGCTCATGGAGCAGCTCATCATGATCGATGCACTCAAACGCGCGAGCGCGAAGCGCATCACGGTCGTCGCGCCGTTCTACCCGTACGCGCGCCAAGACAAGAAGGGCCGTGGCCGCGAGCCGATCTCGGCGCGCCTCGTCGCCGACCTCTTCAAGACGGCGGGCGCCGACCGCATCATGTCGGTCGACCTCCACGCCGCGCAGATCCAGGGGTTCTTCGACGGCCCGGTCGACCACCTGTTCGCGATGCCCGTGCTGCTCGAGGAGTTCAAGAACTCGCTCGACCCGAAGACCCTCACGGTCGTCTCGCCCGACATGGGCCGCGTGCGCGTCGCCGACATCTGGAGCGACAAGCTCGACGCCCCCTCGCGATCATCCACAAGCGCCGCGACCCCCTCGTGCCGAACCAGGTCTCGGTGCACGAGATCGTCGGCGAGGTCTCGGGCCGCGTGTGCCTCCTCGTCGACGACCTCATCGACACGGGCCGCACGATCGTGAAGGCGGCCGAGGCGCTCAAGGCCGCCGGCGCGATCGGTGTCGTGGTCGCCGCGACCCACGCGGTGTTCTCGCCGCCCGCCGTCGAGATCCTGCAGTCCGACTTCATCGACCGCGTCGTCGTGACCGACACGCTGCCGGTGCCCGATGCCAAGCGGTGGGACCGCCTGACGGTGCTGCCGATCGCGCCGCTTCTCGCGCGCGCGATCCACGAGGTCTTCGAAGACGGCTCGGTCACGAGCATGTTCGACGGCGCCGCGTAAGCGGGCCGCCGACCTTTCCCGAACCGAACTCGGATTTTGGAAGCGTAGGATTCCCCGGTGAGCATCACCACGCCCCGTCCTTGGCTCGCGAGCTACACCGATGGTGTCCCGCACGACATCGCCACCCCCGAAGAGTCCCTCGCAGACCTCATCCGCCACAGTGTCGAGAACTACCCCGATCGCCCCGCGCTCGAGTTCTTCGGCCGCGAGACGACCTACGCCGAACTCGGCGAGCAGATCGACCGCGCCGCCGAGGCGCTGCGCGTGCTCGGCGTGCAGAAGGGCGACCCCGTCGCGCTCGTGCTGCCGAACTGCCCGCAGCACATCGCCGCGTTCTACGCCGTCCTCCGGCTCGGCGCGATCGTCGTCGAGCACAACCCGCTCTACACGCCGCGCGAGCTCCGCCACCAGTTCGAGGACCACGGCGCGCGCGTCGTGATCGCGTGGGACAAGGTGGTCGAGACGATCCAGGAGTTCCCCGACGACGTCCGCGTCGAGACGATCATCTCGGTGGATGTCACGCGCGCGATGCCGTTCTTCACACGTGCCGCGCTGCGCCTGCCCATCGCGAAGGCGCGCGAGTCGCGCGCGTCGCTCACGACGAAGGTGCGCGGCGCCATCACGTGGGCGCAGATCCAGAAGACGGCGCCCATCGACGCGCACATCGCGGGCCCCGAGGCATCCGACGTCGCCCTCATCCAATACACGAGCGGTACGACCGGTTCGCCCAAGGGCGCGACCCTCACGCACGCGAACCTCATCGCGAACGCCGACCAGGCCCGCTCGTGGGTGCCCGACATCCCGCGCGGCACCTCGGTCGTCTACGCCGTGCTGCCGATGTTCCACGCCTACGGGCTCACGCTCTGCCTCACGTTCGCGATGAGCATGGGGTCGCGGCTCGTGCTCTTCCCCAAGTTCGAACCCGACCTGGTGCTCAAGGTCGTGAAGAAGCGTCCGGCGACGTTCCTGCCCGCCGTGCCGCCGATCTACGACCGGCTCCGCAAGGCGGCCGCAGCCGAGGGCGTCTCGCTCGACGGCATCCACATCTCGATCTCGGGCGCCATGCCGCTCTCGACCGAGGTCGTCGAACCGTGGGAGAAGGCGACGGGCGGATGGCTCGTCGAGGGCTACGGCCTCAGCGAGTGCTCGCCCGTGCTGATGGCGAATCCCGTCGCCGACAACCGCAAGGTCGGCACGGTCGGCCTGCCGCTGCCCTCGACCGAGGCGCGCGTCGTCGACCCCGACGACCCCATGACCGACGTGCCCGCGGGCGAGCCCGGCGAACTCGTCGTGCGCGGCCCCCAGGTGTTCTCGGGCTACTGGCACAAGCCCGAAGAGACCGAGGCGGTCTTCGTCAACGACCCCGACGGCGGCACGCCGTGGTTCCGCACGGGCGACATCGTGACCCTCGACTCCGACGGGTTCGTGAAGATCGTCGACCGCATCAAGGAGCTCATCATCACGGGCGGCTTCAACGTCTCGCCGAGCGAGGTCGAAGAGGCGCTGCGTCAGTTCCCCGACGTCGAGGACGCCGCGGTCGTCGGCCTCCCCGACGACCGCTCGGGCGAGCAGGTCGTCGCGGTCGTGGTGCTGCGCGACGGCGCGACCCTCGACGAAGACGCCGTGCGCGAGTTCTGCCGCGGCGCGCTGACGCCCTACAAGGTGCCGAAGAAGGTCGTCGCGATCGACGAGCTCCCGAAGTCGCTCATCGGCAAGGTGCTCCGCCGTCAGGTGCGCAACGCCCTCATGGCCTCGAACGACTGAGCGTGGGCTTCCTCGAGCGCGACACGCGAGCGGCGCTCGAGCGGCTCGTCGCGCTCGAGCAGGCGAGCGAGCACGGTGAGGCGGATGTCTCGCCGCTCGACCGGCTCCGAGGCATCCGCTCGCTCGCGGCCGCCCTCGACGCCGACGCCGCCGCGCTCGCGGCCGCACGCGAAGCGCACGCGTCGGGCTCGACGTGGGACGAGATCGCGGATGCCGCGGGGCTCAGCCCGTCCGCCGCGAAGCAGCGCTGGGCGGGCGACGACGACGAGATCGCGGCCCGTCGCGAGGCGAGCCGGCAGCGCAAGCGCGAGCGGCCGTCGTCGAAGCCGACCGATCTCCCGGGGCTCTCGGTCGCCGAGGCCGCCGCGAAGCTCGGCGTGACGCCGCAGGCGGTCTACCAGCGCGTCACGCGCGGGCTGCTCGAGGCGCGCACGGTCGAACTGCCCGACGGGCGGAAGTACAAGCGGGTGTTCCCGGTCGAGGGGCAGAGCTAGGCGGGCCGCCGCAGCCCGCTCAGGTCGACTGCTCGCCCGGCAGGATCGTGCGAGGGGCGCCCGGGATGAGCCCGAGGTTCGCGAGCAGGCGGTCGCCGCCCGACTCCCGCTCGGCGTAGCAGAGCCAACCCGGCCCGCCCGGACCGAAGAACTCGAGCGCGACGCGCGACCCCGTCGCGTGGTCGTCGAACCGCACGACCGTGACGCGGCACGCCCGCTCGGCGGCGCTCATCGCGACCGCGTACAGCGAGAGCACGAGCGGGAGCACGAGGGCCGCGAGCGCGATGAGCACGACGACGCGCAGCACGCGCTGACGGCGACCGCCGCGGACCGGGAGGTCGTCGTCGTGGGAGCCGTAGGCGAGTTCGGGCGGCATCTCTTCGCTCACGAGGCGGCTCCGGGCACTCCGCCCGCGCCTGCTGCTCCCTGCACGGCGAGCACCGACCAGACGCCCGCGATCGCCGCGACGACCGTCGCCGCCGTCACGCTGAGGAGCGCGCCACGCGGGGGAGGGGCCGACGGCGAGACATCCGAAAGCTGTGCGCGCCGCACCGCCGCGAGCGCGACGACCGCCGCTGCCGCGGCCAGCAGCAGCGCCCCGACCGCCACGAGCGCGGGCTCGCCCGCGACGAAGCCCGCCCGCAGCGACAGCAGTGCGTTCACCGCGACGGCGAACGCCGTGCGCGTCCACGAGAGCACCGTGCGTTCGGGCTGGAGCCCCGCGTCCTTCGGCTGGCCTCCGGCCGCCGCCGCGGCGCTCATGCGACCGCATCCGAGACGATGAGGAACACCGTCAGCACGCCCGCGGTCACCGCGCACACGATCGCGAGCACGACGAGGAGCCGGCTGAACGGCAACGGGCGGCCCGTGCGGATCGCGATCTCGTTCCGTCGCCACCGCGTGTACGAGAGGACGCTGAGCGCCGCCGCTGCGACGCCGAGCGCGACCGACAGGATCACCACCGCGACCCGCGGGCCGAGCGTCGGCGCGAGCTGATGCAGGAGCACGCCGCCCGCGAGCAGGGCGAGCGCCGTGCGGATCCACGCGAGGAACGTGCGCTCGTTCGCGAGCGTGAAACGGTAGTCGGGGTCCTCGCCCTCCTGCCGCCACGTCGGCTCGCGCATGCACGCACCCCTTCTCGGGTCGACTTCGTTCTCGAGTCTCCTCCGGCGATCCTAACCGGGCGGAACGACGAACGCGCCGCGACCCCGGAGGGTGCGGCGCGTTCGGGCGGAGAACCGGGTCAGTGCGACGACGGAACCGTCTCGATCTCGGTGTGGTCGCCCGACCACAGCGTGTGGAACACGCCGGGCTTGTCGACGCGCTTGTAGGTGTGTGCGCCGAAGAAGTCGCGCTGACCCTGCACGAGCGCGGCCGGGAGGCGCTTCGCACGGAGGCCGTCGTAGTACGCGAGCGACGACGAGAACGCGGGCGTCGGGATGCCGGCCTGCGCGGCCACCGCGACGACCTTGCGCCAGCTCGCCTGCGCGCCCGCGACGGCGTCGCGGAAGTACGGAGCCACGACGAGGGCCGCGAGGTCGGGGTGCTCGGCGTACGCGTCGGCGATGCGGTTGAGGAAGCGCGCGCGAATGATGCATCCGGCCCGCCAGATGCGCGCGATGTCGCCCTTCTTGATGTCCCAGCCGAACTGCGCGGCGCCCGCGATGATCTCGTCGAAGCCCTGCGAGTACGCGATGATCTTCGACGCGTAGAGCGCCTGACGCACGTCTTCGACGAACGCGTCGACGTCGTCGACGACGAACGTCTCGTCGGGGCCCGGGAGGTCGGTCGCGGCGTCGCGCTGCGCGCGGCTCGACGACAGCGAGCGCGCGAACACGGCCTCGGCGATGCCCGAGACGGGAACGCCGAGGTCGAGCGCGTTCTGCACCGTCCACGCGCCCGTGCCCTTGGCCCCGGCCTCGTCGAGGATGACGTCGACGAGCGGCTTGCCCGTCTCGGCGTCGACCTGGCGGAGCACCTCGGCCGTGATCTCGATGAGGTAGCTCTCGAGCTCGCCCGTGTTCCACTCGGCGAAGATGTCGGCGATCTCGGCGGGGCTCTTGCCCGTACCCGAGCGGATCAGGTCGTACGCCTCGGCGATGAGCTGCATGTCGGCGTACTCGATGCCGTTGTGCACCATCTTGACGAAGTGGCCCGCGCCGTCGGTGCCGACGTGCGTCACGCAGGGAGCGCCGTCTTCGGGGGCGCGCGCGGCGATCGACTCGAGGATCGGGCCGAGGGTCTCGTACGACTCGGCCGTGCCGCCGGGCATGATCGAGGGGCCGTTGAGCGCACCCTCTTCGCCGCCCGAGATGCCCGTGCCGACGAAGTGGATGCCGGTCGGCTTGATCTCGGCCTCGCGGCGGATCGTGTCGTGGAAGTTCGCGTTGCCGCCGTCGACGATGATGTCGCCCGGCTCGAAGCGCTTCACGAGCTCGCCGATGACGGCGTCGGTGCCGGCGCCCGCCTGCACCATGATGATCGCCGTGCGCGGCTTGGAGAGGGACGCGACGAAGGCGTCGTACGACTCGCCAGGCACGAACCCCGCCTCGGGGTGCTCGCCGACGAGCAGCTGCGTGCGCTCGTAGGAGCGGTTGAACACGGCGACCGTGTTGCCCTCGCGGCTCGCCAGGTTGCGGGCGAGGTTCGAGCCCATGACGGCGAGGCCGACGACCCCGATGTTCGCGGTTGCGCTGTCGTTCGCGGATGCGGTTTCAGGCACGGAAGAACTCCTCAGTACGATGCGGGATGCGGTTTCCAGCGTAGTCCGGTTATCCCGGCGGTTGCGCTGTGTGGCGAGGGTCTTGCGCTCGTTGGCGAGGCCGCGGAACGCGTCGGTCGAGAAGTGTGAGTTTCCGAACGGGTTACGCTGTCGGATGTGTCAACGACGACTTCTTCGATCTCCGCCGCGGGTCGCTCCCGCGAGTTCTTCCTCTGGGCGCTCGGCGTCGCCGGGGCCGGCATCCTGCTCGCGGTCGTGGTCCGGCTGATCCCGAGCGACGACGTGCACCGCGCGGGCGTGATGTTCATCCCGCTGCTCGTTCCCGTCGTGGCCGTGCTCGCGATCGTGTCGATCGTGTTCGGCGTGATCGCGCTCGTCAGGATGGGCAAGCGGGCGGGCGCCCCGCGCACGCCCGTCATCGTGTCATCCGCCGGATCCCTGCTCCTCGTGTTCCTGCTGCCGGTGCTCGTGCTCGCTGCGCAACTGCTCGTCGTGCTCGTCGGCGGCCTCGTCGAGTGACGTGCGCGACGTGATGTACTCAACGTCACATCATTCTGTGAGAACCTCGCCGAGAATGTTCTATTGACAACATTTTTTGTGGGTGTTTCAATGGGTGAACTCGACGGGGAGCAGGTCCTGCGGCTCCCCCAAGCCACCTCACCCAGGGAGTTCGCTCAATGAAGATCCGAATCCTCACAGCAGGCGCCGCAGCACTGGCGCTGATGGCCGGTCTCGCCGGCTGTGCAAGCGGCGGAGGCGAGGCCCCGGTCTCGACCGACGCCAGCAAGCCGTACGCCGGCACGACGCTCAAGTACTGGGCCACCAACCAGGGCCCGAGCCTCGACGCCGACGCCGAGATCCTCCAGCCCGAGCTCGACAAGTTCGAAGAGCAGACGGGCATCAAGGTCGACCTCGAGGTCATCCCGTGGTCCGACATGACGAACAACACGCTCGCGGCGGCCGTCTCCGGCCAGGGCCCCGACGTCGTCAACATCGGCAACACGAACGCGACCACCCTCAACACGACGGGCGCGTTCCTCCCGTTCGAAGGCGCCGACCTCGAGGCGATCGGCGGCAAGGACAAGTTCATCGAGTCGGCCTGGCAGTCGACCGGCCCCGAGGGCGTCCCGCCCACGTCGCTCCCGCTCTACAGCCAGGTCTACGGCCTGTTCTACAACAAGGCCCTCTTCGAAGACGCCGGCCTCGAGCCGCCCACGACGTGGGAAGAGCTCGTCGCCGCGGCCAAGGCCATCACGAACCCCGACACGGGCACGTGGGGCATCGTCGCACCGGCCGGCACCGTCAACGTCGCGATGCACATCCAGTACATCTTCGCGGCGCAGGCGGGCGGCTCGCCCTTCGACAAGGACGGCAACCCCGACTTCGAGACCGCGGCCAACGTCGAAGGCGTGCGCCAGTACCTCGACCTCATGTCGAAGGACCACGTCATGAACCCGTCCAACGCGCAGTTCTCCGACGGCGGCCAGGCCACGACCGAGTTCGCGGGCGGCAAGATCGGCATGTACATGGCGCAGACGGGCAACGTCGCGGGCCTCCGCTCGAACGGCATGGACACCGACCAGTACGGCGTCGTGCCGATCCCCGCGCCCAAGGGCGGCGACCCCGTCGGCAGCTTCATCGCCGGTACGAACATCTCGATCTTCAAGAACACGAAGCACAAGGAAGCGGCGCTCGAGTTCGTGAAGTTCATGACGAGCGAAGAGGAGTCGGAGATCCTCAACAAGGCGTTCGGCACGCTCCCGCCCGTGGTGGGCGTCCCGGCGTCGGCCTACGCCGACGACCCCGAGCTCATGGACATGTGGACGCAGATCCTCTCGGAGAACGCCATCCCGATGTCGCAGGTCCCGACCGTGTCCGCATACCAGGCGAACGTCGGCGGCGGCGTGGTCGGCCTCTTCGGCCAGGCCGCGACCGGCACGGAGATCACCGATGACGCCATCAAGGCCATGCTGGCGGAAGCACAGCAGAAGATGGCCACCAGCTGACCGGCTGGCGCCGGCTCGCCCGGCGCCGCATCCATCGGCACCACGGCGCCGCCTCGGCCCGACCCGGTCGGGTCGGGGCGGCGCCCCTCAGAGGAGATCGAATGTCAAGCACGCTCGTCGAGCTGGAGGCCGTGGCGACGGTGCCGCGGACCCCGGCGTCCGGCGCCCAGAAGCCGCGGCGCAAGCGCCTCGCGTGGGGTCGGATCACCCCCTACCTGCTCATCCTTCCCGCCATCCTGTTCGAGCTGCTCGTCCACGTCATCCCCATGGTCGTGGGCGTGTGGATGAGCTTCATCCAGCTCACGCAGTTCTACATCACCAACTGGCTGAGCGCCCCGTTCGTCGGCTTCGACAACTTCAAGATCGCGCTCGACTTCACGAACCCCCTCGGCGCCCAGCTCGCGCAGTCGTTCGGGCTCACCCTCGTCTTCACGATCCTCACGGTCGGCTTCTCGTGGCTCTTCGGCATGGCGGCCTCGATCGTCCTGCAGCGCAAGTTCCGCGGCCGGGGCCTGCTCCGCACCCTCTTCCTCATCCCGTACGCGATCCCCGCCTACGCGGGCATCATCACCTGGAAGTTCATCCTCCAGCGCGACACGGGCCTCTTGAACGAACTGCTCGTCAACAACCTCCACGTCGTCAACGACGCGCCCTTCTGGCTCATCGGCGACAACGCCTTCTGGTCGCTCGTGATCGTGTCGGTCTGGCAGCAGTGGCCGTTCGCCTTCCTCATGACGATGGCCGGCATGCAGGGCATCCCGGAAGAGCTCTACGAGGCCGCCGCCATCGACGGCGCGAGCGTCTGGCAGCAGATGCGCCACATCACGCTCGGCATGATGCGCCCGATCAACTCGGTGCTCCTCCTGCTGCTGTTCCTGTGGACGTTCAGAGAGTTCAACACCCCGTTCGTGCTCTTCGGCGCGAGGCCGGCCGACAGCGCCAACCTCCTCGTCGTGAACATCTATCAGAGCTCGTTCATCCAGTGGAACTTCGGCCTCGGCGCCGCCATGAGCGTGCTGCTCATGCTCTTCCTCATCATCGTCGCGGCGCTCTGGGCGCTCTGGAACAGAAAGGTGCAGCGCGATGCATGAGCCACGCTCCTTCAAGATCTTCCGCTGGATCGTCCTCGTCCCACTCATCGTCTTCACGGCCGTCCCGCTCTACGTGATGCTCACGGCGTCGCTGAAGCCCCTCCAGGACGTCCAGGGCCCGTGGGAGTGGTGGCCGAGCCAGTTCACCATCCAGCCGTTCATCGACATCTGGAGCACGGTCCCGCTCGGGAAGTACTTCGTCAACAGCCTCGTGGTCTCGACGGTCGCGACGATCTTCAGCGTCATCATCGCGATCTTCGCCTCGTACGCGATCTCCCGCTACCGCTTCCGCGGACGCGGCGCGTTCTCGGGCGTCGTGCTCTCGACGCAGATGTTCCCCGGCATCCTGTTCCTCCTGCCGCTGTTCATCATCTTCGTCAACATCGACCGGGCCCTCGGCATCCAGTTCCTGTACCAGACGCAGGCCGGCCTCATCGTGACGTATCTCACGTTCACGCTGCCGTTCTCGATCTGGATGCTCGCGAGCTACATGGACGGCATCCCGCGCGACCTCGACGAGGCCGCCCGCGTCGACGGCACGACCGCGATGGGCGCGCTCTTCCGCGTCGTCCTCCCGTCGGCGCGGCCCGGCATCATCGCGGTCGCGGTGTACTCGTTCATGACGGCCTGGGGCGAGATCCTGTTCGCCTCGCAGATGACGAACAACGAGACCCGCACCCTCTCGATCGGCCTCCAGGCGTACTCGACCGAGATCAACGTGTACTGGAACCAGGTGATGGCCGCCTCGCTCGTCGTGAGCGTGCCGATCGTCGTCGGCTTCCTCATCCTGCAGCGCTACCTCGTCGCCGGCCTCACCGCTGGAGCCGTGAAGTGAGCGCCGACCCGACCGTCGTCTGCGTCGGCTCCGCGACGGTGGACACCATCGCGCTCGTCGACGTGCTGCCCGGCCGCGACGAGCGGGTCGTCGCCGACGAGCTCGTCGTGGCGGGAGGCGGCCCCGCCGCCACGGCCGCGGTGACGCTCGCTCGGCTCGGCGTGCCGGTCGGGTTCGCGGGCGTCGTCGGCGACGACGACGCCGGCCGCGAGGTGCGCGCGGCGCTCGAGGCGGAGGGCGTCGACACGCGCTGGCTCCGCATCGACCGCGACGCGCGCACCGCGCGCAGCGTCGTCGTCGTCGAGCGGGCCTCCGGGGCGCGGACGATCATCACGTCGCCGTCGGTTCGGCCGACGGCGGCGGATGTCCCGGCCGCGGCCCGCTGGCTCCACGTCGACCAGAACGGCTACGCCGCGGCTCGCGCCGCGCTCGCGGCCCGTGCTTCGTCGACCCGCCCGGGCCACGGGCAGTCGCTCAGCGTCGACGACGGCAACCCGATCGACGGGATCGACCTCGCCGGGGTCGACCTCTACGCACCCACCCGGGCAGTGCTCACCGCCCGGTTCGGGGCGGCCAACAAACAAGCCGACCACGGGCAGGCCCTCCGTGCCGCACGTGCCGCGGGGGCGCGACTCGTCGTCGCGACGGCCGGCGCCGAAGGCGCCGACGTGCTCGAGGAGGACGGCGCGGTCGTGCACGTTCCGGCCGTGCCGGTCGACGCCGTGTCGACCCTCGGCGCGGGCGACGTCTTCCACGGCGCACTGCTCGCAGCGGTCGTCGGCGGGGCATCCCTCGTCGACGCCGCGACCTCGGCGGCGCGCGTCGCCGCCGAATCCACCCGAGCGCTCGACGGCCGCAGCGCCGTGCCGTTCGCGGCGGACCAGACTTCGACCTCCCGCCAGTGATCCCGGTGAAAGGGGAACCCACGATCATGACCACTCACGACACCCGTCCCACGTCTCCGACGCGTCGGCTCGCGCTCGCCGACGGGGGGTTCGCGATGGTCGCGCTCGACCAGCGCGAGTCGCTGCGGCGGATGTTCCCGGCCGTGCACGGCGCCGAGGTGGACGACGACACGCTCCGCCGGTTCAAGCGCGACGCGCTCGAGGTGCTCTCGCCGCTCGCGTCGGCCGTGCTGCTCGACCGCCTCTACGCCATCGACGACGCCCGGCCCGCCGAGCTCGACGATGCGGCGGCTCTCATCGTCGCCGCCGACGTGCTGAACCAGCCCGCCGGCGAGCCCGTCTTCGACACGAGCCTCGACCCCGAGGTGACGGTCGAGTACCTGCACCAGGTCGGCGCCGACGCGCTCAAGCTCCTCGTGATCTGGCGCGCGTCCGACTCGGCCGACGAACGCGCGGCGCTCGTCGACTCCTTCCTCGCCCTCTCCCGCGAGGCCGGCGTCCTGAGCCTCGTCGAGGGGATCGTGCGTCCGTCGGACGGCCGCGAGCACTGGGCCGACCACGCCGAGCGCCACGAGGCGATCCTCGCCGCCGCCGCCGAGCTCGGTACGACGGGCACCGATCTGTACAAGGCCGAAGTGCCGGGCTACATCCCGGGCGACGTGTCGAAGGTCCGCGAGCACTCCGAGCGGCTCACCGCGCTCGTGCCGGTCCCGTGGGTCGTGCTCTCGAACGGCGTCGCCCAGGCGGACTTCGCCGACGCCCTCCGCGAAGCGGTCGCGGGCGGTGCGAGCGGGTTCCTCGCCGGACGCGCGATCTGGAGCGACACCGTCGCCGAGGACGACCCCGCGTCGGCCCTCCGGAGCCGTTCCGTCGCCCGTCTCGACGCCCTCGGCGGCATCGTCTCGGAGACGCGCGGAAACCGAGCGGCGTCCGGCAACGGCCAGGGTGGTACACCTGGTGGCGGAGAGGGGGCGCAATGAACGAAGAGCGTTTCCGGTATACCTCGGCGCCCGAGCGCCGCGAGCGCATGCTGCAGTTCATCGGCGATCAGGGCTACTGCACGATCGCCGAGCTGTCGAAGGCGTTCGGCGTGTCGGAGATGACGATCCGCCGCGATGTGCTGAAGCTCGTCGAGCAGGGCATCGTCCGCGGGTTCCGCGGCGGCGTCGGTTCCCTCAGCCGTCACGAGATGAACGGCACCGACTACCGCTTCCGCGATGTGTCGCAGGCGGGCGCCAAGCACGCGATCGCCTCGGCGGCGGTCGGGATGGTCGCGCCGCATTCGGTCATCGCGATCGACGCCGGCACGACCGCGAACCAGTTCGCGCAGCTCCTGCCGGCCGACCGCGATCTCAAGGTCATCACCAACTCGTTCCCGGCCGTCGCGAGCCTCGTGGGCAACACGGGCGTCGAGGTGAGCTGCCTCGGCGGCACGCTGCACCCCGACTCGCTGTCGTTCGAGGGACCGGCCGCGCTCGCGGGCATCGAGAACGTGCAGATCCAGACGCTCTTCCTCGCCGCGAGCGGCATGAGCGAGCGGGGCGCGTTCTGCGCCAACGGGTTCGACGCGATCACCAAGCGCGCGCTCATCGAGGTATCCGAGCGCGTCGTGCTGCTCGCCGACTCGTCGAAGTTCGACGCGCGCGCCATGGTCAAGATCTGCGACTGGGAGGTCATCGACCGCCTCGTCGTCGATGAAGGAATCGAAGAGGAGAAGTTGCGGATGATCCGCCAGCAGGGCGTCGACGTCGAGGTCGTGCCGGTCACGGCCGACGAGGCGATCGGGGCGGTCCTGTGACCGCCGCGCGCATCGCCGTCATCGCGGGTGACGGCATCGGCCTCGAGGTCATGCCCGCGGGCATCCGGGCCGTCGACGCCGTCGCGGTCGTGCACGGCATCGCCCTCGACTGGCACGAGCTCGACTGGGGCTCCGACTACTACCGTGCGCACGGGCGCATGCTCCCCGTCGACGGCCTCGACGTGCTCGCCGAACACGACGCGATCTTCCTCGGCGCGGTCGGCGTGCCCGAGATCCCCGACGTCGAGACGCTGTGGGGGCTCCTCATCCCGATCCGGCGCGCGTTCGAGCAGTACATCAATCTGCGGCCGGTGAAGACCCTCCCCGGGGTGACGAACCGGGTCCGCACCGACGACGTCATCGACCTCATGATCGTGCGCGAGAACAACGAGGGCGAGTACTCCGAGATCGGCGGCCGCGCGTACCGCGGGCTCCCCGAGGAGGCGGCCTTCCAGGAGAACGTCTTCACGCGCAAGGGCATCGCGCGCGCGGCCCGGTTCGCGGGCGAGCTCGCCGCCGCCAGGAGCGGCAAGGTCACCTCGGCGACCAAGAGCAACGGCATCGTCCACACGATGCCCTTCTGGGACGAAGTCGTGCGCGAGACGCTCGCCGACTACCCCACGGTCGAGCTCCGGAGCGAGCTCATCGACGCATTGGCGGCGTCGCTCGTGCTCCACCCAGAGCGCTACGACGTCATCGTGGCCTCGAACCTCTTCGGGGACATCCTCTCCGACCTCGCGGGCGCCGTGACCGGATCGATCGGTTCCGCCCCGAGCGCGAACCTCAACCCCGAGCGCAAGCACCCGTCGATGTTCGAGCCCGTGCACGGTTCGGCGCCCGACATCGCCGGCCAGGGCATCGCGAACCCCATCGGCCAGATCTGGAGCGGCGCGATGATGCTCGACTCGCTCGGCCGCCGGCCCGCCGCCGACCACCTCGTCGCGGCGTTCGAGTTGGCGCTCGCCGACGGCGTGCGGACGCGCGATCTCGGCGGGACCGCATCCACTGAGGAGTTCGCGAGCGCGGTCGTCGCGCGCGTCGACGCGCTCGCCGACACGTTCGCGGGAGCGGCGGTGGCGTCGTGAGCGGCGTCGTCGAGACGGAGGCCTCGCGCGACGCGCGAGGAACGGCGTCGGCGGATGCCTCGGTGCCGGATGCCTCGGTGCCGGATGCCTCGGAGCTGCCCGTTCGCACGCTGCAGCTCTTCATCGGCGGGGAGTGGACGCCGGGTCTCCGCACGCGCGTCGTGAGCGATCGGTGGACGGGCGAGCCCGTCGCGATCGTGTCCGAGGGCGCGCCCGAGCATGCCGTCGCCGCGGTCGACGCCGCCGCGAAGGCGCTCGCGACCGCGTTCCCCGTCCCCGACCGGGCACGAGTGCTCGCGGCGGCCGCCGCCAACATCCAGGCGCGCGCCGAGGATTTCGCCCAGGCGATCACGGCCGAGACCGGCAAGCCCGTCACGGCCGCACGCGGCGAGGTCGGGCGCGGCGTCGAGACCCTCTCGTGGGCCGCCGAGGAGGCCAAGCGCCTGCCCGGCGAGACCGTGCGACTCGACGCGATCGCGGCGGGCGCCGGCACCATGGCGTTCACGGTGCCCGAGGCGCGCGGCGTCGTCGCCGCGATCACGCCGTTCAACTTCCCGCTCAACCTCGTGCTGCACAAGGTCGCGCCCGCGCTCGCCGCGGGATGCTCGGTCGTGCTCAAGCCGTCCGACAAGGCGGTCGTCGTCGCGGTCCTCCTCGTCGAGGCGTTCGCGGACGCAGGCCTTCCGGCCGGGCGGCTCAACCTCGTGAGCGGGCCGCCGGCTTCGGTCGTCGAGCCGTGGCTCTCCGACCCGCGCGTGGCCGTCGTGACGTTCACGGGGTCGAGCGCCGTCGGCTGGGACCTCAAGCGTCGTTCGCCCGAGAAGCTGCACGTGCTCGAGCTCGGCTCGAACACGGCGCTCGTCGTGACCGACTCGGCCGACGCCGAGCGGGCGGCCGCGGACGCCGCGACCGCGGCGCTCGCGAACTCGGGCCAGGCGTGCGTCTCGCTCCAGCGCATCTACGTGACCTCCGGCATCGCCGAACGGTTCACGGCCGCGCTCGCCGAGCGCTTCCGGCAGACGCCCGTGGGCGACCCGCGCGACCCCGCCACGGTCGTCGGCCCGCTCATCACCGACTCCGCCGCGTCGCACCTCGCGGCGACGGTCGAGGCATCCGTCGCGACCGGAGGCCGCCTGTTGACCGGCGGGACCCTCGACGGCGGCGTGCTGCATCCGACGCTCCTCGCCGACGTCGCGCAGGGCGACCCGATCGTGTGCGAAGAGGCGTTCGGACCCGTTGCGAGCGTCATCGTCGTCGGCGACCTCGACGAGGCGATCGCAGCCGTCAACGACTCGGAGTACGCGCTCAACACGGCCATCCACACGTCCGACCTCGGCGAGGCGATGGCGTTCGCCGAGCGCGCGGAGGCGGGCAGCGTGCTCGTCAACATGCCGCCCTCATTCCGGGCGGATCACATGCCCTACGGCGGCGTCAAGGGGTCGGGGCAGGGCACTGAAGGGGTCCGCTACGCGATCCACGAGCTCCTCCACGAGAAGCTCGTGGTGCTCAAGCCGTAGCGGAGCACTGGGGGAGAACGCGGGCCGGTCGAAGCGCGAGAGGGGCGCGTCGACCGGCCCGTCGCCGTCCGCGCGAGCGGGGGCGGCGCGCATGAGGGGGCAGGCGAATGCCCCGGGACATCCGCTGCGAAGCGAAGACGGGATCCCGCGAGCGATGACCGTCCGACACCGCCGATTGACTCTGTGGCGACCACACGGCCTTGACTCGACGCGTGGACGTTTCCAGGCGTTCGGATGTCACGAGGAGGGTTCTCCATGACCACGCGAAGACCGCGGATCGCGATCATCACCGGCGCGGGAAGCACGCGCGGCATCGGGTTCGCGTCAGCCCGTCTTCTCGGCGCCGCCGGGAATCGAGTGGTGATCACCTCGACGACGGATCGCATCTTCGAGCGGGTCGCGGAGTTGCGGGACGAAGGCATTCACGCGGACGGGGTGGTCGCGGATCTCACCGACGAGGCCGGTGCGGACGCGGTCGTCGCGCGCGCGTTGGATTCGTTCGGCGGCGTGGACATCCTCGTCAACAACGCCGGGATGACCGCCGTGTCCGACTCGTTCGCACCGGGCGTGATCGGGAGAACGGTCGTCGACCACTGGCGTGCCTCGCTCGATCGGAACCTGACGACGACGTTCTTGATGACCCGCGCCGTGACGGGCGTCATGCAGGCCGCCGGCTACGGCCGCATCGTCAACGTGTCATCGGTGTCGGGGCCGGTCGCCGCCTACCGCGGCGACGCCGCCTACCACGCGGCGAAGGCCGGCATCGTCGGATTGACGCGCTCGACTGCGCTCGAGACGGCCGCGGCCGGTATCACGGTGAACGCCGTCGCTCCGGGATGGATCGACACCGCATCGGCGTCGGATCACGAACGGCGGATGGGCGCTGCCACACCCGTGGGGCGCTCCGGCACCCCGGACGAAGTGGCCCACGTGATCGCATTCCTCGCCGGCGAGGGTGCGTCGTACGTCACCGGCCAATTCATCACCATCGACGGCGCCAATTCCATCAGCGAAGAGCGCGGGGCCTGAATCTGGGGATCCCCTTCGTCTTCATCCGGTTCGTCTTCATCCGGCAGAACCGAGCCAGACTCGACGCGCTCGCCGAGCTGGTCGGCGCGATGCTGCCGCGCTCACGAGTGACACATCGCTTGACCGTGTTCTGACAACACAGGTTCTACTGAGTCTCGGAAAGACGGAATCCAAGCTCACACGTCGGAAGAGGAAGCTCAGAGATGAATCCGATCGAACAACTCATTCGAGGCTTTCAGGACCTCGTCGCCCAAGTCCCCGACCTCGTGGCGCCGTTCATCGTCATGCTCGCTGGGGCCGTCCCCTTCATCGAAGGGGAGGTGGCCGCCATGATCGGCGTCGTCGGCGGAATCAACCCGATCGTGGCCGGGCTGGCCGCAGCGGTCGGCAACTTCGTCTGCGTCCTCTTCGTGGTGCTGCTGACCTCGCGCGCGCGCACGGCCGTCGTGAACCGTCGCCGTGCCGCCTTGGTGGCAGCGAACGCCTCGGCGAGCCGGTACAGCGGTGCGAGCGGTACCGCAGACTCGGTCTCCGCTCTCGATGCGACCACTTCGGAGAAGCCGGAGTCGAAAGGTCGGGCGAAGTTCAAGAGATGGCTCGTGCGCTTCGGCGTGCCTGGGGCGAGCATCCTCGGGCCTCTCGCGCTGCCGACCCAGTTCACCTCGGCGATCCTTGTCGCCGGAGGCACACCTCGTGGCTGGGTGCTGCTTTGGCAGGCCGTGGCGATCACGATCTGGACCACGGTCGGGACGGTTTCGATCTGGGCGGCGCTGACGTTCCTCGTCGGCGTCTGAAGAACGAGGGACGCAACCGACCCGCTCGACCGCGTTCCGGCGACGCGGTGTCGACTGATCGTCATGCACACCAGAACACGAAGAACAGGGGATCGCTCATGATCGAGGCGCACAGCCTCAGCAAGCGCTACGGCGCGAAGACCGCTGTGGACGGCATCGACTTCACAGTGCGACCCGGAGTCGTCACCGGATTCCTCGGCCCGAACGGGGCAGGCAAGTCCACGACCATGCGCATGATCGTGGGGCTCGATCGCCCGTCGGGCGGGTGGGTCACGGTGAACGGCAAGCCCTACGCTCGACACCGGGCACCGATGCATCAGGTCGGAGCGCTGCTCGATGCCAAGGCGGTGCACCCTGGCCGCAGCGCACGTGACCACCTCCTCGCCCTCGCCGCAACGCACCGGATCGGTGGGAAACGAGTCGACGAGGTGATCGGGCTGACGGGGCTCGAGTCGGTGGCACGCACGCGCGTGAAGGGGTTCTCCCTCGGAATGGGCCAACGACTCGGCCTCGCAGCGGCCCTGTTGGGCGACCCAGCGACACTCATCCTCGACGAGCCCATCAACGGACTCGATCCAGAAGGTGTCGTGTGGGTGCGTCGATTGGCGCGAGGCCTCGCCGCAGAAGGTCGCACCGTCTTCCTCTCGTCGCATCTGATGAGCGAGATGGCGCAGACCGCCGATCACGTCATCATCCTCGGACGGGGCAGGATCGTCGCCGATGCCGCCATCCGCGACGTCATCGGCGGTGCCGCGGGAGAGACGGTGCACGTTCGCACACGGCAGATCGAGCAACTGATCCCGGTGCTCGAGGCCGCGGGCGCGACGGCATCCCGCTCCGCCCCCGACCTGCTCATCGTGACGGGTCTCGCCGCGCCTCGGATCGCCGAGCTCGCGGGCGCATCCGGGGTCGTCGTGTACGAGCTCACTCCCGTCGCACGATCCCTCGAAGAGGCCTACCTGGTGCTGACCCGAGACGATGTCGAGTACCGCTCAGCACAGCCCCCGACCGAGGTCGACGCATGAGTGTCACCGATACACAGCCCGGATTCGTGCCGACCGGTCGCACGCTCGGCTTCGGCGGAACCATCCACGCCGAATGGGTCAAGCTCCGCAGCCTCCGCTCCACCTGGTGGGTGTTGGGGTCGCTGCTCGCGGTCACCGTCGGGGTCGGGGCGCAGGTGTCGTCGTCGCTGAGCTTCGACGGTGTCCCCGGCGTCGTGTCTCAGGACGCGCGCCAGGACCTCGGCGTCTACTCGGTCACGGTGAGCACCGATTTCACGGCGTTGATCGTGGGTGTACTGGGTGTGCTCGTGATCACGGGCGAGTACGGCACCGGGACGATCAGATCGGCCTTCACCGCCGTGCCCGGCCGACTGCCGATGCTCTGGGCCAAGGTGCTCGTGTTCGCAGGGGCCGCCTTCGTCGTGAGCGCTGCGTCGTTCGCGGTCGCCGTCCCGATCTCGGTCGGACTGCTCGCGGGCAACGGCGTCGAGGTGCGCCTCGACGATCCGCACTACTGGTCGGCCGTGCTGGGCAGTACCGCATATCTCGTGCTCGTCGGGGTGACGGCCCTCTCGATCGGTGCGCTCCTGCGCAGCACCTCGGGCGCCATCGCGCTGACCTTCGGACTGTTCCTCGCGGCGCCCCTTGCGCTGAGCCTCATCCTGGGTATCTCGCCGCCGGACTGGGCCCAGAACCTGATGGCGCTGCTGCCTTCGATCGCAGGCAAACTCCTCTTCAGCTACCCGTCGGCGCAGAACTGGGTCGATCTGTCCGCGCCGTCTCCCGACGGCTCCTGGCTCAGCGAGCCGTGGCAGGGCCTGTTGGTGCTCATCGGCTGGTCGGCGGTGCTGCTGACCGCCGCGGCCGTGCTGCTCAGACGTCGGGATGCGTGATCGAGACGGCGTTCTGCCCGCAGCCGGGAGGGAGCATGAGGCCATGGGCGTCCGATACGTGAGCGATCTCGCGCGGGCGAACTGGAGTTCGCTGAGCTCGACGATCGTGGGAGCCGGCGCGGCGGTCGTGTTCGTCGCCACCCGCACCGATCCGGCCGAACGCGAGATCACCACCGTGCTCATCGCGTTCTACCTCGTGGCGTGGCCCGTCTTCGTCACGGCCTACCTGGTGTGGACCCATCTCGTCTACTCCCAGCGGGGTCCGCGTTCGCTCACGATGACGGCGCGGCAGGAGGCTCGATCCCGGCGAAACCCGTGGGTTCGGCTCATCGGCTCTGGGAGTGCTTCGAACTGGGCGCTCTCCGGCGCTCTGGTGGCCGTCGTGCTCACCGTCCTCGTCGCCCAGCGCCCCGGACTCCGGGACGAGTGGATCTTCGTCGTCTTGGCGCTTCTCACCGTCGCGAGCTCCTGGGTGTTGATGGTCTACTCGTTCGCACTCGAATACCTGCGACTCGCATCGGTGAGCGATGGGGGAGAAGCGCCCATCGAACCGGATGCCGCCGGCGATCCGGTCTTCAGCGACTACCTGACGCTCGCGATCCTCCTGTCGTGCATGGCCGCCACTGTGTCGGCGACCATCCGGTCGCGTCGTGCCTGGATCCTCGTGCGCGTCAACGTGCTCTTCGCGTTCACGTTCAACACCGTGATCGTGGCGATGACCGTGTCGCTGCTGTTCGGCGGGCTCCCGGCGTGAGCGCGACCAGCCCGCCGATTTGACCGTGTGGCGAGGACACGGTCTTGGCTCGGTTCGACGACCTCGAGATCGAACGGAGCACCGCCATGTCTGAAGCCGCACCGAAGACGCCCATCACCCGCCCGCGCAGGCTCAGGTGGCCGTGGATCCTCGGCGGGGTCGCCGCCTCGATCGCGACCCTCGTCGTCGGCCTCACGCTCTTCTTCCAGTTCGGCCTCCCGTGGTGGAACGGCGACGGGGACCGCACCCACGTCTACGTGTCGTCGGACGGTGCTCGGCAGTACTACCAGGTGCATCTCCCGCCGCAGCACGACGACTCCACGCGGCTTCCGGTGATGATGGCGATCCACGGGTGCGGCATGACAGGATTCGGGTGGAACTCGATGAAGGCATCCACGCAGTTCAATGCGCTCGCCGACCGCGAGGGCTTCATCGTCGTGTATCCGACGCAGAGGCCGTTCGAGAACCCGGTCAACTGCTGGAACTCCGCCGAGTCGCGCAACCAGATCCGAGGTGAGGGAGAGCCGGCGCTCCTGGCAGGCGTGGCGCGAGAGGTCGTGGAGACCTACGGTGCCGACCCCGACCGGATCCACGTCTCGGGCGCATCGTCCGGCGCGGGGACGGCGGTGATCCTCGGCGTCACCTATCCGGATGTGTTCGCGACCGTGACCTCCGTGGCCGGGGAGAATACGGACTCGACCAGGTGGACCCCGACGATCCTGATGCGACCCCACCCACCACGACCGGCCGACGGGCCTGGGAACAGATGGGCGACCGGGCGAGGGCGGTCCCCTGCTCATCGTCCAGGGCGGCCGGGATGACGTCGTTCCGCCGCTCGTCGGAGAACGACTGGTCGACCACTGGATCGCCGTCAACGATCTCGTTGACGACGGACTGCTGAACGGCAGCCTCGGCCTCATCGCCGAGACCGCCACGCGACCTCCCGCCGGGGAGCGGTACGGCTACGAGCAGACCAGGTTCGGAACGCCCGAGGGCGACGTGCTCATCGAGTACGTCTTCGCGGACGAGCTGGCCCACGCATGGTCGACGCCTGACGGCGAGGGCATCTTCACCGACACTGCGGGTCCGGATGCGACCCGTCTCGCCTGGAGCTTCGCCGAACTCCACGACGCCCGGTGACGGTGACCACCGGCGACAGTGCCGGGGACGGACTCAGACGCCGCTCGACGAGCGGGGCAGGTCGCCGCCGAGTCATCCGTTCAATTGACGCTGTCGAAGTTCGCGTCAGCTCGCCCACTGTTCGTCGGATGTCTCGGCGAGCTCGCGTGCCGTGGTCTCGACTCGGCGGAGCACGTCGCGCTGCGCGGAGTTGTACAACTCGTCGAGCGCCTGGACCGCTGTCTGCTCGGCTGCGGCCGTCCGAAGCCAGGGCCGGGCGGCGGAGCGCCAGTTCGTGCCGCTGCGTACGATCTCCGTCGCGAATCGATCCCGGATGGCGTCGTCTGCATCGGGGGACAGGGCGGCGAAGTCCGCACTGAGAGCCGGAGGCTCGGCCTCGACGATCCTCCGGAGGTGCTCCGTCGCATCCGAGTCATACAGTCGCGTGAGGATGTGGATCAGCGCGCGGTCGGCATCGGACAGTCGCGCCGAGACGGACTCGAAGCCGTGCGGCGTGTAGACCGGTGCACTCGCGTCCAGGATGGCCGCGATGTCGGCTCGCGCCCGCCGGAGCTTTTCGATCTCGTCGAGCAGCGAAGCGTCGACGCCGGGCAGGGACTCGGTCAGGTCGCTCTCGCCGGCGGAGCCGATCTGCGCAAGCGGAACGCCGAGTTCGGAGAGCCGCCGCAGCCGCAGCAGACGGACGAGATGCTCGACGCGGTATTGCTTGTACCCGTTGTACCTTCGAGAGGGTTCGGCGAGGAGTCCGAGCACGTGGTAATGGCGCACGGTGTTCACGGTCGTGCCCGCGAGGTCGGCGAGTTCGCGTGTGCTCCAGGTCATGCCGACAGACTCGCCCCGAAGGCCTCGTCGTCGCGTCGGTGGATTCCACTGAGGATCCCGCGGCCTCGACCGACGCGATATGTGGCGGGCGACCTTCGCATCGGTGACAATTGCCTAGTCGGATACGTATGCCGGTTCGTACGGGCGGAGGCTGGCAACTGATGGATCTCCTCGGCCGGCTCCCCGAGCGCGGGGTGATCGAGAAGCTGCTCGCGGACGTGCGCATCGGTCGCAGCGGCGCCCTCGTGATTCGCGGCGAGGCCGGCATCGGCAAGACTGCGCTGCTCGACCACGCCGGCGAGTACGCTCGGACGCTCGGATTCAACGTGCTGACGTCGGCAGGGACGGAGTCCGAATCGCAGTTCGCGTTCGCCGGCGTGCATCAGCTGTGCACATCGTTGCTCGACCGGTCGCAGGCGCTGCCCGAACCGCAACGGGCTGCACTGGGGGTGGCCCTCGGCGTGCACGGCGGCATCGCTCCAGACCGGTTCCTCGTCGGGCTGGCCATTCTCAATCTCCTCGCAGAGGCCGCCGAGGACCCGCCGCTTCTGTGCCTGATCGACGATGCGCAATGGCTCGATCAGGCGTCTGCTCAAGTGCTGGCGTTCGTCGCGCGCCGGGTGGCGGCCGAGCGACTGGCGCTGCTGTTCGCGGTGCGTGACACCGGCGCGGAGGACCTGCGCGTTTTCGCGGGCCTGCCCGAGCTGCATCTTGAGGGGCTCGCCGACGCCGACGCGCGCACCCTCCTGACCGCCGCGGTGCGCACACCTCTCGACGAGGGCGTGCGCGATCGCATCGTCGCGGAGGCGCGCGGAAACCCCCTCGCCCTGCTCGAACCGCCTCGCAGCGTGTCGTTCTCGCAATTCGCGGGCGGGTTCGAGCGACCCGACGCCGCCGATGTGCCACGACGGATCGAAGACAGCTTCCGACGGCGTTCCGCGAGGCTGCCAGCCGAGACGCAGCAGCTTCTGCTGGTCGCCGCGGCCGAGCCGACGGGCGATGTCTCGCTCCTCTGGCGTGCGGCGACCGAGTTGGGTCTCGCCCAGGACGCAGCGGCCGAGGCCGAGGCCGCCGGACTGGTCGAGATCGACGCACAGGTGCGGTTCCGCCATCCTCTCGTGCGTTCCGCGGTCTATCAGGCCGCACCGCTGCCCGATCGCCGCCGCGCCCACGGCGCGATCGCCGCGGTCACCGACCCGCGCACCAGCCCCGACCGCCGCGCGTGGCACCGCGCGCAAGCGGCGCTCGGCCCGGCCGAGGATGTCGCTTCGGAACTCGAGTCCTCTGCGGATCGTGCGCGACGCCGCGGAGGCCCTGCGGCGGCCGCGGCATTCCTGCGCCGCGCGGCCGAGCTCTCTCCGGATGCCGGCCGACGAGCGGAACGGTCGCTTCTGGCGGCGTACTCCGCGCTCGAGTCCGGTGCGTCGGAGAACGCCCTCGAACTCCTCCAGTCGGCCGAGGCGGGGCCGCTCGACGATCTGCAGCGTGCTCGACTCGAGCTGTTGCGCGCTCAGCTCGCGTTCCAGACGACGCGGGGCGCCGAGGCGCCGCAGATGCTGATCGACGCGGCCGAGCGGCTCGCTCCGCTGGATGCCGACCTGTCCCGCGACAGCTCCCTGCAAGCGCTCGAGGCATCGTTCCACGCGGGCCGGCTCGGCCACAGCGGAAAGCTGACGCGCGTCGCTCGAGCAGCCCAGGCCGCTCCGGCGCCCTCGGCGGACGAACGACCGGTCGATCTGATGCTGGACGGTCTTGCGGCCCTGTTCGCACAGGGCTACGAGCGAAGCGTGCCGATCCTCCAGCGGTCGCTCGAGCTGCTTCGCGCCGACGCCGACCGGCTCGACGACGGCAGCCGCCGCCGACTCTGGCTGGCCTGCCACATCGCGGCCACGCTCTGGGATGACGAAGCCGTCTACGAGCTCGCCGCCCTCGACGTCAGGCTCGCCCGAGAAGCCGGCGCTCTGGCACGACTTCCTGCTGCGCTCAACGCCTTGGCGTCGGTGCTGGTGCTCACCGGCGAGTTGTCCCGCGCCGCCGAACTGATCGACGAGGAACGTGCGATCACCGAGGCGATCGGCTCTCCGCCGTTGCCCGACGCCCGGCTCATCCTCGCCGCATGGCGGGGGCGACAGACCGAGACCATGGAGTTGAACGCACGGATCGTCGAAGAGGCGGTAGGACGCGGGGAAGGCGCGACCCTCGGGCTGTCCGACGTCGCGCTGGCGGCCCTGCACAACGGGCTCGGCAACTCCGAGGAGGCACTCGCGGCAGCGGAGAGGCCGGTCGAGCACGACGAGCTGACCTTCTGCAGTGTCGCTCTGCCCGAGCTCATCGAGGCCGCAGTCCGGGCCGGACGGCCGGAACGTGCGGCCGCTGCACTCGACCTGCTGAGCACGCGTGCGCGTGCCAGCGGCACCGAGTGGGCGCTGGGGCTCGAAGCGCGCTCGAAGGCGCTCCTCGAGAGCGGGCCGGCCGCCGAGGCGCACTATCAGGAATCGATCGAGCGGCTCGGACGGACCCGGATGGCTGTTCATCTCGCTCGAGCTCACCTCGTATACGGCGAGTGGCTGCGACGCGAAGGCCGACGTCAGGATGCGCGCGCGCAGCTGCGAACCGCTCACGACCTGCTGGTCGACATGGGCGTGGACGCCTTCGCGTCGAGGGCCGCCCGCGAGCTGCGGGCGACCGGTGAACATCCTCGGGAGCGAACCGCGCAGCCGTCCGACGCGCTCACCGCCCAGGAGTTGCATGTCGCCCGGCTGGTCGCGACCGGCGCGACTTCGCGGGAGGTCGGCGCACAGCTGTTCCTGAGTCCGCGGACGATCGAGGCGCATCTGCGCAGCATCTTCCGCAAGCTCGACATCACCTCGCGACGGCAACTCAGGGAGATGCGCTTGCCCTGAGCGGGCGGCCGTCGCCGGGGGATGCTCAGGGGCGAAGGTGGGAGGCGCCGTTGAAGTCGAGCACGCTTCCCGAAGACCACGTCGCTGCCGGAGAGCTGAGGAAGAGGACCGCCTGCGCGACCTCCTCGGGCGTTCCGACCCGGCCGAACGGGCTCTGAGCTCGCAGGTCCGCGCCTTCCGCGCCCTCGAGTTTCGCGGTCTGGCGCTCCGAGCTGATGAAGCCGGGAGCGATCGACGTGACGACGATGCCGTGCGGGGCGAGCGCCAGCGCCATCGACTGGCCGAAGGCGTGGAGGCCGGCCTTCGCGGCACCGTAGGCGGGGTAGTCCGGCTCTCCCCGGTATGCACCACGAGACCCGACGTTGACGATGAATCCCGGTGCGTTCCGCTCGATCAGTCGACGCGCGACGAGGTAGGTCATCTGTGCGGCGCCCACGAGATCGACGTCGATGATCCGCCGCCACGCCGACTGCCAGTCGACGTAGCTCGTCTCGTCGATTCGGTGGCGGATGGCGGGCGCAGGCGCGATGGCCGCGTTGTTGATCAGGATGTCCACGCCCCCGAGCTCTTCGTCGGCGGTCCGGACGATCTCGGCGGCGACATCGGGGTCACGGAGGTCGCCACCCACTGCGATGTGCCCTTCACCGGCGAGCATGCGGACCGTTTCTTGCGCGGCTCCCCGATCCGTGCCGTAGTGGACTGCGACGCGGTCGCCGCGCTCGGCGAGGGCGCGCGCGATCGCTCGTCCGATCCCACGCGAGGCTCCGGTCACCAACGACCCCGACATGATGTCCTCCGTTCCGCTTCGCCGTTCATCCGGGTAGCGTACGCGCGCCGGACCGTCACTGTGGTGTCGTATTATCGACCATATGGTCAGTTAGCTCGAGGCGAGGCAGGACATCCCGTGGTTGAGAGGCGCCAGACGCGCAATGCGGAGCGCACGCGACGTGCGGTGCTCGACGCCGCGACGAAGCTGATCCTCGAGAAGGGGACGGCCGTCACGCTCGCGCAGGTCGCAACGGCCGCCGGAGTGTCCAAGAGCGGGCTCATCCATCACTTCGGAGACCGGGATCAGCTGGTGGTCGCCGTCGTGGACGACATGTACGCGCAGTTCCGCGAGGCGGTGCTCGCTCAGCTGGACCTCTCGGAAAACCACCCTGGAAAGATGCTCCGCGCATACGTCCGCGCGCTCTGCACGGGAAGCGCCGACGCTGCGGCCGCGCGAGACTTCACCTCGGCTGCGAACTGGAACGGTGTGGCCGCGGTTCCCGGGGTCGCCTCGGTCATCGCGGAGCAGGCGGAGTGGTGGCACGAACAGCTCGCGGCCGACGGCCTCAGCGCCGAGTTGATCCAGATCGTCCGCCGCGCCGCCGAAGGCATCGCGGCCGCGGCGTTGCAGGGTGGCGAGGACGAGGCGAGCATCGCCCGGGCTCGCGATCTGCTCCTCGACCTCTCGACGCAGGGGACGTTCTCCACCCCGCTCTGAGGCCTTCGTTCTCCCGTGAGGGAGCGGTGCCGCGCAGACATCCTTCAGGATGTCTCGTCGTCTGCGTTCTGCTATAAAGCATGAACTGTCTGCCTAACCGACCAAATAGTCGGTTAGACTGTATGTCTACATCTGCTTCGAGCACCGTTCCGATGAGAGGACGACCATGACCGACACCGTTCAGCAGGCCACGTCCAAGAGTTGGGCCGGCCTCGCCGTACTCGTGCTTCCGCTGCTGTTGATCACCATCGACGGCACCGTGCTGATCCTCGGGCTGCCCGCGATCTCGGCCGAGCTGAGGCCCACCGGGGTCGAGCAGCTCTGGATGATCGACGTGTACTCGCTGGTGCTCGCAGGTCTGCTGGTCGCGATGAGCACGGTCGGAGATCGCTTCGGGCGCCGCCGGAATCTGCTCATCGGTGCGGTCGTCTTCGTGACGGCATCCGTCGTCGGGGCACTCGCGACGGCGCCATGGATGCTGATCGCCTCCCGGGCGCTGCTCGGCGTGGGCGGTGCGATCATGATGCCCTCGACGCTGTCGCTCGTGCGCAACATGTTCCTCGATCGGCAGCAGCGCAGGTACGCCATGGCGGTGTGGGCGGCGATGGCCTCGGTCGGCGCGGCGGTCGGGCCCATCCTGGGAGGGTGGGTCATCGAGACCTTCGGCTGGCAGGCCGCGTTCCTGATGAACATCCCCGTGATGCTGCTCCTGCTCGCCCTCGGTCCGCTTCTGCTCCCCGAGAGCCGCAATCCCGAACTGCGCAAGATCGACGTGCTCAGTGTCGTGTTCTCGTTCGTCGGCATGATCGGCGTGGTCTTCGCGATCAAGTCCTTGACCGGCGGCAAGGACATCGTCCTCGGAGCCGTCGTGCTGGTCGTCGGACTCGTCGGCGTCGTGGCGTTCGTCCGCAGGCAGATGAGGCTGCCCACGCCGCTCATGGACGTCCGGATGTTCAAGGTGCGCTACTTCCGCGGCGCCGTCGTGGCGGATCTGCTGTCGATCTTCGCGATGGTCGGTTCATTGGTCGCCCTCGTCCAGCATCTCCAGCTCGTACTCGGGCTCAATGCGCTGCACGCGTCGCTCTGGCTGCTCCCACAGGCGGTCCTCGCCGCGGGGGCCGCCTTCCTCGCCGCGATGCTCGTCAAGCGGTTCCTCCCCGCGAACGTCATCGGCGCCGGCTTGCTGATCGCGACCGCGGGCTTCGCGCTGACGCTCTTCCTCACGCCGACGTCGAGCCCCGCATTGGTCGCGACCGCGCTCGCACTGGTCTCGTTGGGGGCGGGTATGGGCCTCTCGTTGAGCAACGACATCATCATGAGCTCGGTCGCTCCAGAGCGCGCCGGGCAGGCCGCCGCAACGTCGGAGACCGCGTACGAGATCGGCACGACGTTGGGCACGGCGGTGCTCGGCGGGGTGCTCGTCGCCTGGTACTCCAGGGTCGTCAGCGCCGGAACCGATGCGTTGGATCTGGGCGCCGGGCTCGCCGAGCGAGCATCGTCGACGATGGCGGAGGCGCTGCTGGTCGCGGCCGAGGTCGGGGGTCGCACGGGCGCGGAGATCCTCGAGCTCACGAAGTCCGCGTTCACCGAGGCGATCACCGTGACGGGCATCGCGGGCGCCGGAGTGATGGTCGTGGCGGCGGTCTGGGCGCTCGTGACGTTGCGTGGCGCGGCGGCGAACGCCGACCTCGCCGCGGAGCACGACCACGATCGCTGACGAGGCGGTCCTGCGGGTTGACCGTGTGGCGGGCACAGGGTTTCTGCTGAGGGGGAGCAGCCGGCATCCGGCCGCCTGGGCGAAAGGCAGATCATGGGATACATCACCGTCGGGAACCGGAACAGCACGCCGGTCGAGCTGTACTACGAGGACCAGGGTGCGGGTCAGCCGGTCGTGCTGATCCACGGGTATCCACTGGACGGACACAGCTGGGAGAAGCAATCGCGTGAGTTGCTCGCCGCGGGGTACCGGGTCATCACCTATGACCGTCGCGGGTTCGGGGGGTCGTCGAAGGTCGATTCCGGGTACGACTACGACACGTTCGCGGCGGATCTGCACACCGTGCTCGAGACGCTCGACCTGCAGAGCGTGGTCCTCGTGGGCTTCTCGATGGGCACCGGCGAGCTCGCCCGCTACGTGGCGCGCTACGGCACGGCGCGCGTCGCGAAGCTCGCGTTCCTCGCTTCGCTCGAGCCTTTCCTCGTCGCACGCGACGACAACCCGGCGGGCGTCGCGCAAGAGGTGTTCGACGGCATCGAGGCGTCCGCCAAGGCTGACCGGTACTCGTGGTTCACGCAGTTCTACAACGACTTCTACAACCTCGACGAGACGCTCGGGTCGCGCGTCAGCGACGAGGTCGTCCGCGCGAACTGGACCACCGCGGTCGGCAGCGCCCCCGTGGCTGCGTACGCCGTGGTCGCCTCGTGGATCGAGGACTTCCGAGGCGACGTCGACGCAGTCCGCGAGGCGGGGTTGCCCACGCTGATCCTGCACGGCACGGGCGACCGCATCCTGCCGATCGACGCCACGGGGCGCCGGTTCCGCGAGGGCGTCCCCGGGGCCGAGTATGTCGAGATCGAGGATGCTCCGCACGGACTGCTGTGGACGCACGCGGCCGAGGTCAACGAGGCGCTGCGCGACTTCCTGGATCGATGAGACATCGTCCTGGATCGATGAGACATCGTCACGGAAGCGAGAGGACGTCGTCCGGAAAGGAACCACATGTCGTGGAGCACTCGTGAGCTGGCGGAGCTGGCGGGGACGACCGTGAACACGGTCCGTCACTACCACCGCCTCGGTCTGCTCGACGAGCCGGAGCGTCGCTACAACGGGTACAAGGAGTACGAGGTCCGGCACCTCGTGAGACTCCTTCGGATCCGGCGCATGGCCGACCTGGGCGTTCCGCTCTCGCAGATCGGGGATCTCAGCGAAGGAAGCGAGCGCGCGGAGGAGGCGCTGCGCGACCTCGACGCCGAGCTCGCGGCGAGCATCGGGCGCTTGACGAGCGCGCGGGAGGAGATCGCAGCGATACTGCGAGAGCAGGCGCCCGCGCACGTGCCGGTCGGTTTCACGTCCGTGGCGTCGCGGCTGTCCGAGGCGGACAGCTCGATGGTCCACATCTACACGCAGCTGTACGACGACGAGGCGCTCGCCGACATGCAGAAGATGGTGGAGGCCGACCTCGACGATGTCGCCGCCGACATCGAACGGCTGCCGGACGATGCGGACGAAGCGACGCGGCAGGCGCTCGTGGAGCGGCTCGCGAGGACGCTCGCCCGGAACTTCAGGGATTTTCCGTGGCTGACCGACCCTGCATCGCACCTCTCCAAGAGCGGACGCATCACCGCGGAGACCTTCGCGGAGGCGGTCATGGAACTGTACAACCCGGCACAGCTCGACGTGCTCGTCCGGGCGAACGCGCTCGCGCGCAGCGGACTCTCGGACGGAGAGTCCGCTGCGGAATCCGGGGCGACTTGACCATGTGCCGACAACACACCGTTGGATGGGAGCACATCGTCGCGGGGGTCGCCACCGAGGTTGCCTCCGCCGGAGCCGTCCTGCCGCGGCGCAGGCGACAGGTCGAGGAAAGGTTGGAGCAATGACGGACGAACAGCCGCGCGAGGGCGCGATCGTCTCGAGCGGGACGAGCGGGACTTCCGAGCCTGCAGACCTCCGGTCCCCGATCCTGGCGGAGGACCTCCTTCTGCTCCTCTTCCAGCCCCGGTCGGGCCGGCGGGGCGGCGCGGGGGATATCGCGGGAGAGGGCACCCTCTACTACGTCCTCGCGGGCGCGGTGCTCGCCGACCTCGGTCTCGGCGAACACGTGCGAACGGGCACGGGACGGATCGGGACGACGACCGTGGAGGCCGTCGCCGACAACCCGCCTTCCGATCACCTGCTCCGCTCGAGCTGGGAGTACATCGCCGGCAAGCCTCGGAGCGTGCAGACGGTTCTCGCGGCGCGGGGACCGGGCTTGCGCGAGCCGCTACTGGATCGACTCGTCGCGCGCGGAGACCTCAACCGGCGCCAGCGCAAGACGCTCGGCCTGTTCCGGACCTCGGTGCTCGAGGAGGGGGACAGCGGCCGTCGGGCGGGGCTCCTCGCCGACGTCCGAGCGGTGCTCGTCGACGGTGCTGAGCCCACGACGCGTGTCGCCGCACTTGCCGCGCTCCTCTACGGCAGCGGAACCCTGCCCCAGTTCTCCCGGGACATCCCGTGGACTTCTGCGGTGATCACCCGTGCCGAAGAGCTCAAGGACGGCGACTGGGGTGCGGACGCCGCCGCGAAGGCCGTCACGCGCACCATGGCGGCGAACATCGTGAGCAGCGTCATCGTCGCCGCTGCGGCGGCGGCTCCGCGGAGTTAGGCAGGGAGTCGGAAGGAATCAGCATGAACTCGTCGATCGTCGAGGCATTGGAGGGCATCATCGGACCGAGTGCTCCCGTGGTCAGCCTCGCGCCGCTCGAGCTGTCGGCTCAGAGACGACCCGTTCCGCTGGAGGTGCGAGTGTCGGCCCCGGCAACCGGGCAGCGCCTCCCGGTGGTGCTGTTCTCGCACGGCAACGGGTGGAATCTCGACGGCTATGCGCCGCTGACGGCGTTCTGGGCTTCCCGCGGGTTCGCGGTGATCCAGCCGACCCACCTGGATTCGCGACGGAACGGTTTCGGGTTCGACCACCCGGTGTTCCCGACCATCTGGAAGGAGCGAATCGCGGATCTCACCCGCATCCTCGACCAACTCGACACCATCGAAGCAGCGGTCCCCGGGCTCCGCGGCCGCATCGAGCGCAGTCGCGTCGCGGTCGCCGGTCACTCCTGGGGAGCGCAGACCGCCCAGTCGCTCCTCGGCGCCCGGATCGTCGACGAGGAGGGCAGGGTCGGGCCGGATGCCTCGGACAGCCGCATCGGCGCAGGCATCCTGCTCGCCGCGACCGGCCTCGCGGGCGAGAACCTCCATCCGTTCGCGCGAGCGAACTTCCCGTTCATGCGTCCGTCGTTCGGTGAGCTGACCACGCCGACACTGGTCGTCGCGGGCGACCGGGATCAATCCAAGATGTCGAGCCGCGGGCCCGACTGGTTCACCGATGCCTACACGCACAGCCCGGGTGCGACCGACCTTCTGACGCTCTCCGGCGCCGAGCACTCGTTGGGCGGCATCGTCGGATACGAGGTCGCCGAAACCACCGACGAGAGCCCCGAACGGGTGGCTGTCATCCAGCGCTTGAGCACGGCCTATCTGCGGACTGCGCTGGGGATCGATCCCGACAGCTGGCACTCGGCGCGAGCCGCATTCGTCGACGGCGGGGATGCGATCGGCGGTATCGAGAGCAAGAGCCGTATCGACACCAAGAGCCGCATCGACACCGAGAGCGGTATCGACACCGAGAGGAGCAGAACGTGACGACGACGACAGACGTCGCGCGCTCGAACACCAGGATCGTCCAACGGGTCGAGAGCGGGGCCATCGCGATCCTCGCGATGACCGCGACGGTCGTGTGGTACCCCGCCTGGTGGTGGGTGCCGCTCGCGGGTTTCGTGCTCTTCGATCTCTCAGCGCTCGGCTACCTGCGTTCCCCCGCGATCGGTGCGTGGTACTACAACGGCATCCACAATTACACGGGGCCGGCCCTCGCGGCCGCGGCGGCGCTCGTGATCGCACCCGCACCCGCACAAGAGGGTCTGTCGACGGTACTCGCGCTCATCGCGTGCTCCTGGGCGTTCCACGTGGGGGTGGATCGGATGCTGGGCTTCGGCCTCAAGTACTTCGACGCGTTCACGCACACCCATCTGGGGCGGATCGGTCGGACCTAGTCCTTCTGCGTGAAGACCGAGTCGAACGCCGCCTGGGGGCGATCCCACAGGAGCGAGCGCACGTGCGCGAGCGCCGCGGGCGCACCCTCGTAACGGCTCATGCCCGCGTCCTCCCACTCGATCGAGATGGGGCCCTCGTAGCCGATCGCGTCGAGCGCGCGGAACGAGTCCTCGAAGGGCACGTCGCCGTGGCCCGCCGAGACGAACGACCAGCCGCGCCGCGGGCTGTCCCACGGCAGGTGCGAGCCGAGCCGGCCGACGCGGCCGTCGCGCGCGCGGATGCGCGTGTCCTTGCAGTCGACGTGGTAGATGCGGTCGGCGAAGTCGACGATGAAGTTCGCCGGGTCGATGTCCTGCCACAGCATGTGGCTCGGGTCCCAGTTGAGGCCGAACGCCTCGCGGTGGTCGATCGCCTCGAGTGCACGCTCGGTCGTGTAGTAGTCGTACGCGATCTCGGACGGGTGCACCTCGAGCGCGAAGCGCACGCCCTCGGCGTCGAAGACGTCCATGATGGGGTTCCACCGGCGCGCGAAGTCCTCGTAGCCGTCGTCGATGACCGCCTGAGACACGGGCGGGTACATCGCGACGTAGCGCCAGATCTTCGACCCCGTGAACCCCGTCACGACGTCGACGCCCATCTTGCGGGCGAGCCGCGCGGTCTTCGTCAACTGCTCCGACGCGCGCGCCCGCACCCCCTCGGGGTCGCCGTCGCCCCACGTGCGCGGGCCGACGATCGCCTCGTGGCGGAAGTCGAGCGGGTCGTCGCACACGACCTGGCCCTGCGCGTGGTTCGAGAGCGCCCACACCTTGAGGCCGTGGCGCTCGAGGAGGTCGAGCCGGCCCTGCAGGTAGACGTCGTCCTCGAGGGCCCGATCGACGTCGAGGTGCTGGTTCTTGCACGCGATCTCGAGGCCGTCGAAGCCCCAGTCGGCGGCGAGCCGCACGACCTCCTCGAAGGGGAGGTCGGCCCACTGGGCGGTGAACAGGGTCACGGGGCGCTTCACAGGGCTGCCTCCTGGGCGGTCGATGCGGATGTCTCGGGTGGGAGTGCTCCGGGGCCGAGCTCCTCCAAGAACTCGAGCCGGTTGCCGAACGGGTCGTGCGCGTGGAACCGGCGGTGGCCGGGGAACCGGTCGTCGGGCTCGACGACGATGCCGTTCGCGAGGAGGCGCTCGGCGAGGCCGTCGAGGTCGTCGACGAGGATCGCGGGGTGGCTCTCGGCGTTCGGCGCGAACGCGGGGTCGGGGATCGCGTGGATCTCGATGCCCGACACCCCGCCGACCGCGTCGGGCTCGGAGCGGAACCACGCGCCGCGCGTCCGGTCCATCGTGGCGGGCTTCGGCACTTCGACGAGGCCGAGCACGCCGACGTAGAACGCGCGCGCGGCGTCTTCGGCGCCCACCGGGTGGGCGAATGCGGAGTGGTGCAGTCGCACGAAGCTCACTGCGTCACCCGGGTCGAATGCACGCGCGCGATCGCGTCGGCGAGGATCTTCGGCATGTCGCCCTCGTTGATGGTGAAGCTCACCTCGTCGCTGATCGCGAGGGGAGCGCCGAACACGACGACGCCCGCGCCGATCGTGGGGCAGCTCACGGCCTGGTCGATCGTGAGGCCGCCGACGGCCTGGACGGGCACGGTCGTCGCCGCGACGATCGCGGGCAGATCGGTGAGCGGCGAGAGCTTCAGCTCGGGGTGCAGGCCGCGGTGGTCGTGGCCGATGTGGTGGAGCACCATGCCGACGCCGAGCTCCTCGAGCCGGCGCGCCTCGGCGACGCGGTCGGGAGCGGCGATGTCGTCGCCCATGACGAGCACGTCGAAGTCGGCGCCCGCCTCGGCGACCCGCTGGATCGTCGCGTCGTGCGCACGAGACATGACGACGACGGCGTCGGCGCCGGCCTCGGCGTACATCTTGGTCTCGTTGTAGCCGCCGTCCATGATCTTGAGGTCGGCGATGAGGGGGTGTCGGGGTACTCGGCGCGCAGGCGCCGCACGGCGTGCGCGCCCTCGGCCATGGCGAGCGGCGTGCCGATCTCGAGCCAGTCGGCACCCGCCTCCATCGCGATCGCGGCCATGCGGAGCGCGTCGTCGAGGTTCTTGAGGTCGAGCGAGACCTGGACGATGCCGAACTCGAGATCGGATCGTCGGAGTCCTCGGATGCGACGTGCCATTGGAGCGGTTCCCTTCGTGGGTGGATGTCTCGTGGTGCGGATGTCTCGTGGTGCGCGGCGTACGGGTCGGGCTCGAGTCATCCGACCGCTGCGGCGGCCTTGGCCGCCTCGAGCGACGCGACGCGCACGTCGTGCGAGCCGCCGAACCAGCGGTCGCGCGCCTCGAGGAGGAACTGCGCCGATGCGGCGAGCTCGTCGAAGCCGTTCACTCCGTCTTCGATCGAGATCCAGCCGTCGTAGCCCGCGTCGACGAGGGTCGTGAAGATGCGGTCGTAGTCGTTGAGGCCTTGGCCGATGACGCCGTGCTTGAGGGCGGGGGAGTAGCCGAGGGTGCCGTCGGCCTGGCGCAGGTCGTCGATCGTCGTGCCGGCCTCGAGGAACCGGTCGGAGGCCTGCATCGTGACGACGCGGTCGATCACGGTGTCGAGGAAGCCGGCCGAGTCGACGCCCGCCGTGATGGCGTTCGACGGGTCGAACTGCACGCCGAAGCGCACGCGGTCGTCGATCGCGTCGACGATGCGGTGGAAGATCTCGGGGCGCTGGGCGAACTCGGGGTACTGCCAGGTGCTCGCCTTGTAGTGGTTCTCGATCGCGACCACGATGCCGAGCTCTTCGGCGAGCGGGAGGAGGCCGGTGATCGCGTCGACGGCCCACTCGACGCCCTGGTCGACCGGGACGCCCGGGTGGGCCTGGCCGCTCAGGACGCGGCACGTCGCGCCGGGGCCGCCGATCTCGGCCGTGATGCGCATGAACTCGGCCTGCTGGTCGATCTCACGGGCGCGCGCGGCGGGGTCTGGGTTCGTGAAGTCGGGGGAGGCGCACATCATGGGCATCTCGAAGCCTGCGGACGCGATCGCGTCGCCGACGCGGGCGATCTCGCCGGGTTCGGTCGACCACAGGAAGCCCGTGTGCAGTTCGAGGCCGTCGACGCCGAGGGCCTTCGCCTCGTCGATCCACTCGTAGACGGATTTCGTGCGGCGGAGCACCATGGCTTCCAGGTAGCCCTTCGGAAATGCTGCGATGCGCACGGGTCCTCCTCGTCGATGAGCGGTTGCCTCACGCTACCAAGAAATGAGCGCAAAGTGACAAACTTTGATTAGAATGTAACTTCCAGGGGTGACTCCCGCAGTCGGTGGAGACCCAGGAGCGCACCGCGCAGTAGCAATTCTTCAAGGTGGAAGGATCCCAAGTGAGGGCACTGGTCAAGTACGCGAACGAAGACGGCGCGCTCGAGGTGCGCGACGTCGCGGCCCCCGAAGCGGGGCCGGGCGAAGTGCTCGTGCGCGTGCACACGGTCGGCGTCTGCGGCTCCGACATCCACATGTGGCACGACTCGCAGTCCAAGAGCTCGGTCGGCATCCTCCCCGTGGTCCTCGGTCACGAATCGGCGGGCGTCGTCGCCGCCGTCGGCGAGGGCGTCGAGGGCTGGGTCGTCGGTGACCGCGTCGTGTGCGAGACCGCCGCGAGCATCTGCGGCGTGTGCGCCCTCTGCCGTGCCGGCAAGTACAACCTGTGCCCGTTCCGCGAGGGGTACGGACTCAAGCGCGACGGCGCAATGGCCGAGTACGTCGTCGCCGAGCCGCGCGTGCTCCACCGCATCCCCGACGGGGTGAGCTTCGCGGCCGCCGCCATGACCGAACCCTACGCCGTCGCCTACAACGCCGTCATCGAGCGCGTGGGCGTGAAGCCCGGTGCGCTCGTCGTCATCCAGGGCGCCGGGGCCATCGGCATCAACGTGCTCCAGCTCGCGATCCTCGCGGGCGCCGGCACGACCGTCGTCCTCGGCACCTCCGTCGACGCGCACCGGCTCGCCCGGGCGAGGGAGCTCGGCGCCGACTACGTCGTCGACGTCACCGCCGAAGACCCGAACGCCCTCATCGGCCGCCTCCACGACGGCCTCGGCGCCGACGTCGTCGTCGACGCCACGGGCGTGAGCGCCGCGCTCCAGCAGAGCATGCAGCTCGTCCGCCCGGGCGGCGAGATCGCGAAGGTCGGCTGGGGCCCGCAGCCGCTCGGCTTCACCCTCGACCCGCTCGTCAAGAAGGCCGTCACCCTCTACGGCTGCTACTCGCACACGTGGTCGACGTGGGAGGCCGTGCTGCGCCTCTTCGGCACTGGGCGCCTCCAGCCCGAGTCGATCATCGGCGGCGCCTACCCGTCGAAGAATGGGAGACCGCGTTCTCGGCGATGCAGCGCGGCGAGCACATCAAGTCGGTGCTGCGCATGCCGTTCGGCCTCGAGAGCGACGCGGCCGCCGCGCAGACGACGACCGGACCCGCACGATGAGCGCACGCGTGCGCGTCGGCGTGCTCGGGGTCGGCGCCGTCGCTCAGGCCGTGCACCTGCCGCTCCTGCAGCGCCGCCCCGACCTCTTCGAGATCGCCGCCCTGTGCGACCTCTCGGCCGAGCTCGTCGACCTCATGGGCGACCGCTTCGGCGTCGCGCCCGCGCGCCGCTTCACCGACTTCGAGGCGATGCTCGACGCCGGAGGCCTCGACGCCGTCATGATCCTCTCGCGCGGCTCGCACGCCGAGCCCGTGCTCCAGGCGTGGCGGGCCGGCCTGCCGGTGTTCTGCGAGAAGCCGCTCGCCTACACGACGACCGAGGTCGACGCACTCATCGAGGCCGAGCGGGCCGCAGCCGCGGGCGGCGGTGCTCCCGGCATCCTGCTCGGCTACATGAAGCAGTACGACCCCGCCGTCGTCGCGGCATCCGAACTCGTCGCCGAGCTCGACGACGTGCGCAGCGTCGAAGTGACCGTGCTGCATCCGCCGAGCGCGCCGCAGCTCGCGATCGCGCACATCGTGACGCCGTCCTCGCCGCCGCCCGCCGACGTCGTCGCGGCGCAGGAGGCCGAGGACGACCGGCTCCGCCGCATCGCCGTCGGCGACGCCGACCTCGACGTGTGGCGCACCTACCGCGTGCCCCTCGTCGGCAGCCTCGCGCACGACCTCTCCGTCATGCGGAGCCTCGGCACGATCCCCGCCTCGGTCGACCACGCCGACGTGTGGCGCCAGACGAGCGCGACCCAGGTGCGCGACATCTCGCGCGACAAACGGTCGATGGGCGAGATCCCGCCGCAGGTGGCGGCATCGGGCGTCCTCGGGAACGGCGGACGGTTCCGCCTCGCGTGGCACTACCTTCCCGACTTCCCCGCCTACCGCGAGACCGTGCGCGTCATCCACGGCGGCGGCATCCTCGAACTCGTGTTCCCCTCGCCGTACCTCCTGCACGCGCCCACCGAGCTCACGGTCTCGACCCTCGACGACGGCGCGGAGCGCCGGGTCATCCGCCGCAGCGTCGCCGAGGCGTTCGAGGTGCAGCTCGAACGGTTCGCGGCGATGGTGACCGACGGCGTGCCGCCAGAGAGCGGCCTCGCGGGCGGGCGCGCCGACATCGTCGACTGCCAACGCATCATCGCAGCCTGGACGGGCCCGCGCGGCATCGAGGTCGGCGGCGAGATCGGCGCGCGCGTGCTGCAGGCCGCATCGGCGGTGCGCTGATGGCGCGCCGGGTCGGCGTCATCGGATTCGGTCTCGCGGGCCGCGTCTTCCACGGGCCGCTCATCGCGGCCGAAGCGGGGCTCGAGCTCGCCGCGATCGTCACGGGCGACGCTGAGCGCGCCGCCGACGCGCGGAGGAGGCATCCGAAGGCAGAGATCGTGTCGGATGTCTCCGAGCTCTTCTCGCGCGATGACCTCGACCTCGTCGTGGTCGCCGCCCCCACGCCCCGCCACCTCGAGCTCGCGGAACGGTCGATCGAGGCGGGCTTCGCGACCGTCGTCGACAAGCCGCTCGCCGTACGCGCGGCCGACGCCGAACGGCTCGTCGCATCGGCCGAGGAGCGCGGCGTGCCGCTCACGGTGTTCCAGAACCGGCGGTGGGACGGCGACTTCCTGACCGTGAAGAAGCTCATCGACGACGGCGCCCTCGGCGACGTCTGGCGCTTCGAGTCGCGGTTCGAATGGATCTCGTCGCGCCCGCGCCCCGAATGGAAGTCGGGCACGCCGGGCGCCGAGGGCGGCGGCGTCGCCTACGACCTCGGCGCGCACCTCATCGACCAGGCGATCCGCCTCTTCGGGCCCGTCGCCGACGTCTACGGCGAGCTCGATGTGCGCCGCGAGGGCGGCGTCAACGACGACGACGCGTTCATCGCCCTCACCCATGCCTCGGGGGTGCGCAGTCACCTCGCGATGGCGAGCCTCGTCGCGCAGCGCGGGTTCCGCTTCCGTGTGCTCGGGAGCGCGTCGGCCTACACCAAGTGGGGACTCGACCCGCAGGAGGCGCAGCTCGCGGGCGGGCTGAGCCCGCTCGACGCGGCCTACGGCGTCACCGACGAAGGCGGCGACGGCCTCCTCGGGCGCGACGGCGAGACATCCGTCGTGCCCACCGAACGCGGCGGCTACCGCGAGTTCTACCGGCGGGTCGCCGCCGCGCTCGAGGGCGACGGGCTCATGCCCGTCGACCCGCGCGACGCGATCGAACCGATCCGCATCATCGAAGCGCTGCAGGCGCGCGCATGAGCGAGAGGGAGCACGCGATGGGCCGCATCATCGAGGCGTTGCAGGCGCGCGCATGACCATGGGAGAGAGGGAGGCGAACGCATGAGCGAGTCCGAGCGCAACGCCGGGCGCGTCGTCGTCGTCACGGGAGCGGGCGCGGGCATCGGCCACGCGATCGCGCAGGTGTTCGTCGAGACCGGCGCGATCGTCGGCGCCCTCGACCGCGACGTCTCGGACGTGCCCGCCGGGTCGGTGCCGATCGAGGCCGACGTGACCGACGACGCGGGCGTCGAGGCATCCATCGCCGCCTTCGCCGCCCCGCACGGCCGCATCGACGTCCTCGTGAGCAACGCGGGCGTCAGCTACCCCGCGACCGTCACCGACGGCGAGATGGCCGACTGGACGCGCGTCTACGACGTCAACGTGCTCGGGATGGTGCGCGTCACGCGCGCCGCGCTGCCGTGGCTTCGCCGGTCGGATGCCGCGAGCATCACGCTCATGGGATCGTGCACCGTGCACACGGGCCTCCGCCGACGCGTGCTCTACGCGGGCACCAAGGGCGCCGTCGAAGCGATGTCGCGCGCGATGGCCGCGGACCTCGTCGAAGAGGGCATCCGCGTCAACTGCGTCGCGCCGGGCACCGTCGACACGCCGCTCATCGGCGCGCTCATCGACGCAGCCCCCGACCCCGACGCGCAGCGGCGCGCGTACGACGAGCGCCAGCCCACGGGGGTCATGGTGCGTCCCGACGAGATCGCGCGCGGCGTGCTCTACCTGTCCGACCGCGACGCCACCTCGATCGTCGGGAGCGTGCTCGCGATCGACGGCGGCCTCACGAGCCTGAAGCCGCTGCCGCTGTGAACCCGCCCGTGAACGAGTTCAAGCGCCGCCTCCGCGCGGGCGAGCGGCAGATCGGCCTGTTCGCGACGATGGCCGACGCGTCGCTCGTCGAACTCCTCGCCGCGCGCGGCTTCGACTGGATGGTCGTCGACACCGAGCACGCCCCGACCGACGTCCTCGGCGTCGTCGACCGGCTGCGCGTCCTCGACGCCGCTCGCACCGAGGCGATCGTGCGCCCCGCATGGAACGACCCGATCCTCGTCAAACGCCTCCTCGACGTCGGCGTCCGTACGCTCCTCTTCCCGTCGATCGGCACGGCCGAGGCGGCGGCGCTCGCCGTGGCATCCACCCGCTATCCCCTGAGGGCATCCGCGGGGTGTCGGGCATCACGCGCGCCGCGGGCTACGGGCGCACGAAGGGGTACGCGCTCTCGGCGGCCGACGAGCTGTGCGTCATCGTGCAGCTCGAGACCGAGGAGGGGCTCCGCAACCTCGACGCGATCGCCGCCGTGCCGGGCGTCGACGCCGTCTTCATCGGGCCGAGCGACCTCGCGGCGTCGATGGGGCACCTGGGCGACGCGGGACATCCCGACGTCCAGGCCGCCGTCGACGGCGCGTTCGCCCGCCTCGCCGAGCTCGGCGTGCCCGCGGGCTACCTGACGCTCCGCCTCGACGAGGCGCGCGAGCGCGCCGCGCAGCACGACATCGCGTTCATCGGCGTCGCAAGCGACACGTCGATCGTGCAGCTCGGCGTCGACACGCTGCTCGAACGGCTCGGCGTCGCGCTTCGAGAAGGGACCGCCTCATGACTGACGACCGGTTCATGAGCAACGACTGGCGACCCGTGCTCCGCACGCCCGACCCCGCCGTGCGCGTCGTCGACGAACGCTTCCGCCGTTACGTCGTCGGCACCGCGAAGGTCGAGCGCATCGCGACGGGCTTCCGC
Source organism: Agromyces protaetiae (assembly GCF_004135405.1). NCBI lineage: Bacteria > Bacillati > Actinomycetota > Actinomycetes > Micrococcales > Microbacteriaceae > Agromyces > Agromyces protaetiae. Next base: position 1,905,044 of record NZ_CP035491.1, read on the forward strand.
TGGGCCGAGGGCCCCGTGTGGTTCGGTGACCAGCGGAGCCTGTTCTGGAGCGACATCCCCAACAACCGGATGCTCCGGTGGGACGAGGCGACGGGGGAGACGAGCGTGTTCCGCTCGCCGTCGGACTACTCGAACGGCAACACGCGCGACTCGCAGGGCCGGCTCGTGACGTGCGAGCACGGCACGCGCCGCGTGACGCGCACCGAGTACGACGGCACGCGCACCGTGCTCGCCGATGCGTTCGAGGGCAAGCGGCTCAACTCGCCCAACGACGTCGTCGCGTCGAGCGACGGCGCCGTGTGGTTCAGCGACCCGTGCTTCGGCATCCTCGGCGACTACGAGGGCTTCCGCGCCGAACCTGAGCTGCCCACGCACCTCTACCGCGTCGCGCCCGACGGCACGCTCACGACTCCCGCGCCCGACCTCGCCTACCCCAACGGCCTCGCCTTCTCGCCCGACGAGCGCACACTCTACGTCGTCGAGTCGCGCTCGCAGCCGCGGCGGCGCATCCTCTCGTTCGATGCGGATGTCTCGGCCGGCACGCTCTCGAACCAGCGCGTCTTCATCGACGCCGTCGAAGGCGTGCCCGACGGACTCCGGGTCGACGAGGACGGCAACCTCTGGTGCGGGTGGAGCGGCGGCGAGGGCCTCGACGGCGTTCGCGTGTACGCGCCCGACGCGACCCTCATCGGCGCGATCGACCTGCCCGAGCGGTGCGCGAATGTGGCCTTCGGCGGACGCAGCCGCAACCGCCTCTTCATGACCGCGACGACGTCGGTCTACTCCCTCTACGTCAACACGCGCGGCGCGCGCTGAACGCGCGACGCGGCACCAGCCATCCCGAAAGGAACCCCATGACCAAGATCGCCGTCCTCCACACGAGCTTCGTCTTCGTGAAGACCGACCCCCTGTTCGACGAGCTCATGGACGAACTCGTCCCCGACGCCGAGATCGTGCACTTCGTCGACTCCGACGTGCTCGCGACCGTCATCCACGACAACGGCATCTCCGACGAGAGCACCGAGCGCATGGTGCACCTCGCCGAAGCCGCGGAGGCGGCTGGAGCCGACCTCATCTTCTCGGCGTGCTCGTCGCTCGGACCTGCGCTCGACGTCGCCGCGCGGCGCGTCAACGTGCCCGTCGTGAAGGTCGACGACGCCATGGCGCACGAGGCCGCCTCGCGCGCCGAGCGCATCGGCGTGCTCGCGACCGTGCCGACGACCCTCGGGCCGACGTCCGACCTCATCGTGAAGCACGCTGGCCTCCAGGGCCGCGAGGTGACGACGACGCCGCGACTCGCCGAAGGCGCGTTCGACATCCTCGTGGCGGGCGACCGGGCACGTCACGACGAGCTCGTCGTCGCCGAGGCGAAGGCGCTCGCCGCCGACGTCGAGCTCCTCGTGCTCGCCCAGGCGTCGATGTCGCGGCTCGCCGAGCGCATCGAGCAGGAGACGGGCGTGCCCGTGCTCGTGAGCCCGCGCCTCGGCGTCGGACAGCTCGCCGAGCGCGTGCACGAACTCGCCGGTTGACGAGGCGTGGCCGTGACGGAGACCGCGCTCGACGAGACAGCGCTCGACGAGACCGCGACGACGTCGACCGCCGCCCGCGTCCGCGCGCTCCGCGCGGCTCGAGGGCGCGTGCTCGTCGTGTTCGACGACGACCCGACGGGCAGCCAGTCGGTGCACGGCGTCCCGATCGTGACGACCTGGCACGGGCCCGAGCTCGACTGGGCGCTCGCGCAGTCGGCGGGCGCGGTCTTCGTGCTCACGAACACGAGGTCGCTGCAGCCGGATGCCGCGGCCGCGCGCGTGCGCGAGATCGCCGCCGCCGTCGAGGCATCGGCCGCCAGAGTCGGGGTCGCGACCGACCTGCTGCTCCGCGGCGACTCGACGCTGCGCGGCCACCACCCGCTCGAAGCCGACGTGCTCGACGGGATCGCGCGCGCCGCGGGGCATCCGTACGACGCCGTCGTCATCGCGCCCGCCTACCTCGAGGCGGGCCGTGTGACGCGCGACGACGTGCACCTCGTGCGCCGTGGCGACGGGGAGACGCCCGTCGGCGAGACCGACTACGCGCGCGACGCGACGTTCGGGTTCCGATCGTCGAACCTGCGCGACTGGGTCGAGGAGCGCACGGGCGGCGCGGTGCGCGCGGCCGACGTCGCCGCGATCCCGCTCGTGGCGCTCCGCGCCGACGACGGCGCCGCACGCGTGCGCGACCTCGTGCTGGGCGTCGCGGGCGGCGGCACGATCGTGCTCAACGCGCTCACGCGCGCCGACCTCGACACGGCCGCCGAGGGGATCCTCCTCACGCAGGCGGAGGGGCGCCGGGTGCTCGTCCGGAGCGGACCGTCGTTCGTCGCGGCCCTCCTCGGGCTCGAGCCGCGCGACCCGCTCGCCCCCGCCGAGCTCGGTGCGTCGCCCGGCCGCGCGGGACTCGTCGTCGTCGGCTCGCACGTCGAGCTGACGACGCGCCAGCTCGCGCGCCTCCGCGAACGACGGCCCGGCCTGGGACAGGTCGAGCTCGACGTCCTGGAGCTCGCGATCGCCCGCGAGACCGCCGAAGCCGAGATCCGCCGCGCGACCGACGAGCTCGTCGCAGCCCTCGGACGCGGCGACGCCGTCGTCTCGACGAGCCGCGCGCGCCGCGACGGCGCCGACCCCGCCGCGAGCCTCGCGTTCGCGGCAGCCGTCTCGGAGGCGCTCGTGCGGGTCGTGCGGGATGCCTCGGCCGCGCGCCGCCCCGGATGGGTCATCGCGAAGGGCGGCATCACGTCGAGCGACATTGCGACCGATGCCCTCGGGATCACGCGCGCCGAGGTGCTCGGGCAGCTCTTCCCCGGAATGGTGTCGGTGTGGGCCGAGCGCGGGCCCGAGGCGTCCGGCCTGCCCTACGTCGTCTTCGCCGGCAACGTCGGAGACGACGACGCGCTCGCCGACGCCGTGGAGCGGCTCGCGGGCGACTAGGAACCCCGAGGCATCCGCGCGCCCGGTCTCCCGCGCCCCACTCCCTCCGCAATTCAGGAAGACCCCCGGTGTTCTCCGGCGTGTCGGAGGCGCACCCGCGGCATGTCGGCCGATTCGTCCTGAGTTGCGTCGACCGGGGGACGTGCGGCGGCGCCGACACGTCGAGGGCGGGTGCGGACCCGAGTCCGCACCCGCCCTCGCGAGGGTCGTGTCGCGTTACAGCGTCGCGGCGTACGGGTCCCAGTCCTCGGGGATGGGCGGCGTCGCAGGCACTTCGCTTGCGACATCCACCCATTCGTGCCGCTCGATCGACTCGGTGACCGACGCCATCGTGTCGAGCACGTGGTACGCGAGCAGGCCCGACGCGCGGTGCGGGACGCCCGCCGCGATCGAGCGCGCGATGTCGAGCGGGCCGAGGCCGCGCCCGCCGACGGCGCCAGTGGCGGGGACATCCGTCCACTGCTCGTTGCCCTTGCGCTTGATGCGCAGCGTGCCGTCGAACTCGTTGGGGTCGGGGATCGAGAGCGTCGCCTCCGTGCCGACGATCTCGACGTGGCCGACGCGGCGATGCGGGGAGTCCCAGCTGAGGGTCGTCACCGACTCGCCACCGCCCGCGAAGTCGGCGAGGACGCTCACGTGCGTCGGCACCTGCACGTCGTGCACCTGACCGGCCTTGGGCCCGACGAGGAGCGTGCGCTGCGGCCGCGCCGTTCGCGCCGACGCGACGACCGACGAGAACGAGCCGAACACCTGGCTGAGCGCCGTGAGGTAGTACGGGCCCATGTCCCAGAGCGGCCCGGCGCCGCGCGAGAGCAGCACCTCGAGGTTGCGGTGGTCGTCGACGGGGCCCGGCACCTCGAAGAGGGTGAGGCCCGTGAGGGGCGTGCCGATGTCGCCGCGCTCGATGATGCGCCGCGCGGTCTGCAGGCCCGCCCCGAGGAAGGTGTCGGGCGCGCCGCCGACGCGGAGGCCCGCGGCGTCGGCCTGCGCGAGGAGCGCGAGGCCCTCTTCGCGCGAGGTCGCGAACGGCTTCTCGCTGAACACGTGCTTGCCCGCCGCGAGCGCGGCCGACGACACCTCGGCGTGCGCCTGCGGGATCGTGAGGTTCACGACGAGGTCGACGCCCGGGTGGTTCAGGACGGCCTCGGGAGACCCCGACTCGGCGACGCCGTAGGCGGCCGCCTGCTCGGCCGCCTTGTCTTCGAAGAGGTCGCCCACGATCACGACGTTCAGGTCGGGGAACGCCGTCATGTTGCGGAGGTACTGGTTGCTGATCGTGCCGGCGCCGATGACGCCGATGCCGAGTGGCCCGCTCACGCGTTCGCCCCGGTCTCGACGGTGCCGGTCTCGACGGCGCCGGTCTCGACGCTGCCGGTCTCGACGCTGCCGCCCACGATGCCCGTGAGATAGAGGCGGCTCTGTTCCGACGCGGCGAACACGTCGCCGTCGTAGGCGTCGAACTCGACGACGACGCCCTCGAGCGAGGTCGCGGCGGCGATGAGCTCGCGGATCGGCATCGAACCGGTGCCCGCGGGACGCTGGTGGGTGTTCTCGCGGTCGATGGGGCCGTCTTTCAGGTGCAGGTAGCGGATGCGGTCGGCGTGGCGGCCGACGAACGCGACGGCGTCCTCGCCGCCGACGGCGACCCAGTAGGCGTCGATCTCGAGGATCACCTCGGGCACGAGACGGTCGATGAGGAGCTCCATCGCCTGCACGCCGTCGAAGCGCGTCTCGAGCTCCCACCAGTGGTTGTGGTAGCCGACGCGCAGGCCGTGCGCGGCGGCTTCTGCGGCCGACGCGTTGAGCTCGGCGGCGATCGCGTCGACGTCTTCGACGCTCGTCCAGTGCTCTTCGGGGATGAACGTCTCGACGACGGTGTGCGCCCCGAGGCGCTTCGCGAGCGCCCAGACGGCCTCGCGGTCGGCGACGCGGAAGAGGGGCGACGTCATGGTGGGCGTCGCGAGGTCGTTGCGGTGGATCGCGTCGACGAGTTCGGGGTGCGCGGTGAGCGCCTTGAAGCCCGATTCGACGGCGGTGAAACCGAGCGCGGCGACCCGGTCGATCGTGCCGACGGGGTCGGCCTCGAGTGCGTCGCGCACGCTGTAGAGCTGGAGTGAGACGGAGTGGTGGACCACGGGGAACCTTTCGCCATCGAGGGTTTCGTCCGAGGTCGCTGCGGCGTCGCGCGACCTCGCGCTGGGATCGAGCCTATTCAAATGTGATCTTCAGCACAATCATTTGTGCGGAATTACTCACTTCGGATGTCTCGTGGGTCACAGATCTCGTGGCTCACAGGTACGACGTCGCCGGACGCCGGTACTGGAACGCCTCGGTCGTCACGGGATGCGCCCGCGCGTACTCCTCGTTGAGATCATGTCCCATCCCGGGGCGCTCCGAGGGGTGGAGCATTCCGTCGCGCCAGTCGATCGGGTCGACGAGCAGGTCGGCGTAGGTGCCGTCGTAGACGCCGTTGCCCTCCATGATGAGGAGGTTCGGGAGGGTCAGCGCGAGTTGCAGCGACGCTGCGGCGACGAGCGGACCGCCGAAGACGTGGGGCGTCACCTGGATGCCGTTCGCCTCGGCGAGCGCCGCGACCTTCTTCGACTCGAGGAGGCCGCCCACCTGGGTGACGTCGAGGTTGAATATGTTCGCGGCCTGCAGGCGCGCGAGGGTCGCGAACCCGGCCTTGCCGGCGAGGCGCTCGCCCGCGGCGATCGGGACGCCCGTGTGCTTGGCGACCTCGGCCATCTCGAAGGGGAGCTCCGGGGGCACGGGCTCCTCGAACCACAGCGGGTCGAACCGTTCGATGCGGCGGGCGACGCGCACGGCACCCGAGGCGGTGAACTGGCCGTGGGTGCCGACGATGAGCGACGCCTTGCCCGCGAGGCCGTCGTGGACGGCGGCGATGATGCGTTCGGCCTCGTCGAGCTGTCGCTCGGTGGGCTGCACGGGCACGACCTGGCCGGCGAGGTCATCGTCGCTCGTGAGGAGGGGGAAGGGGTCGAGCTTGAGCGCCGTGAAGCCCGTCGCGACGAGGTCGGCGCAGCGCGCGCGGATGGCGTCGTCGTCGGCCCAGAACGCGTCGGAGGAGAGTCCGGGGGTGGCTGAGATGTAGCTGTACATGCGCACGGCGTCGCGCATGCGGCCGCCGAGGAGCTCGTGGACGGGGCGGTCGAGCGCTTTGCCCTGGATGTCCCACATGGCGATCTCGACGGCGCTCGCGATCGCGAACTTCCCGAGGTCGCCGCTTCGCGTGTAGTGGCTGTTGTAGACCCGGTGGATGAATCGCTCGGTCTCGAAGGGGTTCCCGCCGACGGCGAACTCGCGGATGAAGTCGGAGATGACCGCCGCGAGGGTGAGGGGCGGCGAGTAGAGGGAGGACCCGAAGACCTCGCCGTACCCCGAGACGCCCTCGTCGGTGTCGAGTCGGACGAAGAGCCAGACCGGGCCGCCGATCTCGGGTGTGGGGTTCGCGAACGGGAACACTTCGTAGCCGGTGATGCGCATCGGTCCTCCTCGACCGTCGACATGGCGTCCGCCGTCGGCTCTACTCGGCCGACGACGTTGAATCTGTGATGATTGTCACACTAGTGTGAAATTCAACACATTTGAAGGAGCGACGATGACGGCGCCCGGCGACCGGCTCGACCCGGGAGCGACCGAGCCCATTCCCGTGATCGGCGAACGACAGGGCTTCCGCGACACCTTCTCCGCCCTCGCGGTCTTCAACTACCGGCTCTACTTCCTCGCCCAGATCTTCGCGAACACGGGCGGCTGGATGCAGCGCGTCGCGATCGACTGGCTCGTGCTCGAACTCACGGGCGACGTCGGCCTCGTCGGCCTCACCGTGAGCCTCCAGTTCGCACCGACCCTGATCCTCGGTGCGTGGGCGGGCGTCGTCTCCGACCGGTTCTCGAGGCGGCGCCTCCTCATCGGCACCCAGACCGTCGGCGTCGTCGTGAACGCCGTGCTCGCGACGTTCGTGCTCACGGGCGTCGTGCAGACGTGGCAGGTCATGGTCGCGGCGGCCGTGCTCGGAACGTCGACCGCGATCGACGCGCCCGCGCGTGCGGCGTTCATGAGCGAGATGGTCGGCCCCGCGCGCCTCCGTAACGCGATCAGCCTCAACGCGGGCGTCTTCCACCTCGGCGGACTCGCCGGGCCCGCCGTGAGCGGCGCGATGATCGTCGTCATCGGGTCGGGCTGGTCGATCGCCGTCAACGCCGGCACGTCGCTCGTCGCCGTCGTCGCGCTGCTGTCGATGCGCAAGCGCGAGCTGCGCCCGGCGCCCCAGGCGGTGCGCGCACGGGGGCAGATCCGCGAGGCGATCCGGTACGCGGCATCCAAACCGACGATCCGCTGGCCCATCGTGCTCCTCGCGTTCGTCTCGGTGTTCGGGATGAACCTCCCCGTGCTGCTCGCGGCGGCCGCCGACGACCGGTACGGCACAGGGGCCGCGGGATACGGCCTCTACAGCTCGCTCGCCGCGCTCGGTGCCTTCCTCGGCGCCCTCACCTCGGCGAGGCGTCGGACCCTCCGGCTGCGGAGCATCGTCGCGGCGGCGTGCGCGTACGGGCTCGTCACGGCGTTCGCGGGGCTCGCGCCCTGGTACTTCGCGTTCCTGTCGGCGCTCGTCGGGCTGGGCCTCGCGCGCCTGCTGTTCGCGACGGGCGCCGAGTCGATGACCCAGCTCTCGACGAACCTCGTCATCCGCGGGCGCATCATGTCGTTCTACTTCATGGTGCTGCTCGGCGGGCAGGCGCTCGGCGGCGTCATCATCGGATTCGTCGCCGAGCAGTTCGGCCCGCAGGCCGGCTTCGTCGTCGCGGGCGCCGTCCCCGCGCTCGCCGCGCTCGTCATCGGCATCGGGCTCGCGCGGGCGCGCGAGCTGCGGCTCGCGTTCGACCTGCGCCGGCCGTGGCGGCCCGTGCGCATCGAGCCGCGCCGGGAGCGGCCGGCGGCGTAGCGGGGCGCCGGCGGAGCAGGCGGGCGCCGCTATCCGAGTCGGAACGTCGCCCGCGGGATGTCGTCGACGAGCCGTCGCGCGATGCCCGCGGCCTCGTCTTCGCCGAGCTGGTGGGTCGTCACGAGCCCGGCGAGCCACGCGGCATCCGCCCGTCTCGACATGTCGTGCCGCGCCGGGATCGAGCAGAACGCGCGCGTGTCGTCGATGAAGCCGCTCGTCTTCGCGACGCCCGCGCTGTCGGTCACGGCCGCGCGGTAGCGCGCGATCGCGGCGGGCGTGTCGAGGAACCACCACGGGGCGCCCGCGTAGACGCTCGGGTAGAACCCCGCGAGGGGGCCGATGTCGCGGCTGAAGAGGGTCTCGTCGAGCGTGAAGAGCACGATGCGAAACGTCTCGGATGTCCCGAAGCGCTCGAGGATCGGCGTGAGCGCCCGCGTGAACCCGCCGGGGGCGGGCAGGTCGTGGCCGGTGTCGGGCCCGAAGGCGTCGAACGTCGGACGGTGGTGGTTGCGGATGACGCCCGCGTGCAACTGCATGACGAGCCCGTCGTCGGCGCTCATCTCGGCGAGGCGGAAGAGCATGCTGCGCCGGTACGCGACGCCCTGCTCGGGCGTCGCCGTGCCCGCAAGCCCGGCGCGGTGGATGCGCTCGGCGTCGGCGTCGGACAGCGGCTCGCAGTGCGCGTCCGGCGCGCCCGTGTCGGTCGAGGTCGCCCCCGCGGAGGCGAACGCCGCGCGCCGCGCGCGGAGCGCGTCGAGGAACCCCGCGTGCGTGCCGCAGTCGACGCCCGACGCGGCGGCGAGCCGGTCGAGGTCGGCGGCCCATCCCGGTGCGGTCGGGTCGAGGTAGCGGTCAGGGCGGAAGGTCGGGATGACCCGGCCCGTGAACGTCGGATCGGCCGCGAGCGCGCGGTGGGCGGCGAGGTCGTCGGCGGGGTCGTCGGTCGTCGCGAGCACCTCGATGCGGAACCGCTCGAAGAGCGCCCGCGGCCGGAACTCGGGCTGCGCGAGCCGTTCCGACAGCTGGTCGAACAGCTCGTCGGCCGTCGCCGCCGAGGGCTGCACGTCGACGCCGAAGACGTCGTGCAGCTCGGACTCGATCCAGAACCGCACGGGTGTGGCGAGGAAGTCGTCCCAGTGCTCGCAGAACGCGCGCCACGCGTCGCGGGAGTCGGGCGAGGCGCTTTCACGCTTCTGCCGGACGCCGAGCCGCTCGAGCGGCACGCCGTTCGCGTGCAGGAGCCGGGTCACGTAGTGGTCGGGCGTCACGAAGAGCGTCGCGGGGTCGGGGAACGAGTCGTCGCGCAGGAGCATGCCGGCGTCGACGTGTCCGTGCGGCGAGAGGATCGGCGCATCCGCGACCTCGTCGTACAGGCGGCGCGCGACGGCGCGCACCGCCGGGTCGGCAGGCAGCAGGCGGTCGGGGTGGGGGCGCAGCGCGCTCATCGGTCGCTCCGGTGATCGGGCACGGGGCCGGTCGAGGCCCGCACAGTCAAGTGGGTGGGAAGGGTCGAGTTCGCGACGGGGAGCCGCGACTCCTCGAGCCGCGCGAGGAGCATCGCGACCGCCGTGCGGCCGGCTTGCTCGACGGGGGCCGTGAGGGTCGTGAGCGGCGGGTTGCAGAAGTCGGCGCCGAAGATGTCGTCGCAGCCGACGATCGACAGGTCGCCCGGGACATCCACCCCACGCTCGCGCAGCCGCGTGAGCATGCCGATCGCGAGAAGGTCGTTGAACGCGATGCAGGCCGTGACATCCGCGTTGAGCACCGCTTCGGCCGCCGCGGCTCCCGCGCTCTGCCGCGACGAGAACGGGCCCACGAGGATCGGCTCGACGCCGAGGCGCGCGCCCGCGCGGCGCATCGCGCGCCACCGGCCCGCGTTCGAGAACGACGTGCGCGGGCCTGACGCATAGGCGATGCGCCGGTGCCCGAGTGAGACGAGGTGCTCGAGGGCCTGCTCGACGCCGCTCGGGCTGTCGATGAAGACGCTCGGCACGCCCGCGGTCTGGCGATTGAGGGCGACGAGCGGGATCTCCTGCGCGAGCGCCGCGAGGCGGCGGTCGGAGAGTCGGGATGCCGCGAGCAACGCGCCGTCGTAGCTGCGACGCAGGCGCTTCAGCACCTGGTCCTCGAGCTCGCCGCTCTCGTCGGTGTCGACGAGGATCTGCGTGTACCCGGCCGCGCGGGACTGCTGCTGCGCGCCCCGCAGCACGCCGAAGTAGAAGGGGTTCGTGACGTCGGCGATGAGGACGGCGATCGCGCCCGTGCGGCCCGACGTGAGGGCGCGCGCGTGACCGTTCGCGACGTAGTCGAGGTCGGCCGCGACGCGTTCGATGCGCTCTCGCGTCTCACGGTTCACACGGCTCGGATTGCTGAGTGCGCGCGACACGGTCGACACGGCCACTCCCGTGGCTGCGGCGATGTCTGCGAGGGTCGCCGGGCGGTCCGTCCCCGCCCCCGTCGGCTGGGTCATGCGGCGAGTGAAGCACAGGATGGCAAGAAATGGCAAACGGTTGCAGCCGTGTTGCCTTCGTCATAGTGTCGCGTTCACCCGGCGCCGTCCAGCGCCGTCAGACCAACTCGATGGAGAGCACCAGGTGAGCGATCGGCCGACGACGACGTGGCGGCTTTCGGGCTTCGGCGACGAGATCGACGCCGACCCGGTCATCCAGCTCGCGGTGCTCGAAGCCGTCGGCGCACGTGCGATCGAAGTCCGGAGCGCGTGGGGCGACAACATCGTCGATCTCGACGGCGAGCGCCTCGACACCCTCGCCGCCCTCGTCCGCGACCGCGGCATGCAGGTCTCGGCGATCGCCTCGCCCGTCGGCAAGGCCGAGGTCGCGCTGCCCGTCGAGCACGAGCTCGAACGCCTCGGCCGGGCCATCCGGGCGGCGCACGCGCTCGAGGCATCCTTCATCAGGATCTTCTCCTTCTACCGCGCGCCCGACCGGACGCCCGACGACGTGCGCGACGACGTGCTCGAGCGCATGGCCGCGCTCGCGCGCCTCGCCGAGCGCGAGGGCGTCACCCTCGTGCACGAGAACGAGAAGGAGATCTACGGCGACGTCCCCGAGCGCGTGCTCGACCTCGTCGAGTCGGTCGGCTCCGCCCGGCTCCGCGTCGCGTGGGACAACGCCAACTTCGTGCAGGTCGGCGTGCGGCCGTTCACCGACGGCTATGCGCTCCTCCGCCCGCACCTCGCGTACCTGCAGGTGAAGGACGCCCGCATGGGCTCGGGCGAGGTCGTGCCCGCGGGCGAGGGCGACGGCGAACTGCTCGAAACGCTCACCGCCCTGCGCGACGACGGCTACGAGGGCTTCGCCTCCCTCGAACCGCACCTCGTCGTCGCGGGGCATTCGATCGGCTACTCGGGCCCCGCCGGCTTCGGCCGGGCCGCACGCGCGTTCCGCGCACTCACGGAGAGGATCGGGGTCGGACTGGCATGACCACTGCGAAGCCCACCACGGCACAGCCCACTGCACTGCGCGCCGCCATCGTCGGCTGCGGCATCATCGGACTCAACCATGCACGCGCCATCGCCCGCGTCGACGGCATCGACGTCGCCGTCCTCGTCGACCCCTTCGTCGACGCGGCCGAACGGCTCGCGGGCGTCGTCGTCGAGGAGCTCGGCGCTCCGCGCCCCGCAGTGTTCGCCGACCTCGACGACGCGCTCGCACGCTCGCGCCCAGACGTCGTCGTCATCTGCACGCCGAGCGGCATGCACGTCGAACAGGCCGCGGCCTCCCTCGACGCGGGCGCGCACGTCGTCATCGAGAAGCCGCTCGACGTCGACCTCGCCCGGGCCCGCCGCATCCAAGAGCTCGCCGACGGGGCCGAGCGGAGCGGCACGCTCGTCTCGGTCATCAGCCAGCACCGCTTCGACCCCGCGTCGGTCGCCGTCGCGCAGGCCGTGCGCAGCGGCGGGCTTGGACGCATCACGAGCGCCGTGGCATCCGTGGCCTGGTGGCGCAGCCAGGCGTACTACGACTCGGGCCAGTGGCGCGGCACGTGGGAGCTCGACGGCGGCGGCGCCCTCATGAACCAGGGCGTGCACACCGTCGACCTGCTGCTCTGGTTCCTCGGCCGGCCCGTCGAGGTGTCGGCGCAGACCGCGCGCCTCGCGCACGAGCGCATCGAGGTCGAAGACGTCGCCGTCGCGACCGTGCGCTTCGAGTCGGGCGCGCTCGCCGTGCTGCACGCGACGACGGCCGCCTACCCCGGCACGGGCGTGCGGCTCTCGGTGCTCGGGTCGCTCGGCTCGGCGATCATCCAGGACGACCAGCTCGAGTACCTGCATGCGTGGGTCGAGACGGATGTCGCGGACGGCAACGCCTCGCAGAACCAGGCCGCCGAGATCCTCGGCCCGGGCGACCTCGTCGGCACGCCGAAGCCCGCCGACGCCTTCGTCATCGGGCACGCCCGCCAGTACGTCGACATCGTCTCGAGCATCCGCGACGGCGCCGCGCCCGGCGTGCGCGTCGCCGACGCCGTCACGGCCCTCGCCGTCGTGCGCTCCGTCTACCTTTCGGCGCGGCTCGGCCGGCCCATTCGGGTCGACGAGGTGCTCGCGGGGGCCTTCGACGAGACGCCCATCGCCCTCGACCCGGGCGAGCACCACCAGATCCGCCACGAGAACACAGGAGCCGCAGCGTGAAATTCTCGGTCTTCACCGCATCCACCCCCGACTGGACCCCCGCCGAGGCGGTGCGCCACCTCGCCGACCAGGGCTGGGACGGCATCGAGTGGCGCGTGACCGATCAGGAGCCCGCGACACCGCCCGGGTTCTGGGCGGGCAACCTCGCGACCGTGCCGATGACGGGCCTCGAGGCATCCGTCGAGAAGATCAAGCGGTTGACGCTCGACGCCGGACTCGAGTTCAGCGGCGTCGGCGGCTACGCGAAGGCCTACGACCACGACGGCGTCGAGCGGATGCTCGCGGCGACCGCCGCCCTCGGCGCGCGCCAGGTGCGCGTGACGATGCCCGCGACGGGCTCGGGGGAGTACCGCGAGCTCTTCGCGCAGACCCGCGACGACCTCGAGTGGGCCGCCGAGCGCGCGAAGCACCACGGCGTGAAGGCGCTCGTCGAGCTCCACCACCGCACGATCACGTCGTCGGCGTCGGCCGCGATCCGGCTCGTCGACGGGCTCGACCCGAACCACGTCGGCGTCATCCACGACCTCGGCAACCTCGTCATCGAAGGCCAGGAGGACGCCCTGTCGGGCTTCCAGATCCTCGGCGAGTACCTCGCGCACGTGCATGTCAAGAACGCGGGCTGGTGGCCGACCGACGAGCGTCGCGCCGACGGCGGGGTCGTGTGGCGCGAGGACTGGGCGCCGCTGCGCACGGGCCAGGGCGACGTGCTGGGATACTTCGAGGCGCTCGCCGAGCACGGGTACGACGGCTGGGTCGCGATCGAGGACTTCTCGACCGAGCTCCCGCTCGTAGCGCGCACGCGCGACAACCTCGCCTACCTGCGCGAGGTGCAGAACCTCGTGCGGGGCCGCCGTGCCGCCTGAGACGGGGCACGAGCGGACGACGCATCCGCCCGTCCGCCTCGCGCATCTCGGCCTCGGCGCCTTCCACCGCGCCCACCAGGCCTGGTACACGCATCGTGCGAACCTCGCTGCCGCCGGCCTCAACGGCGAGGCCGGCGGCAGCGACGGGGGATCGGGCGCCGCGTCGGTCGGAAGTGCCGCGGGCTGGGGGATCGCCGCGTTCACGGGGCGCCGCCCCGACGCGGCGGCGGCGCTCGCGGCGCAGGACGGCGTCTACACGCTCGTCGAACGCGACGCCGACGGCGATCGCGCCGAGGTCGTCGAGTCGATCGTCGCGGCCTACGACGGGGCGGATGCCTCGCACTGGCACGCCGTGCTCGCCGACCCCGCGGTCGGGGTACTCACGACGACGATCACCGAGGGCGGATACCGGGGCGACGCGCCCGCGCGCATCGCGAGCGGACTCGCCGCCCGTCGCGCGGCGGGCGCCGGGCCGATCGCGATCGTCGCGTGCGACAACCTGCGCGGCAACGGCGCGCTCCTCCGCGACGCGGTGCTCGCGGCTGCCGCCGAGGCGGGCCCCGACACATCCGCCGCCGACTCCTCGGGGCGCGACGAGGGCCTCGCACCCTGGATCGCCGCGAATGTCTCCTTCGTCGACACCGTCGTCGACCGCATCACGCCCGCGACGACCGACGCCGACCGCGACGCCGTGCGCGCACTCACGGGCGCCGACGACCCCATGGCGGTCGTCGCCGAGCCGTTCAGCGAGTGGATCCTCGCGGGCCGATTCCCCGCCGGCCGTCCCGCGTGGGAGCTCGCGGGCGCCAGGTTCGTGGACGACCTCGAGCCCTACGAGCAGCGCAAGCTCTGGCTCCTGAACGCCGCGCACTCGCTCCTCGCCTATGCGGGCCGCCCGCTCGGATTCGAGACGGTCGACGCCGCGTTCGCCGACCCCGCGCTCCGCGCGCGCGTCGAGGCGCTGTGGGGCGAGCAGCGCGCCGTCATCGACCTGCCCGCGCGGGAGGTCGACGACGCCGTCGCCGCGCTCCGCCGCCGCTTCGCGAACCCGCGCATCCGCCACTCGCTCGAGCAGATCGGGCGCGACGGCACCTTCAAGCTGCCGCCGCGCATCCTCGACCCCCTCGAGCGGCGCCGCGCCGCCGGACTGCCCGATGGCGTCGAGCAGCTCCGTGTGCTCGCCGACTGGGCCGCCTACGTCGAGCGCTTCGGGCCGACCGACGAGCCGTCGAGGCGGCTCGCGGCCGAGACATCCGAAGCATCCGACATCATCGCTCTCCTCTCCCAACCGACTCTCACCCCAGGAGGAACGCCGTGATCATCGAGAAGGCGGAAGTGCTCGTCTCGAGCCCCGGACGCAATTTCGTGACGCTCCGCATCACGACCGACGACGGCTACGTCGGTCTCGGCGACGCCACGCTCAACGGCCGCGAGCTCTCGGTCGCCGCCTACCTCGCCGAGCACCTCGTGCCGATCCTCATCGGGCGCGACGCGCACGCGATCGAGGACACCTGGCAGTACCTCTACCGCGGTGCGTACTGGCGTCGCGGGCCCGTGACGATGGCGTCCATCGCGGCCGTCGACACGGCCCTGTGGGACATCAAGGCGAAGGTCGCGGGGCTGCCGCTGTACCAACTCCTCGGCGGGAAGAGCCGGCGCGGATGCCTCGCCTACGGCCACGCGTCGGGCGCCGAGCTGCCCGAACTGTTCGACTCCATCCGCGAGCACCTCGAGCTCGGCTACAAAGCGATCCGCATCCAGACCGGCATCCCCGGCCTCGACTCGGTCTACGGCGTCGCGTCGTCGAGCAACGCCGCGGTCGGCGACGGCGGCACGACCTCGCGCTACGACCACGAGCCCGCTCGCCGGAGCGCGAAGCCCGTCGAGGAGGCGTGGGACACGCGCGCCTACCTCCGCCACGCGCCGACCGTGTTCGAGGCCGTCCGCAACGAGTTCGGGCCCGAGCTGCCGCTCCTCCACGACGCCCACCACCGGCTGACGCCCATCCAGGCGGCGAAGCTCGGCAAGGCGCTCGAACCCTACGACCTGTTCTGGCTCGAAGACGTCACGCCCGCCGAGAACACGGCCGTGCTCCGCCGCGTGCGCGAGCACACGACGACGCCGCTCGCGATCGGCGAGGTCTTCAACACCATCTGGGACTACCGCGAGCTCTTCGAGGAGCAGCTCATCGACTACGTGCGGAGCCCCGTCACGCACGCGGGCGGCATCACGGCCCTCCGCCGTATCTTCGACTACGCGTCGGTGTACCAGATCAAGTCCGGCGTGCACGGGCCCACCGACATCTCGCCGGTGGGCCTCGCTGCGGCACTGCACCTCGGCATCGCGATCCCGAACTTCGGGATCCAGGAGTACATGCAGCATTCGGATGCCACGAACGAGGTGTTCCGGCCGACGTACACGTTCGAGGGCGGACTCCTGGCACCCGGCGACGGCCCCGGCCTCGGGGTCGAATATGATGACGCCGTCGCGGGCGCGCACCCGTACGCGGCGGCCTACTTGCCCGTCAATCGGCTTCAGCTCGACGGGTCGATGCACGACTGGTGATTCCGAAGGAGCGCGGCATGCGGCACATCGTCGTCATGGGCCCGAGCGGGTCGGGCAAGTCGGTCGTCGGCGTCGCCCTCGCGGCGCGCGTCGGGGCCGAGTTCGTCGACGGCGACGACCTGCACCCCGAGGCGAACGTCGCCAAGATGTCGGCGGGCGTGCCGCTCGACGACCTCGACCGCGCGCCGTGGCTGCGGACGGTCGGGGAGCGGCTGCGCGACGGGGGCGCCGCGGGCGCGGGCGGGATCGTCATCGCGTGCTCGGCGCTCCGTCGCCGCTACCGCGACGCGATCCGGGAGGTGTGCCCCGACGCGGTGTTCGTCGAGCTCGCCGTGCCGGCCGACGAGCTGCATCGGCGCATGTCGAGCCGCGAGCACTTCATGCCGCCGTCGCTCCTCGACTCCCAGATCGCGACCCTCGAGCCGCTCGAGGCCGACGAGGAGGGAGCGCGGGTCGAGAACGCGGGCGACGTCGACGACGTCGCGGCGCGCGCGGCCGCCGCGCTCGCGATCTGAGCTTTCCGCGTCATCCGGTAGACTTGGCGGTCGATACTTCGGCGAGGGATGTCTCACCGTCCGGGTCCGCCCGGGCGAGGCATCCGTGATCGACGCGGTGGAAGCAGGCTTCACGGCTGTTCCTCACGCTTCGGCGCACTCGGTGCGCTGCGTTCGAGTTGAAGACAGACAACACCCATCTGGGCCGGTGAGCCCGCTACAGGAGGTCCATCATGGACGAAGACAACAAGGTCGAAGCCGTCGTTCGCACGGCGTTCGGCAAGGGCGCCGCCCGCAAGATCCGCGCCGTCGGCAACGTGCCCGCCGTGCTCTACGGCCACGGCACCGACCCCAAGCACCTGACGCTTCCGGCGCACCAGGTCGGCCTGCTCATCCGCAAGGCGAACGCCGTGCTCGACCTCCAGATCGAGGGCAAGAGCCAGCTCGCGCTCGTCAAGGACGTCCAGAAGGACCCCGTGCACCAGATCATCGAGCACCTCGACCTCATCGTCGTCAAGCGCGGCGAGAAGGTCCAGGTCGAGGTTCCCGTGCACACCGAGGGCGAGTCGTTCGCCGGCACGATCGCCGACCTCGACAGCTACACGGTGCTCCTCGAGGTCGAGGCGACCCACATCCCCGAGCGCATCGTCGTCTCGGTCGAGGGCCTCGAAGAGGGCACGCAGATCCACGCGAAGGACCTCGAGCTCCCCAAGGGCGCGACCCTCGTGAGCGACGCCGAGACCCTCATCGTCAACGTCCACACCCCGCAGAAGGCGGACCTGGGCGAAGAGACCGCCGAGGCCGAGGGCGAGGCCGCAGCGGCCGAGGCTCCCGCCGCCGAGGCCGAGGCCGAGTCGGCCGAGTAATCTCGCCGATCCTCCCGCGCGGTTCGTCCGCGCGAACGAAGGGGCCCGTCACCTGCGAAGGTGGCGGGCCCCTTCGTGTTGTGCGGGCGAAACCGTGCGGTTGCATCCGCCCCACCAGGGTGATTGCCGGACATTCGTCGGTTCGTCGGACGTGGGCGCGCTCTCTCGTCCGACAAACCGACGAATGTCCGACAAACCGAGGCCTGGGAGGGTGCGCAGAGCAGAGCAGGGCAGCGTGGATGTCTCAGCCGAAGAGCGCTCGGGCCGCGTCGCGGTCGGCGGCGCGCGCGATGCCCGCGAGCGAGTCGATGAGGATGCGCACGAGCTCGTCGGACGGGATGTCGCTGCCGAGCGCCGCGTCGACGAGCAGTTGCTCGGTGTACGCGATCCACGCGCGGAGCGCGAGGCGCAGCGGCTCGGACACCACGATGCGCCGCTCGACGAAGAGGGCGACCACGCGCTCGGTCTGCTGTGCCCGGGCCTCTTCGACGACCTCGCGCACTTGGGGGTCGCCGCTCGCGGCTCCGCGCACGAGCGAGTAGAAGGTGCCGCGGTGCTCGCGCACGAACCCGACCGTGCGGGTGAGCGTGTCGGCGAGGCGATCGGTCGGGGCGAGCTCGGTGTTCGGCTCGGTGGCGTGGAGCATGCTGTCGCGTGCGACCGCGACGACCTCCCGGTCGAACCCCTGCTTCGAGCCGAAGTAATGGAAGAACAGCGGGCGTGAGACGCCGGCGCGGCGTGCGAGCTCGCCGATGCTGAGCCCCTCGAGGGGAGCTTCGGCGAGGGCCGCGACGCCGAGCGCCACGAGTTGTGCACGGCGCTCCTCGGGGGAGAGGCGTGCGCGTCGGCCTGTGTTTTCCGGGGCGTCGTTGTCGGGGGCGTCGTTGTCGGGCGCGTCGCCCGTCTCGGGGGCGGTGCCCGCGGCCTCGGCCTCGGCGTCGGCGTCGGGCTCGGCTGGGCGGGGCGGCATGGCTCCAGCGTAGCGGCGCCTTCGTGCGGCGTCGGCTCGAAACATCCGACGGAACCTCCTATTGACGGCCAGACAACAGCGACGTACGCTGTCGGCGAATGTCCCCCGTATGGGGGCCTCGATTCGGCGGATTCCCGCTCGGACCGCACCCTACCTGCTTCATCCGTGTCAAGGAGGATCCATATGAAGCTGACGTCCCTCACCCGCTCGCGCACCGGTCGCGTCGCTCTCGCCGCCATCCCCGTCGGCATCGTCTCGAGCCTGCTCATGGCGGGCGTCGCCAACGGAGCCGTCCCCGTCGCCTTCGCGGTCTCGGGCAGCCCGTTCAAAATCGCCGCCAGCCGGCTCGAAGGCACGGGCTTCTCGCAGTACGGGGGCGTCGCGACCTCGCCCGACGGCAAGACCGTGCACCCCGTCGCGATCTCCAACATCAAGCAGGCCTCGCTCGCCGACCTCTGCCAGTCGGTCGTCACCGACACCCCGCTCGGCAAGGTCGGCCTCCTCATCCACGCGGGCGGCGGCGGCAACCCCGCGACCGCGAGCGACCTCCAGATCGGCCTCACCGATCTGCAGGGCGACGCGAGCTTCGGCAACATCCGCATCGGCATCGACGCCTCGACCGTGAAGACCGACGCGAAGGGTCAGGCCGGTGACTTCGCGCAAGACTCCGACTCGATCTCGATCTCGGGCCTCAAGCAGACCGCCTGGAGCACCCAGGCCGGCGTGTTCACCCTCACGGGCCTGCACCTGCAGCTCACCGACGGCGAAGAGTGCTTCTGATCGTGGACTGGTACCGCTCGCGCCCCGTCGTCGGCGGCGCACTGACCGTGCTCTCGGGCGCGGCGATCTTCCTCTCGACGCAGCTCGACCTCGCCAACATGGTCGTGCACGTCGGCATCGAGGGCTTCCAGGCGACGCTCATCCCCATCGTGCTCGCGCTCGCCGGGGTGCTCGCCGTGCTCATGCCCGCCCAGCGCATCTTCTACGGCGTCATCGCGCTCGCCGCGGCGGTCTACTCGCTCGTCGGCGTCAACCTGGGCGGCTTCTTCGTCGGGTTCCTGCTCGGCGCGGTCGGCGGCGTCATGATCGTGTCGTGGATGCCTCGGCGCGAGGCGGCGGATGTCGCGGATGTCTCGCCCGCGACGGATGTCTCGGATGTCTCGGCCGACGCCGAGCACGATCGCTCGGTGCCGGCATGAGGTTCGGTGCCGGCATGAGGTTCGCTGCCGGCATGAGGTTCGCGCGGCGTGCGGCGCTCGTCGCCGCGGTGTCCTGCGTGCTGCTCGTCGGCACGGGCGGCGTCGCGAACGCGGCCGCGCCGTCGTCGGTCGACGGCGCGGTGCCGTCCGCCGTCCGCACGGCGGGCGACTGCAAGCCGGGGCTCTTCGACTGGCTCATCGGCCGCACGTGTCCGACGCCTGCACCCACGCCGGCGCCGACCCCGGCCCCCGACGGAGGCGGCGGGCTCGGCGACGTGCTCGACGGCGTCGGCGGGCTCGTCGACGGACTGCTGCCCGGCGGCGAGGGCGGGAGCGGCGGAGGCGCCGGCGGCGGAACGGGCGGCGTGCCGCAGGGCCCGCTCCCAGACGCGCCGCTCGACGACTCCTACGTGTTCACGGCGATCCCCGCCCAGCTCTCGGGCTCCTCCCTCTCGATCTCGGGCCTGTCGGGCATCGCGATCGTGAGCGTGCGGCTCGCAGACGGGTCGACGCAGCGCGCGCTCCGCATCGAGGCCGACGAGGTCGTCGTCGGCGGGTTCCGCCTCGACGTGCCGGGCGACGACGGGCACGGCCTGCGCAACACGGCCACGACCCTCACGGTCGACGGGCATGTCGTCATCTACACGCCGTCGATCACGGGCATCGTGAAGGGCGGCGCGACGAAGGTCGTCGACACGCTCACGCAGCCGACGCCCGAGGCGTTGCAGTCGCTCCTGACGCTCGAGCTGCCGCTCTACGGCATGCAGGCCGACGGCATCTTCTACGACGCCTCCCACCAGGCGATCCAGGAGTAGCGGGCGGCGGTCGGGCGGCGGTCGGGCAGACCGACCGGGTACGCTCGTTCGGGGCCGGTAGATCAGGCCCCGACCCCGAACGGAGCGCGAATGGCGTGGTTCCGCAGGCACCGGAAGGATGACGCCGCGATGGCCGACAACACCTGGCTCGTCGTCGGCCTCGGCAACCCCGGAGCCCAGTACGCGGGCAACCGGCACAACGTCGGGCAGATGGCCGTCGACGAGCTCGCTGCGCGCATCGGCGCGACGTTCAAGTCGCACAAGACCCCGTCGCGCGTCGCCGAGGGGTTCCTCCGCCCGGGCGGGCCGAAGCTCGTGCTCGCGAAGTCGAACAGCTACATGAACACGTCGGGCGGTCCCGTCTCGGCGCTCCTCAAGTTCTACGGACTCGACGTCGACAAGCTCATCGTCGTCCACGACGAGCTCGATCTCCCGTTCGACACCGTGAAGCTCAAGCGCGGCGGCGGACACGGCGGGCACAACGGGCTCCGAGACATCCAGAAGGCCGCCGACTCGGCCGAGTTCACGCGCGTGCGCGTCGGCATCGGCCGCCCGCCGGGGCGGCAAGACCCCGCCGACTTCGTGCTCAAGGACTTCTCGGGCATCGAGCGCCAGGCGCTGCCGAACCTGCTCTCCGACGCGGCCGACGCCGTCGAGGCGATCGTCGACGAGGGGCTCGTCGCGGCGCAGCAGCGGTTCCACTCGCCGAGCTGAGGCGGGCGGGATGTCGCCGGAGCCGTTCGATCTCGCCGAGTACACGCGCACGGCGCACGGCAGCCATCGCGACGCGATCGGCGACGGCACGGCGTTCGCCGGGCTCGCCGCCGAACCGGGCGGCGCCGACGCGCTCACACTCGTCGCGCTCCTCCGCGACCTCGAGGGCGGCACGATGCCCTACCTCCGGCGTGTGCTCGTGACGCCCACGCACAAGGACGCGCGCGTGACGGCGTTCCTCGTGACGTGGTCGTTCGAGAAGTTCTGGGTCGCCGACGCGCTCACGCAGGTGCTGCGGGCGACCCGGGCGGATGTCTCCAACGGCGCGGATGTCTCCGACGACACTGCCGACCGACCCGACCCGCGGCTCCGCCGCGCCCGCAGCGGACCGGTTCCCCGCGCGCTGCGCGCCCTCGTCGCCGGTCCCGACCTCGTCGCAGCCCACCTCGTCTCGCTCGCCGTGAGCGACGCCGCGACCCGGGCGGCGTACCGCAGGCTCACGGGCGAGGCATCCGGAAGCCCCGCCCTCGCCGCGCTCGCGACCCGGCTTGAGGCCGTCGACGCCCGTCAGGGCGAGTTCCTGCGGACCGAAGCCGCCGCACGGCTCGCGGCCTCCCCGCGTGCGCAGCGGCTCGCCGCCCGCGAACTCGACCGCGAGGCGTACCCGCTCGGCATGGCCGACCGCCCCGCCGCCGACCGTGCGCGTTTCGCGCGGCTCGTGTTCCCGGGCGGGGCCGCCGAGGCATCCGAAGCGCTCGCCGACATCGCAGCCCTCCCGGGACTCGCCGACGCCGTCGCCCGCACCGCGAGCCGCACCGCCGAGGCGTCCGCCGCCGTCTCGCCCTGAGGCGTCGGCGAGCGTCCACGACTCGCTGTCGCCGCGAACGTCGCACCGCGTGTCGTGGACACTCGATCGCGCACGACGGCGGGCGTAGGGTGGCGGCGAGAGAGCGGGGAGGCGTGATGGCATTCGACATCGACCGCTATACCGCCACGAGCGAGCGCGTCGCATTCGACGACCTCGACCTCGACCACTTCCGGGTGCACCCGCTGCCGCAGGCGACGCTCCGCACCCTCCGCTACATGACCGAGGTCGAGTACCACACCGTCTGCTACACGCGAGACCTGCTGACGACGCCGAGCCACGGCGAGCCCGAGGTCGGCGCGTTCCTCACGATGTGGAACCGCGAGGAGTTCTGGCACGGCGAAGCGCTCGCCGCCGTGCTCGCGGTGCACGGCGTCACCGTCGACTACGACGCGCTCAAGGCGGCACGGCTGAAGCTCGGCTGGCGCGACCGCCTCGACCCGATCAAGCAATCGATCGCGGGCGCGCTCGTCGGCCGCGACTTCATCGCCGTGCACATGTCGTGGGGCGCGGCGAACGAGTGGTCGGCGATCACGGCGTACCAGCGCATGGCCGAACTCGAGGGCGATCCCGTGCTCGCCGAACTGCTCTCGCGCATCGCGCGGCAGGAGGCGCGGCACGTCGCGTTCTACACCTCCCAGGCGCGCGCGAGGCTCGCCGAGAGCGAGCGCGCGCAGAAGATCACCCGGTTCGCGCTCTCGAAGTTCTGGGCGCCCGTCGGCTCGTCGATCCAGCCGAAGAGCGAGGTCGAGCACGTCATGCGCGCCCTCATGGGAGGCGACGCGGGACGGCGCGCAGCGCGCAAGGTGGATGACTCGATCGCCGCCCTGCCGGGCATGGCCGGGCTCACGATCGTGCAGGACGCCCTCGACGGGCTCGGGGTGAGGTAACCCCGGCGCCCCGGCTCAGATCAGCCCGCGCAGGAACTCCTCGGGGAGACGCCCGCCTCGCGCGCGCGCTCCACGAGCCGCGTGTGCTCGTCGGTCGTGAGTTCGACCGACAGGGTCAGCCAGTCGGCGGTCGGATCCTCGAAGTCGAAGAGCGTCGCGTCGGCGGGGGAGCGGTCGTCATGGGCGGATGTCGCGTCGACGCCGGTCTCGACGGGAACGGAGGCGGATGTCTCGACGTGCGCGTTCGGGGATCCCGCGGGCGAGGCATCCGTCGCGACGCCCTTCGTCCACCCGGGGCCCGACGGAACGGGCTTCTTCTGCTGGTACGCCGTCGCGGCCGCACGCGCTCGCTCGTCGGCGGCCTCGTTCAGTTCGTGCCCGACGTGTCCGCGCACCCACTCGAACCGGTAGCGGCGCCCGACGATCGCGGCGTCGAGCTCCTGGATGAGCTCGAGGTTCAGCACGGGCTTGCCGTCGGCCTTCTTCCACCCCTTGCGCTTCCACCCCGCCATCCACTTCGTGACCGTGTTGATGACGTACTGGCTGTCGCACAGCACGAGCAGCTCGTCGTCGAGGTGCGCGGTCGCACGGAAGAGCTCGAGCACCGCCTGCAGCTCGCCCTGGTTGTTCGTCGCACGCGGCCAGCCGCCCGCCGCCCAGCAGTCGTCGTCGACGTACCACGCCCAGCCTGCGGGGCCCGGATTGCCGAGGGCGGAGCCGTCTGCGGCGGCGGTGATCATCTGTGCGGGCTCCTTCGGAAGGCGGGCGGCCGGGACGGCGCCGCCCCATGCTATCGGGGGCCCTAGGGTGGTCGACGTGACGAACCAGCGGGATGCCTCCGACGCGCGCTTCTCAGGGCTCACCTCGACGGGAATGGTGCGGGGGCGCCGGCTCGTCGTTCGGTACGTGCCGGGCGACGCAGTGCGCCTCGGCGTCGACCGCCTGCTCGCTCAGGGGTTCGCGCGTCACGAGAGCGACCTCGCGGCCCTGCTCGCAGCCGAGGCGTCGGAGTGGACGGCGCAGGCCGTGCAGATCGGCGATGCGAAGAAGTCGTGGAAGCGCGGGATCTTCGCGGATCTCGTCGAGGATCTCGTGATCTTCGACCTCATCCCCGCGACGCAGCGCACGATCGCCCCGACCCTTGTGATCGTCGCGGCGAGGGCGCTCCCCGAGGCGCGGACCGAGCTGCTCGTCGTGCCGCACACGTCGTGGCGGGGCGACCCGGGATCGACCGACGGCGCGGCCTCCCGAGTGGAGGCGGCGATCGAAGGCGTGATCGCCGTGGCGCACGCCGCGGGCGCGCTCGTCTCGGCGGACGGACCGAGCCTCGGGCTCGGCGGCGGCGAGCACGGGGCCTCGTCGAAGACCGCGAAGCGACTGCTCGGCTGGCGATAGCTCCGGGCGTCGTGTCGGCGGCGACGCGTAGACTCCTCGGGTGAGTCTCGCGGGTTTGAACACGGCGCTTTCGCGCGCCTCCACGGTCGAACGAGCCCTCGGCGAGGCTCAGCGGAGCGCCGACTTCTCGGCGCCCTCGGGGTTCGACCCCGCGCTCCTGGCGGGGCTCCTCGAGCGTCGCATCGCGGCGGGCCTCGCACCCGTGCTCCTGGTCGTCGCGCCGACGAGCCGTGAGGGCGAGGCGCTGCGGTCGTCTCTCGCGGCGTTCCTGCCTGCGGCCGAGATCCTCGAGTTCCCCGCATGGGAGACCCTGCCGCACGAGCGGCTGAGTCCGTCGGCCGAGACGGTCGGTCGGCGGCTTCACGCGTTGCGTCGGCTTCGCGAGCACGCCGAGGCGCACGAACAGGGGGCGACCCCGGAGCATCCGCTCGTCGTCGTCGCGTCGGTGCGCGCGGCGCTGCAGCCGCTCGCCGACAACCTCGCCGACCATGCGCCCGTCGAGCTCGTCGCGGGCGGCCGCGGCCACGACCTCTCGCGCATCGCCGAGCAGCTCGTCGACCTCGCGTACGCGCGCGTCGACATGGTGAGCCGTCGCGGCGAGTTCGCCGTGCGCGGCGGCATCCTCGACGTCTTCCCGCCGACCGCCGAACACCCTGCCCGCGTCGAGTTCTTCGGCGACGAGGTCGAAGAGCTCCGCGCGTTCTCGGTCGCCGACCAGCGCTCGCTGCCCGAGGTCGTCGAGTCGGTGCGCCTCGCGCCGAGCCGCGAACTGCTGCTCACGCCCGCCGTGCGCCAGCGTGCGCGCGAGATGCGGCACGAGTTCCCGAGCCTCGCGGGCATCCTCGAGAAGGTGTCCGAGGGCATCCCCGTCGAGGGCATGGAGTCGCTCGCGCCCGCCCTCCTCGACCGGCTCGTGCCGCTCGCGCACTACCTCCCGCGGGGCGCCGCGGTCGCGGTCGTCGAGCCCGAGCGCGTCGCGAGCCGTGCGGCGAACCTCGCCGACACGAACCGCGAGTTCCTCGCGGCCGCGTGGAGCGCCGCGACGTTCGGCGCCGACGCGCCCATCGACCTCGCGGCGGGCGACTTCCTGACGCCGCGCGAGCTCCGCGAGGCGGTGCTGTTCAGCGCGCCGGGCGAGCCCGACACGCAGCGCGTGTGGTGGACGCTGAGCGCGTTCGACGCGGGCGAGGCGAGAGAAGAGGCGGCGGATGCCTCGGCCGCCGACTCTTCCTACGTCCGCGTCGGCGCGCGCGCGATGCCGAGTTTCGCGGGCAACGTCGACGGTGCGGTGGCCCACGTCGAAGAGCGGCTTCGCGACGGATGGTCGCTCGTCGTGGCATCCGCCGGTTCCGGCCTCGTCGAGCGCGCGCGCGACGTGCTCGCCGATCGCGGGCTCGCGGGGCGCATCGTCGACGAGGTGCCGTCCGCGCTCGACCCGGGCGTCGCCTACCTCGTGCAGGCGGGCGCGACGAAGGGGTTCGAGGTTCCCGAGGCGAAGCTCGGGCTCATCGCCGAGGCCGAGTTCTACGGGCGCAGCGCGAGCTACGACTCGCGGCAGGTCAAGAAGCTCGCGAGCCGCCGCCGCAACGTCGTCGATCCCATCCAGCTGAAGGCCGGCGACTTCGTCGTGCACCAGACGCACGGCATCGGCAAGTTCGTCGAGATGGTGCAGCGCGAGGTCGCGACGGGCACCCGTCCCAAGGGGCCGAGCCGCACGGCGGGCATCGCGCAGCAGCCGACGACCGTGCGCGAGTATCTCGTGATCGAGTACGCGCCGTCCAAGCGCGGCCAGGCGGGCGACCGCCTCTTCGTGCCGATGGACCAGCTCGACCTCTTGAGCCGATACGTCGGCGGCGAGGCGCCGTCGCTCTCGAAGATGG
Source organism: Agromyces protaetiae (assembly GCF_004135405.1). NCBI lineage: Bacteria > Bacillati > Actinomycetota > Actinomycetes > Micrococcales > Microbacteriaceae > Agromyces > Agromyces protaetiae. The sequence goes on from NZ_CP035491.1 coordinate 1,931,143, forward strand.
GCGGCAGCGACTGGTCGAACGCGAAGGGCAAGGCGCGCAAGGCCGTGCGCGACATCGCCGTCGAACTCGTGAAGCTCTATTCGGCGCGCATGGCGTCGAAGGGGCACGCGTTCGGGCCCGACACGCCGTGGCAGCACGAGCTCGAAGAGGCGTTCCCGTACGCCGAGACCGTCGACCAGTTGCAGACGATCGACGAGGTGAAGGCCGACATGGAGCGGCCCATCCCGATGGACCGGCTCTTGGCTGGCGACGTCGGCTTCGGCAAGACCGAGGTGGCCGTGCGCGCGGCGTTCAAGGCCATCCAAGACGGCAAGCAGGTCGCGATGCTCGTGCCGACGACCCTGCTCGTCAAGCAGCACCTCGAGACGTTCAACGAGCGGTTCGCGGGCTTCCCCGTGCACGTGCGGGCGCTCAGCCGCTTCCAGACCGACAAGGAGGCGCGCGAGACCGTCGCCGGTCTCGCCGACGGCACGGTCGACATGGTCATCGGCACGCACCGCATCCTCACCGAGCAGATGCAGTTCAAAGACCTCGGCCTCATGATCATCGACGAAGAGCAGCGGTTCGGCGTCGAGCACAAAGACAAGCTCAAGAAGCTCAAGACCAACGTCGACATCCTCGCGATGAGCGCGACGCCCATCCCGCGGACGCTCGAGATGGCGGTCACGGGCATCCGCGAGATGTCGACCCTCGCGACGCCGCCCGAAGACCGGCATCCGATCTTGACGTATGTCGGCCCGTACACGTCGCAGCAGGTCGCCGCGGCGATCCGGCGCGAGATGCTCCGCGAGGGCAGGTGTTCTTCGTGCACAACCGCGTCTCGTCGATCAACCGGGTCGCGGCGCAACTCGCAGAGCTCGTGCCCGAGGCGCGCATCGCCGTCGCGCACGGCCAGCTCAACGAGCACGTGCTCGACCAGATCGTGAACGACTTCTGGGAGCGGAAGTTCGACGTGCTCGTCTCGACGACGATCATCGAGACGGGCCTCGACATCTCGAACGCGAACACGATCATCATCGACCGCGCCGACAAGTACGGACTCTCGCAGTTGCACCAGCTGCGCGGGCGCGTGGGCCGCGGTCGCGAGCGGGCGTACGCGTACTTCCTCTACGACCCCGACAAGCCGCTCTCCGAGACGGCGCACGACCGGCTCTCGACGATCGCGGCGAACAACGAGCTCGGCTCCGGCATGCAGGTCGCGCTCAAAGACCTCGAGATCCGCGGCGCCGGCAACCTGCTCGGCGCCGAGCAGGCGGGCCACATCGCGGGCGTCGGGTTCGACCTCTACCTGCGCATGATCGGCGAGGCCGTGTCGGCGTTCCGCGGCGACGTCGCCGAGGGGCAGACCGAGCTGAGACTCGAGCTGCCGGTCGACGCGCACATCCCCGAAGACTACGTCGATAGCGAGCGGCTGCGTCTCGAGGCCTACCAGAAGCTGTCCGCCGCGAGCGGCCCGGCGGCGAAGGAGGGCCAGATCGACCTCGTCGTCGAAGAGCTCGTCGACCGCTACGGCCCCTTGCCCGAACCCGTCGAGCACCTCGTCATGGTGTCGCGGCTCCGCCGCCAGGCGCAGCTCGCAGGGCTCAGCGACCTCATCGCGACGGGTTCGAAGCTGCGGATCGCGCCCGCCAAGCTCCCCGACTCGCGTCGGGTGAGGCTCGAGCGGATGTACCCGGGCGCCAAGGTGTTCCCGCAGAACGACGTGCTGCTCGTGCCCTTCCCGACGCCCGGCGGCGAGGCCCCCGGCGACGCCGACCTTATCGAGTGGGCGTCGCGGCTCATCGCTGCGATCTTCCCGAGCCCGAAGGGGCGCAGGGCTCGTCGGGGGAGTCGGCCGAGGCATCCGCGAACACCGTCGGATAGCGCGCGAACGCGGCCCGCTCAGTGCGCGAGCGCGCCGCCTTCGCCTGGAGCCGCCCCGAGCCGTCGGTATCGGGCCGACCGCACGGCGACGAAGACCGATGAGACGACGATCGCGACGAGCGAGCCGAGGAGCACCGCGAGGGTCCCTTCGTCGGCGACGGTGGGGGAGTCCTCGAACGCGAGTTCGTTCATGAGGAGCGACACGGTGAATCCGACGCCGCCGAGGGCGCCGACCATCGTGAGGTCGCCGATCGTGAGCGGGGTCTGACTGCGACGCGCCCCACGCCCGAGGATCGCCGTGCCCACGGCGGACGCGAGCGTGATGCCGACGAGTTTGCCGACCGGAAGCCCGACGAGGATCCCCCAGAAGGCGGGATCGAGCGCGTCGGGCGCGACGCTCGGCACGACGACGAGCGCGGCCGTGAAGGCGAAGAGCGGCAGCACGATCGCGTTCGACCATGGCTCGAGCGCGTGCGCGGCCCGCCCGCCGGGGCGGCGCGACATCGCGAATCCGAGGGCGACGCCCGCGATCGTGGCGTGCACGCCCGAGCGGAACGTGAAGACCCACGCGACGAGGGCGAGCACGACGAGCGCGGCGACGACGGGCCATGCGGACTTGCGCGCGAGTCGGAACGGGGAGCGGGCGCGCAGCAGGCGGCTGAGCGCGCCGAACGCCGCGACGGCGAGGGCCGCGAATCCGAGCGACGCGAGATCGACGTCGTCCGTGAAGAAGAACGCGATGACGAGGATCGCGACGAGGTCGTCGAGCACGGCGAGCGCGAGGAGGAAGACGCGGACGCGCGTCGGGATGAACCTGCCGAAGACCGCGAGGGTGCCGAGCGCGAAGGCGATGTCGGTCGCGGTCGGGATGGGCCACCCGTCGACCGATGTCGTGCCCGCCGTGAAGGCGAGGAAGACGAGGGCGGGCACGACGATGCCGCCCGCCGCGGCGATCGCGGGCAGGAGGGCCTTCGCGGGCGACGAGAGGTCGCCGATGGAGAGTTCGCGCTTCAATTCGACGGCGACGACGAAGAAGAACACGGCGAGCAGGCCGTCGCTCACCCAGTGCGCGATCGAGAGGTCGAGGCCGAGCCGGTCGAGCCACGGCACGGCGGCGTGCGCGTCGCGCGCGGCGATGACGGACGGCCCGAAGGGCGCGTTCGCGATCGCGAGACCGAGGGCGGCCGCGGCGAGGAGGAGCGAGGCGGCGAGCCGCTCGGTGCGGAGGAGGCGGAGGAAGCCGGTCACGGAGTCTCCTTCGTGTCTCGGGGTCGATCGACGGTGACGACGCGCTCGCGTCGGCCGACCAGACTTCCCGGCACTCCGTGTTCGAAGATACCCGCGGCACGAGGCATCCGCCGCCTCGACGTACGCTGGAACGATGTCGTTCCCGCTCTGGCTCACCCTGCTCACCGCGAGCACCGTGATCAGCTTCACGCCGGGCGCGGGCGCGATCAACACGATGGGCAACTCGCTCGCGGTCGGGTTCCGCCGCTCGATCTGGGGCATCCTCGGGCAGCAGGCCGCGCTCGTCCTGCACTTGTGCGTCGTTGCGGCGGGGGTCGGTGTGCTCGTGACCACGACGCCCGTGCTTTTCGACGGCATCCGGTACGCGGGCGCCGCGTACCTCGTGTACCTCGGCATCCGGCAGTTCCTCGCGAAGCCGGGCGTCGATGCGGAGGGCGGGGGAGAGGCGGATGTCGCGGGATCGGCGGATGTCGCAGAGCAGGCGGATGTCTCGACCGCATCGCTGCCCGGAGGCGAGGGCGCGTGGTCGATGTTCCGCCGGGGCTTGTTCGTCAACCTCTCGAACCCCAAGGCGATCGTCTTCTTCCTCGCGTTCCTCCCGCAGTTCATCCGGCCGGGGCAGCCGTTGCTCGCGCAGTACCTCATCGTCGGCGCGACGATCGTCGTCGTCGACATCGCCGTCATGTGGGGGTTCTTCGCGGCGGCGGCGCAGACGTTCCGGGGCGTGACGCGGTCCGCGCGCGGCCAGCGGGTGCTGAACATCGTGTTCGGGTCGCTCTTCATCGGGGTCGCCGCGCTGCTCGCGTTCGTGCACTGATTCGGGTCTACCGACTTACGCTGGACGGCATGACCGACGCAGCCCCTCACCCAGGACTCGACGAGCTCGTCGCGACGGTGCACCTGCTCCGCGCGCCGGGCGGCTGCCCGTGGGACGCCGAGCAGACCCACGAGTCGCTCGTGCGGTACCTCGTCGAGGAGTCGTTCGAACTCGTCGACGCGATCGAGTCGGGCGATCGCGCCGAGATGATCGAGGAGCTCGGCGACGTGCTCTACCAGGTGCTCTTCCACGCCGATCTCGCGGCGGCGACCGCAGGCGAGGACTTCGACATCGACGACGTGGCACGCCACATGACGGCGAAGATGATGGCGAGGCATCCGCACGTCTTCGGCGACCGCGAAGCCGAGACCGCCGCCGACGTCGTCGCCTTCTGGGAAGACCTGAAGGCTGCCGAGAAGCCGCACCGCACGAGCGTGCTCGACGGCGTGCCGCAGGGAATGCCCGCGCTCGCGCTCGCCGACAAGGTCATCGGCAAGGCCGAGAAGGCGGGCGTCGCGCCGCGTTCGCGCGAGCTCGGTGAATATGTGACGGATGCCACGACCGAGGCCGAGCTCGGCGAAGACCTGCTCGCACTCGTCGCGGCCGCCCGTGCCCGCGGGCTCGACGCCGAACGCGCCCTCCGCGGCGCCCTCCGCGCGTTCCAAGACGATGTGCGTTCCGCAGAGGCCGCCGCCGCGGCATCCTGAGCGTGCGGAACACCGCCGATTCGAGCGGCGCCCGCGCGACTGGAAGAATGGACGCATGGCCCAAACCGTGACGCCCCCGCGCGGCATGCGCGACTTCCTGCCCGCCGAGAAGGCTCGACGCGAGCACGCGCTCGGCGTCATCCGCGGGGTGTACGCATCGCACGGGTTCGACGAGATCGAGACGCCCGTCGTCGAAGACTCCTCGCGCCTGCACGCGGGACTCGGCGGCGACAACGAGAAGCTCGCGTTCGCGGTCATGAAGCGCGGCCTGACGCCCGCCGATCTCGAGGCGGCCGCGGCATCCGGCGACGCCCTCGCGCTCGCCGACCTCGGCCTCCGCTACGACCTCACCGTGCCGCTCGCGCGGTTCTACGCGACCCACCGCGCGGCGCTGCCGCCCGTGTTCCGGTCGATCCAGATCGCTCCCGTGTGGCGCGCCGAGCGCCCGCAGAAGGGCCGCTACCGCCAGTTCGTGCAGTGCGACATCGACATCATCGGCGACGGCTCGAACCTCGCCGAGCTCGAACTGCTCACGGCGACCCTCGCGACGCTCGACGCGCTCGGGCTCGCCGGCTGCACGATCCGCATCAACGACCGCCGCATCCTGCAGGGCGTGCTCGCGTCGTGGGGCGTCGACCCGTCGCTCCGCGACCGCGCGCTCATCACGATCGACAAGCTCGACAAGATCGGCGTCTCGGGCGTCGCAGCCGAACTCGTCGAGATCGGCGTCGTCGACGCCGCACGTGCGACCGAGATCGAGACCGCCCTCGAGGGGCTCGCGAGTGCGCACTGGAACCTCCACGACGGCGTCGTGAAGCCGCCCGCCTGGCTCGACCTCGACGCCTACGCCGACCTCCTCGCCCTCCGCGCGGCCCTCCCCGACGCGGCGATCGAGTTCGACCCGACACTCGTGCGCGGCATGGGCTACTACACCGGCACGATCTTCGAGATCGCCCACCCCGACTTCGGCTACTCGCTCGGCGGCGGCGGCCGCTACGACGGCATGATCGGGCGCTTCCTCGGCCAGCAGGTGCCCGCGTGCGGGTTCTCGATCGGGTTCGAGCGCATCGTCGACCTCCTCGAGATCCGCGACGCCGACCGCCCTCGCGCGGTCGTGCTCGTGCACGACGCCGATGTGCCGGCAGGCACGCTCCTCGCCCTCAAGCGCGAGCTCGTGGCATCCGGATCGCGCGTGCGCCTCGAGCGCCGCGTCAAGAACCTCAAGAACCTGCTCGACCGCGTGACGGCCGACGGCTTCGACGCGTTCGCGCAGGTCACGGCCGAGACGACGGATGCCTCGGGGCTGACCTTCCGCGACCTGCAGGCGTAGCGCGCGCCCGCGCTTTCGCGCTGCGCGCCCTCGCCTGCCCTCGCCCTCGCCTGCCATCGCTTGGGCAACCCGCACCCCCGATCCCTCGTCCGACGCCTCTCATCGATCCGTCGCGGATGGCCCTTGCCGCAGTTCGCGAGGGGCGATCTGCGACGGCTCGTGTGCTGACCCGCGACACGTCGTCTGCAAGCCCACGTGATCCGTCGCGGATGGCCCTTGCTGTGGTTCGCGAAGGGCGACGCGCGACGGCTCACGCGCGCGCGTCGTCATCGGCCACGCCACCTTCACAGGGTTCGGGTCCGGGGAGTCGTCCACAATCCGTTCCGTCCCGGCGTTCAGGATGCCTTCGACGGCGAAGCTGGCGGCGTGAAACCTCGTATCGCCTTGCCTGCGCATCTGTCCGGCGCGGCTTTCCACGTGCGGGACGTGCACCTGCACGGCGCGTCGCCCAAACGCCTGCGCGGGCGCGATTTGCAGCGGCCGTTCACGGGCGTGCGTTCGATCGCGCTCGAGCTCGACTCCGTCCGCGACCGCTGCCTCGCGTACGCGCCGCTCCTCCGCCCGGGTGAAGCGTTCAGCCATCGCACGGCTGCCGCCCTGTACGGCGTTCCGCTGCCACGTGGCGATGATCGGCTCCATGTGGCTTCTCCGCCGGGACTGACCCGTGCGCGGAGTCGGGGCGTCGTCGGGCATGAGCACACCGACGTGTTCGCGGTGCGGTTCGTCGACGTCCACCCTGTCGTCGAGCCTTCGCGCGCCTGGTGCCAGCTCGCGACCCTGCTCTCGCACGCGGATCTCGTCGCGGCGGGCGATGCGCTCGTGACAGGGGCGAGGCTGACGGGCGGCCGACGGCTGGACCCGCTTGCAACACTCGAAGAACTCGAACACGCGGCACGCGCGTGGGCGGGCCGTCGCGGTGCGCGTGCGCTGCTGCGTGCGCTCCCGCACGTGCGGACCGGCCCCGATTCGAGGCCTGAGTCCCTCTTGCGTCTCCTCGTGGGGGGTGCAGGTTTCCCCGAGCCGGTGATCGGATACGAGGTGGCGACCCCGAGCGGACGCGTGCTCCACCCCGATCTCGCCTGGCCCGAGTGGAAGGTCGCCCTCGAGTACGAAGGCGACGGGCATCGCACCGATCGTGAGCGGTGGCGGCGAGACATCCGGCGTCGCGAAGACCTCGAGGCCGCCGGTTGGCGGATCATCCGCGTGACCGCCGACGATCTCTTCGCCGACCCCGGTGGGCTGATCGCGCGGATTCGTTCGGTCATCGCCCTCGTGACGCGGTGACGAAGCCGCGAACCGTCGCGGATCGCCCTGCAGCGACCCTTCCAAGGGCGATCCGCGACGGATCGCACTCATTTCGTCGAAGGCGGGCGAAAGCGCGGGAGAAGAGGCGCGGCCAGACACGTCACGGCAAGACGCGCACCCGTCCGCACCCCTAGACTGAGCGACGGATCACGACGGAGTCGTCCTTCAGAACCGCCCATCACAGAGGAGATCACTGTGGCATTCATCGAAGCTGTTGGCGCTCGCGAGATTCTCGACTCTCGCGGCAACCCGACCGTCGAGGTCGAGGTCCTCCTCGACGACGGCTCGCTCGCACGGGCAGCGGTGCCCTCGGGCGCGTCGACCGGCGCGTTCGAGGCGTACGAGCTGCGCGACGGCGACAAGGACCGCTACTTCGGCAAGGGCGTCCTCAAGGCCGTCGACGCCGTCCTCGACGAGCTCGGCCCGGCCGTCGAAGACCTCGACGCCTCCGACCAGCGCCTCGTCGACGCGGCGCTCATCGAGGCCGACGGCACCGAGAACAAGAGCCGCCTCGGCGCGAACGCCATCCTCGGCGTGAGCCTCGCGGTCGCGAAGGCCGCGGCCGACTCGGCCGACCTGCCGCTCTTCCGCTACCTCGGCGGCCCCAACGCGCACGTCCTGCCCGTGCCGTTGTTCAACGTCATCAACGGCGGCGAGCACGCCGACAACGGCATCGACATGCAGGAGTTCTTCCTCGCCCCGATCGGCGCCCCGACCTACTCCGAGGCGCTCCGATGGGGCGCCGAGGTCTACCACGTCCTCAAGGGCGAGCTCAAGGCCGCGGGCTACGCCACGGGTCTCGGCGACGAGGGCGGCTTCGCCCCCGACCTGCCGAGCAACCGCGCCGGCCTCGAGTTCCTCGTCAAGGCGATCGAGAAGGCGGGCTACAAGCCCGGCACCGAGATCGCGCTCGGTCTCGATGTCGCCGCGACCGAGTTCTTCAACGACGGCGTGTACCGCCTCGACCAGAAGGACTGGTCGGCCGACGAGCTCATCGGCTACTACGAGGGCCTCGTGGCCGACTTCCCGATCATCACGATCGAGGACGCGCTCGCCGAAGACGACTGGGACAACTGGAAGACGCTCACCGACGCGCTCGGCACGAAGGTGCAGCTCGTCGGCGACGACCTGTTCGTCACGAACCCGACGCGCCTGGCCGACGGCATCAAGCGCGGCGTCGCGAACTCGCTTCTCGTGAAGGTCAACCAGATCGGCACGCTGTCCGAGACCCTCGACGCCGTGAGCCTCGCGCAGCGCTCGGGCTACACGGCCATGCTGTCGCACCGTTCGGGCGAGACCGAAGACACGACGATCGCCGACCTCGTCGTCGCGACGAACGCGGGTCAGATCAAGGCTGGCGCGCCCGCCCGGTCCGAGCGCGTCGCGAAGTACAATCAGCTTCTGAGGATCGAAGAAGAGCTCGGCGACGCCGCGGTGTACGCGGGCCGTTCGGCATTCCCGCGCTACACGGCGTAGTTCCCAGACTGACTCGGGGCGGGGCGGCCGGAAGGCCGCCCCGTTTCCGCGTCCGGAGCCGGCAGAGGAGGCGCGATGGCGACGGGCAGCGGTCCGGTGCATCCTGAGCGCCGCGCGTACCCCAAGCGTCCCGCCGAGCCGGGTCTTCCGCAGGCGGCGAAGCGGGCGTCGGTCAAACGGCCTTCGGATGCCTCGAAGACGGCATCGGATGCCTCGAAGCCCAAGCCTGCGGCAGGGGCCCGCGCCGGGGCATCCACCAAGGCGGCTGCCGCCGCCGAGCCGGGCGTGAAGCCGGCAGGTTCCAAGCCGAGCAAGACCAAGCCCGTCGCGAAGAAGTCCGCTGCTTCCAAGCCCGGCGCGAAGCACCCGGCCAGGCGACCGGTCGCCGCGAACGCCCGCGCCGCCCGTGCGGGGTGGCTCGGAGGCATCCGCTTCTCAGGCTTCTCGGTCATCATGATGGGCGTGCTCGTCCTCGGCGTCGTCGTGCTCGCGCCGACGATCGGCTCGTTCGCAGAGCAGCGTCGGCACATCGCAGAACTCCGCGCGAGCGTGTCGCAGCAGGAAGAGGAGCTCCAGCAGCTCCGCACCGAGCGCGAGCGGTGGAACGACGACACCTTCATCATCACGCAGGCGCGCGAGCGCCTGTACTACGTGCTTCCCGGCGAGGTCAGCTACCTCGTCATCGACGACCGCAGCGAGGCGGCGAAGTCCGATCCGAGTCAGGCGGTCTCCGCCGAGCTCACCGAGACGAAAGGCGATTGGATGCGTTCGCTCCTCGGCTCCGTCATGACCGCCGGCCTCGCGCCCGATGCGACGGGGGTCGCTCCGTGACCCGGCCGCCGTTCGAACCCGTCGCCGAGCGCGATCTGCAGGTCATGGCCGCCCAGCTCGGGCGGCCCATGCGCGGCGTCGTCGGCATCGCCGCACGCTGCGTGTGCGGCAACCCGACGGTCGTCGCGACGGCGCCGCGTCTCGAGGACGGCACGCCGTTCCCGACCTTCTACTACATGACCCATCCGGCGGCGACGGCCGCGATGAGCTACCTCGAGGCCGCGCAGGTCATGGTCGAGTGCAACGAACTCCTCGGCGCCGACGAGTCGGTCGCGGCGGGCTATGCCCAGGCTCACGCCGACTACCTCGCCGACCGGTCGCAGTTCGGCGACGTGCCCGAGATCGCAGGGGTGTCGGCGGGCGGCATGCCGTCCCGCGTGAAGTGCCTGCACGCGGTCGCGGCGCAGTCGCTCGCGGCGGGCCCCGGGGCGAACCCCATCGGCGACCTCGCGCTCGAGCGCTCGTCGTGGTCGCCCGACGTGTGCGTGTGCCGAGACTACGGGCTGTCGAAGTACGTCGGCGCGGAGGGCTTCGACGAGTACGGCGCTCGCGGCGACGACGACTTCGACACCGCCGGGGGCGCATCGACATGAGCCGCCGCGCACTCGGTGTGCGCCTCGTGGCGGGCGCGCTCGCGACCGTCGCCCTCCTGGGCGTCGGCGCGGGTCCCGCGCGCGCAGACCTCGTGCGCGACTACCAGTACTGGCTCACCGAGTACGGCTTCACGACCGCGTGGAACGAGTCGCGCGGCGCGGGTGTCACGGTCGCCGTCATCGACACGGGCGTCGTCGGCGGCGTCGCAGAGCTCCAGGGCGTCGTCATCGACGGCACGGATGTCTCGGGCATCGGCTCGCCCGACGGGCAGACGCCGGTCGGCGACGAGAGCCAGCACGGCACGCTCGTCGCGAGCCTGCTCGCGGGGCGCGGCACCGGGCCGGGTTCGGGGGTGATCGGGGTCGCGCCCGAGGCATCCCTCCTCTCCGCGTCGGTCGCCTTCGGCGCCGACACGGGCTCGCCCTACACGAACGACGACCAGATCGCGGCGGCGGTCAAGTGGTCGGTCGATCACGGCGCCGACGTCATCAACATGTCGCTCACGCGCAACACGCCGGATTGGCCCGAGAGCTGGGACGACGCGTTCATGTACGCGTTCGACCACGACGTCGTCATCGTCGCGGCCGCGGGCAACCGCGGGAGCGGCACGACCCAGGTGGGCGCGCCCGCGACGATCCCGGGCGTGCTGACGGTCGCGGGCGTCGACCGTGACAAGAACGCGAGCTTCGATGCGAGCTCGCAGGGCATCACGATCGCCGTCGCGGCGCCGAGCGAGGAGCTCGTCGGGGTGATGCCCGACAGCAGCCTCATCAAGTGGAGCGGCACGAGCGGCGCGACCCCGCTCGTCTCGGGGCTCGTCGCGCTCGTGCGGTCGAAGTTCCCCGACCTCGACGCGAACAACGTGATCAATCGCGTGATCTCCACGGCGAATCCGAACGGGCACCCGGTGGGCGGTCCGATCTACGGGTACGGGCTCATCGACCCGGTCGCCGCCCTCACGGCAGAAGTGCCGAAGGTGACTGAGAATCCCCTGGGAAGTCTGGCCGACTGGATCGTGCTGCACCGTCGAGCCGCGGGCGGGGGCCCGGCGGAGGCCGCACCCGAGCAGATCGTGCCGATCGCCGACCCGCCGTTGCCCCGTTCCGACAGTGCGATGACGCTGTTGCCGACCCCGTGGACGCTCGCGTATATCACGGTGCCGCTCTCGCTCGTCGCTGGATTTGGTACGCTAGCAACGCTGTTGGGCATCGGCGCCACTCGGCAATTCAGGCGCGCCGCCCGCAATCGCGGGTAGGACCGCCATCATCATGAGTTCAAGGAGTCCATTCACCGTGCCCAAGATTCTGATCGTCGGCGGCGGCTACGCGGGGTTCTACACGGCGTGGAAGCTCGAGAAGTGGTTGCGCCGCGGCGAGGCAGAGGTGACGATCGTCGACCCGCTTCCCTACATGACGTACCAGCCCTTCCTCCCCGAGGTCGCGGCCGGCTCGATCGAGCCGCGTCACGCGGTCGTCGCCCAGCGCCGCCATCTGAAGAAGACGAACGTCGTCACGGCCAAGGTCACCCGCATCGACCACGCGTCGAAGGTCGCCACGATCACGCCCGAGGTCGGCGAGCCGTGGGAGTTCGACTACGACGTCGTCGTCGTCACGGGCGGCGCCGTCTCGCGCACGTTCCCCATTCCGGGTGTCGCCGAGAACGCGATCGGCCTCAAGTCGATCGAAGAGGCCGTCGCGATCCGCGACCGCGTCCTCCACAACTTCGACAAGGCCGCGGCTCTCCCCGCCGGACCCGAGCGCCAGCGCCTGCTCACGTTCACGGTCGTCGGCGGCGGCTTCGCCGGCATCGAGGTGTTCGCCGAGCTCCGTTCGTTCGCGAGCGCCCTGCTCGAGTACTACCCGCAGATCTCGTTCGAAGAGACCCACTTCCACCTCATCGAGGCGATGGGCCGCATCATGCCCGAGGTGTCGCTCCCGACGAGCCACTGGGTCATCAAGCACCTCGCCCAGCGCGGCGCGGAGGTCCACCTCGACACCCAGCTCACGAGCGCCGTCGACGGCAAGATCGAGCTCTCGACCGGCGAGTCCTTCGAGTCCGACCTCATCGTCTGGACGGCGGGCGTCATGGCGAACCCCGGCATCGTCCGCACGAGCGACCTGCCCGTCGAGGAGCGCGGCCGCATCAAGACGCGCGCCGACCTCCGCGTGGGCGACGACGAGACGATCGTGGCCGACGCGTGGGCTGCCGGTGACATCTCGGCCGTCCCCGACCTCACGGGCGGCGGCGTCGGCGGCTACTGCGTGCCGAACGCCCAGCACGCCGTGCGTCAGGGCAAGCTTCTCGCGAAGAACATCGTCGCGGTGCTCCGCGGCGAAGACCCGAAGCAGTACATCCACAAGAACCTCGGCGCGGTCGCCGGCCTCGGCATCGGCCAGGGCGTGTTCCAGTCGAAGGGTCTTGCCATCAAGGGCCTCCTCGCGTGGTTCGCGCACCGCGGCTACCACGGCCTCGCGATGCCGAGCTGGGAGCGCAAGTTCCGCGTCTTCACCGGCTGGTGGAACAACTTCTGGCTCGGCCGCGACATCGTCGAGCTCGCCGCCGTGCAGACGCCCCGCGCCGGGTTCGAGGCGTTCGCGTCGCGCCCGAAGCCTCCGGTCGTCGAGGCGGCGGCCCCGGCGGAGCCCGCGAAGGCGGAGAAGCCCGCGAAGGCCGCGAAGGAGCCCGTCGCGGCCAAGTGAGCCCGCGGCGCTTCCGAGTGCATCGTTTCGAACGGCCGCTCGCCCTGCACAGGGTGGGCGGCCGTTCGGCGTTCGGGTGAGGCATCCGTCGATATCGTTAAGGCGCTGCGGCGCATCGGCCCGTGGCACACGGCCCCCGTAGCCCAATCGGCAGAGGCAGGCGACTTAAACTCGCCTCAGTCTGGGTTCGAATCCCAGCGGGGGCACCGGTGCGTTCGACTCATCTCCTGATCGGCACGATCCCCTGCGTCTCGCGCGGGAAGGTCGCGAGGACCTCTTCGGGGATGTTGAGGTGCGCCGACACGAGGCTCGGGGGCAGGTGGGCGAGCCAGTTCGCGAGCGACACCTCTTCGTAGTGGTCGCTCTTGAACGTCTCGATGTAGATGAGCTGCTCGTCGCCCGTGTTCTCGATGTAGTGGCCGAGGTTGCGCTTCACGAGGCCGACGTCGCCGGCCGTGAAGTCCATCGTGTTCGCGTGCGGGCCCGTGTTGAACACCGTCATCCTGCCCGTGCCCTTGAGGTAGTACTGCCACTCGTCGGCGTTCGGGTGCCAGTGGAGCTCCCGCATCGACCCCGGCTCGACGACCGTGAGGGCGGCGGCGACGGTCTTCGATGCCGGGAAGTTGGTGCTGTCGGCGATCCGGATGCTGCCGCCCGAGTTCTCATGGATCGGCGTCGACTGCGAGAGGCGGAAGATGACAGGCTCGGTGCCGCCCCACTCGACGCGCGCGTCGAGCTGGTCTTGTTCGAGGGGGCCGGGCACGTCGCTCGGGAAGATCCAGAGGTTGTGGAGCGGGATGTCACTGAACACCTCCTGCGCGACGCCGAAGTTCTTCGCGAGCACGTCGGGCGGCGTGTGGGCGAACCAGTCGGTCAGCAGGAGCGTGTTCGACTCCGACTGCTCGCCGTCGTCGAAGGCGAGCACGAACTCCGCGCCAGACGGGCCGAGGCCTTGGAGCGAGTGGGGGAGCCCGGCGGGGAAGAACCACAGGTCGCCCTCGAAGACGTCCTCCACGCTCGGCAGCCCCTGCGGGCTCAAGGTCGTGATGCGACATCCGCCCCTCGTCATGAGCGACCACTCGGCCGTCTGATGCCAGTGCAGCTCGCGGATGCCGCCGGGCTCGAGGTACATGTTGACGCCCGCGATCTCGTCGGAGATCGCGAAGTCGCTCTGGGTGAGCTCGCGCGCCCAGCCGCCGCGCTGCACGCGCCGGGGCGAGATGTTGAACGACGACCAGAAGAACGGCTGCGTCGAGATGTCGGTCGCGGGCGCGTGGAGCTGGCTCGGGAAGATGCTCGCGAGGGCCGGGTTCTGCGGACCGGTCATCGCGGTGCTCCCCGGGTCGTCGGTCGTGTTCACCTCGCCCTCGGGCGGCAGGTCGGGGTCGCCGAAGGCGGGGGTCTCGTGGTGCGGCGTGTCGTCGGCCATCGTGTGCTCCTCACAGACGTTGCGTGAGGGCGACGGGCGGAGACGGATGCTCCGTGCCGTCGTCCGCGCTCAGCCGACCACGATGCCGGGGTCGCCGCCAGAGCCGCGCTCGGGGAGCGGGACGAATGGCCGCAGGACGGGTCGGGCTCGCGTCAGCCGAGCTGGTCGAGGCGCAAAAGGATGAGCCCCTCGCGGAGGGCCCACGGCGAGACATCCAACTCCGCGACGTCGAACGCGCGCATCGCCTCGGAGAGGACGACGGCTCCCGCGACGATCTGGAACGTGCGATCGGCCGTGATGCCGGGCAGGGCTGGGCGCGCGTCGGCGGGGATGCGCGCGAGGCGCGGGATCCAGTCGTCGAGGCCCTTGCGCTTCAGGATGCTCCGCTCTCCCGAGCCGACGCCGTCTTCCGTCCAGCCGGCGAGGCGCGCGAGCGACCGGATCGTCTTCGAGGAGCCGACGACGTGATCGGGGGAGGAGAGGCCCGCGAAATCGCCGAGCGCACCGGCGAGCACCTCGCGCGCGTGCGCGCGGAGCGCGTCGACCTGGTCGGCCGAGGGCGGGTCGTCGGGGAGGAACTGCACGGTCGAGCGCCCGGCTCCGAGCGGCAGCGACCGCGCGACATCCGGATACTCGTCGACGCCGTTCGCGATCTCGAGCGAGCCGCCGCCGATGTCGAAGAGCAGGATGCGCCCCGCTGACCAGCCGTACCAGCGGCGGACGGCGAGGAAGGTGTAGCGGGCTTCGTCGTCGCCGCTCAGTACCTGCAGGGCGACGCCCGTCTCGCGTTCCACGAGGGCGAGCACCTCTTCGCCGTTCGCGGCCTCGCGGATCGCCGACGTCGCGAACGCGAGGAGCTCGTCGATGCCGCTCTCGCGGGCCGTCTGCGCGGCGCCGCCGATCGCGTCGAGGATGGCCGTGACGCCTTCGGCGCTGATCGCGCCGTCTGGCTCGAGGTAGCGCATGAGCCGCAGCACCGACTTGTGGGATGCCGCGGGCACGGGCCGCGCGCCGGGATGCGCGTCGACGACGAGCAGGTGCACGGTGTTGGAACCGACGTCGAGGACCCCGAGGCGCATGTTGTGAGCGTAGCGGGCGGACGGGACATCCGAGGTTCCGCGGACGCCCGCTTTCATGCATACTGTTCCGACTGGGACGATCGTCCCACTCGGCGACGGCGTCGGAAGGAGCACGGTGGCCCGCATCTCTGCAGCAGAGCGCCGCGCCGCGCTCGTCGACGCCGCACTGCGCGTCGTCTCGCGCGAGGGCATCGCCCACGCCACCACGCGCGCGATCGTCGCCGAGGCCGGCATGAGCCTCGCGAGCTTCCACTACGCGTTCGACTCGCGCGACGCCCTCATGGACGACCTCATCCGCACGGTCGTCGAGCGCGAGCAACAGGTCATCGTGCCCGAGTTCGAGCCCGGGGCATCCCTCGTCGAGATCCTCGAGACCGGGCTCGAGCGCTACCTCGACCATCTGCGCGCCGATCCCGACCATGAGCAGGCGATGCTCGAGCTCACCCAGTACGCCCTGCGCTCGCCCGAGCGGCATCCGCTCGCCGTCGCCCAGTACGAGCGTTACACCGAGCTCGCGACGCGCGCGCTCGAGCTCGCGGCAGAACTCACGGATGCCTCGTGGTCGCTGCCCGTCGGCGAGGTCGCCCGCGTGCTCGTGGCGTTCACCGACGGGCTCACCGTGACGTGGCTCGTCGACCGCGACGACGACGCCGCGCGCCGCGTGATCTCGGCCGCAGCCGTCGGGATCGCGGGCTTCGCGGCTCTCCCTCCTGCACTGCCCGTCCCTGTCTCTTCCCTCGCCCCATCCGACCCGACTGGAGCCCCGCATGACCGATCTCGACGCCGAGGCGCCACCCCTCGATGCGCTCGCCGAACCCACCGTGCGCGTGCGCGCGGGCTGGATCGGCACGTTCGCGCTCGCGTGGTTCGCGATCTGGATGGCGCAGCTCGTGCCCGTGCAGCTCCTGCTCCCCGCGCAGATCGACGCCGTGCTCCATCCCGACGACTGGACCGAGAGCGTGCTCGCCTTCGGCGTGATCTCGGGCATCGCGGCCGTCTTCACGATCGTCGCCTACCCGCTCACGGGGGCACTCTCCGACCGGACGGCATCGCGATTCGGCCGCCGTCGGCCGTGGATCCTCACCGGCTCGGTGCTCTTCGCGCTCGCGCTCGTCGTGCTCGGCTTCCAGACCGAGCTGTGGGCGATCGGCGCCGGCTGGGTCGCAGCGACGATCGGGTTCTGCATCGTGACGGCCGCGCTCACGGCGACGATCTCCGATCGGGTGCCCGTCGGGCAGCGCGGATTCGTGTCGGGCTGGATGTCGGCGCCGCAGTCCATCGGCATCATCGTCGGGCTCGTGGTCGTCACGATGCTCGTGACCGACCAGGCGGCCGGCTACGCCGTGCTCGCCGTCGCCCTCGTCGTGCTCGTGCTGCCGTTCCTGCGGCAGCCCGATGCGCCGCTCGTCGGCGCGGAGCGCGAGCGGGTGAGCGCACGAGGCATCCTGTCGTCGCTCTGGATCAGCCCGAGGCGCTACCCCGACTTCGGCTGGACGCTCGCGAGCCGCGTGCTCGTCTCGATCGGCAACGCGCTCGGCACGTCGCTCCTGCTGTACTTCCTCATGTTCGGTCTTGGCGACGCCAACGCCGAAGACGACCTGCTCATCCTGACGCTCGTCTACATGGTGTTCGTCGTGCTCGCCTCGCTCGTGTTCGGGAAGCTCAGCGACAAGCTCGGGCGCCGCAAGCTCTTCGTGTTCGTCGCAGCCGTCCTCCAGGCCGCAGCCGCGCTCCTCCTCGCGCTCGTGCCCGACCTCGGAGCCGCGATCGTCGGCGCGGGCCTCCTCGGCCTCGGCTACGGCTGCTTCCTCTCGGTCGACCAGGCGCTCGCGACCCAGGTGCTGCCCGACGCCGCCTCGCGCGGCAAAGACCTCGGCATCATGAACATCGCCTCGGCAGTGCCGCAGGCGATCGGGCCGCTGCTCGGTGCGCTCGCGGTCGTCGCGACGGGCTCGTTCACCCTCGTGTTCGTGCTCTCGGCGGCCGCCGCCATCCTCGGCGGCCTCGCCGTCGCGCGGGTTCGGAGCGTGCGATGAGCCTCGACCTCGCGATCACCGCCCCCGAAGCCCCACGCTGGATCGACCCCGCGACGTACTGGCCGACGCTCACCGCGGCGACGGCGCACCTCGACGCGCCGGTCGGCGCCCTCCACCTCGGCGCGCTCCGCGCCAACGCGGCCGACATGGTGCGGCGCGCAGGCGGCGGCGCCGGCGGCATGCCCATCCGCGTCGCGTCGAAGTCGATCCGCGTGCGTGAGGTGCTCGAGGCCGTGCTGCGCCTGCCCGGCTACCACGGCGTGCTCGCGTACACGCTCGAAGAGGCGATCTGGCTCGCCTCGACCGTCGACGACCTCGTCGTCGGCTATCCCACGGCCGCGAAGGGGGCCCTCCGGAAGCTCGCGACCGACCCCGACCTCGCGAGCCGCATCACGATCATGGTCGACTCGCCCGCGCAACTCGACCTCGTCGACCGGGTGCTCCCGCCCGCCCGGCGTGAAGAGATCCGCGTGTGCCTCGACCTCGACGCGTCGTGGAAGGCGCCCGTCCTCGGCCACCTCGGCGTCTGGCGCTCGCCGCTCCACGCCGCGCCCGACGCGGGCGCGTTCGCGGCGTACGTCGCGAAGCGCCCGGGATTCCGGCTCGTCGGGCTCATGTCGTACGAAGCGCAGATCGCGGGCGTTGTGAACCGACCGGCGGGCAGGCCCCTCGAGGGCGCCGTCAACCGGTGGATGCAGTCGAAGTCGATGCCCGAACTCGTCGAGCGGCGCGCGCTCGCCGTCGCGGCGGTGCGCGAGCACGCCGACCTCGAGTTCGTGAACGGCGGCGGCACGGGCTCGCTCGAACAGACCGCCGCCGACCCCTCGGTGACCGAGATCGGCGCCGGATCGGGACTGCTCGGCGGCCACCTCTTCGACGGCTACGCGCACTTCTCGCCCGCGCCTGCTGCGGCCTTCGCGCTCGACGTCGTGCGACGCCCGAGCGCCGATCACGCGACCCTCCTCGGCGGCGGCTGGATCGCGTCGGGGCCGCCCGGTGCCGACCGGTTGCCGAAGCCCGTGTGGCCCGAGGGGCTCGAATACGTCGCGCGCGAAGCCGCGGGCGAGGTGCAGACCCCGCTCACGAGCGCCGCGGCGCGGCGCCTGAAGGTCGGCGACCGCGTGTGGTTCCGCCACACGAAGTCGGGCGAGCTCGCCGAGCACCTCGACCGGTTCGCCGTCGTCGACGGCGAGGAGGTCGTCGCCGAGATCCCCACCTACCGGGGCGAGGGAAAGGTCTTCCTGTGACGAGCACGACGATGAAGGATGTCTCGGGCGCGGCCCCCGACCGCGGCGCCGCCGCGAGCGGCGCGCGGGCCGGGGCATCCGGAATCTCGGGGGCATCCGGAATCTGGCGCAACTGGGGGCGCACCGAACTCGCACGCCCGAAGCGCGTCGAGCGCCCGACGACCGTCGGCGAGGTGCAGGCGGCGGTGACACGCGCCGCCGCAGACGGCCTCCGTGTCAAGCCCGTCGGCTCGGGGCACAGCTTCACGGGCATCGCCGTCGCGCCCGACGTGCAACTCGACCTCGCGGGGCTTTCGGGCGTGCTCGCCGCCGGCGAGGCATCCGGCCTCGTGACGCTCGCCGCCGGCACGAAGCTGCACGCGCTGCCCGCCCTCCTCGAGCCCTACGGGCTCGCGATGGCGAACATGGGCGACATCGACAAGCAGTCGATCTCGGGCGCCACCTCGACGGGCACGCACGGCACGGGCCTCGGGTTCGGCGGGCTCGCGACGCAGATCGTCGCCGCGACGCTCGTGACGGCAGACGGCGAGGTGCTGCGCGTGAGCGAGACCGAGCGGCCTGAGCTGCTGCCCGCCGTGCGGCTCGGCCTCGGTGCGCTCGGCGTGCTCGTCGACGTGACCGTGCAGTTCGTGCCCCGGTTCGTGCTGCAGGCCGTCGAACGGCCCGAACCCCTCGCCGACGTGCTCGACGCGTGGGAGAGCCGCGTGCGCGGTGCCGACCACTTCGAGTTCTACTGGTTCCCGCACACCGACACGGCGCTCACGAAGACGAACACGCGGCTGCCGTGGGATGCGCCGCGCGCCCCGCTCGGCCGCCTTTCGCGCTGGGTCGACGACGAACTGCTCGCGAACGGCCTCTACCGCGGCATCTGCGCGCTCGGCGTCGCGGCGCCCGGCATGCTGCCGTTCTTCGCGCGTCAGGTCGACAAGCTCACTGGCGACCGGGACTTCACGGATGCCTCGCCCGCCGTGTTCACGACCAACCGCACCGTGCGGTTCCGCGAGATGGAGTACGCGCTGCCGCTTGCCGCCGTGCCCGACGCGTTCCGCGAACTGCAGGCGCTCATCGCCCGCCGCGGCTGGAGGATCGGCTTCCCCGTCGAGGTGCGTGCGGCGGCCGCCGACGACAACTGGCTCTCGACGGCGCACGGTCGCGAGACGGGCTACATCGCCGTGCACCGCTACTTCAAAGAAGACCCGACCGAGTACTTCGCGGCCGTTCAGGACATCATGCTCGCCCACGGCGGCCGCCCGCACTGGGGCAAGATGCACACGCTCGGCGCCGATGCGCTGCGCGAGCGCTACCCGCGGTTCGACGACTTCCTGCGCGTGCGCGACGAGCTCGACCCCGAGCGCCGGTTCCAGAATCCGTACCTCGAGAGGGTGCTGGGCGGGTAGCGCGCTCGCGCGGGGCACCCGCCCGCTGCCGCCGGTCACCTCGGCGGCAGCGGGTCGGCGCCCCGGGCGGGCGCCGCCGGGACATCCGAATCGCGCCGCTACGGCGTGCGCCGCCGCAGCGTGATCGACCCGATGACGATCGCGCCGACGATCCACGCCGCGATGACGGCGATCTTCGTCGCGATCCACGCGGCGTCCTCGCTGTCGTTCGCGACGGCCGTGAGCGCGTCGATCGCGAAGCTCAGCGGCAACCACTCGCTGATCGCCTCGAGCACGTCGGGCAGGTCCGAGCGCGGGATGAAGATGCCGCCGAGGAGGATCTGCGGGAACACGAGCACGGGCATGAACTGCACGACCTGGAACTCGGTGCGCGCGAACGCGCTCGCGAGCAGACCGAGCGACGTGCCGAGCAGCGCGTCGGAGACCGCGACGCCGAACAGCAGCCAGATCGACCCGTCGATCTCGAGCCCGCACACGAACACCGCGAACGACACCGCGACGGCCGTCTGCACGATCGCGAGGAGGCCGAACGCGAGCGCGTAGCCGAGGATGAAGTCGCCTTTGCCGAGCGGCATCGACAGCAGGCGCTCGAGCGTGCCGCTGCGACGTTCGCGGAGGGTCGCGATGCTCGTCACGAGGAACATCACGATGAACGGGAAGAGCGCGATCATCGCTGGCCCGATCGAGTCGAACACGGCCGTGTCGGTGAAGATCCACGCGACGAGGCCGATGAGGAGGCTCGGCACGACGACGAGCAGGCCGATCGTGCGGGGGTCGTGGCGGATCTGCGAGAGCACGCGACCTGCGGTCGCGAACGTGCGTGCCAGGGTCATGCCGGGGCCCCCGTCGCACGGGCGGCGTCGCTCCGCTGGATGAGCCGCAGGAAGGCGTCCTCCACGTCGAGGGTGCTCGTCGTCGCGAGCACGCCGGCGACGGTGTCGTCGGCGAGGAGTGCGCCGTCGCGCATGAGGAGGAGCCGGTCGCACCGCTTGGCCTCGTCCATGACGTGGCTCGAGACGAGGAGCGTCGCCCCCTCGTCGGCGAGGCTGCGGAAGAGCGCCCACAGTTCGACGCGCAGCACGGGGTCGAGGCCGACGGTCGGCTCGTCGAGCACGAGCACCTCGGGCGAGCCGAGGAGCGCGGCGGCGAGCGACACGCGCCCGCGCTGTCCGCCCGAGAGCGAGCCCGCGAGACGGTCGGCGACTGAGGTCAGGTCGGTGCGCCCGACCACTCGGTCGACATCGGATGCCGGTGCGCCGAGCACTCTTCGGAAGTACGTCAGGTTCTGCCGCACCGTGAGGTCGTCGTAGACGCTCGCCTGCTGGGTGACGTAGGCGACCCGCTTGCGGAGCGGCGGCGAGCCGGCAGGCAGGCCGAGTACGTCGATGCGGCCCGACTGCACGACCTGCACGCCAACGATCGAGCGCATGAGCGTCGTCTTGCCGCTGCCGCTCGGGCCGAGGAGACCGACGATGCGGCCGCTCGGCACCTCGAGGGAGAGGCCCTGCAGCACGGGCGTCTTGGCGCGTCGGACGTGCAGGTCTTCGACGACGATCGCGGGGCCGGGCGCGGCGCCGGGTGGGCCCGCGTGCGCCTTCGACCCCGAGGCATCCGAATTATTCATCACGCGTTGAATTATTCGCTCGGGCTTCCGCGCCGTCAAGAGGTCCGTACCGGCCCGTCAGGTGCGCCTGCACGACCGGGCCGATCCGAGCCGCGAGGTCGTCGACGCCCGCCGACGCGAGCGGCTCGAACCTCGCGACATACCGGGCGACGACGAGCCCGATGATCTGCGAGACCGCGAGCTCGGCGCGGAGCGCCGCGTCGTCGCCCGGCAGGCGCGCGGCGACCTTCGCGAGCATCTCGCGGCGGAAGAACTCGAGCACGACCTTCCCGGTCGGCCCGCCCGACACGATCGACTTCACGATCGCGAGCCCTGCCGGCCGTACGGCGGGGGAGTCCCACGCCGAGAGCACCATGCGCACCATGCGCTCGCCCATGCCGTCGAGGGGACCGTCGACGGCCTCGGCGATGAGCCGGTCGGGCCGCGCCGGCACGTCCATGACCGCCGCGACGAGGCCCGACTTGTCGTCGAAATAGTGGTGCACGAGCGAGGCGTCCACGCCGGCGCGCCGTGCGACCCCGCGGAGCGAAGCCGCCTCGTAGCCGAGCGCGGCGAACTCGGCCTGCGCGGCCTCGAGGATGCGCGCGCGCGTCTCTCCCGCGGTCGACCCCTTCGGGCGGCCGCGCCGCCGCGGGGCTCCCACGTGCCCTGCCGACGCCTCCTCGCTCACGAGGCGAGCCTAATCCGTCGGTTTCGCGGAGCGTCTTCTCCACGGTTTCTTGGAGTCTTGTGGGAAACCGCGGAGCGCGCGAGGCGCGCGGATAGTATGAGCACACCGTCCGAATCACGTCCGCAAGGAGTTCTGGCCATGGAATGGCTCATCCCCGTCCTCATCGTCGTCGCGTTGATCGTGATCATCGGCATCTACCTCTGGGCGACGTACAACTCGCTCGTCACCCTCAACGTCCGCGTCGACGAGGCGTGGAGCGACATCACGGTGCAGCTGAAGCGCCGCGCCGACCTCATCCCCAACCTCATCGAGGCGGTCAAGGGCTACGCGGCGCACGAGAAGGCCGTCTTCGAGAACGTCACGAAGGCGCGCGCCGAGACGCTCACCGCGCAGGGCCCCGCGCAGGCCTCCGTCGCCGAGAACCACATGCAGCAGGCCCTCAAGTCGATCTTCGCGGTCGCCGAGGCGTACCCGCAGCTCCAGGCCAGCCAGAACTTCCTCCAGCTCCAGGCCGAGCTCGTCGACACCGAAGACAAGATCCAAGCCTCGCGCCGCTTCTACAACGGCGGTGTGCGCGAGCTCAACACCAAGATCAAGGTCTTCCCGAACACGCTCTTCGTGCGCAACCTCGGCTTCCACGAGCGCGAGTTCTTCGAGGTCACCGACGCCGCGGCGATCGCCGAGCCGCCGCGCGTGCAGTTCTAGTCCAGGAGCGCTGAGCGCCCCCGATGTACCGCGCAATCGCACGGAACAAGCGCAACACCGTCTTCACGATCATCCTGTTCCTCGCCATCGTCGGCGGACTCGGATGGCTCGCAGCCGCGATCTACAACGACCTCACGATCGTCATCGTGACCGTCGCGATCGCGATCGGCTACGCGCTCATCCAGTACTTCACGGCCGACAAGCAGGCGATCGCGATGTCGGGCGCGGTGCTCATCGAGTCGAAGGCCGACCACCCGCGCCTCTGGCGCACGGTCGAGAACCTCTCGATCGCGACCGGTTCGCCCATGCCCAAGGTGTACGTCATCTCCGACCCCGCGCCCAACGCGTTCGCGACCGGCCGCGACCCCGACCACGCGATCGTCGCAGCCACGACCGGCCTCCTCGAGATCATGGACGACGCCGAACTCGAGGGCGTCATGGCCCACGAGATGGGACACGTGCGCAACTACGACATCCGGCTCTCGATGATCGTCTTCGGACTCGTCGTCGCGATCGGCTTCATCAGCGACGTGCTCGTGCGCCTCACGTTCTTCGGCGGCAACCGCAATAACAACAACAACAACCCGATCCTCGCGATCTTCGGCATCGTCGCGCTCCTCGTCGCACCGCTCGTCGCGACCCTCGTGCAGCTCGCGATCTCGCGACAGCGCGAGTACCTCGCCGACGCGACCGGTGCGATGACGACCCGCCACCCCGACGCGCTCGCGCGCGCCCTCCTCAAGCTCGAGCAATACGGTCGCCCCATGCAGCGCCAGAACTCGTCGATGGCGCATCTCTGGATCGCCGACCCGCTCAAGCCGGGCGTCATGGACCGCCTGTTCGCGACCCACCCGCCGATCCCCGAGCGCGTCAAGCGGCTCGAAGAGATGGGCGGGAGCTTCTAGCCCGCGTTCACGACCGCGCCGAGCGCGGGGGAGAGGTCGCCCTTGTCGACGACGAGCACGTCGTCGAGTCCCTGCCACTCCGCCGCCCGGCGCAGCACGGGTGCGAGGCGTTCGGCCGTGTCTTCGGCAGACGCCCCCGGCTCGATCCACGCCGACTGCACCCGCAGCACCTTCGCCTTGCGGTCGCTCTTGAGGTCGACGCGGCCGACCACGTCGTCGTCGATGAGCACCGGCAGCGAGTAGTAGCCGAAGACGCGTTTGGGCTCGGGCGTGTAGATCTCGATGCGGTAGTGGAAGTCGAAGAGCCGTTCGGCGCGCGGGCGGAACCACACGACGGGGTCGAACGGCGACAGCACGGCGGCCGCCTCGAGCTTGCGCGGACGGCGGGCGTCGCGGTGCACCCACGTGGGGATCGGCTTCGACCCCTTCTGCCAGCCGGGCACAGTGACGGGCACGAGCACACCCGCGTCGACGAGGTCGTCGATCGCGGGCTTCACCTGTTCGCGCTTGAGTCGCCAGTAGTCGGCGAGATCGGCGTCGGTCGCGATGCCGAGGGCGGATGCCGCGAGCCCGACGAGTTCGCGGATCGCGTCGGCGGGGGCGATCTCCACCCCGAGGAGCGAGTCGGGCAGTGCCTGCTCGGGCAGGGCGTAGACCCGCTCGAACCGCTGGCGCTCGATGCAGACGACCTCGCCCGTGCGGAGCATCCATTCGAGCGTGCGCTTGACTCCCGACCACCCCCACCAGGGGCCGGTGCTCTCGTTGGCGTCGTGTTCGATCTCGCTCGCGCGCATCGGCCCGTTCGCCGTCAGTTCGTCGATCAGGAACCGGCTGAGTTCGAGGTTCTCGGCGACCCACCCGCCCCAGGCGTGCCCGGCCTCGTGGTAGTAGTCGCGCCGGAAGCCGAAGAGCGGCCACAGCTCACGCGGGATGAACGCGGCCTCGTGCGCCCAGTACTCGACGGCGCGCCCGCGCTTGCCCGTCGTGAGCTTGTCGAGCATCGTGCGGTCGTAGGCGCCGATGCGGCTGAACGCCGGAAGGTAGTGACTGCGTTCGAAGACGTTGACCGAGTCGATCTGCAGCAGCGAGAGCCGGTCGAACACGCCGCCGACGTGGCGCAGGCCGGCGGTCGGCGGCTGCGGACGCCCGAACCCCTGTGCGGCGAGCGCGATGCGGCGCGCGAGCGCGGGGCTGATCGTGTCGGTGCGTGAGGCGCGGGCGGTGTCGGTCATGATGCTTGTGACGATACCGCCGGCCTCCGACAGCGCATACCGCCCGCGGAATCCGCCCCGCCTATGCTGGAACGATGACGGACTCGGACGGGCGGGATCGAGGGCGGATGCGGCGACGCAGACGGCGGGAACTCGGGGCGGACGCCCCCCGGCCGAACATCGATGCGATCGAGCATGCCGAGCGAAACGATGTCACCGAGTCGGTGCCCTTCGGCATGCGACTCGCGGCCGCGTGGTCGTGGCGGCTGCTCCTCGTCGGCGGCGTCATCGCGGTGGTCGTGTTCCTCGTCATCCAGCTGCGGCTGATCGTCATCCCGCTCCTCGTGGCCGTGCTTCTCGGCGCGCTCCTCGTGCCGTTCTCGCAGTTCCTCCAGAGGCGGTTGCACTGGCCGAAGTGGCTCGGCGTCGCGGTCGCGATGCTCTCTGCGCTCATCGTCGTCGGCGGCCTGCTGACGCTCGGCATCTCGCAGATCGTTCGCGGCGCCGACGATCTGACCGCGCAGTCGCTCGTCGCGTGGGACGACTTCCGGGTGTGGCTCCTCGAAGGCCCGTTCCACATCTCCGAGGCGCAGCTCAACGCGTGGGCCGATCAGGCGCTCAAGGCGCTGCAGGAAGACAGCGGCGTGCTCGTGAGCGGCGCGCTCTCGGTCGGATCGACGGTCGGGCACTTCCTCGCGGGGCTCCTCCTCACGCTCTTCACGACGCTCTTCATCCTCATCGACGGCCGCGGCATCTGGAACTGGATCGTCGGCATCTTCCCGCGCCGGGCGCGCGCCGCCGTCGACGGTGCGGGCCTCGCCGGGTGGAACACCCTGCAGAGCTTCGTCAAGGTGCAGATCCTCGTCGCGACGATCGACGCCGTCGGCATCGGGCTCGGCGCGCTCCTCCTCGGCATCCCGCTCGCCGTGCCGATCGCGATCCTCGTCTTCCTCGGCTCGTTCATCCCGATCGTCGGCGCGGTCGCGACGGGCGCCCTCGCGGTGTTCGTCGCCCTCGTCTTCAACGGGTGGGTGCCCGCGCTCATCATGCTCGGCATCGTGCTGCTCGTGCAGCAGGTCGAGGGGCACATCCTGCAGCCGCTCATCCTCGGCACGGCCGTCAAGGTGCATCCGCTCGGCGTCGTGCTCGCCGTCGCGGCCGGCTCGTTCCTCGCAGGCATCCCGGGTGCGCTCTTCGCGGTGCCGTTCGCGGCCGTCGCGAACGTCATGATCCTCTTCATCTCGGGCGGCTCGTGGAAGGGCGGTTCGGCGCCGCCCACGGGCGCGACGCGGTCGCCGCTCTGGCAGACCGTCCCCAAGCGACCAGGATTCAGACGCGAAGCGGAGCCCGAAGCATGACCGAAGCGACCAAGCTGTACCCGGGGCCGACCCTCGACGAGTTCGAGCGCGCCCGCGAGACGGTCGCGGCCGTCGCCCGCCGCACGCCCATGGAGTCGTCGCGCCACCTGGAGCGTCTGCTCGGCGTGCCCGTGTACCTCAAGGCCGAGAACCTGCAGCGCACGGGCTCGTACAAGCTGCGCGGTGCGTTCAACCGCATCTCGGCGCTCACCGCCGACGAGCGAGCGCGCGGCGTCGTCGCGGCGTCTGCCGGCAACCATGCGCAGGGCGTCGCGTTCGCGGCGCGCGAGCTCGGCATCAAGGCCACGATCTTCATGCCCGTCGGCGTCGCGCTGCCGAAGCTCGAAGCGACCCGCTCGTACGGCGCCGAGGTCGTCCTCCGCGGTGATACGGTCGCCGAGACGCTCCAGGCCGCCGCGGCGTTCGCGGCCGAGACGGGCGCCATGATCATCCCGCCGTTCGACCACCATGACGTCATCGCGGGTCAGGGCACCCTGGGGCTCGAGATCCTCGAGCAGGCTCCGGATGTCACGACCATCGTGGTCCCGATCGGCGGCGGCGGGCTCGCGGCCGGCATCGCGAGCGCGGCGAAGCAGCAGGCCGCGCGCCTCGGTCGGAGCATCCGCGTCATCGGCGTCCAGGCTGCGAACGCCGCGCCCTACGTCGTCTCGCTCGAAGCGGGCGAGGCGCGCGACGTGCCCGTCGTGCCGACGATCGCCGACGGGATCGCCGTCTACCGGCCGGGCGTCTTGAACTTCGAGATCATCAAGGAGGCGGTCGACGAGGTCGTCGCCGTGAGCGAGGACGACATCGCGCGCGCGCTCCTCGTGCTCCTCGAGCGCGCGAAGCTCGTCGTCGAGCCGGCCGGCGCGGTGTCGGTCGCGGCGCTCCTCTCGCACGCGGTCCAACTCGACGGCCCCGTCGTCGCGCTCCTCTCGGGCGGCAACATCGATCCGCTCCTCATGCAACGCGTCATCGCCCACGGCCTCGCAGCCTCCGGCCGCTATCTCACGGTGCGCCTCGGACTGCCCGACCGTCCCGGACAACTCGTGCGCGTGGCCGAGCTCCTCGCGAGCATGCACGCGAACGTCGTCGAGGTCCTGCACACGCGCCACGGGCGCGGCCTGCAGATCTCCGAGGTCGAGATCGACATCTCGGTCGAGACGCGCGGCCCCGGCCATCGCGAGGAGGTCGTCGAGGTGCTGCGCCGGGCGGGGTACTCGCCCGTCGTGCTCGACGACTGAGCGCCCCAGGACACCCGGAAACGACGAACGGCGGATGCCACGGGGCCTCCGCCGTTCGTGTGTTCAGAGCCTTACTGGCCGCCCCAGGTCTCGACCTTGGTGATCTCGACCGAGATTTCGCGCCCGTTGGGCGCCGTGTACGACGTCGAGTCGCCGACCTTGAGGCCGAGGATCGACGCGCCGAGGGGGGACTGCTCGCTGAAGACGTCGAGCTCGGAGTCGCCTGCGATCTCGCGGCTGCCGATGAGGAAGGTCTCTTCGTCGCCCGCGATGACCGCCGTGATCACGGTGCCCGCCTCGACGACGCCCGTCGACTCGGGGGCTTCGCCGACCTGCGCCGTCCGCAGCAGCTCCTTGAGCTGGCGGATGCGGGCCTCCTGCTTGCCCTGCTCGTCCTTCGCGGCGTGGTAGCCGCCGTTCTCTTTCAGGTCGCCCTCTTCGCGTGCCGCTTCGATGCGCTTCGCGATCTCTTCGCGGCCGGTCGTCGAGAGGTGCTCGAGCTCGGCGGCGAGGCGGTCGTACGCCTCCTGGGTCAGCCAGGTGACCGTGGTCGTCTGCGCCATGATGCACCCTCCGTTCCGGAACTTGCCGGCGTGGGACATCCGCGAATCTCTTCGCCGGACGCATTGCGCCGGATAGACGTGTCGCCCCGATGAACATCGGAGCGAAGGCCTCAGTCTAAGCGAGCCAGCAGCGGTCGATCAAACCTGTGTTGGCGGGTTGCGCGACGCGGACGGTCTCGGTGAAGCTGCGCGTGTAGCGGTCGGAGGCCGGGAGTTCGACGACCTTCCACCCGACGACCGTGAAGTCGTCGTTGTACGCCTTCACGACGCACACCGTCTCGGTGCCGGGCTGCACGGTGAGGTTCCACCTGACCTCGACCGAGCGGGCGTCGTTGTGGAGCGTGTGCCCCGTGTCGCTCGTCGAGATCGACGGGCCGGCGCTGTCGGACCCGGCCCAGATGACCCACGCGATCACGACGATCGCGGCGAACACGCCGCCCGCGACGAGCACGATCCGGTCGCGTCGACGGGTGCGGCGCGTGCGTCCGTAGCGGGACGCGATCGCGTCGTCGGCGCTCATGACCAGCGGTTCCCTCCGGGTCGGATCGATTAGGCTTTCCACCAGCCTAACCTCGGCGTCTGAAGGGATTTCCCACCCGTGCACCAGCTCTCCCGGATCGTGTCCGTCGTCGCCGACAACCAAGACGAGTTCGATCCGAACGACGTGACGCCGGGCGTCGCGGGATTCGTCCTGACGATCGTCATCATGCTCATCGTCGTGTTCCTCGTGATCGACATGGTGCGCCGCATCCGTCGGGTGAACTACCGGGCCGAGGTGCGCGAGCAGCTCGCGGCCGAGGCGGCCGCAGAGGCTGAAGGCGCGAAGGCGGATGTCGCGGGCGACGCCGACGGCGGAGCCGTCGACGGCGGGTCGGCAGACGGGCGCGCAGAGGATGCCTCGGGCGAGGCATCCTCTCGGTAGTTCCTAGCCCGCGTGGTACGCGGGCGCGAGCGCGATGATGAGCGTCGCCGTCCAGTGGCACATGAACGCGAGCACCGTGCACACGTGGAAGATCTCGTGGAAGCCGAAGTGGCCCGGCCACGGGTTCGGCTTCTTGATGCCGTAGACGACGGCGCCGATCGTGTAGAGCACGCCGCCCACGAGCACGAGCACCATCATGGCGACGCTCGCAGCGAGGAGGTCGCCGAGGTACATGACGGCCGCCCAGCCGAGCAGCAGGTAGATCGGAACGTACAGCCACCGCGGTGCCGTGATCCAGAACACGCGGAAGCCGATGCCGAGGAGGGCTCCGCCCCACACGATCGCGAGCAGCAGCCAGCCCTTCGACGGCGGCAGCGCGAGGAGGGCGAGCGGCGTGTACGTGCCCGCGATGAGCAGGAAGATGTTGGCGTGGTCGATCCGCTTCAGGACGACCTTCGTCTTCGGCTTCCAGTTGAAGCGGTGGTAGAGCGCCGAGTTGCCGAACAGCAGCATCGACGTGAGCGTGAAGACGGCGCTCGCCCACTTCGCCCACGCGCCGTCGGCGAGCACGATCAGCACGATGCCCGCGGCGATCGTGACGGGGAAGGTGCCCGCGTGGATCCACCCGCGCCAGGTGGGCTTGAGCTCGGTCGGGTCGGCGACGGATGCGTCGAGGAGCGGGATGTTCGGAAGGGCGGGGCCTTCGCGGTCGTCGACGGCCACGGCGCGGTCGGCCGCGTCGAGCTCGGCCGCCGGGTGTTCGAGGTGCTCGGCGACGTCTTCGGGCTCGTTGCGGTTCGCGGGGGTCATGTCGCCAAGCGTAGGGCGTCGTATATGCCGCGATGCTGTGAGGGTGCCTGGACGGTCGCCGTCCGTGCACCCCGGCCGTCACGCGACACCCTCGCGACGGGGGTAGCGTAGTGCCGTGAACAGCGATCGATCATCCGGTCGCGGCCTCCTCTACCGCGTCTACGAGCGTCGACTCCGCAGCGACCTCGACCAGGGAGCACTGCCGCGCCACGTGGCGATGATCATCGACGGCAACCGGCGCTGGGCCAAGCAGCTCGGCTACGAGACCGCAGCCCACGGCCACCGCGCCGGTGCCGCGAAGGTGCGCGAGTTCCTCGAGTGGTGCGACGACCTCGGCATCCAGGTCGTCACGCTCTACCTGCTCTCGAGCGACAACCTCGTGAACCGGCAGCAACCCGAGCTCACCGACCTCATCGAGATCATCGCCGACCTCGCCGAGGAGCTCAGCCACTACCGCGACTGGCGCGTGCAGCACGTCGGCAGCGACGCGGGACTGCCCGAGCCGCTGATCGCCGCGCTCGACGCCGCCGAGCACCGCACGGCCGACAAGAAGGGCCTGCACGTCAACCTCGCGGTCGGCTACGGCGGGCGCACCGAAATCACCGATGCCATGCGCAAGATCGTCGCTTCCCACCACGCCGAGGGGCGGAGCCTCGAAGACCTCGCCGAGCGCCTCACGCCCGAGCTCATCGGCGAGCACCTGTACACGGGCGGTCAGCCCGACCCCGACCTCGTCATCCGTACATCGGGCGAGCAGCGGCTCAGCGACTTCATGCTGTGGCAGGCGGCGCACAGCGAGTTCTACTTCGTCGAGGCGCTCGGCCCCGACCTCCGCCGCGTCGACTTCCTGCGAGCCATCCGCGACTACGCCAAACGCAACCGGCGCTTCGGCGGCTGACACGTCGCTCTGCGACGTCCCGCGAGCGGGGGCGTTCACCGGCGCTATCTGGTTCTGCCAAGATAGCCACCGGAGAAGGGGGCACGAGCAAGTGACCATCGACGAATTCATCGCCGGGTTCAACGAAGAACCGGGCTATCTCGATTACGGCCGGGTGGGGCCGCTGTCGCGCGTCGCGGCAGAAGAGGGCAACGCCTTCGCGCACCTGCTCGAGCGAGCGCGCCACGGCAGCATGGAGGTCTTCGGCGAGCAAGACCAGAGGCTCCGTGAGGCCGTGGGCACGCTCACGGGCTTCGCGGCGGCGAACATCGTCGGGGTGCCGAACACGACGTCCGGGCTCATGCACGCGGCGTTCGGACTCACGGGGGCCGTGCTGTGCTCGCCGGGCGAGTTCCCGAGCCTGCCGATCTCGATCGTGCGCGCGCAAGAGGCGCTGCACGTCGTGCAGCCCGCGTGGCTCGAGACCGACCACGGCAAGGTCACGCCGGGCTCCATCCGCGAGCAGCTCGAGCAGAACGTGCAGGCCGTGGCCGTGAGCCTCGTCGACTCGCGCACGGGCTACCTCGTCGACCTCGAAGGCATCCGCCAGGTCATCGGCGACCGTCTGCTCATCGTCGACGCCATCCAAGGGTTCGGCGTCGTCGAAGCCCCCTACGAGGTCGCCGACGTCGTCGTGTCGGGCGGGCAGAAGTGGTGCCGCGCCGGTTGGGGCACGGGCTTCCTCGCACTCTCCGACCGCGCGCTCGAACGGCTCACACCCGTCTTCTCGGGCTACACGGGCACCGACGGCGACGAAGTGTGGGGCCAGGTGCCGCCGCCCGCGGCCGACGCGCGCGCCTACCGGGTGTCGAACCCCGACCCCATCGCAGAGGCCCGCTTCGCGGCCGGCCTCGAAGAGCTCGCCGCCGTCGGCGTCGCCGCCGTCAACGCGGAGATCGCCGAACGCGTGAGCCGCGTCATCGAGCTCGCCGACGAGTTCGCGCTCGCCGTCGTCTCGTCGCGCGACGAGCACGAGCGGGCCGGCATCGTCGTGCTCGAGCCGCCCGCCGAGCAGACCACGCTCCTCACGGCGTCGCTCCACAACCACGGCGTGAGTGCGACGACCAGGCTCGGGCAGGTGCGCCTCTCGGTGCACGCCGCGACCGACGACGAGACGCTCGACATGCTGCGTGCCGCGTTCGTGTCGTACGGCACGGCCGCGACGTACTGAGCGGGATGACTCGGACGGGACATCCGGCGCCGCCCGCGCCTGCTCGCGCGCGCACCGCGCCCGCGAATGTTGCCGCCGGGTCATCCGTTGATGAACACGCGATGACGTTTCGCGTGTCTTTACACCGGATGTCGGCGGTGCGACGTAGGTTCCTGTCAACGGGCAAGGTGCCTGTTCGAGTCGGCTCGTGAACCGCTCGTCGAGAGGATCCCTCGCCGGCTGGTGTAAGCCGAGCGGAAGCTCGGGGCGGGAGCGGTCGTGGCATCTCTCGAAACCTCAAGGTCGGTCGGGCGCGGAGCATCCTCCGGGCAGGAGCAGGCCGAGCGCACCTACGTGCTCGACACGTCGGTGCTGCTCAGCGATCCGCGGGCGTTGTTCAACTTCGCCGAACACGCGGTCGTGCTCCCGGTCGTCGTCATCACCGAACTCGAGGCCAAGCGCAACGATCCCGAGATCGGGTTCTTCGCGCGCAAAGCACTCCGAATCCTCGACGAACTGCGGATCGAGCACGAGCGGCTCGACTTCCCGATCCCCGTGGGCGACGGCGGTTCGCTCAGAGTGGAGCTGAATCACACCGATCAGGGGGTGCTGCCCACGGGTCTGCGCCTCAGCGACAACGACTCCCGCATCCTCGCGTGCGCGATGAACCTCGCGAATGACGGGCTCGCCGTCACGGTCATCTCCAAAGACCTGCCGCTCCGCGTGAAGGCCGCCTCGGTCGGCCTCGACGCGCAGGAGTACCGGCACGAGCTCGCGATCGACTCCGGGTGGACCGGCATGGCCGAGCTCGACCTCGGGTCGAACGACATGGCGAAGCTCTACGAGCACGAGCACCTGACGCTCCCGGTGGCCGAGGGCACTCCCGTCAACACGGGCGTCGTGCTCCACTCCGACCGCGGGTCGGCGCTCGCGCGCGTCGTCGGCGACGAGGGCGAACTGCGGCTCGTGCGCGGCGACCGCGAGGTCTTCGGCCTCCACGGGCGCTCGGCCGAGCAGCGGCTCGCGATCGACCTGCTCCTCGACCCCGAGATCGGCATCGTCTCGCTCGGCGGGCGTGCGGGAACGGGCAAGTCGGCGCTCGCGCTCTGCGCAGGACTCGAGGCCGTGCTCGAGCGGCAGCAGCACAAGAAGATCATGGTCTTCCGCCCGCTGTACGCCGTCGGCGGGCAGGAGCTCGGCTACCTGCCGGGCGACGCCGCCGAGAAGATGAACCCGTGGGCGCAGGCCGTGTTCGACACGCTCGGCTCGGTCGTCTCCGACAACGTGCTCGACGAGGTCGTCGACCGGGGCATCCTCGAAGTGCTGCCGCTCACGCACATCCGCGGCCGCTCGCTCCACGACGCGTTCGTCATCGTCGACGAGGCGCAGTCGCTCGAACGGAACGTGCTCCTCACGGTGCTCTCCCGCATCGGGCAGAACTCGCGCGTCGTGCTCACCCACGACGTCGCGCAACGCGACAACCTGCGGGTCGGCAGGCACGACGGCGTGGCATCCGTCATCGAGACGCTCAAGGGCCATTCGCTCTTCGGGCACATCACCCTCACCCGCAGCGAGCGCTCCGCGATCGCGGCGCTCGTGAGCGACCTGCTCGACGGCAACGAGCTCGCGTAGCGAGCGGCGCAGCCTGAGAACGGCGGATGCCTCGTGCCGCACGCGTGCGGCACGAGGCATCCGTGTTCGTGGTGCGTGTGCGCCCTCGCGGGCGCGACCCTTACTTCGCCTGCGGCGGGCGGGTCATCGAGAGCAGGTCGAGAGCGGTGTCGAGCTGCTCCTCGGTGAGCTCGCCGCGCTCGACGTAGCCGAGGTCGACGACGGCTTCGCGCACCGTGATGCCCTTCTTGACCGAGTGCTTCGCGATCGCCGCGGCCGCCTCGTAGCCGATGAGCTTGTTGAGCGGCGTCACGATCGACGGCGACATGCCCGCGAGGGCGGCGATGCGGTCGTAGTTCGGCTCGAGGCCCGAGATCGTCTTGTCGGCGAGCACGCGCACCGAGTTCGCGAGCAGGCGGATCGACTCGAGGAGTGCGGTGCCCATGACGGGGATCTGCACGTTCAGCTCGAACGAGCCCGACGCGCCGCCCCACGCGATCGTCGCGTCGTTGCCGATGACGCGCGCGGCGACCATGAGCACGGCCTCGGGCACGACGGGGTTGACCTTGCCCGGCATGATCGACGAGCCCGGCTGGAGGTCGGGGATGTGGAGTTCGCCGAGACCCGTGTTGGGGCCCGAGCCCATCCAGCGGAGGTCGTTCGAGATCTTCGTGAGGCTCACGGCGATCGTGCGGAGCGCGCCCGACGCGTCGACGAGGCCGTCGCGGTTGGCCTGCGACTCGAAGTGGTCGAGGGCCTCGGTGATCGGCAGCTCGGTCTCTTTCTGCAGGATCTCGATGACGAGTTGCGGGAAGCCCGCGGGCGTGTTGATGCCCGTGCCGACGGCCGTGCCGCCGAGCGGCACTTCGGCGACGCGGGGGAGCGCCGTGCGCACGCGCTCGATACCGAGGCGGATCTGGCGTGCGTAGCCGCCGAACTCCTGGCCGAGGGTGACGGGCGTCGCGTCCATGAGGTGGGTGCGGCCCGACTTCACGAGCTCGGCCCACGCGGTCGCCTTCTCTTCGAGGGCGACCGCGAGGTGGTCGAGCGCGGGGATGAGGTCGTCGATGAGGGCGGCCGTGACGGCGATGTGCACCGACGTCGGGAAGACGTCGTTCGAGGACTGCGACGCGTTGACGTGGTCGTTCGGGTGCACCGGCCGGCCGAGCTTGGAGGTCGCGATCGTCGCGAGGACCTCGTTCATGTTCATGTTCGAGCTCGTGCCGCTGCCGGTCTGGTAGACGTCGACGGGGAAGTGCTCGGTGAAGCCGTGCTCGCCCGCGATGACCTCGTCGGCCGCGTCGACGATCGCCTGCGCGATGTCGGCGTCGAGGACGCCGAGCTGGGCGTTGGCCTGCGCTGCTGCCTTCTTGATGCGCGCGAGGGCGGCGACCTGGGCAGGCTCGAGGCCGTGCCCCGAGATCGGGAAGTTCTCGACGGCGCGCTGCGTCTGCGCGCGATACAGGGCGCTCGCGGGAACCCGCACCTCGCCCATCGTGTCGTGCTCGATACGGTAGTCGGCGGCGTTGTCCACCACGGTGTGATTCCCTTCGATTTCGTTCGGGGCTCAGATGCGACCGACGACGACGTCGGTTTCAGCGCGGCCTTCGACGAGCCGGTAGTTCGCCCCCACGACCGCCAGCCTACCGGCTGCGATCGCCTCGCTGATCATCTCGCTGCGCTCGAGGAGCTCGCTCACGGTGTCGCGCAGGTGCTCGCGTCCGACGAAGCCGGCATCGATCTCGGCGGGGTCGAGCGAGGCATCGGAATCGCCGCCCGCGACCCTGCGCACCGACGGCACGATGCGGTCGATGAGCGACTTGATGTGCGCCGGGAGTGCCGGCGCGTCGGGCCCGACCGAGTCGATCGCCGCGCGCACGGCGCCGCACTCGTCGTGCCCGAGCACGAGGATGAGCGGCACCCCGAGCACGCCGACCGCGTACTCGAGCGAGCCGAGGATGGAGTCGCCCATGACCTGCCCGGCGTTGCGCACGACGAACGCGTCGCCGAGGCCGAGGTCGAAGATGATCTCGGCCGCGAGGCGCGAGTCGCTGCAGCCGAACACCGCGACTCGGGGGAGTTGGCGATGCGTCGCCGCGAGCGCCTCCCGGTACTCGACGTCTTGTCGCGGGTGCAGCGGCTTGCCCGACATGAACCGCTCGTTGCCGCGGCGGAGCTCGCGCCACGCCTCGGCGGGGGTCTGCGTCGTCGGCTGGCCGGGCGCCTGGATCGAGGCCTCGACCGGAGCCTCGGTCTCGGGGCTCTGCGTCGCGTCGTTCATGCGGTCCTTCCTGGGGGCGGATCGGGCCGCGGCGCTGCGGCGGAGGAGTCGTGCCGGGCTACTGCTCGGCGATCGTCGGCGCGAGCGCCGTCGCGAGCGTAGCGAACTCTTCGGGGGAGGCTGTGCCGAGGAGCACGAACGTCGTCGACCCGGCCTCGGTCGTGAGGCCGTATCGCGCGTTGCCGACGTCGGCCGACGAATCGCGGTTGTCGTAGAGCGTCCAGTCGACGCCGGCGATCGTGGTCGCGCCCGTCGCGAGCGTGCGGGCGAGGAGACCCGCGACCCACGTGGGATTCGCCTCGATGCCCTGGTACACGCCGATGTACTCGTCGCTCGGCGTGAGGTAGCCGATGTACCAGGCGGTGACGCCGTCGACGTCGCTGCGGCGCAGCTCGGCGGCGTTCGCCCGCCAGCCATCGGGCAGGTCGGGCACCGCGAGCGGGGTGTCGGACGCGATCTGTGCCTGCTGGGCCGTGCCCGCGACGTCGATGTCGCGCTCGATGGGCGTGTTGCTGCGCGGCACGATGAGGACGATGACGAGCACGATCGCGAGGGTCGCGAGGGTCGCCCACACGAGGTTCTGCAGGGTCTTGGCGTCGCGGTAGCGCTTGGAGTTCGCGGCCTTGCGCGCGGCGGTCTCCTCGGGCGTCTCAGGACGGCCGAGTTCGGCGACGACGGGCGGTTCGGTGGACTTCGCCATCAGTCGTCGGCTCCTGCGTCGCTCAGGTTCGATGCGGCGGATGCCTCGGCGCGGGCGCCCTGGCGTGCCGCGTCGAGACGGGCCTTCGCCCCGATGAGCCACTCTTCGCAGCGCGCCGCGAGGGCTTCGCCGCGCTCCCACAGGGCGAGCGACTGCTCGAGGGTCGCCGACCCCCGCTCGAGCTCGGCGACGACCTGCACGAGCTCGTCGCGGGCCTGCTCGTAGCTGAGCGACGCGACGTCGGGGAGAGTGGGCATGCCTGTCATTCTATTCGCGGCCGCCGACGGGCTCGGCGGGGGTGGATTCCGACGGGTTCGGTGTGCTCGCGCCCGTGCTCGTGCCCGTGTTCGCCCCCGTGCTCGTCACCGTGCTCGCCCCCGTGCGCACGTCGCCCGTCGCCCCCTCGGACACCGCCGCGAGCGCGCCCTCGGCGAGCGTCACCACGAGCGAAGCGCCTGCCGGCGCGGCATCCGAAGATCTCACGACGTGACCGTCAGCGCCCTGGACGATCGCGTATCCGCGGTCGAGCGTCGCCTGAGGCGACAGCGCGCGCAGATGCCCGCGAAGCTCTCCGACCCGCGAGGCCTGGCGTTCGAGGGTTCGCTCGACGAGCTCGGTGCCGCGTGCGACCCAACGCGTGAGCTCCTCGGCGCGGCGGTCGACGATCCAGTTCGAATCGGCGAGCGACGGGCGCGAGCGCAAGTGCTCGATGCGGTCGATCTCACGGGTGAGGATGGCGGTCAACCGCATGCCGAGGCGCGCGCGGGTCTGCTCGACGCGGGCGAGCTCGTCGGCGACGTCGGGCACGACGCGCTTGGCGGCGTCGGTCGGCGTCGACGCACGGAGGTCGGCGACCTCGTCGAGGAGCGGACGGTCGGCTTCGTGGCCGATCGCCGAGACGATAGGGGTGGATGCCTCGGCGGCGGCCCGCACGACGCGCTCGTCGCTGAAGCCCAGCAGGTTCTGGAAGTCTCCGCCCCCGCGCGCGACGATGATGACCTCGACCTCGGGATCGGCGTCGAGCTTCGCGATCGCGCGCACGACCTCGGGCACCGTGCGGTCGCCCTGCACGGCCGCGTACTCGATGCGGAACTCGACGGCGGGCCAGCGCAAGTGGGCGTTGCGCAGGACGTCTTTCTCGGCGTCCGAGTCGCGGCCGGTGACGAGTCCGATGACGCCCGGAAGGAAGGGGAGGCGCTTCTTGCGCGCCGGGTCGAACAGGCCTTCGGCTTGCAGTTTCGCCCGCAACTGCTCGATGCGTTCGAGGAGGTCGCCGACGCCCACGTGCTTGAGGTCGAAGACCTGCATCGTGAGCGAGCCGCCCTTGACCCACCAGTTGGGCTTCACGAGCGCGACGACGCGGTCGCCCTGCGTGAACTGCTCCGAGAGCCGGGCCTTCACCGACGACCAGATCGTGAACGACACGGTCGCGTCGGCGTCGACGTCTTTGAGCTTGCCGTAGACGTTGCCCGCCGAGATGCCCCACTGCGTGATCTCGCCCTCGACCCACACGGTGCCGAGACGGTCGAGGTACTCCTTGAGCTTGTTCGACAGCATCGCGACGGGCCATGGCGCATCGCGCGTCGTCGGCCCGCCTGCTCCGTCTGCCACTGCGGGCTCCTCTCATGCGTCGCCGCGTAGGATGACACTCGTGACGATCGCCACCGAAACCCCCCGCATCGACCTCGGCATGCCGAGGATCCCGAGCGTGCGAGGCCGGCTCAAGGATATCCCCGGCGACCGACCCAAGCGCGTGCTGCTCGCCGCGCCCCGCGGCTACTGCGCGGGTGTCGACCGCGCGGTCATCGCCGTCGAGAAGGCGCTCGAGCACTACGGCGCGCCCGTGTACGTGCGCAAGCAGATCGTGCACAACATCCACGTCGTGACCGAGCTCGAGAAGCAGGGTGCGATCTTCGTCGACGAGGTCGATGAGGTGCCCGAGGGCGCCCACATCGTCTTCAGCGCCCACGGCGTCTCGCCCGCGGTCGTGCACGCGGCGTCCGATCGGGGTCTGCACGCGATCGACGCGACGTGCCCCCTCGTGACGAAGGTGCACCGCGAGGCCGTGCGCTTCGCGCGCGACGACTTCGAGATCCTGCTCATCGGCCACGAGGGCCACGAAGAGGTCGAGGGCACGGCGGGCGAGGCGCCCGACCACGTGACCCTCGTCAACAGCCCCGACGACGTGCCCAACATCGAGGTGCGCGACCCCGACAAGGTCGTGTGGCTCTCGCAGACGACCCTCTCGGTCGACGAGACGATGGAGACCGTCCGGCGGCTGCGCGAACGGTTCCCGAACCTGCAGGATCCGCCGAGCGACGACATCTGCTACGCGACCCAGAACCGTCAGGTCGCGATCAAGAAGGTCGCCGAAGAGGCCGAACTCGTCATCGTGGTGGGCTCGGCGAACTCGTCGAACAGCGTGCGCCTCGTCGAGGTCGCGCTCGAGAACGGCGCGAAGGCCGCCTACCGAGTCGACTACTCGACCGAGATCAAGCAGGAGTGGCTCGAGGGCATTGCGACCGTCGGCGTCACGAGCGGGGCGTCGGTGCCCGAGGGGCTCGTGAAAGAGGTGCTGCTGGAGCTCGCCGACGCGGGTTTCGGCGAGGTGTCCGAGGTCAAGACGGCCGAAGAAGACCTCATGTTCTCGCTCCCGAAGGAGCTCCGCAAGGATCTCGCGGGCAACCGCGACGAGCGCGCGCTCGGCGGTCGCACGCGCGCGTGACGCACGCTCCGCGCGAATTTCCCGCATCGCGATCCGTCGCGGATCGCCCCTCGAGTGTGCGCGGAAGGGCGATCTCCGACGGATCGCGAGGGTCATCGGAGCTTCGGATGCTCCGGGCTTCAGCCGTCCGCGAACATCACCCCGAAGTGAGGCGACCCTCAGTGGAGTGAGCGCTCACTCAGGAGTAGGGTCACCCGCGTGGCGCAGACGGAACGACTGAAGGCGAAGGCGGCGCGGGCGAAGCCCCTGCCCGTCGAAGAGCGCCGTGCCGCGATCGCCAAGGCCACCGTGCCCCTGCTCATCGCGCACGGGCGTGACGTCACGACGAAGCAGATCGCCGAGGCATCCGGGGTCGCCGAAGGGACGCTCTTCAGGGTCTTCGCCGACAAGACCGAGATCATCGACGCCGCCGTCGAGCAGTTCCTCGACCCCGAGCCGTTCCGCGACGCGCTCCGCGCGATCGACCCGTCGCTCCCGCTCGAACTCAAGGTGCGGCTCCTGCTCGACCGGTTCCAAGACCGGTTCAGCGGCATCTTCGGCGTGTTCGCGTCGCTCGGCATGCAGCCGCGCAAGCCCGTCGTGCCCGACGCATCCGTCATGATCGCGATTTTCGACGAACTGCTCACGCCCGAGCTCGAGCGCCTCCGCGTCGCGCCCATCGACGTCGTCGGCTTCGTGCGCCTCGTCGCGTTCTCCTCGGCGATGCCGCACCTCGGGGCATCCGCTCATCTCGACACGGCGCGGCTCGCGCACCTCATCGTGCACGGCATCGCGCGTGACGAGACATCCGACCCCACGAACGAGAGGTGAGCGCCACATGCTCATGACCCTCCTGAAGCGGTATCTGAAACCGTACGGCTGGCTCCTCGCGGGCGTCGTCGTGTTCCAGCTCGCCCAGACCATCGCGTCGCTCTATCTGCCGGCGCTCAACGCCGACATCATCGACGACGGCGTCGCCAAGGGCGACACGGGGTTCATCATCCAGACGGGCGGCATGATGCTCGGCATCACGCTCCTGCAGATCGCGTGCTCGATCGCCGCGGTGTGGTTCGGCGCGCGCGTCGCGATGAAGTTCGGCCGCGACGTGCGGCGCGGGGTCTTCCATCACGTCGCCGACTTCAGCGAGCAGGAGGTGACACGCTTCGGCGCGCCGAGCCTCATCACGCGCACGACGAACGACGTGCAGCAGGTGCAGATGCTCGTGCTCATGAGCTGCACGATGCTCGTGTCGGCGCCGATCCTCGCGATCGGCGGCGTCGTCATGGCGCTGCGCGAAGACCTCGTGCTCTCGTGGATCATGGTCGTCGCGGTGCCCGTGCTGCTCCTCGTCGTGGGCATCATCATCAGCCGCATGGTGCCGCTCTTCCAGTCGATGCAGAAGAAGCTCGACCACGTCAACCGGGTGCTCCGCGAGCAGCTCACGGGCATCCGGGTCATCCGGGCGTTCGTCCGCGAGGGCGTCGAGAGCGAGCGCTTCGACGAGGCGAACGCCGCGCTCACCGACACGGCACTCAAGGCGGGCCGCACGTTCGCGCTCGTCTTCCCGATCGTCATGCTCGTGCTGAACGCGTCGAGCGTCGCCGTGCTGTGGTTCGGCGCGTTCCGCATCGAGGCCGGCGAGATGCAGATCGGTTCGCTCACGGCGTTCCTCAGCTACCTCATCCAGATCCTCATGGCCGTCATGATGTCGACGATGATCGCGTTCCTGCTGCCGCGCGCGGCGGTCTCTGCGGGTCGGCTCGGCGAAGTGCTCGAGACCGCGCCGAGCGTCGTCGAACCGGAGGGCGGCGTGCGCGCGCTCACGGCGCCGGGCACCCTCGAATTCCGGAACGTCACGTTCGCCTACCCCGGCGCCGAGGCGCCCGTGCTCCACGAGGTGAGCTTCACGGCCCGCCCGGGCGAGGTCACCGCGATCGTCGGCGCGACGGGGTCGGGCAAGACGACGATCGTGAACCTCGCCGCGCGGCTCTTCGACGCGACTGAGGGGAGCGTGTTCGTCGGCGGTGTCGACGTGCGCGACCTCGACCCCGAGGTGCTCAACGCCCAGTTCGCACTCGTGCCGCAGAAGCCCTACCTCTTCGCCGGCACGGTCGCCTCGACGCTCAGATACGGCGACCCCGAGGCATCCGACCCAGAGCTCTGGCGCGCCCTCGAGATCGCGCAGGGCGCCGACTTCGTGCGCGCCATGCCCGGCGACCTCGACGCGCCCATCGCCCAGGGCGGCACGAATGTCTCGGGCGGGCAGCGCCAACGCCTGTCGATCGCACGCGCGCTCGTGAAGCATCCGCCGATCTATCTCTTCGACGACTCGTTCTCGGCGCTCGACACGGCGACCGACGCGCGCCTGAGGCGCGCACTGGCGGCGGATGTCTCGGACGCGACCATGCTCGTCGTCGCCCAACGCGTCGCAACGATCGTCGACGCCGACAACATTCTCGTCGTCGAAGACGGCCGCATCACTGCGAGCGGCACCCATGCAGAACTCCTCGACACTTCGGCGGCCTACGTCGAGATCGTGTCGAGCCAGCTGAGCGCAGAGGAGGCGGCCGCGTGAGCGAGACGGCTGCGAACAACGAAGGCGGCGCGAACACCGGTGCGACCGCAACGCAGACCGTGACGCCGGCGCGCCCGCCCGCCCGCCGCGGCCCGATGGGCGGCGGCCCGATGGGCGGCATGGGCATGCCCGCCGAGAAGTCGAAGGCCTTCGGGCCGAGCGCGAAGCGGCTCATGGGCAAGCTCCGGCCCGAACGCATGGTCATCGCGTTCGTCGTGTTCCTCGGCGTCGTGTCGGTCGTGCTCTCGGTGCTCGGCCCCAAGGTGCTCGGCCAGGCCACGAACCTCATCTTCGAAGGCGTCATCGGCGCCCAGATGCCCGCGGGCGCGACCAAGGAGCAGGTGCTCGAGGGCCTCCGCGCCGACGGGCAGGGCCAGCTCGCCGACATGCTGCAGTCGATGAACCTCGTGCCCGGGCAGGGCATCGACTTCACGGCGCTCGGCACCGTGCTCATGTGGGTGCTCGCGCTCTACATCGTCGCAGCCCTGTTCGGCTGGGCGCAGGGGTACGTGCTCAACGGCGTCACGCAGCGCACGGTGTTCCGGCTGCGCGAAGAGGTCGAGGCGAAGATCCACCGCCTGCCGCTGTCGTACTTCGACAGGATGCAACGCGGCGAGCTCTTGAGCCGAGTCACGAACGACATCGACAACATCTCGCAGACGTTGCAGCAGACGCTCAGCCAGCTCCTGACCTCGCTCCTCACGGTCGTCGGCGTGCTCGTCATGATGTTCGTCATCTCGCCGCTCCTCGCGCTCATCGCGCTCGTGACGATCCCGCTCACGCTCGTCATCACGGCGCTCATCGCCAAGCGGTCGCAGAAGCACTTCGTCGCCCAGTGGGCGCGAACGGGCACCCTCAACGCGCAGATCGAGGAGTCGTACTCGGGCCACGCGCTCGTGCGGGTCTTCGGTCGCCGCCGCGAGGTCGAACGGCGCTTCGACACCGAGAACGAGGCCCTCTACGACGCGAGCTTCGGCGCCCAGTTCGTGAGCGGCATCATCATGCCCGCCATGATGTTCGTCGGGAACCTCGTCTACGTCGCGATCGCCGTCGTCGGCGGGCTCATGGTCGCGGGCGGGTCGATCTCGCTCGGCGACGTGCAGGCCTTCATCCAGTACTCGCGCCAGTTCACGCAGCCGCTCAGCCAGCTCGGCTCGATGGCGAACCTCCTGCAGTCGGGTGTCGCGAGCGCCGAGCGCGTGTTCGAGCTGCTCGACGCCGAGGAGGAGGTGCCAGATCCGGATGACCCGGAGTCGCCGTCGCGCGCGGGCGCGGGTGAAGCTGCGGTCGCCGCCGCCGCCGTGACATCCGGCCGTCTCGTCTTCGAGGACGTCTCGTTCTCGTACGACCCCGAGCGGAAGCTC
The DNA here is from genome assembly GCF_004135405.1 of Agromyces protaetiae. Taxonomy (NCBI): domain Bacteria; kingdom Bacillati; phylum Actinomycetota; class Actinomycetes; order Micrococcales; family Microbacteriaceae; genus Agromyces; species Agromyces protaetiae. The sequence continues at coordinate 1,974,535 of NZ_CP035491.1, forward strand.
ATCGAGCACCTCTCGCTCATCGCCGAACCCGGCCAGTCGATCGCGATCGTCGGACCGACGGGCGCCGGCAAGACGACCCTCGTGAACCTCATCATGCGGTTCTACGAACTCGACGGCGGACGCATCACGCTCGACGGCGTCGACACCCGCCGCATGACGCGCGACGACCTGCGATCGCGCATGGGCATGGTGCTGCAAGACACCTGGCTGTTCGCGGGCACGATCCGCGACAACATCCGCTACGGGCGACCGGATGCCTCTGACGACGAGTTGCTCGAAGCGGCACGCGCGACCTACGTCGACCGGTTCGTGCGCACACTGCCCGACGGGTACGACACCGTGCTCGACGACGAGGCATCCAACCTGTCTGCCGGTGAGAAGCAGCTCGTGACGATCGCGCGCGCCTTCCTCGCCGACCCGTCGGTGCTCATCCTCGACGAGGCGACGAGCTCGGTCGACACCCGCACCGAGCTGCTGCTGCAGCAGGCGATGAACGCGCTGCGGGCCGACCGCACGTCGTTCGTCATCGCGCACCGCCTGTCGACGATCCGCGACGCCGACCTCATCATCGTCATGGAGCAGGGCCGCATCGTCGAGCAGGGCACGCACACGCAGTTGCTCGCCGCGGGCGGCGCATACGCGCGGCTCTACGAGGCGCAGTTCGCGGCGCCGATGGATGAGAGCGTCGAAGAGGCGGCCGAGTCGGCGGCGAAGACGGCCGTGGATGCCGCGGTCGTCGCCGAGGCGGCGGCGAAGGAGCAGGCGGCCGAGGAGCAGACCGCGGAGGAGCTCACGTCGGCCGAGTGAGGAGTCAGGTCGGCAGCTGAGTGAGGGTCGCGAAGAAGTCGGGGTCGCTCGCGAACACGATGATCTGCACGATCACGACGACGACGAACGCGACGGCGCCCGCGAGGAGCGGCACCCACCACGCGAGCCGACCGGCGCGGATACGGGCGCGCGACCACAGCATCGCTCCGACCCACAGCACGATCTGCAGGGCGACGCCGACGCCGATCGCGAATGGCACTGCCGGGCCCGGGGTGAACGACGTCGGGCCGTCGAGGCCGAGCATCGACGCCGACGTCTGGGCGGCCTGGAGCGCAGCCCCGGGCGCGCTGATGAGCGACAGCGTGTTGTAGAGGGCGCCGAGCACGCCGAAGACGAGGAGTGCCGTCGTCCACGAGCGGTCGGCGGAGCGGCCGGCGGGCGCGCCGGGCGCGGCGCTCGGCGCGGGCTGGGCGGTCGCCCCCCAGGGCGAGGCAGGCCGGTCGGCGTTCGCATCGGCCGTCGAAGCGGATGCCTCGGTTGCGGCCTCTTGCGGCGGCGTCCACGTCCACCCGGGAGGAGCGTATTCGCCGTAGCGCGGACGAGGCCGCTCGTCGGCGGGCACCTGAGGCGGCACGGCCTGGTTCTGGCCGGAACCTGCCTCGGGTGCGGGCGTCTGAGCGGCCTCGTCGCGTGACATCCGGTGCCTTTACGCGGTGATCGAGTTGCCGACCGAGCCGAGCTGGCGCGTCGACTCGCCGACGCGCGCGGCCATCGCCGTCTCGGCGACCTTGCCCCACGCGCGCGGGTCGTAGGCCTTCTTGTTGCCCACCGAGCCGTCGACCTTGAGCACGCCGTCGTAGTTGTCGAACATGTAGCCCGCGACCGAGCGCGTGAACGAGTACTGCGTGTCGGTGTCGATGTTCATCTTCACGACGCCGTTCGCGACGGCCTCGGCGATCTCGGCATCGGTCGAGCCCGAGCCGCCGTGGAAGACGAGGTCGAGCGGCTTCGGGCCGGTGCCGTACTTGGCCGCGAGGCCGTCCTGGATCTCTTTCAGGAGCGCCGGACGCAGCTTGACGTTGCCGGGCGCGTACACGCCGTGCACGTTGCCGAAGGTGAGGGCGGCCATGTAGCGGCCCTGCTCGCCGAGGCCGAGCGCCTCGACGGTCGCGATCGCGTCGTCGAGCGTCGTGTAGAGGGCGTCGTTCGAGCCCTCGTGCTTGACGCCGTCTTCTTCGCCGCCGACGACGCCGATCTCGACCTCGAGGATCGCGTTGATCGCCTTCATGCGGGGGAGGATCTCTTTGGCGATCTCGAGGTTCTCGTCGAGGGGCACGGCCGAGCCGTCCCACATGTGCGACTGGAAGATGGGGTTGCCGCCGGCCTTGACCTGCGCCTCGGACGCCTCGAGCAGCGGGAACACGAAGTCGGCGAGCGCCGGCTTCGGGCAGTGGTCGGTGTGGAGGGCGACCGTGATGGGGTACGACTTCGCGACCTCGGTGGCGAACGCCGCGAAGGCGAGGGCGCCGCGCGCACGGGCCTTGACGGTGTGGCCGGCGAAGTAGTCGGCACCGCCCGTCGTGACCTGGATGATGCCGTCGGAGCCCGCCTCGGTGAGGCCCTGGAGCACCGCGTTGAGCGTCTGCGAGCTCGAGACGTTGAACGCCGGGAAGGCGAAGCCCTTCTGCTTCGCGGTATCGAGCATCTCTGCGTACTGCTCGGGGGTGGCGATGGGCATGAAGGCTCCTCCGTCGGATATGTCTGGTTTGGCACGAGTCTATCGAGTCGGCGTGCGGCGGCGCGGCGAATCCGGATGTCCCGTGGCGGGCGTCTGCGGGCAGGATGGAGGCGTGACCTCGCTTCCCGTCGGCCCGTTCCGTCTCGCCGTCGCGCGCGCGGCCGCCGCGGCACTGCCGCTCGTCGGCTCGGGCGACGGCGACGCCGTCGACGGCGCCGCGGTCGACGCGCTGCGCGCCGCGCTCGCCGACGCGCCCGTCGACGGCCGCGTCGTCGTCGGCGAAGGGGAGAAGGACGACGCCCCGATGCTGTACCTGGGCGAGCGGTTCGGCACGGGGGAGGGGCCCGCGATCGATCTCGCCGTCGACCCCGTCGACGGCACCCGACTCGCCGCGGTCGGGCTCCCCGGCGCCATGGCGGTCGCCGCGGTCGCGCCCCGCGGCGCGTTCTGCGACATCGGCCCCGCGCACTACCTCGAGAAGCTCGTCACGTGGTGGCCGGATGACTCGGACGCGTCCTCTGCAGATGCCGGGCCCCGCGACATCCTCGACCGCGTGCCCTGGCTCGTCGCCCGCATCGCGGCGACGCGCGGCGGCGACCCGGCCCGCGTGCGGGTCGCAGTGCAGGGCCGACCGCGCAACGACGTCTACGCCGACGCCGCACGCGCGGCCGGCGCGACCGTCGAGGAGTTCGTGCACGGCGACGTCGAGCGCTCGCTCCGCGCCGCGCAGCGGCGGGTCGCCGACGAAGGAGGTGCCGGTGCGATCGACGTGCTCGTCGGCATCGGGGGAGCACCCGAGGGCGTGCTCGTCGCAGCGGGCGTGCGGGCGCTCGGCGGGTCGATGCGCGCCCGGCTGGCCCCCCCAGTCCTCGCGCGAACACGACCGAGTCGTGGCCCACGGCGCGCCGCTCGGAGACATCCTGATGCTCGACGATCTCTGCTCGGCTCCCGCCGACCTCGTCCTGGCCGCCGTGACCGACCTCGATGTCGGCACCCCCGTCGACGGCGCGCGCGCCCTCCCCGGCGGTGGGGTGCGCGTCACCCACTGGACGGCCTCGGAGCAGCAGACCGGTTGGATCGACCTCCTTCCCGAGTTCCCGTCGCGTTAAGAACCCTCGATCTTTCGCTCGGGTTTCACCGAGATTCCGGCCGCGCGCGAAAGGCCCGCGGATAGGCTCGAACGGGCGGGACACCCCCGCCGCACGGCCCGACGGAGGACCTCGACGATGAGCACCGAAGAAGCCCCGCTCTTCCACCACCCCGACCGCAACCTCGCCCTCGAACTCGTGCGCGCGACCGAGGCCGCCGCGATCCGCGCGGTGCCGTGGATCGGCAAGGGCGACAAGAACGCCGCCGACAAGGCCGCAGTCGACGCCATGCGCGCGTTCCTCGCGACGGTGGACTTCGACGGCGTCATCGTCATCGGCGAGGGCGAGAAGGACGAAGCGCCCATGCTGTTCAACGGAGAGCACGTCGGGTCGGGCAAGGGGCCCGCGTGCGACATCGCCGTCGACCCCATCGACGGCACCTCGCTCACCGCTGCCGGGCGATCGCACGCACTCTCGGTGCTCGCCGTCTCGGATCGCGGCACGATGCTCGACGCGTCGAGCGTGTTCTACATGGACAAGATCGTCGCCGGCCCCGAAGGTCACGGCGTCATCGACATCGAACGCCCCGTCGGCGACAACATCCGCGCCTACGCGAAGGCCATCGGCAAGGACATCGAGGAGATGCGCATCGCCGTGCTCGACCGGCCGCGGCACACGCAACTCATCGCCGACATCCGGGCGACGGGAGCCGGCACCCGGCTCATCCTCGACGGCGATGTCGCCGGCGGCATCAACGCCGCGCGCCGCGGCACGCGCATCGACATGTGCATCGGGGTCGGCGGGAGCCCCGAGGGCATCACGACGGCGTGCGCGGTCAAGGCGCTCGGCGGATTCATGCAGGGTCGCCTCGCGCCGAAGGACGAGGCCGAGCGCGAGCGCGGCATCGCCGCCGGACTCGACATCGACGCCGTCCTCTCGATCGAAGACATGGTGCGCGGCGACAACACGTTCTTCGTCGCGACGGGCGTGACCGATGGCGCGCTCGTCAACGGCGTCAAGCGCGAGGGCCCGATCATCCGCACCGAGTCGGTCGTGCTGCGGTCGAAGTCGGGCACGCTGCGGCGCATCGAGGCCGAGCACCTCGTCGAGAAGTGGCTCGACGATGAGCATCTCTGAGCGCCGAGCGCATCGCTGACCGCGGAGCGCATCTCTGACCGCGGAGCGCCGACTCGGGCCGATCGGGCTCCGCGGAGCGGGTACGCTCGCCGAGGAGATTGGAGACCGATGACCGACATCGCCCGACGACTCGACCTGGCCCTGGGCGCCGACGACCCGGCACTCGCGGAGGTCTCGTGGTCGGCCTCGGTCGTCGACGCCGGCTCGGGAGCAGTCCTCTGGTCGCACACGCCCGACGTCGTGCTGCGCACCGCGAGCATCGGCAAGATCTTCCTGCTCGTGGAGGTCGCGCGGCTCATCGAGGCGGGCGAGCTCGACCTCTCCGAACGCGTCACGCGCCTGCCCGAAGAGATCCTCGCCGACTCGGGCATCTGGCACGTGCTCGCCGAGGACACGCTCCGCATCGGCGACGCGTGCGCGCTCATCGGCATGGTGAGCGACAACGTCGCGACCAACGTGCTCGTGCGCCGCCTCGGCATCGATCGCATCCGTGAGACGACGCGCGCGCTCGGCGTCGCCGAGTCGGCCCTGCTCGACCGGGTGCGCGAGGAGCGGCTGCCAGAGCACCCCGTGGCGCTGTCGGTGGGTCGGGCCGACGAGCTCGCAGACGTCGCGGCGCGCCTGCACCGGGGCGCGATCGTCTCACCGGGGGTCTCGTCGCGCGTCACCGACTGGTTGAAGCTCAACACCGACCTGTCGATGACCGCGCAGGCATTCGGACTCGACCCGCTCGCCCACGCCGACGTCGACCGAGGCATCCGGCTCTGGAACAAGACCGGCACGGTCTCGACCGTGCGCGTCGACGTCGGCGCCGCGGAGGGGCCGTCGGGTCGCGCGATCGCGTGGGCGGTCGGAGCGAACTGGGCGAGTGACGGCGACCCTCGCGACGCCGTGCTCGCGCGCATGGGAGCGGTCGGGCGCGTCGTCCGCGCCGAGGTCGGCGCCGAGTCCTGACCGGGCGAAGAGCGCGGATGCCTCGGGGTCGCGCTCGCGCCCGAGGCATCCTGCCCCCGGGGGAACCGCGGCCTCAGACCTGCTCGAGGAAGTCCCGCAGCATGCGGCGACCGGCTTCGAGGCTTGCGACCGGAACGCGTTCGTCGATCCCGTGCGCACCGGCGGGCACCCGCCCGTCGGGGTCGGGACCGAGCGGAGCGAAGCCGTAGCATGCGATGCCGAGGGGCGCGAACGCCTTCGCGTCGGTGCCGCCGCCCATGCAGAACGGGACTACGACGGCCTCGGGGTCGGCGCGCACCACAGCGGCGCGCATCGACTCGAACCACGCACTGTCGATGGGCGCCTCGATCGGCGACTGGAACGACGAGAACTCGAACTCGACCTCATCGCCGAGCAGCGTCGTGATGGTCGCGAGCATCTCGTCGTCGTACCCGGGAGGGCAGCGCACGTCGATCTCGGCCGACGCCGTCTGCGGGATGACGTTGACCTTGTAGCCCGCCGAGAGCATGGTCGGGGTCGACGACCCTCGCACGGTGTAGCGGGCGGTCTCGCCGGCGTCGCCGAGTGCTGCGATGGCGGCTTCGACGCCCGTCTCGGTCGAGAGGTCGGCGTCGAGGCCGATGGCCGCGTTCGCGCGCGACAGGAATGCGCCGACCGAAGCCGACACGTGCAGCGGCCAGCGGTGGGTGCCGACGCGGTGCAGCGCGTCGATCAGTCGCTGGACGGCGTGCTCCGAGGTCGGCCGCGAACCGTGCCCCGCGCGACCGTGCGCGCGGACGCGGAGGTGCATGGTGCCGCGCTCGCCGGTCGCGATGGGATACAGGCGGACCGTCCGCCCGTCAGGGGCGAGGACGGGCGTCGGTCCTCCGCCGCTCTCGCCGATGGCGGCCTCGACGCCCGCGAGCAGCTCGGGGTGCTCGGCGGCGAGCCACAGCGCGCCGTGTTCGCCGCGGTCCTCCTCGTCGGCGACGAAGAGGAAGACGACGTCGCGTTCGGGCCCGTCGCCGGTCTCGGCCCAGTCGAGGAGCACGGCGAGCATCATCGCGACCATGTCCTTCATGTCGATCGCGCCGCGGCCCCAGATGTAGCCGTCGGCGATGCGGCCCTCGAAGGGCGGCACCGACCAATCGGATGCCTCGGCCGGCACGACGTCGATGTGGCCGTGGACGAGGAGGCCCGGGAGCGACCGGTCGCGACCGGGCACGCGGAGCACGACGCTCTGCCGTGCGGGGGAGGGACCGATCATGAGCGGCTCGTACCCGGCGCGGCGCAGCTCGCCCGCGATGAACTCGGCGCACTCGCGCTCGCCGTTCGACCGGTCGGCGCCGAAGTTGCTCGTGTCGAACCGGATCAGGCGCGCGCACAGCGCCGCCACGTCGGTGGTCGCGACTCGATCGACGAGAGGGGGTGCGGCATCCGCCATTGGAACTCCAGGAGCAAGGTTACGTTTCGGATAATTTCGTCAGTTCTACCAGAGAAGTTTGCATTGCCCCTTGAATTTCCGGAATTTCCGGACAATGCTCGACGCCAATGCACGTTATCCGTAACGTAAACCGACCAAACGTTTCGACTGTGTAAACATATTCACGGCTTGCCGGAATCGGTTTGACAGTCGACCGGCACGGGTGATTGGTTCAACGAACGCCGATGACGGCAGAAACCGGAGACGAGCTCCGCTCGGTCTCCTGTCCCTACAGAACCAGGGTGCGAGCGACGGCGCCGCACCCCCCGAACAAGGTGAGGCCCAGTGTTCGACACCCAATCCAGCAGCACGGCGAGGCGACGCCCGCTCGGCCGGCTCGCGCTCTCCCTCACGGTGAGCGCGGCCGTCGCGGCGGCGCCCCTCGCCTTCGCGCCGGCGGCGTTCGCCGCCGAAGACGGCGACGGCGGCAACTACCTCCGGATCGCGACGAGCGCCGACATCGACACGCTCAACCCCTTCACGGCGGTGCTCGGCTCGAGCACCGGCATCCTGACGCTCGCCTACGAGCGCCTCGTCGAGTGGGGCGCAGCCGACAACGCGCCCGTGCCCGGCGCGGCCTCCGAGTGGAAGACCTCCGACGACGGCCTCACGTGGGACTTCACGTTCCCCGAGGGCCGCAAGTGGAGCGACGGCGAGCCGCTCACGGCGAACGACGCCGAGTGGACCCTCAACGCCATCCAGACCGACCCCGACCTGCAGCAGGCGAGCGGCGGACTCGTCGCGAACATGAAGTCGATCGAGGCGACGAGCGACACGAACCTGCGCATCGTCCTCAAGGAACCGCAGCCCCAGAACCCGGGCAACAGCATGATGGTGCTCCCCGAGCACATCTGGAAGGACATCAAGGACCCCGCCGAGTACCGCAACGCGGAGGACTCGGTCGGCTCGGGCCCCTTCACGATCGCGAAGTGGGACGAGGGCCAGTCGGTCGAGCTCAAGGCCAACCCCAACTTCTGGCGGGGCGCCCCCAAGATCGACGGCATCCGGTTCGTCTACTACAAGAACGCCGACGCCCAGGTGCAGGCGCTCAAGTCCGGTGAGGTCGACATCGTGAGCGGACTGCTCCCCGCCCAGTACGAGTCGCTCAAGGGCGTCGAGGGCATCACGGTCAACGCCGGCGCCGGTCGCCGCTACACGTCGGTCGCGATCAACCCGGGCGCGAAGGATGCCACGGGCGCACCCCTCGGCGACGGCAACCCCGCCCTCCAGGACCCGACGCTGCGTCGTGCGATCTTCATGGCGATCGACAACAAGACCCTCCTCGAAAAGGTGCTCCAGGGTCTCGGCACGCTCGGCCAGACCGAGGTCCCGCCCGTCTACCCGAACTACTTCGGCATCGACGAGGACAAGGTCATCCCGTTCGACATCGACGGCGCGAACGCGCTCCTCGACGAGGCCGGCTACGTCATGGGCCCCGACGGCATCCGCCTCGACAAGCAGGGCGCACCGCTGAACCTCCGCCTCATGGGACGTTCGTCGAACCCGCAGCACGCGCAGATCTCCGAGTACATGGTCTCGTGGCTCAAGGAGATCGGCATCGGCCTGAACGTCGCGATGTACTCCGACAACCAGGTGAACGACGACTCGACGCTCGGCAAGTACGACCTGTACTTCACGGGCTGGGGCATCGGGCCCGACCCCGACTTCCAGCTCTCGATCAACCGCTGCTCGTCGTACCCCAACGCGGACGGCTCGGGCAACCTCTCCGAGAACAACTGGTGCGACCCGAAGTTCGACGCGCTGTTCGACAAGCAGCACGGCGAGCTCGACCCCGCCAAGCGCGCCGACTACGTCAAGCAGGCCTTCGCGACGATCTACGACGCCTCGGTGAACAACGTCATCTGGTACGCCGACTCGCTCGAGGCCTACCGCTCCGACCGCTTCACGGGCTTCGTCACGCAGCCCGCCGACGGCGGGGTCATCTCGGGCCAGAACGGCTACTGGGGCTACTACAGCACGACGCCGGTCGCGGACACGTCGCAGCTCGCCGACGCGGGCGCCCCGACGGGTCTGTACATCGGCATCGGTGCGGCGGTCGTCGTGCTCGGCGGACTCGCCGTGTTCCTCATCGCCCGCCGCCGCGCCGCGACCTCGGACGATCGGGCATAAGATGACCGTCGCTCTCCAGCCCGGAGAGGCGATCCAGGGGGCACCCGAGGAGGAGACTTCTCGCGGTGCCTCCTGGCCCCGCTACCTCGCCCTCAAGGGTGGCGGGGCGGCGGTGAGCCTCGTCATGGTCGTCGTCGTGGGGTTCTTCGCCTTCCGCGTCCTGCCCGGCGACCCCGCCATCTCGATGACCCGCGGCCGTCAGGTCAGCGCCGACCAGGTCGAGATCCTCCGCAAGCAGTTCGGCCTCGACCAGCCGCTCATCGTGCAGTTCTGGAACTACCTCGTCGGACTCCTCCACGGCGATCTGGGCACGTCGTACACGTACAACCGTCCCGTCGTCGACCTCATCGGCACCTACATCGGCCCGACCCTCCTGCTCACGGGGACGGCGGCGCTCGTGTCGATCGTCCTCGGACTCTCGCTCGGCCAGCGCGCGGCGTGGCGTCGCGGCACGGCCTTCGACCGCACGCAGACCTCCGTCGCGCTCATCTTCTGGTCGGTGCCGACCTTCTGGCTCGGCCTCCTGCTCCTGCTCGTCTTCGGCGGGTGGCTGCACTGGTTCCCCACCGGAGGCATGTCGACCCCGGGCCTCGGGGCGACGGGTCTCGCGTACGTGTGGGACGTCGTGCGGCACCTCGTGCTGCCCGTCACCGCCATGGTCGCGGTCGTCTACGCGCAGTACCTCCTCGTCATGCGCGCCTCGCTCCTCGAGGAGATGTCCGCGGACTATCTGACGACGGCCCGTGCGAAGGGACTGCGCGAAGACGACGTCCGTCGCAAGCACGCCGTTCCCAACGCGCTGTTGCCGACCATCACCCTGATCTTCCTGACGATCGGCGGCCTCATCGGGGGCGCCGTCACGGTCGAGACGGTGTTCTCGTGGCCCGGGCTCGGCTACCTGACCTTCCAGGCCCTCACCTCGCCCGACCTGCCGCTCCTGCAGGGCACGTTCGTGGTGTTCTCCTCGATCGTCATCATCACGAACCTCGCGGCCGACCTCGTCTACCGCGTCATCGACCCGAGATTGAAGGCGTCATGACCGAGGCCGTCACCACCGAGGCCGTCACGGCGAGTGCCGCGCGCGGCGCCCGCTCCGTGGCATCCGCGCGCCGCAAGCAGCGCGCCGGCGAGGTCTGGCGGGAGTTCGCCCGCCACCGCTCCGGCGTCGTGGGACTCGTGCTCCTCCTCGCCGTCATCGCGCTCGCCCTGCTCGCCCCCGTCATCGCGCCCGAGCAGCTGCTCGACGTGACGAAGGTCACGGCCGGTCCGAACGAGCCGCCGTCGTGGGCGAACCCGCTCGGCACCGATCCGGCGGGCCGCTCGGTGCTCGTCATGCTCCTCTGGGGCTCGCGGGTCTCGCTGCTCGTCGGCTTCGCCGCGACGGCCGTGTCGATGATCATCGGCACGATCGTCGGCATGTCGGCGGGTCACTTCGGCGGGGTCGCGCAGGCAGTGCTCCTTCGGATCATGGACTTCTTCCTCGTGCTCCCGTCGCTCGTGCTCGCGATCGTGCTCTCGACCGTGCTCTCGCGCGGCGTCGTCACGATCATCATCGCGATCGGCGTCACGTCATGGGCCGGCACCGCGCGGCTCGTGCGGTCGCAGACCCTCACGATCGAGGCGCGCCCCTACATCGAGCGCGCGTGGGCGCTCGGCGCCGGCAACGGACACGTGCTGCGCAAGCACGTGCTGCCCGCCGTGCTGCCGCTCGTGCTCGCGAACACGACCCTCACCGTCGGCTCGGCGGTCATCTCGGAGTCGACGCTCGCCTTCCTCGGCCTCGGCGACCCCACCACGGTGTCGTGGGGCACGATGCTGAAGACCGCCCTCGACACGGGCGCCGCGACCGCCGGCTACTGGTGGTACGTGCTGCCGCCGGGCATCGCGATCGTGCTCGTCGTGCTCTGTTTCACCCTGGTCGGCCGCGCACTCGAGGCCGTCGTCAACCCCACCCTGCGAGGCCGCTGATGCCCAGACTCGAACTCCAGGACCTCCGGGTCGTCTACCGCACCCAGAGCGAGGACGGGCCGGCCGAGCGCACCGCCGTCGACGGCGTGAGCATCGTGCTCGAGCCCGGCTCGACGCTCGGGCTCGCGGGCGAGTCGGGGTGCGGCAAGTCGACGCTCGCGATGAGCGTGCTTCGCCTCCTGCCGCAGAACGCCCGCATCGAGGGCGCGATCCGCTTCGGCGACGAGGACATCCTCACGCTCGGCTGGGGCCGGCTGCGCGCCGTGCGCTGGACGGAGGCGGCCATCGTCTTCCAGGGCGCGATGCACTCGCTGAACCCCGTGCAGCGCGTCGAGGACCAGATCGCCGAGGCGCTCGTGCTGCACTCGTCGAAGACGTACCGCGACAAGGCGGCGCGCTCCGCGCGCGTCGCCGAGCTGCTCGCACTCGTCGACCTGCCCGTCGCGAAGGGTCGCTCCTACCCGCACGAGCTTTCGGGCGGGCAGAAGCAGCGCATCATGATCGCGATGGCGCTCGCGTGCGACCCCGAGCTCATCATCGCCGACGAGCCGACGACCGCCCTCGACGTCATCGTGCAGGCGCAGGTGCTCGACGTCCTCACCGGTCTCGTGCGCGACCGCGGGCTCTCGCTCGTCATGATCAGCCACGACCTCTCGGTGCTCGCGGCGACGTGCGAGCGCATCGTCGTCATGCAGCACGGACGCATCGTCGAGGAGGGGCCGTCGCTCGAGGTCATGACGTCGCCGAGGCATCCGCACACCCAAGCGCTCGCCGCCGCGTTCCCGACGATCGGCGATCCCGCCTCGCGTCGGCGCCTGCCGAACTACACGGCGCCCGACGCTCCCGCCGACGGGGCGACCTCGGTCGAGGCCGATGCGCCGGACGCATCGGCCGGCCGCGAGGTCGTGCTCTCGGTCGAGGACGTCTCGGTGCGCTTCCACGCCCGCGGCGAAGAGGTCAAGGCCGTCGACCACGTGAGCCTCGACTGCCGTGCGGGCGAGATCGTCGCCCTCGTCGGACAGTCCGGCTCGGGCAAGACGACCCTCGCACGTACCATCCTCGGGCTCCAGCAGCCGACCTCCGGCACTGTGCGCTACCTCGGAGAGCCCATGCCCCGCTCTCGCAAGGGCCTCAAGGAGTACCGCCGCCGGGTGCAGTTCGTGCTGCAGGACCCGACCGGGTCGCTGAACCCCAAGCACACGGTCTACGAGGCCGTCGCGGAGGGGCCGCGCCTGCACCGGCTCCCGGGCGACGAGCGCGAGATCGTCGAGCGGGCGCTCCGCGAGGCCGAGCTCACGCCGTTCGAGCGGTACGCGCAGGCGATCCCGCAGGAGCTCTCGGGCGGGCAGCGGCAGCGCGTCGTCATCGCGGGCGCGCTCGCGCTCGGCCCGTCGTACCTCGTCGCCGACGAGCCCGTCGCGAGCCTCGATGCGAGCGTCCGCGGCGAGATCCTCGCGCTCTTCCTGCGGCTCAAGCACGAGCTCGGGCTCGGCGCGCTCGTCATCACGCACGACCTCGGCCTCGCGTGGAACATCGCCGACCGCGTCGTCGTCATGAACCAGGGGCGCATCGTCGAGCAGGGGACGGTCGAGCAGGTGCTGCTCGACCCGCAGCACGAGTACACGAAGAAGCTGCTCTCCGTCGTGCCGTCTCGTCTGGCGGTGGCGAATGGCTGAGTCGCGGGAAGTCGCCTACGGCGAGTGGCCATCGCCCATCACGGCGGCGGATGTCGCGGCCGCCCACGGCTCGATGACGTGGGCCGCGCAGCCCGACGGAGCGGTCTGGTGGATCCAGAGCGACCCGGCGGACGGCGGCAGGCTCGCGCTCTACCGCGCTGGAGCGCCCGATGAGGCGGTGCGGCTCACGCCGCTCGGCTCGAACGTCCGCAACCGCGTCCACGAGTACGGCGGGCTGCCGTGGTGCGCCGTGCCCGGGGCATCCGTCCCGTCCTCGTTCTGCTACACGGAGTGGACCGACGGCCGCATCCGGCTCGTCGAGGGCGGTGTCGCGCGACCGATCACACCGGCACCCGACCGGGACGGCGGCTTCCGCTACGCGGAGCTCCAGGTCGTGGGCGACGAGGTGTGGGCGCTCCGCGAGCACCACTACGGCGACGCGCCGACCGATGTCGTGCGCGACTACGTCGCGATCCCGCTCGACGGCGCCGCCGCCGACGACCCCGACGCCGTGCACGAGCTCGGCGCGAGCGGCCACCACTTCCTCGCCGGGCTCCGGGTCTCGCCCGACGGCGCGAGGGCGGCGTGGCTCGGCTGGAGCCACCCGCACATGTCGTGGGGGAGCGCGGAGCTCGTCGTCGCCGACCTCGTCGACGGCGGGTTCCAGAACCCCCGAACGCTCGCGGGCGGAGTGCGCGAAGGCCGCCCCGACGTCGCCGTGTGCCAGCTCGAGTGGGATGCCGACGGCACGATCCTCTACCTCGGGGACGAGAACGGCTGGTGGAACCTCCGCCGCCTGGATCCAGCGTCGGGCGAGCAGACTCCCGTGCTCGAGGTCGAGCAGGAGATCGGCGGAGCGCTGTGGCGTCCGGGCCAGCGCTGGTTCGCGCCGCTCGGCGACGGCCGCTTCGGCGTGCTCGCGGCCGACCGCCCCGGCATCCTCGATCCGGTCGCGGGGGCGATCGAGCCGATCGCCGGGCTCGACGAACTCGGCCTCGACCACTGGACCTCGACGATCACGGCCCATGAGGGCCGTCTCGCGGCCGTCGGTCATGGGCCCGCCCACCTCCCCGCCGTCGTGGCGGTCGAGACCCGCGGCGAGGCATCCGGCCGCATCGCCGTGTTCGGCACGCTGCCTGCGCTGCCGCTCATCGGTGCGGATGCCTCGACGACGCTCGATCCCGAGTGGCTCCCCGTTCCCGAGCACCGTTGGTTCGACGCGGCGGACGGCGTTCGCGTGCCTGCGCACGTCTATCCGCCGACGAACCCCGGCGCCCACGGCCCCGCGGGCGAGCGCCCGCCGTACGTCGTGCACATCCACGGCGGACCGACCGGCACGAACGGTGTGAGCCTCGACCTCGAGATCGCGTACTTCACCTCGCGCGGCGTCGGCGTCGTCGCACCCGAGTACGGCGGGTCGACGGGCTACGGCCGCGCATGGCGCGACCGACTGAACGAGCAGTGGGGCGTCGTCGACCTCGCCGACGCCGAGACCGTCGCGCGCGGGCTCGTCGCGGCGGGCGAGGCCGACCCCGGCCGGCTCGTGATCCGCGGCGGCAGCGCGGGCGGCTTCACGAGCGCGCGCGCGATGACCGCGCCGTCGAGCTTCGCCGTCGGACTCGTGAGCTATCCCGTGATCGACCTCATCGCGTGGATGGAGGGCGAGAACCACGACCTCGAATCTCAGTACCTCGTGAGCATCGTCGGGCCGCTGCCCGAGGAGGTCGAGCGCTACCGCGACCGGTCGCCGTCGGAGCATCCGGCCGAAGCGCACGGGCCGGTGCTCGTCCTCCAGGGCCTCGACGACCGGATCTGCCTCGCCGTGACGACCGAGCGGTTCGTCGCGGGCCTTGCGGGCTCGGGCCAGCCGCACCACTACGTCGGGTACGAGGGCGAGCAGCACGGGTTCCGCAAGAGCGAGACCGTCGAGCACGCCATCGCGACCGAGTTCGCGTTCCTCGTACGCGCGTTCGAGCTCGATCCCGTGTCGGCCGAGCCGCTCGGGCTCGACGAGATCGCGGACGTCGCGGGCCTGCCGGCAGTCCGCGAAACGCGAGCGGAGGCGGTCGCATGAGCGCACGCGCATCCGCGGCGGCGGTGTCCGCGTCGGCGCCGGCCGGCTCGGACGTCCCGCCCGAGCTCGGACCGCTGCGGCCGGGCGCGCGCGTCGCGCTCGTCGCGGTGAGCGGCCCGCCGGCCGCGCCCCTGGTCGAGCGGTCGCTCGATCTCGTGCGGGCATGGGGGCTCGAGCCCGTCGTGTTCCCGAGCGTCGCGGCGTCGCACCCGCGTGCGAGCTATCTCGCGGGCGACGACGCGCAGCGTGCCGCCGACCTGCAGCAGGCGTGGTGCGATCCCTCGATCGATGCCGTGTTCTGCGTCCGGGGCGGCTATGGATCGGTGCGCGTGCTCGATCGCCTGGATGTCTCGGCCCTCGCCGCCGCGGCCCCGAAGCCGCTCTTCGGCAGTTCCGACGTCACGGGCGTCCACGAGTTCTGGCTCGAGCGCCTCGGGGTCGCGACGTGGTTCACGCCCATGCTCGCGACCGGTGCGCTCCTCGACGACGACGAGGCTATCGAGAGCCTCCGGCGCTCCGTCCTCGAGCCCGTCGCGGGGCGGGTCTACACGTCGTCCGATGCGCGCGTGCTCGTGCCCGGGCGCGCCACGGGACAGACCGTCGGCGGCAACCTGAGCCTCGTCGCGATGACGCTCGGCGCCAAGGGGCGTCCGCCCGTCGACAACACCGGCCGCATCGCGCTGCTCGAAGACGTCACCGAGGCGACCTACCGGGTCGACGGGTTCCTGATGTCGCTCCTCCGGGCCGGCTGGTTCGACGGCATCGCGGGCATCGCGCTCGGCAGTTGGCACGAGTGCGGACCGCTCGAGGAGATCGAGGCGCTCGCCGTCGAACTCCTCGCGCCGCTCGGCGTGCCGCTCGTGTGGGAGCTCGGCTTCGGCCACGGGCCGCGGGCGCACAGTGTGCCGCTCGGCACCATCGCGACGCTCGAGGCCGAGGATGCGCCGCGTCTCGTCGTGGGCTGACGACGGCGGGTCCGCGCGTGCGCGTCGCGCGCGCTCGAGTCGCCGGGCGGCATGGCCCCGTGCGCGTCGCGCGTCAGATCCGGGCGAGCAGCGCGGCGATGAGCTCGGCGCGTTCGGCGAGCGAGGCGGCGACCACGTGCTCGTGCACGGCGTGGGCGCCCGCGCCTCGCGGGCCGAGCCCGTCGACGGTCGGCACGCCGAGTGCTCCCGTGAGGTTGGTGTCGGCGGCGCCGGTTGCAGGGCGTCCGTCGACGGCCTGCCCGACGGTCGCGGCGGCGGCGGCGATCTCGGCGGTGAGCGCGTCGTGACGTGCGTCGACCCCCCATGCGGGTCGGCTCGAGAGCACCTCGACCGAGAGCTCGCCGCCCGAGCGGACTGGAGCCAGTGCGGCGAGGGCGTCGAGCACGGCGCGCTCGGTCGAGGCATCCGGGAATCGGAAGCCGATGTCGGCGTGTGCGCGACCCGCGACGACGTTGGTGCGCCCGCCGCCCGCGATCGTGCCGACGTTGCACAGCACGGTCGGGTGCGCCGCCGCGATCTCGCGCACGCGCAGGAGCTGGTCGACGAGTTCCTCGATCGCCGACACGCCGCCGTCGGGGTCGAGGGCGGCGTGCGACTCGCGGCCGACGACGGTGAGACGCACGCGCGTCGATCCGAGGCGGGCGGTCTTCAGGGCTCCGTCGGCGTGGGGGGACTCGAGGCCGAGCACGGCGACGGCGCAGCGGCCGTGCGACTCGACGAGCGCGCGCGAGGAGGGCGAGCCGATCTCTTCGTCGGCGACGAGGAGGAGGGTCAGGGGCCGGTGCGCGGCGCCCGACTCGGCGAGCAGTTCGAGCGCGCCTTCGAAGGCGATGATGCCGCCCTTCATGTCGAATGCGCCGGGGCCTGCGACGATGCCGTCGTCATCGCGCCACGGCATCGTCGACGCGAGCGTGCCGACGGGCCACACGGTGTCGGCGTGGGCGAGGAAGAGCACGGGGGCCTCGGACTCGCGACCGGCGGTGCCGGGGAACGCGAAGGCGAGGTTGGGGCCGGTCTCGTGCGGTTCGACGGAGACGGCTGCCCCCAGTCGGGTGAATCGTTCGGTCAGGTGCGCCCCCAGCGCGGCGATCGCGCGGGCGTCGCCAGTCGGAGACTCGAGCGCGACTGCGAGGCGGAGCCGTTCGACCAGGGTGGCGATGCGATCGTTACGTGACACAGTTATGAAACGTATAGTCCTTCTCTTTGGAACTCAACCCGCATAAACTAGCGGTACTCTGACCATCGCAATCAAAGTTGCGTGTTGTATCCCTGCATCGAACGGATCGCCCATGCCGACCCCCAGCATCCGGGAGGCCCCGGACCGCGACACTCCCGCTGTGTCCATCGTGCCCCTCGACACCCTCGCACGGCAACGCGCGGCCGCAGTGCTCTACCGCGAGGTCTTCGCGTACGCCGACACCGATCACTCGGTCAACCCCAAGCTCCTGCAGGGTCTCGTCGACAACGGCGGCACGGCGCTCGGCGTCTTCACCGCCGACGGACGCGCGCTCGGGTTCTGCTACGGCTTCTCCGCGATCGACGCGAGCGGCCTCTACCACTACTCGCAGGCGACCGTCATCGCAGCCTCCGAGCAGGGCCGCGGACTCGGCCGAGCCCTCAAGCACGCGCAGGCCGACGCCGCCCGCGCCCTCGGCGCTCGCTCGATGCGCTGGACGTACGACCCCGCGCTCACCCGGAACGCGCACTTCAACCTCGACGTGCTCGGCGGCGTCGGCATCCGGTTCCGGCACGACTACTACGGCGAACCCGGC
This sequence comes from Agromyces protaetiae, assembly GCF_004135405.1. Lineage (NCBI taxonomy): Bacteria > Bacillati > Actinomycetota > Actinomycetes > Micrococcales > Microbacteriaceae > Agromyces > Agromyces protaetiae. The sequence continues at coordinate 1,992,288 of NZ_CP035491.1, forward strand.
ACCGACCGAGTCGTCGTCGACTGGCCGCTCGACCCCGAGCTCGCCGCCGCCGCGGCGTCCCGCCGGGTGCGCGCGCTCGCCGACGCATCCTCACTCGCAGCCTCGACCGACGTCGAGGGCCGCGCCGACGCGGCGGGCGTCGTCGTCGCGACCGGCGCCGACGTGCGCACGATCTCGGCGCCCCTCGACGGCGGCGCGGTCGCTCCCGTGCATCGGCCGGCGCTCGGCGCCGCGATCGCCGCGGCCATGGCCGACGGGCTCGTGGCCCGCTCGTGCGGACTCGACTCGCGCTCGGGGGTGTCCGACGGGCCGACCGCCGATCTTCCGCCCGCTCGCGCCGTCTACGTCTTCGGAGGGCGATGACGATGCCTGAGAACCGACTCTCCAGCCCCCACGAACGATTCGACGCGCGCGTGCAACGACGTTCCGCCGCCGTGCTCAAGCGTCGCGTCATCGAGCAGGAGCGCCGCCAGCTCGAGCTCGCCCTCGACTGGGCCCGCGACGACGACGCGTTCGAACGCGTCGCCGCCCAGATCGTCGCGGCGCGGCGCCGATTCATCCTGGGCGCTGCGAAGTCGTTCACGTACGCCTCGCTCCTCGCTCTCGACCTCAGCGCCGGGCTCGCGAACGTCACGCTCATCGACGGCACGATCGTGCGGCCGCTCGACGTGCTGAGCGATGTCCGCTCCTCCGACGTGCTCGTCGCGATCTCCCTGTCGCGCTACCGGCGGTACACGGTCGACATGGCGCTCCAGTTCGCGAAGGCGGGAGGCACCCTCATCGTCGTGACCGACTCGCCCGACGCGCCCCTCGTGCAGCACGCGTCGGAACGCATCATCGTGAGCACCGAGAGCGCCTCGTTCGCGAACTCGCCGACCTCGGTCGCCCTCGTCATCCACCTCCTCGCGACCCTCACGACCGCGAGCGCCAAGGGCGCCGGCCGTCGACTCGCCGAACGCGATCGGCTCGCCGAATCGCTCGACCTCTACGTGGAGAACTGACCATGCGCATCGTCCAGGCACGCCTTCAGCGCGTGCGCCTTCCGCTCGTGCACGAGTTCCAGACGAGCTCCCACACGAAGGGTGCGCTCGAGCATCTGCTCGTACGGCTCGTCTCAGACGACGGACTCGTGGCGTGGGGCGAGATCGCCTCGCCGAGCGGCCCGTTCTACGGCGCCGAGACGACCGACACGTGCTGGCTCATCGCGCGCGACCACCTGCTGCCGCGGCTCGTGGGCGCCGAGTGGGATACCCCCGAAGAGGCGGCCGGCCTGTGGCGCGGGGTGCGCGGCAACCGCTTCGCGAAGGCGGGCGTGGATGCGGCGGTGTGGGCGTTGCACGCGGCCGCGAACGGGGTCTCGCTCTCCCAGGACCTCGGCGGCACGGCGACCGAGGTCGTCGCGGGCGTCTCACTCGGCATCGAGCCGACGATCGACGGGCTCCTCGAGCAGGTCGCCGCCCACATCGCCTCGGGCTACCCGCGGGTGAAGCTCAAGATCGCTCCCGGCTGGGACGTCGAGCCCGTGCGCGCCGTTCGTGCAGCGTTCGGACCCGACCTCGACCTGCACGTCGACGCGAACGGCGCCTACCGCGAGGAACCCGACCACCTCGCGGCACTCGTCGCCCTCGACGAGCATCGGCTCACGATGATCGAGCAGCCCTTCGCGCCCGACGACCTGCTCGCTCACGCGCGTCTGCAGGCCCGCATCGAGACGCCCGTCTGTCTCGACGAGTCGGTCGAGTCGGTCGACGACCTGCACACGGCGCTCGCGCTCGGCGCGGGCCGCATTCTCAACATCAAGGTCTCGCGCATGGGCGGGCTCACGCCCGCGCGCGCCGCGCACGCCGTCGCACTCGACGCCGGGATGCCCGTGTGGTGCGGCGGCATGCACGAGTTCGGCGTGGGGCGCGCCGCGAACCTCGCGATCGCGAGCCTGCCCGGCTTCGTGCTGCCGAGCGATGTGTCGGGCTCCGACAAGTACTATGCACGGGATGTCACGACCGAGCCGATTCGCGCCCTCCAGGGTCGTGTCGCGGTGCCCGCTTCTCCGGGCCTCGGCTACGACGTCGACGAGGAGTTCACGGCGAGCAACACGGTCGACGTCGTCGTCTTGGGGGATGCCTCGGCCGAGGCATCGGCCGTGCCGCTCGCGACTCGCGCCTGACGCGCCCGAGCTCGGCGACGAACGCCGGGCGTGCTCAGATCGAGCGGCGGGCGTGCTCAGATCGAGCGGAGGTCGGGGTCGAGGTCGGCCTCGAAGAGGGAGTCGTCGACCGCAGGCGCGGTCGACGCATCGCCCGACTCGATCGCGGCACCGGACTCGGCAGCCGCCATCGCGGTCGTGAACTCGTACGCCGTGAGCTCGCGCGGTGACTCGTCGATGCCCTCGAGCGACGCGAACACCTTGGTCTCGTCGAGCGCCTTGAGCTTGCGGGCGGTCGGGAGCACCCGGCTCTCGAGCGAGCCGACGAAGGTGTTGTAGTCCTTGACGGTGCGTTCGATCGTGCGCCCGAGCTTCTCGATCTGGCCCGCGGTCGTGGCGAGGCGCGAGTAGAGCTCGCGGCTCAGGTCGAAAAGCGACTTCGCCTCGTTCGTCAGGACGTCTTGCTGCCAGCTGAACGCCACCGTCTTGAGCACCGACCACAGCGTGACGGGCGAGGCGAGCGCGACGCGCTTGGAGAAGGCGTACTCGAGCAGCGACGGGTCGGCTTCGAGGGCGCTCGAGATGAGCGATTCGCTCGGGATGAAGGCGATGACCAGCTCGGGGGAAGCGCCGAGTCCCTCCCAGTAGGTCTTGGAGTTGAGCGCGTTGATGTGGTCGCGCACCGCCTTGACGTGGTGCTTGAGGAGGGCGTCGCGTTGCGCGCCCTCGGCACCCGCCGCGGTCGCCGGGATCTGGCTCGCCTCGAGGAACGCCGTGAACGGGACCTTCGCGTCGACGGCGATGTTCTTGCCTCCGGGGAGGTGGATGACCATGTCGGGGCGACCCGCCCCGGCGTCGGTCGAGATCGAGCGCTGCGTGTCGAAGTCGACGCGTTCGAGAAGGCCCGCGGCTTCGACGACGCTGCGCAGCTGGGTCTCGCCCCACACGCCGCGTGTGCTGTTCGACCGGAGGGCCGAGGCGAGGGACTCGGCCGTCGAGCGAAGCCGCTCTTCGCTCTCGGCGGCGATCTTGAGCTGCTGGCTGAGCTCGCCGTGCTGGCGGTGGCGCTGGGTCTCGAGGTCTGCGACCTTCGTCTGCATCTCGGTGAGGCTCTGCTTGACGGGTGCGAGCGCCTGGAGCACCTTGCTGTCGCCCGCCTCGCGCGCCTCGCGCTCGCGTTGCTCGGCCTTCTGTCGCTCGACGATCTCGCGGTACTGCTGCCGGGCGGACTCGATCTGCTCGCGAAGCCCGTCTGCTGTGGCCTCGACGGCCGCGAGTTCGGCGCGCAGCTGCGACTGGAGCTGCTGCTGCTCGGCGACGGAGCGCGCGAGCGCGGCGTCGGCCTCGGCGCGAAGCCGTATGAGCGCCTGCTCGTGGCGCGCCTCGACGAGGGCCGGGTCTTCGACCGGGGCGGCGGTCGACGCGGCCTCGGAGGCGCGGCGCGCGGCGACGACCCACATGACGAGCGAACCGAGGGCGGCGCCGACCACGAGGCCGATGACGAGCAGCAGGATCTCCATGCCATCGAGTGTCGCAGGGGCCGCCGACATCCGCGGTTCCGACGGGCGCGGAGCGGAAGACCGACCCGCTACTGCAGGGCCATCGGCCCGTGCAGGGCCCCGCGCTCGCGCGTCGCGACGGGCCCGAGCGCGCCGACGCGCACGGCCGTCACGCGCGCGAGCGCGGCGAGGTCGTCGACGTCGTGGCGCTTCGCCGCGTGCTGCACGATCGCCGCGCAGGCGAGTGCGTCGTCGAGCGCATTGTGGTGCGAGAAGTCCTCGAAGCCGGCGGCCATCGCCGCCGACGGCAGCCGGTACGAGTCGAGGTGATAGGTCTTGCGTGCGACCTGCAGGCTGCAGAGGTACGGATGGTTCGGCACGTCGACCCCGAACGCCTCGCACGACTTCGCGATGACACCCATGTCGAACGACGCGTTGTGGGCGACGAGCCAGTCGTCGCCCGCGAACGCGCGGAACTCGGGCATGCGGTCGGCCCACGTCGAGGCATCCGCGACCATCTCGGGCGTGATCCCGTGGATGCGCACGTTCCATTCGTGGAACTCGTCGTGCGGGAACGGCGGTCTGAGCAGCCAGTATGCGCGGTCGACGACGTCGCCGCCCCGCACCTTCACGAGCCCGACGGAGCACGCGGACGCCCCCGACGAGTTCGCGGTCTCGAAATCGATCGCGGTGAAGTCCACTGGCACGCTCAGATCGTCGCATGGCCCGGCGACAGCGGGCGGATGCCCCGCCGGGGTCTCGATACGCTGCGCTCCTCGACCCGCGGGTCGCGCGCTTGACGGATGCCTCGGCCCTGGCGTGGAATGGCGGGGGCCCTCGCACGGCCCACCCCGTCGACACGCTCAGGGAACGAGGAACGCATGTCCGAGACATCCGAGCAGATCGACGCTCCGAACCCGTCCGACGGACTCGTGCGTGATCCCGCCTCGCCCGAGGCCGCCCTGCATGCCAGGTCGTTCAGCCACGCGGCATCCGTCTATCAGGCGTCGCGGCCGGGCTACCCGGCCGACGCCGTCGCGTGGCTCGTGGGCGACGCGGCGAAGGTGCTCGACCTCGGCGCCGGCACGGGCAAGCTCACGCAGGCGCTCGTCGCGCTCGATCGCGAGGTCGTCGCGGTCGATCCCGTCGAGGAGATGCTCGAGGAACTCGAGCTCGCGGTGCCCGCTGTGCCGCGCATCCTCGGCACGGCCGAAGACATCCCCGTCGACGACGCCTCGTTCGACGCGGTCGTCGTGGGGCAGGCGTGGCACTGGTTCATCCCCGAGCGGGCGGTGCCCGAGATCGCGCGCGTGCTGCGGCCGGGCGGCGTGCTCGGGCTCGTGTGGAACAGCCGCGACACGAGCGTCGGATGGCTCCGCGAAGCGGGGGAGATCATGCACGAGCGGCACGACGCGAGCGCGACCTTCGAGTCGTATGTGCGCATCGGGCGGCCGTTCGGCGCGATCGAGGAGCACGAGACGAGGTGGGTCGAGCGGATGCCGCGCGAGCGGTTCCTCGACCTCGTGCGGTCGCGCTCGTACTTCATCACGTCGTCGCCCGCCGAGCAGGCCGACACGATCGCGAAGCTCGAGCGGCTCTTCGAGGAGCATCCGGATGTCGCGGGGCGCGCCGAGCTCGACGTGCCCTACGTGACCCGGGCCTATCGCGCGCGCCTGCGCCCCTGAATTCGTTTGAATGCGGGTCAAGATTTCGCTTGACTCGGCATCAAATCACGAGGATGCTTCAGCTATGGCTGCTGGGGAAGCCGGGGCGACTCGCGAATACGACATGACCGCACGCGCGGCCCGTGCCGTCCGCACTCGCGAGCGCATCCTCATGGCAGCCGCCGTCCGCTTCGCCGACGCCCACTACGACGACGTCACCCTCGCGGGCATCGCCGAGGCCGCGGGCGTCACCGTGCAGACCGTCTTCAATCACTTCGGCTCGAAAGAAGGGCTGCTGCGCGCCGGCATCGAGCACTTCGCGGGCGCCGTCGCCGACCTCCGCGGCCCCGTCGAACCCGGCGACCTCGACGGCGCGATCGACGCGCTCATGCGGCACTACGAGGCCTTCGGCGACGGCAACTGGCGGGCCGTGGCCGACGCCGAACGGCAGCCCGTGCTCCGCGAACTCCTCGAGAGTGCCCGCGGCGAGCACCGGAAGTGGCTCGAGACGGTGTTCGCGCCGCAGTTGCCCGGCCCCGAGACATCCGCCCGCACCGCCCTCGTCGACGCGCTCTACGCCGCGACCGACGTCGGCACCTGGAAGCTCCTCCGACGCGACCTCGGCCGCTCGGAGTCCGAGACGCGCGCACTCCTGCGCCGCCTCGTCGGAACGCTGCTCGAAGGGAGCGGACGATGAGATACCTCATGGCCGTCTGGGACGGCGGCGGCGCTACCCCGCCGAACCTCGGCGTCGCACGCCTATTGATCGAGCGCGGGCACGAGGTCGTCGTCTACGGCGACCCGAGCGTCGCCGAGGGCATCCTCGCGACGGGGGCGACCCATCGCCAATGGCCGACCGCGCCGCAGCGCGTGTCGAGCGCGATCGAAGACGACCTGCTGCGCGACTGGGAGCCGGCGACGCCGATGGGCGCGTTCGCGCGCCTGCGCGACCGTCTCGTCACGGGTGCGTCGGGCCGCTTCGCCGCGGATGTCGCGGCGGCGATCGACGAGGCGACGGCGCTTGCCGAAGCCGGATCGGGCGCGCCGTTCGACGTCGTGCTCGCCGACGGGATGCTCTTCGGCGCGCTCGTCGCGGCGGAGGCCCGAGGCATCCCGAACGCCGCGCTCGTCGGAAGCGTCTACCTCGCGCCGAACCCCGACCGCCCCCTGTTCGGGCTCGGCCTCGCGCCCGCGCGCGGGCCGCTCGGCCGTCTCCGAGACCGTCTCGGGTTCGCGCTCACGAACGCCGGGTGGGACACGGGACTCCGCGACCTCAACACGACTCGTGCGCGGTACGGACTCGCGCCACTGAAGCACGTGTGGTCGCAGTGGGATCGCGCCGACCGCGTGCTGATCCTCACGGGCGCGGCGTTCGACAACACCGCACCCGTGCCCGCGAACGTCCGCTGGGTCGGGCCCGTGCTCGAAGACCTCCCCGCCGACGGCGCCCTCGACCTGCCGCCAGGCGACGCTCCTCTCGTCGTCGTCGGCCTCTCGAGCTCGTACATGCAGCAGGAGCTGCTGCTCCGCCACATCGCCGTCGCCCTCGCGCAACTGCCCGTGCGGGCCGTCATCACGACGGGGCCCGCGATCGACCCCGCCGATGTGCCGGCCGCCGCCCACGTGCGCGTCGTCCGCGCGGCCTCGCATACCGCGCTCTTCGAGCACGCGTCGCTCGTCGTCACCCACGCCGGGCACGGCACGGTCATCAAGGCGCTCGCCGCGGGCGTACCCCTCCTGTGCCTGCCGATCGCACGCGACCAGCCCGACAACGCGAAGCGCGTCGTGCGCCACGGCGCAGGGCGCGTGCTGTCGAAGCGGGCGGATGCCTCGGCCATCGCCCAGGCCGTCGTCGACATGCTCGCCACGCCGACCTACGCCGCTGCCGCGGCGGCGCTCGGCGAGCGGATCCGTGCCGAGATCGCCTCGGGGGTCCTCGTAGCCGAGTTGGAGGCGCTGCCCGGGCGCGCACTCGCTCGCGAGCGTGCGGGGGAGACATCCGCTCAGGAAGACCCCCGGTAGACTGGTCGCCCGTGGCTCTTACCATCGGAATCGTCGGTCTCCCGAACGTCGGCAAGTCGACCCTCTTCAACGCCCTCACCAAGAACCAGGTGCTCGCGGCGAACTACCCGTTCGCGACGATCGAGCCCAACGTCGGCGTCGTCAACCTGCCCGACCCGCGCCTCGAGACGCTCGCCGGAATCTTCGGCTCCGAGCGCATCCTGCCCGCGACGGTGTCGTTCGTCGACATCGCCGGCATCGTGCGCGGCGCGTCCGAAGGTGAAGGACTCGGCAACAAGTTCCTCGCGAACATCCGCGAGGCTGACGCGATCGCGCAGGTCGTCCGCGGCTTCGCCGACGCCGACGTCGTGCACGTCGACGGCGCCGTCGACCCCAAGGCCGACATGGAGACCATCAACACCGAGCTCATCCTCGCCGACGTCGAGACCCTCGAGCGCGCGATCACGCGCTACGAGAAAGAGGTCAAGGGCAAGAAGCTCGACCCCTCGGTGCTCGAGGCCGCGAAGCAGGCGCTCGACCTGTTGCAGCGCGGCACGCCGCTGTCCGCGGCATCCATCGATCTCGACCCGATCAAAGAGCTCGGACTCCTGACGGCGAAGCCGTTCATCTACGTCTTCAACGTCGACGAGGCCGTGCTCACCGACGACGTCCGCAAGGCCGAGCTCGCCGCCCTCGTCGCCCCCGCCGAGGCCGTCTTCCTCGACGCGAAGATCGAGTCCGAGCTCATCGACCTCGACCCCGCCGACGCCGCCGAACTTCTGGCCTCGACCGGCCAGGAGGAGTCGGGCCTCGACCAGCTCGCCCGCATCGGCTTCTCGACCCTCGGCCTGCAGACCTACCTCACCGCGGGCCCGAAAGAGTCGCGCGCGTGGACCATCCGCAAGGGGTGGAAGGCGCCCGCCGCCGCAGGCGTCATCCACACCGACTTCGAGCGAGGCTTCATCAAGGCCGAGGTCATCTCGTTCGACGACCTCGTCGCGACCGGCTCGGTCGCCGAGGCCCGCGCCAAGGGCAAGGCCCGCATGGAGGGCAAGGACTACGTCATGCAAGACGGGGATGTCGTGGAGTTCCGGTTCAACGTGTGAGTTGACTCGAGCCTGGTGTCGGTCGCGCGCGCTATCTTGACCGCAGGCGACCTGCCGTCCGGGCGGGAACGCAGAGAGGAAGCGCGTGCCCGACGTTCAGAGCGTTGAGCTGTATCGATCGGCGACCGGCGAGTTCGAAATCGCGGTTCGCACCGACGGGGAGTCGGTGTGGCTGACCGCCGAGCAACTCGTGCAACTCTTCGGCCGAGATAGGTCGACGATCTCGCGGCACCTTCGAAACGTCTTCTCTGAAGGCGAACTCGAACGCGAGTCAGTTGTTGCAGATTTTGCAACAACTGCCGCGGACGGCAAGACCTATCGAGTAGCGCACTACGATCTCGACGTCGTCATCTCGGTCGGATACCGCGTGAAATCTCCCGAAGGAATTCGGTTCCGCCGATGGGCGACGCAGGTACTTCGGCAGTATCTCCTCGACGGTGTCGCGCTCAACGAGCGTCGGCTGGAGCAACTCGGTTCGCTCGTGCACGTGCTCTCGCGGTCGACCGATGAACTCGTGGCAGGCGTCGCCGAAGTCGTGGCTCGGTATCTCCCAAGCTTGCGCGCGCTCCGCGCGTACGACGAGGGCGAGATTCTCCCGGCGGTCGGCATTGCGCCCAGTTGGACACTCACGTACGACGAGGCTCGCGAGGTCATCGACGAAGTCGGGGCCGAGTTCCCCGACGACACGCTGTTCGGCGGCGAGCGCGGCGGTGCCCTCCGCGGTGTCGTCGCGACGATCTACCAGGGGTTCGGCGGGGTCGAGCTCTACTCGACGGTGCAGGAGAAGGCGGCGAACCTGCTCTACCTCGTCGTCAAGGATCATCCGCTCTCCGACGGCAACAAGCGCAGCGCCGCCGCGCTCTTCGTGCACTTCCTCGCACGCAACGGTGCGCTCGACGACGCGCACGGGGTTCCCCTCATCTCGAACAATGCGCTCGCCGCGATCACGCTCATGGTCGCGATGAGCGATCCGAAAGAGAAGGAGCTCATGGTCGGGCTGCTTGTGAGCATGCTCGCCGGCGAGGTCGGCTGAGCGGAACGCGGTGGAGTGCCGGTTCAACGTGTGAGCGGGAAATGCAGCACCTCGGCTACCACGAGGAACCGGCGGAGTTGGTCGATCTTCACAGGTGCCCTTCGTCGGTGCGCGCGGTCGAGGACGCGGCTTCGTTCAGGGTACGCCCACGGCTCGCAAGCTAGGTTTGACGCATGCCCGAATCCCAGCAGCTTCCGCCGTGTCCCGAGTGCGCGAGCGAGTACACGTACGAGCAGGGGGCGTTGCTCGTGTGCCCGATGTGCGGGTATGAGTGGGCGGCCGGCGCTTCGAATGCTGTTGAACACGGGGCGGATGTCTCCGACGCCCGCGTCGTCCACGACGCGGTCGGCAACGTGCTCGCCGACGGTGACACCGTGACCGTCGTGAAGGATCTGAAGGTCAAGGGCGCGGGCGGCGGCACCGTCAAGGTCGGCACGAAGGTCACGGGCATCCGGCTCATCACCGATGGTGTCGGCGACCACGACATCGACGCAAAGGTGCCGGGCTTCGGCCAGATGCAGCTCAAGTCGAGCGTCGTCAAGAAGGCGTGAGCGGATTGATGGATGCCGGTCAGATCTTCGCCGTCGTCTGGGGCGTGCTCGCCGTCGGCCTGGGCGTGCTCTTCATCGTGAAGCGCGAGGCCATCTCGGAACTCGCCAAACAGCAGGGGAGCGGGTTCATCGCGCGCACGCAGTCGCCGCGGCTGCTTCTCGGTGCAGGGGTCTTCTTCATCTGCGCCGGGCTGTTCGTGATCGTCGGGATGGTGATCGTCGCGGTCCGGTGAACCGCGGGCGGTAGAACGATCGAGCTTCCTCAGCTGTTTGACGGCGGTCTCGGCGGAGAGCTTCTCGAGCGCCGGATCGGTCGACTCGGATTGGCGGATTGTCATGGCGCACAGGATCGCGTGCTCCCGCCGACGCTGATCTCGCTCCTCGCTCACACTGTGGAACGTTCGCGCTCGCACCGAACTGTTGGGGAGGCGTCAAACGCTCCGGTGACGGGTTCGCTCAGCTGACCTTCTTGCGCTCACCCGCCGGGCCGCCGAACAGGTCGAGCGTGAGTCCGTCGAGGAAGTCTCCAGGCGGGGCATCCAGCGCATCGGCGATGCGCACGAGCGTGTGCACGCTCACCATCGCTCGGCCGCTTTCGTAGCTGCGGATGTTCGACGAGTCGATGCCGCTCGTCGCCGCGAGCCAGTCCTGAGAGACGCCCATGCGTTTCCGCGCGTCCGCGATCCGTGCGCCGATATAGGCGGCGGCTTCGGACGGGACTCGGGGCATCCGTCAAGACTGTTCAACTCCGGTCGCTCGTGCCAGGGTGCATGTCGCCGGGTACAAGTACACTCAGGTTCTGTCTTCACGAAGGGGGGCCATGGGTGTCCGATCCCGAGCGGCTGGTCAAGTCGCGCCAGCGCGTCGCCGATCACGGCGAGGTGTTCACGCCGCGGTGGCTCGTCGACGACATGCTTGACCTCGTCAAGGCCGAGACCGAGCGCATCGACTCGCGGTTCCTCGAGCCGGCGTGCGGGTCCGGCAACTTCCTCGTGCCGATCCTCGAGCGCAAGCTCGCGGCCGTCGAGGCGAAGTACGGGCGCAGCGACTTCGAGCGGCGCCACTACGCGCTCTTCGGCCTCATGTGCGTGTATGGCATCGAGTTGCTCGCCGACAATGCGGCCGAGTGTCGGGAGAACCTCGCGGGTACTTTCGCCCGGTATCTCGATGTCTCAGCTGTCGACGTCTGGTCGAAGGCCGCAGCCGGGGTGCTCGCGGCGAACATCGTGCAAGGCGACGCGCTCGCGATGACGGATGCCTCGGGCGAGCCGATCACGTTCCCCGAGTGGGGCTATCTCGGCAAGGGCAAGTACCAGCGGCGCGACTTCCACTTCGAGAACCTCACCCAGCGGGCGTCTGTGCAGGGCACCCTCTTCGACGCGTTCGAGGAGCACGAGATCTTCACGCCGGTGCGGTCGTACCCCGTCATGTCGGTCGCCGAGATCGCGGGGGGCGCGGCATGAGAACCGACGTCGTCAAACCTCAGGAGATCTTCTTCAACCCGACCCGGCTGACGGTTCCGCTGTTCCAGCGCCCGTATGTGTGGGCGCAGCAGGAGCAATGGAAGCCGCTGTGGGACGACATCGTCCGGCTGATCGACGTGATCGAGAGCCACAATCACAACGCGACGCACTTCCTGGGCGCGATCGTCATCCAGCATGGCCCTCCCAAACTCGGCGGACTGCCGACGTGGAACGTCATCGACGGGCAACAACGCCTCACGACGCTCCAACTGCTGCTCGATGCGCTGCATGCGCAGTTGGAGCTGCGAGGGCTGCACGACTTGGCCGATCGGGTGCTTCCGCTGGTCGAGAACCCGAGGAGCTACCGCAAGTCCGTCGAAGACCGCTACAAGTTGTGGCCGACCAATCGCGATCGCGACGCGTTCAGCGCCGTGATGTCGGCGCCTTCCCCCGTGGCCTATGCCTCGCTTCCGGCATCCCGTCTGCGCGACGCCCACCGCTACTTCTCGGAAGAGATCGGCGAGTGGCTGGGCGGTGACGATCTCGAGCAGCGCGCGACGCTGCTGGTCGGAGCGCTGACCGAACGGCTCGAGATCGCGAGCATCCGGCTCGACGCCGACGAAGACGCACAGGCGATCTTCGAGACGCTCAACGCGCGCGGCACCCCGCTGTCGGCCGCCGACCTGATCAAGAACTTCGTCTTCCAGCAGGTCGACGCCGATCGGGCCGAGCGCGCCTACGTCTCGCACTGGGCGGAGTTCGAGACTCCGTGGTGGGAGGCCGTGATCACGTCGGGGCGTCTCAAGAACCCCCGCGCGTCGCTCTTCCTCTGGCAGTGGCTCGTCGCGCGGACCCTCAGCGACTTTCCCATCCGCGAGGTCTTCACGCAGTTCAAGTACTACGTCACCACAGTCGAGAAAGACGTCGACGTGCTGCTGCCGCGCGTGCGCGCTGCCGCCGACCGCTACCGCACCGTGATCGAGCGCTCGGAGAATCCGGTCGGCGAGCTCACCCGTGCCCAGCTCTTCAGCTATCGGGTCGGCACGCTCGATTCCGAGATCAGCCGACCGCTCCTCATCTGGCTCGAAGAGCCCGAGCAGGCCGATCTCCCCTCGTCGGTCCGCGACCGCATCCTCGAGGTGCTCGAGAGCTGGTTCGTGCGCCGCGCGCTCGTCAAGGCGCCGTCGCAAGGCTCCAACCGGTTCCTCGCCGATCTGCTGCAGTACCTGAGCCGGGCGCCGAAGGAGCGGTTGGACGAGGCGGTCGAGGAGTTCCTCGTCGCGAACCACACCGTGGTCGGCTATTGGCCCGGTGACGACGAGGTGCGTGCGGCGCTGACCGACGCGAACATGTACGGAAACTACCGTCGCGGCCGCGTGCGGATGGTGCTCGAAGCGCTTGAAGACCACAAGCGTGGCTACCCGGGCGCGAACCCGCTGGCGATGGGGCCCATCGTGCGAGGCAAGGCGACGGTCGAGCACCTCATGCCGCAGAAGTGGCGCACCCACTGGCACGACGACCTCACTGACGAAGAGGCCCGGCACCGCGACGCGGTCGTCCAGCAGCTCGGAAACCTCACGATCGTCACGCAAGCCCTGAACAGCAAGGTGTCGAACGGCCCGTGGGCGCACAAGCGCGCGCACTTCCTTACCTCCGACGATGTGCTGATCACCAAAGAGGCGCTCGCGCTCGCCGGCGACGGCGAGTGGAACGAACGTGCGATCGCCTCTCGCACGGCGACGATGATCGCGCAGATCTGTGCGCTCTGGCCGGCTCCCGCGGGCCATGTGGGGCTGGCCGCCCCGCCGCCGGCACCCGTGACCCGTGCGTCGGTCGACCTCGCACAGCTCATCGACGCGGGCTGGCTCGACGCCGGAACGGCACTCGTGCCGGCGCTCCAGGGATATCTCGGCAGGGCGGAGGCCGAGGTGTCGCAAGACGGCCGCATCTTCCTCGACGGCGTCGCGTACAACACCCCCAGCGCGGCGGCGCGTTCGCTCTATGCAGGGAAGGGCGCGATCAACGGGTGGTGGTTCTGGGGCGTCGCGGGCACCGACCGTCGGCTGACCGACGTGCGCGCCGACTACCTCGCCAGCTTGGGCGACGACGAGCTCGACGATGCCGAGCTCGACGATGCCGAGGTCGTCGACGACGTCGACGAGGTCGAGGCGTGAGCACGGCGACGGATGCCTCGGGCAAGGCCTCGTTCGCGCTGCGCGGCCATAACCCCGACGTGCTCACGTGCATCGCGAACCTCTCGAACGACGAGGTGTTCACGCCGCCCGAGCTCGCGAACCAGATGCTCGACACGCTCGAGAAGGCGTGGGCCGAGTCGAACGGCGGAGCATCCATCTGGTCCGACCCGAACGTGACGTTCCTCGATCCGTTCACGAAGTCGGGCGTCTTCCTCCGCGAGATCACGGCACGCCTGACCGAACGGCTCGCCGACGCGATCCCCGACCTGCAGGAGCGCGTCGACCACATCCTCACGAAGCAGGTCTTCGGCATCGGCATCACGCAGTTGACCGCGCTCCTCGCCCGCCGCAGCGTCTACTGCTCGAAGGATGCCACGGGGTCGCACTCGATCGCGAAGAGCTTCGACCGCGACTGGGGCAACATCTGGTTCGAACGGACCGAGCACACGTGGGTCGGGCGCAAGCGCGTGTTCCGCGTGCACCCGACGACGGGGCGTGAGGTCTCGGTCGAACTGCGGGGCACCGGCAAGTGCAAGTACTGCGGTGCCGGCGGCGAGTACGACCGCGCCGAAGTGCTCGAGACCCACGCGTACGCCTTCATCCACACAGACGACATCAACGCTCGCATCAATGAGCTGTTCGGAGCCGAATTGCAGTTCGACGTCATCATCGGGAATCCGCCGTACCAGCTTGGCGACGGTGGGTTCGGCACGAGTGCGGCGCCCATCTACCAGGAGTTCGTCGAGCAAGCGAAGGCGCTGGATCCCAGGTTCCTCTCGATGATCATTCCCTCGCGCTGGTTCGCCGGTGGCAAGGGCCTTGATGACTTCCGGGAATCGATGCTGACGGACGATCGACTGCGATCCATCGACGACTACCTGAGTGCGTCGGATGTCTTCCCGGGCGTCGGGCTCAAAGGCGGCGTATGTCACTTCCTCTGGAATCGAGACCACCCTGGCGATTCCAGAGTGTCGACGCACTTCGCCGGGTGGGAGGACTCTGTCGCTGTCCGGCCGTTGCTCGAACCAGGTGCGGATGTGTTCATTCGGTTCAACGAGGGGCTATCGATCCTGAAGAAGGTCATGGCGGTAGAACGCCGCGACGAGACATCTCTGTCCCTGCCGGAGCAGAAGCGTTTCGAACGACTCGTCAGTTCGCGCAAGCCGTTCGGCCTTGAGACGACCTTCAAGGGCAAGGTCACCGCCGCTGACGGAGACCTCCGCGTCTTTCAGAACGGCGGAATCGGCCATATCCCGAGAGTGGATGTGCCCAGCGGCGTTCAGTACATCGACAAGTGGAAGCTGTTCGCAGGGTATGCAGCGCCCGGTACTGGAAACAAGGACAGCTATCCTCACCGGATCATCGGCACTCCCTTTCTCGGGGAGCCTGGAGAGATCTCGTCGGAGACATACCTCTGTATCGGTCCTTTTGAGTCGAAGCCTGAGGCGCAGAGCGCTCTCTCATACATCTCCTGCAGGTTGACCAGACTCCTGATCCTCCTGCACAAGCCATCCCAGCACGTCACGCGCAAGGTCTATGCATTCGTGCCGACCCAAGACTGGACGAAGGAGTGGACCGACGAAGAGCTCTACGCGAAGTACGGTCTCTCCGAGGACGAGATCGCATTCGTCGAGAAGCTCGTTCGCCCGATGGACGTCGCGGATGCCTAGGCCCATCGACGATCTGCTCCCTGAGAAGCCCGACGCACGCCTTCGCATCTACGCCTACTCGATCGACGACGCTGCGCATGCAGGTCGGCTCAAGGTCGGGCACACCACCCAAGACGTGAAGACCAGGGTCGCGCAGCAACTCAAGACGGCTGCGATCGAGAACTACACGATCGAGGTCGACGAGTCGGGGGAGCGTGCCGACGGCAGCGTGTTCCGCGACTTCGACGTGCGCGATCGGTTGAAGGCGAAGGGGTTCGCGAACCCGACGCTCGAGTGGATGGTGTGCGGCGTCGACGACGTGCGTACGGCGATCGCCGAGCTCAGGGCCAACAAGAGCTTCGAGGGCACGCACCACGCGACGTTCGGCATGCGTGATGAGCAGAAGGCGGCCGTCGAGAAGACCTACGCGTACTACCAGTCGCTGTGGGCTGACGACGCCGACGCCGTGCCCGAGTTCCTCTGGAACGCGAAGATGCGGTTCGGCAAGACGTTCACCGCCTACCAGCTCGCGAAGAAGCTCGACGCGAAGCGCGTGCTCGTCGTCACGTTCAAACCCGCCGTCGAAGACGCGTGGGAAACCGACCTCAAGTCGCACGTCGACTTCAACGGGTGGCAGTACCTCTCGCGGGCGACGGGTGGCGACCCGGCATCCGTCGATCCGGCGAAGCCGCTCGTCTTCTTCGGCTCGTTCCAAGATCTCATGGGGCGCGACAAAGCCGGTAACTTCAAGGCGAAGCACAAGTGGCTCACCGAGGTGCACTGGGATCTCGTGATCTTCGACGAGTACCACTTCGGCGCGTGGCGCGATGCCTCGAAAGAGCTGTTCGAGGGCGAGGACGACTCGACGCGCAAGAAGGCCGAGGCGTTCGAGTTCACCGACGCCGAAGAGACCTTCGCCGAAGAGCTCGAAGAGCGCGGCAGCGACGAAGACGCGTTCGTGCCGATCCGCGCGGGTGCCTACCTCTACCTCTCGGGCACGCCGTTCAAGGTGCTGCGCGAGGGCCGGTTCATCGAAGAGCAGATCTTCAACTGGACCTACACCGACGAACAGCGCGCGAAGGCGGAGTTCACGGCGAAGCATCCGGATGTCCCGAATCCCTACGTTGCGCTGCCTGAAATGCGTCTGCTCACCTACCAGATGCCCGACGAGCTCGTCGCGATCGCCCACCAGGGCGAGTTCGACGAGTTCGACCTCAACGCGTTCTTCGAGGCGAACGGCACGGGCGCCGAGGCATCCTTCGTGCACAAGGACGAAGTGCAGAAGTGGCTCGACATCATTCGCGGCTCGCACTTCGCGACCCAGATCGACGCGCTCAAGGCGGGCTCGAAGCCGCCGTTTCCGTACTCCGACGTGCGCCTGCTGCCGTACCTGCAGCACTCGATCTGGATGCTTCCGCGCACGGCGTCGTGCGCCGCGATGGCGAACCTCCTCGCAGAGCCCCAGAACGCGTTCTGGCACGACTACCGGGTCGTGAACGTGTCGGCGCCCGGCGTCGGCGTCGGTCTCGACGCGTTGCCGCCCGTGCGCGACGCGATCGGCAACGGCTACGACACGAAGACCATCACGCTCACGGTCGGCAAGCTCACGACCGGCGTGACCGTGCCGCAATGGTCGTCGATCCTCATGCTGCGGAACCTCCAGGCGCCCGAGACCTACTTCCAGGCCGCGTTCCGCGTGCAGTCGCCGTGGACCATCCGCAACGCCGACGGCGACGACCCCAACGCCGAGGCGATTCTGAAGCCCGTCTGCTTCGTGTTCGACTTCGCGCCGACGCGCGCGCTGCGGCAGATCAGCGAGTACGGCACAGGGCTCGACCCCGAGGCATCCAACCCCGAGAAGGCCGTGCAAGACCTCGTGAGCTTCCTGCCGGTGCTCGCATACGACGGCTCGAACATGACGCAGGTCGACGCCGGAGGCATCCTGGACATCGCGATGGCGGGCACCTCGGCGACGCTCCTCGCGCGCAAGTGGGAGTCGGCGATCCTCGTCAACGTCGACAACGCGACGCTCAAGAAGATCATGGGCGACCCCAAGGCGATGGACGCCGTCATGAACATCGAGGGCTTCCGCGCGCTCGGGTCGAACGTCTTCGAGACCGTCGTCAACAAGAGCGAATCCGTCGGCAAGACGAAGAAGGAGAAGGGCGACGACCTCACGCAGACCGAGAAGCGCGAACTGACCGCGGAGGAACGCGAGTACAAGTCCAAGCGCAAACAGATCCAAGAGAAGCTCATCAAGTTCGCGACGCGCATCCCCGCCTTCATGTACCTCACGGATTACCGCGAGCACACCCTGAAAGACGTCATCACGAAGATCGAGCCCGGACTGTTCCAGGCCGTCACGGGTCTCACCGTCGAAGACTTCGAACTGCTCGTCTCCCTCGGCGTCTTCAACGCGGGGCACATGAACCAGGCGGTCTTCGCGTTCAGACGATATGAGGATGCCTCGCTGCGCTACACGGGCATCGACTCGCACGACGACCTCACGAAGATCGGGCTCTACGACACGGTTGTGGCGGTCGACGCGTGACGGTGGACGAAGAAGCGAAGCAGAGAGAACCGGGAGACAAAACCAGGTGGAAGTGAACAGATCGCTCGAGCAGCACATCGCCGTGTTCGGCGAGAGCGGCAGCGGGAAGACCGTGCTGCTGTCGTCGTTCTACGGGCCGACGCAGGAGCCGGGCTTTGCGAAGGAGAACCTGTACGAGGTGATCGCGGAGAGTGCATCACAGGGGCTGACGCTTCATCAGAACTATCTCGGCATGCGCAACGACGCCCGCGCCCCCGAGCCGAACAGGTTCCGGTCCCACAGCTACGCGTTCAGGGTCAAGCCCAAGGTGAACCCCGACTCCAGAGCGCAGCGGGCGCAGCCGGTCGACAACCTGCGTCTCGTGTGGCACGACTACCCGGGTGAGTGGTTCGAGCAGGATGTCGAGGGCGAAGAGGCGCAGCGCCGCGTCGATACCTTCCGCTCGTTGCTCGGCTCCGACGTTGCGTTCCTGCTCGTCGATGCGCAGCGTCTGATCGACAACGTCGGGCAGGAAGAGCGCTATCTGAAGTCGCTGTTCAGCAACTTCCGGACCGGCTTGGTGCGGCTCGAGGACGAGATCCTGGTCGGCGGCCAGCCGCTCGTCGAGTTTCCGCGCATCTGGGTCGTTGCGCTGTCGAAGGCCGATCTCCTCCCAGACCTCGACGTGCAGGCTTTCAAAGAACTCATCGTGCTCAAGGCCGCGGGCGAGTTGAGCATGCTAACTGACACGATCCGAGACATGGTTCAGGGTGGGGCTGCGCTGTCGGTCGGTGACGACTTCGTACTGTTCTCCTCGGCGAAGTTCTCGCCCGAGAAGATCGACCTTACTTCGCCGATCGGCCTGGATCTGATCCTTCCGCTCGCCGCGATCCTGCCCTTCGAACGGCACGCACGGTGGATCGAACAGCGGGCTGCGAACAAACTCCCTGAGAAGGTCGTCGAGAACCTGTTCGCCGGGGCAAGCGTCCTTGTCGGCTTGCTGCTGACCAAGCGGTTCAACATGCCCGGCCCCGTCGGCCTGGTGGTCGGCCTGGTGACATCTGTGTTCTCGAAGGATGTGATCGAAGGCCTCCTGAACATGGCGAGAGAGAAGCTCGAGGATGCCAGGAGTCGGGCGCTCGAGAAGAAGGAGTACTTCACCGCGGTGCTCACGGGGTTCCGACTCGCCCTCATCGAGGGCGAGGAGCGTCGAGTGTTGCGGCTGAGCCGCCGGTGAGCCTGATATGGGCGACACGAGGTAGGACGTGGGGCTTCCGCTTCCTCAGAACCGGTGGGTTGGGCGATCCGCTTCCGACGTACGAGACCGCATTCGCTGATCTTCAAGGGCGACGCCAAGGAGTTGCTCGTGTCGGTGAACGCGTCGCGTTGCGGTTCGTCGACCCCGAGGGGCGCACCGATCGCGCGGGCCGGATCATCCCGCATGACTTCGTGCTGTCCGGCGAGCTTGCAGAGCGAGTCGGGTCGGTCGAAGACGGCCTCGCGGAGGTCTGGCCGCTCGTCGCCGACGAGTACGCTCGGGTGTGGGATCTCGCCTCGCCGCCCTCGGCGGAGTGAGGGCCACGACCCGGGCTACCGTTGAAGCGTGACTGCAACACTCGTGGCCCAGGGCCTCGCCGGCGGATACGCGCACCGCACGCTCTTCGACGACCTCGACCTGACGGTCGCCCCGGGCGACGTGATCGGCGTGGTCGGCGCGAACGGGGCGGGCAAGTCGACGCTCCTCGGCATCCTCGGCGGGGTGATCGCGCCGCTCGCGGGCACGGTGTCGCTCGCGCCGTCCGACGCGTTCGTCGGGTGGCTTCCACAGGAGCACGAGCGCGTCGAGGGCGAGACGGTCGGGCAGTACGTCGCCCGGCGCACGGGGTGCGCCGAGGCATCCGCTCGAATGGATGCTGCGGCCGAACTGCTCGCCGCGAGCGACGTGCCCGCCGGGGTGAACCCCGGCGAGGAGTACTCGGTCGCCCTCGAACGCTGGCTCGCGTCGGGCGCGGCCGATCTCGACGAGCGGTTGCCTGCGGTGCTCGCCGAGCTGGGGCTCGACCGGACGCACGGCGGCGACGCGACGAAGGACAGCGCCGGCGAGACATCCGCCGCAGTGACCGTCGACTCCCTCATGACCGGCCTTTCGGGCGGCCAGGCTGCCCGGGTCGGTCTCGCAGCCCTCATCTGCTCGCGGTTCGACCTCGTGCTGCTCGACGAGCCCACGAACGACCTCGACCTCGACGGGCTCGCGCGTCTCGAGGCGTTCGTGCAGGGCCTGCGCGGGGGAGTGGTGCTCGTCAGCCACGATCGCGAGTTCCTCGCACGCACGGTCACGAAGGTGCTCGAGCTCGATCTCGCCCAGCATTCCAACCGGCTCTACGGGGGCGGCTACGACAGCTATCTCGAAGAACGTGCGACCGTGCGTCGGCACGCGCGCGAGGACTACGAGGAGTTCGCCGCGAAGAAGGCCGACCTCGTCGCGCGAGCACGCGTGCAGCGTGAGTGGTCGAGCCAGGGCGTTCGTAACGCGATGAAGAAGTCGCCCGACAACGACAAGATCCGGCGCAAGGGGTCGATGGAGTCGAGCGAGAAGCAGGCGCAGAAGGTGCGCCAGATGGAGAGCCGCATCGCCCGCCTCGAAGAGGTCGAGGAACCGCGCAAGGAATGGAAGCTCGAGTTCACGATCGGCCAGGCGCCCAGGTCGTCGGCCGTCGTCGCGACGCTCGCCGAGGCATCCGTCGCCCGCGGCGACTTCACGCTGGGGCCCGTGTCGCTGCAGGTGAACGGCGGTGATCGCGTCGGCATCACCGGTCCGAACGGCGCCGGCAAGTCGACGCTGCTCGGTCTCCTGCTCGGTCGCGTCGAGCCTGACTCGGGCCGCGCGAGCCTCGGGTCGTCGGTCGCGATCGGCGAGATCGACCAGGCGCGGTCGCTCTTCGTCGGGCGGAGGCCGCTCGCCGACGCCTTCGAAGCGCTCGTGCCCGAGTACTCCGCTGGCGAGGTGCGTACCCTGCTCGCGAAGTTCGGGCTCAAGGCCGACCACGTCGGCCGGCCCGTCGACGAGCTCTCACCCGGCGAGCGCACTCGCGCGGGAATGGCGCTGCTGCAGGCGCGCGGCGTCAACGTGCTCGTGCTCGACGAGCCCACGAATCACCTCGACCTGCCCGCGATCGAACAGCTCGAGCAGGCGCTCGAAAGCTACGAGGGCACGCTGCTCCTCGTGACGCACGACCGGCGGATGCTCGAGCACGTGCGGCTCGACCGGCGGTGGAGTGTCGAGGGCGGGCGCGTCACCGAGGGGTGAGCTTTGCGCACGGTGGGGGATGCCTCGTGCGCAGACCTTCTCGATGGCCGAGAACCGAGCCGGACTCGGAGCGCTCCGTCCATAAAGACGAATAATGCGCGGGTTTCAGGCGCTATGTGGTCAGACCACAGCTGGTTGCCAGAAAGTCCCGGTAGTTTGATGAATGCGCCGACAGAGGAAGTCAGGCCGGGCCCGCGGAACATGCGGGCCGACCATCCCACCGGAGACGGTACAAGCACCCTTGGAAGGGGCTCTCGCCATGTCCACGCATGAACTGCAGCATGACCCGACCCAGCCGCAGGAGGAGCGGAAGCGCCGCCGTCGCGGCGGAGCCTTCTTCAAGTTCGGCCTCGCCGGCCTCGCGATCCTCGGTATCGGGGCCGCGGCGACATCTGCGGTCTTCAACGCGAATGTCGAGTTCAACGCAGACGCCACTGGCGCGGAGTTCGCGTTCCTCGGCAGCCACGGTGGCGGTGAACAACTCGCGATCGTCCCGATTCCCGCATCCGAGCTCGAGGACCTCGTCCCCAACGAGATCCGAACGATCGAGCTCACGTTGCACAACAACGGCACTTCAGCGCTCGACGCCACTATTGCCGATGTCGTCGCGAGCTTCACCAACTGGCCCGCGTTCGACGCCACCATCTCGTTCGACCGTCTGAGCCGAACCACCGCCATGACGATCCCGGCTCATAGCCCGCACACATTCGACCTGATCGTCACGACGGGCGCCATGCCCGACTTGGCGATGGGCGGTGAGGGCTCCATCATGGTGACCGTGAACGGCCAGGCAGTGGCTGCCACCATCGCGGACTGAGGCCGATCGCTCAGCCTGAAGCCCGTCGGGCCGGATGCGAGCCGCTTTCGAGCGAGCTCCCCGGCCCGACGGTGCCATCCACGAATGACTCATCGACCTGAGGGGGATCGACATGACGAGGACTGCGGGCGCGTCACGGCGCTGGGGCACCGTCGTACCGGTCGCACTCGCAGCATGCGCCATGCTCGGGTTCGGGGCGACCGCGACCGCCGCGGCCTTCACCGGCAGCGCGACCTTCGACGCAGCCGCGAACGGGGCCGCGTTCACCCCCGAACTCTCGTGGAACGGCGAGACCTGGCAGCCGCTCTCGCACACGGGCGAGGTCTTCCTGCCGTCGCTCGACGACAGCCTCATCAAGAACGACGACGCCGCGAGCCGTCACTCGCTGTTCGTGCGCAACACGAGCACGAGCGCGACGCTCATCACCGTCGACGCAGCCCTCGGGGAGTGTTCGAGAGCGAGGCGGGATTCTTCCGGTTCGAGATCGGCGTCGACGGCGGGGAAACGCCGATCACGACGACCGGGGGAACGTACGACGTGCTCGTCACGAGCACACAGGCCGCGCGGATCGACGTCGTCATCGACCCGAGCGTGCTGGAGCCGCACGCCGAGGAGCGCACGGGCGAGATGCGCCTCGTCGTGACCGCGACCGTCGACGGTTCGGTCACTGCCGCCGCGCAGCGGTCGGCCGGCGGGGCGAACACCGCGCCGGCGCAATCCGCACAGACGCGCACCTCACTGGCGATCACCCCGCTCCAGCCTCGCTATGCCGCGGCCGCCGCCGCGATTCCGGCCTAGGGGGAACACCATGATCATCTTCACGCGCATCGCGCGCACGGCCGGATCGGTCGTGCTGTGGGTGCTGACCATCATCGGCGCCGCCTCGCTCGCCCTGTGGGCCGCGAGCGCAGCGGGCCTCGTCAAGCCGCTCATCGTCGTCTCAGGGTCGATGGCGCCCGAGATCAACACGGGCGACCTGCTGCTCTCGCTGCCGAAGACCGCGACCGACCTGGAAGTCGGCGACGTCGCGACGATCCGCGGGGGTGCGCGGCACGAGCTCATCACGCACCGCGTCGTCGAGGTCGAAGCGGATGCCTCGGGCTCGGCCGTCGTCCGCATGCAGGGCGACGCCAACGACACGGTCGACCCGCACGACTACGTCGTGCCGGCAGGCATGAGCGTGTGGACGCCGTGGATGCAGGTTCCCGGGGCGGGCGTGGTCATCGACAAGCTCACGACGCCCACGGTGGCGGTGCCGCTCGTCGTCGGGCTGCTCGCCCTCTGCTCTCTCGCCGTCTTCCCCGCGCAGGACGACCGGCGTGAGCGCGAGGCCTCCAAGCGATCCGCCGGAACGGAGCAGACCGCATGAACCGCCCAGCACACATGAAGCGCGCCCTCGGAGGGCTCGCCGGGCTCGTGGCCGTCGCCACCGGACTCGGGGCCTTCGCCTCGACGAACGCGGCCTGGTCGGAGACCGCCGTCGTGCTCGGCCGGTCGACCGTCGCTGCGACGCCGGAGCCCGATCCTGATCCCGAGCCCGGCGACCTCGGCCCGTTCATCCCCGGCGAAGCCACGACGATCGGCGAGATCGAGTGGTTCGATCGCGCCGACGAACCTGATCAGAGCTGTGCTGCGTTCACGGTTGTGGGCGATGGCGTCCCGTGGTCGTTCGAGTTCTCGAGGGAGGGCTTCCCGCTCTGGGGGAACGCCGGCAACGTCTGGGCCCATCCCGATTCCGACAACATCGATCTCGCGGAGCAGAGCTGGACAGGCCCGATCTTCGGGCGCGAACCTCACTGGGCTCCGAGTCCGACCTCGAATCTCGTGATCTGCTGGCAGCGCGTCCCCGAACCGACGATCGGCTGACCCCAAAGACCAGGGCCCGCCTGCGCATCCCCCTTCCAGCGCGCGGGCCCTTCCCCCGGCCCCGGCCGACGCATTCCCCCCTCGCGTCGGTCGGGGCCATTCTCGTGTCCGCGTGCAAGACTCGGCGTCGACGCGACACAAGCAGGGTGTGACGATTGCGAGCACCGCTGCTGACGCCGACGAGACCGAGGGGGTGGCGATGCCCGACGCGCCCGAGGACGGCAGCGCTGCGCCGACGCAGGCGACCGCCGATGACCTCACCTGGTTCACGTCCGTCGCACGCGAGCATGCGACGGCGCTCGTGAAGTACTTCGCGCGCCGCGGCCCGCGCCAGGACGCCGAAGACCTCGCTGCCGACGTGTTCGCGACTGCGTGGCGGCGGCGCGCGGACGTTCCGCGAGACGCTGTGCTGCCGTGGCTGTACCGCACGGCGGGCTTCACGCTCGCGAACCACCGCCGCAAGCACGTCGAACTGCCGGTCGGAGAGGTGCCCGAGACGCACGATGCGAGCGTCTCGGCCGATCCCGAGCTCGCGGCGCTCTTCGACGCCGAACTGCGCGGGGCGCTCGCGAGCGTCGGCGAACGTGATCGGCGCATCCTGTTGCTGCACGCGTGGGAGGGCCTCGACGGAGAGGCGCTCGCGTTCGCCCTCGGCATCTCGCGGTCGGGCGCCGACGCGGCGCTGTCGCGTGCGCGCAAGCGCCTCCGCGAGGCGTGGGGCGAGCGGCTCACGTTCTGAGCGCCGCACGGCTGCAAGGTTCCGGATGTCTCCGACATATGCGTAGGTAGACCCGGTCGAGAGCACCGGATGCCACGGAAGGCGAACGACATGAACGCGCAGACCCCGAACTCGGACGGTCCGAACCCGGGCGGGCACGACGAGCCCGGCATCCCCGACCTCGACCCCGTCGCGCGGCTGCGCGACGCAGACCCCGCCGCGGGCATCGAAGCACGCGCCGGATTCGCCGACGAGGTCGTCGCGCGAGCGGCGGCCGACGTCGCGGCAGACACTGCGCCCGAGACATCCGGAACGCCCGAGACATCCGGCCACGACGCCCCCGTCGCAGACCTCGCGACCGAGCGCGCCCGCCGCCGCCCGCGGCGCTGGGCGGGCATCGCGGCCGTCGCGGCGTCCCTCGTCATCGTGGGCGGTGCCGGCTACGGCATCGGCGCCGCCGCGAACGCGGGCGGAGGCTCGACCCTCGCCGACGGCGCGGCGCCGCCGATCTCGTTGCAGGGCGTGACGCAGGGCGGCGCGAGCGAGCGGGCGGGCGGCGGCGCACCCGGCGCCGAGAAGATGGCGGCCGGCGCGACCGACCTGCGTTACCCGGGCGGTTTCTTCGGCGGCCGGAACACGTTCCGCGCATCGGGCCTCTCGACCGAGGCCGGCAACGCGCAGGGATACACGTTCGACGCACGCGGGGCGTCGAACCCCGAGACGATCGGACAGGTCGCGCACACGCTCGGCCTCGAGGGAACGCCCGAGCTGAAGGACGGCGGCTGGGTGCTCGGCCCCCAAGACGGATCGTCGCCGAGCCTGTGGGCGAGCCTCGACGGCACGTTGAGCTTCTCGTACAACAACCCGCAGCTGAACCCGTGGAAGTGCGCCGCCGACGGCTCGTCGTGCGAGCCGAGCGGTGCGCTGCCGAGTGAGCAGGCCGCGATCGACGCGCTGCGCTCGCTCATCGCGGCGACCGGACGCGATGCCGCGACCTACGAGTTCGCGTCGCAGACCTACGAGGGCGCGGTCACGCGCGCGGCGCAGGCGTACCCCGTCGTCGACGGGCAGCGGCTGGATGTCTCGTGGTACCTCGAGCTCGCCGAGGGCGGCGTCGTGAGCGCCTCGGGCCAGCTCGCGGCGATCGTGCCGCTCGGCGAGTACCCCGTCGTGAGCGCGCAGGAGGCGTTCGAGCGGCTCTCCGACCCGCGGTTCGGCGCGCAGGCGGGCATCATGCCCATGGCGGCGCGTGCCGACACGACGGGCGGGGCGATCGCGGAATCCCTCGAGGTCGCCCCCGACGCGCCCGTCGAATGGACGCCCCCGACCGAGCCGCCCGCGACCCCGACGGCGGGCATCGCCCTCTCGTGGCCGGTCAACGACGTCGAGATCGTGAGCGCGCGCCTCGGCCTCGCGTCGCAGTGGCAGCCCGACGGGAGCGTCCTCATCGTGCCCGCCTACGAGTTCACGGATGCCTCGGGCGGCACCTGGTCGGTCATCGCGGTCGCCGACTCGAAGCTCGACTTCGCGACGAAGTAGCGGCCGGCGCGGTCGGCGCGCTGAGCGCACCCGACGCGGGGCTCACTCCACGAGCCCCGCGTCGTGCGTGAACTCGACGATGATCCAGACGTCGTAGGGCAGGTCGGCGAGGCCGTCGCGGATGCCTCTTCGCACGCGGTCGGCGGCGTCGACGTCGCCCGCGTCGCCCGACTCGTCGGGCAGGACGAACGCGGCCTCGATCGACACCGTGTTGCCCTGCTTGCTCGCCCGGAGGATCGGCACGGGCAGGCCCTCCGCGGTGGCGACCTTGCCGACGGCTTCGCGCACGCGAGCCTGGATCGCGTCGTCGGGCACCGACCCGAGCAGTTCGCGGAGGCCCTTCCGCAGCAGCATGACGGGCAGCGGCACGAGCAGGAGGCTTCCGAGGATGACGAGCACCGAGTCGGCGTACGGCTCGAACCCGCGTGCGGGCGTCAGCCGGAGGAGCAGCACCACGAGCCCGCCGACGAAGATGAGCGCACTCGACACGGCGGCGGAGAGCCATCCGGCCGCCTCCGCTTCGATGAGCGGCAGGTCCTTGCCCATCCGTCGCAGCGCGAGCGCCGTCAGGATCGACACGATCGCGCTCGCGCCGCCGTAGGCGGCGAGCGACACGGGCGAGACCTCCGACCCGCCCGAGAGGATCACGCGCACCGCCTCGACGACGACGTACGCGAGCGTGCCGACCATGACGATCGCCTGCAGGAGCACGACGAGGGGATGAGCGCCGTGCGCCCGAACGGGTAGCGGCGCGTCGGGCCCTTCGCGACGACGCCCGAGACGCGCATCGACGCCCACGTCATGAGGAGCGCGACGGGCGTGAAGATCGCGTCGAGGAGGATCGCCTGCGATTGCGCGAGGAGGCCCCACACGAGCGCGACGACGACGAAGCCGAGCGACACGACGATCGAGAGTCGCAGCGCGCGGCGCTCGCGGGCGGCGGCGCGGTCGCTCGCCGAACCTGAGAGGTCATCGGCTTCTGTGGCCACGTCGCGAGCCTATCGGCGCATGTGCGGCCGGGCTCGTCGAAGCGCGGTGCGCGTCAGTCTTCGGATGCCTCGGCGCCGCCGTCTTCCGACCGCAGGCGCGGCTCGCGGCGGTACTCGGGTCGGACGCCGGCCTTGTCGGCGTAGAACGCGCGCACGCGGTCCATGTCGGCGGACACGTCGCCCGTGACGGGGAACGTCGGGCCGAGGCCGGCGGTCTTCGTCGTGCGGTCGACGAAACCGAGGGTGAGCGGCATCCCCGTCTCCTGCGCGATGCGGTAGAAGCCGGACTTCCAGTACCCGGCGTTCTTCCGCGTCCCGTCGGGCGTCACGACGAGACCGAACACCTCGCCGCCGTTGATGCGGTCGACGACCTCGCCGACGACCCTGCTCGGGTCGGCGCGGTCGACGGGAATGCCGCCGAGTCCGCGCATGATGCCGGCCTTCCACCCCTCGAAGAGGCTCTTCTTGCCGAGCCAGTGGATGCGCATGCCGCGCTGCCACGCGATGCCGAGCATGAAGACGAAGTCCCAGTTCGACGTGTGCGGTGCGCCGACGAGCACCGACGGCCGATCGGGAGCGGGCTCGCCCACGAGGGACCAGCCGCTTGCGGCCCAGGAGATGCGGGCGAGGAATCGTCTGAGCATCCGGCAAACGTATGCGAGAGTGTATGTCCGTTTCGACATACGAGGGACGAATGCCCCGGATGTCTCACCCCTCGTAGTGTGCGAGCCAGCGCGCGAGGATGCCGGCGAGCGCATCGGCGTCGTCGCGGGAGATCGACTCGTCGATGAGTCGCCGCTCGTTGGCGAGGTGCGCCGTGAACGCGCGGTCGATGAGGTCGCGGCCCGCGTCGGTGAGTGCGATGACCCGTCCGCGCCCGTCGGCGTCGCTCACGCGCCGGGTGAGGAGCCCGCGCTCTTCGAGCCGGTCGATGCGCTTGGTCATGGCACCCGAGGTCACCATGGTCGTCTGCGCGAGCTCGGTCGGCGTGCGCTCGAAGGGGGCGCCGCTGCGGCGGAGGGTCGCGAGCACGTCGAACTCGCCCTCGGCAAGGTCGAACGTGCGGTACACCGCGACGAGGTCGTCGGTGAGGTGGTTCGCGAGCCGGTGCAGGCGCGCGATGACGCCCTGCGGGGAGATGTCGAGGTCGGGGCGCTCGCGCGCCCACTCGGCCATGATATGCGCGACGCGGTCGCGGGGCGCGGCTTCGGCGGGGTCGGGAACCTCGGTTCGGGACATCCCTTCACTTTACCTTCCTTGGAAGGTATTGTATCTTCCATGGAAACTAAATGGCGTTGGACGCTCATCGCGGCCGTGGCGCCGATCGCGTGGGGGAGCACCTACTACGTGACCAGGCAGTTCCTCCCGGCCGACTTCCCGCTCTGGGGCGGCGTGCTGCGGGCCCTGCCCGCCGGCATCCTGCTCCTCCTCCTCATCAAGCGGCAACTGCCGCACGGCTCGTGGTGGTGGCGCGCAGCCGTCATCGGCGCCCTCAACGTCGGCGCCTTCTTCGTGCTCGTCTACCTCGCCGCCCAGCTCCTCCCGACGAGCATCGCCGCGACGATCATGGCGACCTCGCCCGTCGTCATGATGCTGTTCGCGTGGCTCCTCGTCTCCGAGAAGCTTCGCGCGCTCGCCCTCGTCGGCGGGGCGCTCGGCATCGCGGGCGTCGCGATCATGCTCGCGGGCGGCGCCGGTTCGTTCTCGCCGTGGGGCGTCGTCGCGTCGATCTCGGCCATGACGATGTCATCCCTCGGCTACATCCTCGCCAAGCGCTGGAGCACAGACCTCGACGTGCTCTCGCTCACGTCGTGGCAGCTCATCGCGGGCGGCGCGATGCTCGTCCCCGTCGCCCTCGTGTGGGAAGGCGCCCCGCCCGCGCTCGACGGCGTCGCGCTCGCCGGGTTCGCGTACGTCGGCATCGTCGCGACCGCGCTCGCGTTCGTCGCGTGGTTCAGCGCGCTCAGACGATTGGATGCCGCGACCGTCGGCCTCGTGGGACTCGTGAACCCCGTCACGGGGGTGCTCCTCGGCACGCTCGTCGCGGGCGAGGCGCTCGGCGCGCAGCAGATCGCAGGGCTCGTGCTCGTCTTCGCCGGCATCCTCCTCGGGCAGCCCGCCGCGGCACGGGTCGTGGGACGACTCGTTCTTCGAGGCGTCGCGCCCTTCCGTGGCGGCGCCGGTCGTGACAGGCTGGCGGCGTGCCCGAGTCCCCGGAGGTCGAGGCTCTCGCCGAGGCGCTCGGCGAGCGGCTGACGGGCCGCGCCCTCGCGAGCGTCGACCTCGTCGAGTTCCGTGTCGTGAAGAGCCGCGGGCGGCCGCCCGAGTCGCTCGTCGGCCAGTCGGTGACGGGCGCGGAGCGCCTGGGCAAGCACGTCGACCTCGCCTTCGGCGCACAGCACCTCGTCGTGTCGCTCGGACGCCACGGGTGGGCGGCGTGGGGCGATGAAGAAACTCCGGATGCCTCGGCCGCACCCGATTCGCCGGTGCACGTGACCCTCGCGACGCTCGGCTTCGACGGCGGTGCAGACGGCGACGGGAACGGTGACGGTGACGGCCTCGCACTCGACCTCACCGACGCGGGCGACTGGGTCTCGCTCGGCGTCTTCGTCGTCGACGACCCGCGCGAGGTGCCCGCGATCGCGAAGCTCGGCCCGGATCCCGCGTCGCCCGGGTTCACGCGCGCCGACTTCGACCGCGCCTTCGTCGGCCGCCGGAAGCAGCTGAAGGCCGTGCTGCAGGAGCAGGAGTCGCTCGCGGGCATCGGCAACGCCTACTCCGACGAGATCCTCTTCGCCGCCCGGCTCTCGCCCGTCGCGCACGCGTCGACGCTCGAGGCCGACGAGCTCGACCGGCTCTTCGCCGCCACGGTCGGCGTCGTCCGCGACGCGATCGCCGCGCGCAGAGGCATCCCCATCTCGCGGTTGAAGGCCGCGAAGGTCGCGGCCATGCAGGTGCACGGGCGTGCCGGCGAGCCGTGTCCCGCGGGGTGCGGGGGAGTCATCCGCTCCTTCTCGTTCGCGTCGACGACCGCCGAGTACTGCCCCGAGTGCCAGACGGGTGGGGAGATCCTGCCGCTCAAGGCGTAGCGCGGCGCGTGGCGCGCGAACTCAGGCGGCGTGCGACCCGACGACGATGGGCGCAGCGACGCGGCTCATGGCGTCGGGCGCGGCCGTGAAGAAGCCGGGGTCGCCCTCGGGCGTGAGGTAGTGCACGCGGATGCCGCGGCCGACCCGCACGAGCTTGGTGACCTCGAAGCGGCGGCCGTGGACGTTGACGAGCGTGTCGCCCGCGGCGAGTTCTCGCGTCTGTCGCAGTTCGATGACCTCCATGCTGAGATCTTCTCAGCACCCACCGACCTCGAAGCGGAGACGTGCGCCGGACTCAGGGAACACGGAGGTCCGAGAGCCCGGCGCACGGCTCACACGAGGTCGTTCGCGCTCCGGAGCGCCGCGCGCACGACCGCATCGGGCACGACCTCGGCGATCGACACGCCGTCGCGCCGTGTGACGCGGAACTCCGCGCGCTCGCCCGGCAGGAGCGTCGCGAGCGCACCGTCGACGCGGAGCGCGTTCGGCTCGACGCCGACCGCCTCGCCGAGCAGGTCGGCGAGGAGTGTCAGATCGCGGACGAGCACGTCGGCCGTCGCCGTCACGCGCAGGGCGCCCTCGTCGAGGTCGACCGCGATCGCCGGCGAGGCCGCCGCGAGGCCGCTCATGCGGTCGGTGCGGTACGCCCAGAGTGCGCGACCCGCGGCCGAGTCGACGACGAGCAGCTCACGAGACGGGTCGCCGGGTGCGGCGAGCGCGTCATCGAGCGTCAGACGCGCCGTGCCGTCGGACGCGACGTCGACGACGAGGTCGGCCGACGCGAGCGTGCGGCCGTCGAAGTCGACCCGGCGCACAGCGAGCGGCACCCGCCGGTCGTCCGCGCCGTCGTTCACGACGACGATCTCGAGCCCGCCCGGCCCCGTCGGGTCGAGCGGCCCACCCGGCGCAAGCGGCTGCACGGTCACGAGCAGGTCGGCGAACGAGCGCCGCATCGCGTGCCACAGCGGCTTCTCGATGCCGTCGGCGTCGACCGCCGCCCAGCTCAGCACGGGCCAGCAGTCGTTCAATTGCCACACGACGACCCCGGAGCATCCGCCGCGGCTGCGCAGCCACTCGACGCCCGCCGTCATCGCGCGCGCCTGCACGAGCTGGGTCGCGAAGTGCCAGCCCTCGGGCGTCCGCTGCACGGGGAAGTGCGGTTGGATGCCGCGCGCGAGGTTGTGGAGGCCGCCGATCGCGCGCAGATGGTGCACGACTTCGGGATTCTCGGGCCCGAGCTCGCCAGACGTCACGACCCGCCGCAGCGTCGACCACGCGGGCGCGCCGCACCAGCCCATCTCGGACACGAACACGGGATCGTGCGTGCGGTAGTTCGCGAAGTCGCGCTCGTTCCACTCGTCCCACAGGTGGCTCGGGCCGCGCGTCGGGTCGTTCGCGTCGGCGTCGAGCGAGCCGCCCCACGGGCTGTTCGCGACGTACGGACGCGTCGGGTCGAGCTCGGCGACGATGCTCGGCAGCAGGTCGGTGTAGTACCCCGCGCCCCACGGCTGATCGCCGACGATGTCGGTCCAGTTCCAGCCCTGCCGACCCATGACGGTCTCGTTGCCGCCGCACCAGACCGCGACGCTCGGATGGTTCGACAGCCGTTCGACGGCCTGCTCGGCCTCGCGCCGCACGAGGTCGGCGACGTCGGCGTCTTCGCGATACGCGGCGCACGCGAACAGGAAGTCCTGCCACACGAGCAGTCCCCGCTCGTCGCAGCCGTCGAGGAACGCCTCGCTCGCGAACACGCCCCGCCCCAGACGCGGAGCAGGTTCGCGCCGCCGTCGACCGCCTGATCGAGCCGCTGCGCGAGCCGCGCATCGGTCACCTCGGCCTCGAACGGGTCGTCGGGGATCCAGTTGTAGCCGCGAATGCGCACACGTCGACCGTTCACGATGATCGCGAAGCGGCCCGGCTCGTCGTCGACCGCGACCGAGCGGAGGCCGATGAGGTGCTCGCGGGTGTCGAGCACGACGGATGCCTCGGGGTCGTCCCCGTCCGGAGCGCCGTCGCGAAGCAGCCGCACGACGAGCCGGTACCTGGGCTGCGCGCCGAGGCCGACGGGCCACCAGAGTTCGGGGTCGGGCACCTCGAGCGCAAGGGCGATCTCGGAGGCATCCGGCCCTGCCGGAGCGGCGTCGGTGACCCGCGCCTCCGCACGTGCGACGATCCGCCCGTCGGGTGCGGTGAGCACGGCCTCGACGCGCCCGGCGGCACGGGCGGAGCCCGAGACATCCGAGGCATTCGAGACATCCGAGACATCCGAACCGCTCGTCTCAACCCGCACGACCGTCGTGACCGTCGCCGACGCGTGATCGTCGGCGAGCGCGACGAGCGGCCGCACGCCCGCGATGCGGGCCTCGAACCGTTCGAGGCGGATCGGCTTCCAGATGCCCGCAGACAGGTGGTGGGGGCCCCAGTCCCAGCCGAAGCTGTAGGCGGCCTTCCGCACGTGCGCGTACGGCTCGTCGTACGGGCTCGGGAGCGGCCCGCGCGCCCGCTCGTCGGCGTAGGCGCGCGCCCACGCCGAGTCGAAGCGCACGACGAGCTCGTTCTCGCCGTCGCGGAGCGCGCCCGCGACGTCGAAGCGGTACTCGAGGTGCTGGTCCTCGGTGCTGCCGACGACGACGCCGTTGAGCCGCAGCTCGGAGAACGTGTCGAGGCCCTCGGCGACGAGCTCGACGCGCTCGGCGGCCCGGTACGCGTCGTCGCCCGCCGTTCCCGCCCACTCGAACGAGCGCCGGTACTCCCACACCGAATGCCCGACCCAGCGCTGGGCGAGCTCGCCGAACCCCACGTCGGGGTCGTCGATGAGCCCCGCACGCAGCAGGTCGAGGTGTACCTGGCCGGGCACGGTCGCGGAGATCGCATCGGGCAGGGAAGGGGCGGCGGATGCCTCGGCCGCATCGTCGGGCGATGCGATGCGCCGAAGCATCCACTCGCCGGTCAGGTCGAATCGCTCCACCGCGCGAGCGGTGGAGTGCTTGATGTCGGTCATCCCTTGAGCGCCCCCGCGACGAGCGCCTCCTGCATCCGCTTCTGCAGAATGCTGTAGGCGAGGTAGACGGGCAGCAACGTGATGACCGTGCCCGCCGCAAGCACGCCGAAGCGCGTCGAATCCGAGACGAGCGTCGGCAGCGCGACCTGCACCGTGCGGATGTCGGGCGAGGTGCCCGTGATCGTGAGCGAGAAGAGGTACTCGTTCCAGAACGTCAGCACCTGCAGGATCGTGACGCTCACGATGCCCGGCATCGCGAGCGGGATGAAGATGCGGCGGAGGATCGCCCACTGGCCCGCGCCGTCGATCGCCGCGGCCTCGACGAGCTCTCCCGGCACCGTCTTCATGAACTGCACGAGCAGCAGGATCGACAGCGGCAGCGCGCTCGCCGGGAGGAAGAGCATCTGGAACTCGCGCGTGTAGAAGAGACCGAGATTGATCGCGAGGATGACCGTCGGGATGAGCGCCGCGAACGGCGGGATGAGGAAGCTCGCCGAGAACGTGCCCGTGATGGCCCGGGCGATGCGGCCCTCGCTGCGAGCGAGCGCATACGCCGCGGGGATCGCGAGGAACAGCGTGAGCGCGACGGCGACGACCGAGATGAACACCGAGTTCAGCAGCGCCTGGCCGAGCTTCGCGCGCTCCCACGCCTCGGCGAAGTTCGTCCACACGGGGTCGAGCGGCAGGCCGAACGGGTCGGTGAAGATGCCGACGTTGTTCTTGAGCGACGAGACGATCAGGTAATACAGGGGGATCGCCAGGATGAGGGCGTACACCCACGCGAGCACCGTCGCGAGGGGCCCGACGAGTTCGGGGCGGGGAGGCGGCGCCTGCGGCGCGGCGCGTTCTGGACTGCGGTCACGGGTTCGGTCCGTTCAGATCTTGGAGCGGAGGACGCGGCGGATGAGGAGCATGCCCGCGACGCCGACGACGAGGAGGATGAGGCCCACGGCCTGGCTGTAGCCGAGGTCGCGCTGCGAGAACGCCTTCGCGTAGACGAGGTACGAGAGCGTCGTCGACGACGTGCCCGGGCCGCCGTTGGTCAGGAGCAGGATGAGCGCCGCCGACGTGAACAGCGTCCACAGGAACTGCAGCATCGTGAGCGTCGCGAAGTAGTCCTTGACCATCGGGAACGCGATCTGCCACATCTTGCGGGTGCGCCCCGCGCCGTCGAGGTCGGCGGCTTCGAGCACCTCGTGCGGCACGCTCGCGAGCCGCGCCGAGAACAGCACCGCTGTCCAGCCGATGCCCGACCACAGGTCGATGAAGATGATCGCCCCGAGTGCCGTCGACGGATTCGCGAGCCACGCGGTCGAGACATCCGTGAGCCCGAGCGCATCGAGGAGCCCGTTGAGGCCGCCCGTCGGCGAGAACACGCCGTAGAAGACCATCGCCTTGATCGAGATCGAGATGAGGCCGGGGAGAAGAACAGGACGCCGAGCAGGCGATGCCCGCGCGGCTTCGAGTTGAGGAAGTACCCGAGCATGAACGCGAGCGGCATCATGACGGGGATCGCGATGACGACCTGCACGAGGCTGTTGCGCAGTGCGTCGTAGAACGTCGGGTCGGTGAAGACGCGCTCGAAGTTCGTCCATCCGGCGAAGCTCGGCGTGTAGATGAGTCCGCGCCAGTCGAGGAACGCGATGACGAACATGCCCGCGAGCGGCCCGACCGTGAAGAGCAGGTACCACGCGAGCGAGGGGGCGGTGAGCCAGAGCAGGCCGCCGGTGCGGCGACGCGGCGAGCGGATGCCTCCTCCGGAGCGCTGTTCGCCGCTCCTTCGGTCTCGCTCGTCGCCGGGGGCGTCGGAGTGTCGATCAGCTGCCCTGCGGGCGGCCTGCACTGGGGTCTCGATCACAGTGGTGCGTCCTTTCGCGGAGTGCGGGGCCGGGTGACCGGCCCCGCACTCCGCGGTCGTTCGGATGGGTCAGGAGACGGTCGCCGCGTCGAGGCCCGCGCAGATCTCCTGCGCGTCGCCGCCGCCGAAGGCCTTCGTGATGACCTGGATGAGCGGGTCTGACGAGGCGCCGATCCAGACGTCCGGAAGCACCGCGTAGTCGACCGTGTCGCCGAGGCCGAGCGCCTGCTGGAGGAGCGGGTTCTTGGCCTTGTCCGCGAAGTCGCCGATGACGGGCGTCACGTTGTTGCCGTTCTCGACGAAGTCGGCGACCGACTCGTCGGTGTAGAACTCTTCGACGAGCTGGCGAACGAGGTCGACGCGGTCGTCGGAGGCGCCCTGCTTGGTCACCATGAAGCCGACGCCCGTGAAGCCCTGGAACGCCGTGGGCTTGTCGAACGCGCCGCCGTCGGGCACCGCGAGGCCGCCGAGCTGCGTGGCGTCCTCGATGCCCGTGCCCGCCTCGATCGCGGGCGCGAAAGCCCACGAGCCGGCCGGCATCGCGGCGGCCTTGCCCGCGTAGTACGTCGCGTACATGTCGTCGGCGGTGTATCCGGCCACGTCGTCGACGAAGACGCCCGCGTCGCGGAGCTGCGTGAAGAGGTCGATGCCCTTCAGGAACTCGTCGGAGTCGCAGTAGCCGCCCTTCGACATGACCTCCTTCGAGGTGTCGGCGTCGGCGTACGACTGGATGATCTGGTAGAAGAGCTTCTGCCCCGACCAGTCGTTGCCGCCCACGATGAGCGGCGGCACGTCGGCCGCGCGCAGCGCCTTCGCAGCGGCGATGAGGTCGTCGGTCGTCTGCGGGATCTCGGTGACGCCGGCCTTCGCGAGCAGGTCGGTGTTGTACCAGAGCGGCCAGTTGAAGCCCGAGTAGGGCAGGCCCTGGAGCTCGGCCGAGCTGTCGCCGCCGACGCGCCACTCGTCGAGCGCGCTCGGCTGGAGCTTGTCGGTGAGGCCCCACTCGTCGGCGAGGTCGTCGAGCGGCACGGTGACGCCCGCGTCGAGCCAGCCGAGGGTCTTGTCGTAGAGGTTGACGATGACGAGATCGGGTGCCTTGCCCGCCGCGACGGCGGTCTCGACCTGGTCGTCGATGTCTTCGAGTCCGTCGGTGAAGTCGACCGTGATGCCGGTCTTCTCGGTGAAGCGGTCGAAGACGCGCTGCTGGATCTCGGCCTCGGCGCTGCCGGCCGCCCAACGGGTCACGACGCTGATGTGGTCGGACGCCTGCGAGGCTCCGCCGGAGGCCCCGGCGCAGCCGGTGAGGGCGAGGGCCGGGACGGCGACGGCCGCGATGAGCGCGACCGATCGGGTCCTGCTGTGATTCATGGGGCTCCTTTGCTCGAATGCGAATCCACATCAGGATCACCGATCGAACATCGGATGTCAATTACTTAGATAAATAATTTATGTTTTGCTTGGAAGGTGAGTCAGCGGTCTCCGGATGCCTCGGAGCCGCCGGATGCCTCGGGCGCGACGCCTGCGGCCGCTGCGACGGGAGCCGCCGCGGTCGACCCGCGCGCGACGAACGCGGCGACGGGAGCGCGCACGGCTCCGGGCGCTTCGCCGGCCACCGCCGCGAGCGCCGCGGTCGCGAGGAGTTCGCCGATCGTCTGCACGTCGTGGCTCATCGCCGAGAGCGCCGGCTGCGACAGCTGACACAGCGCCGAGTCGTCCCACGCGACGATCGACACGTCGGCCGGGACATCCAGCCCCGCCTCGCGCGCCGCCTCGAGCGCGCCGATCGCCATGACGTCGTTGTCGGCGACGATCGCCGTCGGCCGCTCTTCCGCGTTCTCACGGAGCAGTTCGGCTGCGAGTTCGCGCCCGCTGCGCTCGGAGTAGTCGCCCTCGCGCACGGCCGTCTTCGCACCGGCTGCCGCGGCGGCCCGCTCGAACGCCGCGCGCCGCAGGCGCGTGTGCGCCATCCGCTCGGGGCCCGAGAGATGCGCGATGCGGGTGTGACCGAGCCGCAGCATTGCCTCGACCGCGGCATCCATCACGAGTTCGTCCTGCGACCACACCGACGAGAGGCCCGACGCCGTGTCGAGGTCGCCCGACACGACCGCGGGCATGCCGAGTTCGCGCACGAGCGCGACCGCCGGGTCGCCCGGCTCGAGGTCCATGAGGATGACGGCGTCGACGAGCCCGCCGTCCGCCCATCGGCGGATCGTCGCCTGGACCTCGGCGGCCGACGGCACGATCCGAAGCAGGACCGAGCCGCCCTGCGGCACGAGCACACGCTCGATGCCCGCGACGAGTTCGTGCATGTACGGCTCGGCGCCCAGCACTTCGGCGGGTTTGGCCAGTGCGAATCCGACCGTGAGCTCCACTCGCGCCTCCCGCCGATCGCCGCCCTGTTCTGGTGAACTAACCTACTGGGACGACGGAGGGAGACGGTGTGGCGCGTCGCGAACAGGCCGCGGGGCCGGGCAGCCGCGCGGTCATCGTCGACCTCGTGCGCTCGGCCGGCCGCATCAGCCGCGTCGAGCTCGCCGAGCTCACGGGGCTGACGCAGCCCGCCGTGTCGGGCATCGTCCGCAAGCTCATCGCCGACGGCGTCATCCGCGAGACGGGTGCCGTCGTCTCGACGGGCGGCAAGCCGCGCTCGCTCCTCGAACTCGACTCGCACGCCGCCTACGGCATCGGGATGCACGTCAGCCCCGGCGCCATCACGTGCGTCGCGACCGACACCCTCGGCGGCGTCGTCGCGCGCCAGGCGGTCGCGACGAGCGCGGGCGGCGGCGCGTCCGACGGCGCGGTCGCGTCGGGCACGCATGCCGTGGGCGGCATGGCCGACCGCATCGTCGCCCTCTACCGACGGTTCGTCGACGCGGTCGGGCTCGACCCCGCCGACGTCGTCGGGCTCGCGGTCGCCGTGCCCGGCGCGATCGACCTCGCCTCCGGCCTCGTGCCCGCGCCCGCGACGGTCCCCGGCCTGGAGGGGGTGCCGCTCCGCGACGAGCTCGCGAAGCGTCTCGACACGCGCGTGTTCGTCGACAACGACGCGTCGCTCGCCGCGGTCGGCGAGTTCTGGAGCCGCAACGTCTCGCGCTCCGACGCCTTCGCGACGGTCTACATGGACGGCGGCATCGGCGCGGGCGTCGTGCTCGACGGGGCGCTTCTGCGGGGTGCGAGCTCGAACACGGCCGAGCTCGGGCACATCACGATCGAGCCCGACGGTATCGAGTGCTTCTGCGGGAACATCGGATGTCTCGAGCGCTATGCGTCGCCAGCGGCGGTCGCCGAACTCGCCCGCGGGCGGGGCATCCTGCCCGCTCCCGACGCCGACGCGCTCGGCGACGACGCCCTCTTCGACCTGCTCGCGCGGGCCGCCGTCATCGGCGATCCCGACGCGGGCGCGATCGTCGGGCAGGCCGCCGATCGGCTCGCCCGGGCCGTCCTGACCCTCGCGAACCTCTTCGACCTCGACCGCATCGTGCTCGCGGGCGCCGGCTTCGCCGTCGCCGGCTCGATCTTCGCGACCGCCGTGCAGGAACGCCTCGACGCGCGGGCGTTCGCCCGGCGCATCCATCCCGTGCGCGTCGAACTCGCGATCGACCCGCGCGACTCGGCCGCGATCGGCGCGGCGACGCTCGTGCTGCAGTCGTCGGTCGCGCCCGGCCACGGGCCTGCGGCGCGCGGCTGAGCGTGCAGACACCCTCGCACCGCGCCCGCGTGGGTCGCATGTGCGTCGATCCGTCGCAGATTGCCCTCAGTGGTGCTCGCGAAGGGCGTTCTGCGACGGATCGGTGGAGAGACCGGCGACGTGCGCAGGGCGCAGCGTCGCTCAGTCTGTGAGTACCCCGTCGACGAGTCGCTCGAGCACCGTGAGGCCGTCGGGCGAGAGCACCGACTCGAGATGGCCCTGGACCGACGCGATCTTCGCGCCGCGGAGCGCATGCACGATGCCCGTCTCGGGGTCGGACGCGATCTCGAGCGCGAGCTCGGGCGTCGTCGACCCGTTCTCGCCGCGCGCCGCGAACGTGTTGTAGAACCCGATGGCCGCCTGCTCGCCGAACACGTCGATCACATGCTGCTGCCCCTGCCGGGGCGCGGGCAGCGGCTCGATGGGAAGCCCCGCGAGGTCTGAGAGCACCTGGTGGCTGAGGCACACCGCGAGCGCCGGACGGCCCTGCGCGAGGCGGGCCGACACGAGTTCGCGCAGGCGCGCGACGCGCGGGTCGGACTCGTCGCGCGGGTCGCCGGGACCGGGGCCGAAGACGACGAGGGCTTCGGATGCCTCGGTGGGCGCCTCGTGCCACGGCACGACCCGTGCGCGGTAGCCGAGGTGATGCAACTGGTGGGCGAGCATCGTCGTGAACTCGTCTTCGTTGTCGACGACGAGCACGTCGGCGTCCTTCGACGGTCGTGAGGCCTGTGCGGTGCTCCAGAACGGCGCGAGGTCGTGGTTGCGGGCCGCGAGGAGGGGTGCGACGCGAGGGTCGTCGTGGGCTTCGGCCGACGAGCCCGCCGCCGAGGCATCCGCCCTGGGGATCGCGCCGATCGCGGTCAGGACGCCCGACGCCTTGGTCCATGTCTCGGCGACCTCGCTCTCGGGCTTGGAGTGGCGCACGAGCGTCGCGCCCGCCGACACGCGCACGTGCCCGGCGTCGTCGACGAAGGCCGTGCGGATGAGGATGGGGGCGTCGACGTCGTAGCCCGCGTCGGTCGGCGTGAAGCGCGCGAGCACGCCCGCGTAGTATCCGCGCGCCGTCGTCTCGTGGCGGGCGATGACCGTGCAGGCGTTCTGCATGGGCGAGCCCGTGACGGTCGGGGCGAACATCGTGAGGCGCAGCACCTGGCGCACGTCGAGGTCGGAATGCCCCTCGAGCAGGTATTCGGTGTGGGTCAGCCGCGACATCCGCTTCAGGAACGGGCCGCGCATGCGGCCGCCGTTCGGGCACACGGCGCTCATCATCTTGAGCTCTTCGTCGACGACCATGAAGAGCTCTTCGCGCTCTTTCACGTCGGTGAGGAACGCGACGAGGTCGTCGCCCGTCGCGCCGCCCGCGGGGTGGCGGAATGTGCCGCTGATCGGGTTCATCGATACGACGCCGCCGATCGACGAGACGTGCCGTTCGGGCGTCGCGCCCACGAGCGAGACGCCGGGCGTCGAGATCGCGAACGTCCAGTACGCGCCGCGCTCGAACTCGAGGAGCGCCCGCAGCCAGCCGAGCAGCGCCTCGCGCGTCGGCACGTCGGTCGTGCCCGTGAAGTCGCGACGGATGACGAAGTTCGCGCCCTCGCCGTGCCCGATCTCGTCGTCGATGACGCGGCGCACGATGGCGGCGTACTCGTCGTCGGGGATGTCGACCGACAGGTCGCCGATCGCCGCGGGGTGCGGCGGGAGCGCGGTGATCGCCGCATCGACGGAGAGCGTCTCGCGGTCGCGCACGATGAGGCAGCGCAGCGGCGCCCCGTCGTCGTGGGCGACGTACCCGCGCTCGCGCACCTGGCGGAACGGCACGAGTGTCAGCACCTCGGCGCCGTCGAGCGGGATGTCGGCGAGCCGGTCGACATCGACCACGTCGCCGATCAGCACGTCGAGCGTGGGCTCCTGCTCGCGGCGGATGATCGCGAACGCGGGGGCGCCGGGGGCGGTGAGCGTGGGGAGGAGTCTCGACATGTGGTTCTCCGGTCGGGCCCGCGGTGGCCGCCGGAAACGCGAGACGACCGCCCTCGGGCGGTCGTCGTGCGTCGTGCGCTCGTGATCCGCCTAGGAGGCGGGCCACCAGGAGCGGGTCGACGCGGGCTGCATGGGCACGAGCGTAGCGCATGCCGACGAGGTCGAGCGCTGCGGATGTCTCGGTGCAGCGCGCGCGAGAAATAGTTGCG
Source organism: Agromyces protaetiae (assembly GCF_004135405.1). Classification (NCBI taxonomy): domain Bacteria; kingdom Bacillati; phylum Actinomycetota; class Actinomycetes; order Micrococcales; family Microbacteriaceae; genus Agromyces; species Agromyces protaetiae. The sequence goes on from NZ_CP035491.1 coordinate 2,033,183, forward strand.
GGCGCCCGCCGCGAGCGCGATGTCGACGATCTCGCGGTCCGAGAAGCCGTGGGCGCGAAGGCGCGACGCATCCGCCTCGGTCATCGACGCCGAGTCGCCGCTCAACCGCTCGGCGAACGCCATCATCTCGATCTCGGCGGGGGAGAGATCTGCGTCGCGGTAGTCGCGCGCGATGCGGGTCAACTGGTCTTCGTCGAAGACCTTGAGCGACTTGCGCCCGTGGGCGAGCAGGCACGCGTCCGACCCGATCGCGCGGGCCGCGGCGAGCGTCACGAGCTCGTACCTGCGGAGCCCGAGGTCGGCGACGACGGCCTTCACGAGCGCACGGAACGCCGCGGTCGCCTCGGGGTTCACGGCCATGACGCGCGTGTGACTCGCGACGTAGCCGAGGTCGCGCTCGTCCTCTGCGTACTGCTCGGCCGCGAGTCCCGTGGCCTCGCCAGGCTCGGGCGTCCGGATGATCGACATGGCGTGTCCCTCCCGATCGGCGTCGCCTTCGACGAGGTCAAGGTACGCTCCCAGCGCCGCAGCGGCATCAGGGGCGACCCCGAGGCATCCGCCCGCGAGCTTCGAGCCGCGAGACCGACGCGCTACGCAGCCGAGTCATGGCAGTTGACGTCGTTCACCCAGCCGTAGTCGTAGAGGTCGTTGCCGAACACGACGTCGAACTCCTCACCGGACTCGGCGTCCTGGAACCGCTGGGTCTCGTAGAACTCGGGTTCGACCCCGTCCTCGTCGTTCGTGTAGCCGATCGTGACCGACATGATGCGGCACTTGTCGAGGGGGAAGACGGCGGTCTCCCAGCAGCCCTTCTCGAACTTCTCCGAGCAGAGGTCGTCGAGGCGGCCGTCGGTGTAGACCTCGAGCGCGGCGGGGAACGTGAAGAGCGTTTCGAGTGCGGAGTAGCGGTCGACGCCGTGCTCGCCCGGCCCCGCCGAGCCGCCCGACGCCGCCGTGTCGACGAGCGGCCGCACGGCGGCGACGCCGGCGAACACCGCGACGACGAGGAGCGCGAGGGTCGCGACCGATCCGATGACGATGCCCGCGATCGCGCCACCCGAGAGGTGTCGCCGCGGGGCGGCGGCGAGTTCGTGGAGGAGCGTCGCCCGGGCGACGGCGATCGCCGCGGTGGCGCGTTCGGCTTCGCGGCGCGAGGCTTCGTCGATCGCGCGAGACGGATGGCTCGCCCAGGCCGCTTGCGCGGCGGCCGACTCGATGCGGTCGACGGTGAGCGGCGCGGTGGGATCGAGGCGCAGCCAGGCGCGGGCGGTGTACGGGTCCACGTCGCGATCCTATGGGCGACCGCCGACGCGAGGTAAGGACTCCTTCGGGGGAGCTCTCGCGGATGTCGGCTCGGCGCGGCAGGATGTCAGCGTGCCCGAACTCCCCGAGGTCGAAGCGCTCTCGCGGTTCCTCCGCGAGCGCACGGTGGGCCATGCCGTCGCGTCGATCCGGATGGCGTCGATCTCGGCGCTCAAGACGTTCGATCCGCCCCTGCACACGCTCGAGGGCGCCGAGATCACGGCCGTCGATCGGCACGGCAAGTTCGTCGACCTCGTGACGCCGGCCGGTCACCTCGTCTTCCATCTCGCGCGCGCCGGATGGCTGCGCTGGTACGACGAGGTGCCGAAGACGGCCGTGAAGCCCGGCAAGTCGCCGCTCGCGCTGCGACTGCGGCTCGACGACGGCGCGGGCTTCGACCTCACCGAGGCCGGCACGAAGAAGTCGCTCGCCGTGTACGTCGTGCGCGACCCCGCCGAGATCCCGGGCGTCGCGCGGCTCGGACCCGACCCCACCGAGCCCGGATTCACGCGCGACGACTTCGCGGCGATCCTCGACGGGCGGCGCACGCAGATCAAGGGCGTCCTCCGCGACCAGTCGATCTTCGCGGGCATCGGCAACGCCTACTCCGACGAGATCCTGCACGCCGCGAAGATGTCGCCCTACCTGCTCGCCGCGAAGCTCACGCCCGAGCAGATCGACACCCTCTACTCCGCGATGCGCGACACCCTCGCAGAGGCCGTCGCCGAGGCATCCGGCAAACCGCCCGCCGACCTCAAAGACGCCAAGCGACGCGGCATGCAGGTGCACGGCCGCGCCGGCCAGGCATGCCCCGTGTGCGGCGATACGGTCCGTCAGGTGATCTTCGCCGACTCGACCTTCCAGTACTGCCCGACGTGCCAGACGGGCGGCAAGCCGCTCGCCGACCGCGTGCTCTCGCGGCTCGTCAAGTGAGCCGGGTGAGCGACGCCGACGCGCGCGACGCCGTCGTCGCGCGGCTGCGCGCCGCCGGGTGCGTCTTCGCCGAAGACGAGACGCGGCTGCTCGAAGAAGCGGCACGGGCGGCGGATGCCTCGGTGCTCGACGGGCTCGTCGCGCGCCGTGTCGCGGGCGAACCGCTCGAGACGATCCTCGGCTGGGTCCTGTTCGGCGGGCTCCGCCTCGCCGTCGCGCCCGGCGTCTTCGTGCCGCGCGTGCGCACCGAGGCGCTCGCCGCGGAGGCGGCGCGGCTCGCGATCGCGGCTTCGGGGGCCTCCGCGCCCGTGGTGGTCGACCTGTGCGGGGGAGTCGGGGCGATCGCGGCCGTCGTCGGCGAACGGTGCCGGGCCGCGGGCGTCGCGCTCGGCGCGCTCGTCACGACCGACATCGACCCCGTGGCATCCGCCGTCGCCGCGCGCAATCTCGCGCCCTACGCGGGCGAGGCGCACGCCGGCGATCTCTTCGCGGCGGTGCCCGAGGACCTCGCCGGTCGCATCGACGTGCTCGCCGTCAACGCGCCTTACGTGCCGACCGACGCGATTGCGACGATGCCGCCCGAGGCACGCGACCACGAGCCGCGCGTCGCGCTCGACGGCGGCGCCGACGGACTCGAGCTGCACCGGCGCATCGCGGCGTCGGCCGCCGACTGGCTCGCCCCCGGCGGCAGCATCCTCATCGAGACGAGTGTCGCGCAGGCGCCGCGCACGTCGGCGCTCCTCGCCGCGGGAGGGCTCGAGGTCCGCGTCGAGCACGACGACGACCGCGACGGCACGTTCGTGGTGGGCCGGCTCGTCGTCGGGCGGAAGGCGGGCTGAGCGGGCGAGCGCTCAGCCCCCGCCGCGCACCCGCGAATCGGCGTCCGCGAGGATCGCGACGACCTCGGCATCGGGGGTCTGCGCGAAGTCGAGGTAGTGCATGCCGACGGCCATGAAGCCCGGCGGCGCCGCGAGGCGCACGACCTCGTCGGCGGTGCCGTCGCCCACGAGGTCGGCGAGCGAGTCGGGAGCCGCGACCGGGACGGCGAGGACGACTCGCGCGGCACCCATCGCCCGCGCGACCCGGCACGCCACCCGCGCGGTCGCTCCCGTCGCGACGCCGTCGTCGACGATCACCGCCGTCCGGCCCTCGATCGGCGCGGCCGCACGCCCGCTCCGGAACCGCGCGACGCGCGACTCGACCTCGGCGCGCTCGCGCGCTTCGATGCGCCGCAGCTCGCCGTGGGGCACCCGCGCCTGCGCGAGCACGTCGTCGTTCCACACGACCGTGCCGCCCTCGCCGACGGCGCCCATCGCGACCTCGGGCCGGTGCGGCACGCCGAGCTTCCGCACGACGAGCACGTCGAGAGGCGCGGCGAGCGCGTGAGCGACCTCGTCGGCGACGGGCACGCCGCCCCGCGGCAGTCCGAGGACGACGACGTCCGGCCCTGAGACATCCGGCCCTGGGACAGCCGACACCGAGGCATCCGCCGCGAACCGTCCCGCGACCGCCTCGGCGAGCCGCCGCCCGGCGTCGCGCCGATCCGCGAAGCGCGACATCGCCGCCGCGCTCACTCCGTCCAGCGAGCGCGGAACCGGTCGAACGACCGCTTGCACGCGTGCGCGATCTCGTCGACGCGCTCCGCGTCGGGTTCGATCCAGCCGGTGCCGGGCCGCCGCAGCACCTCGACGTTCGCCGCACCGAGCAGGAACTCGCGCAGGAACTCGGCCTGCAGCGCGTTCAACACGAGCCCCGCGGCATCCGCCTCGCTCGCGAGCTCGCGGAAGCGCGCCGACTCGCGCACGATCTCGTAGCTCCCGAGATACGGCTGGTTGAGGGCGACGGCGGCCGGATGCTCCACGCCGAATCCCGCACGGACGTCGTCGGCGAGCAGGCGCAGCACGTCGGCGCGCATCGTGATCGGGTCGTCGACGCTCGCGGCGCCGCGCGACTCGCCGTCGGCGTCGCCGCGGTTCGACAGCGCGACGACGTCGGGCAGACGGTCGGCCGGATCTCGGAGCACGTCGATGGCGCCCTCGCGCGTCGTGGTGCGGTTCATCGTGTCGTGGAAGGCGAGGAAGGTCACGGCGCGCTCGCGCGGAGCATCCGTCGGCCCCGAGGCATCCGCTCGGTCCAAACGCGACCGCACCAGGCGCTCGAGCAGGTCGTCGCGCGTGCGCTCGTACACGTCGACGCCCTGCGCGCCGACGCGCTCGAACGCCGCGACGAGCCGGTCGACGCCCGCTTCGTCATCGGGCACGCGCAGCAGCGGGGAGAACGAGAACGTCACGGGCCGGATCGCATCGACCCCCGAGAGGTCGACGCGGTTCCACGCCCCCGCCTCGCGCACGCGTGCGAGCGCCTCCCGGAGCGTCGCCGCGAGATCGGCCGGCCGCTCGCGATTCGGGTCGCGCACCATGCGCGGGTGCGGGTTCTCGACGACGACGATGCGGTCGTCGATCTCGGCCCACCGGCGCACGATCGGGCTCGTCGAGCAGTCCGTGTAGTCGAACTGCAGGCGCCGCGTGAACTCGGGCGCGATGAACTCGGCGAGCTCTTCGGGAATCGCCGACCCCGCGTGCGGGGCCGACACGATCACGTCGGCGCGGGCGAGCGCCTCGTCGAGCGAACGCGTGCCGCGACCCGCGAAATGCACGATGTCCGACGGCTCGAAGACCGTCCCCGACGGGAGGAAGAGCGGCGCCGCGGCATCCATGCTGCCGACCCTAGTCGGCCCCAGAGCGAGGGTCGAGAGGCGCTCTTTGTGGAAATGATTGCTCGACAACGCGCCGGCATCACCTAAACTTGTGCGCACCCTCCCCCTGAACAGGGGGATCCCTGTTCAGAGTTCGGGATCGGCGGCGCGACCTGGCCCTCGGTTCGGCTTGGAGTGTTCCGTGGGTCGTCATAGCATCGCCGCTGCGCCGGCGAAGAAGTCCAAGCGCGCCCTCGTGCTCTCGATCGTCGCGGCGGCCGCAGTCGTCGGCGTCATCGGTTCGGGCGTCTACCTGTGGGTCGGCGGGCACTTGAACCCGCTCTTCGCGTCCGCCGACGAACCGTCGTGCGAGAACGGCGTGCGCGAACTCTCGGTCGTCGCCGACGCGACGGCGGCGAAGTACGTCACCGAGGTCGCCGCCGCGTTCGACAAGGCCGAGAAGGGATGCGTCGAGACCGAGGTCCGTTCGCAGGAGTCCGCCGACTCCGCGGCGATGGTCGCCGGCGGCGGGCTCGAAGCCGACGTCTGGATCCCCGACTCGAGCGTGTGGGTGCAGCGCGCCGGCGCGACCGCGTCGTCGCTCGGCCGTCCGGCGCCCGAGCTCGACGCGCGCGGATCGGTCGCGAGCTCGCCCGTCGTGTTCGCAGCCCCCGCGTCGAAGGCCCCAGAAATCGCGGCCGAGCCCGTCACCTGGGCGCGCGTCATCGGCGGCACCCTTCCCGCGATCCTCCCCGACCCCGAGGCGCAGGCCGCGAGCCTCGCCGGGCTCTACGCGCTCAAGGGGCACAGTTCGGCCGAAGACCCCCGCCAGTTCGCGGGCGCCATGATCGCCCTCGGCAAGGCCATCCCCGCCTCGCCGAGCGCCGCCTTCGGCGCCCTCCCGTCGACGCCCACCGCGACCGTCGTCATCACGAGCGAAGCGCAGCTGGCCGCCTACAACCTCGACGAAGAGGTCGACCCGCTCGTCGCCGCCTATCCGACCGACGGCACCGTCGCCCTCGACTACCCGTTCATCGTCCTGAAAGACCGCGAGGCCGAAGCCGACAAGGCCGCGGCCGCCGCGGCACTCGCCGCCGAGAACGCCGACGCCGACACCGAAGCCGAGTTCGTCGAGAAGGGCAAGCCCCTCCTCGAGCGGTTCCAGCAGGCGCTCGTCGACGCGCAGAAGGTGCGCGCCGCGTTCGGGTTCCGCGAACCCGACGGCACCGGCGAACTCGACATCGCCGGCATCACGAAGGACGCGCCCGTCGCGCCCTCCGCGATCGACTCGCTCGCCCAACTCGACATCCTCCGGTCGTGGGCGGTGCTCACGCTCCGCTCGCGCATGCTCGCCGTCATCGACGTGTCGGGCTCGATGGAGGAGCCCGCCGCCAACGGCCTGCGCCGCATCGACATCTTCCAGCAGGCCGCCGTCGGCGCCATGTCGAAGTTCTCGGGCGAGGTCGAGCTCGGCGTGTGGGTGTTCTCGACCGCACGCAACGGCGACCTCGACTACGAAGACCTCTCGCCCATCGCGCCGCTCGCCGACCTCGCCCACACGCAGGAGATCCAGCAGATCATCGGTTCGCTGCCCGCGAGGCTCGGCGGTGCGACGGGCCTCTACGACACGACGCTCGCCGCCGTGCAGCGCGTGCAAGAGACGTACGACCCCGACAAGGTCAACTCCGTGCTGCTCTTCACCGACGGCAAGAACGAAGACGAGAACGGCATCTCGCTCGACCAGCTCATCGCCGAGCTGCAGCAGATGCACGACCCCAAGCGACCGGTTCCCGTCATCATGATCGGGTTCGGTCCCGACACCGACGTCGCGGCGATGCAGCAGATCGCCCAGGTCACCGGCGGTGCCGCCTACAGTGCGGCGCAGCCCGAAGACCTGAGCAAGGTGCTCGTCGACGCGCTCTCCCAGCGCAGCTGCCGTCCGAACTGCGGCGGCTGAGCGCGGCGCGTACGGACGAGACACGGCAGGGGCCGGGCGGATGATCCGCCCGGCCCCTGGTCGTCGATGGAACGCGAAGCTCAGTGCCCGCCGTGGTGCGCGTCGGCGCCCTCGACCATGTCGGCGGGCCGACGCACGAAGAACGCGCCGACGATCGCCACGATCGAGATGATCGCGCCGACGAGGAACGCCGTGCGGATGCCCGACGCCTCGGCCGCGAACGCCGTCGCGCCGGCCGACTGCGCGGCGAGTTGCTGCGCGGTCAGCACGGTGATGAAGAGCGCCGTGCCGGCCGCGCCCGCGACCTGCTGCACGGTGCCGACGATCGCCGAGCCGTACGAGTAGAACTTCGGCTGCACCGATCCGAGCGCCGACGTGAAGAGCGGCGTGAACATGAACGCGAGGCCGATCGACAGCACGACGTGCATCGCGAGCACGAACCATTCGGATGTCTCGGGGCCCACGGTCGTGAGCGCCCACAGCACGCCGCTCACGACGATGCTGCCGGGCACGAGGAGCGGACGCGGGCCGTAGCGGTCGAACAGCCGGCCGACGGTCGGACCGAGGAGGCCCATCGCGAGGCCGCCGGGCAGGAGCAGGATGCCCGTCGCGAGCGGCTCGAGCTTCAGCACGTTCTGCAGGTATACGGGCAACACGATGATGGTGCCGAACAGCGCCGCCATCATGACGACCATGAGCGCGACCGACACGGCGAAGTTGCCCGACTTGAAGGTGCGGAGGTCGAGGAGGGCGGCGTCGCGGCGCTGGAGCACGAGCTGGCGTGCGACGAAGGCCGCGATGCCGGCGGCGCCCACGGCGAGCGTCGCCCAGAGGAGTCCCGCCGGCGTCGCACCGCTCGCCTCGCCGCCCGCGAGGCTCAACCCGTAGACGAGTCCGCCGAAGCCGATCGCCGAAAGCACGATCGAGAACACGTCGATGGGCAGCCGCTCGGTGTCGCCGACGCTCGTGACGCGGCGCGCGCCGATGAGGAGCATGACGACGGCGATCGGCAGCACGAGCCAGAACATGAAGCGCCAGTTGAGGAAGCTCAGGATGAGGCCCGAGATCGCGGGGCCGATCGCTGGGGCCACCGACATGACGATCGACACGCGACCCATGAAGCGGCCGCGGTCGCGCGGCGGAACGACGGTCATGATCGTCGTCATGAGGAGGGGCATCATGATCGCGGTGCCCGTCGCCTGCACGATGCGGCCCGCGAGGAGCAGCTCGAATCCGGGGGCGACGGCCGCGAGGAGCGTGCCCGCCGAGAAGAGGCTCATGGCCGCGATGAACACCGGCCGGGTCGGGAACCGTTTGATGAGGAAGCCCGTGATCGGGATGACGACGGCCATCGTCAGCAGGAAGCCCGTCGTGAGCCACTGGGCGGCGCTCAGGCTCACCTGGAGGTCGACGACGAGGTGCGGGATCGCGACGCCCATGATCGTCTCGTTGAGGAAGACGACGAAGGTCGCGCCGAGCAGCAGCCAGATGACGCGCGTGTCGGCGGGCGGTGCGGCAGACGTGCTGCCGGTCGCGGGTGCCGCGTGCGTCGCGGGTGCGTTCGCAGCGGCCTCGGCGGCGGAGTCGCCGATCGCCGGGTCGCTCCGGGTGTCGAGGTCGTCGAGAGCGCGTTCGGTCACAAGCATCCAATCGAGGCCGTCGCGCAGCGCGGACGACCGGTCTCGTGGTGTGGGGTCTGGAGTGCCGATGAAGTCGGTATCGAGCGACAACCGCGGACGGTCGTCGCGCATTCCCGGAAACGGCGAATCATCGCAACGCATTCGAACGCGTTGCGAGCGAGAGGGGAACGAGCGGCCGGCCTACGGAGCCGGCGCGGGCCCGTCGGTCGGCGTGGCCTCGGGCAGGAAGCCCTTCAGCAGCTCTTCTTCGGGGGCGAGCTCGACCTCGAGGTCGCGGTCGGCCTCGTCGGCGTTCGTGCGCTCTTCAGGGGTGGAGTCGGTCATGCGCCCACGATACCGCGCACCGCCGACACGGCGCGGATGACGGCGGATGCCGCGGTGTCGATCTCTGCGGCCGTGGTTTCGCGGCCGAGGGTGAACCGCACGGCGGTCTGCGCGAGCTCGGGGGAGTACCCCATCGCCGTGAGCACGTGCGAGGGCTCATCGCGGCCCGCGGCGCACGCCGATCCGCTCGACGAGAGCACGCCGTCGCGTTCGAGTTCGAGGAGCACGGCTTCGCCGGCGGCTCTCGGGAACACGAACGACGCCGTGCCCGGCAGTCGAGATTCGGGGTCGCCGGTCAGCAGCGCCCCCTCGATCGACCCGAGTACGCGCGCCACGAGCGAGGCCGACAGGGCGCCGACGCGGGCCGAGGCATCCGCCCGCTCCTGCTCGGCGAGGCCGAGCGCCGTCGCGAACGCGACCGCGCCGGCGACGTTCTCGGTGCCCGAGCGCTTGCCGCGCTCCTGCCCGCCGCCGTGCAGCACGGGTTCGAGGGGGAGGCGACCGCGCACGACGAGCGCGCCCGTGCCCTTGGGCGCGCCGACCTTGTGGCCCGCGAGCGAGAGCGCGTCGACGCCGAGCGCGTCGAGCGAGAGCGGCAGCCATCCGGCCGCTTGCACGGCGTCGGTGTGCACGAGCGCTCCGTGTGCGCGCGCCATCTCGGCGAGGGTCGCGATCGGCTGCACCGTGCCGACCTCGTTGTTCGCGAGCTGGACCGACACGAGCGTCGTGTCGGGCCGGATGACCCGCGCAAGCGCCTCGGGCCGTACGACGCCGCCCGCGTCGACCTCGACGTGCGACACCTCGAAGCCGTGGAGGCGCCGAAGGGCGTCGGCGGACTCGAGCACGGCCTCGTGCTCGACGGTCGACACGACGACGTGCCGTCCGCGAGGATTCGCGAGCCCGAGGCCCTTGACGGCGAGGTTGTCGGCCTCGGTGCCGCCGCTCGTGAACACGACGTCGCCGGGGCGTGCTCCGACCGCGCGGGCGACCTCCTCGCGCGCCCACGCGAGCGCCCGCGCGGCCTCGTCGCCGAGCCCGTGGCGGCTCGACGGGTTGCCGAACGCGCCCGTGAGGTACGGCCACATCGCCTCGAGCGCCTCGCGGCGCACGGGGCTCGTCGCCGCGTGGTCGAGGAAGATCACGCGGAGTCGCCGCCCGCGTTCGCGTTCGCGAGGGCGGGTGCAGTCTCGATGACCGCGTCGAGCCCGAGGTCGAGCGACCGCACCGAGTGCGTGAGCGCCCCGACCGAGACGACGTCGACGCCCGTCGCGGCGATCGCGGCGACGGTGTCGAGGTTGACGCCGCCCGACGCCTCGACGATCGCGCGGCCGCCGATGCGGGCGACGCCCGCGCGCAGGTCGTCGAGCGTGAAGTTGTCGAGCATGATCGTGTCGGCGCCGCCCGCGAGCACGGCATCGAGCTGGTCGAGCCGGTCGATCTCGACCTCGAGGTGGGCGGTGTGCGGCATCCGGTCGCGCGCCGCGCGGAGCGCCGTCGCGAGGTCGCGTCCGCCGGCGGTGAGCACCGCGAGGTGATTGTCCTTGGCCATGATCGCGTCGGACAGCGAGCGGCGATGGTTGCGGCCGCCGCCGTCGCGCACGGCCTGCCGTTCGAGGCTGCGGAGGCCCGGCGTGGTCTTGCGGGTGTCGACGATGCGCGCACGCGTGCCCGCGATCGCGGCGACGTACTGCGCCGTGAGCGTCGCGATGCCGCTCATGCGCTGGACGAGGTTGAGGCCCACGCGTTCGGCGGTCAGCATGCCGCGAGCCGGGCCCCCGACACGCGCGAGGTGCTCGCCGCGCTCGAAGCGCTCGCCGTCGGCCTTGAGGGCCGTCACGCGGATGCGGTCGTCGACGATCCGGAACGCCGCCGCGAACACCTCGATGCCGCTCAAGACGCCGGGCTCGCGCGCGACGAGGTCGGCGGTGGCCGTGGCATCCGCCGGAATGAGCGTCTCGCTCGTGAGGTCGCCCCAAGGGGCGTCTTCATCGAGCGCGGCGGTCACGATGCGGTCGATCTCGCGTCGGTCGGTCATCACGCGGCCTCCAGTTCGGCGTCGGCCGGGACATCCGACCGGTAGTGGGCGCCGACGCTCTCGCGACGCGCGAGCGCCGCGGCGACCGTGAGGCGCGCGAGGTCGAGCAGATTGCGGTCTTCCGTCGTGCGGCGGTCGACCGGTTCGGGCGCGACCCACGCGTCGAGCACGGCGGATGCCTCGCGCAGGCCGTGTTCGTCGCGCTCGAGCCCGACGTGCTGCCACATGAGGGACTGCAGGGCGGCGCGGTCGACGAGCGACGAGGCATCCGGGGTCGTCGAGTCGTGGGACACCGCGGTCGCCGGGGGCGCAGACGGGGCCGGCGAGTCGACGGGCGCGAGCGCTGCGATCGCTCGTGCCGCGCGGTCGGCGAACACCGCGGCCTCGAGCAGCGAGTTCGAGGCGAGCCGGTTGGCGCCGTGCACGCCCGTGCGGGCGCACTCGCCGACGGCGAAGAGGCCCGGCAGGCTCGTGCGGCCGTCGAGGTCGGTCACGATGCCGCCCATCGCGTAGTGGGCGGCGGGCGTGATCGGCACGGGTGCGACCGACCAGTCGTACCCGGCGTCGCGCACCTGCCGGTCGAGGCCTGGGAACCGCGCGGCGAGGAACTCGCCGCCGAGCGCCGTCGCGTCGAGGAAGACGGGCTCGCCGCCCTGCTCCTCCATGCGGTGCCACACGCCACGGGCGACGACGTCGCGCGGAGCGAGCTCGCCCCGTGGGTCGATCGCGAGCATGAAGCGCTCGCCCGAGGCATCCCGCAGCACCGCGCCCTCGCCGCGCACGGCCTCGGAGATGAGCGGTGTGCCGGGCGCCGCGAGCGCCGTCGGGTGGAACTGCACGAACTCGAGGTCGGCGATCTCGGCGCCCGCGCGCCACGCCGCGGCGACGCCGTCGCCCGTCGCGACGGCCGGGTTCGTCGTGAACTTGTAGAGGCAGCCGGCGCCGCCCGTCGCGAGCACGACGACGTCGGCCCGGTGCTCGCCGAGCAGGCCGTCGGGGCCGAGCACGAGCGCGCCGACGACGCGGCCGGCTTCGACGACGAGGTCGGTGAGGATGGCCCGCTCGGTGATCGCGACCGCACGGCGGCGAACCGTCTCGACGAGCGCCGTCTCGATCGCAGCGCCCGTCGCGTCGCCGCCCGCGTGCAGGATGCGGGCGCGCGAGTGCGCCGCCTCGAGCCCGCGCGAGACGCCCGATTCGTCGTGGTCGAACTCGACGCCGAACCGGATGAGGTCGCGCACGCGCGCGGGACCCTCGTCGACGAGCACGCGCACCGCCGTGGGGTCGCAGAGGCCCGCACCCGCGGCGATCGTGTCGTCGAAGTGGCGCTCTGCGGAGTCGTCGGGGAAGATCGCCGCCGCGATGCCGCCCTGCGCGTAGTGCGTCGAGCCGTTCGCGAGGTCGGCCTTCGTGACGAGCTCGACCCGGCAACCTGCATCGGCGGCCTTGACGGCCGTCCACAGGCCGGCGATGCCGCCGCCGATGACGAGGACGCGGGTCATGCGCGGGGCTCCGGCGTCGCGGTCGCCGGGGAGGTGGATGTCGCGGCCGGCGCCGCGCTCCCGCCGAAGCGCTCGGGCGCCGACCCCTGCGGCTTCGCCGCGAGCATGCGCTCGAGCGCGAGCCGCGCGGGCGCGGCGACCTCGTCGGCCACCTGGATGCGGTTGACCACGCGGCCCTCGACGAGCTCTTCGAGCACCCATGCCAGGTAGCCCGGGTGGATGCGGTACATCGTCGAGCACGGGCACACGACGGGGTCGAGGCAGAAGATCTCGTGCTGCGGGTTCTCGGCCGCGAGGCGCTGGACGAGGTTGATCTCGGTGCCGATCGCGAAGGTCGTGCCCGCGGGCGCGGCGGCGATGGCCTTCACGATGAAATCGGTCGACCCCGCGGCATCCGCCGCATCGACGACGGGCATCGGGCACTCGGGGTGCACGATGACCTGCACGCCGGGGTGCTCGGCACGCGCGCGCTCGATCTGCTCGACCGTGAACCGCTTGTGCACCGAGCAGAAGCCGTGCCAGAGGATGACTCGGGCGTCTTCGAGCTGTTCGGCCGAGGACCCGCCGAGCGGGCGGCGCGGGTTCCACATCGGCATCTGCTCGAGCGGCACGCCCATGGCCTTCGCGGTGTTGCGGCCGAGGTGCTGGTCGGGGAAGAACAGCACGCGCTGCCCGCGCTCAAACGCCTGCTCGAGCACCGTGCGCGCGTTCGACGACGTGCACACGATGCCGCCGTGGCGGCCCACGAAGCCCTTGAGGGCGGCTGAGGAGTTCATGTAGGTCACGGGGATGACGGGCACGCGGCCGTCGGCGCCGGGCGTGTCGAGGTCGCCGTAGACCGTCGCGAGCTGCTCCCAGCACTCCTCGACGCTCGACTCGTCGGCCATGTCGGCCATCGAGCAGCCGGCCGCGAGGTTCGGCAGGATCACGGCCTGCTCGGGGCGGCTCAGAAGGTCGGCCGTCTCGGCCATGAAGTGGACGCCGCAGAACACGATCGCCTCGGCGTCGGGCTTCGTGAGCGCCGCGTTCGCGAGCTGGAACGAGTCGCCCACGAAGTCGGCGTGCTGCACGACCTCGTCGCGCTGGTAGAAGTGGCCGAGGATGACGACCCGGTCGCCGAGCGTCGCCTTCGCCGCGCGGATGCGGGCGTGCAGCTCGTCGTTCGTGGCCGTGCGGTATGCCTCGGGCAGCGCGCCCTGGCGCGGAGCGCCGGTCGGGATGACGTCGCCCTGCGAGGCGCCCGGGCCGTAGGCGACGGGGCCGCGGTCGAACTCCCACGGGCCGTCGGCGAGTTCGGGCGCGCACGTCGAGCCGGTCGCCTTGCCGGTCGAGATGAGTCGGATGCTTCGGTCGACGGATGCCGCGAGGCGGATGTCGCGGACCGGCGGAGTGACGATCGTCATGGTGCGTTTCCTGTCTGGAAGGGGATCGACGTGAGGAGAGGTCAGCGGGAGCCGGCGAACGGCATGCGCGGCGGCGCCGCGCGGGGATCGAACCGGTAGAGGGCGGGCGGGCGGTGCGGCGTGCCGCTCTTGCGCTCGCCGGTGTCGACGAGGGCGCCCGAAGTCTCCATGGTGCGGCGGAAGTTGGCGGGGTCGAGGCGTTTGCGCAGCACGACCTCGTAGACGGCGCGAAGTTCGGCCATCGTGAAGGTCTCGCCGAGGAAGGCGTGCGCGAGGCCCGAGTACTCGAGCCTCGTGCGGAGCCGTGAGAGGGCGTACCCGATGATCGCGAGGTGGTCGAACGCGAGCGGCGGGAGCTCGTCTTCGTCGAACCACTGCACGTTCTCGTCGGCGACGGCTTGCTCGACCTCGTCGGAATGCACGAGCGCCCAGTACACGACCGACACGACGCGCTCGCCGGGGGAGCGGTCGACCGCGCCGAACGTGTAGAGCTGCTCGAGGTGCGCGGGTGCGAGGCCCGTCGTCTCTTCGAGGGTGCGTGCGGCGGCGGCCTCGAGGGCTTCGTCGACGGGGAGCCAACCGCCGGGCAGAGCCCAACGGCCGAGGCCGGGTTCACGCAGGCGGCGCACGAGCGGCAGCCGCAGGCTCGGGCGCTCGGCGCCTTCGTCGGGGCTCAGGGCGAAGATGACGGTCGAGACGGCGAGGCGTGCGTGAGGCATCCGGAACCTTCCCTTCCGACCCTTAGAGTCACGATGACTTGAAGTGCTGGATGCAGCTTACAGTCAATCTGACACGAACGCGAAATCGGAGTCTCCACAGCGCCCGCCGCCGCGAGCCCGCGCCGGATAGGATGAACCCTCTCGACCCCGAGCGAAGACGGCGAGCGCCCCGATGACGACCACCCCGACCCCGCCCCAGATCGCCGCGCGCGCCCGGCGATGGAGCCGCCCGCGCGTGGCCGAACGGCTCGGCAGGTTCGGCAGGCTCGGTCGCGAAGGGTGGCGCGGCTGGGTCGGCCCCGCCGCCGTCGCGGCCGTCGTCGCCGCGGCATACATCGTCTACGCCGCGTGGCAGTGGTCGCAGTACACGGTGAAGTCGTGGGACCTCGGCATCTTCGCCGAGCTCGTGAAGGCCTACTCGCGGCTGCAGCCGCCGATCGTCGACATCAAGGGCGACGGCTACAACCTCCTCGGCGATCACTTCCACCCGCTGCTCGCGATCCTCGCTCCCGTCTACGCCGTCGCACCGCATCCGTTCACCCTGCTCGTCGTGCAGGCGCTGTGCTTCGCGATCGCCGCGGCGGTCATCGCCCGCACTGCCATCCGCCGGCTCGGCACTCCCACGGGCGTGCTCCTCGGGCTCGCCTTCGGCCTCGCTTGGGGGCTGCAGTACGCCGCCGACGCGCAGTTCCACGAGATCGCGCTCGCCGTTCCGCTGCTCGCCTGGTCGCTCTGCGCGATGCTCGAACGCCGCGACCTCGCCGCCGCGCTGTGGGCGGCGCCGCTCGTCTTCGTCAAAGAAGACCTCGGGCTCACCGTCCTCGCCATCGGACTCGTGCTCGCCTACCGTTCGCGGAAGCCCCTCGGGCTGTGGCTCGCCGCGTGGGGCGCCGCCTGGTTCGCCATCGCCGTCTTCGTCGTGCTGCCGGCGCTCAACCCAGACGGGGCCTGGGCCTACGCCGGCAACGCCGACCCGGGCGGGGTGTTCTCCGATCCCGCTGCGCTGTTCCACCCGCAGAAGGGCGTGACGCTCACCCTGCTCCTCGTGATCACGGGCGGGCTCCTCGTCATCTCCCCGATCTCGGTCGTCCTCTTGCCGACCCTCGCCTGGCGGTTCCTCTCGACCAACGAGGGCTACTGGGGGCCGACCTGGCACTACAGCGCCGTCCTCATCCCGATCGCCTTCCTCGCGCTGCTCGACGGCATCGACCGCGCCGCCGCGAGCCGGTGGGGTGGCTGCGCGGCTACGGTCGGCATGCCGCGACGGTCGCGGTGACTGCGGCGGCCGTGCTTCTCCCGACCTTGCCGCTCTGGGCGATGCTCGCCCCCGGCGCCTGGACCCCGCCCGCTCGCGCCGCGAACGCCGGGATCGTCCTCGGCCTGATCCCCGCGAACGCGACGGTCGAGACCGATATCGGCCTCATGTCGTATGCGGTCGCCGACCACGACGTGTTCTGGCTCGGCAACCCGAACCCCGCACCCGACTGCCTCCTGATCGACCGAGTCGCCGGCACCCCGCAAGACTGGGGCGACGTGCTCGAAGTCGCAGAGCGACTCCACCCCGAGACGACCTGGGACGTCATCGCCCAGCTCGACGGGATCGAGCTCGCCTGCCGAAGCGGGGTCGTGCCGGCGAGCTGAGCCCGCGCGGCTATGCGCCCGCGCGGCTACCCGCCCGCGCGGCTCCCCGCCCGCGCGGCTACCCGCCCGCGCCGGCCGCGGCCCTCGACCGGTTCGCGATCGCCGCGCACGGGTCGAAGCCCATCACCTCGCCGAGCTTCGCGAGCCCCGGGTATCCCGCGGTCGCGTCGGGCGGCGCCTCGCCGTCGTCGGCGGTCTCGACCGGCGGTTCGGCGGCGTCGACCGAGGCATCCCGCCGCACCGATTCGCCCATGGCCGTGCAGCCCGCCGCGGTCGCGATCGCCGAGTCGAACCGCGACTGGCTGAGCTGCGAGAGCGCCCAGCCGAGCGGCGGCACGACGGCGGGCGTCGACGCCGGCGCGATCTCGACCATGCCGTCGTCGAGGATCCCCGGCAGGCCGGAGTCGTCGGTGCCGAAGAAGCGGGCCAGGGCGGCCCGGCAGCCGACCGCGTCCGCCGGTTCGCTCGGGCACGCGCTCGGCAGGCTCAGCACGATGCGCTGGAGCCACGAGTCCTCGGCGGTCAGGTTCGTCCGCGCGGCGCTGCCCGTGATCGGCACGAGCGCTTCCGACTCGGCGCGCGCGACGTCCTTGGCGAGGTCGTACCCCTGGGTGTTCCGGAGGTAGAGGAGCACCGGCACGAGCCATCCCTCACCCTCCGCTCGCTGCTCGTTCTGCTTCGCGAGGAGCGCCATGAGCTCGGGCGCCGTGTCGGCGAGCGCCGCGAGCGAGGTCGGCTCGACGTAGCCGCCGTCGACGAACTGGGCGTCCTCCGGGGTGTTGCACGGCGCATTCGCGGGCATTCCGCCGGTCGGGGTGATGACCGCGAACCGGGCCGAGAGCATCGCGGCCGTCGACCAGTCGAGCGTCGTCAGGCACTCGGACAGATCGACGGGCGGGTCGGCGTCCCGCGCCTCCTCGTCGAGCGGCAGTTCGCGGAACCCCAGCATCGACGGAAGACCGCCGGCCGAGTCGCACGCGGCCTTCGGGCCGCGGTCGGTGACCGGAACCTGGTCGACGAGGAGGCGGCACTTCGTGACGACGTCGGCCGAGTTCATCATGAGCATGCCCGTGCGCCGGTCGATCGTGCTCGAGAAGGAGGTCGCGAGGGCGGGCGCGTCGCGCTCCCACAGCGCCTCGACGATCGCTGCGCGGTCGCGCCAGCGGAGGCCGAGGTCGTCGCCGTCGGGGTCGGGAGTCACCGACGGCACGCGGATGCCCGTCGCGCCCGCGTAGAGGTCGCCGACCGCGAGCCCGACGAGCGCCGACGACACGACGTCCGGGCCCGAAGCAGCCCGCGCGGAGGCGATGATCTCGGCCGACGCCTTCGCCTCGGCCGCCCGACTCTCCGCTTCGCTCGGGTGGCGAGGGAGTTCCGCGGCGATCGCCGTGTCGACCGAGCTCGCGATCGCGAGGCCCACCGAGCCGCCGCTGATCCCGCTCGCGACGTACCCCGAGCGCGCGCCGCAGTCCTCGAGCGCAGCGAGCGCCGACGCCGTCCAGTACGCCGCCCGGATGCCGCCGCCTTCGGCGGCGATGAGGAACACGGGGCGCACCGGGTCGTGGCCCTTCACGGCCACGTTGCATGCGACGTCCGCTTGCACCTCGTCGAGGTATGAGGAGAGAGCGTTCGGGTCGTCGGCGCTCTCGCCCCGCGAGGCGGAGACTTGCACGGCGTGCACGGTCTCGTCGCCGAAGTACGCCGAGACGACGAGGTTGAGCGCGAACGGTATCAGGATCGCGAGGGTGAGCACCGGGGGCGCCTTGAGCTTCAGCCACCCGAACGGCAGCACGAGGGCGCGCGGCTGGACGAGGAGCGTGAACGAGCCGAGGATGCTCACCCACGCGCTGATCGAGGCGAGGGCGACGGCGACGGCGCCGAGGAACGCGCCGACCGGGACGGGGAAGAGCATGAACACCGCGAGCACGACCACGCCGACGATGATCGAGGGCACCTCGACCCGGCTCACGGGCGTCACGTACCGGTCGTCGGGGTCGAGGTCGAGTCGCGGGGGCTCCTGGTGCAGGCGCGAGTCCGGGTCGAGCCCGAGGCTGCGGAACGTGGCCGGTCCGAGTCGCGGGAGCAGGAACCTCGGCGCCAGGACGGCGACCGCCCCGCCCGCGACGACGGCGACCGCGGCGACGATCGACGGCCACAGCGAGGCGCCGGCGGGCGTCTGGTCGGCGAGCAGCGCGGGCACGACGTAGGAACGCACGATCCCGATGCCGCCCGCGACGAGCACGAAGACGGCGAGGGCGTCGCCGACCATCCACGAGAAGCGGGCGCGATGCGGATCGGCCGGTTCGGGGTCGGTGTCGACGGCCTTCCTCCAGCCGATGCCCGCGAACACGGGGATCGCGCCGAGCACGATGAGCAGCGGGATCGCCGTCGGCAGATGCACGGGGAACGGAAGCCCGATCGTCAGGCTCGCGAGGCTCACGCCCACGCCGACGGCGACGAGCACGGCCGGCGCGATGACCCAGGGCCACGCGGCGTCCCATCCGTCGTCGGCCGGCATCCGGATGAGACGCATCACACGGGTCTCGACGAGGAGCCGCGTGCGCCGTCGGCCGAGGGCGAACGTGCCCGCCGCGGTGCCGATGAGCGCGCCGACCGCGAAGACGGCGTGCCGGAAGCCGGTGAAGCCGTCGGCCCACTGGCGCTGCACGTCGGGCAGCTGATCGAGGAGGTCGGCGGCGGGAATGCACGCGAGGACGGCGATGACGAGGATCGCAAGGGTCGCGAGGCGGTGGACCCATACCGCCTGGAGGATCCGCCGGAGGCCGCCGAAGATCGCGTCCCGGTACGCCTTGATCCGCAGGAACGCGACGATGAGCACGACGAGTGAGAGCACCTTGCCGGTCGACGCGAAGGCGAGCGGCCACGAGATCGCATCGGCGAGCGTGGGGAGTCCGCTCGCGATCGCGATGCCCGCGATCGCCTGGAGCGAGTTCTCGATGAGTTCGAACACGGCGTAGCTTGCGATCGCGTACGCCGGAACCAGCCTGAGCTCTTCGCCCGCGAGGTGCAGGAGGCGCAGGAAGAGCTGGACGAGCGCGAAGGCGAGCACGAGGTCGACGACGGCCGACAGCGTGATCCAGTAGCCGAGCCGGTCGTGCAGGGGAGCGCTCGCCCAGGCGGCCCAGCTGTCGACGTGCGTGATCGCGAGCGGGGAGATCGCGACGTTGAGCGAGTGGCTGCGCCCGTCGGCGGGCACGCTCGCGATCAGCCGGTCGATCTCGCCGAGGACGACGCCGACGAGCGCGGCGACGGCGATCCACGAGAGCACGGCGCCGATCGAACGCCAGGTGCGGGGCTCGATGCGCACGCCCTCCCGGGACTTCCGCACCGTGTACCGGGCCACGCGCTGTTCGGCGGCCGTCCGCTGTGCGGCCTTGAGCGCTCGGATGCGCGCCGTCTCGGCCGCCTGCGAGGGCACGCCCGATCGCACTGCGGAACCGGACTGTCCCGTCATGCGCGCTCCTCGGGCGGCGGCCGCGGACGGCGGCCTCGATGGCGAGAGCGTATCGCCGGGGCATCCGCCCTATGCACCCCCGGACGGGGGACATCTGGCGCAGCGTGCGCGGTCGGCTAGGATCGGAGCACAACCTCACATCGGGCCTTCAACGCATCGCGGGAGAGCCGGGTAGCACCTCTGGTCATGCCGGCACCGAAGGAGCAAGCCTCCCCGCCAATCTCTCAGGTCACACATACCGCGATGAACAGGCCGCTCTGAAAAGCGGATCGGGCATTCCCGCCACATCCCGCCGACGGTGAAAGCGCGCGCGAGCGCGTGAAGCTCTCAGGCCCATGACAGAGGGGGAGTTCCCAGCCGGCATCCGCCGACCGCCCAAGCGACTCTGGAGAACTCCGTGACCGAACGACGCAGCCCGCTCGAAGCCGTCCACCGTCAAGCCGGTGCGAGCTTCACCGACTTCGCGGGTTGGCAGATGCCCGTGCGCTACTCGAGCGACCTTGCCGAGCACCACGCGGTGCGCACCTCGTCGGGTCTCTTCGACCTCTCGCACATGGCCGAGATCGTCTTCGTCGGCCCCGAGGCGGCTGCCGCCCTCGATTACGCCCTCGCGGGCAAGCTCAGCGCCATCGAGATCGGGCAGGCGAAGTACTCGCTCCTCCTCGACGAACAGGGCGGCATCATCGACGACCTCGTCGTGTACCGCACCGGTGAAGACCGCTACATGGTCGTCGCGAACGCCGGCAACCGCGAGCCCGCCGCGAAGGCCCTCATCGAGCGTGCGCAGGGCTTCGACGTGTTCGTCTCCGACGAGAGCGACGACATCGCGCTCATCGCGATCCAGGGCCCCGACGCGCTCTCGGTGCTGCTCGAGACCCCCGGCTTCGGCGTCGAAGGCCCCGGCAACGACGACGAGGACTTCGACCGCTCGGCGACCGAGCTGAAGTACTACCGCGCGTTCCCCGCGACGTTCGAGACGAAGCCCGTGCTCGTCGCCCGCACGGGCTACACGGGCGAAGACGGCTTCGAGCTCTACGTCGCGCCCGACCTCGCGCCGACGCTCTGGCAGGCCCTCGTCGAGACGGGCGGCTCGCGCGTGACGCTGTGCGGCCTCGCGAGCCGCGACACGCTGCGCCTCGAGGCGGGCATGCCGCTCTACGGCCACGAGCTCGGCCTCGACACCTTCCCGGTGCAGGCGGGTCTCGGCCGCGTCGTCGCGCTCGCGAAAGAGGGTGACTTCGTCGGTCGCGCGGCGATCGAGCGCGGGCCCGAGGCGGATGCCCCGGTGCTCGTCGGTCTCGCGTCCGAGGGCCGTCGCGCTCCGCGCGCCGACTACGAGATCTACGACGGCCCGGGCGACGACGCCGGACGCGTGGGCGTCGTGACGTCGGGCGCGCTGTCGCCGACGCTCGGCCACCCCATCGCGATGGCGTACGTGTCGCCCGCCGTGCAGGCGGTCGGCACGCCCCTCTACGTCGACGTGCGCGGCACGCGCATCGAGGCATCCGTCGTCGCGCTGCCCTTCTACAAGCGCGCGTAAGCGCTCCCGCCGAGCCTCTCAACAACATTGGAGAACACCATGACCGACCGGAACGAACTCTTCTACACGCCCGAGCACGAGTGGGTGCGCGTCGACGGCGACACCGTCGTCGTCGGCATCACCGACTACGCGGCCGACAAGCTCGGCGACGTCGTCTACGTCGACCTGCCCAAGGTGGGCGCCGCCGTCACGGCCGGCACCGTCGTCGGCGAGATCGAGTCGACGAAGTCGGTGGGCGAGCTCTTCGCGCCCGTCGACGGCGAGGTCGTCGAGGCCAACCAGGCCGTCGTCGACGCGCCCGAGCTCGTCAACAGCGACCCGTTCGGCGAGGGCTGGCTCGTCAAGGTCAAGGTCGGCGAGCTGCCGAAGCTCCTGACGGCTGCCGAGTACCGCGCCCTCGTCGGCGAGTGACGAACAACCGCAAGGGACCCCGCAGCACGATGACCTCCTCCGTCTTCGCCCAAGACGCTTTCGGGCGCCGCCACATCGGAACGACCGAAGCCGACCGCGAGCGCATGCTCGAAGCGATCGGCGCGGACTCGCTCGACGTCCTCATGTCGGGCGCCGTGCCCGAGTCGATCCGCATGGGGGAGGTGCTGAACTCCGCGATCCCCGCCGCCGCGACCGAGCGCGAGGCGATCGCCGAGCTCGCGGCCCTCGCGTCGCAGAACACGGCGCGCACGTCGATGATCGGCCTCGGCTATTACGGCACGATCACGCCCGCCGTCATCCAGCGGAACGTGCTCGAGAACCCGAGCTGGTACACGGCGTACACGCCGTACCAGCCCGAGATCAGCCAGGGCCGGCTCGAGGCGCTCATCAACTTCCAGACGATGGTCGAAGACCTCACGGGCCTCGATGTCGCGAACGCGTCGATGCTCGACGAGGGCACCGCGGTCGTCGAGGCCATGCTCCTCGCGCGGCGCGCGACGAAGTCGGCGTCGAACCGGTTCGTCGTCGACGCCGACGCGCTGCCCCAGACGCTCGCGCTCCTGCGCTCGCGGAGCGAGGCGGTCGGCATCGAACTCGTCGAGGTCGCGCTCGCGGAGCGCTTCGCCGACGGCGGGGCGGATGTCTCGGAGCTCGGCGAGCACTTCGGCGTCTTCGTGCAATACCCCGGCGCATCCGGTCGGGTCTGGAACCCCGCCGCGCTCATCGCGGCCTCGAAGGCGCAGGGCGCCCTCGCCGTCGTCGCGGCCGACCTCCTCGCCCTCTCGCTCATCACGAGCCCGGGCGAGCTCGGCGCCGACGTCGCCGTCGGCACGTCGCAGCGCTTCGGCGTGCCGATGGGCTTCGGCGGCCCGCACGCCGGCTACATGGCCGTGAAGAAGGGCCTCGAGCGTCAGATGCCGGGTCGCCTCGTCGGCGTCTCGGTGGATGCCTCGGGCGCGCCCGCGTACCGATTGAGCCTCCAGGCGCGCGAGCAGCACATCCGCCGCGAGAAGGCGACCTCGAACATCTGCACCGCGCAGGTGCTCCTCGCCGTGATGGCGTCGATGTACGCCGTGTACCACGGGCCCCGGGGCATCCGTCACATCGCGACGCAGGTCGCCGCGAAGGCGAAGCTGCTTGCGGGCTGGCTCGAAGACCTCGGCCAGACCGTCGTGCACGACTCGTACTTCGACACGCTGGGCGTCGTCGTGCCCGGCATGGCCGTGCACGTCGTCGAGCGCGCGAGCGCCCTCGGCATCCACGTGTGGGCGGCCGACGAGGCGACCGTGCTCGTCTCGATCGACGAGACCACGACCCTCGACGAGCTGCACGCCGTCGCGCGCGCCTTCGGCGGACCCGAAGAGCGCGAGCTCGGCGTCGGCGCCCCGCTCGTCGACAACGCGCTGCCGGCCGACCTGCGCCGCACGTCGTCCTACCTCGAGCACCCCGTCTTCAACACGCACCACTCCGAGACGCAGATGATGCGCTACCTGAAGACGCTCGCCGACCGCGACTATGCGCTCGACCGCGGCATGATCCCGCTCGGGTCGTGCACGATGAAGCTCAACGCCGCGACCGAGATGCAGGCCGTCACGTGGCCCGCGTTCGCGAACCTGCACCCGTTCGCGCCCGAGGCCGACGTCGTCGGCTCGCTCGCGCTCATCGAGCAGCTCGAGTCGTGGCTCGCGGAGGTCACGGGGTACGACACCGTGTCGCTCCAGCCCAATGCCGGCAGCCAGGGCGAACTCGCGGGCCTTCTCGCGATCCGCGGCTACCACCTCGCGAACGGCGAGCCCGAGCGCACGGTGTGCCTCATCCCGTCGAGCGCGCACGGCACGAACGCGGCGTCCGCCGTGCTCGCGGGCATGCGCGTCGTCGTCGTCGCGACCGACGAGCTCGGCAACGTCGACCTCGAAGACCTGCGGGCGAAGATCGCCGAGCACGAGGCATCCCTCGCCGCCCTCATGATCACCTACCCGTCGACGCACGGTGTCTACGAGCACGACGTGCGCGACATCTGCCAGGCTGTGCACGACGCCGGCGGGCAGGTGTACGTCGACGGCGCGAACCTCAACGCGCTCCTCGGGTTCGCGCGCTTCGGCGACTTCGGCGGGGACGTCTCGCACCTGAACCTGCACAAGACGTTCTGCATCCCGCATGGCGGCGGCGGCCCGGGCGTCGGCCCGGTGGCGGCGAAGGCGCACCTCGCGCCCTACCTGCCCGGTCACCCGCTCGCGCAGCGCGCCGACCACGCGGGCGGCTACGTGCACGGCGGCGGACCGGTCTCGGCGGCGCCGTACGGCTCGCCGTCGATCCTGCCGATCTCGTGGGCGTACGTCCGCATGATGGGTGCCGAGGGCCTGCAGGAGGCGACGGCGTCGGCCGTGCTCGCGGCCAACTACGTCGCCGCGCGCCTGCGCGAGCACTACCCCGTGCTCTACACGGGCGAGCAGGGCTACGTCGCGCACGAGTGCATCCTCGACCTGCGCCCGCTCACCGCTGCGACCGGGGTCTCGGTCGACGACGTCGCCAAGCGACTCATCGACTACGGCTTCCACGCGCCGACGATGTCGTTCCCCGTCGCGGGCACGCTCATGGTCGAGCCGACCGAGTCGGAGGACCTCCGCGAGCTCGACCGGTTCGTCGACGCCATGATCGCGATCAAGGCCGAGGCCGACGCGGTCGGGCGTGGCGAGTGGCCCGCCGACGACAACCCGCTGCACAATGCCCCGCACACGGCCGAGTCGGTCGTCGTCGGGGAGTGGTCGCACCCGTACACGCGCGAGCAGGCGGTCTACCCCGTCCGCGGGCTCGTGCGCAACAAGTACTGGGCGCCCGTCAGGCGCATCGACCAGGCGTACGGGGACCGCAACCTCGTGTGCGCATGCCCGCCCGTGGAGGCGTTCGCGTAGGCGCCCGTCACACCGGGCGCGGGGCGAGGTGTCGCCCGCGCTCGGTGTAGGTGCGCGCCGGGCGTTCGGTGCGCACGCCGAGGATGATTCGGGCGGCGCGTGCGATCGCCCGGCGGCGTGTCGCGCGCGCCTCGACGTCGGCGTCGAACGCGCCGGCCTCGAGGCGCTCTGTGCGGTTCGCGGCGAGTTGCCCGGCGGCGAAGGCGTGCGCGATGGACATGGCGTCTCCTCGATCGGAAAGTCGGTCGGGCGGCCGGTTCGGCCGCGATTCGAGACGAGGATGCCTCGGTGCGCGCGCCGCGGCATCGGTGCGGGTCCGCACGCTCCCTCCGGGCGTACACTGAGCTTCACTCAGTTCAACGGCGGGAAGCCGGGGGTGGTCGACATGGATGTGCTCGCAGTACTCGCGATGATCGCCTTCGCGGGGGCGTTCGTCGGTTCCTCGGTGCTCGCAGGCGACGGCTTCGCGCTCGGACGCCGGGCCGCCGACCTCGAGCGCCGTGACCCCGGCCGTGCAGAGGCCCTTCGGCGCGCCGGCCTCATCTCCGACCTCCGCGGCTCCGGACTCGGCGACGAGGCCTTCGGCCCCGTGTGCTCGCCGAGCCGGCGATCGGCACTCGACGTGGCGCGGGTGCGTTCGGGCGACGACGATCCGCGCCACGAGACGCCCGCCGAGGCGGCGCCCGACCTGCCGGTCACGGTCGTCGCGCTCGCGAGCGGCTCGCACGTCGCGATGCCGCCTGCCCCGTGGCATCCGACGAAGCGACGTCGTCGCGTGCGCGCGAAGCGCCCTGCGACATCCGAGCGCACGCGCTGACGCGCGCTCGGGACTCGCCCGACACGCGGACTCAGGTCGTCGTCGGGGCGAACAGCCCCGGCCACCACGCGACCGCGAGCGGATACCCCACGAACGACACGATGTCGAGCACCCAGTGCGCGACGACGAGCGGCATCGTGCGGCCCCACTTCGTATACGCCCAACCGAATACGAGGCCCATCGCGACGTTGCCGGCGAACGGCCCGAAGCCCTGGTACAGGTGGTAGGTGCCGCGCAGGAGCGCGGATGAGACGATCGTCGCCCACTTGCCGACGCCGAGCTCTTCGAAGCGCGTGAACAGGTAGCCGACGACGATCACCTCCTCGGTGAGCGCGGCCCGGAGGGCCGACAGCACGAGGATCGGGATGGTCCACCAGTGCGCGTCGAGCGGCGACGCGACGACGGCGACCGTGAGGCCGAGCGCGCGGCCGGCGGCGTAGAGCGCGAGCCCCGGGATGCCGATGACGGCGACGAGCGCGAAGCCGGATGCCACGTCGCGGGCCGGTCTCGTGAAGTCGAGGCCGATCCGGCGGAACGGGCTCTTCCCGGGCTGCCACAGCAGGTAGAGCACGAGCGCGACGGCCGCGAGGCCGAACACGACGTCGAGGAACTGGTACGTGAAGTCGAGCCACTCTCGAGGCGACTGCGACTGGTTGATCGAGGCCTGCTGATCTGCGAGCGGGGTCTCGGCGGTCACCCTCGCGACGATCGACACGATCGAATACACGGCCGACGCGCCGAGCGAGAGCGCGAGGACGATCGCAATCTCGATCTGTGTGCGACGCCGTGTTTCCATGCAGGAATTCTCACATGGCTCCGAGTGACGCAAGAATCTTGCGAGATCCTGGGAAATCTGTGTGCTGACCGTGACTCAGGTTTCGCATCGGTAACAGTTTCCGGATCGGTTTGGATTCCTTCGAATCGGTTCATAGTCTCGATCCATCCGCGTGCGCCACGGCCAGAAGCAGTGTCGCGGGCACATCTCACAGGAGGAACATTGAAGATCAAGAGAATCGGCGTCGCAGCCATCGCTCTTGCGGCAGCCGGCGCGCTCGCGCTCACCGGTTGCACCGCCGGCGGCGGCGACACCGGCGGCGGCACATCGTCGGCGATCGTCACCACGAACGGCTCGGAGCCCCAGAACCCGCTGATCCCCACCAACACCAACGAGGTCGGCGGCGGCAAGATCCTCGACGCGATCTTCGCGGGTCTCGTCTACTACGACGCCGACGGCGCCCCCCACAACGACGTCGCCGAGTCGATCGAGACCGACGACGCGCAGAACTACACGATCAAGATCCGCGAGGGCCTGAAGTTCACCAACGGCGAGCCCGTCACGGCCTCCTCGTTCGTCGACGCGTGGAACTACGGCGCGAACACGGCCAACGGCCCGCAGCTCTCGCAGTACTTCTTCGAGTCGATCAAGGGCTTCAGCTACGAAGACGAGGTCGCTGAGCTTCCGGGTCTCGTCGTCGTCGACGACACGACCTTCACGGTCGAGCTCAACCAGCCCGAGTCGGACTTCCCGCTGCGTCTCGGCTACTCGGCGTTCTACCCGCTCCCCGCTTCGGCGTTCGACGACCTCGACGCGTTCGGCGAGAACCCCGTCGGCAACGGCCCGTACAAGCTGGCCGGCGAGGGTGCGTGGAAGCACAACGAGAAGATCGACCTCGTCCCGAACGGCGACTACGACGGCCCCCGCACGCCGAAGAACGATGGTCTCTCGATCATCTTCTACGCGACGCAGGACGCGGCGTACGCCGACCTCCAGGGCGGCAACCTCGATGTGCTCGACGCCATCCCGACGTCGGCGATCGCCACCTACCAGGACGAGTTCGGCGACCGCTCGGTCAACCAGCCCGCGGCGATCTTCCAGTCGTTCACCATTCCCGGTCGTCTCCCGCACTTCTCGGGTGAAGAGGGCGCGCTCCGTCGTGCCGCCATCTCGAAGGCGATCGACCGTGACGAAGTGACCGAGATCATCTTCGCCGGCACGCGTACCCCCGCCAGCGACTTCACGTCGCCCGTCATCGACGGCTTCTCCGACAGCATCCCCGGCAGCGAGGTCCTCGACTTCGACGCCGCGGGCGCCAAGGAGCTGTGGGCTCAGGCCGACGCCATCTCGCCGTGGGACGGCACCTTCCAGATCGCGTACAACGCAGACGGCGGCCACGCCGACTGGGTCGACGCGGTCACGAACCAGCTGAAGAACAACCTCGGCATCGAGGCGTCGGGCGCTCCGTACCCGACCTTCGCCGAGGCCCGCACCGAGATCACGAACCGCACCATCCAGACCGCGTTCCGCAGCGGTTGGCAGGCCGACTACCCGGCGCTGTTCAACTTCCTCGGCCCGCTGTACGGCACGGGTGCCGGCTCGAACGACGGCGACTACTCGAACCCCGAGTTCGACGCGCTCCTCAAGGAGGGCCTCGCGCAGACCGACCTCGACGCCGCGAACGAGAAGTTCCAGGCCGCCCAGGAGATCCTCTTCAAGGACCTCCCGGTCATCCCGCTCTGGTACTCGAACGTCAACGGCGCATGGAGCCAGGACGTCGAGAACGTGCAGTTCGGCTGGAACTCGGTGCCGCTCTACTACGAGGTCACCAAGGGCGAGTAATACTCGCGACCAGCACGTCTCGGGTTAGACTCTGAGACGCTGTGGGGCGGTAGCTGCAGAAGCTGCCGCCCCACACCCCTGTATCCGCACGATGCTGCGACGGCGTAGCATCGTGAGGTCAACTCGCATCACGGTGAGGTTCTCTACACATGTCTCCAACAGCGGAAAGCGCGGCCTGATCCATGGGCGGCTACATTCTGCGCCGACTCCTACAGGTGATCCCTGTCCTGCTCGGCACGACCTTCCTGATCTGGTCGATGGTCTTCCTCATGCCCGGCGACCCGCTGATCGGGCTCTTCGGCGACAAGACGCCGCCGCCGCAGGTCCTCGAGGCGCTGCGCGAGCACTACGGCCTCGACCAGCCCTGGTACGTCCAGTACTTCACCTATCTCGGCGGCATCTTCCGCGGCGACTTCGGCACCTCGTTCTCGGGTGAGCAGGTCACCGACATCCTTGCCCGCACGTTCCCCGTGACCCTCCGTCTCGCGGTGCTCGCAGTGCTCTTCGAGATGGTCGCCGGCATCACGGTCGGTCTCGTCTCGGGCCTTCGCAAGGGCGGCATCTTCGACGCCAGCGCGCTCGTCGTGAGCCTCATCCTCATCTCGGTGCCGGTCTTCGTCGTGGCGTTCGTCGCGCAGTTCGTCTTCGGCGTCCAACTCGGCTGGTTCCGGACCACCGTCGGCCCAGGCGCGCCATGGGGCGACCTCATACTCCCGGCGATCGTGCTCGCGACGATCAGCTTCGCGCAGATCGTGCGCCTCACGCGTGCGTCGGTCATCGACACCGAGGGCCAGGACTTCGTCCGCACGGCCGCGTCGAAGGGCCTCTCGCGCGGCCGCATCGTGCCCGTGCACATCCTGCGCAACTCGCTCATCCCCGTCGTCACCTACCTCGCCGTCGACTTCGGCGTGCTCATGGTCGGCGCGACCGTCACCGAGGGCATCTTCAACGTGCCCGGCGTCGGCAACACGCTCTACCAGGCGATCATCCGCGGCGAGCAGGCGACCGTCGTGTCGTTCGTGACGATCATGGTGCTCATCTATGTCGTGGTGAACCTCCTCGTCGACCTGCTCTACGCCGTTCTCGACCCGAGGATCCGCTATGCCAAGTAATACCGCTCGCTCCGCCCAGCCCCACTTCGTCGCGCCCGTCGACGAGACCCCCGTCGCCGCGATCGACGCCGTCAAGGCGGAGGGCAAGCCCTCGAACCTCTGGCGCGACGCCTGGATGGACGTCCGCCGTCGTCCGATGTTCTGGATCTCGGCGATCCTCATCGTGCTCGTCGTCATCGTCGCCCTGTTCCCGGGCCTGTTCACGCAGACGCCGCCGAACAACGACTGCCAGCTCTCGAACAGCAACGCCGGGCCCACCGCCGGGCACCCCCTCGGGTTCACCCGCCAGGGCTGCGACATCTACTCGCGGATCATCCACGGCACGTCGACGTCGCTCTCGGTCGGCCTCATCGTGTCGTTCCTCGTCGCGTTCCTCGGCATCTTCTTCGGTGCGCTCGCGGGCTTCTTCGGCGGCTGGGTCGACGCGGTGCTCTCGCGCATCGGCGACATCTTCTTCTCGATCCCCTACATCCTCGCGGCCGTCGTCATCATGTCGTCGGTCCCCTCGTGGCTCGGCATCCAGCCGAACGTGTGGATCATCTCGCTCGCCATCGGCATCTTCGCGTGGCCCGCGACCGCTCGCGTGCTCCGCGCCGAGATCCTCCGGGTGAAGAACGCCGACTTCGTCATGGCCGCGACCGCCCTCGGCGTCTCGCGCATGCGCATCCTCATCCGTCACGTCCTGCCGAACTCGATCGCCCCCGTCATCGTCATCACGACGATCGGTCTCGCGGGCGCGATCGTGGCCGAGGCGACGCTGTCGTTCCTCGGCGTCGGTCTGCCGAACACCGTCATGTCGTGGGGCAACGACATCTCGGCGGCGCAGTCGAGCCTGCGGGTCGCACCGCAGACGCTCATCCTGCCGTCGATCGCACTCTCGGTGACGGTGCTCTCCTTCATCATGCTCGGCGAGGTCGTCCGCGACGCGCTCGACCCGAAGGCGAGGGCCCGCCGGTGACCGACACTTCGAACGGACAGCAGCACGTGGATTCGACGACCGGCGGCGAACGGCCGCTCCTCGAGATCAAAGACCTCAAGGTCAACTTCAAGACGCAGGACGGCGAAGTCACGGCGGTCGACGGCGTGAACATCACGCTCTACCGCGGCCAGAGCCTCGCGATCGTGGGCGAGTCGGGTTCCGGCAAGTCGACGACGGCGCACGCGATCATCAACCTGCTCCCGGGCAGCGGCTATATCGCGGGCGGGCAGATCCTGCTCGACGGGCAAGACCTCACGACAGCCTCCAAGCGCGAGATGGAGTCGATCCGCGGTCGCAAGATCGGCTTCGTCCCGCAAGACCCGATGTCGAACCTCAACCCGGTGTGGTCGATCGGCTTCCAGGTCGAAGAGGCGATCAGGGCCAACGGCATCGCGACGGGCAAGAAGGCCGTCAAGGCCCGCACCGTCGAGGTGCTGAAGCAGGCGGGCCTGCACGACGCCGACCGGCGCCTGCGCCAGTTCCCGCACCAGTTCTCGGGCGGCATGCGCCAGCGCGTGCTCATCGGCATGGGGCTCGCGGCCGACCCGCAGCTCCTCATCGCCGACGAGCCGACCTCGGCCCTCGACGTGACGGTGCAGCGAGTCATCCTCGATCACCTCGAGTCGCTCACGCGCGAACTCGGCACCACGCTGCTCTTCATCACGCACGACCTCGGCCTCGCGGCCGAGCGCGCCGAGCAGCTCGTCGTCATGTACAAGGGCAAGGTCGTCGAGTCGGGTCCGTCGCGTGCGATCCTCGAGAACCCGCAGCACCCGTACACGCAGCGCCTCGTCGCCGCCGCGCCGAGCCTCGCCTCGCGCCGTATCCAGGCCACGGGCAGCGTGCACGCCGCCGAAGCGGCGCTCGGCGCGGACGCGGGCGCCGCAGCGGGCGAGACGATCGACCTCCTTGCGACCGCCGAGGCGCGCGCCGAGACCGGCGGCACCGCCGCGGTGCGCGAGCCCGCGATCGTCGTGCAGGACCTCACGAAGGTCTACAAGATCCGCGGTTCGGGCGATTTCACGGCGGTCGACGACGTGTCGTTCCAGGTCGAGCGCGGCACGACGACCGCCCTCGTGGGCGAGTCGGGTTCGGGCAAGTCGACCGTCGCGAAGATGATCCTCGCGCTCGAGTCGATCACGAGCGGTCGCGTCGAGGTCGGCGGCCGGGACATCTCGAACCTCACGAACTCCGAGACGTTCAAGCTCCGCAGCCTCATGCAGCCGGTCTTCCAAGACCCGTACGGTTCGCTGAACCCGCTCCGCAACATCGGCAACACGATCGGCGAGCCGCTCCAGACGCACAAGGTGGGCGACCGCTCGTGGCGCCGCGAGCGAGTGTTCGAGCTCCTCGACCAGGTCGCGCTGCCGCGCACGCTCGTCGGCCGTTA
Organism: Agromyces protaetiae; assembly: GCF_004135405.1. Lineage (NCBI taxonomy): Bacteria > Bacillati > Actinomycetota > Actinomycetes > Micrococcales > Microbacteriaceae > Agromyces > Agromyces protaetiae. The sequence continues at coordinate 2,064,608 of NZ_CP035491.1, forward strand.
CCCGAACGAGCTCTCGGGCGGTCAGCGTCAGCGCATCGCGATCGCGCGTGCGCTCGCGCTGAAGCCGCAGATCGTCGTGCTCGACGAGGCGGTGTCGGCACTCGACGTGCTCGTGCAGGCGCAGATCCTGCGTCTGCTCGCCGACCTGCAGGCCGAGCTCGAGCTCACGTACCTGTTCATCACCCACGACCTCGCGGTCGTGCGCGTGATCGCCGACAACGTGTGCGTCATGCAGCGGGGCCGGATCGTCGAGACGGCGACCACCGACGAGGTGTTCGACAACCCGAAGGAGCAGTACACGCGCGACCTGCTCGAGGCGATCCCGGGCGCGAACCTCAAGCTCGGCGCGTAGCGCCCGAGCCGAGCGAGCGGCGCGAGCCGCGCACGTCCGGACGCCCGTCACCTGCAGAGGTGGCGGGCGTTCGGCGTTCGGGGCATTCGTTCGGCGAGGCGAGGTAGGCTGTACGGGCGCGTCCCGCTGCCTCCGAGCAGCAGCGCCCGCCAGACTCCCATCCACGCATCCGCGCCGAATCCCCGGCGCCGCCGCGGCGTGCGGCGACACGGATGCCTCATCGCGAGGATTCCACCCATGGCCAAGGCCACCCGTTCCGACCTGCGCAACGTCGCCATCGTCGCCCACGTCGACCACGGCAAGACGACCCTCGTCGACGCCATGCTCAAGCAGACGCACTCGTTCGCCGACCACGCGCACGTCGACGAGCGCGCGATGGACTCGAACGAGCTCGAGCGTGAGAAGGGCATCACGATCCTCGCGAAGAACACGGCGGTCGAGTACCGCGGTGCCCACGCGAACGGCGGCTCGGTCACGATCAACGTCATCGACACCCCGGGCCACGCCGACTTCGGCGGCGAGGTCGAGCGGGGCCTCTCGATGGTCGACGGCGTCGTGCTCCTCGTCGACGCGTCCGAGGGCCCGCTGCCCCAGACCCGCTTCGTGCTGCGCAAGGCGCTCGAGGCGCGCCTCCCGGTCATCCTCCTCGTCAACAAGACCGACCGTCCCGACGCGCGCATCGCCGAGGTCGAGGAGGAGAGCCATGACCTCCTGCTGGGCCTCGCGAGCGACCTCGTCGACGACGTGCCCGACCTCGACGTCGACGCGCTTCTCGACGTGCCCGTCGTGTACGCGTCGGGCAAGGCCGGCCGCGCGTCGCTCAACCGTCCCGCGAACGGCGAGCTGCCCGACAACGAAGACCTCGAGCCGCTCTTCGGCGCGATCATCGAGCACATCCCGGCGCCGAGCTACGACGACGAGGCGCCGCTGCAGGCGTGGGTGACGAACCTCGACGCGTCGCCGTTCCTCGGTCGTCTCGCGCTCCTCCGCGTCTTCAACGGCAAGATCCGCAAGGGCCAGACGGTCGCGTGGGTGCGTCACGACGGCTCGCACTCGAACGTCCGCATCACCGAGCTCCTGAAGACGAAGGCACTCGAGCGCTTCCCGGCCGAAGAGGCGGGCCCCGGCGACATCATCGCCGTCGCCGGTATCGAAGACATCACGATCGGCGAGACGCTCGCCGACCCCGAAGATGTGCGTCCGCTCCCCGCGATCCACGTCGACGACCCCGCGATCTCGATGACGATCGGCACGAACACGTCGCCCATCGTCGGCAAGGTCAAGGGCCACAAGCTCACGGCGCGCATGGTCAAGGACCGCCTCGACCGCGAGCTCATCGGCAACGTCTCGCTCAAGGTCCTCGACATCGGCCGCCCCGACGCGTGGGAGGTGCAGGGCCGCGGCGAGCTCGCGCTCGCGATCCTCGTCGAGCAGATGCGACGCGAGGGCTTCGAGCTCACGGTCGGCAAGCCCCAGGTGGTCACGAAGCAGGTCGACGGCAAGACGCACGAGCCGTACGAGCACCTGACGATCGACGCGCCCGAGGAGCACCTCGGCGCCATCACGCAGCTGCTCGCGGCACGCAAGGGTCGCATGGACAACATGTCGAACCACGGCACGGGCTGGGTGCGCATGGAGTTCATCGTCCCGAGCCGCGGCCTCATCGGGTTCCGCAGCGAGTTCTTGACGATCACGCGCGGCACGGGCATCGCGAACGCGATCTCGCACGGCTACGACGAGTGGGCGGGTCAGATCACGACGCGCAACAACGGCTCGATCGTCGCCGACCGCGCGGGCGTCGTGACGCCGTTCGCGATCATCGCGCTGCAGGAGCGCATGACGTTCTTCGTGAACCCGACCGAAGAGGTCTACGAGGGCATGGTCATCGGCGAGAATTCGCGCAACGACGACATGGACGTCAACATCACGAAGGAGAAGAAGCTCACGAACATGCGTTCGTCGACGGCCGACACCTTCGAGTCGATGACGCCGTCGCGCCAGTTGACGCTCGAGGAGTGCCTCGACTTCGCCCGCGAGGACGAGTGCGTCGAGGTGACGCCCGACAAGGTGCGCATCCGCAAGGTCGAGCTCGACGCGACCGCGCGCGCCCGCGCGGCGTCGCGCCTCAAGAAGCAGGGCTGAGCGAGGTCTCCAGACGAAGACGGATGTCCCACGGGGCATCCGTCTTCGTCGTCTCCGAGGCATCCTGTTCCATGCGCTGTGATGGAACGCGCAGACTTCGGAAGGGATCCTCACAGACTGGGCTCGTACCGTGGCGGGAAGTCTTCGCCCGGCGATCCCGCGTCAGGATCCGAGCGTCCCCGAACCCCCAGACGCGTTCCCCCATGAGCTCCACCACTCGCGCACGTCGTCGACTGCGCCCTTCGCGCCGTCGCGCCGTCTCGCCCCGCCAGACCCTCTCTGCCCTCGCGCTCTCGTTCTCGGGAGGCCTGCTCTTCGTCACGAGCGTCCCGGCCCTGGCTGTGACGGCGACGGCGAAGCAGCCCGTCGAGGACGTCTACCACCCCGCCCCCGACGAGATCGTCGCCGCCCCGCAGAAGGTCGAGGTCGCCGACGACATCGAGCACGCGGTCATCGCGCCCGTGTCGTACGACGTCGAGGTCGCGCCGCCGCCCGTCGCCGCGCAGGTCGCGGGCCTCGGCACGGTCGCGCTCGGCGAGTCGCGGTCGGTCGTGTGGCCGGTCGCCGACCCGTCGCGCACGAGCTCGGGCTTCGGCCCGCGCTCGGCGCCGTGCGCGGGCTGCTCGACGTACCACGACGGCGTGGACTTCACGCCGGGCAACGGCACTCCGGTCATGTCGATCGCCGACGGCGTCGTGCAGCTCGCGACCGAGAACGGCGGCGGCCTCGGTGTCAACGTCGAGGTCGTGCACAACATCGGCGGCCAGATCTACACGACCTCGTACGCGCACATGCAGTACGGATCGCTCGCGGTCGTCGCGGGCCAGACGGTCACGGCCGGCCAGCAGCTCGGCGTCGTCGGCACGACCGGTCAGTCGACCGGTCCGCACCTCCACCTCGAGATGTGGGCGCCCGACGGCGTGCGTTTCGACGGCATGGCCTGGCTGCACGACCGGCTCGGCTGAGCGGTCGGCCCGCGGAGGCGCGAGCGGATGCCTCGAAGCATCCGGATGTCTCGAAGGAAGGTCGCACGAAGCGACCGGATGCCTCGCGGCGGGCCTCAGCGCCCTTCGAAGCGCGGTTCCCGCTTCTCGAGGAACGCCGCGACGCCCTCGGTCTTGTCGGCCGTCGCGAAGGCCTCTTCGAACCCCTCGATCTCGAGGAGCGACGCCGTCGCGGTCGGCGTGCCCGCCGCGCCCGTGAGCACGCGCTTGGCGAGCGCGACGGCCGTCCAGGCGTTCTGCTCGACCTCGGCGATCGTCGCCCGCGCGCCTGCGAGGAGCGATTCGCGGTCGGGGAAGCGCTTGGCGACGAGCCCGGCGGCGACGGCCTCGGAGGTGCCGATGCGTCGACCCGTGTAGATGAGTTCGCGGGCGAGGGCGGGCCCCACGAGCCGCGGCAGCCGAACGGTGCCGCCGAAGCCCGGGATGAGACCCAACCGCACCTCGGGCTGGCCGAAGGCCGAGGCATCCGTCGCGTAGATCGCATCGCACGCCATCGCGAGCTCCAGTCCGCCGCCGAGCGCGAAGCCGTCGACGGCGGCGATGACGGGCGCCGGGAACGACTCGATCGCGCCCGCGACACCGTGGCCGAGCCGGCCGAGCTCGCCGGCGGCCTCGGGGAGAGGTGCTGCATGGCACGGATGTCGGCGCCCGCCACGAACGCCCGGCCGCCCTCGCCGACGAGGATGATGCCGCGTACCGCGGAGCCGAGCGAAGCGAGCTCGGCGAATGCCGCAGCGAGCGCTTCGAGCACCTCGGGGGAGAGGGCGTTGAGCGAGGCCGGACGATCGATCACGATCGTCGCGATCGTGCCGTCGATCTCGATGCGGACGGGGGCGGAGGCGGGGGTCTCGGGCTGCGGCATCCCCTCACGCTACGCCATGCCCGGCGGTAGACTCGCGCCATGTCCACGCAGCGCACCGTCCGCCGTCTCCTGACCGTGCTCGCGGGCGCGGCCGTCACGACGACCCTCCTCACGGGTTGCTTCGGCAACCCCATCGGCGACCTCGTGAGCGGCGGCGCCGAGAAGGCCATCGAAGACGCCACGGGCGGCGATGTGTCGCTCGGCGGCGACCTGCCCGAGGGCTTCCCGAAAGACGAGGTGCCGCTCGTCGACGGCGAGATCCTCTTCGCCGCGGGCAACGACGCCGAGGGCGAGACGGGCTGGCTCGTGACCGTCAAGGCGACGGGCGCCGACCCCGTCGCCGACGCCGTCGCGAAGCTCGAGGCCGCCGGCTACACCGAGCCGACCGACGTCGGCGTGACGGTCGAGGGCTTCGCGATGCGCACGAACGGCACGTGGAACGTGCTCGTCACGGGCGACACCGACGGCCTCGCCTACACGATCACGTCGGTGCAGTGAGCGGCGGTGCAGTGAGCGGCACGCTTCTCGAGCCCACGCCGCGCGCGTCGAACCCGCTCGTCGTCGCCCTCGTCTCCTTCGTCGTCGGAGCGATCTACGGGTCGCTCGGCACCGTCGGGCATCGCCACCAATTGCGGTTCGGCGAGTTCGTGCTGCCGTGGGGGATCGTCGTCGCACTCGTCGGGGTGGCCGCGCTCCTCATCGGCATGCGCCTCCTCGTGAGCCGGCTCGCAGCGGGCGCCGCGGGGGTCGGCGTCATCGCCGTCGTCGGCCTCTTCACCCTCCCGGGCGTGGGCGGATCGGTGCTCGTGCCGGGCACGATCGTGGGCACGGTCTGGGCGGTCGCACCCGCGCTCATCGCGGTGCTGATCGTGGCATGGCCGTCGTTGCCCGCGCGGCGTCGCCCGGCGTCGCACGACGACTCGCCGCCCCCGGCCGCGGCATAGACTGGTCCCACTCCACTCGAAGGGACCCCACCCACCGTGACCTACGTCATCGCCCTGCCGTGCGTCGATGTGAAAGACCGCGCCTGTATCGACGAGTGTCCCGTCGACTGCATCTACGAGGGCGAGCGGTCGCTCTACATCCACCCCGACGAGTGCGTCGACTGCGGAGCGTGCGAGCCCGTGTGCCCCGTCGAGGCGATCTACTACGAAGACGACCTGCCCGACGAGTGGGCCGACTACTACAAGGCCAACGTCGAGTTCTTCGACGAGATCGGCTCGCCCGGTGGCGCGGCCAAGGTCGGCGTCATCGCCTACGACCACCCCCTCGTCGCCGCTCTTCCCCCGCAGGGGCACTGATCATGGGGCTCGGCCCCCTGCCCGACTACCCGTGGGATCTTATGACCCCGTACCGGGCGCGCGCTGAAGCGCACCCCGGCGGTGTGGTCGATCTCTCGATCGGATCCCCCGTCGACCCGACGCCCGACGTCGTGCGTGCGGCCCTCGCCGAGGCGACCGACGCCCACGCGTACCCGACCACGGTCGGCACTTCCGAGCTTCGTCGCGCGATCGTCGACTGGTTCGCGCGTCGCCGCGGGGTCACGGGGCTCGACGGGGCCTCCGTGCTCCCGACCATCGGCTCGAAAGAACTCGTCGCGCTCCTGCCGTTCCTGCTCGGGGTCGGCGCGGGCGACGTCGTCGTGCACCCGCGGGCCGCCTACCCGACCTACGAGATGGGTGCCGTGTTCGCGGGCGCGACGGCGTTCGCGTCCGACGACCCCGCCGAGTGGCCCGATGCGACGAAGCTCGTGTGGCTCAACAGCCCCGGCAATCCCGACGGCCGCGTGCTCGGCATCGACGAGCTGCGGCGGGCGCGCGAGCGCGCCCGCGAACTCGGGGCGTGGATCGTCGGCGACGAATGCTACGCCGAGCTCGGGTGGGAGGGCGAGTGGGCCGATGAGCCCGTGCCGAGCCTCCTCGATCCGCGGGTCACGGGCGGCGACCTCGCGGGCACGCTCGCGATCTACTCGCTCTCGAAGCAGTCGAACATGGCGGGCTACCGCGCGGCGTTCGTCGCGGGCGACCCCGTCGCGATCGACCGGCTCACGACCGCCCGCAAGCACGCCGGGCTCATGGTGCCCGCACCGCTCCAGCACGCTATGGCCGTAGCCCTCGGCGACGACGCGCACGTGGCCGAGCAGAAGGCGCGCTACGCCGCGCGGCGTGCGATCCTGAAGCCGGCGCTCGAGGGCGCGGGGTTCCGCATCGACCACAGCGAGGCGGGCCTCTACCTGTGGGCGACCGAGGGGCGCGACGCGTGGGAGTCGATCGGCCGGCTCGCCGATCTCGGCATCGTCGCGGGTCCCGGTCACTTCTACGGGGTGCACTACCCCGAGCACGTGCGGCTCTCGCTCACCGCGAGCGATGCAGCCGTGGCATCCGCCGCCGAACGCCTCGTTTCGGCGGCTCCGTAACGTTGTTGCCGACGGTTGCTGTCGGCGTCCGCAACGGAAGGCCGTATGGCTTGGCGGATGTCACAGTGTGCCGCTGGCACGTCTAGGCTGTAGTGGGCCGAGGGCGCCGACCGGCGCCCGGCCGGGAGAAGGTGACCGCGCAAGTGACGATCACAGGAGGCGCCGTGAGCGACGTCCAGAACCCCGCGGGCGGGGAGACCCCGCTTTCCGCGACCCTGAATTTCCCCGGCGGCACCGCCGAGTTCCCCATCCGTCCCGCGGTGCAGGGCAACTCGAGCCTCGACCTGTCGACGCTGACCCGGCAGACCGGGTTCACCGGCCTCGACTACGGGTTCGTCAACACCGCGTCGACGCGGTCGGCGATCACCTACATCGACGGCGAGCAGGGCATCCTCCGCTACCGCGGGTACCCCATCGAGCAGCTAGCGCAGCACTCGACGTACCTCGAGGTCGCGTGGCTCCTCATCTACGGCGAACTGCCGACGGCCGATCAGCTCGCCGAGTTCGACGACAAGATCCGCCACCACACGCTCCTCCACGAAGACCTCAAGCGGTTCTTCTCGTCGCTGCCGCACACGGCGCACCCCATGTCGGTGCTGTCGAGCGCCGTCGCCGCGCTCTCGACGTACTACGAGGGCTCCTCCGACCCGCAGAACCCCGACGACGTCGAGCTCACGACGATCCGCCTCCTCGCGAAGCTGCCCGTCATCGCCGCGTATGCGCACAAGAAGAGCATCGGCCAGGCATTCCTGTACCCCGACAACTCGCTCAGCTTCGTCGACAACTTCCTGCGCCTGAACTTCGGCAACATGGCCGAGCCGTACCAGATCGACCCGACGCTCTCGCTCGCGCTCGATCGGCTCCTCATCCTCCACGAAGACCACGAGCAGAACGCGTCGACCTCGACCGTCCGCCTCGTCGGCTCGACGGGCGCCAACCTCTACTCGTCGATCTCGGCCGGCATCCAGGCCCTCTCGGGTCCGCTGCACGGCGGCGCGAACGAGGCCGTGCTGCAGATGCTCGCCCGCATCCAGGAGTCGGGCGAAGGCGTCGGCAAGTTCGTCGAGCGCGTCAAGAACAAAGAAGACGGCGTCAAGCTCATGGGCTTCGGGCACCGCGTCTACAAGAACTACGACCCGCGCGCGAAGATCGTCAAGCAGTCCGCCGACGCCGTGCTCGAGGGCCTCGGCGTCAACGACCCGCTGCTCGACATCGCGAAGGAGCTCGAGCAGTTCGCCCTCGAAGACGACTACTTCAAAGAGCGCCGGCTCTACCCGAACGTCGACTTCTACACGGGCGTCATCTACAAGGCCATGGGCTTCCCCACGCGCATGTTCACCGTGCTCTTCGCGATCGGCCGCCTGCCCGGCTGGATCGCCCACTGGCGCGAGATGAACCACGATCCGCAGACGAAGATCGGTCGACCGCAGCAGCTGTACACGGGCGAGCCCGAGCGGCAGTACCCGCGCGGCTGACCGCCGAGCAGAAGGGGCCGGGAGCGATTCGCTCCCGGCCCGTTCTGCGTCTGAGCCCGTGTCGTGCGGCTCAGCCCGCCGGGCGGCTCAGCCCGCCGTGCGGCTCAGCCCGCCGGGCGCAGCACGAGGCTCTCGTCGGACGCGGCGTCGGCGGCCTTCTGCGTGAATGCCCACGGCCGCAGTTCTCCGCGCTGCCAGAGCGGCGCCTGATCGTCGTAGTGCGGGTTGAACGCATGGCCCGAGGCACCCGTGAGGTTGATCCACTCCGAGCGGTCGAAGTTCGCGAGGTCGACGATCATGCGCATCGACGGCACCCAGTCGACCTCGTAGCCGACGCGGGCGTCCCACGCGATCGCGTCGGGCACGGCGGAGCCGCCGCCGACTTCGTACGGTCCGCGATTGAAGAGCCACTCGATGGGGCCGATGCCCGAGACGCCGAAGCTCTGGTTCGTGAGCGTGAGGGTGTGGAGCTTGCCCCAGCTCCAGCGGTCGGGGTTGCTGCCGAGCCGGTCGCTCGCCTCGGTCCACGCGGCGGCGAGCGACGCGGCGATGACGGCGTCGCGTCCGGTCGCGTCGGTGTCGGGGTCGGTCCACCACTGCGAATCGGGTTCGTCGAGGAGCGTGTCGACGACGGTGAACCAGCGGTCGCCGCCCGCGGGCCTCGTGCCCTCGGGGAGGTCGCGGAACATCCGGTCGAGGACCGTCTTCCAGAACACGGCGAAGTACGCCGCCTCGGGGCTGTCGACGTCGGCGTGGCCGTCCCAGTCGTCGAGGAGCGCCTGGCCGCGGGCCGCGTCGCCGTCGAGGTCGAGGCCTTCGATGACCGGGAGGAACGACTGTGCGTTCGCGTCGGTCGTGTCGAGTTGGATGTCGGCGAGCTCGTCCGCGGAGATCTTCTCACCGGTCGCGATGAGCGCCTGGATGCGCGCGTCGATCGCGCGTGCGCGGTAGCCGAGGTCCCAGTCCTTTGTGAGCATGGGTCCGTCGGCCGCGACGGCGTTGTTGGCGGTCACGATGTAGCCGCTCGCGGGGTTCGTCATCGACGGCAGCTGCTCGAACGGGACCGTTCCCGACCAGCCGTTCTCGCTCGTCCAGCCGGCGAGCGGCACGGTGCCGTCGCCCGTCAGCCGGATAGGGATCTCACCGGGGGCCTGGTAGCCGATGTTGCCGTCGACATCGGCGTAGATGAGGTTCTGGCTCGGCACTTCGAAGAGCGCCGCCGCGCTGCGGAACTCGTCCCAGTTCTGCGCGCGGTTGAGCGCGAAGATCGCCTGCGGGGTCGACCCGGGCGTGAGGGCCGTCCACTGCAGCGACAGCTGGAGGTCCCCCTCGCCGTGCGCCTCGGACTCGCCGACGGCGACCTGCTCGAAATCGCCGCTGATGCCCGTCACGAGCGGTCCGCGCGCGGTCGAGCGGACCTCGATCGTCTGCGGGTCGCCGCCTGCGACCTCGATGGTCTCGCGCCGCACGGTGAGCGGCTGCATGGCGCCGTCGAGTTCGTACTCGTCGCCCGTGACGCGTTCCAGGTAGAGGTCGGCGACATCCGGGCCGAGGTTCGTGAAGCCCCACGCGATGCGCGCGTTGTGGCCGATGATGACGCCCGGCAGGCCCGAGAACGTGTAGCCCGAGACGTCGTAGTGGCAGTCGTCGTCGATCGCCGAGCACGCGAGCGACATCTGCGCCCAGATCGAGGGCATCGCGGGGCCGAGGTGCGGGTCGTTCGCGAGGATGGGCTTGCCCGTGTCGGTCAGCGAGCCCGAGACGACCCACGAGTTCGAGCCGATCTCGTTGCCGGCGCGGCCGAGGAGCTCGGGCATCGCGTCGAGTGTCGCGCGGAGTTCTGCGAGGGCGGGAGCGGCGTCGGCGGATGTCTCGGAGGCCGACCCCGAAGCATCCGCAGCGTCTGAGTCGACCGAATCGATCGGTTCGACGGTGCCCGTCGATGCCGGCGCCGCGACGGGGACGGGGGAGCCGCCCATGATCGTCGGCATGCCGGCCATGTCGAAGCCGGGGTGGAGTCGCGCGACCTCTTCGGGCGGCAGCGCGGTCGCGAGGAGCGCCCGGTCGATCTCGTCTTCGAGGTTGGAACGGAGATCCCACGCCATCGCCTTGAGCCACGCGATCGAGTCGACGGCGTTCCACGGCTCGGGGGAGTACCCGGGGTTCTGGAGGCCGAGGACGGCGTACTCGAGCGACAGATCGGCGCCCGAACGGGTCTCGAGGTACGCGTTCACCCCGTCGGCATAGGCGTCGTAGATCGCCTTCGTCGGCTCGTCGAGCGCTTCGTACTCCGCTTGGGCGACGCCGCGCCAATCGAGCGTGCGCACGAAGGAGTCGGTGCCGACCATCGATTCGCCGAAGAGTTCGGCAAGCCGGCCCGCCGTCACATGGCGGCGGAAGTCCATCTCCCAGAAGCGGTCCTGCGCGTGCACGAAGCCCTGCGCGAAGAAGAGGTCGTGGTCGGTGTCGGCGCGGATGCGCGGCACGCCTGCGTCGTCGCGCGTGACCGTGACGGGTTCGTCGAGCCCCGTGACATCCAGGAACCCGCTCGTCTGGGGGAAGGAGCGCTGCACCGTCCACCAGCCGAGCCCGACCGCGGCTCCCGCGAGCACGAGGACGCCTACGAGGATGCCCGCCACGATCTTGCCCCAGCGGTGCTTGGCGGTTCTCGGCGCATCGGTGCCCACGGCACTCCTTCGTGATCGGCTCCGCCCGCCGCGACGCGCGGTGGGGGAGCATCCAACCTACCCGAGCGGATGCGCGGATTCGGCTACGAAACGATCACGCGTGGAGGGCGGCGTTCAGCACGACGCCGTCGCCCGAACGCGAGAGCACCTCGACCTGACCCGTGAGCGAGTTGCGGCGGAACAGGAGGTTCGGAAGGCCCGACAGCTCGACGGCCTTCACGATGCGCGGGCGCGCCTCTTTACCGCCGAGGACGGCGACCTTCGTGCCGGCCGTCACGTAGAGGCCTGCCTCGACGACCGAGTCGTCGCCGATCGAGATGCCGATGCCCGAGTTCGCGCCGAGGAGGGCGCGTTCGCCGATCGAGACGCGCTGCGTGCCGCCGCCCGACAGGGTGCCCATGATGGATGCCCCGCCGCCCACGTCGGAGCCGTCGCCCACGACGACGCCCTGCGAGATGCGGCCTTCGACCATCGACGAGCCGAGGGTGCCCGCGTTGAAGTTCACGAAGCCCTCGTGCATGACGGTCGTGCCGGGTGCGAGGTGCGCGCCGAGCCGCACGCGCGACGCGTCGGCGATGCGCACGCGATCGGCGGGCACGACGTAGTCGGTGAGGCGCGGGAACTTGTCGAGGCCCGTAATCTGGACGCCCGCTCGCTGGAGCGCGAGGCGGCGGGTCGGGAAGTCGTCGGGTCGCATGGGGCCTGCGCTCGTCCAGAGGACGTTCGGGAGGTACGCGAAGATGCCGTCGAGGTTGACGGTGTTCGGCGCGGCCAGGAGGTGCGAGAGCACGTGGAGGCGGAGGTACGCGTCGGATGTCGACGCGGGCGGCGCGTCGAGGTCGATCTCGACCGTGACGATCTCGGTGCGGACCCCGCGGCGCTCGTCGGTCGTCTCGGTGTGCGGCATGGGTGCTGAGCCGGGCGTCGGGACGACGACGTCGTCACCCGAGAACTCGCCGAACACGACGGGCGGCTGCGTCGACAGCGCGCCGAGGCCAGGAGCCGGGAACCACGTGTCGAGCACGACGCCGTCGGCGAGGGCGATCGTCGCGACTCCGGTTCCGGAGGCGAGGCGTGCGGGGGCGGGGGCGTCGTTCGCGGGCATGCGTCAAGGGTACCGGCGGCGCATCGACCATGTCGGGCATCCGTAAACTGTGGGGATGCCCGACGCTTCACCGACCGTGCTCGACCTCGCCTCCGACTCCGTCGCGCTCACGAAGGCGATCTGCGACTTCCCGAGCGTGTCGGGCGACGAGACGGCGCTCGCCGATGCGATCGTCGCGGCGCTGGCCGGGGCATCCCATCTCGAGGTCATCCGCGACGGCGACACGATCGTCGCGCGCACGAACCTCGGCCGCGCGCGGCGGGTCGTCATCGCGGGCCACATCGACACCGTGCCGATCAACAAGAACCTGCCGAGCCGATTCGAGACCGACGCCGACGGCACCGAGTACCTGTGGGGGCGCGGCACGGTCGACATGAAAGCGGGCGTCGCCGTGCAGTTGAAGCTCGCGGCCGAGCTCGTCGAGCCCGCCTACGACCTCACGTGGATGTGGTACGACCACGAAGAGGTGTCGGCCGATCTCAACGGTCTGAGGCGCCTCGCCGAGCACCGGCCCGACCTCTTCGCAGGTGACTTCGCCATTCTCGGCGAACCGTCGAACGGGCAGGTCGAGGGCGGCTGCAACGGCACCCTCCGCGCCGAGATCCGCACGAAGGGCCTCCGCGCACACACGGCGCGCAGCTGGATGGGCGAGAACGCCGTGCACAAGCTCGCACCCGCGCTCGCGAGGCTCGCAGCCTACGAGGCCGAGACCGTCGAGGTCGACGGGCTCGCGTACCGTGAGGGGCTCAACGCCGTCGCCGTCGCGGGCGGCGTCGCGGGCAACGTCGTGCCCGACGAGGCCGTGCTGACCGTGAACTACCGTTTCGCGCCGAGCAAATCGGTCGCCGAGGCATCCGACATCGTCAGAGCCCTCTTCGCCGACTACGACGTCGCGATCGTCGACGCCGCCGACGGCGCGCGTCCCGGTCTCGACGCGGCGCTCGCGCAGGAGTTCGTCGCGGCCGTCGGCGCAGAGGCGCGGCCCAAGTACGGCTGGACGGATGTCGCGCGCTTCAGCGCCCTCGGCGTGCCCGCCGTCAACTACGGCCCCGGCGACCCCATCAAGGCGCACGCCGACGACGAGCGGGTGCCGGTGTCGCAGATCCTCGACGTCGAGCGTGCGCTCCGCGCGTGGCTCACCGCGGATTGAGCGGTTCCGACGGCATGACCGAGGCGGCCGGAACGCGAGCGGCGCGAGAGCCTGACCCGTTCCGTGCGACTCGGTGGTCGCCGCGCGTCCGGTGGCGGGTGCTGCCGTGGTGGGCGCGAGTCATCCTGATCTTCGCGGGGGCTCGGGCGATCACGACCGTGTTCCTCCTCGTGTTCGCCGCCGGGCAGGCGCCGAACGCGTGGACGGGTGACGGGCGCCCGGGACTCTTCGAGTTCTCGAACCTGTGGGACGCGCGCTGGTATCAGTCGATCGCCGGCAACGGCTACCCGGCCGACCTCCCGCGGAACGACCAGGGACACGTCACCGAGAACGCGTGGGCGTTCCTGCCGGTCTACCCCGCGATCGTCCGTGTCGTGAGCGCTCTCGGCATCCCGTGGGACATCGCCTCGGTGCTCGTCTCGCTCGCGGCCGGCCTCGGCGCGGCGCTCGTCTTCCACCGGCTCATGTCGAAGTTCCTGGCTCCCGACCGGGCCATGTTCGCCGTCGTGCTGTTCTGCGTCGCGCCGGTCTCGCCGATCATGCAGTTCGGCTATGCCGAGTCGCTCGGCTTCCTGTGGATCGCGCTCGCGCTGCTCCTCCTCGTCGACCGGCGGTACGGATGGCTCGTCCCGGTCATGCTGGCGTGGGCGTTCACTCGGCCGGGCATGCTCGCGTTCGCCCTCGCCCTCGGCCTGCACTGGCTCGTGCGGTTCCTTCGGCGGAAACGCGAGCCGTTCGCCGCCGCCGATCGATGGCTCGTCGCCGGCGTCACGGCGTTCGCGGTCGTCGTGGGCTTCGCGTGGCCGGCGATCGCCTGGTACTTCACGGGCGAGTCGGGCGCGTACACCGAGACCGAACTCGCGTGGCGTTCGAGCTACGTCGGCTATGGAGAGCTCCTGCCGTTCACGCCGTGGTTCCAGGGCGCGCGGTGGTGGTTCACGGTGTGGTTCGGCGGGGCCGGGCTCGACGCGCAACTGCTCGCGGGCCTCGCGAGCGTCGCGGTCGGGCTCGTCGCACTCGGGTTCGGCGCGGCCCTCTTCCTCCCGGCCGTGAGACGGCTCGGCACCGACATCCGGCTGTGGCTCGCGAGCTACGGGCTCTACCTGCTCGCGGTGTTCTTTCCGCAGTCGAGCACCTTCCGGCTGCTCGCGCCGCTGTTCCCCCTCGTGGGCGCGCTCGCGGTGCCGCGGGCACGGTGGTACCGGTGGAGCATCGCGACCGTCTTCCTGCTGCTCCAGATCTGGTGGCTCCAGATCGCGTGGGTCATCGACGGGGCCGACTGGACGCCGCCGTGAGCCCGTCGCAAGTGAGGTCGCCGGCGTGAGCCCGTCGCAAGTGAGGTCGCGGGTCCGTTCGTGAGCGCCTCATCGAGGTGCACAAGAGCGAGCATTCCTCGCTTCGAACTGCGAAATAACGAACTGCGCTCGGTTTGTTTGTCCTGATCCGCCCGCGAAACCAGATCGTTACCTTCTGGTCGCCGTTCGGACCCGTTTCGGCTGTCCACAGACCCCCCGTGATTTCCCGGGCCCGCCGTTCCCGGGGGATAATGGAATCTCAGCCACGAAAGGGGTAGCTCAATGGCGGCCATGAAGCCACGCACCGGAGACGGGCCGATGGAGGCTGTGAAGGAGGGTCGACTCATCATCGTGCGGGTGCCGCTCGAAGGTGGCGGTCGACTCGTCGTCTCGGTGAACGACGCTGAGGCCAAGGAGCTCTACGACGTCCTCGGCGGCGTCGTGAACCCCGCCTGACGGGGTCGGCGCACGGCGCGAGCCGAGCGTGAAGCTCAAGGATTCGGCGCCTGAGTCGGCGACTTCGGTCGCAGACTCAGGCGCCGAGCTTCACGATCTGGAGCAACCCGTCTCCCGCGGGGGAGATCGCGGTCGAGACCGCCGACGACGACGCCAGCTCACCGATGAGCGTGCGGAACGCGGTGGATGTCTCGTCGCGACGTGCGGGATCGGCGACGCGGCCCTTGCCGAGCACGCGAGCCACGACCACGGTGCCCTTCGACTTCGCGAGGCGCAACCCGTGCTCGACGTACTCGATCACGTTCGGCGCGTCGGCGTCGATGAAGACGAGATCGTACGACGCCTCGTTCATCCGCGGCAGCACCTCTGCCGCACGGCCCGTGATGAGACGTACGCGGGCGGGCGCGACGCCCGCCTCGGCGAAGAGCTCGCGGGCGTGCTGCTGGTACTCGGTCTCGGTGTCGATCGAGGTCAAGAGCGCCGAGCGCGCCGCACGGAGCATCCAGAGCCCTGAGACGCCCACGCCCGTGCCGACTTCGATGATCGACTCGGCGCGCGCCGCGGCCGCGAGCACCGCGAGCTGCGCCCCCACGGCGGGCGAGACCGGCTCGATGCCGAGCTCGAGCGAGTGCTGCCTGGCCCGGGCGACGAGGTCGTGCTCGACGACGGACTCGTCGACGTACTTCCAGTTCAGGTCGTGTTCCGACACCATCAGCTCCCTGCGATCGCCCAGCATTCAAGAATAGGGGTCGGGCGAGGAGCGGGGCGGATGCCTCGCCGCTCCCGATCGGAGCCCACGCACGGTTTCCGCCGACTATCCTGAACAGATGTTCGGTTTGACGTTCGAGAAGCTCCTCCTCATCGGGGTGATCGCCGTCTTCCTGCTCGGCCCTGAACGCCTGCCGCACTACGCCGCGAAGCTCGGCCAGCTCGTGCGGTCGCTCCGAGACCTCGCCAACGGCGCGAAAGACCGCATGCGCGAAGAAATGGGTCCCGAGTTCGACGAGGTCGACTGGAAGAAGCTCGATCCTCGCCAGTACGACCCGCGCCGGATCATCCGCGAAGCGCTGACGGATGCCGACCCCTTCGCCGAGCCCGACGCGAAGCCCGTCGTCGCGCGCGCCGCCGTCAACGAGAACTCGGCCTACCTCCAGCGCAAGCGCACGCGCGAGCAGCTCGCGGCGGGCGAGGCTGCGCCGTTCGACGCCGAGGCGACCTGAGCGGGGGCCCACCCCGCCCGGCCGCTTCGCCCCGCCTACGCCCGCCGCAGCCGCCGCAGCGCCCGCGCGAGCAGGAGCAGCAACGGCGCCTGAGCCTCGTACTCCTTCGCGGTGCGCGGCAGCTGAAGAAGCCCCGTCGACTTCGCAACGGTGACCGGTTCGACGAACCGCAGCAGACCCTCGGCGCCGTTGCGCCGACCGACACCCGACGACTTCTGCCCGCCCATGGGCGCGTCGACGGCGGCGAAACTCCCGCGGTAGCCCTCGTTGATGTTGACGCTGCCGGCCGCGATGGCGTTCGCGATGCGCGTCGCGCGACGTGCGTCGCCGCTGAACACAGCCGCGTTGAGGCCGTAGTCGCTCGCGTTCGCCGCGATGATCGCCTCTTCGTCGCTGTCGACGAGGTAGAGCGCGGCGATCGCGCCGAACGTCTCCTCGGCGTAGAGGGTCATGTCGGGCGTGACGCCCGTGACGACGGTCGGGGCGAATGCCCACGGCGCGACGTCGGGCAGGCGCGTGCCGCCGACGAGCACGGTCGCGCCCTTCGAGACGGCGTCGTCGAACTGCGACTCGACTCGGGCGAGCTGCGTCTCGGAGGCGAGCACCCCGAAGTCGGCGTCGAACCCGAGGCCCGTGCCGACCTTCGCGTGCTCGAGCACGTCGACGAGCGCCGACGTGAAGGGGCCCGCGATCTTGCGGTGCACGTAGATGCGCTCGATGGAGACGCACAGTTGCCCCATGGCCGAGAAGCACGCGTGCGCGGCGTTCTGCGCGGCCTTCACGGGGTCGGCGTCGTCGAGGACGATGAGCGGGTTCTTGCCGCCCAGTTCGAGCGACGCACCGACGAGGCGGCGGCCGGCCTTCTCGGCGATCTTCCGGCCGGTGGCCGTCGATCCGGTGAAGCAGATGTAGTCGACCTCGTCGGTGAGCGCTTCGCCGACCACGCTCGCGGGGCCCGTCACGACGGCCCACAGCGCCTCGGGCACGCCCGCATCGATGTACGCACGGCGGAGCGCGAGGATCGAGAGCGCGCCCTGGTCGTCGGCCTTCTGCACGACGGCGCAGCCGGCGGCGAGGGCAGGCACGACATCCATCGCGGCGAGGCTCAGGGCGTAGTTCCACGGTGTGATGACGCCGACGACGCCCTTCGCCTGATAGCGCACGCGCGCGGTCGCGACGGTCGGGATGCCTGAGCGACGCGTGCGCCCCCGCAGCACCTTCTTGGCGGTGAGCGCGTTGTAGCGCGTGACGCTCGCGGCCTCGAAGAGCTCCTCGAAGCCCTGCCCGCGGGTCTTGCCGCTCTCCGTCTGGATGAGGTCGAGCAGCTCTTCGCGCCGCTCGAGCAGAAGGTCATGGGCGCGCAGCAGCACGCGCTCGCGGTGCGCGAAGCCCGCGCGGGCCCACGCGAGCTGCGCGAGCCGCGCCCGGGCGACGGCGTCGCGCACGTCGTCGGCGCTCGATCGGGGCAGCTCGTGGTGGGGCTCGCCGGTGAGCGGGGAGGGGATCCAGACGGCCTCGGCACCGCTCGCGACGACGTCGTCGGCGAGGGGCTCGGGCCGTGCTGCTCGGGTGCGGGGGGCAGGCATGCGCACAGTCTAGGTCAGATGACCCAGTCGGTCGCCGGGCGGCTTGCGCGAGTTCGCGGCGCCGCTACACTCTCGCCATGACCGCAGCGGAGCGCCCCCTCCCGCGCGGTGTCGTCACCCGGTACGCGATCGGTTCGATCGGCACCGGCGGGTTCGCGACGCTGCCCGGGCTCGTCCTCGTGTACTACCTGACCGACACGCTCGGCGTCGCCGCGCTCGCGGCCGGACTCGTCGTCACGCTCGCGAAGGTGTGGGACGTGGTCATCGACCCGTGGATCGGCGCCCGCAGCGACCGCGCGCTCCTCGAGACGGGCACGCGGCGCAAGTGGATGCTCCTCGGCGGCGCGCTCCTGCCGGTCGGGTTCATCCTCACGTTCGCCGTGCCCGCAGGCATCGGCCCCGTGGCATCCGGAGTCTGGGTCGCGATCGCGTTCCTCGCGACCGCGACGGCGTTCAGCGTCTTCCAGGTGCCCTACCTCGCGCTCCCCGCCGAACTCACAGGCGGCTATGACGAGCGCACTCGGCTGCTCACGTGGCGCGTCGTCGTGTTGACGTTCGCGATCCTCGCGTTCGGCGCGGGCGGCCCCGAGATCCGCGGCGCGTTCGCCGACGAGCACGTCGGCTACCTCGTCATGGCGATCGTCGCTGGCATCGCGATCGGCGCAGGCATGCTCGTCGCGTCGACGACGGCGGCGCGCGGAGCGGTCGCAGCGAGTGCTCCGGATGTCCCGGACAGCGCGGATGTCCTGGACAGCGCGGATGCCTCGCGCCGCAGCCCGCTCGAGGGCTACCGCGAGGGCTTCGCCGCGCTCCGGCGCAGCCGGCCGTTCCGCACGCTCCTCACCGCGTTCCTCCTCCAGGCGCTCGCGACGGGAGGCATGCTCGCGGGCGCCCAGTACATCGCGACCTGGGTCCTGCGCTCCGAAGACGCCGTGACGCTCCTCTTCGTCGCGCTCATCGCGCCCGCGCTCCTGTGTGCGCCGCTCTGGGCGGTGCTCGCCCGCCGCATCGGCAAGGAGCGGGGGTTCGCGCTCGCGAGCATCGTGTTCGCGCTCGCGGCGGCGAGCCTCGTCGGGCTCCTGTGGGCGCCCGGCGTGTGGGTGTACCTGCCGGTCGGCATCGCGGGCGCCGCCTACGCGGGCATGCAGTCGCTGCCCATGGCGATGCTGCCCGACGTGATCTCGCACGACCGCGCACAGCACGGCATCGACCGGGCGGGCACCTTCACGGGCGTCTGGACGGCCGGGGAGACGACGGGCATGGCGCTCGGGGCGACCCTGCTCACGATCGTGCTCGCCTCGACGGGCTACCTCGAGTCGACGGGTGCCGAATTCGTCGGGCAGGGGCCCGCCGCGATCACCGGCATCGTGCTGAGCTTCAGCGCGCTTCCCGCGGTGCTCGTCGCCCTCAGCCTCGTCGCGCTCGCGCGGTATCCGCTGCGGAAGAGCGACGTGGACGTCTCGCACGTGCCCGTCTCGAGCGCGTCGGTCGGGTAGGGAGCGCCGACCTCGACGGGCGTTGCTTCGCCGGTGCCGAAGTGCCGCCCGCCGTGAGTGGAAACCGGGTCTGCGTCGCGCGCACGACGTCTATCCCGAGCCCGGCAGCCCGCAGCGCTCGGAGTAGTAGGCGTAGAGCTCGGCGCGGAGGGTGTCGTTCGCAGGGAGCCCGAGCTGCCCCGAGCGTCCGTCGCTCGTCTCGATCTCGAACGGCAGGATCGTGCCGATCTTGTCCTCGGCGACGGCGTGCGCGTCGCAGCGGCCCGGGCGCACCGGAAGCTCGATCGTCGACGGCGGGTCGGACGCCGCGATCGTCAGGTCGAGATCCCAGTTGAATCCGCCCTCGGCGTTGATGAGCGTCGTGCCGCGCACGCCCGAAACGTGGAACGAAGCGGCCGCGCCGTCGGCCGGGGCGCCGACGGGCGCGACGGCGATGTCGATGACCGCGCGCCGTTCGGCGCCCGAACCCGTGCTCCGCAGGTGATCGGGCAGGGTCAGCGCGGCGACCGCGGCGACCGACTCGCCGAGGCAGGCCTGGTCGTGGATGCGCTCGAGCGACCCGTACGGGTCATCCGCCGCGACCTCGTCGTGCACGGCGCCGTCGGGCGTCGTGACGTCGAGCCGCACCGTGATCGGGTCGACCGGCTCGTCGCAGATCGCGGCCGTCGGGGCGAGGCGGATCGCGATCGCACGTCCGGCAGGGAACGCCGTCGGCTTCTGCTTCGCCATGCCCGGCTCGAAGCCGGGCGAGTGCACCTCGACGGACGCGACCGTGATCGGCTCGTCGCGCCCGTTCGTGACGAGCACGAAGATGCGGCCGCTCGAGACATCCACGCGCCCTTGGCTCACGCTCGCCGTGATGCCCGAGAGTCCTGCCGGATCCCGCGTCTCCACGGGCGCTGTCGCCGTCACGCAGCCGCTCAGCGAGGCTCCGGCGAGCGAGAGCGCGACGATCCAGTCCACCGTACGGGCCGCCGAGGACCGGCGGATATGTGGCATCGGGGCGTATCCGGCGCGGCGTCGAATCAGCGTCGGACCCGCCTCGGACGACGGGCCGCGACGAGCACGGCCCCCGCGAGCAGAAGCCAGACCGCTGCGACGACCGGCGACATCGCATCGAAGCCGCTCGCGGGCAACGGCCGGCGCGGCAGCGGCACCCGCACGTCGGCGGTCGCGGTGACCGTCGTCCCCTGCGGCGACACGCCCGACGCCGTCGCGGGGTCGGCCACCCAGCCGCGCGCCACGTCGTCCGCGGTGACGGCGTAGGTCGCAACGGCCGTGACCGACTCACCCGTCGCGAGGAGGCGGTCGGCGCCCGGCCAGTCGAACACGAGCGCGCTGAGCCCCGGCATCGGATCGACGATGTCGACCTCATCGAGCGTCACGTTGCCCGTGTTCGTTGCGTGGTAGGTGAACGTCACGAGGTCTCCGACGGCACCTGTCGCACCGGGCGCGAGCGCGCCGCCGACGCTCAGCGCGATCGAGGGGCTCTCGGGCAGTTCCACGCGAGCGGATGCCTCGTCGTCGAGCTCCTGCTCGTCTGGCGCGAGACCCTCGACGCGACCGACGTTCTCGGCGTAGCCGCGGTCGGCGTCGGCTTCGGTGACGACCGACCAGGTCGTGGCCTCGACGGACATGCCGGCGGGGAGGGTGCCGGGTCGGTCGGGCCAGGACTCGATCACGATCGACCCGAAGCCGACGGGCGGGTCGTCGACGACGAGCGGGTCGAGGGTGACGTTGCCGAGGTTCGAGATCGTGAGGTGCCACACGACGACCTGTCCGGGGTAGACCGGCCCGGCGCCGCCGTTGTCGGCGACCTCGCCCGACTTCTCGATTCGCACCTCGGGCAGGCGCGGCAGCACGACCGCGGGCGAGGCGTTCGCCTCGAGCGGATCGCCGCGCGGGGGCTGCCCGACGGCGACGGCGGTCTGGTCGGTGCCGCCGGCGTCGATCTCGGCGCGAGTGAGCGGGCAGGTCGCGGTCACGGTGGCGTGCTCGCCGGGAAGGAGGGTGCCCGCTGCGGCAGGCCACACCGGATCGCCGATCTCGCCGTCTGCGCAGAGCGTCGGCACGTCGAGGTCGACGTCGGTGAGCGTCGTGTTGCCGTCGTTCGTGATCGTGTACAGGAACCGGACGGGGTCGCCGGGGTCGGGGCGGGAGCCCGCGTCGAGTTCGCCGACGCCGTCGAGGGCGAGCGACGGGGTGAGCTCCCACTCGACCTCGGCGTCGTCCTCGTCGGAGACGGCGTCGAGTCCCTGCGGGGGAGTGCCCGTGACCGTCGCGCGGTTCGTGAGGGCACCCGCGTCGATCTGCGACTGACTCAGGGCGAGGCTCGCTTCGGCGGTCGCCTCGAGTCCGGGCGGCAGCACGCCGGGCGCGGCCGGATCGGGCCACGTGTACACGAGGTCGACGCCCGCGAGGAGCGGGTCGGACACCTCGACGCCCGTGAGGGTCAGGTTGCCCGGGTTCGTGATCGTGAAGACGTAGTCGACGGTCGAGCCGGTCGCAACGGGCTCGGCGACCGATCCGGTCTTCTCGAGACCGATCGCGGGGGAGGACGGCAGCACGACCGTGACGGTGTTGCTCTGGGCCGTCGGCGCGTCGGCCGGCACCGTTGGGGTGCCGGTCGCCGTCGCCGTGTTCTCGATCGAGCCGCGGTCGAGGTCGGCCTGGGTGATCGCGACCGATCCGGTCGCCGTCACGCTCTGCCCGGGTTCCAGCCGGCCCGCCGCGCCGGGCCACTCGCCGTAGACGAGCGTGCCGAGGATCGGGTCGGCGGCCGTGACGTTCTCGAGCACGAGGTTGCCGGTGTTCGTGATCTCGAACTCGTACGGGATGGCGGTGCCGACCTCGCCGAGGGAGCGGACGGGGGGCAGCACGGCCGACTTCACGATGCGGATCGCCGCGGTCTGCCCGATCACGACGGTCTCTTCGTTCGAGACGGCGTGCACGGGTGCGCCGAGGGACGTCGAGGCGTCGACCGTCGCGGTGTTCACGACCCGGCCTGAGTCGATGTCGGCTTGGGTGATCGGGTAGGGCGCCGAGGCGGTCGCGAACTCGCCGGGTGCGAGCACGCCCGGGGAGGCCGGATCGGGCCATTCGTAGCTGATGTCACCGGGCGGCACGAGCGGATCGCTCAGGACGACGCCCGTCAGCGTGACGTTGCCGGTGTTCTCGATCGTCGCGGAGAAATCGACGGGAGTTCCGGGCACGGGGTCGACTGGTCCCGAGAGCTCGGCGACCTTCACGACCGTGAGCCCGGGGGACTGGGGTGCATCCACGTCGGCCGACGCGGTGCGCGAGACGGTCGTGCCGAGCGGTGTCTGGGCCGTGAGCGTCGCCGTGTTGGGCACGCCGCCGGCGTCGACGTCGGCCTGCGTGAGGGTGTGCGTGCCGGTCGCGGTGGCCGAGTCGCCCGGGGCGAGGGTGAACGGCGGGTCGAGGTCGTCGTCCCACGTCAGGTCGGCGAGGAGCGGGTCGTCGAGGTCGGTCACGGTGAGCGGCTCGAGGCCGTCGTTGAGCGTTGTAAGCGTGTAGGTCACGGTCTCGCCGACGAGCGCGGTCGTCGGCGACGGCGTCTTCGTGAACGCGAGACTCCAGAGGTCGATCTCGTGCACGGCGCACGGCACCGCCGGGTCGGGATCGGCCGGGTCGCAGTCGGGGGTTGCCTGCCCCGGTGTCTCGGCCGCGAAGGCCGTATTGCGGAGCGTTCTGTCGGACTCGTCAGGCAGCGGAGCGTGCACGGTCACGGTGTACGTGAGCGTGACCGTGTCGCCCTGGTCGAGTCCGCCCGACCACCGGAGTCGCGGCGCCCCCGCGAGCAGGGTCTCGCCCGGGCGGTCGAACGCGGCGTCGGCGTTGAAGGTCGCGTCGTCGAACACGTCGGTGAGGTCGTCGACGAGGATCGCGGGGAAGTCGTCGAGGAACGGACCGTTGCCGACGTTCGTCGCGGTCACGGTGTACGCGACGGTATCGCCGGGGCCGGCCTCTGCGGGTGACGCCGACTTCGCGATCGCGAGGTCGACGAAGTAGAACTCGATCTGGTCGCTTCCGACGGGGTCGACGCCGACCGTCTGGTCGAGGTCGTCGGCTCCGATGACGAAGGTCTGGGTCTCCGGATTCGCACGATCGGGTGGCGAGACAGGGCGTACCGTCACTGTCACCGTGCACGACGCGACGCCCGCGCCGAGATTGCCGGCTGTCACGCTGACCGTGTCGCCCGAGGCATCCACCGTCGCGGAGCACGAGCCGCCGGCGACCGACCCCGGCACCATCTCGAGGCCGTCGGGAAGCGCGGCGTCGAAGCCCCAGCCGGGCTTTCCTGCGAGGTCGGTCGCATTGACGACCTCGAACTGCAGGGTGGCCGTGCCGTTGGAGGGCATGGAGGTCTCGACGAACGAAGGCTCGACGACCGGGGTCACGTCGTAGACGCTGATGTTGTCGATCGCGGCGTCGTTGCCGCTGCCGCCGTGGGGCTCGAGATTCGACACGACGAGGCTCGCGGGCTGTGCGACGCCGGGTTGTCCGGCATCGACGAGGAACGAGCCGGGTGAGTAGAAGCGACCGCCCCGCACGCCGCCGTAGATCGCGGAGCGCGGGTCTGAACAGGGCTTGATGGCGTCTGAGACCGTGTACTGCTGTCCTCCATATCCCAGCGTGAAGACGAGCTGGGCCTGCTGGGACGCGCCGCAGGCGGTCTCGGCGGCGTCCACCGAGAAGCCGATGAACCGTGTGCGGGTGCTCGGATTCTCGCGGAACTGCAGGGGCACCGTTCCGACGGTCTGGAGCATGGTCGTGCCGAGCGGGACCTGGGTCTGGTTGTTGCGGCTGAACGTCGACAACGCGAAGTTGTCACCGACATCGGCGACCGGTTCGCCGTGCGCGAGCTGGATGAGACCGAGGGCTCGGGTCATCGATCCGAGCGTTCCGGCCGGGCAGGTCCCGGGCACGGTCGAGTTGCCGCTCATCAGGAACCCGTTGCACTGCGCGAAGTCCAGCCAGTACGGCGACGCGGTGTAGCGCTCGCCGTTCGCACCGATGTAGTCCTCAAGTCCGACGTACGTGTCCGTCGTGCCGTTCTCGAAGTCTTCGCGCCACATCGTGAGCGGAGTGGGCGCAGTCGCGGCCTCGGCGCGCGGGGCGACGGGCGGCGCCACGACGACGATGCCGCCGCCGAGGAGTGCTGCGACGAGCACCATGCCGACCCTGCGCCACGCTCTCCGCATTGACCCCCTCCGTCTGCGTCCGCCCCCGCGATCAGCGTGCCCGAACTCCTGCGTCGGCACAAGCGGCGCGGCGGGACATCCGCTCAGCGCACCGAGACGTCGAGCCGACGGCCCTGCAGCGACCGCGGGCGGGTCGCGAGCGCCGCCGCGACCTGCTCGATCGCGCGCGCCGCCGGATCGTCGGGCTCGGTCGCCACAACCGGATGCCCCGAATCGCCGCCGCGGCGCAGCGCGACGCTGAGCGGCACACTCGCGAGCACAGGCACCGGTTCGTCTTGCCCTTCCGAGAGCCGCCGCGCGAGCTCCTCGCCGCCGCCCGCTCCGAAGAGGTCGAGCACCGATCCATCCGGTGCCGCGAACGCCGCCATGTTCTCGACCACGCCGATCACGGTCTGGCCGGTTTGGCGCGCGACGACGCCCGAGCGCTCGGCGACGTCGGCGGCGGCGGGCTGCGGGGTCGTCACGACGACGACCTCGGCGTTCGGCAGCAGCTGCCCGAGCGAGATCGCGACGTCGCCCGTGCCGGGCGGCAGATCGACGAGCAGCACGTCGAGGTCGCCGAAGTACACGTCGGTGAGGAACTGCGAGAGCGTGCGGTGCAGCATCGGGCCACGCCACGCGACCGCGACGGACGACGCGCGACCGCCCGGCTCGGCGGGCTCGACGAACATGCCGATCGAGATGGCCTTCACGCCGTGCGCGACGGGCGGCAGGATCATGTCGTCGACCTGCGTGGGCCGCACCGGGTTGCCGTGCTCGTCGAGGAGACCGAGCAGCCCCGGGATCGAGAATCCGTGCACGTCGGCGTCGATGAGCCCGACCGAGAGCCCGCGCGCAGCGAGCGCGACCGCGAGGTTGGCCGTGAGCGTCGACTTTCCGACGCCGCCCTTGCCGCTCGTGATCGCGACGACCCTCGTGAGACTCCCTGGGCCGAAGGGGTTCTGCCGCGCCGAGGCTCCACCCCGCAGCTTCTCGGTGAGCGCCTGGCGCTGCTCGGGCGTCATGACCGAGAGCGCGACGTCGACGTTGCCCGCACCCGCGACGGCCTCGGCCGCGGCGCGCGTGTCGCGCTCGATGCGGTCGCTCGCGGGACATCCGACGATCGTCAGCCGCACGTCGACGCGCACGCGCCCGTCGCCCGTCGCCTCGACGCCGCCGACCATGTCGAGGTCGGTGATCGGGCGGCGGATCTCGGGGTCGATGACCGACGCGAGCGCGGCGCGCACGCGCTCGGCGAGGGCGAGCGTGTCGTCAGCGACCATGCTCGACCGACCCCGCGGCATCCGCCGACTCCGCCGCCTCGCGCTCCCCGTCGCGCTTGTCGAGCTCGTCGATGATCTGGCGGAGCTCGGCGCGGATGAAGTCTTTCGAGGCCAGCTCGCGCATCGCGAGCCGCAGCGCGACGACCTCGCGCGCGAGGTACTCGGTGTCGGCGAGGTTGCGCTCGGCCCGCTGGCGGTCTTGTTCGATCTGGACGCGGTCGCGGTCGTCCTGGCGGTTCTGCGCAAGGAGGATGAGTGGCGCCGCGTAGCTCGCCTGCAGCGACAGGATGAGCGTCAGGAGCGTGAAGTTCAGCTCGCGCGGGTCGAACTGCAGCACCGCGGGCATGAGCGTGTTCCACAGCAGCCACACGACGACGAAGACCGTCATGCCGATGAGGAATCCCGACGTGCCCATGCCGCGCGCGAAGGCCTCGGAGAAGCGGCCGAACGTGTCTTTGTCCATTCCGCCGCGGAACGCGGTTCGGCGCGTGCCCTTCGGGGTCTCGAATCGCCGGTCGTCGGCGTCAGCGCGTGCCATCTCCTGCCCTCCTTCCGTGCGGGATCGGGATGCTCCCCGTCGTCAGCTGGGCGCGCGCGGCCGCGCGCCTGGTCACCTCCCCGTCTTCGGGATGACTTCGCCAATCGTCGGGGAGGAGGTAGTCGAGGATGTCGTCGATCGTGACGACGCCGACGAGCCGGTGCTTCTCGTCGACGACGGGCACAGAGACGAGGTTGTAGCTCGCGAGCATGCGCGCGACCTCGGCGGCCGACGTGTCGGCCGTTACCGGTTCCAGGCCCTGGTCGAGGAGCGAGCCCAGCCGCTCGTGCGGCGGGTAGCGGAGCATGCGCTGGAAGTGCACGATGCCGAGGAAGCGCCCCGTCGGCGGCTCGTACGGCGGCAGCGTCACGCACACGGCCGCGCCGAGTGCCGGCGGCAGGTCGTGGCGGCGGATGAGCGCGAGGCCCTCGGCGACCGTCGCGTCGGCCGAGACGATGATGGGCTCGGTCGTCATGAGACCGCCCGCCGACTCGGGAGCGTAGGTCAGGAGCATGCGAACATCGTCGGCCTCTTCGGGCTCCATGAGCTCGAGCAGGTGCTCGCCGCGCTCCTCGGGCAGTTGCGCGATGAGGTCGGCGGCGTCGTCGGGCTGCATGTGGTCGAGGACGTCGGCGGCGCGGTCGTCGCCGAGGCCCGCGATGATCTCGACCTGGTCGGCCTCGGGCATCTCTTCGAGGACGTCGGCGAGCCGGTCGTCGGGGAGTTCTTCGGCGACCTCTTGTCTGCGCTGGGCGGGCAGGTCGAGGAGGGTGTTCGCGAGGTCGGCGGGCTTCAGGTCGGAGTAGGTCGCGATGAGCTGCTCGGCCGACTGGGCCTCGCCCGCGGGCGTCGCCTGCTCGCGCACCTCGCGCCACGTGACGTACGCCGACTGCCCCTTCGAGAACGGCGTCGCGCCCTTGGGCCGACGCACGAAGAGCTGCTCGACCTCCCACTCGCCGGGGTCGTGCTCTTCGATCGCGACGTCTTCGATGGTCGCCTCGCCCGAGCCGTCGTTGAAGACGACCTTGCGGCCGAGCATCTCGGCGATGACGCGCACCTCGCCGCCGCGCTGCTCGAAGCGGCGCAGGTTGATGAGGCCCGTCGTGATGATCTGGCCGCCGCCGATCGAGGTGACGCGGCCGATCGAGAGGAACACGCGGCGCTTGCCGGGCACCTCGACGATGAGCCCCACGACGCGGGGGGCTTCGGTTCGGCGGTACACGACGAGGACGTCGCGCACCTTCCCGACGCGGTCACCGGCGGGGTCGAAGACGGCGCAGCCGGCGAGTCGGGCGACGAAGACTCTCGTGGCGCTCACGACTACCAACTTAGCCCTCGCCGACGCAACGCCGGGTCCCCGCGCCACGGCTCGTGGGAGGATGAGCGCGTGACCAGTCAATCGCCGTTCGGCCGTCGCGCCGCCCAGGGGTTCCCGGCTCTGCCGAAGGGCGAGACCGTCGCCAGTTTCGAGACCTACGAAGCCGCGCAGGCCGCCGTCGACAAGCTCGCGAAGGCCGAGTTCCCGGTCAACGAGCTCGCGATCGTCGGCACCGATCTGACGAGCGTCGAGCGCATCACGGGCAAGCTCACGTGGAGTCGCGCGGCGGGCGCCGGCGCGATCTCGGGCGCGTGGTTCGGCACGTTCCTCGGCCTCTTGTTCTTCATCTTCTCCCCGACGGGCGCCGGAATCGGCATCCTCGCGTCGGCCGTGCTCATCGGCGCCGGGTTCGGCGTCATCGCGGGGCTCGTGTCGTACTCCGTCAACCGCCGCCGCCGCGACTTCACGTCGGTCATGCAGGTGCTCGCCACCCGCTACGCGATCATCGCCGACACGGCGCACGTCGCGCGGGCGCGGAACGTCCTCGGGGTCGATGCGAGCGCGGCGGAGCAGGCGGTTGGCTCGTCGGCGCGGGCCGAGTCGAGCGCTCCGGATGTCACGGCCGCGGCTGCGTCGTCGGCGCCGGCCGAGCAGCCGGCGACGGCGGCACCAGAACCGACCGGCCCACAGCTCACCTACGGCGAGGCGCAGGATGCCGCGCGCCGGGCGCGGAACGAAGCGGCCGCGGCCGCGCGGGCGCGCCCGAGCGTCCGCAGTACGGCGAGTATGCGCCCGAGGCGGGTGCGCAGTCGGCGGATGATTCGAGCGCACCGGATGCCTCGGATGCGTCGAAGCCCACCGGGGACGCCGAGGGCGGTCGCTGAGAATCCTTCGCCGGGACATCCTCGCCTGATTCACGGACGATCCGCAGACTCGCGATATATCGTGACGCGCATGTCAGCGCACGACGGACTCGAGGGCCGCATCGACGCCGAGATCGCCGCGGGCGAGCGGCGCGATCGGCCGATCCGGCGCGCGCTCCGAGGCATCCGCCGCCGGATCGACCGCCACCCTCGCCTTCGCACCGTCTACCGCGCGGCCGTCGGCGTGCTCGGCGGCGTGATCGCCGTCGGCGGCCTCGCCCTCGTGCCCCTGCCGGGACCGGGCTGGCTCGTCGTCTTCCTCGGCCTCGCGATCCTCGGCACCGAGTTCGCGTGGGCGCGCCGGGCCGCCGCGTCGCTCAAGCGCATGCTCGCCAAGTTCTGGGCGTGGTGGCAGGCCCGCCGCGCCGCGCGGCGTGCGGCGGGCACCGCCTGACTCAGCCCTGCGCGCCCCGCACCCACGCCTCGACGGCGTCGACGGTGCGCGGGATCGCCGCCGAGAGGTTCACGGCGCCGTCGGCGGTCACGAGGATGTCGTCCTCGATGCGGACGCCGATGCCGCGGAACTCCTCGGGCACCGTGAGGTCGTCGGGCTGGAAGTACAGGCCGGGCTCGATCGTGAAGACCATGCCCGCCTCGACCGTTCCGTCCATGTAGAGCTCGCGCCGCGCCTGCGCGCAGTCGTGCACGTCGAGGCCGAGGTGGTGGCTCGTGCCGTGGACCATGTAGCGGCGGTGGTACTGGTTCTCGGGCTCGAGCGACTCTTCGGCCGTGACCGGCAGGAAGCCCCACTCGGCGGTCTTCTTCGCGATGACCTTCATGGCCTCGGCGTGCACCTCGCGGAAGACGATGCCGGGCTTGACGATCGCGAACGCCGCGTCGGCGGCTTCGAGCACGGCCTCGTAGACCTTGCGCTGCACGTCGGAGAACGTGCCGTTCACGGGGAACGTGCGCGTGATGTCGGCGGTGTAGTAGGTGTCGCGTTCGACGCCCGCGTCGAGGAGCACGAGGTCGCCGGGCACGACGGGGCCGTCGTTGCGCGTCCAGTGGAGGATCGTCGCGTGCGGGCCTGCGGCCGCGATCGAGCCGTAGCCGACGTCATTGCCCTCGAGGCGCGCACGTGTCGCGAAGACGCCCTCGATGACGCGCTCGCCGCGCACTTCGCTCGTGATGCGGGGGAGCTCGGCGAGCACTTCGCCGAAGCCGCGAGCCGTCGAGTCGACGGCCGCCTGGAGCTCGGCGATCTCGAACGCGTCCTTCACGAGCCGCAGCTCGCTCACGACCCGCGCGAGGTCGTCGTCGGGCTCGTGCTCGGCGTTGAACTCGATCGAGAAGGGCGTGTCTTGCGCGTTCTCGCTGAGCGCCTTCTCGGCGGCGAAGCGTACGCGCGCGTTGTCGACGCGCTCGGTCAGTTCGGGGTCGGCCTCGCGAAGCACGAGCGTCGCGGTGTCGATGCGGTCGACGACGGCGTCGAAGTCGCGGATGTCGCGAGTGGCGACCGCGAGGTCGGCCGCGACGTGCGCGAGCGACGGGCGCGGCCCGATCCAGAACTCGCCGATCGCGGGGTTCGCGTAGAACTCGTCGGAGTCGCGCCCCGCGCGCTCGCGGAAGTAGACCGTCGCGTCGTGACCGTCGCCCGACGGCTCGAGCACGAGCACTGCGCCGGGCTCGGAGTCGCTGCCCCAGCCTGTGAGGTGCGCGAACGCCGAGTGCGCACGGTAGGGGTACTCGGTGTCGTTGGCCCGCTGCTTCATCTCGCCCGCGGGGATCACGAGCCGGAGTCCCGGGAACGCCGCGGACACCTTCGCACGGCGCGCGGCCGCGAACGCCGCCTGCTCGCGCGGAGCGGGAAGCGGCTCGTCGCGCTCGGCCCACTCCGTGGAGATGAACTCCTTGAAGTGCTCCGAACCGGGCGTCGTCGAACGGTTGCGATTGCGGTCGGCGGTCTGGGTCGCCTCGCTCGACTCGGGGGTGTCGGTCGAAACGGGCGCGGTCGAGGTGTCGGTGGTCTCGGACATGTCCCCATTCTCCCACCACGCGCCGATGTCGGAACGGCCGGATGCTTCGGCCGCAAGCTCGTTCGCGCGACTCAGCCCGCGCGGACGAGCGTCGACACGACCGGGCGGTGGTCGCTGCCCGAGTCATCCAGTTCGCCGAGCACCCGGAACGACGCGACCTTCCAATCGGGCGTCGCGAGCACGTGATCGATGGGGGCGCCGAAGAACTCGGGCAGATCGGTCGGCCACGTGCCGATCCCGCCCGCGCCCGCCGCGACCGCGCCGTCGCGGCAGCGGCCGAGATCGCCGCCGTCGACCCCGCGTCCCGCGAAATGGTCGACGGTCGCGTTGAAGTCGCCCGCCATGATCACGTCGTCGCCTGCGCACTGGTCGGCGATCCAGTCGAGGTCGCTCCGCCAGTTGCGGAGCTCCCAGCGGATCGGCGCGACCGCGTGCACCGCGATGATGCGCGGCCCGTCGCCGTCGACAGGATCGGCCACGACCGTCGGCAGCGTGTTCGTGTTGCCGGGCGGACCCGTCGCCTCGGCCGACACGACGTCGTAGTCGCCGAGATCGGGGCTGATGAGGAGGGTCGTCGAGCGCGCCTTCGAGATCTGGTCGAACGACTGCCAATGCACCCACATGGGCCGCCCGCCGTCGCGCATGAGCACGGCGATCTCCTCGCCGAGTTCCTCGGTCGTCTCGGGGAGCGCGATGACGTCGGCGCCCTCGTCGAGCGCGAGCTGCGCGATCATCGCCGCCGACGGCTCCTCGCCGAGCGTGTTCCAGGCGAGGACGGTCACCGAGGTCGGGTCGGCGGATGTCTCGGCCGAGGCATCCGACCCGGCGAAGCCCCGCGACGCGAGCACCCCGACGTTCGCGGCCGCGAAGACCGCGAGCACCGTCGCCATCGCGACGCCGAAGCGCCGCGTGCGCTTCGGGATCGCGAACAGCGCGAAGACCAGGGCGAAGAGGATGCCTCCAGCCGCCGCGATCCCGCGGAGCGCGACGACGTGCGCCGCGACCCACTGGTTGTGAAGCCCCCACGCCTGCGGCCACGCGAGCACCGCGGCAGCGACGACCGTCGCGACGAAGACGGCCCAGCCGAGGATGCGCAGGAGCATTCCACCGAGCCTAACGAGGTCGCGGGCGGCCTTGCTGGGAGGCCGCCGCTAGCATGAGCAGATGCCAGCCGACCCCGCGCCCTCGCAGACCCCGTGGCCGTTCGGCGCCGCCGACCTGCACGTGCACTCGGTCGTTTCCGACGGCACCGAGACGCCTGCGGCGCTCCTCGCCGAGGCGGCGTCGATCGGACTCGGCGCGATCGCGCTCACCGACCACGACTCGACCGCCGGGTGGGCCGAAGCCGCCGCCGCCGTCCCCGAGACGGGCGTCGCGCTCATCCCCGGCATGGAGCTCTCGACGCGCGACGGCTACACGAGCGTGCACCTGCTCGGACTCCTCATCGATCCTTTCGACGAAGCGCTCCTCGCCGAGACCGCCCGCATCCGCGAATCGCGCCTCACCCGTGCCGAAGAGATCGTGCAACGCATCTCGCGCGACTACGCCCTCACGTGGGACGACGTCCTCGCCCAGACCGCCGAGGGCGCGACCATCGGCCGCCCGCACATCGCCGACGCGCTCGTCGCGCGCGGGCACGTGCCCGACCGTTCTGCCGCGTTCGACGGCATCCTCGACCCGCGCAACGGCTACGCGCAGCCGCACTACGCACCCGACCCCGTCGCGGGCGTGCGGCTCATCCGTGCGGCCGGGGGAGTGCCGGTCCTCGCCCACCCGGGCACGCGCGGGGCCGGGCTGATCATCCCCGAGCCGCGGCTCGCGGAACTCGTCGACGCGGGCCTCTTCGCCCTCGAGATCGACCACCCCGAGAACCGCGAAACGGCCAAGCCGCGCCTCCGCGAACTCGCCGCGAAGTACGGCCTCGCGATCACCGGCTCGAGCGACTACCACGGGGCGGGCAAGCCCAACCGACTCGGAGAGCAGACGACCGCGCCCGACGTCGTCGCACGCATCGTCGCCGAAGGCACGGGCAGCGTGCCCGTGCTGCCGTAGCGCCCGAACCGCCCCCGGCCCACCGACTGAGACGACGGATGCCCCGTCCGAGCGCGGCTCGGGACGAGGCATCCGGTGGTCGCAGCGCGCTGACGCGCGCGGCCTACGCCTGCGGCGCCGCGGGTGCCTGCCCGCCCGAGCGCGAGCCGCCGCGACGGCGGCGACGCCGACGCGGAGCCGCGTTGCCGTCGTGGTGCTCGTGACCGTGGCCGTCGTGCGTGCCCGTACCGGGCTCGCGGACGGGCTCGCCGCCCGCGCTCGCCGCAGGGGCCTGGCTCGAGGCATCCGTCTGGCCTTCGCCCGCAGGGCGTCCGCCGCGCGTGCGCGTCCGGCTGCGCGGTGCGCGGTCGCCCGAGGCGCGCTCGCCGCGCGGCGCACGCTCGCCCTCGGTGCGACCGGCGGTCGCGGCGCGCGGCGCGGCGGCGGCCGGCTTCAGGCGCCCCTTCGTGCCCGCAGGGATGTCGAGGTCGGTGTAGAGGTGCGGGCTCGACGAGTAGGTCTCGGTCGGCTCGGGCTGGCCGAACTCGAGCGCGCGGTTGATCAGTGCCCACTTGTGCAGATCGTCCCAGTCGACGAACGTGACCGCGATTCCCGTCTTGCCGGCACGGCCCGTGCGGCCCGCGCGGTGCAGGTACGTCTTGTCGTCGTCGGGGATCGTGTGGTTGATGACGTGCGTCACGTCGTCGACGTCGATGCCGCGGGCTGCGACATCGGTCGCGATCAGGATGTCTTTCTTGCCCGCCTTGAACGCGGCCATCGCGCGCTCGCGCTGGTCTTGGTTCAAGTCGCCGTGCACGGCCGCCGCGTTGAACCCGCGGTCGTTGAGCTCTTCGACGAGCTTCGCCGCGGCGCGCTTGGTGCGCGTGAAGATGACCGTCTTGCCGCGGCCCTCGGCCTGGAGGATGCGGGCGATCACTTCGTCTTTGTCGAGCGAGTGCGCGCGGTAGACGACGTGCTTGATATTCGCCTGCGTGAGGCCCTCGTCGGGGTCGGTCGCGCGGATGTGGATCGGCTTCGTCATGAAGCGGCGCGCGAGCGCGACGATCACGCCCGGCATGGTCGCCGAGAACAGCATCGTGTGGCGCACGGCCGGCGTCTTCGCGAACAGCTTCTCGATGTCGGGGAGGAAGCCGAGGTCGAGCATCTTGTCGGCTTCGTCGAGCACCATCTCTTGCACCTGGCCGAGATCGAGCAGGCGCTGGCTCGCGAGGTCGAGGAGGCGTCCGGGCGTGCCGACGACGATCTGCGCACCCGCCTTGATCGCCTCGATCTGCCCCTCGTACGCCTTGCCGCCGTAGATCGCGACGACCTTCGTCGCACGGTTCGACGTCGCGAGCTCGAGGTCTTCGGTCACCTGCACGCACAGCTCGCGCGTCGGCACGACGACGAGCACCTTGACGCCCGGCGCCGGGTCGTCGCCGAGGCGCTGGATGATCGGGAGGCCGAAGCCGAACGTCTTGCCCGTGCCGGTCTTGGCCTGGCCGATGATGTCCTGCCCGGTGAGGGCGAGGGGGATGGTCTGCTCTTGGATGGGGAAGGCATCGACGATGCCCTTGCCGGCGAGTGCCTCGACGATGTCGGGCGCGACGCCGAGTTCGGTGAACGTGGTCACGGAGAGTCCTGTCGGTGATTCATGGGATGCGCCCGGTGTCTTCTCCAGCCGGCGCACGGCCGCGGTTCCATCGCCCGCGTGCCCCCCTACCCTAGCCGAGCGACCTGAACGGGCCCGGATATGCTGTCTGGCGTGGTGTTCCGTTCCAGTCGGCGCGAGAAGCGCGAGACGCCCTTCATCCGTCCGCGCGTGACGCCGACCCAGCTCGCGAAGGTCGACTTCACCGAACTCGTCCCCGAACCGAACGAGCTGCTCGGCCAAGCGGCCGTGCTCCAGCTCGAGAGCTTCGAGAACCTCGCCAAGGCCGTCGCCGGCGCCCCCACGCTCGCCTCGAAAGAGGGACTCAGCGCCGCCGCGGGCGTCGCGCTCAAGAAGCACCACGCGCTCATCGCCGAACTCCGCCGCGACGGCGTGGAGCCCGTCGAGGTCATGGCGCCGTTCACACCAGAGCTCGACCGCTTCCGCGAGAAGATCGCGGGCGCCGAGTGGTCCGAACTCCTCCTCGGCATCCACGTCACGTCGGGCATGCTCGACGACTTCTTCGCACGGCTCGCCGCCGGACTCCCGCACGACCGCGGCGCGCGCGTGCGCGACATCCTCTCCGAGGCGGGCGCCGCCGAGGTCCTCTCGGCCGAACTCCAGCGGGCGATCGCCGAAGATCCCGGCCTCGCGGACCGGCTCGCCCTGTGGGGTCGCAGCCTCGTCGGGGACACCCTGCTCGTCGCCCGCAACGCGCTCCGCGCAGCGGAGCCCGAAGGACGCCGCGACGAAGACGTCGAACCCGTGTTCACCGAACTCATCGCCGAGCACACGCGCCGTATGGACGCGCTCGGCCTCACGGCCTGAATGCGCCGAACGGGCGCCCTCGAGACGAGGGCGCCCGTTCGTGCGGTGGGCGTCAGCGCGCGGCGGCCGTGCCAGGGCGCGAGAGGCGCTCGAAGAGGACGTGATCGGCGTGCTCGCGACGCGGCCCGATGAGGAGCGCGGATGCCGCGGCGACGACGCCTGCAGCGGCGAGCGACGCGACCCAGATCCAGCCTCCGTCCCACGCCCAGCCGAGCCAGGTGAGCCCGACCCAGACGACCGCGGCGACGGCCGCGCCGATCGCCGGAATGAGCACGACGCCGTGCGTGTGGCGCTTGGGAAGGACGTAGCGGGCGGCGAGGCCGAGGATGGCACCGCCGAGGACGACGAAGAGGAGCTCCATCAGGCGACGAACCCGATGCGACGCTCGTCTTCGGAGCCGATCTCGACGTAGGCGAGTGCACTCGTCGGGATGACGAACACGGCGCCCTTGGCGTCGGTGAGCTTCAGCAGAGGCTGCCCCGAGAGGGCGGCGGAGACGGCCTGCTCGATCTCGGCGGCCGTCTGAGACGACTCGAATCCGAGTTCACGAGGGGAGTTCTGGAGGCCGATACGAACGTCCACGATGCACCTTTCTTGTCGTGCTGCCAACACTATGGCACGCCCCGGAGGCCCCGCCTGACGTTCACTGTCGGCGGAACGGGTTAACGTGACGCACATGCCCCGAACACCCGCCCGACCCGAACTCCGAGCGACGGATGCTTCGCCCGACGCGCCGGTCGTCGACGACTCGGCCGCGCTCTCCGCCGACCCCGGCGCCGCGCGCGCCCTCGCGCTCGCCGACGGCGTCTCGGGGGCGGTGTTCGGCGCGCCCGGCTCGGGCAAGACGACCCTCGCGGTCGAACTCGTCGCCGACCGCATCGAGCGCCGCGGGTACGCGACCGACGAGGTGCTCCTCGTCGCGCCGAGCCGGCAGACGGCGGCGGCCCTCCGCGACCGTCTCTCGGTGCGTCTCGGCGAAGTCACGCGCGGGCCGCTCGCGCGCACGGCGAACTCGATCGCGTTCCAGCTCGTGCGGGCGCACACGGGCGAGCCCGTGACCCTGCTGACCGGCGCCGAACACGACCAGCTCATCGCCGACCTGCTCGAGGGCGCCGCGGTCGACGGCGGCGGCCCCCAGTGGCCCGACGCGCTCGGCGACGACGTGCGGCGGCTGCACGGCTTCCGAGCCGAACTCCGCGAACTCCTCATGCGCGCCGTCGAGCACGGTGTCGACGGGCCCGCGCTCGCCGGTCTCGGCCGGTTCGCGGCGAGGCCGGAGTGGATCGCGGCGGGGGAGTTCCTGCACGAGTACGACGACGTCAAAGAACTCGTGCGCGGGTCGCAGTTCGACTCGAGCGAGCTCGGCGCGTACGCGGCCGCCATCGTGCGGCTGGCTGCGACCGAGCCCGACGCCGAGCTCGCGCTCGGTGCGCTCGCACGCGTGCGGCTCATCGTCGTCGACGACGCGCAAGAGGCCACGCACGGCGCGGCGGCGCTGCTCGCGGCGTTCGCCGGACGCGGCGTCGCGGTCGTCGCGATCGGCGACCCCGACGTCGCGAGCAACGGCTTCCGGGGCGGCCGTCCAGAGCTCCTCGGCACGCTCGCGCAACTGCTCGGCGCAGCCGTCGAACGCATCGAACTCGGCGGCCGGTACCGCGGCCGTCCCGAGTTGCGCGCGCTCACGGCGGCCGTGTCGTCGCGCATCGGGGCGGCGCTCGGCGGCACGCACCGCGGGCGGGGCGAGGGGGCGGATGCCTCGAACACGTCGGATGTCTCGTCGCCGGATGTCTCGTCGGCGAGCCCCGAGGCATCCGGCCCTGTGCTCGAGGCATCCGATCCCCTCGCGCCGATCCTCGGCATCGAGGCGCCCTCGCACGCCGCCGAATGCCAGTCGATCGCCGCGCTCCTCCGCGAACGGCACCTGAAAGACGGCGTGCCGTGGTCGCGCATGGCCGTCGTGCTGCGTTCCGGGGGCGACGTGCCGGGCTTCGAGCGCGCGCTCGCGCTCGCCGACGTGCCGACCGCGGGCGGCGTCGCGCGCATGCCGCTCCGCGACGCGCCGGTCGCGGCGGCGCTGCTCGCGGCGGCATCGGTCGTGCTCGGCCGCGAGCCGCTCACGGCGGGGCTCGCCGTGTCGCTCCTCATCGGGCCGCTCGGGCGGCTCGACGCGGTCGGGCTTCGAAGGCTGCGGCTCGCACTACGGCACGACGAACTCGCGGCGGGCGGCGGGCGCACCTCCGACGAACTCCTCGTCGACGCGCTCGGCGCACCCGGCGGATTCGAGACCATCGACGCGGCGCCGGCACGCCGCGCCGGGCGGCTCGCCAAGCTCTTGTCGGCGGCGCGCACCGTCGCCGGGCGGGGCGGCACGATCGAAGAGGTGCTGTGGGCGCTGTGGGACCGCAGCGGCCTCGCGACCGAGTGGGCGGCCCAGGCGGCCGGCACGGGCGTACTGGCCGAAGAGGCGAACCGGTCGCTCGACGCGGCCGTGGCGCTCTTCTCGGCGGCGCAGCGGTTCGCCGAGCGCGAGTCGGGGGCGCCGCCCGTGCGATTCGTCGACGAGGTGCTCGCGAGCGAACTGCCCGAAGACACGCTCGCGCCGCAGCGCACGGCCGAGACCGTGCTCGTCGCAACCCCGCCCGCGCTCGTCGGGCGCGAGTTCGACGTGGTGGTCGTCGCGGGGCTGCAAGAGGGCGTGTGGCCGAACCTGCGCCCGCGCGGCACCATCCTGCAGGCGTCGCTCCTGCCCCGCGCGCTCGCTGCGGCGCAATCGGGCGAACCGGCGCCCGCACCCGACACCGTCGCCGAGGCGCGCGCCTCGGTCCGCAGCGACGAGCTGCGGCTCTTCGTGCTCGCGATCTCGCGCGCGACCCGCCAGCTCGTGCTCTCGTGCACGGCGAACGACGACGAGCAGCCGTCGGTGCTCATGGGGTACGCGCGCGAGCGCGTCCGTGCGGTGCGCAAGCGTCCGCTGCACCTTCGCGGGCTCGTGGGCGCGCTCCGGCGCGAAGCGGCGGCGGATGCCTCGGGCGACGCGCCTGCGGCGCTCTGGATGCTCGCCGAGGCGGGTGTTGCGGGTGCCCACCCCGACGAGTGGTACGGGCTCCGCGAGCCGTCGACGACGGCGCCCCTCGTCGATCTCGACGGCGACCCCGAGGCGGTCGTCGCGGTGTCTCCGTCGCAGATCGACCGCGCCGAAGAGTCGCCGCTCGGATGGTTCGTCGACCACGTGGCGTCCTCGCCGTCGGGGATCGCGGCCTCGATCGGCACGATCGTGCACGCCGTCGTCGAGGCCGCCGGTGCTCGTGACGACGGCGACGTGAGCGTCGAGACCCTGTGGGCCGATGTCGAGGCGCGTCTCGACGAACTGCGATTCGAGGCAGGCTGGGTCGCCGAGCGCGAGCGCCGCGGCGCCCGCACCATGACCGAGGGCGCGGCCGGGTACCTCGCGGCGTTCGCCGACGAGGGCAAAGTGCTGCTCGGCGCCGAAGGGCGGTTCACCCTCGTCGCCGGCCGCGCAAAGCTCACGGGCACGATCGACCGCATCGAGGCCTCGCCCGACGGCACGACCGTCATCGTCGACCTCAAGACCGGCCGCACGCCCCCGACAGGCCCGCAGACGGCGAAGCATCCGCAGCTCGCCGCCTACCAGCTCGCCGCGCGTGCCGCCGAAGTGCCGAATGCGGGCCGCCTCGGCGGCGCCAAGCTCGTGTACGTCGCGAAGCCCGCGAGCGGGCGCGACTACAGCGAACGCGCACAGCAGCCGTTCGACGACGACGCCGAGCAGGCGTTCCTCGAACGGCTCGACGCCGTCGCCCGCACGATGGCGGGCGCGACGTTCGACAGTCCCGCCGAGTTGCCCTACAGATCGAGGTTCTCAGGATGGCAGTACCGCGTGCAGCTCGTTCCGGCGGTGTCGGCGTGACCGGGGCGGACGGGGCCGCGGCGAACGCGCCGGGGCTCTCGGCGCTCTCGATCGCCGAGGCGCTCGGCCTCGACGCGCCGACGCCTGAGCAGCGCGCCGTCATCGAAGCCGACCCGCGCGGGCGGCACCTCGTCGTCGCGGGCGCGGGAAGCGGCAAGACCGAGACGATGGCGAACCGCGTCGTGTGGCTCCTCGCCAACGGGCACGTCGACGTGCCCGAGGTGCTCGGCCTCACCTTCACGCGCAAGGCCGCCGGCGAACTCGCCGAGCGGATCCGCGACCGCGTCGCCCAGCTCGTGGAGGCGGGCATCGCCGAGCTCGATCTCGACCCGCTCGAGGCCGCGTCGGTCGGCACCTACCACTCGTTCGCGAGCACGATCTACCGTGAGCACGCGCTCCTCATCGGGCGCGAGCCCGACGCGGCGGTGCTCGGCGAGGCATCCTCGTGGCAG
Source organism: Agromyces protaetiae (assembly GCF_004135405.1). Lineage (NCBI taxonomy): Bacteria > Bacillati > Actinomycetota > Actinomycetes > Micrococcales > Microbacteriaceae > Agromyces > Agromyces protaetiae. The sequence goes on from NZ_CP035491.1 coordinate 2,103,983, forward strand.
CTCGCGCGAACGGTCGTCGCCTCCTCGGCCGACCCGCGCCTCGTCGACCTCGACCGATCGCTCGACCAGGTGACCGCGTCGGTGCTGCAACTCAGCCGTGCGCTCGCCGAGAACGTCGCCGACCCGCGCGACGTCAAAGCGTTCGCACGCGACTTCCTCGCGATGGATGACCTGCCGTTCGGCAACCCGCGCAAGAAGGTGCCGTACGAGTCGTTCGAGAAGGCGCTCGCCGTCGTCGACGCACTCCCGCTCCTCCTCGACCTCGCCGAGGCGTACCAGTCGGCCAAGCGCGAGCGCGGGTACGTCGAGTTCAGCGACCAGGTCGCCCTCGCCCTCGCGATCTGCGAGCGGAACCCCGAGGTCGTCGACCTCGCGCGCGACCGCTACCGGGCGGTGCTCCTCGACGAGTACCAAGACACGAGCGTCGTGCAGACCCGACTGCTCGCAACCCTGTTCGGCGGCACCGCCGTCATGGCCGTCGGCGATCCCGACCAGTCGATCTACGGCTGGCGCGGCGCGAGCGCGGCGAATCTCGCCCGGTTCGGGAGCGACTTCGGCGGCGAAGCCGGAGCCGACCTCTTCGACCTCTCGACGAGCTGGCGCAACCCGCGCACCGTCCTCGACGCCGCCAACGCGCTCATCGCGCCGCTCGACTCCGGCGTGCCGAAGGCGCCGCTCGCGCCGTCGCCGTTCGCCGCGCAGGGCCGCATCGAGGTCGCATGGCACGAGACGATCGACGACGAGGCCGAGCGCATCGCGAGGTGGTTCGCCGAGCGACTCGCAGGCGTCGATGCGCGTGGTGCCGCAACGCCTCCGAGCGGCGCTCTCCTCGTCCGCACGATGACCCACGTCGACCGGTTCGCGAGCGCACTCCGCCGCCGCGGAGTTCCCGTGCACGTCCTCGGCCTCGCGGGCCTGCTCGACCAGCCCGTCATCGCCGACCTCGTGTGCGCGCTCCGCGTCGTGCACGATCCCACAGCCGGAGCCGAACTCATCCGGCTGCTCGCGGGCGCGCGGTGGCGCATCGGAGTCGCCGACCTCGCGGCCTTGCGTTCGCTCGCGGGCTGGCTCGCCGAGCGGGATGCCTCGAGCCGGCGCCTCGCCGACGACGTGCGCCGAGGCATCCGCGCCTCGATCGCGGCCGACGAGTCGCCTTCGATCGTCGACGCGCTCGACTTCCTGCTCTCGACACCCGATTCGCACCGTGCCCTCGCCGGATTCAGCGAGACCGGACTCTCGCGTCTCCGTCGAGCGGGCGCGCAACTGCAGGGCCTCCGCCGACGGGCCGGGCTCGGGCTCGTCGACTTCGTCGCGCTCGTCGCGCAAGAACTCCTCCTCGACATCGAGGTCGCAGCGAACGCCGACCGCTCGCTCGGCCGACCGAGCCTCGACGCGTTCGAGGAACTCCTCACCGGGTTCGTCGACGTCGCCGAGCACGCGACGCTGGGGGCCTTCCTCGGCTGGCTCGTGGAGGCCGAACAGCGTGACCGGCTCGCGCCCCGCCAAGACGACCCCGAGCCGGGCGCCGTGCAGGTGCTCACGATCCACGGGTCGAAGGGGCTCGAGTGGGATCTCGTCGCGATCCCGCGGCTCGTCGACGACGAACTGCCCGCGAAGCCGCGCACCACGGCCGGCTGGCTCGCGGTCGGCGAGCTGCCGAACGACTTCAAGGGCGACCGCGACGAACTGCCCGAACTGTGCTGGCGCGGTGTGCAGAGCCAACTCGAGTACGACGAGGCCGAGCAGGCGTTCCGCGCCGAGAATGCGGCACGCGACGCCGAGGAGGAGCGTCGGCTCGCCTACGTCGCCGTGACGCGCACGCGCGGTGATCTGCTGCTGGCGGGCTCGTGGTGGGCGACGCAGAAGACGCCGCGGCAACCGAGCCCGTTCTTGCGCGAACTCGTGCAGGCGGGCATCGTCGCCGCCGACGCGCTTCCCGTGGCATCCGAGCACGACGAGAACCCGCTCGCGGGACGTACCGACACCGTGACGTGGCCGCTCGACCCGCTCGGCCCGCGCCGCGCGGCAGTCGAAGCCGCGGCCGCGGCCGTGCGCGACGCAGCCGAGCGGCCGACGGGCGAGGGCATCGGGCGCCTGCTGCGAGAAGAGATCGACCTCCTCCTCGAAGAGCGCCGGCTGCGAGAACTCGGCCCCGGCACCACGGCGATCCCCACGCGCGTGCCTGCCTCGCGGTTCAAGGACTACGTCGACGACCCGGCGGCGGTCGCGGCGCACCTCCGCCGGCCGATGCCGCAGCGCCCGTTCCGCGCGACGCGCATCGGCACGCTCTTCCACCGGTGGGTCGAGCACCGCTCGACGGGCGAGGCCGAGGCGGAGCGCATCGACGACGTCGACCTGTTCGGGCTGCCGGTCGGCGCCGGTGCGGGCGGTTTCGGCGGTGCCGACGAGCACGAGGGGTCGAATCCGGGCGGGCAGGCCGACCCCGGAGTGCTCGCCGACCCGACCGAGGAGCGCCTCCGTTCGCTCAAGGCGACGTTCGAGGCGTCCGAGTGGGGCGGCCGGAGGCCGAGCGCGGTCGAGATCGAACTGCACCTGCCGCTCGACGGCCACGTGTTCGTCTGCAAGCTCGACGCCGTCTACGACGTCGACCCTGCGAGCGAGCTCGGGGCACGAGGCATCCGTCATCAGGTCGTCGACTGGAAGACGGGCAAGGCGCCCCGCGATGATCGCGACCTCGAGCTCAAGCAGACCCAGCTCGCGCTCTACCGGCTCGCGTACGCGAACTGGGCGGGCGTCGCGCCCGAGACGATCGACGCGTGCTTCTACTTCGTCGAGGACGACGAGGTCATCAGACCGGGCGACCTCTACGACGAAGCGGCGTTGCGCGGGGCCTGGGCGTCGGCGCTCGCGGCATCGGCGGCGTCGGACTGAGCGGCGGATGCCTCGCCGGCACCGGCACCTGCGGACGCCTCAGCCGCCTCGGCCGCGTCGAGCACGTCGATCGGCTGCGTCGCGGCCGGATCGGCGTCGCCCCAGTCGCTCAGGTCGAGTGGCAGCGGTGCGGTAAGGTCGGCGGGCTCGTCGCCTGCGAGCCCGTCGCGGCGGAGCTCCGAGAAGTCGTAGCTGTCGGTGAGGAACGCATCTCCCGCTTCGCGCTGGCGGTGTTCGCGAGGCGTGTCGTCGAGCATCCGCTCGACCTCCCCGACCGTCATGATGGGGCCGGTCTCGACGCCGAGCGGCTCGCTCGAGTGGTCGTGGACCCGCTGCACGAGCCCGTCGAGGAGGGAGACGGCGTCAGCGACGATGTCGGCGTCGTGCGAGTCGACGCCGTGGAGGAGCCAGCGCGCGAGTTCGAGTTCGCCGTAGAGCAGGGCGCGGCGCGCGAGGTGCTCGTCGGCGGCGCCCTGGCGCGCGACGAGATAGGCCTCGAGGGCACGCTCTGCGGCTTCACCGCGAGAGGTGAGCAGCCAGTGCAGGTCGCGTGCGGGGTCGCCGACGGCGAGGGCCGACCAGCCGACGACGCCCGAGACGTGGTCGCCGTCGACGAGGATCGAATCGGCCGTGAGGAGCCCGTTGACGACGGTCGGCTCGAACCGCCAGAGGGCTGCGTCGTCGGCCGCCTGCTCCCACCGGCGCACGAGGGCGGCCGGGAGCCGGCCCGTGTCGGCAGCGCGCCCGATGAGGGCCACGACGTCGTCGCGGCAGTCTGCGGCGGTCGCGCGGGGGAGGCCCGCATCGGCGACGAACCCCGCCGGAAGCATGTGGATGGCGGCGATCGCGAGCCCGACCGACTCGGCGAGCCGCGATTCGGCGGTGAGTTCGTCAGGAGTGCGCACGGCGCCGGGCACGAACTCGGTGACGATCGCGCGTGTGCCGTCGATCGGCGTCTGTCCGACGAACGCGGGCACGTCGAACGGCAGCCGCGAGCGGATGCCGGTCGTGATGGAGCGGATCGCGACGAGGTCGGCGGACTGCTCGGTCTCGGCGGCCTGCGACCGCGGCACGCGGATGAGGAGATGCCGACCGTCGGTCGTGTGCAAGAGCACGGCGTCGTAGCCGCCGCCCGATCGCCGCGTGTGCGGGGCAGCCGCTCGAACCTCCAGGCCGGGCACCGCCGCTGTGGCCAACGCGGCTAGAGTGAGAGGGGGTCTGGCCATGGCACACAGCTTAAGCAGGCATCGCCGCCGCGGCTGCGAGCGCCACGCCTTCCCGCCGACTCCGTGAGCCCGCGTCGAGAGGTGGTCGAACCCGTGCAGTCCCCGCCGCCGCTCACGCGCGCCGTCGTCGATCGCGACGCCGAGTCGCGCGTCGACGAGGGCTTCCCCGAGCGGTTCGACGCCGATCCTACGGCCCGAGTGCTCGCGCTTCGCGCGGGGCGGATGCTCCTCGCCGAGCGTGTCGACGGCTCGGCGCCCGCGCTCGACCTCAGACATCCGTCGGCGTTTCCCGAGCCGATCCTGCGTCTGTATCTCGGGCGTGGCGCAGACGGTGCGCCGCTCGAGGCGCGCGTCTTCGACGACGATGCGGCGGACGCCATCGAACCGCAAGACGCGCGGTGGGCGGGGCTTCGCGTTGCCGGCATGATCTTCGCCGACGAAGCCGCCGACGAAGCGGCCGACGAAGCGGCCGACGAATCGGGCGGCGCGTCGAGCGGCGAGGCCGACTTCGCGGCCGCGCTCGCGACCGAGGCCGTCGCCCTTGCGACCTGGCACGAGCGCAACCCGTTCTGTCCTCGATGCGGCGGCGCGACCGAACCCGTGCAGCGCGGGTGGGCCCGCCGCTGCCTCGTCGACGACAGCCTCCAGTTCCCCCGCACCGACCCTGCGGTCATCGTCCTCGTGACCGACGACGACGATCGCGTACTGCTCGGGTCGAACGCGATGTGGGCGAAGGGCCGGTTCTCGCTCCTCGCCGGATTCGTCGAGCCGGGCGAGTCGTTCGAGGCCGCGGTCGTGCGCGAGATCCGCGAGGAGGCGGGCCTCGCCGTCGACCGGATCGAGTACCGCGCCTCGCAACCGTGGCCGTTCCCCGCGAGCCTCATGATCGGCCTCACGGCGCGCGTCGCGGCCGGCGTCGACCCGAAGGTCGCGGAGCCCGACGGCGAGGAGATCCTCGAATTGCGCTGGTTCACGCGTGACGAGCTCGCATCGGCGACCGGTGACGTCGTCCTGCCCGGCACGGTGTCGATCGCCCGCTGGCTTCTCGAGGGCTGGTACGGCGGCGCCCTCCCCGGCGGCGACGCGGCGTGGACGTCGGCGACGCCCGCGATCGCGGCCGAGACATCCGCCGGCTCCGAGACATCCGCCGCCCCGAAGGCCGCTTCGTGACCGAGCCCGACGTGATCCTCGCCGCGCTCGACGAGGAGCAGCGCATCGTCGCCGAGGCCCTCATCGGTCCGGTGTGCGTGCTCGCGGGAGCGGGCACGGGCAAGACGCGCGCGATCACGCACCGCATCGCGTACGGCGTCGCGTCGGGCACGTACGATCCGGCGCGCGTCATGGCGCTCACGTTCACGGCGCGCGCGGCGGCAGAGCTCCGGTCGCGGCTCAACCTGCTCGGCGCAGGCCGGGTGCAGGCGCGCACATTCCACGCGGCGGCGCTCGCGCAGCTCGGGCACTTCTGGCCGCTCGTCGTCGGCGGGCCGGCGCCGCGCGTGCTCGACTTCAAGGGGCGGCTGCTCGGCCAGGCCGCCGAGCGTGCGAAGGTCAGGGTCGACACGGCGACGCTACGGGATGTCGCGGCGCACATCGAGTGGCGCAAGGTGCAGCTGTTGAGTCCCGCCGAGTACGAGCAGCGGCTGCCGTCGCGCGGTCCGGCGGGCGACCTCACGATCCCGCAGCACCTCGCGATCATGGACGCCTACGAAGAGCTGAAAGACGAGCGCCGCATGCTCGACTTCGAAGACGTGCTCCTCGTCACCGCGGGCATGATCGAGACCGAGCCGTCGGTCGCGATGCACGTGCGCGAGCAGTACCGCCACTTCGTCGTCGACGAGTATCAGGACGTCTCGCCCGCCCAGCAGCGCCTGCTCGAGCTGTGGCTCGGCGACCGCCGCGACCTGTGCGTCGTCGGCGACGCGAGCCAGACGATCTACAGCTTCGCGGGCGCGACCGCCGACTACCTGCTCGGATTCGAGCGGACGTACGCCGACGCGACGCTCGTGCGCCTCGAGCACAACTACCGGTCGACGGCGCCCATCGTCGAGACCGCGAACCGCCTCATGCGCGGTCGCGAGGGGGCGTTGCGATTGCGGGCGGATGTCGCGGATGTCTCGACGGATGCCTCGGCGCGCGCCTCCGGGGCGCCCGAGCCCGTCGTGTGCGAACACCCCGACGAGCTCGTCGAGGCACGAGCGGTCGGGGCGCTCATCCGCGATCGGCTCGCGGCGGGCGTGAAGCCCGAAGACGTCGCGATCCTCATTCGGGTGAACTCGCAGTCGGGCGTCTACGAACAGGCCCTCGAAGATGCGGGTGTGCCCGTGCGGGTGCGGGGCGCGCAGCGCTTCTTCGACCGGCCCGAGGTCCGCGAGGCCGTGCACGCGCTCCGCGCGGCGGCGCTCGCGCCGACCGACGAGCCGCTGTTCAAGTCGGTGAGCGACGTGCTGCGCTCGCTCGGCTGGTCGCTCGCGGCGCCCGAGGGCCCGGGTGCCGTGCGGTCGCGGTGGGAGTCGCTCAACGCGATCGCGAAGCTCGTCGACGACGTGCCGCCCTCGACGACGTTCCGCGAGTTCGCCGATCAGTTGCGAGCTCGCGCCGAGACACAGCACGAGCCGACGGTCGAAGCGGTGACGATCGCGACGCTGCACTCGGCGAAGGGTCTCGAGTGGGACGAAGTCTTCATCGTGGGACTCACCGAGGGGCTCGTGCCCATCGCGTACGCCAAAGGCCTTGCGGCGATCGACGAGGAGCGCCGCCTGTTCTACGTCGGCATCACGCGGGCACGGCGACGACTCGAACTGAGCTGGGCGCGCCGGATCGGGGAGGTCCTCGTGCAGATCGAGAGCCGTCACGCTTCCTTCGAGAGCTCGACATCCGCACGCAGGGTGCGGAGCGACCGCCCGCCGCCGCGGCGGAGCACCCCGGCCGCTGACCTCGACGGTCGCGTCGACGAGGGACGGGAGCCGCTCGCCGAGGTAGTCGTCGACGGCGGCGGCCGCGAGGGCGGCCGCCTCGAAGTCGGCACGCACGTGCTGCCCGGGCGACGGGGCCGAAGCCAGCTGGCTCGCGACCATGGGCCACGCGTCGTCGGCATCGCGACGGCCGAGATCGATGCACCGCAGGCACGCGGAATCGCCCGGAAGCACGAACGGTCCGACGGTCGCGGTCGCGCCGTGGCGCACGATCGGGACGTGCGGGATGTCGCGACGCATGAGGGGGAGGTGCTGGGCGGGCAGCACGACCCGGTCGGCGACGAGCACGACCGCCGAGATGGCAGCGGGCGCCGAGTCGGCGGCGTCGGCGTGTGTGCCACCGCCGAATGACCGCACGTCGTGCCCGAGCGCTCCGAGCGCCTGCCGCACGAATGCCGTGAGCCGACCCTCGCCGGCCACGAGCACGCTCGAGCCCGCGTGCACTGGCGCGGGCGGGGCATCCGTCGACTGCGAACCGTCGCGCGCGACAGCCGGCCCGCCTTCGACGAGCACGGGTGCGAGCCCCGCGAGCCACCCGTCGAACTCTCCGGCCGGGAAGTCGAGACCCTCGGCGATCGCGCGAAGCGTCGGGATGCTCGCGCCGCGGCGCAGGAGCTTCAGGAGTTCGAGCTCGGCGCCCGCGGGCCGATCGAGTACGACGAGCGCTTCGGGCGCGCCGAGTTGCAGCGTCTCGGGCGTGCGCCAGACGAACGGAAGATCGGGGTCGATGCGCGGCGTCATGGGCGAGAGCCTGCCGGAAGACGGCCGCACGACGCGCCGTCCGTCCACAGGACGACTCCTCCACAGGGCATCCGGAAGGCTCGCAGCGCTCGGTCGACCGACGCGCAGCGGTCGGTCAGCGCACGGTCGGCGCCCGTTCAGCCCTACGCGGGGTCTTCGCCGTCTTCGCCGGGCGCCGCCGGCGTCTCGCCTCGAAGGAGCTGCTCGAGCGCCTGGTCGAATTCGTCGTCGGCCGAGTTGACCTCGGCGTCGGTTCCCGTGAGTCGCGCGACGAGCCCGGCGGGGTCGTCGAGATCGGCCGCGAGCGGCAGGAGGTCGGGGTGGGCCCACAGCGCGTCGCGCTGCGCGACGCCGACCGCATCGGTCACGGCCCGCCACATCGCGGCCGCCTCGCGGAGGCGACGCGGCCGCAGCTCGAGACCCACGAGGGTCGCGAGCGCCGACTCGGCGGGACCGCCCGACGCCCGGCGGCGACGGATGGTCTCGGCGATGCGGTCGGCGCCGGGCAGGCGAGTCGTGGCATCCGCCGTGACGACGTCGACCCATCCCTCGACGAGCGCGAGCATCGTCTCGAGCCGGTCGAGCGCCGCCTGTTGCGAGTCGCTCCGCGGTTTGATGAGCGCGCCGTTCTCGACCGCCGAGCGCAGCGCGTCGGTGTTCGACGGGTCGAAGCCCTCGGCGAGCTCCTCGAGCTTCTCGATGTCGATGCCGATCCCGCGCGCGTACGTCGTGATGGCCGTGACGAGGTGCAGTCGAAGCCAGCGCGCGTGACGGAACAACCGTGCGTGCGCGATCTCGCGCACCGCGAGGTACAGCTCGATCTGGTCGGAGGCGATCTCGAGGTCGGCGCCGAACTCCGCGACGTTCTGCGGCAGGATCGAGGCCCGACCGTCCTCCATGAGGGGGATGCCGATGTCGCCGCCCGAGACCACCTCGGTCGCGAGCTGGCCCACGACCTGGCCGAGCTGCATCGCGAAGAGGGTCCCGCCGATGCCCCGGAGCATCCCCGTCGCGCCCTGGATCATCGACCGCATCTCTTCGGGCGCCTGCTCGCTCATCACCTTCGTGAGCGAGTCGGCGATCGAAAGCGCGACGGGCTCGGCGACCTGCGTCCACACGGGCATCGTCGCCGCGACCCACGCGCGGCGGGTCAAGAGCTCGGGGCCCTGGGGGAGGGAGGAGACATCCACCGCCTCGTCGAGCCAGAGGGATGCGACCTGGAACGCCTGATCGAAGCGCGCGCGCTCGGCGTCGTCGAGCTGACGCTGCTCGACCGACGCGCGCTGCTCGCCCTGCTTCAGGGCGATCGACCAGTCGATGCCGTCGCCGGCGTTCGCCATCGCGTGCTGGAGCTGGGAGAAGATCGCCTGCAGGGCGGCCGGGTCGTTCGGCAGGCCCGCCGCTTTCGCGAGGTTCGCGGCATCCATGCCGCCCGAGCCCGACAGGAACTCGCGGAACATGTCGCGGAACTCGTCTTCGGGGCTCGCACCTTCGCCGGTGTCGTCGCGGTCGGCCATACGGGTACCTCCTGGTCGCGGTGATCCCACGCTAGCGCCGCCTCCCACCGCCCACGCTGGGAAATGGCCTAGGCTGAGCCATCGGCTGTCCGCCTGCCGCGAACACCGCAGAATCCCTGCCTGTCGATCGCCGGAAGGACCACGGTTGAGCATCTTCGACGACGAGGTCGCCCCGCGCGGCGACCGCCGCTGGGGCATCTCCCGGACCGCGCCGAAGCGACCGTTCCGCGAGCGTTTCGGCTGGTGGGCGATCGCTGTCGCGATCGTCATCGGCATCGTGTTCGCACTGCTGCCGTCGCCGTACGTCATCGAGCAGCCGGGGCCCGTCTTCGACACCCTCGGCACGGCGCTCTCGGGCGATGACGAGGTCCCGCTCATCACCATCCCCGACGAAGAGACCTTCCCGACCGACGGCGAGCTCAACCTCCTCACGGTGAGCGTCGTGGGGCGTCCCGGCCAGACCCCGAACTGGCTCGAGGTGGCCTCCGCGTGGTTCGACCGCACGCGCTCGGCGATCCCCGCCGAAGAGATCTTCCCTCCGGGCGTCACGTCCGAGGACCGACGCGAGCAGAACGAGGCCGCGATGGTCGACTCGCAGCAGGACGCGATCGCGGCGGCCCTCGTCGAGCTCGGCTACGAGTTCCCGCGCGAGGTAACCGTGCAGAGCGTCATCGACGGGTCGCCCGCACAGGGTGTGCTCGAGGACGGCGACGTCGTCGAGGCGGTAGACGGGCGCTCGGTGCACACGGTCGACGAACTGCGCCGGGCGGTCGCCGAGCACGGCACGGATGCTCCGGCGGAGATCGACGTCCTCCGCGACGACGTGCCCGTGACGGTCGAGGTGACCCCGGTCCGGAACGGCACTGCCACGGTGCTGGGCATCGGGGTGCGCATGCACTACGAGTTCCCGATCGACGTCGAGATCCAGCTCAACGACGTCGGCGGCCCGAGCGCGGGCATGATGTTCGCGCTCGGCATCGTCGACAAGCTGACCGAAGGGAAGCTGACGGGCGGCGAGATCTTCGCCGGAACCGGCACGATCGACTCGGCGGGCGCCGTGGGCGCCATCGGCGGCATCCGTCAGAAGCTGTGGGGTGCCGACCGGGCGGGCGCCGACTGGTTCCTCGCGCCGAAGTCGAACTGCGACGAGGTCGTCGGACATGTCCCCGACGGCATGCGCGTCTTCGCCGTCGAGACGCTCGACGAGGCGCGCGACGTCGTCGAAGCGGTCGGCGAGGGCGAGGATGTCTCATCGTTCCCGTCTTGTGAGGCGCCCGCCAGCTAGTTCCAAGCCTCGCGCGCCTAGGATGAGACCCGTTCCAGTCCCCCTGACGAACGATGAGGCCGCGAGTGACCGCAGAGACGCACGAACCGAGAACCGCCCGCCGGAGAGCCCCGATCGCGATCACCATCGCGATCGTCGCTTTGCTCGTGATCGGGTTCTTCGTGTTCGCCGGTCTGTACGCCGACGTGCTCTGGTACGACCAGCTCGGCTTCGTCGAGGTGCTCACGACCGAGTGGTTCGCCCGAGCCATCCTCTTCTTCATCGGGTTCGTCGCGATGGCCGCGCCCGTCTGGGCGTCGATCCAGATCGCCTACCGCTCGCGACCCGTCTACGCGAAGCTCAACAGCCAGCTCGACCGCTACCAAGAGGTCTTCGAGCCGCTCCGCCGCCTCGCGATGTACGGCATCCCCGCCGTGCTCGGCATCTTCGCGGGCGTCGCGACCGCCTCGCGCTGGGAGCTCGTGCTCACGTGGCTCAACCGCACGCCGTTCGGCCAGACCGACCCGCAGTTCGGCTTCGACGTCGGCTTCTATGTGTTCGAGCTGCCCTTCTACCGGTCGGTCGTGGGATTCGCCTCGGCGGTCGTGCTGCTCTCGACGATCCTCGTGATCGCGACGAGCTACCTCTATGGAGCGATCCGCGTCTCGGGCCGCGAGGTCGTCATCTCGAAGTCGGCCCGCATCCAGATCGCCGTGACCGCGGGGCTCTACCTCGCGCTCCAGGCCGTCAGCATCTGGCTCGACCAGTATGCGGCCGTGACCGAGCAGTCCTCGCTCATCACGGGTGCGGCATACACCGAGGTGCATGCCGTCATCCCGGGCCGGGGCATCCTCGCGATCATCGCCGCGGCCGTCGCGATCCTGTTCTTCATCACCGCGATCATCGGCCGTTGGCGGTTCCCGCTCGTCGGCACCGCGCTCCTCATCGTGTCGAGCCTCATCATCGGCTCCCTCTATCCGTGGGTCGTGCAGCGTTTCCAGGTCGACCCGAGCGAGCGTGTGCTCGAAGAGCCCTACATCCAGCGGAACATCGACCTCACCCGCGACGCCTACGGCGTCGCCGACATCGACGAGATCCCGTACGAGGCGAAGACCGACGCCGAGCCGGGGGCACTCCGCTCCGACGCCGAGACGACCGCGTCGATCCGCCTCATGGACCCCGCCGTCATCAGCTCGGCGTTCCAGCAGCTCCAGCAGTTCCGTCAGTACTACCAGTTCCCCGACGACCTCGACGTCGATCGCTACCCGCTGCCCGACGGCGGCACGCAGGACTCGATCGTCGCGGTGCGCGACGTCAACCTCGAGGGGCTCGGCGACGCGAGCACCTGGTACAACTCGCACATCGTCTACACGCACGGCTACGGTCTCGTGGCCGCGGCGGGCAACCAGCGCTCGGTCGACGGGCAGCCGGTGTTCCTGCAGTCGGGCATCCCGTCGGCGGGACAGCTCGGCGACTTCCAGCCGCGCGTGTACTTCGGGCAGACTTCGCCCGCGTACTCGATCGTCGGCGCACCCGACGGGGCGAAGCCCGTCGAACTCGACTACCCTGCGGGCGGCAACGAGGCCGAGCAGACGCAGACGACCTTCGACGGCGACGGCGGTCCGAAGCTCGACAACGCGTTCAAGAAGCTCGTCTACGCGCTCAAGTTCCAGTCCGAGCAGATCTTCCTCTCCGACGCCGTCAACGACGACTCGCAGATCCTCTACGACCGCGACCCCATCGAGCGCGTCAAGAAGGTCGCGCCGTATCTCACGCCCGACTCCGACGTGTACCCGTCGGTGGTCGACGGCCGCATCGTGTGGATCGTCGACGGCTACACGCTGTCCGACCAGTTCCCGTACTCGAACAAGGTCAGCATGAGTGAGGCGATCGCCGACAGCGAGGGGCTCACGCCAACGCTCGCGTTCGACGAGATCAACTACATCCGCAACTCGGTCAAGGCCACGGTCGACGCCTACGACGGCACGGTCACGCTCTACGCGTGGGACCAAGACGACCCGATCCTCCAGACCTGGCAGAAGATCTTCCCCGCGACCATCAAGCCCATGAGCGAGATGTCGGGCGAGCTCATGAGCCACGTGCGGTACCCGGCCGACCTCTTCAAGGTGCAGCGCGCGGTGCTCGGGCGCTACCACGTCGACGAGGCGGGCTCGTTCTACTCGCGTGAAGACGCGTGGTCGACGCCGAAGGATCCGACGCAGCCGCCCGCGAGCGAGCTCCTGCAGCCGCCGTACTACCTGACGATGCAGATGCCCGGCCAAGATGCGCCGTCGTACTCGCTGTACTCCACGTTCATCCCCGAGTCGCGCAGCGACCAGAGCCGGAACGTCCTGCGCGGGTACCTCGCGGTCGACTCCGACGCGGGTTCGGTCGCGGGGAAGAAGTCCGACGGCTACGGCAAGCTGCGCCTGCTCTCGCTCCCCGAAGACGACAACGTGCCGGGCCCGGGTCAGGTGCAGAACACGTTCAATTCCGACACGGCGGTGGGCCAGCAGCTCAACATCCTCGCGCAGGGGCAGTCCGACGTCATCAACGGCAACCTGCTGACGGTGCCGGTCGGCGGGGGTCTGCTCTACGTGCAGCCCGTCTACGTCAAGTCGACGACGAACACGAGCTTCCCGCTCCTGCGGAAGGTGCTCGTCGCGTTCGGCGACCGGATCGCGTTCCAGGACACGCTCGACCAGGCGCTCAACGTACTGTTCGGCGGCGACTCGGGCGCGGCCGCGGGAGACGAGACCGTCGAGCCCGACCAGCCCGGCACCGAGCCCGGTGCCGAGCCGGGCACTGGCGACGGCACCGACGCGGGTGCAGGCGAGGGTGTGCAGAGCACCGAGCTGCAGGCGCTCCTCAACCGCGCGCAGCAGGCGCTGAAGAACAAGCAGGACGCGCTCGCGAAGGGCGACTGGGGGGCGTACGGCCAGGCCGACGCCGAACTCGCCGAGATCGTGTCGGAGCTCGTCGCGCTCGCCGACGACGGTGCGAGCGGTTCGCAGCCGCCCGCGACCGAAGCGCCTGCGACGCCGGCGCCGAGCAGTGTGAAGAAGTAGCACGGACGACGCAGTAGCACGGACGACGCAGAAGGAGCACCGATGACGACGGTCGACCGGCACGAGGGCGACTGGCTCGACGACAACCGCGCCAACTGGGACGACCGCGTGCCGGTGCACGTCGCGAGCCCGTTCTACGACCGCGACACCGTGCGCTCGGGCGGCAGCGTGCTCGACCCCATCTCGAAGGCGGGCGTCGAGCGACTCTTCCCCGAGGGGCTCGACGGTGTGCGGGTGCTGCACCTGCAGTGCCATTTCGGCTCCGACACGCTCTCGCTCGCGAACCTCGGTGCGACGGTCATCGGGCTCGACTTCTCGCGGCCTGCGGTCGAAGAGGCGCGGAGCGCCGCGGCGGCGCTCGGCTACGACTCGTATCGGGCCCGGTTCATCGAGGGCAACGTCTACGACGCACGGCGGCTTCTGCCCGAGCCCGAGTCGTTCGACCTCGTGTTCGTCACGTGGGGCACGATCAACTGGCTTCCCGACGTCGCCGAGTGGGCGCGCATCGTCGCGTGGTTCCTGAAGCCCGGCGGGAGGCTGTACTTCGCCGACGGGCACCCGACGGCGTGGATGTTCGACGCGCCCGAGACGGTCGCGAAGAGCGAGGCGGATGTCTCGAAGGCGACGGATGCCTCGCGGCCGGTCTTGCCCGTCGTGCGCTACCCGTACGCGCAGGAGGGCCCTGACGTGCTCGAGGATCCGAGCGACTACGCCGACCCCGGGGCATCCATCGAGCATGCCCGCACGTGGGAGTGGGCGCACCCGCTCTCGGAGACCATGCGCGCGCTCCGCGACGCAGGGCTCGCGATCGACGAGTTCGAGGAGCACTACCGGCTGCCGTGGCAGGCGTTCCCGGGGCTCTCCGAGCTCGGCGAGGGCATGTACGGGTGGCCGGCCGAGCCGTGGATCCCGCTCGCCGTCGAGATCGTCGCGCGGCACGAGACATCCGCCGAGCGTTGACCGAAGCCGCGTGACGACCGAAGGGCCGGCCCGCTTGCGCGGACCGACCCTTCGTCAGTTCAGGTTCGGACTAGAGTTCAGGTTCGGACTAGGAGGTGCAGGGGCCCACCGGGTCCCACGAGCCCCACGTGACCGAGCCGGGCAGTTCGCCCTTCGTGTACCACTGGGCGACGTAGGTGACGCCCGCGCGGGTCACGCGCTGGCCGGCGTTGTAGACGGCCTTCGCGTCCCACGTGCCCGCACACGCGACGGGCGCGGGGTCGGGCGTCGTGCCGCAGCCGCCGACCTGCTGCCACGGCCCGTTCTTGTCTCCGGGGACCTGGTTGCGGGTCCACCACTTGGCCGTGTACTCGACGCCGTTGTGCGAGACGACGTCGCCGGCGTTGTAGACGCCGGTCGCGTACCACGGTGCGGCGCACGAGTCGTCGATGGCCGGGCCGGGGGTCGCCGCGCGGAGCGTCGAGCCGAGCGCGTTGCCGAGCTCGTTCTTGTAGTCTCCCGTGAGATCCCACCACATGGCGCCGCCGTAGCCCTGCTCGGCGACGTACTCGGCCTTCGCCTGCACCGACGTCGGGTCGTCGTAGCTCCACCACTGGTCGCCGTCGTAGCGCCACGACGCGCCGATCGCAGGGTCGAAGTAGGCCTTGCCGATGTTGCGCAGCTCGGCGTAGGTCTTCGTGCCGATGTAGCCCGCGGCGGGCGTCCACCCGGCCGAGCCGTCGGTCACGCCGTACCAGCCGTGGCCGTAGGCCGCGAGGCCCGCGTTGATCTGCGAAGGGTCGGCGCCCGCGTTGACGTACATGCCGAGCGCGCCGTCGAGGCCGAGACCCCAGTTCTCAGCGCCGTCGGGGTGCAGGTTGCCCTGGTGGCCCGTCGTGTTCGGCACCCAGCCGCCGTGGAAGTCGTAGCCCTGCACGTTCAGGAAGTCGACCGCCGCGAAGAGGCGCGGGTCGAGCCATCCGCCCTCACCGGCGTTCCATCCGCCCGCCGGAGCGAACGCGCTGAGCTCGTAGTGCTCGCCCGTCTCGGCGCCGGCCTCGTCGAGGGCCGCGCGGAACTCCTCCATGAGCAGGAGGAAGTTCTCCTTGTCTTCGGGGCGCGCGTTGGCGGTCTCACCGCCCGTGACGGGCCATTCCCAGTCGATGTCGATGCCGTCGAAAACGCCCGCCGCGGCGCCCGGGCCGCCCTTGCCGTCGATGACGGGCAGGTCGCCCTTGATCCACAGGTCGACGCAGCTGTCGACGAGGCGCGTGCGGCCCTCGGCCGTCGAGGCCGCCTCGGAGAAGTTGTCCGACCAGGTCCAGCCGCCGAGCGAGACGAGCACCTTCGTATACGGGCTCACGGCCTTGAGCTTCTTGAGCTGGTTGAAGTTGCCCGCGAGAGTCTGCCCCGGGACATCCGCCACCCCGTCGACCGAGTCGGCCGCCGACACCTGGCGCAGGAAGTCGTTCTGCGCGTCGCCCTCGCCCGGCTCGTCGAGCGTGTCGCACACGAAGTCGGTCGTGACGTTGCCGAACGCGTAGTTCAGGTGGGTCAGGTTCGCGATCGCGCCCGATGTGACGAGGTCGGCGACCTGGAAGTCGCGCGTCACGGGGCTGTCGGCCATGAAGTAGCCGACGGCGCGGTAGCCGTTGATGTCGCTCGGCCCGGTGGCCGCGGGCTGCGCGGCGAACGCAGGTGTCGCGAAGCTCGTCGCCGCGGTCGCGGCTGCCGCCGCGATCACGAGTGCCGAGCGGCGCAGAGTGCGTCTGGACATTGATCCCCTTCGATCGGATGGATTCGGGTGCCCCCCGAATGGGTGCGGGTCAGTCGGGAAGGTATCAATCCGGCGAGAGGTAAGGAAGGTTTCTTAACCGGGACTTCGGCAATCTGCAGGGGATGGGCTGAGGTCTGTTGTGAATGCACAATGGATGCTTCGTGGTGTGCAGTATGTGCAACGTTCACCTGGTGTTGTGGCGCGAGTGTCGATCCGTCGCTCGTCGCCCTTCGTTAGCGAGAATTCGGGCCGTTTGCGACGGATCGGCGCGGGGTCGTGACATCCGGATGCCTCGGAGACGGCCCGATTCGACGGCGCCCGAATCCCGTGCTAGAGTCATCTCTTGTGCCGCGGGGTGGAGCAGTTCGGTAGCTCGCTGGGCTCATAACCCAGAGGTCGCAGGTTCAAATCCTGTCCCCGCAACAAGAGAGAGGCCGGTCTCGGAGAAATCCGAGACCGGCCTCTTGCATTTCCCGGCCGCTCACGTCACCGTGTGGAGAGCGGGAGGGGGTCTCCATGAGCGAGTCCGCGAACGAATCGGGTTGGATTTCCGCGGCCGAGTTCCACCGGGCGCCGGATGTCTCGGCCTGGCGCGTGATGGGCACCGGACCGCAGGCCGTGTTCACCGCGACATCCATCGTCCATGCCGCGAGCCTCGTCGCACCGGTCGTCGCGGCCGCCGAGCGATTCGGCGTGCTGCCCGATGTCGACGTGCGGCCAGAGGGCGTCGTCGTGCGGATCCCCGACCGTACGTTCGAAGGCATTCCCGCGGCGGCCCCGGGGTTCGCCGCCGCCGTCTCGATCGCGGCGGCCGAGCTCGGCCTCATACCGACGCCCGAACTCGCGAAGTCGATCCAACTCTACGTCGCCCAGCACTCGCAGACCGACACAAGGCCGTTCTTCCTGGCCGCGCTGGGGTACGACGAGCTCGGCGACACCGACGCCGTGGACCCGGTGCGGTGCGGGCCGCAGCTCGCGTTCAACCCCATCGCGGGAGACATCCAGGGCAGGGGTCGCTCGCACCTCGACGTCTACGTTCCCGCCGACGAAGCCCAGGCGAGGGTCGACGCCGCGATCGCCGCGGGCGGTCGTCTCGTCGACGACTCGCGTGCGCCCGACTGGTGGACGCTCGCGTCGCCCGACAACCACGGCGTCGACATCGCAGCGTGGCCCGACGTCGACGGGTGAGCCCGGTCGGCTACCGGCCTTTCGTCACCGCGTACCCGCGGGCGACGAGCGCGTCGACCATGTGCGCCGTGTACCACGCGGGCCACTGCTCGTCATAGACACCGCCGAGATCTTCGGCCTCGTGGATGCCGTGCGCGGTCGCGGCGGCGGTCAGGAGGTCGAGGATGAGCGCTTCGAGCGCAGCGCGGTCGAGCGGGGCGCCGCCGAGCGAGGCGCCGGACGGGTTCGAGGCGGAGTTCATCGCCCTCACCGCCCCGGCGCCCGCGTGACGACCTGCTGCACGATCCAACCGTTGCCGTCGGGGTCGGCGAACGAGCAGAAGGTGCCGTAGCTGTCGCTTCCCGGGTGCGGGCCGGGCACGCGATTCGCAGTGCCGGCCCAGTGGAAGACGCCGTCGGCGTCGTGCCAGAGCTCGCTCACGTCGACGCCGCGGCGGGCGAGGTCGTCGCGTGCGGCGGCGATGTCGTCGGTCACGAGGTGGAGGCCCTGGAGCGAGCCCGGGGCGGCGTCGGTGAGGCCGTCGCCGAAGATGATGGATGCCTCGGAGCCGGGAGGTGTGAGTTGCACGACCCGGAGCCCGCGCGGGGTCGCGAAGTCGGCGTCGAGCCGGAATCCGAGCTGTTCGTAGAAGACCTTCGCGCGATCGACGTCTCCGACGGGGATGACGACGACTTCGAGTTTGAGTTCCATGGGTGCTTCCTTTCGAGATCGAGGGGCGGAGCCGGGACATCCATCAGGTGTCGGATGTCCCGGCTCCGCCGAGATCCTCAGCGGAGGTTCGTGATCGCGATCCCGGCCCAGAAGCCGCAGTGGTGCTTCGAGGAGAAGCCCGTCTCGATCGCCGAGGTCGGCGACTTCAGCGAGATCGTGCGGTGCCGCAGGACGTCGAACTTCGCCCACGGCTGGGTCGCGGTCGCGGGCGAGCCCGTCTTCGCGAACGTCACCCACGCCTCGCGCATGGCCGACGCGAGCTGCTCCTGGTCGGCCGACAGCTCGCCCGCGATGTACGCGTTCGGCAGGTCGAAGAGGTACTGCAGCTCGGTCTGGTGGGTGGCGACGAGTCCCCAGTCGGGCGCGATGAAGCGCTCGGGGGCGGTGTCGTCGTTGAAGTCGTACCCGTAGGTCGGCACCCAGAGCGACGCGGCCGCGTCGAGGAGGAGCGCCGGGCACGAGAAGTTCGCGTCGGAGTTCGCCGCCGTGAACGCGAGCTCGGGCCGCGGGTACTTCGCGATCGGGTACTCCTTCGCGATGCGCTTGGCCGACTGCGCCGAGACGCCGAAGTTCGACGCGAGCACCGATTCGTAGTTCGTCGCGTCGATGGGCGGGAGGTCGATCGTCGCACCGCGCGTAACGCTCAGGTGGATGAGTGCGAAGAGCCGTTCCTCTTCGGTGTTGGTGCCGTTGATGAGCGGCACACGGTTGAAGTCGCCCGCGGCGATCGCGCCGAGCACCGACTCCTTGATGACGGCGCCGTCGATGACGCCCGGTGTGAACGACTTGGGCGCGTTCGCGAGCAGCGTCTCGACGGGCAGCGCGCGTAGGCATGCGGCGCTCTGGTCGGGGCATCCGGCCGCGGCGGCGATCGCCTGGCCTTCGGTCGCGGCGTCGGCGAGCGAACGCTGCTTGGGCGCGAACGCACCGCTCTCGACGATCGCGCGGTGGAAGAGGCCCTTCGCACCGGGCGAGACCATCTGGGCGAGCACCGAGAGACCGCCCGCCGACTGGCCGTCGATCGTGACGTTGCGCGGGTCGCCGCCGAAGTTCGCGATGTTGCGCTGCACCCACTTGAGCGCGGCCTGCTGGTCCATGAGACCGTAGTTGCCCGCCGGGCCGCCTGGCTTCTCGGCGAACGCCGGGTGGGCGAGGAAGCCGAGCAGGCCGAGCCGGTAGTTGATCGTCACGACGACCGCGCCACCACCCGACTTGGCGAGTTTCGTGGCGTCGTAGTCGGCGCCTTCCCCGAGGCTGAAGCCGCCGCCGTGGATGAAGACGATGACGGGCAGCTTGCCGGCGCTCGCCGCAGCGCCCGCGGGCGCCGTGACGTTCAGGTACAGGCAGTCTTCGCTCGAGCCGTTGGGGCTCGGCACGTCCTGCGGACAGACGGGCGAGAAGACGGATGCCTCGCGCACGTCGGTCCACGGAGTGACCGCTTGCGGCGCGCGCCAACGGAGATCTCCCGTCGGCGGCGCCGCGTACGGCACCCCGCGGAACTCGTTCACGCCGTCGCCCGCGATGCCCTGCAATGCGCCCGCGTCGGTCGAGACGACGAGCGCGCTCGCCGGGTCGGGCTCATCTGCATGCGCGATCTGCGGCGCGACGATCGACCAGCCCGCGAGCAGGCCCACGACGGCGGCGACGACGGCGAACGTGCGGGCGGGCCGGGCGCGAGTCGCGACGAGCGTGTGGGATGCGTCGGGCGCGACGCGCGGGTCGACGGACTCCGTGCCGAACAGGGCGTCGGAGGCCGTGAAGGGCGGCGGATCTTGGGGATTCCGGTTCTCGTTCATGCCACGAGCCTCGGATCGGCCGGTGCATCGACGCGCCCGTGGCGAACCCTGGTCGGCACCCCGGGCAGCACCCCGGCGGCACCCTGCTCGATCCTGTCGTGCGCGAGACCAGGGACTCCCACTGGTGCGACGAGCGCCGAGACATCCGCAGCATTGGAGACATCCCTACCGAACGCGACGCCGAGCACAAGTCGCCGTCGCACCGAATCCCGAAGCAAGGAGCGAGCCGTCGATGGATATGAGACTCGAGGTGGTCGTGCTGCCGGTGTCCGACGTCGACCGCGCCCGCGCGTTCTACGAGACGCTCGGCTGGCGGGTCGACGCGGCCGTCGCGACCGACGACCTGCGAGCCGCGCGCATGACGCCGCCCGGCTCGGCGTGCTCGATCGTGTTCGGAATCGACCTCACGGGCGCGGCACCGGGCAGCGTGCAGGGGCTCACGCTCGCCGTCGCCGACCTCGAGGCGGCCCGAGCCGACTTGCGTGCGCGCGGCGCCGACGTGAGCGAGATCTTCCACGACGCGGGCGGCGTGTTCCGCCGTGCGGGCGCCGAGTTCCGTGTGCCGGGCCTCGACCCGCGCCGGCGCAGTCGCGCGTCGTACGCGTCGTTCGCCGATCCCGACGGCAACGGCTGGGTGCTGCAGGAGATCACGACCTCGCCGCACGGGCGATGACGTGATTGGATGAGACGATGTCGGCCGCTGACAGCACGACGAGTGCCTGGGCCGCCCCTCGAACGTTGATCGGGCGCGATCGCGAGTGCGCCCGATTGTCGGAGCTGGTGACGCATGTGCGCGGCGGCGGCAGCCGTTCGGTGGTCGTGAGCGGCGAGGCCGGCATCGGCAAGACGGCGCTCCTCGACTTCGTCGCCCACCACGCGAACGGATGCACCGTGGTGCGCGTCGACGGCGTCGAGTCCGAGATGGAGCTCGCGTACGCGGGCCTCCACCAGCTCTGCGCGCCGCTCCTCGACCTGCTCGACCTCATCCCCGAGCCGCAGCGTGACGCGATCGGCACCGCCTTCGGGCTCACGGGCGGGCGGGCGCCCGACCCGTTCCTCGTCGGCCTCGCGGTGCTGAGCCTCCTGTCGGAGGCGTCGAGCGCGCGGCCGGTGATCTGCCTCGTCGACGACGTGCAGTGGCTCGACGAGACGACCAAGGCCGCGCTCGCGTTCGTCGCCCGGCGCCTTCGCGAAGACGCGGTCGGCATCGTGTTCGGCGAACGCGACGGCGACGACGACACGGCGCTGCCGGGTGTGCCCCGGCTCGTCGTCGAAGGGCTTCCGGATGTCAGTGCGCGCGCCTTGCTCGCGTCGACGCTCACCGGCCCGCTCGACGAGCGTGTGCGCGAGCGGATCGTCGCCGAGACGCGCGGCAATCCGCTCGCGCTCCTGCAGGTGCCGTTCGGCCTCAAATCCGACGAGGTCGCGGGCGGCTTCGGGCTCTCGGGACTCGGCGCGCTGACGGGCCGCATCGAGCAGAGCTTCCGCCGCCGCCTCGCGCCGATGCCCGCCGCGACCCGCCGGTTGCTCGTCGTCGCCGCCGCAGAACCCGGCCAGGACGCCGTGCTCATCTGGCGGGCCGCAGCGCGGCTCGGGGTCGGCCCCGACGATGCCGAGCCGGCGTCGGCCGACGGCTTCGCGAGCTTCGCCGGACTGGTGCGGTTCTGCCATCCGCTCGCGCGCTCGACGGTGTACAAGGCCGCACCGCCCGACGAACGACGCGCCGCGCATCAGGCGCTCGCCGACGCGACCGACCCCGCCGTCGACCCCGAACGCCGCGCGTGGCATCGCGCGCAGGCCGCATCGGGTCTCGACGAGGAGGTCGCAGCCGAACTCGAGCGGACGGCGATGCTCGCGCAGGCGAGGGGCGGATGTCCCGCGTCGGCGGCGTTCCTCGAACGTGCCGCCGAGTTGACGCCCGATCCGGCGCTCCGCGCCGAGCGTGCGGTCGCGGCCGCGACCGCGAAGTACGAGGCGGGAGCACCCGAGCGCGCACTTCGCCTGCTCGCGATCGCCGAGGCGGGCACGCCCGACGAGCCGCTCGGGGCACAGGCGCAGCTCGTGCGGGCTCGCATCATGAGCCGGCTGCGGCCCGGAGACGGTGCGCCCCTGCTCGCTGCGGCCGCGCGTCTGGAACCCATCGATCATGCACTCGCGCGGGAGACCTACCGCGACGCGTTCTACGCCAGTCATATCGCCGGGCGCCTCGCCGAACACCGGATGGAGGCGGTCGCGGCCGCGACGAGACGCTCCTCGCGGTCGGCGGATCCGATCGAGAATCCGTTCGACCGCATCCTCCAGGGGGTCGCAGCCGTCGTCGCCGAGGGCTACCGCGCGGGCGCCCCGATGGTGCTCGACGGACTCGCGAGCCTGTCGCCGACCGATCTCGCGAGCGCGCAGGCGCCTCGGTGGCTTCCCTTCACGTGCCTCGTGTCGTTCGCCGTGTGGGACGACGACTCGGCGAGGAAGCTCTCGACCCTCACGATCGACTACGCCCGCGGCAACGGCGTGCTCAGCATGCTCCACACCGCGCTCATGCTCGGCGCAGGGTGCCGCTTGTTCGAAGGCGACATTGCGGGAGCGGAGGCGCTCTCCGATGAGTGCGAGCTCATCGGAGAAGCGACCACGATCCCGAAGCCCCCGTACGGCGTGCTCATGGTCGCCGCGTGGAAGGGGCGGGAAGTCGACGTCGAGCGGGTCATCGCCGAGGCCACGCCGTTCGCCGTCGAGCGCGGCGAAGGTCAGTGGCTGACGGCGACGGGGTGGGCCGAGGCGGTGCTCTACAACGGACTCGGCCGCTACGACCGGGCGCTCGAGGCCGCGGCACGGGGCGGCGAGCATGCGAGCGAGCTCGCGCTCGCGAACTGGGCGCTCGTCGAACTCGTCGAAGCAGCAGTGCGCAGCGGTCAGCCCGAACGGGCGATCGACGCGAACCGGCGGCTCTCGGAGATGGCTGAAGCTTGCGGCACCGACTGGATCGTCGGCGTCGCCGCGCGATCCCGGGCGCTCCTCGCCGACGGCGACCCTGCCGAGTCCGACTACCGGCTCGCGATCGATCGGCTCGCGCGCACGCCGCTCCGCAGCGAGCTCGCTCGCGCACGCCTGCTGTACGGCGAATGGCTGCGACGCGAGCGGCGCCGGGTCGATGCGCGCGAGCAACTCCGAGCCGCACACGACGTGTTCGACGAGATCGGCGCCGACGCGTTCGCGGAGCGCACCCGACGCGAGCTCGCCGCGACGGGGGAGACCGTGCATCGTCGCGCCCCCGGCGCGCAGGTCGAGCTCACGCGGCAGGAGGCCCAGATCGCCCGGCTCGCGTCGGAGGGGCAGACGAACCCCGAGATCGCGACACAGCTTTTCGTGAGCCCGCGCACGGTCGAGTGGCATCTCCGGAAGGTGTTCGGCAAGCTCGACATCGCCTCACGACGCGAGCTCGGCGAAGCGCTCAAGAAGGCCGACGCCGTCGCTGCGGTTTGACGCCGACGGACTCGTCCTCGGCGGACGCGCCGGGATGCGGCTCTGTCTGCCCCGCCGGCACGGATCGGAACGCGGTCGCATCCCACCCGGGCCAGAGCGGCGCGTACGGCCCGAGGGCGTCGCCCCAGAACGCGAACGCGTCGACGACGGCGGCGAGCACACGCCCCACCCGCGCACGCCGGCGCGCGGCGGCCGCGCGCACGAGATACCTGCGGAACAGCTCGTCGAGTTCGGTCGGCAGGAGCGCCTCGAACGCGGCGACGTACGCGGGATCGAACGCCTGATGCAGTGCGGGGTCGCCCGCGTCGTCGGCGCCGGCACGAAGCATCCGCTCGTAGCGGTCGACGACGCGGCAGACCTCGCGACGTGCGCGGCGGTCGCTGCCCCTCGCGGCGACGGCGCTCGGACCTCGTGCCGGGAACATGTCACGCCGCCTTGAGCGGGCCCGCGAAGGAGCGCTTGAACGAGGATGGCCCGACGAGAGGCAGGAGCGCCGCGATGGCCTTCTGGCCGAACGTCTTCGGCACGCGCGTCAACTCGACGTCGATGCGCGTTCCGTCGCCTTCGGGGGAGAGGTCGAAGACCCACCCGCCGCCCTCGCCGAACACCTTCGACTCGTGCGTCGTGATGACGACCCGGCCTGCGGAGGCGTCCCAGTCGTAGCGGGATCGCTCCCACGCGGCCTCGGTGCCTTCGGTGACCTCGGCCCAGTTCGGGCCGCGATCGTGGACGACGAAGTGCTCGGCGTCGATGGACGGCCACTGCTCGGGGCGGGCCGACGAGAAGTCGGTCAGCACGGCGAAGACGCCGGCAGGGTCGAGGGACGAGTGCATGTGAAAGGTGATGTGAGTCATGGCTCCAGCGTGCGGCGGGGCCTGCGCGCGGCGCGCCCCGGTGCGTCACTGGCCCGACCACTGGTCGGGCACGTGGAGCACCGGGGCGTGCGGCGCGCGGTGGCACGTGTACCGGACCCGCCGGTCAGGCGTTCGCGAACGGCTCTTCGAGGAGCGCCCCGTCGGCGCGGAGCTCGAGCAGCGACGTGAGGCCCAGGCGCCCGAGGAACCGTTCGTCGTGGCTCACGACGAGAAGCGCCCCGCGATACGCCGCGAGCGCGTCGACGAGCTGGTCGACGCTCGTGCGGTCGAGGTTGTTCGTCGGCTCGTCGAGCACGAGGAGCTGCGCCGGCGGGTCGGCGAAGAGCAGCTTCGCGAGGCACACTCTGAACCGTTCGCCGCCCGACAGCGTCGACACCGGCCGATTGACGTCGGCACCGCGCACGAGCAGGCGCCCGAGGCGGCTGCGGATCTCGCCGTCGGTCGCGTTCGGCGCGGCCGCGCGCACGTTCTCGAGCGCGCTCGCGCGCTCGTCGAGCCCGTCGAGGCGCTGGGTCAGGTACCCGACGCGGTCGGTGAAGAGCATTCCGGATGCCTCGGGGCGCGCGTCTTCGGCAACGGGCGCGCCCGAGGCATCCGCCGCCGAGACATCCGAAGCCCCCTCGCGCAGCCCGACCAACCGCTCGAGGAGCGTCGTCTTTCCGACCCCGTTCGCGCCCACGAGCGCGATGCGCTCGGGCCCCTGCACGATGATCGTGCGATTCGTGCCGCGGAGTTCGGCGATCCGCCTGCTCGACGACACGTCGGGGTCGGGCAGGTCGAGGCTGATCTTCTGATCGGGTCGCACGCGCGCGGCGGCCTCGACGCGCGCCGCCTTGGCGGCGTCGAGCCGGTCGTCGAGCCCCGAGCGGAGCTTGCCCGCCGACTTCTCGGCCCGCGACGCGAGCCCGTTCATGAGGATCTTCGACCCCCGCTTCTGCTCGTTCGCGGTCTTCGCCGACCGCGCCCGCTGCGCGAGCTTCTGCTCGGCCTCGACGCGCTGGCGCCGTTCGACCTTGATCGCGTGGTCGGCGGCCTGCGCCTGCTGCACGGCGAGCGCCTGCTGCCGGTCGAGGTTCGCTTTCCACTCGCTGTACGGGCCGCCGAACACGGTCAGCCGGCCCGCGTAGAGCTCGGCCGTCTGGTCCATGAGCTCGAGCAGGTCGAGGTCGTGGCTCACGACGACGAGGGTGCCCGGCCAGGTCGCGACGAGGTCGGCGAGCATCGCCTTGCCTGCGCGGTCGAGGTTGTTGCTCGGCTCGTCGAGGAGCGTGATCGGCAGCCGCCGCACCCGCAGGCCCGTGATCGCGATGAGCATGACCTCGCCGCCCGACAGGGTGCGGACGCTCCGGTCGAGGTCGGCGACCGAGAACCCGATGCCCCGCAGCTGCTCGTCGGCGCGCGACTCGATGTCCCAGTCGTCGCCGATCGTCTCGAAATGCCGCTCGTCGACGTCGCCGCCCTCGATCGCGCGGATCGCGTCGACGATCGGGCCGATGCCGAGGAGGTCTTTGACTGTCGTCTCGTCGCGCCACGTGAGCGACTGAGACAGGTAGCCGACGGCGCCCGTCGTCGAGATCGTGCCCGACGTCGGCGTGAGCTCGCCCGCGATGAGGCGGAGGAGCGTGGACTTGCCGGCGCCGTTGTCGCCGACGAGACCGGTGCGCCCGGTCGTGAAGCTCGCCGTGAGGCCCGTGACGGCCGGTTCGCCGTCGGGCCAGACGAAGGTGAGATCGTTCAGCACGATGGCTGCGCTGGATGATGCCATGAGAAACCCCTTGAGGGAAGCGCCCGCCGCGGAACGCGGGGGCGGAAATCGATCGGGAACCTGCGGTTCGAGCCCTCGCGCGGCGTCGCCGACGACGTCCGACCGTCGCGCTCGCCTCGCCGCGACGGGCGAACGACGATGTGCGAAGGGCACGGATGCCTCGGGGCCGCCGCCGAACGCTCGGCGGCTAGGCTCTGTCGATTTCAGGGGTCAGCACGGCCTCGACGATACCAGGGCGACCACGGGTCATCCCCCTGGGGTCGCGAACGCCAGGGTTCTCACGGGCGCCTCCGCGCGCAGACTGGGGGCGTCGCCCGCCGGGCTCGGCGGCGACCCGCTTCGAACGAACGAAGGCACTCCCATGACCCAGACCTGGTTCATCACCGGCTCCTCGCGCGGCTTCGGCCGCGCCCTCGTGCAAGCCGCCCTCGACGCCGGCGACTCCGTCGTCGCGACCGCCCGCACCCCCGAACAGCTCGACGAATTCGTCACCGAGTACGGCGACCGCGTGCTGCCCGTCGCGCTCGACGTGACCGACCCCGCCGCGGTCGACTCCGCGCTCGCTGCGGGCCTCGAGCGCTTCGGCCGCCTCGACGTCGTCGTCAACAACGCGGGCTACGCGAACGTCGCCCCCATCGAGACGGGCGACGTCGCCGACTTCCGCACCCAGTTCGAGACGAACTTCTGGGGCGTCTACCACGTGTCGCGCGCGGTCATCCCGATCTTCCGCGCTCAGGGAGGGGGAGTCGTCGTGCAGTTCTCCTCGATCGGCGGCCGCGTCGGCGGCTCACCCGGCATCGCGAGCTACCAGGCGGCGAAGTTCGCCGTCGACGGGTTCAGTCGGGTGCTCGCGGCCGAGACCGCGCCGTTCGGCATCAAGGTCGTCGTCATCGAACCGAGCGGGTTCGCGACCGACTGGGCGGGCTCGTCGATGCAGGTCGAAGACTTCCCCGCCGAGTACGGCGACACGATCCGTCATCCGCAGATGCGTGCCGCAGCGGCAGACTCGCCGCTTCGCGCGGGCGACCCCGCGCGTGCGGCGGCGATCATCGTGCGCGCGGTCAAACGCGAGCACCCGCCGACGCACCTCCCGCTCGGCGTCAACGCCGCAGAGCTCGCCCTGCGCGACTCGCAGCGCGAGCTCGCCGAGGCGACCGCGTGGCGGCTCGTGAGCCGCTCGGCCGACTTCGCCGAGCCGTACCCCGCGGACTTCCCGCCCGACGTGCCGTGAATCAGCAGCGGGGCGACGCGACGGGGTCGGTGCCGACCGGGTCGGTGCCGACGGGGCCGGCGCCCGCGGGGCCGGCGCCCGCGGGGCCGGGCGCGTCGCCGCGGCAGCGCACAACCCCCTCACGCTCCCGCGGCGCGGGCGACCGCGTCACGATGTTCGAGATCTTCTTCGACCTCGTCTTCGTGTTCGCCCTCATGCGTGTCGTCGAACTCATGGAGCAGCAGCCGGGCCCGGCCGGCCTCGCGCGGGGCGCGGTCGTGCTGCTGCTCCTCTGGTGGGCGTGGTGCGCGTACATCTGGCTCGGCAACCGCGTGCGGCTCGACCGGGGCGGGGTCGTCGCGACGATCCTCGTCTCGATGGGGGCGCTGTTCGTCGCAGCACTCGTCATCCCGTCGGCGTGGGAGCAAGGAGCGGGTGCGGGTCCCCGCTCGCCGAGCTCCGCGCTCGTGCTCGCGATCGCCTTCATCGTCGTGCGATCGAGCTACGTCGCGACGTTCATCCGGGCCGCACGCGACGACCGGCGACTTCGCACGCAAGTGCTCATCGACCTCATTCCGCAGACCGCTGGGAGCGTGCTCCTCATCGTCGGGGCGCTCCTCGGCGGCGATCTCCAGGTCGTGTGCTGGGCGGCCGCGTTCGCCCTCGACTTCGGCGTCGGCTGGCTCGCCTCCCGCTACAACGGGTGGCGCGTGACGAGCCCCGCGCACTTCGTCGAGCGGCACGGGCTCGTGCTCATCATCGCGCTCGGCGAGACCGTGCTCTCGTCGGGCGGTGCGCTCGGGGCGGCGATGGCGGACACCTCGGCGCGGGTGCTCGCGGTCCCCGCGGCGCTCCTCGCGTTCGTCATCGTCGTCGGGCTCTGGTGGGCGTACTTCCGCGGGCCGTCGACCGCCGCGGCGGACGCGCTCGTGGCCGCCCCGCCGCGGCTGCGGCCTGCGCTCGCACGCGACGGGTACACGCTCGGGCACCTGCCGCTCCTGGTCGGCATCGTCTACGTCGCGCTCGGTGTGCGGCTCCTCCTCGAGGACGTCGTCGTGACGCCGTTCGCCCCGGCGTCGCCTGTCGCCGTCGCCGTCCTCGCGGGCGGCCTCGCGTGCTATCTGTTCGGCCTCGACCTCTTCGCCCGGCTCATGACCGGCGCCTGGAGCGGGCCCGGCACGATCACGGCGGGCGCTGCGGCGATCGTCGTCGGCGGGGCATCCGTCATGCTTCCCGCGTTCGCGGCGCTCGCCGCGTTCGCAACCCTGGTCGCGATCGCGGCGAGCGCCACGTCGATGACGCGGATCACGTCGGCCGGGACATCCGGTCGACGTCGATGACCGCTTGCGCGAACTCGCGCGGCGCCTCCTGCGGGAGGTCGTGCCCGATGCCGCCGCCGATCACGCGGTGCTCGTACGGGCCTGTGAACTTCGCGGCGTAGACCGCGGAGTCGGGGTGCGGCGCGCCGTTCGCGTCGCCCTCGAGCGTGATCGTCGGCACGGCGATCGGGGGAGCGGTCGCGAGGTGCGCCTCGACGTCGTCGAAGCGGGCGTCGCCCGCCGCGAGGCCGAGCCGCCAGCGGTAGTTGTGGACGACGATCGCGACGTGGTCGGGGTTGTCGAAGGCGACCGCGCTCGCGTCGAACGTCGCATCGTCGAACGCCCACCGCGGCGACGCGAGGCGCCAGATGAGCTTCGCGAACTCGCGCCGGTACCGGTCGTACCCGAGCCGGCCCCGCTCGGTCGCGAAGTAGTACTGGTACCACCACTGCAGTTCGGCCTCGGGCGGGAGCGGCACCCCGCCGGCAGCCTGGCTGCCGACGAGGTACCCGCTCACCGAGACGAGTCCGGTCACGCGATCGGGGTGGAGCACGGCGAGGATGTCGGCCGTGCGCGCGCCCCAGTCGAAGCCGCCGACGATCGCCCGTTCGACGCCGAGCGCGTCGAGGAACGCGATCGCATCGGCGGCGAGCACCGACTGCTGGGCGTTCCGCGGCGTCGCATCGTCGCGGAACGCGGTCGCGCCGTGCCCGCGGAGATACGGCACGAGCACGCGGTACCCGGCCCTTGCGAGCACGGGCGCGACCTCGGCGAAACTGCGGATGTCGTACGGCCAGCCGTGCAGGAGCAGCACGGGCGTGCCGTTCGCCGGCCCGGCGTCGACGTAGGCGACCCGCAGGTCGCCCGCGTCGACGAACCGGAGTCCGCCGAACGGGTCGGGCGCCGGCGTCGTCATCGCGTCGCCTCGACCGCCGAGACCGTCGCGAGCGCGCCGCGGAGCGAGGCGATCCAGTCGTCGGTCACCGACGGGTCGGAGTACGACCCGTGGTGTCCCGGGAAGACCGCGAACGGGGCACCCAACCCCTCTGCGACCGCGCGCGCGGCGCGACCGAGCGGCAGCTCGAGGCTCAACTGCCCGGCGGCCGCGACGACGGGCACGCCGTTCGCGCGGATCCGGTCGAGCGCTGGCGCGTAGTCGGTGAGCGAGAGCATCTGGTGCTTCATGTAGAACTCGACGAAGTCGAGCCCGGGCACCTGGTCGGCGCCGGGGCGGATCGCCGCGACCTCCTCGGCCGAGAACGGCTTGCCCGCGTTGAAGGGCAGCTGCGTGAGCAGCAGGAAGTCGAAGAAGGCCGCCTTGCTGCCCTCGGCCCACGCCGTGCGGTAGATCTCGGCGATCTCGGTCTGTACCGTGTCGGCGTCGGGCAGCACCCGGACGACGGGCGGCTCGTGCGCGACGAGCCCCGCGACGACCTCGGGATGGTTCGTCGCGAGTTCGAGCCCGACCTCGGCCCCGGCGCTGCTGCCGAACACGAGCGCACGGGGGTGCCGGCGGCCTGCAGCACCGCGACGACGTCGCGCGCGAGCTGCCCGATCTCGTACCGGCGCGGCTCGTTGCCCGAGCTGCGGCCGAATCCGCGGGGGTCGTAGGTCACGACCGTGTGATCGGCGGCGAGGTCGTCGACGACGAGCGCGAAGGCGCTCGCATCGCCCGGCGTGCCGGAGAGCAGCGCGAGCGGGGCGCCCTGCCCGCGCACGTCGAAGACGATGGTGTCGCCTTCGGTGTCGACGGATCCGGTGCGGACGCTCGTGGCGGTTTCTTGGATGGACATGCGGATGACTCCTCGGTTCGTGTGATTCGGGATGTCTCGACGATGTCCCGCGGCGGCGACGAGGCGCGCCAGTGGATGTCCCGGGCGGACACCCGGGGCTCGGACGCACCGGGGAGCCGGCGTGGAGCCCACCTGGGGAACGACTGGGGCATCGGCCGGTGCGCACACGGGCGCGCCGCCGGGCAGGTCGCTGCGACCGTGGAGTCGTCCCCCTGAAGAGAGCACGAGGTCGGAGCATGTCGTTCACCGTCGCGGAACTGATCGTCGACACCCTGGAGCGGGCCGGCGTGCGCCGCGTCTACGGGCTGCCGGGCGACTCGCTCAACGGACTCACCGACGCGATCCGGCGGAGCCGCGGGTTCACGTGGATGCACGCCCGCCACGAAGAGGCCGCGGCATTCGCCGCGGCAGGCGAGGCCGCGATCACGGGCGAGCTCGCGGTCGTCGCCGCGAGCTGCGGCCCCGGCAACCTGCACCTCATCAACGGCCTCTTCGACGCGCAGCGCTCGCGCGTGCCCGTGCTCGTCATCGCGGCGCACATCCCGTCGAGCGAGATCGGCTCGACCTACTTCCAAGAGACCCACCCGCAAGAGCTGTTCCGCGAGTGCAGCGTCTACGCCGAGCTCGTCTCGACGCCCGCACAACTGCCGTACGTGCTCGAGATCGCCGCCCGCACCGCGGTCGAGCAGCGCGGCGTCGCCGTGCTCGTCGTGCCCGGAGACATCCTCGTCGCCCAGCTTCCCCGACCCGAGACACGCGCGCCGATCCGTGCGAGCCGGTCGATCGTCGTGCCGAGCGACGTCGAACTCGACGCCGCCGCGACCGCGCTCGACCGTGCCAGACGCGTGACGATCCTCGCGGGCGCCGGCTGCGCCGGGGCGCACGACGAGCTCGTCGCCCTCGCCGAACGGCTGCGGGCGCCCGTCGTGCACACCCTGCGCGGCAAGGAGTGGGTCGAACCCGACAACCCGTTCGACGTCGGGATGACGGGCCTCCTCGGCGTCGCGTCGGGCTATCACGCCATGCAGGCGTGCGACGCGCTGCTCATCGTCGGCGCCGACTTCCCGTACCGCGAGTTCTACCCCGACCATGCCGTCGTCGTGCAGATCGACGTGCGCGGCGAGCAGCTCGGCCGCCGGACCGTGGTCGACGCCCCCCTCGTCGGATCGGCGAAGGAGACGCTCGCCGCCCTGGCCTCCCGGGTCCGAGCCAAGACGGACACCGCGCACCTCGACCATGCGCTCCGCGACTACGCGGCGACCCGCAACGAGCTCGACGGCTTCGCCGACGACGACCGCAACCGCACGCCGATCCACCCGCAGTTCGTCGCACGCATGATCGACGAACTCGCCGCCGACGACGCCGTCTTCATCCCCGATGTCGGGACGCCCGTGATCTGGGCCGCCCGCTACCTGCGCATGAACGGCCGCAGGCGTCTCATCGGTTCGTTCAACCACGGCAGCATGGCCAACGCCGTGCCGCACGCGATCGGCGTGCAGGCGTCGCATCCCGGGCGCCAGGTCGTGACGCTCTCGGGCGACGGCGGGCTCGCGATGATGCTCGGCGACCTCATCACCCTGCAGCAACTCGATCTGCCCGTGAAGGTCGTCGTCTTCAACAACGGATCGCTCGGCTTCGTCGAACTCGAGATGAAAGCGGCCGGGTACGTGACGTTCGGCACCGACCTGGCGAACCCGAACTTCGCCGACGTCGCCCGGGCGCTCGGCATGCACGGTCGCCGCGTCGACCACCCCGACGATCTCGCCGAAGCCCTGCGCACGGCGTTCGCCCACGACGGCGCCGCACTCATCGAGGTCATGACGGCCCGTCAAGAGCTCGCGCTGCCACCCGCCATCCGCGCGGCGCAAGCCGAAGGCTTCGCCCTCTACGCCACCCGCAGCGTGCTCTCGGGCCGCGCCGACGAGCTCATCGAGCTCGCGAGAACCAACCTCACGAGAAGGATCCGCCCATGAGTCTCATCAGATCGCTTGCAACCGGTGTCGCGGCGGGCGCCGTCGCGGGCGCCGCCGGCACCATCGCGATGGACGCCGTCTGGTACCGCCGATACCGGAAGGGCGGCGGCCGGGCGCGCTTCACGCGCTGGGAGTTCGCCGACGACGTCACGACATGGGATGACGCGTCCGCACCGGGACAGGTGGGCCGGAAGGCCCTCGAGCTCCTCACAGGAGAGACCCCGCCCGACTCGTGGGCGAGGCCCGCGACGAACGCCGTGCACTGGGCGACGGGGGTCGGATGGGGCGCCGTGTTCGGCCTCGCCGGGGCGGTCGTCTCGCGGGCGACGGCCTCGTACGCCACGGCCTCGCGCACGGGCGGCACGCGCGCGATCGCGGCCCGCGTCGCGCTCGCCGCGTCGCTCGGCCCCGCCGCCTGGCTCACGAGCTACGCGACACTGCCGCTGCTCGGCGTGTACCGGCCGATCTGGAAGTACGACGCCGGCACGCTCGGCAAGGACCTCTCCGCGCATCTCGTGTTCGGCCTCGTCACCGCGTCGACGCACGCGTTGCTCACCTGGAGGAAGCGATGAACGCAGCACCCATCGCCCTCGTCACGGGAGCCAATAAGGGCCTCGGGTTCGCGACCGCGCGCCTGCTCGCCGAGCGCGGCCTGACGGTGCTGCTCGGCAGCCGCGACGCGGCGCGGGGCGAGGCATCCGTCGCCGCGTTGCGTTCAGAGGGCCTTGCCGTCGAGTTGCTCGTCATCGACCTCACCGACGACGACTCGGTCGCGGCCGCCGCGCGCGAGATCGACGAGCGGCACGGTCGCCTCGACGTCCTCGTGAACAACGCGGGCGTGCTCGTGCGTCGGCCCGCCCTCGAGGTGACCGCGGGCGACATGCACGCCGAGTTCGAGACGAACGTCTTCGGACTGGTGCGCGTCGTGCACGCGATGCTCCCGCTCCTTCGCCGCGCGGAGGCGCCGCGCATCGTGAACGTGTCGAGCGACTCCGCGAGCTTCGCGTACACGGCCGACCCCGCGACGATGTTCGGTCAGTCGCACGAGTCGTTCGTCTACTCGGCGGCGAAAGCCGCGGTCAACATGCTGACCCTCAAGTACGCGCTCGCGTTCGCGGCCGACCCCGCGCTCGCACACGTGAAGATCAACGCCGTCACGCCCGGCTACACGGCGACCGACCTCAACGGCTTCCGCGGCACCAAGACGCCCGAGGAGGGCGCGGCGGCGGTCGTGGAGTGGGCGACCGCGGGGCCGGATGCCTCGACGGGCGGCTTCTTCGACGATGCCGGCCGGGTGCCGTGGTGAGCGGCGCTCGACTGAGTAGTGAAGGTTGGCCTGCCAACCTAAGGATCGGCGAGAGTGAAGGTTCCGCGGGAACGTCGCACGCGGAATCCTCGTCCAGGGCAACTCGCGCCGTCGCAACCGCATCTGGGTGGCACGCGACATCATCGCCGCGCTCGATGCCTTCGCCGACCGGAGCAGCCGCTCAGGCGTGTGAGCGCGACACCGACACGGTGACCGCGGTCGCCGTCACGCCGTCGAGCGCGAGGTCCCGCGCCGAGGTCTCGCGCAGGTAGTGGTCGAACCCGAGCCGCCCGCGTGTGAAGAGCACGATGAGCAGTGCCGCGCCGCCGAATCCGACGAAGCCGTTCACGAGGCTCCCCGCCTGGGCGGGGAACATCGGCCCGATGTAGATCGAGAACGCGTTGATCGACGTGTGAGCGAGCACCGTCATGAAGAGGCTGCCGCGTGTGCGGTTGTAGATCCACGTGAGGAGCACGGCGATCGGCAGCACCGACGCGATGTAGACGAGCATCGCGGGAAGGTCGACCCCGCCGTTCTGCGCCGCCCACGCGGGCATCATGTACTGCGGGAAGTGCCAGAGCGCCCAGATCACCCCGAGTACGAGCGTGCCGACGATCGGCCCCCACTGCCCGAAGCGGGTTTCGAGCCGGGGGAGCGCGAACCCGCGCCAGCCCGGCTCTTCGAGGAGCGGCCCGCCGACGAGGAGCACGAGCGGGAAGTTCCACAGATAGCTCGCCCACCCGCCCGGCACGGCCTGCATCGAGACATCCATCGATGCGAGCGCGCCCGGCAGCACGACCGTGCCCGCGACGAGCACGGCGGGGATGCCGAGGAGCACGACGACGTACCAGACCCACGAGACCCGCACCCGCACGAGTCCGCGGAGGAGCCGCAGAATGCCCGCGCGCCCGTTGACGATCGCCTGCACGGTGAACGCCGCGACGAACGGGCCGGCCGTGATGCACACGATCGTGACCCACGTCGTCGGCAGGTCGGGATCGGGCAGCACGTGCGCGAGCACGACGATCCACGAGATCGCGAGGGCGATCACGAAGTAGCTGACGAGCGGGAATCGTCGCACGAAGTTCGGTCGGGCGGTCATGGTCGGGCCTTCCGTGGGGTGGGTGCTGCGATCTCCGGATGTCACGAGCCCGTGCCCTGGGACGGGTCGATCGCGTCGATGATCGCGACGGCGATCGAGAGGGTCGGCGTCGTCGAGTTCGTCGACTCGTTGCCGACGATCGCGATCTGCGTGCCGGTCTTCGGGCGCGTGAGCACGACCGACGAGAAGCCGAAGATGGCGCCGTCGTGGCCGAGATACTCGTTGAAGTTCGTGATCCCGAGGCCGTAGCCGAAGTCGAGCGTCTGCCCCGCGAACTTCGAGGTCTTCAACCGCGCGCGCTGGGTCTCGGCGGTGAGCAGTCGGCCGTCGACGAGCACCTCGGGCACATACGGCGTCGGGTGCGGTGCCGGGAGGGTCGTGGATGTCGGATACGAGGTGCGGTCGAGCCCGAGCGGGTCGAGAATGCGCCGCTGGACGAGCTCGTGGAGCGGCGCTCCGTCGAGCCGTTCGGCGATCGCGCCGAGGAGGGCGTAGTTCGAGTCGCAGTACGACACCTGGTCGCCCGGGGCGAAGAGCGGGTCGTTCCGTCTGAGGACCGCGATCGTGTCGTCGAGGCTCACGGCATCGTCGGGTCGGCCGTGAAGGCCGCGACGAACGCGTCGTCGGCCGTGAAGTCGAAGATCCCCGATTCATCCGCCAGTCGTTCAGTCGCTCCGGGAGCGCACGCGGCGAGCGTTCCCGCGGCGAACGCCCCGCCTGCACCCAGCAGGAGTGTCCGACGTGTGACGGCCACGACCCCTCCGCTCCAGCCGCAGCCCGCGCTGCGGCCCGGTCGCATGATCCGTCGAGCCGAGGCATCCGTCTGTCACCTGGGCGACACTCTCGCGAGCTTCGCGAGCGCTGCAACGTAGGAGAGGTGCAGGAGTCGGGGCGAGTCGACGCGGATGAGCCTGTCGTGGGCGAGGCGCGCGAGCGCCGTGTTGAGCGTCTGCCGGGTCACGCCGAGGCGCGCAGCGAGTTCGGACTGGGTGCCGGGCAGTGCGACCGAGCCGGCTTCATCGGCCCAGTCGAGCAGGACCCGGGCGAGCCGACCGGTGACATCGACGAAGACGAGGTCGGCGACGGCGGTCGTGAGCGTCGTGACGACGACCGCGAGATCGGTCGCGAAGCGCAGTAGGCACTGCGGCTCGGTCTCGAGCACGCGCCGGAGCGCGGTCGCCGGCAGGGCGAGCGCCGTCCCGGCTGTCAGGACGTGCGCCGAGACGGTGAAGACGGGGCCGGCCAGGAAGTCGACGCGTCCGCACAGTTCGCCGGGCCCCGCGATGTGGGCGGTCACGGTCGCGCCCTCGGGCGAGGTCATGGTCGCTGCGACGCGGCCCTCGACGAGGAGGTACGTCCACTCGACCGGGTCGCCCTCGTGGAAGAGGAACTCGTGGCGCGCGAACGCGCGGATCTCGCCTGCCGCCGCGAGCCGCTCGAGCGCTGGAGCGGACGCGACCGCGAGGAACGGCACCTCGGCGAGCACCCCGATGCGATCCACCCTCCGATCGTGGCATGCACGCGCGACCGCGGGCGAGTGTGCGCTCGTCGTCCCCGTCAGCTCTCGTCCCTGTCAGCTCTCGTCCCCATCGTGCCGCCGACCGGCCACCCCGCCGAGCCATCCCCGGCGCCGGAACATGAGGTAGGCGACGAGATCGAGCGCGAGCATGACGACGACGACGCCGATCCAGCCGAACTCCCAGTGGAGCATCGGAAGGTTCTTGAAATTCATGCCGTACACGCCGGCGATGACGGTCGGGATCGCGAGCAGCGCCGCGAATGCCGAGATGGTCCGCATGTCCTGGTTCTGGCGGGTCGCGACATTCGACTGGTGACTCGACACGACGGCGTCGAGGGCCGCATGCTCGTCGGCCGCGAGTTTCGCAACGCCCTGCACGTCGTGTTCGAGGTGAGTGAAGTAGGCACGGAGTTCCGGCTCGGCCGAAGTCGCGGCCTCGATCTCGCGGCGAGCGTCGAGGAGTGCGTCGGCGAGTCCCGACGCGGCTCGGTCGATCCGGCCGATGCGCTGGCGCAGTCGGTAGATGCGGCGGTAGTCCTCTCGAACGCGGCTGTCGAACACCTCGGCTTCGACCTCGTCGAGTTCGCGCTCGACGTCGGCGCCGAGTTCGATGAAGTCGTGGACGACGGCGTCGAGCACGCGGTAGAGCGCAGAGATCGGCGTCGCAGCCGGCACAGGCTCGGTGCCCGCCAGGGCGACGTCGAGGTCACGGATCCCGTTCGCCGGCCCTCGCTGGACGATGAGCAGTTCGCGTTCGTCGAAGACGAACGCGAGGTCGCCGTCGGTCGTCGCAGGTTCGACCCCGCCGGGGTCGACGTCCCAGATCGTGAGATAGCGGCATCCGTCGAGGTTCTCGAACTTCGGATGCTGGCGGCCTTCGAGCAGATCGTCGACGACGAGCGGGTGAAGCGAGATGCGATCCTGCACCCGCTCGAGTGCCGTTCGGTCAGGATTCACGAGCCGGATCGGCTGGAACCGCGGACCCGA
Organism: Agromyces protaetiae; assembly: GCF_004135405.1. Classification (NCBI taxonomy): domain Bacteria; kingdom Bacillati; phylum Actinomycetota; class Actinomycetes; order Micrococcales; family Microbacteriaceae; genus Agromyces; species Agromyces protaetiae. The sequence goes on from NZ_CP035491.1 coordinate 2,141,400, forward strand.
TCCGGGCGCGTGGTGGCGCTCGGTCGGGGTCGGGATGTCTCTCGCGATGTGCTTCGACGTCTCGAGGCTCATGCCCCGGTTCGGCCGGAGATGGCCCGCAGCAACCACGCGATCACGGCGATCGCGAGCAGCACCAGGCCGACCCACAGCAGGAAGTTGAGCGACTGCACGAGTCCGCCGGTGATCGCGAGGACGACGGCGATGACGACGATGATGATGAGCAGGATGTTCATATCGATCCCTCCTCAGGCGTGGGCGCGGAAGGTCCGCGACCAGATTCCTCCACGTTAGGAATGGCGGCGGCCGCCCGGCAGGGGGTTGACGCGCCGGTACGCGGGCAGGCATTCGCGCGCGCGTGGCGCCTATCCTGAGCCCGTGGGGGAAAGCACAGCGGGCGGGCGGCACGGCGGCACCCTGATCCTCCTCCGCCACGGCGAGAGCCAGGGCAACGCCGACGGGCTCTTCACGGGCGTGCTCGACGTGCCGATCACCGAGCGGGGGCGCGAAGAAGCGGCGCACGCCGCGCGGCTGCTCGATGCCGCAGGGCTTCGGCCTGCGAAGTGGTTCAGTTCGCCGCTGCAACGGGTGACGGCGACGGTCGAGGTGCTTCAGGAAGCGCTGGGGGCGTCTGCCGCCGACGTCACCGTCGTCGAGGACTGGCGTCTCGCCGAACGCAATTACGGCGCGCTCACGAACCGTACGAAGGCCGAGGTCCGGGCCGAGTTCGGCGAGGAGCGGTTCCGGTTCTGGCGCCGGTCGCTGCACGGGCGCCCGCCCGCGCTCGACGACGTGCAGTGGGCGGAACTGTTTCCGGCAGGAGGCATCCAACCGCCGCTCCTCGTCGGCCGGACCGAGAGCCTCGCCGACGTCGTCGTGCGCGTGGCGCCCGTGTACCTCGACGAGATCGTCCCGGCGCTCGCGAGCGGCGCCGACGTCCTCGTCGTCGCGCACGGCAACTCGCTGCGGGCGCTGTGCGCGATCCTCGACGACCTCGATGAGCGCGAGATCGAAGACCTCAATCTGCCGACGGGCTACCCGCTCGTCTACAACTCCGACGAACGAGGGGTGCCGGTTCCGCGCAGCGGCCGGTACCTCGACGCGGATGCCGCGACCGCCGCCGCCCGGAAGGTCGCCGCCGAAGGCGGCACGTAGGCGCCGCCTCAGACCGACGAAGCCGCCGCGACGATCGTCGCGACCGTCTCGTCGGGGTGCGACACCATCGACACGTGCGACGCCCCCGGCACCTCGGTGACGGTCGCGCCCGCGCGTTCGGCGAGGCGGCGGAGCACGGCGACGGGGATGACCCGGTCGTCGTCGCCGAACACGGCCCAACTCGGGATCGTCTTCCACGCGGGCGGCCCTGACGGGGTGACGTTCGCGACGAGCGACGCGGGGCGCTGCCCGGCGGCGATGGTCCAGCGGGTGGCCTCGTCGAGGTCTTGCGCGAACGACGCATGCACGACCTCGGGCTTGAGGAAGACCTCGGCGGCGCCCTCGGGCGCGCCCGGATAGCCCGCGATGTCGAAGATCGTCGTCGGGTCGGGCACGCCGAGCGCCGAGCCCGAGCCGTCGAGGATGCCGACGACGGTCTCGCCTTCGTCTGGGATGAACGCGTTGACGTAGACGAGCGCCTTGACGTTCGGCGCCGAGCCGCCGGCGTTCGTGACGACGGCGCCGCCGTACGAGTGGCCGACGAGCACGACGGGCCCGGCCGTGCGCTGCGCGAGGAACGACGCGATGTAGGCCGCATCGTCGGTGAGCCCCCGCAGGAGGTTCGGCGGTGCGAGCACGGTGTAGCCCTGCGCTTGCAGGGCTCTCGTGACGGCATCCCAGCTGGATGCGTCGGCCCATGCGCCGTGCACGAGTACGATCGTCGGCTTCGTCGCGTCTGACATCGTTTCCTCCAGGGGTGGGGAGTGGGTCGGGTTCGAGGGAAGGCTATTGGGCGCGATCGCCGACACGCCAGCAAACATGAGAAAGACTCAGGATGTCTCGGTGGCCCGACCTGATCTCACGACAGCACGACGAGTCGCCCCGTGGCGCGCGTCATCGCGACGTACAGGTCGACCGCGCCCGCAATGCCGTCGCCGAAGCCATCGGGGTCGACGAGCACGACGAGGTCGAACTCGAGCCCCTTCGCCTCGACGGGGTCGACCGAGCGCACACGCGGGAGCGCGACGAACGACGGATCGCCGATCACCGCTGCCGTGCCCTCGGCGTTCGCCGCGAGCCATCCGTCGACGATCGCGTCGCGCTCCGAGACACCCGAATACTCGACCGCGACGCCCGTCGACCGGATCGACACCGGCACGTTCGCATCGGGAATCGCCGCGCGGATGACGGGCTCGGCCACTGCCATGATCTCGGCGGGCGTGCGGTAGTTGACCGTGAGTCCCGCGACCCGCACGCGGTTCGCACCTGCACCTGCACCTGCACCTGCACCTGCACCCGCACCTGCATCGACGCCCACGCGCGCGAGCCGCGCCTCCCACGACTCCGTGAACCCGCGCCGCGCCTGCGCGCGATCGCCGACGACCGTGATGCTCCGAGACGGAACCCGATCGAGGAGCATGCGCCACTCGGCATCCGTCAGCTCTTGGGCCTCGTCCACGATGAGGTGCGCGAACGGCCCCGCGAGCGCTTCATGGTCGAGCAGCGGGCGTGCCTCGGTCGACTGGAGCGAGTGCTCCGCGTCGGCGCCGCGCAGGATCGACATGACGCCGAGCTCCGAGTCGTCGCCCGCGATGAGCAGGTCGCGCACGCGTTCGCGCTGCTCGCGTTCGTCGGCGAGCTCGGCCTCTCGCAGCCGGGTGCGACGGGCGACCGCCGGGTCGCCGATGCGCCTGCGGGCGGCGTCGAGGTAGGGCAGGTCCTCGGCGGTCCAGGCGCGCGCGTCGGGGCGTTGCAGCGATCCGACGTCGTGCGCGCTCAGCCACGGCGCGCATGCCGCGAGATATGCGGGCGACGACCACAGGTCGGCGACGACGCCGAGCGGGTCGAGGAGCGGCCAGGCCCGGTTGAACCGCGCGCCGAGGGACTCGTCGCGCGCGAGCGTTCGGCGCATGAGCGCGGGGGAGACGTCGTCGCTCTCACCGACCTCGTCGACGAGCTGCTCCGCGAGGAGGTCGAGGAGCGCGGCCCATACGTCGTCGCGCGCCTCGTTGTGCGGCGTGCCCGGTTCGGCTGCGGAGAACGCCTCGGCCCAGTCGGCGTGCGTCACGACGAGGTCGGCCCACGGCGTCGCGACGACGAGGCGCTCGGTCGGCGGGCGCTCGTGCCATGCGACGGCCGGCTCGATGACGTCGAGGAGCGTCGCCGACGACTTGAGGGCGGATGCCACGGGATCGGCCTCGCGGCCGGCCGACGCGCCTTCCGGCAGGAACCCGCGGAGCGTCGCGATCTGCACGCCCTCCTCGCCGAGGCTCGGCAGCACGTCGGCGACATACGACAGGTACGCGTCGTGCGGCCCCACGAAGAGCACCCCGCCGTGATGCGCGCCGAGCCGCGGGTCGGAGTACAGCAGGTAGGCGGCGCGGTGCAGCGCGACGACGGTCTTGCCCGTTCCCGGCCCGCCGTCGACGACGAGCGCGCCGCGCGAATCGGCGCGGATGATCGCGTCCTGGTCGGCCTGGATCGTCGCGAGCACATCCCGCATCTGCGGCGACCGGCTCGCTCCGAGGCTCCCGATGAACGCCGACTCGTCGTCGAGCGCGAGCGCCGCGCCGTCCCCGGCGGGCGCGACGGGCGCCAGCGCCTCATCCCAGTAGTCCGTGATGCGCCCGAGCGTCCACCGGTACCGGCGGCGGCTCGCGAGTCCCATAGGGTCGGCGAGGGTCGCCGCGAAGAACGGCTCGGCCGCGGGCGCCCGCCAGTCGACGAGCAGGCGCCGGCCGGCGGCGTCGGCGAGGCCGATGCGTCCGATGTAGATCGGTTCGGCGTCGGCCGAGACATCCGGAACCATCCGCCCGAGGCACAGATCGAGCCCGTACCGCCGCAGCAGACGTAGCCGCGCCGTGAGCCGGTGCACTTCCAGATCGCGCTCGAGGGCCGCCTGCCCGGCGCCGCCGGGCGCGCGGCGCACCTCGTCGAGTCGGGCCGACGCGTCGGCGATCGAACGGGCGAGCGTCGCGGCGATCGCGGCGAAGTGCCGTTCGTCGTCGGCGATGAGGGCCGGGTCGGCCTTCCGGGCGAGGCGGTCGGGTAGGGCGAAGACGGTGGAAGTCAGGATGTCTCCTCTGGAGGGCGAGCGGGCGGTGGACGCACGCCGAACCGGGCGCGGCCGACCATTCTGCGCCCCCGAGGGGCCCTTGCCGCAAGGCCCCCTCCCTCGGATATCCTGGTAGTGGCAGGAATCGCTCCCCTAAGATCGGCGCATGGGGGTACCTGCGAATCGCGTTCAGCTCGAAGCATCCGCCGTGCGCGGCTTCCACCGGTTCGACGAGGCCATCGAGGCCATCCCGGTCGGCGAACGCGACGATCCCTTCCCCGATCCCGGCCGCGACCGCGACATCCGCGACCTCGTCAACCATCTGCACGCGTGGCACGTGCTGCTGCTCGGCTGGCTCGACGCCGAACGCGCCGGCAAGACGCCCGCGTACCCCGCCGACGGCTACACATGGGCCGCGCTCGACGCACTCAACCACGACCTCCGCGATCGCTACCGCGACCGACTGAGCCTCGCCGACTCCCGCGAGCGCCTTCGCGCGAGCCACCTCGCCGTGCTCACGCGCATCGAGTCGCTCGACGACGACGAGCTCTTCGAGCCCGCCCGCCGCGACTGGCTCGGCGGCCCGCTCGCAGAGCCCGTGCACGAATGCCTCGGCGGCCACTACGCGTGGGCGCTCGAAGCCCTCGACGCGGCGCGCGCGTGACGCTGCGTAGTCTGTCGTCATGACGGTTCCGGATGTCTCGAATGCGGCGGATGTCTCGCGCGAGCCGGATGTCTCGAGCGACGCGTTCCCCGTCGCGGTCTCGCAGTTCGCGCCCGGCGCCGACCCCGCGGCCAACCGCGCCGAGGTCGCCCGGCTCGCCGAACTCGCCGCCGCACGCGGCGCGAAGCTCGTCGTCTTCCCCGAATACTCGAGCTACTTCACGCCGCAACCCGGCGAAGACTGGCTCGAACACGCCGAAGACGTCGACGGAGGGCCGTTCACGACGGCGCTCGCCGAGGTCGCGGCGCGGCTCGGCATCCACGTCGTCGCGGGGCTCATCGAGCGGCGGCCGGAGCATCCGCGGCGGGTGTCGAACACGGTCGTCGCGGTTGCACCGCGAGTGGGCGACGGGCCGTGGTCCGAAGCATCCGGCGCCGCCGCGTCGGCCGCCGTCGTCGCCCGCTATCGCAAGCTCCACCTCTACGACGCGTTCGGCCAGCGCGAGAGCGAGTGGGTCGCGCCGGGCGAGATCGGCGAGCCCGAGCTCTTCGAGGCGGGCGGGCTGACGTTCGGGTTGCAGACGTGCTACGACGTGCGGTTCCCCGAGGTCGCCCGCCGGCTCGTCGATGCCGGCGCCGATGTGATCTGCATGCCCGCCGAGTGGGTGCGCGGCCCGCTCAAAGAGGCGCATTGGCGCACCCTCACGACCGCGCGCGCGATCGAGAACACGGTCTACGTCGTCGCGGCCGACCACGCGCCGCCGGTCGGTGCGGGCAACAGCATGATCGTCGACCCCATGGGCGTCGAACTCGTGACGATCGGCGACGAGACCTCCGCCGTCGCCGTCGCGTGGCTCTCGCGCGACCGCATCGAGGCCGTGCGCCGCGTCAACCCGGCGCTCGCGCTCCGACGGTTCCGGGTCGAGCCGATCTGACCGGCCGCTTGTCGACCGTCGCTCCCGCTTCCCGCTCCCGCTTCCCGCTCCCGCTTCCCGCCCCGCCACCGAACTCGCCGAAGTCGCGCAAATCGTCGCCATCGACGCAGTGAAACGACCATTTGCGCGACGTCGGCCGTGGTGGCCGGGGGCAGAGAGAAGTTCGGCTCAGGGTGCGAGCGCGGCCAGCCGGGCGGATGCCTCGTCGAGCACCTCGCGGCGCTTGCAGAACGCGAAGCGCACGAGGCTCGCGACCGAGTCGCGGCTCGCGGGCGGCACGAACGCCGACACGGGCACGCCGACGACGCCCGCGAGCTCGGGCAGGCGCCGGCACAGCTCGTCGGCGTCGGAGAAGCCGAGCCCCGAGGCATCCGCGACGATGAAGTAGCCGGCCTGCGGGAGCGACACGTCGAAGCCCGCCGCGGTGAGCCCCGCCGCGAGCACGTCGCGCTTGGCCGCGAGCGTCGCCGCGGCTCCCGCGAAGTACGAGTCGGGCAGGTCGAGACCGACGGCCGTCGCGGGCTGGAATGGCGCGCCGTTGACGTACGTCAGATACTGCTTGACGGCCAGCACGGCCGTCACGAGCGGCGCGGGCGCCGTCACCCAGCCGATCTTCCAGCCCGTCGTCGAGAACGTCTTGCCGCCCGATGAGATCGAGATCGTGCGTTCGCGCGCGCCCGGCAGCGTCGCGACGGGGATGTGTCCTTCGAAATCGGGAGCGCCGTCGAACACGAGGTGCTCGTACACCTCGTCGGTCACGATGAGCGCGTCGTGGCGGTTCGCGAGCTCGACGACGAGTTCGAGGGTCGCGCGGTCGAAGACGGCGCCCGTCGGGTTGTGGGGCGAATTGACGAGGATGATCCGGGTGCGATCGGTCACCGCACGGCGCAGTTCGTCGTGGTCGGGGCGCCAGTCGGGGAACCTCAACGGAACCGTCCGAAGCACGCCGCCCGCGCGCGCGACGAGCGCTTGGTACGCGTCGTACGCGGGCTCGAACACGACGACCTCGTCGCCCGCGTCGACGAACGCGAGGATCGACGCCGCGAGCGCCTCCGTCGCGCCCGCCGTCACGAGGACCTCGGTCGCGGGGTCGACCGCGAGCCCGTACCAGCGCTGCTGATGTCGGGCGATCGCCTCGCGCAGCACGGGCAGCCCGATGCCCGGCGGGTACTGGTTGACGCCGTCCGAGATCGCCTGCCGCGCAGCCTCGAGCACCTCGGCGGGACCGTCCTCGTCGGGGAATCCCTGGCCGAGGTTCAAGGCGCCCGTCCGGAGTGCGAGCGCGCTCATCTCGGCGAAGATCGTGGGCCGCACCGTTCCATCGGCGGCGAGCAGGCCCGCGCCTCGCGCGGTGCGCTGCCAGGGGAGAAGTGCGGATGCGTCGTGCTTCACGATTCACACCGTACGTCAGGCGGGCAATGACTACGCTGGGCGAGGCATCCGGATGACTCCCGGTGAAGGGATAGCGGATGCATAGACTTCCCCGATCCGCTCCACAGACTGCGGCGAGAAAGTGTTAGCGCTTGGAAGGAGCAGACATGACCGAGAACCAGCCGGGTCAGCCCGAAAGCCAGGAGCCCGAGGCCGCCGCGAGCGCGACGCCCGAGGCATCCGCCCCCGAGACCACCGTTCCTGAGACCGCCGTTCCTGAGACCGCAGCGGCCGAGCCGCCCGCGCCGGCCGCGCCCGAGGCATCCGCCGCGCCCGCTCAGCCAGCCCAGCCCGCCGCCCCCGCCGGCTGGACCGTCCCCGGCGAGCACAGCGCGCCGCCGCAGCCGACCGGCACGGTCTACACGCCGGGCCAGCCCGCGCAGCCGTACCACGCGCCGCAGTACACGCACCAGGCGGCATCCGCCACCGCCGCGTACCCGACGCTGCCGCAGCCGCAGGCCCCCGCGCAGCCGCAGTACGCGACCCAGCCGACCGAGCCGCTGTCCGGCAGCGTGCCGCCCGCCTTCGGCGGACCCGCCGCACCCGGCGCGCCGCAGTACGCCGCTCAGCCGGGCGTCGGACAGGGCGCGCCGAAGGCCGAGCGCCCGCAGCGCAAGGTCGGGTTCGGCTCGGTCGCCGCGATCGCGGTCGCCGCGGCCATCCTCGGCGGCGCGTCGGGCGCCGGCATCACGGCGATCGTGAACAGCCAGAACCAGTCGCAGACGCCCACCGCGACCGCGAGCCCGCAGAACATCGTCGTCAACAACCCCGACTCGGTGAACCAGATCACGGCCGTCGCCGCGAAGGCGAGCCCGAGCGTCGTCACGATCGAGGTGCAGGGCGGCCAGGGCGCCGGCACGGGGTCGGGCATCATCCTGTCGAGCGACGGCTACGTCCTCACCAACACGCACGTCGTGACGCTCGACGGCACGACGGGCGAGCCGCAGATCCAGGTGAAGGCCGCCGACGGCCGCCTCTACTCGGCCGAGCTCATCGGCACCGACCCGCTGAGCGACCTCGCCGTCATCAAGCTCCAGGATGCCTCGGGGCTGCAGCCGCTCGAGTTCGCCGACTCCGACAAGCTCAACGTCGGCGACACGGCGATCGCGATCGGCGCGCCGCTCGGCCTCTCGGGCACCGTCACGAACGGCATCGTCTCGTCGCTCAACCGCTCGATCGACGTGCAGTCGTCGGCTGCGCCCGCGACGCCCGACGACGGCGCCGAGCAGGGCGACGGCGGCGAGGGCGGTCAGGGCGACAGCCCGTTCGACTTCTGGAATTTCGACATCCCCGGCCAGGAGGGCGGCGGCCAGCAGCAACAGCAGCAGGGCGGCGGCACGATCGCGATCCCCGTCATCCAGACCGACGCGGCGATCAACCCCGGCAACTCGGGCGGCGCGCTCGTGAACTCCGAGGGCAAGCTCATCGGCGTCAACGTCGCGATCCTCTCGGCAGGCGGCTCGGCGCAGGGCGAGGCGGGCAACATCGGCGTCGGCTTCGCGGTGCCGTCGAACCTGGCCAAGCGCGTCGCGAACGAGCTCATCGAGAACGGCGCGGCCACTCACGGCCTGCTCGGGGCGACCGTCACCAGTGCCCAGTCGGCCGAGAACGCGACCGTCGTGGGCGCGCTCATCACCGAGGTCTCGGACGGCGGCGCCGCAGCGAAGGCGGGCCTCCAGGCCGGCGACGTCGTGACGCAGTTCGAGGGCGTGAAGATCACCGATCAGACCGACCTCACGGCCCAGGTCCGCGCCCGCGCGGGCGGCTCGACCGCCGAGCTGACGTTCGTGCGCGACGGCGAGACGAAGACCGTCGAGGTCGAGCTCGGCACGTTCGAAGGCTGACGCGCGGCCGTGGGCGGCCCGCTCGGGATCGGGTCGCCCACGGCTTGCACCACGAGGCATCCGTCTCGCTCCGCCCACTCCTTCACGAGCCCTTCCACGAGGCCCGGCGCACAGGTTGCGCCGGGCCTCGACTGGTACGCTCGATCGAACGAGCACGAGTGAGGAACATGCCCGAAGAACCAGCGGAGGCGACGGCATCGTCGGCCCCGGGCGTGTCCTATGTCATGCCCGTCCTGAACGACGCATCGCACGTGCGGCAGGCGGTCGAATCGATCCTCGCGCAAGAGGTCGCCGGCCCCATCGAGGTGCTCATCGCGCTCGGCCCGTCGATCGACGGCACGGCCGAACTCGTGGCAGACCTCGCCGCGCGCGACCCCCGCGTTCGCGTCCTCGAGAACGAAGTCGGCTCGACGCCCGCGGGGCTCAACATCGGCATCCGTGCGGCGCAGTACCCCGTCGTCGTGCGAGTCGACTCGCACTCGGTGCTGTCGCCCCGCTACACGGCGATCGCGGTCGAGACCCTCGATCGCACGGGCGCCGACAACGTCGGCGGCGTCATGGCCGCCCACGGCGAGACGCCGTTCGAGCGGGCTGTCGCGCTTGCCTACACGACGCCCGTCGGGCTCGGCGGGTCGTCGTTCCACGTCGGCGGTTCCGAGGGCCCCGCCGAGACGGTGTACCTCGGCGTCTTCCGCACGGCGGCCCTCCATCGCGTGGGGCTCTTCGACGAGGAGATCAAGCGCGGCCAAGACTGGGAGCTCAACCGCCGCATCCGCGAGCAGGGCGGCACGGTGTGGTTCACGCCTGAGCTCTCGGTCACGTATCGTCCGCGTTCGAGCGTCGAGCGGCTCGCGCGGCAGATGTTCTCGACGGGCCTCTGGCGCGGCGAACTCGCACGTCGGTTCCCGGCGTCCAACGGCATCCGCTACTTCGTCCCGCCCGCCATGGTCGTCGGCGTCGTGCTCGGCACCCTCGTGGGCGTGGCGGGCATCGTGCAGGCGATCGTGGGCGCCTCCCCGTGGCTCCTTCTCGGCTTCGTCGTCCCGGCGGTGTACCTCGCGTTCCTCGCGCTCGCGACCCTCGTGTACGCTCGCGGTGCCGATCGCGCAACCGCGTGGCGGTTCCTGCTCGTGCTTCCGTGCATCCACGTGTCGTGGGGAGCGGGATTCATCCTCGGCTATCTGTCGCTCGCGAAGAACATCGCGCGGCACACGGGAAGGTGACACGGATGTCGCAGACCGACGCTCCCGGCGTGCCCGGGCCGGGCGCGCCCGGGCGAGGGGTGCCGACGAGCATCGCCGAGCTCAAGGCTGTCGCGCAGCCGCCCGAGGTGCGCGGTCGCCGCAACGCCGAGCACTGGACGGCCGACCTGTACCTCCGGCGCGTCTCGCCGTACCTGACGTGGCTGTTCCTGCACACGCGCATCTCGGCCAACGGCGTCACGGGGATCATGATCCTCGTCGGCTGGTCGACGGCCGCCGCCCTGCTCATCCCCGGCATCTGGGGGGCGCTTTTCGCGGTCGTCCTCGGCCAGCTGCAGATGCTCGTCGACTGCTGCGACGGCGAGGTCGCGCGCTGGCGCGGCACGTCGTCGCCCGCGGGCGTGTTCCTCGACAAGGTCGGCCACTACTCGACCGAGGCGCTCATCCCGCTCGCGCTCGGCATCCGCGCCGCCGCGTACCCGCTCGAGTTCCCGGCCGACTTCCTGTGGACGACGATCGCCGCGCTCCTCGCCCTCGTGATCGTGCTCAACAAAGCGCTCAACGACATGGTGCACGTCGCGCGCGCGAACGCCGGGCTCGCGAAGCTCGCCGACGCCAAGGGCGAGAGCGACCCCCGCGGCGGACTCATCGCGACGCTCCGCAAGGCGGCCCGGTTCGTGCCGTTCCACCGCCTCTACCACTCGGTCGAGCTCACGCTCATCGTCTTCGCGGCGGCCGTCGTCGGGCTGTTCGCCGGGCAGCCGGTCGTGGACCGGGTCGTGCTGAGCGCGCTCCTGCCGCTGTCGATCCTCGCGCTCGGGGGCACTTCCTCGCAATCATGGCGAGCCGCCGTGTCCGGTCCTGACCCGCGCGTCGGCGTCGTCGTGCTCACGATGGGCCGGCGCCCCGAAGACCTGGCGCGAGGCATCCGGAGCGTCCTCGATCAGACGGATGTCTCGACCGATGTCGTCGTGGTCGGCAACGGGTGGAACCCTGCGACATCCGACCCCGCTCTTCCTGCGGGCGTTGCGACCGTGCACCTGCCAGAGAATCTCGGCATCCCCGCCGGACGCAACCGCGGCGTGCCGCACGTCACCGGCGACGTGCTCTTCTTCCTCGACGACGACGCGTTCCTGCCGCACGCCGACTTCCTCGCGCGCGGCTGCGCGATGCTCGCGGCGACGCCCGACCTGGGTCTCGTCCAGCCGCGCGTCGTCGACCCGACCGGTGCGGTCTCGCCGCGACGGTGGATCCCGCGCATCCGCAAGGGCGAGGCGACCCACTCGAGCGACGTCTTCAGCTGCTGGGAGGGCGCCGTGCTCCTCCCGCGCGCCGTGTTCGAGGCCGCCGGGGGCTGGGGCGACCCGTACTTCTACGCGCACGAGGGCATCGAGCTCGCGTGGCGGGTCTGGAACACCGGGCACCGCGCCTGGTACGCAGGCGATCTCGAAGCGGGACATCCGGTCATCGATCCCGCCCGCCACGCCGAGTACTTCCGCCTCAACGCGCGCAACCGCGTGTGGCTCGCCAAGCGCAACCTGCCGTGGGTGCTCGTGCCGTTCTACGTCGGGTCGTGGACGGCGATCCAGGTGCTCCGGTGGGCGCGCAAGCCGAAGGCGCTCCGTGCGTGGTTCGGCGGGTGGGCGGCCGGGTGGCGCGAGAATCCGGGTGGGCGGCGGCCGCTCACGTGGAAGACGGTCTGGCGGATGACTCGGGCGGGGCGCCTGCCCGTCGTGTGAGGCTGCACCGGTTCGGGTAACGATCCCCTCGCGATCCCGCGTGAGGCACCGGCCGCGAGGCATCCGCTCAGGGCCGCTCGCTACCCTTGGACAGTGGGATTGAAGACTGACGCGCGCCGCGCCGTGAAGCTCGCGAAGAACATCCTCTCCTCGCGTCGCGCACAGCGCGAGGTGAAGGCGAAGCTCGCCGAGCGCCCGGCCCTCGAGCCGCACAAGTACAAGATCGCGGTGTACTTCGCCGACGGCAAGGTCAACATGTACCAGCTGCGGCAATGGTACGCGCCGCTCGCCGAACTGTCGAAGACGCACCCCGTACTCATCCTGACCCGCGCCTCCGGCGCTGCGCTCACGCTCTTCGAGGAGTCGCCCGTCGACGTCGCCTACGTGCGCCGGGTCGCCGACCTCGAGCGGGTCATCCACGAGCAAGACCTGCACATCGTGTTCTACGTCAACCAGAACGCCAAGAACTTCCAGATGATGCGCTACGGGCGCCGCTGGCACGTGTTCATCAACCACGGCGAGTCCGACAAGATGTACATGACCACCAACCAGTTCAAGGCGTACGACTACGCGCTCATCGCGGGCGACGCCGCGCGCGCGCGCCTCGAGAAGGTGCTGTGGGACTTCGACTTCGACAAGCGCGCCATTCCCATCGGGCGACCGCAGGCCGACCACTATCTCGACGACTTCGAACTGCCGTACCCGTCCGATGATCGTGAAGTTGTGCTCTACGCGCCGACGTGGGAGGGCGACCGCGCCGCTGCCGCCTACGGCTCGATCGCAACCCACGGCGTGCACCTCGTGCGCGCGCTCCTCGCCACCGGACGCCACCGGGTCATCTACCGCCCACACCCGCGCTCGGGCGTCGTCGACCCCGCCTACGGCGCCGCGAACCGCGAGATCATCGACGCGATCCGCTCTGCGAACGTCGAAGACCCGTCGGCGCACCACATCTTCGACGACGGTGCCAAGCTCGGCTGGCAGCTCGCCGCGGCCGACGTCGCGATCGTCGACATCTCGGCGATGGTCTACGACCGGCTCGCCGCCGGAAAGCCGCTCCTCATCACGCGGCCTGCGAACCCCGCCGCCCAGATCGACACCGGCGGTTACCTCTCGGCGTGCGACTGGCTCGTCGCCGGCCCCGGCGAGACGATGCTCGCCCGCGTCGACGAGATCGCCCACGACCCCGACGCCCTCGCGCGCCTCGGCTACTGGGTCGAGCGCTACTTCGGCGACACGACCCCCGGAGTGACGACCGCACGCTTTCACGGTGCCGTCGAGCATCTGCTCGCGGAGTGGGACCGCTTCGCGGCCCTGCACGCGGGCGAAGACGAGCCCGACGACCACGATGTGGAGGGCGAAGAGGCCGAGGAGGAGCTGGAGGCGACGGGGTAGGTCCTGGCTACCCTGCTCCTACCGCTGGTAGTATTGGGGTATGAAGGTCAGCGTGAGTCTCGACGAGGCGGATGTTGCATTCCTTGACGCCGATGTAGAACGCGGCGTCTACGAGTCTCGCTCAGCCGCAGTCGCGGCGTCCATCCGCTTGCTTCGGGAGCGCGAACTCACTCAGAGCTATCTCGAGGAGTTCCAGGAGTGGGGCGAGTCGGGCGAGGCCGACGCGTGGGATGCTGCGTCGGGCGACGGACTGGTCTCCAAGTGACCCATCGTCCGGAGCGAGAGCTCGTGCGGGGGCGCGTCGTGCTCGTCGAACTCGATCCGCATCGCGGTGCGGAGCAGGGGAAGACCCGACCGGCGGTGATCGTCAGCAATGATGGGGCAAATGCTGCCGCAGCGCGATCCGACTACGGCGTCATCACGGTTGTGCCGCTCACGAGCAACGTACGCACCATCCGGCCCTATCAAGCGTTGATTCCTCGTGACCGGAGTGGACTGCCCGTCGACTCGAAGGCTCAGACCGAGCAGGTGAGAAGCATCTCGACCGAGCGCGTGGTGAACGCGATCGGGTGGCTCGACGCCGAACTCATGGCCGAAGTCGATGAGGCGCTTCGCGTGCACCTATCGCTGTAGTTCTCGACCGGGTTCAGCCGGCCGCTTCGCCGTCGAGCCGCTCCTCACGTTCGATGCGCAGGTTCTCATGGACGAGTTCCCCGAACCGCTTGACGAGTTCGATCTGCACTTCGGGGCGACCGAAGTAGAAGTCGACGATCTCGTTCTGGTTCGTCTGGTTGCCGAGCACGGCGTCGGTCACGGCATTGCTGAGGTCGGGCGACTCGACGAACTGCGTCGTCGTGTTCGCGGCCGCCTGCGTGCGGATCTGGGGGTTCTCGGCGAGCACGGTGACGACGCCCTGGACCCACGACTCGATCGCCGACGCGTTGAAGTCTTCATCCGCGAACAGTTCGTTGATCCGCGAGAGGATCTCGGCGAGCCGCGCGAGACGCGGGTCCCGTGCCGTCCCCGATCCTGCTTCGCCCGCAGGCCTGAGTGCCTTGGCCTCCCCGGCACTCAGATCGATGCTGTGATCGCCCGACCGAGCCTGCTTGATGTGTGTGAGCTCGACGGCCGAGAAATCGATGGGGTCGTTCGACACACGGCCGGTCAGCCGGGGGAGCAACAGCCGAAGGTAGAGCGAGCGCTTCTCGAGGCTCGTGTCGCCGTAGTCGACGATCTGGGAGAGGAAATCGTACAGGCGGATGAACGAGCCCACGTCCTTGCGGAAGAGGTCGAGCTCGTCGATCGCGGCCTTGTCGTCGGTGGCTACCGCGCTCGCGTAGCGCGTGTTGAATCGATCGGCTGCTGCTTTGAGCGGTGCAGTGTGAGCGCTGTGGCGCGCTTCGGCGAGGAACGCGACGGCGAACGCTTCGACCTCGGCGTCGGTGTAGATCGCCGCGACGTCGAGCTTCGCGACGACGTCGTGCACGAGGTCGGGGTCGGTCGTCTCGGTCAGTTCGGCGGTGCGGTAGTAGGGCAGGAACGAGTCGAGGATCTCCCGCGGGTCGTTCACGAAGTCGAGCACATAGGTCGTGTCTTTGCCGGCCGACGGATACGTGCGGTTGAGGCGGGAGAGCGTCTGCACCGCGGTCACTCCGGAGAGCCGCTTGTCGACGTACATCGCGCAGAGCAGCGGCTGGTCGAAGCCGGTCTGGTACTTGTTCGCGACGAGGAGGAGTTGGAAGTCATCCGAGGCGAACGCGACGGGGAGCGTGCGGCCACGGAGCCCGCGGTTGAGGTTCGCTTCTGTGAAAGGCGGCACGACGCCTGCGAACGCGACTCCGGGCGCTTGGTCGGCGGTGAGACTCCCCGAGAACGCGACGAGCGTGGCGATCGGGTAGCTCTTCTTCGAGATGTACGCGTCGATGGCCTCCTTATACCGCACGGCGTGTTCACGCGAACTGGTGACGACCATCGCCTTCGCGTGCCCGTCGAGCAGGTGCCGCACGTTCTCGCGGTAGTGCTCGACGATGATCTGCACCTTCTGGCCGATGTTCGTCGGGTGGAGCGACACCCACCGCATGAGGCCCTTGGTGGCCTCCGATTCATCCACCAGGTCGACCGCTTCGAGGTGACGCTTCGACTTCTCGGCGATCTGGAATGCGGTGTCGTAGGTCGTGTAGTTCTTCAGGACGTCGAGGATGTAGCCCTCTTCGATCGCCTGCTGCATCGAGTAGACGTGGAACGGCTGCGGGGTCGCGTCGCCGACGCTCGCCGCGTTGCTCGGTACGCGTCCGAAGAGTTCGAGGGTCTTCGCCTTCGGGGTCGCAGTGAACGCGAAGAAGGACAGATTGGGGGATGTCGCGCGCGCTTCCATCTCAGAAGCGAGCACGGCTTCGCTGTCGATCTCGCCGCCGTCCGCAAGGTCGGCCTGTTCTTCGGCGGTGAGCACCTGACGCAGCTTCTGCGAGACGCGACCGGTCTGGGACGAGTGCGCCTCGTCGGCGATGATCGCGAAGCGTCGGTCGGAGAGGCCCTTCGTCTCACGGATCGCCGCGAGCGCGAACGGGAAGGTCTGCATCGTGACGATGACGATGAGTTTGCCGCTCAGGAGCTCCTTCGCCAAGAGTCCTGACTTCGACGTGACCTCTTCGCCGGCTTTGCGCACCTCATCGGCGTTGATCGTCGCGACGGTTCCGCCAACCCCTTCGATCTGCTTGATCGCCGTCTGCAGTTGGTCGTCGAGCACGGTGCGGTCGGTCACCACGATGACGGTGTCGAACACCTTGCGATCGTCGTCATCGTGCAGGCTCGACAATCCGTGTGCGAGCCACGCGATCGAGTTCGTCTTGCCCGAGCCCGCGGAGTGCTGCACGAGATAGCGATGTCCCGGACCCTCGTGCTTGACCGTGTCGAGCAGTTCCGTGACGAGCTCCCACTGATGGAATCTCGGGAAGAGGAGCGCCGTCGACTTCGTGACCGCGCCCGTGATGGGGTCCGTGCTCGTCTTCTTCTCGAGGTGAAGGAGGCGCCCGATGATGTGCAGCCATGCGTCGCGGTGCAGCACGCGCTCCCAGAGATAGGCGGATGCCGCGCCCGACGGGTTGACCGGATTGCCCTTGCCCCCATCGCGCCCGAGATTGAACGGCAGGAAGTGGGTCGACTTGCCGTTCAAACGTGTCGTCATCGCGACTTCGTCGTTCGAGACGGCGAAGTGCACGAGGCATCGGTTCGCAAATCCGAGCAGCGGCTCGCCCTTCGGATCGCGGTGCTGCCGGTACTGGGCGATCGCGTCGTCCAGCGACTGCGTGTTGTCGGTCTTGAGCTCGATCGTCGCGACCGGCAGGCCGTTGACGAACAGCACAAGGTCAATCGACTGCGTGTTCTTCGACGAATAGTAGACCTGGCGCATCACGCGTAGGCGCATCGCCGCGTACCGCTCGTTCGCGGCCTGGTTGAGTGAGGTCGCGGGCTTGAACTCGGCCATCGCGAACGTCGCGGGCGTCTTCTTGAACCCACGGCGCAGGACGTTGAGCGTACCGCCGCCCGCGTCGAGCGGTGTGTCGAGCGTCTTCACGAGGCGATCGAGGAGTTGCTGCTCGGCCTTGATTCGATCGGCTTCGGATGCCTCGGGGCGCACCGCTTTCGCGTACTCGACGGGTTGGGTGGCCTCGAGCCAGGCGAGCACATCGGCGGGGAAGAGGGCGCGAGCTTTGTCGTACCCTTGCGCCGGGTCGGACTCGTAGATCCAGCCGTGGGAGCCGAGATACTCGCAGATCTCGTCTTCGAACGCCCGCTCGTGCTCGATGCCCATCACGCCGCCTTCGTGGTTACGTCGATCTGCCCGGTTACCGCGGCCGTGATGAGCGCCGCCCTGCGCTCCTTCGCGAGGGCGATGAACTGCTCGGTCTTGGAGATGAGGGTGTCGATCTTCGCGGTTCGTGCATCTAGCTCAAGCGCGATCTCCGCCTGGCGCTCGACGGGCAGTAACGGAATGCGTAGTGCGCGAAGCTTCTCCGCTGTGAGGTGAGCAATGGTCGAGCCGTCGCAGAGGATGTCAATGACACCGGAATCGCGGTAAGACCGAAGCACGTAGCCAAGCCAGGCGGTTGAGGCGTTGTCCACCGATCGCACGCGGTTGACCGTCTTCTGGAACGACCAGCCAGGCATGTCCTCCCTCAGAAGCACAGATGTGCCGACCGCGCCGCCTTCGACCACGAGAAGGTCGCCGTTCTGCAGGTTCAGTCGTTGTGCCTCGTCGAGTGAATAGGGCATGCGATTGACGTCGCTCAGAGCGAGGCCGCCATCTTGAATATTGGCCGCCCGAATATATGGGAGGTCAGAGTCCGACGTGCTTCTCGCTTTGCCTGCATCGAGCATCTTGCCGAGGACCACAGTGAACAGTGCGCCGATCGGGATTGATTCCCGTTGTGCTTGGCCGAGAGGCGCGAAGCCGGCTAGCGCCAGACTCTGAATGGTCGACCGCCGCCGTTCGCCGAGAGATGCGATGAGCCTCTGCTGCTTCGCGATGAGGGTGTCGATGCTGCCGATCTCGTGGTCGAGATAGTCGGCGATCAATCGCTGGTCGTTGATGGTCGGGTACGGAATTGCGATTCTGTTGATATCGCGCTGAAAGAGGTGGGGCACTCCCATGCCGTCCTTCAGCCGATCGAATAGCGATCGAGCGTACTGGCTTGCCAGCGTCCAATAGAGGAAGCGGCCGTCCAAGGTTGAGGCTGGTGTGATCACGGCAATCGATCCGTTCACGGTGGCAGGGGCCGGCAGGTCTCGTACGATGTTGACCGTGCCGATAGTCGAGCCGTCCTTGGTTAGAAGCACGTCTCCTCTGGCGAGCATGATCTCGGGGGACTCTTCGTATCGCTCGTACGTGATTTGGTTGGCGTTCGCGTAGTCGATCGCACTGTGCTTGATATTTGGAGTCGCGATCATCGCGACGCCGCCACTGTCGACGTACTCGTCTGCAGTGAGTCCCTTCCAGCCGAGTCGGGCTCTCACCCACGACACACGGCCGACCGCCCGAGTCTCCCATCCGGCCGGGAGCGGTCCGACCCAGTCCAGATACCAGCCGCGGTTCGGGGTGCCGGGGAGCGTCATCGCTCCACCTCACGGAGCAACTCCATGATCTCGGCGATAAGCTCGTTGAGATCCCGGTCGATCTCCTCAAGTGGCCGCGGAGGCACATAGGTGTAGAAGTGACGAGTGAAGGGGATCTCGTAGCCGACCTTGGTCTTCGCCGGGTCCACCCAGGCATCGGGAACGTGCGGTCGAACTTCGGCCTCGAAGTACGCGTGCACCGTGGCATCCCGACCTTCGGCCCCAGCGAGATTGCCCCCATACGTGAACGGCACGTTCTCGGTGTCGCGAAGCTTCGCGTCGGGCTTCTGGTTCCCCTTGCGGTCGCGAACGACTTCGCCGGTCTCGTCTCGGAGCGGTCGCTCCACGGTGATCGTCCAGTACCCGAAGGCGTCGGTCGGCAAGATCTTCGAGTGCTCGGACTCGGCGTGCTCGTCGTAGAGTTCGACGATCTTCCTCCGATCTTCGACCGACAGTTCGCGGCTCTTCTGACCGAGGTTCCTCCGCATCTTCGTGAAGAATCCCGAGCCGTCGATGAGCTGCACGGTGCCGATGCGATCGGCGCGTTTGGTGTTGTCAAGGACCCAGACGTAGGTCGCGATGCCGGTGTTGTAGAACATGTTGGTCGGCAGCGCGACGATCGCGTCGACGAGGTCGTGCTCGAGTAGCCAGCGGCGAATGTTGCTCGGGCCGGATTCCGCGCCACCGGTGAACAATGGCGAGCCGTTGAGGACAATTCCGGCACGTCCGCCGCCTTCGTGTACCGGTCGCATCTTGGTTGCCAGATGTTGGAGAAAGAGCATCTGCCCGTCGCTGATCGGTGGAAGCCCGCCCGGGAATCGGCTGCGATCGCCGGCATCCTGGATGTGCCGTTTGATCGCCTCCTGCGAAGCCTTCCAGTCGACGCCGTACGGCGGATTCGAGAGGCAGTAGTCGAAGGTCTGGCCGGCGAGCAAATCGTCGGCGAGGGTGTCGCCCAGGCGAATATTGCCGGCGTCCTGCCCCTTCGCGATCATGTCGGACTTGCAGATGGCGTACGACTGATCGTTGATCTCCTGGCCGTAGAGGGTCAGTCGCGCGTCGGGATTGAGTTCATGCATCCGCTCTTCGGCGACCGAGAGCATGCCGCCAGTGCCTGCTGTCGGGTCATAGACGGATCGAACTACGCCGGGGACCGTCAGCGCCTCGGTGTCTTCGGCGAAGAGTAGGTCGACGAGCAGTCGGATCGCGTCGCGCGGGGTGAAGTGCTCACCCGCCGTCTCGTTGGAGGCTTCGGCGAACTTCCGGATGAGCTCCTCGAAGAGGTCTCCCATCGCCGCGTTCGACACTGCGTCGGGGTGGAGGTCGATCTCGGCGAACTTCTGCACGACCAGCAGCAGACGGTTCTTCTCGGCGAGTTGCTGGATCTCATTCTCGAACCGGAAGCGTTCGAATACGTCGATGTTCTTCGAGAAGCCGGCGAGGTAGTCGACGAGGTTGGCCTTGAGGCCTTCGGGGTCGCCGAGCAGACGAGCGAAGTTCCACGGGCTCGTGTTATAGAAGTTGAGCCCGAGCTGTTTGCGGATGAGCGCGTCACGCAGTTCTTCTCGCTCGGTGCTCTCGACGATCGCCCGTACCTCGTCGCGAGTGCTCTCGAGGATGCAGTCGAGTCGACGCAAGATCGTCATCGGCAGGATGACGTCGCCGTACTGGTGCGGCTTGTAGACACCGCGAAGCTGATCGGCGATCGACCACACGAATCCGCCGAGATCGCTCACTGCTCGGCCCCGAATGCACGATCAGATCGGTCGGTCGAGACGGACACGCAAGCTCCTTCGGTGCGACACGAGCCGGTCGACCGGGAATGTGAAGGGAATCCGAGTCGCGCCGACCCGCGGTTCAGGTCTGAGGCGCGTTAAACACTAGAGGTACAGACGCATGAGTGCTGCAGACTCTGGTCACCACTTCGAGGGGCACATAAACAAGACAGATGCCTTCACCTCAGTCCGCCGCGGCCAGGATTCTCGGCGAGCGTGTGAAGGACGCACGCACCGCGAAAGGTCTCAGTCAGGAGGACGCGGCCGCGCTTGCCGAGATGCACGTCACGAACTTCGGCAAGATCGAGCGCGGGCAGGCGAATCCGAGTCTCACGACGATCGTGCGGATCGCAGGTGTGCTCGAGATTGATCCGGGCACGCTCGTGCGCGGCATCAAGCTCGGCGACCTGCCGCCGCGCTCGCATCAGCTCACCGCCACCGATCTCATCAAGGCGCGCAAGGCACAGGCCGGCTGATCCGGCGCTGCGGCTCAGCCGATCAGAACGAGATCCGCCACAGATACTCCGTTCCGTCGGGCCGGAACCATCGCACGCAAGCGATGCAGTTGCGCGCCGGGTCGTCGGCCTGCACGACAAACGTCACTTGGTCGCCTGCGGCGACAGTGAGCAGGGGACGCCACAGCAATCTGCCGTCGCCGCTCAGCGAGATCTGCACCCCGCTCGCCGGCTCGTCGCCGTCGTTGACGAGCGTGAACCACGGGTCTCGCGATCGGTCGACCCTCCACGGAACGCGGTA
The DNA here is from genome assembly GCF_004135405.1 of Agromyces protaetiae. Classification (NCBI taxonomy): domain Bacteria; kingdom Bacillati; phylum Actinomycetota; class Actinomycetes; order Micrococcales; family Microbacteriaceae; genus Agromyces; species Agromyces protaetiae. Next base: position 2,162,459 of record NZ_CP035491.1, read on the forward strand.
GGCGGGCTCGGCGAGCGGCCACGGCTCGTCGTCGAAGCGGGTGATCGGTTGGGGTCGCAGCGTCGCAACGCGCGCGCCGACAAGCGGATGCGGCATCCGTCGTCTCCTCGGTTCGGCGGCACGAGCTGGGGACGTGATGACTGTACGAGCGGCCGCCGACATCGATTCGAACACCTGTTCGACTAAATGTCGGCGGCTCATGATTCGATCGCAACATGGAGAACAAGAGATCGAGGCTCGAATGAGCGCGAGTGCTACGCTGTGCTACATGAGCACGATCAGTCACCGCGAGATGCGCAACAACAGTGCTGAGGTGCTGCGCCGTGTCGAATCCGGTGAGACGATCACGGTGACGAATCGTGGCCGAGCTGTCGCGCAGTTGATCCCGATGCCCGACTCGGTGCTCGACGAGCTTGAGGCGAGAGGGCAGTTGCGGCGGGCGACCAAACCACTAAGCTCTCTTCGCGGGCTACACCCGGTCCAGCTTGATGAGTCGACCGAGGAGATCCTCGCGGACCTCCGAGGCGACCGGTGAGGCTGATCTATCTCGACACCTCGGCGGCGATGAAGCTTCTTGTGAGCGAAGTCGAGACAGCTGCGCTGCTTGAGACAATCACCACGGCAACCGACGGCACGATCGTCGCCTCCTGGCTCCTGCATTCCGAACTCCACTGCGCAAGCGGCCGACGAGGCGGGCGCATTCTGCCAGCGGCCATCGAAGAGGTTCTCGACACGGTACAACTGGTCGATCTCACCCGCGGTGACCTGATCGCGGCGAGTGCGTATGCACCTTTGCGCACGAACGATGCCATTCACCTCGCGGTGGCGATTCGGCTCGGCGCGGGCGAGATCATCACCTACGACCGGGAGTTGGCAGCGGCGGCCGCTGGCTTCGGAATCAAGGTCGTCGCGCCGGGCACCGACGGGGCGGGTGCCTCGGACTCCTGAACGAAGGTCAGTCGACCGGGTGCAGCGGCTCCGAATCCGCTGCGCCCGACCCATCGGACCCATCCGAGGCATCCGAAGCATCCCCGGCCCCGCGCCGCCCGATCGCCCGCCGCGCAGCGGTCGAGGTCAAGACCGACACCTCGCGGATGCCTCGCGCCGACGCCTTCGCGACGCCGCCCACCGCCGCACCCACTCGCGCGGCGCGGCGAAGCCCGGCCTGGGCGAACGTCTCGCTGCCGGCCGACTCGAGTTCGAACGGCAGCACGGCGGGCGGCTGCCCGAACGCGAAGCGGGACTGGGTGAGCACGCGGCGTCCGAGCACGTGGTTGCCGATGCCGCCGATCGCGGCGCCCACGCCGAACGGCAGGGCCTTGCCGATCCAGCTTGCGCCGCCGCGCACCGCGAACTGCTTGACGAACACGTGCTTGAGGCGGTCGGTGACGGTGCCGACGAGGGCTTTCGGCAGCGTGTTCGTGATGAGTTCGCCCCAGTACGCGTTGCGGGCGACGCCGACTCCGCTCGCCTGCGCGGCGAACTGCTTCACGAGGTCGGCGCCCTCGCTGCCGAGCATGAGCGTCATGACGAGCGCCCGCGCGCGCTCGGGATTGTCGACGGGGATGCCGTGCACCTCGGCGACCGATTGGGCGAAGAGCGCGGTCGCCTCGAGGAATCCGGCCGTCTCGACGCCCGACAGGGCGAGCGTCACACCCGTGCCGATGCCGGGGACGACCGCCGTCGCACCGACCGCGGCGCCACCGGTCGTGACGGCGGCGAGGTAGCGGCGCTCGAGGATGCGCACGAGTTGCGCGGGCGTCGCGTCGGGGGAGTGGCGGCGGATGCTCCGGATGTGCGCCACGACAACCGGTCGCTGGATCGACAGCACGGCGTCGATGCCGCGCTCGAACCCGTGCGCGCGCGGAGCGCCGGTCGCCCCCGCCGCCCCTTGAGATCCGGATGCCCCGGCCGCACCTGATCCGTCGAAGAACGCGTCGCCATCCGCACCCGGCTCATGCGGGGCATCCGACTTCATCGTGGTGATCTTGTGCACGCGCTCGGGCATGCAGGGATTGTACGTGGCGGGGCCGCGAGTCGGATGCGAGGTGATCGTCAAGCCTCGCGGAGTCGGGCGAGCCCCTCACCCAGTTCGCGATGCCGTCGACGAAGCGTTCGTGCCGCCTTCACGTTCACCCGTCGGTCGAACGGGAGTGCGCCCGCCTCGATGCGGTCGGGAAGCGCCGCGAGCGTGTTCAGAGCAGATGAGAGGGCGCGCGTCGCGGCGCGCGGCGGCACACCGATCTCGTTCGCAGCCTCGACGAATCGGGCGGCCGTGAGGGTGTCGCGGCCACCGACGGTGAGCGCGAGCGTCTCGTCGCCGTAGAAGAGCGTCGCGGGCAGATCGTATGCGGGAGCGACGCGGAACTCGCCCGGCACCGCCTCGAACACCGACAGGTTCTTCGCGTGCTGATCGCCGTTGCCCGTGAGCCATGCAAATGCGAGCTGCTCGAGCAGTCGAAGTCCTGCGACTGCGGGGGCCTTCGTCACGCCGATGAGCGCGCTCGCGGCCTGCTCGAAGCTCAGGTTGTACTTGTCGGCCGGCCACACACCCGCCACTTGCGCGGCATCCTCGACGGCGATCGAACGAACGGCGTCGACGGCGAGCGAGGTGTCGGCGACGCGATCGAATCGCGTCACCAGCAGACCGTGCCGGTCCGAGGCGTCCGTGAGCACCGACGCTCGCACCGCCGGAAGGTGAGTCTCATGCGCGAGCGACAGAAAGAACGCTTCGTCGTCGACGAGGTTCGGGTAGTCGGGCGGATCGAGTTTCAGGATGAATCGTTCGCCTCTTCTTCGCACGGGCAGCGACAGCATCGCGGCCGACGCCTTGTCTTGCACGCCGGCGAGTGCGGGCCGTTCGCTCACACCGGCTTCGGCGAGCAGGTCGTCGAACCGGAATCCTGCGCGTGCGTCGATCGAGATTCCGGATGACTCGGCGGGCGGTTGTTCGCCGTGTGCGACGACCTGCACGTCGCCGATGGTGTCGGCGCCGACCGCGACGAGGAGGCTCAGCTCGTCGTCGGCCGAGGTCTTCACCGCGCGGCGGAGTGCGGTGAGCCGACGGCCCTCGGGGAGGAGTCCCGCGAAGAAGGGCGGCACCGCGCCCGCGGGCGTGACGAGCGGGGCATCCGTTCGGGGGAGCGTCGTCGCGACCTGAGGCGCGTCAGCCGGGTACGAGTCCGCGTAGTCGAAGGCGATCCCCGCCGGCGTGCGCGTGAGTGAGCCGGCGAGAACGCCGGACTTGTAGACATCGGCGGCGTCGACCAACTCAGCGCACCTCCAGCTCGAGGCCGAGTGCATGAAGCACGGCGACGACGTGGTCGAGCCGTGCGCCGGGTCGGCCGCGTTCGAGCGCGCCGAGGAATCTCGGGGAGACGCCCGCGAGATCGGCGAGCTCTTCTTGCGTCAGGTCGAGCGAGCGCCGCCGGGCGCGGACGGCGGCGCCGATCGCCGAGGCATCCATTTCGACCTCCTGAAATCGGCAGGAACGTGCTGATTTCTGAGAGCCTAGTAGCTAATTGTTGCGATATCCAGGAGAATCCGCACGTTCGTGCTGAATCGGCTCCTACCTGCGATCAACACACCCGGTTACCCGCTGATTCAGCACGAACGTGCCGAATCCGTGTGCGACGAGCGAACGGCCGGGCCGCCCTACGCGGTCCCGTAGTCGGCGTTGTACCGGTCGAGCACCTCGTCGATGGGGGCGTCGAGCACGAGCGTGCCGCCGTCGAGGTAGAGGCCGCGCGTGCAGAACCTGCGCAGGTCGCGCTCGTTGTGCGACACGAAGAAGAGCGTGCGGCCGCCCGCGAGGAGCTCCTCGATGCGGGCGTAGCACTTCTCGCGGAACGCCTTGTCGCCGACCGCGAGCACCTCGTCGACGAGGATGACCGGTTCTTCGAGCTGCGAGATGACGGCGAACGCGATGCGCACTTTCATGCCGCTCGACAGGTGCTTGTAGGGCGTGTCGAGGAAGTCACCGATGTCGGCGAACCCGATGATCTCGTCGAACTTGCCGTCGACCTGCGCGTGCGTCATGCCGTGCAGGCCCGCGGTCAGGTAGACGTTGTCGCGCACCGTGAGGTCGTCGACGAAGCCGCCCGTGATCTCGATGAGCGGGGCGACGCCGCCGTTGACGGTGACGCTGCCCTCGTCGGGAAGCATGACGCCCGCGACGAGCTTCAGGAGCGTCGACTTGCCCTGGCCGTTGCGGCCGACGACGCCGATCGACTCGCCCTGGCGCACCTCGATCGACACGTCGCGCAGCGCCCAGAACTCGCCCGGCCGCGTGCGGCGCGACTGGCCGCTGAACAGATCTTTGAACGAGCGACGGCCGCGACGGTTGCGGCGGAATCGCACACCGAGTCCTTCGGTGCGGATCGCGACGTCGGTCGTGGCGGCGGCAGGCGCCGTGCGCGAGACATCCACCATCAGATCTCCTTCAGCACGGCACGCTCGCAGCGGCGGAACACGAGCACGCCGATCACGAGGAAGGCGACCGACATCGCCGCAGAGACGCCGACGTCGAACCAGTTGAGCTCGTCGGGGAAGAAGCCCGCGCGATACAGCCCGAAGATGCCCGAGAGGGGGTTGAACGCCGCCCAGAACTGCAGGCTCTCGGGCAGGTCGGACGTGCCGTAGATGATGGGTGACGCATAGAAGACGAATCGCAGCACGAGCTTCACGGCGCGTTCGAGGTCGCGGAAGAACACGACGAGGGGCGCGACGATGAGCGAGATGCCCGCCGTCAGTACGGCCTGGATGACGATGGCGAGCGGGAAGAGTGCGAGTTCCCACGAGACGGATGCCCCGAACACGATCGCGAAGAGCGCGAGCACGGGCAGCGCGAGCACGAACTCGATGCCCTTCGACAGCACGATGCGGTTGACCCAGATCGTGCGCGGGATCTTCGTCGAGCGCACGAGCTTCGCGTCTTTCAAGAACGCACGCGTCGAATCGCCGACCGCCCCGTTGAACCACATCCACGGCAGCAGCGCGATCAGCAGGAACACGATGTAGGGCTTCTGCCCGGCACCGCGATCGAACACCTGCGTGAACACGAACCAGTAGATGCCCGCCATGACGAGCGGGTCGAGGATCGACCACACGTACCCGAGCGCCGACGTCGAGTAGCGCACCTTGAGGTCGCGCGTCGTGAGCAGCCACAGCGAGTGACGGTAGCGGAGCCACGGCGTGCGCAGCAGCGGATGCGCATCCGCACGCGTCGTCGCAGTCGCTTCGCCTATCACGCCCCCAATCGTAGATGCCCGACCGGGGTAGGTTTGCAGAGTGGCCCCTCGCATCAGCACCCGAGTCCTCCTGAGCAGCGCCGCGATCGGCGTCGGCGGCGGCCTCATCGCGGGCGCGTCGGGGTATCTCGCGGCGGCGTTCGCCGTGTTCGGCCCGTTGTTCTACGGGCTGACGGTCGGCTCGCACTTCCTCCCGAGCGTCGTCTCGCTCGCGCTCCTCAAGCGCCCGGGCACAGGCATCCTCGCGGGCGTCATCGCAGGCCTCGTCGGCGCCGCCTTCGGCCCGCAGTGGTTCTGGCGGTACGTCGGCACGGGCCTGCTCGTCGGCGTCCTCCTCGAGATCCCGTTCCTCATCACGCGCTACAAGCGGTGGGACGCCTGGCTCTGGTACGCGTCAGGCGCGTTCGCGGGCGCGATCCTCGGCATCGGCGTCTTCTTCGCGCTCGGCGCCGAGCACTACGCCTGGTGGGCGTGGGTCGTCGCCCTCGCGTGCTGGGTCGCGAGCCCTGTGTTCTTCATCTGGATCGGTCGGCTCATCGCGCGAGCGCTCGAACGGTCGGGCGTCGCGCGGCAATCGGCGCGCGAGAACGCCGGCTAGAGACATCCCGAGACGCGAGAAGCGGATGCCTCGAAAGGCATCCGCTTCCCGTGGTGCGCTGTGTGCTGCGCGATTGCAGGTCTGATCAGACGAAGTGGTTCGCCCGCTCGAGGTCTTCGGCGAAGTCGATCTCGACCGCGTAGAGGTCGGAGACGTCCATCGGCTCGACCAGAAGGCTGTTCTTCTCGATCGCGAGCTCGAGGCCGCGCTCGAAGTAGTCCTGGTCGCCGACCGCGCGCAGGTGCGCGAGGAAGATCGCCTTGTCGCGGCTCGAGATGTAGTTGATGCCGACGGCCTCGCCGAGTCCGCCGCGCACCGTCTTCGAGAGCTCCTTGATGTAGCCCTCGGCGCTCGTCGTGTATTTGACCTCTTCGTCGGAGACCTTCGCCGTGTTGACGGTCACGAACGACTGGTCGCGCTCGATGAACGGGAGCGCCCTGTCGAGGATGGCCGGGTCGAAGACGACGTCGCCGTTCATCCACAGCACGCCGCCGGGCTGCGATGCCTGGAGCGCGCGCATGAGCGACTTCGACGTGTTCGTCTGGTCGTACTCCTCGTTGTAGACGAAGGACGCCTGCGGGAACGCCTCGATGATGTGCTCGAGCTTGTAGCCGACGACGATGGTCACGTTGGGGTTCTTGCCGAACGCGTGCTCGACGTTGTCGAACTGCTGGCGCATGATGGTGCGGCCGTCGCTCAGCTCGGTGAGGGGTTTGGGGAGCGAACGCCCGAGCCGGCTCCCCATGCCGGCTGCGAGGATCACGATCTGGGTGGTCACTGCATCTCCTTCGGTGGTCGGATGCAGCGACGGTCGCCCTCTCGTCGAGGATCGTTTACAAGTCGTTCACCCGGAAGTATTGATTGAGACACGCCGTTATGCCTTCAACAGACTAGCGGGAAGGCCCCGCGCGAACCTGTGGAATGTGGACGGTCGTCACTCGATCGTGATTCTTCGTTCAGGCGACGTTCAGGTTCGAGGCATTCCGACACGCGAATCCATCCCCAGGGGAGGACGAGCGGCATGGTCGGTTGATACCGTGGCGGGGTGACTCCAGTTTCGCGCTCAGAACAGAACGACGAGGCTCGCGATGACACCGGCCGGGGGGCTGCCGTCGAGGGGACGGGTTCCACGGCCGGTCGCACGCCGCGCGCCACGTCGACCGGGCGCGGCGCTGCGCGCACGCGCAGCACGGGCGCAGCATCGAGGGCGGCCGTGAATCGGCGGGCCGCGTCCGGCGATCAGGATGCCTCGGAGCGGGCGGATGCCTCGACGGGCACCTCTTCCCGGGTGAAGCCGACTGCTGCCGAGCGTCCCGCTGCGAAGAGCACGGCTGCGAAGAGCACCGCCGCGAAGAGCACAGCTGCGAAGAGCGCTGCCGCGAAGAAGACCGCTACGAAGGGCGATGCTTCGGCTGCGAAGCCGACGTCGACCGCGCGCGCGGCGCGTGGCACGGGCACGTCGGCCCGAACCGCGGCGTCTCGCGACGCCTCGAAGTCGGCGACCTCCGCCCGAGGCGCCGCGGCGAAGTCCGCGGGCACCTCGGCGTCGAAGGGCGCGGCGTCCACTGCGGCAGCCCGCAGCCGCGCGGCGGAGGCCGCCGCGACGAAGCGTCAGACGCCGCGCATCGCGGCGTCCCTCACGACCGAGACGACGGCCGCCGAACGACCTCGCCGGGCGCCCGTGACCGAAGCCGCCCAGGTGGAGCCGACGCCCGTGGCGGTCGCGCCGCTCGAGGAGACTCCGGTCGAGGACACCCGCCCGAGGGTTGCGCCGGCAGCAGCGGTCACCGCCGCAGCGGCGGTCGAGTCGGCGCCGGTCGTGCCGGAAGCGCCCGAGCCGGTCGTGGAGTCCGAGCCGGTCGTCGAGGCGATCGACCACGATCCTGAGGAGACGACGCCCGCCTCGCGTATCGCCGAGATCCTTGCAGCGACGGCGGTCGTCGAGGAGCCCGAGCCCGTCATCGAGTCATCGGTCGTGCCCGAGGCATCCGTCGCGCCCGAACCGGCGGCGGCCCCCGAGTCATCCGCCGTCCTCCCGGTCGTCGTCGACGAGGTGACCGTCGTCGAGGCGCCGGTCGTCGTCGCCGAGCCTGCCGCCGCAGTGCGGAAGAAGCGCACCCTCCGTGTCGCCCGTCCGGCGCCGCCCGCGAGCGCGATCCCAGTGCTCGAGGTCGAAGGGCTCGTCAAGCGGTTCGGGCAGAACACCGCCGTCGACCACATTTCGCTCGAAGTGCGCACCGGTTCGTTCTTCGGCGTCGTCGGACCGAACGGCGCAGGCAAGACGACGACGCTCTCGATCATCACGGGCCTCCTGCGCCCCGACGAGGGGCGCGTCCGCATCCACGGCATCGACGCCTGGGCCGACCCGCTCACCGCCAAGCGCATCACGGGCGTGCTGCCCGACCGGCTGCGCCTCTTCGACCGGCTCACAGGCGCCCAGCTCCTCGACTACTCGGGCACGCTCCGCGGCCTCGACCCGCGCACCGTGCGGGCGCGGGCGGCGGACCTCGTGAATGCGTTCGGCCTCGAAGACGCGATCGACCGCCTCGTCGCCGACTACTCGGCGGGCATGACGAAGAAGATCGCGCTCGCGTGCGCGATGATCCACTCGCCGCGCCTGCTCGTGCTCGACGAGCCGTTCGAATCGGTCGACCCCGTGTCGGCGGCGAACCTCACCGACATCCTCGAACGCTACGTCGCCGGCGGCGGCACCGTCGTGCTCTCGAGCCACAGCATGGACCTCATCGAGCGCGTGTGCGACTCGGCCGCGATCGTCATCGCCGGCCGGGTGCTCGCGCAGGGCGCGCTCGATGAGGTGCGCGCCGGCCAGACCCTCGAAGACCGCTTCGTCGAACTCGCGGGCGGGCGCAAGGCAGCGGAGGGGATGGAATGGTTGCACAGTTTCTCCGACTGAAGCTGGCGCTGCTCGCGAACATCTTCCGCCGCAGCCCATGGCAGGTCGTGGGGATCGTGCTCGGGCTCGTCTACGGACTGGGCGCCGCGGCCCTGCTGTTCGCGCTGCTCGTCGGGCTCCGCACGGTCGACGACGTCGCGATCGTCCGCGATGCACTCATCGTCGCGGGGTCGGCGACGGTGGTGGGGTTCATCCTCATCCCGCTCGTGTTCGGCGTCGACGACACGATGGAGCCACGGCGGTTCGCGCTCTTCGGCATCGACGACTCGAAGCTCGCGTTCGGCCTCGCGGTGGCGGCCCTCGTCGGCGTGCCGGCGCTCGTGCTCGGCATCGTGCTCCTCGGGACCGTCGTCACGTGGTCGCGCGGGTTCGGCGAGATCGTCCTCGCCGTCCTCGGCGCTGCGCTCGCATTCGCGACGTGCCTACTGCTCGCCCGCGTCTCGACGGGGCTCGCCTCGCTGCTGCTCTCGACGCGTCGGGCACGTGAGTTCACGGGTGTGCTCGGCATCCTCCTCGTGGTCGCGATCGCACCGGTCCTCGTCATGGTCGCGACGATCGACTGGTCGCGTTCGGGCCTCCGCGTGCTCGAAGGGTTCGCCGGCTTCCTCGGGTGGACGCCGCTCGGCGCGGCCTTCGCGCTCGGCGGTGACGCCTCCGACGGGCAGTGGCTCCCGGCGATCCTGAAGCTCCTGATCGCGGCGGCGACGCTCTGGATCGTGTGGCTCGGGTGGAAAGCGCTCGTCAGGAAGATGCTCGTGACGCCGGGTCGTGAGGCCTCCGCCCGCAGCTACCGCGGACTCGGCTGGTTCGACCGTCTGCCGCACACGCCCGCCGCGACGGTCGCGGCGCGCAGCTTCACCTACTGGGTTCGCGACGCGCGCTATTGGGTGTCGCTCGTCATGATCCCGATCGTGCCGGTGATCGTCGTGCTGCCGCTCACGCTCGCGGGAATCCCCGGCGACTATCTGCCGCTCATCCCCGTGCCGCTCATCTGCCTTTTCCTCGGGTGGAGTGTGCACAACGACACGGCCTACGACTCGACCGCGGTGTGGCTCCACGTCGCGTCGGGCATCCGCGGCACCGACGATCGGGTCGGCCGAATCATCCCCGTGCTCTTCGCGGGGCTCTTCGTGATCGGCATCGGCGGCGCGGCCACGGCGGCGGTCATCGCCGACTGGCGGATGCTTCCCGCCGTCATCGGGGTCTCGACGGTGCTGCTCTTCGCAGGGCTCGGCCTCGGATCGATCACGTCGGCGCGGTTCCCGTACCCCGTCGTGAAGCCGGGCGACAGCCCGTTCCAACAGCCGCAGTCGAGCGGCACGCTCACGGCGTTCGTGCAGTCCCTGACGATGGTCGGCGCGCTCATCCTCGCGGCGCCGGCGCTGTGGTTCGGGTGGCTCGGCATCACGCGCGACCCCGAGTGGTACGTGCTCTCGCTCGTCGCGGGGGTCGGGGTCGGGCTCGTCGCGCTCGTGATCGGCGTCTGGGTCGGCGGGCGCGTGTTCGATCGGCGCGGCCCCGAGATCCTCGCGGCGGCGATCAAGGCGTAAGCGGCTCGGCCCCCGGCGCGACGTCGACCGTCGGGCACCGGGCTCGTTGCGCTTCGCGCCGCGTAGAATCTCAGGCATGTCCGAATCCCCGCGCGCGAGCATCGCCGACCCGAATCAGCCCGGTGGCGGCACGAGCGTGCTCGACCGCGAACTCGAAGAGCTCCTCAAGGAAGAGCAGCATTTCGAGCCCGGCGACCACGAGCGCTTCTCCCACTACGTGAAGAAAGAGAAGATCCTCGAGTCGGCGCTCACCGGCAAGCCCGTCAAGGCGCTGTGCGGCAAGAAGTGGACGCCCGGTCGCGACCCCGAGAAGTTCCCGGTCTGCCCGACCTGCAAAGAGATCTACGACCGCATGAAGGCCGAGTAGGCAGCCCGGTCTCAGCGGTACGTCGTCGGGATGGCCGGTTCGCCGCGGCCGAGACGGAACGCCTCGATCGGCAGCTCCTGCATGACGTTCGCGCGGTGCTCGCGGGCCGCGCGCGTGCCCTCGGCGCCCAGGTACGACGCATCCGCTTCGCCCTTGACGATGAGCGGCACGAGCAGCGGCCGCAACTGATCGCCGGCCTCGAACTCGTCGTCGCCCGCGGGGCCGTCACCGATGTAGACGAGCTCTTCGCGCGCCGTGCGGGTCTTGTCGAGGCGTCGGGCGGCGTTCTTCCGGCCACCGACGGAGGCCTTCGACGTCGACGCCTTCGCGACCGACACCCATTCGCCCGCGTCGTCGCGGCGCGCGACGAGCTTGTAGACGAACCCCGCAGCCGGATGCCCCGAGCCGGTCACGACCGAGGTGCCCACGCCGTACGAATCGACGGGAGAGCCCGAGAGGGCGGCGATCGTGAATTCGTCGAGGTCGCTCGTGACGGTGATCTTCGTGTTGACGGCGCCGAGCGAGTCGAGCTGCTCGCGGACGGCCGCGACGACGGTCGGCAGGTCACCCGAATCGATGCGGACGGCGCCGAGCTCTGTGCCCGCGACCCGCACGGCCGTCTCGACGCCTGTCGGGATGTCGTACGTGTCGACGAGGAGCGTCGTCTTGGGGCCGAAGGCGGCGACCTGCGCGCGGAACGCGTCTTCCTCGGAGTCGTGCAGCAGGGTGAACGCGTGCGCGGCCGTGCCCATGGTGGGGATGCCCCAGGCGCGTCCCGCCTCGAGGTTCGAGGTCGCGTCGAAGCCCGAGATGTAGGCCGCGCGCGCCGCGGCCACCGCCGAGCGCTCGTTCGTGCGGCGAGATCCCATCTCGGCGATCGGTCGGCCGAGGGCCACCGACACCATGCGCGCGGCGGCGCTCGCGACAGAGGTGTCGAAGTTGAGCGCCGAGAGCACGAGCGTCTCGAGCACGACCCCTTCGGCGAAGCTCGCCTGGATCGTGAGGAGCGGCGAGCCGGGGAAGTACGCCTCGCCCTCGCGGTAGCCCCACACGTCGCCCGTGAACCGGTAGTCGGCGAGCCAGTCGAGGGTCTCGTCGCGCACGACCTCGTTGGCGCGCAGCCACTCGAGCTCGGCGTCGTCGAAGCGGAACCGCCCGATGAGTTCGAGGAGACGCCCGGTGCCCGCGACGATGCCGTACCGGCGGCCGTCGGGCAGACGCCTCGCGAACGTCTCGAAGAGCGACTCGCGGTGGGCGGTGCCGTCGCGGAGCGCGGCGTCGACCATCGTGAGTTCGTAGCGGTCGGTGAAAAGGGCAGCTGAGCCGGTCACGCACCCGAGCCTAGCGAGGAGGGCGTCGGCGAGGCATCCGCTCGTCTAGGCTTGTCGATCGTGACGGACGCACCGATCGGGATCTTCGACTCCGGCGTCGGCGGCTTGACCGTCGCGCGCGCGGTCAAAGACCAGTTGCCGAACGAGTCGATCCTCTACGTCGGCGATCTCGCCCACTCGCCCTACGGGCCGAAGAAGATCGCGGATGTCCGCCGCTACGCCCTCGCGGTGCTCGACGACCTCGTCGCGCAGGGCGTCAAGATGCTCGTGATCGCGTGCAATACGGCCTCGGCGGCGATGCTGCGCGACGCGCGCGAGCGCTACGACGTGCCCGTCGTCGAGGTCATCCAGCCGGCCGTGCGCCGTGCGGTCGCGACGACCCGCAACGGGCGCGTGGGCGTCATCGGCACGGTCGGCACGGTGCAGTCGCGCGCGTACGACGACGCGTTCGCAGCGGCGCCCCACCTCGAGCTCTTCACCCGGGCGTGCCCGCGGTTCGTCGAGTTCGTCGAGGCGGGCGTCACGACCGGACCCGAACTCCTCGCGCTCGCCGAGGAGTACCTCGCGCCGCTCAAGCGGGCCGAGATCGACACGCTCGTGCTGGGCTGCACCCACTACCCGTTCCTCAAGGGCGCGATCTCGTACGTCATGGGCGAGGAGGTCGCGCTCGTGTCGAGCGACGTCGAGACCGCCAACGACGTCTACCGCGTGCTCGTCTCCCAAGGGCTCGAGCGCCGCTCGCCCGAACCGCCTGCCTACCGCTACGAGGCGACAGGCACCTCGACGAGCGCATTCCTCGACCTCGCCCACCGGCTCATCGCCCCCGAGATCCCGAGCGTCGAGCTCGTGCAGACCGGAGTCATCCACCTTCCGAAGGGACCCCTCTCGTGACCGACAGCACCAGCACCGGAGCATCCATCGTCCGCGCCGACGGCCGTACGCCCGCCGACCTCCGCGAAGTGACCATCGAGCGCGGGTGGAGCGCGCACGCAGAAGGCAGCGCGCTCATCTCGTTCGGCAACACCAAGGTGCTGTGCACCGCGAGCTTCACGAACGGCGTGCCGCGGTGGATGAACGGCTCGGGCAAGGGCTGGGTGACGGCCGAGTACGCGATGCTGCCGCGCTCCACGAACACCCGCAACGACCGCGAGAGCGTCAAGGGCCGCATCGGCGGGCGCACGCACGAGATCAGCCGGCTCATCGGACGGTCGCTCCGCGCCGTCGTCGACACGAAGGCGCTCGGCGAGAACACCATCCAGATCGACTGCGATGTGCTGCAGGCCGACGGGGGCACGCGCACGGCCGCGATCACGGGTGCGTATGTCGCACTCGCCGACGCGATCGAGTGGGCGCGCGGCAAGAAGTTCATCGGGCAGAGGGCGACGCCGCTCATCGACACCGTCTCGGCGGTGTCGGTCGGCATCATCGACGGGACGCCCATGCTCGACCTCGCCTACGTCGAAGACGTGCGCGCAGAGACCGACATGAACGTCGTCGCGACGGGCCGCGGACTCTTCGTCGAGGTGCAGGGCACCGCCGAGGGCGCACCGTTCGACCGGCGCGAACTCGACGCCCTCCTCGACCTCGCGCTCGCGGGCAACCTCTCGCTCGCCGAGTTCCAGCGGGCGGCGCTCGCGCAGTCGCTCGCCGCTGCGAAGGGGGAGTGACCGATGTCGCTCGAGATCGTGCTCGCGACGGGCAACGCCCACAAGGTCGCCGAGTTCCAGCGGATCCTCGGTGGGCAGATGCCCGACCTCGTCGTTCGGCCCTACGGGGGGCCGTCGCCCGTCGAGGACGGCACGAGCTTCGCCGAGAACGCGCTCATCAAGGCGCGCGCGGCGGCTGCGGCGACGGGGCTCATCGCGTTGGCGGATGACTCGGGGCTGTGCGTCGACGTGATGGGCGGCGCTCCCGGCATCTTCTCGGCCCGCTGGGCCGGGGCGCGCAGGGGCGACGAGGCGAACGTGCGTCTCCTGCTCGATCAGCTCGCCGATATCCGGCGCTCCGACCGCGACGCTTCGTTCCATTGCACGATCGCGCTCGTGGTGCCGCCTGGGCTCACGACCGAGGGTGCGAAGGAGTTCGTCGCCGAGGGCGTCTGGCCCGGATCGGTGACGTACGAGCCGCGGGGCTCCCACGGGTTCGGCTACGACCCGATCTTCGAGCCCGAGGGCCGCGAGATCACGGCGGCCGAGCTCGCGCCCGACGTGAAGAGCGCCGAGAGCCACCGCGCCCGCGCGTTCACGGCGCTCGTGCCCGAATTGCGCCGGGTGGCGTCGCTCCTCGCCTGAGAACGCTACTCGTTCCCACTTCCATCTCGGCGTGACCTGGGATTTCCGACGTAGGCTCGAAGCATCATGGGCCACTCGCACGACCACACGCACGACCTCGCCGCGGGGCGGGGGAGCGGCGCGCGCACGCGCATCGTGATCGCCATCGCGATCATCGGCGCGTTCCTCGTCGTGCAGGTGGTCGGCGCGCTTCTGAGCGGCTCGCTCGCCCTCCTCGCCGACGCCGGCCACATGGCGAGCGACCTCGTCGGCCTCGTCGTCGCACTCGTCGCGGCCGTCGTCGCCGCACGCCCAGCGACCGATCGGCAGACGTACGGGTTCCAGCGCTTCGAGGTGTTCGGCGCGCTCGTGAACTCGATCATCCTCATCGTCGTGGCCGTGACGGTCGCGATCGGCGCGATCGGCCGTCTCGTCTCGGGCGCCGCGGGCGAGGCCCATGAGGTGCAGGGCGGACCGATGCTCGTCATCGCGATCATCGGCCTCGCGGCCAACATCGCGGCCATGCTCGTGCTGCGCGGGGGAGCGAAGGACAGCATCAATCTGCGCGGCGCCTACCTCGAAGTGCTCGGCGACACGATCGGGTCGCTCCTCGTCATCGTCGCGGGCATCGTCATCCTGACGACCGGGTGGGACGCCGCCGACCCCATCGCCTCCCTCGCGATCGCCGCACTCATCGTGCCCCGCGCGCTCGTGCTGCTCCGCGATGTCATGCGCGTGCTGAGCCAGGGCGTGCCGGCCGACGTCAAGGTCGAAGACGTCCGCGAGCACCTGCTCGCGACGCCGGGCGTCGTCGACGTGCACGACGTGCACATCTGGGCGATCACGACCGGCGCGCACGTCTTCAGCGCTCACGTCGTCGCCGACCCCGCCGCGGTGAGCGGCGAGGCCGAGCAGCGGTGCCTTCTCGACGAACTCGAGGACTGCCTCGCTGACCACTTCGACGTCGCCCACTCGACGTTCCAGCTCGAGTCGGCCGCGCACGCGGCGCACGAGCATCCGTCGCACAGGTAGCGAGCCGCCCCGGCTCGCGGTGCAGAGCGCATGACGGATGTCTCGGCGTCGTCCTCGCCGCGGCTGACGGCCCGCGATGCCGCGACGAGTCGACGCCTGTGCGCTACTTCGACTCGTC
Source organism: Agromyces protaetiae (assembly GCF_004135405.1). Classification (NCBI taxonomy): domain Bacteria; kingdom Bacillati; phylum Actinomycetota; class Actinomycetes; order Micrococcales; family Microbacteriaceae; genus Agromyces; species Agromyces protaetiae. The sequence continues at coordinate 2,177,888 of NZ_CP035491.1, forward strand.
GGGGTGCTGGCCGCGGTCGAACACGTCGGCGTCGAGCACGAGCTCCTCGGCCTCGTCGGCGTCGGTGACGACGTCTTCGCCGGCCGCTTCGGCCTTCTTCGCCTTCGACCGTTCGCGCAGGTAGTGCCAGACCGTGACGGCCGCGGTGAAGACCACGACGGCGATGAGGATGAGGTCGATGTACTCGGTCACGAAGTCGGCGATGGGCGGGATGAACCCGATGAGGTATCCGAACATCGTGAGGCCGAAGCCCCAGATGATCGCGCCGATGAGGTTGTAGAGCGTGTACTTCGCCTTGTTCATGTGGCCGACGCCCGCGGCGATCGGCGCGAACGTGCGCACGATGGGCACGAAGCGGGCGAGGATGACGGCGAGCGCGCCGAAGCGTTCGAAGAACGCGTTCGTGCGTTCGACGTTCTTGATGCTGAAGAGGCCCGACTCTTTGCGCTCGAAGATCGACGGCCCTGCCTTGTGGCCGATGTAGTACCCGACTTCGCCGCCGACGAACGCCGACAGGCCGATGAGCAACGCCACCCACCACACCGAGATGCCGAACGCGCCGTCGACGGCGTACGGCTGCGAGTGCGACAGGATGCCCGCGATCACGAGGAGCGTGTCGCCCGGAAGGAGGAACCCGATGAGCAGGCCCGTCTCGGCGAACACGATGAAGCACACGACCGCGAGTGCCCACGGCCCCGCAGCCTGGATGATGCCTTCGGGATCGAGCCACGGGATGAGGGCGGTGTGGATCACTGAGGCTCCTGTCGGCGTCTGACGCAACGGGCGTGCCGGGTCGCTTGCGACGACTCGGTCTGGGCGGGTTCGCGCAAGTCTACCGATCCGAGGCGAACGCCGAACCGGGAGAAGGCTGAATCATCCGGCCGGATGATTCGAACCGCGGATGCCCCGGGGCGCGCGCCGCACGCGGCGCCGTTGTCGCACGCAGCGACCCCGGGGCATCCGGATTCTCAGGCGCCGAGCGCCTCGAAGATCGCGCCGTTCAGCCGGAACGACGCGCGCGCCTCGCCGACGAGCGCATCGATCTGCTCGGGCTCGAGCGCGAGCGCGTTCATGGCCTCGCGGTAGCGGCGCTTGTAGCGGACCGGGCCCTCGTCGCCGAGGCCGAAGTCGTAGAACCTGAGCTGCTCGGGCGTCGCGCCGTAGTGGCGCGCGACGAGGGCGGCGATCGCCTGGCCGCCCGACAGGTCGCCGAGGTAGCGCGTGTAGTGGTGGGCGAGGTAGCGCACGTCGTTGTCGAGCAGGTCGTGCAGGTGCGTCGTGTACGCCGTGGTCGCGGCGAGCGGCGGGTGGGTCTCGCGCCAGTCGGCGGCGCCGAGCGCGGCGAGGTCGGCTTCGATCGCGGCCAGGCGGTCGAGCTTCGGGTCGAAGATCTCGGGGTCGCCGACGCGGTGCCCGCGCGACTCGAGGGCCTCGTAGACCCACGCGAACTGCGCGAGGTAGCGCGTGTAGTCGGCGAGCGAGAGTTCGCCGCCCATGAGCGCGGTGATGAAGCCTCGGGTCTCGGCGTTGCGGTGGTCTTCTGCGGTCGCGGCGCGCACGAGGGCGGCGACGTCAGCGGGGTCCTCCGCGGTGGTGCGGGTGTCGGGTGCGGGGGGTGCGATCGACATCTCGGCCTTTCGGGTCGGGTTGGTAAGGCTTACCTTACCTCGTTTGCGGGCAGCTGACGCGAATCGAGGGACGGATGTCTCGGGCGAAGCTCGTGTCGGCGGGTCCGGCTAGCGTCGCTGTCATGCGATCGGGCTTCATCTACACGGGCGACGACCCTGTCCTCGCGGTCGACCTCGCTCGCCTCGCCGAACTCCACGGGTGGGACGGCTTCTTCGTGTGGGAGGGCATCTGGGCGACCGACGCATGGTCGACGCTCGCGGCGGCCGCCGTCGTGACCGAGCGCATCCGCCTCGGCACGATGCTCACACCCGTGCCGCGACGGCGGCCGTGGGAGCTCGCGAGCCAGACCATGACCGTCGACCGGCTCTCGCGCGGGCGCGTGACGCTCTCGGCCGGGCTCGGGGTGCCGCAAGAGGTCGAGCAGCGGTTCTGGCTCTTCGAGAACGATCCCGGTCGGCGTGTGCGCGCCGAACGACTCGACGAGTCGCTCGAACTCCTCGAACGCATGTGGCGAGGCGTGCCGTTCGTGTACGAGGGGCGGCACTTCCGCGCCGCCGAAGCCACGATGATGCTCCCGCCGCCCACGGTGCAGCAGCCGCGCATCCCGATCTGGGTCGTCGGTGCGTGGCCGCGCGAGAAGTCGATGCGGCGCGTCGCCCGGTACGACGGATGGCTGCCCAACTACGCGCCGCCCGGCGTGGCGCAAGTGCCGGGCTCACCCGAGTTCACACCTGACATCCTCGCCGAGGGCGTCGCGTGGATCGCGCGCGAGCGCGCCGAACTCGGGCTCGCCGATCGGCCGTTCGACATCGTCCAGGAGGGCACGACGTCGGGCCTCGACCGTCAGGCGGACGCGGCGATCGTGCGGCCGTGGGCCGAGGCGGGTGCGACGTGGTGGCTCGAATCCGACTGGTCCCTGCCCGCAGAGCGGATCGAAGGAGCCGCGCGAGCGCGACTCGAAGCGGGGCCGCCGGGCGGCTGACCGGGGTTCACCGACCGGAGTCGGCGACCGCACCGCAGTTCCAGCACGGCGTCGCGTCGACGCCCTCCACGAACGCACCGCACGCGTCGCACACGCGGTCGAGCCAGCAGACCGGATCGCCGGCCGGACCCTGCGGTCGTGTCACATTCGCGTCGGCATCGGTCATCTCGCCATAGTGTCAGACGGTGCCCGCCCCCATACCTCCCGGCGCAGCGCGCGTCTCGGCTCCGGCCCACGTCGTCGTCGAACCCAGCGTGCTCTACGTCGGCACCCCGGCCTACCTCATCGCGACCGAGAACCCCGACGGGACGCCGAACCTCGCGCCCGCGTCGTCGTACTGGGCGCTCGGACGAATGCTCGTCCTCGGCATCGAGGTCGACGGGCAGACCGCCGCGAACCTCCTCGTACGTCCCGGCATCACGGTGAACTTTCCCTCGAGCGACTTGTGGCAGGCCGTCGCGCGCCTCGGCGCCCTCACCGGGCGCGACCCGGTGCCCGACGCGAAGGCCGCCCGATACCGGTACGAGAAGGACAAGTTCGAGGCGTCCGGCCTCACGCCCGAGGCATCCGATCTCGTCCGACCGCCTCGCGTCGCCGAGTGCAGGCTGCAGTTCGAAGCGACCGTGCGGCGCACAACCGAGGGCCTCGACGGCGGCTATCTCATGGTCGAGGCCGAAGTAGTGCGCGTCCATGCGGATCCCGCGATCCTCGACCCGACCGGCGAGCACATCGACCCGACCCGGTGGAACCCGCTCGTGTACGCGTTCCGCCACTTCTTCGAGCGCGGCGTCGAGGTCGGCTGGCTCGCGTCGAGCCCGACGGCGCCGCACGCGCCCGTGCTCGACGGACCGTAGGCCGGCTCAGCCCGCGTCGGTCGCGGCGGAGCCGATGCGGCGGAACCTCGGCATGACGCGCCCGTCGCACTCGACCTGCTCGACCCACATCGCAAGCGGGCGCACCCACACGCCGAATGCGCCGTACAACGCGCGGTAGACGACGACCTCGGCCTCGGTCTCGCTGTCGCGCGCGAGGTGCAGCACCTCGTAGCGATTGCCTTTGAAGTGCTCGTAGAGGCCCGGCGTCACGAGCGATTCGGGCCGGTCGGGTGTGCTCATGCGTGCATCGTACGGGCGACGGGCCCGAGACATCCGCCCCCCGCCGAAGCCGAATCGCGGGGTTGCGTGAACGAGTGCGGAAGGCGGGACTCGAACCCGCACGCCCGAAGGCACAGGAACCTAAATCCTGCGTGTCTGCCGATTTCACCACTCCCGCGTGCGGAAACAGTCTAGGCGGGCCCCGCGCCCTCTATCGTGAGCGTATGGATCCGGCCGTCGCCACGTTCGTCATCCTCGTCCTCGCCGTCGTCGCGTTCATCACCGGCAGGGTGCCGATCGCCGTCGTCGCGCTCGGCGTCGCCGTCGCGCTGTGGGCGACCGGCGTCCTCGAGATCGGTCAGGCGCTCGCAGGGTTCAGCGATCCGACCGTCATCCTGATCGCGTGCCTCTTCGTCGTCGCGGAGGCGTTGGATGCCACGGGCGTGACCTCGTGGGTCGGGCAGAAGGTCATCGGCGGCGCCGGAACGGGGCGTGTGCGCCTCACGGTCATCGTCATGACGATCGCCGCCGCGCTCGCCGCGTTCATCAGCATCAACGGCGCCGTCGCGGCGCTCATCCCCGTCGTCGTCGTGGTCGCCGCTCGCGCCGACATCGTGCCGTCGCGCATGCTCATCCCGCTCGCGTTCGCCGCGAGCGCCGGTTCGCTCCTGACGCTCACGGGAACGCCCGTGAACCTGCTCGTGTCCGAGACCGCGGCGAGCGCGGGCGGCCGCGCGTTCGGATTCTTCGAGTTCGCGCTCGTGGGCGTCCCGCTCGTCGTCGTGACCGTCGTGATCGTCGTGCTCGGGCGAAATCGCCTGCTGCCCGTGCGCGAGGCCGAAGAACTCGACGACCTGCACGACGTCCACGAGACCAAGCGCACGTGGCGGGAGGAGTACGAGGTCAAGACCGCGCAGCTCCAGATCGGCGTCGCCGAGGGAGTCGCCGAGGTCATGATCGCGCCGCGTTCGGAGCTCATCGGTCGGAAGGTCTCTCCGGGTATGCGCACCCGCCAGGAGCACCTCATCATCCTCGCCGTGCGGCGTCACGACAGCGAGGGGCTCACGCTGCTGGAGGGCGAAGCGAAACTTCGCGCCGGCGACGCCCTCCTCGTGCAGGGCCCGTGGGAGGCGCTCGACCGTTACGTGCGGTCGCCGGACGTGATCTCGATCACGCCGCCGCAGGCGCTGCGCCGGTCGGTGCCGCTCGGGAAGGGCGCGAAACGGTCGCTCGTCGCCCTCGCGATCATGGTGGTGCTCCTCGCCTCGGGGCTCGTGCCGCCCGTGGTCGCCGGGCTCCTGGCCGCGCTCTTCATCGTCGTCACCGGCGTGCTGCCCGTGCCGCAGGTGTTCCGATCGATCCCGTGGACGGTCGTCGTGCTCATCGCCGGCATGATCCCGCTCTCGACGGCGTTCATCTCGACGGGCGCGGCGGGCATCGTCGCCGATCTCGTGCTGTCATGGGTCGGCGGAGCATCCCCCTACCTCGCGCTCCTCGTGCTGTGCGTCGTCACGCTCGTGCTCGGGCAGACGATCTCGAATGTCGCGACGGTGCTCGTCGTCGCGCCGATTGCGGTCGAGATCGCGCGAACGCTCGACCTCAGCGTGCTGCCGTTCATGATGGCGCTCACGGTCGTGGGCGCGGCGGCGTTCCTCACGCCCATCGCGACGCCCGCGAACCTCATGGTCATGCAGCCGGGCGGGTACAAGTTCGGCGACTATTGGCGGCTCGGTCTGCCGCTCGCGCTCGTCTACCTCGCGTTCGCGGTGCTGTACGTGCCGCTCGTCTGGCCCTTCTGACGCCTGCCGCGCGCTCGCACGAGGAGCACCGACGCCGCGAGCGCGACGCTGCCCCATAGCGCGATCGGCAGGTCGAGGAAGAACTGCATGACCGCGAACGGCGGCGCGATCGCGAGGACCGCGGCGGCGACGATCGCGACCGGGGACGGTCGGCGTGAGCCGACGGGGATCGCCGGCGAGACCGTCTCGAACCGCGCGAGCGGGATCGTCACGAGCCAGACGAGCACGAGCACGACGACGAAGACGGGGATGCGCGTCCACCACCACGCCCCGCTCGCGGGTTCGGGTGCGGCACTCGGGATGAGCAACGTGAGCCCCGCGACGGCGACGATGACGGGCAGGTGCCAGAGGTACACGGTCATGGCGCGCGAGCCGATGAGCCCGACGACGTTCTGCGCGACTCGCGTGCGCATGAGCGCCGAGAGCGGCCGATGGAGGAACGTGAGGAGCGAGAGCTGCGCGATGCCGAGGAGGGCGAGCGGCACGGTCGGCGGATTGAGGTTCACGAGCATGTCGGGGGAGTACCAGCCCGCGCCGACACCCGGCCAGAGGAGCAGGTAGCTCGCCGCGGCGAGTGTGATCAGTTGCCATGCCGGGCGAGCCTTGAACCATCCGTCGGCGTACCAGAAGCCGAGTTGCTGCACGAAGCCCCACACGAAGACGAGGTTCACGAGCCCGATCTCGGTGACTCCCGTCGCCGCGCGGATCGCGTCGACCACGACCGCGCCCGCCGCGAGGGCAGCGAGGGTCGCGCGCGGAGCGCGCTCGTGCAGGCGGGCGAACACCGGCACGAGGCACTGGGCGATGAGGAACGCCGCGAGGAACCACAGCGGCGAACCCGTTCCCGTCGCGACGCCGTCGAGCAGCACCGGGTCGACCCCGACGATGGTCGCGATGCCGAGCGCGACCGCGAAGAACACGAAGAGCGGCAGCGCGGGCGTGGCGAGCCGCATCGCGCGGCCGCGCACGAAGTCCCAAGCGTCGCCGCCCTTGCGCTGCGTGCTCCGCCACGACGTGTAGGCCGTGAACCCGCCGAGCGCGAAGAACAGCGGCATGATCTGCCCCGCCCAGGTCGCGGCCGGGAACCAGGTCTGCGCCTCGAGCGGCCGCGACATGACGATCGCACCGGATGCGTCGAGCCCCACGCCGATCATGAGCAGGTGGATCACCACCACGAGGAGCACGCAGAACACGCGAGCCAGGTCGACCACGAGATCGCGCTTCGCGATCAGGGCGGCGCGCTCGGCGGCGGTCAGGGCGTTCGACATCGGACTCCTCGGTAGGGCGTGCACCGAGTGTAACGACGGGCGGATGTCTCGCCGGGCGCCTTGTGGATGCTCACGGCAGATTCGAGAGCACGAAGAGCAGGAGAAGGCCGAGGCCCGAAACGGCGTTGACCACCAGCGCGATCACGGCGACCCAAGGGACCGAACGATCGGGCTCGGCGACAGCTCCACGCTTCGCGAGCGAGCGGGCCCAGATCGCCGCGCCGATCGCGGCGACCGCGAACGCGAGGCCGATACCCGAGGAGGTGGACCCGACCTGGCGGAGGATCGCCTCGCCGGGCGCGGTGCTCCCGGACGCCAGCGTCAGCACCGCGAGCTCCATGGCGAGCAGCATGGCGAACGGGACGACGGTGGCGGTGACGTAGTACACGGCGAGCGACGTGGTCGACACGGCGAGGCTGAGGCGAGACAGTCCGCGCCCGCGGACAGCGGAAGCGGATCGCACGGCGGCGAGGGCGGGGGACAGTGACATCGGGGGACTCCTTCACACGGATTCGAACAGATCGGTCGTCTGCGAGATTCGCGTGCAGGGCGACTCTCCGGGCGGTCGATCCCGGCGACGGTGGAAGAACGGTGAGGCGCACGCCGTGTGGAGGAGCGGTGAGCGGTGCGAGCGGGGTCGGCCCGAGACATCCGAACCTTTGCGTGTGGATAACTTCGCGGGGTGGCATCCGGCCCTCTGAAAGGGTGGGGGCATGCCAGACGCCGCCCGCACCATCGCCGAGCGCGTGCGTCAGAGGGTGCTCCGCGAAGGCGTCGACCTCGCGGCCGACGACACCGTCGTCGCGCGGTTCGCGCGCGACGAGGTGCGCCGCCACAACGAGCTCGCGCTCGGCGGCGTGCACGAGGCCGTCGCCGACGAGGCGGGCGCGGAGCGCGACGTCGTCGCCGAGCTCGTCGGGTTCGGTGCGCTGCAGCCGTTCCTCGACGATCCGACGGTCGAAGAGATCTGGGTCAACGGGCCGGCGCGCGTCTTCGTCGCGCGGAACGGCGTCTCCGAGCTCACGAACCTCGTGCTCGCCGACCGCGAGATCCGCGAACTCGTCGAGCGCATGCTGCAGCATTCGGGTCGCCGCGTCGACTTGAGCAGCCCGTTCGTGGATGCCTCGCTGCCCGACGGGTCTCGGCTCCACGTCGTGATCCCCGATGTGACGCAGTCGCACTGGGCCGTGAACATCCGCAAGTTCCAGCGGCGCATCCGCACGCTGCCGCAGCTCGTCGAGCGCGGGTCGCTCACGCGCGAGGCATCCGAGTTCCTCCGCATGGCGGTGCTCGCGGGCGCCAACGTGCTCGTCTCGGGCGCGACGCACACGGGCAAGACGACGATGCTCAATGCGCTCGTGTCGAGCGCGCGCCCGAGCGACCGCGTCGTGACGGTGGAGGAGACGTTCGAACTCGACCTCGACGTGCGCGACGTCGTCGCCATGCAGTGTCGGCAGCCGAGCCTCGAGGGCACGGGCGAAGTGACCCTCCGTCGGCTCATCAAAGAGGCGCTCCGCATGCGGCCCGACCGGCTCCTCGTCGGAGAAGTGCGCGAGGCCGAGAGCCTCGACCTGCTGATCGCGCTCAACAGCGGCCTGCCCGGCATGTGCACCATCCACGCCAACTCGGCGCGCGACGCGCTCGTGAAGCTCTGCACGCTGCCGCTCCTCGCAGGCCGCAACATCGACGCCGCGTTCGTCGTGCCGACGGTCGCGAGCTGCATCGACGTCGTCGTGCACCTCGCGATCGATCGGCAGGGCGTGCGCCGGGTCGAGGAGATCGCGGTCACGACCGGCTGCGTCGACGACGGGGTCGTCGAGACCGAGATCGTGTTCCGCCTCGAGGGCGGTCGGTTGCGAGCGACGGATGCCAGGCCCGCACGCCTCGGGAAGCTGCGCGCCGCCGGGTACGACCCCGAGATCGTGCTGGGTGCTGCATGAGTCTCGTCCTCGGAGCCGTGCTCGGGCTCGGCATCCTCCTCGTGGTGTCTCCGTTCCTCTGGTCGGCGCGCGCAGGCGCCGGTGTCGGCGGCACGGACGGGCGACGCGGCGGCCGTCGCGCGGGCGACCTCGTGCGCGATGAACTGCACCTCGCAGGCCTCGGCGAAGTGCCGATCGTGGTCGTCGTGCTCGTCGCAGTGGTGGTGGCGGTCGTGGCTGCGGCCGTCGCCCACGCCACGCTCGCGCTGCCCGTCATGACCCTCGCTGCGGCGGTCGCAGGGTTCGCTGTGGTGCCGCTCGTGGTCCGGGCGCGAGCCACGGCTCGACGTTCGGCCAACCAGGCGGTGTGGCCCGAAGTCGTCGACCACCTCGTCTCGTCGGTGCGGGCCGGCATGTCGCTGCCCGACGCGGTCGCCGCGCTCGGCGACCTCGGTCCCGCGGCCACTCGTGCACCGTTCGCGGAGTTCGGCGCGGAGTACCGGCGCACGGGCGTCTTCGAACCCGCCCTCGATCGGCTCAAAGACCGACTGGCCGACCCCGTCGCCGACCGTATCCTCGAGACCCTTCGGATGGCGCGCGACGTGGGTGGCGGCGAGATCGTCCGTGTGCTCCAGGCACTCTCGTCCTATCTTCGTGAAGACGCCGCGCTCCGCGGCGAGGTGCGCGCTCGTCAGTCGTGGGTGCGGAACGCCGCCCGCCTCGGAGTCGCAGCCCCCTGGCTTCTCCTGCTCGTGCTCGCGACCAAGCCCGAGACGATCCGCGCCTACGATTCGCCGGCGGGCACGGCGCTCCTCCTCATCGGGCTCGTCGTCACACTGATCGCGTACCGGGTGATGATCGCGCTCGGCGCGATCCCCGGCGAACGGCGGTGGTTCGGATGAACGCCACCGCAGCGCTCGCACTCGTGGCGGGTGTCGTCCTCGGCATCGGCCTCTGGCTCGTGCTCGCGACGATCCCCACCCTCGGACGCCCTCGTCTCATCGAGCGCGTCGCCCCGTACATCGCCGATCGATCCGAAGCCGCTCGCGCGATGCTCGTGCCTCGAGCCAACGACCCGTCTGCCGTGCTCGGCGTCCTCGTCGCGCCCGTCGTCGGACGCGGTCGCGATCTGCTGTCCCGTCTCCTCGGCGGCAACGAGACGATCGCGCAGCGGCTCCGACAAGCCGGCTCCACGCACACCGTCGAACGGTTCCGGGGCGAGCAACTGGCATGGGCCGTGGGGGCGCTCGTCGCCGCCGCCGCGATCGCCGGGTTCGCGCCGACGTTCCAGACGATGCCGGTGATCGCTCGCCTCGCGATCTCTGTGCTCGCAGCTGCCGCCGGTGCGGTCGGCCGTGACTGGCTGCTCCAGCGGGCCGCCAAAGCACGACTCGCGCGCATCTCGGCCGAACTTCCGACCGTGCTCGAGTTCCTCACACTGAGCCTCACCGCCGGTGAAGGCATCCTCGACGCGGTCCGGCGCATCGCCCGCATGGGGTCGGGTGAGCTCTCTCACGAGTTCGCCGACGTGATCGCCGCCGTCGGCACCGGAGTGCCGCTCACGACCCGCTTGGCGGCGCTCCGCGATGACCTCGCCCACCCCGCTCTCACCCGGGCACTCGACCAGGTGCTCGGCGCACTCGAACGCGGCGCCCCGCTCGCCGCCGTGCTCGGCGCGCAGGCGGCCGATGCCCGAGCCGAGGCGAAGCGCACGATCATCGAGCTCGCGGGCACCAAAGAGATCGCGATGCTCGTGCCGCTCGTGTTCCTCATCCTCCCCGTGACGGTGGCCTTCGCACTCTTCCCCGGGTTCGTCGTGCTCCAGGCGGGTTTCTGACCTCGTGACCACCGCTCCTCATCGATCTTCCGACCTCCTCGAAGGGAACCCCCATGCGACGACTCCGCGACCGAATCATCCGCACCCTGCACGAGAGACTGCGCGACGAGCGCGGCGACGTGCCCGGCTGGGTGCTCATCACACTGATGACGGCCGGCCTGGTCATCGTGATCTGGACCTTCGCCGCGCCGGCACTGCAGGGCGTGTTCGACGACGCGATGTCGCGCGTGCTCGATCACCCCTGACCCTCGCAGACGAGCGCGGGTCGGCCGTCGCCGAGTTCGTCATGGTGGCAGCCCTCTTGACGACTCTCGTGCTCGCGGTGCTGCAATTCGCGCTCGCGCTCCACGTCCGTACGACGCTGCTCGATGCGGCCGCCGAGGGCGCGCGGTACGCGGCTCTCGCCGGGACGACCGACGCCGAGGGCGCGCAGCGCACGGTCGAGCTCGTGTCGACGGCGTTGAGCCCCGGGTACGCGTCCGATGTGCACGCGACCCGCACCGAGGTCGGGGGAGTGCCCGTCGTCGCCGTCACCGTGCGCGCCGCGCTTCCCGTGTTCGGGCTCATCGGCATCGACGGCGGGCTGGAGGTGACGGGTCATGCGGCCATCGAGGCGCTCGACTGACTGGGCGCGACCGCGGAGCGCACTCTGCGAACGGCTTCGCGCCTGGCTCGCGAGCGACGACCGGGGCTCGGCGTCCCTCGAGTTCCTGACCGTCGGAGTGCTGTTGCTCGTGCCGGTCGTGTATCTCGTGCTCGCCCTCGCGTCGGTGCAGTCGGCGGCGCTCGGCGTCGAGGGTGCAGCTCGCCACGCGGCGCGGGTCGCGTCGCTCGCGGGCGACGAACGGTCGGCCGAGATCGTGGTGGAGCGGTCGGTGCGGGTCGCCCTGGCCGACTACGGAATTGATGCGGATGCGGCATCCGTTCGTCTCGACTGCGGCCGCGCGAACGACTGCAGCGCGCCAGGCGCGCGCGTGCGCGTCGACGTCGACGCACGCGTCGTGCTGCCGCTCGTGCCGTCGTTCCTCGGGCTCGATCGGTTCGCGAACGTCGCGGTCGCGGGACATGCGACGCAGACGGTGTCGCGATTCGCGGCGGTCGGCGGATGATCCGGCGAACGGGTGAGGCGATGCGGGAGCGGATGTCTCGACGGCTCAGGGATGACTCGGGCTCGACGCTTCCGCTCGTGCTCGTCTACGCGCTCTTCGCGTTGGCGCTCATGGTCGTCGGCGTCTCGGCGACTTCGCTCTACCTCGAACGCAAACAACTCTTCACGGTCGCCGACGGGGCCGCGCTCGCCGCGGCCGAGGCATGGTCGCTCGAGAGCGTGAACATCGAAGACGGCGTGTTCGCGTTCGACCTCGCGGAGGACGCCGTCGACCGCGCCGTCCGCGACTACCTCGCCGATGCGGGCGCGCTCGACTACGGCGGCGGATTCGACCGACTCGAGATCGTCCACGCGACGGCCGACGACACCCTCACTGCGACGGTGACCCTCCGCGCCGTGTGGCGCCCGCCGGTCGCCTCCGACTTCGTGCCGATCGAGATCCCCGTCGAGGTGACCGCGACGGCGCGGTCGGTGTTCAACTGATCAGACCGTGATCGCCAACCGGTCGATGCGCCCGTCGCGGAGTTCGAAGCCGTAGCGGAGCGTGACGGTGCCGCCCGGGAAGTCGCCGTCCAGTCGCACGAGCACGACCGCGTGGTCGTCATCGACGAGTTCTTGTCCGATGCGGGTACTGGTGTAGGTGTACTCGGTCGAGGACTCTCGAATCCAGGCGTCGATGGCATCGCCGCCCTCGTAGGTCTTGCCGTCGTCGAAGACAACGGCGTCGGCCGCGAAGAGGGCGGTGGCGTCGCTGTACCGGCTCGCGTCGCGCGCATCGAGATAGGCGAGCACGGGCGCCGGCAGCATGCCTGGGGCGTACTCGGTGAATGTGTCGGTCATCGGGATCTCCATTCGTCGGGCAGGGTGTGCGCGGGTTCAGGTCGTGCGGACGGTTCCGCCGTCGACGACGATGTCGGAGCCGAGGATGCCGGCAGCGTGCTCCGAGGCCAGGAACGCGATGACTCCGGCGATCTCTTCGGGGGTCGCGAAGCGACCGAGCGGCACGCCGCCGAGTGCCGCGACGAGGGAGTCCCACGCGGCATCCCGGTCGCCGTCGTGACGCTCGGTGAGACGGTCGAGCAGGCGGTCGGCGCCCTCGGTCTGGATCCCGCCGGGGGAGACGGTGTTGACGCGGATGCCGTGCGGCGCGAGTTGGCCGGCGAGCCCCTTGCTGTAGGTGCGCAGTGCCGCTTTGGCGGCCGCGTAGGCGAGCGTGCCGTCCCACAGGGGCATGCGTGCCTGGATGGATGCGACGTGGATGATCGCTCCACGCCCGGCTTCGATCATCGAGGGCACGAGCTCGCGGTCGACGCGCACCGCGGAGAGCAGGTTCAGGTCGAGTTCGCGCTCCCACTCCTCTTCGCCGAGGGCGGCGAAGCCGCCGGTCGGCGAGTGCGACCCGCCTGCGACGTGGACGAGCACGTCGGGGGTGCCGTCGGCGAGCACGAGTCGGGCCGCCGCGTGCACCGAAGCGGGGTCCGTGAGGTCTGCTGCGACGAAGCGGGCCGAGTCGGCGTCGCCTGGGGGCGGAGTACGCGCGATGACCGTGACATCCATGCCCGTGTTGCGCAGGCGTCGTACGACGGCTGCGCCGGTTCCGCGAGACCCGCCGGTGACGACGGCGCGGAGCGCGTGGTCGCCCGTTCCCGACGGGGAAGGCTGGGTCACTTCTGTTTCAGCAGTCATGGTAACTGCTAGAATAGCACTAACCACTAACGCAGGATGCGTCGGAGGCCGGCGCTCGACAGGAGGCTGCATGTCCGCGCGCGTACGGGTCGAAGACCGCGAGTGTCCGCTCTCGACGGCGATGTCGTATGTCGGCGAGTGGTGGACGATGCTGATCCTCCACGACTGCTTCGACGGCTATTCGCGCTTCGACCAGTTCCAGGCGAACATCGGCTTGTCGTCGAGCATGCTCACGGCGAGGCTCAAGACGCTCGTCGACAACGGGATCCTGACCAAGCGCGCGTATCAGGAGCGCCCCGTGCGTTACGAGTACGTGCTCACCGACTTCGGTCGCTCGCTGCGTCCGATCCTCGTGGCGATGGCGGCCTGGAGGAACGAGCAACTCGCTCCGTCCGAACGTGCGATGGTGCTCGTCGATTCCGAGACCGGTCGCGAGGTGGAGCCGGTGACGATCGATCCCGTCTCGGGAGTCTCCGTGTCGGACCCGCGCTTCGCGTTCCGTTCCGGCCCCGCCGCGGGCGAACAGATGCGGGCGCGCTACGCGCGTCCGCGTGCACGCGATGTCTAGGGGCGGGGTCTCTACCGCCGCCTGTGCGGGTGCGGCACGTACCGCGGCACCCACCGCCAGAGCATCGCCGCGCCGACGATGCCGATGACGCCGACGACGATGTTCGCTGCGACGAGCGACACCCCCGCGGTGATGCCGGCGATGAGGAGGGGCGCGCCCGCGTTGCCCGTGTCGGCGATCATGCGGAACGCGCCGAGGAAGGGCGCGGGGTTGTCTTTGGGTGCGAGGTCGGCGCCGAGGGTCATGATGAATCCGCTCGTGACGCCGTTCGCGAAGCCCAGCACGACGGCGAGCGCCGTGAACCAGCCGACGCGGTCGGGCAGGTCGTGCGTGAACGCGAGCGCGATGTGCCCGAGGGCCATGCCGAGCATGCCGGGGATCGCGCTCCACAGCCGGCCGAAGCGGTCCATGATCTGCCCGCTCGAGTAGAACAGGGCGAAGTCGATCGCGCCCGAGATGCCGACGATGAGCGCGGCCTGCTCGGCTGGCAATCCGATCGACACCGACCACAGCGGCAGCACGACCGTGCGGCTCGCGCGGAGCGCGGAGAGCACCCCGGCACCCGTTCCGAGCCGGACGAGGACAGCCGCGTTCTCGCGGATCGCCCGGAACACGCTCGGCGACGGTGCATCGGCCGGTTTCGAGGCATCCGGATTCGCAGTGCCGCTCACCTTGCGAACGCTGCCGGTGGCGGTGGATGTCTCGCGCGCGAGCTGTGCCGCACCGAAGACCCGCTCGGGGTCGGGCAGGAACAGCAGCACGGCGACGACGGCCGCGCACGCGGCGACGAGCACCCAGAACACCGACTCGGTGTGGCCCGTCCATGCGATGAGCGCGGCAGCGACGAACGGGCCGACGGCCCAGCCGCCGCGGAACACGCCGCCGAGGGTCGAGAGCGCGCGGGCGCGGATGCGCGCAGGCACATAGCTCGTGAGGAATGCGTGTCGGGCGAGGCCGAAGACCGAGGTCGCGAGCCCGAGCAGGAACACGCCGACGCCGAGCCAGAACACCGTCGGCAGGAGGAGCGCGAGCACGACGCCGACGACCGCGAGCGCGGCGGCGCCGATCATCGCGGGCCGTTCGCCGACCTTCGCGACGAGCCATCCCGCCGGCAGATCGCCCACGAGCTCGCCCACCATGAGGAGCGCCGCGATGAGGCCCGCGAGGGCGAGGGAGGCGCCGCGATCGGTTGCGACGATCGGGATGACGGGGATCATCGCGCCTTCGCCGAGCGAGAACACGAGCGTCGGCAGGTAGACGGGGACGACGACCGAGCGCCAATCGAAGGGAGCGGGCTGGGCGACGGACATCGATTCGACGCTACACCCGCGGCATCCGCCTCCCAGACGCGACGACTAGGCTGGGACGGCCATGTTGGATTCTGACTTCACGCAAGAGATCGCCGCCCTGCGCTCCACGTACGACGACATCCGCGCCGTCGTCGACGTCGACGCCCTCGAGGCCGACATCGCCCGACTCTCCGAGCAGGCGGGCGCCCCCGATCTGTGGGACGACCCCGCTGCGGCGCAGAAGGTCACGAGCGCCCTGAGCCACAAGCAGGCCGATCTCAAGCGCGTGACCGACGTCGGTCGCCGTCTCGACGACCTCGACGTCCTCGTCGAGCTCGCGAACGAAATGGAGGACGACGACGCAGAGCAGGAGGCGCGGGCCGAGCTCGTCGAGCTCCAGGGCGTCGTGAGCCAACTCGAAGTGCAGACCCTCCTCGACGGCGAGTTCGACGACCGCGGCGCCGTCGTCACGATCCGTTCGGGCGCAGGCGGCGACGACGCGACCGACTTCGCCGAGATGCTGCTCCGCATGTACCTGCGCTGGGCCGAGCGTCACGAGTACCCGGTCAAGGTCATGGACACCTCGTACGCCGAGGGCGCGGGCATCAAGTCGGCGACGTTCGAGGTCGACACCCCGTACGCCTACGGCACGCTGTCGGTCGAGGCCGGCACGCACCGCCTCGCGCGCATCAGCCCGTTCGGCTCGGCCGACAAGCGGCAGACGAGCTTCGCGGCCGTCGAAGTCATCCCCGTGATGGAAGAAGCGGTCGAGGTCGACATCCCCGAGGGCGACATCCGCGTCGACGTGTTCCGCTCGTCGGGCCCCGGCGGGCAGTCGGTCAACACGACCGACTCGGCGGTGCGCATCACGCACATCCCGACGGGCCTCGTCGTCTCGATGCAGAACGAGAAGTCGCAGATCCAGAACCGTGCGGCCGCCATGCGCGTGCTCCAGACCCGCCTCCTCCTCCTCAAGAAGGAGGAAGAGGCGGCCAAGAAGAAGGAGCTCGCCGGCGTCATCACGGCGAGCTGGGGCGACCAGATGCGGTCGTACTTCCTCTACGGCCAGCAGCTCGTGAAAGACCTGCGCACGGGCTACGAGGTCGGCAACCCCGCGGTCGTCTTCGACGGCGACCTCGACGGCCTCATCGCTGCCGGCATCAAGTGGCGCAAGCGCAAGGACGACGACTAAGCACGCTCGCGCGAGTCGCTGACGACAAACGGCGCGAGTCTGTTTAGGCTCGTTCCCGATGATCCGCTTCGACCACGTCACCAAGAAGTACCCGGGCCAAGGTCGGCCCGCTCTCGACGACGTCGGGGTCGAGATCCTGCGCGGCGAGTTCGTCTTCCTCGTCGGCGCCTCGGGCTCGGGCAAGTCGAGCTTCCTCCGGCTGATCCTCAAAGAGGCGCGGCCGACGTCGGGCAAGATCCATGTGCTCGGCCAAGACCTCGGCACGATCTCGAGCCGCAAGGTGCCGTACTTCCGCCGCAATCTCGGCGTCGTCTTCCAAGACTTCCGCCTGCTGCCGAACAAGTCGGTCTACGAGAACGTCGCGTTCACGCTGCGCGTGATCGGCAAGTCGCGCGGGTTCATCCACCAGGCCGTCCCCGAGACCCTGAAGCTCGTCGGCCTCGAGGGCAAAGAGAAGCGCATGCCGCACGAGCTCTCCGGCGGTGAGCAGCAGCGCGTCGCGATCGCGCGCGCGATCGTCAACAAGCCGCAGATCCTCCTCGCCGACGAGCCGACGGGCAACCTCGACCCCGTCACGAGCGCCGGCATCATGACCCTCCTCGAGCGCATCAGCGCGAGCGGCACGACGATCGTCATGGCGACCCACGAGGCCGGCATCGTCGACCAGATGCGCCGCCGCGTCATCGAGCTCTCGGCGGGCGTCATCGTGCGCGACGAGCGCAGCGCGGGCTACGACGGCCAGACGGTGCGCGACGTCGAGTACGAGCCCGTCACCGAAGGGCAGGACGCGGATGTCTCGGCCGACGCCGCAGGCGCGAAGCCGGCGAAGCGCGGCGCGGCAGGGACCGCAGGCAAGGCCGGGGCCGCGAAGCGCGCACCCTCGACGAAGGCGGCGGCGGGCGACAAGCCGGCTCCGACCGCAGCACCCGCTTCGACCTCGAAGGGCACCGCGGCCGGTGCAGCCGCGGCCGGTGCCGCGGGTGCGTCGGCGCGCAAGAAGGTCGACGGCACGAAGCCGGATGCCTCGCCCGAACCCGCGACGACGACCGGCGCCGCACCCATCACGGCAGCCGCCCCCAAGGTCACCCCCGAGGTCATGCGCGACGCCGCACCGCTCTATATCGAGCCCGAGGCGACCGACGCCGTGACCGACGAAGCCGCCGAGATCACCGCGGCCGCCACGGGCAAGATCGCCATCGACCCCAAGGCGCTCGTGCCCGAGGCATCCGACGCCGACGAGACATCCGCCCCGCTCACGCTCGCCGAGCGACTCGGCCTCCGCGCACCCGGCGGGCCGCGCGACGACGACCGCGACCAGGAAGTGGGGCCGACCACATGAGGCTTGGACTCGTGCTCGCCGAGGCGGCGAGCGGACTCCGACGCAACGCCTCGATGGTCGTGTCGGTCGTGCTCGTGACGTTCATCTCGCTCACGTTCGTGGGCGTCGCCGCGCTCATGCAGCTGCAGATCGCGCAGATGAAGGGCTACTGGTATGACCGAGCCCAGGTCGCCGTGTACCTGTGCACCCAACTGTCGACGACGGCGGGCTGCGAGTCGGGTGAGGCCACCGAGGAGCAGAAGGCCGCGATCGAAGCGCAACTGAACTCCGACACGCTCGCGCAGTTCATCGACGACGTCACGTTCGAAGACCACGACCAGGCGTATGCGAACTTCCAGCAGCAGTTCGCCGGCACGCCCGCCGCCGAGTACGTCACCCCCGATCAGCTCAACGAGACGTTCTGGGTGAACCTCGTCGACCCGTCGCAGAGTGAGATCATCTCCGAAGCGCTCGCCGGATTCCCCGGTGTCGAGCAGGTCATGGACCAGCGGAGCCTGCTCGACCAGATCTTCGACGTGCTGAACGCCGCGAGCTTCACGGCCATCGCCGTCGCCGTCATCATGCTCGTCGCGGCCGCGCTGCTCATCGCGACGACCATCCGCCTCTCGGCGTTCTCACGCCGAAGAGAGCTCGGCATCATGCGACTCGTCGGCGCGTCGAACCGGTTCATCCAGACGCCGTTCGTGCTCGAGGGCGTGCTCGCCGGGCTCATCGGCTCGCTTCTCGCGGGCGCCGCCGTGCTCGCGATCGTGCAGTTCTTCGTGCAGGGCTACCTCGCGAAGACGCTGTCGTTCACGTTCGTCGACCTCGGCGACGCGTGGCTCGTCGTGCCGCTCCTGATCCTCGTGGGCGTCGCGCTCGCGGCCGTGTCGGCGGGCATCGCGATCCGGCGGTATCTGCGGGTGTAGGCGGCGGGTGCCCGATCACCCGCTAGACTGGCAGGCTGCTCGGCGTTGGCCGAGACATCCCTCTGTCGAACATCAACGAAACAAGGAGTGAGCCGTGCCCAGGGAACGCGGGGAGAAGGTCGTCGCGACCAACCGGCGGGCGCGCCACGACTACACGATCGAGGACACCTACGAGGCCGGCATCGTGCTGACCGGCACCGAGGTCAAGTCGCTCCGCGAGGGGCGCGCGTCGCTCGTCGACGGCTACGCGTTCATCGACGGCGGCGAGATGTGGCTCGACGCCGTGCACATCCCCGAGTACACCGAGGGCACGTGGAACAACCACGCGCCCAGGCGCAAGCGCAAGCTCCTGCTGCACAAGCAGGAGATCATCAAGATCAGCCACCGCACGGCGCAGGGCGGGTACACGCTCATCCCGCTCAAGATCTACTTCAGCGACGGTCGGGCGAAGGTCGAGCTCGCGGTCGCGAAGGGCAAGCGCGAGTACGACAAACGGCAGGCGCTGCGCGAGAAGCAGGACAAGCGCGAGGCCGATCGCGCCATGGCGAGCCGTCGCCACATGGGGGAGTAGGGCACAGCGGGTTCTCGGCGGCCTCGCGGCCGCGGTGACGGATGTCTCGACTAGGCTCGCCCGTGATGGACACCTCGACTCGGATCCTCGTACCCGGCACCTACAACTTCCGTGATGTCGGCGGGTTGCCTGCCGCGAGCGGCCCCGTGCGCTCGGGCACGCTGTACCGCTCCGACGGGCTCTTCCGCATCGGCGAGCCGGGGCGGGCGAAGCTCCGCGAACTCGGCCTCCGCCGCGTCATCGACCTGCGCGACGAGCAAGAGGCGCAGGCGATGCCCGACGACGTCGCCGGACTCGGACTCGACGTGCGGCGGCTTCCCGTGTTCGAGGGGTCGGGCGCGTCGCAAGGCGCCAAGGGCATCTCGCTCGAAGCGCTCTACCGTCGCATCGTCACCCAGCACTCGAGCATCGTCGTCGAAGCCGTGCGCGACATCGCGACCACCACCGACGGCTCGGTGCTCGTGCACTGCACCGCGGGCAAAGACCGCACGGGCGTCGTCGTCGCGCTCACCCTGCTCGCGGTGGGCGTCGACCGCGACTCCGTCATCGCCGACTACGAACGCACCGAGCAGTACCTCGCAGGCGAGTGGCTCGACGGCATGGTCGAGATGATCGGCCGCTACGGCGTGCCCGACACCCCCGAACTGCGCGTGCTCATGGGCGGCAGCCCGCCCGAGGCGATCGATTCGGCGATCGACGTCGTCGAGCGCTCGCACGGGTCGGCCAGGCGGTACCTGCTCGAATCGGGCCTCTCGCTCGACGAGCTGTCGGCGCTCGAGAAGCTCCTCGTCGACGAGGGATGACGCGCGTCTTCTGAAGCGCGCGGCGCTTCAGGCCCGCGGCTCGGCCGAGAACCGCGCATCGACCGTCGCGGCGATCACGAGGTCGGCCGGTGCGAGTTCGGGCGCGGGCGGTGCCGCGTCGGCCTTCGCGAAGCTCGCGCGCGCCATCGCGTAGACGGGCTGCGGCGGTTCGACGGGGTGCGCCGACAGCATGCCGGTGTCGGCGATCTCCACTGCGACCGGCCGCCCTGCGCCGACCGCGTCGGCGTAGACGACGGCCTTCGCGACGGCGTCGGCGACGGCCTCACGCTGAGCTTCTTCGCGCACACGGCGGTTCGTGGCATCCGTCAACTGCCAGCTGACGCCGCCGACCGACAGCCGCGCTTCTTCGCCTGCGCTGCCCACCCACTCGGACAGCCGACCGAGGTCGCTGAAGACGATCTCGACCGCGGCGCTCGCGTTGTAGACGAGCGCGAGCTGTTTGCCGTCGGAGTTCCAGGGGCGGTGCGCCCACGTGCGCAACTGGGTAGCCGACCAGCGGTCGAGCACACCCTCGGCGTCGAGTGCGCGCACGCTCGCGAGCAGGCGCTCGTGCGACTCGGAGACGTCGCGCAACGGTCGCTGGCGGTCAGGGCCCGACGCCGACACGGTGACCGACACGGCGCCGAGTTCGGGGGCGATCTTGACCTCGGCGCGGCCGTTGACGGCGATCTGGATGCTCACGTGCGGTCTCCTCATCGATCCGGAATGGCGCGCGCGTCGCGCCTGTTCTAGACTGTAAGGCCGCGCACCTCCGGGTGGGCGGACATTTGAGAACTCCACAGTGTGCGACGACGGCCCGCCAGCAGTCGAGCTCGAACGAGCGCGAGTCTGGTGACCCATGGGGATGATCGGTTTCGACATCGCCTGCGAAACCGCGAGAAGCGGGCCGAGGATGCAGGGTTATCTCGTAAACGATCTCTGCGAAACAATAACTGCCAATAAGAAGCAGATCGACTTCGCTCTCGCTGCGTAAGCAGTAGAGCCACAAGTCCGTCAGTCCGGGTTCGTTCCCGCCCCGGTCACTGGCGTCATTTAGGGGACTTGCTGCGCACCGGCGCCTGAACGGTGCGTGGGACTTCTTCAGGCTGGGCCCGTCGACTCAGATGCCTGTCGCAAGAGTCGGGGCCGACGAGAACGCTTGACAGGATGCGCCCGGAGAAGGCGTGGAATCACAGCGATGGACGGGGGTTCGATTCCCCCCATCTCCACCCTGTGTCTGTCGGGGCTCTGCCTCCGGCAGACGAGTCGTCGTCGCACACTGGGATTCTCGACGATCGGTCGACGGATGCCTCATCCGCGACGTCTTCCGTCGACCCCGCTTCCCTGCCTAGTCTGGCGACAGGACGAGGGGGTTCGCATGAGCGGTTCGACCGACGCGATCGTCGATCCGCGCACGCGGCTCGGCAGCCCACGCGCCTGGCTCGTGTGGGTGCTCGCCACGACGTTCGTCGTGTGGCTCTTCGCGATCCAGACGGGGTACGCGGTCGTGTCGCCCGAGATCCAGAAGTCCGCCGGGCTGAGTCTCAAGCAGATCGGCGTCGCGGCGGCGATCTACACGTGGGTGTTCGCGGCCGTGCAGTTCTTCTCGGGAGCGCTCCTCGACCGGTTCGGCAGTCGGCCTCTGCTCGCGATCGCGGTCGGGTTCGTCACCGTCGGGGCGTTCCTCTATGCCGGCTCGGTCGATTTCGCGGTGCTCGCCGTCGCCCAGACCGTGCTCGCGATCGGCGCGTCGTTCGGCTTCGTGGGCGCCGGATACGTCGGCGGCAAATGGTTCGTCGCGGCCAGGTACGGGCTCATGTTCGGGCTCGTGCAAGCCTGCGCGTCGCTCGGGTCGGCGGTCTCGCAGCCCGCGATCCTCGCACTCCTGCAGGCGCTGACATGGCAGCAACTGCTCGTCGCGTTCGGATGCTTCGGGCTCGCGCTCGTCGTGCTCTTCGTCATGTTCGTGCGTGATCCGGCGCCCACCGGCGCGGCAGGCGCCGACTCGTCGGTCTCCGCGCGGCCCCGCCGCGAGCACGGCGTCGTCCGAGGCATCCTCGTCGATCTCGGCCGCTGCTTCGCGAACCGGCAGGTCATCCTCGCGGCGCTGCTGACCGCTGCATCGTTCGGGACGATGCTCGCCGTCGGCACCCTCTGGGGGCCGCGGATCATGGAGGCGCGCGGCGCGTCGACGGCGTTCGCGACCGTGCTCACGGCCGTGGCGTGGCTCGGTCTGGCAGTCGGGGCGCCGCTCGTGAACATCGTCTCCGATCGCTGGGGGAGCCGAAAGCTGCCCGCCGCGATCGCGCTTGCCCTCCAGGCGCTCGCGATCGGGTTCGTCGTCTACCTGCCCGACGAGTCGTCCGCCGTCGCGGTCGTGCTCATGTTCGCCGTCGGGCTCTTCTCGGGGGCGCAGATGCTCGGGTTCACGGTCGCCGGGGAGTCGGTGCCGTCATCGCTCATCGGGAGCGCGTCGGCGATCGTCAACGGGTCGGCATTCATCGTGAGCGGGCTGCTCGCCTCGATCCCGACCGCCTTCCTCCCGAACGATCCGACGCTCGCCGACTTCCAGGGGATTCTCTGGATCATGCCGGCGGTGCTCGTCGTGGGCGTCGTCGCGAGCCTGCTGCTCCGCGATCCGCCCGTACGACGCGGGTGAGCGCACGTCATTCCCCGCGGGTGAAGGGGGTGGCCGTCGCACCGCAACGGGTCTAGCCTTCGCATGGTCGCAGCGACTCGAGGTCGTGTCTGGGGGGATGGCGATGGTGTTCTACGCGGCAGCGCACGGGGGCGCCGGCACGCACGCGGTGCGCGGGCACATCGTGACGGTGAAAGGCGACCCGTTCGTCGAAGGCGACGACGCCGTCCTCGTGGACATCGCCGACGGGGTCGTCATCGTCGAGGACGGGCTCATCACCGCGGTCGGGCCGTACGAGACGGTCAAGGGATCGCTCGGAGACATCCATCTCGACCACTATCCCGACGCCATCGTGACCGCCGGCTTCGTCGACTCGCACGTGCACTACGTGCAGGGATGCCTCGCAGCGGCGCTCCTGCCCGAGCGGGCGCGGCCGGTCGCCGCGGCGGATGCCTCGTCGACGGCCTCGGTCAGTCGGTGAATGCCGAGGTGCAGTAGTCGCACTCAGGTTCGTCGCAGTACCAGTGCTCCGGCGCGCCGGGCGCGTACTCGTCCATGTCCGATCCTTCATCGTGTCGCTTCGGGTGTGCGACAGGGGCGATCGTGGCATGGATGTCTCGAGCGCGAGTATCGCCGGCGTGGCCATCGGGCTCGTGAAGGATCGACGCGCGGGCCAGCCGCGTTCGAGGGACATGAGGATGTCTCGGGGGTGCGACCGGCCCGCCGAAGTCGGTAAGGTGAGGCTCGCCTAACACCCAAACTTCCGAGGAGTTCGACCGTGCGCCGAAACCGCCCCGCCCTCATCGCCCTCGCCGCAGCCGGCATCGTCGCGCTCGCCGGCTGCGCCCAAACCGCCGACGGGGCGTCGGGCGGCGACGCCTGGAGCTACGTGTCGGGCGACGGCAAGACCTACACCGCCGACCACGTGCCGACCCGCATCGTCGCCCACGCCTACGCCGCGAAGGCGCTCATGGAGTTCGGCATCACGCCCATCGCGATCTACGCCGACGGCGACATCGGCAGCGACGTCGGCCTCGCCGGCGCCGACTTCGACGGCATCGAGATCGTCGGCGAAGAGTGGGGCAAGATCGACGTCGAGAAGGTCGCCGAACTCCAGCCCGACCTCATCGTCGGCGACTGGTGGCCGGTCGAAGAGGCCTACTCGGGCCTTGAAGACGGCGTCGAGGAGTCGAGCAAGAAGCTCGCCGACCTCGCGCCCGTCGTCGGCGCCGCCCAGGGCGACTCGATCGTCGACCTCATCGAGGGGTACGCCGACCTCGCCGCGTCGCTCGGCGCCGACCCCGAGGTCATCGACGAGCAACGTGCCGAGTTCGACGCCGCCGTGGCCGGCTTCGAGGCCGCGACCGCGGCGAAGCCCGGCCTCACGGCCCTCGCGATCAGCCCCTACGACGACATCTACGCCGTCGCCGTGCCCGAGTACGCACCCGAGCTGCTCGACCTTCAGAAGTGGGGCCTCGACGTCATCGTCCCCGACACGCCCGACCCCGACTTCCCCTACTGGCAGAGCCTCAGCTTCGAGACTGCCGACACTTACCAGCCCGACCTGCTGCTCTTCGACGACCGCAACCACCCGGCGAACGAAGAGGTGCTCGCGGCCCAGCCGATCGCGAAGACCATCACGGCGTACTCCGCCGGGCAGACGACCACGTGGCCGGCCTACTGGCTGCACACGTACAGCGACTACGCCGCACAGCTCCGTCAGCTCACGACCGTCGTCGACGGCGCCGACCCGAACGTCGGCGAGTAGCGACCGTTCGCCGGATCATCCGCATGACGACCGCACTGGAGACTCCGAAGGCGAGCCCGCGCACCCGCGTCGGGCTCGCCGCGGGGCTCGTCGGCGCGGTCGTCGTGCTCGCGGTCGTCGCGGCCGCATCGATCCTCTTCGGATCGCGCGCGATCGACCTCGGCCGGGCCGCCGAGACCGACCTCACCGTCATCCTCGACATGCGCGTGCCGCGCACGGTCCTCGGAGTGCTCGTGGGAGCGGCGCTCGCCGTCGGCGGCGCGCTGCTTCAGGGCGTCGCCCGCAACCCGCTCGCCGACCCCGGCGTGCTCGGCATCAACGCGGGCGCGGCCGTCGCGGTCGTCGGAGGCATCCTGCTCGTCGGCGCCCAGACCGCCGGAGCCTACGTCTGGTTCGCCTTCCTCGGTGCTGCCACGGCGACGGTGCTCGTGTACGGCATCGCGTCGTTCGGGCGCGAGGGGCGATCCCGGTGAAGCTCGCCCTCGCGGGCGTCGCCGTCACGGCGGCCTGCTCGTCGGTCACGTCGGCGATCGTCCTCGCCGACGCCGACGTGCTCGACGAACTGCGGTTCTGGCAGGTCGGCGCACTCGCGGGTCGCTATTGGCCCATCGTGCAGGCGCTCGCCCCCTACCTCGTCGTCGCCCTCATCGCCGCGATGTGCTTCGCACGCCCGCTCAACGCGCTCGCGATGGGCGACGACCTCGCCCGCTCGCTCGGCCAGCACGTCGGCCGCAATCGCGCCCTCACGTTCGCGGTCGTCGCCGTGCTCTGCGGCGCCGCGACCGCCGCGTGCGGCCCGATCGCCTTCCTGGGACTCATGGTGCCCCATCTCGCCCGGCTCATCACGGGCCCCGACTACCGGTGGATCCTGCCGTACAGCCTCGTGCTCGGGCCCATCGTGCTCCTCGGCTGCGACCTTCTCGGGCGGCTCGTCGCCGCCCCCGGCGAGGTGCAGGTCGGCGTCATCGTCGGCGTCGTCGGCGCTCCCGTCTTCATCGCGCTCGTGCGGCTGCGCCGGAACGTGGAGCTCTGACGATGACGACGACCGCGAGTCCGGATGTCTCGACCGCGCCCCGCTCGTCGACGGGCGCATTCCGCGGCGACCGCCGAGCCCGCAGCGCACGCTCGATCCTCGTCACCTCGGCGCTCGCCGTCGCCGTCGCCGTCGGGTTCGTCGTCTCGATGATGCTCGGCAGCTACGTGCTCGACGCCGGTTCGGTGGTCGCGGCGACGCTCGGCCTGCCGGCCGAGGCATCCGCCGTCTTCGTCGTGCGCGAACTTCGCCTGCCGCGCGCCCTCACCGCCGTGTTCGTCGGCCTCGCGCTCGGTGCCGCCGGCATCGTCTTCCAGCGGCTGCTGCGGAACCCCCTCGCGGCGCCCGACATGATCGGCATCTCGGCCGGTGCGAGCACGGCGGCCGTCGCCGCGATCGTCTTCACGTCCGCGGGCGGGCTCCTGCTCCCCGCGGCGGCCGTCGTCGGCGGACTCGCGACCGCGATCGTCGTGTACCTGCTCGCGTGGCGCCGAGGAGTGGCCGGCAACCGGTTCGTGCTCGTCGGGATCGGCGTCGCGGCCCTCCTCGAGTCGATCACGGGATATCTGCTCACGCGCGCCGAGATCTCCGACGCGCGCGCGGCGATAACCTGGCTCGTCGGATCGGTCGGACTCGCCGGGCCCGAAGTCCTGACCGCGCTCGTCCTCGCCGTGCTCGCGCTCGTCCCGCTCCTCGCCGTCATCGGCCGGGCGAGCGGCGTGCTCGAACTCGGCACCGACGCCGCCCGCGGGCTCGGCCTCCGGCCGCAGGCCGCGACGGCGCTCGTGCTCGGCGCATCCGTCGTCCTGGTCGCCGCCGCGACCGCCGCAGCCGGCCCCATCGCGTTCGTCGCCCTCATGGCCGGCCCGATCGCCGAGCGCCTGCTCGGCACGGGCGGCGCACGCGTCGTCGCATCCGCCCTCGTCGGCGCCATCCTCGTGACCGCGGCCGACCTGATCGCCCAGCACGCACTGCCGACCCCCATCTCGACGGGCATCGTCACCGGCCTCGTCGGAGCGCCCTACATCGCATGGCTGCTCATCCGATCCGACCGCAGAGGAGCCCGGCGATGACCGAGCGCACGCTGGAAACCGTCGACCTCACCCTCGGCTACGACGGCGTCGACATCGTGCATGACCTGTCGACCGAGATCCCGTCGGGCAAGGTCACGGCGATCATCGGCGCGAACGCTTCGGGCAAGTCGACGCTGCTCCGGGGCATCGCGCGACTCATGACGCCGCGTTCGGGAAGCGTGCTGCTCGACGGCGCCTCGGTTCACGCCATGCGCTCGGGCGACGCCGCGCGCGTCATCGGCCTGCTGCCGCAGGCGCCCATCGCCCCCGACGGCATCACCGTCGGCGACCTCGTCGGTCGCGGCCGCTACCCGCACCAGGGCTGGTTCCGCCGTTGGACCGAGGCCGACGAGGCCGCAGTCGACGCCGCCCTCGAGGCCACAGGCACCGCCGACCTCGTCTCCCGACGCGTCGACGAACTCTCAGGCGGACAACGCCAGCGCGTGTGGATCGCGATGGCGCTCGCGCAGGAGACCGACATCCTGTTGCTCGACGAACCGACGACCTACCTCGACGTCAATTACCAGATCGAGGTCCTCGACCTCCTCGCCGACCTCAACCGCGACCGCGGCACGACCGTCGTCATGGTGCTCCACGAACTCGGACTCGCGTGCCGATACGCCGATCACCTCATCGCCATGAAGGACGGCCGCATCGCCGCCGAGGGCGCGCCGAACGACATCGTGACCGCCCAACTTGTCGACGACGTCTTCTCGCTCGCGTGCGACGTCATCGAAGACCCGCGGAGCGGGACGCCCATGGTCATTCCGCTCGGGCGGCACCGGCTCGTCCGCTGAGGCAACGGCCGCGAGTCGCTCGCGGCTGCGCCGTGCGCCGTGCGCCGCCAGCTAGTGCTCGCCGGGCCGGCGCGAGAGCCGCGTCTCCTCGAGGTCGAGGAGCGCCTGCGCCTCGGCGATCGCGCGCGAGGAGTAGGTGCCTTGCGAGGTGAACTCGATGAGCCGCTCGCGCTCCGCGGCGACGACTGCGAGGCGCAGATCGCGGAACAACTGGTGAGGCTTCTCGCCGACCGCTCGCGGACTCTGGCTGCGTTCCCAAGCCGCTTCGGTGCGCATGAACGATGACTGGCGCACCCGTTCGATCACGTCGGGGTCGATGGGATCATCGCTGAGCTCGCGCTCCGACTCGATGTCGTCGATCGCGTCGAGGCCGGCGTTGCTGAGCGTCTCGAGAAGGCCGGCGAGCTCCTTCCGATCTTCGGTGGCGTTGACGCCCTCGACCTTCAAGAGTCGGATGAGCCAGGGCAGCGTGCCGCCCTGCACGACGATGCTCGCGACCGCGACCGTGAAGGCGATGAGGATCAACTGCGGACGGTACGGCGTGCTCTCGGGCAACGACTGCGCCGCCGCGAGCGTCACGACCCCCCGCATGCCCGACCAGCCGAGGATGACCCCGCCTCGCCAGTCGATCTGCTCTTGGCGTTGCCGTTCGAGGTCGGCGCGACGGCGACCGTAGTCGCGTTCGAGGCGGTCGCGGAACTTCGCCTGCCGCGGGGTGTCGACCGGATGGCTGCGGAAGTAGTAGAGCGCGAGCAGGGCGCGATACGTGCGCTTCTCGTTGCGCTCCTCGCGGCGGCCGAGGGCGTAGACGAGCGGGCCGATCCAGGCGTACCGCACGACGATGAGCGCGAGGGTCGCGATGAGTCCGAGGCCGATCGAGTCGGCGACGCCCAGCACGGTGGGGTCGACGTGCTCGATGAGGGTGCGGATCTCGAGGCCGATGAGGAGGAAGACACCGTTCTCGAGCAGGAACTGGATCGTGCGCCAGTTGATCTTGTCGCTGATGCGCGACTGCGGCGAGAACGCGCGAGGAGCCGCGTGCCCTGTGTAGAGGCCTGCCACGACGACCGCGAGCACGCCGGAGGCGTGGAAGGCCTCGGCGGGCATGAACGCCACGAAGGGCACCGCGAGCGAGAGCGCCGTGTCGAGCACGGGATCGTCGAGCTTCGATCGCACCCACACCGTCACGAAGCCCACGACGAGGCCGACCGCCACCGCGACGACGACCGCGTACGAGAAGTCGAGCACGCCCGCGAACGGCGTCGCGAGCGCGCCCGCGGCGGCCGCGACGGCCGTGCGGAGCAGCACGAGCGCCGTCGCGTCGTTCACGAGCCCTTCGCCCTCGAGCACCGTCAAGAGGCGCGGCGGCAGGCCCAGTCGTCGGCCGATGGAGGTCGCGGCGACGGCGTCGGGCGGACTGATGATCGCGCCGAGCGCGACGGCGGCGGGCAGGCTCAGCTCGGGCAGGAGCGTGAAGAGCAGGAACCCGACCGCGAATGCCGTGATGATGACGAGCGCGACCGAGAGGCTCGCGATCGGCGCCAGGTTCCGGCGGAAGTCGATGACGGGCACGCTGATCGCGGCCGCGTAGAGGATCGGCGGCAGCAGTCCGTCGAGGATGATCTCGTGCGGCACCTCGATGTCGGGAACGCCCGGCAGGTACGAGAGGCCGACGCCGACGAGCACGAGGATGATCGGCGCCGCGATGCCGAGCTTCTTCGAGAAGGCCGCGACCGCGACGATGACGGCGACCGCGATGATTCCATAGACGCCGATCTCCATCGTTCCACCCTATGCAATCCGGCGGACGTGTTACCGCCGCAGACGATGGGCGACTCAGCGGAGTGCGTCGAGCACGGCGTCGTGCAGCAGGCCGTTCGTCGCGAGCGCGTTGCCGTTCGACGGGCCCGGTTCGCCCTCGACCGACGTGAATCGCCCGCCCGCCTCTTCGACGATGGGGATGAGCGCCGCGAGGTCGTACGTCTTGACGTCGAACTCGGCGACGATGTCGACGAGCCCTTCGGCGAGGAGCATGTACGACCACAGGTCGCCGTAGGCGCGGTCGCGCCACACGCGCTCGGAGAGCGGCAGCAGACGGTCGAGGTAGCCGGCCTCGCGCCACTGCGCGAGGCTCTGGAAGCTGAGGGATGCATCGGCCAGGTCTTCGACGCGCGAGACGCCGATACGGCGGGGAGCCGTCGTCGCCGGGGTCGCTCCGTCGCTGTCGTTCGCGTCTGCAGACGTCGTGCCCGGAGCATCCGTCGTCCACGCGCCTTCGCCGCGCGACGCCCACCAACGCCGCCCGAGCGCGGGGGAGGAGGCGACGCCGACGACCGGCTCGCCGTCGACCGCGAGCGCGATGAGCGTGCCCCACACGGGCACGCCGCGCAGGAAGTTCGAGGTGCCGTCGATCGGGTCGATGATCCACTGCCGGTCCGAATCGCCCTCGACGCCGAACTCCTCGCCGAGCACGCTGTCGCCCGGCCGCGCCTCGGCGAGCCCGTCGCGCAGTGCGCGCTCGACCGCGAGATCGGCTTCGGTCACGGGTGTGCGGTCGGGCTTCGTCGACACCTCGAGATCGACCGCGCGGAAGCGCGCGAGCGAGATCGCATCGGCGCGATCGGCGAGGGCGAGGGCGAGGGCGAGGTCGTCGGCGAAGGGCGCGGGCATGAGGTTCAGCGTACGCGTCGCGAGGTGCCCGGATGCCTCGCTTGACGACCTTGTGGGCGCGGATGTGCCGGCATTCGGGGGAAGTTCACCGATCGGCAGGCGGCCGGCCGCTCGGCGTTCACCGCGCTTCGCGCCCCGATTTCGCATTGGCGCGAATGCTCTGATAACGTAGTGCCTCGGTTCGGAACGCAAGATTCCGAGGCCATGCACCTCTAGCTCAATCGGCAGAGCAACTGACTCTTAATCAGTGGGTTCAGGGTTCAAGTCCCTGGGGGTGCACCACGAAGCCCCGGCAGATCATTCTGCCGGGGCTTGTTCGTTGTCGGCGGCTCCCTGCCCCGACTCCTCGCGGAGGATGGCGTATCCGACGCTGTCGAGCCACCGACCGGAGCGATGCAGCGCGTCTCCGACGGCGTGGAGTTCGCGGCGCATGCCGGCTCGTTCCATCAGGCGCCACGACCGCTCGTTGTCGAGGAAGCTGGTCGCGACGATGCGTCGAATGGCGAGTTCGTCGAAGCAGTACCGGATGAGCGCTTGCACGGCCTCGGTCGCGTAGCCGCGGCCCTCGTGCGCCGGGTCGAGCACCCAGCCCAGTTCCACCTGGCTTCGCCGCGCCAGCTCCGCGACATCCTGCTGGGCCCAGGCATCCGCTCCTCGCACCATGAAATCTCCGATGACCCCACCTCCGTGCCGGTCGTCGAGCTCCACGATGACGGTGTCGGCAAGCCGATCGGGCTCGGTGAAGAGGTCGCGGTACTCCTCGAAGGTGGCGGGTGTTCCGCCGAGCCACTCGTTCACCGTCTCGAGACGTCGGTACGCCCAGGTCGCGCCCGCATCACGGCACGTGCCCGGGCGGATGACGAGGCGACGCGTGGTGATCGGGGTGCGCAGGATGGGCGCAGGCGGTGACGCCGTGCTCATGCCGTCCTACTTGCTGCGGCGGGAAGCGAGGTCGCATGGTCGGGCTCGTCGCCGCCGGCGTCGAGTCGGAACGGCGGGTACTCGTCGGTCATGAGCGCCAGGTAGATCAGGACCCGGTACATCCACCTGCTGATGCCGACGAGGAAGTCGAAGTAGCCGGTCGGGTACCGTCCCGTGACCAGCAGGAGGAATCCGGCGACGACCACCAGCAGGTTGAGGATCGAGTAGCCGCCGAGGGGGAGCGGTCCCGTGCTGAGCTCGTTGAGCGCCGGAATCGGGTAGAGGAAGATGTCTGCTCCCAACAGCGCGACGATCGCGATCTGGGGGAGCGCGAGGAGCGCCTTGACGAGGACTGCAGGGCGCGAGAGCCGATCGGCGTACTCGATCTCCAGCGTCGCCGGGTAGCTCGTCCGCCGGGCCGTGAACGGCGGGTAGTCGTCGGTGCCGAGAGCCGCGTACACGTAGAAGCCGACTCGCCAGTTCCAGCGCAGGATTCCGGTGTTGATCTCGAACAGCCGCCGCGGGTAGCGGCCGGTGGCGAGGATCGCGATCCCGGCGATCGGGGTAGTGGCGATGAACCAGAGCCAGAGGGCCGCGAGGATGACGAAGTGGGGAATCGCCAGGAGCATCTTGGCGAGCCACAGCCAGCGAGACAGTCCGGCCTGCAGCGTGCCGGTCAGGCGGAGCGGGCTCGCCTTCAGGTCGGTCGAGGTGCTCATCGGATCTCCGGTGCGGTGGTGGTCATGGACAGCACGACGCTGCCGCGCTTGCGGCCGCCGTCGACGTATCGGTGGGCGTCGGCGACCGCGTCGAGCGAGTAGGTGCGGTCGACGATCGGTCGCAAGACGCCGGCTTCGGCGAGTTCCACGAGGTGGCCGAGATCTTCCGCCCGGTAGGGGCCGGGAGCGGTGACGACCGTGATGCCGAGGCGCTTCTCGTCTCGCCGTGCGGCGATCATGGATCGCAGATCTCCGGCGACGAGCAGCACGGCGCCCCCGGGCGCGACGAGGTGCCCGACACGTCGAACCGGTGCGTTGCCGACGCAGTCGACGATCACGTCGTACGACCGTCCGGCGGTCGTGAAGTCGTCCACGTGGTAGTCGATGATCTCGTCAGCGCCGAGTGCCGTGACCATGGCCCGGTTGGCGCCGCTCGTGACCGCGGTGACGTGGGCGCCGAGGGCGTGGGCGAGCTGGACCACCGCAGAGCCGACGGCACCGGAGGCGCCGTTGACGAGCGCTCGCGTCCCTCGCCGCACGTCGACTTGGTCGAGGAACGCGTGCGCAGTGACCCCGCCGAAAACGAGGGCCGCGGCATCCTCGAAGCTCAGGCCGCGAGGCCTGGCGGTGACCGCCGCCTGCGAGTCGATCACGACGTACTCCGCGTGACCGCCGAAGCGGCTTCCGAGCATTGCGATCACCTCGTCGCCAGGTGCGAACCTGCGAACGTCGCGGCCCACGGCGACGACGGTGCCGCTGACGTCCATTCCGAGGACGCGGCGGCGCGGTCGGAAGAAGCCGAGCACGAGCGAGCTGGGGATGGCGAGTCCGGCCGGGACATCTTTCGCCCGCGACCGGCGGTCGGCGGCGCTGACGGTGCTCGCGTGGACGCGGATCAGGACTTCTCCCGCGCGTGGGGCCGGGGTGGGGATGTCGGCGACGGTGAGGACGTCGGGTCCGCCGAATCGCCGGTGGATCGCGGCCCTCATGATTCGACCTCGACACCCGAGGCGACGGGGGCGGCCGGGGCGACGTTGTGATCCGGATCGGTCAGTCTGCGGATCGCGTCCAGGTTGAAGCCGCGGACGACGAGCCACGCTCCCATCCCGAACTCCCAGATGCTCAGGAACAGTGCGGCAGCGCCCGCCACCGGGGAGACGGGGCCCCAAGCGCCGAACAGGGTTCCGACATCGGCGACGACGAGCATCGGTGCGCCGATGAATCCGAAGACCGGGAGCGCGCGGGGGATCAGCCTCGAGCGGAACATGATCGAACCCAGCAGGAAAGCGTTGAGAGCCGGGATCAGTCCTTGGCCGAACAAGGTCGTCCAGGTGTGCTGGGCGAGGAGCGACTGTCCTGCGACCACCGCGTCCTGGCCGAGGTCGGCCTGTCGGAGCGTGACGATCGACATGAGAGCGACGACGCCGGCGAAGATCGCAGCAGCCTCCAACGTGCGCGCGGCCACGAAACCGAGAGCCCGGGAGCCGCTGTGGAGCTTGATGATCGGATAAAGTGCGATGCCGGTGCCGATGCACGCGAGGGCGACGATCAGTTCCAGCACGCCGCCCACGACCACGGGTGCATCCGGCCCGGCGCCGACGACCCAAGCGGTGTCGCCCTTGATCGCGTCGTAGAGGGCGAAGGTCGGGATCGAGACGAACGTGAGCAGGTAGAGCACGCCTCCGGCGATCGAGGCCCTGCGGTGGAGGGGCATCGGCGCCCCCGATGTGTGGTTGCTGCGGTGGTGGTCATGATCTTCTCCGATCGGTTGGTCCGGCGGTCATCGGGAATGACGCGTGTGCGAGGAGGTGAGGAGCGGACTCAGGGGTCCAGTCGAGTGACGGCGATGATGGACAGGCCGGCATCGCGAAGTCGCTGCAGGACTCCGTGGAGGGCGGCCTGATCGGTGAGCTCACCCCGCAGCGATGTCGTCCCGTCGATGCCGGGCGCGAGTGTCAGCCCCTCGAAGTGCGCAGCCCACCGCGGTTCGAGGCGTCCCGACACGCGGAACTCATATGTGCAAGAGGTGTCTGCGGAGTGGTTCACGCCTGGCACGGTAGGAGCCGATGTGGTGAGCCGACATCACCAGATCGGGTGAATTCAGCGCAGGAACCCCAGTTCGGCCGCTCGACGCACGGCGGCCCGGCGGCTGCTCACCTCGAGCTTCAGGTAGATGCTCTTGATGTGGGTGCGGACGGTGTTCAGCGACACCGAGAGGTGGCGGGAGATCTCGGGGCCGCTGAGGTCGGAGGCCAGCAGTCGAAGAACCTCGAGCTCGCGCGCTGTCAGCGACGACGCCGGGAGGCTCGTCGGTTGGACTCGCGGCGCCGTCGCCGTCGCCGTCGCCTCCGCCTCCCGAGAAGTCTGAGCGCGTCGGGATTCCCCGTGGCCCGTTTCGCGAGCGCGGTGAGCAGATGAGACATCCGAGCGCCTTCGTCGACGAAGACGCGCACGTACCCCTCTGCGCCGGCGAGCGTCACGGCCTCTTCGAGCGCATCGAGCGACGCATCCTCATGGCCCGCCGCGGATCGGGCGAGCGCGAGGAGAACGAGTAGCTCGATGAGGCTGCCCCCACGGTCCGAAGCGTCGCGTGCGGCGTCGACCAGGCGCGTCGCGAGCGCCTCTGCGTCGCCCACCGTGGTGGGATCCGCCAGGAGCACGCGGGCAAGCGTCGCATGCTCGTACTCGCGGGCGTACGAGAGGGCGTCGGCCGGGGTGAGCGATCGACGGCGTGCCCATTCCCGAGCCTCGCGTGGCCTGCCCGCCGAAAGGTGCGCGCGGGCGCGGACGGCGGCGATCGGCCGCACGTCGGGGAACATGTCCGACACATACAGGCGTTCGGCCTCGTCGAGCATTTCGATCGCCTCGTTCGCAGCCGCCTCCGCGAGCAGGAGTCGGGCTCTCGCGAGCCGACGTCGGTGTCGGTTCTGCGGGAGACCTGAGTGCTCCCCGAGCGATTCCGCCGATCGCAGCTCCGCACGCGCGGCTGCGAGGTCGTTCCGCTCGTAGTGCACCCCGCTCAGCCCGACGTGCATGTCGGCCGCCCCGCGCAGCGGCGGTTGTGAGCGCGTCGCCAACTCCAGGCCGTGTCGATAGACGGCTTCGGCCGCGGTCAGGTGTCCCCGCGCGAGGAGGATATCGGCCATCGCGAGCGATCCGCCGATCACGTCGGAGAGATACCCGGCGGCCTCGAGGTGCTCGAGAGCGACGGTCCAGGACGCGGCGGCCGCGTCGAGGTTGCCATGAGCCCACAGGGCGAGCCCCAGCAGACCCGCCGAAGCTCCCTGCTCGATGTCGTTGCCTTCGGCGGCGAGTTGCACCGCGCGCTGCGAGGCGGACAGGGCCGCTGCGCCGTCGCCCACGACCATCGACTGAGCGCCGCGGTACAGCGCGATGCCGGCGTGAAGTGCGCGGGCTTCGTCCGAGGCCGTCGGATCCGCGGCCTCGACATCGCTCAGCAGCTCTTCGACGCGGTCGATCCGCCCCGCCGACAGCAGCGTGCCGGCGAAGATGAGACCGAGCGAAGGCCGTGCGTCGATCACTTCCGGCGGAAGCATCTCCAACCAGGCGAGGAGCGCGAGTTCCTGCCTGTTCTGGCGGAGCAGGTTGGACGAAGCCTCCAGCAGGTCTGCCGCGCGAACGAACGCGTCCGCGCCGAACGCGTGTTCGATCGCCTGTTCGATCAGCCCGTTTCGCTCATACCAGCCACTCGCGCGGAGATGCAGCTCACGGGAGAGCTCGGGCTCCTCGGCGGCGAGCCGCGCGCGCAGCATCTCGGCGAAGAGATGGTGGTACCGGTACCAGAGTCGCTGATCGTCGAGGGGCACGACGAAGAGATTGCCGCGGTCCAGTTCGTCGAGGATCACGCTGCTTCCGGAGCCACCCGTGACGGCGTCGCAGAGCCCTCCCGTCAGCCGCCCGAGTATCGATGTGTGCAGGAGGAATCTGCGGACCGACTCCTGCTGTTGCTGCAGCACCTCCTCCACGAGGTAGTCGACGACATAGCGGTCGTCCCCCGCGAATCGAGCGATGAATCGGGCTGGGTCGTCGTGTCCACGAAGGGAGAGTGCGGCCAACTGGAGCGCCGCGATCCAGCCTTCGGTCCGCTCATCCAGAGCGGCGATCTGCCCGGCGCTCACCTCGAGCCCCATGATGTCGGTCAGATATCGGGCGGCCTCCGTCTCGGTGAACCGGAGATCGCCGGCGCGGATCTCCCCGAGCCGACCATTCACACGCAGTCGAGCGAGTGGAAGCGGGGGATCTGCTCGCGTGGCGACCACGAGATGCACCTGCGACGGCAGGTGCTCCACAAGGTACGACAGGCCGTCATGCACCGTCGCGTCATCGATGAGGTGGAGGTCGTCGAGGACCAGCGTGATCGGAGGACCGGATTGCAGACGATTGATGAGCAGATCCACGACAGCCTCGGGCGCCGGCGGGGGCCCGTGCCCATCGCCCCGAGGTGTCAGGGAAACCGCTCCGGGCGAGGCCAGCTCGATCGCGGCGACCACGTACCGCCAGAAGGTCGCGGCGTCGTTGTCGCGCGCATCCAGCGAAAGCCACGCGACGGCCTTTTCCCGATGGTCGTCGGATGCGAGCCATTCGACGACGGCGGTCGTCTTCCCGAATCCCGCAGGCGCGGCGACCACGGTGACCGTGGCCGCGTCGTTCGCGAACAGCCGCGTCAGTCTCGCCCTGGTGATGCTCGATGCTCGAGGTTGCGGCACATGAAGCTTCGTCGTGAGGATGACGGGTTCGGGTCCTTCCACGAGCCCAGTGTG
The DNA here is from genome assembly GCF_004135405.1 of Agromyces protaetiae. Classification (NCBI taxonomy): domain Bacteria; kingdom Bacillati; phylum Actinomycetota; class Actinomycetes; order Micrococcales; family Microbacteriaceae; genus Agromyces; species Agromyces protaetiae. The sequence goes on from NZ_CP035491.1 coordinate 2,214,280, forward strand.
CACGGGCGTTCCCGGAAACGGCAACGGGCTTTGCGGTCCGAGCGCTCAGGCGCCGATGCTTGGGCCATGAACGAATACGACGTGCTCGTCGTCGGCGGCGGAGCCGCCGGTCTCAGCGCAGCCCTCGTCCTCTCGAGGGCCCGGCGCCGTGTTGCGGTCGTCGACGACGGGCGACCGCGGAACGCTCCGGCATCCCACATGCATGGGTACCTCTCGAGGGACGGCCTGCCCCCCGCCGAGCTCCTCTCCCTCGGCCGCGAAGAGGTCGTCGGCTACGGAGCCGACCTGATCACCGGGACCGTCACGACCCTCGGCCGAGGATTCCGCGCGACGCTCGACGACGGGACCTCGATTCTCGCTCGCAGAGTTTTGGTGACCACCGGACTGCGGGATCAGATCCCGGACATCCCGGGGTTGGCGGAACGATGGGGCCGCGATGTGCTCCACTGTCCGTATTGCCACGGCTATGAAGTCCGCGACCGGGCTCTGGGGGTGCTGGGCGGCGATCAAGATGCGATCGCGTACGCGCTCCTGATCCGACAATGGTCGAACGACGTGATCCTGTTCACGCGCGGCCAGCCTCCGACGCCCGAGCAGCACGAGGCGCTTCGCGCTCGCGCGGTGGGCGTCGAGTCGCGACCGGTCCGCCGGGTGAGCGTCGTAGAAGATGCACTGCGCGGGGTCGAACTCGAAGACGGCCAGGTCATCCCACGGTCGGCCCTTTTCGTCCGCCCGACACTCGCACCCAACGATGCCATTCTGCGCGGTCTCGGTTGCGAGCGAGACGAGCGCGGATGGACCGCCCACGACGCCGACGGTGCGACGAGCGTCGCCGGTCTGTATGTCGCAGGCAACGCATCCGACCCGAGAGCCCAGGTCATCACCGCGGCCGGACAGGGATCCGCCGCCGCGATCGCGATCAACAACGACCTCGTCGCCGACGACGCGCGCGCCTCAGTCGACCGGCTCCGGGACCGCCCTCGTCGTTGAAAGCGGATGGAGATCTGATCTTTAACGAGCGAATCGATTCGACCTCGCACTGGCGGGAAACCGCCAGTCGCGGGAGAATCACGACGTGCGCGCACCGCGCCGCACGATCGCGACCGCGGTCGCGGCGGCGGCTGCGATCTTCACCGCGACGGGTCTCAGCGGATGCTCGGGCGGCGTCGGTCGGACGTGTCTCGACGTGCCGACCGAGCTTCTCGCCGTCATCGCCGGCGCCGCCACGAGAGGGGTCATCGAACCGGTCTCGGGGGCCGCGGTGAAGGCCGACCCGGCTTCGGCCGTCCATGCCGACGGCTCCTACATCGTCGCAGTCACGTTCAGACCGGTCGAGGCGTCCGAGGGAGCGACCCGGGCCGCGGCCTTCGTCACGGGTTCGCTCGAGGCATCCGAAGCGCAGCCCATCCTCGCGGTCGACCCGCTCGCCCAGATCCTCACGGTCTGGCCCAGCGAGGTCAACGGCATCGGGTTCGCGGGCGACGACGACGGCATCGCCGCCGCGAAAGCGTGCGTCGAGGACGACGGGTGAGCGGAGTCGGGTCGATGCTCAGTCGTCCGCGCCGCGCGCGATGAGCGCCTCGCCCATGCCCTCGGCCGTGCGGAGCGCACGCACGACGACGGGCACGGCGACCGCACGCAGCGAGTGTTCGACGCCGCGCGCTCGCCTCGCGTCGAGCACTTCGCGCACGATCTCGGTCATGAGCGGCACGGCGCGGATCGTCATGGCGAGCACGAGCCCCACGCGGTCGGCGTCGATCCAGCGCTCGAACGGGCGGAGCGCCGCGCGCATGGCGTCGAGCATCGCCGTCACGGGCGTCGTGAGCGTCACGAGGGCGGCGAGGGCGATGCATGCGACGATGCGGAACCCGATGAGGGCGGCCTGTTCCCAGCCCTGGAAGATGACGTTGAGCGGGACCGCGAGCAGCAGGAGCCATCCGACGGGGACGAGCTGCTGTGCGAGGGTTCGCGTCGGCACGCGCGCGACCGCGAAGAGCGCGAGGGCGACCGCGGTCGCGATCGCGGTCGCCCACCACGGGCGGAGCGCCACGATGACGACGACGGATGCCGCGAGCAGCACGAGCTTCCACCCCGCGGGCATGCGGTGGATGATCGAGCGCCCCGTGACGTAGGTGCCGATCACGGCGCCTCCACGGCGTCGATGAGCTCGCGGTAGGCGGCGAGCGACTCGGCGGGAGCGCCGTCGGCGACGATGCGCCCGCCGTCGACGACGAGCACGCGATCGAAGTGCTCGACCGTCTCGAGGCGGTGCGTGACGACCACGAGCTGCTGGTCGAGGGCGGCGAAATGGCGGTCGACGAGCGCGGCGTTGCGTGCGTCGAGGAGGGTCGTCGGCTCGTCGGTCACGAGGATCGACGGCTCCGACACGAGCACCGCAGCGAGCGCGAGGAGCTGCTTCTGCCCGCCGGAGAGACGGTGCGCCGGCCGGTCGGCGAGCTCGGCGAGCCCGAATCGCTCGAGCGTACGATCGACGCGCGCCGAGGCATCCGCGGCATCGAGCTTCAGCCGGCGGAGCGAGAACGCGACGTCCTCGCGCACCGTCGGCATGACGATCTGGGTGTCGGGGTTCGTGAACACGAACCCCACCCGGCGCCGCACCTCGCGCGCGTTCCGCGAGACATCCAGCCCGTCGACCGTGACGCGGCCCTCGGTCGGCTCGACGAGTCCGTTGATGAGCCGCGCGAGCGTCGACTTGCCCGAGCCGTTGGCGCCGACGATCCCGATGCGCCGCTCGGTGAGCCGTACCGAGACGTCGACGAGCACGTCGCCCCCGTCGTAGCGGTGGGTGACGTGCTCGAAGACGATCTCGGTCATTCTGCGGCGGATGCCTCGGTCGAGGGGACCGCGCGCTTCGCCCACGGCCACTCGCGTGCCGGGATGAGCCCCGGCCATGCCCGATGCACGGCCGCCGCGACGCCCGCGACGACGACGGCCTTGACGACGTCGCCCACGAGGAAGGGGAGTGCGCCGACGACGATCGCCTGGCCGAGCGGCAGGCCTGTCGCGACCGAGAGCCACGGCACTCCGACGAGGTAGACGACGATGACGCCGCCGATGAGACTTGCGAGAAGCAGCGAGAAGAACTTCAGACGCGGGGGGATGCGTGCCGCGAGCCAGCCGACGACGAACGCCGCCGGGATGAACGCGACGAGGAAGCCGCCCGTCGGCCCGGCGAGCACGCCGAGACCGGCCGCGCCGCCCGCGAGGATCGGGAGACCCGCGAGGCCCAGCACGACGTAGACGAGCACCGCGAGCGCGCCCTTGCGTGCACCGAGCACAGCGCCCGCGAGCATGACGCCGAGGGTCTGGAGCGTGATCGGCACGCCGATGCCCACGGGGATGGCGCCTGGCAGCGTGAGCGCGGCGATGAGCGCCGCGAACACGGCGATCTGGGCGAGGTCGCGCGCCGTGGTCTTGGCAGCGCTGCGAGCGGGTGCGGTCGCGGTCGTCATGGTTCCCCTTGGGATCGTGTTCGAGAAGTCTCGGGCGGTGTGCCTTGGCTTCACGCTACGAATCGGGGAGGGGCGGCGCAGGAAACGCCCTACAAAGAACGCGGGCGAACTTTGAACGACCGTGGTCGGGAGGGCCGCTACGCCGCGCGCGCCTCGAACTCGACCGGCGCGATCGACGGCAGGTCGGCGGCCTCGCGCACGGGCTCGGCCCACACGACGAGCGGCGCCGGCGTCCAGCTGAGCGCCATGGTGTCTTCGCCCTCGGGCACGACGACGGCGACCGTCTCGCGCTCGTCGAGGATCGCGCGCGTGAGTTCGGCGGCGATCTGGTGGGTGACGACGGCGTCGAAGATGCGGTCGGTGTCGCGCTCGGTGCGGCGCGTGAGCGCCCACTGCCCGTTGCCGCCGATGAACTCGGCGAGCTTCTGGTTCACGAGTTCGAAGATGTGCTCGCCGCGAAGGTCTGCGGCGGATGCCCGCTCTGCGGTCTGACCGGTGGACGCGGATGCGGCTTCAGCGGCGATCCTCGCTCGTCGGCGCCAGCGGCGGAACATCGGCAGCCCCTCTCGGTCGGGCGGGTCGGGCGGTAGGGTGCCCGTGCGCTCAGTCTGTCGGAATCGCCGTAGTCGGTGCCAATTGACACGCCGTAAGCAGGAACGGGAGCATAAGTTCCGGTTTCGGATGCCTCGGGGCGCCGTTCGTCCGCGGGGCTCCGCCGAGGCATCCGCTCGAAACGACGGCCGCGCTCAGCCGTCGATCTCGGGGCGCTTGGTGTCTTCGGCGACCGTGCCGATCGCGATGGCGAGGCTCGCGGCCCACGCGACCCACGCGAGGAGGAGGCGCCAGTCGCGAGGGCCCGCGATCGAGGCGCGCAGCACGCCGATGCCGCTGAAGATCGCACTGATGACGGCCCCGCTGAAGAGGTACTTGCGCATGCCGCCACGCTACCGGTCGGCGCGGCTCGCCGGGAGAAAGCCTGGGAGACCACCCTGAATCTGGCCGATCGGTCAGGATTCGACCGATCGGTCAGCTACCGTCGGGGCATGCCTTCCGACCTGACCGTCCCGGCACGCGTGCGTGCGAGCGACGAGCTCCGCCAGGCGGCGCTCGAGCAGTTCGCCGCAGTCGGCTTCGCGGGCACCTCGCTCCAGCAGATCGCCGACCATGCGGGGTACGCGAAGTCGAGCGTCCTCTACCACTACGGGTCGAAGGAGGCGCTGCTCGAAGCCGCCGTCGAGCCCACCCTCGTCGAACTCGAGGCGCTCGTCGCCGAGCTCGCCGGGGGCGGCCGCGCCGCCGCCGCGCAAGCCTCGTTCGCCGAGCGCTTCGTCGACTTCCTCCTCGGCCACCGGCTCGCCGTGTACGTCTTCGTGAACCACGCGCAGGCCATGCAAGGACTCCCGATCGCCGAGCGCGCGAGCACCGCGATCCGCGCCCTCGCCGACGAGATCTGCGCCGACGACGCCCCCGTCGTCGAGCAGATGCGCTTCGGCGTCGCGCTCGCGGGCGCAGCCTACGTGCTCGTCGCCGGCGCCACGTTCCTCGGCGAGCCGCTGCCCGACGCCGACGAGGCGAGCGTGCGCGACGCGCTCGTCACCGTCCTCCTCGAACTCCTCTCGCCCGTCTCGGGCCGCTGACCGGAAGGCTTGAACGACCGTGGCACTTCTTCTCCACCGCATCGGCCGGTTCGCGTACCGTCGGGCCTGGCTCGTGCTCGTCGGCTGGATCGTCGCGATCGCCGCGATCCTCGGCGTCGGGCTCGGCCTCGGCGGCCAGCTCCAGGAGTCGTTCGCGATCCCGGGCACCGAATCTCAAGAGGCCATCGACCACCTCGCGGCGGTGTTCCCCCAGACGGCGGGCGCCTCGGCGAAGGCCGTCGTGGAGGCGCCTGACGGAGCATCCGTCGAAGACGCGCCGTACCGCGACGCGATCACCGCGATGGAGACGCAGCTCGAGGGCGTCGACGGCGTCGCGAGCGTGCTCGGCCCGTTCGACGAGTATGCGGGCGACCAGGTGTCGGCCGACGGTCGCACCGCCTACATCCAGGTCCAGTTCGACGGTCAGGTGTCGGATGTCACGGATGCCTCCATCGCCGACGTCGTGGCGACGGGCGACCTCGCGTCCGACGCCGGCATGGACGTCGCGTTCGGCGGCGAGGTGTTCCAGGAGACGAGCTTCGGGCTCTCGATCACCGAGGTGTTCGGCGTGGTGTTCGCGGGGGTCGTGCTGCTCATCACGTTCGGCTCGCTGCTGTCGGCCGGGATGCCCCTTCTCACCGCGCTCGTCGGCGTCGCCGTCGCCTTCGGCGGCATCTCACTCGTCGCGGCCTTCACGACCGTCTCGTCGACCGCCCCCATGCTCGCCGTCATGATCGGGCTCGCGGTCGGCATCGACTACGCGCTCTTCATCCTGTCGCGGCACAGAACCGGCCTCGCGAGAGGGCAAGACCCTGAAGAGAGCGCGGCCGAGTCGGTCGCGACGGCGGGCGGCGCCGTCGTCTTCGCGGGCCTCACGGTCATCATCGCGCTCCTCGGCCTGCTCGTCGTCGGCATCCCGTTCCTCTCGGTCATGGGCGTCGGCGCGGCGTTCGCCGTGCTCGTCGCCGTGCTCGCCGCGACGACCCTCCTCCCCGCGATCATGGGGCTCGCAGGCACCAAGCTCGCGCCGAAGCCCGGCAGCCGAGCCCACCGCCGTGCGAACGCCGACGACGAGGGCGGGAAGCGCACGATGGGCCGGCGCTGGGTCGACCTCGTGCTGAAGGCCCCCGCCGTCGCCGTCGTCCTCGTCGCGGGCGTGCTCGGCACCGCCGCGATCCCCGCGGCGAGCCTCGACCTGAACCTGCCGAGCGGCGCGACCGCCGAGCACGGCACGCAGGAGCGCAAGGCGTACGACATGATCGCCGAGGGCTTCGGGCCCGGCTACAACGGCCCGCTCGTCGTCACCGTCGACATCACCCAGACGACCGACATCTTCACCGACCTCGACGACATCCGCGATCGCCTCGCGGCGCTCGACGGCGTCGCCTACGTCGGCGAGGGCCTGCCGAACGAGACCGTCGACACGGCGATCATCCAGGTCATCCCCGAGACCGCGCCCAACGACCCCGAGACCAAGCGCATCGTCGAGGAGATCCGCGAGCTCGAGCCGTCGATCACCGAAGACCTCGGCACGCCGATCGCCGTGACGGGCTACACGGCCGTCTCGATCGACATCTCGAACCGCCTGAACGACGCCCTGCTGCCGTTCGCGCTCATCGTCGTGGGGCTCTCGATCGTGCTCCTTCTCATCGTGTTCCGCTCGGTCTTCGTGCCTGTGAAGGCCGCCGTCGGGTTCCTCCTGTCGGCGTTCGGCGCGATCGGCGCGACCGTCGCGGTGTTCCAGTGGGGATGGTTCGCCGACCTCCTGCACATCGAGCCCGGGCCGATCCTGAGCTTCTTGCCGATCCTCCTTATGGCCGTGCTCTTCGGTCTCGCGATGGACTACGAGGTGTTCCTCGTGTCGGGCATGCGCGAAGAGTACGTCAAGACGAAAGAGCCGCGCCGCGCGATCACCCACGGCTTCCAGCACGCCGCGCGCGTCGTCACTGCCGCCGCGCTCATCATGTTCTTCGTCTTCTTCGCCTTCGTGCCCGAAGGGTCGGGCGTCATCAAGGGCATCGCGTTCGCGCTCGCGATCGGCGTCGCGTTCGATGCATTCCTCGTCAGGATGACCCTCGTGCCGGCCGCGATGGCGCTCGCCGGAAAGGCCGCGTGGTGGCTGCCCAAGTGGCTCGCGCGGATCCTCCCGAGCGTCGACATCGAGGGCGAGGGGCTCCGCGAGCACCTCGACCAGGCCGCCTGGGCGAGCCGCAGCGAGGCCGCGATCCGCGCCGACGGCGCCGTGTTCGGCCTCGCCGAGCGGCCCATCGGCCCCTCGACCTCGATGTGCCCGAGGGCGCGCTCCTCCTCGTCGAAGGCGCCTCCGTCGATCGCCGCGTCGTCGCCGCGACCCTCGCGGGCCGCCTCGACCCCGTCGAGGGACGGCTCGCGGTGCTCGGCGAACCCCTGCCGACGGCGGCCGGGCGCGTGCAGCGCCGCGTCGCCGTCGCCGAGGCGACCGCCGACGCCGGCACGGGCGCGACCGTCGGCGAAGTGCTCGCCGCACGCGTCGACGCGACGAGGCCCTGGTACCGGCTCACCCCGCCCGGCCGCCGAGTCGACCTGTGGGTCGAGCGGCTCAACGCGGCACTCGACCAGCCAGGCACCCGCACCGCCCGCATCGACCGCGAAGCCGCGATCGGCTCGCTCGGCGCCCGCGACCGCGCCCTCGTCGCACTCGCCGCCGCGCTCGCCGAAGGCCCCGACGCCGTCGTCCTCGACCTCGACGACGAGACCGCGACCGAGCAGGCCGCCTTCTGGCCCGCCGCTGCGCGGCTCGTCCCCGCCGGCACGACCGTCGTGGTCGGCGTCGGACACGGCCACCACGCCGCCGCGTTCGCGGCGCGAGGCATCCGAACCGTCACCCTCAGCCCCGCACTCGAGGAGGCCCTCCGATGAGCCCCAAGCTCCGACTCCAGTCCTTGCTGGGCACGACCGCGGCGCAGCGCCGCACCCGCTTCGGGGTGCTCATCGCCGCCGTCATCCTCGTGCCGCTCGCCGTCGCGGGCCTCGTCGCGGGCGCCCTCGGCGGCGCCGACCAACGACTCGAGACGATCCCCGCGATCGTCGTCAACAACGACGAGATGGTCACGATGACGGGCGCAGACGGCGCCGAGCAGCCCGTGCTCGCGGGCCGCCAGCTCGTGACCGAGCTGACCGGCCCGAACACGGCGGGCTTCTCGTGGACGATCTCGAACGACGAAGAGGCCGAGCAGGCCCTCGCGCGCGGCGACGCCTACGCGGTGCTCACGATCCCGTCGGACTTCTCTTCGTCGATCGTGTCGATCTCGGGGAGGACCCGCAGAAGGCCGACCTCTCGATCCGCACCGACGACGCGCACGGGTTCCTCGCGGGCGCCGTCGCGCAGTCGGTCGGCCAGGCCATGACGGCGACGTTCGGCCAGCAGCTCACGGCGCAGTACCTCGAGGGGTTCTATGCGAACCTGGCGGGCATGGGCGGCTCGCTCGGGCAGGCCGCCGACGGCGCGACGCAGCTGTCGTCGGGCGCGGGTTCGCTCGCGACGGGGCTCGGCGATCTGTCGTCAGGCGTTTCGCAGGCGGCCACGGGAGCGTCGGATGCCGCGGCCGGCGCCTGGGCCTACGCCGACGGCGTGCGCCAGTACACCGCGGGCGTCGACGGCATCGCCTCGGGCCTCGGCGGCCTCAGCACGGGCGCCGCGGGGCTCGATCAGATCTCGGACAACTGGGACGCCTACACGGGCGGCATCGCGCAAGGCGTCGCGACGGTCGACGGGTACCTCGGCCCGGCCTCCGACACCCTCGCGCAGATCCTCGCCGACAACCCCGACCTCCTGACGCAGTACCCCGAGCTCGGCGGCGTTTCGGCGACGATCGAGGGCGTCCGCACCCAGCTCGGCGACATGGCGTCGGGCGGGCAGCAGCTCGCCGCCGCCTCGCGCGGCGCGATCGACGGCATCCAGGGCGGCATTGCCGACCTCGCCGGGGGAGCGGCGCAGCTTTCCGCGGGCTCGGCGGGCCTTCGCGACGGCGCGACCTCGCTCGCGTCGGGCGTCGACGGCCTCGCCACGGGCCTCGGTCAGCTGTCGGCAGGCGCGTCGAGCGCGGCATCCGGAGCCACCGATCTCGCGGGCGGCGCGACGCAGCTCGCCGACGGGCTCACGCAGGGCGCGAAGGACGCGAGCGCCCTCTCCGACATCGACGCCGCGACGACCGCCGACGTCGTCTCGCAGCCCGTCACGGTCGACACCGCCCGCAACCACGAGATCTCCGGCTCGGGCGAGGTCATCGGCATGCTGTTCGCGCCCATCGGCCTGTGGGTCGGCGCGCTCGCGCTCTTCCTCGTGCTGCGCCCGTTCCCGCGCGACGCGCTCCGCAGCACGACCTCGACCGGCGGCCTCGTCGGACGCGCGCTCTGGCGCACAGGGCTCATCGCCCTCGCCCAGGCGGCCGCGGTCGTCGCGCTCCTGCACACGGCGCTCGGCGTGTCGTGGACGCTCCTGCCGCAGACGCTCGCGTTCTCGGCGCTCCTCGCGCTCGTGTTCACGGCGCTGCACGGGTTCCTGCAGACCGCGCTCGGGCGCGCCGGCACGCTCGTGTCGCTCGTGCTCGTGGCATTGCAGCTCGCGTCGACGGGCGGGCTCTACCCGGTCGAGGTGCTGAGCGGGCCGTTCCAGGCGATCAGCCGGCTGCTCCCGCTGACTTGGGCGGTCGAGGGCATGCAGGGCATCGTCGCGGGGGCGTCGAGCGGCCAGGTCGCGGGAGCGGCGGGCGTGCTCGCGCTCTTCGGCATCGGCGCGGTCGTCGCGACGGCCGCGGTCGTCGCGCGGCGCAGAGGCATCCGGTCGACAGGGTTCGCGGCGGCCGCGATCGGGTGACGGATGTCTCGGGGAGCCGGTGCCTCGGGTGAGGGGCTGCGCGATAGCCTGAACCCAGCGAGGAGGACCGCCATGACGCAATCCCCCGAACCACCTGACCTCTATCCCGACGCGGCCTACGACATGGTCGTGGTCTCCAACCGGCTGCCCGTCGACTACGACGAGGGGCCGGCCGGCGAGACGCGGTGGAAGAGCTCGCCCGGTGGGCTCGTGACGGCGCTCGAGCCCGTCATGCGCCAAGCCGACGGCGCGTGGGTCGGGTGGGCGGGCGTCGCCGACCGCGAGTTCGACCCGTTCGAGCACGACGGCATCTCGATCGTGCCCGTGCCGCTCTCGGCGGAGGAGCTCGAGGACTACTACGAAGGCTTCTCGAACGACACCCTCTGGCCGCTCTACCACGACGTCATCGCGCCGCCCTCGTTCCACCGCGAGTGGTGGGACGCCTACGTGCGCGTCAACCGGCGCTTCGCCGAGGCGGCGGCGCGCGCCGCCGCCGAGGGCGCCGTCGTGTGGGTGCAGGACTACCAGCTCCAGCTCGTTCCGCGGATGCTCCGGGAGAGCCGTCCCGACCTCGTCATCGGGTTCTTCAACCACATCCCGTTCCCCGCGTACGGCATCTACTCGCAGCTGCCGTGGCGTCGCCAGGTCGTCGACGGACTGCTCGGCGCCGACGTCATCGGCTTCCAACGGGCGACGGATGCCTCGAACTTCGCGCGGGCGGTCAGGCGGCTGTACGGCTACACGACCCGCGGCACGACGATCGAGGTGCCGACCGGCGACGGCGAGTCGCGCCGCGTCGTCGCGCGGCACTTCCCGATCTCGATCGACTCGGCTGGCTTCGAGGAGCTCGCGCGGAGGCCCGAGATCCAGGCGCGCGCACGCGAGATCCGCGAGAGCCTCGGCAACCCGAAGACCGTCATGCTCGGCGTCGACCGCCTCGACTACACGAAGGGCATCCGCCACCGCATGAAGGCCTTCGGCGAGCTCCTGCGCGACGGCCGGCTCAAGGTCGAGGACGCGATCCTCGTGCAGGTCGCGAGTCCGTCGCGCGAGCGCGTCGAGACCTACCGCCAGCTCCGCGACGAGATCGAGCTCACCGTCGGGCGGCTGAACGGCGACCAGGCGACCCTCGGGCACCAGGCGATCGCGTACCTCCACCACGGGTACCCGCGCGAAGAGATGGTCGCGCTGTACCTCGCCGCCGACGTCATGCTGGTGACCGCGCTCCGCGACGGCATGAACCTTGTCGCGAAAGAGTATGTGGCATGCCGGTTCGACAACGACGGCGTCCTCGTCCTGAGCGAGTTCACCGGGGCATCCGACGAACTCCGCCAGGCCGTCCTCGTGAACCCGCACGACATCGAGGGGCTGAAAGACGCGATCGTCGAGGCGATCGAGATGCCGCACCGCGAGCGAGCCCGGCGCATGCGCGCGCTCCGCCGGCGCGTGCGCACGAACGACGTCGCGAACTGGTCGGCTTCCTTCCTCGAGACGCTCACGGGCACGGGCAAGATCGCGGCGGGCATCTCTGAGCCGCTCCAAGTCGCCATCGCCGCGCTGGCCGACGTCGACCGGCTCCTCGTCGCCCTCGACTTCGACGGCACCCTCGCCCCCATCGTCGAGCGGCCCGAGGACGCGCGCGCGACCGACCGCGCGAGCAGAGCGATCGCGCAGCTCGCCGAGCTCGACGAGACGCGCGTCGCGATCGTGTCGGGCCGCGCGCTCGACAGCCTGCTCGAGGTCGTGCACCCGCCCGCGGGAACGCTCCTCAGCGGTTCGCACGGCGTCGAACTGCAGCTCGACGCCGGCGTCGTCACGGTCGACCTGCGCGACGCCGAACTCGCGCGGCTCCGCCGCCTCACCGAGCTCGTCGAAGGCGCGATCGCCGCTTCGCCCGCCGCGTGGATCGAGCGGAAGCCCGCCGGGGTGGCGCTCCACACACGGCGCATGCCCGCCAACGACGGCATCGCGTTGCAGCAGGAGGTGCGCGAGCTCGTGACATCCGAACTGCCCGACGTGACGACCAGAACCGGCAAGGCGGTTCTCGAGTTCGCGGTGCGCGCGAGCGACAAGGGCGACTCGCTCGCGAGGCTCCGACAGCATGTCGGCGCCGACGCCGTGCTCTACCTCGGCGATGACGTGACCGACGAGGACGCGTTCGCCGTGCTGGGCGACGGCGACCTCGGCGTGAAGGTCGGCCAGGGCAAGTCGATCGCCGCCCATCGGGTGCGCGGTCCCGAGGAGGTCTCGGAGCTGCTGGAGCTCCTTGTGCAGGTCAGGTCGAGCGCGCGCCGAGGGGCCTCTCGCTGGACATAGACTCGTCTCCATGTCCTCCCAGTTCGACCCCAAACCGCGCAGCCGCGTCGTCACGGACGGCATCGAAGCCATGACCAGCCGGGGCATGCTCCGCGCCGTCGGCATGGGCGATGCCGACTGGGACAAGCCCCAGATCGGCATCGCGAGCTCGTGGAACGAGATCACCCCCTGCAACCTCTCGCTCGGCCGCCTCGCGCAGGCCGCGAAAGAGGGCGTGCACGGCGGCGGCGGCTACCCGCTGCAGTTCGGCACCGTCTCCGTGTCCGACGGCATCTCGATGGGCCACGAGGGCATGCACTTCTCGCTCGTGTCGCGCGAGGTCATCGCCGACTCGGTCGAGGTCGTCATGCAGGCCGAGCGGCTCGACGGCTCGGTCCTGCTCGCCGGCTGCGACAAGTCGATCCCCGGCATGCTCATGGCGGCCGCGCGTCTCGACCTCGCGAGCGTCTTCCTCTACGCGGGCTCGATCGCGCCCGGCTGGGTGCGGCTGTCCGACGGCACCGAGAAGGACATCACGATCATCGACTCGTTCGAAGCGGTCGGCGCCGTCAAGGCCGGCAAGATGAGCGAGGCCGACGCAAAGCGCATCGAGTGCGCGTTCGCGCCCGGCGAGGGCGCGTGCGGCGGCATGTACACCGCCAACACCATGGCCTCGGTCGCCGAGGCGCTCGGCCTCTCGCTCCCCGGCTCGGCGTCGCCCGCGTCGGCCGACCGCCGCCGCGACTACTACGCGCACCGCTCGGGCGAGGCCGTCGTGAACCTCCTGAAGCACGGCATGACGGCCCGCCAGATCCTCACGAAGGAGGCGTTCGAGAACGCCATCGCCGTGGGCATGGCCCTCGGCGGCTCGACGAACATCGTCCTCCACCTCCTCGCGATCGCGCGCGAGGCCGAGGTCGAGCTCACCCTCGATGACTTCAACCGCATCGGCTCGAAGGTGCCGCACATCGGCGACCTCAAGCCCTTCGGCAAGTACGTCATGAACGACGTCGACCGCCGCGGCGGCGTCCCCGTGCTCATGAAGGCGCTCCTCGACGCGGGCCTGCTCCACGGCGACGTGCTCACCGTCACGGGCAAGACCATGCGCGAGAACCTCGAAGAGCTCGACCTTCCGGGCCTCGACGGCGAGGTGCTCCACACGCTCGACGACCCCATCCACGAGACGGGCGGCCTCACGATCCTCCACGGGTCGCTCGCCCCCGAGGGCGCGGTCGTCAAGACGGCCGGGTTCGACGCAGCCGTGTTCGAGGGCCCCGCGCGCGTGTTCGAGCGCGAGCGCGGCGCGATGGACGCGCTCACGAACGGCGAGATCAAGGCCGGCGACGTCGTCGTCATCCGCTACGAAGGCCCCAAGGGCGGGCCGGGCATGCGCGAGATGCTCGCCATCACGGCAGCCATCAAGGGCGCGGGCCTCGGAAAAGATGTACTACTCTTGACGGACGGTCGATTCTCAGGCGGCACAACCGGCCTGTGCATCGGCCATCTGGCACCCGAAGCGGTGGACGCAGGTCCGATCGCCTTGGTGCGCGATGGTGATCTGATTCGGGTCGATATCGCGGCCCGGTCCATCGACCTACTTGTCGAGGAGGCCGAGCTGGCCGCCCGCCGTGAAGGCTGGGCGCCGCTTCCCCCGCGCTATACCCGAGGCGTCCTCGCGAAGTACTCGAAGCTCGTGCGTTCCGCCGCAGAAGGCGCCACCACGGGCTGAGTCGCTGCGCTCTTTCGCATACCCAGTCACCAGAAGGAATCGAATGACCACGGAATCCACTCCCGTGCCATCGCCCGCGACCCTGCCCTCCGGCGTGCCCGAGGAGCTGACGGGCGCCGAGGCGGTCGTCCGCACACTCGAACTGCTCGGCATCAAAGACGTCTTCGGCCTGCCGGGCGGAGCCATCCTCCCCGTCTACGACCCGCTGCTCGACAGCAAGAAGCTGCGGCACATCCTCGTGCGCCACGAGCAGGGCGCAGGTCACGCGGCCGAAGGGTACGCGGCATCCAGCGGCAAGCTCGGCGTCGCGATCGCGACGTCGGGCCCCGGCGCGACCAACCTCGTCACCGCCATCGCCGACGCGCACATGGACTCGGTGCCCCTCCTCGCGATCACCGGCCAGGTGTTCTCGAACCTCATGGGCACCGACGCATTCCAGGAGGCCGACATCGTCGGCATCACGATGCCCGTCACGAAGCACAGCTTCCTCGTGAAGAAGGCCGAAGACATCCCGTCGACGATCGCGGCCGCCGTGCACATCGCGACGACGGGCCGCCCCGGCCCCGTGCTCGTCGACATCACGAAGGACGCGCAGCAGACCAAGGTGCCCTTCCGCTGGCCCCCGAAGGTCGACCTGCCCGGCTACCGCCCCATCACGAAGGCGCACGGCAAGCAGGTCGCGGCTGCGGCGCAGCTCATCGCCGAGGCGAAGCGCCCGGTGCTCTACGTGGGCGGCGGCGTCATCCGCAGCCGCGCCTCCGAAGAGCTCCTCGCCCTGGCCGAGTCGACCGGCGCCCCTGTCGTGACGACCCTCATGGCGCGCGGCGCGTTCCCCGACTCGCACCCGCAGCACCTCGGCATGCCGGGCATGCACGGCACGGTCCCGGCCGTGCTCGCCCTGCAGGAGGCTGACCTCCTCGTCGCGCTCGGCGCGCGGTTCGACGACCGCGTCACGGGCAAGGCGGCGCTCTTCGCGCCGAACGCGAAGGTCGTGCACGTCGACATCGACCCGGCTGAGATCTCGAAGATCCGCGTCGCCGACGTGCCGATCGTGGGCGACTTGAAAGACGTCCTCGTCGACCTCGGGGCCGCCTTCGGCGAACTCAAGTCGGCGAGCGGCTCGGCCGACCTCACCGAGTGGTGGGAGACCCTCGACGGGCTCCGCGCCGAGTACCCGCTCGGCTACTCGCCGACCTCCGACGGACTCCTAGCCCCGCAGTACGTGATCCAGCGCATCGGCGAGCTCACAGGCCCCGAGGGCGTCTACGCCGCGGGCGTGGGTCAGCACCAGATGTGGGCGGCGCAGTTCATCAAGTACGAGCGCCCCAACTCGTGGCTGAACTCGGGCGGTGCGGGCACAATGGGCTACTCGGTCCCCGCCGCCATGGGCGCCAAGGTCGCCGAACCCGACCGCGTCGTGTGGTCGATCGACGGCGACGGCTGCTTCCAGATGACGAACCAAGAGCTCGCGACCTGCACGCTCAACGACATCCCCATCAAGGTCGCGATCATCAACAACTCGTCGCTCGGCATGGTGCGGCAGTGGCAGACCCTCTTCTACGACGGCCGGTACTCGAACACCGACCTCAACACGGGCCACGACACCGCGCGCGTGCCCGACTTCGTGAAGCTCGCCGAGGCGTACGGCGCCCTCGGCATCCGCGTCACGAAGGCCGAAGAGGTCGATGCGGCGATCAAGCTCGCCCTCGAGACGAACGACCGCCCGGTCGTGATCGACTTCGTCGTCTCGGCCGACGCCATGGTGTGGCCGATGGTGCCGCAGGGCGTCTCCAACAGCTACGTCCAGTACGCGCGCGACCACGCGCCGGCATTCACCGAGGAGGACTGACCATGTCGACCCACGTGCTGTCGCTCCTCGTCGAGGACAAGCCCGGCCTGCTCACGCGCGTCGCGGGGCTGTTCTCGCGCCGCGGCTTCAACATCGAGTCGCTCGCCGTCGGCCACACCGAGATCGCCGGCCTCAGCCGAATCACGGTCGTCGTCGACGTCGACCAGCTCCCGCTCGAGCAGGTGACGAAGCAGCTCAACAAGCTCATCAACGTCATCAAGATCGTCGAGCTCGACCCCGCGCAGTCGGTGCAGCGCGAGCACCTGCTCATCAAGGTGCGCGTCGACAACACGACGCGTTCGCAGGTGCTCGAGGCCGTCAACCTCTTCCGTGCCCGCGTCGTCGACGTGTCGACCGACGCGCTCGTGATCGAGGTCACGGGCGACTCGGGCAAGACGCAGGCGCTCCTCAAGGTGCTCGAGCCGTACGGCATCAAGGAGATCGCCCAGTCGGGCCTCCTCGCGATCGGCCGCGGCGGCAAGTCCATCACCGAGCGCGTCTTCCGCAGCTGACATCCGACACACCAGAACCGCAACCAGCGTCACCGCAGACCTGAAACAAGGAGAAAGAACCACATGGCTGAGATCTACTACGACAAGGACGCCGACCTCTCGCTCATCCAGGGCAAGAAGGTCGCCGTCATCGGCTACGGCTCGCAGGGCCACGCTCACGCGCAGAACCTCCGCGACTCGGGCGTCGAGGTCGTCGTCGGCCTGAAGGACGGGTCGAAGTCGACCCAGAAGGCCGAAGAGGCCGGCTTCGAGGTCAAGAACGTCGCCGACGCGGCCGCGTGGGCCGACGTCGTCGTCATCCTCGCGCCCGACCAGTTCCAGCGCCACATCTACGCCGAGTCCGTGAAGGACAATCTGAAGGCGGGCGACACCCTCGTCTTCGGCCACGGCTTCAACATCCGTTTCGGCTACATCGAGGCGCCCGAGGGCGTCGACGTGATCCTCGTCGCGCCGAAGGCGCCGGGTCACACGGTGCGTCGCGAGTTCGTCGCGGGTCGCGGCATCCCCGACATCATCGCGGTCGAGCAGGATGCCTCGGGCACGGCGTGGGACCTCGCGAAGTCGTACGCGAAGGCGATCGGCGGCACGCGCGCCGGCGTCATCAAGACGACGTTCACCGAAGAGACCGAGACCGACCTGTTCGGTGAGCAGGCCGTGCTGTGCGGCGGCGTGTCACAGCTCGTCCAGTACGGCTTCGAGACCCTCACCGAGGCGGGCTACCAGCCGCAGATCGCCTACTTCGAGGTGCTCCACGAGCTCAAGCTCATCGTCGACCTCATGTGGGAGGGCGGTATCGCCAAGCAGCGCTGGTCGGTCTCCGACACGGCCGAGTACGGCGACTACATCTCGGGCCCGCGCGTCATCGACCCGCGCGTGAAAGAGAACATGAAGGCCGTTCTCGCCGACATCCAGGACGGCACGTTCGCCACGCGCTTCATCGCCGACCAGGATGCCGGCGCACCCGAGTTCCTCGCGCTGCGCGCCAAGGGCGAGCAGCACCCCATCGAGGTCACGGGCCGCGAGCTCCGCAAGCTCTTCGCGTGGAACTCGTCGGACGACGACGACTACGTCGACGGCGAGGTCGCGCGCTAAGCGTCAGCTCTGATTCGCGGCCCGTCCCGGTTCTCCGGGGCGGGCCGCGTTTCGCGTTTCGCGGCAACGAATGAGCGGATGTCCCAACCAACGTTGCTCGGATGAGCACGTTTTCCGTTCCAAACGGAGTGTTCACGCCAACTTCACATACTTCTCTTGTCCAGGACGCAAGATCACGCCAGTCTGACGACTGTCTGTGCCGGAATCCGGCGGTCGGATCTTCAGAAGGGGAGCGAATCTTGCGTCTGCAATCCAGAACTCTGCTCGGCGGCTTGACGGCCGCCGTTCTCGCGATCGGGGGTGTGACCGCGGTCGGCGCGCCGGCCATGGCGGCCGTGTCGCCGACCTCGCCCGTCATCATCAACGAGGTCTACGGCGGTGGCGGCAACAACGGAGCCACACACAGCCAGGACTTCATCGAACTCTTCAACCCCACCGACGCGCCCGTCTCGCTCGCCGGGTGGTCGGTGCAGTACGCGTCGAGTGCCGGCGCGTGGACGGCAGGCGGGCAGACCAACCTGACCGGATCGATCCCCGCGCGCGGGTACTACCTCGTCGGCGAGGCGTTCGGCAGCAACACGGCGCTCACGGCTCTGCCGACGCCCGACACGACCGGCACGATAGCGATGTCGGGCACGGGCGCCAAGGTCGCCCTCGTCAACTCGACGACGCGACTGTCGTGCGCCGGCGCGGCCTGCGCGACGACCGCGAGTGTCGTCGACCTCGTGGGCTGGGGCTCGGGCGTCAGCGCGTGGGCCGGCACCGCTGCCGCCCCCGCGACGTCGAACGCCACTTCGATCTCGCGCAGCACGACCCACGCGAACACGGGCGAGAACGGTGCCGATTTCACCGTCGGCACGGCGACCCCGCTGAACTCGGCGGCGCCGGCCGAGCCGGGCACGCCCACGGACCCCACGGACCCCACCGACCCGACCGACCCGACCGACCCCACTGACCCGACGGACCCGACCGACCCGACGGACCCCGGCACCCTGACGATTGCCGAGATCCAGGGCACGGGCGCCGCGTCTCCGAAGGTCGGGCAGACCGTGACCACGACTGGTGTCGTCACCGCGGCATACCCCGCCGGCGGCTTCAACGGCTACGTCATCCAGACGCCCGGCACCGGCGGCGCGATCGACCTCGCGACGCACGTCGCGTCCGACGCGATCTTCGTCTTCTCGTCGTCGACGGTCGCTTCGGTCGCCGTCGGAGACACGGTGCGCGTGACCGGCGCCGTGAGCGAGTTCAACGGGCTCACCGAAATCACCGTCGCGAACGCCGCAGGGCTCGAGAAGCTGCCGGCGGCAGCCCCCGTGACGCCCGCCGTCGTCGGCTGGCCCGCCGGTGACGCCCAGCGCGAGTCGCTCGAGTCGATGCTCGTCGCCCCCGAAGGCGACTTCACGGTCTCGAACACGTACGCGACGAACCAGTACGGCGAGGTGGGCCTCGCCGCCGGCACGAAGCCGCTCATCCAGCCGACCGAGGTCGGCGAGGCCGGCTCGGCCGAGGCCGCTGCCCAGGTCGCCGACAACGCCGCCCGTGCGGTCGTGCTCGACGACGGCGCGACGACGAACTTCCTGAACGCCGCGAACTCCGGCCTGACCCCGCCGTACATCTCGACGACCGCGCCGGTGCGCGTCGGCGCCGCGGTGACGTTCGACGCGCCGGTCATCGTCGACTTCCGCAACAACGTGTGGAAGCTCAACCCGACCGCGCAGTTCGTCGCGGGCGGCACCGCGCCGGTCTCGTTCGCGAACACCCGCACCGCCGCACCAGAGAGCGTCGGCGGCGACATCGAGGTCTCCTCGTTCAACGTCCTGAACTACTTCACGACCCTCGGCGTCGACTACGGCGGGTGCAGCTCGTACAAGGACCGTGCGGGTGACGGCGTGACCGTCAACACCTGCCCGGGTGACGGGCCGCGCGGTGCGTGGGACGCGGGCGACCTCGCGGCGCAGCAGGGCAAGATCGTCGCTGCGATCAACGCGCTCGACGCCGATGTCGTCGGCCTCCTCGAGATCGAGAACTCGGCCGTCGTCGACGGCGACGCCGACGAGGCGCTCGAGACCCTCGTGGCGGCGCTCAACGCCGCTGCGGGCGCCAGCACGTGGGCGTACGTGCCCTCGTCGGCCGACCTGCCCTCGACCTCCCTCCAGGACGTCATCACGAACGCGCTCATCTACCGCCCGGCGGCGGTCGAACGCGTCGGCGCATCGCACGCGCTCGGCACGCAGAGCGGCTCGGGCGGCGCGTTCGAGAACGCCCGCGAGCCGATCGGCCAGGAGTTCGCGCCCGTGGGCGGCGGCAAGTCGATCTTCGTGAGCGTCAACCACTTCAAGTCGAAGGGTTCGGCAGGTCCGTGGCCGGGCGACGCCGACGCCGGTGACGGGCAGGGCGCCTCGAACGAGTCGCGCGTCCGCCAGGCCGGTGCGCTGCGCGACTGGGTCGACTCGCTGACCGATGAGGGCGACGCCGTCGCGCTCGTCGGCGACTTCAACTCGTACACCGAGGAGGACCCGCTGCAGGTGCTCTACGCGGCCGGCTACGCCGACGCCGCGAAGACCCTCGCGACCGGCCAGTACTCGTACTCGTTCGACGGGCTCTCGGGCTCGCTCGACCACGTGCTCCTCAACGAAGCCGCGCTCGCCCGTGCGACGGGCGCCGACGTGTGGGAGATCAACGCCGAGGAGTCGATCGCGCTCGAGTACAGCCGGGCGAACTACCACGGCACGAACTTCTTCGCGACCGGCCCGTACCGTTCGAGCGACCACGACCCCGTGGTCGTCGGCTTCGACGACGGCCTCCTCGGCCCGATCGACCTCACGTTCCTGAACTTCAACGACTTCCACGGGCGCATCGACGCCAACACGGTGAAGTTCGCGGGCACGATCGAGCAGGAGCGCGCTGCGGCCGAAGCCGCGGGCGGTGCGGTCGCCGTCCTCTCGGCGGGCGACAGCATCGGAGCATCCCTCTTCGCCTCGGCGAGCCAGCGCGACAAGCCGACGCTCGACGTCCTCGACGCGCTCGGAGTCAAGGCCTCGGCAGTGGGCAACCACGAGTTCGACCAGGGCTTCGACGACCTGAAGAACCGCGTCGCCCCCGACGTCGACTTCCCGTACCTCGGTGCGAACGTCTACGCCAAGGGCACCACGACGCCCGTGCTGCCCGAGTACGCGATCATCGACGTCGGCGGGGTGAAGGTCGGCGTCATCGGCGCCGTCACCCAGCAGACGCCGTCGCTCGTCTCGCCCGGCGGCGTCGCGACGATCGACTTCGGCGACCCGGTCGACGCGGTCAACCGCGTCGCCGCGCAGCTGAGCGACGGCAACGTCGCGAACGGCGAGGCCGAGGTCATCGTGGCCGAGTACCACGAGGGCGCCGACACCGTCACGGCGGCTTCGACGCTCGAGTCCGAGATCGCCGAAAGCCCGACGTTCGCGAAGATCGTGAACGAGACCTCGCCCGAGGTCGACGTGATCTTCAACGGCCACACCCACCAGCCGTACGCCTGGCAGGCGCCGGTGTCGGGCGCCGAGGCCGCGAACCGTCCGGTCGTGCAGGCCGGCAACTACGGCGAGCGGATCGGCGAGGTCACGGTCAGCTACGACCGCGACCGCGGCGTCGTGACGGGCTCGACGTCGAAGATCGTGGCGCGCACGACGGCCGACGACGCGACCCTCGCGGCGACGTACCCGCGCGTGGCCGCCGTGAAGTCGATCGTCGACGCCGCCCTCATCCAGGCCGACATCATCGGCAACCAGCCGATCGGGTCGGTCACGGCCGACATCACGACGGCGTTCGCAGGCGGCTCGCGCGACGACCGCGCGAGCGAGTCGACCCTGGGCGACCTGGTCGCGAACTCGCTGCGCGACTCGCTCGCGTCGAGCTCGCGCGGCGGCGCCGAGATCGGCGTCGTGAACCCGGGCGGTCTGCGCGCCGACCTGCTGTACGCGCCCGACGGGGTCATCACGTACGCCGAGGCGAACAACGTGCTGCCGTTCCTCAACAACCTCTGGACGACGACGCTCACGGGCGCCCAGTTCCAGACGCTGCTCGAGCAGCAGTGGCAGCGGACGGCGGCCGGTGTGCCGATCAGCGGATCGGGTTCGCGCCCGTACCTGCAGCTCGGCCTCTCGGACAACGTGACGTACACGTTCGACCCGAACGCGGCGATGGACCACCACATCACCTCGGTCACGATCGACGGCGTGCCGCTCGACCCGGCGGCCGAGTACCGCATCGGCACGTTCTCGTTCCTCGCGCAGGGCGGAGACAACTTCTGGGCATTCCAGCAAGGCGCCCGCACCGTCGACTCGGGTCTCATCGACCGCGACGCCTGGATCGACTACCTGACGGCGCACCAGGGCCTCGCACCCGACTTCGCCCGCCAGGCGGTGCAGGTGCCCCAGGTTCCTGGAACGGTCCAGGCCGGCACGGCGCTGTCGATCCCGGTCGCGGGGCTCGACCTCACGAGCCTCGGTTCGCCCGCGAACACGACGCTGCAAGTGAAGCTCGACGGCACGCAGATCGGTTCGGTGACGGTCACGGCCGGCGCCGCGACGGTCGGCACGGTCATCCCGGCCTCGACGTCGGCGGGTGCGCACGTGCTCACGCTCGTCGCGACGCCGTCGGGCACGACCGTGACCCTGCCCGTCACGATCACCGCCGCGACGCCGACGGTTCCCGCCTGGAACCGCGGCGCCGTGTACCTCCTCGGCGACCGCGTCTCCTACCAGGGCCGCGTGTTCGAGGCGCAGTGGTGGACGTCTGGCGAGACCCCCGGGTCGTCGCCGTGGGGCGCCTGGTCGGAGGTCGGCGCGCCGGTCTCGACGCCCACGGGCACCTTCCTGAAGTGGACGGACTCGTGGATCTACACGGGCGGCGAGACCATCGCCTACAACGGCCACCTCTGGAAGGCCAAGTGGTGGACGCGCAACCAGGTGCCTGGCGACCCGTACGGTCCCTGGCAGGACCTCGGCAAGTACTGAATCCCGCGCTGAGGTGATCGTCTCAGCGTGAACCACGGCGGCCCGTCTCCCACGAGGAGGCGGGCCGTCGTCGTGCGCCGAGGGAAGGACGGCGACGGATGTCTCCCGGCAGGCCGCTTCTCGCGACCGGCAGCTTTCCAAACGCACGATCGCCACGGCGGTCGCCGCCGTCGGAGCCGCGCTGACGTTCGCCTCGTGCGCGACGCCGCCGGTCGAACCGGCGCCGCAGTATTCGAGCGCCGAACGAGACGTACTGAGCCGGGCATCTCGCGAACTCGCAGAGGAACGGGCCGAGCTGGCCCGCGAGCTCGCCGAGGCGCGTCTCGGCTCGATCGAACGAGCGGACGGGCCGGCCCGCGCCAAGGGAACGCCGTCGCCCACGCCGACGCCGTCGCCGACGCCGACGCCGACGCCGACACCGTCGGCTCCGGCGCCCTCGGAGTTCGTGCCGAGCGACGACGACCCGCGGGGCCGGCACACCGTCCGCAAGCAGGTCGCGCCGAGTTCGCCGGCCGAAGACTCCGTCCGATCCGTCCCGAACGACCTTGATCCTCGCGGGCGGCATGGCATGTCCGCCACGGAGTACGCCGAGCTGCGGTCGCTGCTCGAACGGTAGACCGGTGGCCGACCTCACGAGGAAGGCCGGCTCCGAGACATCCGGAGCCGGCCTTCGTGCGTTGCGCGCGACGCTACTCGGCCGCGGGGGTCTCCTCGGGAGCCTCCTCCTCGGCGGGCGCGTCGGTCGCGGGCGCCTCGATGCCGGCCTTGACGGCATCGACCTGCTCCTGCGTGAAGCCGCAGTAGTTGATCGCCTCGCGGTCCCAGTAGCTGACCAGGCGGTCCTTGCCGGCAGCGTGCGCGTCGGCGACGGTGCCCGAGTAGATCGTGCCGTCCTGCGACTCCTTGTTGACGTCGGGGACCTCCTCGCAGACGTGGAAGACCTTGCCCGACTTGGTCCAGAACACGAGGTCTTCGCCGGTGAGCTGAGCGACGATGTTCGACTCTTCGGAGTACTGCTCGACCGACGGCGGGTTGTAGTCGACGCTCGCGGCCGTGACGCCGCCCGCGATGACGATCGCGATGATGCCTGCGATGGCCTTCTGCTTGCCGTCCATGTTCTTGTTCGTGAAGATCAGGATGATGAGCGGCAGGAACGCGATGACGGCGATGATCGCGCCGAGCTGGTTCTGCACGAAGAAGCGCACCGTGTCGCTCTTCTTCGCGGGGTCGAGGCGGTTGGCCTTCTTCCAGAGGAACGAGCCCGTGAGCGCGAGGGCGCCGATGACGACGATGAGCCCGATGAGGATCCAGAGGTTCACCTCGGGCTGACGCAGCACCCAGAAGATGGCGACGGCTTCGCCGGCGATCGCGAGAATCCACAAGCCGAGTGCGATGAGGCGGAATCGCAGTGCCTGCTGCTTCGCCTCGGGGGTCGGGGTCCAGGTCGGTTCGGCCGTGTCGACGGCGCCGCCTTCGGCCGGCTTCGTCTGCTCGACGCGCACGACCTTCTTTTTCTGCTCAGCCACGCTGTTCCTTTCAGGGGTCTTGGGGCGACGATGAGCATATTGGACGGCGTGAAACCGCGCGTGACGACACGGCATCGGATGTCTCGTGCGGGTGCCGCTCACCCGCACGTCGCACGTGGCACGCCCGCGTCGGGCAGGTACGTGCGCCACTCGTCGGCGCTGAGCTCGCGCCCGGCGATGCGGCATACGGCCTCGAACTGCGCCTCGGAGTCGAGGTTCCACACCATGATGCCGTCGGCGACGTTGAGGGCGAGTTCGCCGCCGTCGGGGCGGAGGAATGCGCCCGTCAGCGTAGGGGATTCGGCGATGAACGGGTCGCCCAGCTGGGTGCCGCTCGGGAGGTCGTAGAGCAGTTCCATGCCGCCCGCCGATGTCATGAGGAAGGTGCGTCCGTCGTCGCTGAGCGTCGGGACACCGAAACCGCCGGCGCCGCCCGGGAGAGTGCCCGTCTGAATGAAGGGCTCGCGTGACGTGTCCATCCGCAGGATGCGGTTGTCGTTCGCACCGATGAGGGTGCCGTCGTCGAAGAGCGCGTGCGCGCCGATCCCGTCGCGGGTGCTCCGCAGGATCGCGCCCGTCGAGGCATCCGCGATCGAGAGCATGAGCTCTCGGTCGTCGGTGACGTGGGTGATGGCGACGCGCCGACCGTCGGGGGACACCGAGAGCCAGACGGGCCAGCCTTCGACGACGATGGGCGGGCCGTTCGGTTCCGCTGTCGCGGAGTCGTACGGAACGAGTCGTCCGTCGCCGAAGAGGGCGAAGATGCGCGTGCCGCGGTCGGTCGTCCAAGTGCGCTCAACGCCGTCGAGCGGTTCGCCGATCGCCGCGCCCGTGTCGGAGTCGATGATGCGGATTACCTGCTCTGCTTCGTGCCAGGCGACGATCCGTCGTTCTCCCGCCCACGACGGATCGCCGAGCACACGGTCTAGGGTCGAGACGAGGCGATCGTCGCCGGTGTCGAGCACCGAGAGCGATCGAGAGCTACCGTCGTGCAGTTCGCCCGGCACTCTGGGGGCGACGAGGAGGGAGCTTCCTTCGTCGGCGTACCCGCCCCAGAGCGCGTACATCCCGCGTCCGACGAGACGGTTGGCGAGTCCGGTGCCGTCGAGCCGCCATCGGGAGATGGCCGACAAGATTCCGACCGCGGCGAGTTCGGAGCCGTCGGACGACACCGAGATCTGACCGACGGTGCCCAGGAGGGCATCGAGGGGCGGCCCCGCCGGCATGCCGTCGTCGAGTGCGTATCGAGCGATGCGCCCGTATGGTCCTGCGCAGAAGACGGTATCTGCGGGCTCGGACACGGCGATCCAGGGACAGGAAGCCGGATAGCCGTTCGTCAGCGGGCGCGTCCACTCCACTCGTCCGTCCGACGGATCGAACGCGATGATCGCATGGTCGCCGCTCGCGACGATGACGCCGTTCGTCGTGTTCGCCATCGCGACGTTCGCGGAGCCCTGGGGCACGTCGATCGCGCCGGTGACGCGGGATGACTCGGGGTCGACGATCTCGATCTGCGATCCGACCCGGCCGATGAGGAGCCGCCGGGCGTCATCGAACAGGAGCGCGGCGGCGTACGAGTCGAGTTCGATCGGCTTCGGCGACTGCGCCCCGACGTCGCGGACGGCGCCGTCGGCCAGGTCGACGAGCACGACGTGTCCGTCGGTCGAGTCGGCGACGGCGGCGAGGCCGCCGTCGTGCGACACCTCGAGCGAGCCCGTGCCGATGTCGAGGTCGAGCGGGCCGAGCGTGCGTTCGCCCGAGTCGAGGTCGAAGACCACGAGCTTCGACCTGAGCGAGGTGCCATACCAGGTGACGCCAGCGGGTTCGCGCTCCGAGGACCAGAGCACCGCCGCGGTGCGGCCGTCGCCGCTCAGTTCGATGAGAGGGTAGGGCGCCGGGAACTCTGGGTCGAACCCGAGGTCGAGCGGACGTACGAGATCGGCGGTCGCGAGGTCGCGGATACCGCCCGAACCGTCGTCGGCGAATACGACGGCCTGTTCGCGGTCGGGGATGCGCACGCCGTAGATCGTCGTCGCACCGTCGACGAACGCGTTCCCGAGGAATCCTCCCGCGGTCGCGAGCACGCCCATGAGTCCCGCCTGGGTACGTGGATCGTCGGGGCTTCGACGGTACGCCTCGGCGGCGAGGAGCGCGGCGACGTCGCGCTCGGACGTGCGCAGCGCGAGCGCCGTCGAGACGAGCGATCCGATGCCCGCCGCGGTGCGCTGACGGTCGGCCTCGACGGCCGACACGATCGCGACCGAGCCTGCGCCGACGAGGAGGACGATGAGGGCGACGGCGGCTGCGAGGACGGCCCGCAGTCGGCGGTTCTGGCGACGTTCGCGCTGTTCGCGTTCGGCGAGTTCACGACGTTCGGATGCCTCGAGCGCGGCGCCTGCGTCGAGGAACTCGATCTCAGAGTCGGTCGGGTCGGCACCGTCGGAGTCACGCCACTCGAGGGCGGCCGCGAGCCGGGCTCCCCGGTAGAGGTCGGCGTCGGCGCGACCGCCTGCGTCCCAGACGCCCGCCGCGTTCGCGAGTGCGTGCATCGTGCGCTGGGTCTCGGCGTCGTCGTGGAGCCATCCGCGCAGTCTCGGCCATGCGGTCGCGAGGGCTTCGTGGGTGACGACGATCGTGGCATCGTCGGCGCTCACAAGGCGTGCGTCGGCGAGCAGGGCGAGCACTTCGTCGCGTTCGGCGTCGCCGTGGACGGAACGCACGGGCAGCGGCCGGCGGATGGGGCTGCCGTCGTCGGCGAGCGCCACGAGCCGGAGCATCGTCGCCCGGCAGAGTGCGCGCTGCGCGCCGGACATCCGGTGGTACAGCCGATCCGCCGACTGGGCGATCGCCTCCGACAGTCCGCCCGCGGCTTCGTAGCCGGCCACGGTGAGGGTCGCGCCGTCGCGGCGGAGCCACGTCTCGACGAGCGCGTGCGAGACGAGCGGCAGCGCGCCGGGCCTGCCCTCTGCATCGCGCAGGATGAGTTCGACGAGGCCGGGTTCGATGCGGAGCCCGGCTTCACGGGCCGGATCGACGATCGCCGACCGGAGCCCGTCGGGATCGATCGGGGCGACGAGGTGCACGGCGTCGCGGAACGAGGCGCCGAGGTGGGGGAGGCGCGCGCATTCGTCGAGGAAGTCGCTCCGGACGGTGACGAGGACGCGCCCGCCGCGCGCGGCGAATTCGGCGAGCACGCGGCAGACGGATTCGATCTCGTCGGACGGGAGCCCGAGGTGGAGGAGTTCTTCGAACTGATCGACGATGATCGCGTCGCCCGGGTCGAGCCGGGCGTCGAGATCGCGCACGGTAGACGCGGTCGACCGCCGAGGGAGGATGATCTCGGCACGGCGCGCACGTCGGCGCAGCACGGGGACGATGCCGGCACGGACGATCGAGGACTTGCCGCATCCGCTCGGTCCGGCGAACGCGACGAGCGTCGAGCGGTCGATGCGCGCGAGCGCCGCCCGCACCTCGCGTTCGCGGCCGAAGAACGCCTCCTCGTCGTCTTCGTCGAACACCGCGAGTCCGCGGTACGGGCACTCCGCCGATTGCGCGGGCGCCGTCGTCCCGTCGAGGACGACGTCGTGCCGGAGCACCGCGGTCTCGAGGGCCGCGAGTTCGGCGCCGGGTTCGACGCCGAGTTCGTCGGCGAGCCGCCGCTTCGCCTCGCGGATGGCGGCGAGCGCGTCGGCCTGCCGCCCGCCTCGGTAGAGCGCGAGGGCGAGCGCGCTCCACCGTCGTTCACGCAGCGGCGCCTCGGCGACCAGGCGTTCGGCGTCGCCGATCGCGCGCGCCGACTCGCCGAGTTCGCTGAGGGCGGCGACGCGTTCTTCTTCGGCGACGGCGCGCAGTTCGCCGAGGCGTCGTGCTTCGGCGATCGCGGGCGGCCAGTCGGCGAGATCGGCGTACGGGCGACCGCGCCATAGGGCGAGCGCACGCTCGAACGCGGCGACCGCGCGATCGGGGGCGCCGTCGCGGAGGTGGTCGATGCCCGCTCCGACGTCGCGCTCGAAGCGGGCGGCATCCACGTCGTCTCGCGACACGACGGCCCGGTAGCCGCCGCCGGCGGTCTCGATGGCTGGAACGCCCGGATGTCTCCGCAGTCGACCGATCGCGATCTGCACCTGTTTCGACCACGTGGGCGGCGGCGCGTCGCCCCAGACCGCGTCGCCCAGTTCGTCAGCCGACACGACCCCGCCCGCGAGGACGAGCGCCGCGAGAGCGGATCGCTCCCGAGGACTGATCGGGCCGCCGTCGACGACGAGCGGCCCGAGGACGTCGACGCTCACGTTCCGCATTGTGCTCGCCATACGGATACCCCGCAATGAACGCGGGTGCGGACGGATACCGGATGGATACCGACTGCGTGTGGAGCGAATACCGCCGAGCGTGACGCTGCAGTCATGAACACCACCACTCGTCTCCGAACCACCGCTGCCGTCGTCTGTTCGGCGGCCGCCCTGACCGTCGTGTCGGGCTGCACAACCGTCCCCGCCGCCGACGTCGGCACGGACTCCGCCGCCGCCCGCGTACCGTTCGACCGGGCCACGCGCATCCTCATGAACGACCACGACCCGCGGGGTCGGCACGGCGTGCCGACGGGCGGGTTCGAGCTGCTTCCGCCTCGGCCGATCGCCGACGCCGACCCGAGGGGACTCCACGGTGCGCCGGGCGGCGGGTCGGTGCGCTCGATCGAGGACCTGCAGCGCGGCGAAGACGGCCCAATGGTCCGCCCGACGCCGACGCCGACGCCCGATCAGTCGGACGTGCCCGGGGTTGACGACCTCCGCCGGCTCTCCGATGACGATCCGCGCGGGCGCCACGGCGTCCCCAGGATCCATCGCTGACGCGGCGCGATGGGCGGCGGCCGGATAGTGTGTCGCAATGCCCACCGCGTTTCCCATCGAGATCGCCGTCCAAGACGCCGCAGGCGTCGGCATCGCCCTCGAAGGCGGTGCCGCACGCGTCGAGGTGTGCCAGGCGCTCGCGCTGGGCGGGCTGACGCCGTCGGCGGGGCTCATCGAGGCGGCTGCCGAGGCTGCCGACGCACACGGCGCGTCGGGCTTCGTGCACGTGCTCGTACGGCCCCGGGGCGGCGGGTTCGTGTACGACGCCGACGAGGTCGCGGCGACGGTGCGAGACATCCGGCTCGCGGCGCGGCTCGGCGCCGACGGCGTCGTCGTCGGCGCGCTGACCGACGCAAGCACGCTCGACCTCGAGGCGATCACGGCGTTCATCGACGCGGCGGGCGACCTCGACGTCACGGTGCACCGCGCGGTCGACGCGTCGGCCGACCCCGTGGCATCCGTCACGGCGCTCGCCGCCTTCACCGGCGCAGGCTCTCGCGGCGTCCGCCGGGTGCTCACGTCGGGCGGCGCGCCCGACTGCCGTTCGGGGCTCGCGGGCATCGCGGCGATGCGCGCCGCCGTCGGCGACGCGCTTGAACTCATGTCGGGCGGCGGCGTGCGCGTCGAAGACATCGCGCTCCTCGTCGGCGCGGGCGTCGACGCCGTGCACCTGTCCGCGAGGACGTCGGTCGTGCGCGGCAAGGGCGGCCCCGGCGGCGGGGTCGACGCGTTCGATGCGACGGATGCCTCGCTCGTGCGTGCCGCGGTCGACGCGGCGCGGTCGGCGGCCGCCTCGCGCTGAGCGCTGAGCGCTGAGCGCTGCGGTTCGCGCGTCGTTCACGCGCACTCGGCGTGCATGACGCCGCCCGTTCACCCGCTCCGGCGACGCTCTGGGCGTGACGCGAACGCTCCACCCGTCGGCTCCACGCAATGATGCACGATCCGAGCGACGGCGACGCCGAGGCATCCGCGCCGTCGTCGCACGGGTCCTCGCCGCGCTCGCCGCGATTCTCGTCGCGGTCGCGGCCGGCCCGGTGGGCGATGCGCCCGCCGCTGCGGCAGCAGCGCAGGTCCGGCCCGTCGTGGATTCGCAGGCCGAGGCATCCGGACCGCTCTCGGCGTCCGAGCCGATACTCGCGGCCCCGTCGAGCGAGGCCAGGACCTCGCGGACGAGCGCGCCGGGTGACATCCTCATCTCGGAACTCGCGAACGGCGGCCGCGGGTCGCGTTCCGACTCGTTCTTCGAGCTCGTGAACGCGGGCGACACGCCGGTCGACCTCACGGGGTGGGAGGTCGCACGGTGCAGCATGCAGGGGCTCCGCGCGAACCTCGGACGCACCGAAACCGACCTGCACGGCGTCGTGCTCGAGCCGGGGGAGTTCTACACCGGGGCGCGCATCGGCACCGATCTCGGCGGCGTCGACGCCGACGGCCGCTTCTCGCAGCCGTTCGCCGACACCGGGTTCGGGCTCGTCGTGCTCGACCCGGCGGGCGAGATCGTCGATGCCGTCGGCGTCTACCCGAACGAGCCGTGGCCGACCACGAGCGAGTGCTCGCGCGGCGGCAACCTGCCGAATTCGCTGTCTGCGGCACTCGGCGAGAGCTGGCAGCGTGTCGGGCGCACGGGCGACGCGCGCGCGGACTTCGTGCGCGCGGTCGCGACGCCCGGGGGCGTGAACGCGACGAAGGCGACGGATGCCCCGGCCGCGCCTGTGCGGATCGCCGAACTCGCCCCGACGGGGCCCGAGGGCGGCGACGATGAGTTCGTCGAACTCGCGGCGGTTTCCGACACGGATGTCTCGGGCTGGCGCCTCCTCACGTGCGGCGTGAACGGTCGGCAGCAGGCCGACCGCGCGGTCGCGGTCGTGCCCGACGGCACACGCCTTCGGGCGGGAGAGCGATTCGTCGTGGCAGCCGACGGCGCTTCGGCCGATGCCGACCTGCGCTCGCGGCTCGCGCTCGACGCGCGCGGGTTCGGCGCGCTCCTCGTCGACGCCGACGGCTATCGCGTCGACGGCGTCGCGGCGACCCCGTACGGCGACTCGGCATGCCAGTCGGGCGACGAGAAGCTCGGCCTCCTTGTCGACGGCCGCACGGGGGAGTCGTGGCAGCGGGTCGACGCCACCGGCGACGACGCCGAGTGGGTCGTCGCGCCGCGCACGCCCGGCGCGGCCAATGCGGCGACCGAGCGCGCCCTCCGTGACGAACCGACCGCCTATCCCGCGCGCCCCGGCGTCGTCGTCACCGAACTCGCGACCGACCCCGGTGACCTGCCCGACGGCTTCGAGCGGAGGAACTTCGTCGAGCTGACGAACGTCGGTGACGCGCCCGTCGACGTCTCGGGGTGGACGCTCGTGCGGTGCACCGAGTCGGGCCCGCGCGTCCTCTCGGGCGGCACGACGATCGTCGGCGGCACGACGCTCGCGCCGGGCGACGCGTGGGTCGCCGCGCTCCGGGGCACGGCGCTCGCCGCGAACGCCGACGCCGTGCTCGACGACGGCTTCGACTTCCGCGGCACGGGGGTGTGGGTCGA
This sequence comes from Agromyces protaetiae, assembly GCF_004135405.1. NCBI lineage: Bacteria > Bacillati > Actinomycetota > Actinomycetes > Micrococcales > Microbacteriaceae > Agromyces > Agromyces protaetiae. The sequence continues at coordinate 2,245,619 of NZ_CP035491.1, forward strand.
AGACGCCGACGGCCGCGTCGTCGACCGCGTCGGCGTCTACCGCGCGAACGAGATGGACCGCAGCGTCGAACGCCCGAGCCTCTGCACGAAGGGCATGTCGCTCCAGACCTTCGCGCTCGACCGCTACGCGGGCGAGACCTACCAGCGGATCGCGTTCACGGGCGTCGACGCCGACGACTTCGCGGCGCGTCCTGCGACGCCGGGCGACGGTGCCGTGCATCCCGCCGTCGACCCCGTCGCTCCGGCGCTCGCCGAGGCGCGTTCGGCGCTCGTGCGTGCGGTCGCGGCCGAGGAACGCGCGGCGCAGCAGGGCGCGCGGCGCGCGGCGGCGCTCGCTCGAGGGACGGATGCCTCGGACGGCATACGCGCAATCGGGGCATCCCGTACGGCCGGTCCGATGACCGCCCTGAAGACGTCCGCAGCGACGCCGCTCCGCGTGACTGCCGGGTGGACCGGCACGAGCGATGCCCCGCTCACGGCGCACGGGGCGCCCGCCGAGCGCCCGCTGGCGTCGACGGACTCGGACACGACCGCGGACACGACCGTTCGTGACGACGGCTACGGCCTGCCGTACGTGCGGCTCGCCGTCGAGGCATCCGACCCCGGCGCCGCGCTCGAGACGGGCGCGACGGTTGCGTGGCGGGGCTCCGCCGAGCCGCGCACGGCCGTGCGCCTCTCGGCGTGGAACGCGGAGGATGCCTCGTGGCGCATGCTCGCCGAGGCGACCGCGGGCGCCGACGGCAGCGTCGCCCTCGCGGGCGCGCTCCTCGACGGCGAGATCGCGCCGGGCGACACCGCAGGCGCCGGCACCGAGGCATCCGCCGAACTGCTCGTCCAGGTCGTGCCGCGCGCCTCGACGCTGAGGAAGGCGCGCGGGGGCGGATTCGACGACCCCGCCGACTACGACCTCGCGATCAGCCATCTGACCGACACGCAGTACCTCACCGAGTCGCACCCCGAGGCGTACGCCGAGATCGTGGGCTGGGTGGCCGCGAACGCGCCGAGCCGGAAGATCGCGTTCGCGACGCACACGGGCGACCTCGTGCAGAACTGGGTCGACCCCGATCAGAGCGAGCCGCTCGCCCGCCGCGAGTACGAGACGGCGTCGCGCATGCAAGCCGTGCTCGACGACGCGGGCGTGCCGAACAGCGTGCTGCCGGGCAACCACGACACGAAGCGCGGCACGTCGCCTGCACTCTTCAACGAGTACTTCCCGCCGTCGCGCTACGCCGACGAGCCCTGGTACGGCGGCTCGATCGGCCCCGACGACCAGACCGCGAACTTCTCGCTCTTCGAGCAGGCGGGCGCGCCGTTCCTCATGCTGTCGCTGCCGTACGCCTATGGCGAGCGCGAGATCGCGTGGGCCGAAGAGGTCGTGGCCGCCCACCCCGATCGCAACGTCATCGTGTCGACGCATGAGCACGTGACGCCGAAGGAGCTCGAGGCGCCCGCGCAGCGCTCGACGTCGTCGCGGTGGCTCTCGCGGGCCGACGAACTGTGGGCGCGCGTCATCGCGCCGAATCGCAACGTCGTCGTCGTGCTGTCGGGCCACTTCCACGGGCTCGGCGCGATCACGACCGAGGACGCGGGCGGCCTCCCCGGTCACACGGTCGTCGAGATGGTCGCCGACTACCAGGAGTTCCGCACCCACGAGGGCGTGCGCGCGACGGGCTTCCAGCGGCTCCTGCAGTTCGATCTCGCGGGCGGGGCGATCGCGGTCGACGCGTACTCGTCGACGCTCGACGCGCACGCGAGCTACCCGTACGACTACGTGCAGTTCGATCCCGCGCACGGCAGCGCCGACGAGCTCAGCGAGATGCGACCGTGGAACATCGTGGAGCGCGGCGTACAGGGCCGCTACACGGCGGAGGACGACGAGTTCGTCGTCGAGCACGTCGGACTGCAGTACGCGAAGTCGCTCACGACCGTCGCGATCACGGGTGATGTCGCGAGCGAGCCGTCTGCGCCCGCCGACGCCGGTCGATAGGGTTGGCGCATGGCCGCCGACCCCGATGACGACGCCCTCCGCTGGGAGGGCGACGACGACCCCACGCTTGCGCCCGGTTGGAAGGTCGTCGGGTCGCCGGCGGCGCCTGCGACGGGCGGTTCGGATGTCTCGGGCATGACGGATGTCCCCGACGGCGCGGATGCCTCGGGCGAGACCTCGACCGGCGGCGCGGCGCTCGCCGCTCCGGCCGCAGGCGCCTCCGCGCAGACCGGCTCGGTCGAACTCGTCGTCCTCGGCGTCCTCGGTGGGGCGTACCTGCTCTACACGGTCGGCTGGCTCATCGCGGCACTCGGCGCCGCGCCCGTGTTCGCCGACCCCGTCGCGACGTTCATGTACGGGCTCGGGCGGTGGTTCACCGTGCTCGCGGCGCCGCTCTGGTTCGGGGTGGTCCTGTGGCTCACGCGTGAACGCCCGCGACTCCGCCTCATCTGGCTCGTCGCGGGCGCCGTGCTGCTCGTGCCCGTCCCGTTCCTGCTGCGAGGGTGAGATGACCGAGACATCCGCAGATCTCGAAGCGGTCGCACCCAAGCGCGCGACGCCGTTCTGGCTCGACCTCACGATCGCGATCGTCGTCGGCCTCTTCTACGCCTACGACGTGTGGGAGGCCGTCGGCAATCTCGTCGGCCTCACCGACACGACCACGCAACTCGACGTGCCGTTCACCGCGTGGGGGCTCGCGCTGCTCATCGCGGGCATCGTGCTGCCGCTCATCGTGTTCGCACTCGCGTTCTGGATCGGCCGCGGCCGAGGCGTGCTCGCGCAGCTCGCCGTCTACGTCGTCGGCTACGCGCTCGTGCAGGTGCTCGAGGCCGACATCGCGTCGTTCTTCACGCTCGGAGGCATCGACTTCGGGTGAGTCCGGGGGCCGTCACATGCACGGACGGACATCTCCGCTCAAGTAGCATGGTCGCGGCGCCCCGAAGGCGTGTGGCGTTTCCCAGTTCGCAAGCCGCCGCATTCGCGCGCGCCCGCATCGAAGGATCCGTTGTGTCAAAGCCGGTCGTGCTGATCGCCGAAGAACTCTCGCCCGCCACCGTCGACGCCCTCGGGCCCGACTTCGAGGTCCGATCGGTCGACGGCACCGACCGCCCGGCGCTGCTGTCGGCGCTCGCCGACGCGAACGCCGTGCTCATCCGCTCCGCGACGAAGATCGACGAAGAGGCGATCGCCGCCGCCCCCAAGCTGCAGGTCGTGGCACGTGCCGGCGTGGGCCTCGACAACGTCGACATCAAGGCCGCGACGACGGCCGGCGTCATGGTCGTCAACGCCCCGACGTCGAACATCATCTCGGCCGCCGAGCTCACGGTCGGCCACATCCTGAGCCTCGCCCGCCACATCCCCGCCGCGCACAACGCGCTCGCGAAGGGGCAGTGGAAGCGGTCGGCGTACACGGGCGTCGAACTCTTCGAGAAGACGGTCGGCATCATCGGCCTCGGCCGCATCGGCGCCCTCATCGCCGCGCGCCTGCAGGCGTTCGGCGTCGAGGTCATCGCGTACGACCCCTACATCACGGCGGCCCGCGCGCAGCAGCTCGGCGTGCAGACCGTCTCGCTCGACGAACTCCTCGAGCGCAGCGACTTCGTCACCATCCACATGCCGAAGACCCCCGAGACGACGGGCATGATCGGCACCGAGCAGCTCGCGAAGATGAAGCCGACGTCGTTCGTCGTGAACGTCGCGCGCGGCGGCCTCATCGACGAGGCCGCGCTCTTCACGGCGCTCTCGACGGGCGTCATCGCGGGCGCCGGCCTCGACGTGTTCGTCACCGAGCCGCCGCTCGAGTCGCCGCTCCTCTCGCTCCCGAACGTCGTCGTCACGCCGCACCTCGGCGCATCGACCGACGACGCACAAGAGAAGGCGGGCGTGTCGGTCGCGAAGTCGGTGCGTCTCGCGCTCGCGGGCGAGCTCGTGCCCGACGCCGTCAACGTCGCGGGCGGCGTCATCGACCCCTACGTGCGCCCCGGCATCCCCCTCGTCGAGAAGCTCGGCCAGCTGTTCTCGGGCCTCGCGCACGGTCCCATCACGAGCCTCGACGTCGAGGTGCGCGGCGAGCTCGTCGACTACGACGTGAGCGTCCTGAAGCTCGCGGCGCTCAAGGGCGTCTTCACGAACGTCGTCTCCGAGACGGTCTCGTACGTCAACGCGCCGCTCCTCGCCGAGCAGCGCGGCATCGCCGTGCGCCTCATCACCGACGGCGAGAGCCCCGCCTACCGCAACGTCATCACGCTTCGCGGTTCGGTCTCCGACGGCACGCAGTTCTCGGTATCGGGCACGCTGACCGGCCCCAAGCAGATCGAGAAGCTCGTCGGCATCGACGGCTACGAGATCGAGGTGCCGATCGCGAAGCACCACATCGTCATGCGCTACGCCGACCGTCCCGGCATCGTCGCGGTCTACGGCAGCGAGTTCGGCGAGGCCGGCATCAACATCGCGGGCATGCAGATCGCGCGAAACGAAGCCGGCGGCCAGGCGCTCTCGGTGCTCACGGTCGACTCGCCCGTTCCGGCCGAGGTCATCGACCGCGTGCGCGCGGCGATCGACGCGAAGGTCTTCGTCGAGATCGACATCACCGAAGAGTAAGCGGCACCAGGCGTTCGGATGCCTCGGCGGTCGGTGCTCCTCGCACCGGCCGCCGAGCGCGTTCACGGCTACGCTGATTCCACCCCATACGAAAGGACCCACCCCTCCATGGCACGCACGGTCAAGCTCGCGGTCATCCCCGGCGACGGCATCGGCCCGAGGTCGTCGCCGAGGCGCTCAAGGCGCTCGACGCCGCGATCGCCGGCACCGACGTCGCCGTCGAGCAGACGCCGTTCTCGCTCGGGGCGGGTCGCTATCTCGAGACGGGCGAGGTCCTCACCGACGCCGACCTCGCCGCGATCGCGTCGCACGACGCGATCCTGTTGGGCGCGGTCGGCGGCGTGCCGGGCGACCCGCGACTGGTCGGCGCGAACATCGAGCGGGGGCTGCTCCTGAAGCTGCGGTTCGACCTCGACCACTACGTGAACCTGCGTCCGACGGTGCTGCACCCGTCGGTCACGAGCCCGCTCGCAAACCCGGGCGAAGTCGACTTCGTCGTGGTGCGCGAGGGCACCGAGGGGCCGTACGTCGGCAACGGCGGCGCGATCCGTACGGGCACCCCGCACGAGGTCGCCAACGAGGTGTCCGTCAACACGGCCTACGGCGTCGAGCGGGTCGTGCGCTTCGCGTTCGCGCAGGCCTCGCAGCGCCGCAAGAAGCTCACCCTCGTGCACAAGACCAACGTGCTCGTCTACGCGGGTGCCCTGTGGAAGCGCACGGTCGACGCCGTCGCCGCAGAGTTCCCCGAGGTGGCTGTCGACTATCTGCACGTCGATGCGGCGACGATCTTCCTCGTCACGGATCCTGCTAGATTCGACGTCATCGTCACGGACAACCTCTTCGGCGACATCCTGACCGATCTGGCCGGCGCGATCAGCGGCGGCATCGGCCTCGCGGCCTCGGGCAACATCAACCCCGACGGCCGCTTCCCGAGCATGTTCGAGCCGGTGCACGGTTCGGCTCCCGACATCGCCGGGAAGGGCATCGCCGATCCGACCGCCGCGATCCTCTCGGTCGCGCTCCTGCTCCGCCACCTCGGCGAAGCCGAAGCCGCGACCCGCGTCGAGCGGGCGGTCGCAGCCGACCTCGAGTCCCGCGGCGACGCCCGTCGCTCGACGGCCGAGATCGGCGACGCGATCGCCGCAGGCATCGCCGCCGCCCGCATCGCCGCATAAGCGTCCGACCGGGGCCCCGCCCCACGATCCGAAAGAAGACGACATGAGCATCGACCTCCCGCTCCAGGCCCCGACCGCAGCCGGGCTCGTCTGGCAGGTCAGCCGCAACGACGCGGCGAAGTCCGACGCCGACCGCGACGCCATCCTCGCCGCGCCCGGCTTCGGCCAGCACTTCACCGACCACATGGTCGACGTGTGCTGGAGCGAGAAGGGCGGCTGGCACCGGCCGCGCGTCTCGCCGTACGGCCCCATCCAGCTCGACCCCGCCGCCGCGGTGCTCCACTACGGCCAGGAGATCTTCGAGGGCATGAAGGCGTACCGTCACGCAGACGGGTCGATCCACACCTTCCGCCCGTACGAGAACGCCGCGCGCATGCAGCGTTCGGCTCGCCGGCTCGCGCTCCCCGAGCTGCCGAGCGACATCTTCCTCGACTCGGTGAAGCAGCTCATCGCGGTCGACGGCTCCTGGGTGCCGTCGCAGGCCGAGACGAGCCTGTACCTCCGTCCGTTCATGTTCGCGAAGGAGGCGTTCCTCGGCGTCCGACCTGCGAAGAAGGTCGCGTACTACCTCATCGCGAGTCCCGCGGGCGCGTACTTCTCGGGCGGCGTGCAGCCCGTCAACATCTGGCTGTCGACGCAGTACGCGCGTGCGGGCAAGGGCGGCACGGGGGCGGCGAAGACCGGCGGCAACTACGCGTCGAGCCTGCTGCCGCAGGCCGAGGCCTACGAGCACGGATGTCAGCAGGTGCTCTTCCTCGACGGCCGGAACATCGAGGAGCTCGGCGGCATGAACCTCGTGCTCGTCAAGAAAGACGGCACGCTCATCACGCCCGAGTCCGACTCGATCCTCGAGGGCATCACGCGCGACTCGATCCTCCAGCTCGCGGCCGACCGCGGCCACGTCGTCGAGCGCCGTCAGGTGTCGATCGACGAGTGGCGCGAGGGCGCGGCATCCGGCGACATCGTGGGCGCGTTCGCGTGCGGCACGGCGGCCGTCGTCGTTCCGATCGGTCGCCTCCTCGCCGAGGACTTCGAGATCCTGCACACGGGCGACGAGGCCGAGAAGCTCGCGCTGAGCCTCCGCGAAGAGCTCACGGGCATCCAGTACGGCCGCGTCGAGGACCGTCACGGCTGGATGGTCCGGCTCGACGCGTGAGCGCAGCAGACCCGCAGTCGGCGACGGCCGGATCCCCTCGGATCCGGCCGTTCGCCGTCGCCGACACCGAACCGGTCGTCGCGCTGTGGCGTGCGAGCGGGCTCGTGAAACCGTGGAACGATCCGTATCGCGACATCGAGCGAAAGCTCACGGTGCAGCCTGAGCTGTTCCTCGTCGCCGAAGCGTCGGCGGCCGGCGCTGCAGCGCGTGTCGTGGGCACCGCCATGGTCGGCTACGACGGCCACCGCGGCTGGGTGAACTACCTCGCGGTCGACGTGTCGCTGCGCGGCGGCGGTCTGGGCCGTGCGCTCATGGCCGAGGCCGAGCGGCTGCTGCTCGAGCGCGGATGCCCCAAGCTCAACCTGCAGGTGCGGTCGACCAACACGGCGGTGCTCGAGTTCTACGCCCGGCTCGGCTATGTGCCCGACGAAGCGGTGAGCCTCGGCAAACGCCTCATCCCGGATAGCCTGGACGCATGAAGATCGCGCGGTTCAGTCACGGTGAGACCATCTCGTTCGGCATCCTCGACGAAGAGGAGGACGAGCTCGTCGTGCTGAAGGGCGACCCGCTGTTCGCGGGGTACGAGCCGACGGGGGAGCGCGTGGCGCTCGCCGACGCCGAGTTCCTCGCCCCGGTCATCCCCCGATCGAAGATCGTCGCCGTGGGTCGCAACTACCGCGAGCACGCGACCGAGTTCGGCAACGACGTGCCCGCCGAGCCGCTCATCTTCTTGAAGCCGAACACGTCGGTCATCGGCCCGAACGTCGACATCGTGCTGCCGCCGCAGTCGCAGCAGGTCGAGCACGAGGGCGAGCTCGCGGTCGTCATCGGTGCGATCGCGAAGAACGTGAAAGAAGAAGACGCGCTCGACGTCGTCTACGGCTACACGATCGCGAACGACGTGACGGCCCGCGACCTGCAGCACCGCGACGGTCAGTGGTCGCGCGCGAAGGGTTTCGACACGTTCTGCCCGCTCGGCCCGGTCATCGACACCGACATCGACCTCGAGGGCGGCACGATCGAGACGAGCGTCAACGGCGAGGTGCGTCAGCACGGACGGCTCTCCGACATGGTGTTCTCGATCCCCGCGATCATCGCGTACGCGTCGGCCGTGTTCACGCTCCTGCCGGGGGACGTGATCCTCACTGGAACGCCCGCGGGCGTCGGCCCGCTCGTCTCGGGCGACCGCGTCGACGTGACGGTGTCGGGCCTCGGCACGCTGTCGAACCCCGTCCGCTGACCTCGCACCGCCTGCTCAGCGGGCGACGAGGTCGTTGACCGACGAGAGCCCCGGGAACGAGGTCAAGACGTCGCGAGCGCGCGAGGATGCCTCGGCGCCCACGCCCGTGACGATGAACGTGTGCCGTTCGCCCGCGCGAAGCGTGACGAGCGCCGTGTCGACGCGTGCGTTCGCGTCGAGGCGGTCGGCCTGCACGACGAGGTCTTTCACGAGCGAGCGGACGGTGACGGTCAGTTCGATGCGTCCGGATGCCTCGTCGGCGACGACCTCGATCGATGCCGCCTCGGCGAGCGGCTTGAGCGACAGCGCGGCGTCTTCGGCGAAGGGATGCACGACGGCCGCCGCGCCGTCGTCGTGCACGGTGCGCACGACGAGGAGCTCGCGGCTCGAGTCATCCGGAATTCGCACGGCCTCGCTGAGCGCGAGGGTGGAAGCTCCCCGAGGGTCGACCGAGAGGTCGAGGCGCTCGCTCGCGAGCACGTCGCCGTCGACCGTTTCGCGGGTGAGCTCGATCGTGCCCGTCCACGACTCGGCCGTGTCGTTGAGCGCGACGAGCGCGAGTGCGCCGTCGCGCGGCGGCAGCGTGAGGAGGCGCGGCTCGTACACGCGGCGGAGGGCGTGCCACAGGGGCTTCCGGATGCCGTGGAAGTCGACGGCCGCCCACGAGATGACCGGCCACGAGTCATCCAACTGCCACACGACCTGGCCCGTGTTGCGCGGAAACAGCGACCGGAAGTGGGCGATGCCGAACGCGACGGCGTTCGCCTGGTTGAGCTGGGTCGCGAAGTGCCATTCGTCGATCGTGCGCGGCTGCGGCAGGTGCGCGCCGAGGCCGCGTTCGAGCTTCAGATTGCCGTCGGCGGCCTTCTGGTGCACGAGCATGTGCGGGCCGTACGGGTCGAGCGGCTCGTCGTGCACGACGCCGGTGAGCGTCGACCACGCGGGCGGGCCCTGGAAACCGAACTCGGCGACGAACCGCGGCTCGTGGTTCGCGTAGGCGGTGTAGTCGAGCTGGTTCCACACGTCCCAGATGTGCTTCGTGCCGTGCTTGGGGTCGTTCGGGTGCGCGTAGCGCATCGAGTACGGGCTGCCCGGGAAGTACGGGCGGGTCGGGTCGAGCTCGGCGACGAGGGCCGGGAAGAGGTCGAACGCGTACCCCTCGCCCCACGTGCGGCCCGCGAGCTCTTGCCGCCAGCCCCAGTCGACATAGCCTTCGAGGTTCTCGTTGCCGCCGTTCCACACGACGAGCGACGGATGCACCGAAAGGCGCGTGATGTGCTCGCGCGCCTCGGCCTCGAACTCCGACCACAACGGGTCGTCTTCGGCGTAGGCCGCGCATGCGAGCGTGAAGTCCTGCCAGACGAGCACGCCCTGCTCGTCGCATGCTGCGTAGAAGGGGTCGTCTTCGTAGTGGCCGCCGCCCCACACCCGCAGGAGGTTCATGTTCGCGTCGATCGCATCGGCGACGCCCTGGCGGTAGTCGGCGTCGGTGAGGCGCGTCACGAGCGCGTCGCGCGGGATCCAGTTCGCGCCGCGCACGTTGACGGGCTCGTCGTTCACGACGATCACGAACGACGTGCCGTGCGCATCGGGGGTCTGCTCGATGCACACGGTGCGGAAGCCGACGCGGGACTCCCAGGCTGTGTCGCCGGCAGTCACGCGGGCGTCGTAGAGCGTCGCATCGCCATACCCGCGCGGGTGCCACAGGTCGACCTCGCCCGCGTCGACTTCGAGGAGAACCTCGGTGTGACCGGGCACCGCGCGGAGGCGTGCGGAGCGGCCCGCGATCGTTGCGGTGACCTCGATGGGTGCGGCCGTGTCATCCGCCCATTCGAGCGCGACGTGCGCGGCGAGGGAGCCGAGTGCGCGCCCCTCGGCATCGCGCGTCACGTCGACGAGCGGCCGAACCGACGCGATGCGCACCCCCGACCACGAGTCGAGGCCGATCTCGCGCCAGATGCCCGACGACGCGAGGTCGATGCCCCAGTCCCAGCCGTAGTCGCACGCTACCTTTCGGACGGCGTTGTACGGGCTCGGGTAGGGGCTCGGGCGGGCGCCGAAGATCGCGGCCTGCTCCTCGGCCCACGTGCGCGGTGCGCGGAAGTCGATCACGAGTTCGTTGCGGCCTTCGACGAGGGCATCGCGCACGTCGAAGCGGTACGAGCGGTGCTGGTTGGCGGTCTCGGCGACGACGGCGCCGTTCAGGCGCACGGTCGCGGCCGTGTCGAGGCCGCGCGCGACGAGGTCGTGGCGGATGTTTCCGTCGTCGTGCCAGTCGAAGCTCGCGCGGTAGCGCCAGTCGGTGCGGCCGATCCACGCGAGACGCCGCTCGTTGTCGCCGTCGAACGGATCGGGGATGAGCCCACCGTCGAGAAGGTCGGTGTGCACGAGTCCGGGCACGGTCGCGGCGATCGCGCGGCCCTCGAGCAGGGCGGATGCCTCGGCAGGCACGGGTGCGGACGCGGCGACGGCTTCGACGGTCCAGCGGATGCCTGAGGCCGACGTGAGGGGGAGGAAGGTCACCCCGCGAGTCTGACGGTCGGATCAGTGCCCGCGCAACGCGACACGGCGCGTGGTGACCGCGGCGGCGGCGAGCGCGACATCCTCGTCGTCGTTCCAGAGGTGGAACGCGACGCGCGCGCGGCCCGCGCGACCCGACGCCATGATGCCCGCGGCCGTGAGCGCGGCGAGCGCGTCGCCCGACTCGTCGGGCCACGTCACGATCGCGCTGTCGGATGGCTCGAGCCCGAGCCGCGCACGGAACGCGTTCGCGAGGCCGACGTCGTGCGAGTGCACCGAGCCGGGGCCCGTGCCGAGGTCGAGCGAGGCAGCGAATCCGAGCGCGACCTCGGCGCCGACCCACGCGTGCCACGCGGGGGAGACCTCGAAGCGGCGCGCACCCGCCGAAAGCGCGGGGGCGGGGCCGTAGCACGATGTCCACGGGTCGTCGCTCGAGTACCACCCGGCCGTGTGCGGCGTGAACGTGCCGATCGCGGCGTCCGAAAGCGACGCGAACGCTGCTCCGCGCGGCGCCGACAGCCACTTGTAGGCGTGGCAGACGACGAGATCGGCGTCGAGATCGGTCGTGGGCAGCCACCCCGTCGCCTGCGTCGTGTCGAAGAGCACGAGCGCGCCCGCCGCGCGTGCCGCCGCCGAGATCGCCCGGTGGTCGGCGACCTCGCCCGTCGCCGACTGCACGACCGAGCACGCGACGAGCCACGTGTGCGGCCCGATCGCGTCGGCAAGCTCCGGGAGCGGCACGTGCCGCACCTTCAGGTCGCCGCGCGCGAGGAACGGCGCGACGATCGACGAGAAGTCGCCGAGCGCGCAGACGATCTCGGCGCCCGTGGGCGCGGCGGCCGCCGCGAGCCCTGCGAAGACCGACACCTGCGAGCCCAGCGCGATGCGGTCGGCGGTCGTGCCGAGGAGGGTCGCGGCGTGCCCGCGGGCGTGTTCGACGACAGCCGTGTAGTCGGCGGCGCTCGCCGTGCCCTCGGTCCACGCGAGGGCGTCGAGGATGACGGCGTCGCGCGTCGCCGCGGTCGGGAGTCCCATCGTGCACGCGGCGAGGTAGCCGCGGCCGGCGGGGTAGGAGGAGCGGGCGTGGTGCATGGAACGAGTCTCGGCGGGAGGCATCCATTCGACAATGGCAGGTATTCAATCGAACAGATCACAGATGCTTATTCCTGCGTAGGATGACGAGATGACGGATGCCACGACCGAGCCCTTCGCCCAGGCGATCGACGTGCAGACCCTGCGCGTCGTCAATGCGATCGCCGAGCATGGCTCGCTCACGGCCGCTGCCGCCGCGCTCGGCTACAGCCAGCCCGCCGTGAGCCAACAGGTGCGCCGGTTCGAGGAGCGCACGGGCGTCGCCCTCGTCGAACGCGTCGGCCGAGGCATCCGCCTTACCGAGGCCGGCCGCGCGCTCGCGCGACATGCCAGGGGAGTCGCGACCGCGCTCGACGCGGCTGCGGGTGAGCTCGCAGAGCTCCGGGGGCTCCGTGCCGGGCGCCTGCGTCTCGTGGCGTTCCCGTCGGCGTCGCCCACGATCGTGCCGCGGCTCATCGCGAAGCTGCGGGCGAGTCATCCCGGCGTCGAGGTGACCTACGTCGAAGCCGAGCCGCCCGAGGCCGTCGAGGCCGTGCGCCGCGACCGCGCCGACCTCGCGATCACGTTCAGCTATCCCGGCGACCGCGACGACCCCCACCGCGCGAGCGCGCGCGGGCTCGCCGTGCGGCCGTACGGCACCGAGCCCGTCCGTCTCGTGCTGCGCGCGGGACATCCGCTCGCTTCGCTCGACGTCGTCGCGCTCGACGCGTGCGCCGACGAGCCCTGGATCGCCGGATGCCCCCGCTGCCGCGGGCATCTCCTCGAACTGGCCGATGCCGCGGGCTTCGCGCCCCGCATCGCGTTCGAGACCGACAACTTCGTCGCTGTCGAGGGCATGGTCGCCCAAGGGCTCGGCGTCGCGCTCCTGCCGGGCCTCGCGCTCGCGGCGACCCCGAGGCATCCCGGTGTCGTCGTGCGCCCGACCGCGCGCGAGGATTCGCGATCGCTCCACCTCGTGACCGCCCGCGGCGCCGAACGCGTGCCCGCGATCGCCGCCGCTCTCGCAGCGCTCGGAGCGTCGGTCGATACGATGGTGGGCGATGTCTGACACGGCCCACCCCACGACCACCGCCACCGGCAGCGACGTCCGCGTGCGCTTCTGCCCCTCGCCGACCGGAACGCCCCATGTCGGGCTCATCCGCACAGCTCTCTTCAACTGGGCGTACGCGCGCCACACGGGCGGAAAGTTCATCTTCCGCATCGAAGACACCGACGCCGCACGCGACAGCGAAGAGAGCTACGAGATGATCCTCGACGCCCTCACGTGGCTCGGCCTCGACTGGGACGAAGGCGTCGGCGTCGGCGGCCCGAACGAGCCCTACCGGCAGTCGCAGCGCGGCGAGATCTACGCCGACGTCATCGAGCGGCTGAAAGCCGCCGGTCACCTCTACGAGAGCTACTCGACCGCCGAGGAGATCGACGCCCGCAATCTCGCGAATGGGCGACCGAAGCAGCTCGGCTATGACAACTACGACCGCGACCTCACCGAGGAGCAGAAGGCCGCATTCCGCGCCGAGGGCCGCCAGCCCGCGCTGCGCCTGCGCGTGCCCGAGGTCGACCTCGGTTTCGACGACCTCGTTCGCGGCCGCATCGATTTCCCCGTCGGCTCGACGATCGACTACGTGCTCGTGCGCCCCAACGGCGCCCCGCTCTACACGCTCGTGAACCCCGTCGACGACGCCCTCATGGGCATCACGCACGTGCTCCGCGGCGAAGACCTGCTCTCGTCGACGCCCCGCCAGATCGCGCTCTACCACGCGCTCATCGACATCGGCGTGACGACGTTCGTGCCGCGCTTCGGCCACCTGCCCTACGTCATGGGCGAGGGCAACAAGAAGCTCTCCAAGCGCGACCCCGAGTCGAACCTCTTCCACCACCGCGACCGCGGCTTCATCCCCGAGGGCCTGCTCAACTACCTCGCCCTCCTCGGCTGGGGCTTCTCTGCAGACCGCGACGTGTTCAGCCGCGACGAGCTCGTCGCCGCGTTCGACGTCGTCAACGTCAACCCCAACCCCGCGCGCTTCGACCTGAAGAAGGCCGAGTCGATCAACGGCGACCACATCCGGCTCCTCGAGCCTTCCGATTTCGCCGCGCGCACCGTGCCGTACCTTTCGGCTGCCGGGGTGGTGTCCGCCCCTCTGGGAGCGGCCGACGCCGCCGTGCTCGCCGAAGCCGCGCCGCTCGTGCAAGAGCGCATCGGACTGCTCGGCGAGGCTCCCGGCATGCTCGGGTTCTTGTTCACGGATGCCTCGGGGCTCGAGTTCGAGGGCGACGCGCTGTCTTCTCTTCCCGAGAACGCTGCTTCGGTGCTGGGGGCCGCCCGCGACGCGCTCGACGCGCTGCCCGCCTCGTCGTGGACGACCGCCGAGATCGAAGAGGCGCTCCGCGCCGCCCTCGTCGACGGGCTCGAGCTCAAGCCCCGCGTGGCCTTCGGCCCCGTGCGCACCGCGATCTCGGGCCGACGCGTCTCGCCGCCGCTCTTCGAGTCGATGCAGATCCTCGGCAAGATCGACTCGCTCGCGCGGCTCGAGAAGCTCGCGGGGCGGCTCGCCTGAGCTCTATCGGGGTGCTTCTCGGGCCGTGTCGCCGCGCGCGGCGCGGCCCGAGAGTCGCTCAGTTTGGAGTCAAGCGGATCGTCGGATAGAGTTGCTTCTCGGTTCGGAACGCGGTCAAACGCGGTCTGAGACCATTGGGGTATGGTGTAATTGGCAACACGGCTGATTCTGGTTCAGTTGTTCTTGGTTCGAGTCCAGGTACCCCAGCAGTGAAATCGGCGGAATTCCGCTGAAGTACGACCCATCGCCTCGCCCCTCTGAGTGGGCGTTCCTGAGGCGTTTGTACACAAGCGATGACACAGACCCCGGTTTGTGCACACGTTCAGGCGCGCTGCCACGGCGGCTACGGAAGCGACCGGCACGGTTCGGAGGAGTGCCGGGTCGGCCCGCGCACCTTCCGGGTATGACCGACATCGCGCACTCCATCACCGCTCCGACGTTCCTCACGCAGGGCGAGCTCGCCGAACTGCTGCAGCTCCCAGCCCGCACCCTCGAGGACTGGCGTCTCTCGCCCGGCGGTCCGCCGTTCGTCAAGCTCGGCCGGCACGTCCGTTACGACCTCGACGAGGTGCTCGCCTGGGTGCGGGAGCATCGACATGGCTAGGCCCCAGGATCGTTCCGGGCGAACTCGGCACCGTCAACGTCTCCCGGGAGGCGAACGGCCGTTACCGAGCCCGAGGAACGACGCGCGACGACGGCGGCTACCGATACCGGCTCACCGCCACCGCAGACACGGAGGCAGCGGCACGCGAGGAGCTGCAGCGGCTCGCGGCGCAGCACTCGACCGGGGAGCGATCGGCCTCTCGCCGCTCAGCACGCTCGTCGAGGCGATCGATGCGTGGCTCCCGCAGATCCGCACGCGTGCGCAGGCCGGCAGTCTGTCGTACTCGACGTTCGAGAACTACGAGACGATCGCCCGGCTCGTGCTCAAGCCGCGCTTCGGGGCGATCCGACTCGAGCACCTCTCCGTCGGCCGATGCGACCGCATCCTGCAGCAGCTGCTCGCCGAGGAGTCGAACTCGAAGGCGCGCAAGGTGCGCTCGGTGCTCAGCCTCGTCTGCGGCTACGCCGTCCGCGACGGCGCGATGCCGACCAACCCCGTGCGCGATGTGCAACGGCTGCCCACCGCACCGAAGAAGGAATCGGCGCTCACTCCGAAGCAGATCGACGGCATCCGCGACCTCATGGGGCGATGGACGCGCAAGCGCGGACCACGCCCGAACTACCGCGCTGATCGACGGCATGGACATCATGCTCGGCACCTCGATGCGTGTCGGCGAGTGCATCGGCTTGCGCCGCCGCGACGTCGACATGACGACCAGCCCGCCGACGGTCATCGTCAACGGGACGATCGTGTCCAACCGCACCGAGGGCACGTACCGGAAAGACTCCCCGAAGCGCTCACAACAGCGACGCACGATCGCGCTGCCGTCGATGGCGGCCGCAGCGGTGCGCCGGCGCCTGGCGCTCGCGGAGCCGAGCGAGGACGCGTACCTCTTCCCGACGGCCACGGGCCGCTCACTGAGCGTGAGCAACTACGAGCGGCTGCTGCGCACCTTCATCGACGACGCCGAGCCGGAGCTCCGTGCGCTCGGCGTGCCCGTCGACGAGTACACGACGCACCTCTATCGCCGAACCGCCGCGACCCTCGTCGAGCGCGCGGCTGGCATCACCATCGCGTCCCGGCTGCTCGGGCACGCGAACGAGCAGATCACTCGCGCGAGCTACGTCGTCTCTGCGGAAGTGGTCGACCCGGTGACGGCGCAGATCCTCGACGGCATCTTGGGGTCGTGACGGTGCCGCGTCCGACGCGCGACCGTGGGACCAGGGGTTCTCGGAGTCTGCCGGACCGTCGCCGGTCTCGACGACGACCTGGGTTGTCACGGTGCCGAACCCGGATCGGCACCGTGCAACCAGGCATTTCTCGGAAGGGCGGGCGCCGCGCTCGGCGAGTGCGCCTTCGCGCAAAGCGACGCACGGGGCGCTGGGAATCGACAGGTGGCGGTCATAACTGGTAGGTGTGCACCCGCTCCCATGCGCAGCTTGACGCTCTGATGCGTCTTCGGCGCTTGGGCGTGTACGCATTGACGTACATGATCCGCAGTGTCAGAATATTCGTACACGCGGACCTGTGTGCGAGATTTCGTACATGGGTATCCGCCGGATGAGCTGGGTGGGAGATCCGGACATGTTCGTCGGCACAGCGCGCGACTGGGGCAACATTGTGCGCGACCGGCGCACGGACTTGGGCATGACGCAGGCGGAGCTCGCCGAGCGCATCGGCAAAGCTCGGCAGTGGGTTGTGCGCTTCGAGTCCGGTCATGCGGGAAGTGCGAGCGTCGACAGTCTCGTCGAACTGCTCGAGGCGCTCGCTCTCGATGTTCGAGTCGACCCTCTTGATCTCGAAGATCCCGACCCGATGTTCATGGACATCCCGAGCACGGATCCGTTCGAACGATGAGACTCACCGCCTACATGAACGGCCATCGCGTCGGTTGGTTCGACCAGCTCGACGGTGGTCGGATCACACTCGAATACGACCGCGCGTGGCAGTCGGGCGCCGACCGAACCGAGCTGTCGTGGTCGCTGCCGAAGACCCGCCGCCGTCATGACGGAGCTGCCCCGGGCAACTACCTGTGGAATCTGCTGCCGGACAACAACGACGTACTCGAGCGGTGGGGCAGGCGTTTCGGAGTGTCATCGCAGAACCAGCTCGGTCTGCTGGCGAACGTCGGTCTCGATGCCGCCGGCGCGGTGCAGCTCGTCGATGCTGAGGAGCACGACGAGGCCGAGCTGGTCGGTGCATCCGGCGTCGAGCCGATCAGCGAGGCGCGGATCGCCGTGCACCTCCGAGAGCTCAGGCAGGACCCGTCCGCATGGGTCACACCGGGGTACGAGAGCGGCTACTTCTCGCTGGCCGGTGCTCAGTCGAAGTTCACGCTCGTGCGCACGGAGCACGGCTGGGGGATGGCGACCGGACGAGCCGCGTCGACGCACATCGTCAAGCCCGGGGTGGTGGGCCTCAAGCGAAGCGACCTGAACGAGCACCTCACGATGCGTGCCGCGCAAACTCTCGGTCTCCGGGTGGCTCACAGCTCGGTGACAACGTTCGAGGATGAGTCGGCGATCGTCGTCGAGCGCTTCGACCGAGTGGCGGATGCTGACGGCGGCATCGTGCGCCGACACCAGGAGGACTTCGCGCAGGTGATGGGCGTCCACCCGTCGGCGAAGTACCAGAACGAGGGCGGCCCCGGGATCGCCGCAATCGGCGCTGTGATGCGAAGCATCCCCGGCTTCATCGTGCAGGGCGAGATCGAGCGCTTCTTCGAGGCGACCCTTTTCAACTGGGCTGCGCTTGGCACCGATGCCCACGCGAAGAACTATGCGCTGGTGTACCCCGATCCTCGACGTCCGCGCCCGACTCTGGCGCCGCTGTACGACCTCGGTTCGGCGCTGGCGTACCCGGAGATCAACAACCGCAAAGCGAAGCTTGCGATGTCCTATGCCGGCCACTACCGCACGTTCGAGATCGAACCCGGGCATCTCGTTCAGGAGGCCGCCGGGGTGGGCTTGGCCGAAGACTGGGTAATCGAGCGCGCGCGCCACCTCGTCGAAGCGCTGCCCGATGCGCTCCGCTCCGCCGCCCATGAGGCAGCATTGGCAGGCGAGAACGCGGCTTTCGCGCGGACGCTCGTCGAGCGCGCCGCTGAGCGGAGCGCGCACCTGGGCAAGCAGCTCGACGGATTCCGCCCCTCGAGCAGCAGCGCGTAAGGTCCGAGCGCTCGGCTCCGACATCTGGCCTACCTCACGGCGCCGTGGGCGCCTCGACGGCTGCGAATGCGGCGAGGTCGGCCAGCAGCGTCTCGACGAGGGCTTCCTCCTCGACGCGAAGTCGATGGGATTCGAGCGATTCGGCGAGGGCCGGGTCCCATTCCGTCGCGCCGATCGCACCGGTGAACGAGGTCAGCCCCGTGATCGAGCCGACGGCCGCGAGGTAGTCCGCGGCTTCGAAACGCCACGGTTGCCACGGGACGTGCCGTGCGAGCGTTCGCGCGATCGCCGCGCCGCCGCCGTCGAAGTCGCCGTGGTACGCGAGCGCCGCGCCGCCGTTGACGAGCCGGCGGAGCAGGCGCACCGCCGCCGCGCCGGGCTGCCCGTCGAGGCAGACGAGCGGCGGGGCGGATGCGCCGAGTCGGTCGGCCGCGGCGGCGACGATCGCGGGGTTCTCGCACACGTACACGAGCCGCGGCACCGTGCCGATGTCGTCGCCGGCGACCTGGCGATACGTGAGCAGGGCGGGCTGCCCCTCGACGGACAGCGCCGCGAGCGCGCGAGCCGTCGGCGAGCCGCTGCCACCGGGCAGTCCGACGGTGAGCACCGACGACGACAGTTCATCGACGACGACGCCGACGCAGGCCCACGCTGCCCGGCGCAAGTGCGCCCCCGTCGCGTCGGTCGGCCCGAGGGCGCCGAGCGCTGCAACGAGCCCGACGGCGAGCCGCCCGAGCGGCCGGTCGGCGTCAAGCGCGTGTGCATCCGCGAACAATCGCCCGGCGAGCACCGCGAGCGAATCCGGCTCGACGGGCACTGCGTCGGCGAGGGCGGCGAGTCGTGCGGCGAGGATGGCCGCGTCGAGCGCATCTGAGCTGTTCCGCTTCAGCGCACCGGTTCGCGTCGCACGCGCCACCCACGCGGACGCCTCGGGGTGCGCGGTCGCAATGCCCTCGAGCCGTTCCTGCGCATTGCGCCAGGCATCCTTCGTGCGACGTCGTTCACCGGGGTGCAGGTACGGTCCGGTGAGCGCGACGACGGCCGACTCGAGACCGTCCGGCCAGAGCCGTCGGCGCAGCACCGCGTCGAGCGCGTCGAGCGGCACCGAGACCGAGGCACCAGCGCGGACGGGGCGCCCGAGCAGCCGCGCGACGGCCGCGCGCTCGGCGACGTCGACTTTCGACGACGTGAGTTCGCCGATGAGCTCGCCGTCCCGCTCGAGACGAGTTCGCAGGCGGGCCACCAGCCAGGCGAGATCGGGGGCTCCGAGCACCGCACGGAGGCGTTCGATGTTGCCGCTCACCAGAGCTCGCCGTCCGCCGCCGTGGGGGCATCCTCGCCGATGCGTTCACGCCGCCGGCCGTCCCAGCGCCACAGCTGCACGTGCACGGTGGGGGTGTCGTCGAAGCGGCTCAACTGGGCGATCGAGAGGCCGGGCACTTCGGCGTAGCATCCCCATTCGCGCTCGCTCGTCATGACCACGTCGAGGTCGAACTCGGCGAGGAGGCCCAGGCAATTGGCGCGAGAGTCGTCGTCGACTCCGGCGAACGCCTCGTCGAGCATGACGAGCCGAGGCGCGTGCGGGTCGGCCGCCGTGCGGTAGTGCGACGACGCGGCGGCGAACAGCGGGATGCTCGCCGCGAGCACCCGTTCGCCGCCGGAGGCGGGCCCGGTGGCGGCGCGCCAGTTGTCGCCCTGCTTGCGCTCCACGACGAATCGGTGCCAGCCGCGGTAGTCCAGTGCCGCGCCGAGGTGGTCGTACCAGTTGCCCGTCTCATCGTCGTCGCGGACCGCGGCGATGCGGGCTTGCAAGAAGTCGCCGAGCGCCGTGCGCTCCTCGTCGCTCCAGACGTCGCCGACCGAACCGAGGATGCGCCGGGCCTCGGCGAGCCCTCCGGGGCCGTCCCCGCGCGGGATCCAGCGGACTCGCAGAACCATGCCGGTGCTGGTCGGCCGCGTGCGCAACTCCTGGTTGAGCTCAGCGATCTGCCGGTCGGCGGCACCGATGAGCTCGGAGAGCTGCGTTCCGACCTCGGTGACGAGGTGGTTCTGAATGATCTCGCGTTCGCGCGCCGACAGCAGCCGCTCGTGCTGCTCGATCTGCGCCGCGAGGCTCGCGTCGAGGGCGGGAAGGGTGGTCTCCGACCCGCGCGCCGAGACGAACACGCGGGTGCCGGCGTCGGCCTGTACGACGGCCACCTCGTAGTCGTGCCGGCTGAGGTCGCGCTGCAGCTCGGTGATGCGGGTCGCGACGGCCGTCGTGAGGCGGTCGGATCGAACGTCGGAATGGTCGATGTCGGCGAGTCCGCTCTCGATCGCACGGGCCGCGTGCACGCCCGCCGTGGCCGTCCACTCCTCGATGGTGCTCGGGAATTCGGCGGCGGGCATCGCGACCTCGGCGATCCCGAGTGCGACCGTGGCGCGCAGCGCGTCGATGGACGCAGTACGCGAGGCCGCTGCGCGCGCGAGATCGGCTCGGAGCGCTTCGAGGCGGCTTTCGGACTTGGCCGCGTCGAGTGCGGACGCCTCGCGCGAGGCGTTGGTCTCGTCTATCGTCTTCCCGAGCTTCCGAAGTGCGGCGTCCGCAGCCTCGACCTCGGCACGGTAGCTCTCGACGGCCGCGCCGAAACGGGCCCGCACGGTCTCGGCGTAGGTGCGCGCTCGGAGGGCGTCGTCGTCGGTGCGGCTCGCCTCGACGGCATACTCGTCGGCGGATGCGGTGGCCGCGTCCGCACGGCGGCGGGCGCCACCGGCAGACTCGGCCGCCGTCAGCCATTGCACGGCGCCGTGCGCGAAGTCGGTCGTGGCGCGCTCGTAGGCGTCGAGCGCACCGGCGAGGGCGTCGAGTTCGGCGGGCGCGGTCGGAAGGCCGAGCATTGCGGCGTCGGTCTCGAGCTCGACGGCACGGGCATCCCGATTGGCGATCGCCGTGGCGAGGGCGCTGGCGGTGCGGACGCGGTCGGCCGCCGACGACTCGACGCGGACGTGCGCCGTCGTCGCGTCGCGCTCCAACGTGACGAGTGCGCTCGGCGACGGGACGGCGCCGGCCTCCGCAGTGATTCGGCCGAGTCGTCCGTCGATGCCGGTCAATACGTCTTCGAGCCCGGCGATCAGTCGCTGGGCCTCGGCGAGCTCGGCTCGGGCGACCTCGAGCCGCGCCGCGCGCGCGGCGGCGCGCGCGGTCTCGCCGATGTACCTCGCGGAGTCGACTGTCCACGCGCCGCGGGCGGGGCCGAGGCCGAAGGCGCCGGAGGTGCTCGCCCAGGCCGGGGCATCCTGTTCGCCGAGCCCGATGGCGTGCAGCACCGCAGCGACGGCGTCGGCGGTGACCGCGCTGTCGGCGGGGAGTTCGACCGCGAGGACGTCGGCGAGGCTCGGCCCGGCGACGGCGGGTGCGTCGGCGCTCAGGAGCACTTCGCCGTGATCGGGGGAGCGGACGGCGCCGTCGGCGTGGAGCACGGCGGTGAGCAGGCCGCTCGCTTCGAGGGCCGCCTCGAGTCCGGCGCACTCGGCCTCGTCGAGGCCGTCGGCGAAGCCCACGGCTCGCCAGAGCGGGAGGGACTCCGGGCCTGACTGGATGCGCGTCGGCCAGGCTTCGGGCTCGCGCACCGTACCGGACTCCAGCGCCCCGATCTCGGCACGGAGGTCGTCTCGGACGCCGATCTGCTCGGTGCGCTGCAGGCGCGTGCGCTCACGCTCGGCGTGCAGTTCGGCCCGGCGGACGGTAGCTGCGGCCTGCAGCGCCGACGCGAGCGGGTCGACGCCGTCCCGGACGCGCACCCAGTCGGCGTACGCCTCGACCGCCGCATCCTCGACCGACAGCTCGGCCAGCCGCCCGACGGCGGCCTGGACGGCGTCGAGGTGCTGCGTGATCGCCGTCTCAACGGCGTCGTCGGCCTCGGCTGCGCGCGCCGTCGCCTCCGCCCAGCGCGACTCGGCGTCGGCATCCGCCGTTCGTGCCCGGCCGGCATCCTGCTCGGCGGCCGCGAGGTCGGTGCGCAGCCGGGCGATGCGGGCGAGCGCCTCCCGACGTGCGGCGATGCGCGCACCGGCGGCGGTGCGGTCCGCGGCGACGGCCGACTCGCTCGCGGCGTCGAGCGCGACGCCGTGCGAAGCATCAAGCCCGGCGGCCTTCGCCGCCTTCGTCGCGGTCGCGAGCGTCGATTCGACGGCGGCGCGCTGCGCGCCGGCAGTGCGGGCCGCGGTCTCCGACTCGGTTCGAGCAGCCTGGGCGGCTTCGACCGCGCGCGCCGCTTGCTTCGACGCCGTCGCTGCACGCTCCGTGGCCTCGGTTGCGTGCTGCTCGGCCCGTGCGATCTCGCGTTCGCTCTGCACGTGCGGGCTGTCGCGCAGCGCCTCGCGCTCGGCCTCGCGCTCCGTGCGTTCGGCGCGCAGTTCGGCGAGCTCGGTGACAGCCGCATCGCGCACGGCGACGTGGGCGTCGTGGTCGGCGGTGACGGCGATGATCTCGCGGCCGAGCCGGTCGTGCTCGGCCTGGTCGCGTCGCGGACCCTCGGCGCGGCGGCGCAGGAGCACCTGCGCGTAGGCGCGGTAGTGCTCGAGGAACGACGAGAGGGAGCGGCGCACGTCGACGAGTCCGGCGAGCTCGTCGCGCACCTCGTCGAGGGAGCGCAGGCCGTTTGCGACCGAAGCGATGACGTCGTCGCCGACCGGGGTCAGCGAGCCCGAGAGCGCGCTGTCGAGTGCGCTCTCACTCGGGCGCTTCGAGAGTTGGGGGGCGCGGATCTGGAGCAGGAGTTCCATGAGCTCGGTGTAGCGGCGTTCACCGAGCCTGAAGAGCCGTTCGTCGACCGCCCGCCGGTACTGCGTCTTCGACTCGTAGACATGGCCAGCACCGAGCGACTCCAGCGCATCGTCGAGCCGCGCCTTGCCGAGCACAACGCGGGAGTCGTCGGTGAGGGAGAACTCGTCGCCCACGCGCGCGGAGGTGACGAAGAACCAGTGCTTCGCGATGCCGGGCTTGCCGCGCACCGCCTTGAGGCCGGCGCCGATGGTCGTGAATTGCGCGACGCCCTGCTCGTCGAGGCGACCGAACTCGAGCCAGGTGTAGCCGGTTCGTTCGCTGTTCGGGTGTTCGCCTCCGAGCAGCAGGTTCCACTCCATGCGCTTCTGGCGGTCGCCGTCGGGTTCGATGCGGTGCGCCGACAGATCGCCGTCGAGAAGGAACGGCAGCGTCAGCGCGAGCACCTTAGACTTGCCGGCGCCGTTGTTGCCGCGCAGCAGC
Source organism: Agromyces protaetiae (assembly GCF_004135405.1). Taxonomy (NCBI): domain Bacteria; kingdom Bacillati; phylum Actinomycetota; class Actinomycetes; order Micrococcales; family Microbacteriaceae; genus Agromyces; species Agromyces protaetiae. Next base: position 2,268,961 of record NZ_CP035491.1, read on the forward strand.
AGTCGGCCATCGACGAACGGGAACACCTCGTCGTCGTAGTAGAAGAGGTCGACGAGGCCGAGGCGCAGGGGCATCCACCTGGCCGACGTGGGCATCGGCAGGGGCCGGCTCGCGGCATCCGTACGCGGGGATGCGATGGTGAGGTCGGTCACGGTTTCGGGCCTCCGAGGATGATGGGTTCGGACACGCTGAAGCGGGCGATCGCGGGGTTCACGCGGACGACCGCCCCGTCCAGGGCAACGAGGCGCAGCGCGTGCAGCGTGGTGAGGGCGGTCTCGACGAGGCCAACCTCGGCGCCTGGCTCGCTCGCGCCGCCGCGCCAGTACGACGCGAAACGCGGCGCGATGCCGCGAACGTACGCGTGCAGGTCCGCGATGGTGCGGTCGCCGACCGCTGCCAGGTGCTCGGCGACGAGGAGGGTGACGTGGCCTTCGGTGCCCTTGGCGGGCATCCGCTGGTCGGTGAGGTCGTCGTCGAGGTCGACCATCGCGATGCCCTCCAGCCGGATCTCTGGAACGAGGCCCGAGAACTCGCCGATCCGCCGGATGATCGCGCCGCGCTGGGTGCGCAGATACGCGGCCTCGTCGTCGTCGAGGTCGTCGAACATGAGGATCGGGTCGTCGAGCAGGCGCCGGGTGAGTGACTGGCGCAGCCGCAGATTGCGCAGCTCTTCGGTGGGCGGCAGGCCGCGGTCGCGGATCGCCTCGATGCGTGAGCGGGTGTCGCCGCCGGCCACCGTCGATGGCGGGCGACGGGTGACGAGGAGCTCGGCGAGCACGTGCCGGGAGACGTCGTAGAGCGCGTCGCCCGTCGACTGGGTGAACTCGCGCTCGTCGCCGACGACGCGATCGAGGACGCCCCACTCCAGGAGCATCCGCACGGCCTCGACGAAGTCACGGCGCTCGTCGTAGCCCTCGAGGCTGAAGGTGAACCCGATCGCCGCGAGCTCGGGATGCTGCGCCTGCAGCGTCACCTGCTCCGCGAGCCGCCCGAGCGCGATCTGCGCGTCGGAGCGCTCCAGCACGGCGAGGCAGAGCATGAGCAGCACGTAGCGCCGTCGGGAGAACGGCACGCCGCGCAGCGCGAACGGGTGGGTGCCGTCGTCGAGCACGGCCGGCTCGCGGTGCAGTCGTACGAGCGTGCTGTCGAGGTGCAGCACCCAGCCGGTCTCGCGGTCGAACCAGTCGCGCAAGTGCTGCGCGTGCCGACGGACGAGCCGGAACGCCTCCACGTCGCTCGATCGGATGAGCGGCCGTTTCAGCAGCAGCCGGGCGGCCAGTTGGCGGTCGTCGATGCCCGATGCGCTCACGCGATGCTCCGCTCGGCGAGGGGGCCGAAGCCGCCTTGTCGCCGACCGAGAGGTCGACGATGCGCACGAGGTGGTTCGGCCCGTGCAGCGTGCCGCGCTCGGTGGGGAGGGCGACGGTGCGGCCGTCGTCGAGTTCGGTGAGTTCGATGCGCATCGTGCCGTCGCTCGAAGCAGTGGCAACGTGCCGTTCGCCCGGGCGCTTGCGCACGAGCGCGTCGCCGAGCAGCGTGAGGAACAGCCCGAAGGACGCCGAGTCGAGCCCGGCGAGTGCCTTGAGCTCGACGGCCCCGTCGGTCGCGAGCCGGCGCCGTGCGGACACGATCTGCTCCGACTGCTCGCGCAGCTTGAGCGCGAGCATCGCGCGGTCGGCTGAACGGTCGATGACCCGGTTCGGGCGGCCTTGTCGTTCGTACGAGCCGGTGCGGCGCAGTTGCGGGGAGATTTCGACGGGCGGCGCCTCCGCCCAGGGAGCTCCGACGAGGGTCGGGTCGTCGTTCCAGCGCTGCCAGGTCTCGGCGTCGACGGCGAGGTGCCGGGGCGCGTAGAGCCCGAATGCCGAGCGAGCGAGGGCGTGGCGCTCGGAGTCATCCTGCGCGGTCTCGAACCACACGGCGAGTGTGAGGTAGTCGGTCGAGCGGTCGCTGCGACCGGATCGCCGCGCCTGGACGGCGCGCACGGCGTCGAGCAGCGAGGGGATCGCGGCGAGGGCCGACTTGCGCAGCAGCCGCGACTGGCTCTCGCGGCCGTCCTCGACGACGAACCAGGCGTGCAGCCCGGCCCAGCGGGTCGCCCAGGAGGTCTTCACCCGATCGCGCTCCGCTCGCGCGTCCGGATCGTCCGGGTCGGGGGCTGCTGATGCAGCCTCGCGCTCGGCGAGCGCATCGAGCGCATCGTCGAGTCGTCCCGCGTCGATAGCGAGCAGAATGCCGGCGATCTGCGGGCCCCGAACCGTCAGATCCTGGATGAAGGTGTCGAGGTAGTCGATGAGGCGTGACTTATAGGCGAGGAAGGCGGACTCGTCGGCATCGGTGAGTTCGATAGTGCGCTGCAGCGAACCCATGAACGCGCTCGCGTTTTCGGCGAGCTCGGTGAAGCGCGCGGTGAGCGAGGTCAGGCTCGCCTGCAATGTGCCGAGATCGAAATCATCGGCCGCGAGCAACTGGTCGATCTGCTTCAGTAACACGGCGATGTCGTCGAGCGCCACGGCCTGCAGGGCGCCGCGCCGACCGAGGTGCTCGTCATAGGCGTCGAGCGCCCGCTCGGCGGCTTCGCCCGCACGACTGAGCTGGAAGAGCCGCCGACGCCGATAGAAGTCGGCGACCTGTGCGACCCGCCCCGTGTCGGGGGTCGCGAGCAGGTTCTGCCATTCCACGAGCCGATCGAGGGCCTCGGTGACGGCATCGATCGACGCCGGCTCCGTGGCATCGCTGCGCTGCATGCCGGCCAGCACGTCTTCAGGTCGCAGGTGCACCTGGAACCGGTCCTTGGCAGCGACGAATGCGCGCATCACCCGTCGGTACAGCGGCGAGAGCTCGACATCGAGATGCCGGAACACGGTGTAGGACGGTTCGGGGGGAGCGGTCACGGGTGCGTTTCTACCAGGGAGTTCTGACATGGGGCTGCGCGATCTAGATTCCGACGGTGCTCAGAGGCGTTGCCCCGCGACCGTCAGCCGGCGAGCAGCCGCTCGAGGTGCGCTTCGCCGACGATCGGGATGCCGTAGGCGCGGGCCTTCGCGGCTTTGCCCGAGAGGGAGTCGGGGTCAGCGGCGATGACGAGCTTCACCTGCTGGGTCACCGCGGGACGGGGCACGAAACCCGCCGCCTCAATGCGGCGGTGCCATTCCGAACGGGGCGCCGAGAGCTCGCCGGTGATGACGAGGTGGTCGCCGGGCTGCAGCGCGAAGGCTGTGGGTGCCAGCACGATGATTTCGCGAGCTTCGGTGACGCCGGTCGGACCGTTGATCGCGGCAGCCAGGCGGTCGCCCGGAACCGCGAGCAGCTTCGCTACCGCGGCGAGGTCGGCGATCTCGTCGACCTCGAGCACGCCGTCGGCCCACGCGACGTCGACCAGTGCGTCGAAGTACCGCTCGTGCAGCGTCTCGCAGGTCGAACGGGAGATACCGAGCTCCTCGGCGAGTGCGACGAGCGAGTCGGCTTCATGGGCCGAGAGGTGCCGATCGAGCAGGGCCCGGTCGAGCAGGGCGAGGTACTGCTGCTGCTCGACGGGGCCGGCGAACTCGGGGAGCTTCACAGTGATCCGCACCAGGAACTCGGCCGGTGCCGGTGCCGTGTTCGCGGGGCGAGGCATCCAATCGCGCGCAGCCGCGCCGGTGGGCGACGGCCAGCTCGCCTCGGAAGCCCGATCGAGGGTGCCCCACCAGAATCCGTCCTCGGCGAGCAGGAGGTACTCGCTGAGCAGGAGCGCCGTCGCGTGCGCATCGGCGGCGGCCTGGTGGGCATCCCCGATCTCGATATCGAAGGCGGCGCAGCAGTCGGCCAGTGCACGCCCCGCGCCCGGCAGCAGTTGGCGTGCGAGCAGCATCGTGCACAGGGATGCCTCGTCGAACGCCGGTGCCGCGTAGCCGGCGCGAGCGAACTCCGCCGCGAGGAACCCCAGGTCGAAACGCGCGTTGTGCGCGACGACGACCCGACCCGCCAGGAGCCGCAGCAGCTCGTCGGCGACCTCTATGAACCGCGGCGCCCGCATCACGTCCGCGGCGCGCACCCCGTGAACGTGCACCGGCCCGAGGTCGCGCTCGGGGTTCACGAGCGTGTCCCATTCCCCGGTGATTCGGCCGGCTTCGTTCACATGGACGACCGCGATCTCGACGATTCGATCGCCGTAGCGCGGGCTGAATCCAGTGGTCTCGAGATCGACGACGGCATAGCCGGGCATGGATGCTCCGTTCGGGTCGGAGGAAGAGGGGAAGTAGGGCGCTTGGATGCTACGGGGCAGCGGAGACGGGCGGCATCCCCCAATTCTGGGCGGAGTTCACGCTGGCTCGTCGCGTCGCCAGGATGAGCAAGCAGCACGGCAAGGGCCGGGCGTGAGCGGCATTCGGAGACGGGTACGCCGCGCACGGCGATCGAACTGCAGCACGGTGATCGAACTGCAGCACTCCGGCCTACAGCACTACCGGTCTGCGGCTGTCCGCCTGGAACACCTTCGGAAGCTCACGAACGGCACCGAGCACGCCGCCGACATCGACGAATTCATCGCCGACCTCCGCCTGGCGAACAAGCGGTGCCCGCGCCTCCAACAGGAGCTCGATCGGGTTCGATTGCCCGTCGACCGCTGAGGCCGGTCGCGGTGTGATGTCCAGGGACGTTGCATCGGAACACGGCCCTGATCTGCTGAAGGGCGAAGGCCTCCGGTTGTGAAGTGGAGCTGTTCAAGGAAGCGCTTCGACGACTGGAGGCCTTCATGTCCCACGCTAACGCGCTGCTGACTCCGCGCGCTCGACTTCGCCTGGCACGCCTGATCATCGACGAGCACTGGTCGCCGCCGGTCGCGGCGAAGATGTTCATGGTCTCGTCCGTGACCGCCCGCAAGTGGGCCGCCCGCTACCGCACCGAGGGGATCGCCGGGATGGCTGACCGCTCGAGCCGGCCCCGTTCGATGCCGGCCAAGACGCCGCGGCCAATGGTCAAACAGATCGTCAAAGCCCGGTGGCGCCGCCGCCTCGGTCCCGCGCAGATCGCCGGCGAACTCGGCCTGCCGACCTCGACCGTGCACGCCGTCCTGGTGCGCTGCCGGATCAACCGGCTGGGCCGCATCGACCGCGTCACGGGCGAGGCGATCCGCCGCTACGAGCACGACCACCCCGGCTCGCTGATCCACGTCGACGTCACGAAGTTCGGCAACATCCCCGACGGCGGCGGCTGGCGCTACGTCGGACGACAGCAGGGCGAGAGACACCGGCAAGCCACCGCCCGCCGCACAGGCAACCGCAATGCGCTCTATGAGCCGAAAGTCGGCACCGCCTACGTGCACACCGTCATCGATGACCACTCCCGTGTCGCCTACGCCGAGATCTGTGCCGACGACAAGGCCGCGACTGCAGTCGAGGTCCTGCGTCGCGCGGTCGCCTGGTTCGCCGAGCGAGGCGTGGCCGTCGAACGCGTGATCTCCGACAACGGGTCGGCGTACAAGTCCTACGACTGGCGCGACGCGTGCATCGAGCTCGGCATCACGATGAAGAAGACCCGCCCGTACCGCCCGCAGACCAACGGCAAGATCGAACGCTTCCACCGAACCCTCGCGGACGGCTGGGCCTATGCGCGCTTCTACGGCTCAGAGACCGAACGTCGCGACGCTCTGCCCGACTGGCTGCACTTCTACAATCACCACAGGCACCACTCCGCGATCGGAGCCCCGCCCACCAGCAGACTCAACAACCTGCCTGGACATCACATCTAGGGCATCACCCCAGTGACATCCGGCGTCTCTCCTAGCCTGTGGCCATCGATTCGTTCACGAACCTGGAGGACACCATGCCGAAGCAAACCGGCACCATGACCCGTTTCGCGCGCAAGTGGGGTGAGGTTCTCACAGGCCTCGCGGGACTGCTCATCTCGGGCGGGGTGGTGATCTCGGTGCTCGCATCCCACGAGGCCGGACTCTTCACGGCCTGAGGCGGTCGCCACACGCTCAAACCCCGCTTCGGTGGGTCGCCCGACCCGAATGCGGGGCGGGCGGCCCTCGTCTGTCTATGCTGAGCGACGTGACGAGTGAACAAGTGACGGCCGCCCTCCGCACGTTCATCGCAGAACGGGACTGGGAGCAGTTCCATACGCCTGAGAATCTCGCGAAGTCGATCGCGATCGAGGCGGGGGAGCTGCTCGAGGAATTCCAGTGGGCACCCGAGTTCGACGCCGATCGTGTTCGCTTGGAACTCGCAGACGTACTGACCTACTGCTACGAACTCGCCGACCGTCTCGGCGTCGACCCCGAAGCGGCCATTCTCGAGAAACTCGAGATCACAAGGCGGAAGTATCCCGTTGAGGTCTCCCGTGGGCGGAGCGCCAAGTATGACCGGCTTTGAAGTCGAAGAGATCCCCTTCGACTCGGAGAGACTGCGCGACTATCCCGACCCGAGCGGTCGGCTGAGCAACTGGCCTGCGGTATACGCCATCAACAACCACCGAGACGTCTACGTCGGAGAGTCCGGCAATGCACTCCTGCGGATGGTGCAGCATAAACGCGACCCCAAGAAGCAGCACCTCGAGATGGCCCGCATCCTGCTCGACGGCACGTTCCATCGCTCGGCGTGCTACGACCTCGAGTCGCTGTTGATCCAGTGGTTCTACTCAGATGGCAAGTTCACCGTCATCAATGCGAACGACGGTCACCGGAACGAGGAGTACGCGGGCCGAGCGGAGTTCCAGCCGCGATTCCGTGAGATCTTCGAGGCGCTGAAAGACAGGCAACTCTTCCAGCACACGCTGGCGGAGATCGAGAACAGCGACTTCTTCAAGCTCTCGCCGTTCAAGTCGCTCGTTCCCGATCAGGAGCGGGCGGTGCTCGAGATTCTGAAGTCGCTGTTCGAAGCCATCGAGATGGGTCGCACGTCGACGATGGTGGTCGCGGGCAATCCCGGCACGGGAAAGACCATCGTGGGGGTGTCGCTCATCAAGACGCTGCGCGACATCGAGGCATCCGGAGGCGTCGACGACGCAGAGCAACGCAGCTCGATCTCCGACTTCTTCGCGAGTGGATACCCGGAGATGCTCCACGGCATGCGCATCGGCTTCGTCATTCCCCAGCAATCGCTGCGGACCTCGATTCAGCGCGTCTTCGACCGCGCACCCGGTTTGAAGAAGTCGATGGTGCTCACCGCGTTCGATGTCGGAAAGTCGACGGAACCGTTCGACATCCTCATCGTCGACGAGGCGCACCGGTTGAACCAGCGCGCGAACCAGCCGTCGGGTTCTCTCAACAAGGCGTTCACCGAGATCAATGAGCGGCTCTTCGGCGCCGACTCGAACGACATCACCCAGCTCGACTGGATTCGCAAGCAAAGCACGCATCAGGTGCTCCTCCTCGATCCCGCGCAGACGGTCAGACCCGCCGACCTCCCGCCCGAGGTCATCGGCGAGGTCATCGGCGAAGCGAAAGTCAGCCATCACTACTTCCCGTTGCGAACTCAGATGCGTGTGAAGGCCGACGCCGACTATGTCGGCTACGTGCGAGGAATGCTCGGTGGCGCGAGTCCGGCTCCGATGGACTTCGGCGACTACGAGTTCGAGTTGTTCGACGACATCGGCGCGATGGACGCTCGAATCCGCGCATGCGATGAGAAGTACGGTCTGTCTCGGCTCGCCGCCGGTTACGCCTGGGAGTGGGTGTCGGATCCCAAGAAGAAGGCGATCAAGCGGCTTCCGCTCGCGAAGCGCCCATACGACATCGAGATCGAGGGGCATCGCTGGCGCTGGAACTCGGCCGACAAGGACTGGATCCGTTCGGCGGACTCGGTGAACGAGGTCGGTTCGATCCACACCGTGCAGGGCTACGACCTCAACTACGCCGGCGTCATCATCGGCCGTGACCTGTACTTCGACGAGGCGGCCGGTGAGATCCGGTTCGATCGGCGCGCATACTTCGACAAGAAGGGCGTCGAGAACAATCGAAAGCGCGGCATCGTCTACACCGATGAAGACATCGCCAGATACGTGAAGAACGTCTACGCGGTGCTGCTCACCCGAGGTATCCGAGGCACGTTCGTGTACGTCTGCGACGAGGCGCTGCGCGAGCATCTTCGGGCGTTCTTCCCCGCATCGTCATGAGCGTTCCTTCTTCGAAGGGTGAGGAAGGCCGCAGTACGGTTCATGCCATGACGCTCGACCTGGCGTTCCTCGACGCCTCACTGTCGCCTGCGCGCACGCGTGCGCGGCCGGTGAACGTCTACGACATTCTTCGCGAAGGTTGGCGAGAGACGCGGGTCGACATGACGCTGCAGTTCTTTCTCGACCCGCACGAGCGCCACGCGTTGGGATCGCTCGTGATCGATGCGTTGGTTCGTCTGTGCGACGGCGCCCCCACGATCGGGTCGGCGGGTCGGTCAGGCGAACGCATCGTCGCGGCCGACTTCCTCGGTTCCGACGAATGGGAGATCGCGACGCAGGTCGAGTTCATCGACGTCTATGCCGCGAATCGGGAGCTCGACGTCGCGATCGTGCTCGAGAACAAGATCGGTCACGTCCTGAACAACCCGTTGCGAAGGTACGCCGAGATCGCACGCGGCGACGGGTTCGCGAATGTGATCGTCATCGTGCTCGCGCCCTCCGTGCGCGAACACCTCGATGTCGAGCAGCGAAGGTTTGTGTCTGTCGCGGTGACGTATGCGCAACTCGCCGACGAGATCAAGCGTTCACCCGAACTCATCGAGTTCCTGCTGAGTCCGAAGGATCTCGATCAGCGTCGAAGCCTCGACCTCCTTCAGCAGTTCATCGAAGCCAGGAGCGGAGACGGCGACATGACCGACCTTGAGAACGAGTCCAGGCGGCTCGAGGAATGGCGCAGCCTCCTCGAGACGCATGGGGAGGCGATCAGAGCGTTCGAGGATGCACGGAGTGCGATCGGTCGCCTGATCCGTGATCGTCGGAAGCGATTGGAGCCGCTGATCGCTGAGCTGCTGGCAGCTGAGGGTCTGTCGACCGGTCGGGAAGCGCACGGAGGCATCCGTGAAGAAACCTGGAACGCCTACTACTTCCCATCGGCGGACTGGAGCGTGGAGCTGAAGTTCTCGGCGGATCCGGCCCATCCGGCGATCTACGTCTACGACCGCCGTGGTCGTACCTACAAGGATTCGACCATCGAGCCGCTCGGGCTCGACTGGACGGCGACCGACGAGCAGATCGCGGGGGCATTCGTTCGTCAGGTCGTTCGGGTGTTGGGTGAAGCGCGAGCCGGAGCCCGCCCGCAAGCGGGTGGCGTCTGATCGGAGGGTGCGCGCGGCACCCGCACGGCCGCACGTCTCCGCGCCGGGACTGAGCCGGTCCAGCTTCACCCGCCCCGCACCCGCTCGTGCATGAGCGGCCCGGTGTCGGCCGGGGTGAACTGCAGCGGGGAGGCGACGACAACCGCGGTGACGGCGAGCGCGACGACGGTGCCGATCGTGCAGAGACGCACGATACGCGCGCGAGCGAGGTCGTCGGCGCCGAGGCGCCCCTGTGTTCGTCGCATCCGTCGCGTCCGGCTCGCGAGCGCGAACCCGACGAGCGCTCCGCCCGCGTTCACGATGACGTCCGTGACATCCGTGCTCCCGACGGCGAACGCGTACTGGCCAATCTCGAGTCCGGTGCTCGCGGCCGCGGCGACGAGCGCCGTCCTCCACCACGGCCAACTGGGCGCGAGGAGCGCGAGGTAGACCCCGAACGGCACGAAGATCACGACGTTCGCGAGCACTTCGAGCGGTCGGCTCGCCCCGAATGCGCCGGCGGCGATGAATGGCACGAGCTTGATCTGGCGGTCGAAGTCGTTGCCGATCCACGGCGTCTCGAACTTCCACATCACGAGCCACACGAGTAGCGCAAGGTAGACGAGGAACAGGATCGCCGCGAAGTGCCGAGGCGTGCGCGGTTCGCTCATCCCTGCATCCTCGGGTCGTGGGTCGGGTCGATGTATGGCGCCGGACATCCGTGCTCCACCGCTTCGGGCCGCAGCTCGTAGTGCCACATCTCGTTCGCGTAGATCTGGCACAGGCCGTAGGCGTCGCCGTGTTGCGCGAGCCAGTCCGTGGCATCCATCATGCCGATGTCGACGGCCTCGCCGGAGACATGCGGCGACGTCTCAGGCGTCGCGACCCAGCGGGCTGCTTCGGCCTCGGAGCCGTACTCGGAGACGGCTTCCTGCAGCAACTCGGCCTGGTACGCGGGCGAGCGCCAGCCGCTGTTCACGATGAACGCGACCCCGTCGACTCGGGCATCGGTCGCGGCCCGGCGGAGCGCATCGAGGAGGGCGGGGTCGAGTCGCGTCACGGCGGGCACGTCGTCGAAGACGGTGACGTCGCCGAGGACGCGTCCGTCGGCGTCTCCGCTGCCGACAGACGAGCGGCCGTCGGATGTCTCGGCGCCGGCCTCTGCGTCGGAGGCACCTGCGTCGTCGGGCGACGGCGCCGCGTGCGCGATCGACGGGCCCTCGCTTGCGGCCGAAGCGGGCGTCGGGAGACCGCGCAGCCAGAGCATCGCGCATGCGGCGACGGCGGCCACTGCGGCGACCGCGCAGACGGTCGCGATGAGGGAGAGGACGGACCGCCGTTGAGCGCGGTCCGGGGGAGTGGAACTGAGCATGCGACCAGTCCATGCGTACGCGTGTTGCGAGGGCGTACGAGGATTCCGATACGCCCGCGATACACCGCGCCTCGTAGCATCGAGGGCATGCGGGTACTGGTCGTCGAGGATGAACCGCTCATGGCCGCGGCGATCCGCGACGGACTGCGCCTCGAGGCGATCGCCGCCGACCTCGCGCACGACGGGCATGCCGCGCTCGAACTTCTGAGCGTCAACAGCTACGACCTCGCGGTGCTCGACCGAGACATCCCGGGGCCGTCGGGCGACGAGATCGCGCGCAGCATCGTCGAATCGGGATCGGGCATGCCGATCCTCATGCTCACCGCGGCCGATCGGCTCGACGACAAGGCCTCGGGGTTCGAGCTCGGCGCGGACGACTACCTGACAAAGCCGTTCGAGCTGCGGGAACTCGTGCTGCGGCTCCGCGCGCTCGACCGCAGGAGAGCGCATCACCGCCCGCCCGTGCGCGAGATCGCGGGCCTGCGGCTCGATCCGTTCCGGCGCGAGGTGTTCCGCGACGGTCGTTACGTCGCGCTCACGCGCAAGCAGTTCGCCGTGCTCGAGGTGCTCGTCGTCGCGGGAGGCGGGGTCGTGAGCGCCGAAGCCCTCCTCGAGCAGGCGTGGGACGAGCACGCCGACCCGTTCACGAACGCCGTGCGCATCACGGTCTCGGCGCTGCGCAAGCGACTCGGCGAACCGTGGGTCATCGCGACGGTTCCAGGCGTCGGGTATCGCATCGACGTCGCGCCCGAGGGCGGCGATCACCGCGACGGGCCGGATGTCTCGTGGGGCCCCCGTGGGTAGGGCGCCCGGGCTCAGCGCCCGCGTGAAGCTCACCCTGAGCTACGCGGGCTTCCTCATGGTCGCGGGCGTGCTGCTGCTCGCCGTCGTGTGGGTGTTCCTCCTGCGATACGTTCCGGCGTCTGCCGTGTGGACGGAACAGGGCTTCTTCCCCGGACGCGACGACCTCGTCCGCGCGTTCGCGCCGGCGGCGGCGTGGGCGTTGCTCGCGCTTGCGGCGTTCGGCCTCCTCGGAGGATGGGTTCTCGCGGGGCGCATGCTCGCACCACTCGCGAAGATCACGACGGCGACGCGCGCGGCCGCGAGCGGGTCGCTCTCGCACCGCATCGACCTGGCGGGTCCGAACGACGAGTTCCACGAGCTCGCCGACAGCTTCGACGCGATGCTCGCAAAGCTCGAGGCGCACGTCGAGGAGCAGCGCCGGTTCGCGGCGAACGCGTCGCACGAACTCCGCACGCCGCTCGCGATCACCCAGACCATGCTCGACGTCGCGCGCGCAGATCCCGACGCCGACCCGGGCGAGCTCATCGAACGACTGCGAACGGTCAACGCACGGGCGATCGAGCTCACGCAGGCGCTCCTCGTGCTGAGCCGTGCCGATCGGCGCTCGTTCACGCCCGAGCCCGTCGACCTGTCGCTCGTCGCAGAGGAGGCGGCCGAGACGCTCCTGCCGCTCGCGGAGGCGAACGACGTCGTCGTCGAGACATCCGGTGACCTCGCAATCGTCGACGGATCGCCGACGCTCCTCCTGCAACTCACGACGAACCTCGTGCACAACGCGATCGTGCACAACCTCGCGGGCGGCGGCAGCGTCGACGTCGCGACGGCGGTGCGAGGGGGTCGCGCGACGCTCGTGGTCGAGAACACGGGCGACGTGCTCGATCCGGCGCTCGTGGCCACCCTCGCCGAACCGTTCCGACGCGGCACCGACCGGGTTCGCGGCGATCAGGCGGGCGTCGGACTCGGGCTCGCGATCGCCGACAGCATCGTGCGGGCGCACGACGGGCGACTCGACCTCGCCGCCCGCGACGGCGGCGGACTGCGGGTCGTCGTCACCGTTCCTGCTGCCATCGAACGGCCGAGCGGCGACGCCTTCAGTCGATGACCGGCGACTGCCCGCCCGATTCGAATGCCGCGAGGGCGACCTGCAGTGCGAGCGCGGTCTCGGGGTGGTCGAGGTCGGCGTCGAGGAGCGCCGTGAGGCGCCTGATCCGCGAATAGAGCGCGGGACGGCTGAGATGCAGGTGCCGGGCGGCGACAGAGACGTTGCGCCCGGACGCGAGATAGCTCGAGAGCGTCTCGAGCATGCGCTCGCGATCGGCGCGTGGAAGCCGCAGGATGGCGCTGAGTCGCTGTTCCACGAACGCTTGAACCCGAGGGTCGCCTCTGAGGAGCCACAGCAGACCGCGGGCGCCGAGGTCGGCGGGGCGCACGAACCGGAGGTCGGGGCGGAACCGCGCCTCGGCGAGTGCGTGTTCGGCCTGTTCGAACGCCGACTCCAGGTCGCGCACGTACGACACCCGGTCGCTGATCGCGATGGCGACGGGGGAAAGTCGTCGTCGCAGGCTCTCGACGAGCGATGTGAGCACCACGTCGCTGTCGCGGCCGGAGTCGACGGAGAGCAGCACATGGCGGACGCCCGGCGACAGTTCGCCCGAGATGCCCTCGACGGCGGCGTCCGCGAAGACCGCCGAGAGGGCGGACATGACGAGGTCGCGGTCGGCCGGCTTCGGATCGGTGACGAGGCACGCGAAGAGCGAACGCCCGGCGACGGGGAGACCGTATGCCTCGAGCCCCGCCGTGACATCCGCTGCCGCGTACCCCGGCGACAGCACCCCGTTCATGAGCCGCAATTGGGCGTCCTGGTCGAGGAGGTTCGCGCCGGTCTCCCGCGAGTGCGCGAAGCCGATCGCGGCGATCGCACGGTCCGCCACGGCGTAGTCGGACGCGGTCGGCGGATGCGGCAGCATCAGCACGAGTCGGCCCCATGAGACCCCGCCGGCGCCGACCGTCATCGTGAGGTCGTTGGGACGTTCGCGGCCGTCGGGGCGCCGCGCGGTCTCCTCCCACTGCTCGAGGAAGGCCGGGATCGCCGTATCGGCGCGGAACGCGATGACCCGATGGTTCAGATCCTCGAGGATCACCGCAGCCCCGGTCAGGTCGGCGACGGCGTCGACGATCTCCTGGCTGCGGGCGCCGGTGACGGTCAGCCGGGTGAACGTCTCGTGCACGCGGGCGGTCCGCTCGAGCTCGAACGTCTGCCGCTCGGCGATGACGCGGTGCACCGCGTGCGTGATGTCGACGAAGCGCGAGGGCAGATCGAGCACGATGAGCGTGAGCTCGGCGGCCTCCGCGCGCGCCACCAGATCGTCGGAGAGCTCGTCGACCGAAACATGCAGTTCGACGACGATGCCGCTCGCGCGCTTCTCGGCGAGCACGTCGATCATGCGCTCCCAGCCGCCCGGGCCGGGTTCGAACCCGACCCCGCTCGTGAGCACGAGATGGTCGGGATCGACGAAGTCGGTCATGTCGGCCTGCTCGCAGACGTGCACCCACTTCACCTTCGTGGTGGGCAGTCGGTCAGGACTCGTCAGCACACGCGGGTGCGCCAGCTTCACCGACGGGAGCTCGAGCACGTCGCTGAGCGGCATCCAGTGGTCCTCGAGTCGCATCACCATTGTCACAGTGTAAAGATTCGACCGTGAAGTCGAGCGCGTCTGCAGCTGACGGTTGACGAGAGTGTCGGACTACGGTTGCCCGCAACCCGGGCGATCCCCCCACCGCCCTCCGGGAGTCGATGGCGCCGAAGCCGCGCACACCCCTGCATCGACTGCCGACTTCTTCGACGCGATCGTGCTCCCGGCGGGTGGTGGCCCACGAAGAGGAGTACGGCCATGAACGCCACATCCAAGATCGCGGCAGCGGCATTCTCGCTCGCCGCCGCGGCGACACTCGCCCTGTCGGCGTGCACGACGGGCACATCCTCGGCGGACCCGCCGACCGAGACCCCCGACCCGGCCGGCGGTTCCGCGGAGCATCCCACGATCGTGCTCGTGCACGGGGCGTTCGCGGATGCGAGCGGGTGGGAGGGGGTCATCGATCGCTTGCGCGACGGCGGCTACCCCGTGCTCGCGGTCGCGAACCCGCTGCGCGGACTCGGGAAGGACAGCGCATACCTCCGTGGCGTCCTCGACACGATCGACGGTCCGCTCGTGCTCGTCGGGCACTCCTACGGCGGCGCCGTCATCACCAACGCCGCCACCGGCGACCCGGATGTCGCGGCGCTCGTCTACGTCGCGGCGTTCGTGCCCGACGAGGGGGAGGTGCTCGGCCAGTTCGCCGATCCCGAAGCGTACCCGGGTGCACTCCTCGGCCCCGACTCGCTCGTGCACCGACCGTCGCCCGACGGTGAAGACGAAGTGAGCATCGATCCCGATCGGTTCGGCGAGATCTTCGCCGCCGACCTGCCGACCGACGTGACCGCCAATCTGGCGACCCGCCAGCGGCCCGTCGCGAGCACGGTGTTCGGCGAGCCGTCGGGCCCGGCGGCCTGGCGGGACATCCCGAGCTGGTACCAGGTCTCCACCGAGGACAAGGCGATCTCGCCGGCGGCACAGCGATTCTTCGCCGACCGCGCCGGATCGGAGACCGTCGAGGTCGAGGCCTCCCACGCCGCGTTCATCTCGCACGAACGCGCGACCGCGGAGCTCATCGAGTCGGCGGCGAATGCCGCGCGATGAACCTCGAGCACGCGGCACCCACGACACATCCGCAATATCCGACGTCGACCCCTCGACGCAACGAAAGGACATCCTCATGAACAACGCACACTCGACGACCGGGGCGAAGCCCACGGTCGTGCTCGTCCACGGCGCCTTCGCCGACGGCAGCGGCTGGGACGACGTGATCGGCGAACTGCAGCAGGACGGGTTCCCCGTGCTGGCGCTCGCGAACCCCCTGCGCGGACTCGCGTCCGATACCGCGTACCTGCGAAGCATCCTCGACACCCTGACGGGACCGCTCGTGCTCGTCGGCCACTCCTACGGCGGCGCGGTCATCACGAATGCCGCCACGGACAACGCGAACGTCACCGCGCTCGTCTTCATCGCGGCCTTCGTGCCCGACGAAGGCGAACCGCTCGGGAAGTTCGCGGACCCGGTGGCCTACCCCGGCGCCCTCCTGAGCCCCGAGGCGCTCGTCGTGCGCCCGTATCCCGGCGGACTCGAGGCGAGCATCGACCCCGACCGTTTCGCGGCGATCTTCGCGGCCGACCTGCCGGCGCAGCTCACGACGAAGATGGCGGTCCGGCAGCGGCCCGTCGCGCTCTCGGTGTTCGAAGAGCCCTCGGGTGCGCCCGCGTGGCGCACTGTTCCGAGCTGGTACCAGGTGTCGAGCCGCGACAAGGCGATCTCGCCCGTCGCGGAGCGGTTCTTCGCCGAGCGGGCCGGTTCGCACACCGTCGAGATCGACGCGTCGCACGCCGGGTTCGTGTCGCACGCGTACACGACGGCGCGGCTCATCAAGGAGGCTGCGAGCGCGGGCGGGTGATCGGTCGGCGGAGCGACCGGATGTCCGGCCGCACACGGAGGGGGCCCGCTCGTCGAGCGGGCCCCCTCGGCGTCGGGCTCCGAGCGGCCGATCCAGCGCGGCCGGTGGCGGGCGGCCGGTACGGGCCGCAGGTACGGGCCGCCTGTACGGGCCGCTGGTACGGGCCGCGTCAGGCCGGCTGCGCCATGAGCCAGGCGTGCACGTCGGCCCCGATGCGGAGGACGGCGCTCGCGTGGCCGTCGCCGGTGATGAGTCGCGTCGCGCCGGGGATCCGGTCGGCGAGCCACTCGCCGTGAGCGACGGGAACCGACAGGTCCTGCCGCCCGTGGAGGACGAGGGTCGGAGCCGTGATGGACTCGACGTCGAACTCCCAGTCGCGGACGAAGGCCAGGAGGTCGTCGATCCAGCCCTCGATACCGTGCGTCAGGCCTCGCGCCATTGCGGCCGAGATCCAGGTCCCGATCTCACCCTCGAGGAGTTGGACGTCGACGGCGGGGGAGATGCTCTCGAAGCTTTCGGCGTGGTCGTCGGCCACCGACCGCTCCAGACGCTCTCTGAGAGCCTGCACGCTTTCGGACGCGATGACGAAGCCGTCGGCGTTCGTGGCCCCCATGCCGTTCAGCCAGTCGAGACCGGGAGCGTCCCACGGTGCGAGGGACGCGACGGCGGCGACCGCGACGACCCGGTCGGGGAGGAGTGCGGCGCACGCGAGCGCGTGCGGGCCGCCGCCCGAGGGCCCCCAGCAGCGGAACTTCTCGACGCCGAGGGCGTCGGCGACGGCGGCGGTGTCGGATGCCACGCGCGCGACCGAGCGGCCCGGGTCCTCGTCCGACCCGCCGAAACCCGGTCGGTCGTAGGCGACGAGACGGATGCCCCGTGCGAGCGCGTCGTCGGCCCACGGCCGGTAGATCGTCCCGGATCCCGGAGTTCCGTGGTGCATGATCACGAGCTCACCGGTCGGATCTCCCGCTTCGTAGGCCTGGATGCGGCGCCCGGTGGGGTGCTGGACGGCGAACTCGCGAGTCGCGGCGATCGGAGAGTAGGGCATGGTGTGTTCCTTTCGATTCAACAGAGTCGGACACTGTGTCGGACACCGTGTCCGAATGTGAGGCTACATCATGTCCGGACGCTGTGTAGTACCCTTCAGGTGATCCGCCCGACGAGCACGACGACGTCAGTCAGGAGCGCGAATGCCATCGATCACGAGGCGCCCGTCCGAGAGCTCGGGCCGACGAGCCCAGGTCGAAGCCGACGTGTTCGCAGCGACGCGGCGACTGCTCGATCAAGGCATGAGCTTCACAGAACTCGGCGTGCAGCAGATCGCCGCCGAGGCCCAGGTCGCTCGGTCGACCTTCTACGCGCACTTCGAAGACAAGGCGGATCTGCTCATGCGCCTCGCCGTCGGGACCATGGGCGAGTCGTTCGACCTCACCTCGGCCTGGGCGCCGGACGACGGTTTCGACGCTCTCGCTCAGACCTTCGTTCGCGTCGTCGCCGTGTTCCGAGAGCATTCGAGCGTGCTGCGTGCGATCGCCGAAGTCTCGACGTACGACGGCGCCGTCCGTGAGTTCTGGGGCGAGCAGCTCTCGCGGTTCGTCGGCTCGACCGTCGCGGGGATCGACGCCGAGCGCGACGCAGGACGAACGCCCGGCTCCGTGGACGCCGAGATCTCGGGTCGGTTGATCGTCGTCGCCGGACAGCACGCGATCGTCGACCACATCATGCGGCGTGATCCCGCCGAGGACGCCTCCTTCGCGTGGGAGCTCGCGGCCACGTGGTGGTACGGGGTGTACCGGCGGCCTTGACGCACCCGGCGATCGAGGTTAGTTTCCTCTTGTGGAAATTGCCGAGAGCGGAAACAAGGCGTATGTCTCTGCGAGCGCGTCGTTCTCAGCCCTCGCCGACCCCGTGCGAATTCGCATCCTCGAACGGCTCCGAGGCGCCGATGCGACGGTATCCGATCTCGCAGGCGACCTCGGGGTCTCCCTGCCGTCGATGTCGAAGCACCTCAACGTGCTGCAGAAGGCCGGGTTCGTGACCCGGCACGTCGAGGCGCAGACGCGCCGCTGCAGCCTCGACCCCGACGGCTTCGCGCGGCTCGCCGAGTGGTCGCGGCGGTTCGAGTCGCTCTGGATGGGGCGCCTCGACCGCCTCGACGCGGTGCTCCGAGCGGAAGACGAGGACGCGGGCGCATGACCGACACGACCGTCATCCGGCGACCGACCGGACTCTCCTTCCGCCGACGCTATCGGCAGGCGCCCGAGCGGCTCTTCGCAGCCTTCGCCGACCCCGACACGCTCGCCCGCTGGTGGGGCCCGCCCGAGTGCCCGATCGTCGAAAGCGCCCTCGACTTCCGGCCGGGCGGGGAGTGGCTCTACCGGCTGCGGTCCGCGGCGTCCGGTGTCGAATACCGGTCGCGCGCGGTCTTCGACGAGATCGAACCCGCCACGAGGATCGTGTTCACCGAGACATCCGCCGATGCCTCGGGCGCGCCCACCGCGGACCGCCCGGCCGCCCGCACGACCGTCGAGTTCGTCGCCGACGGCGACGACGACGGTCCCGGCACGCTCCTCCTCATCGACGTCGAGCACGTCTCCGAAGACGAAGCCGCGAGGGCGCTCGCGCGCGGCGTCGAAGGCGGGATGTCCCGCGCGCTCGACCAGCTCGAAGCGCTGCTCGCCACGGCGCGAACACGCGAAGGCCGACCGGACGGAGCACCCCGATGACCGAACTCGTGTCCGCCGACGGCACCCGCGTCGCGTACGAGGTCGTCGGCGAAGGCCCCGCGGTCGTCCTCGTCGACGGCGCGATGTGCTTCCGCGACTCGGGCCCCATGCGCGCTCTTGCGGCCGAACTGGTGGGATCGGCCACGAAGACCGGATGCTCCGCGGTGCTCTACGACCGACGCGGGCGCGGGCGCAGCGGCGACACCCTGCCGTATGCGATCGACCGTGAGATCGACGACCTCGCAGCGCTCGTCGACGCGGTGGGCGGTCGCGCCGCACTCTTCGGGATGTCGTCGGGAGGTGCGCTCGCCGCGCTCGCGGCCGCCCGTCTCGGCGACGCCGTGTCGACCCTCGTCGTCTTCGAACCCCCGTACCTGCCCGAGCAGGACCGCCTCGAGGCATCCGCCTACACCGCCGAGCTGACCCGCGCGCTCGCGGCCGGCGATCGGGACGCGGCCGTGGCAGCGTTCCTCGCACGCGTCGGCGTGCCGCTGCAGGGCGTCGAGGGTATGAAGCGGTCGCCCGCATGGGCCGGCATGACCGCCATCGCGCCGACGCTCGGCTACGACGACGCCGTCATGGGCGACAGCGCCGTGCCTTCCGCCGCGGCGGCGATCACCGCGCCGACGCTCGCGCTCGCCGGGGGAGCATCGCCCGACTTCCTGCGATGGGGTGCCCGCGCACTCGCCGGGGCCGTGCCGGGCGCCCGGTTCGAGGTGCTCGAGGGGCAGGGGCACGATGTCGACCCGGTGCCGCTCGCGGCCGCGATCCGCGGCGCGATCGGCGCCCGCGGCGGCTCGATCTGATCCGGGTGCGCAGCAAATCCGGAAAACCCGGGACCGAATGTGATGTTGTCATCTCAAGATGACAAGTAGAATTGCCGCCATGAAGGAGCTCGACCGCGGTTCGCCGATCCCGCTGTACTACCAGCTGCGCGAGGCGCTCATCGCGTTCTTCCAGGACGAGGACTTCCATCCGGGCGATCGCGTACCGGGCGACTTCGAGCTGTGCGAACGCTACGGCGTCTCCCGCACGGTCGTGCGGCAGGCCCTCGCCGACCTCGAGTACGAGGGCGTCATCGAGCGGGTCAAGGGCAAGGGCACCTTCTATGCGGCGCCCAAGGTCGCCGAAGGGCTCGCGCAGTCGCTCACGGGCCTCCACGAAGACGTCGCGGCCCGCGGGAGCGAGCTCGTGAGCGTCGTCCGCCGCCTCGAGGTGATCCCGGCCGACGCGAAGCTCTCCGCCGACCTCGAGATCGGCGCGTTCCAGCCGGTGATCCTCATCGAGCGGCTCCGCAAGGTCGACGGCGAGCCGTGGGCGCTGACCGTCACGCACGTGCCGTTCGACGTGGCGCCCGGGCTCCTCGAGGTCGATTTCACCGACCAGTCCCTCTATGCCGTGCTCGAACGCGACTTCGGCGTGCGACTCGCGACGGGCCACCGGTCGATCGAGGCGGCCATCGCCAGCAAGGCCGTGGCCGACTCGCTCGAGATCCCCGTCGGCGCGCCGATCCTGGTGCTCCGCAGCGTCAGCCGTGATGCCGGCGGCCGCCCCGTCGAGAGCTTCGTCGCCTACCACCGCGGCGACCGGAGCCGGTTCGAGGTCGACCTCACACGGTCGGCGAGCGGCACCCCGGCTCCGCCGCTCGTCTTCGTGACGTCGGGCCCGTCGCTCATCGCCGACCCGGTCTCGGCGTCTCGGTAGCCGGCACAGGCTCGCGCTGAGCGCCCGCACGCGCGGGCGCTCTTCCGGCGCGCGTTGTGACATCCGCCGCCTTCGCGCCGTGCGGGCGTGACATCCGACGCCTCGACGGAACGCGGTCTCCGAGAATGTAGTGACAAGTTGCGAACCTGTCATGACAGGACTACATTCATCACGTACCACGTTGCAGATCCGAAGGAGCATCTCCACATGGCTGACTTCGCAGCCCCGCCGCTTCGACCGTTCTCGATCAGGCTCGACCGCTCGTCGCTCGAACTGCTCCCGGCCGGCCCGGTGCTCACCCGCCGACTCTCCGACCTCGAGGGCCTCTTCGCCGACGAGGCCGCCTGGCGCGCCGACGTCGACAACGGCGACCCGATCGTCTACACGGTCGCCTCGTCGCCCGTGCCCGAGACCGCCACCGAACTGCCGCAGTCGATCACACGCATCCGCCCCGGCGACGTGGCAGGCGAGCTCTACTTCACCAAGGGCCACATGCACCCCGTCGCCGAGGGCGAGATCTACCTCGGCCTCGAGGGCGAGGGCGGCCTCCTGCTGTTCGACGGCACCGACATCGAGTTCCTCGAGATCACCCCCGACCGCATCGGGTACATCCCGCCGGGCTGGGCGCATCGCAGCGTCAACGTCGGTTCGAACGACGACTACAGCTTCCTCGCCGTCTACCCCGGCGGCGCAGGGCACGACTACGGATGGGTGCTCGAGCACGGCTTCGGCGCGCGCGTCTACGCCGGCGCCGCCGGCGCAGAGCTCCGTTCGTACCCGCAGCCGGCCCTCACCCTCGGCTGAACCCGGGCATCGCCCGAACCGCACGCTCCACCAACACCCCAACCATGTGAACAAAGGAGTTTCCCAATGGCGCAAGCACGGAGTGCTCGTTCCACGGTGGTGATCGTCATCACGGCGGTCGTCGCCCTGCTCGTCGGCCTCGTCGCCGGCCGCTTCATCTTCGGAGGCGGCGACTCGTCGGCCTCCGCGGCCGGTGAGACCGGTGTCGCCGGCACGAAGATCGACGTCATCACCAAGGCGACCCAGAGCGACTTCTGGCAGTCGATGCTCGCCGGCTCGAAGGCCGCGGGCACGGACCTCGGCATCGACATCAAGCTCACGGGCCCGACGGCCGAGACCGACATCGAC
This sequence comes from Agromyces protaetiae, assembly GCF_004135405.1. Classification (NCBI taxonomy): domain Bacteria; kingdom Bacillati; phylum Actinomycetota; class Actinomycetes; order Micrococcales; family Microbacteriaceae; genus Agromyces; species Agromyces protaetiae. The sequence continues at coordinate 2,290,494 of NZ_CP035491.1, forward strand.
CAGCAGGTCGCAATGGTCGAGGACTCGATCACGCGCCAGGTCGACGCCATCGTCCTCGCCTCGAACTCGTCGACCGCGCTCAACTCGGTCATCGAGAAGGCGCGCGACGCCGGCATCAAGGTGATCGTCGTCGACAACGCCGTCACCACGGCCTCCGACGGCTTCATCGGCACCGACAACATCAAGGCCGGCCAGCAGGCCGGCGAGAAGATGTGCGAGCTCATCACCGCGCAGGGCAACGCCGACGGCAAGATCCTGCACGAATCCGCAGCCTCGGGCCAGCAGGTGCTCGTCGACCGTTACGACGGTTTCGCGGCCGGTCTCAAGGCGACCTGCCCCGACGCCGAGATCATCCAGACGCTCGTGAACGACAACGACCTCAACAAGGCCGTCAGCCAGGTCACCGACGTCATCAACGCCAACCCCGACCTCGCGGGCGTCTTCGCCGACAACAACACGTCGGGCACGGGTGCCGCTCGTGCCGTCTCGGCCTTCAAGGGCTCGACGGTCCAGGTCGTCGCGTTCGACTCCGACCCGGCAGAGGTCGACGCCGTCAAGGACGGCATCATCGGCGCGATCGTCGTGCAGAACCCGTTCTTCTTCGGCTACCAGGGGGTCGTCGAGGCAGCCATGGCCGTCGCCGGGAGCCAGCCGCCGGTGAACCTCGACCCGGGCGCCGTGCTCGTCGGCCCCGACAACGTCGAAGACGCCGCCCTGCAGTCGCTGCTCAACCCCGCCAAGGAATCGGGCGACTGATCCCCATGGGTTCCACCATCACGACCAGCGTCGCCTCGGAGCCTCGAGGCTCCGGGGCGACGCCCTTGGTGAGTCTTCGTTCGGTCTCGAAGTCGTACGGCGCCGTGCGCGCGCTCGACTCCGTCTCGATCGACTTCCTCCCCGGCGAGGTGCATTGCCTCGCGGGCGAGAACGGCGCCGGCAAGTCGACGCTCATCAAGATCCTGACGGGCGCGGTGTCGCGCACCGACGGCGAGGTGGCCGTCGGCGGCGACGTCGTGCCGGTGCAGGTCTCGCCCACGTACATGCGCGACCGCGGCGTCGGGGTCGTGTATCAGGAGCTCAGCCTCTTCCCCGAGCTGAGCGTGCTCGACAACCTGCTCATGGGGGCGTTCTCGACCGTCGGCGGCTTCCTCCGCGGCGCGCGGAACAGCAAGGAGGCGCGCGAGCACCTCCGCCGGGTGGGCCTCGAGGAGCTCTCGCTCCACGCCCTTGTGCAGGACCTCCCGACGGCGACCCGCCAGCTCGTCGAGATCGCCCGCGTGCTCGGCCACAAGACCGACTTCGTCATCTTCGACGAGCCCACGACGGCGCTTTCCGAGCGGGAGGCGGCCGACCTCCTCCGACGCATCTCGGCGCTCCGCGACCAGGGCATCGGCGTCCTCTACGTCACGCACCGCATCGAGGAGATGTTCGAGATCGGCGACCGCGTGACCGTCCTCCGCGATGGCACGCTCGTCGAGACGAAGCCCATGTCGGCGTACACGCCCGAGTCGCTCGTCGAGGCGATGGTCGGGCGGAACCTCGAAGACCTCTACCCGGCACGTCGGCCGTCGCCCGGCGAGCCCGTGCTCGAACTGCGCGAACTCGGCGTGGTCGGGTACCGCGCACCCGTCTCGATCACGGTTCGCGCGGGCGAGATCGTCGGCGTCGCCGGTCTCCTCGGCAGCGGCCGCAGCGAGATCCTCCGTGCGGCGTTCGGCGCCGACCCGAACTCCGGCGGCGAGGTCTTCGTCGGCGGCACGAGGGCGGATGTCTCGCGGCCGGGCACGGCGTCGGCATCGGGCATCGGCCTCCTCACGGAGGACCGGAAGGAGTCGGGCATCTTCCCCGACCTGTCGATCCGCGAGAACATCTCGGTCGCGGGGTACCGTCGCCTCGAAGCGGGCGGATGGCTCAGCCGGGGCCGGATCGACCGCTACGTCGCCGATGCACTCCGCGGACTCCGCGTGAAGTACCACTCGCTCGACGATCCCATCACCTCGCTCTCGGGCGGCAATCAGCAGAAGGTCCTGTTGGCCCGTTGGATGGGACTCGGCGCGAAGACGCTGCTCCTCGACGAGCCGACCAAGGGCGTCGACGTCGGCGCCAAGGCCGACATCTACCGTGCGATCGCCGACATGGCCGACGCCGGGATGGGCTTCCTCGTCGTGTCGTCGTACCTGCCCGAACTGCTCGGGCTGTGCGATCGCATCCTCGTCGTCAAAGACCACAAGGTCGTCGCCGACGTTCCCGCAGCGGATGCCACGGAGGAGTCGATCATGCAGCTCGCGAGCATCGACACCGCCCACGCATTCGCCCCTGAAGACGTGACCACCTCGGTCACCGCAATCGACTGAAGTCCCGGAGTCCGAACATGTCTGAGAGATCTCGTGGCAACGCCGCCACTCGCTTCTTCACGGCGAACGCGAGCGGATTCGCGATCGTCTTCGTCCTGGCCGTGGTGCTCGCCCTCACGACCGACACATTCCTCACGCCCGCGAACCTCGACAGCCTGGGCCGGCAGGTCTCGATCTACGCGATCATCGCGATCGGCCAGCTGCTCGTCATCCTGACCGGCGGCATCGACCTCGCCGTGGGCTCGATCGTCGGGTTGACCGGCATCGTCGTCGCGCAGACGGTCTACGAGACGACCGGGGCCGGCCCGATCTGGTTCGCGGTCGGCGTGGCGCTCGTCGCGGGCGCCCTGTGCGGGCTCATCACGGGCCTCCTCGTCGCGGTGCTCCGCATCCCGCCGTTCATCGCGAGCCTCGGCATGATGGGCATCGCGCGCGGTGTCGCGCTGCTGCTCTCGGGCGGCCGGACCATCCAGCCCCTTCCCGAGCAGTTCGAGGAGCTCGCGGGCGGCGACGTCTTCGGCGTGTCGAACCTCATCATCGTGACGGTGCTCGTCGTCGTGATCGCCTCCGTCGTCCTCGCGAAGACGTCGTGGGGGCGGTACGTGCACGCCGTCGGCTCGAACGCCGAGTCGGCTCGCCTCTCGGGCGTCCCCGTGAAGTCGGTGCTCGTGAGCGTGTACATGGCCTCGGGCCTCCTCGCCGCACTCGGCGGCATCCTGCTCGCCTCTCGTCTCAACAACGGCGTCCCGACGGCGGGCGCGGGGTACGAGCTCCAGGCGATCGCGGCGTGCGTCATCGGCGGTGCGAGCCTCTTCGGCGCCCGCGGCACGGCGGTCGGCGCGCTCATCGGCGCGCTCATCGTCGGCATGCTCAACAACGGCGGCAGCCTGCTCGGCATCGACCCGTTCTGGCTCCAGATCGCGATCGGCGCGCTCATCCTCGTCGCGGTCGCGGTCGACCAGCTTCCGAAGTCGCTCCCGGGCCTCAAGGCCAAGTTCACGGCGCGCTCGGAAGAGGAAGATGGAGCGGACACGTCCGGCGAACGCGTCGGTGCGGATGCCTCGGACGCGCCCCGCGCGGAGCGCGAGACGGCAGGGGTGGAACGATGATCATCGCGCACGACCTCGGGACGACCGGGAACAAGGCGTCGCTGCATGACGACGACGGGCGACTCCTCGCCGCGGTCACGGTGCGCTACGGCAGCAATTTCGCCTCGGGCGGCGTCGCCGAGCAGAACCCCGAGGACTGGTGGGAGGCGGTCGTCGCCGCGACCCGCAAGCTCCTCGCGCACGACGGCGCCGACGCGCTCGCGGTCACGGCGATCGGCATCAGCGGCCAGATGATGGGCGCGGTGTACCTCGACGAGGACTACCGCCCGGTCGTGCCGTCGATGATCTGGGCCGACACGCGGAGCACCGAGCAGTGCGACCGTCTCGTCGAGGCCGTCGGCATGGAGCGCGGCTACGCGATCACGGGCCACCGGCTGAACCCGACCTATTCGATTTCGAAGGTCATGTGGCTCGCCGACCGGCGTCCCGACGAGTTCCGGCGCGTCAGGCATATCTGCCTCGCGAAGGACTTCGTCGTGCACCGGCTCACGGGGCGCCTGCTGACCGATCCGTCGGATGCCTCGAGCACGAACGCGTTCGACCAGCTCGCGGGGGAGTGGTCCGACGAGATCCTCGACGCGGCGGGCGTCGCGCGCGAGCTCTTCCCCGAGATCGTGCCGTCGACCGAGGTCGTCGGCGCGCTTCGCCCCGACGCCGCGGACGCGCTCGGGCTCAGCACGTCGACCGTCGTGGTCATGGGCGGCGGCGACGGCCCGATGGCGGCGCTCGGTACAGGGATCGTCGCGCCCGAGGACGGCGCGTACGCCTACCTCGGCACGTCGTCGTGGGTGTCGATGTCGGCCGATCGCCCGCTCCACGACCCGCTCATGCGGACGATGTCGTTCACGCACGTCGTCCCCGGCCGGTACGTGCCGACGGCGACGATGCAGGCCGGCGGCGGATCGCTCCAGTGGATCGCCGAACTCCTCGAGCCCGACGCCGACGGGTCGACGTTCGACCGGCTCGTCGGTGACGCGAGCACCGCGAGCGCCTCGGGCGACGGCCTCTACTTCCTGCCGCACCTCCTCGGCGAGCGGTCGCCGTACTGGGATCCCGACGCACGCGGTGCGTTCGTCGGCCTCGCCCGGCACCACGATCGGTCGCACCTCGTCCGCGCGGTGCTCGAGGGCGTCGCGTTCAACCTGCTGACGTGCGTCGACGCGTTCCGCGAGGCGGGCGCGCCGGTCGACCGCGTCGACGCGATCGGCGGCGGCGCGAACTCCGACGCATGGCTCCAGCTCATGGCCGACATGTGGGGCGCGACCGTGCGCCGCCGCACGATCGTCGACGAGGGCAACAGCCTCGGGGCCGCGGTCGTCGCGGGAGTCGGCGCCGGCGTCATCGCCGACCTCGGCGCATCGCGGTCGCTGTCGGAGGTCACGGCAGAGTTCCAGCCCGATCCCGCGCGTCGTGCCGAGTACCGTGCCCGCCACGACGCATTCCTCGACGCCTACCGGACCCTCGAGCCGTGGAACGCGGCACGTGCGGCCGACCGCGCCGCCGAGTCTGCTCGATGAGCGGCGCCACCGTCCTCGTCACGAGCCGGTCGTTCTCGAGCGGCGCGATCGACCTCGAGCGGCGACTCCTCGAAGCCGGCCACCGCGTCGTCCGCGGCGACACCCGCCACGACCTCGAAACGCTTGCACCCGTGCTGTCCGAGGCATCCGCGTGGATCGCGGGCACGGCGCCCGTCACCGCCGCGCTCATCGACGCCGCGCCCGCCCTGCGGGTCATCGCGCGGTACGGCGTCGGGTTCGACGCCGTCGACGTCGCGGCGGCCGAACGCCGCGGCATCGCCGTGACGAACACGCCCGGCGCGAACTCCGAGTCGGTCGCCGACCTCGCCCTCGCGCTTCTGCTCGCGTCCCTCCGCACCGTCGGCGCGGGCGACCACGCGGTCCGCCGCGGCGACTGGGCGGCGATCCGCGGACGAGAGGTCTCCTCCCTCACGGTGGGCGTCGCGGGCTTCGGCCGGATCGGCCGGCTCTTCGCCGACCGCGCGCGCGCACTCGGGGCATCCGTCGTCGCGTTCGACCCGTTCCTCCCCGACGACGCGACGTTGCCCGCGGGAGTCCGCCGCGCACACGAGGTCGCCGAGCTCGCCGTGTGCGACGCGGTGTCGCTCCATGCGCCGGGAGGTCGTCGCATCGTCGACGCCGACTGGCTCGCGAATGCGCGCGATCTCGCCCTCGTCAACACCGCCCGGGCCGACCTCGTCGACGAGGCCGCGCTCGCCGAGGCGCTGCGCGATGGTCGCGTCGCGTCGTACGCGGGCGACACGCTCGACGTCGAGACGGCGACCGTCACGTCGAGCGCCGACGTCGCGGGGTGCGCAGACGTCCCGGCGAGCCCGCTCCTCGCGGCCGATCTCGCCGATCGCGTCCTCGTCACGCCGCACCTCGGCGCCCAGACCGTCCAGGCGATCGACCGCATGGGCGAAGGCGCCGTCGACAACGTGCTCGCCGTCCTGGCAGGTCTCGGCCCCGTCACCCCCGTCGCAGCGCCCGCACCGGCGCCGGCCCACGCAGATTCGCAGAAGGTCCTCCCATGAAGATCCCCATCGAGACGCTCGCCGAAGTCGGCGTCATCGCCGTCATCCGCGCCCACTCCGCAGACGCCGCAGTCGAGGGCGTGCGCGCCCTCGTCGCGGGAGGGGTGACGGGCATCGAGATCACGTACACCACGCCCGGCGCCGCGGACGCCATCCGACGCGTCGACGTCGAGTTCGGCGACGGTGTGCTCCTCGGCGCCGGCACGCTCCGCACGCCCGAGCAGGTCGCCGAGGCGGCCGCGGCCGGCGCCCGCTTCCTCGTCTCGCCCGGGTTCGCTCCCGACCTCGCGGCCGCGATGCGCGCGACCGGCCTCACGACCATGATCGGCGCGCTCACGCCCACCGAGGTCATGACCGCCGAGGCGCACGGCGCCGACGTCGTCAAGGTCTTCCCTGCGGGACTGTTCGGCCCCGCCGTCATCCGCAATCTGACAGGCCCGTTCCCGACGACGCCGTTCATGCCGACCGGGGGAGTGTCGGCGTCGAACGTCGGCGACTGGGTCTCTGCGGGCGTCGTTGCCGTCGGTGCGGGCGGCGACCTCGTGTCGTCGGCCGACCTCGCCGTGGGTCGCTGGGACGCCGTCACCGAGCGCGCGGCGGAATTCATCGCCGCGTACCGCACAGCACGATCAGCCGTACTCACGAAGGAGGTCCGCGCGTGATCGCGACCGGACGTATGGGATTCGTCGGCGTCGACACGCGCCACTCGTCGATCCAGAAGGTCTTCCCGCTGTGGGCCGACCACCTGGGGCTGCCGTCTCGGGAGCTCCGGGGCTTCGACCTGCCGCTCGACGCGACCGACGACGCCTACGTCGGCGTCGTGGAGGAGATCCGCGACGACCCCGCCCAGGCCGGCGCGCTCGTCACGACCCACAAGGTGCGGCTCTTCGACGCCGCGGGCGGCCTGTTCGATGCCGTCGACGACTTCGGCCGCGCGTGCGGCGAGGTCTCGTCGATCTCGAAGCGCGACGGGCAGCTCCTCGGTCACGCGAAGGACCCCATCACTGCAGGCCTCGCGCTCGAGGCGATCATCCCCGACGACTACTTCGCATCGACCGATGCCGAGGTCGTCATCCTCGGCGCGGGCGGGTCGGGCGTCGCGCTCAGCTGGTACCTCGCGCACCGCGCCGACCGACCGCGGGTCGTGACGCTCACGGCGCTCCGCCAGGCGAGCCTCGACCATGCGCGCACGATCCACGAGCGCGGCGGCCTCGACCCCGAGCTGTTCCGCTACCGACTGCTCGACCCGGCGGACCCCGCCGCCGACGCGAGCGCGTTCGTTTCGGCGGCGGGCGCGGGCGCCGTCGTCGTCAACGCGACGGGGCTCGGCAAGGACCGTCCGGGATCGCCGCTCGACGACTCGGTCGTCTTCCCCGAGCGCGCCGTTGTGTGGGAGTTCAACTACCGCGGCAGCCTCGAGTTCCTGCACCAGGCACGGGCTCAGGAGGCTGCGCGCTCGCTCACGGTCGCCGACGGCTGGGTGTACTTCATCCACGGGTGGTCGCAGGTCGTCGCCGAGGTGTTCGACGTCCCGATGACGTCAGGCACGGTCGACGAGCTCGCGGCGATCGCGGAGTCGGTGCGGTGACGGAGGCGACCGGTCTGGTCCGCACGGTGCTCGGCGACGTCGAACCGTCGACACTCGGCGCGATCGACTACCACGAGCACCTGTTCCACCGGTCGCCCATCCTTCCCGGCGAAGACCTCGACGATCCGGCCGCGAGCGAGGCCGAGTTCGCGGCGTTCCTGCGGAGCGGGTTCGACGGGATCGTCGATGCGACGCCCATCGGGCTGGGACGCCGCCCCGGGGCGCTCGCGACGATCGCGGCGCGCACGCGCGGCGCGATCGTCGCGGCGACGGGCCGGCACCGCGACGCGCACTATGCGGGCGGCGGTCGGCTCGACGCGCTCGACCTCGCTGCGGTCTTCGAGCGCGAGTTGACGGTCGGCATCGCGGCGTCCGACGACGAGTACGGCGTCACGGATGCCCCGGCGCCGGCCCTCATCGACGGTCGCCCCGTCCGAGCCGGCCTCATCAAGACGGGCATCGACTACTGGCGGATCTCGACGACCGAGCGGGCCGCGCTCGAAGCGGCGGCGGCGGCCCACCTCGTCACGGGAGCGCCCGTGATGGTGCACACCGAGCGGGCGAGCGCCGTGCCCGAACTGCTCGGGCTGCTCGAGGCATCCGGAGTCGCGGCGACGCGCGTCGCGATCGCGCACGCCGATCGCAACCCCGACGCGGGACTCCACGCCGAGATCGCCGCCGCCGGCGCCTACCTCGGGTACGACGGCGCCGCGCGCTATCGCGACCACCCCGAGTCGGTGCTCCTCGACTGCCTCGCCGCGGTCGTCGAGGCGGGGCACGGCGATCGGGTGCTCCTCGGCGGCGACGTCGCGCGCCGGTCGAGCTTCGCCGCGTACGGCGGGATGCCCGGGCTCGCCTACCTCGGCGATCGCCATCTGCGGCGCGTCCGCGCGCGCCTCGGCGACGCCCTCACGACGACGATCCTCGTGGACAACCCCGCCGCCTACCTCGCCTGGAGCCGAGCATGACCGTCACCCTCATCGCGACCTTCACGGCACGCCCGGGCCATCGGGTCGTCGTGGCCGAGCTCATCGCCGGGTTCGCCGACCACGTGCGCGCCGACCCCGGCACGCTCGTCTTCGAGCCCTTCACCGGCGTCGACGACGACCACGACTTCGTCGTGTACGAGCGGTACGTCGACGAGGCCGCGTTCCGGGCGCACCTCGCCGACCCGGCGGGCGTCCCGTTCAACGCCGCGCTCAGCGAGCACATCGTGGGCGACGGATCGGTGCTGCGCTTCCTCGATCCCGTTCGCTGAGCTGCACGGTGTCGGTCCGCCTGGTCTCGACGCTGTGAGCGTCACGCCGTTCAGCCGCTGAAGTAGTACGCGTTCCAGACCTGTCCCGGGATGCTCGCCGAGATCTTCACCGTCATGTTCGGCATGACGCCGGGGCCGACGGGACAGACCTGCGGGACCCACGCGGTTCCCGTACTCGGAAGCCCCGACGCGAGCACGGTGAAGCCGCTCGTCATCGGGGAGGGCGAATCGCTGAACGCGTAGGAGATCTCGACGGCGTTGCCCTCGCGCGCCTGCCAGCCGATGCCGAAGTGGATGGTCTGCCCGGCCGGGTACTCGCCGCAGTCCTGGAGGGGTTCGATGGGCCACATGCCGGTCACGGCGGGGCCGATGCCCGCGCCGGGCGCGGGGATGATCGAGAGGCCCCACGGCTGGCCCGACGGTTCCCACGGGCCCGCCGAGCCTCCTGAGTCTCCGGACGACTGGCGGGCTGCCTCGGCAGCGGCCGCGTCGGCTGCCGCCTGTCCTACGGACTGGGCCGCGACGACCGCGTCGACCGCGGACTTCACGCGGGCGAGCGACGCCTTGACGTCTTCTGCTCGCCCGAGGTCGGCGAGGATGGTCGTGAGCGCGTCCTTCGACGTCTGGTCGGCGAGCGGGCTCGCCGCGAGGAGCGTCTCGGCGTGCGGTCCGGCGCTCGCGGCGAGGGCGGCGAGTGCGTCGTCGAGTGCGCCGATGGCGCGTGACACGTCGTCGGCGCCGCCGTCGACGAGCGCCTCCGCGAGCGCGACGCGCGCGCGTTCGAACGCAGCGGCGGCGTCGGCGTCCACGGCGCCGGCGAGCGATCTCGTGAATCCGTCGAAGCCTGCGTTGACCTCGGCCCCGTGCTCCCGGGATTCGGCGAGTACCGCAGCGGCCTCTGCTGCCGCTTCGTTCGCGGCGGCCTCGGCGAGTGCGGCGCGTTCGAGTGCGACACGGCGATCGTGGTCCGCGACGACGACCGCGGTGACCGCGAGCGCGCTGCCGGCGAGCACGAGCACCGACACCGCGACGATGCCGACGATGCGGGTGCCGCGGGAGGTCGGGCGTGCCAGGTCGGCGAGGGCGTTCAGGGTCGGCTTCACGGTCGACCGGATGCCTCGCTCGTCACCTGCTGCCATCGCCCGACCTCTCCGTCGCATGTCGGCACGTGCCGCCGTGCCGCTGCACGACATCTTGGCGGAGGCGTGCCGGTCCGCGCCAGAGCCGCGGGCCCGCTCGCGCCGTGTCGGCGCGACGTCAGGCGTCGGCCTTCAGCGTCTCGTCGAAGAGGGCGAAGAGTTCGCGCCAGTGGCGCTCGGCGGACGCTTCGTCGTAGACAGCGGAGTCGGGCTGGGTGAACCCGTGCTTGGCGTCGGGGTAGATCTCGAGCCGGTGGTCGACGCCAGCGTCGGTGAGGAGCCGGTCGAGGTCTTTTGCCATGTGCGGCGGGTAGCCGGGGTCGCGGTCGGCTCCGGCGACGTACACGCGCCCCCGGATGTTCGGGATGACGCGACTCGGGCTGAGCTCGGACTCGCCGACGATCCGCCCGGTATGGAAGGCGGCAGCGGCGCCGACCCGGTCGGGGTAGGTGCCGGCGACGGTGAGTGCGAGCGCGCCGCCCATGCAGTAGCCGGTCACCCCGACCTCGGTGCCCGAGACGTCGGCGCGGGAGGCGAGGTAGTCGAGGAACGCGCTGCTGTCGAGGGCGGCCCGGTGCGTGTCGGTGGCCGCCAGCATGGGCGCGAGGGTCGCCATCGGGTTCTCTCCCGCGAACACCGCTTCGGGGTCGAACGGGCCGTACTCGCCGATCCGGTAGAAGACGTCGGGCACGAGCACGACGTAGCCGTGCTCGGCGAGGCGGCGGCCCATCGCGAGCGAGGCCGGGCGGATGCCGAAGGCGTCGGTGTACATGATGACGCCCGGATGCTTCGCGCCGTCGTCGGGGGCGAACACGTGCACGGGGCACTCGCCGTCGGCGGTCGTGAGGGTCACGGTCGTTTCGCGCATCTCGGAGCCTTTCCTCGTCGACGCAACGCTACTCCGCGGGCGCCGGGGGCGTCCGGCGTCGATCCGCCGGGCGGTCAGGACGCGGGCAGCGTGTGCCAGGTGTCGAAGGCGACGGATGCCGCGCCTTCGGCGTCGCCCCGTTCGCACAGGCCGATGAGCAGCTCGTGGCGTTCGACCGATGCGGCGCCGCCGAGCGAGGTGAATCGAAGGCGCTCCGCGCGGCGGACGACCGGGGTGAACTGGTCGAGCACGACCTCGACGGCGCGATTCGCCGCGATCGCGACCGGCACGGCGTGCAGTTCGTCGTCGGCGTGCAGCGCAGCCTCGACGTCGCCCGTCTCGAGGGCTTCGCCGAAGCGGGCGTTCGCCTCCCGCATCTTCGCGAGGTCGCCCGAGGTCAGGCTCCGGGCCGACTCCCGGACGGCCAGTTCGTGCATGGCGGCGACGACGTCGCGCGCGTCGCGTACGGCACGCAGGTCGATGGTGCTCACGCAGGTCGACTTGCCCGGCTGTGCGACGACGAGTCCGCCCTGAGCGAGCCGAAGGAGCGCTTCGCGCACCGGGGTGCGGCTGACGCCGAGCCAGGCGGCGAGCTCGCTGTCTTTGAGCTGCTCGCCGGGCGCGAACGTGCCGTCGGTGATCGCGTCCCGAAGTCGTCGGAACACGTCGTCGCGGAGCAGTGTGCGGTCGACTGCCGGAGCATCCATTGGTATCGGCATGCAATATATTCCACACACTCGCGGGCCTTCGTCAACTGCCGGACTCGGCGTTTCATCGGTGAACGTCCGGCGACCACCGCGTGACCAATCGTCCCGAGTTCCGGAAACTTCCTCAGGTATGCAATATATTGCTAGCAATACTCGTTCCAATCCACGTGAGCGATTTTCGAGCTCACGGGGGACCCCGGGACATCCGCCTCGGGGACGAATCGAAAGGAACCACCATGTCCACGAACACCGCGAAGCCGACCGTCGTCCTCGTGCACGGCGCATTCGCCGAGTCCGCCAGCTGGAACGGCGTCATCGAGTCGCTCCACCGCGAGGGCTACCGCACGATCGCCGTGGCCAACCCGCTGCGCGGCCTCCGCCACGACGCCGAGTACCTGCAGAGCGTGATCGCGAGCATCGACGGCCCCGTCGTCCTCGTCGGCCACTCCTACGGCGGCAGCGTCATCGGCGAGACCGAGACGGGCGCGGCCGACGTGCGAGCGCTCGTGTACATCGCGAGCTTCCAGCTCGACGTCGGGGAGAGCACGGGGGAGCTGGCCGCGAAGTACCCCGGCGGCGAGCTCGGCCCGGCACTCGTCGAGGTGCCGTTCCCCACCTCGAGCGGCTCGGGCACCGATCTGTACATCGACGACGCGGAGTTCCGCCGGGTCTTCGCCGCCGACGTCCCCGAGGCGACGACCGCTCTGATGGCCGCCACCCAGCGACCGATCGCGGCGAGCGCCCTCGGGGACCGAGCGTCGCGCGCGGCATGGAAGGACATCCCCTCGTGGAGCCTCGTGACGCTGCAGGACCTCGCGATCCCGGCCGACTCCATGCGGTTCATGTCGGCGCGCGCGAAGTCGACGACGGTCGAGATCGAGGCCTCGCACGCGGTCTCGGTCTCGGCGCCCGACGCGGTGGCGAGCCTTATCCAGGAGGCTGCGCTCGCCACGGCCGGCGCGCTCCAGACCGTCGGCTGAGCCGAATCCGAACGCTCCGACGAGGGAGCCTTCAGCGGGCCGAGCGCCCGCAGGAGGCTCCTTCGTGCGTTCGGCGCCGAGCCCGAGCCATCCATCACGCATCGGAGGATTCCAGCAATGCTCATCCCGTTCCAGCTCCCGCTCTGGGCGGAACTCCTCGCCGTCGGCCTCGGCGCGCTCCAGGGCGCGATGTTCGCCGGCGCGTTCAGGCACCGCCGCATCGACATGCTCGGAGTGGTCATCATCGGCATCGGGGTGGCGCTCGGGGGAGCCTCCTGCGCGACCTGCTGCTCGACACGCTCCCGGCGGTGTTCCGAAGCAGTTGGTACGTGTTCGTCGCGGCGGCTGCGGCACTCCTCGGCATGGCCGTCGAACGGACGCTCTCACGCGGGCACGCCGCGATCGACGCGCTCGACGCCGTCGTGATCGGGCTCTTCGGCGCGATCGGCACGTCGAAGGCGCTCGCGGCCGGCCTCCCGGCGCTGCCCGCGATCGCCGTCGGCATCCTCTCGGCGGTCGGCGGGTCGATCCTCCGCGACGTCTCGATGGGGCTTCCGATCGCGTTCCTGCACGTCGGCTCGTTCTATGCCCTCGCCGCGGGTGCCGGGAGCACACTGCTCGTCGTGCTCGTCGCCTGGGGCGTGGACGTCCCGCTCGCAGCCGCCGCGGGTGTCGCGCTCACGGCGGGCGTTCGCCTCGCCTCGATGCGCTTCGGCTGGACCGTCCCCGAGCAGCGGGGGTTCGTCCCGAGGACGCCGCCGCCCCGCCGCCCGAAGCGCGAGCGGCGGCGATTCGACGAGGGAGCGGACGCGCGATGGAGGGAGGCGTTGCAGCGTGTGAACGACGTGCGCCGCTACGGCGGCTGACCGCAGAAACCGAACCGCAGAAGACGAACCACAGAAATCGAACCACGGAAAGCGATCCACCCATGAACGAATACTTCACGACGGCCGACGGCGCACACCATGTCCGACCCGCGCTCCGCACCGTCGACGTCGGCATCGTCGGCGGAGGCCCTGCCGGCCTCAGCGCCGCGCTCGTCCTCGGCCGCGCCCGCCGGTCGACCGTCGTCATCGACGGCGGACGACCGCGCAACCGGCGCGCACCGCACCTGCACGGCGTGCTCGGACGCGACGGCATGTCCCCGGCGGAGTTCCTCGAACGCGGTCGGAAGGAGGCGCGCGGATACGGCGTGCAGATCCTCGACGGCGACGTGATCGCGATCGAACAGGTCGAGGGAGGGTTCCTCCTCCGCGGCGCCTACGACGTCCTTGCGAGGCGGGTGATCGTCGCCACAGGGTTGGTCGACGACCTTCCCGCGATCCCCGGCCTCGCAGAGCGCTGGGGGACCGACGCGGTGATGTGCCCCTACTGCGACGGCTGGGAGGTCCGCGACCGGCCCCTCGGCGTCGTCGCCACCTCGCCGATGAGCCGGAACCAGGCGCAGCTGCTCCGGCAGTGGACGGCCGACCTCACGGTGTTCGGCGCCGCGGAAGCCGGCATCGCAGACGCCGAGCTCCGAGCGTTCGCCGCGCGCGGGATCCGCGTCGCACCCCCCGCGATCGAGGTCGTCGGAGGGCCCGGCGAACTCCGGGTCCGGACGAGCGACGGCGAGCACGACGTCGCCAGGCTGTTCGTCGGCGCCCGCCCGAGCCCGTCGGACGCACTGCTCACGGGGCTCGGATGCGACATCCACGAGACCCCCATGGGGCAGGTCGTCACGACCGACCCGACCGGTCGGACGAGCGTCGACGGGGTCTGGGCGATCGGGAACGTCGCCGATCTCAAGTCGCTCGTCCCGCTCGCCGTCGCGGCGGGCGTCCAGTCCGCGACGCAGATCAACATCTCCCTCCTCGAGGAGGAGATCGCACAAGCGCTCGAATCGACTCCGAGCGGAAAGGAAGCGGCAGCATGAACCGCAACAGCACGACGTCCGAGCACCCCGTGGTCGCGAAGGCGATGGAGGCGATGGCCGCGCACGACGCGCGATCGCTCGCCGCGCTCTTCGCCGACCTCGGGTCCGTCGAGGACGAGAACGAGCGCCACATCGGCGCCCGGGCCATCCGCCGCTGGTTCGCGGCGACGCCGCCGATCGAGCACGAACTCCTGCGCGAGTATGCGTTCGGGCCGGAGGTCGAGCTCGTGGCGAGAGCGCACGGCGACTACCCCCAGAGCCCGCTCTCGTTCCGGTACCGCTTCACGATCGACGGAGAACGCATCCGCACCCTGCGGATCTCTCTCCTCTGAACGGAGTCTTCAGGCGTCGACCCGAGCGGTCGGCGCCTGAAGGCCGGTCGCGGTCGCATCCGACGAGACGAGTGGATGCATCGGGGCGTCGCCCGAGGCATCCGATGCGCCCGAGGTGTCCGCCTCCGAGGCATCCGTCTTCTTCGCGGGCTTCAACTCGCTCACGACCGACCCGGCGACGATGAGGAGTGCGCCGAGGATCGCGATGGGCGGCAGCCGGTCGCCCGCGAGGCGACCGATCACGCCGGCCCACACGGGCTCGCCCGCGTAGATGATGGTCGCCTTGGTGGGGGAGACGGTCTGCTGCGCCCAATTCATCGTGAGTTGGATGGCGGCGCTCGCAGTCCCCAGCCCGACGGCGCACACGAGCCAGATCCACGAGAACGCGGGCACGGTCTCGCCGACGAGCGGCATCGTCGACATCGAGAGGATGCCTGCGACGAGCAGTTGCACGACGGTGACGCGCCCGAGGTCGACGCGGCCCGCGAAGACGCTGATGAGGATGATCTCGCCCGCGATCGGCAGCGTCGAGACGAGCGTGAGCGTCTCGCCGGGGCCGAAGCCGAAATCGACCGCGCCGGGGTCGGCGAGGAGCACGAGCCCGACGAAGGCGAGCGTCACGCCGACGAGCACGGGCAGGTTCGGCCGCTTCCGGAACACGACCCACTGCAGGAGCGGCACGAGCGGCACGTAGAGCGCCGTGAGGAACGCCGACGTGCTCGAGTCGATCGTCTGCAGTCCCGCGGTCTGCAGCCCGTAGCCGAGGAAGATCATGACGCCGATCGCGGCGCCCGCACCGAGGTCGCGCAGGCGCATGCCGCGGAGCGCGCGATGGAAGACGAGCGCCGAGATGAGTCCCGCCGCGAGGAAGCGCACGCCCACGAAGAACCACGGCCCGCTGTACTGCACGGCGATGTGGACGATGAGGAACGTCGAGCCCCACACGACGGTCAGGAGCAGCAGGGCGGTCTCGGCGCGGGTCGGCCGTGCGAGCCGGAAGCGGCTCGGCGCGGTGTGCAGCATTCTGTCAACCGTAGTACCCGCCGTCGCGCTCGCGGTCTCGGGTGCCGAGGCGCTTTCCTCGCGAGGGCGCGTCGCGAGTCGAGGTGCGAGCGTCAGGCGCGTGCGCGTCGACGCATGATCGCGGCGTAGCCGCGGAAGAGCTGCGGCACGACGAGGTACACGGCGACCGGTACGACGACGAGCGTCAGCACAAGCGCGCGCAGCACGGGGTGCCAGTCGGCCGAGATCGGGGCGATGGCGGTCATGCCCAGGGCGACGAGCGGGAAGATCGCGATCCAGGTGATCACGGCGCGGATGTGGGTCGAGGGTGCGGCGTTCATGGCGTCTCGCTTTCGTGGTCGGAGGCGGCGTGGTGAGGGGATGTCTCGTGCCGGCCTGGTGGGATCCAGCGCGACGACCGGTCCGCAACAACGGCAACGGGGCTTGCGGAAACGGCAACGCGCGGCGAGGCTCGGCACCGAGACATCCGAATGAGGAGAACGACCATGCAGGACGACGCCATCGACCTCGTGCTGGGCGGCGTCGCCGACCGGCTACGCGCGCTGCGCGCCCGGAAGGGGCGCACGCTCGCCGAACTCTCGACCGAGACCGGCATCTCGGTCAGCACCCTCTCGCGGCTCGAGTCGGGGCTCCGCCGTCCGACGCTCGACCTCCTCATCCGCCTCGCCGCCGCCTACGGCGCGAGCCTCGACGACCTCGTCGGTGCGCCGCAGATCGCCGACGCGCGCATCCACCCGAAGCCCTTCTACCGCGACGGCAAGGCGATCGTGCCGCTCACGAGGCACAACCCCGACGTGCACGCGTTCAAGATCGTGCTGCCCGGGCATCCGCCGGAAGGCGCGGTGCCGCGGCGCGTGCACGAGGGGTACGACTGGATCTACGTGCTGAGCGGCAGCATCCGGCTCGCGATCGGCGACGACGAACTCGTGCTGCAGCCCGGCGAGGCGGCCGAGTTCGACACCCGCAAACCGCACGGGTTCGTGAGCGCGACGACGGGGCCCGCCGAGGTCATCAACCTCCTGAGCCGCGTCGGCGAACGCGTGCACGTGCACGGCGAGGGCGGCGAAAGCGCGGGATGACCCGGGGTGTCGGCACTGGTCGGCGTCGCGCATTCGCGGCATCCTGGGGTCATGCTCACCGCGCTCACGATCCGCTACGTCGCCGACGTCGAGGCGTCTCGCCGCTTCTACGAAGGACTCGGCCTTGATTACCTGCCCGAAGCGAGCGTGCCCGTGTGGGCGCAGCTCGACGCCGCCGCCGGCGCCGTGGGCCTCCATGACGCAGCCGCCTCGAAGGGCCGCGCGCCGGGCGCGGTCGAACTCGCGTTCGCGACCGACGAGAAGCTCGAGGAGGTCGCGGCGAGGCTCGCCGCCGGCGGCTACGCATACGAACTCGCGGGGGAGGACTTCGGGCGGAGCCTTCGCGTCACCGACCCCGACGGCGTCGTCGTGCAGATCCAGGAGATCGACCCCGCGACGATGCGGGAGTCGCAAGCGGCGCTCTGACGACCCGCCACGTCATCCTGGAATAGGCGCGCCGCCGGCGTGGTTCCATTCGCCGACGGCGTTCGATGCGGATGCATCGGCCGAAAGCCGTTCGACCTCCACCGCCGACCACTCATCGAGGAGCACGCACATGTCGAACATCACCGTCATCGGAGGCACCGGATACGCCGGCGCGGCGATCGTCGCCGAAGCCGTGAAGCGCGGACACGCCGTGACCGCCGTGAGCCGCACGGCCCCCGAGCAGCCCGTCGACGGCGTGGCCTACGTGCAGGCCGACGCGGCCGGGGCCGAGCGGTTCGTCGCGGGCGCCGACGTCGTGATCGGCGCGCTGTCGCCGCGCGCGGGCACCGAGGGCACACTCCGCGAGACGTACACGAAGCTCGCGCGGGCCGCGGCAGACGAGGGCGCGCGGTTGTTCATCGTCGGCGGATTCAGCTCGACCAGGCCCGCCGAGGGTGCCCCGCGGTTCGTCGAGGGCGAGATCCCCGAGGCGTTCGCCGCCGAGGCCCGCGAGGGCGACTCGATCCGCGAGCTGCTCGAGACTTCGGCGCCCGACGGTCTCGACTGGGTGTTCCTGAGCCCCGCGGGCTCGTTCGGCGCGTTCTATCCGCACGGCGAGGCGCGTGGCACGTACCGCACGAGCACGGGCATCGCGCTCTTCGACGAGCAGGGCGAGTCGAAGCTCGAGGCCGCCGACTTCGCGCTCGCGGTCCTCGACGAGATCGAGCGCCCGGCGCACCACCGCACGCTGCTGCACATCGCGTACTGAGCGCTCGCGACCGGCGTCCGCGCCCGGAAACGACGGCGTCCCCGGTCCGATGCGTCGATGCAGCAGACCGGGGACGCGGATGTCTCAGGCCTCGGTGACCTCGGCCTCGGCGGCAGCGCGCTTGACGGCGTCGACGCCCTTCTTCGCGCCGTCCTTGCTCGCGTACGCCTGGCCCGAGGCGACGTTCTCGCCGTTGCCGGCGATCAGGCGCCAGCGCCAGCCGTCGCCGCCTTCGTAGACCTCGAACCGTGCGGCCATCCTGGTGCTCCTCTCAAGGGTGAATCGTGCGCGTTCAGTCTGTCGGAACGCACGTCGTCTTGAAAGGGTGTGACGACGTCGGTTCGGTGAGGCATCCTCAGTCGCTCGCTTCGCGTCATCGGGTGCCGCGCCGAGTTGCGCGCCGCGTCGCCGTTTGCGACGCTGAACGTCGTGCCGACCGACTCCCGCCCCTTCCTCGCGCGCGTCTCGTGGAAACGGCTCGCCTGGTTCTCCGTCGGCGCGCTCGTCGCCGCCGCGATCGTCGTGCTCGCGGCGCGCGGGCTGCGCACGCTGCCGTCGGTACAGGACTTCGTCGCGACCTACCCCGGCCACCGCGAGCTGCCCGAAGGGGCGCCCGTCGGAATCCCGGCGTGGCTCGGATGGCAGCACTTCTTCAACGTCTTCTTCCTCGTGCTGCTCGTGCGCACAGGCCTCTACATCCGCTCGAAGCAGCGCCCGCCGGCGTTCTGGACCCGCGACAACTCGCGCTTCCCACGTACGAAGGGCACGCCCAGGCGCCTCGGGATCTCGGTGTGGCTGCACCTCACGGTCGACGCGTTCTGGGTGCTGAACGGCATCGTCTACGTCGTCCTGCTGTTCGCGACCGGCCAGTGGGTACGCATCGTCCCGACCGACTGGGGCGTCGTGCCGAATGCGCTCTCGGTCGTGCTCCAGTACGCATCGCTCGACTGGCCCGCCGAGAACTCCTGGCTCTTCTACAACGACGCGCAGGTGCTCTCGTACTTCGCCGTCGTCTTCATCGCCTCGCCGATCGCGATCCTCACGGGCCTCCGGCTCTCGCCCGTCTGGCCGCTCGAAGGCCGGTTCGCGAAGCTGCCGAGCGAGCGCGTCGCGCGGGCCCTGCACTTCCCGACGATGCTCTTCTTCCTCGCGTTCACGTTCGTGCACGTCGTGCTCGTGCTCACGACGGGCATCCTCCGCAACCTCAACCACATGTTCGCCTCGCGCGACGCGGGCGACTGGGTCGGGTTCGCGATCTTCGCGGGGGCGATCGTGGTGTGGATCGCAGGCTGGTTCCTCGCGAAGCCGCTCGTGCTCGCTCCGCTCGCCGAGCGCTTCGGCACGGTCAGGCGGATGCCCCAGCCGCAAGCTGCACGGGCGCAGGCGCCGCGCGGCTGAGTCCCGAGACATCCGGCTTCAGACATCCGCCCCCTCGCGCGCCGAACGCGCCGGTCGATACCGACCCGGAATGCGCGCCCCCTGGACAAGCGCACGTCGCTGCGCTTGCATGGGGAAACGGGCAGAGCGATCGGGGGGTTCGCGGACGATGGCGGCGAAGCGTGGCGCAAGCGGAGACGAGGGTGCGTCCGTCGAGGAGGCGCCGGCGCCGTATCGGCACAAGCGGGCCCGCGACTTCCAGGAGACGAGGACGCCGCTCGGCGTGCTCGGCGGCTTCCTCGGGCTGGTGCTCGCGAGCTCCGCCGCCGCGGCGCTCATCGTGACGGCCGCGACACCCGCCATCTCGCTCGCCGGGGTCACCGCGTCGAGCACGATCGACATGTTCGAGAAGCTGCCCGGCTACCTCGAGATCGGCGACCTGAGCGAGGTCAGCCACATCTACGCGACGGCGTCCGACGGGAGCGTCGTCCACCTCGCGTCGTTCTACGACCAGAACCGCATCGAGGTCGGCTGGGACCAAGTGAACCAGTACGTCAAGGACGCCGCGGTGGCCAGCGAGGACCCGCGGTTCTTCGACCACGGCGGCATCGACCTGCAGGGCACCATCCGGGCGGCACTCACGACCGCGGCGGGCCGCGACACGCAGGGCGGTTCGTCGCTCGCGCAGCAGTACGTGAAGAACGTCCGCGTGCAGGAGTGCGAGCGCAACGCCGGCACCGAGGCGCTCGAGCGCGAGGAGGCGGGAGAGCTGACGGTCGACGAGCGCATCGCCGCCGTCGACGAAGGGCGGCTCGCCTGCTACGACCAGGCGACCGAGACGACGATCGACCGCAAGCTCAAAGAGATGCGTCTCGCGATCGGCGTCGAGAAGCGCTACACGAAAGACCAGATCCTGCTCGGCTACCTGAACATCGCGGGCTTCGGGGCACCGTGTACGGCATCGAGGCGGCCGCGAACTACTACTACTCGACGACGGCGGCGAATCTCAGCCTCGCGCAGGCCGCGTCGCTCGTCGCGATCGTCAACAACCCCGTGAAGTTCCAGCTCGACAAGCCCGACAGTGAGACGAACGGCGTCGCGAACGGTTTCGAGGCGAACCACGTCCGGCGCGACTACATCCTCGACCGGATGCTCGAGTTCAAGAAGATCACGAAGGAGGAGCACGACGCAGCCATCGCCGAACCCGTCTCGCCGGCCATCACCGAGCCGAGCACGGGCTGCCAGACGGCGGGCAACGCAGCCTACTTCTGCGACTACGTGACGCACATCCTCCAGAACGACCCGGCGTTCGGCGAATCGGCCGACGAGCGCTTCCTCAACTTCCGCCGCGGCGGCTACGACGTCTACACGACCCTCGACCTCGACCTGCAGGCCGCCGCCCAGCAGGCGATCGATCAGAACGTGCCGTACACGTTCCCCGGGTGGGACGTCGGTGCGGTGATCTCGAGCGTGCAGGTCGGCACCGGGCGCGTGCTCGCAATGGCGCAGAACAAGCACTACAGCCAAGACCCGGCTGTCGTCGCGGGCCGGGCCGACTATACGGGCATCAACTACAACACCGACTACGACTACGGCGGGTCGAGCGGCTTCCAGCCCGGATCGTCGTACAAGGTCTTCACGCTCGCCGAGTGGCTCGCGACCGGGCACTCGTACTCCGAGCGCGTCGACTCCCGGCGCAAGTCGAACTGGGGCGCGTTCCGCGACAGCTGCCTCGGCACGCAGATCGCCGACCCCGGATGGAACCCGCGGAACGACGCGGGCGAGGCCGGCGGCAACTATTCGGCGCTCGAGTCGACGATCGGCTCGATCAACACGGGCTTCCTCGGCATGGCGAAGCTCCTCGACCAGTGCCACATCGCCGAGAAGGCGCAGGCGTTCGGCGTGCACCGGGCCGACGGCGATCCGCTCGTGCAGTTCCCGTCGGCCGTGCTCGGCATCAACGAGGTCGCTCCGCTGAGCATGGCGACCGCGTTCGCCGGCATCGCGAACAACGGACTCGCGTGCACACCGATCGCGATCGACCGCATCGTCGACCGCGACGGCAACGAGGTCCCCGTCCCGAAGTCGACGTGCACCCAGGCGGTCTCGCCCGAGGTCGCGGCGGGCATGCACTACGGGCTGCGCCGGGTCATGACGAGCGGCACGGGCAGTCAGTCGAACGGGGCGTTGGCGCCGTGGGCCCCCGCGATCGGCAAGACCGGCACCACCGACGGCGCCAAGGACACGTGGATGGTCGGCGCGAGCACGTCGGTCGCGACTGCGGCGGCCGTCGTGAGCGTCACGGGCGACGCCAATCAGCGCGGCCTGTACTTCGACAGCGGACAGGCCGCGACGGCGCGCCATCGGATGTGGCCCATGGTGATGTCGGTCGCGAACGCGAAGTACGGCGGCGGAACCTTCACCGAGGACGGGCCGGGCGCCGTCGCCCCGCGATCGGGCGACTTCGAGTCGTACTCGCCGCCGGCGCCGTCGACTCCGCCGGCCCAGCCCGGGCCGCCCGCGGCACCGGTGCCCGCCGACATCGGGCGCGACGGGCTGAGCGACCTCGGGGGTCGCGCGACGAACGGGCCGAACGACCCCGTCGGTCGCTGAGTCGACGGAGGCGCCGAGCCTCAGATCTCGATCGAGTCGCCCGGACGGAGCGCGAGATACTCGCCGCCGCTCTGCCCGACCGCCCAGCCGATGCGCGCGTCGGAGAGCGCGAGACCGGCGGGGGAGAGGAGCATCTCGTGGGTCGGGAACGCGCGGCACGGCGCGAGGGCGAGCACGTAGTCGATGACCTCGGAGATCTTCATCCAGGGCGCCGACGCGGGCGCGGCGAGCACGTCGACCTCGACGCCCTCGGGCACGGCGAACGAGTCGCCTGCGTAGTACACGCGCTCGTCGACGAGGACGCCGAGATTGTCGACGACGGGGATCGACGAGTGGATGACGGCGTGCCGGCCGCCGAAGAACCGCAGCCGGAACGGGGCGACCTCGACCTCGTCGCCCGCATGCACCTCCTCGACGGCGATCCCCGCGGCGGCGGCCGCGCGCACGACGCCGGCCGGCCCGAAGAAGCGGACGCCGGGCGCTTGCGCACGGACGCCCTCGAGCTGCTCGGGTGTCCAGTGGTCGTCGTGCTCATGCGTGACGACGACCGCGACCGCGCCCGTGACATCGACGGCATCGGCCACAGGCCGCGTGAACTTCCCGGGGTCGACGACGAGCTGCGCTCCGTCGTCGTCGATCACGAACGCCGCGTGCTCGAGCTTGGTCAGTCGCATGGTCCGAGCCAACACGGTCGTCGGGTCGGCCGCAACCACGGGACATCCGGATGTCTTGTGCCGCGCGCCTGCGCGACGCGTACTGCGTCCCGCGGCGTGCCGCGACGCCCTCGACGACGAAACACGCCCGCGGGCCTGGGAGAATCGCAGGGTGACACGTCCCCCGTGCGACTCCTCGTCGCCGTGAACCCGTCGGCCGCCTTCGGTCGCAACCTGGCCGTCGGCCCTGCCGTCGTCGAGCGCCTCATCGCCGAGGGCTACGAGGTGCAGATGCTCCGCGAGGCCAACTTCGAACTCCTGCGCCGTGAGGCCGAGCAGGCGTTCGCGCTCGGCGCCGACGGCCTGATCGTCGTCGGCGGCGACGGCATGGTCTCGCTCGGGGTGAACCTCGTCGCCGAGACGGGCGTGCCGCTCGGCATCGTCGCGGCGGGCACCGGCAACGACCTCGCGCGTGCGCTCGGACTCCCGTTCGACGATCCCGCGGCCGGAACCGACGCCCTCGTCGAGGCGCTGCGGCGGCCCCCGCAGGCGATCGACGCCGCGCGCACGCGTCACGGCGAGACGACGACGTGGTACGCGGCGGTGCTGTCGGCCGGGTTCGACTCGGTCGTGAACGAGCGGGCGAACCGCATGCGCCGTCCGCGCGGCCCGAGCAGGTACACGCTGGCGCTCGTCGCCGAACTCGCGACGTTCAAGCCGCGCCGGTACACGATCACGATCGACGGTGTGCGCCGCGAACAGCGCGCCATGCTCGTGTCGGTCGCGAACGGCCCGTCGCTCGGCGGCGGCATGCGCATCGTGCCCCACGCCGACCTCTCCGACGGGCTGCTCGACGTCTTCATCGTCCACCCGCTCAGCCGGCTCGGGCTCGTCGCCGTGTTCCCCAAGGTGTACTCGGGCACGCACGTCGACCACCCGGCGGTGGAGTTCGTGCAGGCCAAACACGTCCGCATCGAGGCCGACGACATCTCGGCGTACGCCGACGGCGAGCGGCTCGGGCCGCTGCCGGTCGACATCGAGCTCGTTCCGAAGGCCGTCTCGGTCTTCGCCTGAGCGTGCGTCCACCGCGATTTGGAGGTGCCGCAGAACATGTGTCATACTCTTCGAGTTGCCAAAACGGAACTGACAGGTTCCGAACGCACTCGGCCCATCGTTTAGCGGCCTAGGACACCGCCCTCTCACGGCGGCAGCGCGGGTTCAAATCCCGCTGGGGTCACCGATGCAACACCATGAATGCCCTCGCGAAAGCGGGGGCATTCGTCGTTTCCGGATGCCTCGTGGCGCGACTCCGAGGCATCCGCACCCTCGCTCGTCACCTTGCGGAACACGACGCCCCTGACCCGTCTCGTCGTCCGCTAGACTCGCCCAAGCGAAGGGGAGTATCCCGCGAGGCGAGAGCCACGCACCATCACCCGTCAGTACGGACGTCGCCGTCGACGTCCCGGGGTTGGAGGCCGCACGATGTGCCGGCCGGGAGAGACGTTCGTTCTCTTGTCGACCCTCCCGAAAGGCGCACGTTGCTGCAGCTTCCCCTCTGGTTCGAAGTCGGATCCCTCGTCGTCCTCACGCTCATCCTCGTGGCCGATCTGCTCCTCGTGCTCAAGCGCCCGCACGTGCCGTCGTTCAAGGAGTCGACCCTCTGGGTCGTGTTCTACGTCGGGCTCGCGCTCGTCTTCGCAGGCCTCATGTATGTGCTCGGCGACGCAGAGCACGCGGGGCAGTTCCTCGCGGGCTGGCTCACCGAGTACAGCCTCTCGATCGACAACCTGTTCGTCTTCGTCATCATCATGGCGAGGTTCTCAGTGCCGAGGAAGCTGCAGCAAGAGGTGCTCATGGTGGGCATCATCATCGCCCTCGTGCTCCGCGGCATCTTCATCCTCCTCGGCGCGCAGCTCATCGAGAACTTCAGCTGGATCTTCTACATCTTCGGCGCGTGGCTCGTCTGGACGGCGATCCAGCAGGTGCGCTCGGGCCACGAAGACGAAGACAGCGAGACCTTCATCGTGCGTCTCCTGCGTCGTCGCGTCTCGATCACCGACGAGTACGACGGCGTCAAGGTCCGCACCGTCATCGACGGCCGCAAGTACTTCACGCCCATGCTCATCGTGTTCGTCGCGATCGGCACGACCGACCTGCTCTTCGCGCTCGACTCGATCCCCGCGATCTTCGGCGTCACCCGGTCGGCGTTCATCGTGTTCACCGCGAACGTCTTCGCGCTCATGGGGCTCCGCCAGCTCTACTTCCTCCTCGGCGGCCTGCTCGAACGCCTCGAGTACCTGAAGTACGGCATCGCGTTCATCCTCGCCTTCATCGGCGTGAAGCTCTTCTTCCACGCGCTGCACGAGAACGAGCTGCCCTTCATCAACGGCGGTCAGCATGTCGAGTGGGCGCCCGAGATCTCGACGTGGATGTCGCTCGGCGTCATCATCGCGGCGATGGCGGTCGCGACCGTCGCGAGCGTCCTGAAGGCGCGCGTCGACGCCCGCAAGCGCGGACACAAGCTCATGGACGAGATCCCGCACTTCACCGAGGACGCGCCGAGTCGCGACGAGTGAACCACGTCGCCGCCGAGTTGCTACGGTAGTCTCCGGTTCCGCCCTGGGGACCCGGGCGACGCCCGACATGCTTGCGATGAGGTGGACCGTGCCAGCTGACGCCGAACAGACGTTGGAGCTGCCCGGCGGCCGGGTGCTGATCGCCGCGAGCGCGAGGTCCGACGTCGGCCGGGTGCGCCACGTCAACGAAGACTCGTTCCTCGCCGAGACGCCTGTGTTCCTCGTCGCCGACGGCATGGGCGGGCACGCGAGGGGCGACGCGGCGAGCCAGGCGGTCGTCGCGACGTTCCGCCGCCACCTCGAGTTCGGTCGGGTGTCGACGCCCGAGCAGGTGCTCGACGCCATCCACACCGCGAACGACGCCGTCCGGGCGCTGAGCGACGACGGCGACGAGGGCACCTCGGTCGCGGGCACGACGCTCGCCGGAGTCGCGCTGGTCGACGCCGGCGCCGGTCAGGGTGTGCGATGGATGGTGTTCAACATCGGCGACTCCCGGGTGTACTCGTGGGACGGTCGCACCCTCCTACAGGTGAGCGTCGACCATTCGGCGGTTCAGGAATTGATGGATGCCGGCCTGCTCGACCCGTCCGAGGCCGAGCGGCACCCCGATCGGAACGTCATCACGCGCGCGATCGGCGCGGACGCCTACGTCGAGCCCGACGTGTGGCTGCTCCCGACGACGGGCCGCCAGACCTTCCTCGTCTGCTCCGACGGGCTCACGAAAGAACTCGACCTCGCCGGCATCGCGCACGTCCTCGCGTGCGGGACGAGCCCCGACGGGCGGGCGAGCGAACTCGTCGACGCGGCGCTCGCGGCGGGCGGTCGCGACAACGTGACCGCGGTCGTCGTCGAGAGCACGATCGGCGACCCCGCGGCTGCGGCCGACGAAACCACCCGAGACCGCGACGACGTCGAGGTCGCCGTCGACGTCGAGGCGACCACCCCGAGAGACGGAGCACAGTCATGAGCGAGTACATCGTCGACCGCAGCGGGCGCTGGCTCGCCGCGATCAAGGGCGGCGCCGCGTTCATCGCGCCGCTCGCGTCGGCCGAGCTCGTGCGGGCCGCCTGGGGTGCTCTGTCCGAACGCGACCCGGTCACCGCGGTGCTCGGTCGTCTCACGCGAGACGGCATCGTCGACCTTCCGCCGTTCGCGCTCGTCGTCGGCGGAGCCGAGAGCGCTCGAGTCGTGTTGCGGGGCGGGTTCTCCGTGCGGGCCGAAGGCGAGACCGTCACGGGCGCCGGCGTGTCGACGTGGGTCGAACGGCAGGTGCCGTTCGCTGCGGGGGTCGAGATCGCCGCGCCGTTCGCGGCGCCCGGCGACGATCAGGGGCTGCCGGTGGTCGACGGCGTCGTGCCGGCGTTGGTCGTGCGCCTCGGGGAGCGGGTCGCGGCGGCTGCGCCCGAGGGCGCGGCGAGCCCGCCGGTCGCGGTGCCCGAGTCCATCGAGGCGGACGTCGAGCCGGTGGGCGCCCTCGTTCCCGAGGCTCCAGTCGTTCCCGAAGCCGGCGACGCGCCCGAGATCGCGGACATCGCGACGGCGGATGCTCCGTGGTCGCCGGATGTCTCCGACGTTCCGTCTGCGGAGGTGCGGTCCGAGGCGCCGTCTGCCTGGGCGCCTCCGGCGGAGCCGGTCGAAACACCGCCGGCCGGGACATCCGAACCCGCTCATGCCGACCTCGCGGCCGTCGTCGACGTTCCCGTCCACGCGATCGAGGAGCAGACCCTCGTCGAGGGCGAGCCGGTCGAGGTCGCACCGGTGGTCGACGAACCGGCGGCCGAGGAGTCGTTCGACGACGCCACGGTCGTCGTCTCGCGCGCAACCGTCGAAAGCGCTCGTGCGAAGGCGGCCGTCGAGCCGGAACCGATCGAGGCGGCGACGCCCGCCGACGAGGGCGACCATGACGGCATGACGATCGCCGTCTCCTCCATCCAACGGCTCAGGGCCGAGAACGCCGGTCGCGCCGCGAACACGAACGCCGAGGATCCCGTCGCCGTCGCGGCACCTTCACCCTCCGTTCGCCTCCTCCTGCCCGGCGGTCGCACCGAAGAGCTCTCGGGCGAGGCCGTGATCGGCCGCTCCCCGAACGTCTCGCGCGCGAGCGGCGGCCGACTGCCGAAACTCATCACGATCGGCGCCGACGACCCCGACATCTCGCGCAGCCATCTCCGCATCGGACTCGAAGGCGGCACGGTCGTCGTGACCGACCTCCACTCGCGCAACGGCACCACGACGGTGCAACCGGGGCGCGCGCCCGTGCGGCTCCGCGCCGGCGAACCGACGCCGGTGCTCGTCGGCACCCTCCTCGACCTCGGTGGCGGCTGGACCGTCATCGTGGAGCACGCCTGATGCGCCGGCAGGCGGCTGCGCCGCCCGAGCTCCCCGGGTACAAGTACATCGACCACCTCGGATCCGGCGGCTTCGCCGACGTCTACCGATACGAGCAGCGGCTTCCGCGTCGTCAGGTCGCCGTCAAGGTGCTCCTCGCCGACGACCTCACGGGTGACACGCGCGCCCAGTTCGTCGGCGAGGCGAACCTCATGGCGCAGCTGTCGGCGCATCCCTACATCGTGACGATCTTCCACGCCGACGTCTCCGCCGACGGTCGGCCGTACTTCGTCATGGAGTACTGCCCGGGTCCGAGTCTCGCGACGCGACTGAAGCGCGAACCGCTCGGGGTCGCCGAAGCGCTCCGCACCGGCATCCGCATCGCGGGCGCAGTGGCGACCGCGCACTCCGCCGGCATTCTGCACCGCGACATCAAGCCCGCGAACGTGCTCACGAACAGCTACGGCTGGCCGGCGCTCACCGACTTCGGCATCTCGTCGAACCTCGAGGGCGAAGTCCCCGAACTGACCATGACCGTCATGCCCGGGCAGGCGCCGGGCGCCACCACCGGCGGGTCGACCGCGGTCGGCATGAGCGTTCCGTGGTCGCCGCCCGAGCTCTTCGAGGACGACCCGCGCGCCGATCCCCGCAGCGACGTCTATTCGCTCGCCGCGACGGTGCACACCCTCCTCGCGGGCCGCTCGCCGTTCGAGATCCCCGGCCGCTCCAACGGCGCCCTCGATCTCATCGGTCGCATCGAACGCGGAGCGATCACGCCGATCGGACGCCCCGACGTGCCGACGAGCTTCGTCGAGGTGCTCCGCAAGGGGATGGCACCCAAGCCCGCCGACCGGTACCAAAGCGCCGTCGAGTTCGCCCGAGCGCTCCAGCGCGTCGAACTCGAACTCGGCTACGCCGCGACCGGCATCGAGGTGCCGAACCTCGCAGAGCCGCAGCCCGACGACCGCGGAGAACCCGA
The DNA here is from genome assembly GCF_004135405.1 of Agromyces protaetiae. Classification (NCBI taxonomy): domain Bacteria; kingdom Bacillati; phylum Actinomycetota; class Actinomycetes; order Micrococcales; family Microbacteriaceae; genus Agromyces; species Agromyces protaetiae. The sequence goes on from NZ_CP035491.1 coordinate 2,319,118, forward strand.
CGAGCCCGACGCCGCCGACGCGACCCGCGCACGGACCGTCCAGTCCGTCGCGGCGCAGCCGCCCGCCGCTCCGACGGGCGGGCTCGCCGACGTGACTCGTGCGCGAGCGCCGATCTCGATCAGCCCGCAACCCGCGCCGTCGCCCGTCGACGACCGCACCGTGGTCAGCCGACCGTCCGCACCCGCGGCCACGGCGCCGGCGCCGTCGCCCGGCGTCGCCGTCTCGACCGAGGTCGACGAGTCGACGGTGCTCCGTCCTCGGCAGGACGAGCTCACGGCGGGCGCGCCGGCCGCGGCGGGACCGAAGCGCTCTCGGGCCGGGCTCGTCGTGGGTCTCGTCGCGGGCGGCATCGTCGCGATCGTCGTCGCGGTCTCCGTCGTGTTCGCCTCGGTGTCGCCGCCGACGCCCCAGCCCGAGACGACGACGGCGGCCAAGCCGGAAGACGCCGTCGTCGAGGCATCCGTCCCCTCCGCCGTCGTCGCGCCGGGAGCGATCTCCGCCGACGGCACGTCGGCGACCTTCGCCGTGAGCCACGAGGGCGCCGAAGACGGCGACCGCTACCGCTGGACCCGTGCCGACGGTATCGGCGGCACGCAGTCGTCCGACGGGCCGCAGATCGTCGTCGAGGGGCTCACGCCGGGACAGGCCGTCTGCATCGACGTCGCCGTGCAGCGGGGCGGCAGGACGTCCGAGGCGCAGCGCGGGTGCACGCAGTGAACCCGCTCAAGATCGAGTTCTGCGGCGAGTGGTACCCGGTCGAGGCCGGCCGGCCCTTCGGGATCGGTCGCGACGCAGACCTCGTGGTCGACGAGAATCCCTACCTGCATCGCACCTTCCTGACGATCACCGACGAGCACGGGCTCTGGTGGCTCTCGAACGTCGGGCAACTGCTCTCGGCGACGGTCTCCGACTCGACGGGCAGCGTGCAGGCGTGGCTCGCGCCGGGGGCGAAGCTGCCGATCGTGTTCCAGACGCTGCACGTGATGTTCTCGGCCGGGCCCACGACCTACGACCTCACGATCCACGCCGAGGCCGACTACTACGGCACCTCGCTGACGGCGGAGGCGACACCCAACGGCACGACGGTCATGCCCGTGACGCTGACCGCGAGCCAACGACTGCTCGTTCTGGCCATGTGCGAGCACGTCCTGGCCCAGCCCACCGCCGGACGCGGCGTCGTACCCTCTTCGGCCGAAGCGGCCGAGCGCCTCGGGTGGAGCATGACGACGTTCAACCGCAAACTCGACAACGTGTGCGAGAAGCTCGACAAACTCGGCGTCGACGGTCTCCGCGGCGGCAAGGGCAAACTCGCCACCAACCGCCGCGCGCGGCTCGTCGAGTACGCCGTCGCGACCCGACTCGTGAGCGCCGAAGACCTCCCGCTTCTCGACCGGAAGCCTTCGGGTGGCGCCTGAGCGGAAGCCCGGCCTGCTCTCCACAACCTGCCCGCTCCCGTTCGGGGGACAGAAGTCCGCGTGTTAGGTTGATCCGCGGACCGAGTCTCCGGATCGGCCGTGCGCCGACGACCGACGTCGAGATGGGGGTTGACACAACGTGAGGTTCGCCTCCCGCCGCCCTGCCGGCAAGGCCATCGCCACGACCGCCGTACTCGCGATACTCGCTGGCGTCCCGCTCGGCATCGCGGTCCTGCACGAGGGCTTCCCCGTGACCGACCCCGACCTGCGCGCCCGAGAGGTCTGGGTGACGAACGCCGAAGATCTGCTCGCCGGGCGGTTGAACCGGCAGATCGAAGAGCTCGACGCAGGCGTCGCGGTCAACTCGTCGGAGGCCGACGTGTTCCAGCACGGCGACGACGCATTCGTCTACGACCCGGCTGCCGGCTCGGTGGAGCGCATCGATCCCTCGTTCGCAACACTCATCGAGCGCATCGACGTGCCGCCCGCCTCGAAGCTCGCCTATGGCGGCGACGTGCTGGCAGTCCTGTCTTCCAAGGGCGAACTCTGGCGGATTCCCACCGGGGCCGAACTGTCCTTCGATTGGCGCGGCACCGAGCCCCTCGCGCAGCTCGGCGAGGGCGGTGCGGTCGCGGTGTCCAGCGAGGGCACGATCTTCGCGACGGCGGTCGACGACGGCGAACTGCTCCGGTTCGCTCGCGACTCGGCCGAAGCCGAGCGCACCGAGGTCGGGAAGCTCGCCGACCACGACCACGAGCTCGCCGCGGTCGGCGAACGCGCGGTCCTGCTCGACCACGCGACGAACACGCTGCGCACGGGGGAGAGGACGATCGAGCTCCCCGCTCCCGGGCTGCGACTCCAGCAGAGCGGCGGTGAGTCCGACGACGTGCTCGTCGCGACATCCGATGCGCTGCTCGCAGTGCCGCTCGACGGAGGCGACGTCGCTTCGTACCCGGCCGGAGGGGGAGCCGCGGCGGCGACTGCGCAAGCCGTGGCCGCGCCGGTTCGCGTGGGCGCGTGCGCGCACGCCGCCTGGGCAGACGGAGGCCGGTACCTCTCCGTGTGCGACGGGGAAGAGCCGCGCGGCGCCGACATCGAGCAGAAGACCGCCGGCGGTCGCCTCGAGTTCCGCGTCAACCGCGACGTCGTCGTGCTCAACAACCTCGCGAACGGCGATGCGTGGCTCGTCGATTCCGACCTCCGCCTCGTCGACAACTGGGACGAGGTGACGCCGCCCGACGAGAGCGACGACGAAGACGGCGACGAGAAGGCCTCGGTGCAGACCTTCGAAGACACGCTCGCCGACCGTACGGCGCAGAACCACCCGCCGTCCGCCCACGACGACCAGTTCGGCATCCGCACCGGTCGCTCCACGATCGTCGACGTGCTCGCGAACGACACCGATCCCGACGGCGACGTACTCACGATCGCATCGACGACCGAGGTGCCCGACGCCGCCGGTCGCCTCGAGCTCATCGACGGGGGCCGCGCGCTGCAGTTCGTGCCCGCCGAAGGCGCCGCCGGCACCGTGTCGTTCCGATACTCGGTCGACGACGGCCGCGACGGCGTCGCCGAGGCGTCGGCGAATCTCCGCATCGTCCCCGTGACCGAGAACGTAGCCCCCGCGCCCGCACGCGTCGGCGCCGTGAGCATCGAGCAGGGGCAGCAGATCTCATACAACCTGCTCGCGGATTGGATCGACCCCGACGGCGACGACGTCTTCCTGGTCGACGCGTCTCCGACCGGTGGCGACGCCGTGCGTGCGAGCCCCGACGGATTCATCACCTTCGAGCACAAGTCCGCCGAGCTCGGCGTCAAAGAGGTCGTGTACACCGTGTCCGACGGCACGGCGACCGCGAGCGGCACCTTCACCGTCGACGTCAAGCCCGAGGGATCGCTGAACCCGGTCGGCACGCCCGACTTCGCGCGCGTCTTCCCCGGCGAGTCGGTCGTGATCGAGCCGCTCGCGAACGACCTCTCGCCGTCGGGCGCGCCGCTGCAGCTGCTCGGCGTCAAAGACGTGGCCGACGGGGCATCCGCGGTCGCGAACCCCGATCGCGGCACGATCACCTTCTCGAGCGCGCAGCCCGGCGATTTCGTGTTCCTCTACGACCTCGCGGCCGGGCCGACCGTGAGCGTCGGCCTCGTGCGGGTGCACGTGGCGACGGCGCCCGACGACGCTCCGCCGATCGCCGTCAAGGACACCGCCTACCTGCGTCCGGGGGAGCCGGTCACGGTGCCGGTGCTCGCCAACGACGTCTCTCCGTCCGGGCGGGTACTCGCGGTGCAGTCGATCGACGACTCCTCGACCGAAGGACTCGTCTCGGTCGAACTGCTGACGAACACGGTCGTGCGGGTGAGCGCGTCCGAGGCGCTCGATCGCCAGTTGCAGTTCACGTACACGGTGTCCGACGGCGTCGGCATTTCGACTGCGACCGTGACGGTGGTGCCGGTTCCGCCGCTCGTGAAGCACCAGCCGCCCGTCGCCCTCGACGACCGCGCGGTCGTGCGGGCCGGAGACATCGTCAGGGTGCCCGTGCTCGCGAACGACTACCACCCCGACGCGGCGAAGATCAGTCTGACGTCCGAACTCGACCTCTCGGGTGCGACCGGCGCGCTCGCCTTCGTCGATGGCGACGACGTTCGCTTCCAGGCGCCGAACGCCGCGGGCGTCCAGACGGTCGTCTACACCATCACCGACGACTTCGACCAGACCGCGACCGCGACGATCACGTTCACGGTGGTCGCCCGAGACGGGAAGAACCAGGCTCCGCTCCCGGTGCCGCTCACGTCGCGCACCTTCGACTCGTCCGCAGTCAAGATCGAGGTCCCGCTCGACGGCATCGATCCCGACGGCGACTCCGTCGTTCTCACCGACTTCACCGCGACTCCTTCGCTCGGCCGGATCGTGGAACGCACGAGCACCTCGTTCACGTATCAGGCGTTCGCCGGCTCGACGGGGACCGACAGCTTCGAGTACGAAGTCCAAGACACGTTCGGCGAGCGCGCACGGGCGACGATCAGGATCGGCGTCATTCCGAGGCCGGCGACCCAGGCGCCGCCCAAGGCCGTCGATGACGTCATCGAGATGAAGCCCGGTCGGACCGTGGGCATCGAAGTGCTCCTCAACGACTCCGACCCGAGCGGGTATCCGCTGCAGGTGACGAAGCTGCCCGAGGTCGACAAGGGCATCGAAGCGAAGATCACCGAGCGGCGCCGTGTCGTCGTGACCGCACCGCGAGGCGAGGGCGCGTACACCATCCGCTACCAGATCTCGAACGGCCACGGCGGCACCGATACCGCGTTCGTCCAGATCGCCGTGAGCGAAGCGGCCGTCATCGAACCGCCGACCGCGGAAGACCAGGTGATCGAGCCGACCCAGGTCGCGGCCGGGAAGACGGTCGTCGTCCGGCCCCTGAAAGACGCGACGAACCCGGGCGGTCTCGTCGATGATCTCGTCGTGACCGTCGAGGGACCGAACGCGAACCGCGCCGAGGTCACCGCCGACGGCAGCATCGAGGTGAAGCCCGGAGGCGACCGCTACGCGGTCGCATTCCGGCTCACGAACGACGTCGACGACCTCTCGGCGATGGCCTTCGTCATCGTCCCGCCCGTCCCCGGTGGAGACGACTCGCCCGAGCCGAGCGAGAAGCCCAAGACGCAGGACGAACTCGACGCCGAAGAACGCGCCAAGTTCCCGGCGCCGCGCCTCCGCGCCCTCGACGAGATCATCGTGCCCATGAACGGCCACATCGACTGGACCGTCGACGACCTCGTCGAGGTCCCGTCGGGGCAGCCCGCGACGATCCTCGGCGCGACCGCGACGAACTCGCGCTCCGATCCGTTCGAGGGCCCCACGAAGCTCAAGTACGAGCCCGAGAAGGACTACCGCGGTCCGGCCACGCTCACATTCGAAGTCACCGACGGCACGAGCGCCGACGACCCCGTCGGGCGCAAGGCGACCCTGACGATTCCCATCACGGTCGGCGATCCGGGCTTCAACGACGTGGCGCCGACCTTCACTCCGCGAACCGAGACGATCGAAGCCGGCGAAGAGCCCATCGAACTCGAGCTCCGCGAGTCGACCGACCAACCCAACCCCGACAACATCGAGAAGGTCGAGTACACGAACCTCGCGGGCGAGACCACCGAGATCGACGCCGAGATCGTCGACGGATCGACCCTGCGTCTCTCCGCGCCGCTCGGAGTGCAGAAGGGCGCGAATGCGCGCATCACCTTCGATCTCGTGTTCAACGAATTCACCGTCCCCGGCTACGTCGACGTCAAGGTCGTCTCGTCGACGCGGGCGAAGCCCCGAGCCGTCGACGACCCCGGCGCGGGCGAGATCGAGATGACCCGGGCAGAGTCGAAGAAGATCGACGTGCTCGGCAACGACTTCAACCCGTTCGCCCAAGACGACGTGCCCTTGCGCATCGTCGCAGCCGAAGTCGAGCAGGCCGTCGGCAGCGCCGCGAGCGTGACCTTCACGCCCCAAGACCTGACGGTCCGCACCGGTTCGGCCTTCACCGGCACGCTCAGCATCCTCTACCGCGTCGAAGACGGCACGAAAGACCCCGACCGTCAGGCGCAGGGTCGCGTCACCGTCGTCGTGCGGGCGGCTCCCGATCAGCCGAACGCACCCACGATCGTGAGCGTCGGAGACGGATCGGCGACCGTGAAGTGGTCCGCCCCCGCGAACAACAACGCCCCGATCGACCGGTACGTGCTCTCCTGGTCGGGCGGCGGATCCGGAAGCAAGCAGTTCACCGGCTCCGACGCGGGGAAGAACCAGACGATCCCACTCGCCAACGGTCAGACGTTCCAGTTCTCGGTCGTCGCCCACAACAAGATGGGCGACAGCACCGCATCGCCGAAGTCGGCTGCGGTCAGCCCCTGGGGCACGCCCAACGCGCCCTCGAGCGTGAGCCTGACGAAGGGCGGAACCTACGCGCCGACGTCGTTGACGGCGTCCTGGCCGGCCTCGACGCAGGACGGAGGCGGAGGCGTCTACTACATGGTGAGCCTCAACGGCGGCACCGCGGTCAAGGTGACGACCACCTCGAAGTCCTGGTCGAGCAACGGTGCCGGTACGTACCGGGTCGAGGTCTACGCCGTCAACGCCGGCGGGAACAAGAGCGGCAAGGTCGCCAGCAACACGATCTCGCTGAGCGATCCGCCGCCCCCGCCGCCCTCGGTGTCGCTGAGCCAGTCGGGCACGGTGACGTGCCAGTCGTCGGGCAACTGGGGCTGCCACTACTACCGCGTCGACATCGCGAACTTCCCGGCGAACGGCACGTTCCAACTCGACACCTACTGCGGCGGGTCCTCGCCGCTCCGCACGGTCACGATCTCGACGAACGGGGCCGGAGCGGGCACGTTCGACGGCAACCAGAGCGGCACCGGCGGTCACTGCGCGAACAACGGGGTGCGGGTCGTCGTGCATGCGAACGGCACAACCTACTCGAGCAATACGCAGGACTGGCGGTAGGGGAGCGGGGTTCGGTCGGCGCCCTCCACAGGGGAGTCCTCCCCATTCGGAGGAGAACGGTCTCCGTGTTACGGTGATGCCCGGCTCGGACAGTCGAGCGCAGGCGTCGGGCGTCGAGAGGGTCACGAGTTTCCATGGGGTTCTTCTCCCTGCGCGGTCCGGCGCGCAAGTCGGTGGCGTCGACGGCGGTTCTCGCGGTGCTCGCGGGTGTTCCGATCGGCATCGCGGTGCTCCATGAGGGGTTCCCCGTCACCGATCCCGATCTGCGGGTGCGCGACGTGTGGGTGACGAACGCCTCGGACTTGCTCGCCGGGCGGTTGAACCGTCAGATCGAAGAACTCGACGCGGCGGTCGCGGTCGCCTCAGCGACAGCCGACGTCTTCCAGAACGGCGACGACGTCTTCCTCTACGACGCCGTCGCGGGTGCCGTCGAGCGCGTCGATCCTTCATACACCGAGCTGATCGAACGCATCGACGTCCCGCCGGCGTCCAAGCTCGCATACGGGGGCGATGTGCTCGCCGTGCTTTCGCCGAAGGGCGAGCTTTGGCGGATCTCGACCGGTGGCGAGTTGAGTTTCGACTGGCGCGGCACCGAGCCGGTTGCGAAGCTCGGCGAGGGGGGCGCGGTCGCCGTCTCGGGCGAAGGCACGGTACTCGCCACGGCCGCCGAGAAGGGTGAGCTCCTCGAACTCGCGCGCGGCGTCGATGAGCCCGAACGCGTGGAGGTCGGCTCGCTCGGGGAGCATCAGCTGGCTGCGGTCGGCGAGCAACCGGTCATCCTCGATCGGGCGAAGAACACCGTGATCGTCGGAGACCGCAGGGTCGACCTGCCCGACGACGGTCTCAGACTCCAGCAGAGCGGGCCCGACGCGGAGTCGGCGATCGTGGCGACCTCGAACGGGCTTCTCGAGATCCCGCTCGGCGGAGGCGAGGTCGTCGAGCGCTCGGCCGACGGCGCGTCGGGGTCCACTCCGGATCGTGTCGCAGCCCCGGTGCGGGTCGGAACGTGCGTCCACGGCGCCTGGGCCGATTCGGCCCGGTATCTCGCCGTGTGCGACGGCAGGGAGCCGCATGCCGTCGCGCTCGACCAGTCGTCGGGCAGCGGCCGCTTCGAGTTCAGAGTGAACCGCGACGTCGTCGCGCTCAACAACCTCGACAACGGCGACGCCTGGCTCATCGACTCCGACCTGCGCCTCGTCGACAATTGGGGCGAGGTCAGCCCACCCGACGAAAGCGACGGCGAAGAGGGCGACGAGAAGGCCTCGACCGAGAGCTTCGAAGACACGCTCGCCCAGCGAACCGAGCAGAACCGGCCCCCGGTCGCGCACGACGACACCTATGGAGTACGCGCCGGTCGCGCGACGATCATCGACGTCCTCCAGAACGACTCGGACCCCGACGGCGACGTCCTCACCGTCGCATCGACGACCGCGGTTCCCGAGTCGATGGGGCGCCTCGAGGTCATCGACGGCGGTCGAGCGCTCCAGTTCCTGCCCGCCGAGGCGGCTGCGGGAACGACATCGTTCCGCTATTCGGTCAGCGACGGCCGCGAAGGCGTGGCCGAGGCATCCGTCAATGTCCGACTCGTCCCCGAGAGCGAGAACGTCGCCCCGGTGTCGCTGCGGAGCGCTGCGCTCAGCATCGAGCAGAACCAGCAGATCTCGTACAACCTGCTCACGGACTGGGTCGATCCCGACGGTGACGACGTGTTTCTCGTCGACGCGTCGCCCACGGGCGGCGACTCCGTGCGTGCGAGCCCCGACGGTTCGATCACGTTCGAGCACAAGTCCGCTGAACTCGGGCTCAAAGAGGTGGCGTTCACCGTGTCCGATGGCACCGCGACGGCGACCGGCACGCTCACGGTCGACGTCAAACCGGCAGGATCGCTCAACCCCGTGGGCACGCCGGACTTCGCGCGTGTGTTCCCCGGTGAATCGATCGCGATCGAACCGCTCGCGAACGACCGGTCACCGTCGGGCGCACCGCTCGAACTCCTCGGCGTCCGCGAGACGCCCGATGGGGCGACGGTGACAGCGAACCCCGATCGCGGCACGATCACCTTCTCGAGCGCCGCACCCGGCGAGTACGTCTTCCTCTACGATCTCGCGGCGGGTGAGAAGCTCAGCGTCGGCCTGGTGCGGGTGCAGGTGGCCGAGCGTCCGACCGACGACGCCGCTCCGATCGCCGTGAAGGACACCGCCTATCTGCGGCCGGGCGAACCCGTCGTGGTTCCCGTGCTTTCGAACGACGTCTCGCCGGCCGGCCTGGTGCTCGCCGTCCAGTCGGTCGATGACACTGCGACCCAGGGGCTCGTATCCGTCGAACTCCTGACGAACACGGTTGTCCGGGTGAGCGCTTTCGAAGCGCTCGATCGCCAACTGCAGTTCACCTACACGGTCTCCGACGGACGAGGGACGTCGACGGCGACCGTCACTGTCGTGCCCGTCCCGCCGCTCGTCAAGCACCAGCCGCCCGTCGCGCTCGACGACCGGACGGTCGTCCGCGCGGGCGACATCGTCACCGTTCCCGTGCTGGCGAACGACTACCATCCGGATGCCTCGCCCATTCGCCTGCTGGACGACCTCGATCAGTCGGGCGCGCCCGGCGGTCTCGCGTTCATCGACGACGAGAGCATCCGCTTCCAGGCGCCCGAGACGGCCGGCGTTCAGACGGTGTCCTACACGATCACCGACGACTTCGAGCAGACGGCGCGGGCGACGGTGACGTTCACCGTCGTCGCGCGCGACGGGTCGAACCGCGCGCCCAGCCCGCTGCCGATCACGTCGCGCACCTTCGAGTCGTCCGGAGTCAAGGTCGACGTGCCCCTCGACGGCATCGACCCAGACGGCGACTCGGTCACGCTCCTCGACTTCACCTCGACGCCGGCGCTCGGACGGATCACGTCCCGTACGAGTCGGTCGTTCACCTACGAGGCGTTCGCGGGCACGGCCGGCACCGACTCGTTCACCTACGAGGTTCAGGACGCGTTCGGCGAACGCGCGACGGGGACGATCCGCATCGGCGTCATTCCGCGGCCGCTGACCCAGGCGCCTCCGGTCGCGGTCGACGATTCGGTGCAGATGAAGCCCGGTCGCACGTTCGGCATCGAAGTCCTCGCGAACGACACCGACCCCAACGGCTACGCGTTGACCGTCACCGACCTTCCCGAGATCGACAAGGGCATCACGGCCGAGATCCGCGACGGCAAGCGCGTGGTCGTGAAGACACCGAAGTCCGAGGGCGCGTACACCCTCAGCTACGAGGTCTCCAACGGGCATGGCGGCATGGACTCGGCGTTCGTGCAGATCGCCGTGAGCGATGTCGCAGTCATCGAACCGCCGACCGCCGAGGACCAGATCATCGAGCCCGAGAAGGTCGTCTCGAAGGAGCCGGTCGCGGTCTTCCCGCTCCATGACGCGACGAACCCCGGCGGGCTCGTCGAGGATCTGGCCGTGACGGTCGAAGGGCCGAACGCCAAGCGCGCCGAGGTCGCTTCCGACGGGACGATCACCGTGACGCCGGGTCAGGAGCGCTACGCCGTGGCCTTCCGCTTGACGAACGAGGTCGACGACCTGTCGGCGATGGCGTTCGTCATCGTGCCGCCGCTGCCGCCGGAGCTCCTCGACGAGCCGCAGATCGACCCGAGAACGGGCAAGACGATCGAACCGACTGCACCGCCGGCTCCCACGGCAGCCGGAGCGACCCCGACTCCGACTCCCACTCCGACGGTGAAGCCGAAGACGCAGGAAGAGCTCGACGCCGAGGAGAAGGCGAAGTTCCCGCCGCCTCACCTGAAAGACCTCGACGAGATCGTCGTCCCGCAGAACGGCAAGATCGAGTGGGACATCGAAGACCTGGTCGAGGTGCCGTCGGGGCAGCCCGCACTCCTGCTGTCCGCCGAGGCGACGCATGCGAAGAACGACCCGATGGTCGACGACACGACGCTGCGGTTCCAGCCCGCGAAGGACTATCGGGGCCTCGCGACCCTCACCTTCGAGGTGACCGACGGCGAGGATGCAGACGACCCCGTCGGACGTACCGCGCTCCTCCGGCTGCAGATCATCGTCGGCGACCCCGAGTTCAACGACCAGCCGCCGACGTTCACGCCGCGCACGCTCACGATCGAGGCAGGCGAGTCGCCGGTGGAGATCGACCTGCGCGCGTCGACCGATCACACGAACCGCGACAACATCCAGAAGGTCGGCTACCAGAACCTCAAGGGTGCGACCGGTGCGATCGCCGCGCAGCTCACCGGTGGATCGAAGCTGCGCGTGTCATCGCCGCTCGGCACGCCGACCAACACATCGACGCGGATCACGTTCGATCTGAAGTTCAACGAGTTCACGGTTCCCGGCTACGTCGATGTGAAGGTCGTGTCCTCGACGCGTCCGAAGCCCATCGCGGTCAACGATCCGGGTGCAGGCGAGATCGAGATGGGCCGGAGCGAGACGAAGCTCATCCCAGTGCTCGACAACGACTTCAATCCGTTCGCCCAAGACGGCCAGCCGCTGCGCATCATCGACACGTCGATCGACCAAGCGAGCGTCGGCGCGAACGCGAGTGCTGTGGTGTCGGGTTCGAACGTTTCGGTCCGCACCGGACCGACGTTCACGGGAACGCTCAGCATCATCTACCGCATCGGCGATGCGACGAAGGATGCGACGCGCGAAGCGCAGGGTCGTGTGACGGTCGTCGTGCGCGCGGCGCCCGACAAGGCGAATCCGCCGACGGCCAGTGCCGGAGACGGCACCGCGATCGTGCGGTTCACCGCGCCGGCGAACAACAACTCGCCGATCACGGGGTACCTGCTGACGTGGAACGGCGGATCCCGTGACCTCGGTGCTGCCGAAGCGGGCCGCGATCAGACGATCTCCGGCCTGACCAACGGCACTGCGTATCAATTCCGCGTCGTCGCGATCAACGCGAAGGGGTCGAGCCCGGCCTCCGACCAGTCCGTCGCGGTGACGCCGTACGGTGCGCCTTCGGCGGTCGGATCCCTCTCGATCCCCACTCCGGGTTACGGTCCGACGACGGTCACGGCGAACTGGACGGCGCCCGGCGTGACCGGCGGCGGGGCGGTGAAGTATCAGGCCAGGATCGACAGCGGCGGATGGAACGACGTGTCCGGACTGAGCTTCTCGTTCTCGAACATCGGTGTCGGTTCGCACACGGTGTACGTGCGTGCGGTGAACGTCGGCAGCGGGAAGCCCGGACCCGAGACCTCGCGGGCGGTCGGCGTCCCACAGGAGCCGCCGCCGCCCCCGGTGTACGGACAGGTCTGCAAGCGAGAGTTCTCGAGCGGGCGGGGCTGGCTCGTCGGGTTGAACTACTACAACGTGCCTGCCGGCAACTACACCGTCCACGCGACGATCGCAGGTGGGTGGACCGGCACGAAGCCGGTCATCTACCTCAGCGGGACAGGGTCGGTGACACTGCAGAACTACATCTGGAACACGACCGGGCCCGTCTCCGTGTCGGTCGTCGGCCCGACGACCGTGAGCGTCGGCACCGCCTCGGTCAGTGACTGGCGCAATCTGCCCGTCGGCACCTGTTGGTAGCGACCGCCGCGTGGTGAGCACCCCGAATCGCCTCATCCACAGGCGATTCGGGGGCTGGCCTCCGCTGTGTTAGGTTGACCGGTGCATCCCCCCGATCGGGGTCTACGGGGTGCGAAATCGGTGTTGAGAACAGGCCTTCGGGCCGTGGGGATGGAGTTCGAACGTGGCAGTGACGCAAGAGCAGGCCGCCTGGTTCCAGGATGCATTCGGCAAGCTCGTCGACAACGTCGATCAGGCCATCCTCGGCAAGCGCGAGGTCATCTCGCTCGTGCTCACGGCGATGCTCTCGGGCGGTCACGTGCTCCTCGAAGACGTCCCCGGCACCGGCAAGACGGTGCTCGCCAAGGCGCTCGCCAACACGATCGACGGCACCCACTCGCGCATCCAGTTCACGCCCGACCTCCTGCCTTCCGACGTGACGGGCGTCACCATCTACGACCAGGGCAAGGGTCGCTTCGAGTTCCACCACGGCCCGATCTTCGCGTCGATCGTCCTCGCCGACGAGATCAACCGGGCGAGCCCCAAGACGCAGTCCGCGCTGCTCGAGGTCATGGAGGAGGGGCGAGTCACGGTCGACGGCGTCGGCTACGACGTCGAACCCCCGTTCATGGTGGTCGCCACGCAGAACCCCATCGAACAGGGCGGCACGTACTCGCTCCCCGAGGCGCAGCTCGACCGCTTCCTCATCAAGACGTCGCTCGGCTACCCCGACCACCAGACCGCGGTGACGGTGCTGCTCGACTCGGCGAACCGTTCGCGCGCCGCCGGCGTGTCGCCGATCATCGCCGCGAGCTCGATCACGACGATGGCGAACCTCGCTGCCGAGGTGTTCGTCGATCCCTCGGTCGTGTCGTACCTCAACGAACTCGTCACGGCGACCCGCGCGCACCAGTCGGCTGCGCTCGGCGTCAGCATGCGAGGTGCGCTCGCGCTCGCCCGCGCCGTGAAGACGTGGGCGATCGCCCACGGTCGCACGTATGTCACGCCCGACGACGTGCGCGAACTCGCGGTGCCCGTCCTCGCGCACCGCATCATCGTCGACCCCGAGGCCGAGTTCACCGGGACGACGGCTCGCGAGATCGTCGAAGCGGCGATCACGTCGGTCGCGCCTCCGGCGTACCGCGCGGCATGACGCGCGCGAAAGCGCGCGCCGAGGCATCCGAAGCAACGGTTTCGCAAGGGCGAATCGCGCTCGCGACGGTCGGGCGTTCGATCATGCGCACCCTCGGCGCGATCGGGCGCAGGGTCGCGACGGCCGGTCGTGCGGTCGGGAGGATCGCGTCCCCGGTCACGAGTGTGATTTCGACGATCGGATGGCTCGTGCTGGGTGCTGCGGTCGCGACCGCGCTGATCGCCGTCGCATTCGACTGGGTCGAGTTCGCATTCGTCGCTGCGACGCTCGTCGGTGCGGTGCTCATTGCGATTCCGTTCGTCTTCGGGCGCATGCGGTACAACGTCGCCGTCGAGCTCAAGCCGTCCCGCGTCGTCGCCGGGGAGCGTGCACTCGGCCGACTGGTGGTCGTGAACGACGGCTCCGCCGCAACCGTTCCGTCGCGGATGGAGCTTCCCGTCGGTGCGGGCGTCGCCGGCTTCCGCATTCCCGCGCTCGCGGGCGGCGCCGATCACGAAGAGCTCTTCGCCGTGCCGACGCAGCGACGCGCGGTCATCGTCGCAGGCCCCGCGATCTCGGTGCGCGGTGACGAACTCGGGCTGCTCCGCCGCACCGTGAAGTGGAGCGAGCCGGTCGAACTGTTCGTGCATCCGCGCACCGCCAGATTGAAGCCCTCCGCGGCGGGACTCGTCAAAGATCTCGAGGGCGAGACGACGCAGACGATCACCGACCATGACATCTCGTTCCACGCGCTTCGCGCCTATGTCCCCGGTGATCCGCTCCGCAACGTCCACTGGCGGAGTTCCGCCCGCACGGGTCAGCTGATGGTGCGCCAGTACGAAGAGACGCGCCGTTCCGAACTCGTGCTCGCGCAGTCGACAGTGGCCGCCCACTACGCCGATGACGACGAGTTCGAGCTCGCCGTCTCGATCTTCGCGTCGCTCGGAGTGCAGGTCGTCCGCGACGGCACGACGAGTTCGGCCGCCACCGAAGACCTCTCGCTCCGCACGTCGACGACGACCTCGTTCCTCGACGACACCTCGCGTATCGCGCCGCGAACCCAGACCACCGTGCTTCGGGAGTTCGTTCGCGAAGTACTGCGCCGCGCACAGTCGGCGAGCGTCGTGCTCCTCGTCGTCGGATCCGAACTTCCGCTCGCCGAGTTGCGGTCGATCGAGACGATCCTGCCTTCCGAAGCGCAGCTGCTCGCGTTCCGCGCCGACCGCGGCGCCGATGCCCGCATCTCCAAGGTCGGATCGACGCTCGTCGCGACGATCGGCGACCTCTCCGAACTCGCTGCCGTGGTGAAGAGGGTGCGACCGTGAACCGCATTACGGCAGCGAGCTGGGGCGACCTCGCCGTCCTGTCCGTCCTGAGCCTCGTGGCCGTCGCCGGGTACGAGACGAGCTTCGGCGACGCCGACTTCCTCTTGGCAGCGGTCGGCGGCCTGCTGGTCGGGACCGGTGCGGCGCTCGCCGGCACGCTGCTGCGGGTCGGGGTGCTCCCGACCGTGCTCCTGGCGATCGCCGCGTACTTCGTCTTCGGCACGCCCTTCACGATGCCCGCGCAAGGCCTCTTCGTCGTCGTGCCGACGCTCGATTCGCTGACCGGACTCGCGTTCGGCGCGGTCTACGGCTGGGCCGACATCCTCACCATCGGCACTCCCATCGAGGCGCCGTACTACATCGCCGCGGTTCCCTACGTGGCGACGTGGCTGGTCTCGCTCGTCTGCAGCCTGCTCGTGCTCCGCTGGCTGCCGCGGCGAGGATCGGTCCTGCGGGCGTCGGTACTCCTGCTCGGTCCGATCGTGCTCTACATCTCGGGCATCCTGCTCGGGACGGACGAGACGTTCCTGGCGGCGGTTCGAGGCATCGCCTTCGCAGTGATCGCGCTCGTCTGGCTTGCTCGGCGGCGTTCGAAGATCGTCGAGTCCGAACGAGGCTCGGACACCCGCTCGCTCGTCCGCAAGACGGGCGGGGTCGCGGTCGTCGTGGCGGGCGCGATCGTGGTGGGCGCCGCTGCCGGTCTGGCCTGGTCGCCTGCGGCAGGCGACCGATTCGTGCTGCGCGACCACGTCACGCCGCCGTTCGACGCTCGCGAGTTCCCGAGTCCGCTCGCAGGGTTCCGGCACTACACGAAGGATCTCGCCGAGGAGTCGCTCTTCACAGCGACCGGGCTCGAGCCCGGAGACGTCATCCGACTCGCCTCGATGGATTCGTACACAGGCCGGCTCTGGACCGTCGCGAGCCCTGAAGAGGCGGCAGACGGCGGATACGCGATCGTCGGAGAGACCCTCCCGCAGCCGCCGCTCGCCGACCTCGGATCCAGCAGGGACGTCGAGATCGACGTCATGTCGTACGACGATGTGTGGATGCCCATGGTCCGCTACGGCCAGACGCTGCGGCTCCTCGACAAGGGATCGAACGAGCGCGCCGGCGATCTGCGGTACAACCCCGACAACGGTACGGCTGTGCTCACGAGCGGCCTCTCGAAGGGCGCGAAGTACGAGTTCAGCGCCGAAGTCCAGAACGAGCCCGACACCGACGCGCTCCTCGACGTCCCGATCGCGAACCTCGCGATGCCGCCCGTCGACGACGTCCCCGACGTCGTCGCCGCGAAGGCCGAGGAGTACGCGGGCGATGCCGCGACCGCGATCGAGCAGATTCGCGGCATCGAGCAGGGGCTCAAGTCGAACGGCTTCCTGAGCCACGGGCTCGCATCCGACTCGGTCGCGTCTCGGGCCGGCCACGGCGCCGATCGCCTCATCGAGCTCTTCACGCGCTCGCAGATGGTCGGCGATGAAGAGCAGTACGCGGCTGCCATGGCGCTCATGGTGCGACAACTCGGCTACCCTTCGCGCGTCGTCATGGGCTTCGCACCTGAGATCCCCCAAGGTGCGGGCTCGGTCGAGGTGCTCGGCGCCGATGTGACGGCGTGGGTCGAGGTCCCGTTCGAGGGAGTCGGGTGGGTCTCGTTCAGGCCCACCCCCGACGAGGTCGACGTTCCGCAGGAGCAGACGCCGAAGCCGAAGAGCGAACCGCAGCCGCAGGTGCGACAGCCTCCGCGGAGCGATTCGGTCGACGACGAGCTGCTGTCGACCGTCGAGATCGACGACACCGAAGAAGACGACCCCGATCGTCCCTTCCAGATCCCGGTCTGGGTGTGGTTCGCCGCCGGCTCCGTGCTGATTCCGTTGCTCATCGTCTTCGTGCCGATGATCATCGTCGCGATCGCGAAGGCGCGCCGTCGGAATCGCAGACGCCTCGACCGGCCCGACCGGAGTTCGGCCGGTGCGTGGGACGAACTCGTCGATCGATACGCCGAGCTCGGGTTCGAGCCGCCCGCGCTCGGATCGCGTCTGCAAGTCGCGGCCGCACTCGAGCGTCAGAGCGCAGAGCAGGGTCTCGCGGACTCTGCTCGGTCGCTCACGCCGCTCGCGATCGCGGTCGATCGCGATGTGTTCGCGGGTGAAGACGTCTCGGGCGTCGTCGATCACCGATGGACAGAGGCCGACGCGACGGCTGCAGCGGTCTCGGCTGCGGCCGGCGGATTCAGGCGATTCGTCGCGAAGTACCGGATCTCCAAGCGCGGTCGTTCGGTGAAGCGCGCGAGCCGCGGCGGTCGCTCGAGTAGGTAGGGTGGGCGTCGTGGACGGGTCTGGTTTCATCGTGCCGCCTCCCGGGCTGGTGCCCGAGGAGAGCGTGCCTGCGACCACGCGCCGGCCGCGGCCGGTCGAGCGTTCGCTTCCGACGTTCGCACCTCCGGCTTTCGCCGGCCCGGGGGCGGGGCCGTCGACGCCTGTTGCGGCGCAGCCCGCCGCCACGCCGGCTCCCGAGCCGACGGACGCACCGACGCCCGCGTTCTCGCCCGAACCGGCGCCTGCGCCTGCGTTCGCGCCGATGCCGCAGCCTGCGTTCGCACGACCCGACGCTCCGGTCGGGTCAGAGCCCGAGCCCGAGCCCGCGCCTGAACCCGCCGCGTCAGCACGGCCCGCCTCGGTCTGGGCGCAGCCCGCGGGTGAAACCATCGTCTTCGAATCGGTGTCGTCGCTTGCCGCGCTCGCCGCACCGCCGCTGCCGGAGCCGGCATTCGCGCCCGCACCGGTACCTGCGCCGGCGCAGGCAGCTCCGTCGGTACCGTCCGCCGCGCCCGTTCCGACGGCAGGCATGCCCCCCGTGGCATCCGAAGCCCCGCGTTCCGAACCCGTCGCCCCCGCGACGGGGCCGACCTCGATCGCGATCTGGAGCCTCCGCAGCGACCGCCTCGACATCCAGCTCGAAGGGCGAACCGTGCTCGGCCGAGCGCCGGTCGTCGAACCGACGTTCGCTCCGGCCGTCGCGATCCGAGTCGACGATCCGGAGCGCACGGTGTCGAAGACGCACGCGATCATCGAGCCGGCAGTCGGCGTCTGTCGTGTGACCGACCTGCGGTCGACGAACGGGGTGCGCATCGAGCGTGCCGACGGTTCGTCGACCGATCTGGCGTCCGGGGCGTCCGAGGATCTCGCCGACGGCGACGTGGTCGCGCTGGGGGAGTACCGGTTCACCGTGGTCGGGCCCGCCCGATCGAACGTGTACCCTTGACCCATGCGCGCGCCGCGACTTCTCCTTCGGTGCCGCGGCGGGGCCTCGTCCTAGGCCTTCCCCGCCGCGGAGTTTCGTCGACGGCCATTCCAGGACACGACACCGAGGAAGATCCACGCATGACCGACATCCAGACGCCTTCGCGTCCGCGCACCCTGGCCGAGAAGGTCTGGGACGCGCATCTCGTCTCCAAGGGCGAATACGGCACTCCCGACCTCATCTACATCGACCTGCATCTCGTCCACGAGGTCACGAGCCCGCAGGCGTTCGACGGACTCCGCATGGCGGGTCGTCCGGTTCGCCGTCCCGATCTGACGATCGCGACCGAAGACCACAACACGCCGACGATCGACATCGACAAGCCGATCGCCGACCTCACGAGCCGCACCCAGATCGAGACCCTCCGCAAGAACGCGAAGGAGTTCGGCATCCGCCTGCACTCGCTCGGCGACAAGGAGCAGGGCATCGTCCACGTCGTCGGCCCGCAGCTCGGGCTCACGATGCCGGGCATCACCGTCGTGTGCGGCGACTCGCACACCTCGACCCACGGCGCGTTCGGCGCGATGGCGTTCGGCATCGGCACGAGCGAGGTCGAGCATGTGCTCGCGACGCAGACCCTGCCGCTGAAGCCGTTCAAGACGATGGCGATCAACGTCGAGGGCACGCTGCGCCCGGGGGTCACGGCGAAAGACATCATCCTCGCGGTCATCGCGAAGATCGGCACCGGCGGCGGCCAGGGCTACGTGCTCGAGTACCGCGGCAGCGCGATCCGGGCGCTCACGATGGACGGTCGCATGACGATCTGCAACATGTCGATCGAAGCGGGCGCCCGTGCGGGCATGGTCGCCCCCGACGAGACGACGTTCGAGTACGTCAAGGGGCGCGACCACGCGCCGGCGGGCGACGATTGGGACGCCGCCGTCGAGTACTGGCGCACGCTGCAGACCGACGAGGGCGCGACGTTCGACGCCGAGGTGTTCATCGACGCGGACGCGCTCGAGCCGTTCGTCACGTGGGGCACCAACCCGGGTCAAGGCGTGTCGCTGAGCGACGCCGTGCCCGACCCCGAGTCGATCGACGACCAGCACGAGCGGGCCGCCGCCGAGCGCGCGCTCGAGTACATGGACCTCGAGCCGGGTACGCCGCTGAAAGACATCAAGGTCGACGCGGTCTTCATGGGTTCGTGCACCAACAGCCGCATCGAAGACCTGCGGGCGTTCGCGTCGATCGTGAAGGGCCAGAAGAAGGCCGACGGCGTTCGGGTCATGGTCGTGCCGGGTTCGGCGCGCGTGCGTCTCGAGGCGGAGGCCGAGGGCCTCGACAAGGTGTTCACCGAGTTCGGCGCCGAGTGGCGCTTCGCGGGGTGCTCGATGTGCCTCGGCATGAACCCCGACCAGCTCGCCCCTGGCGAGCGGTGCGCGTCGACCTCGAACCGCAACTTCGAGGGACGTCAGGGCAAGGGCGGGCGCACGCACCTCGTGTCGCCGCTCGTCGCCGCGGCGACCGCGATCCGCGGCACGCTGTCGAGTCCGTGGGACCTGGAGCAGGAAGGGGCTCGCTGACATGGAGAAGATCACGACCGTCACGGGCATCGCGGCGCCGCTGCGCCGTTCGAACGTCGACACCGACCAGATCATCCCGGCCGTGTTCCTGAAGCGCGTCACGAAGACGGGCTTCGACGACGCACTCTTCCACGGCTGGCGCCAGGACCCCGAGTTCGTCCTCAACCACCCGCACTACCAGGGTGCGCAGATCCTTATCGCAGGCCCCGACTTCGGCACCGGTTCGAGCCGCGAGCACGCCGTGTGGGCGCTCCGCGACTTCGGCTTCAAAGTGGTCGTGTCGTCGCGCTTCGGCGACATCTTCCGCGGGAATTCGGGCAAGCAGGGCCTCCTCGCGGCGCAGGTCGCGTACGAGGACATCGAGCGCCTGTGGGCGGTCGTCGAGGCCGACCCGGGAATACCGGTGACGGTCGATCTGGTTGAGCGTACCGTCAGCGCCGGGTCGCTGAGCGTGCCGTTCGAGATCGACGACTACACTCGGTGGCGGTTGCTGGAGGGGCTCGACGACATCGGGCTGACCCTTCGAGACGAAGGCGCCATCTCGGAGTTCGAAGCGAATCGAGAGGCGTGGCGGCCCAAGACCCTCCCCACCAGGGAGTCGGCAGAAGCAGGGAGCTAAGTGAATACCCTCGTGGATGACGCGAAGCAGCACGGAACGGCAGTCGGACTGTCGGTCGACCGGATCACGATCAACGGAGGCAAGCCCCTCCAGGGTCGGATCGAGCTGAAGGGCGCGAAGAACCTCGTCACCAAGGCGATGGTCGCCGCGATCCTCGGCGACTCGCCGAGCGTGTTGAAGGATGTCCCGAACATCAGCGATGTCCGGATCGTCCGCGGCCTCCTCGAGGTGCACGGCGTGCGCGTGACGGAAGGCGCGGAGGGCGAGCTCGTGCTCGACCCGTCGGGCGTGGCGTCGGCGCACATGGCCGACATCGACGCGCACGCGGGCTCGAGCCGCATCCCGATCCTGTTCTGCGGTCCGCTGCTGCACCGTCTCGGGGAGGCGTTCATCCCCGACCTGGGCGGGTGCCGGATCGGCGACCGTCCGATCGACTACCACCTCGAAGTGCTCCGCAACTTCGGTGCGATCGTCGAGAAGCTTCCGAGCGGCATCCGGATGTCGGCACCGCTGGGCCTCAAGGGCGCCAAGGTGTCGCTTCCGTACCCGAGCGTCGGCGCGACCGAGCAGGTGCTTCTCACGGCAGTGCTCGCCGAAGGCATCACCGAACTCTCGGGGGCTGCGATCGAGCCCGAGATCATGGATCTCATCAACATCCTGCAGAAGATGGGCGCGATCATCACGGTCGACACCGACCGGGTCATCCGCATCGAGGGGGTCGAGCGTCTCGAGGGGTACACGCACCGCGCGCTCTTCGATCGCAACGAGGCGGCGAGCTGGGCTGCGGCCGCGCTCGCGACCGAGGGCGACATCTTCGTCGGCGGCGCACGCCAGGCCGAGATGCTGACCTTCCTCAACGTCTTCCGCAAGGTGGGCGGTGCGTTCGAGATCGAAGAGGACGGCATCCGCTTCTTCCACCCGGGCGGCGAGCTGCGCCCGGTGATCATCGAGACCGACGTGCACCCGGGCTTCATGACCGACTGGCAGCAGCCGCTCGTCGTCGCGCTCACGAAGGCGAAGGGCGTGTCGATCGTGCACGAGACCGTCTACGAGCAGCGCTTCGGCTTCGTCGACGCGCTCGTCGAGATGGGCGCCACGATCGACGTGCACAAGGAGTGCCTCACGGGCAAGCACTGCCGCTTCGGCCAGCACAACTTCAACCACTCGGCCGTGATCTCGGGGCCGACGCAGCTGCACGGTGCCGACATCGAGGTGCCCGACCTGCGCGGCGGCTTCAGCCACCTCATCGCGGCGCTGAGCGCCGACGGCCGCTCGACGGTCTCGAATGTGGGCATCATCGCGCGCGGGTACGAGAACTTCATCACGAAGCTCGAACTGCTCGGCGCGGACTTCGAGCTCGCCGGCTGATGGGCGCCGACGATAATGGGGGAGTGCCACTCGACGACTCCCCCTCGAAGCCGCGCGTGAAGATCAGTCCCGAGAAGCGGCGACCTTCGATTTTCTGGTTCCTGGCCGGCGTGGTCGTGCCGCTGTGGAACGTCATCGCGAAGTACCGGTTCCGCGGCGCGCATCTTCCGCAGACAGGTGCGTTCGTGCTCGCGCCCAACCACTACAGCGAGATCGACCCGATCGCGATGGGCGTCGCGGTGTGGAAGCTCGGCCGGTTGCCGCGGTTCCTCGCGAAGGCGTCGTTGTTCAAGCTGCCCGTCGTGGGCTGGCTCCTCCACAAGTCGGGCCAGATCCCCGTCGAGCGCGCGGGCAGCAAGAGCCATCATGCGCTCCGCGCGGCCGAGGAGATGGTGGAAAAGGGGCGCATGGTCGTCGTGTACCCCGAGGGCTCGCTCACTCGCGACCCCGATCTGTGGCCCATGCGAGGCAAGACGGGCGCCGTCCGCATCGCGCTCGAGCGGGACATCCCGCTCATTCCCGCCGCCCACTGGGGCACGCAGGCCGTGATGCCGAGGTACGGCAAGAAGATCAGCGTGTTCCCGCGCAAGACGATCGACGTCATGATCGGCGAGCCGGTCGACCTCTCGAAGTATCGCGGCAAGCCGCTCGAACCGGCGCTCCTCGCAGAGGCGACGAACGACGTCATGGGCGCCATCGCCGAACTCGTCGGTCATCTCCGCGGCGAGACGCCTCCCGCCGAGCGCTGGGATCCGACCCGGCACGGCCAGACCGAGACGGGGCGTCTTGAGGACTAGGACCCACGCGAAGGCTCCCCGCAAGGCGGCGGGACGCCGGGTCGCCGTGCTCGGCGCCGGGAGTTGGGGCACGACGTTCGCGAAGATCCTCGCCGACGGCGGCGCCGACGTCGTGCTGTGGGCGCGCCGTCCCGAACTCGCACGCGAGATCCAGGAGGCGAAGCGCAACAGCGATTACCTCCCCGGCGTGAACCTCCCGCTTTCGCTCCGCGCGACGAGCCGCCTCGACCTCGCGCTTGCGGGCGCTGAGCAGGTGTACGTGTCGGTGCCGAGCCAGTCGCTCCGCGACAACCTCAAGATCATGGCCCCGCACCTGCACGCGCAGGCATCCGTCGTCTCGCTCATGAAGGGCGTCGAGAAGTCGACGGGCCTCCGCATGAGCGAGGTCGTCGCCGACGTCCTGCACATCGACGAGTCGCAGATCGCCGTGATCTCGGGGCCGAACCTCGCCCTCGAGATCGCGAAGGAGCAGCCGACGGCGGCGGTCGTGTCGTCGACGAGCCTCGAGACGGCGCAGGCCGTGGCATCCGTCTCCCGCAACCGCTACTTCCACTCGTTCGTCAATACCGACGTGATCGGCACCGAGTTCGGCGGCGTGCTGAAGAACCTCATCGCGGTCGCGATCGGCATCGTCGACGGGGCGGGCTACGGCGAGAACACGAAGGCGTCGATCATCACACGCGGACTCGTCGAGATGACCGACTTCGCGGTCGCTCACGGCGCGCACCCCGAGACGCTGTCGGGGCTCGCGGGCCTCGGCGACCTCATCGCGACGAGTCAGTCGCCGCTGTCGCGCAACAACACGGCGGGCCGCCTCCTCGGGCAGGGATATCGCCTCAACGACGTCGTCAACCAGATGCAGCAGACCACCGAGGGCCTCGCATCGGTCGGACCCGTCCTCGAACTCGCTCGCGCCAAGGGCGTCGCGATGCCCATCGTCGAGCAGGTGCGCCAGGTGCTGGCCGGCACGCTCGACCCGCGGGACATCGCCCCGCACCTCACGACCGATGACGAGCCGCAGGGCGAAAGGAGTTCAGATGGCCAAGCTCAGAGTGGCACTGCTGTTCGGAGGGCGCTCCAGCGAGCATTCGATCAGCTGCGCCACGGCGGGCGGAGTCCTGAGCGCGATCGACCGTGACCGGTTCGAGGTGATCCCCGTCGGGATCACCCGCGACGGCGCTTTTGTGCTGGAGCAGAACGACCCCGCGCGCTTCGGCCTCGACCCCGACCGGCTTCCCGAGGTCGTCGACAACGGCACGCGCGTGCGTTGGCCCGAGTCGACGGCGTCGCGTGAACTCAGTGTGACGGATGCCTCAGGCGAGCGCTCGCTCGGAGACGTCGACGTCGTCTTCCCGATCCTGCACGGCCGGTTCGGCGAGGACGGCACGATCCAGGGCCTCTTCGAGCTCGTGGGTCTGCCGTACGTCGGCAACGGCGTGCTGGCGTCGGCGATCGCGATGGACAAGCACGTCGCGAAGACGGTGCTCGAGGGCGCCGGGCTCGCGGTCGCGCCGTGGGTGACGCTCACGCGCGCGGCGTGGGACGACGACCGCGACCTGTGGGAGCGCCGCGTGCACTCGCTCGGCCTTCCGGCATTCGTGAAGCCCGCCCGCGCGGGATCGTCGGTCGGCGTCACGAAGGTCTCCGATTGGGCCGAGCTTCCGGCCGCGCTCGACGTCGCGTTCGCCGAGGACCGCACGGTGCTCGTCGAAGAGGCGATCGTCGGTCGCGAGATCGAGGTCGCCGTGCTCGAAGGACGTGACGGCACCGGGCCGCGCGTGAGCGTCGCGGGCGAGATCGTCGTGACCGGCCGCGAGTTCTACGACTTCGAGGCGAAGTACCTCGACGCCGACGGCGTCGAGCTCGTCTGCCCCGCCGAACTCGGCGACGGCGAGCTCTTCGAACTGCAGCGCGTCGCGCGTCGCGCGTTCGAGGCGATCGGCGGCGAGGGGCTCGCCCGCGTCGACGTGTTCCTGACGGGCGAGGGCTACGTCGTCAACGAGGTCAACACGCTGCCGGGCTTCACGCCCATCTCGATGTTCCCGACGTGCTGGCTCAACTCGGGCCTCAGCTACCCCGAGCTCATCACCGAGCTCGTCGAGGTCGGGCACGCGCGCGGAGCGCGGTAGGCGCCTCGGGAGCGAACGCGGGCGCGTGCGAGCCTTCGGGCGCACGTCGCCCGCGCGTCAGCCTGCGGTGCCGTCGAGGTCGAGCTCGTCGGCGCCGACGCACCCGTCGCCCGGCGGGATCGCCGAGACGGCCGATGCGAGGTCGGTGATCGCGGTCGTGCCCGACACGGCGTCGCCGTCGACGACGACCTCGACGGCGGGCGTGCGCCCGTAGGTCGTGAAGCGGTACCGGGGTGCGTCGGTCTCGTCGATGACCCAGTCGACGCCGTCGACGGTCACGCAGCGGTCGGTGGTGGGGCCGGGCGGGGTGACGCCGCAGCGGAGGAGGACGACGGCGGGGGAGCCCCACGCGCCCGTGCCTTGCGCGTTCGTTTCGCGCTTGGCGAGGTCGGCGACGGCGTCGGGAAGGCGCACGACGACGTCGGCGCAGGCGGTGTCGGATGCCTCGGGGGCGGCGTCGAACGGGACGGTCTGGCTGCATCCGGCGAGAAGGGGGATCGTGAGCGCGGCGAGCCCGGCGGCAGCGAGGCGGAGGGAGCGGCGTGCGGCGGGGGACGCAGCCGGGCGGGCGCCCCGATGCGCGGAATCGAATGGGTGAGGCATCCGTCTCAGGCTACCGTGGTGAGCCATGGAGCCTTCTCAGACGATCGGCGACCTCGGCGAGGCCGCGGTGCTCAGGCGCGTGCTTCCGCGGCACGCGCCGGGTGACGCGGCGCTCCTCGGCGCGGGGGATGACGCGGCCGTCGTCGCGGCGGCCGACGGACGCTTCGTCGTGACGACCGACCTCATGGTGCACGGCCCCGACTTCCGGCTCGCATGGTCGACGCCGTTCGAGCTCGGGTGGAAGGCCGCGGCGACGAACCTCACCGACGTCGCCGCGATGGGCGCGCGGCCGACGGCCCTCGTCGTGGCGCTCGCAGCGCCGCCGTCGACGGGCATCGAGGTGCTCGAAGGATTCGCCGACGGCATGCGGGCGGCGCTCGAACGGCTCGCCCCGGGGGCCGGCGTGGTCGGCGGCGACCTGTCGGCGTCGTCCGTGCTGACGATCGCCGTGACCGCGTTCGGCGACCTCGAGGGTCGTGCCCCGTGCTGCGGTCGGGTGCGCGGGTCGGCGACGAGATCTGGCACGCGGGCGCTCGAGGGGATGCCGCGCGCGGGCTCGCGCTGCTGTTCGACGAAGCGACGGATGCCTCGGGGGAGCCCGATTCCGCTTTGGCGGCACGCGTGCGGGCGGAGCATCCGGCCCTCGTCGCGGCGCAGCTCGCGCCCTCACCGCCGGTGTGGGCGGGGGTCGCGGCTGCGATCGCGGGCGCGACGTCGATGCTGGACGTCTCGGACGGTCTCGCGCGCGACGCCGCGCGCATCGCCGCTGCGTCGGGAGTCGACCTCGACTTCGATTCGGCTTCGCTCGGGGCGACGGCCGCCGACGTGCGCATCGCGCTCGCGGGCGGCGAGGACCACGGGTTGCTCGCGACGTTCCCACCGGGCGTGCGACCGCCCGCGCCGTTCGAACGCGTCGGTCGGGTCGTCGCGAGGGTCGGGAACGCTGACGGGGGCGACGGCATCGTGCGGCTCGACGGGCGGCCCGTCGGCGCTGGCGGCTGGGATCCCTACTCGGGCTGGGACGGCCGGGCGGGCTGAGCGTCGGCGCTCGCCCACCACAGCACCGTCTCGCCGTAGTCGCGCCGACGCTCGGGTGCGATGCCGTCGGGCCACACGGGCTCGGGCGTGCGCGAACCGCGCTCGACGACGACGACCGCATCGGGGGAGAGGAGCGGCGCGAGGAGCGCGAGATCGCGTGCGAGCGCGGACTCGTCGAGGTCGTACGGCGGGTCGAGGAAGACGAGGTCGAACGGCCCGACGGCGTGTTCGAGGTAGGCGGCGACCGACTGCGCGGCGACCTTCACTCGGGGCGGGCGGTGGGCTCCCGCGGCGGTGTGCGAGGCGCCGCGTGCTCCTCCGCGGGCGGCGCGGCCGAGGGCGTCGGCGTTCTTCCGGCAGATGTCGGCCGCCGCCTTCGCCTTTTCGACGAGGACGACGTCGGCGGCGCCGCGGCTCGCGGCCTCGAGGCCGAGCGCGCCCGACCCCGCGTAGAGGTCGAGGACGGCTGCACCCTCGATCGCGTCGCGCGCCTCGAGCGCCGAGAAGATCGCCTCGCGTACGCGATCGCTCGTCGGCCGGGTGCCCGAGCGGGGCACCTGCAGGGCGAGCGATCCGGCGAAGCCGGCGATGATCCGGGTCATGATCCAGGCAGCATATCCCGGGCGCGCAGTGTCACCGGCCGCTGCCATGATGGACACGTGGATGACTCGACCGACCAGGTGCCCGCCGAACCGTCCCGACACGAAGTGGGAGAAGAACAGCTCGCGATCGATCGGCTGTGGGACTTCGCCGATCCCGCCGCGAGCGAGGAGCGCTTCCGCGAAGCGGCCGACGACGATGCGCATTCCGCCCATCTGCGGGCCGCGATGGCGACCCAGCTCGCGCGAGCGATCGGCATCCAGGCGCGCTTCGACGAAGCGTTCGCGGTGCTCGACGCGATCGAGGCCGAGGCGGCGCCGCGCGGAGGCGCGCACGCGGGCACGGTCGACGACGACGCGGATGCTCCGGATGAGTCGGGCGAGCCCGATGCCGAGCTCGCCGAAGTGCGTGCGCGCGTCGCGCTCGAACGAGGGCGACTGCTCGCCGTTTCCGGACGCGCCGACGAAGCACTCCCCGAACTCACGCGCGCGGTGCGCGAGTCGGTGGCGGCCGGGAGCCGGTTCCTCGCCCTCGACGCCCTCCACATGCTCGCCCTCGACGACGAAGGCCACGAGGCCGAGTGGGCTGACCAGGGCTTCGCGCTCCTCGCACGTTCCCGTGACCCGCGCGTGCTGAGGTGGGGAGTGGCCCTCCACCACAACCTCGGCTGGACGCACCACGAAGCGGGCGACGCCGAGCACGCCCTCGCCGAGTTCGAGCTCGCGGCCGAGACGGCCGACCGCTACGGCACCGCCGAGCAACGGTTCGTCGCGCGCTGGTCGATCGGGCGGGCGCTCCGCACGCTCGGTCGCGTGGACGACGCGCTCGCCGTGCAGCGCGCGCTCGCGGCCGTGCGGCCCGACGACCGGTACGTCGCCGACGAGATCGCCCTGCTCGAAGCGGCGCTCGCGGACGCGTCGACGAGCGACGCCGAAGCGGCCGAAGCGGCGGATGTCGCGGGCGCGCGGGCCGCGGGCGACGAACCGGTCGAGGCCGAGGCATCCGACGCCGCAGCGGGCGACGCATCCAGGCCCGACGAGATCGCCGCCGACGAGACATCCGGCCCCGCCGAAGGCGACGTGCCCCGCGACTGACGGAGGCCGACCCTACGATCGAGGCATGACCGACCCCGTCGCGGGCGCACCCGGCGCCTACACGCTCGACACCAAGCTGCAGACCGCCCTCGGCGGGCGCACGGCGCAGGCGATCGAGCGCGCGTTCGGGTACGTCACGGTCGGCGACCTCCTCGCGCACTACCCCCGCAGGTATGCGCTGCGGGGCGAGTTGACCGCGCTCGACTCGCTGCCGCTCGGCGAGAACGTCACGATCGTCGCCGAGGTGCTCGAGGTGCGCGTGCGCGATATGCGGCAGCGGCGGGGCTCGATCCTCGAGGCGAAGATCTCCGACGGCACGGGCGTCTTGACGCTCACGTTCTTCAATCAGAGGTGGCGCGAGAACGACCTGCGGGTCGGGCGGCGCGGCATCTTCGCGGGCAAGGTCGGCGACTACCGCGGCAACCGGCAACTCGCGCATCCCGACTACGAGCTGTTCGAAGAAGGAGCGGCGCTCGGCGCGGTCGACGGCGTCGACGCGGCGGCTGTCAAGTGGGCGACGGCGCCGATCCCGATCTATCCGGCGACGTCGACGCTCGCGAGCTGGCAGTTGCAGAAGTCGATCGCGCTGCTGCTCGACGGACTCGCGCCGCTCGACGACCCCGTGCCCGCCGAGGTCCGCGCGGAGCGCGGGATGCTGTCGTACGGGCAGGCCCTCGAGCGCGTGCACCGGCCCGAAGAAGACCACGACTGGAAGGATGCGCGGCGCGCCCTGCGGTTCATCGAGGCGTTCGTGCTGCAGACGGCGCTCCTCCAGCGGCGGGCCGAGTTGCGCACGCGCACGGCGGCGTCGCGCACGCCGAAGGCCGGGGGGTTCCTCGACCGGTTCGAGGCGTCGCTGCCGTTCGAGCTCACGGGCGATCAGCGGCTCGTGGGCGAGGAGATCGCGCACGACCTCGCGCAGCCGACGCCCATGAACCGGCTCGTGCAGGGCGAGGTCGGGTCGGGCAAGACCCTCGTCGCGCTCCGCGCGATGCTCGCGGTCGCCGACTCGGGCGGCCAGTCGGCGCTCCTCGCGCCCACCGAGGTGCTCGCCGCCCAGCACGTCCGCTCGATCGCGAAGATGCTCGGCCCCGACCTCTCGGCGGCGCTCGTGCCGACCCTCATCACGGGCCAGTTGCCCGCCGCCGACCGGCGCAAGGCGCTCCTCCGCGCCGCCGCCGGGCAGTCGCGCATCGTCGTCGGCACGCACGCGCTCATGGGCGATCAGGTGTCGTTCGCCGACCTCGGGCTCGTCGTCGTGGACGAGCAGCACCGGTTCGGCGTCGAGCAGCGCGAAGCGCTGAGGCTCAAAGGAGCCGCGCCGCCGCACGTGCTCGTCCTCACGGCGACGCCGATCCCGCGCACGGTCGCGATGACGGTGTTCGGTGATCTCGACATCTCGACGATCCAAGAGCTGCCGGCCGGTCGCGCCGGCATCACCTCGCAGGTCGTGCCGCTCGCGATCCGCCCCGACTGGCGGCCCCGCGTGTGGGAGCGGCTCGCCGAGGAGATCGCGCTCGGGCGGCAGGGATTCGTCGTATGCCCCGCGATCGACCAGAAGGCGGTCGAAGAGGGCGAAGAGCAGGGGCCGGATGCCTCGGGGTCGCCCGGCGAGGCATCCGCCGCGCCTGCGGGTCCGGCCGCCCCCGTGTCGTCGGTCGCCTCGGTCCTCGCCGAACTGCGCGCGCACCCGAAATTCGCCGATCTCCGCGTCGAACCGCTCCACGGTCGCATGTCGGCCGATGAGAAGGACGCCGTCATGCGGGCGTTCGCAGCGGGCGACATCGACGTGCTCGTCTCGACGACCGTCATCGAGGTCGGCGTCGACGTGCCGAACGCGAGCGTCATGATCGTCGCCGACGCCGACCGCTTCGGCGTCTCGCAGCTCCACCAGTTGCGCGGCCGCATCGGGCGCGGCGGCGTGCCCGGGCTGTGCCTGCTCGTCACGTCGGCAGTGCCGGGTTCGGTCGCGCTCCAACGCGTCGAAGCCGTCGCGGCGACCCTCGACGGATTCGAACTCGCGCGCGTCGACCTCGAACTGCGGCAGGAGGGCGACGTGCTCGGCCGCAGCCAGTCGGGCGGCCGGTCGCAGCTGAAGCTCCTCCGAGTCGTGCGCGACGGCGACCTCATCTCCGAGGCGCGCGAGCATGCCGGAACGTTGCTCGACGCCGATCCGATGCTCGCCGCGCACCCTGCGCTGGCGGCGGCGGTGCGGCGTCGGCTCGACGAGGAGACGAGCGGGTTCCTGAGCAAGGGCTGAGAGTCCACAGACCCCGTTCCGCCGGGGCATCCAGACACTACGCTGTACGTCATGCAGCGGATCGCCGTCGTCCCCGGCTCGTTCGACCCCGTCACGAAGGGGCATCTCGACGTCATCGCGCGCGCCGCGGGGCTCTACGACGAACTCCACGTCGTGGTGGTCCACAATCCCGACAAGCAGGCGCTTCTCCCGATCGCGCAGCGCGTCGCGCTCATCGAGCAGGCCGTGCGCGACGCCGGCGTGCAGGGGCGCATCGTCGTCGCGTCGTGGAGCATGGGGCTCCTCGTCGACTACTGCACCGACGTCGGGGCGAGCGTGCTCGTGAAGGGCATCCGCTCGCAGGTCGACGTCGCCTACGAGACGCCCATGGCGATCGTGAACCGGCACCTCGCGAACGTCGAGACCGTCTTCCTCCTGCCCGACCCCGAGAACGCGCTCGTGTCGAGTTCGCTCGTGCGGCAGGTGTCGGCGCTCGGCGGCGACGTCACGCCGTACGTGCCGCCGGCCGTGGCCGAGTACCTCGCGGGGGTGAGGACCGCGTGAGCGAAGTCGTCTCGGCACCCCTCCTCGGCGACGCGCCCGTCCTCTCGATCGACGAAGTGGGTGCGCGCGCCGCGCGCATCGTGCAGAACGTCGAGGCCGTCATCAGCGGCAAGCGCGAGGCGATCACGGCCGCGCTCACGGTCGTGCTCGCAGAGGGCCACCTCCTCATCGAGGACGTGCCGGGCGTCGGCAAGACGATGCTCGCGAAAGCGCTCGCGCGCTCGGTCGACTCGTCGGTGAGCCGCATCCAGTTCACGCCCGACCTCCTGCCGAGCGACGTCACGGGAGTCTCGGTCTTCGATCAGACGACCCGCTCGTTCGAGTTCAAGCCGGGGCCCGTGTTCGCGAACATCGTCATCGGCGACGAGATCAACCGGGCGAGCCCGAAGACGCAGTCCGCCCTCCTCGAGTGCATGGAGGAGCGCCAGGTCACGGCCGATGGTCGAACGTATCGGCTGGAGCATCCGTTCACCGTCGTCGCGACGCAGAATCCCGTCGAGATGGAGGGCACCTATCCGCTGCCCGAGGCGCAGCGCGACCGCTTCATGGCGCGCATCTCGATGGGCTACCCGGCCGCGGGCGACGAACTCGCGATGCTCTCGATGCGCGAGACGTCCAGCCCGCTCGACGCGATCGGCACGGTCGTGACGCTCGACGAGCTCCGCGAGATGATCCGCTCCGTGCACCACGTCTTCACGTCGCAGCCGGTCAAAGAGTATGCGGTCGATCTCGCCCGCGCGACGCGCGCCGACCGGCAGTTGCGGCTCGGGGCGAGCCCGCGCGCGACGCTGCAGCTCCTCCGTGCGGCCAAGGCGCACGCGGCCATGCACGGTCGCGACTTCGTGCTCCCCGACGACATCGACGCGCTCGCCGTGCCGGTGCTCGGCCACCGCCTCGTGCCGACGAGCCGCGCCATCGGCGGGCACGACCGCGAATCGGGCCCGCTCGTCGACGCCGTCGTGCGGCGGATCGTCGCCGAGACCCCGGTTCCCGTGGGCAGCGCACGGCGGGAATGACGAGGATGTCCCGCGCCACGCGGCGCCGAGCCGCACTCCCGAGATTCACCCGGCGCGGCGCCGCGCTCCTCATCTGCGGAGTGCTGCTGTTCTCGATCACTCCGTGGTTCGACTTGCGCGACCTCATGCTGCTCGCCTTCATCGGCATCCTGCTGCCCGTCGTGGCCCTCGGATACGTGTTCGTCCGAACGCCGAGCCTCGCCGTGCGGCGCACGTTCGAACCGGCCGTCGTCGGCGCGGGCGGTTCGGCGCGCGTGCTCCTCGCGGTGCAGAACCGCGGCCGTCGTGCGCTCGATTCGGCGGACTGGCGCGACACCGCGCCGAATCGGCTCCAGACCCCGCCCGAGGCGATCCTTCCGGCGCTCGGTCCGTGGGAGCGGCTCATGCCGCGCGGCGACGACACCGCGAAGCTCGAGTACCGCTTGCGGGTCCCCTATCGCGGCGTGTTCGAGATCGGCCCGCTCAAGGTCACGACGACCGACCCGTTCGGGCTCGCGAGCATCGTCCGCGAGGTCGGCACGGCGCACGAACTCGTCGTCACGCCCACCGTGACCGCGCTCGATCCCGCGCTCGGCACCGCGGCCGCGGTCGACGGGGTGCTGCACGGCGTGCAGCGGCGCACGCACCCGAACGCCGACGAGTTCATCGCGCGCGAGTACCGGCACGGCGATCCCATGCGACGCGTGCACTGGCCGGCGACGGCGCGCCGGGGCGAGCTGATGGTGCGTGACGAGGAGCAGCGCGGCGACCCCGAGGCCCGCCTCGTCGTCGACACGACCCTCTCGGGGCGTGCGGGTCGCGGCGCGGTCAGGTCGGAAGAAGACCCGCGGCACGCGGGGTTCGAGCTCGCGATGGAGATCGCCGCCTCGGTCGGCACCCACCTGCTCGAACGCGGGTTCCAGGTGCGCGTCGACCGGCTCGC
The DNA here is from genome assembly GCF_004135405.1 of Agromyces protaetiae. Lineage (NCBI taxonomy): Bacteria > Bacillati > Actinomycetota > Actinomycetes > Micrococcales > Microbacteriaceae > Agromyces > Agromyces protaetiae. The sequence goes on from NZ_CP035491.1 coordinate 2,351,825, forward strand.
CGATCCCGTGCACCAGCCGCTCTCCGAGGCGTCGCCCGACGGGTACCGTTCGCCCGGCGGCGAGCACGCGCTGCTCGAAGACCTCGCCCGCGTCGAGAACCCGCTCCTCGACGCGCGGCACGGGGCATCCGACGACGACCCCGCCGCCATCCCGGTCTCGCACGACGCGCGGATGCCGGGTTACGCGGTGCTCGTCGATCCCGACGCGGCGCAGGTGCAACTGCTCGTGGCGCTCCGCCCGGCGCTGTCGCCCGCGGTGGCGTTCGTCGTCCCGGGCGTCTCGTCGCGCGTCGTCGAGGCCCTTGAGGACGCCGACTGGCGCATCGTGCCGGTGCGCCGAGCGGCCGACCTCCCTGAAGCCTGGTCGATCGCGGGCCGCACGCGGCAGAGCGCAGGCGGAGGCAGCGATGCATCCTGAGCCGCAGCTCTCGACCCCGCAGCGCGCGCTGCTCGCGGGCGCGACGTTCCTCCTCGTCGTCATCGCGACCGGTGCGCTCGCCCCGATCGTGTCGGGCGGCGGCTGGTGGCTGCTGTGCGCATTCATCGCCGCGGGCGTGATCGGGGCAGGGCTCGCGCTCCGCGCGACGCGGCTTCCGCGATCGCTCGTCCCGGTGCTTCAGATCGTCGTGCTCTTCATGCTCCTGACGCTCGTCTTCGGCGAGGGCACGGGCATCCTCCTCGTCATCCCGACGGGCGACACGTTCGGGCAGTTCGCCCAACTCATGGAGGGCGCCGCTCGCACGATCCAGCAGCAGTCGGTGCCGGCGATCCCCGTGCCGCCACTGCAGTTCGCGCTCGCGATCGGCGTGGGCGCGATCTCGCTCGTCGCCGACTTCTTCGTGCAGGTCGTCCGGCATCCGGCGTTCGCGGCCGTTCCGGCGTTCGTGCCGATCGTCATGCCGGGGTTCTTCCTCGAAGACGGGGCCGAGATCCCCGTGCTCGTGCTCACGGCGGCGGCGTTCCTCCTGCTGCTTCGACTCGACGTGCGTGCGCGCAGATCGTCCGAGCTCGCATCGACCGCCCGCACCGTGCCGGTGCGCGACGATGCCGACGACGTCGTGCGGGTCTCCGGCCCGAAGCGGGTCCCGGTCGTGTCGACGATCGGGGCGAGTTTCGGCGTCGGAGCGATCGGCATCGTCATCGCGGGCGTCCTGACGGCGTCGATGCCGACACTCGAGACGAGTCAACTGCTCGGCAACCAGGGCGCAGGCACACTGTTCTCGCGAGGGGTCAGCCCGTTCGTCGATCTCGGCCGCGACCTGCGGCGACCCGAAGCCGTCGAAGCGTTCCGGTACTCCGCCCGTGACGGCGACCGCCCGTACTTCACGCTCCTCACGCTCGATCGCTTCGAGGGTGAGGTCTGGTCGGCGACGGATCGTCCGCTCGACGGCGACAACACGGTCGATCGGATGCCTCGCCCGATCGGTCTCGATCGGGAGGTCGAGACCAAGGAGCATCCCATCGACGTCTCGATCGGCGATCTTCGGACGACCTGGCTGCCGGTGCCGTACCCCGCCGCCTCGATCGAGCGACTCCGCGGGTCGTGGTTCTGGGAGCAGGAGTCGCTCACGGTGCGCAGCGCCGACACGACGACCGACGGCCAGCGGTACCGGGTGAACCGGCTCGTGGCGTCGCCGACGGCCGATCAGCTCCGCGCGGCCGGGCGCGTGCCCGCCGGGTCCGAGGCCTTCGACCCGTATCTCGCGCTTCCCGATGAGCGCCCGCAGATCATCCGCGACACTGCGGCGACGGTCGCCGGGTCGGCTGCGACGCCCTACGACGCCGCGGTCGCGATCCAGAGCTACCTGCGGGGATCCGACTTCCACTATTCGGTGGATGCCCCCGTCGAGGAGGGCTACGACGGCGGCGGATTCGGCGTCATCGCGGCGTTCCTCGAGAAGGGCGAGGGGTACTGCGTGCACTTCGCGTCGACGATGGCGGTGCTCGCCCGAGAGCTGGGGATCCCGTCACGCATCTCGATCGGGTACACGGCAGGCTCGCCGACCGACGAACGCATCGACAACGTCCTCGTCGTCTCGGTCGACAGCCACGACCTCCACGCGTGGCCCGAACTCTACTTCGAGGGCGTCGGGTGGGTGCCGTTCGAACCGACGCCCGGGCGCGGCGTCGTGCCCGAGTACTCACGTCCGCAGAGCGACTCCTCGCCCGTCGTGCCGCTTCCGACCGCGTCGACGCCCGCGCAGACCGGTCGGCCCGAGCTCGACCCCGAGCGCGGGTTGAACCTCGGGGCAGGTGCGACGGCGGAGGCTCCGACGCAGACGTGGTTCCGCGCGGGCGGGCTCGTCGTCCTCGCCCTGGGGATCGTGCTGGGTCCCGCGATGCTCCGAGCAGGGCAGGGGTGGATCCGCCGTCGGCGCACTCGCACCGGGCCCGGGCGGGCCGAGGCGGCGTGGGACGAAGTCCGGGCGACTGCGCGAGATCTCGGCGTCGGCGGGTACGACGCCGAGACGCCCCGCGCATTCGCGGCGCGCATCGCCGCCAGGCCCGCCTTCGAGGGCGATGCCGGGGCCGCGCTCGCGGAGCTCCGCAACGCTGTCGAACGAGAGCGGTTCGGACCGCCGGGCGAGCCACCGTCGGGTTCGGTGCGACTCGAACCCCACGAACTCGTCGACGCCGTCGCCGAGGTGCGCTCCGCGCTCGCGTCCGATTCGTCGCGCGCGGCGCGCACGCGGGCCGCGCTCCTGCCGGCATCGCTCTTCGGCGCGGCCCGCTTGCCTGCCGGACGGCGCGCGTCGGGCGCGTAGAATTCAGGATCGTGGCCGCCACGAAGCATCCGTTCAACCTGTCCATCCGCGACCTCGTCAACCGACCCGGCGAGATGCGCGAGCACCGACTCCAGGTCGCCGCTCCCGAGCAGTTGGGCGAGGGTCTCGTGGCCGTCCGCGAGGGTTCGGAGCTCGACGTCGACGTCCGTATCGAGTCGGTGCACGAGGGCGTTCTCGTCACCGCCGACGTCTTCGCGACGGCCGAGGGGGAGTGCGGAAGGTGCCTCATCGACATCGCTCTGCCTGTCGAAGTCGAGTTCCAGGAGCTTTTCGCGTATCATTCTGGGGAGCCTTTCGAGTTTGAGGTTCAAGACGACCACGTGGATCTTGAACCGCTCATCCGAGATGCGGTAGTGCTGGCACTGCCCTTCCAGCCGGTGTGCCGGCCTGATTGCCCGGGTCTCGACCCAGAGACCGGGCTGCGTCTGGCCGATCATCCGGAACTCGTCACTCCCGAGCACAGCGACCCCAGATGGGCCGCGCTCACGGAGTTCCAGGCTTCCGAAGACGAGGGTGCGGATGAGGCATCCGACACCGACCTGCAGAAAGATTGAGAGAGAACCATGGCTGTTCCCAAGCGGAAGCAATCCCGTGCCAACACCCGCGCGCGTCGTTCGCAGTGGAAGGCCGACGCCCCCACGCTCGTGAAGACCGTCGAGAACGGGAAGACGACCTACAGCCTTCCCCACCGCGCCAAGGTGGTCGAGGACTCGGCGGGCACCCCGCTCTTCCTCGAGTACAAGGGCCGCAAGGTCGCCGACATCTGAGTCGGCCCGAGGCTTCTGAACGACCGGTCGTGATGCGAAAGGCGAACGAAGAGGCCGGGGAACGCGAGTTCGACGAACTGCAGCGGACGCTGCAGATCGATCTCGACCCCGACCTCTTGCGCCTTGCGCTCACGCACCGGTCGTTCGCGTATGAGAACGGCGGCATTCCGACCAACGAGCGTCTCGAGTTCCTCGGTGACTCCATCCTCGGTCAAGCCGTCACGGTCAAGCTGTTCCGCGACCACCCCGAACTCGACGAGGGCGAACTCGCGAAGCGTCGGGCGAGTCTCGTGTCGTCGGTTGCGCTCGCCGAGGTGGCGCGTGCGATCGGGCTCGGTCCGTTCATCCGGCTCGGCCGCGGCGAGACGCTCACGGGCGGCGCCGAGAAGCCGTCGATCCTCGCCGACACGGTCGAAGCGATCATCGGCGCGGTCTATCTCGACCTCGGCGGCGACGTTGCGACGGCGCTCGTGCTGCGCCTCGTCGGCCCCCTCATGCAGGACCCGCGCCGCTTCGGCGCGTCGATGGACCCGAAGACCAGCCTCCAAGAGATCGCCGCACGGCTCGGCTCGCCCGCCCCGACGTACGCGATCGAAGAGAGCGGCCCCGACCACAACAAGCATTTCGTCGCCACCGTGACGGTCGGCGATCTCGCCGTCGCGACCGGTGAGGGCTCGAGTAAGAAGCAGGCCGAGATGGCCGCCGCGCTCGAAGCCTGGACGACGCTCGACGCGCGCTGACGCGTCGTCCGAGCGAGAACCCGAGCCGCATGCCCGAGCTTCCCGAAGTCGAGGTCGTCAGAGCCGGTCTCGCGCCCGCAGTGACGGGCGCGCGCATCGCCGCCGTCGAGGTCTTCGACCGTCGTGCGCTCCGCCGCCACGACCAGCTCTCCGTCGATTTCGAATCCGGCCTCACCGGCGCGCGCGTGCTCGCGGCGGTGCGCCGCGGCAAGTTCCTGTGGATGCCCCTCGCCGACGCCGACGCCCACGCCGATGCAAACGTGAACGCCGACGCCGAGGGCGAGAGGAACGGCAGGGCGCTCGTCGCGCACCTCGGCATGAGCGGACAGGTGCTCCTGCGCACCCCGGGGCATCCCGGCCCCGGTGTTCCCGGCGAGCATCTGCGCGTTCGCCTCCACGTCGAGCACCCCGACCACGGCGAACTCGTCGTCGACTTCGACGACCAGCGCACCTTCGGCGGGATGGCGATCGACCGCATGCTGCCGACGCCCGACGGTGAGCGCGCGGGCTTCTCGGCGGGCGTCGACGGCGCGTGGGCGCGGAGCATCCCGAGCCAGGTGGCCCACATCGCGCGCGACCCGCTCGATCCCGCCTTCGACGACGCGGCGTTCGCGAGGGCGCTCGCACGCAAGAAGTCCGAGATCAAACGCGTGCTCCTCGACCAGACGGTCGCGAGCGGCATCGGCAACATCTACGCCGACGAGTCGCTGTGGCGCGTGCGCATGCACCCGCAGCAGCCCGCGTCGTCGCTCTCGCGGAAGCGCGTCGACGAACTGCTGACGGCGGTGCGCGCCGTGCTCGAGCAGGCACTCGCCGAAGGGGGCACGAGCTTCGATGAGCAGTACGTCAACGTAAACGGCGCGTCGGGGTACTTCGCCCACTCGCTCAACGCCTACGGCCGCGACGGCGAGCCGTGCCCGCGCTGCGGCACGACGATGGTGCGCGAGTCGTTCATGAACCGGTCGAGCCACCGCTGCCCGCGCTGCCAGCGGATTCGGGCGGGCGTCAAGACTCGGGCGGCGTGAGCGGTTTCTGCCACTGCGACTCGAGCACGAACCCCTCGAACCCGAGCGCCTCGTTGATCTGCAGCATGTGCCGATTCTCGTCGGCGTTCCACGTGTAGACGCGTTCGCGGGTCGGGTCGGTGCGGATGAGCAGCAGCAGGTTCGCGAGCTTGAGGCGTAGGCCGAGGCGGTGGCCTCGGTGCGCGGCGAGGACGATCGTGTCCCACTGCTCGACCGCGGTCGAAGCCGGCAGGAGCGAAAGCTGCGTGAAGCCCGCGACCTCGCCGTCGGCCGTGACCGCCGCGGCGAAGAGGCCCGTGCGGCCGCGCTCGAGGCTGCGGTGCTCGTCGTCGCGCACGCGCGCGGCGTCCCACGGTTCGAGTTCGTACGCGATCTCGCCCGATGGCGCGTCGAGCGACATCTGCGTGTGGGCGCGCGCGAGCGAGTCGACGAGGTCGTCGGGGGCGCGGTCGGTCCAGGTGACGATGCGATAGCGCGCGGATGCCTCGGGCGAACGGCCGGATGTCTCGAGCTCGGCGAGTCGGGCCGCGAACTCGTCTGCTCGGCCCACCACCGACACGACGCTCACGCGGTCGAGCTGCCCGAGTGTGTACCCGTGCCGTTCGGCGAACCGCACGGCGACGCTGCCGGCCCGGATGCTCGCCTCGCCCTGCGGGGCGCGCAGGCGCTCGCCGTGTCCGTCGTCGCGTGAGATCAGGTGGTCGGCCGAGAGCACGAGCGTGCGTCGGCCGGCTGCCGCCGCAGCGACTTCGGCGGCCGCGAGGAGCCGCGAGCCGATGCCGCGCCTGCGGTGGGTCGGCTCGACGCCGAGCATCGGCAGGTACGCGGTCGTGGCATCCTCGTCGAGCTCCCACTCGAGTTCGGCGAGGCCGACGAGCGCGCCGTCCTCGAAGGCGCCGAGCGCGACGTGGCGCGAGTACCGGCTCGGCGCGAGGTCGAGTGCGAGCTCGCGAGGCGAGCGCGCGAGTTCGCTCGTGCCGATCGTTTCGGCGTCGAGGCGGCGGATGAGGGCGACGTACGCGTCGAGCCCCGAGGCATCCGTCGCGCCTGGGACAACCATCGCGCCCGGGACCTCCGGATCTTCATTGCCCGAAGGCGGCCTGATCCGCCGGATCTCGACCGGTGTCTCCATCGCGCGACCCCCTCGTCTGCCCCGTGCCGAGCATTTCAGGCTAACCGCGCGCGAACGCCGCGGGAACCCCGGGTGGCCGGAACGCGGCGAGGGCGACACGCCGTGGGGCAGCCGCTCGGGTACGCTCCTACGAGGCATCCGCACCATTCGAGCCGCACGGGGGGCCATGTACCTGAAGAGCCTGACGCTGAAGGGATTCAAGTCCTTCGCGCAGCCGACGACGTTCGCGTTCGAGCCGGGCGTCACCTGCATCGTCGGTCCGAACGGTTCGGGTAAGTCCAACGTCGTCGACGCGCTCGCGTGGGTCATGGGGGAGCAGGGGGCGAAGAGCCTCCGCGGCGGCAAGATGGAGGACGTCATCTTCGCGGGCACCTCGACCCGCGGGCCGCTCGGCCGCGCCGAGGTGAGTCTCACGATCGACAACACCGACGGCGCGCTGCCGATCGAGTACACCGAGGTGACGATCTCGCGCACGCTCTTCCGCAACGGGGCGAGCGAGTACGCCATCAACGGCGATCAGTGCCGTCTGCTCGACGTGCAAGAGCTCTTGAGCGACTCGGGCCTCGGGCGCGAGATGCACGTCATCGTCGGCCAGGGTCAGCTCGACGCCGTCTTGCGGGCGACGCCCGAGGAGCGCCGCGGCTTCATCGAAGAGGCCGCGGGCATCTTGAAGCACCGCCGCCGCAAAGAGAAGACGATCCGCAAGCTCGACGCGATGCAGACGAACCTCACGCGGCTCTCCGACCTCGCGGGCGAGATCCGCCGCCAGCTGAAGCCGCTCGGCCGGCAGGCGGAGGTCGCGCGCGAGGCGGCGACGATCCAGGCCGTCGTGCGCGACGCCAAGGCTCGGCTCCTCGCCGACGAGGTCGTCGGGCTCACGCGCGCGCTCGAAGAGCACGGCAAGAGCGAGCACGAACGGCACGCAGAGCGCCTCGTCCTGCAAGACGAGCTCGAGCAGGCGCAAGCCAAGGTCGCACGGCTCGAGCAGGCGACGCTCGGCGACGGCGTCGACGACGCCCGCCAGACCGCGCACGCCCTCGAGGCGGCCCAAGAGAAGCTGCGAGGGCTCGACCAGCTCGCCCGCCAGCGCATCGCGCTCCTCGGCGCCGACTCGGGCGATCAGGAGACGCCGCGCACGGTCACGCGTCAGGGCATCGAGCAGGCGACGGCCGAACTCGCGGCACTCCGCGGCGCGATCGACGAGGCGCGCGTGCAGCTCGAGGCATCCCTCGCGACGACCGCCGAAGCGCGCGTCGCGCTCGACCGCGTCGACCTCGAGATCGCAGCGCAGTCGGCGCGCGTGAGCGAGTACGACCTGCGGCTCTCGAAGCTCGCGGGGCAGGCGGATGCCGCGGGGTCGAAGCTCGCCGCAGTGCGCGGCGAGGTCCTCCGACAGCGGAACGCGCTCGAGGCATCCGCCGAACGTCGCGCCGCGACCGCCGCCGAACTCGCGCGCTGGGAGGCCGAGGCCGAAGCCTCGTCGGGCGACGACACCGACCTCGACGAGGCGTACGAGCTCGCGCAGGCGCGCGTCTTCGAGGCCGAGGCCGAGATCGAACGCATCCGCGAGGGCCTGCACGAGCGCGAGCGCGAGCGCGACTCGCTCGGCGCCCGCATCGGCGCGCTGTCGCTCGCCCTCGATCAGCGCGACGGCTCCGCGGCCGTCGCCGGCTCCGGCCTCTCGGGTGTGCGGGGCCTCCTCGCCGAGCACGTGCAGGTCGAGCCCGGATACGAGGCCGCGATCGCGGCGGCCCTCGGGTCGGTCGCCGACGCCGTGCTCGTCGACGACCCTGACGCGGCCTTCGCCGCCCTCGACCACGCCGTGCGCGGCGATCTCGGCCGCGTCGCCCTCGCGATCGCCGACCCGCGCACCGCCCCGGCCGCGCCGTTCGCCGTCGACGGGCTCGTTCCCGCCGCTCAGGTCGTGCACGCACCCGCAGGCGTCCTCGCGCTCCTCGCCGAAGTGCTCGTCGCCGACGACCTCGCGGCAGCCCGGGCCGCGGCTCCCGCCGTCGCTGTCCTCGACCGGCCCGCGACCGTCATCACGCGCGACGGCTCGGTCATCGGCCGCTACGTCGTGCGCGGCGGAACGGGCCGCACGCAGAGCCGCATCGAACTCGTCGCCGAGCGCGACCGCGCCGCCGGCCGCCGCGACGAGGTCGTCGCCCTCCTCGAATGCGACCGGTTCGACCTCGCGGAGCAGCGCGAAGCGCACGAGCACGCGAAGGAGCAGTCGAAGCTCGCGCTCGCAGCACTCCGCGAAGAAGACGCCCAGCTCGCCCAGCGCACCGAGGGGTTGAATCGCGCCCGAGTGCAGGCCGAGGCCGCCGAATCCGAGGCCGAGCGCCTCGCCGCAGCGCTCGCGAACGCGGAAGAACGCGTCGCCGAGGCGTCGCTGGCCGCGGAGCAGGTGAAGGCCGACCTGCAGGCCGCGCGTGACGAGCCGCGTCCCGTGCTCGACGCGACCGCCCGCGACGGAGCGCTCGCGGCCCTCGAAGCCGCCCGCGAGGCAGAGGTCGAGCAGAAGTTCCACGTCGAGACCGCGAAAGAGCGCGTGCGCGCCGAAGAGGGTCGCATCGCCTCGATGGAGCGCCGGTTCCAGGCCGAGCAGCAGGCCGCCGCCGACGCCGCCCGCCGAGCCGTCGTGCGCCGCGCTCAGCTCGAAGCCGCGACCCGCGTCGCCGACGCGCTGCCCGCGGCGCTCGCCTCGGTCGACCGCTCGGTCGCCGAAGCCCGCGTCGCGCTCGGCCGCGCCGAAGCGGAGCGGGCGACCCGCAACGAAGAACTCGTGCGGTACCGGCGCGAAGAGGCGACGATCCGCGAACGTCTGCATGCGGTCACCGAAGACGTCCACGGCCTCGAGCTGCGCATCTACGAGAAGAAGCTCCACCTCGGCCAGCTCCTCGAGCGTGCCGAGAGCGAGTTGGGCCTCGACGAGCGCGTGCTCGTCGCCGAGTACGGTCCGGATGTCCCGGTGCCGGTCGAGGTCGCAACCGGCGATGCCGGCGAGCCGGATGCCGATGCCGACGCCGACCGCGCTCCCGGTGAGTCCGAGCACGACGCAGCCGACGAAGGGCGTGCGGCCGCGGCATCCGTGCCCTTCGATCGCGACGCCCAGCAGCGCCGCCTCGCCGCCGCCGAGCGAAAGCTCGCGCAGCTCGGCCGCGTGAACCCGCTCGCGCTCGAAGAGTTCGCGGCGCTCGAGCAACGGCACAGGTTCTTGACCGAGCAGCTCACCGACCTCACGAACACCCGCCGCGACCTGCTGACGATCATCGACGAGATCGACGGACGCATGGAGTCGATCTTCCGCTCGGCATTCGAAGACACGCGCGAGGCGTTCGCCGAGGTGTTCCCCGTGCTGTTCCCGGGCGGCGAGGGCCGCATCTTCCTCACCGACCCCGACGACATGCTCACGACGGGCATCGAGGTGAGCGTCAAGCCCGCCGGCAAGAAGATCGAACGGCTGTCGCTGCTCTCGGGCGGCGAGCGGTCGCTCGCGGCCGTCGCCCTGCTCATGGCGATCTTCAAGGCCCGCCCCAGCCCGTTCTACATCATGGACGAGGTCGAGGCCGCCCTCGACGACGCGAACCTCGGGCGTCTGCTCACGACGTTCGAAGACCTGCGCGAGTCCAGCCAGCTCATCGTCATCACGCACCAGAAGCGCACGATGGAGATCGCCGACGCGCTCTACGGCGTCTCGATGCGCCAGGACGGCGTCTCGGCGGTGGTCGGTCAGCGCGTGCGCGACGAGCGCGCGAGCGCGTGACGGTCGCCGCCGCGCGAGCCCACAGTGTCGCACCTTAGGCTTGACGCATGGCTGAACGCGCTTCGTGGTCCCTCGGGTCGGCCCTCCGCGGCATCTTCTCGGCGAAGACGATCGACGACGACACGTGGGACGACCTCGAGGCCGCGCTCATCACGGCAGACTTCGGGCCCGCCGTGACCGAAGAGATCGTGGAGCAGATCCGCGCGCAGGTCGAGCGGTACAAGACGACCGACCCGAAGGACGTGCAGCGGATGCTCCGCGAGATCGTCGAGGAGCGGCTCGCGAAGTACGACCCCACGCTGAAGCTCACCGAGCGGCCCGCCGTCGTGCTCGTCGTCGGCGTCAACGGCGTCGGCAAGACGACGACGATCGGCAAGTTCGCGCGGTTCCTCCGGACGTACGACCGGTCGGTCGTGGTCGGCGCAGCCGACACCTTCCGCGCCGCCGCGGTCGACCAGCTCGCGACGTGGGCCGAGCGTGCCGGCGCGAGCATCGTGCGGCCCGAGCGCGAAGGCCAAGACCCGGCCTCGGTCGCGTTCCAGACCGTCGAGAAGGCCAAGCACGACGGCACCGAGATCGTCATCATCGACACCGCCGGGCGCCTCCACACCAAGGGCGGGCTCATGGACGAGCTCGGCAAGATCAAGCGCGTCGTCGAGAAGCAGGCCCCCATCAGCGAGGTCCTCCTCGTGCTCGACGCGACGACCGGCCAGAATGGCCTCGCGCAGGCCGAGGCGTTCATCGAGCACGGGGGAGTGACGGGTCTCGTGCTCACGAAGCTCGACGGCAGCGCAAAGGGCGGGTTCGTCCTCGCGGTGCAAGAGAAGACGGGCCTGCCGATCAAGCTCATCGGCCAGGGCGAGGGCATCAACGACCTCACGGGCTTCACGCCGCACGTCTTCGCGCAGAAGCTCGTCGGCTGAGACATCCGTCTGACGACCGAACGACACCTGGGAGACACAGCATGGCGATCGAACACGACTACTTCGGCCTCGTCGGCGACTACTGGTCGGAGCGCATCGAGTACGGCGACCAAGACGTGGAGGTCGTCCTCGACTCCGACGGCGACGGCGTCTCGCTCGCAGCGCTCGATGTCGCTGCGACGATGGTCGGCGAGCTCGAACTCCTCGACGATCAGCTCCGCAACGACTTCGTCGGCCTGCTCGACTCGGCGTCGTCGCCCGTCGTGCAGTTCTTGAACGTCGTGCTCGACCCCGACCTCGAGCAGGCGGAAGAGATCGACGACGCCATCGGCCGCGAGTCGGGCGACCGCCAGATCGACGCGCTCCGCTCGCTGACCCTCGTCCGCGTCGACCTGCGCCCCGACGCCGACGAACCGGGCGATGCGTTCGCCGAGTTCGAGTACGCGCTCGCCCCCGACGACACCGACGAGCGACTCATCGCGTCGATCGACCTCGACCGCGAGATCGTCGACGTGCGGTTCGACGGCTGACGCGCGCCGAAGGTGCGCGTCTGGCGAACGCGCAGCCCGAGACATCCGCCCTCACCTAGAATCGAAGGCACCATGGCTACGTTCGGCAACCTCTCAGACCGCCTCGCAGAGACCTTCAAGCACCTTCGCACGAAGGGCAAGCTCTCGGCGTCCGACGTCGACGGCACCGTCCGCGAGATCCGTCGGGCGCTGCTCGACGCCGACGTCTCGCTCGACGTCGTCAAGCAGTTCACGTCGACGGTGCGCGAGCGCGCCCTCGGCGACGAGGTCAACAAGGCGCTGAACCCGGCGCAGCAGGTCGTGCAGATCGTCAACGAAGAGCTCGTCGCGATCCTCGGCGGTCAGCAGCGTCGCCTGCAGTTCGCGAAGACCGCGCCGACGGTCATCATGCTCGCGGGCCTCCAGGGCGCCGGCAAGACGACGCTTGCGGGCAAGCTCGCGAAGCACCTCGTGAAAGAGGGTCACACGCCGCTCCTCGTCGCGAGCGACCTCCAGCGTCCGAACGCCGTCAACCAGCTCCAGGTCGTGGGCTCGCAGGCGGGCGTGCCCGTCTACGCGCCCGAGCCCGGCAACGGCGTCGGCGACCCCGTCAAGGTCGCGAAAGACGGTGTCGAGCAGGCCCGTCGCGCCCAGCACGACGTCGTCATCATCGACACCGCGGGTCGTCTCGGCGTCGACGCCGAGATGATGAAGCAGGCCGCGAACATCCGCAAGGCGACGAACCCCGACGAAGTGCTCTTCGTCATCGACGCCATGATCGGCCAAGACGCCGTCGCGACCGCGAAGGCCTTCCAAGAGGGCGTCGACTTCACGGGTGTCGTCCTGTCCAAGCTCGACGGCGATGCGCGCGGCGGCGCCGCGCTCTCGGTCGCGTCGGTCACGGGTCGCCCCATCATCTTCGCGTCGACCGGTGAAGGTCTCGACGATTTCGAGCCGTTCCACCCCGACCGGATGGCGAGTCGCATCCTCGACCTCGGCGACATCCTGACCCTCATCGAGCAGGCGCAGCAGGCGTTCGACGAAGAAGAGGCGCTGAAGGTCGCCGAGAAGCTCGCGAAGGAGCAGTTCACCCTCGACGACTTCCTGAAGCAGATGCAGCAGCTTCGCGGGGCGGGTTCGATCAAGAAGATGCTCGGGATGCTCCCCGGTGCGGGCGGTCTGCGTCAGCAGCTCGACCAGTTCGACGAGCGCGAGATCGTGCGGACCGAGGCGATCATCCAGTCGATGACCCCGGCCGAACGTCAGAACACGAAGCTCCTGAACGGTTCGCGGCGCCTCCGCATCGCGAAGGGTTCGGGCATGACCGTCACCGACGTCAACCAGCTCGTGCAGCGCTTCGAGCAGGCCGCGAAGATGATGAAGACCGTCGCGCGCGGCGGTGTGCCGCAGATCCCCGGCATGGGCCCGATCCCGGGTGCCGGCGGGTACGGCGGCGGTAAGCGCCAGGCGGCGAAGGGCAAGAAGGGCGGCTCGGGCTCGCGATCGGGCAACCCCGCCAAGCGTGCGGCCGAGAACGCGGCGATCGCGGCGGGCGGGCCCGTGCCAGGCCAGAGCACGCCGTCGGGCGCCGGGTTCGGACTCGGCGGCGGCAAGCCCGCGCAGCAGGGCCCGACCGAAGAAGAGCTCGCGTCGCTGCAGAAGTTCCTCGGGCGCTGAGTCGGGGCGGTTCACCCGAGCCGGTCGTCGATCTCCCGCAGGCGGTCGATCTCGACGCCCTGAGAGGCTGCGACGGTGCGTACCCAGCGCGTGATCGCGGGGTCTCCGGATGCCTCGAGCCGCGTCTCGCACATGTCGACGGCGCCTTCGTGGTGACGGATCATCGTCTCGACGAAGAGCCGGTCGAAGGCGCTTCCCGAGAGCGATTCGGCGCGTTCGAGGGTCGATGAGCTGATCTCGCCGGGCATGCTCGCGCCGTCGTGCTCGTCGCCCTCGCGCCCGTCGCCCTCGTGTCCCGTGTCTTCGACGCCGCGTGCTGCGAGCCACGCACGAAGCGCCGTCGCCTCTGCGGCCTGCGCCGAAGCGATGCGCCCGGCCGACGCGATGACCTCGGGGTCGGCGGCGCGGCCGTCGGCGAGGGCGGCGAGGGCGACGGCCTGGTCGTGGTGCGCGGCCATCGCCGACGCCCACGCGGCGTCGGCGGCGCTCGTCGCCTCATCGACGGCTCCAGGCGGGGCGGATGACCCGGGGCCCGACCCGTCGAAGGTGCACGCGGCGAGCGAGAGGGCTGCGAGGCATCCGGCGGCTGCGACGAGTGCCCGGACACGCTGTCGCGTCCTGGTCACGTCGACTCCGACGGCGGTTCTTCAGGCTCCTCGCGGGTCTCGGGCCCGTCCGCGGAGTCGGCGGCGGAGTCGGCTGCTGCTGCCCTCCCTCGCCGCACGGCGCGCGCCCGCAGGGCGACCGCTGCTGCCGCGAGCACGATCGCGACTCCCGCGACGACGAGGAGCGCCACGAGCCATCCGTTCACCCCGCCTTCCTCCTCGCCGGACGCAACCGGCGTCGGTTCAGGCGGCGGCGCCTCCGCCTCGAGCACGCCGAGCGCGAGCCGATCGGCCGTGCGGTCGCCGCGCGCGACGAGATCGTAGCCGCCCGCCGTGAGCGGCCCGGGCGGGGTCACCGTCGTCGCGGGCAGCGCGCCCGACGCGTCGGCGCGGGCCGTCGCGAGGACGGTGCGCGTCGGCATCCACCACACGTCCACGGTCTCGCCCGGCTCGAGCGATCCCGTTGGCAGCGACACCTCGACCGTCGGCGACGCACCCGCCGAAACCGTCGAGGGCGACAGGGCGAGCGGCGTGAGGGCGCTCCGCGCCGCGGCATCCGCCGGCACGACCGGCGCGTCGCGCCACACCCACGCATACGTCGGCTGGGACTGCGGGTTGAGCTCGCCCGGGTCGTACCTGGCGGCGTCGGCGAACATCGGGTCGGTGAGGCGCAGCACCTCGAGGCCCTCGTACATGTCGCTCGCGTAGAGGTAGCCGTCGTAGAAGTAGACCGCCCAGATGCCTGCCGTGTAGGGCATCGAGTAGCCGTACGTCGGCCGGTCGAAGAAGGTGAGCTCTGCGGGCGCCGCGGGGTCGGTGAAGTCGATGACCGACACCCCGCCCTCGAGCCACGCCTGCGCGATGACGAACCGGTCGGGCACGGGGATGAGCCCGCCCGAATGCGCCACGCACTTCTCGAGGTCGGAGTGGGTGCGCCCGATCTTGAAGTAGCTCTGGTGAACGAGCGAACCGGCCGAGTCGAACGACCACAGTGCGTCGGCGCCACGGTCGCCGCCGAACGCGGGGGAGCACGTGTTGATGAACCCGTCGCCCAGTTCGTCTTGGAAGACGACGGCCGTCGCGTCGTTGTCGAAGATGCCCGAGTGCCAGAAGGCGACGTTCGCGTCGCGCATGCGCTGGAGCACGACGGGATGCAGGGGATCGACGATCGACAGCAGCAGGCCGTCGCCGCGGCACGCCGCGACGGCGAGCTGCTTCGCCGGGTACGCGGTGATGTCGTGGCATCCGGTCGTCGAGCGCGTGTCGGCGCCGCCCGGCACCCGGTCGCCCGGCCCGAACGCCGTCGCGTCGTCGAAGAGATCGAGTTCGCCCGCGATCGCCGCCTGCTCGGGAGCTGCGAGCGGGATGCGCACGATCTGCAGCGGGTTGCGACCCGTGCAGTTGAGGGATGCCCCGCGGCTGTACGCGCTCACGTACACGAGCACGCTCCCCGGGTCGGCCGGGTCGGGCACGACCGTGTGCGTGTGCGAGCCGCAGCGGGTGCGCACCGACGCGACATACCGCGGGGCGGCGGGGTCGGCGATGTCGAAGACCCGCAGGCCCTCCCAGTTCTGGCTCGTCTCGGGCACGCGCACGGCGTCGCACGCGTCCGACGACATCGTCTCGTCGATCGACACGATCACGAGGTTGCCGACCGCGCTCACATCACCCTGTCCGCCGGCGCACTCGAACGCGCTCCGCAGCTCGGGGTTCGCGGGGTCGGCGATGTCCCACACCGAGAAGCCGTCGTAGTTGCCCTGGATCAGGTGGTCGCCCGAGAACGCGAGGTCCGAGTTGATGAAGTCGGGGTCGTCGCCCCGGCGGAACGGGTTGTCGCGGTGCGCGACCCATTCGAGCCCGGGCCCGATCGCGGGATCACGGCCGTCGGACGCGGTGGGCGACGCGGCGACAGGGGCGGCCGGAACCAGCAGCGCGAGCGCCGCGCCGAGCGCACCGATCGCGCCGAACGCGAACCGGGCCGCGACGCGCCGCACGGATCAGCCCGAGTCCCCGTCACGCCGGGGCCCGGCGCCGTCGACGAATCGGTCGAGCCGGTCGTCCTGCAGCACGAGGACGGGACGCGGCGCGGACGCCGTCCACCGCAGGATCTCGTCGAGCGGCGCGGATGTGCGCGATGCCGCGAGCACGACGTTGCCGGGGGCGCCTTCGAGCACGACCTCGGAGACGAGCGCGGTCACCTCCTCGAATTCCTCGGCGAGCGTCGCCGCCATCCGCCGGCTCAACTGCAGCTCGCTCGTCGCGAGGGTGTTGACGAGGACGATGCCGGTGGGAGTGAGAAGGTCTGCCAACCCACGGAAGAACTCGATCGTGCCGACGTTGGGCGGCGCGACCGACCCCGAGAACACGTCGACGACCGCGAGGTCGTAACCGCCCCGGAATCTCGCCGAACGGTCGACGGCGGCCCGCGCGTCGTCGAACTCGGCAGTGAGCTCGACCTCGTCGCGGAGCGGCAACGCGTCGACGACGAACTCGAAGAGCTCGCGGTGCAGTTCGACGACGTGCTGTCGCGAGCCGGGCCGGGTCGCCGCGACGTAGCGGGGGATGCTCAGGGCGCCGCCGCCGAGGTGCAGCGCCGAGATCGGGGCGTCCGACGGATGCCACGCGTCGATGAGGTTCGTGACGTGTCGAACGTACTCGAGCTGGATGTCGAGCGGGTCGTCGGGGTTCACGTGCGACTGCGTCGTGCCGTCGATCACGAGGGAGAATCCGCCGTTCGTGCCCCGGTTCGGCACGAGCCGCGCGTGCACCTGTTCGCCGTCGAGTTCGAGGGTCGCCTCCGCCATGCGCACCACCCTAGGTGCGGAAGCCGTCGGCTGCCAGCGGCGCGGTCTCGACGCGCCGGGGCATCCTGGGGTTATCCTTTCCGCGAAGCGACGCACGTGGGCGAAGGCCCGACCGCCACTCACATTGGGGGAACCTGGTGGACACGCCGCAACTCGAGTCGATCGGAACCGACTGGGACGATCGGGTGCTCCACGCGCACTCCTCGCCGCATTTCATGCAGAGTCGCACGTGGGCCGAGATCCGCTCGGGGGCCCGTGGAGCGTGGCCTCCGTCGATCTGTCGACCGGTCGACCGCGGCCGCACCCGGCCCTGACGTACGAGCGCGAGGTCGCGGGAGTCGGCCGTCTTCGCCACCTTCCTCGCGTGAGCGGCATCGGAGCGGCGGATGTCCCGGGGCTCACCGCTTCGCTTCGCGAGCGCGGCGGTGCGTTCGCCACGAAGCTGGAGCTGTACCAGCCGAGGGACGCCGCGATCGAGGCGGAGTTCGCGGCGGAGGGATGGCTTCCGGCGAAGGCGTCGCAGTACCGCTTCGCCGTCATCGTCGATCTCTCGCGGGGCTCGGAGGCGGCGTTCGCCGACATGAAGAAGCGCGCGCGTGCGGAGATCCGGGTAGGGGAGCGCAACGGTGTCGCGATCGAGCGGGGCGAGGTCGACGGGCCGGATGCCTCGGAGATGATCGAGCTCGTGAGGGCGACCGAGGAGCGATCGGGCGCGTTCTTCCGAGACGACGAGTACCTGCGGCGGGTGTGGTCGCGGTTCGCGGAGTCGGGGAACGGCCGACTGTACCTCGCCCGTCACGACGGGCAGGTCGTCGCGGGCGCATTCGTCGTGCGGTTCGGGCGCAACGCCTGGTACAAGGACGGCGGTTCGACGCGCGAGTTCCCGCACCTCATGGCCTCGCGGCTGCTGCAGTGGCGGATCATGCAGGAGCTCGCCGAGGAGGGCGTCGAGGCGTACGACCTCGGCCACGTGCCGCCGCCCGGCTACGATCACCCCGCCGGTCGAGGCATCCTGATCTTCAAGAGCGCGTTCGCGTCCGACATCGTCGAGTACCTGCCCGCCTATCTGCTGCCGCACGAGCCGGGCGCCGACGAATGGCGCCGCGGCGAGGGTGCGTTCCTCGCCGGCTACCGCGCGGAGACCGGGGACTACTGGTACTGAATCGATCCCGACAGGTCGATTTACTTACAGTGCAGTAAGCAAATATCCGGCGGAACCGACTACAGTGATCCACGGCGTGCCCGCCACGACGAGATGGAGCAGCACCATGACCACCGGTTCTCCCGACTACCGCGACTCGGGCCTCGAGTTCGGCGACGACTTCCTCTTCGGCTCGGCCACTGCGTCGTACCAGATCGAAGGCGCCTACGACGAAGACGGCCGCGGCCCGAGCATCTGGGACACCTTCAGCCACACGCCCGGCAAGGTCTGGAACGGCGACACGGGCGACGTCGCCGACGACCACTACCACCGCTGGGAGGCGGACCTCGACCTCATGGTCGAACTCGGCCTCGAGGCGTACCGGTTCTCGATCGCGTGGCCGCGGATCCAGCCGACGGGCCGCGGTCCCGCGAACGAGGTCGGCCTCGCGTTCTACGAGCGACTCGTCGACGGGCTCATCGCCAGAGGCATCCGCCCCATCGCGACCCTCTACCACTGGGACCTCCCGCAGGCCCTTGAAGACGAGGGCGGCTGGACCAACCGCGCGACCGCCGAGGCCTTCGCCGACTACGCGCGCCTCGTCGGCGAGCGGCTCGGCGACAAGATCTCGGTGTGGACGACGCTCAACGAGCCGTGGTGCTCCGCCTACCTCGGATACGGCTCGGGCGCACACGCGCCGGGCCTCATGGACGGCGCCAAGGCGCTCGCCGCCGTCCACCACCTGAACCTCGCCCACGGGCTCGCCGTCGCGGCGCTCCGGGAAGTCGTGCCGGGCGACCCGCAGTTCTCGATCACGCTCAACCTCCACGTCATCCGCCCGTCGGGCGAGACGGGCCCCGAGGCCGCGCGTCGCATCGACGGGCTCGCCAACCGCGTGTTCCTCGGACCTCTGCTCGACGGCGAGTACCCCGCCGACGTCATCGCCGACACGGCCGGCATCACCGATTGGTCGTTCGTGAAGCCCGGCGACACCGACCTCATCAAGCAGCCGCTGCATCTGCTGGGCGTCAATTACTACTCGACCGTCACGGTGCGCATGTGGGACGGCGAGGGCGCGAAGGTCAACGCCGACGGTCACAAGGACATGGGCGGCACGGCGTGGCCCGGCTCCGACGGCGTCGAGTTCCTCCAGCAGCCCGGCCCGTACACCGAGATGGGCTGGAACATCGACCCCTCGGGCCTCGAAGACCTCCTCGTCGCACTTCACGAGTCCTATCCCGGACTTCCGCTCATGATCACCGAGAACGGCGCGGCGTTCGACGACGTCGTCGTCGAAGGCGAGACGGGCCCCGCCGTCCACGACGTGGAGCGCACCGACTACCTCCGCCGGCACTTCACGGCCGCGCACCGCGCGATCGCGCGCGGCGTCGACCTGCGCGGGTACCAGGTGTGGTCGTTCCTCGACAACTTCGAGTGGGGCTACGGGTACTCCAAGCGCTTCGGCATCGTGCGCGTCGACTACGACACCCAGGAGCGGCTGCCGAAGGATTCGGCGCTCTGGTACGCGGAGCTCATCCGCACGCGCCGCATCCCCGCGTAAGCGGTCGGCCTCGAGGCATCCGGCTTCGCGAGACCCCGGGTCTATGAGACGGATGCCTCGGCCGACGGCGTGCCGTCGCGAAGCTCGTGTGCGAGGTGCGCGACCACCGCGCGGAGGTCGCCGCCGGCCGCGTGCGCGACGCCGAGCTGCCGCTGGTAGCTCGCGCCCATCTCGAGCATGGTGCGGATGCCCTGCAGCTCGGGGCCGCAGCCGAGTCGTTCGGCGATCGGCGCGAGCGTCACGAGGAGGTCGAGCAGGTCGTCGCCGACGAGCCGCTCGGACCCCGCGACGTCCGTGATGATCTCGGCGTCCATGCCGTAGCGCGCCGCGCGCCACTTGTTCTCGCGCACGTACCAGGGCTGCAGCACCGACAGCGTCTCGCCGTGGTCGAGCCGCTCGCTCATCCACTCCACGAGGCACTGGATGAGCGCCGCGATCGCGGCGATCTCGGCGGCCGTCGACACGCCGTCGCACACGCGCACCTCGATCGTGCCCCACTTGGGCGAGGGCCGGATGTCCCACCTGACCTCGCTGTAGTCCTCGATGACGCCCGTACGCACGAGGTCGTCGACGTACCGCTCGTAGGCGGCCCAATCGGCGAGCGGATAGGGGAGGCCCGCGGTCGGCAGCTGCTGGAACATGAGAGCGCGGTTCGACGCGTAGCCCGTCTCGACGCCCGCCCAGAACGGACTCGACGCGCTGAGGGCCTGCAGGTGCGGGATGTACGCGAGCATGCCGTCGAGGATCGGCAGCGCCTTCGCACGGTCTTCGATGCCGACGTGGACGTGGATGCCCCAGATCATCATGTTGCGGCCCCACCACCGCGTGCGGTCGATGAGCTTGTGGTACCTCGGCTTGTCGGTGAGCTGCTGGTCGTACCACTGGCTGAACGGATGCGAGCCGCTGCAGATGAGGTCGTAGTCGCCGATGTCGTCGAGGACCGTCCGGACTTCCTCGAGCTGCCCGACGAGGTCGGCGACCGCCCCGTCGACGCGCTCGTGCACGCCGCTCACGAGCTCGACCGTGTTCGTCAGGAGCTCGTGCGTGATGTGCTCGTGCGGCGAGCCGTCGGGGCCGCGGAGGCCGTCGAGCACCCGGTCGGCGACCGACGCGAGTTCGCCCGTGACCCGATCGACGATCGCGATCTCCCACTCGATCCCGACGGTCGAGCGCGGCGAGTCGGCGAAGCCGATCTGCATATCTTCCCCGTCCGGTCGAGCCGAAGTGTCGTGCGCCAATCATGGCACGGGCGCGGGATTCGAGTCGCGGCCGGAAATCTGCAAGAATGGTCAGTCGAGTTCTGTGACGCCCGACCCTCTATCCGGCCCGCAGAGCCCCATTGAGCTTCCGCCGAGTGTGCACCCCACGCTCACGGCCGTCAGTTCGCCAACTCACCAGACATTTCAGGAGAATCATGGCTGTCAAGATCCGCCTCAAGCGCCTCGGCAAGATCCGTGCGCCGTACTACCGCATCGTCGTCGCCGACTCGCGCACCAAGCGCGACGGTCGCGTCATCGAGGAGATCGGCAAGTACCACCCCACCGAGGAGCCCTCGTTCATCGAGGTCGACTCCGAGCGTGCGCAGTACTGGCTCGGCGTCGGCGCACAGCCGACCGAGCAGGTCCTCGCCATCCTCAAGCTCACGGGCGACTGGGGCAAGTTCAAGGGCGACAAGAACGCCGTCTCGACCGTCCGCACCAAGGACGCGAAGGAAGTCTTCGCGGTCGACACCGCCAAGAAGTCGGTCGTGAAGCCCAAGGCCGAGAAGCCCGCCAAGGTCGAGGAGCCCGCAGAGGCCCCCGCCGAGGCCGAGGCCGAGGTCGCCGAGACCACGGACGAGGCGTAAGCCTTGCTCCAGTCCGCGCTCGAACACCTCGTCAAGGGGATCGTCGATCACCCTGACGACGTGCGCGTCGTGTCCGCGTCGAGCGCACGCGGCGAGGTCCTCGAGGTTCACGTGAACCCCGAGGACCTCGGCCGCGTCATCGGGCGGGCCGGTCGCACGGCGAAGGCGCTGCGCACGCTCGTGACCGCGCTCGCCGACGGCCGGCGCGTCCGGGTCGACGTCGTCGACACCGACGACTGACGTGGCCGCCGATCCCCGTCCCCAGCAGCTCCGCGTCGGCCGACTCACCAAGGCCCACGGGCTGAAGGGCGCCATCAAGCTCGAGCTCTACACCGACGACCCCGAGCGCCGGTTCACGCCGGGCGCCGAGTTCTCGCTGCAGGTGCCCGACGACTCCCCGTGGCACGGCAAGAACCTGACGCTCCGCGAACTCCGCTGGTACAACGGGCACCCCGTCGGGTTCTTCGAGGGCATCGACGACCGGACGGCCGCCGAGGCGGTCATCAAGGCGATCCTCTGGGTCGACCAGTCCGACGACGAGGCGCCCGAACCCGACGCCTGGTACGACCACCAGCTCGTCGGCCTCGACGTCGTGCGCGACGGCGAGAAGATCGGCCGGGTCGTCTCGGTCGAGCACCTCCCCGCGCAAGACCTCCTCGTCGTCAAGACGGGCGGCAAGGGCGGCGCCGAGGTCATGGTGCCGTTCGTGCAGGCGATCGTGCCCGAGGTCGATCTCGAAGTCGGCACACTCACGGTCACGCCGCCCCAGGGGCTCTTCGAGGAGCTCCCCGAGGCAGACGAGTCTGTCGAAACCGAATCGGCGCCTCTGGTCGACGCGGCCGACGCGAACGAGCCCGCCGAGGGGCAGTAAGCCTCGTGCGGATCGACATCGTCACGATCTTCCCCGAGTTCTTCGGGGTGCTCGACATCTCGCTGCTCGGCAAGGCTCGTGCTGCCGGCCTCATCGAGGTCGGCGTGCACGACCTGCGCGAGCACACCCACGACCGGCACCGCACCGTCGACGACACGCCCTACGGCGGGGGAGCCGGCATGGTGATGAAGCCCGAGCCGTGGGGTGAGGCGCTCGACGGCATCGTGGGGAGCGAGGCATCCGACGCCCTTCTCGTCGTGCCGTCCCCCGCCGGCGAGCCGTTCACGCAGGCGATCGCCCGTGAACTCGCCGAAGAAGACCACCTCGTCTTCGCGTGCGGACGCTACGAGGGCATCGACCAGCGCGTCGTCGACCACTACGCGACCCGCATGCGCGTGCGGCTCATCTCGCTCGGCGATTACGTGCTGAACGGCGGCGAGGTCGCCGTGATGGCGATGATCGAGGCCGCCGGCCGTCTCGTGCCGGGCGTCGTCGGCAACCCCGAGAGCCTCGTCGAGGAGTCGCACGAAGACGGCCTCCTCGAATACCCGAGCTACACGAAGCCCGCCGAGTGGCGCGGCTTCGAGGTGCCGCCCGTGCTCCTCTCGGGCAACCACGGCGCGATCGCCGCCTGGCGCCGCGAGCAACAGCTCGAGCGCACGAAGCGCGTTCGGCCCGAGCTCCTGCCGTAGCCGGAACGTTCCGCGGCGCGGCGTCGACGCATCCTCACGCCGTGCCAGTCTTCACGCGCCCGAAACACTCGGGTGCCGCCCGCGAAACACGCCGTTCGTAGCGTCGAGACCGCGGGACAACGTGTTCGCCGCAGCAGGAGGCGAATTCGTGGCGATCGGGTCGGCAGGGTACCAGCGGGTCGGAGCATCGGCGGCGGAACGGCCGTTGCGGCTCGTGGCACTGACGCACGGCGCCCCGTCGGCCGAGAACCGCGAGGCCGTCATGCGGCTCGTCGACGGCGTCTCGAGCGCACGCCCGAGCGGCGACATCTCGATCACGTTCGTCGACGCCGCCCACACCGATGTCGCGACGGCGCTCGCCGAGAGCGTGCGCGACCCCGAGGCGGTCATCGTGCCGCTCGTGCTGAGCGCGGGCTTCCACGTGCGCACGGGGCTCACGCGCGGCATCGATCGGCTCTCGGGCGCCGGTGCGACCCTCGCCGACCCGCTCGGGCCCGACGAGCGTCTCATCGACGTGCTCGAGGCGCGGCTCGAGCCGCACCTCGACGACAACGTCTCCATCGTGCTCGCCGCAGCCGGCTCGAACGATCCCCGGGCAGTGCGCGAGTGCTTCGAGACCGCGCGGATGCTCGCCGCGAGGCTCGGCCGACAGGTGACGGTGGGCTTCATCGCCGCCGCGATCCCGCGGCTGCCCGACGCGATCGAGATGGTGCGCGCGGTGCATCCCCGCTCGACGGTCGTCGTCTCGGCGTACCTCCTCGCTCCGGGCACGTTCTACGACGCCGTGCAGCAGGCGGGCGCCGATCGGGTGACGGCGCCGCTCCTGCTCCCTGGCCAGTCTGCACCCGCGCCCCTCGTCGACCTCGTGCTCGAGCGCTCGGAGTCGCGCGACGACGATTGGGAACTCGAGGACTGACGGGGCGGATGCCTCAGCCGCGCGCTGTGAGGACGATCGGGCCGTCTTCGGTGATCGCGACCGTGTGCTCGGAATGCGCGCCGCGTGAACCGTCGGCGCTGCGGAGCGTCCAGCCGTCGGGGTCGGTGAAGATGCGGTCGGTCGTGTGGAGGAACCACGGCTCGATCGCGATGACGAGGCCCGGCTTGAGCGGCAGTCCGCGACCGGGGCGGCCGGCATTCGGGATGTGCGGGTCGCCGTGCATGGTGCGGCCGACGCCGTGCCCGCCGAAGTCGGTGTTGACCGAGTAGCCGCCGGCCTTCGCGACATCCTGGATCGCACGGGAGATGTCGCCGATCTTGTTGCCGACGCGTGCCGCTTCGATGCCGGCGGCGAGGGCGCGCTCGGTCGTGTCGATGAGCTTCAGGTCTTCGCCGCGAGGCGTGCCGACGACGAGCGAGATCGCCGAGTCGGAGACCCAGCCGTTCACCGAGGCCGCGAAGTCGAGGCTCAGGAGGTCGCCGTCTTTCAGGCGGTAGTCGTGGGGGAGGCCGTGCAGCACGGCGTCGTTGACCGACGTGCAGATGACCTTTCCGAACGGGCTCGCGCCGAACGAGGGGTGGTAGTCGATGTAGCAGCTCTCGGCGCCGGCCTTGCGGATCATCTCGTGCGCGAGGGCATCGAGGTCGAGCAGGTTGACGCCGACTGCGGCGGCCTTGGAGGTCGCCTCGAGCACGCTCGCGACGAAGCGCCCTGCTGCGCGCATCTCTTCGATTTCGGCGGGGGTCCGGAGTTCGATCACGGTTCCATTCTGTCTGCTCAGCCCTGAGTGAACACCATGCACGCGCCCACGATGTGCGCATTACGCTTGGCGCATGATCCTGCGGCGCGTGTTCTACCGGTGGCTGTTCATCGCCGTGGTGGTGCTGCCGCTCTGGCTCGCGATCGGCTGGGCGATCTTCGGCTCCGGCGGATGGGGCACGCTCGGGCTCCTCATCGTGCTTCCGGCATCGTTCCTGGCGCTCTTCGTCATCGCGATCATCGTGCGCGCCAGGCCGACCGTGCGCGAGCAGAAGGCCGTGTCGTGGGGCGATGTCGGAGTGCTGGGCGCGTGGCACGCGTCGATCGTCGCGGCCGGGTTCTACGGCGATGCCGCGGTCGGCTTCGGGGTGCTCGCGATCGCCCTGTCGGTCGTCGCATTCTGGTGGGCGCTCGTGCAGTTGCTGCGCGACGGCGCGCGGCGTGTGCAGGCGACGATGGACGAGTTCGAGCGGGTCGCGGCGCAGCAGCGCGGCGAGGCCCCGACGAAGCTTCCGCCGGTCGACGCGGGCGAGGTCATCGTCGTCCGCGAGTCGCGGCCGTCGCCCGAGCAAGACGGCCCGGCACGGCCCGAGTAGCGGGTGTGCGGGCGGTCCTCACGACCGCAGACGGTGGCCCCGGGGCATCCGCGCTCGCGTGCTTTTGCCCGAACAGGGCAGGATCTGGCAGAATAGTCGATTGTGCCGCCGCAGGTCTCTGCCTCCGGGGAGCACGCAACGCACGGCCTCGCCCGTGCAGGCGGCACCAGACACTTTCCCATTGATCCGCGTTCGACCGGTTGCGGGCGCAGAGAGCGAACCATCATGAACATCCTCGACCACGTCGACGCAGCGAGCCTGCGCTCGGACATCCCCGAGTTCCGCCCCGGCGACACCGTCAAGGTGCACGTGAACATCATCGAAGGCTCGCGCGCCCGCGTGCAGGTCTTCCAGGGCGTCGTCATCGGCCGTCAGGGCGAGGGCGTCCGCGAGACCTTCACGGTCCGCAAGATCAGTTTCCAGGTCGGCGTCGAGCGCAAGTTCCCGGTCCACTCGCCGATCATCGAGAAGATCGAGGTCGTCACGCGCGGTGACGTCCGTCGCGCGAAGCTGTACTACCTCCGCGAGCTCCGCGGCAAGAAGGCGAAGATCAAGGAGAAGCGCGACAACTGATCGCGTCTCCGTGTCGCGCGTCGGCGTGCACATGTGAATCGTCCGGACTCCCCGCCCCTACACTTGGGTGGGGAGTTCGACGTTTAAACGAACAGGTCAATGACAGAAGACACACGCACCATGCCAGACGGCGACGAGGTCGACGGGAAAGCAGCAGCGAAGCCGACCAGGGGCCGGAGTGCGCTGCTCTTCCTCCGCGACCTCCTCGTGATCTTCGTCGTCGCGGTCCTCGTCTCGTTCCTCATCAAGACGTTCCTCATCAGGTCGTTCTTCATCCCGTCGCAGTCGATGGAGCAGACGCTCGAGATCGACGACCGCATCATCGTCAACCAGCTCGTCCCCGACCTGGCGCCGCTCGAGCACGGCGACGTCGTGGTCTTCAAAGATCCCGGCGGATGGCTCACACCGCGCCCCGAGCCCGAGCAACCGCCGCTCGTGGCGGCCGTCGACTGGTTCCTCGCGTTCGTGGGCCTCTCGGCGCCCGACTCCAACGACCACCTCGTGAAGCGCGTCATCGGGCTCCCGGGCGACCACGTCGTGTGCTGCAACGCGCTCGGCCAGATGAGCGTCAACGGCATCCCGCTCGACGAGCCCTACGTGACGCTCCCGCCCGGTGAGAGCCGGGTGTCGCGCGACGACTTCGACCAGGTCGTGCCCGAGGGCATGCTGTGGGTCATGGGCGACAACCGGTGGGATTCGAAAGACTCCCGCTACAACGCCGACACGCCCCTCAAGGGGTTCGTCCCGATCGACAACGTCGTCGGCAAGGCGTTCGTCGTGAGCTGGCCCGTCGAGCACTGGACGTGGCTCGGCAACTACCCCGAGGTGTTCGCCGGCGTCGACGAAGCGAAGGGCTGACGTGGCCGCGGGCCGGGCGCCGTCGCTCAAGCTCGAGCGGTCCCTTCTCGACGAGGGGGCGCCCGTCGTGCTCGCGTGCGACGAGGTCGGTCGCGGTGCGCTCGCCGGGCCCGTCACGGTCGGCATCGTCGTCATCGACCCGACGGTGAAGCGCATTCCGGCGGGTCTCCGCGACTCCAAGCTCCTGCCCGAGCCCAAGCGCGAGCTTCTCGCGCCGCGTGCGGCGGCGTGGGTGCGCGGATGGGCCGTGGGCGAGGCATCCGCCGCCGAGATCGACGAACTCGGCATCATGGCGTGCCTCGGGCTCGCAGGCGCCCGCGCCTACGCGACCCTCGGCGAGGCGATCGAACTGCCGAGCGGCGCGCCGCTCGTGCTCGACGGCAACTTCGACTGGATCGGCACGCCCATCGAACGGCGCGCCCGGGTCATCACGCGCATCAAGGCCGACCGGGACTGCGCGTCGGTGTCCGCGGCATCCGTCATCGCCAAGGTGCACCGCGACCGCGCGATGCGCCGCGCGCACGACGAGCTTCCGCTCTACGCGTGGGACGAGAACAAGGGGTACTCGACGCGCGCGCATTTCGCGGCACTCGACGAACATGGTCCGAGCGCCCTGCACCGGCACACGTGGCTGCACGATCGCACCGAGCCCGAGGCTCCGGCGCTCTTCGACCTCGGCGTAGGATGAGTGCGATGGACGAGGAAGAATTCGACGACTACGACCGTGAGGTCGAGCTGGCCCTGTACCGCGAGTATCGCGACATCGTGTCGCAGTTCCGGTACGTGGTCGAGACCGAGCGGCGCTTCTACCTCGCGAACGAGGTCGAGCTCGTCCGTCGCGACACCGAGCACGACTTCTACTTCGAGCTCACGATGAAAGACGTCTGGGTCTGGGACGTCTACCGCGCCGACCGCTTCGTCAAGAGCGTGCGCGTGCTGACCTTCAAAGACGTCAACGTCGAAGAGCTCGCGACGCGCGAGTTCGAGTTGCCGAAAGAGCTCGCGCTCGACGAGTGACGCGCGTGCGCGCTTCGAACGGCGGCCGGATGTCTCCGCCGACGTCTCCTGCACAGTGCGGGCGCTCCGTGGGTTGTCCACCCCGCACCTGATCGACGCCTGATCGGGCGCTCCGCGCCGCGACCCTGGTCGCGGAGGTGGTGCGAATGGCCCACAACACGGAACTCGGCCGGCACGGCGAACAGATCGCCGCCGGTCATCTCGAAGCCCGCGGAATGCAGATCCTCGATCGCAATTGGCGCTGCCCGATCGGCGAGCTCGATCTCGTCGCGCGTGACGGGCGCGACACGGTGTTCGTCGAGGTGAAGACTCGTACGACGGCGGCCTTCGGGCATCCGTTCGAGGCGATCACGGCGCTGAAGCTCGCGCGGTTGCGCCGACTCGCGCTCGCGTGGTGCGAGCAGTCCGAGGCGCCGGTGGGGCGTATCCGCATCGATGCGATCTCGGTACTGGCGCCGACCGACGCGCCCGCGTTCGTCGAGCACCTCGAGGGGATCGGCTGATGCCCGTCGGACGCACGCGCTCGGTCGCGATGCTCGGACTTTCGGGGTCGGTCGTCGACGTCGAGGCCGACCTCGCGGCGCAGTTGCCCTCGCTCGCCATCATCGGGCTGCCCGACGCCTCGCTCGCCGAGGCGCGCGACCGGGTGCGGTCGGCCGCGACGAATGCCGGATGCCCCCTGCCGCAGCGTCGGCTCACGGTGAACCTCTCACCGGCGTCGCTGCCGAAGAATGGATCGGGCTTCGATCTCAGCATCGCGCTCGCCTGCCTTGCGGCCGCAGGCGAGATCGATGCGGCATCCGTCGACCGCGTCGTCCACCTCGGCGAGCTCGGACTCGACGGGCGCGTGCGTCCGATCGCCGGGGTGCTGCCCGCGGTGCTCGCGGCCGCCCGCGCCGGACACGACACCGTCATGGTCCCCGAGGCCAACGCGGCGGAGGCGCGTCTCGTGCCGGGCGTCGACGTCATCGCCGTGGGCTCGCTGCTCGAGGCCGCGATCCGTCATGGCGGGCGGTACGACCCCGCGGGCCTCGACGCGTTCGCGGCATTGCCCGCTCCACGGCTCGAGCCGACCGGAGCATCCGAATCGCCGGCGCCGGTCGGGGATCTCGCCGAGGTGGCGGGCAACCGCGACGCGGTCGATGCCCTGCTCGTCGCCGCGGCCGGCGGTCACCATGTGTTCCTCGAAGGGCCGCCCGGCGCCGGAAAGACGATGCTCGCCTCGCGATTGCCGGGAATCCTGCCCGACCTCGACGCCGACCGCGCTCTCGAAGTGGCCTCGATCCGATCGCTCGCCGGGGAGGCACCGCCGGGCGGGCTGAGTCTCCGGCCCCCGTTCGAAGCGCCCCACCACACGGCGTCGGCCGCCGCGATGATCGGCGGCGGCAGTCGGATGCTCCGCCCGGGCGCCGCGGCGCGCGCGACGCATGGCGTGCTCTTCCTCGACGAGGCGCCCGAGTTCGCCGCGTCCGTGCTCGACGTCTTGCGCCAGCCGCTCGAGTCCGGCAGTGTCTCGATCCACCGGGCGAGCGCGGTCGCGACCTTCCCCGCGCGTTTCCAACTCGTCCTCGCCGCGAACCCGTGCCCGTGCGGGCAGTACGGTCTGAAGGACGGCGAGTGCGTGTGCGCGCCCGTCGTGCGCAGACGCTACCTCGCGCGCATCTCGGGGCCGCTCCTCGACCGCGTCGACATCCGCCTCCACGTACCGCGCATCACCGCTGCGAAGCTCCAGGCGGCCGTCGAAGAGCCGACCATGACGAGCGCCGAAGCGAGAGCGAAAGTCGTCGAGGCACGCCGGGTCGCGGCCGACCGACTGCGCGGAACGCCGTGGCGCACGAACGCCGAACTGCCCGGCCCGTGGATGCGGGGGAAGGGCCGCATGCACCCGGGAGGCAAAGCGACCGTGTCGCTCGACCGAGCCCTCGAACTGGGGGATGTCACGATGCGGGGGTACGACCGGGTGCTCAAGCTGGCCTGGACGATGGCAGATCTCGACGGCGCAGCAGCGCCCGACAAGCATCACGTCGGCCACGCCTTGCTCCTCCGAAAGGGGATCGTGCGATGAGCGCCGACGGCCTCCGCGCGGTCGACGGGCTCGCCCGCTCGCTCGCGCGCCCGCTTGCCGTGGTCGGACGCGAGCCGACCGACGAGACGATCGCACGTGTCTTCCTGGGCGCGATCGCCGAGCCCGGCGATGGAACGATGGGCAACGCGATCGAGGCGCTCGGCGCAGCACGCGTCGCGCGACTCGTGCACGAGCGCGCCTCGACCGGCGCGTTCGCCGAAGCGCTCGCGGAATCAGGCATCGTCGTCGAAGCCCGCGTACTCGCCGCCGCCGTCGAGCGATGGCTGCCCCGCATCGACGACGCCGCACTCGTGCGGTCGGTCGAGCAGGCCGGTCGCGTCGGCGCCCGTCTGCTGCTGCCGTCGGATGACTCGTGGCCCGTCGCGCTCGACGATCTCGGCGCGCACGCGCCGCTCGCGCTGTGGGTGCGGGGCGACGTCGGCCTGCTCGCCCGAGCCCGCCGGACGATCGCCCTCGTCGGCGCTCGCGCGGCGACGGGATACGGCGAGCATGTGGCTGTCGAATCGGCCGCGGGGCTCTCAGACCGCGGATTCACGATCGTGTCGGGCGGGGCGTACGGCATCGACGGCGCGGCGCATCGGGCGACGCTCCGGGCGGGCGGCTCGACCGTGGCATTCCTCGCGGGCGGCGTCGATCGGTTCTATCCGGCCGGGCACGAGCAACTGCTCTCCCGGATCGTCGAGACCGGGGCCGTCGTATCGGAGCTGCCGTGCGGGCAGGCGCCGACGAAGTGGCGGTTCCTGAGTCGCAACCGGCTCATCGCGGCATCGACCGCCGCGACCGTCGTGCTCGAAGCCGGTTACCGCTCGGGATCGCTCAACACCGCAGGGCATGCGTCGGAACTCGGGCGGCCGCTCGGCGCCGTGCCCGGACCGGTCACGAGCCCCGCCTCGGCGGGGTGCCATCGGCTGCTCCGCGAATTCGACGCGGTCTGCGTGACCGATGCCGGCCAGATGGCCGAGCTCGCACTCGGCACCTCGTTCGACGGCGACCTGCTCGACGGATTCGAGGCGTCGACGGCTGCGACGGCCGAGGGACTCCGCGTGCTCGACGCACTGAGTGCGCGTGCCACGAGACCGGTCGACGACGTCGCTCGACGGGCAGGCCTCGATCCGCGCACAGTGCGGAGCGTGCTGGGTTCGCTCGAAGCCGAGGGGCGCGCGAAGCGCGGATTCGACGGGTGGGTCTCGGTGCGGCGGGCCACATAGCCGAGGTCGGCGGCGGGCCGTAGTCTGGCCGCGTGACAGGCGAACAGGCTTCGAGACTCGGTCGGTATCCGGCGGCGCGGCACGTCATCGTGCACGTCTCCGACACGCACCTCCTCGACGGCGGCGCGCCGCTCGGAGGCAAGGCCGACACGGTCGGGTGGCTCGACCAGGCCGTGCGCCAGCTCGAGCGGCTCGGTACGTCGATCGACGCGATCGTCGTGACCGGCGACGTCGCCGACCTGGGCGAGCCCGACGCATACGACCGGGCGCGCGCCGCGCTCGAACCGGTCGCGGCCGAGGCGCGCGCCGACCTGGTGTGGGTCATGGGCAACCACGACGAACGCGGGCCGTTCCGCGAGCGTCTGCTCGGCGAGCCGTCGAGCGACACGCCCGTCCATGTCGTTCACGACGTGGCCGGGCTCCGCATCGTTGCCCTCGACGTCTCGGTGCCGGGGTTCCACCACGGCGCCGTCGACGAGGCGTCGGCGGCGTGGCTCCGGGCTGCGCTCGCCGAATCCGCCCCGCACGGCACCGTGCTGGCCCTCCATCACGCGCCGATCGCGACGCCGCTCGCACTCATGGACGTGCTCGAACTCCAGGGTCAAGATCTCCTCGCAGACGCCCTCGCGGGCACCGACGTTCGGCTCATCCTCGGCGGGCACCTGCACTATCCGACGAACGGCGTCTTCGCAGGCATCCCCGTCGCGGTCGCGGGAGCGACGGCGTACACGATGGACCTCTCGGCGCCGCCGCGCGAACTCGTCGGCATCGACGGCGGGCGCTCGTTCTCGGTGGTCCATCTCTACGACCAGGGCGTCGTCACGGCCGTCGTCCCGCTCGGGCCGTTCGAGGTGGTGTCGAACTTCGGCGCGGAGTTCCTCGCCGAGATCGAGTCGCTCGACCCGAGCGGCCGGCTCGACCGGTTCTCGCGGAAGCGATCCGGATGAGCGCGATCCACCCCCACCCGACACTCTTCGACGCCGCGATCGACGAGTACCTCGTGCATCTGCGGGCCGAGCGCGGCGTCGCCGTGAACACGCTCACGGCGTATCGCGGTGATCTCGCAGCGCTCGTGAGGTTCGTCGAGGCGCAGGATGTCACGGCGCTCGCCGATGTGTCGTTGGGTGTCCTCCGCGATTGGCTGTGGGACGCGACCGAGCGGGGTCTTGCCCGCTCGACGATCGCGCGCCGGGCGGCCGCCGCCCGCGGCTTCTTCGCGTGGGCGGCCAGGCGCGGCGCGATTCCAGCCGACCCTGCGGCGCGTCTCAGGGCGCCGAAGGCGCTGCGCACTCTGCCGAGGGTGCTCACGCAGGGTGCGATCGAGGGCATTCTCACGAGGCTCGACGAGCGGGCGAGCGCGGGCGATCCGGCCGCAGCCCGCGACTCGGCGATCGTCGAATTGCTGTACGCGGCAGGGCTGCGCGTGTCCGAACTCACTGGGCTCGACGTCGGGTCGATCGATCGGTCGCGGCGCACCGTCCGGGTCCTCGGGAAGGGCTCGAAGGAGCGTGTCGTGCCCTACGGCTCGCCCGCTGCCCGATCTCTCGACCGCTACCTGGAAGTCGCCCGGCCCGCGCTCCTCGAAGCAGCCGCCGGGCACGGGCGCGCGGGCGAGGAACAGCGCGGCACCGCGACCGGCACGAACGGTGCGGCCCCGACATCCGCCGTCTTCGTCGGCGCCCGCGGAGGGCGACTCGGAACCCGGGCCGTGCACCGACTCATCGCGGGTCTCCTCGCCGATGTGCCCGGATCTGGGCCGGCGGGGCCGCACGCGCTGCGCCACACGGCCGCGACCCACCTGCTCGACGGCGGCGCCGACCTGCGTGCCGTGCAGGAATTCCTCGGGCACGCGAGCCTCGGCACGACGCAGATCTACACGCATGTGTCGGCTGAACGGCTGAAGCAGACGTATCTGACCGCGCACCCGCGCGCGTGAGTCCGCGCGCGCCGGGCGCGAGACATCCGGGTCAGGAAAGGGGCAGCAGCACGGCGCGCGGGACGCCGCCGAGGAACAGGAACGGCGAGACGTAGTCGCCGTCGACCCGGACGCCGAAGTGCACGCAGCCTGCGTCGCAGTGGCCTCCCGTCGCGACGACGCCGATCGGATCCCCAGCACGCACGAGATCGCCGACGGAGACGGACGCCTCGACGGGCTCGATCGCGCTCACCACGCCGTCGCCGTGGTCGATCGAGACCACCGGTCTGCCCGCGACCAGGCCTGCGAACGAGATGCGGCCGGCTGAAGCGGCGGCGACGGCCGCGCCGGGGACCGCGGCGAGATCGACGCCCCGATGGCCGGGGGAGTAGCGGGTCGCGGGGGCCCGGTATGGGTCGACGACGCGATGGGGCGTCGGTGTCGGCCAGTCCCAGCGCTCGTCGGCGCCGGCGGTTCCGGACGCTGGCGACGCCGCGGACGGGTGCGCCGCGGCCACGGACGACGGCGACGCGAAGAGCGCCGGGGCGAGGGCGAAGACGGTCGTGAGCGCGACGACGCTCGCGGCTCGGGACATCCGTCTCATGTGCATGTCGGAAGCCTCGCGCGTGGCGCGCGCCGTCGGTCGACGAGCCCTCGCAACGGGGACGGCGACCCCGAGCGCGGCCCTGGGGAGGAGCCGTCGCGTGATAACATGAACGTTGCATCCCGCGCTGCGGGGTGACTCCGCGTGCCCATTCGGCCACCGTCTCCATCAGTCCCGCTCGAGTATCGAGCCGGCGGAGCGTGCCGGGCACCAGGGCTTCCGGCCGCCGGTCGGGGCATCAACTGAGAACAGAAGGAGAACGGCCATGGCCGTCGTCACCATTCGCCAGCTGCTCGACAGCGGCGTGCACTTCGGGCACCAGACCCGCCGTTGGAACCCGAAGATGAAGCGCTTCATCTTCACCGAGCGTTCCGGCATCTACATCATCGACCTCCAGCAGTCGCTCTCCTTCATCGACAAGGCCTACGACTTCGTCAAGGAGACCGTCGCGCACGGCGGCACCATCCTCTTCGTCGGCACCAAGAAGCAGGCGCAGGAGTCGATCGCCGAGCAGGCGACGCGCGTCGGCCAGCCCTACGTCAACCAGCGTTGGCTCGGCGGCCTCCTCACCAACTTCACGACGGTGTCGAAGCGCCTCGCCCGCATGAAGGAGCTCGAGGAGCTCGACTTCGAGGGCACCACCTCGGGCTTCACCAAGAAGGAGCTCCTCCTCAAGAAGCGCGAGCTCGACAAGCTCCACAAGTCGCTCGGCGGCATCCGCAACCTCTCGAAGACGCCGTCGGCGCTCTGGGTCGTGGACACCAAGAAGGAGCACCTCGCGATCGACGAGGCCAAGAAGCTCGGTATCCCCGTCATCGGCATCCTCGACACGAACTGCGACCCCGACGAGGTCCAGTACCCCATCCCGGGCAACGACGACGCGATCCGTTCGGTGAGCCTGCTCACCCGCATCATCGCCGACGCGGCCGCCGAGGGCCTCATCCAACGCCACCAGAAGCCCGAAGAGGGCGAAGAGGCCGAGCCGCTCGCCGAGTGGGAGCAGGAGCTCCTCCAGGCCGGCAGCGAGACCACCCCCGAGCAGGCGTCGGCCGAGACCGAGAAGGTCGCGGAGACCGAAGCCTCGGCCAAGGCTGAAGCGGCCGAGGTCGTCGACGAGGCCGCCGAGGAGATCGCGGCGACCGAGTCGGCCGCCGACGAGGCGGGCGAGGCTGCTGCCGACGCCGCCGAGTCCAAGTAATCCACTAGTCCAGACCACGAGTCCAGGAGACTGTTTCCGAACATGGCCAACTTCACTCTCGAAGACGTCAAGACCCTGCGCGAGCGCCTCGGCACCGGCATGGTCGACACGAAGAACGCCCTCGTGGAAGCCGACGGCGACCTCGAGAAGGCGGTCGAAATCCTCCGCCTGAAGGGCGCGAAGGGCAACGCGAAGCGTGCCGACCGCTCGACCGCCGAGGGCCTCGTCGCCGCCGTCGACAACGGCGACGGCACCGCGACCCTCATCGAGCTCGCCTGCGAGACCGACTTCGTCGCCAAGGGCGACAAGTTCGTCGGCCTCGCCGACCGCGTGCTCGCGGCCGTCGCCGCGGCTCGCGCCGAGACCGTCGAGGCCGCACTGGCCGCGCCGGCCGAGGGCAAGACCGTCGCCGACGTCATCTCCGAAGAGGCGGCGATCCTCGGCGAGAAGGTCGAGCTCCGTCGCATCCGCCTCGTCAAGGGCGAGCAGTTCTCGATCTACCTGCACAAGACCTCGAAGGACCTGCCCCCGCAGGTCGGCGTGGTCCTCGGCTTCGCCGGTGCCGATGTCGAGACCGCCCGTTCGATCGCGCAGCACATCTCGTTCGCCGCGCCCGAGTACCTCACTCGCGACGAGGTGCCGACCGAGGCCGTCGAGAAGGAGCGCCAGATCGTCGAGCAGATCACGCGCGAGGAGGGCAAGCCCGAGGCCGCCCTCCCGAAGATCGTCGAGGGTCGCCTCGGCGCCTACTTCAAGCAGGTCGCACTGCTCGAGCAGGACTACGCGAAGGACAACAAGCTCACGATCGCCAAGGTGCTGGCGGACGCGGGCCTGACCGTGAGCGACTTCGCTCGCTTCAAGGTCGGCGCGTAACACGCATCATGGGGAGTCCGGATCGCTCGCGATCCGGACTCCCTTTTCGTGCGCGCGGCAGCGTTCTGCGCGCAGGAGCGAGCATCCGGATGCCTCGTCGAGGCATCCGTTGCTCGGACACACCGCTCCATCACGCGAGCGACCGCTAGTTTGTACACGGGGACGAAGGGACGACGACATGACGACCGACGGCAGGCGCAGGGTGCTTCTGAAGCTCTCGGGGAGGCGTTCGGCGGTGGATCGCTCGGCGTCAACCCGGACGTGATCTCCTCCCTGGCCCGTGAGATCGCCGATGCGGCGCGCGACGTCGAGGTTGCGATCGTCGTCGGCGGCGGCAACTTCTTCCGCGGCGCCGAACTCTCCCAACGCGGCATGGACCGCGGCCGCGCCGACTACATGGGCATGCTCGGCACGGTCATGAACGCGCTCGCCCTGCAGGACTTCCTCGAGCAGGCCGGGGCCGCGACGCGCGTGCAGTCGGCGATCTCGATGACGCAGGTCGCCGAGCCGTACATCCCTCGGCGCGCGGAGCGGCATCTGGAGAAGGGCCGCATCGTCATCTTCGGCGCCGGGGCCGGCCTGCCGTACTTCTCGACCGACACGGTCGCGGCCCAGCGCGCGCTCGAGATCGGCGCCGACGTCGTGCTCGTCGCGAAGAACGGCGTCGACGGGGTGTATTCCGACGACCCCCGCAAGAACCCCGAAGCGCACAAGATCGACCAGATCACCTACCTGGAGGCGCTCCAGCGCGGACTCAAGGTCGTCGACTCGACGGCGTTCAGCCTCTGCATGGACAACGGCATGCCCATGCAGGTGTTCGGCATGGAGCCCGCGGGCAACGTGACCGCTGCGATCCTCGGCGCGCCGATCGGCACGCTTGTGAGCAACGGTTCCGCCGAGTCCCGCCGATAGACTGTCCGAAGAGCTGTTCCTGCAGCGAAGAGAAGGAGCCCCCGTGATCGCGGATGTACTGTCCGATGCCACCGCACGCATGCAGAAGGCCGTCGAGGTCGCCAAAGACGACTTCGCGACCGTGCGAACCGGGCGCGCGAACCCGCAGCTCTTCCAGAAGATCCTGGTGAGCTACTACGGCACGCCGACGCCGCTCTCGCAGCTCGCCTCGCTGCAGAATCCCGAGGCCCGCACGCTCGTCGTCACGCCCTACGACAAGGGTGCACTGCGCGACATCGAGCAGGCGATCCGCGACACTCCGAACCTCGGGGCCAACCCGACGAACGACGGCAACATCATCCGTGTCACGCTCCCCGAACTCACCGAGGAGCGCCGCAAAGAGTTCGTGAAGCTCGTGCGCTCGAAGGCCGAAGACGCCCGTGTGTCGGTGCGAAACATCCGCCGCAAGGCGAAGGACGACCTCGACGCGCTCAAGGGCGAACTCGGCGACGACGAGGTGGCGCGCGGCGAGAAGGAGCTCGAGCAGGTCACGAAGGCGCACGTCGACCAGATCGACGACGCGCTGAAGCGCAAGGAAACCGAACTCCTCGAGGTCTGAGCGTGACCAGGTCGGGCGGTCCGGGGGAGGACGGGGTCGACGGGTCCGATCACGATCGCAGCCCCCGCGACGAGATCCTGGCGCAAGTGCATTCGGCGCGCGTCGAGTTCGAGCGACAGTTCGAGGCGGGCAAGGCGCAGTTCGAGGAGACGCAGGAGAAGATCAAGGCGCGCACCGGAAGGAACCTCCTCGGTGCGATCCTGATCGGCTTGGGTGTCGGAGCCGCGCTCCTGCTCAGCCTCCTGGTGGTCAAAGAGCTCTTCATGCTGTTCGCGGTCGTCATGGTCGGTTTCGGCACGGTCGAACTCGTGCAGGCGTTCCGGAAGCGCGATCTGCTCGTTCCGATCGTGCCGAGCGTCGCGGTCGCCGTGCTCACCGTGCCCGCCGCGTACTACTACGGCGCTGCCGGGCAGTTCATCTCGGTCATCGCGGGCATCCTCCTCATCTCGATCTGGCGGATCGTGGCGGCGTTCGCGCGCGGCACGCGTGCGAACCTGCTCCGCGACCTCGGCGCCGGGGCGTTCGTTCAGGGGTACGTGACGTTCCTCGCGACGTTCGCGGTCGTGCTCACAGCAGCCGAAGGCGGGCAGTGGTGGACGCTCGCGTTCATCATCACGGTCGTGTGCGTGGACACCGGCGCATACGCGTTCGGACTCTCGTTCGGCAAGCACCCGATGGCCCCCGTCATCAGCCCGAAGAAGACCTGGGAGGGCTTCGCAGGAGCCGCCGTCACGAGCACCGTCGCGGGCGTGCTGCTCGCGATCTTCATGCTCGACGAGCCGTGGTGGTTCGGTATCGGCTTCGGCCTCGCACTGCTCTTGACGGCGACGCTCGGCGACCTCGCCGAATCTCTCATCAAACGCGATCTCGGCATCAAGGACATGTCGTCGTGGCTGCCCGGGCACGGCGGATTCCTCGACCGCCTCGACTCGATCCTGCCTTCCGCAGCAGTCGCATACGCGGCGTTCGCGTTCTTCGGGTGACCTGTGGGGGATACTGGATCGGTGGCCCCCACGTTTCCTCGCGCGCGCAGACCCCAGCTCGGCTATGACGTCGACCAGGTCGACGAGTTCCTCGTCGTCGCCCGACGCGCCTACGACGGCACCATGCGTCCCGGCGATCCGAAGGTGACGGCCGAGAACATCAGGCTCACGGCCTTCGGCATGCAGAAGGGCGGCTACTCGACCGCCCACGTCGATGCAGCCCTCGAACGGCTCGAAGACGCGTTCGCGGCGCGCGAGCGTCAGATCGCGGCCCGACTCCACGGTGACGAAGCCTGGCTCACCGAGGCGCGCACGACGGCGCAGGTCGTCGCGAACCGTCTCGCCCGCCCCGACCGTGAACGTTTCGACCGGGTGAATCCGCTCGTCCTCGGCTATAGCGTCAAAGAGGTCGATCGCTTCGCCGAACGACTCGGTCGCTACTTCACCGACGGGTGGCCGATCGGCATCGACGACGTCCGCACGGTGACGTTCACGGCGCAGCGGGGCGGGTACCGCGAGGCGCAGGTCGACCTCGTGCTCGACGCCGTCGTCGACGTCATGCTCGCGGTCCGCTGACCGCTAGGATCGGGTGATCGTGGGCAGGCATTCCGATGGTGGCGCGCGCGACGCGCACCCTGCAGCGACCGGTCGAGGGGCGAATTCCGGTCTCCCGTCGGTCTCGAGGGCGACGTTCGCGTCGGTCGAGCCGACACCGGCTGCCCAGGCAAGGGCTGCACAGACGGCGGCTGCGCGGGCACCGGGCGCGCGAGCGGCCGGGCCGACTCCGAGCAGCGCGCGCGTCACGAGCAAGGCGAAGCAGGCGACATCCGTGCTGTTCGCCTTCACCGCTGCTGCGAGCTTCTTCCTCGTCAACATCGTCGACCCGTACTCGGGCGCGACGGCCTCGGCCGAGCACACCAGCCCGGCCCGATTCGGCGGTGCCGTGCCGCAGTCGGTCGAGGTCGAGGGGGAGTACGCGCTCTCGGTCGGCCAGGAGAGCTACCACGTCGAGAAGAAGCCCGACGAGCCCGCGGCGAAGCCCGCGTCGGCAGGGTGGGCTCCGCCCGCGGTCACTCCCGACCCCGGGTCGGCTCAGGCATACGCGGCAGGAGCCGTCGCAGCCCGCGGCTGGCCCTCGACCGAGTTCGACTGCCTCGTCGCCCTGTGGGCGAAGGAGTCGGGCTGGCGGGTGAACGCGTACAACGCCGGCAGCGGCGCATACGGCATCCCACAGGCGCTCCCAGGGTCGAAGATGGCGAGCGCCGGCGCCGACTGGGAGACGAGCGCCGCCACCCAGATCGAGTGGGGTCTCGGCTACGTGCAGGGCCGGTACGGCTCGCCGTGCGGAGCCTGGGCGCACTCGCAGGACAGCGGCTGGTACTGACCCGCTGCGCGTGCGCCGGGAGCCTTCGGCACGCGTGCCCGACCTAGACTGGAACGATGGCACCGTCGAATCGAGCGCGCGGCCGGGCCGCGAAGGCCCGCGCCGGACATCCCGAACTCGACGTCGAACGACTCACCGCGGGCTGGAAGCGCACCGAGATCCGCGGCGGACGCGAATGGTACGTCCAGCCGATCTCGGAGCAGCAGGCCTCGAAGCCGTACACCTGCCCCGGCTGCGGCCAAGAGGTCGCACCGGGCACCGCACACCTCGTCGCCTGGCGGGCCGACGGCGTCCTCGGCGACGCAGCCGACCTCGCCGCGCGGCGCCATTGGCACACCCACTGCTGGAGGATCGGCGCCCCGTGAACGAACCCGCACCCGTCGAGATCCGGGCGGGCGTCGAATTGCCCGCGAATCGCGAAGAGATCGAGCTGCACACCGCCGACGGGCTGACGCTCGTCGGCGAGCTCGCGACGCCGATCGACCGCGCGCCGGCGGCGACACTGCTCACCCTGCACCCGCTCCCGACGGCCGGCGGCTTCATGGACTCCCACGTCCTCCGCAAGGCTGCTGCGCGGCTCCCTGCCCTCGCGGGCGTGGCGGTGCTGCGCTTCAACACGCGCGGCACGAGTTCGCCGCGCGGCACGAGCGAGGGTGCGTTCGGCGACGGGGTCGACGAGCGGGCGGATGTCGCGGCAGCGGTCGCGTTCGTCCGTGAACGCGGACTCCCGACGCCGTGGCTCGTCGGCTGGTCGTTCGGCACCGAGCTCGCACTGAAGCACGGCCTCGAGCACGACATCGCCGGAGTCATCCTGCTCTCGCCGCCGCTCCGGCGGACGACCGCCGAAGAGCTCGCGCGCTGGCGCGACGCGAGAGTGCCCGTCGTGGCGCTCGTGCCCGAGCACGACGACTTCCTCCAGCCCGACGAGGCGTTCGAACGGTTCGGCACGGTGCCGAACATCGAGGTCGTGCCGATCGAGGGCGGCAAGCACCTGTGGGTCGGCGAGACGCTCACGCGGCGGGCGCTCGACGAGATCGTCGCACGCGTCGCGCCCGAGGCCTCGCCGCTGCCGACGACCTGGCGCCCGGTGTAGCGCGGCTCGCCTTCGACCGGAGACGACGCGCCGAATCATCCGGAGACGACGAAGGGGGCGGCCGATCGGCCGCCCCCTTCGCGCGTTCGCGCCGAGGTCAGTTCTGCGAAGCGACCTGCTCGGCCTGCGTGAGCACGCCGCGGAGGCTCTCGAAGTACCCTGCGACGGCGTCGCGCTCGATGCGGATCTGCGCGAGTCGGTCTTCCGCGTCGGCGACGAGGGCACGGGTGCGCTCGTCGGCGTCGGCGATGAGCTTGCGCGCCTGCGAGTGCGCCTCGGCGACGCGCTCGCGCGCCTCTTCGTCGGCACGGTCGCGGATGGCGGCGATCTCGGCGCGGGCGGCCGTCTCGAGGCGCTCGAGCTCGGTGCGCGCGTCGGCCGTGCGGGAGACCGCTTCGGCGAGTTCGGCGTTGGCCTCGTCGAGGAAGCCCTGCGTCTCGGCGACGGCCTCCTGGTGACGGACGAGGAGCTCCTGCTCGGCCTCGTCGCGCTTGGTCGCGAGCTCGCCGTCGAGGTCGATGCGAGCCTGCTCGATCTCGCGCTTGCTGCGGTTGACCTCGTGCGCCGTCTTCTTGCGCATGGCCGTGAGCTGGTTGTCGAGGTCGATGCGGGCCTGCTCGGCCTCGGCCTCGAAGTCGGCGCGGGCCTGCTCCTGCTCGAGGGCGAGGTCGGCGCGGAGCTGGTCGAGGTCGGCCTCGTGCTTGGCGCGGACGCGGTCGAGTTCGTTCTTCAGCTTGAGACGCGCGGTCTCGGACTCGCGCTCGAGGTCGACCTTGGTCTGCTCGCGGTCTTCGTCGAGCTTGGCGCGGACCGTGGCGAGCTCGCGCTCGAGGTCGGTGCGGGCCTGGGCGAGCTCGTGCTCGAGTTCGGTGCGGCGCTCGGTGATCTCGGCCTCGATCGAGGCGCGCGACTCCTGCGTCTCGCGGGCGAGGTCGATGCGGGCCTGCTCGGTCTCCTTCGCAAGGTCGATGCGGGCCTGCTCGGTCTCCTTCGCGAGCTCGGCACGCGCGAGGTCGAGCTCGGCGGCCACCTCGGCGCGGGTCTGCTCGGTCTCCTGTGCGAGGCCGGCGGCCGTCGCGCGGGCGGCACTCGCCGACTTGTTGGCGTCGGCGACGAGGTCGGCGGCCTTGCGCTCGGCTTCGGCGAGGAGCGCGGATGTCTCGCGTTTGGCCGTCGCTCGGAGCTCGGCGACCTCGGTCGCAGCGGCGCTGCGAATGGCCGCAGCGTCCTGGGCGGCGTCCTGTCGGAGCTGCTCGCTCGACTCGTGGGCGCGCGCGACCATGTCGTCGGCCTCGGAGCGGGCATTCTCGAGGATCCGGTTCGCCTGGGCGCGCGACTCGCTGAGCGTGCGGTCGGCGAGTTCCTGCGCGTCGGACTTGAGGAGGTGCACCTCGTCTTCGGCGGCGCGGCGGAGCTTCTCGGCGTCGATGTCGGCCTGCGCGATGAGACGCGTCGACTGCTCTTCGGCGACGCGGAGCGTGTTCTCGAGCTTCGTGCCGAGGCCCGAGAAGGTCGGGCTGCCGACCTCCTCGAGCTCGGCCGAGAGCTCTTCGATGCGGGCGCCGAGGCGCTTGTTCTCTTTGTTGACGTCGGCGATCTGGGTGTTCGCGGTGATGACGTCGCGGCGGAGGCCGTTGATGGCCTTGTCCACTTCGTCTTTGTCGTATCCGCGGAACACCTGGGTGAACTCGGTCTCTTCGACGGCCATGCTTCCTCCGGTTGGGGGTCCGCGCCTCGGATGGGGGGAGGGTGGGCGCGGCAAACTCGCCTCTGATTGTACGGCGCGGATGTATCGGCCCGCCGACCGGTTTTCGAAGCGGTGGCACCTCTCCGTGACGCCGCGAGCCGCGATCGCGCGCGGGCGAACTACGGTTCAGCGGACATTCGGTTCGCTTTCAGACGGATGCCGATAGTGTGGGTTGTCTTTGTCGATGCCGCGATGGCGGCACTGGAGGTTGTTCGTGCGCTTCGTCTTCGCCATCGTGGCGTTCATCGCCGCGGCTGTGATGATCGGGCTCGGCATCGCGCAACGCACGGTCTTCCTCGAGTCGGATCGCGTCTCGCTCGACATCGCGGTCGACTCCTCGGACGCCGACTACCTCGTGATCTCGCCGGAGGCCCTCGCGGCCTACCCCGGCAAGCAGGCGATCACGGTCGCGGGCAAGGGGTCGACCTACCTCGCGTACGGGCGCACGGGAGACGTGCTCGGCTGGGTCGGCGACGACACGTTCATCTCGGTCGGATTCGACGCCGAGACGGGCGAACTCACGAGCACCGTCGTCGACCCGACCGAGGCGGACGACGACACCGCCGCCGATGACACCGCCGCCGACGACGTGACGACGACAGAGCCGGCGCCGACCACCCCGCCCGCCGACGCCGCGACCGAGGCCGACGCCGACGCCGAGCCCGTCATCGTGTCGCCCGCCGGATCCGACCTCTGGCTCGACGAGCTGAGCGAGGAGCAGAGCCGGCTCACGATGACGATCGACGTCCCGAGCGAGGTGTCGGTCCTCGTGGCATCCGGCTCCCAAGATCCCGTGCCCGACCGCATCGGCATCGCCTGGCCGCTCGACAACTCCACTCCCTGGGTCGGGCCGCTCCTCACGGGCGGAACGGTCGTCTTCCTCGTCGGGGTGTGGCTCGTGATCTCGGGAATCCTGCATCACCGGCGTTCGCGCGGCCCCCGCCGCAATCTGCCGAAGGGCGGCTCCAAGATGAAGCCCCTGCTCTCGCCCAAGCCCGGCAAGGCGCAGCTCACGAGCGGACGCCGTTCGGCCGGTCGCCGCACCGCGGTCGCCGCCCTCGTGCTCGTGCCCGTCTTCGGTCTCACGGCGTGTGCGCCCGAGTACTGGCCGAGCCTCGAAGGAGCGCCCGCGACGGCGGAGCCGACGGCGACGCCGACGGCGACGCCCGGTGCTGAAGAAGCCGAAGAAGTCGAGCCGGTCGAGCCGGCCGTCACGGTGCCGCAGA
Organism: Agromyces protaetiae; assembly: GCF_004135405.1. Classification (NCBI taxonomy): domain Bacteria; kingdom Bacillati; phylum Actinomycetota; class Actinomycetes; order Micrococcales; family Microbacteriaceae; genus Agromyces; species Agromyces protaetiae. The sequence goes on from NZ_CP035491.1 coordinate 2,395,240, forward strand.
TGGAACGCATCATGGGCAAGATCGCGGCGACGACCGCGACGGCCGACGGCGCACTCGACCCTGTGGCGGCAGAGCAGCGGTTCGTCGGCCCCGCGCTCGACGCCCGGAAGGCGAACTACGTCATCCGTGCCGCGCTGCCCGATCAGCCGGGCCCCGTCGCCGTACCCGCCTCGACGCCCGACCAGGTGGTCCTCCCGCAGCAGACGAAGGCGGGGGTTTGGCCGCGGACGGTCCTCACGATCGCTGAGAGCGACGACCCCACGATCGCGCCGTCGGCCCTCGTGCTCGTGCAAGAAACGCCGCGCGACAACTTCCGGATCCTCTACGCGTCGCAACTCGTTCCCGATGCCGACGTCCCCCAGCTCGCCCCGGCTTCGATCGGCGCGCCGAGCGTGACCGTCGACAGCAAGCTGCTCGTCATGCCCCCGTCGCAGGTCGGCGCGGCGTTCGCCGACATCCTCATGACGGGGGAGGTGAGCACGTACGCATCGAGTTTCGATCTCGAAGGCATGGATCTCGACGACACGCTCAACGCCGCCGCTCGCAAGGCCGCAGTCGAATCAGCCCAGCCGACGATAACCCTCGAGGTCTCGACCGTCGCTGGAGACGCGCCGATCGTGTCCCTCGGCACGAACGACGCGGGCGCCCTGGTGTCGACGACGGTCACCCGCACCGAGATCAGTCGACCGAACGACGGCGGCCTGATCAGCTTCCCCGCGGGCCAGCCCGCGTCGGTGCTGTCGGGTTTCACAGCGCAGAGCGCGAAGGGCGTGCAGGCCACGCGCGAACTCCAGCTGCTCTTCTACGTGCCGAAGGTCGGCTCGGATGAACCCATCCGTCTCCTCGGATGGTCGGAGAACCTCGTCTCGGCTTCGGAGGCACCGTGAGCAACCCCATCGAACCCAACGGCGCGCAGCTTCGCGGCGCCGTCGACCTCTCATCGCTCGCGAATCGCGCGCAGACTCCTCCGCCCGGCGCGGTCGCCGGTGCGGCGAACGATCCGCTCGTCGTGCAGACGGATGACGCGGGGTTCGCCCCCGTCCTCGAACTCTCCCGCACCGTGCCCGTCGTCGTCGCCCTGTGGGCGTCGTGGAGCGACCAGTCGAAGGCGCTCGTCGACTCGCTCGCGGGCCTCGTCCGCGCCCGTGCCGGTGCGCTCGTCCTCGCAGCGGTCGAGGCCGACCGCGCTCCGCAGCTCGTCCAGGCGCTCCAGGTGCAGTCGGTGCCGACGGTCGTCGCGCTCGTGGCAGGTCAGCCGGTGCCGCTCTTCCAGGGCGTGCAGCCCGACGACGTCATCGACCAGGTCTTCGACCAGTTGCTGACGCTCGCCGCCGAGAACGGCGTGACGGGGCGGATCGACGAAACGGGCGACGGCACGGGCGCAGAGCCTGCCGAGCCCGTCGAAGAGCCGTTGCCGCCGCTCCACCAGGAAGCGTTCGACGCGATCTCGCGAGGCGACTTCGAGGCCGCCTCGGCCGCCTACAAGACGGCGATCGCGCAAGATCCGCGCGATACCCTCGCGGTCGCGGGGCTTGCACAGGCCAATCTGCTCGGCCGACTCAAGGGCAAGACGCTCGACGCGATCCGGAACGCCGCCGCACAGGCCCCCGACGACCTCGACGCGCAACTCGACGTCGCCGACCTCGACCTGTCGGGCGGACACGTCGACGACGCGTTCGACCGGCTCCTCAGCCTCTTCCCGACCCTCGACGCCGACGGCAAGGGCCGCGTGCGCGAGCGCATCCTCGAATTGTTCGAGGTCGTCGGCACCGACGATCCGCGAGTCGCCGCCGCGCGGCGACGACTCGCGAACCTGCTGTACTAGGGCTCGATCACCCGTCGTAGCGGAACCACACCGCGCCGAGCGGCGGCAGTGTGAAGCTCGCCGACGCCGGACGGCCCGACCACGGGTCATCCGTCGCGTCGACGCCGCCGAGGTTGCCGACGCCCGATCCGCCGTACTCCGTGGCATCCGAGTTCAGGATCTCGGTCCAGCGCCCCGCAAGCGGGAGCCCCAGCCGGAAGCCCTCGTGCGGGCGCCCCGCGAAGTTCACGACGCAGAGGACCGGTCGCCGTTCCAGGTCGTAGCGGAGGAACGCGATGACGTTCTCGGCCGCCGCGCCGCCCTCGACCCACTCGAAGCCCGCCGAATCGTCGTCGAGCTGCCAGAGCTGGGGCAACGACGTGTAGGTGCGGTTGAGCTGTCCGACGAACTCGGCGAGCTGACGGTGGGTCGGCTGGTCGAGGATCCACCAGTCGAGGCCGCGCTCCTCGCTCCACTCGGAGAGCTGCCCGAACTCCTGCCCCATGAAGAGCAGCTGCTTGCCGGGATGCGCCCACATGTACGAGAGGTAGGCGCGCGCGTTCGCGAGCTGCTGCCAGTGGTCGCCGGGCATCTTGCGGAGGAGCGACCCCTTGCCGTGCACGACCTCGTCGTGGCTGATCGGGAGGATGAAGTGCTCGCTGAAGGCGTACAGGAACGAGAACGTGAGGTCGTGGTGGTGGTGCGAGCGGTACATCGGGTCTTTCTGGATGTACTGCAGGGTGTCGTGCATCCACCCCATGTTCCACTTGTAGCCGAAGCCGAGGCCTCCCGAGTTCGTCGGCGCGGTGACCCCCGGCCATGACGTCGACTCCTCGGCGATCATGACGATGCCGGGGTTGCGCTTGTAGGCCGTCGCGGTCGCCTCCTGCAGGAAGCCGATCGCTTCGAGGTGCTCGCGCCCGCCGTGGATGTTGGGCAGCCACTGGCCGTCTTCGCGCGAGTAGTCGAGGTAGAGCATGGATGCCACGGCATCGACCCTGAGGCCGTCGACGTGGAACTCCTCCAACCAGAAGAGCGCGTTGGCGACGAGGAAGTTGCGGACGCGCGGATTGCCGTAGTCGAAGACGTAGGTGCCCCAGTCGAGCTGTTCGCCGCGGCGGGGGTCGGGGTGCTCGTAGAGGGGTTCGCCGTCGAAGCGGGCGAGCGCCCACTCGTCTTTCGGGAAGTGGCCAGGGACCCAGTCCATGATGACGCCGATGCGCGCCTGGTGCAGACGGTCGATGAGGTACCGGAGGTCGTCGGGCGAGCCGAAACGGCTCGTCGCGGCGTAGTAGCCGGTGACCTGGTAGCCCCAGGAGCCGCCGAACGGGTGCTCGGCGAGCGGCATGAACTCGACATGCGTGTACCCGAGCCACTGCACATACTCGATGAGCTCGTCGGCGACGTCGCGATACGACTTGCCGGGGCGCCACGATCCGAGGTGGAGTTCGTAGATGCTCATGGGTTCGGAGTGCGCGTTCGTGTGCGCCCGGCGAGACATCCATTCGCCGTCTTCCCAGCCGTAGCGGCCGTCGTCGGCGACGACCGACCCGGTCGCGGGAGAGACTTCGGCCTGGCGGGCCATGGGGTCGGCGCGCATGACCCAGGTGTCGGCCTGGGTGAGGAGCTGGAACTTGTACGTCGCGCCGGGCGCGAGGTCGGGCACGAACAGCTCCCACACGCCGCTGCCGCCCATGCTGCGCATGGCGTGGCTCTCGCCGCTCCACCGGTTGAAGTCGCCCACCACGCGCACGGCCTTCGCTCGCGGCGCCCACACCGTGAACGACGTGCCGGCGACCTGTCCGCCGAGACCCCAGTGCTCGCGGTGGTGCGCCCCGAGCACGCGCCAGAGCTCTTCGTGACGACCCTCCTGGATCAGATGGAGGTCGAGCTCGCCGATCGTCGGAGCGAAGCGGTACGGGTCGTCGGCGGTCCAGTCGGTGCCGTCGTCGTAGCGTGCGCGGACCCGATAGTCGGTCGGCCCGAACTCGCCCGCGCCCGCCCAGATGCCGTATCCGACGTGGAGGAGCGGGAGGGACGTGCCGTCGTCGAAGACGGCGTCGACGGATGCCGCGAGGGGGCGGAGCGTGCGGATGACGGTGTGCGGCCCGGCAGCGCCCGCGATCTCGAACCCGTGCTGGCCGAGGACCGAGTGCGGATCGGAGTGGCGGCCTTCGGCGACGGCGGCGAGGACGTCGTTCGAGACGACCGGTCCGGTGACGGGGGCGACGGGTTCAGGCACTGGCTCCTCGTTTCCTGCTCGCACGCACCGGCTTCTCGGACTCGCGGACGACGCGCAGGACGTGCGCGGGCCGCGTGAACGCGTCGAGCCGGACGTAGTTCGACGTACTCCACTCCCAGCGTTCGCCGTCGACCAGGTCTTCGACGGTGAACGGTTCGCCGGGAGTCAGACCGAGCGCCTCGAGGTCGAGGTGCACGGTGGTCTCGCGCACGGAGTGCGGGTCGACGTTCGCGACGACGATGATCGTGTCGTCGGCGCCGGTGCCGGTGAACGCCTTCTCGAGGTGCTTGGAGTACGCGATGACGGAGTCGTCGTCGGTGTGGTGGACGTGCAGGTTGCGGAGCTGGCCGAGCGCAGGGTGGTCGCGTCGGATGCCGTTGAGGATGCCGAGGTAGAGCGCGAGGGAGCGGCCCTCGCGCTCGGCGGCGGCGAAGTCGCGCGGCTTGTACTCGTACTTCTCGTTGTCGATGGCCTCTTCGGCGCCGGGGCGCGCGACCGACTCGAAGAGCTCGAAGCCCGCATACACGCCCCAGGTCGGAGCCGCGGTCGCGGCGATCGTGGCTCGCACGGTGAACGCCGCAGGCCCGCCGAACTGGAGGTACTCGGTGAGGATGTCGGGGGTGTTCACGAAGAGGTTCGGACGCAGGTAGTCGGCCGTCTCGTCGGCGAGCGACGTGAGGAACTCCTCGAGCTCGCCCTTCGTGTTCCGCCACGT